>CAWHGI010000015.1:0-38516 GCA_963828865.1 uncultured Acidobacteriota bacterium | reverse complement strand
GCGTGGCGAAAACGCTTGCGAGCTAGAGCGCAAGAGCGCATATCTCTAAATGGGGGTGCGTGTGGGCTTGGGAGATATTTTCGCCGGATTCTTCGGTCGGCGCGGCAGCCGCTCCGGCCGCGATGGGCACAAGAACATCTCCGGGTCGTGGCACGATCAGCGCCGCGCGCAGCGATTGCCGATCACGATGCCCGTGCTGGTGTATGGTCGGGTCGGCGAAGAACCCTTTTTCGAGCCGACGGAGACCATTAACGTGAGCGCGCGTGGAGGATTGGTGCCGATTTCGGCGGGTGTAGCGCGCCAGCAGGAATTGATTCTCACCAACATGCAAACGGAAGAGGATCTGCTTTGTCGCGTGGCGCGATTGATTCGGTCCGAGCGCGGGCAGATGCTGGCGGGACTGGAATTCGTGCAGGCCAGCTCCGAGCTTTTGGCGCGCGGCGCCTTCGACGAACGATTGAATTTTTCGATTTTCCGGCCGGGCCAAGTAAGGGCGGCCCGGCTGATTTCACCGCCGGTGGATTGTTTCGGTTGTAGACTTGTGTCCGCAAAAATTCCATCGGCACGAGCCAGCGAGTGGAAATCGAGGTGCATTCATGACCGAACACGGCAGAGACAGTATTGATGCGACGCGCAGTTCGCGCACCCTTGCGCTTCGCTCTTGGCGCGCTTCTTTGCATCGCCCTCGCTCCGCGGGCAATCTCTGAGCCAAAGCCACAGTCCGCGGCCGCGCCTCCCGCATTCCGACGCAGGATTACCTGGTTTATGTGGTATGCGAATCGGCGGACAAGGTGGTGCTGCTGCGTTTCGGGCCGCATGGCTTGCAGGAAGTGCATGAAACGCACATCGGGATCATGCCGGTGGACATCAACGGGCCGCACGGCATCGCCATTTCTCCGGACAAGCAGTTTGTCTACGTTTCCGTGGGGCACGGGCGACCGGACGGCTCGGTGTGGAAAATGAAGACCGGGACCGAAGAAGTGGTGAAGTATGCGCCGCTGGGTTTATTCCCTGCGACGGCGGATATTTCCAAAGACGGCGAATTCCTCTACGTGGCGAATGCAAATTTTCACGGCGATATGGTTCCCTCTTCGGTTTCCGTGGTGGCCACCGACCCGATGATCGAGGTGAAGCGCATCACCACCTGCACGATGCCGCACGGTTCGCGACTGAGCCCGGACGGAACGAAACAATATTCGGCGTGCATGATGGACGACATGGTCACGGAAATTGACACGGAAAAATTCGACGTTGCGCGCACGTTCATGCTTAGCTCCGGAAAAGAGATGGGCATGGACGGCCCGCCGCACATGCAGATGAACATGAAGGAGCTTACGTGCGTGCCCACGTGGGCGCAACCTTCGAACGATGGTTCGGAGATTTATGTGGCTTGTAACAAATCGAATGATATCGCGGTGATTGACGCCGCCACCTGGAAACTTTCGCGGAGATTTGCGGCGGGGAATGGGGTTTACAACCTGGCGATGACGAAGGATGGCCGACTCGTCGCGACAAACAAGCGCGGGCAATCTGTTTCGATCTTCGATCCGAAGAGCGGCAAGGAACTCGCGCGCTTGCCGACGAAGCGCAAAGTTGTGCACGGCGCGGTGGTTACTCCCGATAATCGCTATGCGTTTATTTCCGTGGAAGGAGTCGGCGACGATCCCGGCACGGTGGAAGTGATTGACCTGGACGCGCTGAAAACCGTCGCCACCGTGGATGTGCCTACGCAAGCGGCGGGCATCGATTTCTGGAAAACCGAGCCGAGCAAGCCTTAGAAACGATTGAACCGACGCGGTATTGCGCGTCCTATTGAGGGCAAATCCGGGCACGGAATGGGTGTCCGTTTTCGCAACGATGGGTCTCGGAACCGCTCAGCCAGCTCGATAAGCGGTGGGTATCTCCCGTTGTAAGTTACTGATTGGCATGTAGATGCATCGAGTCTGCTTGTGGGTCTGCGTGTGCTTAACTATCATCACCTGCTGATCCGAGGAGACACCCTCATGGGCACGGTTTGGCAAGACGTTCGATACGCCCTCAGAATGCTGGCGAAATCGCCTTCGCTGACGTTGATTGTGGTGCTTACTCTCTCGCTGGGCATCGGCGCGAATACCGCGATCTTCGGAATGGTGAATGGATTTTTCCTGCGTCCTCTGCCGGTGAAATCTCCTGAACAGATCATGATGCTGGCGGGGCGGATGCAAGGCGACACGCTCGGAATTTTCACGCTTTCCTATCCGCAGTTGGTGGACCTCCGGAAACAGGCAAATGTATTTTCCGACATTCTCGCCTCGCAGATAGATATCGGCGGGCTGAGCGTAGACGGCAAAGCCAATCAATTTGTGTACTGCTACGTTACTGGAAATTATTTCTCAGGGCTCGGTGTGCAGCCCGCGCTGGGCCGCTTGTTACTTCCATCGGAGGGAGAAGCCGGGGGGCCGGGATCCTTCTGTTGTGCTGGGCTATGCCTACTGGCAGAAGACCTTCGGCGGCGATGCGAGCGTGGTGGGCAAGCAAGCGCTGATTGACGGGCAAGAGGCGACGATTATCGGAGTGACGCCGAAAGAATTTCACGGCGCAGACTTCGGGATGGATATGGATGGCTACGTCCCGCTGAACATGATGGCTGCCCTCCGACGCAGCGAAGTTCTGGAACAACCGCAACGCGCGGACATTGAATGTGCTGGCCAGATTGAGCCCGAATGTGAGTCTGAGCCAGGCCCAGAGCGCCGTGAATGTGGTGGCGAAGCGTCTGGAGGAAACTTATCCGGCGACGGACAAAGGCGTGACGGTGCGCGTGATTCCAGAAAGATTGTCGCGGCCGGAGCCGTTTTCGAGCAACGTCGTTCCGTTGGTCGCGGGGATCTTTTTGGCGCTGGCCGCGCTGGTGCTGCTGCTGGCGTGCATGAATGTGGCGAATATCCTGCTGGTGCGGGCGACGATGCGGCAACGCGAGATGGCGATTCGTGCGGCGCTGGGGGCTGGCCGCGGGCGGCTGATGCGGCAACTTCTGACCGAAAGTCTGGTGCTCGCGCTGGTCGGCGGAGCCGGGCGGACTGCTTATCGGCGAGTGGGCCAACGGGGCAATCGCCGCGCTTATGCCGGATCTGAAACTTCCAGTGCAGTTGAGTTTCGGTTTTGACTGGCGTGTTTTTGTCTACGCGCTGGGCGCCGCTCTTTTAACCGGCATTGTGGTGGGTTTGTGGCCGGCATGGCGCGCGGGACGCGCGGATCTGAATAGCGTGCTGCATGGCGCCGGAAGAAGCGACGCGGCGGGAGTGGGCCGCCATCGCGTTCGCAGCGCTTTGGTGGTGGCTCAAGTGGCCGGTTCGCTGGTGCTCTTGATCGTGGCAGGATTATTTGTGCGGAGCCTACTGCGCGTGCAGCAGACTTACATGGGATTTGATCCCAATCACGTGCTGAATGTTGTGCTGGACCCGAAAGAAGTGGGATACGACGAAGTCCGGACCAATACTTTCTATCGGGACGTGGAGGAGAAGGTTCGGGCACTTCCCGGCGTGGAAAACGTGAGTCTCGCGTACTGCGTTCCGATGGGGATCGTGAACGACGCGACGCCGATTTATATCGAAGGGCATCCTCTGCCCATCGGGCAGCAACCGCCGGTGGTGGCGAACAACCGCGTGGACGAGACACTATTTCGATACGATGCGAGTGCCGCTGCTGCGCGGGCGCGCATTCCAACGGAACGACGATGAAAAGGCGCCGCTCGTCGCGATCGTGAATGAGTCAATGGCGCAGGCGTTTTGGCCGAACGAAGATCCGCTCGGCAAACGCTTCAGCCTGAAGAGCGCGAACGGGCCGTTCATCCAAATCGTGGGGTTGGCAAAGGACGGGAAGTACTTGTTTATGGGCTTTAGCCACGAAAGGTATTTCTATGTTCCGATGGCGCAGCATTTCACTTCGTACCGGACATTGCAGCTGCGCTCATCGGTGCCGCCGGAAAGCCTGATGACCGAAGTGCAGAACACAGTGCGGTCAGTGGATCCGAACATGCCGATTATGGTGGTGCAGACGATGAACGAGTCGCTGGCCGGGCCGCAAGGATCCTGGATGTTTCGCGTGGGCGCGACACTCGCGCTGGCCATGGGGATTTTGGGGCTGACGCTCGCGGTGGTTGGAGTGTACGGAGTGGTTTCGTTTGCGGCGAGCCAGCGGACGCACGAGATTGGAATCCGCATGGCGCTCGGCGCGGGGCGACGGGACATCCTGCGGCTGGTTTTAGGGCAAGGATTGATGTTGGTGATCGTGGGCGTGCTTTCCGGGATGCTGGTGGCGTGGGCGTTGACGCGTTCGATGGCTACGCTGCTGATCGGAGTGAGCCCCACCGATGCGCTAACGTTTGTGACGGCTACGGTGGTGCTCGGCGGAATTGGATTGTGGGCGTGCTACGCGCCGGCGCGTCGGGCGATGCAGTTGGACCCGATGGTGGCGCTAAGGTATGAGTAGTGCGCCGAGCGGGAAAGCCGAGGCCAATTACGCTCGACGGTATCGACGGATTCTCGTGGTGTGGTAGCGGCACTAAGAAAAGAGCTTCCGTCCGTGGCGGCCGTAGGCGAAGTAGCTAATTTCGCTGTACGTAACCCTTCAAGTATCAAAGCGCAAACCTGATGGTTTATACTGGCGACCCGGGGTGAATCGTGCGTCCATACGCGTTGGCAGTCTGGTGCGTTCTTCTTGCCCTGCCATTCCCGTCAAGCGCTAGAGAGGTTCCGGCACAGGTCATCGTCTGGCCGGCTGCCGGCGCACCGGTCCTGCGATTTAGCTTCGGTAAATTTAGGGAAACGAGTTCCACTGGCAGGCAGCACAATTACACGGTTGACGTAACCACCGAGAATCTTTGGAACAAGAAACTCCCGAATGCCGAGTTCACGCTTTATGTTTTTGATAAAGCAAAAGAACGGATTGGAGACGGGTGGATCAGTATCAGCGACGTGAGCCCGGGAGCGATCATCAAATTTCAGACGTTTGTTAACGCCTCCGGAACAATCGCTTCGCTGGAGCTTGTTCCTAAGTCGCTCCCGGCTGAACTGCAATCATTTCTTCCTGCCAAGATGATTTCGATTACGGTGAACTCCGTGCCGCAGGGCGCCGATTTGAAACTTGACGGCATTCCCACGGGAACTACACCGAAAATCGTACAGGTTACTCCAGGGAAACACGT
Source organism: uncultured Acidobacteriota bacterium (assembly GCA_963828865.1). GTDB lineage: Bacteria > Acidobacteriota > Terriglobia > Acidiferrales > UBA7541 > Palsa-295. The sequence continues at coordinate 33,334 of CAWHGI010000015.1, read as the reverse complement.
ACTGTCGTTCAGCAAAGAGGGTTTCAATTCCGGGACTTTTCCGCTGGAGACAACTGCCGACGATGTTTCCGGTGGGAGCGTAAGTTACGAGCTGGGAACATCCGCGCACGATACCGTCGAACTGCGGGATGGTTCGCTCTTGAGCGGGGACGTGGAATCGATGTCTGCCACGGAGGTCCTGATCCGTATTGGAGGGACCGTTCAGCATGTGGCCCGCAATCAAGTGAAGCGGATTGCCCTGATCCAGCGTGAACAGCCGGTGAATTAAATCCGCCGAGAGAGCGATCCACTCGGTCAGCAAGTTCCAGGTCGAAATGTCCCTGATGCCGATGAAGGTTTGATCGGAGCGAACGCTAGCGGAACTCGATGGCCAACAATACAAAAGCGCGGGGTGTGATTCGACCCAAAGCGTGGCTTGCTTGGAGTAGTGGCAAGGATAGCGCTTGGGCGCTGCACACTGTGCGCCAGAGTGCGGTTGAGCCCGGCGGCGCGGAATTTGCGTTTGACGTTGTGGCTTTGCTCACCACTGTAAATCGCACGTACAAACGCGTCGCAATGCACGCGGTGCGTGAAAGTCTGCTTGAGATGCAAGCAGCGGCGGCTGGTTTGCCATTAGTGAAGGTGCCGATCCCATCGCCTTGCCCGAACGAAATTTACGAACAAGCGATGAGCGAAGCGATGGACCGGGCGAGAGCCGAGGGCGTGCGTCATGTGATTTTTGGCGATCTTTTTCTCGAGGACATTCGGGCGTTTCGCGAAAGGCAACTCGCGCAGTGCGGAATGTCTCCGGTGTTCCCGCTGTGGGGCCGCGATACGCGCCGGCTCGCCGATGATATGCTCGCGGGCGGTTTGTCCGCGTATTTGACGTGCGTGGACCCGCGTCATCTGGATCGCGGATTCGCGGGACGGCGGTTCGATCGGGATCTTCTTGCGGCTCTGCCTCATGAGGTTGATCCGTGCGGTGAAAACGGGGAGTTCCACACGTTCGCGTGCGCGGGCCCGATGTTCCGTGAGGAAATACCGGTCACCCCGGGCGAAATTGTGGAACGAGATGGATTTATTTTCGCCGATCTTTTACCCAGGAATGCGGCGGTCGCGGCAAGCTGAAACCCAGCTGAAAACTTAAGAACAGTCGCATATGTCGAGATCACCGCTGGTAAAGACGGTCCGGCACCGGAGCATGGAATCGCTCGCATCCGTTTTCTTGTGATTTGTGTCCGATAACCAGATGATAAATATGCTAGCATGCGTCGGGGGCAGGTTTTCGCTGCACCGGGGGCGCAACATGCTGGCAGGCTGGCGGCGCGGCAGGCGAGGTGAACAAGCCGCAGGAGTGTGGCCAAAACGCTTGGTTCGTCGTTCAGTTGCCGCCCGTCACTCGTCACCCATCAGCGCCTTTCTAACCGCAACAAGACCTCATTCAAAAACGCCCACAACTCTAACAAAACAAAAGACGAAGATATTTCTAATCGCAGCACGAAGTGGCTCTTCTTCTCCTGTAATATTCCTGGTCGTTATATTGGAGCGCCTGTGTTCCGAGCACTAGCGATGACAATGACCGTGTTGTCCGCCGCGTTTTTGGGTAGTGTGGCGGCCATGGCGCAGTCCGACTCGGCTGCGCAGCGGACTGCGGAGTATTTGGAGTCCGTGCGTGAGAATCCTGCGGCTTTGATGGATTTTCTCGATCGCATGCCGAAGGGCGGGGATTTGCATCATCACCTTACGGGAGCGGTCTACGCAGAAAGCTATATTGATTACGCGGTGGAAGACGGGCTATGCATTGATCGCGTCGCTGTTACGCTGACGCCGCCGCCGTGCAATCCCGCGCAAGGGCGCGTTCCTGCTGCGGAGGCTTTGACCGATTTTCCGCTGCGCAATCACGTGATTGATACCTGGTCCATCCGGAATTTTGTGCCTAGCCCGGACGATCGCGACATCCGGCACCATTTTTTTGCAGCATTCGGAAAATTCGATCCGGTGACGAACGGGCATTGGGGCGAGATGTTCGCCGAAGTGGTTCATCGAGCGGGTGCGCAACGCGAGATTTACTTGGAGACGATGCTCACGCCGGACCAAGGCGAAGCGATGAAGCTGGGGCGCGAACTTGGATGGAACGACGATTTTTCGGTGATGCGCCAGCGGCTACTCGCGGGCGGCATGGCGCAGGTGGTTGCGGACGGCCGCAAGAATCTCGACGTTGGCGAAAGCAAAATGCGGGAGATTCTGAAGTGCGCCACGGCCATGCCTGATGTGGGATGCGGCGTCACCTTGCGTTTCCAGAATCAGGTCTTGCGCGCATTCCCGAAGGAAGAAGTTTTTGCGCAGATGGTGGCGGGGTTTGAGATCGCGAGCGTTGACCCGGGCGTGGTCGCTGTGAACCTGGTGCAATCGCAGGACGAATATTGCGCATTGCACGATTTCGATTTGCACATGCGCGTGCTCGATTATCTTCATGGACTCTATCCGCGCGTGCACATCTCGCTGCACGCGGGAGAACTCACTCCCGGCGAAGTGAAACCCGAAGAGCTGTGGGCGTCGCACATTCGCGAGTCCATTGAGGTGGGACACGCGGAACGCATCGGGCACGGGCTGGATGTGGTGTACGAGAAAGATGTTCCTGGCTTGCTGGCGGAGATGAAGGCTCGGCACATTTTGGTCGAAGACTGCGTTTATAGCCATGAAGTCGTGCGTGGGATGACTGGCGCGGATAACGTGCTGCCGATTTACCTGTACGCAGGCGTGCCAGTGGCGATTGCGACAGACGATGAGGGGATCGTGCGCTCCGAATTGACCTGGTATTTCAAGCGCGCGGTAGTGGGCTATCACGTGGATTACCCGACGCTAAAGCGCATGGTGCGCGACAGTTTGGATCATGCGTTCGTGCCAGGCGCGAGTTTGTGGACTGCGCCGGAAAATTTCACGATGGTGGGCACTTGCGCGAACGACAGGCTGGAAGCCGAGCCTTCGTCCGCGGGCTGCCGCGCGTTGCTGGCCGGAAGCGAACGAGCGCGGCTGGAGTGGAAAGAGGAAGTGGAGTTCGCGCGCTTTGAGGCGCAATTCTAACGACGGCCTCGACTATTCATAGCGGAGAGCGACCATTGGGTCTACGCGCATGGCGCGGCGCGCGGGGATGTAGCACGCGACTAGCGTGACGGCTAAAAGCAGCAGCGATACTCCGGCGAAGATCAGCGGATCGCTGGGCTTCACTTCGAAAAGCATTGAGGCCAAGAGGCGCGTCAGCGCGAAAGACGCAACGAGGCCCAACACGATGCCAATCAGCGCCATGCGGCTGCCCTGACCGACGATCAGCCGCATAATATTTTGCGGTTGCGCGCCGAGCGCCATGCGAATGCCGATTTCATGGGTGCGGCGCGCAGTAGTGTAGGCGATCACGCTATAGACGCCGATGGTGACAAGAATCAAGCCGATGCCGGCAAAAATTCCCATCAGCAAAAATCCGAAGCGCGGCTGCGAATAGGAAAACGAATTGATGTAGCCCTCCATCGTGCCGGTCATCGTGAGCGCGACGCCGCGGTCCGTGGCCCAAATTTCATCGCGTACGGCGTTTGTCATCATCAGGGGATCGCGGGCGGTGCGGACCAGGATTCCGCGGCGCGCGGCGCCCGTCACCGTATAGGGAATCCAGACTTCGGGAAGAATCGGCTGCTGCAGGCCTTGATTTTTTACGTCGGCTACCACGCCGATGATTTCAAACCACGCGTCGCGCACCGGATCGGCAAAAGCTTCCAGACCGAGCAAATGAAAGCGCTCGCCGATCGGATTGTGACTGGCAAGAAATTTCCGCGCGAACTCCTGGTTCACCACCGCCAGCTTGCGCGCGCCATTCACTTCAGATTCTGTGAACGGGCGTCCCTGCAAGAAGGAAATCCGTAGCGTGGGGAAATATCCTTCGCTGCAAAGTTGAAAGAGCGCGGACCATTTTTCCTGGTGCACCTTGCCGGGAACTTCGACGTTGCTGGGAATCCCGCCATAGGGAGGCAGCGTGCTGGTTTCCGTCGCGTCCACGACTCCGGGCAGGGATTTCAGCCTTAGCAGAAGCGGGCGGAAAAAAGAGGTGACCTGCTCGGCAGTCTTGTAGCGGTCTTCAGGAAGCGGGAGACGGATCACCAAGATGTGATCGGGCTGCAGCCCGAGATGCACCTGGCGGAGCGCGAGAAAGCTTTTCATTAGCAGGCCCGCGCTGATGAGCAGCGTGAGAGAGAGCGCGACTTCGAGCGCGACGACGGCATTGCGCACGCCTCCGTGACGAAACCCGCCACTGACGCCCTTACCGCTATCGCGTAGCGGGTCGTTCAGGTCGCGACGCGAAATTTGCAGCGCCGGAGCCAGGCCGAAAATGATGGCGGTCATCACGGCCACGGCCAGAGCGAACAGAAGCACCGGCGCGTTCATGCGGATCTCCGCTTCCGCGGGAATAATATTTTGAGGTATGACGGCGACCAGCGCTCGCAGGCCAGCCCAGGCCATCAGACAGCCAAATATCGCGCCCCCGACGGCCAGCAGAAAACTCTCGATCAGAAGCTGGCGGACGATTCTCCAACGGCTGGCGCCCAGAGCTGAGCGGATGGCGAATTCCTTTTCGCGGGTGGTGGCGCGCGCGAGCAGTAAGCTGGCGACATTGCCGCAGCCAATCAGCAGGAGCAATCCCACGGCCGCAAGAACGATGAAAAGCGTGGAGCGAAATTCACCGACGACGTTATCGGCGAGTGAAACCACGCGCGCGTTGAAATGCTTGGGGTAGTCCTTCGGATAGACCTTTGACAAACGTTGCGCCACGACCGTGAGATCCGCCTCAGCCTGCGGGACGGAGACGCCGGGCTTCAGACGAGTGAGCAACCACCAATAGATCGGAAATTGGCTATCGTTTGACGTGGATGAGCGTTCCATTGGATCGGGTATCCAGAGGTCCGCGTCGCCGAAGGCAAAGCGTGGAGGCATGACGCCGACGAGAGTTCGGGGCGTTCCGTTCAGCACGAAAGTTTTGTTCAGGATCTTCGGATCGGAGCTGAAACGTGCGACCCAAGTCTTGTAACGCATCACGAAGACAGGCGGCGCACCGGGTTTGTAATCGTCCGGCTGCAACGCGCGGCCAAGAAGCGGTGGAACGCCGAGAAATTCGAAAGTGCCAGGGGTAGCGCGATGGCCGCTGAAGCGTTCCGTTCCCTCTTTGGTGGTGTAGAGCATGTCGGCATTGCTATCGCCGATGACGCCGTCGAAGACGTGACTCTGTTCGGCGTAGTCTAAAAACTCAGGAGTGGTAAATCCGCCGCGGCCGCCGGGATCGCTCTGGTCGGTGTCATGAATTTCGATGGTCATCAGACGGTTCGCGTCTTTGTAAGGAAAGGGTTCGAGGAGGACGTGGTCAATAACACTAAAGATGGCGGCGGAAGCGCCGATGCCGAGGGCTAATGTGAGAATCGCAACCGCGGTAAAGCCGGGGTTCTTCCTGAGCATGCGGCCGGCGTGGGAGAAATCCTGCCAGAGTGTTCCCATCGAGACACCTCCAGCCCCGCCTCAATGTACGCAAATGCGATGCACGAAGTTCCGCGCGTGTGGCCTAGGCGTGACACGACCTCAGGGGCTGAAGCCCCTGAGCTATTGCGGCTCTTTGGCACGGCTAAAACCGTGCCCTGACGGAGAGCGCTTCGGGTGACACAGTCCGGCCTAATCGCGATTGTGCCAGAGCATGCCGCTGGGCGCGGCGGCGGAATCGGAGTCGTTGCTGGTTTTGTCCCACTGCTCGCGCGAAAGCGGCTGAATCGGTTCGAGTTTTTTCTTCTTCAGTGAAGAATTCGCAGCGCTGAGGTCCTTGGCGACGAAGGCGTCGAATTCCTTGGAGACATCGTCGAGATCATGCATCAGTGAGTCGATGCGCGCCAATTGATACGCGGCGGGACGGCCTTCGTAGTTATTCAGATCACCATATAGCTCGGTGGTGTGTTCGCGGATGCGCTCTTCTCCGGTGATTGCGCCGCCTTCCGTGGTGGCGACGATTTTCTTGCGCATTTCCTCGCATTTGGCGGCGAGGGATTCGAGCTGCTTGCGCAGCGGATCGTTTGCTGGAAGCTTTGAGGCACGCGCGGCAAGTTCGTCGCGCACACCGTTGATGCGTTCCACGTCGAAGGTCATATCGCCGAGGAGGTTGTAGACGCGCATGATTGCGTCGAAATTTTCCTTGCGGTCCGCGACGCTGAATTTGGCGCGCGCGTCGAGGGTCACGACGAGCGGCGTGGTGTAGGTTTCGGTGCCGCGCGTCATTTTCACGGTGTAGGTGCCGGGCAAAACGCGCGGTCCCGTCGCGGCTTCGAATGCCGCTGTGGCTGCGGGCGGCACGCGCGGAGCTTTCAGGCGCATGGACCATTCCACCCGGCTGAGGCCGCGGCGACTATTCGCCGGAACGGTGTCCACGAATTTTCCTTGCGCGTCGAGAATCTCAATTTTCATTTTGCCGTAAATGTGGCGCTTCTTCTGGAAGTAGTAGATCAAGGCGCCATCGGGCGGGTTGGGTCCGATGAATACGGCGCTGCCATCGGGCCAGCCGCCATTGGCATTCAAGCGCTGCTGGACCGGTTTGCCGGGAACGAACGCGGCGTCTTGCGCCATCACTTCGGGAGTGAGTTTGCGCAAAGGCGTAATGTCGTCAACGATCCAGATGCCGCGGCCGTGTGTCGCGACGACGAGTGAAGATTCGCGCGGTTGAATGGCGATGTCGCGGACGGGGACGTCTGGAAATTCGTTGCCCTTATATTGCGCCCACTGCTTGCCGCCATCGAGCGAAACCCACAATCCGAATTCGGTGCCGAGAAAAAGCAAGTTTGGCGATTCAGTATCTTCTTTAATGACGTGAGCAAAGCCGCGGACGCCGCTATCTTTCGCGACGATCGAAGTCCACGTCTTGCCATAATCCGTCGTTTTGTAAGCGTGCGGGTCCATATCACCAAAGGTATGGCGATCGAAGGTGACGTAAGCCGTGGCGGGATCGAAGCGGCTGGCTTCCACCCATGATACCCAGGAAGATTTCGGCAAGTCGGGAACGTTTGCGACCACGTTGGTCCAGGTTTTGCCGCCATCGCGCGTGAGCTGCACATTGCCATCGTCTGTGCCGACCCAGATGGTTTGACCATCGCGCGGAGATTCGCTGATGGAATAGATGGTGGTGTGCATCTCGGCGTAGGAATTGTCCACGGTGACGCCGCCGGATTCTTCCTGCTTCTGTTTTTCCGGATCGTTGGTGGTCAGGTCGGGAGAAATGCGGTCCCAGGTCTGGCCGTGGTCGCGCGAGCGGAAAAGGAATTGCGCGCCGATATAGATGGTGCCCTTTTCGTTCGGACTCATGTGAATCGGCGTGTTCCAGTTGAAACGCAGCTTCCCTTCTCCGTAGTTGGGCTGGGGCTTGATGCTACGCGAAGACAGGGTGATGCGATTCACGCGCGAAACATCGCCACCCTGGGCTTCCGCGTAGACGTAATTGGGGTCGGCGGGATCGGAAAACACGAAGAAGCCATCGCCGCCGTACAGATTCTCCCAGCGGTGATTGGTAATTCCGCCGGGATAGGCGGAATCGCCGATCCAATCGCTATTGTCCTGCAGGCCTCCGAAGACGTGGAACGGGTCGGCATCGTCCAAGCTGACGTGATAGAACTGCGAAATCGGGAGGTTGCCCGCTTTCCACCAGGTGTTGCCGCTGTCGTAGGAATACCAGACGCCGCCGTCATCGCCGGCGATGAGGTGATTGGTGTTGTCCGGGTCCACCCACACGTCGTGGAAATCGCCGTGAGCGCTGCCGCCGATGGAGCTGAAGCTTTTGCCGCCGTCGTCGCTCATGATTAGCGTGAGGTCGGGTTTATAGACTTTGTTTTCGTTTTTCGGATCTACGATGAGGTTCGCAAAGTAAAACGGGCGCCACACCATCCACTGGCTGCGGTCGCGCTCTTGCCAGGTTTTTCCGCCGTCGTCTGAACGATAGAGTGCGCTGCGCGTGGATTCGATGAGGGCGTACACGACATTTGGCTTGGACGGCGCGATGGTGACAGCGATGCGGCCCCACGGTTTCGGTGGCAAGCCTTTCGCGCTGTTTTCGTCGAGGTCGGTCCAGGTGGCGCCGCCGTCCGTGGTCATGAAGAGGCCGCTGCCGCTGGGTGCGGTGGGGCCGTCGCCGCCGGAGCGGAACGTCCAGCCTTTACGCCGGAAATCCCACAGGCCCACGAAAATCACTTTGGGATCGGCGGAGCTCATGGACATCATCGAGCAGCCCGTCGAGAGATTGGAACCTTTCAGGATCTTGGTCCAAGTTTTGCCGCCGTCGGTGGTTTTGTACACGCCGCGGTCGTCGCTGTCGCTCCAGAGCTTTCCAGGGACGCAGGCGTAAACCGTGTTGCCGTCCTTGGGATCAATCAGGATTTTCGAGATGCGCTCGGAGTCTTTCAGGCCCATGTTGGTCCAGTTTTCGCCGCCGTCGGTGGATTTATAGATTCCGTCGCCGACGGAGACGCTGTTGCGCGTCCAGGATTCACCGGTGCCCACCCAGATGGTTTTTGGGGCTTGCGGGTCAATGGCGATGGCGCCGACGGATTGCGAAGTTTCTTTATCGAAGACGGGTTTGAACGTTGTGCCGCCATTGACGGATTTCCAGACGCCGCTGCTGGCGGCGCCGATGTAGACGGTGAGACGGCCATCTTCTTTTACCGCGGAAAGCGCGGCGACTCGGCCGCTCATCTCGGCGGAGCCGATATTGCGCGCGCCGAGACCGGAGATGGTATCGGAGTCAAATTTCGGTGCGGACTTGGCCTCCTGGGCGCTGGACTGCTGAGGAATTGTCAGGAATGCGACGAATAGGAAGAGGCTGAAATATAGCGGCGCGGATTTGGGCATCTTCTTTGGGAGATCCTTGTGAGCGATTTGGCCGAACGCGACGGGGGCTTCGGATTGGTGCACGGCTTTCGTTGCTAGGCGCGGGTTCATTGCGCACCCCCGGGAGCCTTGGCGGCAGGTTTGGCGGCAGGAGCCGCAGGCAAGGTGAAGAGCGAATCCGCGAGCGGGATGTTAATCTCGATTTTCTCCACGGAAAATTTGACGCGATCGGCAGAGCCTTTCTGGCCCTGCTCGAACTCGAAGGGGTAGTAGATGCCGTTCACTTGCTCGTAATCGCCGTAGAACATCTCGGTGTACTGCACTGTGCCGCGGATGTTGGATTGATTTTCAATCTTCAGTTCCAGGAAGGAGTCGGCGTCGAGGTAATAAATGCGCACGTCGCCGTTTTTCAGGCTGAGCTTCACCTTGTAGCAGTCGGTGCCTTCCACAGAATCGTGGCCCATCAATTCCGCCGTGTGCCCTTTCTGTTTGTAATCGACCAGCGGGCCGTCAATATCCGCATCTTCTTGCAAACTCTTCAGATCGTCAGCGGAGAGGAGTTCGGCGTCGCGCCGTCCCTGAAAGGGATTGACTTGCCAACCCGTCTTGCCGTCGTAGGCCTGGACCTGGGCGAGGCCCTGGATGATCGTCTCTTCGCGGACTTTGTCCGGGCGCTTATTTTCCTGCAGGAAGCCGGCGCGGAACCCTCCGGCCACGAATTTTCCGGTGATGCGGATGGTATCCACAGACTTGAGTTTCTCCATGCCCCCGTGCGCTTGGATGTTTTTGGCGATCACTTCGTCCACCGTCTGGGCCGAGCCACGTTCAGGAAAAAAGCAAGCCAGCACCAGCAGTGCGAAGATGGACAGAAGGGGTCGCGGCGCGTGCTTCCGATGGAGGTTTCGAGACGGCTTACGACGGTTCATGGTTGCCCCCGCAGGTTTATTGGGATCATTCGCACAGATTCTCTAATTAGGGATGGCAGAAGGCGGTTCGCGTTCCTTCAGACGAATTTTAAGGGCCTTTGTTAGCACATTTTGGCGCGCAATTCGATGGGAATCCAAAGCGCAGGGAGCTTCTCGCGACTTGATTGCGACGAATCGATCTAGCGCGCGGCCGCAGCAATTCGGGGCTAGGAAGAGCGGTCAGTCCCTCGCGTCTGAATGCCAAGCAAATTCGGTGGCGCCGATGCAGTGGTCTGGCGTTTCCTCGCCCCAGCGGCTTCCTGCCCGACAAAGATTAGGAATGACGATGCAAGCCCTGTGGAATTCTAGTGAGTTTCTCTTGGAAAATGGCGAGGCGACCTCCTTCCTGCTTGAGTCTATCATATTGATAAAGCGAAGCTTAACTGACTAATGGGCGTAATGCCGCCGAGGCGGGTGGATACCCACAGGCGCGATTTTTGACACGGCAAAATTGAGCTATCCCCGAGCTTGCCGCCGCTGTAGAATACGCTTTCCTGGTTCAACCTGAGGTTAATTCATCCCGAGGTGCAATGATGACGGAAGCTACTGCCGAGCAGCGTTACGCGGGGGTACGTTGCTACTCCTGCGGTGAAGCGATTCCGGTACCGAAGCGAATCGCGAAGATGGCGACGGAAGTCGACGCTGAAGGCTCGGAAACCGCCCGTGAAATCAATCCGGCGGTGTTCAATCTGCGCTGCAAGGTTTGCGAAAAAGAGAATTTCTACGGCGCCAAAGATGTGACAGAAATGGAAGGCGAGCCGCGGTTGACGAGGCCTCGGGCGCGAGCGGCGGGGTCGCTTTTGCGTCCGTCCCTCAAGCTGGCGCGAACCGCGAACGCTTAGAGCTGGCGTTTTTCCTCGGTTGCTGAATGTTTAAACCGCTGGTCTGGCGGCCCCGCTAATTCCCTATTTGGAACTGCACGCGGCGCGAAGTGTGCCTGGCGGACACCACGGTTAAACGTGGACGACCAGAGCAATCCAAACCGGGTCGCCATCGTACGCGAGCGCAAAGATGCACCCCACACTCGGTTCGGGCGTCTGCACCTCGTAGTCTTCTCCTGAAATGACCGTGGGCACCGATAGCACGCAATGATCGGCCAGCGACTGAACCTTGGCCTTGAAATTTCCGGCGACCATGTTGCAAAGCTCGCCCAAGGCGTCGGCAACCATCGAGGGATTTGAGGTGGCGTCGTCGCCGAGCATGCGGGTGGCAAGCTTGGCGGCGGTGGCGCTAGAGCAGCGGATGGTGGCCATGCCGCAGAGGGCCCCGGCCAGACCGACCATGGCGGTCTGCTCCCCGAGCGGCTCTCCATCGGGCGCCGCGACAGAAGTGAGCCGGACCCGGGCCATCATCTCGAAGACTTCGATCGTTGCGCACTCCAGAGTGTTTCGCCAGGCCGTGTCGTAGGGGACCTGCGTTCGCGATGCGTGATCCATCATGGGTGTCACAGTATTCCTCCGAGGAGTGGTTCCGCTCCCTGTCTTTTGTTCGGCCCGCGCCGGCCATTCCTACGGCAACACATCTGGCGGCATCCGCTAAGAAAATTTTCCGTCATTTGGGGCGTCCCGCAAGGATGGCGTCTACCATCGCATGCACCTCGACGCAGTAGGCATCCAGCTCGAAAGTAAACCGCGCCATGTCCATCTGTGCGGCGACTGGGTATCTCTCAGCGAGTGTTCGCCAGGCGGGTTCGGAACCCAGGTCAAATTCGCGGGCCTCATAGTAACCGTAGCCGAGACCGCGCAGGCGGCAAAGCACGTCGGCAAATAGACGATCGCCGAAAGTTCGACATCATCTCCTTCGCTTGGCGGCGTGTGGTGAAATTCGATCACCGTCGAGATGGAAGCCGGCAATTTCCAGATATCGGCCAGGATGCGTCCACTCTCACAATGGCTAAAGCCGAGCTCTTGCTGCTCGACTTCGCAGAGCGGAACTTCAGCGGTTTCGGCGGTGTGTAAGATCCCGGCAAACTCACGGGGAAAAAGCAGGGCATTGACCAGGATGCCGATGTCGTGCAGTAAGCCGGCCAGATATAGCTTGTCCTGGCAAGCGACGGCGAGCCGCTGGCCGAGATGCTGGCTAATGAGTGCGGTACCGAGCGCGTGGCGCCAGAAAGTCGCGGGCGCCATACCCTGCTTAGCGCCGACGAACAGCTGCGGCAGGCTGCAGGAGTATACGATGTCGCGCACGCGGCCCAGACCGAGCGCCAGGACGGCGTCGTTCACAGATTGAATCTCGGAGTACCGGTGGAAGAGCGCGGAATTGGCCATGCGCAGGCAATGCGCGGCGAGCGATTTGTCGTAGGAAATCAACTCGACCACTTTGCGAATGTTCATTCTGGAAGGGTCCTGGGAAAAGTGTTCGGTGAGAGAGTTGAGCACCGAAGGCATCGCGGGCAAATTGCCAAGCTCGTTCACTTTTTTCGACAGGATCTGGCTCGTGCCTGCGTTCATTGCGCGCCTCCCGCGGGTTCGCCCGGAACGGGTTTCAAGTAGGCCGTCGCATTTGGGAAGTGCACCAGGCGGAACTGTTCGTTGATGCCGTAGAGCGACTCGGAGTGTCCCAGGAAGAAATGTCCGCCGGGGTTCAGGCCGCTGTGGAAATGCTCCACGGTTCTTTTCTTGGACGAGGCGTCGAAATAGATGAGCACGTTGCAGCAGAAAATAATGTCGAAGCCTTTCATGAAAAGAATCTTGGACTGGTCCTGCAGATTCAGGCGGTCGAATTTGATATTTGCGCGAATTTCGTCGCGGACCCGGAAGAGATCGCCTTGCGGTGTGAAGTATTTGTCGCGAAGTTGCGGAGTTGTATTGCGCAGCGCATAGTCCGAATACAGGCCCTCACGGCATTTCACGAGTGAATTATCGTTCAAGTCCGTGGCGGTGATTTCGAAAGTCCAGCCTTTGAGCTTTTGCGCGACTTGTTCGGACATGAGCAGGGCCAGGGTGTAGGGTTCTTCACCCGTGGAGCAGCCCGCGCTCCACATGCGAATTTTCTTGTAAGCGAGTTTGGATTTCACGGTGACGAGCTTGGGAAGAATGATTTTGGTGACGGCGTCAATCTGGGGCTGATTGCGGAAGAAACACGTTTCGCCGATGGTGATTTCGTTGAGGAGGCTGCGCATTTCGGTGTCGCGGGTGGCCCGGGAATTCAGGTGATCGAGGTAATCCGCATACGAACCCGAGCCCAGCACTTTCATGCGGCGCTGGCAGCGATTGGCAAGGAGATAGAATTTATTTTCCGGCTGAAAGATCCCCGAGGTGCGGTAAATCAGGTCGCGGATTTTGGCGAGCGCAGGATCGCGCAGGTCTTCGGCATTGGCGGTTTGTTCCCGGGCCGGAATGCTTTCGGTAGGCACAGGGCTCAACTCCCTTGGCTCATGCAGTGCTCGATCAGTTGAATAATTCCGGCGGGATCGAGAATCAGGCGGACTTCACCGTCTCCGCTGATGGTGGCTCCGGAAAGGCCCTGGATGTGCCGCAAATGGCTGCTGATGGGCTTGATGACGGTTTCTTCCTGACCAACTAATTGGTCAACGACCAAGCCGACGCGCTTCTCGCCCGCGGCGAGGACGACGACGCGCAGCAGTCGTTGCTCGGCGCGCGATTTCGCCGGAAGGCCGACGGCCTGTTGCAGCCAGCAAACGGGAAGGACGCGGTCGCGCAGCTGCAGCATGTCCACGTGGTTGGCGCGATGAAGGTCACAGGCGTTCACACGAATGGTTTCAACGACGGCGCGCAGAGGCAGTGCGTAGGTTTCGCGGTCCACCGACACCAGCAGCACCGGAAGGATGGCGAGCGTGAGCGGAAGTCGCAGGCGGACGCAAGAACGCCGGCCCAGGTCGCTTTCGAGGTCTATGGTTCCGTTCAGCTTCTTCATGTTAGAGCGAACTACGTCCATGCCTACGCCGCGACCGGAAACGTCGCTCACTTGTTCGGCCATGCTGAAGCCCGGAAGAAAGATGAGGTCCAGGATTTCGCGCGGACTCATGGCGGCCAGCTGGTCCTGAGTGATGAGTCCTTTTTCTAGCGCTTTCTTGGCCAGCCGGGCGCGGTCCATGCCGGCGCCGTCGTCCGCGATTTCGATGATGACGTTGTCGCCTTCCTGGCGGGCCTCGACACGGACCGTTCCTTTAGGCGGCTTGCCGTGCTCGATGCGGGTCTGCGGCCGTTCGATTCCGTGATCGAGCGAGTTGCGCAGCAAATGGATGAGCGGATCGGCGATTTCTTCGGCGACGGTTTTGTCCAGCTCGGTGTCTTCGCCGCGGATGACCAGCTCTACTTGTTTGCCGAGGCTACCGGCCAGATCACGCACCATGCGCGGAAAGCGGCGAAAGATCGCTTCCACGGAAACCATGCGGGTGCTTAGGCCGGCGGTTTGCAGTTCGTCAGTGATGAAACTGAGGCGTCCGGTGGACTGCAGGAGCGCGGACTCGAACTCTTCCTTGGAAGCCTGGCTTTCGGAGAAGGTCCGGCTGAGATGCTGCAGGCGGTTGCGCTCGAGCACCAACTCGCCGACCAGGTTGATGAGTTCGTCGAGCTTGGCGACGTCCACCCGGATAGTGCGAGCCATCTCGACGGCGCCCGTTGAGCGCCGCGCGGCAATTTCGCCGGAGGGCGCGGAAGCAACGGGTGCGGATAGCGGCTCCTCTTTTTTGCGGACTATTCTGGCGTCCGCAGGTTTGGCGGACAGGTTCGCGGCCGAAGGTGGAACAGCGGGTGCGGCGGGTGGTTTTTCGGAATCCTCGGAGATCGCGGCATGCAGGTCGTGCAAGAGATGGTCAATTTCGTAGGTGTGGGGTTCGCCGCTGCGCACATCGCCAATCATTTCGCGAAGCTGGTCGAGAGTGGCGAGCAACACGTCCATAGTCGGATGCGTGACCTTGCACTCACCCTCGCGCAGAACGTTCAAGACGTCTTCAGCGTGATGAGTTAATTCCACGATGTGCGTGAAGCCGAGGAAGCCCGAAGTGCCTTTCACGGTGTGAAAGGCGCGAAAGATGCTGTTCAGCAACTCTTTGTCTTCCGGGGCCGATTCGAGGGAGACCAGGTCGCGGTCAAGGTTCTGCAGTAACTCATCGCATTCGGTGAGGTAATCCTGGAGAAGAGAAGCGTCTTGCTCGAGCTCTTGGGCCATTCGACTCTCTTTGCAAACTTGAGTCACAAGCCAGGATCAGTTCGTCAGGCTGCGGCTGCGCGCGTCCCGCCTGGCGCGCTGCTCGGTGCTGCTGGTGTCTAGCGGCTGGCTAGGACCAGAGACTCGTCCCGTTCGGATGCTGCGGGCAACGCCGCGTGCGTTACCAAATCTACGGTCTCTTCCTCTGTCATTACGCGCTCGATGTCCAAAAGAATGAGCAGCCGGCCTTCGAGCTTCACTACCCCGGCGATGAATTCCTGGTTGACGTTGCCGAGGCGCGGAGCCGGCTCGATGGCGGTGGAAGGGATGCGCAGGACTTCGGAAACGGAGTCCACCACGAATCCGATGATCGCGCCGGAGACCTCGGCGACCACGATGCGCGTTTGCCGGCCATGCGCCTGCGCGGCGAGGCCGAATCTTTTGCGCAGGGCGACCACAGGGATCACCTTGCCGCGCAGGTTGATGACGCCTTCGACGAAAGGCGGCGAATTCGGGACACGCGTGAGGCCTTGCATGCGAATGATTTCCTGGACTTTCAGTATCTGGAGGCCGTATTCCTCTTCAGCGACGTTGAAACTGACCAGTTGCAGAAGTTCTTCGCCGTGCGCCGCGCGGCTATTATTTTTTGCCAAAGCGGTTTCGGATGAATTCATACCTTGGAACTCCTTGACAGGAACCTTTGAGTTGGCTACACCTCAACCGCTTCTTCGTCGTATTGTTCTTGCCGCTCGAAACGTTGATCGGCTTCGTCCTTCGCGGCTTCCGCGCCGGAGTCGCCGTCCTGTTTCGCCTTCACCTTGAATTTGCTGACGAGGGCGTGGAGGTGCGTGGCCAGGCTGGAGAGATCGCCCACCGCTTTGGCGGCTTCGTGGGTTCCGGCGGCACTCTCTTCGGTGATCTTGGCAATTTGTTCGATGCTGGAGTTGATTTCGTCGGTGGCGCTGGATTGCTCGGTAGCGGCCGTGGCGATCAGAACGATCATGTCGCCGACTTGTTCGGAGGTCTTGATGATTTCACGGAGCGAGGCCCCAGCCCGAGTGGTGGATTCGACTCCCTGTTGGACCTGTTGCGTCCCGCCGTGCATGCCTTCGACGGCGCTGAGAGTTTCGGCCTGGATGTTTTGAATCATGACGGTTATTTCTTTGGTGGCTTTGGAGGTGCGCTCGGCGAGTTTGCGGACTTCATCGGCGACGACCGCAAACCCGCGGCCCTGCTCGCCGGCGCGAGCGGCTTCGATGGCGGCGTTGAGAGCAAGTAGGTTGGTTTGATCGGCGATGTCGTCAATGACGCCGATGATTTCACCGATCTGATTGCTGCTCTTGCCGAGTTCCTCGACTTTTTTCGCGGTTTGACCGACGGAATCGGCGATGGCGCGCATTTTGGCGAGAGCGTCTTCGACAATTTCACCGCCGAGGCGCGCCGTGTCTGCCGCCTTGCGGGATGCTTCCGAAGCCTTGGTGGAGTTTTCAGCGACTTGAGAAACGGTGGAGGCCATTTCCTGCATGGAAGCGGCCACCTGGTGAGTCTGGTCCTTCTGGGATGCAGCACCATGCGCCTGTTCGGTGGCGGTAGCGGAAAGCTCTTCGCTGGCGGCTGCTATTCTTCCCGCACTCTCCGAGACTTCCCCAATCATCTCGCGCAGGCTTTGATGCATGCCATTGGCGGAGCGGCCCATATCGCCCAATTCGTCGTCGCTCGATATTTCGATGTCGTCGCCGGAGAGGTCGCCCTCAACGATCCGATGCATCGCGGCCACCACCTTGGAGATTGGTTTGGTGATGCGCCGCGTCGTAAATATGCAGACGGCGCCGCCGACTATGATGCCGGCCACCACGGATGCAAAAAGGGTCCAGAGCGTGCGCTTGTTAATGGCCTGAGCCATCTGTTTGCGGTCCTGCATGCGCGAAACGTGTTCGGCATCCTCGACTGACAGCGTGTCTTCCATTCTGCTGACAGCATTGCGGTAAGGCTCCATGGCAGCATTGGCTTCTTGCAAGTTCTTCACCTTGCCGGCGTGCACTTCGCTCACGAGATCGCCGAAACCGGATTCGTAGATCTGCAAGGTGCCCTTGATGACGTCGAGTGCGTCGGTATCTTCGGAATCCATGGCGATTTTTGTAAGCGAAGCAATGTGCTCGTGATAGCGATCGCCGGTGGATTTCCATTTGTCGAGCGCGTCGTCTTGGTCGCTTTGGCTGCCCATGCTCAAAACGAAATCTTTCTCATAGCGGCGCATATCGAGCGCATTGATCCGCGATGCAGAGAACAGCTGCTGAAGCTCGGCGTCCGTTTGCAGCATTTCGATCATCGCGCCGGAGATCTTGTGCGTGCCCCAATATCCAGCGCCGGCCACCATCAGCATGGGCACGAAGAGCAGGCTGAAGCTTCCGGCAATCTTTTGTCCGAGCGTGAATTTCATGGTTTTCCCCGACTACAAGAACGTTCGCGTCGCCCCCGATTTTGTGCACCTGGCTGCTAGACTCCTACGGTCTCGCGTTCATACTCTTCTTCCTCGGCATGGACTTTCGGGACCGGACGCAGGCGGGAAGTTGGCTTACCGCGGCGCCCGCTGGGCCTGCCCTTGCGTTCCGTCGTCTTGAACTTGCTGACCAACGTCTGCAGATCGGTGGCGAGGTTCGAGAGTTCATGAATGGCTTTGGCCGATTCGTTTGCCCCGGCGGCAGTTTCCTGGGTGATCTTGGCGATTTGCTCAATGTTGCCGTTGATCTCATCGCTTGCACTGGCTTGTTCAGTAGCGGCGGTGGCGATGAGCATGACCATGTCGCCGACTTGTTCGGAAGTCTTGATGATTTCATGGAGAGAAGTTCCGGCTTGAGTCGTGGACTCAACGCCGAGTTCGACTTGCTTGGTGCCGGATTCCATGGCTTCGACCGCGCTTTTGGTTTCGGTCTGAATGCTTTGAATCATCTGGGTAATTTCCTTGGTGGCTTTGGAGGTGCGTTCGGCGAGTTTGCGGACTTCGTCGGCGACGACGGCAAAGCCGCGGCCCTGTTCGCCGGCGCGAGCGGCTTCGATCGCAGCGTTAAGGGCGAGAAGATTCGTTTGGTCGGCGATATCGTCAATGACGCCAATGATTTCACCGATCTGGTTGCTGCTCTTGCCGAGTTCCTGGACTTTTTTGGCGGTCTGGCCGACGGAATCGGCGATGGCGCGCATTTTGGCGAGAGTGTCTTCGACAATCGAGCCGCCGTGGCGGGCGGTGTCGGCGGCTTTGCGCGAAGCGTCGGAAGCCTTGTTGGAATTTTCCGAGACTTGCTGGACGGTAGACGACATCTCCTGCATGGCAGTGGCGACCTGGTGGGTCTGGTCTTTTTGCGTTTCAGCGCCGGCGGCCTGCTGGCTGGCGGAAGCGGAAAGCTCTTCGCTGGCGGTGGCGATGCGTTCGGCACCGCTCGAAACGGAAGTGATGGTTTCGCGCAAACTATGCTGCATACCATTGATGGCGCGAGCTAGGTCACCCAACTCGTCGCGCGAGGTGATAGGAAGATCTTGTCCCGTAAGGTCTCCGTCACTGATGGCTTGCGCGCGCGCGAGCACCTGGGAGGTGGAAGAGGCAATGGCGCGACTAAGCCAAATGGCCACAAAGCAGCCGATGGCCAGACCGAAAAGCGCCGTGATTCCCATCGTGAGACTCAGAGAAGCATGCGCGCTCGCCAAAGTTTTTTCGTCTCCGCCGAGGCGCGAGTTGACGGAGTCAACGAGTTGGCCCAGAGCTTTACTGGCGGCGTCGAGGATCGGAGTGGCTTTATCCGCGTAGTCATCTCCTCCCGCGATAACGGAGTCGCGGTTGCCGCCGGCTGAGATATCGATGGAATGTTGCTGCGCTGCGCGAACGTCCGGCAAACTTTCCTTTATCTGATTGTAGCGATCGCGGTTTTCCTGCAACATCGTGGGAGCGAGTTCGTCGAGCTTGGCGATTTCCGCGCCAATTCTGTCCCACGCAGAATTGAATCGCTTTTGGGCATCTTCTCTTCGCGCTGGTTCGTTGCCTGCGAGAATGACGTGACGAGCCTTGGATCCCGAATAATCCAAATCGTCCTGCACAAGGCGGCAGTGATCGAGCGTGGGAACGCGAGAAAGTAATATTCCGGATTCGACGTCCTTAATTTCTTGAGATTTCGTGTAGGAAAGCACCGCGCTGAGCAGCATGAGCGCGAGAACGATGCCAAAACCGAACCCCAGTTTTTTTCCGAGAGTCAATTTCATGTTCATGGTGACGTCCTCCAAGACAGCCGGACACTGAGAGCTACCGTGTACGTCGAAGCGTGCACGTTTTATGTGGTTTACGCCTACGAGCCGCTCGAACAGAGTTGTATCGCCCAAGCGTTAGAGCATCTGACCCTCTGGTTCAAAGTGAACTGGGCGCGGCCACTTTCAAGATCCGAGGCTCGCTCCATTTCCTGATTTCACCGGCCCGCGCAAGCTAACTAGCACCTCGCGCTCCAATGTCGTGAGAAATTGAGCGGTGCAACTATCTGCTCCATTTGAATCGGCATGGCACACCGTTTCTTGAACGCGCGGTAAGGTGCAGGAGCGAGGAATGACGCGCTGGAGAATCGCCGGATGTCCTTAAGGGAGACTCGTACTCAGGACGCCGCGCTCCAAAATGGGAACGGCGTACCCAATGTGCCGCGCTACGCGCGGATCAGCAGCGCCTCCGGAGCACTTCCGGAAGGAGGCGAGCAGCGGCTAGTGGATCTCGAGGACGACGAGGGCTTTCGGGGCGAGATGCAACGCGAGACGGCCGTTATGAACGGTGATTGATTCGGGCGAGGGCAATTGAGCGGCTGCTTTGAGCGATTTAATTTGGGCCAGCGTGGGGAAGTCGGGACTGCCCATGGCGACGTACGCATTCGTGAGCGATCCGTGATTTTCGTCCAGGCGATACACGGCGGCGGTGTGATTTCCGTCGAGCGAATCGAACTGCAGATTGACGTCTTTGGGTTCTCCACCGACCTCCGGTGGCGATAAATTCCATACTGCGATCACGAAACCGCCATTCTTGTGGCGGGTGACCAGAATATCCTCAGCGCTTTCGGGAATCCGCACGTCGCCGAGATGGTGAAGCATTTTGAAAGCGTTGAACGCAGGTTTGGGAAGGCCGTCTTCGGCGATAAGTCCGTAGCCACCGTAGAATGGGCGCTTCACGACGCCTTGTTCTTCGAACACGTCGGAAAACGTCCAGTAGCTCATCATGTCCGTGAGGCCGTCGCATTGCCGGACGGTGTCAGCCATCCAGGGGCCCATATAAATCGAGTCGGTCACATCGGTTTCGTTCATGTAGCTCGCGTTGTATTCGGTCCAAATGAGGGGTAGGCGCGGGAAGGCCGAAGCCTGAATTTGATCGTGAACTTTTTTTACCGCGCGGCAAACCATTTGCGAGCGACGAATTTGTTCGTCGGTGCCGAAGACGTCTTTGGACTTGTCGTTGCCGTAGACGTGGCTGGAGACGAAATCCACCGGAACGTGATTTTCAGCGACGTGCTGGATGAAGGAATCGGCCCAGGCGGCTTGCGCGGTCGCCGGGCCCCCGACACGAAGACGCGGGCTGACGTCTTTCAGGGCGCGCGCGGTAGCATCATATAGTTGATAGTAAGTTTGTTGCCTGGGATCGCCAGCCCAAAAATCTAGGTTAGGTTCGTTCCAAACTTCGAAATACCATTGCGAGACTTCGTCAATTCCGTAGTGGGCGACGAGATGTTTTGCGAACTGCTCGATCAATTGGCTCCAGAGGTTGTAATCCTTCGGTGGCGATACGTTCGGGTGGTACCAAAACGCCTGCAGGTCGTTTGCCGCCGCGAGTTTTTTGGGCATGAAACTGAGCTCGACGAAGGGGCGAACACCGTTTTTCAGCAAGGCGTCGTAGATTTGATCCACGTAGGAGAAATTGTAGACCGGCTTGCCGGCGGCGTCTTCGTCGTAGACGCCGACTTCGTCGTTCAAGATGGCGTGAAAGCGGACATACCTGAAATCCGTCACGCTCTTTACCGTCCGCAAATCCGCTTGGTAATTCTCGCGCAGAGCGAGGATGGCGCGGCCGGAGCCGAACATCTGTTCCCAGAAATGCGGGAATGGCTCACCTTTGGCGTGCAAGTCCACTCTTATGGTTTCAACCGAGGCGGTCTGCTGGGGAGCCGCGTGGGTGCGGCACACTGCTAGCAGCAACACAAGAGCGCCGTACAGGTATGCGAGCAGAGGACGCTGCTTCATCGAGTTGACCTCGTCGAATGATAGGGACCGCGAACAAGTTACTTAACACGTAGCGGTTGGCCGTGCGAGCGGATTCTTTTTGTTGGTGCTGGCCGCTTGTCTTTCCTTTACTAAATCGATTAAATTAAGCGAATGCCTTGTATCACCGGCCGGGCGTCATGTCAAGTTCGTCGGACGCTGCGGGCGAGTATCGAGCCTGTCAAAGGGCTCGATTAATGTCTTGAGGTTAATGTTGCCGTTTTTGCGCCACACGCGAAGAGAATGTACCGCGGTGAGGCGACAGCACTCGCTAGGAATGGTTTCGCGCCGGTCATATACTTTCGGTTCCAAGGCATGTCGGCGCGCCGCTCGGCTGGCGCGTTGAAGGATCCCCGTGAAACGTTGGGCGAAAATCGTGTTGAGGACTGTAGGCCTCTTCGTCTTGGTGGGCGCGGCCATTCCGCTTTTTGTCAAGGCGAATACGTTTCGTCCTGTCATCGAAAAACAGTTGAGCGCGACGCTCGGCCGCGAAGTGAAATTAGGCGAGCTGCGCTTGTCGGTGTTCTCCGGCAGCTTGATCGCGCGAGACCTAAGCGTCGCCGATGACCCTGCGTTCAGCGCCGCACCGTTTGTCACGGCCAAGGAACTGCGGATTCGCGTCTCATTGAAGCCGTTGATTTTTGCCCATGAAGTGAACTTGCGTGGTTTTCAAATCGAGTCGCCGCAGATCAACTTGATTCGGGCCGCGAATGGCACGTGGAATTTTTCGAGCATCGGACATGGAACGGGAAACAGCGGATTGGCAAGTTGGGCTGCTCCGGCCGCGGCTCCCGGCGGTGCGAACGGCCCCGCAGAGCCGCTCCCGGATCTTTCCATCGGGCTTATCGTTGTCGAAGACGGTCGAGTGACGATCACCAGCCAGCCCGCGCTGAATCAGCCGACTGTATACGAGCACGTGATTCTCACCGCCCACGATTTTTCGTTCGTCTCGCGGTTCCCTTTCGAAATTGGCGCGGACTTGCCGGTCGGCGGCGCCATCGGCGTCACCGGCCATGTGGGCCCAATTAATCGCAACGATGCGGCGACCAGTCCAGGCGAGGCGCAAATCTCGGTGAAGGGTCTGGACCCGGTGGCCTCCGGATTCCTCGATCCTAGCGCTGGTGTCGCGCTGCTCGCGGATATTGACGCCCACGCGGCGTCCGACGGGCAAACTGTAACAGCCAGCGGCACCGCGCACATCGAGAACTTGAAGCTTCGCAAAGGCGCTGCCGCCGCTCCCAAGCCGCTGGACATTAGTTATAGCGGGGTGCACCGTCTGGAAAAATTTACAGGGCAAATCAATGATGTCGCCGTGCAAATCGGCGACGCCGCAATTCACGTCAGCGGCACCTACCAACCGGTGACGCCCGGCGCCATGGATCCGCTGTTGGATTTGAAGCTCTCGGGGCTGAATCTGCCGATTGACGAGTTACAGCCGTTGATGACCGCCGCCGCCGTGCGCTTGCCGAACGGTTCGGTGCTGAAGGGCGGGATGCTTTCGCTGAACCTGGCGATCACCGGACCGGTAATGGCGCTCGTCATCACCGGACCAATCGCGCTCGAGAACGCGCGCCTGGTGGGCTTCGACATCGGTACAAAAATCCACGGCATCGCGGCGCTGAGCGGCGTGAAAACAGGAGACAGCACGGAGTTCCAGAAGCTGCGGGTCTACGTGCGCGTGACAAACGCCGGCGTTGTCGCCGACAGGATTGAGGCCGTAATTCCGGCGATGGGCGAGCTGACGGGTAGCGGGACCGTCTCCGCAGACAATCAATTGGACTTCAATCTTATCGTGAAGGTCGCATCGGCAAACGGCGTAGGCAAATTCGGTGTCGGACTGCTGAGCAAGTTGCACGGCTCGGGCGATTCAGGAAAAGGGGCTGGCGTGCCGATGCGCGTCACCGGCACGCCCGACGAACCTTACATCACCGCTGATGTGGGCGGGATCGTCACCAAAAGAGCCAAATCGATCGCTTCCATTTTCACCGGCAAGAAGAAATAATTTCGCGCGCTGCCGCAGAAGCGCTTGCCCACGCCGCGCCGCTCTAGCGCTGTGGTGGTTCTGCGGCGAGAGCGTGAACGATCCATGGGATGATCACTTCCTTAAACATCACCGGATCGGGCCAGATTCCTTTTTGGCGTCCCAGATGGCCGCCGTGCGGATTGATCCAGGCGGTTTTGGGAACGTCTCCGTTGCTCAGCAGGCGATAGATGTCGGAAATTGGCACTTGCGTATCAAGCACTCCGGCCATCACCAGCATGGGCGCGGTGGGTTTGCCGATCAGGCCCTGCGTGACAAGCGACATCTTGGGAAAAATTTCCAACAGTTCATCCAAGTTATTCACGTTGTCGAAGATGGACATCATCGCGGGCAGTTGGTCGAACAAATACTCGCGGTTTCCTTGCAGGCTGTTGAGCACAAATTCCTTCTGAAACATGTCGTGAATTGGCGGCGATTGCACGCTGACGGCCTTCAGGCGGTCTTTGTCGAGGATCGCCATTTTGGTGCCCCAATAGGCGCCCCAACTGACGCCGTGAAATTCCACTTTGGATTTATCGACCTCGGGAAGGCTGTCCACATAATCAATCACGCGCGAAAGCATGCGATCCGCGGTGGGGCTGGCTTTAATCGGCGCTTGTCCGGTACCGGGGCCGTCCACCGCGATATAACCGATGCCGAAAGGCAAGACGGCGGAGAAGCGGTCGGCGAGATCTTCTTTGCGGCTATCGAGGCCGTTGATGGCGATCACGATCGGGACAGGGCCGGTCGTGTTTTTCGGGAAGCGCAGGTAGCCGATGATTTCCTTGCCCTCGAAGGGGATGTGCACGATTTTCATCGGGGGATCCCAGAGCTTCGTGTGGGCGCGAAACGCCACGAGCGCTTTTTCGTAGGCGCGCTGTTTGCCGGGAGACGAGGGAACCGGCCAGCGGCCGAAAGAATAAATATGCCACGCGCGGATGTAGTCCGCGTCGGCCTTGGCGGGATCGGTTTTTTCCAGCGACTCGCCTTCGGCCATATAGCGGTCGCCGACAGCGATGAAGGCTGCGGCCCATTCGTCGCGATCGCGCGTCTTAATGTGCGCGAAAGCTTCGCGGAGATCCTCAGGATGCAGGCCGATGCAGGGATATTGACCGTTTTCGGCGCGGGAGATTGCTTCGGTCTTGATTTCTTCGATGGTGCGTTCGGGACGTAGTTGTTGTGCGTTCATAGTGGGTACAAGAAAGCAGAACGAAAATAACGACGTTACCGCGAATAATGTTGCAATGATTAAATTCTTCGAACGTGGCATGCGACCGGGCCCCTTTCTGGATTCACAACTCTGCGTTTTTGCATTCGAACGAAAACTTCTGTCCTCGAAGATCCCTGCGGCGCGAGGTCAGATCTGAGCGCTCTGGCGACGCACCGGTTGAAACGGAGCCAGCAAGTGCGCTGGCCTCGGGCTGCCCACCGCCGCAGGATCATTCTAGAAGCTGAGCTTCAAACCCAACTGGATCGCGCGGCTGCCGCCGGATCCGATCACCGGGTTCGATGCCGCAACGTCCGGCGTGGCGCAACCGCAACCGAATGACCCAGTGGACGGGTCGTTGTGCGCCCACCCATTCTGGCCGCCGAAAGGATTGGCGATGTTCGGATGATTGAGAACGTTGAAAAATTCGGCGCGGAATTGGACGCCGAATCGTTCACGGAACTTCCAAAGCTTTGCGACGGAGAAATCCCAGTTGCGGAAGCCGGTGTCCCGGAAAATGTTGCGGCCCATGGTGCCGAAGGTACCCAAGGCGGGCGGCAGCATCATTGAATTCTTGTTGGCGTAGCAGCCAAAAACGCCGAGCGCGGTGCTATTCAAGCCCGTTGGATTGCCGCCGTCCAGACTGAGCGCCTGTGCGACGCAAGCCGGATTCGATTGGCTGGGAAAAAACGGAATTCCCACCGCCGTAGAAGTGAAATCGGAAGGGTTGCCAAAGAAATTCCAGCGGTCATTGAGAGCGCCGCTACCGCTGACGTCCGTGCCGGCGTCCATCGCTCCGTAGGGCTGCGGGCTGTAAAGACTGACGATCGAGTTCAGCTCCCAACCTTTCAGCATCTGGAAGAATCCATCGGGTCCCGGTATCGCGTAGGTGATCACCAAAGTGCCGCGATGGCGGATATCGAAATCGCTGCTAGCGTACTCGCGATTCGGATGCGTGCTGTCGGATGGCAAACCCAATCCCGCACCGAAGTCCCAGTTCGCGCCGACATCGTCGAGAGAATGCGAGTAGGTATAGCCGGCGACGAATGTAAAATGGTGATAATCGCGGCCCGTCAGAGTCGCTTGCAAGCCGTTGTAATTCGATTTGTAGCCGTTGCTCATCTGGTAGATGTTTTGCAGAAAGGGAAACGCAGTGTTGAAGGGGCGGGCGGCCTGCTCGGCGCCGGGATCGCTTGCACAGTTGTTGAAGGCTGGCGCGGAAGCTTGGCATGCGGAGATAGCGGCGGGCGTCCAGCCGGAACCTCCGGCGGCCTGGTTGAGGTCGAGGATATTGATGAGGCTCTCCCCGTGATTACCAACGTACGCGACTTCAGCAGAAAGATTGTTGGTAAAAGCGTGCTGAACATTGAGCGTCCAGTTGTACACGTAGGGAGTTTTCAAGTTCGGGTTGATACCCAAAATGGAGCAAGGGCTGCCGGCGTTACAAGTCAACGAGGTGGTCGGGAAAACGGTTCCTGGACCATTCCAGTTCAGGCCACCGGGACCTGGACTTAAATTGACCGTACCCACGTCAATTGTTCCAGTTCCCTGCGAACCACCGGGGCCCACGCCGTTTGCTCCCGTCGGGATCGTACTGATGCCCAAGGAATTATTGAGTGCGAGGAAGGATTCCCAGTTGATGGTCTCGTAGATCATACCGAAGCCGGCGCGGAGCACGGTCTTGCCGTCCGCGAAAGGATCCCAGGCGAAACCGAGGCGGGGAGCGAAATTGTTGTGGTCGCCATGATATGGCGCGCTGATTTGCTGGCCGACTTGCTCGAGGCCTAGCGTGGGACTGAAGTTGCCGATCAAGTTGTGCTCTTCCTTCACAACGGTGTTGAGTTCGTATCGTAAGCCCAAGTTGAGAGTCAGGTGTTGGGTGACGCGCCAGTCGTCTTGCACGAAACCCGCATATCCCCAATTATGAATGTGGCGAGTGGGGTCTCCGACAAGTAAGCTGGCGGAATCGGGGAAACCTGCAAAGTAGGCTTCGAGAGACGTAGCGGTGGGAAACGGAAAGTCCGCCGAGTTGAAACCGAATTTGATTCTGCCGCGCGCCCCGCCGTATGCTCCGCCGGAGAAAGCGTCGCGGTGAATTTCCCCTCCGAATTTGACCGCATGCTTGCCGAAAACCCGCGAGATGTGGTCCACAAATTGGACTCGAGTGTCCGGCCCTTGGACCTTCGGCCAGTTAAACCCGCCCAACTCCTGAGGGAAAATATAGAACGGGGCGATATTAATGCGTGGAAGTCCGCCGTACAGCGGATTCGTCACGCCCGTATCCAGGCCGTAATCGGAAGCGGGCGTGTCGTGATCGGCAGTGAACGTCGGCTGATAGAGCCGGTTGTATCCAAAACGGACCTCGTTGACCCACTGTGAATTCGGAACGTAGGTCCAATTGACGCCGAAGACTTGGGCGCGCGTATGAATTTGCGTGAGCCATTTGGTCTGCAATTGGCTGGCATCACTGACCGTTCCGTTGTTGTTTCCGTAGAAATAGCGTCCGCTGATGGTGTGGTGATCGTTGAGATGATAGTCCACTTTGCCGATCGCATTGTCCGAACTGACACTGTTGGGGAGTCCGAAGTTGAGCGTCGTGGTTCCGGCCGGATTCGTGCCCAGATTTGTAGGGAAGCCGGTACCATTACAGGTAACCGGAGGACCCAAAGTGCAGCCTCCTATCTGCAGGCTGGCGGGGCTGACGGTAATGCCGCCGGCTTGCAAGTCTTGAATCGCGTTGACCAAGCTATTGGCGCAATCTCCGGAGGACATATAGGTGCAGCCCGAACCGCTTGCGGGCGTTGGCAATCCAACCGTGGCCGGAGTTTGAATCGTCCCGACGTTTCCGACCGTGTAGCGCTGGCCTTCATAACCGCCGAAGAAAAACAATTTGTCTTTGATGATCGGACCACCGACCGTGCCACCGAACTGCTCCAGGTTTCGGTCTTGCTTGGGCTGATCATTGGTGTTGAAGAAGTTGCGCGCGTCGAGCGGAGTATCGCGGCCGAAAGCGAAACCCGTGCCATGCAGTCCATTGGTGCCGGATTTCAGGCCGACGTTCACGATGGCGCCGGGTTTCCAGCCATATTCGGCCGGGGGGTTCTCGATCAGGTTGAATTCCTGGATCGCATCAATCGGGAGAATTGTCGCGGAGTCCCCTGCGATTCCAGCGCCGTTAATGATGCTCTGACCCGAGAAAGGTTCGCTGTCGAAGAGCCCGTCCACAAGGTAGACGTTATCTTCCGCACGCAGGCCATCGGTGCTGGTGGTGGAGAATCCGCCGCCTGGATAGCGCACGACGCCGGGCCGCAATTGCAGAAGGTTTTCATAATTGCGTCCATCGAGCGGCAAATCGTTAATCTCTTGATTGCTTAAAGTCCCGCCCAAGGTGGAAGAGGTAGTGTTTAGAAGCGGTACTTCCTCGTTCACAACGACAGTCTGAGTGGCTTCACCAGGTTGCAATATCACATCGACGCGAACGTCCGTGGCGACCTCAAGTTGGACGTTGGTCCGTTCGAAAGTCTTGAAGCCGGCCCTCGTAACAGTGATCTTGTATATGCCTGGCTCGAGGTTGGGTGCGAGATATTCGCCGGCGTCGTCGGTCACCAAGCTGCGCGAGACGTCGCGCTGCACGTCCGTGATTACGACGTTGGCGCCGACGATGGCGGCATCGCTCTGGTCGCGCACGTCACCTAAGATTCGGCCTGAGGAAGATTGCGCTTGAACTGGGAGGGACAGCACCAGCACCCCTAGCACAAATGCGAAAGCGCGACAGAACCTGCGACAAATCCGGCGCGCATACGAGCCTGTCAAGAGCGATTCGATTCCCATACACCCCCCTCAAAAGGCCAGAAAGTCGCAAAAAACGCGGCTGTGGTATGACAGCCCTACCACCTTACGATTTGTGAAGTCAAGGGTTTTCTTATTGGAATGATTCACGAATCAATGGTATGATGGCTAGACCAAATGCCTGATGGCCTCCAATTCGTCGCTGTAAGCCCCTATCCACGGGCTTTTCTCGATCTTTCATGTGTCTCCACGCCTACCGTAGAATCTCTTACTTGTAATTTTCATCTGGCTCGCAGGAGCGAGTAATGGCGATTGCAACGATCAACCCGGCAACGGGAGAAGTGCTTAAAACTTTCGAGCCGATTTCAGACTTGCAGCTCGAGCAAAAACTGCAGCGTGCGGTAAATACTTTCGGCGAATTTCGCAAGACGAGCTTTGCCGACCGCGCGGCCAGGATGGTGAAAGCCGCGGACATCTTGGAGGCCGACAAGGAAGAGCTGGCGCGAGTGATGACGACCGAAATGGGCAAGACGTACCGGTCGGCCGTGGACGAAGCGGCGAAATGCGCCTGGGTTTGCCGGTATTACGCCGAGAACGCGGAAAAATTTCTCGCCGACGAGATGGCTGACGTGGCGGGAAGCAAGAGCTTCGTCCGTTACCAGCCCGTGGGCCCGATTCTGGCGGTGATGCCCTGGAATTATCCGTTCTGGCAGGTGTTTCGTTTTATCGCGCCGTCGGTGATGGCAGGGAACGTCGGGTTGCTGAAACACGCTTCTAACGTGCCGCAGTCGGCGCTATTGATTGAGGATGTGCTGTTGCGCGCTGGTTTCCCCGAGGGTGTGTTCCAGACGCTGCTGATCGGCGCAAGCAAGGTGGCCAAGATTCTGGCCGACCCGCGCGTAAAGGCTGCAACGCTGACTGGCAGCGAAGGAGCCGGCGTCCAGGTGGGAATTGCCGCCGCGACCGACATTAAGAAAGTGGTGCTCGAACTGGGAGGAAGCGATCCCTTTATCGTGATGAAGAGTGCAAATTTAGAGCAGGCGGTGACGGTCGGCGTGAAGGCGCGCGTGCTGAACAACGGCCAATCCTGCATCGCTGCAAAGCGATTTATCGTTGCTGAAGAAATCGCAGATGAATTCGAGAAGCTTTTCGTGAAAAAGATGGAAGCGCTCAAGGTAGGGGATCCTTTTGACGCGAGTACGGACGTTGGCCCACTAGCCACGGCGGACGGATTGAAGGAACTCGATGCCGACGTACAGAAAACAATTCAGGGCGGCGCGAGGTTGCTCACCGGGGGGAAGCGGTTGAACCAACCCGGAAATTATTATCTACCGACGGTGCTCACGAACATCCCAGAGGGTTCGCCGGCGGCTTGCGGCGAACTGTTCGGCCCGGTGGCGTCCTTGTTCCGCGCGAAGAATGCCGAAGATGCGATCCGCATTGCAAACGCCAGCCCGTTTGGGTTGGGAGCCAGCGCGTGGACCAACGATAGGGTGGAGCGCGAGAAGTTCATCAATGGTCTGGAATCAGGAATGGTGTTCATCAACCGCATGGTGGCTTCGGATCCGCGGTTGCCGTTTGGTGGCGTGAAGCGCTCCGGACACGGACGCGAACTCGCGATTTTTGGAATTCGCGAATTCATGAACATCAAGACGGTTTCTATCGAAGGCGCGTAGCCAACTAATTTTGGGGATGCCGGTTTGATTGCCGGAACCTTTGGGGTTGGAAAACAGGGGGCTTATGTACAAAGTCGTTCGCAGTTCGCGGCTCTACGAACAGATCGTTCAGCAAATTGAAGATTCCATTCTCAAAGGTACGCTCAAGTCCGGCGACCAGCTTCCTTCCGAACGCGAACTGGCTTTGAAATTTGGGGTGAGCCGCACCGCTGTGCGGGAAGCAGTGAAGGCGCTGCACGAGAAAGGGCTGGTGGAAGCGTATTCGGGGCGCGGGACGTTTATCACCAACGGGACATCGGAGGCCGTGCGACAGTCCATCAACTTGATGCTGCGCATTGACCAGACGGACGGTTCGGAAAATTTGGCGGAAGTGCGGCAGATTCTAGAACCAGAAATCGCGGCACTGGCCGCGACGCGAATCCAGGCCCAGCAGATCACGCTGATGCGTGAGGCGTTTTCGGTGATGAATAGTGCCCTGAAGGATCCCGACGCCTATATCGAAGCGGACTTGGATTTCCACTTGGCGCTCGCCGAAGCCGCGGAAAACCCGCTGATTTTGTCGCTGCTCGATTCAATCGTGGGATTGCTGCGCGAGCAGCGAATCAAAATATTTTTCGAGGAAGGCGGGCCGGAGCGCGGCCAATATCACCATGCGCGAATTCTCGCGGCAATCGAAAAACGCGACGCGGAAGCTTCGCGCGCGGCGATGCGCGATCACTTGCAGCAAGTGCGCGAGGATTCCCGCGCGCACCGGGGTCGCGGCGCGATTTCACAGCCGGATTTGTAACGGGGGGCGGGGGACGCATGGCGAATCTAGGCTTTGTGGGTTTGGGTGTGATGGGCAGCGAGATGGTAAGCCGCCTGCTGAGCAAAGGCCACACCGTCACCGGCTACAACCGCACGCGCGCGAAAGCGGAACGCTTAATCCAAAAAGGTATGAAGTGGGGCGAGACGCCCCGCGCTGTGTGCGCGGCTGCCGACGTAACTTTTTCCATGGTTACGAACGAAAAGGCGCTCGCAGCGGTAATGGAAGGACCGGACGGGATTTTGAGCGCGGTCACGCCGGGGAAATTTTTAGTGGACATGAGCACGGTAAGCCCGCATTTCAGCCGCTCGATCGCCGCGAAAGCGCGCGAAAAAGGCGCCGACATGATTGACGCGCCGGTTTCGGGCAGCGTCATCACTCTGCAAGAGGGAAAACTGTCGGTGATGGTGGGAGGACGGCGCGAGACGTTCGATCGCCTGAAACCGATCCTGGACGACATCGGGCCGAAGGTAACGTACGTCGGAGACAACGGCTTGGCGCTTTCGATGAAAATCGCGACAAACCTCAGCCTGGCGGTGCAGATGATGGCGTTCAGCGAAGGAATATTGCTCGCGGAAAAAAGCGGCATTGCGCGCGAAGTAGCGGTGGACGTGCTGACGAACAGCGCCATCGCTTCGCCAATGATCAAGTATCGCGGGCCGTTTGTGCTGACGATGCCGGAAGAAGCGTGGTTCGACGTGAACATGATGCAAAAGGACATGTTGCTCGCACTGGACATGGGCCGCGCGCTGGACGTCCCCTTGCCGACCACGGCGGTGTCCAATGAATTTCTCACCGCGGCTCGCGGAATGGGGTTCGCGAAGAAGGATTTTGCGGTGGTTTTCGACGTGTTGGCAAGAATGTCCGGAGTGGGGAAATGACGACGGTTTCTGATCCGACGAAAACGGGCGCTGGAGTTGGCGTGGAAAAGTGGCTGCATATGTACCGCCAGATGATGGCGATCCGCCTTTTCGAGGAAAGCGTGAACGAACTGTACACGCGCGCGCTAATGCCGGGCCTGGCGCACCTTTACATCGGCGAAGAAGCGATCGCGGTGGGCGTGTGCGAAGCGCTGCGCAAAGACGACTACATTACCAGCACACATCGCGGGCACGGCCACTGCCTGGCGAAAGGCGCGTCGCCCGAATTGATGTTTGCCGAACTGCTGGGGAAAGAAGCGGGGTACTGCGGCGGCAAAGGCGGTTCGATGCATATCGCGGACCCGGCCACCGGCAATCTCGGCGCGAATGCGATCGTTGCGGGGAGTGTGGGGATTGCCACGGGCGCGGCGCTTTCAGCGAAGACACTGAAGACCGGGCAAGTCGCGGTTTGTTTTTTCGGCGAGGGCGCTCTGGGCCAGGGCGTTTTGTATGAATGCGAGAATCTCGCGCAATTGTGGAAGCTGCCCGTGATCTACGTCTGTGAAAACAATATGTACACGGAGTACACGCACTTTTCGGAAACCACCGCGGGCGACATTCCGCTGCGTGGCGAGGCCTTCGGAGTCCGCGCGGAAACTGTGGACGGCCAGGATGTCCGCGCGGTATATGCGGCTGCCTCGCGACTGGCGGAGCGCGCGCGACACGGCGAAGGGCCGGCATTTTTGCTGTGCAATACGTACCGCTATCGCGGGCATCATGTCGGCGATATCAACCGTGAATATTACCGTTCGAAGAAGGAAGAGCAGCAATGGCTGGCCGAAAGCGATCCCATCAAGAATTTTGCGGCTTGGCTGAAAGCCGAGAAACACGCAGATGCCGGCACGCTCGGCACGATTGACGCGGAGCTGAAAGTGGCTATGGAGAAGGCGATGAAGTTCGCGATCGCCGCGCCATACCCGGGAGCGGACGAAGTTGACCAGGACGTCTATGCCTGAGACCGGAACTCGCGAAATTACGTTTGCGGAAGCAATTCGCGAAGCGCTCGCCGAGGAAATGCGGCGCGATGCGCGAGTCTTCATCATGGGCGAGGACGTGGCCGAAGCCGGCACGCCATTCAAGGTTCTTTCGGGCCTGGTCGAAGAATTCGGAACTTCGCGAGTAGTGGACACGCCGATTTCGGAGGCAGGCTTCACTGGCGTCGGTGTGGGCGCCGCGATGACTGGCTTGCGTCCCGATCGTGGACATCATGTTCGGCGATTTCATCACGCTGACGATGGACCAGATGGCCAACCAGGCGGCCAAAGTGCATTACATGTCTGGCGGCAAGTGGAAAGTACCGATGGTGATGCGCACGACGCTCGGCGCGGCGCGGCGTTCTGCGGCGCAACATTCCCAATCGCTGCATGCGTGGTTCAGCCACGTCCCCGGATTGAAAGTGGTGCTGCCCTCGACGCCTTACGACGCGAAGGGCCTCTTGAAAACGGCAATTCGCGACGATAATCCCGTGATTTTTTTTGAAGACAAGATGAGCTACAAGTTGAGAGGCCCCGTGCCGGCGGAGGAATACACAATTCCACTCGGAGTGGCGGACGTCAAGCGCGTCGGAACAGACGTCACTCTGGTGGGTACTAGCAGCATGGTGCAAGTGGCGCTGGAAGCCGCAGGACTGCTGGACGAAGCGGGGATCAGTGCGGAAGTGGTTTACCCGCGAACGACCTGGCCGCTCGATGAAAAA
>CAWHGI010000014.1:0-195007 GCA_963828865.1 uncultured Acidobacteriota bacterium | reverse complement strand
ATCGGACCACGCACACGCACCGCGATTTCACGAGCTTGCCTGCGTTTCCCGATCAGCTGGAACCTTACCAACTGACGCGCCGCGAAATGGGTGAATATGCTGCAAAGGCGCGCGATCTCGGAGTGAATTACATCGGCGCATGCTGCGGTACCGTCGCGACGCACATTCGGGAAATGGCTCGCGTGCTCGGCAAGCTTCCTGCAGACGATCGCTTTTGGAAAAAGGGCGGCGAGAAACCGATGTCTGCGTACGAATATTACAGCCATGACGAAAAAGCTAAGGTGCAGCCGTCATAGGTAATCGCTACAGCAGTGGCGAAAGCCGTTCGCTTTTGCGCCTGACTTCGGAGCATGATGGCGGCCTGATGGCGACGTCCTGCGGGAATTTCCAACTATGAGCGACGCTGCCGGTTCCAATCGCCCGCGCCGTGCGATGGGTTTTCGGGACCTGGTGATGTTTTACATCGTCACCGGAATCAGCCTGCGTTGGATTGCCACGGCCGCGACGGTGGGCGCAAGCGCCGTCGTCATCTGGCTGATTGCCTGGTGCGCGTTTTACCTTCCTCTCGCGCTCTCGGTGATGGAACTTTCCGCGCGATATCCGCAAGAAGGCGGAATGTACGTCTGGAGCAAGCGCGCGTTCGGCGAATTTCCCGGCTTCATCACCGGCTGGACCTACTGGACAAGTAATCTTCCTTATTTCCCCGCCGTACTTTATTTTGCCGCGAGCAATGCGCTCTATGCCGGACCGGCCCGTTGGCTCGCGCTTTCCAACGACAGGACATATTTCTTTTTGTTTGCGATGCTGGGTCTCGCGATTGCGACATTTCTGAACGTGATTGGACTTTCCGTCGGCAAGTGGTTGCACAACCTGGGGGCAATCGGAACGTGGCTGCCGATCGCGATTCTTTTCGGCATCGCCGCCACGGCGTGGCATCGTTTCGGCTCTGCGACGAGGTTCACTCCGGCAACGATGACTCCGCACATGCATTTCCGCGACGTGCTGTTCATGGCGACTATCGTCTACGCACTGGGCGGTTCGGAATCGGCATCATTTCTCGGGGACGAGGTGAAAGACGCGCGCAGGAATTTGCCGCGCGGCTTGCTGGCGGGAGGCGCGTTTGTCACCACGGGCTACATTCTCGGTACCGTGGCTGTGTTGATTGCCTTGCCCGCGCATCAAGTGAGCGGCCTCGAAGGCATCATGCAGGCAATTTCGAGATCGGCGGAGCGCGTCGGCTTCCTCGGAATTGTGCCGCTCGCTGCGTTGTTGATCACGATCAGCAATCTCGGCGCGTTGGGCGCGTGGCTGGCGGTATCGGCGCGGCTGCCGTTTGTGGCCGGCCTCGATCGCTATTTGCCCGAGGTTTTCGCGCGCGTACATCCGAAATGGGGCACACCGCACGTCGCGCTTTTGGTGCAAGCAATTTGCGGCGCAATTTTTATCGCGTTGAGCCAAGCAGGAACCAGCGTTTACGGCGCTTACGAGGTTCTCGTGAGCATGGGCATCATTACGTATTTCGTTCCTTATCTTTTTGTATTCGCGTCGCTGATACGATTGCAGCGGGAGCCTGTCGCTTCGGGAACGATACGAATTCCCGGCGGGCGGCCGGTGGCCACCGCACTCGGCGCGCTGGGATTCATGACCACGCTTATCACCATCGTTTTCTCGGTGATACCGGCCGCCGACGAGCCGCACAAATTCGTGGCCGTAGCGAAAATAGTAGGTTTGTCCGGCGTGCTGCTAGCGGTCGGCGCGCTTTTATATGCGTTTGGCAAACAGCACACTGCGAAACCCGTTGCGTGAAGATCTCGCCGTGCGATGCCAGGTTCTCCGCACATTCACTTAGCTATCAGCAGGTTTGCCATCCGGATCGTGCCAGCCACCGACGCATGCGGCGAGCTGCGCTGCTTCCGGCGGCCCCCACGAACCGGGCTGGTACGGCAGAGCCGGGACGACGTTGCCGAGAATGGGATCTACGACAGCCCAAGCCGCTTCGACGGCGTCCTGCCGCACAAAGAGTAGTGAATCGCCTTTCATAGCGTCCGTCAGCAGGCGTTCGTAAGCTTCCATCTCGTTTTTTTCATCCGAAGAGACGGCGGAGAGCTCCGTGCTTATCGTTTGCAGAGTCGGTCCGGGTTTCTTGACGCGCGCGCCAAGATTCAGCGACAGATCGGGGCCCAGCCGGAAGCGAAAATAATTCGATCCCGGCGGCAATTTTGTCAATGGCGGCTGGCGGAGTTTCACAAACACTTCTGTCGCGGTCACCGCGAGCCGTTTTCCCGCACGAATCAGAAATGGGACGCCGGCCCAACGCCACGAGTCAACCTCCAAGCGAAGCGCCGCGAAGGTTTCCACTTGCGAATCGGGCGCTACGCCGGGCTCATTGTGATAGCCGACAAATTGTCCGCGGACGAGGTGCGACGGCGAGATTGGCGGAATCATCCTAAAAATCTTTACTTGTTCGTCGCGCAAGGATTCCGGATACATGCTGGTGGGCGGTTCCATGGCGAGGAAGCCAACCACTTGCAGCAGGTGGTTCTGAATGACGTCGCGGATTGCGCCAGTTTCGTCGTAGAACTTGCCGCGTCCCGCCACGCCGAACGATTCCGCCATGGTGATTTGCACGCTATGAACGTAATTGCGGTTCCAAATGGGCTCGAGGAAGGCATTCGCGAACCGGAATAACAACAAATTTTCGACCGCTTCCTTGCCGAGATAATGATCAATGCGAAAGATTCCA
Organism: uncultured Acidobacteriota bacterium; assembly: GCA_963828865.1. GTDB lineage: Bacteria > Acidobacteriota > Terriglobia > Acidiferrales > UBA7541 > Palsa-295. Next base: position 192,264 of record CAWHGI010000014.1, on the reverse strand, counting down.
GACTCGGGAAAGACGGATTGCAAAATTGCATTCAACTTCTGCGCCGAAGCAAGGTCATGGCCGAAGGGCTTCTCGATGATGACGCGCGCGCCATCTCCGCTGCCCGATTTTCCCAGAGCCTCTACCACGGTGGCAAAGAGGCTCGGAGGAATCGCCAGATAGTGCGTGGGATGCTCGGCCTTGCCGAGCAGGGAGCGCAATTGCTTGAACGTCTCGGGGTCCTGGTAATCGCCGTCAATGTACTTCAGCAATTGCACCAGCTTCGCAAATGCCACTTCGTCCACGCCTCCGCCGAAGGTGGCAATGCCGTCGCGGGCGCGCTGGCGCAATTGCTCGATTGTCCAGCCGGCCTTGGCGACGCCGATTACCGGAACATTCAAGTTTCCGCGCTTGACCATGGCCTGCAGCGCAGGAAAGATTTTCTTGTGAGCCAGGTCTCCGGTGGCGCCGAAGAACACCAACGCATCAGAAGGAATTTTCCCCGTCGGAATAGGCATCCCGGCAGGGTTCAGGGTACTCGTATCGGCTGCCGCCGGGTGTGGAGCAGTTGTTTCAGCCATGGCTGATTTCTCCCTCAGAAAATTACGTTCGGTAAAAAGGTTAGGATTTCTTCTCTTGGTGTCCGCCAAATTCGAAACGCATCGCGGAAAGCAGCTTGTCGGCAAAGTCGGATTCTCGACGTGAAGTGAAACGTTCGTAGAGAGCTTCGGTGAGCACCGGAGCCGGCGCGCCTTCTTCGATCGCCGCCTGGATGGTCCAGCGGCCCTCTCCTGAATCAGACACGCGCCCAGAGAAATTATCGAGCGCCGGCGATTTCACCAGTGCGATTGCGGTGAGGTCCAACAGCCATGAAGCAATCACGCTGCCGCGCCGCCATACCTCAGCAATGTCTGGAAGATTTAAATCGTAGAGATAATGTTCGGGATTGCGCAGCGGCGTGGTCTCCGCATCGTCGGTCTGCTTGTTTTTTCCCACATTCGCGTGGTGCAGAATATTCAGACCTTCCGCGTAGGCGGCCATGACACCGTATTCGATGCCGTTGTGAACCATCTTTACGAAATGGCCCGCGCCGGAAGGTCCACAATGCAGATAGCCGTCTTCTGAAGTACCGCCCATCTTTTCGCGCCCCGGTGTGCGCGGAATGTCTCCGCGTCCGGGCGCCAGCGCCTTGAAGATTGGATCCAGACGTTGCACGGTTGCTTGCTCGCCGCCGATCATCATGCAATATCCCCGATCGAGGCCCCACACGCCGCCGCTGGTGCCCACGTCCACGTAGTGCAGGCCCTTCTGTGTCAAGTCCTTCGCGCGGCGAATATCGTCAATGTAATAGGAATTGCCGCCGTCAATGAGGATGTCGTCCTTGTGCAACTTCGGTGCCAGTTGCGCTAGGGTGCTATCCACCACAGCGGCCGGCACCATCAGCCAAATTGCGCGAGGCTGTTTCAGCTTCGCAATAAAATCATCGAGCGAGCTTCCACCCGTCGCTCCTTCTTTCGCCAGCGCCTGCACGCTGGCCTGCGACATATCAAACACCACGCACTCGTGTCCTGCCTTCATCAAGCGCCGAACCATATTGGCGCCCATCCTGCCAAGACCAATCATTCCCAATTGCATTTTGATGCTCCTCTCAGAAGATTATGAATTCAAAGGGTGGCGTTAGGTGACAAGAATGGACGAGATCGCGTTGAGGAGAATCCGCGAATATTTTGACTCATCTGCGGCGAATCCTCCACGTTATTAGGCCACAATTCCCCGTTCCCGCATAATCTGAATCTCCGCGGATCGCCGCTGGCCCTCCATCCCTGTATCACATGGAAGTTACGCTTTCAACATGTCGCCGCGCGTGTAGCGCGGAAGGAGGTGCCAATCGAAGTACACTTTCTCCTCACACTTTCTTCAGAGGAATTACGTGCGCCGGCACCGATTTGGATGTATGGCGCGACGGACAATTCGAGGTTCTTGATTTGAGTATCCAAGTCGAAACGCTTCCCGCAACGCCATCGGCGGCTTCGTCACCAGCGCAGGCGGGATCCGCCGGACCGGCAAGCCCGTGGATATATCGTCCGTGGCTCGACCTGCTGGTGGGTTGCGGAGCGTGGTCCGCGCCGCTGCTGGGCGTAGCCATGTGGATGAACCCGACGCACGCGCACGGTTGGGCTGTGGCGTTTTATCTGTTGGCGATCGTATTCAACTACCCGCATTTCATGGCCACGATTTACCGCGCGTATCACACGCGGGCGGACTTCGAGAAATACAAATTTGTCACGCTGCACGTCACGCTTCTGGTGGTACTTACCGGAATCGTGTTGCACGCGTCGCCTCGCCTTTTTCCCGTGGGTCTTCACGCTCTACATTTGTTGGAGTCCTTGGCATTACTCGGGCCAGAATTATGGACTGCTGATGATGTTTGTGCGGCGCAGCGGCGCAGAGATCGGCGGCAGCGAAAAGCGTTGGCTGCGCGGCGCTTTTGTGGCTTCGTACCTGATGCTGCTCGCCAGCTTCGAAACGGGTGGTTCGAACGATCCACTAATTCTTTCGTTGGGGCTGCCCTCGAAATTCACTCTGCCGATGCGGCTCGCACTCGGCGCGGCGTTTCTGGCGTTTACGGCGCTGGGCTTTCGGCGATTGATTCGCGAAAAGGGCGTGCGCGCGTTGGTGGCGCCGCTGACGCTGGCATTCACGCAGTTCCTGTGGTTCGTGCTGCCTACCCTTCTCGAATTGAATTCCGTCTCGCAGGTGCCGCAGACGCGCTACAGCAGCGGCATTCTTGCTGTGCTGCATTCCGCGCAATACATCTGGATTACCAGTTATTACCAGCGCCGCGAAGCGCGCGCCGCCGGACAGCAGAGTTGGCACATGGCCGCCTACTTCGCCACGCTCATCGCGGGTGGAATCGCGCTATTCATTCCGGGGCCCTGGCTGGTGAGCTATTTATTTCACTACGATTTCACTACAAGCTTCCTGATTTTCATGGCGCTCGTGAATATTCATCACTTCATTCTCGACGGTGCACTGTGGAAACTGCGCGATACGCGGGTTTCGTCGCTGCTCGTGGATCGCAGCAGCGGAAAGGCGCCTGCGGCAGCTTCGGCGGCGGTTTCGGTGCCCGTATCCTCGCGCGCTAGCGGCTCTCGTCCGAGCTGGGGAACGCGCGTCTTCTCCGCGCCGGCATTTCGCGTCTCGCTCGCGGGACTTCTTTTTCTCTGGGGAGGGCTCGATCAATTGCATTTCTCGTTGCGCACGGACGACGGCAACCTTTCGGCCTTGCTGCGCGCGGCTAAAATCAACCCCTACGACAGTGCCGTGCAGGCGCGCATCGCGCGCGCGGAGTCGCAGTCGGGCAAGCGGGATGAAGCGGTTGCGGCGCTGACTCGCGCAATCGAGATCAATCCGAACAGTATCGCTTTGCAGCAAGCTTGCGCGCGCGCCATGATCGAAGACGGCCGCTACGCGGACGCCTACGCGCACTACCAGAAAATGCTCGAGCAATTCCCACGCGACGCCGATTCGCTCGTCAATTACGGATTGCTTGCCGCGCGCCTGGGGCATCCGGACGAGGCCATGGATGCTTGGGAGAAGTCCGTGGACGTAAATCCGAACCAGCCGAACGTTCAGCTGTATCTTGCGGAAGCTTTCGATCAGCGCGGAGAATTTGCCGCTGCTTCGCGCCATTGGAATGCCTTCCTGCAGCTCGCGGGCACCCAATCCTTTGCCGCCTCGCAGGATCCGGCGTTGGGACGGCAGCAAGCTACGTCGGCCACAATTCAACTGGCGGACGACGAAGCGCGCACAAATCAAGCGTCGGCAGCTCTGGCGGAATATAACGCTGCGATTGCTCTGGCGGAGAAAAATCAGGACAACAAGTTGGAGGCCCTGGCTCTGGCTCATCGCGCGGATTTACAGGACAAGTCTGGCGACGTCGCCGCCGCTGCCCAATCCTATCAGCGCGCCCTCGCCGCGGATGCAAAGAGTGGGGACCCGCGCAGCGAGGCTTTCGATTGGTTCAACTACGGCCAGTTCCTGCGACAGCATCAGCTGCCCGACGAACTCGCATACGCCTGCTTTGTTCGCGCCGAAAATCTTCTCGCGGGCGTGGGCGGCGCTGATCTTGAGACAGTGCAAACCGCCCAGCGTCAAATGGCGAGCCACATGGGGAATAAGGTGGAGAGCGTCGAAAAGCGGCTGCCCGAATTTCTCGAGCGAGCGAGTGGACTCACGATCGCGTCGCACTAAGACGAAATAAGCTCGCGTTTAGCGGCCGCAATCCGTGTAAGATTCGCAGCGAACTATGGGCACCCCAGTAGAACGTCAAGATACCCGCCTGATGCGCGAAATGTTCAGCGCCATCGCGCCGAAGTATGATTTCATCACGCGCGTCATCTCTTACGGCATGGATCGGCGGTGGAAACGGCTCGGTGTCAAGCGCGCTGCGCTGCCGGAAAACGCCATGGTTTTGGATCTCGCTTCGGGCACCGGAGATTTTTCGCGACTAGTCCTGGAACATTTGCCCGGTGCGCGTTCCGTCGCGGTGGATATCACGGAAGGCATGCTGCAGCTGGCGCGCGCGCACGGCTTGAATGAAGCGGCGTGCGCCGACGCCACGCTTTTGCCTTTTGCTGATGCGTCGTTCGATTGCGTCTTTATCGGCTATGGTTTGCGCAATTTTCCGTGCCTGGGCACCGCAGTGCGCGAAATTGAACGCGTCACCAAGCCCGGCGGCTTGATGGTGGCTCTCGATTTTTTCCTTCCGCGCAATAAAATCTTTCGCCAGCTTTATCTGGGCTTTCTGTATGCGCAAGGCGCATTTTGGGGCACTTTGCTGCACGGAAGGCCGCGCACCTACACGTACATTCCGGCCTCGATTCGCAGTTTCGTTTCCGTAGCCGATTTCTCCGTGCTGGTGCAAAACATGGGTTACGAACGGCTGGACGCGCGCGAATTTATTTTCGGCGGCATTGGATTGCACTGGGCGGTTAAGCGATAGCTTCTGTGGGGGAGCGGCTCTGACGAAGTGACGCGCCGCTAGTTCTCCAGCCGGAAACGGGTCGAAGCCAGATTGTAAAGCCGACGCCATACCAGGCGGTTGATAGTGACGACCATCCCAGCCATCAGAATCGTCGCTGCCAGCAGCACGCGGAAATTCCCGGTGTCGGTCGCGTTGCTGATTACTGCGCCCAGCCCCGTCGTCAAGTACGTGTGTCCCTGAAACCTGAAATACTCCGCGATAATGCTGGCGTTCCAGGCCCCGCCAGACGCTGTCACAAAACCCGTAATTAAAAACGGAAAAATCCCTGGCAGCAGAAGCTCCCTCCAGCGTTCCATCCTGCCAAACCGAAAAATCGAGCAGACTTCTTTCAGATCCGTCGGAATCGCAATCGCCCCGGCGATCACGTTGAAGAGGATGTACCACTGCGTTCCCAGCAGCAGCAGCACAATCGAGCCGATTCCCAATCCGCCGCCGGCGTGAATCAGCACCAGCAGTATGATCGGAAAAAGCGCAGTGGCCGGCACGGACGCTGCCACTTGGGCGATCGGCTGCGCGATGGCCGAAAGTTTCGGCTTCAATCCGATCAGCACGCCTACCGGAATCGTCCAAAGTGCCGCAAGGAACAAAGTGAACGCTACGCGAAGAAAGGTAGCGCCCGCACCAAGAAAAATGCTTTTCAGCTCCTGGCGCGTGAGATGCATAAGCAGGAGGACCATTTTGCCGAATGCATATACGACGCCGACGAACAGAGCCAAGAGCAGCAGGCGCGTAATCCATCGGAAAATCTTGCGCATGACACTTTCGGGGGCAGGTGCCGCATGTTTCTTCGCGAAATGCAGATTGAGCGCCTCGCTCGCGGGCCGGACGGTGAATCGCGCGACGAATGGCAGAATTCTCGAACTGCGCAGAAGGTCCAGCACCGGAGAGCTTGGCGCATCCATCGATTCCACTTGTTCGAATTTGAATTTTTCAGCCCAGGCAATCACCGGCCGCCAGATGATCTGGTCTATCAAAATGATGATTCCGATCATCACGCCGAGTCCCCAGAAGATCGCACGAGTGTTGCCAGCGTTCGCGGCCGTTTGGAGATAGGAGCCCAGGCCCGGCAGACGCAAATCGCGATCCCCCAGCGTGAACATTTCGCAGGCCATCAAGAAAAACCAGCCGCCCGCCACGGACATCATCGAGTTCCACACCAGCCCGATGACGGAATAAGGCAGCTCCATTTGCGTGAATCGCTGCCACCAGCTCCAGCGGTACACTTCTGCGACTTCGCGCATTTCGCGCGGAATGCTTTTCAGGGAGGAATAAAAACTGAAAGTCATGTTCCACACCTGCCCGGTAAAAATCAGCAGGATGGACCCCAGCTCCACGCCCATTTGCCTGGTCGGAAATAACGCGACCATCGCAAGCATCACGCCGGGCAAAAAACTGAGCACCGGGATGGATTGCAGGGTATCCAACAGCGGGACCATGAACTTTTCGGCGCGTGCGTTGTAAGCAGCGATGTATCCGTATACCAGCGTGAACGCCAGGCTGATGAAATACGCCGCTGCGATGCGCAGCACGGAAAACATCGCGTACTTCGGCAGAGCGCTGGGTTCCAGATGGATTTCCGTGGGCGGGCCCGCGGGTGAAAGCCAGTAATGCGTCATCGACAGCACGGCATAGAAAAGCGCCAACGCCGCGAAAAGAATCGGTAAATCGCGGAAGATCGAAGGGACGGTCGAGGGAATCGATCCCCAGGTGAGCACGCCGGACGAGGGTTTCTGTGATTGCGAGGGCATTAGTGCAAGGAAGCGCTTTCAGCGGAATTTTCGTCGCGATGGTCGAGCTGATGAAGGTGGACGGTATCTTCCTCGGGATCGTAGGTGAAGAGTTCGGAGTAGCGGCCCCAGTTGAGCGCGGTTTCGACCTGCTGGTTCACTTCGGTTTCAGCAAAGCGTTCGTCGAGAAGATCGCGGAAGAATTCCATTGGCATGGTGTGGTCGGATTTCTTTTCGAGCGCAGTGTACATTTGCTGCAGCAGCGAGACGTTCTCAAGCACCGCCTTACGGAACAGCTCTTTGCGGGTAGGGATATCGGCTTCCGCAAACGCACGGCCGGCGGGTGTGATGCGCACGTCGCCTTCATGCGCGGTGGCGAATCCGAGCATTGTGGCCGCGTCCAGAATCGGCAACAGGTCGTCTACTTCCAACAGCAATTCTTCCGCTACGTGGTAGAGATCCTCTTCGCCGCCACGATCGTTCAAAAGTTCCACCAATCCCGCGACGCCTCCCGGGCGCGAGTGGGGCAGCATCTGAGTCGAGACTCTTTCTTTGCGCTCGGACTTCGAGGGAGGCGCGAGTTCCAGTTGCGGCTGCGTCATTACCTTGTAGATGTAGTCCACGTACAGAACAAAAGCCGCCGACTTGCGGTCGCGCGGGTGCTGCAGGGGCACCCGAAAATCCGCGCGGATTTTGGCGGGATTGCGACCGAGGACGATAATACGGTCCGCGAGAAGCACGGCTTCTTCGATGTTGTGAGTGACAATGAAAATGCTGCGCGTAGGGATTTTCTTGGCCAGCCACAACTCCAAAAGTTCACCGCGCAGGTTTTCAGCAGTGAGCACGTCGAGCGCGGAGAATGGCTCGTCCATGAACAGGATTTCCGGCTCCACGGCCAGCGCCCGTGCGAAGCCCACGCGCTGTTTCATGCCGCCGGAGAGTTCTTTTGGATATGCGGATTCAAATCCGTGCAAGCCGACTGAAGCGAGCGCCCGCAGCGCGCGGCGATGGCGTTCGAAATGCGTGCTGCCGCGCGCGAGAAGGGGAGCTTCCACGTTGTCCAGCACGGTTAGCCATGGGAAGAGCGCGAAGCTTTGAAATACGATGGCGACATTCGCGCTCGATTGGCTCATCGGCTTGCCGTGCCACAAAACTTCCCCTGCCGAGGGAGCCGCGAGGCCCGAAAGAATTCGCAGCAGGGTTGATTTTCCGGAGCCGGACGGTCCCAGCAACGCGATGATCGTATTCGGCTCGACCGACAGATCCACGGGAGCGATTACCTGAATCTGGCGGCCGTCGGGTTGCTGATAGCTTTTCTCAATTTGCTTGGCCTCGATGATGGGCTCGACTTCCACGGCCACCGGCGCAAATTCCGTGGTTACTTCGCCCGCCTGTTCTCCCGGCACTGCACAGTAAGGGGCGCCGGATCCAGCCGCGGCCAGCTCGTCCATCAAGCACTGCCACGCCTCCTCGGGCAGCGCGTCGAGAAAATGATTGCGCTCGCCCGGAGTCATCGCATCAATGATGTTGCGCATGTCCTGCGAGGGCCGCGAATGCAGCAATACGTAAGCGTGGTAGTACGGCAGGTGAACGATCAACGATGCCGCAAGCTCGATGGGCATCTCGTGGAACAGTGCGCGCTGCTCGTCGTATGGCACGGTCATGAAAAAGTCGGCAGCGGCGGTGGGGCCGAGCTTCTGCAATTGCTCGATGAGCGGCGCCCACTGGCGTCGCGTCAGCAAATTGCGCAGTTTTTGCGTCTCTTGACTATTCATCGCGGCCCGCAAGAGCCTACTACGTTTTCGCGGAGACTGCGAAGGCCTGCCGCGCACGTTTCGCGCGCGAGTATTACAGAAATGTGACAAGCGATCCGGCGCACGGTGAAAAGCGCAAATGTCCGCAGTTCCAAAAGTTGGAAATGCCTGCGTCTCCGGCTATGATGAGCGCTTCGGAGACATGCAGATGAGCGCGCAGACGCAATTATCTCAACAGGATCAGCGGAAGAAGGAGGCGGGCGAAGCCGCCGCGCAATTGGTGCAGGATGGCATGGTCGTCGGGCTTGGGACGGGGTCCACTGCGGCATTTGCCGTGGCCGCGCTTGGCCGCAGAGTGAAAGAAGATGGTTTGCACATCGTCGGAATCCCCACTTCCGAACGAACCACCGAGCAGGCGAATTCGCTGGGAATCTCGCTCACCACTTTTGCCGAGCATGTGCAGATTGATTTGACGATTGACGGCGCGGACGAAGTGCTTCCCGGACCGTTGTATTTGATTAAAGGCCACGGCGGCGCGTTGCTGCGGGAAAAGATTGTGGCGGCCGCGAGCAAGCGGATGGCTGTGGTCGCGGACGACACCAAGATCGTGCAGCGCCTGGGGCAACTCGTCGCCGTCCCCGTGGAAGTGGTGCCGTTCGGGTGGGAAGTGACGGCGCAGCGATTGCGCGAGCTGGGTGGCAATCCCTCGATGCGGCTCGCAGCCGACCAAAAACCTTTCATCACCGACGGTGGACACTACATTCTCAATTGCGCCTTCGGGGCGATGGAGGATCCGAAGGAGATTGCGCATCACCTGGATCACGTGGTCGGAGTGGTCGAGCACGGACTGTTTCTGAAATATGCTTCGGAAGCGGTGATTGCCGGACGGGATGGAGTAACGATGCTGACGAAAGGCAGTTGAAAGTCAACAGTTCAGAGTTGAAAGTAGGAACGCGCAGCGAGAATCCCGCCAAATAACTTCAGAACAACTGATTCTTCTTACGTGGGAAAATTGACTGCGGCGGCTGCTTTTAATTTCTGGACATGCAGCCTTGCGGATAGACGGCGTCGAGCGCGCCCCATAGGGCCTTCAGGCTGCGTTCGGCGGCGCAAAGGACGCCCACCGTATCCACGTTGTTCTGGCTTGCGAGCCATTCGCGCCAGGCGGCGCGGTGGCGAACGTCTGCTTCTTCGTGGACCGCAAAGTATGCGAGCGCGCGCGGCTCGGTGATTCCATAGAAGCGGCGCAGACCGGAAATCTTCTGCGTGGCGATTTCGGGAACTTGCGCTTCGTACACGTAGAACGCGGCGACGGCTTGCGCCATGGAACCTTGCGCAGCTACCTCGTCGTAGGTGTCCAGCAGCGCGGCAACGCCGGGCTTCGGCTGAGCGGCTTCGAGTGACGCGTCAGTGACGCCGAGCGATTCGGCAAATTGGCGCCAAAGCTGCGGGTGCGGCGCCGACGCATCCAATTCTTCGGCGAGATTTTCATTCACGATGGTTTTCAGGGCGGCGTCGCCATTGGTGCGGCCGGCGACCTGTTTCAGGTTTTCCGGAAAGGAGCGGACGTGTTGGTAATATTGCTCCGCGTACAGTCCCAACTGCTGCTTGGAGAGCCGGCCTTCGGACCAGGCCTGGTAAAAAGGGTGCTTCAGCAAATGGTGCTTCTCGACCAAAGCATCGAGCGATTCGAGCAAAGTCTTGGAGCCGCTGGGTTTCTTAGTCATCCCGTTTTCCTAACCTTTCCCTGAACGATGGCAGTGGAACAAAACCACGGCATACTACCGGAATCGCTCTCAAAAATCTAGTGTCCGCTTGCTTGAGTGTGCTGTCACTAAATTAACGCGGGCTTGTTTACAATTAGTTGAACGGCTACTTTCAAATTGCGACGGTGAGAAAAGAGGCCAGCTGTGCGTCGGCACGGTCACATTATGGTTCGATTTCATCGCGATGCCTTAGCGCGCTTCTTGGGCCTGGGAATGTTCAGCTGCAGGATGTTGTCGCCGAATTCCTCGTCGTTTTCCGGCAACAGTTCTGGGAGGCCCTTCAACACTCCCGTGCCGCGGCTGTACGCGAGATCGAACTGAAGCATTTCGAGCAAGTTTTCGGTGAATTCCTCGCCCCAGCCGTGCTCGACGTCGAGCGCCACAGCGTAAGGAATGTATTTCTCAAGGGTCTCTGGCGTTTCGCCAGGCCGATTTTCACGATTCAGACGATTGGCGTCCGCACGCGCGAGAAATTCGCGAAATCCTTCGAGCTTGGCGAGCAACATACGCCCCGCGTTCGTAGGCGCCTCCAGAAGCCCTTTGAAAATTACGTTTACACAGAAGAGGCTGGTCAGTAGCAGCGCGAATCGGAGGGAGGTAAGCGCTCCGAGGAAACCAAAACCCAGAAGCGACGATGCGGTGAGCACAACCGGAGGCAAATCGGCTGCGTCGATCGCGCGAGCGGGGCGCCCGTCTCGGCGGAAGTACGAAACGATTTTCCAAACAGTTGGAGGCCATGCTCGCACGGCTGCAATGAAGGCCGAGCTCCCGAGAAAAATGAACGCGCTGAGGAACACAACCCCCGCTGGTGTTGCAATCTCACTAAAAATCGGCCCCGCGTGAAAGAGATAGACGAGGGCTATCACACAATATGCGATGCCGCTGAACCATACAAACGAGTGTGGTGACATGAGCGCAGGTTCGGCAATGCCGTCCATCGTCTCGCGGAATTTTGCGTATGTTTGCGAGAGCCAGGTACATTCGCGAGCGTTGAACTTATAGGTATGAATGCTGGGTGGATAGAAAAGAGTCGTGATGATCTGGGATTCCTCGGGAGGCAGCGAAGAATCGGTCTCGCGCAATCTTTCCAGGGTGAACCAATCTTGGTGCTGACGGATTCGCAAGTAGTTTTTGGAGGCGAGCGAAATCAGAGCGGCCGCGAAGGCGCGCTCGTATCGTCCATTGTCGCGAAGATAGGCTGCGAGGGCCGGAGAAACGCCGTCCGGCGGATCATATTGCGTTACGGTGGTAGCTTTCGGTGTCCAGCGGAGAGCGACCGCAGTGCCGGCATAGAAAATCAGCAGGATCCCAATGCAGACCCAGTCCAGCGAGTAAGTCATAGCGGGATGTTGCCGTGCTTTTTGCGGGGGTTGGTGTCGCGCTTGTTTTCTAGGGAGCGGAGGGCTGTGATCAGCTTGGCGCGGGTTTCGGCGGGCTCGATCACGGCGTCAATGTAGCCGCGTTCGGCGGCGACGTAGGGGTTGGCGAAGCGTTCGCGGAAATCGTCGATTTTTTCGTGGCGGAGATTTTCGCGTTCGGCTTCCGGGGCGCGGTCAATTTCGCGTTTGTAGACGATGTTCACCGCGCCTTCCGGGCCCATTACGGCGATTTCGGCGGTGGGCCAGGCGAAATTGATGTCTGTGCGAATGTGCTTGGAAGACATGACGCAGTAAGCGCCGCCATAGGCTTTGCGGGTGATGACCGTGATTTTCGGAACGGTGGCTTCGGCAAAAGCGAAAAGCAATTTCGCGCCGTGCCGGATGATGCCGCCGAATTCCTGCTGGGTGCCGGGGAGGAAGCCGGGAACGTCTTCGAAAGTTATCAGCGGGATGTTGAACGCGTCGCAGAACCGCACGAAGCGCGCGCCCTTCACCGAGGCGTTGATATCGAGGACGCCGGCGAGGAACGCCGGCTGATTTGCGACGATCCCGACGGAGCGGCCATCGAGCCGAGCGAAGCCCACCACGATATTTTTCGCATAGTGCTCGTGGACTTCGAAAAATTCGGAATCGTCGGCGAGTGCGTGAATCGCGTCCTTGATGTCGTAGGGCTGCTGCGGACTTTCGGGGACGAGAGCGTTGAGAGCGGGCGTCGCGCGGTCCCAGGGATCGTTCGAGGGCTTGCGCGGCGGATCGTCCAGATTATTCGAGGGTAGATAGCTGAAAAGCTCGCGGATCATGGCGAGGCATTCGGCATCGTCGCGGGAAACGAAATGCGCGACGCCGCTGGTGGCATTGTGGGTCATCGCGCCGCCGAGTTCCTGTTTGGTGACTTCCTCGTGAGTGACGGTCTTGATCACGTCCGGGCCGGTGACGAACATGTAGGACGTGTCGCGCGTCATAAAAATAAAATCGGTGATGGCCGGTGAATAGACCGCTCCGCCCGCGCAGGGGCCCATGATCGCGCTGATCTGCGGAATCACGCCGCTGGAAAGCGTATTGCGCAGAAAAATTTCCGCGTAGCCTGCGAGCGAGACAACTCCTTCCTGAATGCGCGCGCCGCCGGAGTCGTTCAGGCCGATTACGGGCGCGCCTTGGCGCAGGGCGAGATCCATGATTTTGGTGATTTTCCCGGCGTTGGCTTCGGAGAGCGAGCCCCCGAAGACGGTGAAGTCCTGCGCGAAGACATAAACCAGACGGCTGCCGATTCGACCGTAGCCGGTGATGAAGCCGTCGCCGGGCGGGCGCTGCGCTTCCATGCCGAAATCGTGGGAGTGATGCCGGACGAATTTATCGAGTTCTTCGAACGAGCCTTCGTCGAGCAGCAAATCAATGCGTTCGCGGGCGCTGAGCTTGCCTTGCTTGTGTTCGTGCTCGCGGCGCTCGGCTCCGCCGCCGGCTTCGGCCTCGCGGTTAAGCTTGCGGAGCTCGTCGAGGCCGTCGTGGTGCTTGCGGTGGGCTGGAGTGGTCACAGGCGCGGCTCTTTCGGAGAAGGGCGTGATTGTTGAGCGGTGAGTGGTGACTGGCGAAATGCGAACGCCCGATTCGTGATCTGCGACCAGTGGCCTGTGAAACGCCGCGCCGATTGGTTCCTGTTGCGATTAGAATTTGGTTCGGCTTTTATTTTCATGAAGTTAGGGGGAATTTTGAATGCGATGTTGTTGCGGTTAGGAAGGGCGGAAAAGCCGGGAGCTGAGGGATTCGGCTGATTCATTCCTTGTGCCAGTCGCGAGTTTTCGTTGTGAATCACAGGGCACGGTAGCATGTTCGCAGAAAAATTGCGAATCGGGTGTGTGTGCACGTTTTGGATTCCTACGTCAGCTACGGGTGGCCCGCTCGAGAAGCTCGTGGATGAGGGTTTGGTAGGGTTTGGACTGCTTTGCAGCGAGGCGGCGGAGCCGTGCGAGCAGTGGCGGAGCGATACGGATGGCGATGAGCTGCTTGGCATTTCCCGTTTTGGGACGGCCGACACGGCGCGCGCCCTTGAGTTCTGCGTCGGTGGATTCCGGGACGTCCGAAAAATCAATCTGGCGGTCCGAAATATGCCTTGCGCTCTTTGCGGCTTGCTTGGCGCGCGCTGATGATGCGAATCGTCTCTTGGCCATAACTTAGTTTCCTCACCGTGTAGACAACTAGCAAAATTCTGAATTCAGAGGAACCGCCCAACCTCTTGTGACGCGCTTCATGCTCGGAATGGTCAAGGTCCGACCAATCCAGCGCGTTGGGATCGCTGAAGATCGTTACCGCTTCCTCGAAAGAGACCTCGTGCTTCGCGAGATTGGTGACGGCTTTTTGCGCGTCCCACGAGAACACATTATTGTATATACACTAAAGCCGCGGCGACGTCAAGGTGCCGCATTACGCAACCGTGAAGAAGCGGGCACGGCATGCTGTGCCCCTACGGGCGAAAATCCGCATCCGGAGTGCCAGCGAGGCGCCGGCGCTACGGTTGGCAGGCGTCGGTGGACGCGGCGTTTGATGGGGCGGCGGTTATGGACATTACGGTGGCAGTGGGGAGCGCGGCCAGGATGGATTTGGCGATTATGGTGTTGGTGGCTGGCACAGCGTTCGCGTCCAGATCGTGCCAGGCGGCCAGGTTTTTGTTTAGCGCGGAGCAGGATTCATCGAGCGCGGATTTAGCCGTGTCGCTGGGAGCGGCGTCGCCGGACTGAATGAAGAAGGACGTGCGGGCTAGGTCGCGGTTGACGGGGCCTACGCCTGGCGACGTGAACGTACCTTCCTGAATTTCCTCGGCTTTCTTGTCCAGTTCTTTCAGCGCGTTTGCAGATGCCAGGGCTTGCGGGTTGACGGGGGACGTCTGCGCACTGAAATTTGCGCCGTTCTTTGCAGCGGAATTGCCCTGTGCGGCAGCGGCGCCTGCTCGCTTTGCGGCTTCCGCGTCTTTGGCCTTTTCTTCCGCGGTTTTTTCCTTAGTGTTTGGCTGCGCGCCAGCAGCGCCCTCGGCGGTGGGCTTCCCTTCCGGCATGGGTCCGAGCGTCTTCAAACGATCGGCGATGGCGTTGCGGAGCGAAGTGATTGAGTCGTAGGCTTTGGCGCTTGCCGCAAGGCCAGCGTCTATGCGCTTGGTGGCGAGGAGTTGAGCATCCAAGTCGGATTGTGAGACGTGCACGCGCGGATCGAGTGTGATGGTGAATGGCTGCTTCATTAGCGAGCCGTTGCCGATGAGAAAGGCTTCGTATTGGCCGGGAACGGCGATGGGGCCGAGCGTTTGTTCGCGCGGGGTATCGCCGGGAAGTGCGTGGTCGGAAAGCGTGTATTCGATATAGTCGAGAATCCCGCCGTAGTAGCTGAAATTCAGCGCGTGCG
Source organism: uncultured Acidobacteriota bacterium (assembly GCA_963828865.1). Lineage (GTDB taxonomy): Bacteria > Acidobacteriota > Terriglobia > Acidiferrales > UBA7541 > Palsa-295. The sequence continues at coordinate 177,225 of CAWHGI010000014.1, read as the reverse complement.
GCGGAGCATAGTGCAGATCCCAGACGAAGCGGTTGAGGCCGACGTTTGTTGAAAGCTGCGGCTCCGGGCCGAACCAGTAGTCTGGAACGTTTTTGAGCGTGGTATCGGGCTTGGGAGGAAGGCTGGTAAAGCGGCGCACGACTTTTCCTTGCGCGTCGTGGATTTCGAACGAGAGCGGAGCGGTGGGCGCCGTTTTCAGGTAATAGTAAAAGACGACGCCATCGGGAGGATTTTTCGCCGTAGGCTCTTCGGGCGGCAGCGGAGTTTCCTGATCGTTGTCGTAACGGACGCGGACGGTTGGCGCGGGCTTGAGCAGATAGGCGCCGGCGCTCAGGACTTGCGGACCAGCCTGGCGAAGGGGCGAGAGGTCATCGAGGATCCAAAGGCCGCGGCCGTAGGTGGCGGCAACGAGGTCATTGCCATGTACCGCGAGATCGCGAACGTCCGACGCCGGGAAATTGAGCTGCAGCGATTGCCAGTGATCGCCATCATCGAATGAAACGTAGAGAGCGTCCTCGGTGCCGGCATAGAGCAAGCCTTTGCGCACAAGATCTTCGCGCAGGACGCGCGCGGTCCACTCGGGGTCGAGGCCAGTGGTGATTGGCTGCCAGGATTTTCCGGCGTCGCGCGTGCGATAGATGTAAGGATGCGGGTCCTGACGCGCCGAGAGCACGGCGTACGCGGTGCTCGCGTCGTAATGCGACGCTTCGATGGCTTCGATTTCGCTATTTTGCGGCAGATCGGGCGGGGTGACGTTGCTCCACGTGTGGGAAGCATCGTTGGTGGTTTGGATTAAGCCATTGCTGGTGCCGGCCCACATGACGTCGGCGCTGATGCGGCGAGGGAGTGAGCACGGTGAGCGAGGTGCGGCGCGGGCGCTGGGCGTTTTCTTCAAAGTCATCCTTGCCACCGGCATCGCGATCTTCAAGTTCCGCGGCATTTTCATTGTCGACGAGCGGAGCGTGGCCGTTTGCGGAGCGCGGTGCGGCGCTGGCGGCAGCTGGCGTTGCGTTCTGCGAATGGGGCTGAGCGGCCGGCTGATCGGTGCGCAGAAGATGGTGAGGTCGGGGCTGATCTCGGTCCAATTTGCGCCACCGTCGGTGGTTTTCAGCACGTATTGCGCGCCGAGATAAAGCGTGTGCGGATCCTGCGGCGAGAAAACGAGCGGAGGCATCTGCGACATGCGGTCGTTTGCGCGGCGCACGAAAACATGCACGATTTGCCCGGTGGTTTTATCGAAGCGGACGACTGCGCCGTACCAGCCGCCGGAATAGACGATATTGGGATTCGCGGGATCGGGCGCGATGTAACAGAATTCGAATCCGCCGACGGAAAACCAGTCGCGGAAACTGATTTCGCCGTAATCGCTGCGGTTCGGTACGGCGACGGTGCCGCTATCCTGCTGCGGGGCGTACGAAATGTAAGGGAATTGGTTGTCGGTGATGACGTGATAGAACTGGCCGGTTGGTTGATTGTACCAACTGCTCCAGGTGTGGCCTCCGTCGAGGCTGATGGTGGCGCCTTGGTCCACGCCGAGAATCATGCGGTCGGAATTTTGCGGATCAATCCACAGGACGTGGTAATCGTCGCCGCCGGGCGCGCCTTTATAGGCGACGAAATTCTGGCCGCCGTCGGTGGAGCGATACGTGGTGGTCTGCATCACGTAAACGACGTCGGGATTCTTGGGGTCCACATAGACGCGGCAGATGTAGAGATTACCGGTGATGCGCGGATCTTTCGTGATTTGTCGCCAACTGGAGCCGCCATCGTCCGAGCGATATAGACCGGGATCCATGATGGCGAAAACGCGCTGGCCTTTTGTGCCGGGAGCGACGGCTAGTCCGACGCGGCCGCGCGGCTCGGTGGGCAAACCGGAATCGGAGACGGGCTTCCAGGTGGAACCTTCGTCGGTGGACTTGTAAATCCAGGAGTCCTGGGTTCGACCGTCGGGCGGTCCCGTGCGGAAATCGAAGGGCTTCCAGAGCGCGGCATAGAGGATGCGCGGATTATTGGGGTCGGCGGTCATATTGGAAACGCCGGCCATGTCGTCTTTGTAAAGAGTTTTCGTCCAGGTCTTGCCGCCGTCGGTGGTTTTGTAGACGCCGCGATTTTCGCTGGGCTTGGAGACGCCGAGGATGGGATGGCCGAGGACGCCGACGAGGATGATGTCCGGATTGCGCGGATTGATGATGACGGTGCTGATGTAGCGCGAATCTTTGAGGCCGATGTTGGTCCAGGTGGCGCCGGCGTCGGCGGATTTGTAAACGCCGTCGCCGTCGGTTTGTTCGCCGGTGCCGACGATGATGATATTGGGATTCGAGGGAGCGACGGCGAGGTCGCCGATGGAGGCGACGTGCTCGTCGTCGAAGATCGGCTTCCAGACTGTGCCGCCGCTGGTGGTTTTCCAGACGCCGCCGCCGGGCGTGCCCATGTAATACGTGGTGGGGTCGCCGGGGATGCCAGCGACGGCGGAGACGCGTCCGGCGCGGTAGGGACCGATCAGGCGCCAGCGCATGGCGGAGTAGAAGCTGGGATCGATGGTGGGCGCGGATGCTGTTGAATTTTGTTGGGCAGTGGGCTGCGCTGGCGGTTGCGCTGGCGGCTGAGTTGTCGGGTGCGCGGAGAGCGGCGCGACGGCGACGGCGGCTGTTGCGATTGCAATTGCGGCGAGGATAAGGACGGCGACGGCTGGTAGGCGCTCGACTCGAACCAATTTGGCCCTCCGTAGAACAAAAAAGTGTATCACTGCTTGTGCGGCGGCTGCGCAAGAGTTGGACGCAGGATGGCGTCCATTGGCTTTTCCGCAAATTGCGAAGGGGCGGCCATGACCCGGGAGCGTCAAGCTAGAATCCTGCCGCGCGGTGGCAACTGGAGCGGGAAATCGCTATTCTTTTAATCGGGTCCAGCCCTTGCACTGATTCTCACAGGAGGGCTTCATGCCGCCCATCGAGTTATCAAACGCTTGGAAGTCCGGAGCCAGGATCATCAACGGAGGTATTGCGCTTCTGCCGAACCTCGTCCTGGCGATTGTGGTTTTCGCGCTTTTCTTGATTTTGGCATCAGCGAGCAAATCTTTGACTCGGCGCTTCACGTCGCGACGCCGAACCCACCGAGGAGTAGCGTTGCTGATCAGCCGGCTGGTGCAAACGTGCATTGTCATCCTGGGATTCTTGATTGCGCTTTCCGTGGTGGCGCCGTCGTTTCAGGCAGCCGACTTGATCAAGATGCTGGGCATCGGCAGCGTCGCGGTCGGCTTTGCGTTCCAGAATATTCTGCAGAACTTTCTTGCGGGCATTCTGCTATTGGTGAGTGAGCCGTTTCAGCTGGGCGATCTGATCAGCGTCACGGGCATCGAGGGCAATGTGGAAGATATTCAAGCTCGCGCAACCGTGGTGACGACAAAAGACGGCCGGCAGGTCGTGATACCGAATGCCGTCCTCTTTACTAACCCCGTGGCGGTAGCGGCGGCGTCACAACCTGGCCGTCAGCCAGTAACCAGGAGTTTCTCGGAACCCTTGGCTGCAGGCTGCGCAAAAAGCGCTCGACCCACGCACTTCGGCCTTCGGGCTTAGTGCAATCCTGACCAATCGTCGGCTAGTAGGATCGAATTGCTCGGATTCGAGGGGTCGTATTTTACGCTGGCGGTTTGGCCTGCGGCGACGCGTCCTAGGTGCGCGGTCTCTTCGAGGCCGGTGATGTCCTGGGCGGTTTCGTAGGTGACGCCGGAAATTGAATAGGTGTAGTAGAGAAGTCTTTGCATGCCGTTAGAAGAGGCGGCGGAAGCGGGGCGCTTTGGCAAGATGCCGGAATGTTTCGCGCCCGGAACTTGAGTGTCGCCCGGATGGTGATCGACGATTTCGAGCACCTGGCCTTCGACGATGCGGCCGACGCGGTTGAGGTATGCGCGGCGCTGGCGTTCGATATCCTGATCGGTTTCCGGCTTGCGGCGGAGCCAGAGGACGATGCCGACAATAGCCAGCACTGCGATTCCGGCTAGCGGAAGCCATTCGTGCCAATCGCTGAGAAGTTCTTTCAACTAGTGCCCTTCTGATCGCTGATCGTTTCGCCGTGAGCCGAGTGCGGACCTGGATTGCAGTTTTCGATGTTCACTCGCACGCGACCGCGGCATCTTGCAGCGCAAACAGCGGGCGGGTCTGAGACCCGCCCCTACAAAACCACGCACTACGGAATTCGCGCGACGAGCACGGTCTGCATTCGGCGGATCTCCGACCTACCGTGCTCCGACGCAAAACTCACACTCGCTTTGCGCTATTGCGTGGCGATGACTGGATTTCTTAGCGTGCCGATGCCGCTGATGCTGACTTCTACGACGTCGCCGGCGGCCAGCAGGCCCACACCTGAAGGCGTGCCGGTGGCGATCACGTCGCCTGGTTCGAGCGTCATCACCTGCGCAATGAAGCGAATTATAGCATCAACGGAAAAGATCATTTCCGACGTGTGTCCAGACTGTTTCCTGGTTCCATTCACGAAAGTTTTAAGCGAAAAGCCGGAGGGAGGGAGTTCGGTTTCGAGGATGGGGCCGAAGGGGCAGAAGGTGTCGAAGCCTTTCGCGCGGGTGAACTGGACGTCGAGCTTTTGCAGGTCACGCGCGGTGACGTCGTTCAGGCAGGTATAGCCAAGGATGTAATCGGCGGTGTTCTCCTCGGCGGGTAATTCGCGGCAGCGGCGGCTGATGACGACCGCGAGCTCGCCTTCGTGGTCCACGCGCTGCGAGATCGGCGGCAACACGATAGGTTCCTCGGGAGCGATGACTGAGGACGGAGGCTTGAGGAAAATCAGCGGACGCTGCGGCACTTCATTGGCTAATTCCTTAACGTGCTCCAGGTAGTTCCGGCCGACGCACACGATCTTGCTGGGTGTGGATGGAGGCAGAAGCTTTACCGCGTCGAGCCGCCAGGATTTCCCAGTGCGCTCGCGCGAGCCCCAAAGCTCGCCCTGAATTTCGGCTACGCGATCGCCTTCCAGAATGCCTACTCGCGGTGAGGGGTGGGTCTCTCCGGCCAACCGGCTTATGTTTTGCGCGTCGAATTCAAGGGGTTGGAAACGGCAGAGCTTCATCGGTGATGGCTGGAAAAGAAATCCGAGCGGCGGCGGCGCGGGGCGATGGGTTGCTGGCGCGCTTGCAGGGCCATTCCACCGACCCACGAGCCTACAGCGCAGACACCGTACACGATCGCTCCTTCGATGAACGCGTTAAAGGGTGTGCGCAGCGCTTCGAAGAGATTGTGGAAGAAAAATCCGGCGATGTCGTAGGCAATGACGAACATGGACCAGGCGATCATGGCCGAGGCGAACATTTTGACCGGGCGGTTGACGAATCGGCAAATTGGAATCAGCATGAAGATGACGAACAAGCCGTAAGAAGCAGCGTTGCGTTCGAGGGCGCGATTATCCAGCCACGACAAACGATTGGCGGCTACGAGCGAGCCGGTCATCACGATAATCAGCAGCGCGCCGGTGTACAGGCCGGTGCGCAGCGCGGGACTGGCGATTTTTATGGCCTCGTGGACTTCAGCCACGGCCGATGCCGAGTTGGTGATCGGTTCGTTCATAATCTGGGCGGAACTTCCACGGGAACTGTCGCAGGTGTCAGTCAGGAGCCACGGCAGGCATCTCGCCCGATGCTGCCGCGCTTGCAGGGCTCTCGTTGCCGGCGCGATCCACTGCAGTGACGGTGTAGAAGTAATGGTGACCGGACACTACATTCATATCGCGAAACGAGGGAGTAAGCAACAGTTGGGGATTTAGCTTGTTCCCAGGAGCACCCCCCTGCTCCGTTCTATAGATGTTGTAACCGGCGATATCGTTTTCCGCGCTGATAGACCAGGAAAGGTCGAAGTAGGCGGGCGCCGCGTCGTGCGCGGGGACGAAAACGACCACCAAGCCCTGCGGAGCGGCTGGCGGGAAGGTATCGCGGGGGGTGACGGTTGCCAGATTGGAGTCGCCCGATTCCAACTGGAGGTCCTGATACTGCTCGACGCTACGAAGCGAATAGGTGTAGGTGTTCCCAAATGAGATCTGAGAGTCACGGAAGGGCGGTGTGGAGATGTCGCCGATACGCACCAACGGCGAATTCACTTTGGAATTCACTTTGGAATTCTCTTTTGACGAATTCAGCGTGCCGGATTCGGACTGCGACGCAGGTTCCGAGCGGTAAACGCGATAAGACGCGATGGGAGGCGCTGACCCAACCAAGTTTTTTTGCGGAGGCGTCCAGTTGAGCACCACGCCCTGGTGCGTGACTTGGGCCTGCAGGTCCGTGATGGCGTCCGCGGCGGGTTCGATGCGCAGCGCGGCGACGTTCGAGTCTGCTGATTCTTTCTTCGGAGAAGTGCGAGTGCGCACGATGTAGAGCGCCTGCGCTCCCGGATGTTGCGTAAAATCCTCGGGCTTGAGCGAATCGAGGTAACGGATGTGGCCGCGGTCGTCGTATTGGTCCACCATCGCGGATGGGATGGTGACGAGCAGAGTGGGATTCTCGGGCGCGTTCGGCGCGGCGTTGGCGTTTGCGGCACCAGACGAGGCGGGCACGGCAGCGAAATCGCGATAAATTTCGATAGTGGGCTGTTGCTTCAACGGACGACGGTCCACCGATTCCTTCGGAAGGGTAAAACTGAGGATCGCGTCGTTGCCGCGCTGCGTGGCGGCAAGATCGGCGACGGGCGTTGGGGCGCGAGGCTTGCGTTCGATGGGCTCGCCGGGAGCGGCGCAGCCTGCGGCTAGAAAAGCGACGGCAAAAATGGAAAGAAGAAAATAGGAAATGGGGGCCGACAGAGTGGAAGCTTGCGCCGGGTGAGAGGGCGAGACCCCTTTTCGATTTTCCATTTTCGATATTCTAGAGTATGTAGCGGCTGAGGTCCTGGTCCTTCACGATGTTGGCCAATTGCTTTTGCACGTAGGCGGCGTCCACCTTGAAGGATTTCTTCTTCATTTCGGGAGCTTCGAAGGAAATTTCCTCCAGGACTTTCTCCAGGATGGTGTGCAGGCGGCGCGCACCGATATTTTCCGTGTGCTCGTTCACTTTGGCGGCGAATTTCGCGATCGCGGCGATGGCATCTTCCGTGAAACTCAGCTTGAAGGGTTCGGTATCGAGCAGCGCGATGTATTGCTTGATGAGCGCGTTCTTGGGCTCGGTGAGGATACGGATGAAATCGGCTTCGGAAAGCGAAGCGAGCTCCACGCGGATCGGAAAACGGCCCTGCAGCTCGGGGATCAAGTCCGAGGGCTTGGTGGTGTGAAATGCGCCGGCGGCGATAAATAAAATGTGATCGGTGCGGACCATGCCGTAGCGCGTGTTCACCGTGGTGCCTTCGACGATCGGCAGAATATCGCGCTGCACACCTTCGCGGGAGACGTCCGGGCCGTGGCCTGATTCGCGCCCGGCGATTTTGTCAATTTCGTCTATGAAGAGAATTCCCATCTGCTCGACGCGATCCACGGCGATGCGGGTGACCTGGTCCATGTCTATGAGACGATTTTCTTCTTCCTGGATCAGGTAGTCGAAAGCCTCGGCGACCGTCATTTTGCGCTTTTTCTTTTGCTGGCCGAACATGCCGGAAAGCATGTCCTTGACGTTGATATCCATTTCCTCGACGCCCTGATTGGTGATGATTTCGAAGGAAGGCATCTGGCGTTCGCGGACTTCCACTTCCACCATGCGCTGATCGAGCTTGCCTTCGCGAAGCTGGGCGCGGAGCTTATCGCGGGTGCGCGTCACTTGCTCGCGGCGCTGCGCTTCAGTGGCGGGGTTTACATCAGCGGGCATCGGTGAAGGCGGCAGCAGCAAATCGAGCAGGCGATCCTCGGCGGACTGTTCGGCGCGCTCGGCGACTTCGTCGAGTTTTTCCTCGCGGACCATGTCAATCGCGGTTTCCACCAGATCTCGGACCATGGATTCGACGTCGCGGCCGACGTAACCGACCTCGGTGTATTTCGAGGCTTCGACTTTCACGAATGGGCAGCCGGCCAAGCGCGCGAGACGACGAGCGATTTCGGTCTTGCCCACGCCGGTGGGCCCGATCATCAGGATATTTTTGGGCAGAATATCTTCGGCAAGCTCGGGAGCGAGTTTCTGGCGGCGCACGCGATTGCGCAGTGCAATGGCCACGGCCTTTTTGGCGAGATTCTGGCCGACGATGTATTTATCTAGCTCGACCACGATTTCGCGCGGCGTGAGCTCATCGAACGAGGGCAGCGGCTCCGGCTCGGGCGTCTGCGATTCACTGCCGGACAGATAGATAACCATGTCTTTCTCCGATTTTTCGGTCATAGCTCTTCGACGCTGAAATTGGCGTTCGTGTAGATGCAGATTTCGCTGGCGATGCGCATGGCTTCGGCGGCGATGTCTTTGGCGCTGAGCTTGGTGAACTTGGCCATGGCGCGCGCGGCGGCTACGGCGTAGGAACCTCCGGAGCCTATGGCGCAAATGCCGTCGTCGGGCTCGATCACGTCACCATTGCCGGAGATCAGGAAAGTGGCTTTGGCGTCGGCGACGAGCAGAAGCGCGTCCAAGTGGCGCAGCGAGCGATCCGTGCGCCATTCCTTGGCGAGCTCGACGGCGGCGCGGGCCAGGTTGCCGTGGAATTCCTGCAATTTTCCTTCGAAACGCCCGAAGAGCGAGAGCGCGTCGGCAGTGCTACCGGCGAAGCCCGCGACGATCTTGTCGTTGTACAGGCGGCGCGTTTTTTTCGCGCTGTGCTTGATCACGCCGTCGCCCATGGTCACCTGCCCGTCGGCGGTGAGGACGACTTTATTGTCCTTGCGCACGCACAGGACCGTGGTGCCGTGCATCTGTTCGCTTTTGTACGTCATTGGCATCCGATGATTATACTCCGGTAGGGCTGCAAGCGAAAAACCGCCACGGAGGCACAGAGAACGCGTGCGGGACCCGATTGAGGAGTCTCGCCAGTTCAGCTTGACCGGACTCGCTGGAATCGAAGAGAGATCCTTCGCTGCGCTCAGGATGACGTCAAAACCGATAACCGAGTTCGTTTGAGCACGGGCTGGATCAGTTTTTGTCGTTGTTGCTGCTGGGTTTGTCCTTGGACTTTTTGTCTTTTTTGCCGACTTTTTCCCAGCGTTCGTCCAGCGATTCTTTGGTGAAGAGAGAGTCGGAGAGATTGGTGTTGTAGTCGCACTTATCGAAGAAGACCTGATACATCTTCATGCCGTTGCGTTCGCGCGTGATCTGGAAGGGCGTCTGGACGCCGTCGATCGGATGGTAATTGGAATAGAATTCAATTTCCTGGGTGCGCATGCGCGTATTGGCGTCGCGCGTGTCGACTGTTTTGCGGATGGGCAAGTGAGTGTTGCGAGCGATGGCGATTCGGATGGTGCGATTGTCGCTATCTACTAGCTCCACCCAGTCGGCTTCCTGGTAATCCACCACGTCGATGCCGCCGTAACGGAAAATCATCCCGGGTTCGTGGATGCGGTGGCGCAGAATGTTGTCTATGTCCTTCTTGATGTCTTCCTGGAAGGTGGCGATATCGGTGATGGTGGCTTCGGAGACGCCGCCGCGATCGAGGGTCCAGCCCTTGTCGCCATTGTTCACGGAGATGATGTTGCGCTTGGGAAGATTTTCGGTGCGGTCTTTGAAAGGCGGCTGAGCGTAATCGATAAAGGTCTCAAAGCCATTTAGATCGCCGGAGTGTCCGAACTGGCTGAGTCGGCCCTTGCAGGTGACGTCGTGAACATTCAGGTAGGCTGGGCCACCGAGCCCGTCAATGGCTTGTTGAAGCAATTCCTTCGCTTTGGCGGAGCTTTGCGCAGGGAGCATCACTTCATCCTGCGCGAACGTGACCGAAGGCGCCGCAAACCACGCGCATGCGAACAATAGCAAGAATGCCAGAGAGCGGTGGATGGCCGCGCTGGGAGCGAACATTTTATTGGAGATCATCCGCAGAGTACCGAACCTCCGTTAACGTTGATCACTTCACCGGTGATAAAGGTTGCCAGGTCCGAAGCGGCAAAAAGAATCGGGCCAGCGATTTCTTCGGCGGTACCGACGCGCTTCAGCGCAATAGGGAGAATGGCAGACTTCAAACCGTGCTTGGTGCGCAGCACTGAAGCCGACATGTCCGTATCTACCCAGCCCGGCGCTACGCAGTTTACGAGAATGTTGTGCGGGCCGAGCTCGCTGGCTAAACCCTTGACGAAGCTGATGACGCCACCTTTGGTGGCGCCATAATGGGTATGGAACGCTTCGCCGCGCTGGCCGGCCGTAGAGCTGATGGCCACGATTTTGCCGCTCTTCTGCGCGATCATGTGGGGAGCAGTAAAATGAATCACGGAATATACGCTCTTCAGGTTCACGCGGATCATCTCGTCCCATTCGCGCTCGGTTAATTTTTCGATCGGAGCGTCGTGCTCGTTCCAGATTCCGGCGTTGGCCACCAGGATATCAATGCGGCCGAGCCGCTCGCGCGTGAAGTCTATGAGCTTCTTGGCGTCGATCATTGTGCCCAGATCAGCTTTCCATGATTCGATGCGTGTACCGTGCTTGCGGGCTTCCTGAGCCACTTGCGCCGCAGCTACTTTATTGCGGTTGAAGCTGAAGACGACGTCCGCGCCAGCCTGCGCGAACAGCTTTACGGTGGCGGCGCCGATGCCACGCGAGCCTCCGGTGATGAGTGCCGCCTTGCCTGCCAACGAAATCATTGTGACCCCCGGAATTCGTTCGTAGTTAAGAATTGAAAGTTTAAAGTTGAAAGCGACAACAGAAAAACTTCAGCAGACGCGCTGGTTCCGGCCGTCTTGCTTCCCCTAGGAATGCACTGGCGCCTTGCGCGCCGCAGCGACCAGTTCGCGGAACAGCGTTCGCGCTAATTCATCGTTGCCGACCATACGTTCGGGATGCCATTGCACGCCGACGATCCAATTGGAATCGCCCGTCCATTCGACGGCTTCGATTACGCCATCGGGCGCGCGGGAGACGATGCGAAGATTCTTGCCCGGTTCAAGCACCGCCTGGTGATGCGAGCTGTTTACGAGAGCTTCGCGCCCGCCGGCGAGCTGCGCCAGCCGCGAACCCGCTTCGAGTGCGATCTGGTGGTGTGGCTCGGGGCCGTCATGGCCGGGCCAGGAGTGCTGGATTTGGGTGTGCAGCTCGCTGGGAACGTCTTGGACGAGCGAGCCGCCCAGGAAGACGTTCAGGCTTTGGACTCCGTAGCAGATCGCCAGGACGGGCTTTTGCTCGGCGATAGCATGGTCAATCAACGCGAAGTCCGTTTCTTCGCGACGAAGGTCGGCGTCCGCGGATTTGGGGTGTCGTGCGGCATGGAAACGCGAAGGGTCCACGTCTGCAGGACTTCCTGGCAGAACAATTGCGTCCAAATTCTCGGCTATTTTGAGAAGCTCTGGTTTGGATAGCGCGAGCGAGATTTCGGCGGGTTCGGCTCCGGCAGCCTGGACCGCCGCGACATATTTGCTGTAGGCCTCTCGCTTGTTGTTAAGTTCTTCTTTTCGTGTGCGATAGGGAATCCCTACGCGCGGCTTGGGGGCTTTTTCAGCGCTCATGAAGTGCACATCCTATCATTGCGCGTGAGGCGCGGCAATACGGGCGGAATGCGCCGGTAAACGGGTCAGGCGCCGAGGATTTCACGAAGTTGCCCGGTGGCCACTTCGTAGACGAATCCACGAACGGTGACGCTTTTGGGAATCCAGGGATGAGTGATCAGCTTTTGCAATTGGTGACGAACATTTTCTTCGATGTTCTGAAATGCATAGAAAAAGGCGGGAGCCACCGCAGCCGTTCCGGTGCGATTCTGGATCCTGGCGCGAAGATCCTGTTCGCTGGTGTGCATTAAGCCGCAGTCGGTATGGTTGATGACCATGAATTCCTCGGTGCCGAGTAAATAGTGCGAGACGATCAGCGAACGCAAGGCGTCGTCCGTGACGATGCCTCCGGCATTGCGGATGATGTGCGCGTCCCCCTCCCTTAGCCCCAGAGTGCGAATCGAGAGGCGGGTGTCCATGCAGGTGAGGACAGCGAGTTTGCGCTCGGGCCGCGGCGTCAGTTTTCGGAATTCGTGGGTACGCGAGTAGATTTCGTTAGCAGCGAGAACTTCGTCAATTTGGCTCATGGCCGGCACAGTTTAACCTAGGCATGCGAGAGCAGCACGCTGAAGACATAGAATGAACGACTGACGAGAGAACCCAAGCTGGCGCAAATTTTTGAGCGATTTGTGTACGCGTCGGACGCGAGCGTGTTGGGCCGAGGCAAGGAGGGGAGCGCAATCGGCCCTTTTTTGCTGCCCGCAACGATCTTAGATGCCTTCGGCGGACATCGAAACGAAGCGTCCCGGCATGCCCGTAACACGCGCGGGGGAAGGCCGCCGGCGAGGAGGATGGGTCTTCAGCCAGCCTTCATAGTTTTCCCGCATTTGATCGATGTGATGCGGGATGTGGCGCTCTTGAATTTCCACCCAGCGCTCCAGGCTCACCTCGCCGTCGCGCGGATGGGCCACGGTGCGATCCCACACGTGCTCCGGAAGGGCAGCCAGCAATTGGTAGGTCATTTTTCGCAGGCGGCGGATTATTTCGAGCGCCTCGCGCGTGCTTTGATGAAAGTATCCGAGCGAGCTGGCCCAGCGAGCGGCATCGAATTCCGGCACTTGGCTGCCCGGTTCAGCGATAAAGCGGCGACAGTGCAGGTAGGCGCTGGCTTCGCTATCGGCGAGATGCAAAATAATTTCGTGAATGCTCCAGCGATCAGCGGACGGCTTATACAGCCACATCTTTTTAGGAAACTGGCGAAGTGCGCCGGATAACAATGCGGGCGCGCGGCCGAATGATTCCACTTTCTGCCTTCTATCATCGCGCTTCATGTGGACTCTCCCGATTACATTGCTTAGACGTATGACATTCGAATTTGTTCCGTCGGCTACATCAATAAACGCAGAAAATGGTGCAGTTGTTCAGCCAACTAGCAACTTCTTGCGAAAAATATTTGGATGCGTGCGGGCGTGGGAATGCTGTCCGCGGGTGGGATAAAGATGGTGTCCGCAATTGATTTAGGCGGGCGGTATCGGCGCAAAATCGAATAGTCGCGGCAATTTGCTGTGGTTTTTTCGAATGGAAGGCGATCTCTACGGATTGCAGGAGAAATCTACGAGGTTTTGGAGGGCAAACGGGGTTCGCCGCTTGCAAGCGGGTCAGCCATTCGCCGGTGCCAGTAGGCCCGCAAGTCGCCTACGAGATAAAGCGATCCTGTTGCGAATACGGCGTTCGTGGCATTAGCCAATTCGATCGCGGTTTCGAGAGCTTTTGCCGGATCGGGAACCACGTGGAAGTGCTTCGCGTGATGGCCGGTCATCTCCGCCAGCAGCGGTGCGGAAACTGCGCGGGGCTGGCGGGGTTCCGTCAGGATCACCGTGTCCGCGTGCGGGAAGAGTAGCCCGGCAATCTCGTCCACGGCTTTATCGCGCATGGCGCCGTACACCAGGAAAATGCGGCGGTCCGCAAAATTTTCGTCCCAGAATTTGAGCAGTTCGCGCGCGCCGGAGGGATTGTGCGCGCCGTCGAGGTACGTGTCTGGATTGGTGCCGAGGCGTTCAAGGCGGCCCGGCCATTTTGCGGACGCAATGCCGCGTTCAATGGCGTCGTCCGTGATGGGAAACCCGCGTTCGGCGAGCAGACGAGCGGCGATGGCGGCGGTGAGTGCATTGCGTAGTTGAAAGCGTCCCGGCAGCGCAGGAGAGAGGTTTAACCTTTTGCGCGAGTGAGTGAGCGCGGCGGCTGCCCGGTAAATTCCGTCCCGGTCTTGTATCTCCTCTAGGCGCGCTGTCACGTCCAGCTCCACTAGACGCGCATCCATTTCGGCGCAGCGCTTGGCAATCACGGCGCGAGCCTCCAGCCGTTCACTGGCGCTGACGACCCATGCTCCGGGCTTGATGATTCCGGCTTTTTCCGCGGCAATTTCCTCGATGGAATGGCCTAGAAAATTCTCGTGGTCAAAATCAATTGGCGTGAGGACAGCGACTTCGGGCACTACGATGTTCGTCGCGTCGAGACGGCCGCCGAGACCGACTTCGTACGCGGCGAAATCCACGCTGTGCTGCGCGAAGGCGAGGAATGCCATCGCCGTGACGCATTCGAAAAAAGTGGGATGCGCGGCGAGTTTGCCGGAGGCCATCAATGATTCGATCGCCGTATGTATGCGAGTCCACGCCGCGGCGAAATCCTCGTCCGAGATATTTTCGCCGTTGATGCGGATGCGCTCATTGATGCGTTCAAGGTGTGGCGAGGTGTACAAGCCCGTCCGCAGACCCGCCGTGCGCAAAATGGATTCGAGCATCGCGGCCGTGGAACCTTTGCCATTGGTGCCGGCAATATGCGCGCAGGGAACGGCACGTTGCGGCTGGCCAAGTTCTTGGGCGAGGATCGAAATATTTTCCAGGCCGAATTTTTGCACGCGCGCCTGTTGCGGAGCAGCCAATTCCCTGCCGAGCGAGTAGAGCGCGCGAACGGATTCGTCGTACGTCATGAAGCTAGCCGATGAGGAAATCGAGAGCGTTGCTGATGTAGGGCTTTAGTTCCTTGCGCGGTACGACGGCATCGAGGAAGCCGTGTTCGAGGAGAAATTCGGCGGTCTGAAATCCTTCGGGCAATTTCTGGCGGATGGTTTGTTCGATCACGCGCGGGCCGGCGAAGCCGATGAGGGCACCGGGTTCGGCGATATTCAGGTCGCCGAGCATCGCGTAACTGGCGGTAACGCCGCCGGTGGTGGGGTCGGTAAGGATCGAGATGAACGGGAGCTTGGCTTCGTCCAGGCGTCCGAGCGCTGCGGAAACTTTCGCGAGCTGCATCAGGCTGACGACGCCTTCCATCATGCGCGCGCCACCGGAGGACGAAACGACAATCAGCGGTTGGCGCTGCGCGAGGGCGCGTTCGACCGCACGCGCGACTTTTTCGCCGACAACGGCGCCCATCGAGCCGCCGATGAAGCCGAACTCCATCGAACAGCAGATTACCGGGCGTCCATTCAAGCGGCCTTCGGCGGTGAGGATGGCGTCTTTCATTCCAAGCTTGTGTTGCGCTTCTTTCAAGCGCTGCGCGTAGGGACGCGTGTCGGTGAAATGGAGCGGGTCGTTCGAGGCGAGGTCGGCGTCAAATTCGGTGTAGAGCTCATCGTCGAGAAGCATTTCCAGGCGGCGGCGGGCGCCGAGGCGGAAGTGGTGGTCGCACTTTGGGCAGACTTCCCAATTCGTTTCCAAATCTTTTTTCCAGATAATGGCGCGGCAGGAGTGGCATTTGGTCCACATGCCTTCGGTGCGGACCCGGCGCTCTTCGACGGGCGTGGGATTTTCGATCGGTTTTTTTTCGCGCTTGAACCAGGTCATGGGTTGTTCGCTCGTCTCGGAGCCGTACGTTCGCCGCTAATAATCGATGCCGCGCTGTGCCAGGATGCCTTTCGTGTAGGGATGCTTCACTTCGCGCATTTCCGTGACCAGGTCGGCGGCTTCCACCAGTTTCGGGTGGGCATTGCGGCCCGTGCAAATCACGTGGACACGCTCGGGACGCTTCTCCAATGATTCTACCACGCGCTCGGCGTCGAGCATTTTATAGCTGATCACGTAATTGATTTCGTCAAGGATTACGAGGTCGTATTTCTCGCTGTAAATCTGCTCGCGGCCGAAATCCCAGGCTTGCTCGCACATTTTCACATCTTCGGGATCGGTGTCTGCGCCGCCGATTTTGACGAAGCCCCGGCCCATCGGCCGGATTTCGAATTTATCGTCGCCGAGCATTTTGGCGGCGTCGAGTTCTCCATAGTGCCACGAGCCTTTGATGAACTGCACCATCATCACGCGCAAACCTTGGCCCACCGCGCGGAAACCAGTGCCCAGCGCGCAGGTGGTCTTGCCCTTGCCCGGCCCGGTATAGACGATCAGAAGCCCTTTGCCTTCCGGCATGTGACGAATCCTCGTAAGAACAGTTGAGAATAGTGAGCGTAGCGTGGGGAAAGGTCAAGAGAATGACGGGCTAGTGGGCCATGCCTAAGGTCACGCCAGCTTCCGGAATGACGATCGTTTCGTACTCCATAGGTTTGTCCGCGCAGAGCATCATCGGAAGCGGTGTACTGTGGAACCAATTCTCCATGTCACGGTCAATCGTGCCACCGCTGGAAATCAGGGCTTCCGACTTCTGGACACGTCCGTCGAGCCCGATGAGCAGGTAATACGCTGGAATCGCCCTTGGATGCATCAGCGATACCGTCGGGAGCTGTGGCCAAGGCCGGCTCATTCTGGCGTTACCGCCGGGACAGGCGTCGTACACAGTCGCATGCTGAGGGGCTTGAAATACCGAAGCAGCGAAAGCCGACACCTCTTCGAGCTTTTCGATATGCACATCCACAAATTGGCCCAGCACATTTCGCTGCCATCGCTGCGGAATTCTTTTGCTCTCAAACGAGACAAAATCACTGAGCTCCAATGAAAAGGCCGGAGGGGCAATTGAGCCGAATCGCGGCTGTGGCTGTTCTCCATGGATCGAGAGGATCTCCCTAGTAGGGACGTCGTACCAATACTTCATTTTCCACGCAGCTCGATCGGCACCCTGGTCCACATCAACGTAGAATTGTTTGGAATCTGGTTCGGCGTGGACCCGTTCTATTTTCGGCTCATATTCTCGTACTTGCGGAAATGGCTCTGCTAGAAGGCTTCGGATATCCCAGAGTTGGATCGTTAGAGTCGGGGTTGTCCGCAGGATGTATTTCTTGTCCGCTAAAACGAGATCCGTTTCCCCGATCTTGCCCATGCGAAATTCTTCCCGGTATTGCTCGGAGTTCAGCCAAAGAATTTCGTACGTGCCGTCAAAAGATTCGCCAGCAATTTCGATGTGGAATACGGCCGTCAGGTGGAAGGACTTGGTTCCGGGAGTCTGCAGCTTCATATTTTCCCGCACTGTACGGTTCAATGCGCCAGCTTCTTGTTTTGTTGGGAGGCCCTGGGCGCGGCATGCTCCAGCCGAGAGCAGCCCAACCAACACAAACGCGACAGCAAAGAGTATTCGGTGCATGAAATTACCGGGAAGCTATCACGCGAATTATCTGACAGGCAAGAACATAGTTAGGGAATATGAAGAGAGTTTCTTGCGGAACAAGGGCGAAGAGAGCGGCTGACTAAGCCAGGAAGCGGTAGCCGACGCCGCGGACTGTTAGGAGATGTTGCGGCTTGGTGGGCTTTTTTTCGATGTAGCGGCGGAGGCGGACGATGAAATTATCGATGGCGCGGGTGTCGGTGTCTTCGTGCAGTCCCCAGACGTCCTCGAGGATGGATTTGCGCGAGACGGTGCGGCCTTTGCTGCGGATCAGATGGCGGAGGAGCTTCGCTTCCATCAGCGTGAGTTGAATGACGGTGTCGTCCACGCGTAGTTCGAGCGTGCCAAAGTCGATTGTCTTGCCATCGAACGAAAATACCTCTCCGTCGGCAGAGGTCCTTGCTGCGACGGTCGCCACTGCACTTGGACTCGTTTCTTTTTCAGTGTCGTTGCCGCCTCGGCTTTTCGGCTCCTTTTTGTCGCCGCGCAGCCACTGATTGCGGCGCAGTAATCCTTGCAGTCGCGCGAGAAAAATCGGCAACTGGAACGGCTTGGGCAGGTAATCATCCGCACCGGAGGCGAATCCTTCGAGTACATCTTCGGGCCGGCCGCGCGCGGTGAGAATCAGCACCGGAATATAATTCCGCGCTTTGCGCAGCGCGCTGACGACCGTGAAACCGTCCTTTCCGGGAAGCATCACGTCCAGCACAACCGCGTCGAAATTTTCGTGTTTGGCGAGCAGGCGGTCGAGCGCGGTTTCTCCGTCCCCGGAAACTTCGACGGAATGGCCTTCGGCTTCGATATTGAAACGCAAGCCCTTGGCGAGATGCGCTTCGTCTTCGACCACCAGCACGCGGCTCATGCGAGTTTCCTCGGCAATTCCATCGTGATCGTGGTGCCATGGCCCTCGCCTTCACTGGCTGCGTAGACCTTGCCGCCATGCGCGCGCGCGATAGCGCGCACGATGAAGAGGCCGAGACCGGTTCCCTTCAATTGGAAGCTGGCGCGTCCCGGCACGCGATAGAAGCGCTTGAAGATGCGCTTCAGCTCCGGCGCGGGAATGCCAATGCCGTGGTCGGTGACGCTTAGCACTACTTGATCGTCCGGCGTTTCGATGCGCACGGAGACGTCCACGCGATCGCCGGAATATTTGACGGCGTTATCGAGCAAGTTGGAAACCGCCGTCCGCAGTTCGGCAGGGTCCCCGTGCAGGAGGATAGGTTCGCCATTTTTGCGCGAGTGCCCGACGCCGGATTTTCCGGAATCTAGATGCAACACGCCGGGCGCCAGGTGATGACGTACGCGGGCGAGTTCGATGGATTCGCGGACGAGCTCGGTGAAGTCCACTTCGATGTGGTGGCGTTTGCCGCGCTTGTAACCCACTTCGCCGGCTTTTAAGACTTGTTCGACGGTTCCTAGCAGGCGGTCGGTGTCCGACAACATCAAACTATAAAATTGCTGGCGCTGCGCTTCGTCCACTTCGCGGCGCTGCATGGTTTCGAGATACAGGCGAATGGAGGTGATGGGAGTTTTCAGTTCGTGCGTGACTGCGTTGATGAAGCTGCCGTGCTGTTCGTTGCGGCGGATTTCGCGAACAAGGAAGATGGTGTTGAGGATCATGCCGGCGATGATGGCGAAGAAAAATATCACGCCGAAGAAGAGCAGCACGACTTCGCGCCGGTTGAGGATGATCCACCCGACGTTCAGGGCGATGGCTAGGGCCACCAGTGAACTGCCCAGCACGACGAAAAAAGCGATCGTTTTTCTGCGGCTCGCGATTTGCACGGTGTCTAGGGCAATTGTACCGCGAAGTGAGGGTGGTTAGAGCTTGGCTGTGCTGCGGATGTGAACGCTTGCGAAGCAAGGTCTCGGATTTGCGGACCGGCGCCTCAGCGGCAGGCTTTAGCGAAAAAGCAGATCCCTCGTCCCGCTAACCCGACCGGGACGCGAAAAACGCGCTGCGCTCGGGATGACACTCGCGTCACATTGAGGTGTGAAAAAGATTCTACAGTTCTACGGAGGCTAGTTCGCGCTGGACATCCGGCGTTAGAGTTCTGCCCACGATGGACTCGTGTGCGCGCTTGAGCTCGGAGATTTTGGCGGTGTGAACTTTCTGGGCAATGCCCACTTTTTCCAGCAGCCAGATTGCATACCAATTGAAGTCAACCTCATACCAGGCGAGACCGTGGCGCGCGGAAACCGGATGCGCGTGGTGGTTGTTGTGCCAGCCTTCTCCCCAGGTGACTAGCGCGACCCACCAGCTGTTCGTCGAAAGGTCGCGAGTCTTGAAGCGGCGCGTGCCGATGGAGTGCGTGGCGGAATTGACCAGCCAGGTAAAGTGCAGTCCGACGACAGTGCGCAGGAAGATGCCCCACAGAACGAACGGAATGCCGCCGACCGCGAGAAGAATCAGACCGAGCACGACCATCGGAACGTAATGATATTTGGTGATCCAGACGTAGAACTTGTCTTTCGCGAGATCAGGGACGTAGCGCGCGAGCGTGGTCGTATCGTGATGCATGGACTTGCCGGTGAGGATCCAGCCCATGTGCGACCACCAGGTGCCGTCCACGGGAGAATGCGGATCGCCTTCCTGGTCGGAATATTTGTGGTGAATGCGGTGCGTGGCTACCCAGAAAATCGGGCCGCCCTCGAGAGCCAGCGTGGCGCAAACCGTCAGAAAATATTCAAACCAGCGCGGAGTCCTGTAGCCCCGATGCGTAAGCAGGCGGTGATAGCCCATGCCGATGCCCAAGCTAGTGGCTACCCACCAGAGAACAGCGGCGACTGCAAACGCTTTCCACGAAAAGAAAAACAACGCGGCGATGGCGCCGACGTGAAATAGGCCCATGAAAATGGCTGTGACCCAGTTCACTTCGCCGTCACTTTTTTGCGTCTTTTTCAGGACTTCGAGTCGTGGTGTTGTTACCTGGAGCGATGGCTGGGTCATCGGGGCCTCAGTTGGTACGTTTGCGCTGCTCATCGAGATTAGCCTAGCAGTACCGGAGCGAGGTGTTTGTAATAGTTCTGTAATACCGAAATTCGGCGCGGATTATCAGTTAGCTGTCCTGCAAGCTCCGCGCAAGACGGTGAATTATCGGGTCTTATTTTGAGAAGCGTGCGGCGTCTCAAAATGGTTCGTGTCGGCGGCGGATAAGTTCAACCCTTGCGTTGCCTGAAGCCAAAGTCGGCTATGATATGGCCGAAACACTGGTACGGAAGTACAGGTCGGATTTTAATTTCGAGGAGGAAACATGCGGCGAGTTTTCATAGTTTGTAGCGCGATGGCACTGTTGGTGGCGGCAATGGCGGCGACGGGCCGCGCGCAAGAGCCAGATAAGAGCAAGCGGCCGAGTCCGGCGGCGCACGCGGAATTTCAATTCACCGACGGCAAGACAATCGTTGTGGACTATTCGAGTCCGCGCGCGAAGGGGCGCAAAATATTTGGCGGGCTCGTGCCGTACGGTCAGGTCTGGCGAGCCGGCGCGAACGAAGCGACTACGTTCGTGACCAATACGGATGTGACGATCGGCGGCAAGACGGTGCCGGCGGGCGACTATACTCTTTTCACGATCCCAGAAGAGGGCAAGTGGACTTTGATCATCAGCAAGAAAACGAAGAACGCCAAGGGCGGGCCGTTGTGGGGCATTCCTTACCCCGGCGAAGGTGATGATCTCGAGCGAGTAGAGATGAAGGTGTCGCAACTGCCGGCGCCGGTGGAGGATTTTACGATCGGGTTTGAAAAGGCTGGGAATGGGTGCGTCCTGCATATGGATTGGGAGACTACGCGGGCGTCGGTGGAGATCTCGGAGAAGAAATAGGCACGTAATTTGAAAACGACGACGGCCATCGGGAAAGATTTAACACCGAGCCCACAGAGAAGGTCTGAAGGCACGGAGAGTCAGCGAACAATCGGCGCGGCGTCGCGGACGACTGGTATGGCGTGCTGTTTCGTTCAGGAAAGGTTGAATGTAGTTCGCAGCGTTTCGGCTACCGCGGTGATGCGTTGGCGTGCCGGCGTGGACATTTCTTTCACGTCTTTTGCGGCGTCGCGCTCGCGCAGGACTACCCAGATGCCGGGGTGGTACACGGCTTGGTCGTGGCTGATCGCGCCGGTGAGCTGGGTGATTTCGAGGTTGCTGCCGGATAGTTCGCGGTCGAGAGTGACGCGGACTTCATCGAGAAGATCCTTGAAACCTTGCGAGGCGAGGATAGGGTCTATATCGCGCGGGATGGGCGCAGACACTTCGTCCAGATCGTAATCCGGCAGCGGCTGCGTGATCATCAGTTCGATAGAAGCGGTCGGCGTGCCCGCGTCTTGCGTGATCTTGATCCCCATGGCTTTATTCTCCCACAGTCTGGCCCGTGAACGATTTCAAACCTGAGGGGTCCGCGCGAATCGCATGTGCGTGCCTGTCATCCCGAACGCAGTGAGGGGTCTGTCTTGGAATTCCACTCTCGGCCAGCAGTGGTCACGGCATGCCGTGCCCCTACGACCGCTTGGAGCGGCGATGCGCCACGAACGCCTTACGGCGAAGAATCTAGTTGCTCACCTTGGGTATGGATGGCCAGCGAGGATGGCGAAGGCGCGATAGATTTGCTCGACAAGTAAGACCCTCGCGAATTCGTGCGGCATCGTTAGAGTCGAGAGCGAAATTTTCTGTTTGGCGCTGGCACGGATTTCTTCGGGGAAGCCTTCGGCGTCGCCGCAGAGGAAAACCAGTTCGCGCGTGCCGCGATCGCGCAGGTCTCCTAGCCATCGGGCGAATTGTTGCGACGTGAATTGCGTTCCGGCGGCATCGAGCAGGACAACCGTGGAGGCCGGGTCGGTTTTCAGTTTGCGCAGTGCGGCTGGGCCGGTGTCGCGCAGCTCGAGGATTTCGGTGTCGGCATAGTTCTGGATGCGGTCCATGTAGTCGTCAATCAGCGAGCGCGCTTCTTCGCGGCGCGTCTTGCCGAGCATCATCAGACGGATTTTCATTTGCGCATCGTGCCTGTTGCCGACGTTGTAGGGGCGGGTCCCGCAACATCATCCAGGACGCAAACGACGCGTCTTAGACCCGCCCCTGCGGTCACAGCAACCCGAATTTTTTGCGCTTCTCTAGCAGGGTTTTGCGGCTAATGCCTAGGATTTCGGCGCAGCGGCCGATTTTGTAGCGCGTGGCCTCGAGCGTCGCCTTGATTATTTCGCGCTCGAAATCTTCGAGTGAGCGCAACTGGCCGCTGCCGCCTTGAGTCTTGGTCCCCGCGCGCATAATTTCCGGGAAGTCTTCTCCGCGCAGTTTGGGCTGTTTGGCAAAAACGAGCGCGTGCTCGACGGCGTTTTTCAACTCGCGAACATTTCCCGGCCACTCGTAGGATTCGAGCAGCGACAGCCGCCGAAGGTTCGAATGCGGCATCGGCGCGGCCATGCACCGGGCCGAGTCGCGCGAGAAAATGCGCCGCGAGTTCGGGAATATCCGAGCGGCGTTCACGCAGCGGGGGAATCACGATCGCCAGCACATTGAGGCGGAAAAAAAGGTCCTCGCGAAAGCGTCCATCCGCGGCAGCCTTGGCCAAATCGGTATTGGTCAGCGCCATCAGGCGCGCTTCCATGCGCAGGGTTTCGGTGCCGCCGAGCCGTTCAAAGGTGCGCTCTTCGAGCACGCGGAGGAGTTTCGATTGCATCCCCGGAGCGAGCGCCGCCACTTCGTCCAGACACAATCGTCCCTGTCTGCGCCATTTCGAGGCGACCGAGTTTGCGCGTGACCGCGCCGGTGAAAGCGCCGCGTTCGTGGCCGAAGAGTTCCGATTCGACCAGTTCGGCAGGCAAGCTGGCGCAATCAATTTTTAGCAGGGGCGCATCGTGACGAGGGCCGTGCTGGTGAATCCAACGGGCGAGCTGGTCTTTGCCAGTGCCGCTCTCGCCGGTAATCAGCACGGTGGTGGCGGCATTGGCCACTTTATCGGCAAGTTCAAGGACGCGCAGGGAAGCGGATCCGTCGCAATCCAGGGAATTGTCGCCGCGGCGATCATGGGTTAACGCTCATTTTCCGCAGAGGCTACTCAACACTCGCAACCGCAAGGTGAACAGCACAGCCAAGAGTGGCTGCGCCACAAGCTCGGTGACGCAGTCATTGCTGCGTGGCGTTGCCTTCGGACTCGTTGCGAGGCTCGTTGTTCGAGCCGCTGTGAGATTTTGCGGCGCCACCCTGCGCCGACGCCGCGCCCGGATTCACCGGCTCGTGAAAATCCACACGCTCGGCATTACGCCAGAGGCGTTCGAGATCGTAATACTGGCGCGCGCGCTGGCTGAAAATGTGCACAACGAAGTAACCATAATCGAGCAGCACCCATTCGGCGCTCGATTTTCCTTCGCGATGAGCCACGTGGCGGCCCTCGCGGCCGAGTTTTTCTTCGATGGCTTCGCCGATGGCCTGAATCTGTGGCTGGCTGGAACCGGAGCAGAGCAGAAAATAATCCGCGAACGCGCCAGAGCCGCGCAGATTCAACACGGAAATATCCAGAGCCTGCTTGTCCTGGGCCGCTTCCACGGCCAACCGGATTTCGGGATCGAGAGAGTTAGCTATCACCGATAAAGGGCCTGCCCCAGAATGTATTCCTCCACGGGCGCGGGCACAAGCCCATGAATGGTTTGACGGCGGTCGAGCCGCTGGCGGATTTCCGTGGAAGAGATGTGGCTGGAGACGGTCGTAAGCAGATGAATCACGGATTTGCGCAAGACGATCTTCTGCGGATCGTCCACTTTCGTGCGGCCAAGCTTTTCCGGCGGGATGATCAGGCGCAAAGCGTCCAGACGAAAGCCTGGACGGCTGGCGATGATGAAATCGCAGGAATCGAGCAGCGTTTCATAATTCTTCCACGTCGGAATTTCCAGGAACTGATCGGCGCCGACAATGAAATACAAATGATCGTCGGGATGTTCGCGCTTGAAGCGGCGAACCGTATCAATCGTATAGAAAACGTGTGGTGCCATGCCATCCGGCGCTTCGGCGAGCGAAGGATGCAGATACGGATGATTGGCGCAGCCGAGCGCGACCATCGTGTAACGATGCAGGAAGGGCGTCAGCGCGGGCTTGGCTTTTGTGCGGCGGACGCGAAGACGGCACGAAATAAATGGCGTCAATGTGAAAACGTTTTTGCGCGGCCTGCGCGACCGCAATGTGGCCGGAATGGATGGGATCGAACGTGCCGCCAAAAAGCGCAACCGTGCGGCGATGCGCGTGTCCGTGGGTTCTGGTCACGGAGTGAGAAGTCAACTATCCTCCGGGCGAGACGCGGCGTGCGCTGCTTTTGTTGCCGTCGCGGCGTGCTCTGAAACATGCGGCGCGATCTGCGCTGCCGAGTTCGACGCTGCATCTGACGCAGCGTGCGCTTCTTCCGTTTCAGCCGCGATCACCGGCTTGGGGATGCGATCGAGCGCGTCCGCCATGGCGCGCACCAGTTCGACGATGCCTTCGCCGGTGGCCGAAGACACAGCGTGAAATTCCAGTCCACGCTTGGCCGCGAAATCACGCAATTCGTCGAGATGTTCGCGATTGGTGGTGGCATCCAGCTTGGTGGCCACGACAATCATCGGCTTTTCCGCCAGTTCCGGGCTGAACGCAGCCAGTTCATGCATGATGATTTCGAAATCGCGGATGGGGTCGCGGTCGTTGGCATCGCTCGTATCCACTAGATGCGCGATCAGGCGCGTGCGCTCCAAATGTTTCAGAAAACGCGTGCCGAGGCCGGCGCCTTCGTGCGCGCCTTCGATCAGGCCGGGAACGTCCGCGACGACAAACGTGCGGCCCTGCCCCGGCGTGGCATCGGGATCCGCGGAAACAACGCCCAGATGGGGCTCAAGGGTCGTGAAAGGATATGCGGCGATTTTCGGGCGCGCCGCGGAGATGCGCGAGATGAGCGTGGATTTGCCAGCGTTCGGGAAGCCGACCAATCCGACATCCGCTAGTAATTTCAGCTCTAGACGCAAATTGAGTTCTTCGCCGGGCTTGCCGTCTTCGTGTTCGCGCGGTGCCTGATGCCACGGACGCACGAAGTGCGGATTGCCGTTGCCGCGTCCACCGTGCCCGCCGTGCGCTGCGAGAACGCGCTGGCCGGGCTGCGTAAGGTCGAAAAGTTGCTCGCCAGTATTAGCGTCAAAGACGACCGTGCCGACCGGAACTTTCAGCACCAGATCTTCAGCGGATTTTCCATGGCAGTTCGAGCCTTCGCCATGCCCACCGCGACCAGCTTTGAATTCGCGATTGTAGCGATAGCGCAGGAGGGTGTTGTCGTGCGGATTGGCTTCGATGTAGACGTCGCCGCCATTGCCGCCATCGCCGCCGGAAGGACCGCCGCGCGGGACGTACTTCTCCCTGCGAAACGCGACGCAGCCATTGCCGCCGTCGCCGGCTTTAATCGAAATTTTTGCTTCATCCGCAAACACGTGTCACCTGCTGTTCGGAAAATTCGCTAGAAATCATACGCCAGGGCTGGGAGTAAAAATAAAAATACGCGCCCGGGTAAAGAAGCGCGTATCGAAATTTGTGGCCTTAGTTGGCTGCCGCAGGTTCGGCGGCGGACGCTGCACGGTCCGCACCGCCGACCGCCGATTCTTCCGCCGGAAACACGCTGATGAACTTGCCCAGCGCGCCCTTATCTTCAAAGCGCACGACGCCGGTGATGGTGGCGAAGAGACTGTCGTCCTTCGCGCGGCTGACGTTCCTGCCCGCCTTGTAACGCGTGCCGCGCTGGCGAATCAGAATGCTGCCGCCGGTGACGAGCTGCCCGCCAAAACGCTTGATGCCCAGCCGCTGTCCGTGCGAATCGCGTCCGTTTGTGGAGGACCCGCCGCCCTTTTTATGTGCCATTGCAGACCCCTAGGAAATTTGGATGTCGCTGACCTGGACAGAAGTGTAATTCTGCCGGTGGCCGCGCTTGATGTTGTATTGACCGCCGGTCTTGTACTTCAAAACCAGCATTTTCGGACCGCGATCCTGCGCCACGATCTTGCCGATCACTTTGGCCTTGGCCACGTCGCCGCCGGATACGAGTTTCTTGTCGTCGTTGCGCACGGCGAGGACTTCGTCAAAGGTGACTTTGCCGCCGACTTTTCCTTCGAGGCGCTCGATGCGCACCGTCTTGCCCGGCTCGACGCGGTACTGCTTTCCCCCACTGCGAATTACGGCGTACATGCTGCCTCCTGAGGCGAGTGACAAACCCCTATTATACGAGGGCAAACGCCAATGCGTCAACGAACACCTTCGAGTGGTGCGATGAATGGTCTTCGCGGGCAGGAAATCAAAGTCTGGAACCTCGTTTCCAGACGATGTATACACCACTGGATGAAGAGAGTGATTCCATTCCCGTCGCTATCTCTGCGGCTCCCCGACGATATAGCGGAAGACCGTGACTCGAAGGTGGTGAGTTATTGGAGGCCAAACGACACGTGCCTCTTGCAGATGAGCAGCTTCCGCCGTACGGAAGGGCCACAGGTTTCTGCAACACAGCGCTTGTCAGACCGAATCCAAAAAGGAGGCGAGTGGCTGCCGGTCGGAATCACGCACACGATTCAAGGTTGCGACATTGCCGCAGCATCCACCATAGATGCGGAAGGCAATCCGTGGGTTCATGTTTATCTGGTTTGGGAGTGTCTGTCTACGTCACTGTGGCTCGAAAGGCAGAACATTCTGTGTGCGATTGGGTATGGGACTCGCTTCTTAGCATTCGGCCTATCGTCATGTAAGGCCAGACACGTTCCGCCGCCGCGTCGATGAGCAAATGAACAGGAGATCCCTGTGTGTATCTGGACCGCCGACATCCCGCTTGGGCGCCTGTGCCAAATTCGGAAACCCGTGCTAGATTACTGCGCGGAGGTGAGCATGAAAAACGGCATTGGTCTTCTGGCAGTGTTGCTGCTATTTTCCGTTCCGGCTTTTGCGCAAGGCAAACCCAGTGGCGAGCACGGTGGTGGCGAGCACTTCGGCGGAGGCAAACCACCCGCGCATGGTCCCGCGCCCGTTCGCAAGGCTCCGGCGACGCCTCCCGCGGAGCATCGCAACTTCAGCGATGCCCCTGGACATCCGAACGCTCCACACGTTCACCCCGATGGAAAGTGGATTGGACACGACACCGGCCCGAACGATCCGCACTATCACCTGGATCATCCTTGGGAGCATGGCCGCTTTACGGGCGGGTTTGGCCGCGGCCACGTTTGGCATCTGGCTGGCGGCGGCCCATCGCGCTTCTGGTTCGGCGGATTTTATTTCAGCGTTGCGCCCTATGACATCGGCTACTGCGGCGATTGGAACTGGAGCGGGGATGACATTGTGATCTACGAGGATCCGGACCATGTCGGTTGGTATCTCGCATACAACGTACGCCTGGGGACCTACGTGCACGTGATGTATCTCGGAAACAGCTAACCAACCCAAACTTTCATACAAACTAGCAGCAGCGGGACACCGTGGAGTAGCGGCGGCGAAGCGCGTCGAGGTAGAAGTCCGCTCGCGAGAGTGGCGCCACCCCTGCTTGTCCCGCTGCAGCCGAACCGCAAACGGCCGTGCGGCGCGTCGAGCGCAGATAATTCTCGTAAGCCGCGTCGCCGCTGACCTGGCGAAGCCAAATCCAGGCGTTGCGTGCGAAGGCAGCCGCGCGGACCTGAAGGTAGTTCATAGCTTCGGCGCCTCGCTCTGCGGAACTTTTTCGCCGGGTCCGGGTCTGGGTGGAGCAATCCCGATTTGCATCGCCGTATTCTTCGGAAATACCAACTCCGGACCGCGCGCCACGAAATTCGTGTAAATCGAACGCACCGCACCGAAAGACCCCATCGCCATACCCAGAGCCTGCGAGTGCACCGCGACGCCCACGGCGATGCCGATCAGCTTGTACCCGCCGGCACCGCCGGATGCGCGCGGACCGGTGTCGCCAAACGTGTCTCCCAAGAAAGAGATGGCGCCCAATCCAACAGCTACCGTGGTTGTCAAGAAACGCGTCTTGGGCGGAGCGGCTTGCGCGCCGCCTTCCGCATCGAGAGTCACATTCTGCGCCCGGCCCGCTTGGACGCTCTCGAGGCTCGCCTCAATTTTTTCCTGCACGCCGTCTTGTAGCACCATGTCATGGAACGCGATGCGGAGCTGGCCGCTGCGCGCCAGATGCGAAGCCGGCCGCACCTGAAGAACCGTGCCCTTCAGCCGGGTTCCCTGCGGATAAATGAGGTGTGCGCCGGCGAAGAGCGGCTGGGTGACGATGGCTTCGACATCATCTCCGTTGTGAGAGGTGGCCGAGCTTAGCGGCGTGAGCAGGCGCGCATGCACAAAGCTGCCCGGCGGAGGCGCCGCGCCGATGGAAGAGGCCAACTCGGGTGTCAACGGCTCGTTGCCGAAATTCAAAGGCTGCTGGAGTTCGGCGAAATAAACCGTGCCGGCGTCAATGTATTGCGGGTGCACCGGCAATTGCGCCAAGGCGTAGCGCTCGAAGCGGTGGAATTTGCCGGGCTGCTTCACTTGCTGCATCGCGGCTTGCCACTCTTGCTTCGCGGCTTGCTTGGCCTGCTTCGCTTTTTCCGCGGCGACGTCTTTTGCTCCATTGGAGTTTTGCGCGCGCTCATTGGCGCTGGAAACGAAATCGAGGACCTGGCCGGAGCCTGGCGTGATCGCGGCTTGAAATGGGATGTTCTTGCCGTCGGGAAGAATCAGCTCGTCGAAGCTCACGTGGAATTGGCGCGAAGGCGAAAAATTCGCGTCGAGCGCGGCGGCAGTGCGTTTTCCCGCGGAGACTGGATCAATCGCGGTGACCTTGCCATTCACTTCCGTGCCGACCGGGATCACCAGCTTGTCGAACGCGTACACAGGCTCGACGATGCGGCCGTGCAGCGCTTGACCGGCATTTTTCAGCCGCACTTCCTTGTCCAGCGCGATTTGCAGCGGAGTGTCTTTCGCGACGTCCAGCTGAATGGTGGGCGCCGGCGAAGCCGCATTCGCTATTGGCGTCTGTGCGCTGTTTGCTGTGGGTGCCGGGGTGGCGTCCTGCGCTTGCGCACGCGCGTAGCCGCAGAATGCGCTCGCCAGCAGCACCGATTCCAGCGTGTATACCAGCATGTGCCGGCCGTTCATGGCGTAGCGAAGTCTCCGCACATGAAAAGAGGGATGCGCGCGCCAGCGAGGCAGTTGCACCGTTCGGCTCCGTGAGGGCTGTCTTGTGATTTTAGTCCCCTTCCGCCCAGCGTGTCGCGATGTAAGGTGATTCGTGGAGCACCGCTTTCTTTCGTCCACTGAGAATGACGATCCATTCGCCGACGGCTTCGACGAGTAAGACGAGAATCATTGCAGCGAGGACGGCGGTGACCACCGCGTCCAGGCGGTTATTGAAAACGAGGCGCTGCGTGGCTGCGATTTTTTCCGGCGGCACGGCGCCAGAAGCAATTTGCGACGCCAGCACGCGGGCCTGCGCGAGAAATCCGATGCGCGGGTTCGAGTCGAATATCTTTTGGTAGCTCGCGGTCATGGTGATGGCCACGAGCCAGACCATTGGCGCAAGGGTGATCCAAATCCAGCGCGTGCGGCCCATCTTCAGGAGGATCGTGGTGGCGACCACCAGCGCGACGGCCGCGAGCAGCTGATTGGCGATGCCGAAGAGCGGCCAGAGCGAATTAATTCCGCCGAGCGGGTCCTGCACTCCCTGCCATAAGAAATATCCCCACGCGCCGACCATCAGGGCGCTGGTGGCAAGAATTCCCAGCGTCGAGCTGGATTTGCCCAACGGCCTCCAGACGTGCCCGCCGAGTTCCTGCACCATAAAGCGGCCGACGCGGGTGCCGGCGTCCAGCACCGTGAGAATGAAAAGCGCTTCGAACATGATGGCGAAGTGATACCAGATGCTGAGCAGGCGTTCACCGCCGATGGTGCCGCTGAAAATTTGCGCCATGCCGACGGCGAGGGAGGGCGCGCCGCCAGTGCGGTCGAGCAAAGTGTGTTCGCCGACGCGCTGCGCGAGCGACGCCATCGTTTGCGGATCCAGAGCGAAGCCCCACGAGCGAATCGTCGCTGCGGCGGCATCGGCCGTCTTGCCAACGATTCCTGCGGGACTATTGATTGCGAAATAGACTCCGGGCTGCAGCGCGCACGCCGCGACCATCGCCATCACGCCAACGAAGGATTCCATCAGCATCGCGCCGTAGCCGATCATCCGCGCGTGGCCTTCGCGCAAAATCATTTTCGGCGTGGTCCCGGAGGAAATCAGCGAGTGGAAACCGCTGATGGCTCCGCAGGCGATGGTTATGAAGCAAAACGGGAATATTTTCCCGGCGAAGACTGGGCCGTTGCCGTCAACGAAACGCGTGAGCGCGGGCATTTCGAGCGTGGGGCGCACGAGGACGACGCCGAAAGCCAGCGCGGCGATAGCCCCGACTTTGATGAAAGCGCTCAGGTAATCACGCGGCGCGAGCAGCAGCCATACGGGCAAAGTGGATGCTGCGTAACCGTAGGCGATGATCGCAATCGCAAGCGCGGGGCCGGTAAAGGTGAACGCGCGTGACCACGCCGGCGATACGTTGACCCACTGCCCGGCGACCACCGCGAGCATGACGAGGGCGACGCCGCCGAGCGATGCTTCGAGCACGCGGCCCGGCCGTAGATAGCGCAGGTAAACGCCCATGAGCAGCGCGATGGGGATCGTCATCGCAAGGGTGAATGTGCCCCAGGGCGATTCCTTCAGGGCTTTAACGATCACCAGTGCGACCACGGCGAGGAGAATAATCATGATCGCCAGCACGGCGAGCAGAGCGATCATTCCGCCGCGCTTCGAGACTTCTTCGCGCGCCATTTGCCCGAGCGATTTTCCGTTGCGGCGAATCGAACAGAAAAGAATCACGAAGTCCTGGACGCAACCGCCCAGCGCGGCTCCCACGATCAGCCACAGTGTTCCCGGCAAGTATCCGAATTGCGCGGCGAGCGTGGGGCCGACGAGCGGTCCCGGTCCGGCGATCGCTGCGAAATGGTGGCCGATCAGCACCCATTTATTTGTGGGCACGAAATCGCGGCCGTCTTCCAGGCGCTCGGCTGGAGTGGCGCGGCTGTCGTCGAGAGCCAGCACCTTCGCGGCGATAAAGTTTGAATAAAAGCGATAGGCGACCAGATACGTGCAGACGGCGGCCACCACGAACCAGACGGCGTTGAGCGGCTCGCGGCGTTCGAAAGCGATCGCAGCGAGCGCGCCAGCTCCGGCCAAAGCGATGACTATCCACAGAATCGTTTTTAGGACTGGTTTCATGGTGCGACGAGCGCTCCCCTGGTCAGCGCGTGGGACATCCGGCGAATCGTACGCAAGGGCAGCGGAAGCGTCAATCGAGAGTTGTGTTCAAGCACGATAGTGACGTGCGAGGCGCTACAGTTGCGGTAACGGGCAAGCGAACGGAACTTCAGCCGCTGAAGCCGCACCATCCCGCTGCGGCTAATGTCGTGGCTGAAGCCACGACCCACAAAGATTGCAGGCAGCTTGACCAACTCTTCAGGCGTAGGCTTGACGGCAGGTTTCGTGTTCGCGGCAGGATGGCGGGCAATTGGTTTTGTCTATGAGGATGTAATTGTGGCAAGTGGAGCAGACCACGCCATAGATCGTTTCGCTGAACTGATCGTGGGTCGTACTCGCGGTGTGCGCTGTACGCGCTTGTTCGCGGCTGATGGCCATGGTGTCCGCTCCAGTTCGCTGACGAAAACATTCTAGCTGGAATTGCGTGGGGACGCGAACACTGTGATAGCTGCAAGGTAGACGGCGCGAACACAACCTCACTACTTAGCACCTGCACTATCCGGCGCGGAGACTCTCTGCTTCTGCCGCGCCGGCGCGCAGGTTCGTCTTACATGCCACTTCCGATGTAGCCGTTCTCAGCAGTGATCAGGCCCATCTTCGGCATTTCGGTCTTCACTTTTACTGGCTCAAGAACTGGTTTTTTTGCGCTCTTTGCAAGAAATACCAGCTCATATTGGTGCTTGAGGTTGTAGGTCACATCTTGCAAATAGGGAGTGATATCCACCGGAGCGCCGTATGCGAGATAGTAAGTCGCTCCGCCGGTTCTTTGAGCAAGCACGTCCAGACCGGTTTGCGCCAGGTTTGTGCGGAACTGACCGCGGCCGAGGCGTCCTGACCCTGGCGCATAAATCGAATAGACGATAAATCCACCTCGTTGCGCTTGATGAGCGGCCGCGTCGAGGTAGGGATTATTGAACGGATCGTTGAAAAATCCTCCGCCCAGAGGATCGGTTCCGCTGGTGATCATTAAGATCTCGCGACGATCTTTGGTCGCCGGCCACTTCTTCATCAGGTCCGAGAGCGCCAGGTAAGGGCTCGTGTATCCGGCCGAAGCCCCGATCGGCAGCCGCAGCGACTTTTCGACTAAGGCGCGGTCCGTCGTCAGATTTTGAGCCGTGAACACCGCGCCATTCCGCATATAACCGATGCCGATAGCCGTCGAAGCCGGCTGCTCATCGACGAAGTTCTTGACGCTGCTGAATTGCAAGGCGAGGCTGTCTCTCGAGGTATCGTCAATTAAAATGAAGAGCTGCAATCCGGCGCGGTCTCCCTGCAGCGGGACCCAACTTGTCACCGCGTCCAGCTTGCCCTTCTGATACACCTTTACATCATCCGCCGCGAGCGCCGGAGCTTGCGTGCCGTGGTGCGGCTTCGCCGTTACCACCATGCGCACGGGCACATCGGTTGACGTTGACGAGCTGGCTTGCTGAGCCGACGCCGGCGTCGCGGCGAAGATCGTGCCGAGAATTAGGCCGAACATCGCTCCCAAACTTACGGCGTGTTTCGTTACCACGGTTTTTGTCTTACTTGCGTTTTGCATTCGCTTCATCCCTTCCCTCGGAATCCGAGAGCATTCACAACATCGCTTCCCCCAATAATAGGACGCTCCATCGAAGATGCAGGGTACGTCTCGGAATGCCGGCAACTCACAGATTGTAAGCGACTTGCGAGAGAGGCAGTTTTTGGTGAACGATGGGTCAACGCGTTCAGGCAGTCCGCGGCGAACTTTGAGTCTGCGATGCTTCAACTATGTCGTGTGCTAGTCGGCTATCCCTGACCGACAAGTCTGTGCTAATTTTTCGCCTGCCCGGATAGGAATTTGAGGTTCAAAGGAACGTATGAAAAAGATCGCGTGGATGATGCTCTTTTTCGCTTTTGCCGTTGGTGTCTATGCCGCTGCTGGTGATGAAAGGAACGCGGAGACCGCCAAGAAAAATCAGTGGACGCCGGAGGACGTCGTTTACCAGGAGGATGCCGGGCAATTCCGCATTTCGCCGGACGGAAAATTTGCGCTGTGGGTAAGAGGAACCGGAGATAAAGACAAAGATCTGCGCGTGGGCAATTTGTACCTTTCGAATTTGGCCGACGGGAAGGTCGTGCAGCTCACTCGCGGTACGGACGAAATTTCCAATCCGCGGTGGTCGCCTTCGGGCGAAATGATCGCGTATCTCAGCAGCCACGCGCTGCCAAAGCCCAAGCCGGATACCGGCACCACGCAAATTTGGCTGATGAATAGCGCCGGGGGAGAGCCCTGGCCGGTGACGCAATCCGAGCGCGGTGTGAAACAATTCGAATGGCTCAACGACGACACGATTCTTTTCAGCGCCGAGGAAGATCCTTCGCTTTACGAGAGGGAAACGAAGGAGCGCAAGGACGATTCGAACGTGGTGGACGATACGGCGCACACGGCGCCGGTTCGGCTGTTCAAGTTGTCAGTGAAGGACAAGAAAATCACGCGGCTGACGGACAACGCTGATTGGATAGTGGATTTTGCGGTGTCGCGCGACAAGACGAAAGCGGTCGCGGTGGCTCGCCGAGAACTCAGTTATGCGTGGGACCAGAAAATTCCGCCAGCCACGTACATCGTGAATCTGGCGAACGGCGATCGCACGCAAATCTTCACGAATGAGCGAATCTATCCGGACGCGGTCGAGTGGGCGCGGGATAATTCCGGTTTTTACGTTGTCGCCCCATTTTCCACCGACCCGCGGTTTTTGGTCGCGACCGTGCAGAAGGTCTATTTTTACGATTTGGCCGCCGCGAAATCTATGGAAGTGAATCTGGACTGGGATCGCGGGTTTGCGCGGTCGCTGCAAGCGACGAACGATGGCTTCATCGCGCTGCTCGCGGATGGCGTCTATACCAAGCCTGCGCGCTTCACGCGCCATGGCGCGACCTGGTCGCGCAAATCCATTTCCAGCGACGATGACCGTCACTATTTTAGTTTTGAGCTGGGTGACGACGGCAAGACGCTCATTTACGAATATTCGACCGCCAGCGTGCCGACGCAATTCTTTCGCGCGCGACTGGACGGCACGAAAATTTCGGCACCGCTGCAAGTTACGGACCTCAATCCCGGATTCAAAAATAAAACGATCGCGAAAACCGAAGTGCTGCATTGGAAAGGCGCGAACGATGATGACGTGGAAGGCCTGCTCTATTACCCGGACAATTACGAGGAAGGCAAAACCTATCCGCTGATCGTTGCGACACACGGCGGCCCCGCTGGCGCCGACCACGATCAATGGACCGAGCGTTGGGCGTACGCGCCGAATCTGATGACGCAGCGCGGGGCGTTTGTGCTGAAAACGAATTATCACGGCAGCACCGGCTACGGTTTGAAATGGGTGGAATCCATTTGCTGCGGCAAATATTACGAACAGGAAATTCCGGATATCGAACGTGGCGTGGACAATTTGATCTCGAAGGGACTGGTTGATCCGGACAAGATTGGCGCGCAGGGTTGGTCGAACGGATCAATTTTATCCATTCAATTGACGGTGACGGATCCCGATCGCTACAAAGCCGCGTCGGTAGGTGCGGGAGATGTGGAATGGCTGAGCGATTGGGCCAATGTGGACTTCGGCGAATCGTTTGACAATTATTATTTCGGAAAGTCGCCGCTGCAGGATCCCCAACTTTATTTGGAGAAGTCGCCACTCTTCAAGATGGACAAGGTAAAGACCCCCACGCTGATTTTCTTCGGGACGATTGACCGCCAGGTGCCCACCGAAGAAGGCTGGTCGCATTATCGCGCGCTGTATTCCATTGGAAAAGCGCCTGTGAAATTTATTTTGTTTCCGGGCGAAGCGCACGGGCCGCGGAAATTGACACACCAGTTGCGCAAGATGAATGAAGAGGATGCTTGGTTCGATTTGTATTTGTTCAAGACCAACAAGCCGGAAAACGAAGCGCTGAAAAAAGGTTCGCCGCTGGATGTAGCGCTGCGGCGCCGCGATGTTCAGAAATCGGGCACGCTCTACGGCGCGACATTTCGTTCGCCTGCCGCTGCGGAGAATCCCGCGCC
Source organism: uncultured Acidobacteriota bacterium (assembly GCA_963828865.1). Classification (GTDB taxonomy): domain Bacteria; phylum Acidobacteriota; class Terriglobia; order Acidiferrales; family UBA7541; genus Palsa-295. Next base: position 141,848 of record CAWHGI010000014.1, on the reverse strand, counting down.
CGACGTGCTAGTTCCCGAAACGGTGACGCGCGGAAGCATCGAGATTGGGCGATTTGAAGTGACCCGCGCGCAATACGCAGCGTTCGATAAGGACTATAAATTCGCTCCCGGGACTGAGAACCTTCCGGCCAACGGTATTACGTTCGAGCAAGCGCAAGCGTATTGCAAATGGCTGAGCGAATTGACGGGCGAAACGTACCGGCTGCTGAAGGAAAGCGAAACCGCGGATCTGTACAAGCCGCGGGATGGAGAGAACACGCTCGATTACTGGGCCGGCTATTCCCTCAATCCCGACGACGCGCAAAAGCTGGAAGATAAAATCAAGGAATTGCCGGGAGACGCACCGCTGCTGCGGGAGGTGGGGAGTTTTGCAGCGGAAGGCGACGAGGGCGAGGAACTCGTCTTCGATCTTGGCGGCAACGTCGCGGAGTGGGTGGTCGCCACTGATGGCACAGGCAAAGTCGAAGGCGGCAGCGCCGATCGTCCATCCGGCAACAAAGCTGGATATCATCCCGCTGATGCCGCGTACATCGGTTTTCGGGTGGTGCATATCGCGCCGCCACCAAGGCCGGCCGCGAGCACGGAGCCTCCGCAGCCGTGATGTGGTTCGGCGCGATTTTGTAGCGGCAGTCTCAGACCGCCATCGATCCGAAGCGCGACACCGATGGCGCACTGAAGTGCGCCGCTAGAAAACCTTTTGCTGCGCGACGTGTCTCTCAGAGCGACCATCCAGATTGGCCCTTGCGGGAAGAACCCGCCGCGACATACGCTCGATGCATGAGCGAATTCACTCCCACCAAGCGCACGAAAGTGCAGCGCCTGCCCGATCGCGGTAGCTACGACCGCGAAACCGTCTTCTCGATATTGGATGAAGGATTTGTGTGCCATGTGGGTTTCGTCGTGGATGGCCAGCCGTTCGTGATTCCGACGAACTACGGGCGTGTTGAAGAAACGCTCTACCTTCATGGCTCTTCAGCCAGCCGCATGCTGCGCACAATTGCAGAAGACGTGCAGGTGTGCGTGACGGTGACGCTGGTGGACGGACTGGTGCTGGCACGATCGGCGTTTCATCATTCGGTGAATTACCGCTCGGTGGTCATCCTGGGCCGCGCGAAGCCGGTGGAAGATGCGGAAGAAAAAATGCGCGCGCTCGAAGCTTTTACGGATCATGTCGTCCCAGGCCGCTGGAAGGATATTCGCCACCCGACCGAATTGGAGTTGAAGGCGACTTCCGTGCTGGCGCTGCCGCTCGAGGAAGTTTCGGCGAAAGTGCGCGTGGGTCCTCCGAAGGATGACGAGGCGGATTACACTTTGCCGATCTGGGCAGGCGTGCTGCCGCTGCCTGTGGTGGCGGCCCCGCCGATTTCAGATCCGCGCTTGATTGCCGGCCTGGCACCGCCTGCATATCTGCGACGCTATTCGCGCAATGGCAGAGGCCATGGCAATGGTGATGGAAAAGGCGCTAAGTAGGATTCGTTCCTTTGCAACCAGTGACGGAGCTCGCGCGGAGCGTGCGGGGCAAATCGCTGACGTCATCCGCGAACTAGGGTTGTATCGGTGGGTGGGACCTTACGACGTTAGCGCCGAACTGGTTTCCATCATTGCCTGGAGCGGGCCGAGCGCCCCTGCGTACCCCACATTCCCGGTTACGAAAGGGCTCACTAGTTCCGCGATTCAGCAGAAAGCTCCGGTTGTGGTTGGCGACGTGCGCAGCGATCCCCGCTACTTGACCGCATTTGGGAGCACGCTTTCGGAGATCATTATTCCGATACTGGATACGCGAGATCAGCGCGTAGTGGGTACCGTTGACGTCGAGAGCGAGCAGGCAAATGCATTTTCAGATGCCGACCGGAAGAACCTCGAAGAATGCGCGCTCGCGGCGCTTGCGCTTTGCGTTCGCGCGTAAATCTTTGCAGACGTCTGCAGCCTTCAGGTTGGCTCTCCTCGCCCTGCTTGCTTTTCTTCTAGCCGCTAAGGTCTCTGCGCAACAAGAAACGCCGGATGCCGCGGTTGCGGGATTCATCGCCGGCTCCTATCGCAGTCCCAGCGGTGAAGCGATGCCGTACCGCCTGTTCGTTCCTCCCGGTTACGACACGAATAAGAAATATCCGATTATTTTGTGGCTGCATGGCGCGGCAGGGCGCGGGTCGGACAATTATTCGCAGCTATCGGGCGGAAATTTCGCGGGGTCGCATGTGTGGACGTCCCCGGAAAATCAGGAGAAATATCACGCGTTCGTTCTGGCGCCACAGGTGGATGTGACCAAGGGCTGGGCGCGTCCGCACACCAATACGCCGCCGGTGGCCATCCGGCTGGCGCTGGAGATTCTGGACGCGGTCGAGCAGAAGTACAGCATCGATCGCGCGCGCGAGTATGTGGTGGGGCAATCCATGGGCGGCGAAGGAGTGTGGGCTGCGCTTTCGATTGCGCCTGCGCGCTTTGCCGCGGCGATTGCGATCTGCGGCTATGGCGACGCCTACATGATTCCGCGCGTGGCGAAAGTGCCCGTGTGGATTTTTCAGGGCGAGGAAGACCCGGTGGTGCCAGTCAGCCGCGCGCGAACGTGGGTGGCGGAATTGCGCGGAGCAGGCGGCGCGCCGAAGTATACGGAATATCCAAGCATCGGCCACAATGCCTGGGACGTGGCGTTCAAAGAGCCGGAATTGGCGGCGTGGTTGTTTTCAAACGTACGAGTGGAGTCAAGCGCAGCCCGGCCAGGATTCTAATGGCAGCCGCAACCACCGCCGCCGCAACAGCTACCGCCCCCGCCTCCATTGAATCCCGAAGGCGTGGACTTGGCTCCATTGGCAGGAGCGGCAAAAACGGAAAGCTGGATAGTGTGCTTCGCACTCGCGCATTTCGGGCAAGTGATCGGCGTGCTCTGGTTCATTATGATGCGCTCGTAGCGCTCGTTACAATCGTCGCAAACGTATTCGTAAATTGGCAAGATCAAGCTCCCAAACGTTTCATTAATCCGGCTATTATAACTCGAAAACTCCCGCGAGTTAGTCGTACCAATCGGGCCAAGGGTCAGCAGTGGAATAAACGTAACTGAAAAGCCACATCAGCCCCAATACCAGAATAGCCACCATTCCCACTGCCACAAATCGCTGACGAAGGTCCCGCTCGAGCGAGTCTTCCGATGTGCGAGAACTCCAATGAAGTGCGACAAGCGCCGGGAGGCTTACAAACGGCAGGGTCACTGCAAGGGATGTGAGGAGGTCCAACCAGTCGCGAATAGTCTTAGTCACGACGACGGCTCCTACAACCTGTTGACACCGACCGAAGGAATTAGTTCCTTTGTTGGCGCATTCGTTCAGCAACCGTGTCCTGAAAAAAGCAACAGCCCCGGTTTTGGCCGGGGCTGTTGGACATATTCACCCTGCGGAGGTGGTTGAGTTAGTCGCCAGCTACTGCGGCTTCTGCCTCGGGCTTTTCAACCTTGGCGGTGCCGTTGCCATTTGAGTGACCATTGCCGTTGCCATTGGCCGGTGCGATCTGAACGGGCTTCACGTTCGCACCCGGCACCGCGCTCAGGATCTGCTGCATGGAACCGATCTGCACGACGGGTTCGCTGGACTTCTTCAGCACCAGCTCTTCGTAAATCTTGCGAACCTTTGCGGCCTCTTCGAGAGCCTTCTTGCGGCGGATGCGGTCTTCTTCAGCCGCCGTCAGCGGAATGTCGTGCTCGAGGTGACGAACGCGCGCGGCATCTTCGGAATCAATCCGGAGCGAGTGCTCGTAGCTCTCCAGATTGACTCTCTTGCCCTTCGCGAAAATGTCGTGCTTGCCGTGCTCTTTGTACCACTGCGCGACGGTCGCGTTCTTGTGCATGTTTTCGATGATTTTGCGCCAGCCCACGCCGGTGTTGTACGCGCAGAAGGAAATTTCGCCCTGCTGCGTGGCATAGGGAATGATGCACATTTCGGTGCGGCGGAAATCGTAATTGAAAAGATCCTGGAACCACATTCCGGCGATGAAGAGGAAGTTCCAGGGATCTTCCGCGCGGCGTTTCATGGCGTCTTCATAGGTGCGGTCCGGCGCCACTTTGCCGTACTTCTTGTCGGAGTTCTTGGAAAGCGCCCAGGTCTTATCGAACTTCTTCCAAAGATCCTTGAGCCGCAGGCTCGGAGGCGCCTGGAAGGGGCTGTAATTCTTCAAAAGCGCGAGCGCCATCATGAAGTTTGAAAAATTCTTGCTGCGGGCCGCGTCGGTGATTGCCGCAACGTCGCGGGTGAGCCCCTGCGCATCCAGAAAGCGCGGGACCGGCGCCCACTCTTTGGTTTCCTTGTTAATCATGAGCGCGGTGCCCACGCCGCAGTTCGGGTGGCAGCCGCAGGATAGCGAGCCCCACTGCGAATCCGGGCCGTGCACGAGGTCCGAGAAGCCCGCAAACGTGCTGATGAATGAAATTGGGAACCAGTCGCGTGTGGGCTCGACTTTGCCCACCTGCGCGCTGACGTCCTTCGCCAGGTGCGAAAGCGTGTAACGCTGGCGGATGCGGCGCTCGGGGGTGATTTCCTCGTCGCGTCCAGTGAAAGAAACGGGCTGAAAGGACACGAAGGAAATTTTCTTGGGATTTTCCATCGCGAACTTCACGATCGGTCCCACTTGATCGTTGTTCACGTTGTTGACGATGGTGGTCACCAGCACGATCTCGATGCCGGCCTCGTGCATGTTCTCGATGGCGCGCAGCTTCACGTCAAAGAGGTTGCCAACCTGGCGATGGCTGTTCGCATCGTTGCCGATGCCGTCGAATTGCAGATACGCGTAACGCATCCCGGCTTCGAAGGCCTGCTTGCAGAATTCCTTGCTCTTGGCGAATTCGATTCCGTTGGTCGCCGCCTGCACGCTGTTGTAGCCGACTTTGCGCGCGAAACGCACCGCATCCAGAAAACGCGGATGCATCGTGGGTTCGCCGCCGGAGAACTGCACGGACATCTGCCGGCGCGGCTTGATCTTGGTGGCGTTCTCCAGAATTTCCTGGATTTCCTCCCAACTCAGTTCGTGGACGTAGCCGACCTGGTTCGCGTCCATGAAGCAGGGATCGCACATCATGTTGCAGCGATTCGTCAGGTCCACCGTAAGCACGGAGCCGCGGCCGTGGCGAACGGTGCTGGAGCCGTGGCGATGCAAACCTTCGTCGTTGTGCGCCGGAATATCGCGGCCGGGGAAATTCTTCTCGATCCACTCGAGAAACTTTGAGTCCACGGCCATCAAATCTTCGTACTTTCCGTGGATGGGGCATTCCTTCACCATCCAGACTTGGCCGTCGCGCTCGATGATCTGCGCTTTGATTTCGCCGACTTTCTCGTGGACCAAATCGGTCCAGTCTTTCGTGCCGTTCAGAATCAGGTCGCGGGCTTCGCGCACGCAATCAGGACAAAGAGAATCCGTCGTGCGCGGCCAACCGAGCGTGGGTTTGGACTTTTCCCAAGACTTCAGCAGCGGCTTGTCGGACCATTTCGGAGTGAAGGATGGATTCGGATTGTACTTATTGAAGAACTGAATGGTGTTATAGGTGACGGTCGCCGTCTTGCACAGCGCCCAGTCAAACGATTTCCAAACTTTTGTGCCTGCAGAACTCGCCATAAGTGCACCTTTCCCTTTCGAGCTTCGCCTCAGAATATGCTGATGAATCCCCCGAGAGCCCTGACCCCGCGAGCGTACCAACGCCCGCAAACGGTTACAGTACCAGAGTTTGCATGGTTTACTGGGGGGCAGTCTAGGCTGGTGCGTCCAAAGGTACAATTTAGGGGTTAAACGGTATCCCGGCGCAGGCAATGGGGCGCTTGGGGCGAAAGCACTGGCCCAAAACGGGAGCTTCGGGCGGACTTTCGCGGCCGCTGATTCTTCGCCCGCGCCGCTTTGAAATCTCTGATGCCGCCGGTGCTCAATCCAGGTTCAAAGGCGTCCGCAGGACTCCAATGGCGAAATGCGCCAGGTGCGGGGCGTCGTCGTCTAGCTGGATCCAGCGGACTACGCAGTGGTCTTTCAGGTATTGCGAGACTTTCGCTTCGCCGATGCCGAGATGGTCGGCGAGTTTCGTCTTCAAGCCGCTATCAAAGGCCGGCCGGCCGCCGCGGGCAACTTTGGTGGTGCTGCGTCCGCTCCCGCGCGCGAGATTTCCCAGCCCGACGCGGAGCGTCTGGCACGCTTCCACGTAATACGAGGTGATCTGATCCGAATCGGAGAGCAGGAATACGCCCGGTCCGGCCGGTGCGGCTTCAAGTTCATCCAGACGATGGAGCGGGCTGGCAACGAGTCTGCGCAGCATGGACTCAAGCTTGGACATGCGCGAAGCGAGCGCTGGGTCGCCGGCGCGGCCGTGCGCAGTCCGTTCGGAAGGAAGCATAGGTGCGGAAGGTTCGCTCCGCGTGCTGCGGTCCATTTCTGGCTGGGCCACCGTAGCACCGGCGGATACGGGCTCGAATGATTCCGCGCGCGGTGCCGGACTTGGAGTTTGCATTCGCGGCGATTGCGGCCGCGGTTGCGCGGCGTGAATCGACGGCGCAGACACAGGAGAATTCGCGAAAGCTTGCGATGGCAAACCTGGAGCGGGTGGGCCTTTGCGACGGCGTCCGCGGCCACCGCGACGTCCACGGCGGCGCTTCTTCTTGCCGGTCGGATCGCTCGCGTCCGCAGCACCGTGGGATTCCTCGCTTGACGACGGCACCGATTCCTCTTCGGTATCATCGGCCGAGTCTTCACCCGAAACTTCTCCCAGCGCCAGCTTTGTTTGCGCCTCAGCCGCATCATCGGAATTTTCATTCGCGCGGCTCGATGCGGGCTCTGCAGTGCTCTGCGGCACGAAAATCGGTTCTGCGGTGGGCTTCGCGCCCGGTTCCGGCAGCGGCGCACCCAGGCGGGTCAATGCTTCTTCTGCTTTTTTCTTCCAGTCCGCGCGGCGGAATCGTTCCGCGGCGATCGTGAACCACTTCACGGCGTCCTCATTTCGTTCGGCCTTTTCTTCGACGACACCGAGCTCCCAGGCCACCATCGCGTCGCGGGTGCGTTGATACAGCTCGGAAAGTTTCGCTTTTGCGTCGGCGCTGTTCTTCGCTTTGCGAATACGCGCCTGAATTTGCCGCCAATCAGCCATGGCGGGCATTGTAGCAGCCGATTATGCGATAGGCCAAGGAAAGGAATGTAGCGCGGAGTCAACTTCCGCGGCGCGGAACTGATCGTTAACCCTGCGTTCGTGCGAAAAATTCAACCGTTTCGAAAAACTTCCTGTATGCTCGTGCCGCTAAAGTCGCCTGCGTTAGAGGCGCGATTACCGAAAATCCGCCGGAAGATGGAACGCACATGAATCTCGGTTACCCGCCGCACACATTGAAAATGGAAAGCTCGCCTTCGCCCAGCAAGCCTTCACGCTCCAGATTTGGATACGTTCTTGGATACACGACGGGTTTTCTGCTGCTCATCGCGTGCGTGGCCACTCTGGGTCAGACTCCCGCGAACCAGGAAAAGTACGTCCGCCAATCCGCGCCCGAGCTGCTGACCTTCGACGAGTTGGTCCAGCTGGAAAAGACGGACGATCCCAATCCGCAGCTAGCCGCGCGCTTGGATCAGCTTCTGCACACTCCGTTTCTCAGCAATGAAGCGTTTTACGCCGGCGCCGAGCCGCATCGCCCTTCTTCCGATGCTCTCGGTCCTTTCCTGCGCGCGACGATGTGGAATATCGAAAGAGGGATTCAGTTCGACGGGATCCGGACAAGTCTCACCGAACCGGATAAATTCGGAGCATATATCGCGGAGAAGAAGGACCCGAAATCCAAGCCCCTAACGGCCGACGCGATGACAGTCGTCAAGAACCAGCTGAACATCCTGCAGCCTACCGACCTCTTCGTGTTCGACGAAGTGGACAACGGAGTCACTCGCACGGATTATCGCAACGTTGCCCGCGAACTGGCTCAAGCACTTCACATGAATTACGCCTATGCCGTTGAATTCCTGGAAATCGACCCGCTGAATCTGGGCCTGGAAAAAGTGAAAATGGATGACAAGGCCGCGCAAGCGGATATACAGAAGTCCTTCGAGCCAGACAAGAGCCGTTACCTGGGCTTGCATGGAACGGCGGTTTTGAGCCGCTATCCCATCCGCAAAGCGACGATCCGTTCCCTGCCCGTTTGCTACGACTGGTTCCTCGGTGAAAAGAAAGCCATCTCCAAACTGGAAGCGGGCAAGCGCTCGGGCGCCAATTTGGTCTTTATGGAAAGAATCACGCGCGAGGTTCGCCGCGGCCGTCGCATGGCGCTCTTCGTGGAGCTCGCAGTGCCGGAGTCTCCGACGGGAGCGGTGACGGTGGTCGCGCCGCACCTGGAAACGAAATGCAAACCGGAGTGCCGCAGAAAACAAATGGCAGCGATCCTCGGTTGGATAAAGGCGGAGAAAAATCCGGTGATTCTCGCAGGCGACTTGAATACGTCCGGCAGCGATACATCGCCCACTTCAGTCTCCAAAGTAATCAGCAACCGGCTGAAAGACCCCGACAAGTGGGCGGTGACTGCAATCAAGTGGTCCACCGGCGCACCCACCATCCTGCTCATGCCGGTGAACCTGATGCGCAACAAGAACGATCCCACGGGTTTCGACTTGCCGTTGCTCTCGCGCAAAAAAGAAGCAAAACTTTTCGGCGATCTGAATGACTTCCGCTTCGATGACGGCAATACGTTCGACTTCCGCGGCGAAGATGCGCGCAGTGCGGATGGCAGGGGCGGAACGCTCAGCGATTCGAATCAGCGCGCCACCAAGGGTTTTCGGTATACGTTCGCTCTGGCGCGCACCTATGGAGGGCTCGTCGGTGAATACAAACTCGACTGGTTTTTTGTGAAGGGTTACGCCACCGACTCTTCCAAGCCGGGCGGAAGCTATAAATTCTCTCCTAATTTTGGGCGGACGCTTCAGGAAGTAAATGAGGCGCCGGACGATTCATTGTCCGATCATTTTCCAATCACAGTGGACATTCCACTCACCGAACCCGCCCGGCAAGCGTCGAAACCTTGACGCATTTTTGCTTACGGTAACCGAGCCTGCGGCCCGCAGCGCGATGCCGGTGAGCCACTGGCTCACTAGCCTCTATCCTCGATTTCTCCGCTACTCATCGAGCGGGTAAGACTACATACCGCGCGATCACGAAGCCGATGGCCCCGCCGAAGAATACGTCGGAAGGGAAATGGTTGCTGCTGGTAATGCGGGAGAAGCTGATCACGCCGGCCATTCCGTATGCAACCCACGGGACCCAGCGACACGCGCGGTAGCGGTGAGCGACGACCGCCGCGACCGAAAAAGCGGACATCGCGTGCACGGAATAAAAGCCGCCCGAGTGAAACGGGTTGTGTGTTCCATTGAAGAAGCTATCCGCGTAAGGGCCATTGCCCGCGTATTTCAGAGGCTGCTCCCGGCCGGTAACACCCTTGAAAGCCAGATCGAGCGCGAAACCATCCGCGAAAGCTTCCGCGGCAAGAAGCGCGGTGGACTGCGCGTAGGAATCCTTTTTTATGAAACCGACCGCGTAAATCGTTGCGGGAACGGCTGCGATGAATGCTCCGGCGTTCACCCCGCTGAAGACGCGGTTAAAGCCGCTGAAGCTGCTCGTTGTCCGGAAGTAGGGAGCGCTGTACGGGTCGGAAGCGACGAATGCCGACGTTACGCTCACGCTGGCGACCGCAGGAAGCCAGTGCTGGGCTTTGGCCAGGTGTCCCGGAAAGAGCCAAATCTCCTTCTGATCGGCGACGAAATTCGTGGGGAAAGTGCGAAGGGAGACCTGGCGATCAGCTGCAGCCGAGACCGCGAGTACCGGTTGCTGCGCGGACGAGGGGGAGAACCCCGAGTTAGAGGATTCCTGGGATAACGCCGGAGCTACCGCGCCTAATAGGTAGAACGCAAGAGACACGCAAAGAGCGCGGCAGAATGGTTGACGCCGAATCATGCAGGCAGCATACCGTAGCAAACGTCTGCTGCGCATGGGCATGTAGGGTATTTCGCTTGACCGCCGTGCTTGTCGAAAACTGGCGCAATCGCCGGCATTTTCTTTACACTGTATCCACGGCAAACTCGCCCGCTGGCAAATTTACGGACCGGTGCGCGCTTGCTACGAGGTTAATGGCATGATGGCGGCATGGATTTCGCCGCACGGACGCGATGGCTTTGCGAGCAGGCACGTGAGTTGGGGTTCGATTTGTGCGGTGTCGCGCCGGCGGACGCTTTCGCGGAGCTGGCGAACTATTCCGAGTGGCTCGAACGCGGATATGCGGGCGAAATGGATTACCTGCGCGATGCGCGGCGTGGCGATCCGCGCACAGTGTTGGATAGCGCACGCGGCCTCATCGTCGTCGCACTGAATTACAATTCTGCGTACCCGTATTCCACCGAGCAGGCCGCGGTACCGAGCGACGATGCACCGCGCGGTTGGATCTCACGCTACGCTTGGGGCGACGATTACCACGACGTGCTGCGCGAAAAGCTGAACGCACTGATTGCGCGCATGCGTGGCGAGTGGCTGGAGCCGTTCGAAGCGCGAGCGTATGTGGATACCGGGCCGATCGTAGAACGCGTCGCGGCGAAGCATGCGGGACTCGGCTGGCTCGCGAAAAATACCTGCCTGATCAACGAAGAGCTTGGCTCGTGGCTTTTTCTTGGCGTGATTATCACCACGCTCGAACTCGCTCCTTCGGTCGCGCCGGGTGAGCCGCCCGCCGCCGATTTATGCGGGAATTGCAGGCTGTGCCTGGATGCCTGTCCGACGCAAGCATTCGCGGCGCCGTACGTCCTGGACGCGCGCAAGTGCATTTCCTACCTCACCATCGAGTTGCGCGGAGCGATTCCTGAAGAATTGCGGCCGCAGATGGGGAACGCCGTGATGGGCTGCGACATTTGCCAGGACGTTTGTCCGTGGAATCGCAAATCGCACATGACGCAGCTTGCGCCTTTTCAACCACGCTTTGTGGAGTCGAACCGTGAGAAAAGAAAAGAGAAAATGGAAAATGGCGCGGCGTTGTTTGCGCCCAAGCTGGAGCGGTTAGCCGCTCTCTCGCAGGAAGAATTCAGCAGGATTTTTCGCGGCAGCGCGGTGAAGCGCGCGAAGTGGCGCGGCCTGGTGCGCAACGCCTGCGTCGCGCTCGGAAATTCGCTCGCCCCACAGAACTCGGGATCCCGCGAGCGTATCGCAGCCGTGCTCGAACGCCTTGCTGCTTCTTCAGACGAAATCATCGCCGAGCACGCTCGCTGGGCGCTGGCACGGCTGCGCGCGTCGCTTACCTCCAATGATTGACTTGCAGATTCGCATTCCTATAGCTTAGCGGCGCAACACTTCTTCTCAGGTTCGCTGGGGGCAATGGTATGAGCTTCTCTCTCCTTGCAACGGCCGCGCACACGCTTGAGCCTCATTTCAGCTTTCCGCAAGGACCGGTGACGGAACTGATCATGCTGCGCTGGCTGCATTTCATTTTCGGAATCATCTGGATCGGGTTGCTCTACTTCTTCAACCTGGTCGGCTTTCCCACGATGAAGCAACTCGAAGCGCCGGTCCGGGCCAGGGTGTATCCGGTGCTGATGACCCGCGCAATGAACTGGTTCCGCTGGTCGGCGCTGATCACGGTCCTCGTTGGGTTGCGCTACTACTTCACCATTCTTTCCGCCGACGCGCACAATTCCGGAAATCCATCGCTCGCGCTGCACTGGTTCGGTTGGTGGTTGCTGGTGTGGCTGGTGGCCTACGCCCTGATTTATCCGTTCCAATTGCCGAGCAAGGGAATTCTGAATAATCCGTGGTTACGCGCGATCGCGATTGCCGCGATCGTGATCGCGGCGTCCTGGCTCATCCTCGATCTGAACAGCGGCGAGCAGGTTTCGAACGCGCATTTGTGCATCGCGGTCGGCGGCGGTATCGGATTTCTGATGCTGATGAATACCTGGGGCGTCGTCTGGCGCGTGCAGAAAAAACTGATCGCCTGGACGCGCGCAAGCGTCGAGCAGGGCACGCCCATGCCGCCCGAAGCGGAACGTCTGGCGCGCTGGGGATTCTTAGCCTCGCGCGTCGGCTTCTGGCTCTCGTTCCCCATGCTTTTCTTCATGGGCGCGGCGGAACATTATCCGTTCGTGAGCAGCGTCGGCAAGTAAAGCGTATGGCTTCGATGGCTTCGGCCGGACACAAGGGCCGTCGGCGCCTTTTACATTGTTGATTGTCATAGCTGATCGAAACGTAATGTACCCATTCGTTGCGCCCGCGCATCCTAACTAGCAGCACATGGGAGACCGCCATGAACCTTGCCGCCGGGCCTGGCTCCGCCGCCAACTCGTCCGTCAGATCATTCTCCGCTTCATTTACCACAATCGGGGCGGCAACGATCGCTATCGTCGCCGGCGCCCTGCTCATTGCGCTGCCCGCTCTCGCGTATCAATTCCCGCTTTCGACCACCGACATACGCGATGCGTACTTCATCGGCGCACGGAATGACGATCGGACCGCCGCATTTTTCGCGGCTTACTCAAAGCATTTGGCGGCGCCCGAAAGTGGTCCCGACGTGGACCAAGTCACAATAGACACGCCGTATGCGCAAATCGTCCGGCGATCCATGGGAGCCGCCAACTACAATTCCGTGGACGCCGTTGAGGAATTTGACGGCAGGCCGATGAACTTTCGTGTGACCGTGCGGTTCTATTTCACGGATACCTATACCCCAGCTCCGTTAACGCGCACCGACGGCATCTCCCTGACCCCGCTGCCTTACCCGGATTTCTGGAACGATTTCAAGGTGCGGCTGATTCAGGATAAAGAAATACGTCCAAAAGCGGTGCGCGGTGCACCGATTTATCCGATGTTGACCGACGTTGACGGTCCTCCGCCGCCGCCCATCGGAGGAACGATCGAAGTGGACTACGATCCGGCGAAGATCGACACTGCGGACGCGACCGTCGAAATCATCACACCCGACGGGCAGGACATCCAGGTGCCGTTTGCTCTCAGCCAGCTCAAGTAGATGTCCGCGGGCGGGTTTACTAGAAGCAGATTGGAGACGCCATGAACGCACCATCTCCCTCCGGCTCCGCCGCCAAGTCTTCGGCCAACTCACTCTCATCATCATTCACCACAATTGGCGCCGCAACGCTAGCCATCTTTGCTGGCACGTTGCTTCTTGCGCTGCCGGCTCTCGCGTATCAATACCCTCTCTCGTCCACCGACATTCGCAGCGCGTACATGCTCGGTAATCGCAATGACGATGTTACGACCGATTTTCTCGCGCAATACAAGCACGAACTCCCCATGCCCGATTCGGGCCCTCACGTCGCAACGATCAGCGTGGAGACCCCCTACACGCAAGTCGTGGCGTTGGGCAAGCTCGCGCTGAATCCCGATGTACAGCAGGCTGAACAGGATTTTGCCGAGAAACGGTTTCCCTTCTTCTTGCGTGTAGGTGTGGACTTGACCGATAGCTATCCCGGTCCGCCGCCGTGGGACCCCACTGCCCCTGGTTTGCCTTTACCCGATTTTCAGCGGGACTTCGAGATCCAACTTGTTCAGCACGGCAAGGTGATTCCAGCAGAAGCCGCGCAAATCTACCTGCTGACGTCGGATGCAGTCGCGAATATCTACCAAATTTCCGGCGCGATCATCGAGTTGCGGTTCGACGCGGACAAGATTGATCCTTACGAAGAAGCGACCGTGAGAGTGCACACTCCGGATGATCAGGACGTTGAAACTACCTTCGACCTGGGACACCTGAGGTAGGAACTACGATCGCCAGCGCAGCGTGACGGGCCCAGACATTGGATGGCGCAGCGGCGTGCCGGTGCGTTGCGATTCCTGGTAGGCGGCTTTCAACTCGAAATACCAGCGCGCCTGGCGGTCGGCGTCGTCAATCAGCATCATGCGGTCTTCGTATCGCAATCCCAGCGCCTGCTTTTCGATCACTTCGGTGTCCTGACGGATGAAGCGCGGGCCGAACACGTTGATGATGAATGACACGATCGGAAACCACGGCAAAATGTTCCACGCCGCGCAAAAATCCAGGCGACAGAGGTCGCGACGAATGGGCGTCACCGTGGTGCGGCTGGAAAGCCAGTACCGCCCGGCGCGGATTTGTTCGAAGCGCTGATTGGGCAGCACGAAATCAATCATCGTGGTGGCCGGCTCGCCGGTTAGAAACTTCAAGATTTTGTACGGCGCGCTATTGGCCGAGGGCGCGTGCGGGCTCATGCGGAAGCCGGTGGGAATCGGCTCGAACTTTTTCTCTTTGTCGCGAATGCTGCGGCGACTGCGCCACCACCACGCTTGATGCACGAACGGCCCGTGCGCAGGATCCATCAAGCCGATGATGGCCTGGTCCACCCCGCAGGGCAGATCGGCATAAAGTTGTGCGTATTTGTAGCTCGCGCTGAACGTCGGCAATTCGGGAGGCTCCGGCGGTACTCCCTCGAGTCCGCGGCCTTCCGGATTCGTCATGAAAGCCCAGACGTAGCCGTCGCGCTCCGCGCACGGAAAGCTGCCGGCGTAAATGCGGTCGCATTTTAGTTTCGAATCTTCCGTGAGCGAAGGAATCGCCTGGCATTGGCCTGTGTGCGCGTCGAATTGCCAGCCGTGATAGGCGCATTCCACATTCTTGCCGTCGAATTGGCCGAACGAAAGCGGGAACGCGCGATGAGGGCATACGTCGCGCAACGCGAACGGTTTTCCAGCGCGGTCGCGGCCCAGCACCAGCGGCACGTCGAGCAGCATCGCACGCACCAGCTTGTGACGCCGCACTTGTTCAGAGCGCAGCGCGGGATACCAGAAGCCCCACAGCACGTCGCTCGAGCGCGCGCTTGTGCGCGAATTTTCTGAGTCGCCCATAGTCGTGGCCCATCGTAGTACACACCATTCCTAACGCAAAGTTCTTGGAAGCGCACGCCGGGAGAGGCCAGTGGCGGCGGCTAATTGAAGTTGTAGCCAAATTCCCAGAGAAACTGATGATTGCCGTTCGTTACGCCCGAGTTTCCAATTTGGTACGCGGTGTAGAGCGTGAGCTTTCCAGTGATTTTGAACATTGCGCCGGGGTCCACATACCCGGTCGCTTGCTTTCCGGTATACCACTCGGCTGCGAGCGTCACGCGATTGCTGATGCGCTGCTCGAACGTGAACTGGCCGCCGGCGCGGTTGGCAT
This sequence comes from uncultured Acidobacteriota bacterium, assembly GCA_963828865.1. Classification (GTDB taxonomy): domain Bacteria; phylum Acidobacteriota; class Terriglobia; order Acidiferrales; family UBA7541; genus Palsa-295. Next base: position 126,705 of record CAWHGI010000014.1, on the reverse strand, counting down.
TGGCAACGACGTGTCGCGTGAAGTCATATCCCCCAAGACCGATGCGCGTGCCGTGTTTCCACTCCTTGGCGAACGAGGCATAGAAATAATTTCCGGCGTTGTAGGTGCGCTCGCGCACCGGAAAAAATAAATCGTCGCCGACGAAAAATGACCAGCCCGAACTATCGCTCTTCCACGGCCGCCATTTCACCGTGGGAGACACATCGAGTTGACCCAACCTCGGCGCACTCAGCCCGTCGAAATTGAACCCAACCTCGATTTGGTGCCCAATGCCCACAACGACGCGCGGAGTGAACGTCGCGAATGGATCGACGGGCCGCACAGTGCCATCCAACTCGCCATACAACTTGCCCTTGTCCAGGATATCGGCGCTAGGCACGTCGAAGACGGTCTCCTGCCCGTACGCCCGCGTCGCGGAAAAGACGAGCAGGACCAACACCAGCACTTTTGCTGAGGTAATTTGTGGTAGCCGCAACAAGGGCGCTCAGGATAACCCGAGTGGAAGTGCCTTGCCCACCCTCTGATTCCGCGTGCACTACTCGCGAAGCATTGAGCGAATTTGAGATTAAGAGGACCTACGGTCCAACGAGTCCAGAAGAGACGCGCACGGTGAGGACTTTTTTATCCGAATCCAAATCGACAAGCACTTGCGTTCTTTCTAGAACCACACCGCTGCCAGCCAACTTGCTGCCGTACAAAGTTTTCTTTACAGGATCCATGGTTGTTTTGAAGCCGCACTTCTGTAGATCCACTTGTGCATTCTCGGCCGAGAGCCCCGGTCGGATTTCTTCCTGAATGTGTTTTTCGCAGTTCTGTTGGCGTCCGGAGCCGCAACAGGATTGCCAGATCACGATGCCAAAGATAACGCAAGCCCGTGTTGTTTTCTTTTTCATGGATTTATGTACAGCATACCGCCAATTCATCAACGCCAAGCACGGTTCATCAGCACGACTTGTTTGACTAGTCGCTGTTTTGCCGCTATTCTGAGGTTAGTGACGACTGCAATGTTCGCCTCCTTCTATTAGCGATACCTCTCGACCCCGTCCGGGGTTGCGCTTCCGCGAAGCTGTATCCGAATTTCCAATTTCCGTTTCAATCTTCTGCTTTTGCGAGGTATCGCCATGGCGAACTTGACGCTGTTTGAAAAACTCGAAAATATCGAGTCGAAGTACGAAGAACTGACCCAGCAGCTTTCCTCGCCCGAAGTCCACAACGATTCGGCGCGTTTCCAGAAGCTCGCGAAGACGCACGCGGACATGGCGCAAATGGTCGCAAAATACCGCGAGTGGAAAGAAATCGAGAAGGGACTGCAAGGCGCCCAGCAGCTACTGATGGAAGCCGAAGACGCGGACATGAAGCAGATGGCGCACGACGAAGAGCGCGAGCTGACAGCGCGGCGCGAAACCGTCGAGCGCGAACTGAAATATCTGATGCTGCCGAAGGATCCCAACGACGACAAAAACGTGATCGTCGAAATCCGCGCCGGGACCGGCGGCGATGAAGCTTCGCTCTTTGCCGGCGAACTTTTCCGCATGTACTCGCGTTACGCGGAAACGCAAGGCTGGAAAGTGGAAGTTCTGGAAAGCTCGCCCTCTTCCATCGGTGGAATGAAAGAAGCGGTGGCGGCGATTCAGGGCAACAAGGTTTATTCCAAGCTGAAATACGAAAGCGGCGTGCATCGCGTGCAGCGCGTTCCGGCCACCGAGCAGCAGGGGCGCATTCACACTTCTGCGGCCACGGTTGCCGTGTTGCCGGAAGCCGACGAAATTGACATCAAGATCGAAGCCAAAGACCTGCGCATTGATACTTTTTGCTCGTCCGGGCCCGGTGGCCAATCGGTGAACACCACCTATTCCGCGGTGCGCATCACGCATATCCCCAGCGGCCTGGTGGTATCGCAGCAGGACGAAAAATCGCAAATCAAGAATCGCGCGAAGGCTATGCGCGTTTTGCGCGCGCGTCTTTACGAGATGGAACAGGCCAAGCAGCACGAAGCCATCGCCGCCGAGCGCCGCGATCAGATCAAGACCGGCGACCGCTCGGAAAAAATCCGCACGTACAATTTTCCGCAGAACCGCGTGTCGGACCACCGCATCGGCTTGACGCTGCACCAGCTCGATCAAGTGATGGAAGGCAAGCTCGGCCCGATCGTGGACGCGCTCTCGGCTCATTTCGAGTCCGAGCGCCTGAAGCAGGAATTGGTCGAGGCTTAACTGCCCTGTGCTATTCGGGCCGCGAAATTTGTCGCGGCACGCTTGAAATTCGTTCGCATGCAAAACGCTGTGGCAAATCAAAACCAATCAGACATTCGGACCGCTTTGAAGGAAGGCATGTCCCGCCTGCGCGCGGCAGACACTCCTTCGCACACGCTCGCCGCCGAATTGTTGTTGATGCATGCGCTTGGCCGCGATCGCGCGTGGATGTACGCTCACGTGGAAGAAACTCTGACCTCTGCCGACTTCGAAAAGTTTTTCGCGCTGATCGCGCGCCGCGCCGCCGGCGAGCCCACGCAATATCTCACCGGCAACCAGGAATTCTGGGGGCTGGAATTTGAGGTGACGCCCGCGGTGCTCATCCCGCGCCCCGAAACCGAGCACGTGATGGAGGTCGCGCTCGCGCGCCTCGGTGAACGCGGGCTGAAAATCCACATGGACACCGGCGCGCCGCGCGAAAAATTGCGTGTAGCCGACGTCGGCACCGGATCCGGATGCCTCGCCGTCGCGCTCGCGTGGGAACTCCCGCACGCGGAAGTGTACGCCACAGATATTTCCGCGCCGGCGCTCGAAGTGGCGCAGCGGAACGCGGCACGCCACGGCGTCGCCGACCGTGTCCATTTTTTGCAAAGCGATCTTCTGGCTGCTCTGCAAGACGCCAAATCACAAGCCGTGGGGGCACGTCATGCCGTGCCCGCTGTCAGCACCGCCGCGGCGTCAGCGATCAGCGCCGCCGCGCCCATTTCCGCTTCGCCCGGAACGCTCTTCGATGTAATTGTCAGCAACCCACCGTATGTTGCGTTGGAAGAAACGCGCAGCTTGCAACGCGAAGTTCGCGAGCACGAACCGCACCAGGCGCTTTTCGGCGGCCGCACCGGCGTAGAGATTTACGGCCGACTGATCGAGCAAGCGCGCGATTTGCTGCGAGACCGCGGCATCCTCGTCCTCGAACTCGGGCATGATTCCGCGGAATACGTGCGTGGAATTTTCGATGAGCAGTCCGGTTGGACCAACATTGCCATCACCATGGATTTGGCAGGCATCCCGCGAGTTCTGGCCGCCGAGCGCGCGCGCTAGCCGTCGCCAAACAATGGTTTCCACTTCCTGCGCGCTCTGATTTAAGCTCAGTTTTGCCATGCCCAAGCTGGCACAGTATCGCGCGAAGCATGACGCCCCGCTGGCCCCCGCCGCGGATTCCTCCGCTGCGATCTTGCACATTGATATGGACGCGTTTTTCGTTTCGGTCGAACTCCTCGCGCGTCCCGAATTGCGCGGCAAGGCGGTAATCGTCGGCGGGCAAGGCGACCAGCGCGGTGTGGTCACTTCCGCGAGCTACGAAGCGCGCAGATTCGGCGTGCATTCGGCGATGGCGCTGCGCACCGCGGCGAAATTGTGCCCGCACGCGATTTTTCTCGACGGCCATCACGAGCTTTACGGACAATGGAGCGATCGCATCGCCAAGATTCTGGGAAAGTATTCCCCGATCGTTGAAATGGCTTCGATTGACGAAGCCTATCTCGACCTCGCTGGCACCGAACGTCTTCTCGGCCCGCCCTTCGCCGCCGCACACAGACTGCTGCAAGAAATAACCGCGACCACCGCATTGCCCAGCTCCGGCGGGCTCGGCGCCACGCGCTTGGTGGCGAAAATTGCGAGCGAGCAAGCCAAGCCCCACGGTCTAGTCTGGGTCCCAGCGGGATGCGAAGAGGCGTTTCTTGCGCCACTCGCTGTGCGGCGCGTGCCTGGAATCGGCAAAGTGACGGATACGGCGCTGCAAGCCCTGGGCATCCAAACCATCGCGCAATTGCAGGCCGTTCCACTCGAGCGGCTGGAAGAAACTTTCGGCCGGTGGGGCACAGCGCTCTTTCGAAAGGCGCGCGGAATCGATTCCTACGAATTTTTCGTGGATGCCGAGCCGAAATCCATTTCGCATAATCAGACCTTCGGCGAAGATACTCGCGACCGCGACACGCTCGAATCCACGCTCAGCTATCTGTGCCAGAAAGCCGTGAAACGTATGCGCGATGCCGGCTTGCACGCCCGCACCGTCACCCTCACGCTGCGCTACGCAAATTTCACCACCATCACGCGCAGCCACACCCTCGCTGAACCTTCGGACCTCGACGCCGTCTTTCTGCAGGCGGTGCGCGAGCTTTTCCATCGCGCCTGGGACGGCAAAGCGATGCTGCGCCTGGTGGGCGTCGCATTTACCTCGTTTTCTGCAGGCTCCGCGCAATTCGATCTGCTCGATCCGCAGCGCCGCGAAAAACTGGAACGCCTGGCGCAAGCCACCGACCGGCTGCGCGACCGCTTCGGCTTTTCCAAGTTGCAATTCGGCGGCTCGCTTCCAGTCCGCGATGAGCGCAAGTAGGTGATTGCAATTCAACGCCGCGACGGTTCAACAGAACGGATGCTCTCCACGGGGCATTTCTGAATTATCCTCAGGTTGCCCTATAATCTCGATTCTCATGGCCACGCCGCAAAATCCCGCGCAAACCGTACGCCAGACCAAACGCGAACGCGTGCGTGGCTTTTGGGAACGCGTCACTGAAGGTTTCCAACTCAACGAACTCTGGGGCCAGTTCAGCGCCGAAGCGCGGGAAAGCTACGGCCTTTATTCCAAGGACGTGGATTGGGAAACCATCGGCCAGGAGAAATCGAAATTCAAACGGGTGCTGCGCTCGGGGTGGGCGCTTTTCCAGGCGATGCTAATGAAGTTGTCGCCCGCGCGGCGCGTTCTGTTGCTGGCTGCGGTCATCCTGTTTGTGTTTAACCCCCAGGTGCGCCTGAAAAATGGCACTGAAGTTGATTTAGGACTTGCGTGGATCGCCACGGTGATTCTGTTTGTTTTGCTGGCCCTGGAATTGGGCGATCGCATCACGATGAAGCGTGACCTGGAAATCGCGCGTGAAATTCAGCAGTGGCTCGTGCCGAACGAACCTCCGCAAATTCCCGGCGTGGACATCGCGTTTGCAACCCGGCCGCAAAACACGGTCGCAGGGGATTACTACGATGCCTTCCTGCGGCCGATGCCCGACGCGGCGTCGGCGCGGGCGTCGCTGCTTGTCGTCGTGGCCGACGTTGCGGGAAAAAGCGTGCCGGCAGCGCTGTTGATGGCCACCTTTCAATCAGGGCTGCGAGCGCTTTCGTCCACGCCGGCTTCACTCGACGAAATCGTGACGGGGCTCGATCGCTACGCCCGCGCGCACAGCCTCGAAGGCCGCCGGTTCACCACCGCGTTTTTGGCGGAGCTGGATACGGAGACGCGCGTGATGCATTACGTGAACGCGGGACATAACGATCCGATTTTGCGCCGTGCTACTGGGCAAATCGAACGGCTCACCACCGGTGGTCCTCCGTTTGGCTTGCCGCAACTTACGGATGCCGAGATCACCTACGCGTCCGGAAGCGTGCAACTTCAGCCCGGCGATCTTCTTTTTATTTTCACCGACGGAGTAGCCGAAGCAGTCAACGAAAAGGGCGAAGAGTTCGGCGAAGCACGCATCATTCCGGCCATCACTTCCGTATCGAGCGGAACCGCAGCCGCAATCCTGAAGCGCGTAATGGGCGACGTAAACACGTTCGTGGGTTTCGCGCGCCAGCATGACGACATCACCGCGCTCGTTCTGCGCGTTACAGCCTAGCAGCGACTACGTACTTCCACTCGTAACTAGGCCGCGGCCCGCGCGCTAAACCCGAAACTTCCCAGCCAGCCGCGTTTACCGCATAATCCGGTTATGACTTCTCGCGAATTCGCGGAGCAAATCTGCAGCACGCTGCGAGCCGCAGGCTACCTGGCCTATCTCGTCGGCGGATGCGTGCGCGATATCCTGCTGAACCGCGATCCTGCCGATTACGATGTCGCGACGAACGCTACCCCCGAGCGCGTCGAGCAGATCTTCCCGAATAGCCTGACGGTGGGCGCACAGTTTGGCGTTGTCGTAGTCACCGCGGAGCGGCAGGAAGGTAATCGGCTCCAAGCGGAGCTCGCGACATTCCGCTCGGATGTCGGTTATTCCGATGGCCGCCACCCGGACGCGGTGGTTTACACCAAATCCGCGGAGGAGGACGTCAAGCGGCGAGATTTCACGATCAACGGGCTGCTCCTCGACCCCCAGACCAATGAAGTGCTCGACTACGTCGGCGGGGGGGACGATCTCCGGGCCGGGATCATTCGCGCCATTGGCCAGCCGTTGGAACGCTTCCGCGAAGACAAGCTCAGGATGCTTCGCGCCGTGCGCTTTGCAGCAAGATTTGACTACACCATCGAACCCGAAACCTTTTGCGCAATTCAGAGACTCGCGCCGGAGGTCACTCAGATCTCTGCCGAACGTGTTCGCGATGAACTAACCAAGCTGCTCACGGAAGGTGCTGCTCGTCGCGGATTTGAACTTCTAGATGAAACAGGCTTGCTGCCGCAGGTCCTTCCCGAAATTTCGCGGATGAAGGGAGTCGAGCAACCGCCGCAGTTTCATCCCGAAGGCGACGTCTGGATTCATACCCGGATGATGCTGGAGGGGCTGAAGCCGGGCTGCTCACCTACTCTGGCCTGGGGCGTCTTGTTGCATGATGTCGGGAAGCCGCCGACCTTTACGCCTCCGACCGGGCCAAATGGGCGGATTCGCTTTGATCGCCATGTGGAAGTCGGCACGCGCATGGCGGAAGACATTTGCGCGCGGCTGCGCTTTTCCAATGCGGATTCCGAACAGATTGCTGCGCTCGTCGCGAACCACCTGCGCTTTAAGGACGTTCCGCAAATGAAGCCTGCAACCCTGAAGCGCTTTGCGCGCCTCGATCGCTTTGACGAACACCTCGAACTGCACCGGCTCGATTGCATGTCCAGCCACCGCAACTTGGAAAACTACGAATTCATGCGCCGGTTTCTGGAAGAGACGCCGCCCGAAGAGGTCCATCCTCCGCGCCTGCTGACCGGGGACGACCTCATCAGCCTTGGCCTGAAGCCAGGACCAAGATTCAAGGAAATCCTCGAAACGGCCGAAGACGCCCAACTCGATGGAAAAATCGCCACGCATGAGGAAGCGCTGCGGTGGGCCAGGCAACACCTTAGCGCATAACACCAATGCTTGCAGAAAGATAGGCAAAATAAAGCCTGAATTATTTCCAGCCGGCTAACATTAGTGCTGCATTGTTAGATTTTGTGCTATACTGACGCGTAACTCAGTGCAATCTTTTCTAGCTGTTCATGCATCTAACCGTAACAGCCAGCCGATTACCTGGCTGTAGGCGCGGTCGGGTCTTAACGGCTAGGGGGACAAAGTGACTAAATCAAATAGAGTAATACCTCCGGAGCTTCCCATCCTTCCGGTGCGCGATACGGTGTTGTTTCCGGGAGCGGTGATGCCGCTGCCGGTGGGCCGCGAAAGTTCGCTGGCCCTTCTGAATTCGCTGGAAGGCACGGAGAAGATTCTGGGTGTGGTGGCGCAACTCGATCCACGAGTGGAAGCGCCGACGGGAACCGACCTCCATAGCGTCGGCACTCTCGCCAAGGTTCACAAGATGGTGCGCATGCCCAACGGAAACATCGTTGCGTTTCTGGAAGGCATCGAACGAATCCGCGTGATGGAAGTGCTGGGCTTCAAACCCTTCCTAAAGGCGCGCGTGGAAGCGCAGCCCGACTTGGAGGACCAGCGCGACGCGGAATTGACGGCTCTGGAGCGCAACGTTCAAGAGCTATTTCGTGAAGTAGTGGCGCGTTCGCCGCAGCTTTCCGACGATTTGCAGACCGAGGTCATGGGCATCGAATCGCCGGGCCGCTTGGCGGACTTCGTCGCTTCAACTCTTCCTTCGCTCAGCACCATGATTCGCCAGGAACAGCTGGAAACCTTCAGCGTGCGCAAGCGCCTGGAAGCTTTAATCAGCGAACTAACCAAAGAGCGCGAAGTTCTGGACCTGCGCAACAAGATTCACGATCAAGTGCAAGAGCAGGTGAACCAGAGCCAGCGCGAATTCCTGCTGCGCGAGCAGATGAAGGCGATTCAGAAGGAACTCGGCGAATCCGACGACGGACAAGCGGAAATCGAAGAGCTGCGCAAGAAGGTGGAAGAGTCCGGCATGTCCGCGGAAGCCAAGAAGGAGTGCGATCGCGAGCTAAAGCGCCTTGCGAAAATGACTCCGGCTTCGGCGGAATACATGGTCGCGCGTACGTACCTGGAATGGATGACTTCGTTGCCGTGGAACAAAACTTCCGGCACCGAAGACATTGACATTCCCAAGGCTCAGGCCATTCTGGATGAAGACCACTACGACTTGGTGAAGATCAAGAATCGCATTCTCGATTACCTGGCCGTCAAGAAATTGCAGCCGGGCATGAAGGGACCGATCCTGTGCTTCATCGGGCCTCCGGGCGTGGGCAAGACCTCGCTTGGAAAATCCATCGCACGAGCGCTGGGCCGCAAATTCGTTCGAATCTCGCTCGGTGGCATGCACGACGAGGCGGAAATTCGCGGACATCGCCGCACTTACATTGGCGCGTTGCCCGGCCAGATCATTCAAGGAATTCGCCGCGCCGAGACCATGGACCCCGTCCTGATGTTGGACGAGGTTGATAAACTCGGCCGCGATTTCCGGGGCGATCCGTCGGCGGCGCTGATGGAAGTGCTCGATCCGGAACAGAACGCCACGTTCCGCGACCACTATCTCGACGTGCCCTTCGACCTTTCGAAGGTGCTCTTCATCGCGACGGCGAACTGGCTCGATCCGATTCCAGAGCCGTTGCGCGACCGCATGGAGATCATCGAACTTTCCGGTTACACGGAAGAGGAGAAGGTCCACATCGCGAAAATGTTCCTGATCGCCCGGCAAGCCAAGGAAAACGGCCTGGCGCTCGGCGAACAGATCGAATTCACTGACGAAGCTTTGCACGAGCTTATCCGCCACTACACGCGCGAAGCGGGCGTGCGCAATCTAGAACGTGAGATTGGCACCCTCGTTCGGAAGCAAGCGCGGCGTTTGGCGGAAGGGCACACGGACAAGCTCGTCGTCACTCCCGAAGTGATTCGGGAAGTGCTTGGCATCCCGAAAGTGCACCTCGAGAAGGAAGTCGAAGAGCGCGTCCAGAAACCAGGCGTTTCGGTAGGCTTGGTTTGGACTCCGGTCGGAGGCGACATCGTCTTTATCGAAGCGAGCAAGATGCGCGGCGGGAAGACGTTCACGATGACCGGCCATCTGGGCGACGTGATGCAGGAATCCATGCGCGCGGCCCTCACCTGGGTCCGTGCCAATTCCGAGCGTTACGGCATTGATCCCGACTTCTTCCGCAAGCAGGACGTGCACATTCACGTGCCGTCCGGCGCGGTACCGAAAGACGGACCTTCCGCCGGCGTTGCGATGGTCACGGCGCTGGTCAGCTTGCTGACCGGCAGGCCGATTCGTCCACGCGTCGCAATGACGGGAGAAATTTCACTCTCCGGGATCGTGTTGCCGGTGGGTGGAATCAAGGAAAAGGTCCTCGGCGCCAAGCGTGCGGGAATTCAGGAAGTCATCCTTCCTTCGGAGAATGAGCCGAACGTGAAGGAAGACTTGCCCGAGGAAATGCTCGACGGCATGAAAGTGCACTTCGTGCGCACCGCCGAACAGGCTCTCGAAATTGCCCTCGGCAAATTCGAGAAGGCAGTTCGGCCGGTGCCGGGCGGCCCGCGCGGCGAAGACCATCCGCCGGTCGCCGGCCCGATTCACTAAAACCGCAGTCAGGATAGAGACAGCCACGAAGGCCCGGGATTTTTCCCGGGCCTTTTGTTTTTAGCGCACACGAAAGGTTTCCCGTTGCAGCAAAACACGCAATCGCGTACAGCTAGAAAGTTCCGATGCCCTATCGCCCCAGAGAATTGGCGGTGCGAGCGCGCGAAGCCGCCACGCTGCTGCTGAATACGCTCGACCACGATGAAATGGTCCAGCGCTTCCTGGATATGTACGCGGCGGAAAATCGCCGGCCAGGACGTGCCGACCAGCCCGCGCACTACCGCGAACAGCTCGAAACGATTCGCCGCGAAGCGTTACTCGCGATGGTGCTGCGCACTGAAGCGGCGTTGCCCACGCGCCTGAAAGTCCACGTCACGGTGCGTGAGACGAAGCGGCGAATGAAACCAAAAAAACGAAAGAAGTCCGCTAAGCGAAAGCGAGAGACGCGCAAACGCACAAGCAAGCCTGGCTTGGACCTGGCGATTCCGCTGCTCGATCTTTTTCGCGAGGAATTTTTTGTTGCGCTCGGCCAAGCTCTGCGCTGGAGCAACGAAGACGCGCAGGAGTTCTGGCACGACCTGGAGTTATACGAAAACCTCACCGCGCACGAAGCCCGCCGCCAGCAAGGCCGCAGCGGCCGTGCCATCACGTCCGGACCGTTCGTGGACCGCACCGCGCTGCTGCTCGATCCGTCCCTGATGGAGCAAGCGCGCCGTGCCGCCGGTAAATTTCAAATGGAATTGAACGCCGCCGCCGATCGCGTGTTGCGCCGCACGTTCTTGCGGCGGCGAACCAATTGACCTGCGCGCAGTGCAGCGGTGCTAGGGCCGGGCTTCGAGCACGATGTTGAATGGAGTTTCGGCAGCCCGCCGCACACGCGTAAATCCGGCCGCGTGCAGGATTCTTGAAAGCCGTCCCTCACCTGCTTGCGCCCCCAGCCCCAACCCCACTTCCTGCGACAAAGAAGCGGGTGTGCAGAGCATCGTCGAAGCCGCGTAAAACACGCGCCCAATCGGATTCAGGTTGTCCTCAAGCTTGTCATGGGCGAACGGCTCGACAATCATCCAGGTGCCGTGGGGTTCCAGCGCAGCGCGCACGTGGCGCGCCGCGCCTTCAGGGTCGCCCATGTCGTGCAGGCAGTCGAAGAACGCCACGAAGTCATAGCCTTTGCCTGGATATTCCTTCGCGGAAGCCACCTCGAATTTCACGCGATCGGAAACGTCTGCCTTGGCGGCAGCCTCCCGCGCCAACTCGATTGATCGGGGATGGTAGTCGAACCCCACAAAACTCGACTTGGGATACGCTTGCGCCATCAAAATCGTGGACGTTCCTAATCCGCAGCCAATGTCGGCCACGCGCCCGCCAGCCTTGAGCTTTGCTTCTGTGTCGCTCAGCGCAGGGATCCATTCTTTGATCAAGTGCGCGCGATAGTTCGGCCGGAAAAAGCGTTCCGTACCCGGAAAGAGACCCGGATCATGCTCGTGCCATCCCACTCCGTTTCCCGAGCGAAATGCTTCGGTGATTTTCGGGACGCTCTTCAGGCTGGCTTCCACAATTTGAAAATATCCGGGCAAGAAAACTGGGCTGTTCTCATCGGCCAGCGCCATCGCTTGCTCGGGAGGCAACGTGTACCGACCGGTGGCAGCGTCATACTCGATAAACCCGCCGGCAGCCTGCGCGGCAAGCCATTCGCGAACGTATCGCTCGGTGGTGTTGGTCTTGGCGGCGAGTTCCGCGGACGTCATCGGACCGGAACCGGCCATGGCTTTGTACAGGCCTACTTTGTCGCCGACCAGAATGAGCGCCGTATTCATGGCGGCTCCCATCTCGCCGATGGCTTTCATCATGAACTCGTGCAATTTCGCTTCGTTTAAGGGTTGCTGCGCGGCGGTGGACATTGAAGATCCTCCAAGTTGAAGTTGAGCCGGGGTGCGTTCTGGAAATTGTGTCGAGTCTATCTTTGCGTGATAGGACAAGTCAATCGCCGAACCTTATGCCACTCTCGTTGTGTTTTTGCTATTCTCGCGCCGGTGCTGATCATTTTTTACATTCTGGTGATGGCGCAGATCACCTTCGGGGTCTATTCCCTGTGGGACGGCCTGTTGTGGTTTCGCCTCGTGCGGCAACGTCTGGCTTCGCATGCCGGATTTTATGCGCCCACCACCGCGCTCATCTGCCCCTGTAAAGGCAACGAACGTGGGCTGGAAGAGAACCTCCTCGCGCTCACTCGTTTCGATTATCCCAACTACGAAATCTACTTCACGCTTGCCACCAGCCTCGACCCCGCGCTGAAAGTGATCGAGCGGGTCAAAGCTGCCAGCCAGCGTCCGGTGCACATCGTGATCGCCGGGCCGCCGTCCGATACCAGCGAAAAAGTCTACAACTTGCAGCGCGCCGTGGAAGCTCTGCCGGCCGACAAATTTGAAATGCTGGTGTTTACGGATTCCGATGTGCGCTTGCCGCGCGGTTGGCTCACGAAGTTGATCGCCCCGCTGCAGGATGCACGCATCGGTGCCACCACCGCTTATCGCTGGATCATCCCCAGCGGCTCAGGAATGGAAGCGGCGCAGAGCTGCTTCGCATCGGCCTGGAACGCAGCGATCGCCACCATGCTCGGGAAGCCGTCTGGCGATTTCTGCTGGGGCGGCGGCACGGCGATCCGGAAGAAAACTTTTGACGACGTGAATGTTTTGGAAGCGTGGAAAGGCGCGGTGAGCGACGACTTCGCGATGACCTGGGCGCTCGAGCAGGCCAACAAGCCGATTGTGTTTTGCCCCGAATGTCTCGCGGCCACATTGCATCCCTGGACCTTTGCGGATTTGCTGGAATTTACGAACCGCCAAATTCTGATTACGCGCGTTTATTCACCGAAGCGGTGGCAGATGGGCGCGATCGTCCATTCGACTTACGTCGTGACGATTCTGTACGCGATCTACGTGATTCTTTACAGCATCGCGGATGTGGATCCCTGGGGCCAGCTCTTCCTGTTGCTGCTCGCTATTCCGCTGCTTGCGGCAATGAAAGGAGCGATGCGCACGATCGCCATTGGCGAGGCCATGCCCGAATGGCGGGGCAAATTGCAGGAATGGAGCTGGGTCTATCCCGTGCTCGCGCCAGTGGTTCCGTTTCTATTCACGTGGAATTTCATTATGTCACTGGTGACCAAATCAATTCGCTGGCGCGGGATTCGCTACGAATTGGTGGGCCCTAATGTGACGCGCATCCTCAAGCGCTAACCGATGCCGCCGGCGCCGTGCTCGGCGGCGTGCCGAAGGCGCGTTGAATCCGGCCCAAGTAATAACCGGTTGCCGCGCCTGCAGGGATCGCCAGCCACCATCCTACGCGCAGAATATTTTCCGACCCGACAAGCAGAAACAACACTGAAACATATTCCTGCGGCAGAACCTTCGCAGCACCGCGGCTGGCAAATCCCAGCGCCACGATTACCAGCGGCGCCAGGATGGCGCCCACTCCGGCCCAATGCGGGGGAGTCTTGCACTTCAACGCCGCCATAATTCGCCGCAGTAAAAAACCGAACAGCAGCGCAGTGGGCGCTCCGAAGAGATATCCGTAAACGACGAGCGTCAGAAAGCCCTCGGTCGCCTCTCGCAACAAATCCTGACGCGAGACGAGGAGCAAATCCCAGCACCACACCACGACGACCATGAAGAAGCAGCTCAGCGCCCAGGCCGCAAGGTAATAAATCAGGCTGCCGCGACGGGTCATATCCGGCGCTGGATGTTGGGAAAATCAAGCCAGACTTTCACGCCGCAGAAATGCGAGCCTTCGGTGCAGATGGGCGTGGAAATTCCGGCGCGAAGATGGCAGGGAGGGCCAATGTAACGTCCGAGTTCGGGAAACACGGCGCGTACTTGCTCCACTTCCTCAATGGAAGATTGATAGATCTCTTCTTGCGCATTGAAGCACGTTCGCATGGTCCATTTGTGCAGCAGGTGCAGCAGCGATCCGGATTCCACGAGGCGTATCGCCTTTGCATTCGGCAATAGATACAACGCGAATTCGCGCGGCACGCCGCGATCGAGCAATTCGTTTTTCGCCGTCCACGCTTCCGCCATCGCTTGCTCGTAAATTTCCAGCGCGCGCGCATTGTCGCGAATCAGCATCGGCGTGATGTAATCCGGCGAGCGCGTATCCGCCAGCGTCAATAGCGGTCGCGAACCGGGAACCATGCGATGCCGCTGATCCTGGCTGTCGGCGGTATGGCTGATTTTTTTTGCGAATGTGAAATTGGCGTGTTGCAGCGGACGCATCAGAGGCGCGTGTACGCCGATATTCAGCGTCTCGCGCCGATAGGGATTGCGCGCCGGGTTCAGCATTCGATCGAGCGCGTCTGCGTCCGGGCGCTGCGCCGAGGTCAAGCCCATCACCGCACGAAATGCATCAGCCATTACTCGCAGCGCACCGGGCGAATAATCAGCCAAAATCGAGGTTTTTCCTGCCAGCTTGGCGTCGAATTCACGCGCAAATTGGTCGCCATCGTGAATCGGCTCGCCCCATTCCGGAGGCGAATCCATCGGCTCGTTGTCGAAGCGATCGAAGAATTGCGGGTCGGCCTCGCGCACCCGCGCCACCATCTCGCCAATCACCAGGCGCGCTTCGCTGGGTGTATCGCTTGCCGCCAGCATTCGATACAGCCGATGCAGCACAATGCCTGAAACCGTGTGCACCATGGTGGTGAACGCTGCGACCGGCAGGACGTAGCGCGCCACTTCAATCGCACGTTTCTCCGATTGCCGCTGCACTTTTTGCACGCGCTTCGGGTGAGACATCGAGCTGACGTGCCAGATATCCGCCAGGATTTCGTGCGCCGTCGGCTCCAGCACGCGCGTCAGCTCGCTATAATGTTCCCAGGCTCGCGACACCGCGCGCTCGTAGATCGCTCGTTCCGCGGCGCCAAAATATTCGCTGGCCGGTGGAACATACGCCTGCGCGCGATCCAGTCGGACATAACGCTGGCTCTGCTGCTCGGAGTTATAAAACGGATGTGCGTGCAGAAAGGACCATACGAATTGCCGGCTGATATTTTCCAGGCCGAATTCAAAATGCGCGTGCTGATAGACGGTGTGGTGACCGCCGAAAAAGGTAGCCGAGCCGATCATCACGCGTTGCTTGTCGGTGACTTCTTCCGGCGCGATCAGCCGCGGTGAATAGCAGGTGCGCGCCGCGGCGATCGCTGAATCAAAAGCATGTGCGAAATGGTTGCGCAGCGTGACGCGCGGCGCGGCGGTTTCCACTGGCGAGTCTGGTGCAGAGCCGTGTGAGGGAGACAATTGCGTAGCCATTTCTAAGCGGCATTGTACACCGGAGCGGAAGAGATTCGGCGCGGAGAGATACGCCAAAAGAAAAGCCCCGGATCGTAAACCCGGGGCTCGTGAAGAATTCGGCTGTTGCGCCGATCGGCAAAGCGCTACTTCTTCATCGAAGCGGCTTTGTCGGCGTACTTCTTCTGGAAGCGCTCGACGCGGCCGGCGGTATCAATCAGCTTCTGCTTCCCCGTGAAAAACGGGTGGCAGTTCGAGCAAATCTCCACACGAATCATTTGGCCCTTGAAGGTCGAGCGGGTGTCAAATGTGTTGCCGCAGGCGCAGTGCACCTTCACCACGTGATAATCGGGATGGATTCCTTCTTTCATAACGCTCCTCTTGGCCAGCCGGTCTGCGCGATTACCTCAAGCTCAAGCACCATCCTACAGTCGCGTCGCTAGGCTAGCGGGAAACCTCCATTATACCGCAGCACCGCCAGTTTTCAAAGCGAGCGCGCCGGACATCCGCCACGTGTACCGGCTGAAGTTGTATCAGGAAACGAAGGCGCAACCGACGCGAGCGCGACCGGGTCCGGCCGGCTGTGTATAGGCCTTACGAAGCACTACCCGCACCGGCGGCAGAATCGGCACGTGCAGAACTGCATTGAATTGATTGGGGATTTCTTCGGCCTTCTCCAGAAGCAGAGCCACGCCACCGTAGCTCAAATCCATTACGCTCGCTGTCTTTTGATTGACGTCCGTGAGAATTGCGTATGCTTTGGTTCCGGCGAGCGAGACGCGTTCCCATTTGCGGGCTTCCGGGCGAGCCGCTGGCGGCCGAATCTCGGCCGGGGGTTCTTGTGGCACGGAAACGCCTCGCGGCGGAACCGATGGCGCGGTCGGTGTGGTGCCAGCTTGAGTTCGTGTCGGAGCCTCACGCGGTGGCTGTGCCGCGGCCGACGATGATTCGCGCGAAGGACGCGTCTCCAGCGGAATTACCCGCGGTGCGGTGCGGCTCAAATTTTTCAGTTGATAGAGTCGCTGGTCCGCGAGGCCAAGCAGCGCACTTTTTTGATCCCCGTCTTGCGGATGCACCGCAACGCCGAAATCCAGCGTTACGTCCACCTCCATTTTCAATGGGTGAATGTCGGTTTCATATTGCGTGCGCACGCGGCGGCACAACGTGATTGCCTGCTCGGGATCCGTTTGCGGCAGCAGCAGCGCAAATTCATCTCCGCCGATGCGAAACGCGAAGTCGGACGCCCGCAGCGTCTTGCGCAACGTAGCGGCTGCGAGTTGCAGCGCCTGGTCGCCCTGCAAATGCCCGTGCCGGTCGTTTACTTCCTTCAGCTTGTGCAGGTCTAGTATCACGACGGCGAGCTGTTGCCCGTAGCGTTTCGCGCGATTCAATTCTTTGTCGAGATATTCATCGAAGAGCCGCCGATTGTAGAGGCCCGTAAGCGCGTCCGTCGCCGCGTTCACTTGCAGTTTCTTGAAATCGTCATACTCCATCAAAATTGGAACGCGTAAAAATTTCGTCGAAGCCAGCACGTCCACCATTGCGGTCTTCAGCGAAACGCGCTGTCCCAGATTTTCCGCAAGCTCGCGCCGGCGCACGAGTATGCGTTCCCAATAGTCATTGCTTTGCGCATCGGTGAGATCAATTTGCGCGATGGTGCGGAAGAATTGCCGCAGAAATTGTCCTCGAACCGAATCGTCCAGACCGTCCAAAGTCTCCACAAGGAGATCCAGGAAGGAGTCTTCGGCCGAGGGCTGCGGCTGTGAAGCGTCGCCGGGCTCAGGCATTTATGGGATCCGCAATAGTTTTATTGTTCCCTGTAAACAGGGACACTGCGGGGGCTGTAAAGTACTAGCACGAGACAGTCCAATCTCAAACAAGAAACCGCTCGGCTATATAGGTTGCAAGAGGCTGGTAGATGTGGGCTTAGGTCGCCGTGGCATTACTTCAACGACGAAGGTAGTTCGACCGCATGGGCCAGTGTAGAAACGGTTTCACATTTCGCCTAGAGCGCTGTCCCGAAGGTCCTCCAGCGGAGGGAAAACTTTATCCAATCGGCTTGAGGAACTCGACTCCAACCAGGTAAACGTCCCCTGCTTCCTGCTGGCGGCGAACCTTCGCCTGAATCGGTGGCATGCCAGCGGGCACCAATGCGGAGGAAGTGATGGATGGAGCGGGGATCGTCAAGGTGACCACATCATTCACGGCAAGCCGACGCGGGCAAGTGATGAACGCTCCTAATCCACTGATATCTAATGTCTTAGCGAGCTCCAGGAATTGTTCGCCCTGTGCGTCTTTGCCACGCACAAAAAGTGGTATCTGAAGGCGGATTCGCTGGAATCTTCGGCGTTCGTCGGACAATCGATCCGTAGCTACGCGGTGGTGTTGTAAGACACTTTCTCGAAGCGCCATCGGTACCCCAGTATTAGTACTGCCACCTGATGGCAATTTGAGGGCAAGTTCGCCTCGCAACGTGCATTACCGCAAACCCATTATTGCCATCGGATTACAATGTATTGTATTTGACACGCAACCGTGACCGCGAGTCGACTGCGCAAATTAACTCCCTAACATTTCCAACATTGTGCAAACTAGGACGCATTTACCATTGACACATCTTGGCAGCTTTGCGAGCATGGCTTTCCTTGAGCTCATCCCCATCTGTGCCAGCCCGGGCTTGCAACTGGTGTGTTTTAGATGCTGTTTGCGGGATTTAGGAGCGCCGTTTGGCAAATAGTGCGGCAGTAGACCAGCAGGCCAATAACCAGCAGGTTTTTCAGCTCGTCGCCAGCCTGCTCGATGCCTTCGACCGCCCGCTGCTGGTCAGCGACAGGCTTGGCAAGGTCTTGTTCACGAATTTTCACGCTCAGGACCGGATCAATAATCAAGGCCTCGGCTCGAAGCCCGATCTGAATCTGTTCGTGGACATTTTGTCCACCGACCGCAAGGAAATTCTCAAGCAACTCGAAGCGGGCCAGCAGGAGCTCACCGTCGCGATTGATTCCGGCGTCGAAAAGCACCAAGCCCGAGTTCGCTGGCTGCCGGAACCAGATTGGCTCGTCGCTTACTTGGAACCTGCGCCCGCCGAAGCGTCCGCCGACGAAGCTGAAATGCGGCAGACGGTCCAGGAGTTGATGCAGGAACGCGAAATTACCTACCGCAATTTGCTCGCCGCCTACCTGCGATTGCAGGAAGTGAACCGGCAGAAGACGGTATTTCTGGCTTCCGCAGCGCATGAACTAAAAACACCACTTGCCGTGATGAAGGGATATTACGATCTCTTGCTCACCGGTTCGCTTGGCAAGCTCGACGAACGCCAACGCGAAATTTTGCTCGAGTCGAAAGAAAGTTGCGACCGCCTGGTTCGTCTCGTCTCGATGTTCCTGAATTACTCGGCTCTCGAAAGCGGCAAGTTAGTCCTGCAGCTTCGTGAAAACGATTTGCGCGACTGCATTCGAGACATTACCTGCCGTTGGCAGGATGCCTTCCAACGCGCGAAGGTCCGCCTCGACGTCAAGATTCATCCCGAACTCACTCCTTTCAAGTTTGACTACCAAAAAGTGCAGCAGTGCATCGCGAATTTCATAGACAATGCGTTGAAGCATACGCCCACGGACGGTTGCGTCACGTTGGTCGCCGAGCCGCATTTCTGGGAGCGGCGTGTCTCAGAAGCGGCGCCTTCGGCGGACCGGCGTCGCGGCCGCGGCCTTCGCCCGAATAGCGTGCTGGTTTCCGTCTCGGATACCGGCACCGGCATCGCCGCGGAGTTTCATCAGGAAATTTTCGAGGAATTTGTCCGTGTGGACCCGTCGTCTTCGGGGATGGGGCTCGGCCTCGCGATCACCAAGCGCTTGATCCAGGCACATCGCGGGAAAGTTTGGGTCGATAGCGTTGTCGGAAGCGGTAGTGCTTTTTCTTTCCTTTTGCCGATCAACGTCGAATAATCACCGAATCAATCGGAGCTGCTGCGCGGCTCTCTAGGAAGAAAGATGGCAGACAAAGAAAAGATTCTGGTCGTAGATGACGAACCGAGTATTCGAAAGTATCTCCAGACGCTGTTGGAAGTGGACGGCTTCGACGTCGAAACGGTCTCCAACGGCAAGGACGCTCTCGAACGCATCGGTTCGGGCGAGCGGCCGGATTTCGTGATTCTGGACGTGCTGATGCCGGAGATGGACGGTCTGGAAACCTTGCGTCAATTGATGCGGGTAGACCGCAGCATCAACGTCATCATGTTGTCCTGCTCGAACGAAGTCACCACGGTGGTCGAAGCGATCCGCATCGGCGCGCTCGATTACCTCACCAAGCCGTTCGAGAAGCCGGAACTCGACGCCGCCTTCCTGAAGTGCCGCCAGAAGCAGCAGCTGCGCTCCGAAAATAAATCGCTGCGCGAGTATTGCGAAGCTCTTACGGAAGATCTTTCGTTCCTTGCCGCCAGCCCGCAGATGCTCAAGATCCGTCAGCAGATTTTGCAAATCGCTCCCGTGGACGTTCCGGTGTTCATCAGCGGCGAAAGCGGAGTAGGCAAAGAAGTCGTTGCGCGCATGATCCACCTGCGTTCCACCCGACGTGTGCAGCCCTTCGTCAAAGTGAATTGCGCCGCGTTGCCCGGAGAACTGCTGGAATCGGAATTGTTCGGTTACGAGCAGGGCGCATTCACCGGCGCGGTGCGCGCTAAACCCGGCAAATTTGAAATCGCGAATAAAGGCACGATCTTTCTCGACGAAATCGCAGAAATGAGCCCGCACCTGCAGGCCAAGCTGCTGCACGTCCTGCAAGATGGGCAGTTCTCCCGCTTGGGAGCGCGCGCCGTCGTCAATGTGGACGTCCGCGTGCTCGCCGCAACCAACATGGACGTTAAAGACGCCATGCGCACGGGGCGTTTCCGTGAAGATCTCTACTACCGACTCAACGTGCTCTCGATTCACATTCCACCGCTGCGTGAACGCACCACAGAAATTCCTCTGCTCTTCAGCCATTTTCTCGCGAAGTACAGCGAGAAGTACGGCAAGCCGGCTCCGGATCCTTCAAAGCATCTTCTAGAAGCAGCGCTGCGTTATCCCTGGCCCGGCAACCTGCGCGAGCTCGAAAATTTCGTCAAGCGCTACGTGATTCTGGAAGATGACGAAGGCAGCTTCCGCGAGCTGCTGGAAATGACAGGACAGCAGCATCGCACTGCTCCGCGCGAGGAAACGGCACCCCCCAAAGAGCAGGGCCTCAAAGCCTTGGTGCGCGGCTTGAAAGACGAGGCGGAAATGGAGGCGATTGCCGACGCGCTCGAAAAAACGAATTGGTGCCGCAAAGATGCCGCGCGTATGTTGGGAATCAGCTACAAAGCGCTGTTGTACAAAATGCGGCAATTCAATTTGGATTCCGGACGCGGTGCGCGTTCCGCCGCGGCGAGAGCTGCAAGAGAGGCTGCGGCGAAGGAAGCCTCCACGAAAGAAGCGGAAGCCAAGGACGCTGTGTTGAAAGAATCCGCGCCGGCGATTCGCGGTTCCTAACCATCGCAATTCCTCATTTCAAGAACGCACTCGCACTCCGCGCGAGTGCAGCCGTCGGCGCCTGCGGCGCCGTCTGTAGCCTTTACGGATCACCACAAAACGCTGAAAAGCAAAAATCGTACTAGTCCTATCCTGTTGCAAAGACTTGCATATCTAGAGCACATTCAGCGAAATAGCACTACCCTTCTATCCCTGCTTAGTCTAGTATTCGCTCCGAAATGGGGGCGCCCGCAGGATCACTTGTGGGAACGTCTGGATCTAGCCTCCCGGCCGATTTCTCGACTCAACGCTTGTCGCTGTTTTCAAAGGGTTTGCTACCTGTGCCAGATTTTGCTGCGGACAAGCTTGGGGAAAGTCGCATCGTTCGATGCAATCGGCAGCACGCTGTAGAGTCCGTGGCCTTTGGAAGAGGGATTGCTACTCAGGCTGACGGGGACGTGTTGCACTTCAATCTTTCCATGGAGGAGCAGTGGGGATGACGGAGCGTCGCTTGGCACGCCGGTATGATCTGTCGCTACCGGTAAACGTCCGCCTGCCGATCACTCGAGAACCGGGCACGCACAACGGTCAGACCCGGGACATCTCAACGCGCGGCGTTTACTTCACCATGCAGAAGGACCTGGCTCCCGGCACAGAAGTTGACTTCACTCTCACCTTGCCGGCGGAAATTACCCGTGGTACGGAAGTATTCGTGCGCGCGCACGGGCGCGTCGTTCGCGTAGATAAACAGGAAGAAGATCAGCCGGAATCGATTGGGGTCGCGGCCGTGATCGAACGCTACGATATTATTCGCGGCGAAGCTTCGCAGATTTAAAGTTTTCTTTCGCTGGTTCAGCGTAATTTGCCGCAGCTTCCCGCTGCGCTACTTTACTTCGTGCATTTCCTCTCGCCGTGTGTGCGTTCTTGCAGCGCTCGATCAGCTTCTCCCCCGTGTCTCTGTCTCCCGCGCAAAATCCGTTGCATTTCTCGCCTAAATCGTCCTACCATTCGCCGAGTTTATAAATAAGGAGGGTCCGATGAGAGTAGCGGACCTGATTAGCGCTCGCCGTGAAGTTTATTTCGTTGCCGCAGAAGCTACCGTGCACGACGCGGCGCGCTACTTGCGCGAGAAGCAGGTACGCGCCGTGGGAGTGTGCGACCGCCAAGGAGTTCTCCTCGGCGTCGTATCGCAAAGCGATGTTTCCGATAAAGTCGCTGCTGAAAATAAATGCCCCGCGTGGATGCACGTTTCCGAAATCATGACGACGCAGATCATCAGCGCCACACCCGATACCGCCCTGGAAGATTGCATGCGGCTGATGGAACAACACAACATCTACCATCTGGTCGTGCTCGATCACGAAAAAGGTTTCCGCGGCATGATCTCCGTCACCGACTTGCTGCAGGTATTTGCGTCGGATCAAAAAGCCCGCGCGGACATGCTCGAGTCTTTGATCTTTCCGCAGCGCTAAGCAGTATCGCGCCGGCCGTCGTCGCCCCGTTTTCGGAGTAGGGGCCGGGCCACGCATGATTCCTCATTACGCACACTCCCGTGCGCAAAGGGAGGGAAACTCCGACTGGGAAGGTCAATTCCCGAAAGTGCCTAGGATTTTCTGACGAACGTACTACTGACGGCCTCATCTGAATCTCTTAGTACTAGGAAATCTTCCGGCGCACACTCCGCTAACCTGCTCAAATATAATAGATTGCACGAAATATTCATTTGAGACGACCCCTGCGGCCGTACTACCCGCGCCGAAGCGTTTGGCGTCGTGTGTGCAATACTTTTCATGGGGGCGCGCGCGGCGCCTCACTTCAGCAGACTGGAAATCAATGGCATCTGCAGCGGAAGCAAGAATCGCACCCTTGGCCCAGCCGGTTGAAATACCTCCTCAGCACGTTTATTTTGGTCCATCGGAGGCCATGCAGGCGGTCCGGCAACGCGTCGAGCGCGCCGCCGGTCTCAATGTTCCCATTCTTGTTCTGGGCGAGAGCGGCACCGGGAAGGAAGTCCTCGCCCGCTTCATCCACGAGCGTTCGCCGTGGAGTCAGGGTCCGTTTGTTAAGGTAAATTGTCCCGCCATTCCGGGAACGCTCATTGAAAGCGAGCTGTTTGGATTCCAGAAGGGCGCCTTCACCGGCGCGTATGCTGCGAAGCCCGGACGCATTGAAATGGCGCAGGGCGGTACGCTGTTCCTCGACGAGATTGCCGAGATAGACTCCAGCCTCCAGGCCAAGTTGCTGCACGTTCTGCAGGACGGCCATTTCACACGCATCGGCGATCACGAGGAAAAGCAATTGGACGCGCGCGTAATCTGCGCCACGAATCGCCTGCTGCATCAGGAAATCGCGAGCGGTAGTTTTCGCGCTGACCTCTTTTATCGCATCAACGTAATCACCATCACCCTGCCCTCGTTGCGCGACCGCCGCGACGATATTCCCTATCTCGTCGAATATCTCCGCGAACAATTCAATCGCCGGTTCCAGCGCGAAGCTCCGCCGGTTTCCTGCGAATCGCTGCACCTGCTGCAACAGCGCGATTGGCCGGGTAATATTCGCGAGCTGGAAAATTGCATGGCACGTTACGTGATTCTGGGTTCGGAAGAGGCGTTTCATTCAGACCGCGATCGCGGCGCCGAAAAAAAGCCTCTCGCAATTTCCTATGAAATGAACGAAGAGGGCAACATTCCGCTGAAGCGCATCGCGCAGCAGGTCACGCGGCGCATGGAACACGACGTCATCCTGAAGGTCTTGCAGGCCAATCACTGGAATCGCCGCCGCACCGCCGAGATTCTGAAAATCAGCTATCGCGCGCTGCTCTATAAAGTCCGACAAGCCGGTCTGCCGGCCAAGCGTCCGCGCCGCAACGGCCAAACCGAAAACGGCCTCGCCGAGAACTCGTAAAGCGAATAAATCGCGAACCGGTTTAATCCGCTTCTTCCGCAACGCCGTTCTGGCCGATTTGCCTGCTGATTGCGTCGTAAGTCCTCGTTTTGCAGCCTAAAAGCACCCGTGTCTGGTATGAAATCACCCTTCCCATCGGTCTTGCCCCTGTGCGCCAATTCCGCTAGCCTTGACTACGATGGTAAAGGCCGCGACAAACTCAAAACTAAAAGTTTGCCTTCTTTCTCCGCATCCGATGGTGCTCGAGGAGTTTCGGCGTCTTTTGACCGACACCAGCTTCCAGCTCGTTGCCAAGCAGCTGGATTCGATGCTGGCGCCCGACCTGCGCAATCTGGAAGTGCCGCGCGCTTCCGTCTACGTGATTGACGCGCACGCTGCGAGGCAGGCCACAGGCGCGCTTCTCGGCAATATCTTGGACCATAACGCCGCCGCGCGGCTCTTGGTCGTGGGCGATAACCTCAAGGAAACCGATAGCTACACACTTCTGCGCCAGGGCGTGAAAGGCATTCTGAATTACAAGGAAGCCCGCGAGCAGCTGCCCCGCGCTCTGCCGCTGGTCGCCTCGGGCGGTTTCTGGGTCCCTCGCGAAGTGCTCTCCCGCTTCGTGGATTCGATTCTTAGCACCACCCAGGGGCGTCGTTTGCGGGGCGATTCTCCTGCGGAACTCAGCCGCCGCGAGCAGGAAGTTCTCGCCGGGCTGCTGGAAAATCTCGCGAATAAAGAAGTCGCCGACCGCTTGCACATCTCCGAACGCACCGTCAAATTCCACGTCTCGAACTTGCTGGCTAAATTCGGCGTCCGCCGCCGTGCCGACTTGATCTTGCTCTGCTACCAACGTCGGGGCGCCGGAGCTTAACCACAACATCTTCAGGTCGCTTGTCGGCAGCCTCCGCGCTGAGTGCTTCGCCATTTTCACTGTTATAATTCTTCACTCAAAGCCTTCTTGTCCGGCTTTGAATTTCGCTTTATGGCTACTTTTTCACTCGAAAATTTTGGCTGCCGCGCCACCGAAGCAGACGCTGCTTCGCTGCGGCGCTCCCTGCGTGCCAGCGGCCTCGAGTTGCTCGACGATCACGCCACCGCTGAGGTCGTGGTTCTGAACACCTGTACGGTCACTGCCGCCGCCGATTCGCAAGCCCGCGACGCCATCCGCAAGATTCATCGCACAAATCCCACCGCGCGCATCGTAGTCACCGGATGTTACGCCCAGCGTGCTCCGGAAGAAATCGCCGCGCTCGAAGGCGTCTCCTGGGTCATCGGCAATTCGCATCAGACGGAAATCCCGCGCGTCGTTCGCGAAGGCTTGCTGCCCGGTGCGAATACTGAGGCTGCGAAAGCGACAGCGGCTGCTGGCTCAACATGCGCGCCGTCGCAAGATTTCATTCCCCTGGCGCGCCTCGATGACGATTCCATGTCCCTAGCGCGCGGCCCTGCAAAAATTCTCACGGGCGATATTTTCGCGCAAACGTCCGTGGCGATTGCCCCGGTCGAAGGTGCCGCCGGTATCCCAGGAGATCGCACCCGCCCCATCCTCAAAATCCAGGATGGCTGCAATAATCGTTGCTCCTACTGCGTGATTCCTTTCGTCCGAGGCCGCAGCCGCAGTCTAGCGCCGGATGTTGTCATCGCCGAGGTTCGCCAACTCGCGGCCGCCGGCGCAAAAGAAATCGTTATCAGCGGCATCAATCTCGGAGCCTATGGCCGCGACCTCGCCCCCCGCGCGGATCTCGCGCATGTGGTCCGGCGGATTCTCGACGAAACGGATTTGCAGCAATTGCGGTTCAGCTCCATCGAGCCGCAAGACGTCACCAAAGATTTCGTTGCGCTCGTTGCCTCCTCGCCGCGCATCGCGCGACATTTCCATGTGCCGCTGCAATCCGGCTCGAACGGCGTCCTCCACGCCATGCATCGCTGGTATCGCGCCGAGCATTACGCCGAACGCATCCGCCTGGTTCGCAGCACTCTGCCAGAAGCCGCCATCGGCGCGGACGTAATCGCCGGCTTTCCCGGTGAAACAGACGAAGACTTTCGCGCCACCTACGAATTTATCGAACGCCTCCCGTTCACCTACCTCCATGTTTTCGCCTTCTCCGCGCGGCCCGGGACCAAAGCCGCCGACCTTGGCGCCCCAATCCACTCAGCGGTCACGCGCGAGCGAACACGAGCCCTGCGCGCCCTCGGCCAGGAGAAAGCCTCGGCATTCCGCGATCTTCAAGCGGGCAGAAGCGTGCGGGCTCTTACGCTAAGGCGCGGCGGTGACTCTTGGACCGAGGCGTTGACCGGCAATTATTTGAAGGTACGCGTCGCAGGCCGCCATCCCGCGAATCTGTGGTGTGAAACGCAGATTGGCGGCGCAGACGAAATCGCAGAAGCTGCAGTCGAAGCGCAGTTCAGCTCTCAAAGATAACTTCGGCCAGCGCAAGGTTTCCGCTGTGCGTGATCGTCAGTGAGATATTTTGCACGCCAAGCCGGTCGGCAAACTGGCGCGCTGCGCCTACTAGATGTAGTGTCGGCTTTCCGCTCGGCTCACGCACCACTTCGATATCACGCCAGCGCACCCCCAACCGCCATCCGGTGCCCAACGCCTTCATCGCTGCTTCTTTGGCCGCGAACCGCCCGGCGTAACGCTCGAATTTATAGCGATAGCTCTCGCAGTAGGCGACCTCGCGAGGCGTGTACAGCCGTTCCAGAATCGGCGCGCCGTGCCGCGTCAGCGCCGCCTCGATCCGGTCAATCTCTGCGATGTCCAGCCCCAATCCGACGATCAAATGAGTCCCACTCCAGCATTTCAGTCTGCGGAAAAAAGGACACCGATGTCATCCCGAGCGCAGCGAGGAATCTGCCTGGCGCTTAACTCTAAAGGCAAGCAGGTTCCTTGAGCGGGACTTCTGCCTCCGAATGACAATCTGACCGTTCTTCCGCAAACCAGTCAAGCTTCCTGCAAAATCCAACATTCGCGCCGCGGCGCGATTATACCCGCTATAATCGAGATGCGCCGTGATTGGCGCGTCGCCCTGAACGCATGGCCATCACAACCACTGAGAAAAAACCACGATCGCGAGGCACGCCACAAACGACAGCAACGAAACGCCCGCTAACCTGGCATTTGCGCCGAAGCGAGGGTTTGCAAATTCTGGAATCTCCGGCATTCGCGCGCCTAAATTGGCTTGTGCACGGCTTTAGCACACGCCCCGGCGGCGCGAGCGAATTTCCAGCGCAACAAGACAGCCGCAACGCCTCCAAAAAGGTTCTAAATCTTGGCTTCACCGAATGGGACTCGCGCGAGAGCGTGCTTGGAAATCGCAAGAAATTCTTCGCGTCGCTCTGCGCTACCAAAATGCGCGCCGTCGGGCTGCGTCAGATTCACTCGGACATCGTTCACGTCGTGGGCGCCGAAGGCATCGCGCAAGGCGAGCAGGCCCCAAAAGGCGACGCGCTCATCACCCGCGAACCAGGCGTCATGCTCGTCGTGCAAACCGCGGATTGCATTCCCATCCTGCTTGCCGACACAAAACATCGAGCGATCGCTGCCATTCATTCCGGCTGGCGCGGCACGGCTCAACGCATCGCCGAAAAAACTCTCGGCCGCATGCAGATGGAATTTGGCACGCGCCCGCAAGACGTTATCGCTGCGCTAGGCCCCGGAATCCGCGGCTGTTGCTACGAAGTGGGCCATGACGTGGTGAAAGAATTTTCCGCGAAGTTTCCGAATGCGCGCGAATGGTTCGCGGGTCCCTTCGATGCTCTGGAAAACGGCGACAACGATCCGAACTGGCTCCGGTGGCTCAGCATGCGGCCACCCGGCCACGCGCCGCCCGCGCCACGCGTACAGCTCGATTTGATCGCCGCGAACCGCGCCATCCTCGCATCCGCCGGCGTCGCTCCGGAAAAAATTCAATCCAGCGATCTCTGCACATCGTGCCGCACCGATCTCTTCTTCAGCTACCGCCGTGAACGAACCACAGGACGCATGATGGCGACCATCGGCATTCGCTGACACTATGACGTGAATATATGCGGGGCGCACACTTACTGTCTGCGTGTCCGCCTGTCGGGGCGGCTCAGACCGGCACTTCGCTCCGAAGAGATGAACCGATCAAATCGCCGGCGCAATCTGCGCCAGCGGCGCAGTTTCGTGCGGCGCCGCCGACTCCAGCAGCGCCAACTGCCCGCAGGCAGCCATCACATCCTGCCCGCGCGAGTAGCGCACAAAAACGCGAATATCCTTATCGACAAGAATCCGGCGAAATTCCTCGATCCCCGCCGCGTCCGGCTTTTCGTAAGGCAGCTCGCCCGGATTCCACGGTATTAGGTTTACCTTCGCGCGCAAATTCCCCAGCAATCGCGCCACCCGCCGCGCGTCTTCGGGCGCATCGTTGAATCCGCCAAGCAGCACATATTCAAACGTCAAATGTTCCCATGGACGCAGCGGGTAACGCCCACAAACCTCCAGCAGCTTCTCGATGGGATACTTCCGATTGATCGGCATGATTTTGTCGCGTTGTTCGTTCGACGAAGCGTTCAGCGAAATCGCCAGCTTCGGGCGCACTTTCTCTTGCGCCAGCCGCTCGATGCCGGGAATAATCCCGCTGGTCGAAAGCGTTGTGTGCTTCGGCGTGATCGCTATGCCATTCGGATCCAGCAGAATTCCCAGCGCCGCCATCACTGCTTCGTAATTCAGCAACGGCTCGCCCTGGCCCATCAGCACCACATTTGTCTGCGGCTTCAATTCCGCCCGATTTTCATCCAGAGCAATCAGCACTTGCCCGATTATTTCGCCCGCCGTTAAGTTCCGAATCAAGCCGAGTGTGGCCGTCAGACAAAAATGGCAATCCACCGCGCAACCCGCCTGCGTCGAAATGCAAATCGTCTGGCGATTTTCTTCGGGCATGAAGACGGTCTCGATCGTTGCAGGCTTGCTCTTCGCAGGTTCGGCACCCCGCGCCTCCAGCGCCAGCACGTAGCGCACCGTCCCGTCCGCCGACCGGTAACGCCGCACGATTCTCGGCAGCACGATACAAGCTTCGCGCGCCAGCCGCTCGCGCAGATTCGCCGGCAAATTCGTCATCGCACCAATTTCAAACCGCCGCTCGGCATAAAACGCGTGGTAAATTTGCGCGCCGCGGTAAGCTGGCTCGCCAAGCTCCTGCATCAGCGCGCGCAGTTCCGCGACCGATTGGCCCAGCAGGTTCACCATGCCGCCGTCCGCGAGTCCGCGTTCTGGTTTGTCCGGATTCATCTTGCCATCATAATAACATGCGCCCAGCAAGCGATTTCTCGCTGCCGAGCCGCCCGCGCGGCGATATAATGGAACGTAACAAAATAGCATTCGGTAAAAAAATATCTGGAGGCGCGCCGATGGCGACACTAACCCCCGTAGATCACAAAACTCCGATGGAAGTGATGGACATCGACGAATGGGTGAAGCAACTCTGCGCCATCCCGGAAAAAGAGTTCACCATCCCGCGCGTCTTCGATTTCACCGCGCGCAAAGCCATTGATCCGCAAACTCTCGCGCCCTATCTCTTCTACGCCAAGAGCCATTACACCCGGAATCTGATTCACAAATGTGAGCTTTTCGAAGTCCTCGCCATCTGCTGGGATATCGGCCAGGTCAGCCGCATCCACAATCATCGTGACCAGAATTGTTGGATGACTACGCCAATCGGACGCCTGCGCGTGCAGAATTTTCACGTGGAAAATCGTGATGCGGCCCACGGCAGCTGCAAATTAATTCCCTCGGATGCTTACGACATGGACGCGACGCACCCCGGCGTGGTGCAGCCTGAAGAGCCTGTACATCAGGTTTTGAATTTGCCGGAGTTCAACGAGCGCGCCACCAGCGTGCACATCTACTCGTACCCTTACGCATCCTGCGAAGTCTATTCGCTCGATAAAGGCGCCTATGCCGACGTCCCGCTGCACTATTCCAGCGAGTACGGAAAACTCGACCCCGAAGAAAAATTGATGTAGCGCTCCACGCAATTCTCCCCGCGCGGTGCCGACACTCAATAGAAACTTTTCTTCCGCGCATATGACATTTACCGCTGCGCCGTGCCACAATACCAAGATACATGCCAGACACGAATCATAAGGTGCAGCAAGACGTGTTTCCCAACGGCCTCGTCGTCATCACCGAGCCAATGGAACACGTCCACTCCGTTTCCGTCGGAATCTGGCTGCGCTCCGGCTCGCGCTGCGAACCTGCCGGCGTCAATGGCATTTCGCATTTCATCGAGCACATGGTTTTCAAAGGCACGGCGCGGCGCACCGCGGAAGATATCGCGCGCGAAGTGGACAGCGTCGGCGGCATGCTCGACGCGTTCACCTCCAAAGAAATGGTCTGCTTCAATACCCGCGTTCTGGATGAACACCTCCCCAAGGCCTTCGACGTCCTCGCAGACATGGTTCTCGAACCGAAATTCGCGGAAGATGAGATTGACCGCGAAAAATCCGTGATTCTCGAAGAAATCCGCATGACCCAGGACAATCCCGAAGACCTCGTTCACGAGCTCTTCACGCAGAATTTTTGGTCGCCGCACGCACTCGGCAAACCTATCCTCGGCACTCCCGAAACAGTTTCTGCTTTTGACCGCGATACTTTGCGCGCCTGGTTCAGCCACCGCTACGCGCCGAACAACATGGTCATCACCGCCGCCGGCCATCTGACGCACCAGCAGCTTGTAGATCTCGTCGCAGAGCGTTTCGCAAAACTCGCATCCACCACCGCCGCCGAAGCCGAGCCCAAACCGGAAGCCGCACCGCACGTCACGCTGCGCACCAAGCACGAACTCGAACAAGTCCACATCTGCATGGGTGTTCCGGCACTACCCATGACCGATCGCCGCCGCTTCGCTGTCGCGGTGCTAAACAACGTCCTCGGCGGAGGCATGTCCTCGCGCCTCTTCCAGAATATTCGCGAGCGCCAGGGCCTCGCCTACGCAATTTTCAGCGAGTTGAACTCCTACCGCGATGCGGGAGCCCTTTCCGTCTACGCCGGCACGTCGCTTGAAAACGCTTCGCAGCTGGTTCGTTCTGTGCTCGATGAATTCCGCAGCCTGCGCGACGAGCCGCTAACCACCGAAGAATTGCGCCGCGCGAAAGATCATCTAAAAGGTGCGACGCTGCTTTCTCTCGAAGGCAGCGGCCAGCGCATGAACAGCCTCGCTCGCTATCACATGTACTTCAACCGCCACTTCACCGCGCAGGACCTGATCGCGCTGCTCGAAAGCGTCACTGTCGAAGACGTCCAGCAGCTCGCCCGTGAATTCTTCCAGCCCGGTCGCATCGCCGCCTCCGTGGTGGGCAACCTCAACGGCTTCGAACTCACCCGCGACCAGCTAGCAATCTAATCAACTCGCAATTCCGGATGTTGACGCGAGCGCTGTACTTTGCCATCATCGTTTCCGGCGTGGCGTGCGCGTGAGTCACGGCGTAAACGCGGCACGCGGGGGAAGCGCATCTCGTTTCGTGTATCCATTTTGGCGTCGGGCAGCACGGGCAATTGCACATTGCTCGAATCGGGGTGCACCACGCTCCTCATTGACGCCGGTATCGGCAAAAAAGAAATGTTGCGGCGATTTGAAACTCTCGGCCGCGCGCGTCCCGAAAATGTAGACGGCATCCTCGTCACCCACGAGCACAGCGATCACACCACGGCTCTCGCTCAGCTCGCGCGCGATTGGAAGTGCCCCGCGTATCTCACCGAACCGACGCACCGCGAAATTCGCAAGATGTACGAAGACGGTCCGAAGACCAAGATCGAACGCGTCAATTACATTCGCCCGGGAATCAAGTTCATTGTCGGCGATATCGAAATCATCGCGTTCACCATTCCGCACGACGCCGCCGATCCTGTCGGCTACGCTTTCTGCGCCAACGGCAAAAAAGTCGCCATCGTCACCGACCTCGGTTACATGCCCGAGCTTGTGAAGCATCACCTGCGCGAAGCCGATTTCCTGATTCTGGAATCCAATCACGATCTCGAAATGCTGAAGGTCGGCCCCTATCCCTGGTACATCAAGCAGCGTGTTATGAGCCGCACCGGCCATCTTTCGAATACCATCGTTAGCGAATTTCTCGCGGACTCCGAAGTCTTCGACGGCCGCGCGCGCCATCTCGTCCTCGCGCACATTTCCGAGCAGAACAATACTCCCGACCTCGCGCGCATCTGCGCTGAAGAAGCCCTCGGCCGCCGCCCCGGCGAATTCGCCTTCCGTGGCACGCTGCACATCGCCTCGCAACGCATCCCGCTTGGCCCCTTTGACCTCTAAACGCGCCGCAATTCGAATCGGTCGAGCCGACTAGCGAGATTCCTCGCGCCGCGTCAAGCTAGCGTAAAACACATCGTGCAAAACCCTCGTCCGCCCCATCTCCAGGTCTGTATCTCGCACGATCGCCAGCCGCGCATCAAACAAACTCTCCGCGTTCATCGCCATCCCCGGCGCCACCTCGATCTGCACGAGTTCCGGCCCACGATGCCCGTCCGGCGCCACCGCCTGCAAACCGCTGCACTGGTAGCACAAGCCTTCTTTATTAATGAGCGCGCAAAGCCCCGCGTAATCTTCGATCATCTTCCCGCGCGCCGCGGAAAGCCGGTGCCGGAACACCGGCTCGGACGAACCCGCGATCCTCGCCGCTTCTTCGTTCGTAAATCCCAAAACTTCCTTGAGCATCAACGCCGCCTGCTCCTCCGGCGGCAGCGTCCGTGCGATGCACGAAAAACAAAACGCGATGTGTTCACGAATCTCGAAGCTGAATTCCGGCTGCGTCATCAGTTGATGCAATTCCTCGAACTGCCCCGGCGTCGCTTTGCTTTCCTGCTCGCCGATCAATTGCGCTTCCACCCGCCAGCGCTTCTTCGAACGCAGATGATCCAGGCAGACATGCGTGGCAATTCCGAAAAGCCAGCTTTTGAACCGCGCTTCGCCGCGATACGTCCGTATGCCTTCCAGCACCCGCACCAGCACGTCCTGCAATAAATCTTCCGCGTCCTGCCGCAAAGTCACCATCCGGTAGATGTAGCCAAAAAGTGGCTTGCGCCATGGTTCCACGAGCGCGCCGAAAGCGACGCCGTCTCCCTCCCGCGCTTTTTCCACCAGCTGTGATTCTTCCTCCGCCGCAATTTCCCGCACGGCATACAAAGCCATCACATCACCTCGCTGAAGAATATCGAGCCGCGCCAGTTTACAACGGCATACCAAACCGGCGCGGCCCCTCGAAGCGAACCGCCTCCATCGACTACGACTTCATCAGTGCCTGGGCCAGTTGCAAACGGTTGCCGTCAGGATCGCGAAACGTCGCCAGCCTCACGATCCCCGGAATCTCTTCCGTCTTGCCTTCGAACTTGACTCCCGCCGACTCCAGCCGCTTCCGCTCGCGCTCGATGTCCGTCACATCCAGCACCACGGTCGCTCCCGCCTCTTTGCCCGCGTGCGGATTCGCGGCGATGCCGATGGACTCTTCGCCCTCGGCACCCGCAAATTCCGCCCACTGCTGTGCCTCGAAGGTTTTCTTCAAGCCCAGCACTTGCCCGTAGAACTTCTTCGCGCTTTCGAAATCATCCACCCCATACCAGGAAACTTTCACTTTCATCGTTTTGCTCCTTGAATTGAATTTGCCCTGCTGTTTATTAAGTCGCTTGAGCCGCAAAATTCCGCCAAACGCATGAAATTACGAGCTTTGAGCGCGGGCGGCCGTCCGCCAGCCGTCGCTTCGCGCCGCCACAGAATTTCGGGTATGATGGGACAGGGAATTCCCCCGCCGTTTATTCGCATTCGTCGGCCCGCTCGCATGCAGGTGTTTGCCTGCAAAGCGCTAGCGCCGCTAAGGGAGTCAGCCTTGATTTCACGTTACACGCGCCCGGAAATGGGCCGCGTCTGGAGCGAAGAAAACCGGTTTCAGAAGTGGCTGGACGTCGAACTTGCCGCGGCCGAAACGCTCGCGGAAGTTGGCGCCGTCCCGGCCGCAGCCGCTGCGAAATTGCGCGAGCGCGCCCGCGTGGATGTCGCGCGCATCAACGAAATCGAAGCCAAAGTCCGCCACGACGTAATCGCCTTCACGATTGCCGTCCAGGAATCAGTGGCCGATCCCGAAGCGGCGCGCTGGCTGCACTACGGGCTCACTTCCAATGACGTGGTGGACACCGCGCAAGCCCTGCTCGTCCGCGAAGCCTCGCACCTGATCGAGAAAAAAATCGAAGCCCTCGGCGAAGTTCTCGAGCGACGCGCCTGGGAATTCAAGGACACGCCACAAATCGGCCGCACCCACGGCATCCATGCCGAACCCATCACCTTTGGCCTCAAGATCGCCAATTGGTACGCCGAAAATCGTCGCGACCTCGCGCGCTTTCAGGTCGCCGCGCAGCAGCTAGCCGTCGGCAAAATTTCGGGCGCCGTCGGCACCTGCACGCATCTTGGTCCGGAAGTCGAACAGAAAATTTGCCAGCGCCTGGGCCTCGCCACCGCGCCGATCACTTCGCAAGTGATCGAACGCGATCGTCACGCGCAATATCTCTCGACGCTCGCCATCGTCGCCGCCTCCCTCGAACGTATCGCGCAGGAAATTCGTCACCTGCAGCGCACCGAGGTCCGCGAAGTCGAAGAGCCCTTCGGCGGCGAACAGCGCGGCAGCTCCGCCATGCCGCACAAGCGCAATCCCGTCGCCAGCGAGCAGATCTGCGGCCTCGCCCGCGTCGTGCGCGCAAATTCTCTGCCTGCGCTTGAAAACGTCGCGCTCTGGCATGAACGCGATATTTCGCACAGTTCCGTCGAACGTGTGATCCTCCCGGATTCCACGATCCTGGTGGATTACATGCTGCATCGCACCACGGAAATCGTCGCCAATATGAAGGTGTATCCCGAACGCATGCTGCGCAACCTCAACGCCACGCAGGGCCTAGTTTTTTCCGGACAACTGCTGCAGGATTTGGTCGAGCACGGCGCGCCGCGCGAAGACGCTTACAAACGGGTGCAGGCGCACGCCATGGCCGCGTGGGAATCGGAATCAAGCTTTCAGGAAAAAATTAACGCGGATCCCAACATTCGCAAATTTCTCGACGAAAAATCTTTACAGCACGCCTTCGATCTGCGGCGCCAACTTCGCGCGGTAGACGCCATCTTCATGCGTGTTTTTGGCGCCAAGACGGCCGTCGCTGTTTGATTCAAAATCGCACAGACGTGCGCGATAAATCTAAAATCTACGGATAGTAAGGCCACGCCGGCGACTTCATCAGCAATTTGTCATAGGGAAGTTGCACGGGCTTTGGATCAGCCGCGGCACCCGGCGAATTCGCCGCGGCAGTAACGCGCGCCAGTTCGTCGCGCGCCTGCCGAAAATCCGGCTTCGTTTGCACCACCGAATTCAAGTTCTGCGCCGCCAGCCTGTAATTCCCGTCCTGCTCAGCCGCAACTCCCAGAATGAACGAAGTCTCCCACGGCTCCACTTGGCCCTTACCAACCATCTGCGAAATCTCCGCAACCGCGGCCTTTGGCTGTCCTGCTCCCAGATATGCCAGCGCCAGATTGTGCCGGATCGCTCCGTAGTCGGGCTCCAACTGCCGCGCTTGCTCGAGGTAAGGAACCGCCGCTGCGGGATTATTCTGCAGCAGCAGCCAGTCGCCCACGAACATTTGCGCCAGCACGTTTTCGGGTTCCATCGTCACTTCTTGCTTCATTTCCGCGACGGCGGAATCGAGTTGGCCTGAGTTCGCTAGCCGCACCGCCTTCCCATACTCCGCGGTTGGCAGATTGCGCGCACGTACGAAATAAAGTCCCACCACCAGCGCGACCGTGCATCCCGCCGCCGTCAAGAAAAGTCGCCGCTGCCGTGAAGCCCCTGCACTGACCGCGTCAAACGGTGCGCCCGGCAGCCGCGCATCCATCGCCGCGCTAAACCGCGCCGAAACCGGAACCAACGCGCCCAGAATGAACCCTGCCACCAAGCCACCCAAATGCGCCGAATTATCAATGTGCGAATTCGCTGCGCCGAACAAAAGATTGTAAAAAATGAAAAAGCCCATGCTCCTCAAATTCTTCTGCACCAGGATTTTTGGAATCGGCAGCTTTTTCAGCAGCAGGAAGGTTACAAACGCGCCCGCCAATCCAAAAATCGCTCCCGAGGCTCCAGCGCTTGCCCGCCACGGGTTCCAAGCCAGGCTCGTGGCGCTCGCAGCAAGTCCGGTAAAAGCATAAGTCAAACCGAATCCCACGGGTCCCATCAACGGTTCGAGCGCGCTGCCCAAATTCCACAGGCACCACATGTTGAGCCCGATGTGAATGATGCCGAAATGTACGAAGATGCTGGTGAACTGCCGCCACCACTCCCCGCTGAACGTCAGCGGCCCGAAATCCGCACCCCAGCGAATCGCATTCATGACGCTCGGCGCGCTCCACGAAACGCCGCTCAGGCCCATCGCCAGGTACACCACCAAATTCAGGCCGATGATCGCGCGAGTCACCGGCGGCACACTCCGCAAGATCATCCATGCAGACGTCCGTCGCACATTTTGCCCGGGAACAACGTTACTCACCGCAGCTTGCATCTTTGCCTTCCGGCAGTCCGCGCATTCCGTCGCGGTCTGCGACCCGATCGAAAATCCGCTGAACGATTTCCCGCAGCTAGGACAGATGGGCACTCTGGCAATTCCTTTCAATGCGCAAGAATATCAACTCAATAATGTCATCCGATAAAGTCAACGGAATGTACCACAGCGTGAATCACCCCGTGAGGAACTCCTTGCACGCGTGCTGTGTGAACAACTATTGCGGCTTCTGATCCACCGGCGCGGAGGTGCCCAGCTTTATTTCGGAAGAGAACTTCTTGTAATCGCTGTAGCGGTCAATTTGATTTGCTTTCACCTTCACGAAAACCAGCCTCGCAGCGGCATGCACTTCGTCGTAAGAAGGCAGCCACACTTCGTTGTTCACCAGCGTCTGCTCGAACACGAAATTCGAGCCTTTCGAAAGCGAAGCCAGCAATCCGCCGCCGATCTTGAAATTATCGCTAAACCGCGCTTCGAGCCGCGCCACGTCGCGCGCCTGCTCGTCTACCCAGATCACTCCCACCAGCTTTTGCACCAAATTCTCGACCATGTTTTTCGGCTTGTAGTCCGGATTCGGTCCGAAATCGAACACGATCACTTCCTGCCCGCGAAAAATCTCGCGCCGCGGATTCGAAAAATTCTCGGCGCTCAGAAAATCGGAAATCTGCGCTTGGTCGCGCTCATCTTCTTTCTGCTGTTTCTTGGGATCGTTCGCCAGTTCCGCCTGCTTCTTCTTGGCGGCGTCGAATTCCTTGCTGAAGCGCTGGTCTTCCTTTTTCTTCTCATCGCCTTCGAGCGGTTTGCCGTCCTTGGCCAGCAAGTGGCGAATTTCGTCTTCGCCCGCATAGAAAATGTCGTAATCCTTCACCGAATGGGAACTCACTTCGCCGTTTGAGCCGAGCTTTTCCTCTTCTTCCAAAAGATGGCAGGTATACTGCTTGACGATCTCTTCCGCAGCTTTTTGATTCTTCTGTAAATCGCGCAGCAGGTAGGCGATGTCAGGCAGCGGCCGGCTTTCGGCATGCGGGAAGTCGAAGATCGCATCCTTTACCGGAGCGTTGATCTCCACGTGCGTGATGGCAATCTGATAATCGCGCCCACCGCGCCGCAACTCGATCTTGCGCGGCTCGGGAATCCCGTCCACCGGCTGGTAGTCGTCGTAATCAAACTGTTCGATCGGTTGAACCGGTACCGTGGCCGGCGCGGCTGAGCTCGCCGAGCCGGAACTCTGTCGCGCCCCACCCGGCTCCAGCGCGTTTACGATTTCTCTCAAGATCAAATGCGTCTGCGCATCAAAAAACACGTCGCGCGTCACGCCCTGCTCAAGAGTAAGCATCAAGTGATAAGCGCGATGCCCGTTGACGCTATCCATCCCCACCAGCAGCATCGCGATTTTGTCCTTTTTCGCATTCAGCAGCCGGTCGTTCAGGTAACGCGCCGTCGATTCCCATTCCACCGCGTCGCGCCCGATAAGAGTGTGTGGCGCGTTCGAGCCATCCTGTCCCCACGCGGACTTGCCGTTGTACGCGGCGACGATGTGTTGGGGTTCGACAACAATTTCGGAATACAGCTTATTTGGCGCCTTTGTGATCAGTGAATACGAACCGGAGGAGGGGTCGGCAGAAGAATCCGCAGTAGAACCTGATTGTCGCGAGGAATCTTCCGTCGGCGCGACGTGCAAACTACCTTCGATCGTCAGGGATTGAATCCGCGCAACTGCGCGCGCGCCGCCTTCGGCGCGAATGTACTCGGCAACGATTTTTTGGGGAGTTTGCTCGCCACCGCCAGCAGCGGCAGCGAAGGCGCCGGCGTAAACAAATAAAATCAGCACAGCGATCTTGCCCGGCAGAATTCGCCAGCCGATGCGCCGCGTGCCGTTCATGGCAAGCCCCCCACGCTACTGCACTCGCTGGATGTAGCGCGCCTCGGAGGTATCCACCTTGATCTTGTCGCCGGTGCCCACGAACGGCGGCACGTTCACCACCAGGCCCGTCTCCAGCTTCGCCGGCTTCATCACCGAACTCGCCGTGGCCTTCTGGATCGTCTGCTCGGTCTCCACCACCGTCAAATCCACGGTGTCCGGCAGAAGCACGCCGATCGGCTTCTCATCGTAATATTCGATCTTCACCGGCAAATTGGGGATCAGGTAATCTCGCGTGTCGCCGACGATATCGTTCTGCAGTGCCAACTGCTCGTAATTTTGCGTGTTCATGAAGTGATGTTCGTCGCCGTCGCTATAGAGATATTCGAATTCGATTTCGTCCACGACCACTTTTTCGACGAATTCTTCCGCCCGGAACCGGTAATCCAGCATTGAACCGTTGCGCAGGTTGCGCATTTTCGTCTGCATCGAACCGCGCTTGTTGCCGGGCGTGCGATGGTCCACGCTGTAAATCACGCACAAATCGCCCTCGTGCTTGATGATCATTCCGGGGCGCAGTTGGGTTGCCTTTAGCATTACCAGCTCCTGAATTCCTGTGGGAGGTTTCTCCGCTCAGGGGGTTTCCAGTCATCGAAATCGGTAAATCTTGAGACGACCGAGCATACGCCGCGGAACGCGCGCGCCGCTCTCAAC
The DNA here is from genome assembly GCA_963828865.1 of uncultured Acidobacteriota bacterium. GTDB lineage: Bacteria > Acidobacteriota > Terriglobia > Acidiferrales > UBA7541 > Palsa-295. The sequence continues at coordinate 88,009 of CAWHGI010000014.1, read as the reverse complement.
GCAGAGTTTGTGCTGCGCGGAAACCGCTATTATAGCGGCCCGCCGAGGCCACGGTCAAACGGCGCTTTGCGCGAACAATATGGCTCTTGACCGAAGCCTGTTCCTGCGTATTCATACTAGTCCATGGCAGCCGAAGCTCATCGCCCCGCGTGGAAGACCCTGCTGGCCTTCTCGATCATCTATTTCGTGTGGGGATCCACGTTTCTCGCCATTCGCGTCGGCGTCCGCGAAGTTCCCCCGCTCGTTCTTGCCGCGATGCGCTTTGTGATCGCCGGATCGGTTCTCTATGGCTGGATGCTCGCTCGCGGCGAGCGCTCGCCCACCGCGCGCGAATGGAGATCGGCGTCCTTGCTCGGATTCATAATTTTCGTTCTCGATTACGGGCTACTGTTCTGGGCGGAGCAGCGCGTGCCTTCCGGCATCGCCGCCGTCATGCTGGCCACCATCCCGGCATTCATGGCGTTGTCGGAAATTCTTATTCTCCGCACGCAACGCCTCACGATCCGCTTAGGCGCCGCGCTTTTGGTTGGACTCGCCGGAGTGGCTGTGCTGGTGAGCCGTTCGCTGAATGTAGGAGGCGCGCCGATCGAAAAACTTGGCGCCGCCGCGCTGATCTTTGCTTCCATCAGCTGGTCAATCGCCTCGATTCTCACGCGCAAGTTGCCATTGCCGGAATCGAAAGTCATGAGCTCGGGCGCCCAGATGCTTGCCGGCGGAATACTTCTCACTCTGACGGCCGCCGCCCTCGGCGAATTTCGTAATTTTCATCTGTCGGCCGTCTCGCGCGGAGCGTGGTTCGCGCTGGCCTATCTGATCGTCGCCGGTTCCATCATCGGGTTTACCGCGTACGTGTGGCTGATTCATCACGAATCGCCGACGAAAGTCGGCACCTACGCATACGTGAACCCGATAGTGGCTGTGCTGGTTGGATATTTCTTTGGCGGTGAAGCGCTCAGCTCGCGAACGATCCTGGGAACTCTGTGCGTTCTAATCAGCGTGATCGTAATCACCACCACGCGCGCTAAGAAAGCCGAACCTACGCTCGTAGTCGAAAGCGCTCCCGAAAGCGTCGGGTCGTGATCTGCGCGCCCGCTGCGACCGCTCACTTCCCGGTGTAAGCAATCCTCCAGATCGAGTTCGAGCCGTCATCCGTAACCAGCAGCGATCCGTCCGGCGCCACCGTAATTCCCACCGGCCGCCCCCACACCGTGCCGTTCGGCGTGACGAACCCTGTTACGAAGTCCTCGTACTCGCCGCTGGCACGTCCCGTCTGGTGCCGCGGCACGCGAATCACTTCGTAGCCGGCTCGCGCCGCCTTGTTCCACGATCCATGCTCCGACGCGAAAATATCTCCGCGATATTCCTCCGGAAATTGTTGGCCCTCATAAAATGTGATTTCCAGTGACGCGTTGTGCGGCTGCAACAACACATCCGGCGTGATCACCTTATCCTTCAATTCCGGATGCTTCCCCTCGTGCCGCGGATCCTGATGACCGCCCATGTACCACCACGGCCAGCCGTAAAATCCACCATCCTGCACGTGCGTGATGTAATCCGGCACGAGGTTGTCGCCCAGTCCGTCGCGCTCGTTCACCGAACACCACAGCTCGCCGCTCTCCGGATCGATCGCAATCCCGCCGCCTGCGTTGCGTATGCCATAGGCATAGACGCGCATGTCCGAGCCGTCAGGATTAAACGCCAGAATGTCCGCGCGATTTTTTTCCTCCGGATGAGTGTCCGGATCGTCCACGTTCGAGCCCGAGCCAACCGCGACGAACATCGTCTTTCCGTCCTTCGAGAATTGCACCGCGCGAGTCGAATGCCCGGGCTCGCCCGGCAAGTCCGCAATATGTTCCGCAGCCCCGCGCGCCTTCAAATCGCCGTTGCGGTAAGGAATGCGCTGCACCGAAGTCTCACTGCCGATATAAACCCACTCTGGCTCGTTCCCGGGCGGATAGAACGCGATCCCATAGGGATGATCGAATCCAGTGGCAAATGTTCCGACCTGCTCCGGCTTGCCTTCCGCGCTGATTCCTCGAAAAATCTTGATGTCACCCTCATCCATTTGCGCCACGAAGAAATCTCCGTTGGGCGCGGTCGTGATTAAGCGTGGATTATTCAGGCCGCTCGCATAAAGCTGCACGGTAAAACCGGGCAAGGCCTGGGGCCATGCACCCTCGGGACGCGCCACCACTTTCGGCGCATTTCCAGCCGACTTCGTCGCAAACGGCGCCGGCAGATCCTGCACCGTGATCTTGCGGACGGTCCCTGGCTTTTCGTAGAGATAGTCGGTAAAGGGCGGTATCACTGGCGGCAACGCGGGAGCGCCCCCTGCGTTTTCAGTTGATGCCGCATTCGCAACTTTCGGTTTCGGAGCCTTTCCGGTTCCCAGTGCCTTCACATACGTGATCACATCCCAGCGCTGCTGGGCGGAGAGCGCAGCCCACGACGGCATCCCGTTCCCCGGATCTCCCTGGGTAATGAACCAGAAAACCGCCCCATCCGGCGCCGACTGTACCGCGCTTTTCGCCAGCGCCGGTATATTGGCGGTTCCTTGGCCGGCTACGCCGTGGCACGACTGGCATTTTTGCGCATATAAGTTTGCCCCGGCCTGTGCCGCCGAGGCTTTGCCGGCGTAGGGGTTCTTTGCAGCGGCGTCCGATGCGGGCGCGCCATGGAATGAATTGCTCTGAGCCTCGAGCGATGATTGTGTGAGAATTGCCACGCCCACGATTGCAATGAACGCCGATATAAAAGCCGCTGTGCCAAGCCAGATTCGATTCCGTGCCATGATCCCGCGTTCCTCCCTTTCGCAAACTCTAAAAATGGATGCCCCGTGGCTCAATCTTGATTCAATTCAGCATACCCCAGTTCAAAGAATCAGCGGAGGCTGCCGTCCTGGAACACTGCCGCAAACTAATTCACCAGCAAACCTCCCGATTGTGTGTTATACTCCGTTTGCGCTTAATACCTCGGTTGTGTTGTGCGGCCTCTGGTGAGCAGTTGATCTGAGATTACCCGCCCTTCAGTTCTCTCCGTAAGTCTTCAGCGTAATTTAAAACAAAGACTGGCAAGACCAGTTTGCTGTGCCCGCACCAGTAGTGTGCAGTACGTGTGTGCGCGCCGCGACGGCTTCCGCCAGATAGAAGGCAACACCCAGATGGATAGTATTACCGAAACATTTTCACAAATGGCGATCTCCGCTTACAGCAAAGAGCGGCTGGCTTTCGCCAAATTCTCGATCCCGACTCCCGTGCAGTCCGCGGCGATTCCGCAAGCACTCGCAGGCAAAGACGTGCTGGCCACCGCGCAGACCGGGACCGGCAAGACGCTCGCGTTCTTGATCCCCGTGATCGAACGCCTGTTACAGGAGAAAACGCCGGGAATCGCGGCGCTCGCGCTCGTTCCTACGCGCGAACTGGCAATGCAGGTCGTGGATCAATACAACGCATTGCGCGGCAGGCAGCTGGGCCCCGCAGCGCTGGTCGTCGGCGGTTTGTCCGAAGGGCTGCAACTCACCAACCTGCGCAAAGGCGCACGGTTGGTGGTCGCCACTCCCGGACGGCTCGAAGATTTTCTTTCGCGCAAGCTCGTGCATTTTCGCGATCTGCGCGTCCTGATTCTCGACGAAGCCGATCGCATGCTCGATATGGGATTTCTTCCGGCGATTCGCAGAATCGCATCCGTGCTGCCGAAAGACCGGCAGACGATGTGCTTTTCCGCGACGCTGGAGGCTTCCGTCGCGCATCTCGTGAAGGACTACATGAAGAACCCGGTGCGTCTCGCATTCGGTTCCGTGCTGAAACCTTCCGAAAATGTGCGCCAGCAGGCTTTCGAAGTTGCCACGGACCGCAAGCTGCCATTGCTTCATCGCTTGCTCGCCAAGGAGACCGGCCGCTGCCTCATCTTCGCGCGCACTAAGCGCGGAGCCGAGCGCCTGGCCATCACCTTGAACCGCGATGGGTTCGCCGCTGCCATGATTCACGGTGGCCGCACGCAATCGCAGCGCATCGCGGCCCTTACGGGATTCCAGCAAGGGCGCTACCGCATTCTGGTAGCCACCGACCTCGCTTCCCGCGGCATTCACGTCGAGAACATTGCGCACGTGATTAACTACGACCTGCCGGACATCGCGGAGAATTTCATTCATCGCGTGGGACGCACAGGCCGCGCCGGCGGGCATGGCGTAGCGTCCACTCTTTTCGGCCGCGAACAGCGCGCCGAGTTGATGGCTCTCGAGCGTACGCTCGGCATCAAGCTGGAGCGCATGCGCGCAGAAGGCGACCCGGGCGAGAAACAGCCGCCCGCCGTACGCAGCGCGCTCGAACGTTTTCAGTCCAACACCAAATCACGCATCGGCCAGCTTCCAGGAGAAATCCTGCAAGCCCAGGTGTAATACCGGCCCCAAATCGGTGAGCAGCACGCAGTTTCACAAACGCGCCTGCGTCCGGAGACAAAGCAAGGTTCTGATTTAGAAAGTTGCAGACAGAAAGCAAAGCGGCGGCCATCAGGCCGCCGTTTTCATTTCTGGGATTGCGGAAGCTTGCTTCCGCCTGTGCAAGGCGAGGCTTGCCTCGCCGCTCGAACCGCCGCCAACGCTCAAAATCCGAACGCGCGGATTCAACCGGGGCATGCGTTGTCGCCAAGTTAGATAATCTTGTCGTGTTTCTGCAGGTTGTGGCGAGCACACAGCAGTTGAATGTTCTTGGCTAACAGCGACGAGCCACCTTGCGAGTAGGGGATATCGTGGTCAAAGTGTAGATTGTCCCGGCTTCCACACATTACGCACTTGCCTTTATCTCTCTTCCAAACCTCCAGTTTCACAGCTGTCGGAATTAATCTGTTGTGCGGAAGTCCTCGATCTTGAGGCTCGTTCGCCTCGATCACGTTCTCAGTCGGAACAAGCCTGAATTTAAATACCTTCCTGCGACCGCTCTGTTCCTGCCGTGCATCAAGCAATTCAAAGAGTCCGGCGTATACCCAGACACCGTTTCGAATTTTTTCGTATACTTTGATCAGTTCTGGCGGGGCTTCTCCGCGTTGGGTGCGGGTGGCAGCTTCGAGGAAAAGCCCGTTTTGCGTCAGTTTTCCTGAGGGTAGCGTCCGGGGCTGATCAACCTTCTTAGGCTTCGGGCCACCTACCTTTCGCGCTAAGTCGTGGCCCTCGTAAATCAGCGTCTTACCATCATCTTCAATTCTATCGGCGTACGGCGAACCAGGTCGCAAACTCATGAGAATGACGCTGACATTCCCTCTGAGTCGGAAATTCATTCCTCGCTGGAGACTGGAAGATTCTTCTTGGCACATTTCGAGGTAGGAAATTACGTCACCTGGCGCGATCACAGGCGTTCTTCTAGAATCCCGGCGCGCCAGTAGAAGCCGGCCGCACCTCGCCCGACTCCACTCCAAATCTCAGACGCTCAAAGTACGTCTGCGCCAACGACATCAACCCGGTGTACATGTACCCCCAAACAAACAGCAACAAAAACGGCACAGTGGCGTAATTCTCGTTCTGCAGCGCGTAACCCACCGCCGCCGCAAAATATAATCCCAAGGCCACTTCCGCAAACGGCATCCAACCCGCGCCCTTGCGATATTTTTTCGTGGCCCAGGCCCCGCTGCCATTGTGCGCCCCCGCTTCCACGCGATATTTCGGCGTCCGCACGAAATCCGACTTCACTCCGAAAATCGCTTCGATCACCGCCAGCGCATTGCGCACCGAAAGCCCGATCCCCACCGCCATCACAAAAGGCAAATACAAAAATGTCCGCTTCCACGTTTTTGGGTAAAGCGCCCGCTCCGCCGCCAGATAAAATGACGAAATCGAGCACGTAGACGCCAAAAACAAAGGTAAATCAATAACCAAAACCTGAAACCAACCCTGATAAAAACGCACAATCATCGCCGGCAGCAAAATAATGGACATGAACACCATCAACGGATAGCTGATGTTCGCCGTCAGATGAAAAAACGCCTCGGCCTTTACGCTGCCGGGTACTTTCGAACGCAGCACGCGCGGCAAGATCTTCTTCGCCGTCTGCATCAAGCCTTTGGCCCAGCGCGCCTGCTGCGATTTAAACGCGTTCATCTCCACCGGCAATTCAGAAGGGCACTCGATCTCCGGCAAATATACGAAATGCCACCCGCGCAATTGCGCGCGATAGGAAAGATCAGTGTCTTCGGTCAAAGTGTCGTGCTGCCAGCCGCCCGCATCCTCGATCGCCGCTCGCCGCCAGATTCCCGCCGTGCCATTAAAATTGAAAAACAACCCGGTGCGGAAACGCGAGGAATGTTCGATGACGAAATGTCCGTCCAGCAGAATCGCTTCCACCTCAGTCAGCGCCGAATAATTCCGGTTGATGTAACTCCAGCGCGTCTGCGCCATCGCCAGCTTAGTATCGGAAAAATACGGCACGGTCCGCCGCAAAAAATCCACCGGAGGAATAAAATCCGCGTCGAAGATCGCCACAAATTCGCCCTGCGCGGACTTCAATCCTTCCCGCAGCGCTCCCGCCTTGAATCCTTCGCGGTTATCGCGATGGATATAGGAGATCGGCACACCGAGCTGCTGGTAACGCTCGACGCAATTCCGCGCCACTTCCTGCGTCTCATCCGTGGAATCGTCCAGCACCTGAATATCGAGCAACTCGCGCGGGTAATCGAACGCCACCACCGCTTCCACTAGCCGCTCGATCACGTAGCGTTCGTTGTAAATCGGCAGTTGCACCGTCACGCGCGGCCACGCACGCACTTCCGGCGGCGGCCCGGCCACGCGCTTGCGATTTTTATAGTAGTTGTAAACCAAGGCATAGCGATGGATGCCGTAAGCCGCCAAAATCACCATGACAAAAAAGTACGGCAGCATCACGGCCAGATCGAAGGAGTTGTTCTGGTAAAGTCCGCGAAAAGGATTCAAATCAGCGTCGGTGTTTCGTCGCCAGTAATCCGAAAGCGGATTACTCGCAACCGGCAGCCGCGCCAACGCGGATAAGACCGCGTGCGACGCCATATTGTAAAGACTTGTCACAGCTTACGAGCCTCCAGGATGGGCCTGCGGTGCCATGACGCGTGAACGGCTGATCAGCCTGCGATGGCTGGGGTGTCGCCAGACTAAGCCACTGATTATACGAAAGTAAGCCACAGTGTCAACGAGGTTAATCCTGTATCCGCGTCGGCTCCCCGCGCAGCGATCTTCGTCAGCGCACGGCCTTGCAGCTTGCCAATAATCTAGGCGAGTGTCATTCCGAACGCAGCGGGGGATCTGCTTCTCACTCCACACCACGATACAATCCAACTCGTGGGCCTCAATGCACCTCCCCGCGCGCGTTGACATCCCCAACCGCGCCTCTTACCATGCGTACGCACGCGCCGCTCCCACTTCGCGCGTCCACCCGGAGAAAATTGCCGATGAGAAATTCGCGCAACCGCCTGCCTTTCACGCTGCTGCTGACGATCACCATCAGCGCCGGCTTCGCTCTGCTCGTCGCGCAACTATCAGCGCTACGCGCAGATCAAGCCGCGCAAGCGGCCGGCCTCGCACTCTCTCACGCAAGCCCCGCTTCCACGCACAAATCCGATGACCCGCGCCTCGCCAAAGCCTATCGCTTCGAGCGCGGCGGCTGGATCTACGTCCACCTCGAAGGCGCGCCACACGAGATCGGTTATCAGCACGGCTATCTCCTCGCTCCCGAAATCGCCGACGCCTTCGCCGCCGTCAGCCTGGAAATGACCCACGAAACCGGCCGGGACTGGAATTTCTTCCGTCGCGCCGCCCACCAGATGCTCTGGCCCAAGATTGATGCCGAATATCAGTCCGAACTGCAAGGCATCGTGGACGGCCTGCAAGCACGCAAAGTAAAACTCGATCTTGACGATATCGTTGCGATGAACGCGTTCATGGAGCTTCCCGATTACTACGTTCCCTGGCTCAACGAGCAGACCAAAACCGCCCAGCTCTCGCCGAAAACCGAAGGCGACCACTGTAGCGCCTTCGTCGCCACAGGCAGCTACACCAAAGACCATCAAATCGTGATGGCGCACAATAATTGGACGAGCTATCTGGAGGGCGCGCGCTGGAAAATCATTTTCGATATCGTTCCGCAAAACGGCTACAGCATGTTGATGGATGGCTTCCCCGGCGTGATCGCCAGCGACGACGATTTCGGCGTCAATTCCGACGGCCTGATGATCACCGAAACCACCATCACCGATTTCCACGGCTGGGATCCCAACGGCAAGCCGGAATTCGCCCGAGCACGCAAAGCCATGCAATACGCCGGCTCGATTGATGAGTACGTGAAAATCATGCTGGATGGGAACAACGGCGGGTACGCCAACGATTGGCTGCTAGGCGATCGCAAGACCGGCGAAATCGCGCGCTTCGAACTCGGCCTGAAACACAGCAAAGTCTGGCGCACCACCGATGGCTACTTCGTCGGCTCGAATTTCGCCAGCGATCCCGATGTACTGAAGGACGAAACCACGTTCGATCCCACCAATCTCGCGGCATCCGCGAACGCCCGTCACGCGCGCTGGGACGAGCTCATGGCCGCCAACATGGGCAAGATTGACGTCGCGCTCGCCGAATCTTTCCTCGGCGATCACTACGATACCTACACCAAAAAAATCGGCGCCAACCGCCGCACTCTATGCGGGCATGGCGACGTCGCCACTCCCGGCGATCCCGGCTTCGCTATGTCGCCCTACAAACCAACTGGAGCCGTCCAGGGCAAAGCCATGGACAGCCACATGGCCGAAACCATGAGCTTCGCAGCCCGCATCGGTCACCCCTGCGGGACCGATTTCAAAGCCGCCCCGTTTCTCGAGCAGCATCCCGAGTATCAATGGCAAACTCCCGCTCTAACGGACATGGACGCCGGCCCCTGGACCCAATACCACGCCAACGAACACAACCCGAATCCCTAGCGCAACCCGAATTTTCTGGGAGTGCGGGAGCTTGCTCGCGCCTGTGTAAGTCAAGGCTCGCCTCGCGGCTTGCAGAAGCAGCGACTCGCCCACATGACAGCAATCCGAAATCGGCAGCCCCGCAGAGAAGATCCCGAGTCCTTCAGTAAGGGAACCGCGTCCCCGAAGCGGCTTCCACTACCCGTTACTAATTCCCAATTTGCTGCTATCTGATTGAGCGCACCACCCTTAACCGTGATGGAATTCCCCGTTCGAAAATGCTAGAAATTTATAGATGTCGAACAGGTGTGTCCGTGCCCGAGAATTGCAGCGCCAAAGGCTGTAAGGTCAATGTCCCTGCGGGCTTAGCCGCCGAGCATCTCTGCGTCATGCACTTCACTCTTTTCATCGAAAATGAATGCGCCGAAATGCGCCGCGAATCCGCTCTCGGCAATACCACCCACGAACGCCAGATGGAATTCATCACCAAAATTTCCGGCCGCGGCGAAGCTCTCGTCAACGTCGCCACCAGCGGCTTTCCCATGTCTGACGAACTCAAGGCCCGCGTCCTCAGCACGCTGCTCACCTTGATGAACACGCGCGAAAATATGGACCGCGCCGCCATGCGCCAATCCGCTCTGCGCCGCTTTGTCGGTTAATCGGGACGCGCCCACCAGCGATCAGTGCGCGCACGAATCGGTACTCTCGCACCAGAATATTCCGCAGTCCGCAAGTAACTGCGCAATTGGCGATCGCCTCTTCCGCTCGCGAGAAAACCGTGTTGTGCGGATTACGTTCCAGCCGGCGGGATTCCAGTCCAGACGTGCTGCACGATCTCCCAACTTCCGCTCGCTTGACGCTTGTAGATGATCACGTAGCTGCCTTTCGACGCAATCTTCGTGCCGTTGGCAATATTCGTCAGATTTTCCTCAAAGTCGCCGCTGTCGTACGCAAGATCTCCCGACGCTTCGAGGTTCAAGCTGTGCAAGGTGAGGTCGCTGTTGAACGTAGTCATGATCATTTGGAAAAGACTACGCAAAGCAGCAGCGCCAGTAATCCGCTCGCCGCTCGGCTGCAGAAACGCGGCATCCGCAGCATAGAACTTCAGAATCGGTTCGAGCTGTTTGGTGTGCAGGGCTGTCACCCAATCTTCGCGAAGCTTCACCAGCACAGCGAGAGTCGCGTCCTGCGACGTCCCCGCTCTCGCAGTTGAAAAAACCGGCGCCGTAATAGCCGCCAACGCAAGAGACGCCATGGCCGTGCGCCGCGAACAGGGAATTACCGGAGATTTTGCCGGAGTCGCAGAAAAGACGTTCATAGCAGCTCCTCGGAGCCGAGCTCTTGCACTCGCCCTCAGTTTACGCGCCGATATTACGCCCGTCGCCATTCCTGCCTGACGAGTGCAAAGATTTTTGTCGGAATTCGTTGCCTTGCGGGCTTACGCCCCGATATACCGCGCGTAAAGCGAACGCGCCACCGCCGGATCCTTCGTTCCTTTCACAATCGCGCGCCCATCCGTGAAAACCGTCAGTTCATAGGGCGCCACGCGAAAACGCAAAAGAAATTCATTGTGATGTAAACCATCCGCCGGCCCCTGGGCAATCCGCCGCCCGAGTTCATCCAGATCCAATCTCCGTCCGCGCTCGTGAATTTGCACCGAGTCGCGCCCGCACATCGTGATATGCGGCTGTGCGTCGCCGGCCAGGTATGCGAATTCCCTTCGTCCGCACGCGCGGCAATTCGGGTTACGCGCGATACGGATGGATTGAAACCGTCCGGTCCACACGTCGCAGGAAATCAAGCGCCCGTTCAGCGCCTCCGGCTTTCCCGCCAGCAATTTCATCGCTTCCGCGGCCTCGATCGAAGCGATCACGCCCACGGCCGCGTTCACCACTCCCGCCGTGTCGCATGTGGCTTCTGCGCCAAGCGCCGCGCTCTTTTCCTCACCTTCAGTCAGGCACGCAAGGCAAGCTGTCTCGCCCGGACGAATCGTCATCGTCACGCCGTAACTTCCCACCGCCGCTGCATAGATCCATGGCACATTTCGCGAGATGGCCAAATCATTCAGCAGCAAACGCGTTTCAAAATTGTCGGTCCCATCCAGAATCAATTCGAATCCGGCGAGAAGTTCGACGCCATTCTCCGGCGTCAAATCGGCCACCACTCCTTCCACGCGCGCATCCGAGTTGATCGCGCGCAAACGCCGTTCCGCGGCCATCGCTTTCGGCAACGCCTCGCGCGCGTCAGCTTCATCAAAAAGCGTCTGTCGCTGCAGATTCGACGCCTCCACGAAATCGCGGTCAATAATCCGCAGCCGCCCCAGCCCCGCGCGCACCAGGAGGTTCGCAACCACCGTCCCCAGCGCGCCGCAACCGACCAGCACAGCGCTAGCGCCGAGCAGCCGCGCTTGCCCCGCCTCGCCGATCCCGGCAAAGAGTATCTGCCGGGAATATTTTTCGCGTTGCTCGCTGTTCATCGTCACCATTCGTAATCCGCCCTATTTTCAGCCGATTTTAGGCATAATAACCCCTTTTCGCGACCGACAGCCAACCCGCCTGTGCTAACCTTTCCTCTTATCTTCTGGCGCATGAGAATCCCGTGGAAATCGTCATCCCCGCGAGCCTGCTCTTCCCACTTGAGCGGGACTTTAGGGCGACTCATAGCCTTCGGAGCGCTGGTCGGCAGCCTCCTCGCATCTGCACCCGTGCGTGCACTGCAAGACCAAGCCGAAGACCAAGCCCAAGTCGAAGGCCGGCGCGTCGCCGAAATTCGCGTGCTGGACGATTCCGGCCATCTGATGGAAGGCAACGCCACGGCGCTCCAGCTCGAAGTCGGTAAGCCCTTCGATTTCAGCGCTGAACGCGAAAGCCTCCGCTCTCTCTATCGCACCGGAGATTTCGCGAATATCCGCGTCGTCGCCGCTCCCGTCGCGCAAGGCCTCCGCGTGGATTTCATCGTCGAGCGCAACTATTACAACAACGTCGTTCGCGTCGAAGGCCTCAAAGAACCTCCCAGCGAAGCCGCAGCGCTAGCCGCAATGCGCCTCAGCCTCGGCGAACCGTTCCGCGAAAGCACGCTGCGCGAAGCCATCGGTCGCCTCAAAGACACTCTGCGCAGCGAAGGGCTCTATCAAGCCGACGTCAAATGGACCCTCGCGCCGCACGAAGATACGCGCCAGATGGACGTCCTCGTCACGGTAACACCCGGACCGCGCGCGATCATCGGCAATTTCAACGTAAAAAATCAGACCTCGTACAAAGACCAGGAACTCATCGCGCGCTCCAAAATAAAGTTAAAAAATACGCTGACGTCCGCCCGCCTCACGCGCGGCTCGCAGCGTCTGAAAAAATATCTCGTCAATCAGGGTTATCTCGGCGCGGGAATACTCATCACTGCGGGCACCTACGATCCCAAGACCAACCTCGTCACCTTGAAGTACGAAGTCACGGCCGGCCCGCGCGTCAATGTCAGCCTCGGAGGCGCCCGTATCAGCAAAGGTAAATTGCGCCAATTGCTGCCCATCTACGCCGAAGGCGCCGTGGACGAAGACCTCCTCCAGGAAGGCCGCCGCAATATCCGCGATTATTTTCAGCGCCAGGGATATTTCGACGCGGACGTGCAAGTCTCTTCGCATGACGATCCCAAAACCGGCCTGCGCGTCATCAGTTACGAAGTTTCCCGCGGCGATCGTTTTCGCCTTGCCGGCGTCGCCTTCAGCGGCAATAAATATTTCAGCAAAGATCTCCTCGAAGGCCGGCTCACTCTGCAGCCCGCTTCCTTCGCTTCAAGCGGCCGGTTTAGCCAAAGCCTCGTTCGCGATGACGGCGAGTCCATCCGCGCCCTCTATCAATCCAACGGTTTTCTCGACGCCAAAGTTACTTCCAGCGTGGACGACAATTACCAGGGCAAGAAAAACAATCTCTTCGTGACCTATCAGATCGTCGAAGGCCCGCAAACCCTGGTCAAATCCCTGAAGATCGAAGGCAACCAAGCGCTCAGCCTGGATACTCTGCTCAACGTAGTCGGTTCCTCGCCCGGCCAGCCCTACTCTGCCGCTTCCGTCTCCAGCGATCGTAACAATATTCTCGCGATGTATTACAACGAAGGGTTTCCCGAAGCGCGCCTGGACGATACTGTTACCCCCGCCGACGCTTCCAACGAAGTCGTCGTCAGCTACAAAATCACCGAAGGCGAACGCATTTACGTCTCCAAAGTATTGCTCACTGGCTATCAAATCACGCGCCCCGGCATCATCGCCCGCCAAGTGGTAATTCAGCCGCACGGGCCGCTCCGTGAAGGCGACGTCGTCGAAAGCCAGCGCCGTCTCTACAACCTCGGCGTGTTCACCCGCGTGCAAATCGCGCCGCAAAACCCCAACGGCACCGACCCCGAAAAAGTCATGGTTGTGGACACTACCGAAGGCGGTCGTTACACCATCGGCTACGGATTCGGATTCGAAATCCTCGAGATCGGCAATCCTTGCCCAACCAGCCCGCCGCCTAATTCGCCCCCTTGCAATCCGAACAACACCCGCATTGCGGCAAGCCCGCGCGGCATTTTTGAAATTTCCCGCGCCAATATGTTCGGGCGTGCGCAGACCCTGACGTTCAAAGTGCGGGCCAGCACGCTGCAATACCGCGCGTTGGCGTCATACTCGGCGGACAACTTTCTTGCCAAGCGGTCTCTCAGCGCGGCGCTCACCATCTTTGCGGATAAGACGCTGGACGTTGCCACGTTCACCTCGATACGTTACGAGGGCCAATTGCAGCTCTCCCAGAAGCTTTCGCCGTCCAGCTCGCTCCAGTACCGTTATTTTTTTCGCCGCGTGGTGGCCACCAATTTGAACGGTACGATTTCCGAAGATCAGATTCCGCTCTATAGCCAGCCCACTCTGGTGTCTGGATTCGGCGTCACCTACGCTCGCGATCGCCGGGACAATCCCAGCGATCCCAAATCCGGCACCTTCAACACCGCCGACCTGAGCTACGCCGCGACTGCGCTCGGTTCCAGTGCCAGCTTTCTGCGCGCCTTTGTCCAAAACTCCTCCTACCATCCCTTCGGTCGCGACTTCGTCTTCGCCCGTTCCACGCGCTTCGGAATCGAACAGCCGACTGGCACGACTACAGGGAACGCGCCTACGAATTGCAGCCAGACCACTACGACGGGCGAGATTATTCCGCTGCCCGAACGCTTCTTTGCCGGCGGCGCACAGTCGCTGCGGGGATTCGGCCTCAACGAAGCCGGCCCGCGCGATCCCTGCACGGGCTTTCCCATCGGCGGCCTCGCACTGCTCATCTTCAATCAGGAGTTGCATTTCCCGATGAGGCTGCCTTTCATCGGCAACCGCCTGGGTGGCACTCTCTTTTACGACGGCGGGAATGTCTACAGCGATGTGAATCACATCACGCTCGCCTGGAAATCTAGTTCCCTGACCAACTTGAATTATTTCTCGCACACCGTCGGTTTCGGTTTCCGTTATGCCACTCCTATTGGCCCGGTTCGTGTGGATTTCGGCTATCAAATCAATCCGGCGGCCTACGCCGTCACGCCCACTCCGCCCACCGTGCCGCCGACAGAAACATTCCACGTCTCTCACTTCGGATTTTCTTTCAACATCGGACCGGTCTTCTAATGCGTCGCGCAATTCTCACTTTCGGTTTGGCGGCATCGCTCCTGGCGTTCGGCGCCGCGCCCGCGTTCGCGCAGTTACCGCCGGGGCCCGGTACGCAAACGTCCCCGGCGGCATCTTCCGATAAGGGCGCCACGTTGATAGACGGCGTCGCCGCGCGCATCGAAGACGACATCATTACTGAAAGCGAGGTCCAGGAGCTTGCCGCATTCCAAAAGCTCGTGGATGGAGAATCCAAGACGCGCCCGGAACTTCTTCGCGAGCTCATTGACCAGTGGATGATTCGCAACGAAGCCACTGCAACGAAATATGCTCAGCCTTCCGCCGAAGATGTGGACCGCGCCTACGCTGAATTTGTAAAGCAGTTTCCTTCGCCGGAAGAATTCAAAAAGCGCTGCGCTGCCGCCGGTTTGACGGAGGCCGCTGTCCGCCGCATGCTCGCGCGGCAGCTATATCTTTCCCGCTTCATTGATTACCGCTTTCGTCCCTCGGCCCAAGTCAGTGACGAACAGGTCGAGGCTTATTACAAAAATGAATTTACGCCGCAGCTCAAAGCCCGCAACCAGCCCGTTCCTCCGCTCGACGATGTTGACGACACCATCCGCGAAGTGTTGATCCAGCGCGCCATCAACGAACGTGCCACCAAGTGGCTCGATGGCTCGCGCGACGCCCTGCGGATTGACATCATCTCGCCAGGAAGTGGCTCGTGAAGCGCCTGTTGCGTTGGTTGGCGGCCGTTGTGCTTCTCGTCGCTCTAGTGGGCGGCGCCGCATTTCTCGTACTTCAATCCAGCCTCATGAGTCAGTGGATTCGCAACGCGCTCGTCCGTCAAATCGAGGTACGCACCGGCGCGCGCGTCGAACTGGGAGGCTTTCATCTTCATCTCCTGCATTTGCAGGCCGAACTCGATAACCTCACCCTCCACGGCCTCGAGAGTCCCGCCGAACTTCCGCTGTTTCATGTCAACCGCCTCGACGTCGGCCTAACCATCCTTTCTTTTTTCCACCGCGAGTTCAAAATTGACGAACTCATCGCGGAGCACCCCGCGCTCTATGTACGTCTCCTGAAAAATGGCGCCAGCAACATTCCTACCCCCCAAGCCCCCGCCAGCAAGAATCCTTGGCAGGAAACGCTCTTCAATCTGCGCATCGGCCGCCTCGAATTGCGCGACGGCAGCGCCACCATCAATGACCAGCGCGTCCCGCTCGATCTGAAAGGCCAGAACCTCGCGTTCCTGTTGCGATACGCGGTTGCCTCGGACGGCAACGATGCCTACGTCGGTAGTGTCACCTGGGATCAGGTCCAACTGGCTCTGCAACGCGATCTCCCATTCCGCTTTGACGTCGCCGCCAAGTTCACTCTGCATCGCAACGCCTTCGAGCTCGATGACTTCACCTGGAAAGGTCCGCATTCCGAATTGAATCTGCGCGCCGAGCTTCCCAGCTTCGCCAAATCCGATTGGAATTTGCATTATCGCGGCCGCCTCTCCCTGCAGGATATCCGCACCATCTTTCGTGAGCCGCTCACTCCTGACCTCATCGCCGATTTTTCCGGCCAGGGCCGCTATGCGTCCGGCGATTGGTCAGGCAGCGGCCATTTTGATGGCCATGATATCAAGATGCCCTACCAATGGTTCCACGCCACCAACCTCGAAACCTGGGGCGATTACGAATTCGCAAAAAATATCCTCACCGTCAAAAATCTCTCCGTCCGCGCTCTCGAAGGCGCTCTCGATGGCCACCTCGAAATGGACATGAAGACTCTCGCCTTCCGCACCCAAACCCATTTCCACCACGCCAGCCTCGCCGACGCCTTCACCGCCGTAAATAACTCCGACTTCCCGGTGGATACGCTCCATTGGGACGGCGCCATTGACGTTGACTCCACGAATTCCTGGACCGCCAATTTCAGGCATTTCCGCACCAAGGGCGATATGCGCTGGTCTCCTCCTCCCACTCCTACGCCCGGAGTCATCCCCGTCACCGCACACATTATTTTCGATTATGTGGAAGACACGGAAACGATGCTGCTCACGCAAAGCGAAATCACCACCCCCAACACGGAAATCGAAATGGACGGCCCGCTCAGCGGGCGCGACTCCGCGATCGAACTAAAATTAAAAGTGAAGGACCTCACCGACTGGGACGATTTCATCAATCGCGTCCGCGGCCCTGACGCTGTTCCCACGCGCACCGCCGGAAACGTCACTTTTCGCGGCCGCATTCTCGGCCCCATCGCCGGGCCCACTTTCGACGGCCACCTCGACGCCACCAACGCGCAGTACGATACCTACCACTTCGACGAAATTGATACCGACCTCGACTATTCGCTCGATGGCTTCAAACTCACCCACGCCATCGTAAAACGCGGCGGGGCCACCGTCGCTCTCGACCTCGCCATGCAATTTGACGGCGACTGGAGTTTCGCTCCCGACGATACCTGGTCGCTCGAAGCACAAACCACGCGCGCTCCCAGTGAAGATGTCCAGGCAATCTTCGGCACCAGCTATCCGATCAAAGCATTGCTCACCGGCACGTTTCGCGGCAGCGGCACCAGCGAGGCGCCGGTGCTCGATGCCAATGTCACTCTCGACGACATTGAAACCAAAGGCCTGCGTTTCGATCAGTTCACCGCCGAAATGCATCTCGCGCACGATGAAATCCGCCTGCAACGCGCCGTGCTCCGCCGCGAAACCGGCCGCGTTACCGGAGACGTTCTCTACCGCCCGCAGGAACAAACCGCGGAATTCAACGTCGCCGGCACTGCCATTCTTCTGGAGAAAATCCAGATCTTGCAGGGTTCGTCGCTTCCCATCGGCGGCCAATTCGATTTCAATCTCCGCGGCAGCGGACCAGTCCGTAGCCCCACCGCCCAAGGAGATTTTCGCGTCACGAATCTACTGTTGGGAACGGACCATCAAGGCGATTTCCGCGGCAGACTTGATTCCGACGGCAAAACCGTCCGCATGGCGCTCAACACCGAACGCGCCAACGGCCAACTGCGCGGCCAAATCAGCGTCGCTCTTTCCGGCGACGAACAAATTTCCGGCCAGCTCACCGTCATGCAGTTCGATCTCGATCCTCTTCTCACCGCCGGGCTGCACCTGAAAAATCTCACTGCCCACAGCGTCGTGGACGGCAAATTCACTCTCGATGGCTCGCTCCGCAAGCCCGAAACCATCGAAGTCAACGCTGATATTTCGCGTATCACGTTCGGCTACCTCTTCGTCGCGCTGCAAAACGACGGCCCGGTCCATTTCACCTATCGCCGCAACGAAATTCGCATCACCCAAGCGCATCTCCACGGCCCCGATACCGACTTCAAAATCAGCGGCTCGGCCCGCTTCGACCACGATCGCCCGATCCACGTAAATCTCACCGGCGAAATCAATCTCGCCTTGCTCAAAGGCGTGCTGCC
Source organism: uncultured Acidobacteriota bacterium (assembly GCA_963828865.1). Classification (GTDB taxonomy): domain Bacteria; phylum Acidobacteriota; class Terriglobia; order Acidiferrales; family UBA7541; genus Palsa-295. Next base: position 70,059 of record CAWHGI010000014.1, on the reverse strand, counting down.
GGAAATAAATGCGCAGGGCAACGCTATCGTCAACGTCGCCGCCGAAGGAACCATGTCCAAGCCGCGCATCACCGGCCGCGCCACCGTGCGCGATGCTTCCGCAAATTATTCCGATTTTCCGGTCGGCCTCAGCCACTTGAATGGCGATCTCGTATTCGATACCAGCCGCCTGCTCTTCGAAAACGTCACAGCGGATTCCGGCGGCGGTCAGCTCACGCTCACCGGCAGCGTCACCTACGGCGAAGCCGGACCCATCCGTTACGACATCACCACCAAAACCACCCAAGTCCGCATCCGCTATCCGCAAGGCATGAGCTGGCTCATGGGCGGCACGTTACAACTTTCCGGCACCAGCGATCGCGCCGTCCTCAGCGGCACTCTCGAATTAAAGCGTCTTCTCTTCGCGCCCGGTGTTGATATCTCGTCGTTCTTTGGCTCGAGCTCCCAAATCTCCAGCGGAACCTCATCGCCGTTCATGCGGAATCTTACCTTCGATATCGCCGCGCACACCAGTCCCGGCGCGCGCATCGAATGGACCGGCGCCCAGGTCGAAATTGATAGCGACCTGCATTTGCGCGGCACCTGGGATCGTCCCATCCTCCTCGGCCACATTCACCTCCTCGGCGGCGAAATGAATTTTCGCGGCAACACTTTCACTCTTACCCGCGGCGACGTCAATTTCGCGAACCCTTTCCAGCTCGATCCTGAACTCAATATCGAAGCCACCTCCACCATCAGCCAGTATCAGGTCACCATCAATTTCTCCGGCCGCGCCAGTAAACTTTCTCTCAGCTATCGTTCCGATCCGCCGCTTCCGGATTCCGATATCATCGCGCTGCTCGCTATCGGCAGCACCGGCGAGGAAAGCGCGCTGCGTTCTTCCGCCGGCAGCGGACAGAACTACGGCGCCACCGCGCTCCTCTCCGAAGCCATCTCCAGCGGTTTGGGCGGCCGCATCGAACATCTTTTCGGCATCAGCCATTTCCGCGTAGACCCGTTCCTTGCCGGCACCGCCACAGAATCCAACGCCTCCGCTCGCGTCACCATCGAGCAGCAAGTCACCCGAGACCTCACCATCACCTATTCCTCCAACGCCGCTTCCGATCAGGAGCAACTGATCCAGGTCGAATATCACGTAAAACGCGACCTCTCAATCGTCTTCCTCCGCGACGTAAACGGCACCTACGGCTTAGACATAAAATTCGTGAAGCACTTCCATTGAGGTCTTTTACTCGGCAAGACTGCGGAGGGTGTCATCCCGAGCGCAGCGAGGAATCTGCTTTTCGCGGATATACCCAAGATGAAGCGCGGCTCTACCCGCGAAACTCTACTTGTCCATAAGGAACAACAATTCCGGCGCCAATCGCATACGCCACGGAAACGCCCTCTCCCGAAATCGCATCCACTTTTCCTTAAACACCTCCGCCTGCAATTGATATCTCCCCGCTGCCGCCTGCGCCGCATCCGCGCTCAAAAATAAAGTCATCCGAAACGGCGACTCCGAAGTCCGCGCCATCCAACAAGGAAAAACGTTGTCTGCCGCGGACGCGCCGCCATCCGGCTCCACAAAATCAATGTGATGCGCGCGTATCCCGATAAATTTCGGCGCCCTCGCGCCCGCCGCCGCGCCGGTCACCCGCAATCTGCAATCCCAATCCAAAGCCTCAATCGTCCCATCCGCATTCGCCCGCGCCCTTGAAATATTCTTGCAACCGGTCAACTGCGCGACCTCCACGCTCGGTGGACGCCGGAAAATCTCCTCCTTCGCCCCAAACGCCGCCATTCGCCCCCGCGAAAGCACCAGCAACTGCTCTCCGAGCCGGTACGCTTCCTCCATGTTGTGCGTCACCAGCAAAGCCGGACGCCGGTACGCCGCGAATGTCTCCTGCAGCTGCGCCTCGACCTGCGACCGTAAATGCGTATCCAGCGCCGCCAACGGCTCATCTAACAAAAGCGCTTCCGGCTCAACCGCCAAAGCCCGCGCCAAGGCCGTGCGTTGCTGCTCCCCGCCCGATAACTCCCGCGGATAACGCTGCTCGAGCCCTCCAAGGTGCGTGCGCTCGATCACCGACGCAATTCGCGCCGCCTGTTCCGCGTGCGCCAGCCCCTCCAGTCCAAACACAATGTTCTGCTCGACGGTCCGGTGCGGGAACAAAGCATAATTCTGAAACAGCAAACCGATTCGTCGCTCGCGCGCCGGAATCCGTATCCTCCGCTCCGAATCGAAAACCACCCGCTCATTCAACGCAATCCGTCCGCGCCCCGGACGTTCCAGCCCCGCGATGCACCGCAACAGCATCGTCTTCCCCGCGCCCGAAGCCCCCAGAATGCTCAAAGGCGCCGCCGGCGCGCGAAAAGCCACATCCAAAGTAAAATCCGCCAGCCTCTTCTCGATTTGCACTTCCAAGGTCACGTCAGCGCTGCCCCCAACTCTCGCGCCGCAGTCTCTGCGCGTGCGTCCAGTAATACAGCCCGCCCAGCAGCGCGACCGAAATCCCCACGTCCACCGCACACCAACCAAGCGCCTGCCGGATTTCGTTCGACTCCACCGCAAAATAAATTGCGATCGGAATCGTCTCCGTCCGGCCCGGAATATTTCCCGCCAGCATCAAAGTCGCGCCAAATTCTCCTAGCGCCCGCGCGAAACTCAAGATCGTCCCAGCCAACACGCCCGGCCACGCTAAAGGCAACGCCACCTCGCGAAAAATTCGCCACTCCGAAGCGCCCAAAGTCCGCGCCGCTTGCAGCAAATGCGGATCCACCTGCTCCAAAGCCGCGCGCGCCGTCAGATACATCAATGGAAACGCCACCACCGTCGCCGCAATCACAGTGGCAGGCCACGAAAAGACCACGGTCGCGCCCACTAGCATCAGAAGTCTGCCCAACGGCCCGTTTCGTCCGAAAAGCAAGAGAAGGAAAAACCCCACCACGGTAGGCGGCAGTACTAGAGGAAGAAGAAACGTACCATCAATCAAAGCGGCGCCAGCACCCGAACGGTTCTCGCGCCAAGCGGCCGCGGCCAGCCCCGCGACCAGCGTCACCGCCGTCGCCGTCAGGCTCGTCGCCAGCGAAATCCACAAAGGAGACCAGTCCATCGCGAGAGGGATTGTAACTGCATCAGTTCGTTATGGCTGCTTTTTCCGCCTGCGCGAATCCATAATTCTCGAAAACCCGTTCCATCGCCGCGACCCACGCCGCAAATAAGCCCGCGAGACCGCCCCAAAATACAACGAGGAGGCTCCCAATAAAGAGCCTCCTCGTTTTCATTCCCAGTTTTCGGTCCGACGGCAGAACAGTTCCTCTTCAACGCTTCGCACAAGCGACGGACTACTTCTGCGGGGGCGCCAATTTAGGCGCATTCGGAGTCGGTGCCGGAGCAGGCGCGGAATTGGGAGCCGGTGCCCCAGTCGGACTCTCCGGCGGCAACATCTGCTTCAACTGCGGATACTCTTCAGACATGCTGCGCAACGTCGCAATCGCCGCTTTCTGGTCAAGCCGTGCCCCCGCCGCCTGCGATTCCTCCGCTACATCAGGCATGGATTTCACCACACGTTGCCCCAGCGGCGTCTCGTAGAACTTGGTCAGCGCCTGAATATCCTCCATCGAAAAGTGCTTCGCGTAGATCGGCACAATCGCGTCGGTCACCGCGCTCGTGGGCGCGCTGGCCGTGTATTTGGGCGTGAACTCGTCCATGAATTTTGGCAGCTGATCGGCCGGAATCGCTCGGCCCATCACTTCACGGACTCGGACGACCATCGCATTCGAAATATTTTCGCCCAGCTTGGAAACTTCCGTGAGCTCGATCAAATGCCGGATCGCAGCATCCTTCGCGGGATCGATCTTTTCCGGCGGCGCCTCGGATTGCGCTTCCGCGCCGGCTTGTCCCGGCTGTGCCGGAGTCCCCGGCATGTGCTGTGGCGCTTGTTGCGCGTTGGGCGCGGACGTTTGCGCCAGCGCCGGGCCCGCCGTGCACAGCAGGGCGGCGGCTAAAATGGCTCCTAGCTTCATTGGCTCTCTCCTGTTCTTCGAGTGCCGGTCCCCATGTCGCGCCTGCCCGACAAGCGAATCTAGCAATCGTACCGAACGTCAGCCGTGGATGCAATTCGACGATAAACTTAATTCCAGCGCCTCAATCCGCGCTGCGAGGGTAGGCCCTCCAACGCTGCGAGTCCCGCGCGCGCGCCAGCTAGCTACTCCGCGCGCCGCTGTGATAACTTTCACATTTGGCCCGTCGTCGCTGCAACGCACAATACCGATGAACTCAAACGCCAATCCCATAATCAGCGCATCCACCAGCAGCTTCGCCGCCGCCCGCAACGAAATGGTCGCGCGCCAGATCCGCGCCCGCGGCATCCGCTCGCCCCGCGTCCTGGACGCCATGCTCTCTGTGCCGCGCCACGAATTCGTGCCGCCCGAATCGGCTGCCTCGGCTTACTCGGACGTGCCGCTTCCTATCGGCGGCGGACAAACTATCTCGCAGCCCTTCATGGTCGCGGCCATGGCCGCTGCCGCCCAGCTCGATGGCTCCGAACGCGTTCTCGAAATCGGCGCGGGCTCAGGATATCAAGCCGGCGTTCTCTCTTTGCTCGCCCGAGAAATTGTCGTCGTTGAATTACTGCTAGAACTCGCTCGCGCTTGCCGCGAACGCCTCGCCCGCCTCGGCTATTCAAATGTCCGCGTCGAAGAAGGCGATGGCTCGCTCGGCTGGCCTCCACGCGCGCCCTATGACGCGATCATCGTTTCCGCCGCCGCTCCCTCGGTGCCATCTCCTCTCATCGAACAGCTCGCCGAAGGTGGCCGTCTCATAATCCCCGTCGGCAACGCCGAGCAGCAAGACTTGCTACGCCTCACCAAACACGCAGACGCCGCAAAAAAAGAATCGCTTTTCGTCTGCCGCTTCGTGCCGTTGCTCGGACGCCACGGCTGGCCTGCCGGCTCTCAGGAATCCGTCCCAGGATTTTCGCGCGGATGACCGAGCGTGCGCCCGAACTTTCCATCGTCATCCCCGCCTACAACGAAGAAGCTCGCCTTCCGCGCACCCTCGCGCGCATTCGCGAATATTTTTCCGCAAGCCGCGCTCTCCCGGACTTCTCGCTCGCTCAAATTGAAATTGTAGTTGTTGATGATGGTTCGCAGGACGGCACCGCGCGCATCGCTGAAGAATGGGCGCGCGAAATGCCTCAAGTACGCCTGATCTCGAATGGTGATAATCGCGGAAAAGGTTACAGCGTCCGCCACGGCATGCTCGAATCGCGCGGCCGCCTCGCTCTCTTCACCGATGCGGACCTTTCTTCCCCGATCGAAGAATTCGAAAAGCTTCTAGCCGCTCTCGCCGCCGGCAGCGACGTCGCCATCGGTTCCCGCGCTCTCGACCGCTCGCTCATCTCCATCCACCAATCGGTGCTTCGTGAATGGGCGGGAATCATCTTCAATGGCTTCGTCCGCGCCATCACTGGCCTGCCGTTTTACGATACGCAGTGCGGCTTCAAAATCTTCCGCCGCGAACCTGCCCGCGTCGTCTTCGAACAACAGCGCATCGAAGGCTTCGGCTTCGACCCCGAAATCCTATTCCTTGCGAAACGCCACGGCCTGCGCACAGCCGAGGTCCCGGTCCGCTGGGCCCACGATCCCGCCACAAAAGTTCACGTAATCCGCGACAGCCTCATCATGTTCTGCGATTTAATCTACATCCGCTGGAATTGGCTCCTGGGTCGTTACCCCGTGCGCAAACATACCTGATGCCGCTGGCTTGGCGCGCGCACGCGCCGCGAAATGCGGGTTTGACTTTGTAGCGGCGCCCTTCAGGGCGCCATTCTTGCCTCGGCACAAACTCCAAAATCCAGCGCCAACCGCAGCCTCGTGGCTTCTAGCCACTCGTCACTAACCACTAGCCACTTCCTTTTTCACCAGCCAAGCCAGGCGTTCGCACGTCCGCGCCCCGCAAACGCAAACACCTCAATCCTTATGCGGCTGCGCCGTAGGCGGCAACAACCCATTCAACCGCAAATACATCGCCGCCCCGCTGTAATGATCCGCGAAATCATTCGTCAAAGCGATCATCGCTCCCGCGCGCGTCAAACTAAAAGCTCCACGCGTAAGCACCACTTCGCCCAGATTCGAATCATCCACTTTCGCCAGCGCCTGCGTGCAAAAATCAAACGACGATTTCAGCGCCCCCGCCAGCTTCTCCTTCGGATCCGTCTCCTTCAACTCATCCATCTTCGGCGTCCCCATGCCGGAGATCGCCGCGCACAGCCGGAAATTCGATCCTGCCATGTGCATCACCAGGTGCCCAAAAGTAATTTGCTCCGGCGTTGGCCGGTAACCGAACTTGTCCGCCGGCATTTCGTCCACAGCCGCCAGAATGTTCTTCGAATTACGCTCCAGGTTGCTGCGCACCGCCGACGAAACCGGGTTCGGCTCGACCTTCGCCGCCTCCGGCGCTACCTGCTGCGCCGCTGGAGCCGCTGCTTGTGCCGCTGCACCCGGGGCCGCGGCCGTCAACCCCAAACATCCCGCGCACATCATTAAAATCGCCAGTCGCTTCATATCCGTATTCCTCCCGTGAAATTGGTGCCGGCTCCAGCATAGTCTTGCCGCTCGCACCCAACAAGTCCAACGAACTAGGTAACTTTACGGTACAAAGTACTTGACAGAACGCCGCCACATGCTATCCTTCGACCATGGCGCTTCCCGAACCGCTCCGCCCACGCAACTCCGCTCCCCTCGCCATTGACGATCACGCTCGCGATAATCTTCGCTTCATTCGCGAAACCATGGAGCGCGCCGGTTCCTTCACCGCTGTTCCCGGCCTCGGCGGAGTCGCCATGGGCATCACCGCTCTCGGCGCCGCCGCCATCGCTTCGCTGCAAACCACTCCGCTCGCTTGGCTGGTTACCTGGGTCGCCGAAGCCTTCATCGCCATCGGCATCGCCAGTTGGACCACTTACTCCAAAGCGCGCCAGGCCGGCACTGCGCTCTTCACCGGCCCGGGCCGCCGCTTCGTGTACAGTTTCGCGCCGCCACTTTTCGTCGGCGCGCTTCTCACCATTCTGCATCTGCGCAGCAGCGAAATCGGCCCCATCCCCGGCCAATGGCTTCTGCTCTACGGCACCGGCGTCGTCACCGGCGGCGCTTTCTCCATCCGCATCGTCCCGTTGATGGGCCTCTGCTTCATGGTCCTCGGAACTGTCGCGATGTTCTGCCCCTGGAATTGGGGCAACGCCTTCCTGGCGGCCGGCTTTGGCGGGTTACATATTATTTTTGGGGGCGTAATTGCGAGGAAATATGGCGGGTAAATCATCAGCATATCGCCGCGAGCACGCCGAAAGCGATGAGCGCGCCAAGAAGAATTCTGCGTCCGCTCGTCCGCCGGAAAATTCGGCCACCAATCTCGATCGCCTGATTCACGAACGCACGCGCCTCGCGATCGTCAGCGCTCTGGCCGTGAACGAATCGCTCACCTTTAATGAGCTCAAGCAGTTGCTCCGCGCCACCGACGGCAACCTCAGCGTCCACGCGCGCAAGCTCGAAGACGCCGGCTATCTCGGCTGCACCAAATCGTTCGACGGGCGCATGCCCAAGACCGAATATCGCCTTACGGCTGCCGGCCGCCGCGCGCTCGAAAAATACTTGGACCACATGGAAGCTCTGATCCGCGTCACCCGCGAAGCTTAGTCTCCAAATTTTTTTGCCCGGACACTCTATGAACAAAAGTACTTTGAAGATGATTCCGTCGTCGCAAGCGCAGCCAAAACTCCACGTCGCCATCCTTCTCGATGGCAATGGACGCTGGGCTTCTGCTCGCGGCCTGATTCGCTCCGAAGGCCATCGCGCCGGAGTCGAAGCCGTGCGCCGCATCGTTCGCGCCGCCCCCGGCCTCGGCATCGGCACCCTCACTCTCTACGCCTTCTCCTCCGACAATTGGGGCCGCCCCCTCGGCGAAGTTGCGGCGCTGCTCGTCTTGCTCGAGGAATATTTCCGCGCGGAAGCCGAAGGCTGCGCCGCCGCCGGAGTCCGCCTGCGCGTCATCGGAAGGCGCGATCGCATTCCGCCGTCTCTCGCCGAAGCCATCGACTCCGCGGAAAGGCTCACCGCCGCAGGTCGCGCCCTCGAACTGCGCATCGCCGTTGATTATTCAGCGCGCGAAGCCATCCTCCGCGCTGCCTGCTGGATGGTTTCCAGCCTCGAAGTTTCCCAACGTGAATTCGCAAAACGCCTCGGCGAAGTCACGCACTCCAGCGGCCCCGCCCTCGACGTGGACCTCCTCATCCGCACCGGCGGCGACCGCCGCCTCAGCGATTTCATGCTCTGGGAATGTGCCTACGCCGAACTCTTCTTCACTCCGCGCATGTGGCCCGAATTCGAAGCCGCCGATCTAGCCAGCGCCGTAGAAGATTTTCGCGGCCGCGAACGCCGCTTCGGCCGCCTCCCCGAAGCCGCCGCCAGCTGAGCGTCATCGCGCAGAGTTTCGGTGAAAAGTAACGAGCGAAAGGGAATAACACCATGCGCGAACAGCGAATGAATCAAATCAGCGGCAAAGCCGCGATCATCCTTTCGCTAATCTCGTTGTCCACGGTGTTGAGCGGATACTTTCAACCGCCGCAACATGATGAAGGCTCGGCGGCCCACATCTTTCAACTCTCCATCGTCGCGCTTGTACCAACTCTCTTGATCTTCCTCGCCACGGCGGATTGGAAGAAGCCCATGGAAACCGCTCGCCGCATCGCCGTCCCTGCCGCCACTCTGGCCGTCTCTTTCGGCGCCCTCTACTACCTTGAGCACTTCCGCTGAGCTGAATCAGCAAAGGACGAACGTCAGCACACCCAGCCAAAAGGGGAGCGGAAGCCTTTAGAACAATTTCACTGTGTCTCAGTACCTCTGTGGCGTCTTTACGCTCCTAGCCCGCCACATCTCAAACGCTCGCTTGATCACTCGCGTAGCCGTCGGCGTCAACGAATACTTCACCAGCTCCTCCTCCCGCGCCCAAGCCACATCCGTCACGTCGCTAGCGGCCCGCGCCTCGCCGCTCACGGCCTCGCACAAATAATCCAGAATCACAAAATGGTACCGGGTCCTTCCATCGTCATCCAGAAACACCCGCTCGAACACCTCGATCAAATCCAGCACGTGCACTTCGATCCCAGTCTCCTCCGCCAATTCGCGCCGCACGCCCTGGTCCAACGTCTCCCCCAATTCCAGCATCCCGCCCGGAATGGACCACTCGCCTTCCAGCGGCGGCCCGCCCCGCTTGATCAATAGCGCTCGCCCCTCCACAATCACCACGCCGCCCACTCCCACCAGCGGCCGCTCCGGATATTCTCGTTGGCCCGTCACCTTTACACATCCCCTCTCGCGTTTGCTTGACAGTGGCGGTATATAATAACCCGCCAGTAGTCGTACACTCAGGAAGGAGAGAATTACCGTGACCCGATGTCCCGAATGTGACACTGAAATTGATCTCGACGAAGACGAAGTTGAAGAAGGCGAAATCCTCAGTTGCCCGGAGTGCGACGTCGAGCTGGAAGTGACGCAGACTCACCCCGTGCACCTCATCGTGATTTCCGAAGATGAAGACGAAGAAGAGGATGACGACGAAGAAGAAGGCTCCGTCGCCAAGGAAGAAGACGAGGAGGAGGAAGAGGAGGCTGAATAATTCCGTCTCGCTCTTCAAGCTCGCATCGTTTTTCCGAGCAGCATCATCTTAGATTGTTGTGCCGGTACTTGGGCCGTCGCTTTCGACCTCCCTGCACAATCGGCCTCAGGCTTTGCCATTCCAGCGGCGCATGCTGGAAAGAATAGGATCCCGTTGAAGACCCGCCAAATTCTCAAAATTTTCGCCGCACTATTTTTGATTTTTTTCGCGGTCGTTCCATCCCGCGCCCAGGAAGAATCGAAAGCCCAGAAAAAAGCGGAAGCTCAATTAAAGACGCTGCACGGCGTGGTGATTGATCGCAGCGAAAACCCCGTCCCTTCCAGCGTCGTCTACCTCAAGAACGTCAAATCGCAAGCCGTAAAAACCTATATCGCCGACGAAGCCGGCACCTACCGCTTCAGCGGCCTGGACCCCAACGTAGATTACGAAATCCACGCCGAGCACGACGGCCTAACTTCCTCCACCCGCACAGTAAGCAGCTTCGACAGCCGCCGCGACATAGAAGTAGTCCTAAAACTAAACAAGAAAAAAAGCGCCTAACTCCGGTGCCGCGCCAAGCCGTGTAGCGCCGCGCACAGTAGCGCCGGCGTCCCGCCGGCTCTCAGGCCCGATGCCGCAACAGCAAGATGGCGCTGAAATCCTCGAAGCAAACCGCGCCCAGCCCAATATGGAGTGCGGCGGCGTGCCGCCGCTTTGCCCAACGCAGACTCTCCACCCAAATTGAACGCGAAGCATGCAGCTCAATCCACATCGCTAAGTATTCCGAAGGCGTAACGAGACCACCGCAGACCGAGAGCATCCGCGTGTTCGGTTTTCCAAAAGAATGCCGTTATCTGTGTTAATCAGTGTTCATCAGTGTTCATCAGTGGTGCCTCTGAACTAAGCCATCACCCTCACCGCCCCCGGAACCACCTCAAACTCCGCCGGCGACGTTCCCAATTCCTCCCCATCCCCATGCACCATCGCCGCCCGATCCGCGCGCAAAGAAATCCTCCGCCCCCGGTACCGCATCACCTCTGGAAATCCACGCAGATCCCCCGAACTCAACACGACCGGCATAGCCTCGACCAAACGCAACAAGCTAACGTCACCCACAATCACCACATCCAGCAAACCATCGTCCATCCGAGCGTCCGGCGCAATCCGCACGCCCGATCCATAACTCGAAGAATTCGCCACCGCCGCAAATAACGCCGAACCGCTCCACGCCAAATCATCAATCTCCGCCGACAAATCCATCAACGGCTCGCGAAAAAACACGGTAAACATCCCGGCCATATAACGCGACACTCCCGGCCACTTCTTGAATCGCGTATTCGCCAGATGCGCCGCTTCCGCATCCAACCCCATCCCGCCCGCGCCGATATAATGCGCCACGCGCCCATCATCAAATCGCAAGCGCACTAAATCCACAGCCCGCGGCCGCACCCGCAAAAACAAATCCGCCGCCCGCACCGGATCGCAAGGAATCCCCAGCGCCCGCGCAATATCGTTGCCGCTCCCCGCAGGAAAAAATCCCGCCACCGCATCCGTCCCGCGCACGCCTTCGATCAAATGATGGAAAGCCCCATCGCCACCCAGCGCCACCACGTACTGGTATCCTTGTGCCGCCGCCCCAGCCGCAAGCGATCGAATATCTTCAGCACTCTTCGAACGCACAAATGCGGCAGGACGCCTGCGCGCCGCAAGCAAACTCCGCACCGCAGGCTCCGCGCGCAGAGCCCAGCCGCCCCCAGAAGACGGATTAACAATCACCAATGTCTCGGATTTCATGCAGAAGACAATCTAACGCAGCGCGGTTCCTAGCAATCCAAATCTCTCCATTTCTACTGCATGTCTCGTCCGCCACGAACCAGCGCCAGAGGCGCGGCACAAGTTAGCCCAGCGCGTGAGCGCTGGGAAAATCGCGAAAAAAGTACCGAGCACCGTAGGCGCGACACGTCTTTAGAATCTTTCTTGCGCCGCCCGTCTCGCCTACCGCAACGTTTCGCTTTTCCCCGACCCCGGATCCTCCAAAAACCTCGCCACAATCAGCCCCACCGAAATACACGATGGGCTGTTATGCCCGCACGCCGAATCGAGCGTCACCACCGGCGCCCCAATCGCCGTCGCAAACGCCAACGCCGGCGCCGGATTCACGGTATGGTCCTCCGGCGAAATAATCACCAGCATCTTCGCCCGCACACGCCGCGCCGCCTCCTGCAAACTCACGCCAAATTCCCCCGCCACGTCCAACGCCATGACCGCTTCCCTTTGCCGGATCACGTCGCAAGCCCCGCCCGCATCCGAAGTTTCCGACTTCCGCGTCTCCGCTAAAAACACCGCGAATTCCGACGGCGACGTTTTCGCTACGCGAAATGCCGGCGAGCTATTAGCCATCGAACCAATTTCGCTGAACACGCCGAATCCCGCGACCATCGGCTTCGTCCCGTTTCCGCCGCGCCACTCCGGATCCATTTCCAGCGCATCAATCTGCGCAGTCCACAATAATTTGTCGTAGGAAGTGGACTGCGGCGAACCCATCATCGGCACCACCACGTCCATGAAATCCGGATACGCGACGGCCCACTCAAAAGCCTGCATCCCTCCCATCGAAACTCCCACCACCGCGCGCAGATGTTTCAGCCCCAGCACGTCCACGGCGAGCCGATGCTCCGCTTCCACCATGTCCCGGATCGTGAACTCCGGAAATTTCAGCCGCGCCTGCGTCTTGCTGTTCGATGGCGAACTCGAAACGCCATCTCCGATCGCGTCCACCATCACCACGAAATATTTCCTGGTGTCCGCCACGTTCCCCGGCCCCGCGAATTGCAGCAACCTCTGCGAGTTGCCGCCCAGCCAAGTCGGCCACCAAATCGCATTCGATTTTTCCGCATTCAAAGCCCCTGCTGTCCGGTAACCCAATCGAAAATCGTGGATCACCGCCCCGCTCTGCAATTTGAAATCCCCCAAATAAGCGAATTGTTGCGCGCCCTCCTCGCCTCGCGCCACCGCAGTCTTCTCTTGCGCCTGCGCTCGAGCCTGTCCGCACGCAATCCCGCCTGCCCCAAGCAAAATCAATAGGACGCAGCCCGCCCCCAATATTCTCGTCATCTCGGTCCTTTAATCTTCAAATCGTCCTGTCACACCACCATCTCGTCCACGTAGCACCACCTCCAATCCTCCCCCGGCTCGAAAGACCGCATAATCGCGTGACGCGTCGTGTGAAAATGTTTCGTCGCGTGCTTGTTCTTCGACGAATCGCAGCACCCCACGTGCCCGCAGAAAAGGCATTCCCGCAGATGCACCCAGGTGTCACCCATCTTCAAGCATTCCTCGCATCCCTTCGAGCCAGGCTTAACGTGCTTGATCTGATCCAGATGACTGCACTTTGTCGCCATCGCATAACCTCCAGAGAAAATCTAACTCTGCTCCCACAACCTCCCGCGGTCAACCTCTGCCGCGGCCCCGCATTGACGTACCGATTTTCCCGGAAGTATCCTCGTAATCCCTTGGAGGATCCTCAATGAATCGTCGCGCAGGCCTGCTCCTCATCGCTGGCGCACTTCTGATGCTTGCTGGCGCCATCCCAGTCCTGAAATTTCGCGTCATAGGAACAAACATGCGCTCATCGCAAAATATCTCAATCCCGGAAATGACCGACGCAATCCAAGCCCGCCTCCTCATCCAATGGGAAGCCTGGAAACACAAAGACAAGCCATCCAACGACGCGGTCATCGCCGATGATTTCCACGCCTTCGGGCCCGATGGTTCTCGCCGCGCTGGCCGGCCCACCGTGCAGCAAATGATCGACGAGCCCATCACCGGCTACAAGCTCTCCCAATTTCGCGTCGTGCCGGTTGGCGCCGACACCGCCCTCGTCACCTATCTAGCCGACGTCACCCTCTCCGGCGACAAGCCTGAATTTCACATGGCCGTGGGCGAAGTCTGGAAGCAGCGCAACGGCCAGTGGCTGATCCACGCCTTTTCCGGCACTCCGCTGAAATAGCGCACGCTTGCTTACATTCGCGCGAAATCAAAAAGCCGCGCAAACGTCCGCACATATTGAAGATTCCCACGCAAAATGAGATGCTACGCTTCCTTCATCGCCAAGGAGACCCGCAATGTCCATCATCCGCGCGAACAAAATCGCAACGATCCTCTGCATCGCCGGCGCACTCCTCGTCTCGGCGCATCCCGCGATCGCTCAAGCCCACGCCGACCACGAACCGCACTGGAGCTATTCCGGCGCCGACGGCCCCGACCACTGGGGCGATCTCGCCCCCGATTTCGCCACCTGCAAAACCGGCCAGCACCAATCCCCCCTGAATATCGTGGACGCCGCCGCAGCCGAACTCGCGCCCATTCTTTTCGATTACCAGCTCTCCCCGCTGAAAATCCTCAACAACGGCCACACCATCCAAATCCAATACGCCCCCGGCAGCAGCATCTCCGTCAACGGCATCGCGCTGCCCCTAGTCCAATTTCATTTCCATCACCCCAGCGAAACCGAAATCAACGGCCAAAAATTCGATATGGAGCTCCATCTCGTCCACATAGACGCCGCCGCCGGGCGCGCCGCCGTAGTCGCCATCCTCATCAAGAGCGGCAACGAAAATCCTCTCATCGGTCAGCTCTGGAACTACATCCCCGCCGACGTCGGCAAGCCCGCCGAGCACAAGAAAATGGTTTTCAATGCCGCCGATTTTCTTCCCGGCGATCAAAACTATTACGTCTTTAACGGCTCGCTCACCACTCCACCCTGCAGCGAGGGCATCAAGTGGTACGTCCTGAAAACTCCCATAGAAGCTTCGCCCGCGCAAATTGCCAGGTTCGCCCGCCTCTACCCAGACGACGCCCGCCCCGTTCAGCCGCAGAACGGCCGCAAAATCGAAGAAAGCCATTTCACAAAATAACAAATTGAATTCTTCGACCAGCACCCATGTCGCGAGCGCCTTCCGTAAGGCCACGGCTTTGCACCTTGCCGAAAAAGTAACGGAAAGTCATCCCGAGCGCAGCGAGGGATCTGCTTTTCGCTCGCGCTCCACCGCAGGAGCCTGTAATGAATCGTAATTTTTCGGCAACTCCTAATTGCCCATCACACAACACCTGCCGCCGTTTCTTAACTCTGATCCTCGTGCTCTGCGCAGCCGCCGCTTTCCCTTTCGCCACGCCCCTCCCAGCCCAGGTCTCCTCCGCCTCCGACCAGCTCCTCCACCGCATGTACGCCTCGCCCGACTTCGAAGTGAAATACTTCGGCCCGGCCCGCTGGCTCGATGACGGCTCCGCGTACACCACCGTCGAGCCCTCTGCCGCCGTCAAAGACGCGCGCGACATCGTCCGCGTGGACAGCGCCACCGGAAAGCGCGAAGTCCTCGTCTCCGCCAGTCAGCTAATTCCGCCCAACGAAAAATCCCCGCTCGATTTCGAAAACTTTTTCTTGCCCAAAGATAAATCCAAAGTCCTGCTCTACACCAATACCGCCCAAGTCTGGCGGCGCAACACCCGCGGCGATTATTGGGTCCTCGACCTCCGCACAAAATCCCTCCGCAAACTCGGCGGCGACGCCCCGCCCTCCTCCCTGATGTTCGCGAAATTCTCGCCCGACGGCTCGCAGGTCGCCTACGTCCGCGCCAATAACATCTACGTCGAAAATGTAGCCACTGGAACGATGACCCAAATCACGCGCGACGGCTCCGCCACCATCGTCAACGGCACTTCCGATTGGGTTTACGAAGAAGAGCTCGACGTCCGCGACGGTTTCCGTTGGAGTCCCGACGGCAGCCGCATCGCCTACTGGCAATTCGATACCAGCAACGTCGGCATCTTCAAACTCATCTACAATCTCGGCGCGCCGAAAGAAATCGTCACCGGCTTTCCCTATCCCGGACTCGGCGTCTATCCCTCGGTCCTCAATATTCCGTACCCGATTCCCGGCACCACGAATTCAGCCGTACGCGTAGGCGTCGTCAACGCGCAAGGCGGCGAAACAAAATGGATGGCCGTCCCCGGCGACCCCCACAATAATTACATCGCCCGCATGGAATGGGCCCCGGATGGCAACCCAGCCGCGAACGAATTAGCTATCGAACATCTCAATCGCCTGCAAAATTCCAATGACGTTCTCCTAGCCAACGCCTCCACCGGTGCCGTCCAGCAAATTTTCCGCGATCAGGATCCCGCCTGGGTGGACATCAACGACCAAATCAAATGGATTCACAACGGGAAGGAATTTCTATGGCTCAGCGAACGCGACGGCTGGCGCCACGCCTACTCCGTCTCTCGTGACGGAAAAAACATCCAGCTCCTCACGCCCGGCGCCTACGACGTCATCAGCCTCGACGGCGTGGACGAGAAAAATGGCGAGCTCTATTTCATCGCTTCGCCCGAAAACGCGACGCAGCGCTACCTCTACCGCGTCCCGCTCGAAGCTCCCAGCGCATCAGCATCAAAAGCCGGCGCACCCGAACGCGTCAGCCCCCCCGACGCCCCCGGCACCCACGTCTACGATATCTCCCCCGACGGCCACTGGGCCTTCCACATCTACTCCCGCGCCGACGTCACGCCCGTCACCGATCTAGTCGAACTCCCGTCGCACAAAAGCGCCCGCATCCTCGAAGACAACCACGCCCTCCGCACCAACGCCGCAGAGTTACTCACCACGCCCACCGAATTCTTCAAAGTGGACGTCGGCGACGGGGTCACTCTCGACGCCTGGATGCTCAAGCCCCCCAATTTCGATCCCGCGAAAAAATATCCGCTGCTCGTCTACGTCTACGGCGAGCCCGCCGCGCAAACCGTCGAAGACGTATGGGGCGACTGGAATTTCGATTTCCATCGCATCGTCGCCGACGCCGGTTACATCGTAGTCAGCTTCGATAATCGCGGCACCCCCGCCCCCAAAGGCCGCGCCTGGCGCAAAATAATCTACGGCGCCATCCATCCCGTAATCGTCAAAGACCAATCCGCCGCCCTAAAAGTTTTCCTGCAATCCCATCCCTGCGCCGACCCAACCCGCGTCGCCCTCTGGGGCTGGAGCGGCGGCGGCAGCAGCACTCTAAATCTAATGTTCCGTTCCCCCGACCTATATAAAGTCGGCATGGCCGTAGCCCCCGTCCCCGACCTCCGCCTCTACGACACGATTTACCAGGAACGTTACATGGGCCTCCCGCTACAAAACGTCGAAGGCTACCGCGAAAGCTCCGCCATAAATTTCGCCGAAGGCCTGAAAGGCCACCTGCTGCTAGTCCACGGCTCAGGCGATGACAATGTGCACTACAGCGGCAGCGAACTCCTACTAAATCGCCTAATCGAACTAGACAAGCCAATAGACTTCATGGAATACCCCAACCGCACCCACGCCATAAACGAAGGCGCAAACACCACGCTCCATCTCTACAGCCTGCTGCTACGCTACCTAGAAGAACACATCCCGCCAATCGCAACGCCAACGCAATAACAAAATTCGAAAAGTAAAACTTGGGTCCGTAGGGGCGCTGCTCGCTGCGCCCCAACTTGCCCGGACGTTCACACCTCCTCGGCGCCGTAGGGGCAAGGCATGCCCTGCCCGCCTCGGCAAAATCGTCGCAACAGTTCAGGGAGTGCGGCGGCTTGCCGCCGCCTTGGTTCAAGGGCGAGGCTTGCCTCGCCTGCCGTTCGCCGTTACCTTCGTGAATCGCGCTGCGCCGCGATTCACCCCCAGATTCGCCAGTGCCGAATCGAAGGTCCCGCCACCTGACCTCGGCGCCGTAGGGGCACGGCATGCCGTGCCCGTTTCGATCGCCTAGTTTGCTCGATCACACACACGTAGGGGCGCTGCTCCTAGCAGCTCCCCCGCAGGAGAACCGTGCCCGAATTTCACAGGGGGGATTCAAATCCAAGGCCAACATTCGCAACCCGCGTGCAGGCGCACGCGCAAAAACCGCACAAAAATCATTGGTGCCGGCTGTGGGACTCGAACCCACGACCTAGGGATTATGAGACCCTCGCTCTACCTCTGAGCTAAACCGGCCCGAACCAATCATTGATGCTAAAGGTTCGCTCCGCGCAGTGTCAAGATACAGAACCGCACCGAGCGCGCCAGTTTCCGCTGATCGGCCATACAGCCATGCGAGGTGGTCGAGATCAACCGCCTCACCCTGGCTCGGGATTTCCACAATAATTTCATGCCCGACCGGCCTTACAATCCCTCTGATGCGCATCGTCAGGCTCACAGCGCTTCTGGCGGCGTTCCTCTTCCCAGGTTTCGTCGCAGCGCAGCAGCTCGTGTCGTTTCCCACGCAGGACGGCGGTATCGTGTATGCCGATCTCTACGGCAAAGGTGACCGCGGCGTAGTTCTTGCTCACGGAGGCCGTTTCACGAAGGAGAGTTGGGCAAAGCAAGCCCAGGTCTTGGAGAAGGCCGGATTTCGCGTGCTGGCGATAGACTTTCGCGGGCGCGGCCAGTCGCGCGGGCCGCAATCGAAGTCCGACGACGACGGAGTCGAATATGACGTGCTGGCCGCAGTGCGCTACCTGCACAAGACCGGCGCGAAGACCGTATCGGTTGTCGGTGCAAGTTTTGGAGGCGAAGCAGCCGCCGATGCCTCGATAGACGCAGATCCCGGTGAAATACACCGGCTCGTCTTGCTCGCAGCTTGGACCGACCGCGCGCCCGAAAAGATGAAGGGACGCAAACTATTCATCGTCGCCCGGGATGACGCCAACGATGAAGGACCGCGCCTTCCAAAGATTCGCGCGAACTACGAAAAGGCCGCCGGACCGAAAGAGCTGGTCATTCTCGACGGCTCCGCGCACGCGCAGTTCCTATTCGATACAGATCAGGGCGACCGGCTAATGCGCGAGATTCTACGATTTCTGTCCGAGCCATGAACGCGCGTGGGAGGTCCAATGCCCCAGCGCCGGAGGCGCGGCATAAGTTAGCCCGGCCCGGAAGGGCCGGAAAAAAACAGGCGCGCAGCGCCTTCCTTTCGCGGCGTAGTTACCGCGAAGTTTTCGAGTTGCTGTGCTCGATCCGCTCGCGACTCTCCCAAGTTGCGCACCCGTATTTATTATCAGGAATCCGACGCCACTAACGCGCCGAGGCCTCGCAACCTGTTGCTGTAATCTATCCACAGTCGGAGATTCGCGCACGGATCGCGAAAATTCCCACAACCATCACAACGGAGAGCACGAACTTGCAGACCGCATTTCACATCGCAGCACTCTTATGCCTGTTCGCGTGCCTCGAGCTCCCGATCGCCACAGCCTTTCAAAACCCACAACCCGCCCGCGGAGACGGCATCTTCACCCCCACAATCACGCCGGTCGCACCCATAGACAAAACACGCCGGCCAATCACGATCGAGATCAGCCAACCGGAACCCCGCTTTGCGCAATCCACGACTGCCGGCAACCCAACGGGCGACAGCTACATCATCCACTTTCCCGCCAGCGACGCCGGCGGCCCGTGCATCTACAGCGGCAAAGCCAGGTATCTGATCAATAGCAACGGGACGCTCACGTTTGAGATCCTCGCGGATTGCGGCCAGCTGCGCCGCGGATATAACTACATGATTTGCAATCTCAATCCGAGCTTGCGCTGCCGTGAAGCTCCGTGGTGGTATTTTCGCGATCGTACCTACGTCATCACCAACGAAGGCGTCTCCGTGAACGGCTCGGCGCTGTACCCGTGGCGCGATCCGTCAGAAGCTCCGCAACAATTGCAGAAAATCGCCGCTGAAATTCAGGACATGCGCGACCGCTTCAGTAATCCCAATAATCCTCACGTCGTCCATGGCCGTTATATTTCCTGCCGCGATTTTCATCCGGAAACCAAAAGCTACGCCATCTACGAATTCTCAACCACCTGCCTCATAAAAAGCCTCTGTAATGGAATGCCCAACGTGGACGCATTACGCGATGGCGACCCGATTGACTGGAATTCACCGGCGGGAACTTACGTAAAACAACAGAGTAAAGCCTCGGATTATTCGAATTGGATATGCTGGATGCGAACGCAATAATCGCGATCGCGAATCTTGCTTGAGTCGCTTCTGAAGAAGCTAGACGACCGGCGCGGCCAGCAGGTTCTCCACGTTCTCCACCACCTGCGCCAACCCGCCCGCCTTCGAAAGTACCGCATCCACCTGAAATACAGACGTCACACTCTCGGAAAGATCTTCGGCATACATCGTCAAAAAAACGATCCGAATCCTCGGCAAGGCATATCTCAGGATCCCCGCCACTTCAATGCCGTTCAGCCCCGGCATCCTCACATCCAAGATCGCCAAGTCCGGAGCCATTTCCTTGGCCTTCGCCACCGCTTCCGCGCCATTGCACGCTTCGCAGATCTTGAAATCTGTTTCGCGTTCGAGCGACCGGCGCATAATCGCCCGCACTCTCTCACTATCATCTGCAATTAGAATTGTCCGGGGTTTGCTCAAGCCCTGCTGACGAGGTAAGACTCCACCAAGGCTCACGGGTTTTCTCCTTACTTTAGAACACCAATTATTGTAGCGCCCCCGACAATACGGCAATTCATGTAGCCAATCTGAGGCTTCCGCCTCCGCGTGCGTCGGTCGGTGCCGCCTCTACCCGTCGTTTGCCGCGCAATGATATAGTTCAACGCATGACGCCGCTCGCCACCACGCGCGCCAGACGAACACTGCTCGCCTTCGTGTTTCTCACTCTGGTTTACGGCTCCGCGTGCTCCACCACCTGCGCCCTAAGCGCCTGTCCGCGTGACGCCCAAAACGCCTCCACTCACGATTGCGACCACAACGCCTCCCTCCCCGCGCACCAACGAACGCCGCAAAATCCCGATTGCCCCAAACATCACCACCCAACTTTTGACGCCGTGAAAACCGACGCACTCTCGCAATCTCAATTAACCGGCGCGAACCGCGCCACCGCCGCGCAATTGCTCGCCGTCACCCTGCAGAACGAAGCCTTCGCCCTGTCTTCGCACTCACCATTCTCCGATCCCGCTCCTGCCCCGGATCTCAATTTCGCTATATATCAAAAGCTTTCCGTACTCCGCATCTAATCGCCCGCCCAAACGCTCCCCAAAGAAAATAATCCGCGCCGCACCACGTGCCGCGGAATCGCCAGCATCGCTCCGCGACTCTCGCAAACACGCGCGAGCCAGCGGCTCACAACCAATCTTCATCATCAGGAGAAAATATGAACAAGACCCGCCGCAATTTCTTGCAAAGCGCCGCGCTACTGAGCGCCGGCGCCTTCACAAAATCTAGCCCAGCGCAATCCGCGCAAGCACCAATCAAAAAATCCCAGCTGCACCGCGCCACCACGCAAAAATATCTCCCAGTCCAAACTCCTGACCTCCCCAATCTCCCCTTTGAGCTCGACAACGGCGTCAAAGTCTTCCACCTCATCGCCGAACCAGTAAAACAAGAAATCTTCCCCGGCAAAATTCTAAATCTCTGGGGTTACAACGGTTCCGCCCCCGGCCCCACCATCCAGGTCACCCAAGGCGACCGCGTCCGCATCATCGTGGACAACCACCTCCCCGAGCCCACCTCGATGCACTGGCACGGCTTCGATATCCCCTTCGCCATGGACGGCGGCCCCGGCCTCTCGCAAGACGCCATCCTCCCCGGCGGCCGTTTCGTCTACGAATTCACTCTGCAGCAAGAAGGCACCTACTTCTATCACTCGCACATGGCCATGCAGGAAATGATGGGCATGATCGGCGCGTTCATCATGCATCCGCAAGAAGCCTACGACCCTCCCGCCGACCAGGACTTCGCCATCATTCTCCAGGAATACGCGGTTCTGCCAAATAATCCCACGCCCAACTCCATGAACATGGAATTCAACTGGCTCACCATGAACGGCAAATCCGGCCCCGCCACCACTCCGCTAGTCGTCCGCCTCGGCGATCGCGTCCGCCTCCGCCTCATCAATCTCGGCATGGACCATCACCCCATCCACATGCACGGCCATCAATTCGTAATCACCGGCACCGAAGGCGGCCGCCAGCCGCAATCCACCTGGGGACCGAACAACACCGTCCTAGTCGGCGTAGCCCAAGCCCGCGCTGTCGAATTCGCTGCCACCAATCCCGGCGACTGGATGATTCACTGCCACATGCCGCACCACATGATGAACCAGATGTCTTCAATGGCCGGCCCCCTCACGCGTCGCGCGGGAATGCCCGCCGGCGCAGGCATGGAAGAAGGTATGGGCATGCCGCGCAACGGCAACGCCACGTCGCAAGAATACAGCCCCAGCCTGGGCCGCGGCATGGGCGCCAGTTCGAATCTCGCACAACCCACGACGAACGGTCCACTCACGCCAAATCAGCAGCGCACCGATCAAAACGCGCCCGCGATGCAAATGCGAAACCCGCAGCCGCACATGCAGCCAAACATGCAAATGAACATGCAAATGTCGAACGCCGACGTCAGCAAAGACGCGAACTCCGTCCCCGGCTTCCCACAAGACGCCTTCATGGAAAGCCCCGCCATGGCCATGGACGCCGCCGTAGCGAAGCCCGAAACCTACGGTCTGCGCCCAGGCTGGAGCGGCTACATGCAAGGCATGATGACCCTAATCCGTGTCCTGCCACCCGATCAATACGATCACATCGTCAACCTGCGCGAAAAGTAGCGCACGATGAAAATGCCTTACGGGAGATTTGCCATGACATTGAATTGGCTCCGCATTCTCGCGCGACAAATTTTTTGCACACTCATCCTCGCTCTTTCGCTCGCGAATATCGCATCGGCGCAATCCGCCACAAATCCCGCGCTCACGATCACGCTCGACCAATTGCAGCAAATAGCTCTAGCCAATAATCCCACGCTAGCGCAAGCCCAAGCAGGCATCCGCGCCGCCGCCGGACGCACGCGTCAAGCCGGCCTATGGCCCAATCCCACCATCGGCTACATGGGCGAAGAAATTCGCGGAGGCTCGTTCGGCGGCGGCCAGCAAGGAGTTTTCGTGCAGCAAGACGTAATTCTCGGCGGAAAACTCGGCCTGGCGCAAAAAGTTCTCGCCGCCGAAGGCGATCAAGCGACAGCCGAAGCGGGCGAACAACGCCTGCGCGTCGAAAATGGCGTGCGCATCGCGTTCTACCAATCGCTCGCCGCGCAAAATATGGTCGAAGTCCGCGCCAAACTCAGCGCCCTCGCCCAAGACGCCGTCGAAACCACGCGCCAGCTTTTCAATGTCGGCCAGGCCGACCAGCCCGACGTCCTCCAAGCGCAAGTCGAAGCCGACCAAGCCGCGCTCGCCGTCCTCACCGAGCAGCAGGAACAACAGCGCGCCTGGAGCGTCCTCGCCGCCGTAGTCGGCCAGCCGGAACTTCCGCTCGCGCGCCTCGCCGGCAATCTCGCAGACTTGCCCGACGTAAACGCCGACGAAATCCTGCAAACGATTTTGCGCGACAGTCCCGCGGTGAAAATCGCGCAACTCGGCGTCACTCGCGCCGACGCCGAAATCTCGAGCGCCCGCCGCGCCGCGGTCCCCGATTTATTTTTGCGTGCCGGTTACGCCAATAATCTCGAACAACTCAATCCCGGCCAGCCGCAATCCGTCGGCTCCGAAGCCTTCGCCGAACTCGGCGTGAATCTCCCCATCTTCAATCGCAATCAAGGCAACGTCGCCGCCGCCACAGCCGATCGCGAACGCGCCGCCGCCGAAGTCCAGCGCGTCGCGCTCGTGCTGCGCCAAATGGCCGCGCCCGTTCTGCAGGATTACTCGAGCTCCCGCGCCATCGCCCAGCAATATCAGTCCAGCACGCTGCCCCACGCCCGCCAGGCCTACGACCTCTACCTCCAAAAATATAACGAAGGCGCGGCAGCCTATCCCCAGGTCCTGATCGCCCAAAGAACTCTCTTCCAACTAGAATCCAGCTACATAGCAGCCCTCGAAAACGTCCAGATCAACGCCGCCACCCTCCAAGGCCTCCTGCTAACCGACGGCCTAGACATGCCAGCCACGCCAGGTGAACTAGATCGCCCAGTCCGCGAAATAAACTTGCCAGTCCCAGAGAATCCCAGCGGACGTCAATGATTGCCAGGTCGTGATTGGTGACATTTTGGCGTTTGATAACTGCGTTTTTGTGTCGATTAGAACGGGGTGCGATCGTTTGTTTTGAGAGGTTTACGTTGATTTCTAATATCTGCCATTGTCGATTAGAACGCCTGTGAGTGGTGACCCGCCTGCCGGCGAGGCAGGTTGGTGAGTAGTGATTTGTGATTTGCGGAGTGGCGATTTGTTGGCGATTGAATTGAGGTGCGGGTGTTTGTTTTGTGTGAGATACGCTGGATTCTAATCGGCGGGGTTGGCGATTGAATTTGCAGTGACTAATGATGAGCGACGAGCCATAAGTAACGGCTGGAGCGGGGATGTAACATTGTAGTTGGGATGTTACATGAGGTTTTGGGGCGGCCAGTTGGCGAGCGGCGCGACAACTGAGGGGCGCGGGACGGTTTTTGGGTGGAGTTTTCCCTGGGGGTGGGAGTGGTCTGCCCGTCGCCGTTGTTGCGGAGTGCATGTAGCGTCCTTAGTGGGCTGGAATGGTGGCCCGGTTCTATTTTATCACATTTACTGTATGATTACCAGTCCCAAAATGGGAATAACTCAGGGTTGGGTGAGGGCGAGCACAGAACAATCAAAGGCTCGTGGAAGGGCTTCGCGCTGAGACTTGCGATTCAGAGCCGCACGGTCGCGCCCCGCGGTGAAGATGCGACATCCTGAAAACCTAAAAATCATCGCGGGACACGCAGGAAGGGTCGACCACCCGCCTACTGAGGGGCGTTCTCGAACCGGCTGGCAAGCTCGTTGAACTTATTATCCACGTGTTCTGGTTGCTGGATTAAAGTACCTTGTTCATCACGAAACGTTTTGTCAGGGTCTCCTCGGAACGAAAGCCAATTGAAACTCGTCACAGCGACAAACTCAGAATCCTTAATCAGGACTTTTGCATGCGTATTTCCGAGACGCTTTAAGTGAAAGTTTGAATACTTCTGTTCCAATTGTTTCAATCTATCGAGAGCGAGCCGGTCAGCGTCGTACAGATTCTCGGTTTTATCTTTCTCCGCCGAGGTGCCATACCCTATAAACACCGACACGGATTTCTGCAGCAATGTTTCTAGTTTCTTCAAGAAATCGAAGTTCACTACCTTAGCCCTAATCCAAGGTGAAATAATTAGAAGCCTCTTTTGCGTCGTGACCAGGGCGTCTTGCAAGAGAGGAGGGTGATCCTTCACGTAGATATCTTTCACGGGAATTCGTTTTGATTCCGATCGGAGCGACTTCAGCTCGTCTTGTGCCTTTTTGAGTTCAGTTAACAACGCGGACCTTTCTTGTTCATTTTCGGTGACGCGTAACGCCTCGGTTTGTTGAGCGATCTGTACCTCTGCTTGTGCTGTTGAAGTGTCGACTTTGCGAGAATCGTCGACTTGGGAGATTTGAATTGGCACAAGTTCCTTTGCGGTCGATATTTCAGCCAGTTCCTCTGGATCCGCTGGGATACGATCGAGCACGCGCTTGAAGCCCTCCGTCCCGGCAAAGGCCAACTCGTGAGGCGTGGATAGCATTCCGTCAATTACAAATGCGAGTTGCGAGTCAGACTCCGTAGATCCCTTGAAGAAAAGGCCCACTGCACGGATAAAGCCCTTCTTGATGTTTTCTATGGAGCGAACTGCCAAAACGTCGCGTCTTTGGTCAGTCAATCCAGGCACGGTCTTTAGTACCCGTTCGATGTCGCCGGGTGAAATCTCATTCAGCTGCGGACGTTTTGGTGGAAAAACCTCAATTTCCATCAGTCCGTCTTCCTTGAGTTCCCTATGCTTGGTTAGCTTTTGAAATTTATAGAGCGTTGGCTTGCGGAGGACGGCATCAAAATGGATCGGAAATGTGCGCTCCTCAGGGGCAACAATCTCGCTTGCCTGTAGCGTGGTTTGACCTTTCTTAGTTAGTGTCCACGATTGGAGTCCGTGCTGTGCAGCGAGAGCGATGTTCTCAGTTTGAGCAAGGTTTGCAAAGGCAGGCTTAAGGACTTCACGGCTCAGGCCCAAGTACTGGGAAATTTCATCGACAGAGCAGAGATCCAGCGAAAGGCACCTGAGTAGAAACTCCTCGATGGGTGGAAGTCTCTTGTGAGCAAGAGTCAATACCCGGACATTGAGTGAATACACGGGAATGCCCAGCTCTGCGACATCCGCGAGTCGGTATCCGGCTCGTTGCTGGTACCGCCCGATTAGTAGATCTTCATTCAACCCCTGAATTCCTTGACACAGCATTCTGCCGGATGCTGATCAACGTACTCGATCACTTGCCGGAAAGGATTTTCTCCGACGGCCTCGCGAGCAAAGACATGATCCCCTAATATCACGAGGTACTGCTTCGATCTGGATAGTGCCACATTCAATCGCTTAGCCTCTTTCAGAAATCCAAGTCTTCGCAAACTGTTGGAGCGAGTTACGGAATAGATCGCAACATCCGCTTCGCGCCCCTGGACTGCATCAACGGTGTTGCAACTGACTTCCAAAGACATGAATTGAGCGGCAGCCAGTGACCTTTCTAGCAACGCTTTCTGTTCCATATAGCCCGTGAGCACCATGACAGTCATCTTTTTGCCCTTACTTTGCGCAATGGTGTCCAATCGCCGGAGCAGTTCGCCAGCGATGCGAGCTTCGGAAGGGTTGTTGAAGCTATGTCCGCTCGAAGATTCAAACCGGTCGATTTGCTGAGCGGTTGTCAGCCACACGACAGGGCGAGGCAGTTGGCTCTGGAATAGAGGATCCCAATTGACTTCGCCACTCTTGAGTTCACCCGCATAAAAGCACTCGCTAATCAGATTGCCGATTGGCGGAACCATGCGGTGTTGGACTGTGAGAGCGGTCTTGCATTTGTCCGGAAGTAGTTGTTCAAAGCGGTCGAAAAGAGTCTGTGTCAGAGTTTTTTCTTCGAGATTATTGGCTTCGAGAATTGTTCGGTCTCGAATTCCGTCTTCGATGAACGGCGGCAATTGCCTGCTGTCTCCTACGATGATCCATCTGCGTGAACGCGCCATTGGTACCAGGCTTTCCGTAGGAGTCGCCTTCGAGGCTTCGTCCAAAATGCACAGGTCGAAATCGATATCTGGAAGCCCCTTAATTGCGGCTAACCCAATACAGGTTCCGGCCACCACTTGAGAGGAACAAACGAGCGCAGACTCAAAGTCGGCTGCACGACCTAGACGACTCTCCCAATCTGTGTGGGTTGCGATTAGTTTCTCGAATCCGTGGCTCGTGGGGTTAGTAGGATGATAGGTTTCTGCCCAACTATTCAGCTCCTCAGGTGTAGAGTCAATCAGCTCTGCGGCATCTGGCTCCAGTATCTTGAGTTCGTCAATGATTTGCCGACTGTCCTTCTTTCGCACGTCAATCTCGGATCGGAGCTTAGCGAGGTCTTCCTCAACCTGTTTTATTTCGTCATATTCGTCGCCATTGGCAGTCGGAGGTGAAGTTTTTTTCAGCTCTTCCAGTTCCTCTGAGAGCTTCTTTGAACTCACGTTGTTCGACTCAATCTCCGCCTTGTTCAGTCCCAGCCTTCGAAGGAGCGTACCGACTTGAAATTGGTGGTGAGCGATTCCATTACGTGCTGCCCAACTCTCTAGATACTTTTTCCCTTGAGCGATTACATCGCTTCTCCAAGCATCGAGTTGCTTTTCTATAAGGAGCTTTTCGACTCTCTTCGAGATACGGTCATTTTCCACACGTCCAATTCGTACAATGCGGAATGTCACATTTTGTTTTTGGAGTCGCTCTACCGCATTGTCGAGAGCTACGTGAGTCTGTGAGGTCAGGAGAATTCGGGCATTTGGCTGCAGCTTGAGTGTTTGGAGAATGAGTTCGGTGATGAACGTTGTCTTACCAGTTCCGGGAGGGCCTTGAACGAGCAAAATGTCTTCCGTACTGAGCGCCCTCTTTACGGCAAAACGTTTGGCCTCATCGAGGTCAGGCTGAAAGTATTCAATGTCCGCGATATCCTCGGGTAGGCGGCACTTTTCTGGATGAACCAACAGCTGGCGAAGATCGCCACGGACGGCGCGGTCGAAACGTACGGCGTCGAGTGCGGACCTTTGACGGTTGATCGCTTCTTTGGCGGCTGAAATGTCGATTACTAACTGGCCGCGGCTCGGAAGTTCCTCGCTGAACTGCCGCTCGATGAACAGCGTCAATTCGTTGCCGCTTACGGCGTCTACTTCGCCGCTGAGTAGAAGGTACTTTTCAGAATTTATGAGCCTCTTCTGCCCGATGAGATTTTCACTTGGCGGTTCGAATAACGTGAAGTGTGCTCTTTTGTGATCGATTATGAAGCTCTTGTACTTGATCGGATGTTCTTTTTCTTTCTCCATGTCTGTTTTTACTTTGAGAATGCCTGCCCAAATCGCGAACAACTCCTGTTCCTTCCGCTCTACGGCCTCAATCTGCAATTCCTTTTGATGACGATCGAGCCCCTCACGAAGAGCGAGCAAGCTGCTCTTCGCTTCTTCCAAGTCGGCAGGGCGCTCGAACCTAAATGTCACCGCAGGCAGGTAAGCCTTGTCTCGTTTCTCCTCTAGAATTGTTGTGGAGAGTTGCCCCGCGCTCAGAATTACAAGTTGCGCCCCATTCTGTCTGTGAACTGCAACGTGATACGACAGCGACACACCATAGAGGGAATACTGTTCTGTAGAATCAGGCACCCTACTCTGATATGGCAAGATCCCGCACACCGCGTTGAGATCATTTGAAATGAGCACTTGAATCTGCTCTTTATTCTTGGTGGGAAATTCCTTAAGCAACTTGGCCAGGGCGGCCTGCGATAATTCTAGGAAGATGGTCCGCTTTTCGACCCAGCTGATTTCCCGCTGACTTTGGACGCCTTCAAGTTGAGCAATGAGAACGCCAGCGTTCGGCTGGCGTCTCTCCGGTTCCTTTGAAAGCGCATGCGCGAGAAGGTCATAAATATCCTGTGGAAGATCTACATCGTCGAGTGCGGAGAACAGCGCCTCGTAAGTGGTGAGCTTGCGTTCGCTAAGACACTGCACTGCTAGCGCAGCAAAACCAAAAACATCGCGTGTATAAGTATATGAACCGCCATCAAATTCAGGTGGGCAAAACGGGACTGACGCGAATTGATTAAGGGTTAGACCGGGTTCAAGCCAGCGTTTGATCTTAGAGATACCAAAGTCAGCTAGCTTCGGACTACCAGCGGAGTCCAGCAGAATATTTTTCGGTTTCAGGTCTCGATGAATAATTTGCCTAGAATGGGCGAAGGCCAGGGCTTGAAGAATAGGAGCGCCGAACTCGATGTAGAAGCTGTCCCAACCCGAAGACAGAGGGGCCTTCCCGAGACTTGAAAGATCCGAATCCATCCATTCCAATACCAAGAAAAGGGAAGAACTCTCCTTGTCGACGCCGGAATCCAACAACTCCACTATTGCTGGATGCTTGAGCTCTTTAAGAGCCCGCACTTCTCGGTCGTATGTTTCTTTCAGGATGTCATCTTCAATCTCACCCTTTCGGAACAGCTTGACGGCCACTTTCCTCGCACCTGATCCAAGGTCAAAGGCAGGGTAAACTTCGGACATCCCGCCTGAACGCGGGTTCTGATCGAGGGCATACCTCCCGTTGATGAGCTTGACCGTGGAAGCCAAGTACGCAATCTTTCGAAAGATAGACGGAGCAGAGTGTATGCGACTATTACTTTTTAGACAAGACTGTTCATCGCAACCGCCTCGACCCTGGCACCGGCAGCCTGCCAGGGCAAGCGAGAGTGGCAGTGCCACAGCTGCGGAAGGATGGGGGAAGGTTTTAGGGTTGGGGCGCGCAACTATCGCGCGACGGGCGTGTTCGGGATTGGAGCGGGTGAGGGGGTGGGATATACTTCTAGGCCGGTTCTTGGGAACTTGCTTCCTGTGGCGTTGTCGGTGGCTGGAAGCAAGGGTGGGCCCGGGTTTTACATTCATCGGACAATTTTTTTAGCAGTCATAGATGCAGGTTCGCACGGGGCAGACTGCACAACATCCAGATGGCACTCGAATCACGCGACTCAAAAAATATAGCCATGCCTGAAGCGCGCACGGAGTCCGCATCGCGCGCGACTTCTCCGACGGCATCACCTGTGGCATCACGCGCGACACCGCACCCAGAATCACGTGCAGCATTGCGTGCAAGCGACCAAAATGTTGCGGTGGTGGGCGGGTCCGCTGCGGGATTGCTGACCGCGACCGTGCTGGCGCGCCAGGGCGTGGGCGTACGGGTGTTCGAGCGGATCGAGACGCTGGATCATCCGGAGCGGACGTTGATTGTGACGAACCGGATGCGGACGTTGCTGGGGCGCGCGGCGGAAGGCAGCATCGTCAACGAGATTCGGCGTTTCGAACTTTTTACCGACGGGCGCTCGGCGACTTTTGAATTGAAGCAGCCGGACCTGATCATCGAGCGGCGCGCGTTGATACAAGGATTGGCGCAAGAAGCGCGGCGCGCAGGCGTGGGATTGGAACTCGGGCGGCGTTTCCATTCGCTGCAATCGAATGGGCGCGGGCTGGTGTTTGAGGTGGAACGCTGCAGCGACGGGAGCCGCGAAGAAATTCACGCCGACACGATTATCGGCGGAGACGGAGCAGCGAGCCGAGTGGCGCGGGCGGCGGGATGGTTGCCGCTCGAAACCGTGCCGCTGGTGCAGGCGATTGTTCCGCTGCCGAAAGATATGGCGCCGGATACGGTGCGCGTGTGGTTCGTGCCGCAGGACACTCCTTATTTTTACTGGCTGATTCCGGAATCGCCGACGCGCGGCGCGTTGGGATTGATTGGCGAGACGGGGCCGGAGACGCGTCAGCATCTGGAAAAATTTTTGGAGAAGCGCGGGCTGGAGCCGATCGAATTTCAGGGCGCGCGCATTCCGGTGTACACGGGTTGGGTGCCGGTGCGGCGTCAGGTGGGGCACGGCTCGGTGTATTTGGTGGGCGATGCGGCGGCGCAGGTGAAGGTGACCACCGTCGGCGGGATTGTTACTGGGTTTCGCGGGGCGTTGGGCGTGGCTGAGGCGATTTTGAATGGCGGGTCGAGCCGCGGGCTGCGGCGTTTGCGGCGCGAATTGGATTTGCATTTGCTGCTGCGTCGCTCGCTGCACGATTTTCAGCAGGCGGATTACAGCGAGTTGGTGGATTTGCTGAACGATCCGGCGAAGCAATCGTTGAGCGAGTATTCGCGCGATGAAGCGTGGAAGATTTTGTGGCGCGTGTGCCTCAGCCAGCCGCGATTGATACTTCTGGGGCTGCGAGGACTTTTGACGCGCGGGCGTTCGTTGAACCGGCCGCGCGCGTAGTGGCTTATGCCGGCTGCTGCTGATACGCCGCTGCCGCGGTGCGATTCGTGCTTGCGGCTTTCGCTTCTGTTTCTGCTTTTGCTTCTGCGATGATTGGCACTTCCTAGCATGTACATCCTCGGCTTATCCGCGATGGGACACGATTCGGCGGCGGCGCTGATCGGCGATTCCGGAGTGGTGGCGGCAATCGAAGAAGGAAAACTGGCGCGCACGCGCGGCGTGGAAGGAATTCCGCGCGCGGCGATTCATTTTTGCCTGGAGCGCGGCGGAATTTCGTGGCGCGAAGTGGCGCATGTGGCGATTGCCAGCGATCCAGCGCGGGCCTGGCGGCGGCAGGCGTGGTTTCGCGCGCGGGTGGCGCCGTTTGGTCCGGTCTCGAGCGGATATTTTTTGAATAAGGCTTTCGGCGAGTTGGGCCGCGAGCTGAACAATTTTCGCATCGTGAAGCAGATGGCGGGCGCGCCGGCGGGGCGCGTGGAGGCGCTCGACCATCATTTGTGCCATGCGGCTAGCGCGTTTTATGCATCGCCATTTGAGAAGGTGCTGATTGTGTCGCTGGATGAGCGCGGCGACGGACGGGCGGGGTTCGTGGGCGTGGGCGAGGGCACGCGGATTCGCGAAGTGGCCTCGCTCGCCATGCCGCATTCGTTGGCGTGGGCTTATTCGCAGGTCACGAAGCTTTTGGGGTTTCGCGCGCACGCTGATGAGCACAAGACCCAGTGGCTGAGTCTCGTCGGCGAGCCGGTGTTTGCGGATTTGTTTTTGGCGATGTTGCGCGGGGCTGGGGCGGGGCCAGGTCGTGAGGCCAGCGTGCCGCGCTTGGACTCGCGATATTTTCGGCGAGAATTTGCGGCGGAGCTGGCGTTTACCGGCGAGTTTTATCGGCGCGTGGGAATTGCTGAAGCGCCGGAGCCGAAGATGGATGACGCGGCGCGAGCGAATATTGCGGCGAGTTTGCAGCGGGCTTGCGAGACGATCGTGTGCGAGTGGCTGGCGGGGCTGCGCGTGAAATTTCAGGCGCGGTCGTTATGCTTGGCTGGCGGATTGTTCCTGAACCCGTTGCTCGTGGCGGCGATTGAGTCGCGTGCGGGATTCGAAAGCATCTTTGTGCAGCCGGCGGCTGGGAATGAGGGAACGGCGTTGGGCGCGGCGTGGCTGGTTTGGCATCGCGAAGCGGCGCAAGGGCGCGCGCGCGTCGCGCCGATGGAGGCGCCTTATTGGGGACCGGCGTATTCCAACGCGGAAGTAAAAACTGTGTTGGATAATTGCAAAGCGACATATCGTTGGTGCGATTCCGACGAGCGCAAAATTACTGAAACCGTGCGGTTGTTGCACGGCGGCAAGATTGTGGCGTGGTTTCAAGGCGCGGCGGAGTTTGGCCCGCGCGCGCTGGGCAATCGCAGCTTATTGGCTTCGCCGTGGGCTCCTTACGTGAAGGAAAATTTGAACGATTATGTGAAGCATCGGGAGGCGTTCCGGCCGTTTGCACTGGCGATCCCCGAAGAGCGCTGCGCGGAATATTTTGAGTGCTCGGCGAACGGACGCTTTCTGACAACGATGGCGACAGCGAATGAAACAGGCAGGAAATTGCTGGCGGACTTGCCCCGGGGATTTCTTTTGCCAGGGAATTTGGTACGTCTGCACGTGGTGCGCGCGGCGGACAATCCGCTCTTCTGGAGATTGCTGAATGATTCGGGGCGCGATGCTCCCGCGCCGATGCTGGTGAATACGTCGTTCAATTTATTTGGCGAGCCTCTGGTGGTGACGCCGCGCGACGCAGTCCGCAGTTATTTTTGTTCGGGCGCGGATGCGCTAGTGGCGGGAAACTTTCTGCTGGAGAAGCGCTAAACGTGATGACGGCGACGGAAACGTCCGCGACGAACTCCGGCCGCAAGCATCGTTTGCGCTGGACGCTGCTGCTGATCGTGCTGCTGGCCGCAACGCTCGCCACGCTCGCATTTCGCGATGCCGGGTCGTGGTTGGTGCGCGAAGATCCTTTGAGTGAGGCTGACGTGATCGTGGTACTTAGCGGGGGAATGCCGTATCGCGCGAACGGCGCCGCAAGCCTTTACAAGGCCGGTTACGCGCCAGAAGTGTGGGTCACCTGCCCTGAAGGGCCGCAGCAAGAACTCGCCGCGCTGGGGATCCATTTCATCGGCGAGGAAGAATACAACCGCGAGATTCTGGTTCATCGGGGCGTGCCGGAAGCCGCGATTGTGATATTGCCGGACATCATTATCAATACGCAGCAAGAAGTGAGCGAAATCGCGCGCGAAATGAGGCGCACCGGGAAACACACGGCCATCATTGTGACTTCGCCGGAGCATACGCGGCGGGTGAAAGCACTCTGGGGAAAATTGGTGGGAAACGAGCCGCGGCTGATCGTGCGTAACGCGCCAGATGACCCCTTCGTGGCCAAACGCTGGTGGGGAAATACGCGCGACGCGCTCGCCGTGATGCGGGAATACATGGGATTACTGAACGTCTGGGTGGGCCTGCCGGTGCAACCGCACGCGCAGCCCTGACGCATTGCAGACCAGGGGCGGACCGCGGAGATTTTTTCGGGCGCACGCGGTTCCCTGTGTAAAATTGACCGTTAGAAAAGTGATTCTAATCCGCACTTAAAATGGGAGCTATACCTTGAAGATTTCCGTGATTGGCGCTGGCTACGTAGGCTTGGTGACTGGCGGGTGCTTGGCGGGCCTGGGCCATGAAGTGATTTGCACCGATAGCGACGCCGAAAAGCTGAAGACGCTGAACGCGGGACGCTTGCCGATTTACGAGCCGGGACTCGACACGGTGATTGACGAGGCGCGCAAGGAAGGGCGGCTGAGTTTTCGGTTCAATTCCGCGGAAACGATTCAGGCGAGCGAGGCGATTTTTATCTGCGTGGGCACGCCGCCGCTGCCCAATGGCAGCGCGGACTTGAGCGCGATTGACCACGTGGCGCGGGCGATCGCCACAGAATCAAAGGGGCCGAAGCTCGTGGTCGAAAAAAGCACGGTGCCCGCACAGACCGGCCAAGAATTGAAACGCGCGCTCACCGTGTATGGGCGGAAAAGCGGCATGACGTTCCGCGTGGCGTCGAACCCGGAATTTCTGCGTGAGGGAACCGCCGTCGAGGATTTTCTGCACCCCGACCGGATCGTGGTAGGAGTGGAGGATGAAACCGCGGAGCGTCAGCTGCGGGACATTTATCGTCCCGTGCTGGAACGGAAATTCAAGTGCCCCATCCACGCGCCGGCTTGCCCGGATACGCCGCTGCCTGCGTGGCTGGTCACGACGATCAATAGCGCGGAATTGATCAAACACGCGTCGAATTCGTTTTTGGCCGTGAAAATTTCCTACGCGAACATGGTGGCGGACTTGGCTGAGAAGCTGGGCGCGGACATCGGCGAAGTGGTGCGCGCGGTGGGCATGGACCCGAGAATTGGAACGAGTTTTTTCCGTCCGGGGCTCGGATTCGGCGGATTTTGCCTGCCGAAAGATTTGCAGGCGTTCGTGCATCTGGCGGAAAAATCCGGCGTGGATTTTTCCATGTTGAAGGAAGCAGAAAAGATCAACAAGCGGCGGATCGACAATTTCATGGAAAAAATCCGGCGGGCTTTGTGGGTGGTGAAGGGAAAACAGATCGGCGTGCTGGGCCTCGCGTTCAAGCCGAATACGGACGATATTCGTTTCGCGCCGGCGATTGATTTGATTCAGGCGTTACTGGCGGAGGGTGCGAGCGTCCGCGCTTACGATCCGGAGGCGATGGAAAAGGCGCAGTCAATTCTGCCGCAAGTTCAGTTTGGAAAAACGGCTTACGACGCGGCGGAAGGCGCGGAAGCGCTCTTGATCGCGACAGAGTGGGAACAATTCCGCAAGCTGGATTGGGACCGCATTCGCGATTCCATGACGCGTCCCCTGATTCTGGATGGAAGAAATTTGCTGACGTCCACGGCAATGAAGAGCCACGGCTTCGAATATTATTCGATGGGCCGGCCGGATTGATTCTTACATTGCCGTAAGCTTGTAGACCTGTCGCGGGTAGCAGTCGCCGACGGGGCAAAGCTCGCGTTCTTCTCTTATTCAATCCGAAAGCACGCGGCCGTTGCGAATGCGAGAATCCCTAACAAAGCTGGAACGAAAATCCAAACCGACGCGAGGGTAGGGCGCGATGCTCCAATAATGGCGCCATATGCGAGAGATGCAGAACCGTAAACGAATAAAGGCGCTGACAGTGCGCTTGCGAGTGCTGCCGAAATCCATCGCTTCTTGATCCATACGACAAGGATCGCCGCGACGAAAAGAGAAAGTGCCTCGGGGATTAAGAACAGTCGGCTCGCGTATGACCATCCGATTGGCGGCACCGTCAACAAGCCCAGCAACACGAGTATGACAACGGCAGCCAGAAGACAGAGCAGGCTTCTCCGCGAAGCTGTAAAGGCAGTCGTCAGTCCGACAAGAACGAGCATTGCAGGACCCATACCACAAAGCCCATCGACCAGCGTGTTTCTTAAACTGAAGATGGGGGTAGTCATACCGAGCATCGCGCCGGCTATCACAACGTAAGACCAGGTGACTGCGACGCCCGTCAGAATATAAAGCAGTGCTGTTGTCTGCTTCATCTCTGGCTCCCCGCTAGCGAATGCCCTGGCGCTTTAGTCGTAAGGCTATTTTGCTTGTGCGGACTGAGCTACTTTTTCACGGAAATATTCGTAGGTGCGTTGCAGGCCGTCTTCCAAGGTTACCTTGGGCTCCCAATTCAGCAGGCGCTTGGCTTTGGTGATGTCCGGGCAGCGCTGCTTGGGATCATCTTGCGGCAGGGGATGAAAGACGATGGGAGTTTTTGCGCCTACGAGTTTGCGCACGCGTTCGGCAAATTCCAGGATGGTAATTTCCTGCGGGTTGCCGATGTTGGTGGGCTCGTGCTCGTTTGATTCGAGCAATTTGTAAATTCCTGCGAGCAGGTCGGAGACGTAGCAGAAGCTGCGCGTCTGCTTGCCGTCGCCGTAGACAGTGATGGGCTCGCCGACGAGCGCCTGGTATAGAAAATTGGGAAGCGCGCGGCCGTCGTTCAGGCGCATGCGCGGGCCGTATGTATTAAAGATGCGCACGATGCGCGTATCGAGGCCGTGATAGCGGTGATAAGCCATGGTCATGGCTTCAGCGTAACGCTTGGATTCATCGTAAACGCCGCGCGGGCCGACGGGATTCACGTGGCCCCAATAACTTTCCGGCTGGGGGCTGACTTGCGGGTCACCGTAGCATTCAGAAGTGGAGGCGAGCAGGTAACGCGCTTTTTTCGCGAGCGCGAGGCCCAGAGAATTGTGCGTGCCGAGCGCGCCGACTTTCAGAGTTTGAATCGGATATTTCAGATAGTCCGGCGGGCTGGCTGGAGAAGCGAAGTGCAGGACGACTTCAACGGGTCCGGGAACTTCGATGTAACGGGAAACGTCCTGGCGAGCGAAACGGAATTTTGGATGCGGCAGCAGGTGTGCGATGTTGGAATCGCTGCCGGTGACGAGATTGTCGAGGCACAGAACTTCCCAGTCTTTTTCCAGCAGCAATTCGCAGAGATGTGAACCGAGAAATCCGGCGCCGCCAGTGATTACCGCGCGCAAAGGGAAGCTCCTTTTGGGTTGGGAAAGACGCTCGACATTTTGGTGGCGTTCATTATCTCTGAAAAGTGGGGATTGCGGAACAGGAACGGACCGGAAATCTGCCACGGAGGCACGGAGACCGAGAGAAGGGCTTTTTGGAAAAACGGCAGAATTAAAAGAGCGCCTTCGGCTTCTCTAATATTAGTCGTTGATTGGGTTAATGAGCGGGGACGGCAAAGGCGGTGGTGTGATCCAGGACGATGCGCCAGCCTTCGGCAAATCTTTTGAAGTCGAGCGTGAACATCCCGGCAGGCGCGTCGTGCTCTCTTTGCAATTGGAATTGGCCGATGGCGAAGGCGGCGTCTGGGCAGAGCATGTGAATTTCGAGATTGGAAAAAGTCAGGTGGCCCATCGCCGCGCGATCGGGATAATTTTTGTGATAGCGGTCGAGGACGCCTTGCCAGCCGCGAGTCATGCCGCTCGCACCAACGAAAGCGGTTTGGTCCGATTTCCAATACGTGTTCATGAAGGCGTCAATGTCGCCACGGTTCCACGCGTCGGCTTGCAATTCGATTTGAGAGCGGATTTCTGATTCAGGGGACGAGTCGCCGGGCGCGGCGATTGCGGTTGCGAGCCGCGGCGGAACAGCAAAAGCGATAATCGAAATCACAAGCAAGACCGCCGATATTCGAAACGCGTTGCGCATCAATTCCTCCAGAGGCAAAGATCGTCTTGCGCCGTTCAACTCAAGTCGCGCCTAACGTAAAGGGCGGGGCTGAGACCCGCTGCTTCGACCAGTTATTCAACATGGAAGACTCGCATCGGGTCACGGCTTGCCTGCGGCCTTTTCTGTGAGGCGCTCGCGGACTTTGTCGCTGAGCGATTTGCCGTCCACGGCTTTGCCTTCGAGTTTCGCGCGGGCGGCTTTCACCACCGCGCCCATTTGTTTCAGCGAATCGGCGCCGGATTCGGAGATGGCTTCTTCGATGGCGCGGCGCATTTCTTCGTCGCTGGGAGCGGCAGGCAAATATTGCTCGATAATCTTTATTTCCTTGGCTTCTTTGTCGGCGAGATCCTGGCGGCCGCCCTGGGTGAACTGCTCGACGGATTCCTTGCGTTGCTTGACGAGAGTTTGCAGGACTTGCAGCGATTCCATGTCGTCCAGCGGACGCATTTTGTCAATTTCCTTGAGCTTCAGCGCGCTTTTGACCATGCGCAGGACGCTGAGGCGCAGCTCGTCCTTTTCTTTCATGGCGGCCGTCAAATCGCTCTGGATGCGGTCAATGTAGCCCATTCGTTGTCCCCCGATTTGCAAAACAGAATAGCACACGGATTTCGATTCGCGTGCGCGGGAAAGGCGGCGCAATGGCTGCGATTCAGATTGAAACAGACGAACCTTGCGAAAAATTATTTGATGAATTTGCATAACGCATTTGACACGCTTGGAGTGAGCCGTTACGCTTCTTACGATGAAAATTATCGTTGCAGACAAAATTAGCGACCGTGGAATCGCGCTTTTGCGCGAAACCGGCTGGGAGATTGTATTGCCGGCGGCTGGGAAGTTGCTGGACGAAATCACGAACGCGGATGGCCTGGTGGTCCGCAGCGCGACGAAAGTGACTCGCGAGCTGCTCGATCGCGCGGAGAAGTTGCGCGTGGTGGGCCGCGCGGGCGTCGGAATTGACAATGTGGATATGGACGCGGCGACGAATCGCGGCGTGCTGGTGATGAATACGCCTGGCGGAAATGCAGTGAGCGTCGCTGAGCATACGTTTGCGCTGCTGCTGGGGTTGGCGCGCGGAGTGCCGCAATCGAATGCCGCGATTCACGCGGGGCGCTGGGAGAAAAGTTCTTCAGGGATGGAATTGCGCGGCAAGACTTTGGGGCTAGTGGGCCTTGGGCGGGTCGGGTCGGAGGTGGCGCGGCGCGGGCGAGCCCTGGAGATGACTGTGTTGGCGTTTGATCCGTACGTGACGCCGGCGGCGGCGCGCGAATTGGAAGTGGAGCTGATTCCGTTCGAGGATTTGCTGAAGCGCTCAGACGTGATTTCGCTGCACACGGCGCTGAGTCCAGCGACCGAAAAGATGATCAATGCAGCGGCGCTCGCGCAGATGAAGAAAGGCGCGCGTTTGATCAATTGCGCGCGCGGAGAATTGATTGACGAAGCGGCGCTGGCGGAAGCATTGTGCTCGGGGCATTTGGCGGGCGCGGCCGTGGATACGTTTGCGCAGGAGCCGCCGAAAACTTCGCCGCTGATTGGCTTGGCGAATTTGATTGCGACGCCACACATCGCGGGCTCCACAGCGGAAGCCCAGGAGGAAGTAGGAACGTTGATCGCGCAGCAGGTGCGCGATTATCTGGCGGAAGGATTGATTCGCAACGCGGTGAACATGCCGGTGCTTTCCGCGGAGCAGTACCGGCGCTTACGTCCGTATCTAGAGCTGGGCGAGCGACTGGGCGCGTTTGTGGCGCAGGCCGCGCCTTCCGCGAGCTTCAGCCGAATTCACATTCGCTATGCGGGGGAAGCGGCGGAGCTAGGGTCGCACGTGATTCGCAGCGCGGTGTTGATTGGGATATTAAATAACGTGCTGGACGAAAAAGTGAATCTGGTGAATGCGTCGCAGGCTGCGGCTGCGCGCGGATTGATAGTGGAAGAAACTACGCGGCGGCGGGAGCGCGGATTTCCGAATACCCTCGAAGTCGCGGCGACGAACGGCGGGCACGAATTAACGGTGGAAGGCGTGGTGGCGCAGGACGGTTCGCCGCGAATTTTGCAGATGGACGGCATCGGGCTGGAGGCGCCGCTGGAAGGCACTTTGCTGCTTACGCGCAATGTTGACGTGCCCGGCGTAATCGGAAAGATCGGCACGGCGCTGGGCAATCTGGGCGTGAACATTGCGACGTTCACGTTGGGACGCCGCAAACCCGAAAAGGGCGCGGACGCGCTGGCTCTGGTGCGGCTTGACGGCAATGTGGATGGTGCCGTGGTGCAGCAGATTCGCGCGATTCCTTCGATCACGGAAGCGAAACTGATTCGTTTGCCCGAGGCCGCGAAGCCGCACGCCCACACCGCTTAACCCCCACGCTGAATTCGAAATGCTTGAAACCGCGCGATTGCGCCTGATGCCTTGGCAGCCGGAGGACTGGGTGCTTCTGCGTCCTCTTGCGACCAATCCGGACGTGGTGCGCTATATTTCGAATGGCGAGCCTTGGCCCGATGAGCGGATTCGCGAGTGGGCGCGCAGACAAGTCGCGCATTTTGCGAAGTTCGGGTTTTGTTTCTGGAAGCTCATTCATAAAGAGACGGGCGAGATGATCGGTTTCTGTGGATTGCAGCCGGTCGAGCTGGAGGGCGCGCCAGAAATTGAAATTGGTTGGTGGCTGGGCCCGATATGGTGGGGACAGGGTTATGCGACGGAAGCAGCGCGAGAGGCGATGCACGATGGGTTCGAGCGCGCAGGATTGTCGAGGATCGTATCAATCGCGATGCGGGAGAATGTGGCATCCACGCGCATCATGGAAAAGTTGGGGATGCAGTTCGAACGAGAGACGACGCATCGCGGTTTCGCAGTTGTAATGTACGCGCTAGCGAATCCGCATTTCGCGAAGGCATGATCTACTGGCGAAAAGCGCGGAAGTCACCACGGGCAAAATCGAAACAAGATTTCTGAGGGGCGCGCAGCGAGGCCGTTGCGCATGTTGGCTGGGTAGCTTAAACTGTTTAGCGCTCCCGCATTACACGGTCGGGGCGTAGCGCAGCCTGGCTAGCGCGCCTGGTTCGGGACCAGGAGGTCGATGGTTCAAATCCATTCGCCCCGACCACTTCCCCCTTATTTTCATCGGATTGCTGATTAGGCTGCGGTGCTGCCTTCGAGTATCTGTAGCCCACGTAGCCCAAATAACGACGGAGGAAGGTCAAATCCCAGGCCAACTTTTTTAACTTGCTGCTGCCTGTATTCAACGTCTTCCACGAGTTGTTTTCCGTAGCGGTCTGCCATGCTAGCGTTCGAATGGCCCATCCAATAATCAATTAGGATTTGGCGTGCCTCGCTGCGTTGCAGTACGGCCTCGCGCAAACGACGGAATACGTTAAACCGCGTTCCCGCTTCAGCCCTACCCATGTCTTCCAAAATGGAGCTGAAGCTATCCCTTTTGATATTGTTTGGATCGAACATCCTGCCGTTTGCAGTCTGAAATAGAAAGCCCGTCCTACGATTCCCGATAAAGTTACGTAGGATCTCAGCAGCATCGGGGTGAATGTCCACGTCGCGACACCCCGATTCGGTCTTGAGGTGCTCCTTGACGTGGCCCACGTGCTTCTCGCGCTGCTGGCGTACGTAGACAATCGAGCAATCAGATTCGATGTGCTTGTCGATTTCTATTGCAATGGCTTCTGACACCCGCAACCCAGTAACGGCACAGAAAAAATAAAAGACAAGGTACTGGCCGTTAGCCTTCGACAGCAGTGTCGTCATCTCCTTCGGCGTGAAGGTCGGGCGACATTGCCTCTTCGGGTTAACGCGTGGCAAACAGATCGCTGCAAGGTTCCACTCCCGCTGATGAACAGGATTGAATTTCTCGTCCAACGCCGAAGCGATGACCTTACGGAGTACGCGAAAATACTCGACTACGGTCTTGTCGGAGAAGCGACGCCTGCCGTCCTTCGTTCGCTCGGACACCATCTTTGCGATGAGCGTCCGTGCTTCTGGATTATCAATCGACGCAAGCGGTCTATCGCCGACTTGTTCATTCAGATACACCACGGCGGTTTGGTAAGCGGAGATGGTATTGGGGTCGATGCGTTCACGCTTCTTTGCGTGAACGATCCGCCCCGCGGTCATCTCATCGATCCACCATGCGGCTTGCGAGCGGAAACTGACGGCGGGCGCAACACATTCTCGGACCTTACTTAAGTCGAGTGCTCCAGCGCTTTTCATTTCCACTTGCAATCTAAGCATAGCGTCCAGCTCGTCGCGGCAATATCCTAGAGCCACTCTGACTTCCTTCTGACCGCGCTCTCCGGGAACGTCGATTCGGTAGCGACCGTACGAACGCTCGCGGGGATTCCACGACTCGCCCTTCTTTTTTCCTTTCTGATAGACGTACCCACGCTGACGAGGCTTGGGTATGCCCACGACTGCATCTTGCACGATCCGACGTGACATGGATTTTCTCCTTGTTCGTCGAACCGGCGTCGGATTGATGCATGCGGGTATCATAAGTCGGGCGTTGTCGATTGCCAATCTGAACTTTGGGACCTTTCTTAGAATTTGGTTTGAGTGAACGCCGCTCCGGTCAGCAACCGGTCGAGGTGTATTCAGAACCTTTGCCTTGAGGGCGATGCGTATGCGGTCGCTACAACGTTGTATCTGCGATCGCCATTACATCGACACAGGCTGCTTTTATGGCCTCGCGGAGTTACGCCAAACGAACTAACCTTTGCTTTGTGATTGGTCGGTATGTTGAGTTTGTTCGTCGAGCCAAGTCTTAAACTCATCGTCCTTTCGAAACAGCAACTTCAGCGCCTCGCTGACGACGTACGATTCAGAAGAAATGATGAACTCAGCGTATTTATGGAGCTTCGCTTTGACTTCCTCCTCGACACGAATTTGAAGCGTTTCATTCTTCGGTGGTCTTGGCGGCGATTTTAGAATTGCCACATTTGTTCTCCTTTCGTCTCTGCACGCTCCACGAGAGCACTTTCGTCATCGGTACTCTCGCTCAAATGCGCGAACCAACCAGATCCATCGATTCTTTCTCGTCGCCGGATTAGGAGCTGGAAGTGAGGCTGTCTCACTGATGGACTAGGGCCGAGTCCCTCAGACCCCACTCCAGCCGGCAGGGCGACGACTGGGAATTGGTTGATGGTTGACAGCGTGGGCGCCATTACGGCTCTTCCCCAGAAAGAGACTGAGGCAAGATCTCCTCCTCTACTTACCTATTCAGTGTTGGAAAAGAAATTTGTGTCGCTGAGCGACAAAAATAATTTCGCCCTCAGGGCTGCGATCGCTGGAGGGGTTACGTTGCTATGTGCGCCTTACTACTGTTGGGTACTGTCGCCTGTGGACGCGACTGTGCAACTGTCGCGTCGTATTGAAGAGGGCGGGAGCGACCCCACGAACTTTTTTGGGCG
Source organism: uncultured Acidobacteriota bacterium (assembly GCA_963828865.1). Classification (GTDB taxonomy): domain Bacteria; phylum Acidobacteriota; class Terriglobia; order Acidiferrales; family UBA7541; genus Palsa-295. Next base: position 27,398 of record CAWHGI010000014.1, on the reverse strand, counting down.
GCTGAAAGCCGAAAAAGTGGGGTCGCTCCCGCCCATTTCTGTAGTTTCAATTCCGCTGCTTTTGGGCTTTTGTTTCACGCATCGCGTTCTTTTTCAGCGGAGTCCGCGGCCACAAGGTGAAGACGTCGGTACAGGACGAGGTGCAGTATGAAAATGTTACGTTCGTCACCGCTCGAAGCGGTGCGGTAACTTGGGTGAACAGTCCTGGGGCTGCCTTGGGCGGCCCCAGGCGCGAGGAAAGTTTGACTCTTACCGTGAGCTATCCGATGGACGGGACGTCCGGGCGCTAGATCATTCGCGATAAGAACTCCCAAAAATTGGCCAGAAGGCAAGTTCCGTGCCAGTATCCAAGAGTACGGCGCTATACCTCCTCGTCTCAACTTTCAGGCGCGGGACGGGACGGACGCCACGGCTATATCTTCACGTCGCGGCCCTTCCAATATGGATCTCGCAGAACACGCTTGAGCGTCTTGCCCGCCGTGCTCCGTGGGAACTCCTCCACGATAACAACGGCATGGACACGTTGATTTTTGGCGTCCACACGCTCGTTGATCCAATCGCGCAGCTCTTCGGCGGTAACGTCAGCTGGCTGCCGCAGAATGACCGTTGCCAGTGGTGTCTCTCCCCACTTTTCGCTAGGAACGCCAAACACGGCCGCCTCTTGCACCGCAGGATGCCGCACGATGATCTCTTCAATATCCTTCGGGAACACGTTCGTGCCGCCACTGATGATCATGTCCTTTTTTCTGTCGACTAGGTAAAGAAACCCATCCTCGTCCACGTACCCGAGATCCCCCGTATGCAACCAGCCATCCACAATCGTTTGCGAGGTGAGATCAGGGCGCTTGTAGTAGCCCGGCATTAGCGCCGGCCCGCGCCCGATGATCTCTCCGATCTCTCCGGGAGGCAGGTCCTTTCCCTGGTCATTTACGATCCGCATCTCGAAAAATGGCTGCGGAGGTCCGACCGAATTCGGTTTCGAGGCGTAGTGAGTTTTGTCGAGGACGGTAATGAATCCTTCTGTCAGACCGTAGAGTTCATAGCAGCGATCCGGCAGGCAGCGATGCAGCTTCTGTTTGTGCTCCCGATGCAGCGGGGCGCCGACGGTGCAAATCATCTCAAGACTCCGCAGTGCCTCAGAGGAAAAGTAACGCGAGCTCAGTAGAGCGACAACCTGCGATGGCACCAGCATCACATGCGTCACTTTTTCGCGTTCCACTGTTTCCACGAATGTTCGCGGATCAAAGCTCTCGTGCAAAACATATTTTGTGCCCAGATACAGCGCCGGCATCAGAGTGACGAAAGCTCCATTAAAAACGATTGACCCGCAATGCAGCACCACGCTTTCGGGTCGCATGCGAAACGTCGCGGCAAACATCAGGCAATAAACGGAACGGACGTAGTGCGTGTGTACGATTCCTTTGGGAGTTCCGGTCGTTCCGCTGCTGTAAATAACGTTGTAGGGATCGCTGTCCAGGATTTCTATCGAGGGAGGCTCGGAGGCGCTGGCTTCAGTCGTCAATCGGTCATAGCTTTGAAATCCCGGAGCTCGCGACGCGCCAGCCAGGATGTAGCGAGTGTCAGCGATGCCTGGCAGCTCGTGCCGGATGTCGCCGAGTGTGTCGGCAAATTCGGGACTCGAGATGATTGTCCCCGTGTCGGAATCGCGAAGCAGCGCTGCGAGGGCCCTTCCTCGCAGGAGGGGGCTAAGTGGCACGACGACGGCGCCGATTTTTGCTACAGCCCAGTACGTTTCGAGCAAGTTGAGGCAATTCGGCAGGATTGTCGCGACTTTGTCGCCTTTCTTCACGTGCAGACTGGAAAGGGCGTTGGCCAGCCGATTCACCCGAGCGTTGAATTCGCGGAAGTTCAGTCTGCGATCAGCAAAAACTACGGCGGTGTGCTCCGGACGATGGCGGGAATGGCCTGGAAGCAGCGAGCCGATATTCATTTTCCTCCCTCGTCGCCAGCTTCTCGTTGCCCCAATTTTGAGGAAAGCAAAGAACTCGCTCGGCCCGATCCAGCTTCGCAGAAGAAGCGCCAGATTTCCGCGCTGGCGTTGGGGCCCTTGGGATCGCCGTACTTGCTCGCCTTGGGGGAGCCGGACCAGGCGTGGCCCAGTCCCTGAACAAGCCACTTTTCCATCAGCACGCTGGCATCGGGCTCCCGGTAGATGTGCCTGCGAAAGGCGTAACCGTTCGGCGCTTCGCCGGAGACGACTTCCTCTGCCAGGGCAAAGCCGTTCTCGGAACGCTCAGCCGCGAGACATGCATTCGTCTTACTCCACTGGGCAATAACCTGATCCGCATTCACGATATTGACGCGGGTATCCGCCGTGCCATGAAAGACAATCACAGGCATGCGCCGCCTTTTCCTGCGTGCCAGCCCGCCGCTCATTGCCGCAAAGGCAAGTTGTCCTTGCCGCGCCGGATCCGGACCGCCGCGCTGCATCGCCGCTAGCCCGTCGGAGACGCTGGTGGCGGCTTGGAATTCCGCGCCGGCAAAAACCGCGACAGCCGCGAAAAGTTCCGGGTAGGTGGCTGCGAGAATGCAGGCCATGGCGCCGCCGGCCGAAACACCTACAAGGTAAACTCGCTCGGGATCGATATTTTGGATTGAGCGAATTTGCTCGACCACGTTCGCAAGAATCGAGGGTTCACCAGCATCACGAGCCTGATGCTTCGGCTCAAACCAATTCCAGCACTTCATCATATTGGCCAAGCGCGACTGTTCGGGATATACGGTCAAGAACCCGCTTGCTTCGGCAATCTCATTTATCCCGGTGATTTCCGCCATATCTTGCGCGTCATGGGTACAACCGTGCAACAACATGACGAGGGGCCAAGGGGAATTTCTTTCCAGCGTTTTTGCCATCCAGAGTTTGAAGTTGCGCGAGCCTCCAGGGCCGCGAGCGGTCCCAGCGGTCCATCCCCATTCCGACATGGCGGTAAGCTTCCTCCGTAAGCATGTTCTCAGCCGATTTTCGGGCAGCCACTCAACAGCGAGGCCGGCTGGCCAGTTCGCAGACGAGATCGGCAATCCCCATCGCCGCCCGTTTGCCCAGTGCGATCGTATAATGCGTGGTGCCGGCCAATTTGTGATCCTCGATCGCAGGAACGTATTCTCGAATTTGCGCGGCGAGTGCGTCCGGGAAAAGCGGCGCCTGAGCCGGCGTGAAACCGCGCTCGGCCCGCACCAGGAGTGTGGGAACACGAATCGATCTCAGCCGTTCGATAATTGCGTCGCGCTCAAACGCTGCCCCCAAATCAGCGCGTACCCCCGCCTCCGAAGCTTTCGGTTGTACCGGCGAATCGCCGCCGACTTCGTAGTCCAAAAACGCCTCGACCCAGGGACTCCATTCTTCGGCGGGGAAATGTGGCTGCGCGCGCCAGAACTCCCGATACGCTTGGCGGGAAGGATAGGTTTGACGCAACTGAGCGATGCGCTGAGCAAGCGCGGCGTTCGATCCCAGTTCAGGGGAAGCGCCGGCAGGTACATCAGGCGGAAATCCCCCGTCGATTAGGACCAGTCCGGACACGAGACTCGGCTCCTGAGCCGCGAGCGCAGTTGCCACGAATGCGCCCATCGAATGCCCCACGATGACGCTGGGGCCCAATCCCAGAACGCGCATCGCCTCGGCCACATCGCGGGCGTGTTGAGCCATCCCATAGGGGCCCGCTGGCTTGTCCGAATCTCCGCGGCCTCGCAGATCCAGCGCAAAGACCGCGCATCGGCCCGCCAGACTTTCGGCAATGCCCACGAAATTCATATGTGAAGCCGTCAGCCCGTGCAGAGCAACTACCGGCAGACCACGACCCGGCCAGTAGCCAAACGCCAATTCTACCCCGTCTCCGGATACCCGGCCGCGAGCGGCACGAGTCACTCTTATCGAACTTTGTCGAGAAAACTTTCCCACAGTCATCGCGCCTCGGTGGACTGAATTGTGGGAGTTCGGCGACCGCGACCATTCCCACTCTGCCGTTCAACCCGGAGAAACCCGTCCGCCAGGCCCGGGAGGACTGCGCACGCTGCAGACCTCGTGCTAGAAATTGAACTTCAGCGCGAACTGGATGATGCGGGGACCCGTCGTAGTCGCGACGATCTGTCCCACAGCAGCCGATTCGACAATGTTGATCGGGTTGGCGAAGTTGACCGTGTTGAACGCGTTGAAGAACTCCGAGCGAAACTCAAATTTCATCCGCTCGTTGACGGGGAAAAACTTGATAATGGAAATATCTACATTTTTCTGATTCGGCCCGCGCAGGATATTGCGTCCTGAAGTGCCAAAATCTCCTAGCGCGGTTGCGGGCGTAAAACAAGACGTGTTGAAGTACTCATTCAGGCGGGATTCCACGCTGCCGCTAAGGGTAGGATTGCACCCTGCCACGAAGTCGGCGCGGGCCTGCACGTAGGCAGTTTCGTTGGTCAGCACGGAGAATGGCGTGCCACTCTGCAGTGTAAGAACGGTGGCAAGTTCCCAGCCATTCACCGCCTGGCCCGCAAAGTGTGATTCCCCTTTATAGAATTTAGGCAGGTCATAGATGCCGCTGAACACAAAGCGGTGGCGGCGGTCAAAGTCGGAACTCGCGTAGTTGTTCAGAAAGCCGGGTGCCTGATTGCCGGGAACGACCGTGACGTCGCTCGTGCCGGTCGGGTCGCCAGAGTAGTCATCGAGCGAGTGGCTGTAGGTATAGGAGGCGAGAAATTGCAGCCCGTACGAGAATCGCTTGGTTACTTCTGCCTCCAGAGAGTTATAGCTCGAATTGGATGAGCTTTGCATGGCATGCACACCAAAGCCCTGCACAGCAAGACTCGACAACCCGGGACTCAATGGCCCCGGGTAAAATGGCACTGGGGCGATTGCTTGGTTGAGATCGACCAGGCGATACAATTTGCGTCCGCTCGATCCCACATAGCTGACATCGAGCAGCCAGTTGTTCGCGAACTCGTTTTGGATGCCAAGGCTGTATTGCTGGACATAGGGCGTCCGGAAGTCGTGAATGTCCGGGTAAATGCCGTTGGCGGAGACGACCGCTACTCCTGTGGGGGAAAGAGGAGTCGGAGCTTGCGGCAGAAATGCCGGCGGACCGCCGAACGGAAAGAGCGCTGGGTTATTGAAAGTGAGAGGAAAGCTGCTCGGCTGCGGAACTTGAACGAATGGGGTCGCGATGGGGGTTTCGACCGCTTGTGCCAGAGTGTAGTAGGGGAAGTTGAGGAGCTGATTATTCAGGAGCCGGGAATTTGCCCTGTCGTAATAAATGCCATAGCCGCCGCGCACGACCAAACGATTTGAGTTAGCGAGTGGTTGCCACGCGAAACCGACTCGTGGTGCAAAATTGTTTTTGTCGGGCGGAACCAGCGACGGTTGGACTTCCGGCACTCCCGGCAACGGAGTTTTCGCGTTGGATGCCTGAACGAATCCCCCGGTAATCGCAACGTTGTCGCCTGCAGGAAATCCGGGAATGGTCACGGTCGTGATCCTGGTCGGATCGAATCCGACGAAGCGTCCCTGCGCTTCGGTGAAAGGACCGAAGAAATCGTAGCGAAGCCCGAGCGTAAGCGTAAGGTGATCCGCCAAATGCCAGTCGTCGTTGACAAATCCGCCCCAATCCTGTGCGCGAACATCCCGATTGTTGAGGCCGGAGCCCATGATCGTCAGTCCCGTCGAATCACCCAGTCCGCCGAGAAAATCGTAAAAGCTGTTTCCCGCAAACGGTCCGCTGGGCACGAGCCCGAGGAAGAAAATCTGGCCGCGCGTATAGAGATTGAAATCCTCGTTCAAACTGTGATGTTTGTACTCGGCGCCGAACTTCAGATTATGCCGGCCCTCTTGCCAGCTCAAGGTGTCCCCCACGGTGTAGGTCTTTTCGATTGCGCTGTTGTCGGAAAAAGGACTGGCGCCAAGATCGAAATAATTGGCGACCGAGATTTCCGGCATGCCAGTGAATAGGTTCGCGAGTGGCGAGGAGATTCCCAACTCTGCGGCCGTGAAGGGCTCCTGGGGAGATGAGCCCGTGGTGATGATGGACAGTCCAAACCGCGCATCATTCACCACGTGGGAAGAGAAAACGTGAATGTCGTCGAGTGCCAGCACCCTTTGGTTCAGATTTGCGGTTCCCCCAAAACCCGGTACCGGGAGCGCATTCGCTAGTCCGAACAGATTGAATAGGCCCTGCGTGGCGGGGTTATTGGCCGCGAAGAACTTGGCGGAAAACCGGTTCGCCGCTGATACCTTGAAGTCTAGATTCGTGTTGAACTGGTCCTCGCGGAATATCGAGTTAGCCACGACCGGTACCGCGACCGGTTGCGGTACAGCGCCAACGGCTACTGCCGTGGGGTTCGGGGCCGAAGGGATTACGTAGGAGCCGTTTGGCAATTTCGCTTGCAGAAGAAACTGCGCTGTGGGATCAAGGCATGCGGGCAGAGTAAAGGTGGTCGGAGGCGTAGCACACGGCGCCAATCCATACGATGCCGCGAATGCATCGATGCCCGCCGTCGAGCGGTCATTCGAAAGGTTTTGGGGAACGAATACCGTCCCGATCGAATTCGTCAACGATATATCGTTTTTCTCGCGGCTTCCCTGGTAGGACAAGAAGAACCATAGGCGGTCTTTCTTAATGGGTCCGCCAAAGGTGCCTCCGAACTGATTCCGTTCGTAAGGCGGGCGCGCAACACCGGAGCGGTTCAGGAAGAAATTGTTGCCGTCCAGCACGGTGTTCCGGAAGAATTCGTAAAGATTCCCATGAAATTCATCCGTTCCAGATTTTGTTACTGCCGCCACGACGCCCCCGGCTACCCTTCCCTGCGACGCGTCGTACTGGCTGGTCTGAATGATAAACTCTTGTAGAGAGTCCGTGGCCGGTACGGCAAGATTTGGCGTAGATCCTGTTCCAATAGAATTCGCGTCCACACCATTGATAATCACCGAATTCGAAGTGGCCCGAAGTCCATCGACGTAGATCGGCGCGTCCCCGCGGCCCAAATCGGACGAGTTCTGAACGGGGCCGGACGTACCGGGCGTGAGGGTCAGGAGTTGTTGGAAATTTCTGGTCGGCAGGGGAAGCTGGCGGATTTCCTGCTGTTGGATGACCGTGCCGCGCGCTGCATTATCTTCCTGCACCAAGGGTGCTTCCGCCGTGACTTGAACGACAGCCTTCTGCGTGGCCACTTCAAGCAGGATGTCAAGCCTGGTTATTGCGGTGATGCGGACGGTGACGCCTTCGATCGTGGCCTTGCCGAACCCAGTCTTTTCCGCTGCTATCCCATAGTTGCCGGGCGGGAGAAAGGAAAAAGAATACCGACCACTTCCATCGCTATCGGTCTCGCGCTGTACTCCCGCGTCGCTGGTCAAAGTGATTTTCGCTTCGGTGATGACAGCGGCGCTGGGATCTTTCACGAATCCCGTGATCTGTCCCGTCGTGGTAGATTGCGCTTCCGCCTTGCCGACGGCGAACAGCCAGAACCCTCCCAAAATCGAAAGTGCCATCGTCCAACGGAGTTTTCGCATACAGTTCTCCTTTTTCCCCAACGTTAAGCTCGTCGGCCCGCAACGATTCGTCCTCCGGTATAAAGAAGAACGAGTTGATCAATCGCCTCTTCGTCGCTCATCCCCAGGTGTCGCTTGGCTCCAAAAAGCTCCTCGGCTAAGAAATAGGTGAAGAATTGCAGGTAAATGGCGGTATAGGCGAGCGAGGGATCAACTCCGGGTGGAAATTTGACCTTCGATTCCCGAATCACCGCATTTGCATACGTACGAAGTCCCCCCGCTATTTCCCGAAAGCTATGGATGAAGTGCTTGTGCCGAAACTCAACGACATCGATGTACATCAAGCGCCAATAATCCAGGTTCTCCGAGACGACCCGCCCAATCGCTTTCGCCAGTGCTCTAAGTGAATCGGGATCCAGCGATGCCATCAGGGGGATCAGTTCCTTCTGGCGAATCGTTTCCATCTTGCGGCCCAAGTGCTGCACCAAATCGATGAAGATGTCTTCTTTCGTATCGTAGTAGATGTAGAGTTTCCCCATCGATACGCCGCCCTTCTTGGCAATTTCGCGCACTGTCGTGCCGTGGAATCCTTTGCGCGTGAACAGTTGGAGGGCGGCTCGTGCGATCTTCCGTTTGTTCTTCTCGATCGTATTGCTCAGAAGTCTAGGCATTTATTCGGTTCGCTCGCCAGAGCGTTCGATCTCGTCAATCAAAGCGAGCGCTCGCTCCTGTTGATGGCTAGGGCTTTTACTCCCGGAGTGGGGATGTTGTCAAGTAAAAATCTTGACGCCTGCGGGCTGAGCATTTGGAACCATGAATTCCTCGACCCACCCGGGGTGAAGGTTGCATGGTGGCCCGTGCATTCCTGCAAGACAATGAAGGCTGTCCAGATCCTGCGCATCCATCGATTGCCCCCCTAAGAACATGCTTGCGATTCGCGAAACCGCTGAATGCCTCCGTTCCCCCTGGACTTGAACTTGAGGCACCTTGTTGTTTCACCCATCTAGGCGAGTCATCTTGCCGTGCGCTTCGAAAGACAAAGAATATTGATATACAATGCGGCCAATTCGGCGGATTACATCAGAGCGGCTGAATTCAGGGCGAGGAACAAATGATGATCGCGCGCAGATTTTCAGGGGTATCTCTGCAGTTCGTTCTCGCGGCAACTTCGCTGATTCTGGCGATGGGCGGGCACGCATTCGCACAGGCTGCATCCTCCAAAGACACGGTTCTGAAGGCCGCGGATATCACAGCGAAGATTTTCCCGGACGCGGTTTTCTATCGCGGGCAAGTGGCTCCTGTGCAGATCAGAAATACCGGAGGCGTGCACTTTGCCGACGGCTTCTACTTTCTCGCAGGTTTGGTGGATAATTCGGGTTATTCGACTGGGATAAAACAAAAATACCAGGGATACTTGATCACTGAAGTATCCGTCGAAATCAACGGGCAAGCGTTGAAACCCGGCGCGTACGGAATTGGTTTTATGGATAGCGAGAAATTTATTGTCACGGACCTCGGCGCTAATAATCTGCTGGAAATCGTCGGGCAAGTGGACAACGACCTCAAACACCCTACGCCCCTCCAGCTGCTCGCCGACCTGGAAACCGGCGGCTACCGGCTCTACTTGGGACGCGACTACGTCCCAATAAAACGCGCAAGCTGACCGCAGACGAAACTGCCGGCTGAATTTCGCCAGCGATTCTCTAACCATCTCGCTGTTCCTTTGTCTTTGGTTTCGCCGCCTGCAGTCCAATGACAGCGGAGGAGATTTTATTGAAAGAGTGAGTCGGAGCAATTCGGAGGGCGCGCGAACTGTCGGCATTTTGCGGTAAGATTCAAGCTCTGCTTTGTGAATATTCGCTGGGAATCAATGGATCTCCACACGGGCCGGCTGACAACCATCGGCATCACCATCGTTGGCATGCTTTGCGCTACGGGCGTTTTCCCAAGCCATGCGACGAGAACTTCGGAAGCGGATCAAGCGGCAGAACGCTTCGAGGACGTTACCGCCCCGATGAAGGTGGACTTTCAATACGTCGCTTCACATACTTCACGAAAATATCTGATCGAGACGATGGGCTCGGGAGTCGCGCTGTTCGACTACGACAACGATGGGCGGCTCGATCTCTATCTGGTGAACGGCGCAACGCTGGATGATCCCAGCCCGAAAGACAGTATCCCGGTAAAGCGGGGGCCGAAGGAGTGGAACCGGCTCTACCACCAGAGGCCGGACGGAAGGTTTGAGGATGTCACCGAAAACGCCGGGTTGGCGGGCGTTGGCTATGGCATGGGTGTGGCTGTCGGTGACTACGACAACGACGGATACGAGGACCTCTACGTGACCGCCTACGGCGGCAACAAGCTTTACCACAACAATGGCGACGGTACATTTACCGACGTTACGGCCCAGGCCGGAGTGGGCGGAAGCGGATGGTCCACAAGCGCGGCCTGGGTGGATTTGGACAATGACGGGTTGCTCGATCTGGTGGTGCTGCGCTACATGCAATGGGATTTTACAGACGTGTGGTGCGGCGAGCACCGCGAGGGCTACCGAGTTTACTGCCATCCGGATTCGTTCAAGCCGGTCGCCCCTCTGGTCTATCACAACGACGGGAATGGGCGTTTTACCGAGATTTCCAGCAAGATCGGCATGGGAGAGCCGGGAAAAGGCCTGGGGGTTGCGATTGCGGATTACGACCGCGACGGACACATCGACCTGTTCATTGCCAACGATTCCATGCCTGAATTTCTGTATCGCAACCTGGGAAACGGCACGTTTGAAGAAAAGGGTCTCGAGGCGGGTGTGTCGGTTGACGGAGAGGGCCACTCTTTCGCGGGCATGGGCGTGGATTTCGCCGACTACAACAACGACGGCCTGCCCGATTTGATCGTCAGCGACCTAGCCAATCAGATGTATTCGCTGTACCGCAATAATGGCGACGGCACGTTTAGCTACGACACGTATCCATCGGGCATTGGAAAGATGACGCTAGCGCATTCAGGGTGGGGGCTGCGGTTTTTCGATATCGACAATGACGGCTGGAAGGATTTGTTAATCGCCCAAGGGCACGACTTGGACACGATCGAGAAGACTTCGCCCCACCTGCGCTATCGCGAGCCGCTCTTGCTCGTCCACAACACCGGCCGGGGCTTCGTGGATGTCTCGAAAGAGGGCGGAGAAGTTTTTTCCCGGCCGTGGGTGGGACGAGGGCTGGCGACTGGCGACATCGACAACGACGGGCGGGTAGACGCCGTTGTCACGACGAACGACGGAGGAGCGCATATCCTTCGAAACGTTACGGCGAATTCGAATCACTGGCTGACGCTTCTCCTGGTGGGACACAAGAGCAATCGGGATGCAATCGGCGCGGAAGTCAGCGTCACGACCGACATTGGCACGCAGATGGAGACCGTCAGCACCGCGAGCAGCTATTTATCGGCGAGCGACAAGCGTGTTCATTTCGGGCTGGGCGCCAACCGAACCGCAAAAAAGGTGGGGATTCGTTGGCCCAGCGGGATTGTCCAAACTCTGACAGATATTGCCGCAGACCAGTTCCTGCGCGTAGACGAGCCGGCAAAGTAGAACAAGAACCTTCGCCGTAAATTTCTTGCCGGATTCGCAAGTTACTGTTTTGTGGCTGGCAAGGGCTCTCCCGACCCTTCGCTGAGGGTATGAATTGCGTCTACCGGAACGTCGTTGAAGCGTTCGGTAAGCCCGCTGGGCCAGCGCACTTCGACGGATTCGATGTGCGTCGCCGAGCCCAAACCAAAATGCACGCGAAGATCGTTCTGCGAAATGTAACTCGAACCGCTGCGGACTTCGTCGACCAGAATTCGCTTTCCGACGTGAACGGTGATCTTGGCGCCGATGCCATCACGGTTGGAACGCGAGCCCACGGTGCGAAAGCCGACCCAGTGATTCGCTGAGTGCACGGAGTTCACCAGCAGGCTCGGCGGAGCGTTCATATTGTTGATTACGATGGAGAGCTGCCCGTTGTTCCAAAAATCGCCGATGGCCAGACCGCGGGCTGCCGCAGGCGAGGAAATGCCCGGCCCCGCCTCGGAAGTGACATCCGTGAAGGTTCCGTTTCCGTTGTTGTGGTAGAGGAGATGCGATTCCAGGTACCCGCTGCCCAGATTAAATTTTTCCACCTCGGGATAGACGTGGCCGTTGGCGAGAATCAAATCCGGCCATCCGTCATTGTCGAAATCGAAAAACATCGTGCCCCAACCGAGGTACTGCATGTGCTTTCCAAGACCCGCCTTGAAGGTGACATCGGTGAAGGTTCCGTCCCCTGCGTTCTCATAGAGCGTCGGCGTGTCCTCTGAAAAATTAGTCTTGAAAATGTCGAGTCGGCCATCGCCGTTGTAATCGCCCACGGTAACGCCCATCCCCGCCTGTTCGCGCCCGTCTTCGTTGAAGGCTACACCGGCTGTGACCGCTTCGTCAGTAAAAGTGCCGTCGCGCTTGTTGTGATAGAGGATATTCGGCGCACTGTCGCAGACCACATAAATGTCCGGCCAGCCATCATCGTCGTAATCGAGCGTGGCGACGCCGAAAGCGTATTTTCCGTTAGTGCGATCGATGCGAGCTTTTTGTGTGACGTCCGCAAATTTTCCATTACCGAGATTCTCGTACAGGATGTTCTTGTCCCCTGGCAGCCCGCGTGGCCCGCACATCACCGGCACCCCTTTCCAGACGCAAAACGTGCCCTCGCCGGGAGCCGGAGTGGAGGCGATGTCCAGCTTCACGTAGTTCGCGACCAGCAAGTCGAGCCGGCCGTCACGGTTGTAGTCGACGAACGCACAGCCGGTGCCCCAAGCTTTGCCGCTGCCCGCCACGCCCGCCTCTTCGGCTACCTCGGTAAAAACACCGTGATTGTTGTGAAACAGACGATTCTTGCCGTAAGAGGTGACATAGAGATCTTCCCAACCGTCATTATCGTAATCCCCGACGCAGACTCCCTGACCCCACCCGGTCATAGCCAGGCCGGTCTTCTCGGTCACGTCGGTAAACGTGCCATCGTGGTTGTTGCGGTAGAGATGGCTGGTCGGAGCTTTACCCGAAGGAAATCCTTCGAGCCTTGTGCCGTTGACGACGAAAATGTCGGGCCAGCCGTCGTTGTCGTAATCAAAGACGGCGACGCCGTTGCCGGTCGTCTCGATGATGTATCGCTTGGTGTCCGTGCCGCCGAAGACGTTCTCCATCGTGATACCGGCTTTTTGAGCGACATCCGTGAAGCTCGCGAGCGGGTGCGCGGAAGATTCGTCGACTGTTTGCGTGCCCTCGGCGAGAGTCAGGCCGCCAACGACCAACCATCCTGTGAGCGCGGCAAGGGCGCCTACGGAATTGCGTTTCAATTCGCGCCTCTAGTGCTTGGCGTGCGGAACATCGGATTGTTCATGGTAGGTGGCGACAGAAACGACGTCAAGAGATGCCCGAGCTGCATTAGCACGCTCTCTTATTCGTTGTCGGCGGGAGGAATTTTCCAATCGGGCAAAATAAAATCGCCGACAACACGATCGGCGTCGCTCGATGAAGATTGTTCGGGTTCGGGCGCAGCCGCATATCTCGCCGCGCTCTGCAGGTCTCCGGCTTTCCGGTAGGACTGGCTGAGGAGTCGCTGCGCCTGCGCGTTCGAGGGATCGATCCGCAGCACTTCTTTCAATTCGCGTATCGCATCGTTCACCCGGCCGGCCGCCAAATCGGTCTTGCCAAGCCCAAGGCGCGCGCCGCCGCTGGTTGGATCCATCCTGACTGCGCGACTGTAGGCGACAACCGCTTCAGCGGGCATTCCGGCGCGCTCGAGCGTCAGACCTTGAAAGTAAAGGAGTAGAAAGACCGGCCCGATTTTCTTTTCCGCGTCCGATAACATGGACGCGGCTTCCGCCGCGCGCCCCGTGCGCAACATAACCTGTGCCAAGCCCACATAACTTGTGGGCAAGGGATCCCCATCATCGGTGAGCACGCGAAATGATTTTTCCGCCTCAGGATAGCGGCCTGCGGCCAGGTAGATGGCGCCCAGCCGGAGATGGAGAGCGTAAGATTTCGGCAGCGCCACCAAACCTTGCTCGACTGCCGAAATCGCCTCGTCGTAGCGGCTAAGTTGCATCAGCTCGAGCGTGAGATTCAGCCACAGCTCTTCTTGCTGGGGCGCCAGATGAGCCGCCGCGCCCAGCGTCACCGCGGCGTCGCTGCCCTTGCCAGCCCGCGCCTCCGTAATGCCGATCAGAGTATCCGCGTCAGCTTTTGTTTCAGCCGCGGCATTCTGCGGCAAACGGCTCAAATACTGCTGCGCGGCTTCCTCCGCCGCGGCGTAACTTCTGGCCTGGAGTTCCGCGAGCGCCAGATCAAATTTCAGCCAGTCCTTTTCTGGCGAATTACCTTTGCGGTTAATTTCGTCCAGAGATTGAATGGCCATGTCTGACTTGCAAGTCATCACATAGACGGCTGCTAAACGCGCCGTCTGCGTATCGCTCAGTGAAATCTTCGGTAGTTGTTGCAGAACGTCGCCAGCATCTTTCATTCGCCCGGCCTGGGCGTAGGCGTACGCCACATCGATTAGAAAATCTGGATCGTTCGGCCAAACGCTCTCGGATTGCTCTAGGTTTCTCAATGCTTCGGCGGTCTCGCCCTTTTCCAGGCGGACACGCCCAAGGTAGTAGCGCGCGTACTTGTCTTCTGGCTTGAGTTGAAGGGCCTGTTGCAGATCCGCCTGAGCGGTTTCCAGAGAACGCGCGTTCCACTCGAGAAAACCTGCATTGCGAAAAGCATCTTCGTATTGCGAGTCAAGATGGATGGACTGCCGAAATTCTGGCAAGGCTTCGTCGTTGCGACCGAGCTGCGCCAGCACGATTCCTCGGAAATTATGCACTCGTGCGTCACCTGGAGTTTCTGCCTCTGCGACGGTAAACGCCTGCAAAGCATCGTCCAGTCGATTGTTCTTCAGCGCCAGAAGTCCCTTTTGAAATTCGGCATTCTCCGGTTCGCTCTGGGGCGGCGGGGACCAAGCAAAATCCCGAACCTGCGCCGCGGACAGTGGGGCCACCAGCGCGAAAATGTGAACGATCCAGACAGCGCGAAGGGCGCTCATAAAGTGTGGCCGATCGATTGTCACCCTAAGGTTCGCGGGACGATTTTTCGATTTCGGTGAGCCGCTCGGTTCGCTTTTCGAGCCTCGCGTGCGATTCGCGATTCAGCTCCGTCGATATCGCAAATTCCTGCGACGCCTTGTCCTTTTCTCCGAGCGCCTGGTAAACGCGCGCCAACTTGTAATGAACCGAGCCGTCGTGATCGCTGGGCACGGCGATTTTGAATTCCGCTTCGGCCGCGGCGAGCTTTCTCAAATCGAAATAGGCAGTTCCCAGATCGCGGTGCACGTTCGGGTTCTGACCGTCGGCAGCCAGTGCTGGCTCGAGGTAGGTGAGGGCCTTCTCGGGCTGATGTTCAAGCAGAAAGGTGTCACCCATGTCCTCAAGCGCTCCGGCGTTGTGAGGATTCAGAGCCAGCTCGGCTTCGAGCTCCTGGCGCGCTTCGGAAACTTTTAAGTCTTTCCACAGAATATGTCCTAAGGTGTAGTGCAGGCCGGGCGCCGAAGGATTCTGGGCAATCGCGGCGCGATATTCTTCGATCGCTTTGTCATCCTCGCCTTTTGCTTCCGCGACGTCGCCGAGAAGCTGGTGCACGCGAAACGAGTCTGGGTGAGTCCGCGAAAGTGTGAGAAATGCACGTGTGCTGAGCCGCTCGCAGGAGCGCGCCCGCCAATACAGTGCGTCCGCTGACGCGGCCTCCGAAGGCGGCAGCCCTTCTAGCGTTTCAAGCGAGGTGACCTGGTCGCCCAAGTCGAAAAATATTGCAGCCACTTGAACCCGGAGACTTGGTGCAAGCCCGGTTTTGCCCAAGCGGCGTGCGCACGCCGCTGCGCTGGATTCATTTCCCTCACTCATTTCGCGGCGCAGTATCGTCAGCGTGCAACCACCGTCCGAAGTCCCAGCGAACGCTCCGGATGCGGAAGCGGATTCAACAGTCTTCGACTGCGGTGGATCTCCACTCTGTGCGGCGATGAACTCCACGGCAAATTCCGCGTCCGTAGTTGCGCGGGCGCGCAATTCTGGCAGCAGTTCTGCGAGTTTCGCTCGAATCTCGTCGGGGAGCTGCTCGGCAGCCACATTCGCGTCCGGTTCGGAAATACCCAGGATCCGCTCGGTTTGCCTGCGATCGATGGCCACGGCTTGTGCCCAGTCACGAAGCGCGGCATCGATACTCCCCTCAATAATCTCTGTTTCGCCGCGCCGCGCTATCGCCGGTACGCTGCGGGGATTAAGTTGCAGCTCTGCATCAAATTGCGGCTTTGCGGCGCCCCAGTTGCCGGCGTGCAAGTACACTTCGCCAAGCTCCGTGTGCAGGCCGACGGCAGAGGGGGCCAGAGCGATCGCATTCTGAAAATGCAGGACCGCGACAGGCCATTCCGAGCTCGAAGTATAGCTTTCGCCAAGTAATTCTTCGCTGCGAAACGAGGCGGGGTGGGAAACGCTTAGCTGATCGACCGCGTTCTCCCCCAACTTTTCATAGGCAGTCCCGAGTTCGTAGAGGAAATCCGCGTCGTTCGGGAAAATCGTTAAAGCGTGCTGGAGCGTGGCCGCCTGAGCGTCGATTTGCCCGGAGAGTTCCTGGGCCGTTGCCAGCCACATCCAGATATCCTTCTTTTCCGGCTGCTCTTTGGCAGCGGCTTCCAGATACGGAATACCTTTTGCTGATCGGCCGACCTTGCAGTAGTCCACTCCCAGAAAAAAATTCGCTCCGGGGAGCGTGGGACGGATTTTGAGAGCCTTGGCAAATTCGTCCATCGCTTCTGGCAATCGGTCCTGAAGCTGGTAGACCAATCCGAGATTCACCCGGACTTCGGCGAATCCGGGATCGACCTGGAGCGCGGCTTCGTAATCACGCGCGGCGGCAGCGAGATCCCCATTTTTCTGCTCCGCCTGCGCCCGCTCGAGTATGTGCTGTTGCCCCGAGACATCGGTTTGCTGGGCGCGAGCCACCGACGAAATTCCCAGCGCCAGCCCCGCGGTTACTAGAAGAGCGCCTGCGGCGAAGACGAATCGACGCGGGAGTGTGCCAACAAACGTCGAAAATGATCGCATCATGCTCTCATTCGCGCTTGCGGTGCCGGCACGCCCAGCGCGATCTCCGGCTGCCCACAGTTCGACAGCGTCCGATTTTTCTCGCCAAGAAAACACAGGAGTATAAGAGCAGCAGCGATCGCATTACTTCTAACCTATAGCCCGGTACGGATTCAGCGGATTCTGCGCACGGCAATGAGCGACGTGGAATTCGGAGTCCCCGCCACTGTTCTCGACTTCACCAGCGCCTCGAACCAGACGTCCTCAGTGGGGTCGTCTTTCGCAGACAATCCCAGCGCGGACTTCAGGATCCTGCGGTTTTCATTGTCCGCAAGGAAGCGCTCGGCCGCTTCCGTGCCCTCTTGCTGCAGACCCTGCAAAGCCAGCACGCACCCGTCGTGCGTCGTGTTCGGCAGCAGCGCTATCGTGGCGTAGTCTTCGCCGACCGTGCCGGTCCAGCGCAAACCTTCATACTTCTTTTGTTCGCCCGCCAACGGCTGAGTGTTCACAAAGGCCTTGGCGCTGTTTCCCACGACGGCTTCAGATTCGCGAAAATTCAGCTTGCTGTCAAAAAGTGCAACCCAGGGGTTCGATCCCGGGCTTCCAATGAAAATAAAGTTGTCATGGTCCAGGTCGCGCATTCCGAGGTCGCGCGGGAAGCGGACCACCACGTTTTTCGCCAGAGGCCCGGCGATCTTCAACATCGAAACCACGTCCGCGACGTCCGCAAAAGAAGTGAGCGAAGAGTTGGTAATGTACTCATTCAGCCGAGCGTTGGGTATTCCGGCCTTCGCGATCGCCGGATCCTGCAGAAAATCCCGGCGAAGGTATTGGTCGAGCGAGCCTGGCTGTTCCTTGATAATTCTGTACATTCCGTAGTTGCTGTCCGCCACGACGATGGTGGTCTGGTGCCGCGCGTCAAATATCTGCGAGAAAGGCCACGGAGGCTTTTCATTCGCGGTGACCGGTGTGTTGGCGGGTGGCAGGGCGAAATATCCAGCAACAGCCAGAAGCACCATCAAGACGGCGGAGATGATCCATGGAAGGACGGCTCGCCTTTCCCCCTCTGGCTCCGCGGCGGGCGGCGATTGCACTGCCGGACCCATTGCCTTTGTCGAAGGCTTGGGTGCAGGTCGGAATACCGGGGCGTAGGATCCCTTGGGGATGATCAAGATGACCGGCTCGTCTCTACCTTCTTCGTCGAAGTATTCGTGGAGCTTCAGACGGAGCTGGCGGACGTGGACCCTAACCCCACTGTCTTCTAAAGGACTGTAGCCGGAAGGCTTATGAAAAAATTCCCGTCCGATGTTGTGTTCACTGAGGTCGTGCGCATGACCTTGGATCGTTTGTTCGGTCAGGTAGATAAGCAGATCGCGCAGGCGCGAACTCTTTTGAAAAGCGGAGCTTTCGACAATTCTATGGACTAACTGCAGCCGTTCATCCGCAATGGGAGTTTCGGGCGAAACCGGATGAGTGAGAGCCATATTGTGTTAGTGCAAAAGCACTATTGCAAACACGAATGGGTTGGATAATAGTCCCACACCGGAGGCGAGTCAAGGTTCCCGCCTTGCTCCCCGCTCAGACTTCTACTGCGGTATTGAAATTGCAGCCCGTTAAGGCCTGGTGATTCACCAAGAATTCACACGCGAAGCCCTTGTGGACGCCTGTCCTTCCTTCTAACCTTCTCCCCCAGAGACGCAAGTCACGCCGAATTGGTTAGCCGTGTTGGGCTGCGCGAGGATCTACTGACTTTTACGTGCGAGGGATGCGCAAGTAGCCCGAACGGCCCAGCTCTACGTGGGGGAGGGTCGAGGTGAAAAGCGTACTGTATCTTGCTGTCGCGTTGCTTCTCGCGATGCCAGTGTCGGCGCAGAACAATACTGGCAGCCTGGAAGGCACCGTTACAGATCCAAGTGGTGCGGCGATCTCCGGTGCGACGGTAACCGCCAAGAATATAGATACGGCACTCTCATTCGCGGCAAATAGCAGCAGCGCGGGCGTCTATTCCCTGCCGGACCTTCCCCCGGGCAACTATACCGTCACAGCCGATTTTTCGGGCATGAAGCAGTATATTCAGAATGGAGTGACGGTATCAGTGGGGACTACCACAACTATTGATATTTCAATGCAGATCGGTGACCGGACGCAGACCGTGGTTGTGAATGCCAATGCCCAACAGCTCGAGTCAGCGACTTCTGATATAAGTGCGACGGTTGAGCGTCCGCTGATCGAAAATCTCCCGCTCGAAGTTTCCGGAAGCCCTCGCAACCCGGTGCAGTTCATCACCCTGGTTCCAGGGTTTGTGGGCAACGTGAGCAACAACCCCGGCCAAAACAACACTGACGACTACAAGGTTAACGGCGGGCAGGAAAACGGGACTGACATCCTCGTCGATGGCGTTTCCATTTCCTTGGTTTCCCCGAATACCCAGATGAACAAAGGCGTCTCCCCCGATGCGGTGCAGGAATTCACCGTTCTACAAAGCAACTTTTCCCCTGAGTACGGGCAATCCGGAGACGGAATTGTTAGCCTCACCGTAAAGTCGGGAACCAACCAGTTTCACGGCTCCGCCTACGACTACTTGAGGAATCGCGCACTCGACGCCAATAGTTGGACGAACAATACGCAGGGGCTTCCCCGCTCGGTTGACACCCAGAATGATTTCGGCGCCACCGCTGGCGGCCCGGTCTACATTCCCAAAGTCTATGATGGCCGGGACAAATCGTTCTTTTTCTTCGCCTACGAAGGCTTCCGTTTCAACACCGGCGGAACTTCGATTCTCAGCCTTCCTCCGGAATCCTTCCGCAACGGAGACTTCTCTGGCCTGTGCCCCGGTATCACGCCAACCACGACGTGCACCAATCCGAGCGGCACCCAGATCTTCGACCCCACGACGCACACTCCGATCCCCGGAAATCTTCTGTCCAACGACCCGAACTACACGCAAAGCCAGGTGATCAAAAAACTATTCGCCTTGCTCCCTCCTACCAACGGCGGCCTCACCAACAACGTTGTGGACCCCACCATCTCCAGGACCACGGCGAATATCTACGATCTTAAGTACGATCAAAAGATTTTTTCAAGTGATCACCTTTTCGTCGGCTTTGATTACGACAACACGGATACGGGCGGGTTTTCCGCTCTCGGTCCTATCTTCGGCGAGGCCATACCCCAGGACACGCGCTACTTCCGGATCGGTGACGACCACATATTCAGCCCTTCGCTGGTAAATCATTTTCTTGCCGGATTCAGCCGGCGCTTCCGCGGGGAGATTTCCAATACCTTGGGCCAGGATTACGTCACAAAGATCGGCCTGATGGGTGTGCAGAACACCACACTGCCCTGCTTTATATTCGTCAGCACCCCGTATCAAGAAGCCCTCAACAACTGCGGCGATTCCCAATTCGCCGACAACGTCTTCCAGTACAGCGACGCAGTAAGCTGGGTGAAGGGAAAGCATGAATTCAAATTCGGCGGCGAAGCGCGTTTCCTGCAATTTAATGTGCGCCGTCTGACCACATCTTCGGGCGAATTCGATTTCAACGCGCTGCAAACAGCGAACGCATCCGGCGTCGGCGGCGAAGCGGTCGCCACGGCCATGTTCGGCTTGGTCAATCAGTCGGAATACAACTACGGCAGTTTCAGCGGCGTTCGCTACAAGGACTACGCCATCTACGCGCAAGATACTTACCGGATTCTTCACAAGCTCACGCTTAACTACGGCCTGCGCTACGACACCGATATTCCCGCGTCGGAAGCCTTCGATCGTTTTTCGGCGGTCGATCCCACCCTGCCGAACCCCGGGGCTGGGAACATTTTGGGGGCTTACACCTACTTTGGAAGCGGCCCTGGAAGGAACGGCCAGACACGCCCGCAGAACACTTATCACAAGGCATTCGGCCCCCGGGTCGGCTTTGCCTACAGCATCGATGCCAAGACCGTGATCCGTGGAGGCTATGGAATCTTCTACGAGCCCCTCAAGGAAGGGTCTTTCGCGGACCAGGACGGCCTGGGCTTTTTCAATAGGGAGACAATTACTGCCGCGAATCTTGCGCCGTACCAGATCGACGCCGGCGTTCCGCACTACCTGCCGCCCTCGGGACCTTACACTCCCGAGGGCCAAAACGGAAACAGTGGTGTGATTCTGGTCCCCCCAGACACCGGACGCCCTGCCGATATCCAATCCTGGAACCTCGATGTCCAGCGGCAAGTTACCTCGAACCTACTCGTCAGCGTCGCGTATGTGGGCTCCAAGGGCACGCACCTGCCCGCGCTGAACATCATTCCCAACCAGGTGAATCCAACTTTCCTGTCACTGGGCCCCGACCTGCTTCAGCAATCCAGTTGCTTGGCTTTGGGGCCCGGGGGTCCTTGCCCGAATGCTGTCGCCGCGGGCGTTACGCTTCCTTACCCCACATTCACCGGGACAATCGCCCAAGCATTGCGGCCTTTCCCGCAGTACGGTGACTTCAACCAAGAAGACAACTCCTTCTCGCCGGACCGTACTGGAAATTCCACCTACAACGCCATGCAACTGCAGGTAAACAAACGCTTCGCGCAAGGCCTCAATTTCTTGGTTTCTTACACCGTTTCCAAAAATCTCACCGACGCCGATTCCTCTGGCCCGGGCGTTTCCGGCTTCATCGGAACCAACGAATTCATCGGACAGAACTCGTACGATCGCAAGGCCGAAAAGGCGGTTAGCGAGCTTGATACACCGCAATCGCTTGTGGGCAGCTTCGTGTACGAGCTACCCCTCGGCCGCAACAAAAAATACTTGAACGATACCGGCAGCGTGGCCGATCGCCTGGTTTCCGGTTGGTATGTAGCCGGCATCCTTACCTATCAGTCAGGAACGCCGACGGAAGTCTATGCGCCATGCGGCGGCACCGCCGGCGATGTCCTGTTCGCGGGCTGCCACTTTACCGGGGCTGCGCGCGTCAATGTGGTCCCGGGCGTCACGCAAACCAACAAGGGCGATTTCAATCCTTTCAATACGCCCTTCTGGAATCCGAATGCTTTTGCGGTCCCTGCTCCGTTCACGTTCGGCGATGAGCCGCGTTCTCTGGCGGACGCGCGTTTCTTTGCCACCAAGAATGAGGATTTTACGTTGGGCAAGAAAACGCGCCTATGGGGTGAACGCGCCACACTCGATTTCCGTGCCGAGTTTTTCAATCTCTTCAACAGGCATATATTTGTACCTAATGTCGGCGGACCTCAACTGGGCACGCAAGCGTTTACATCACCCAACGCCGCAAATCCAAATTGCCCAGGTCCTTTTGCCTGCGGGTTCGGCGCTGTCACAAGTACGTCCAGTCCTAGGAACATTCAGTTTGGCCTCCGATTCACCTACTAATCGCGCGCTGACTTCTGCCCGGTCCACCCCCCGGGCAGAAGTCAAAATCAGCCTTCGGGACACTTGTTGACCACTTCGATGGATCGGCGTTCATTCGTTCGGTATCTGGCGGGGGTGGCCGGGAACGCGTTTTCCTCATCTTCCTTGCTGTTTTCGCCGGAGCCTTTGGAACTTAAGCACCGGACGGCCGCCGACCCCCTGATTATTGAAAACACGAGCCAGCGCCTCGCACTTTCTCCCGTGGGCGAATCGTTGACCTTTCAAAGTTTCCTGCGCTCGGGGGAGGGATGGAAACCTGCAACCCTTGCGGGCAATGTATTGATCTCTGGGCCCTCTTTTCACTTTCAAAGTACAGAGTTGCGCAATCAGGGAAACCACGTGACGGTCAGCGGGATTGCCCACGGTCAAGCGAGCGATGGAACAGAAGTATCCTACGATTGGGCGAGCGAGATCAGCGCCCTCCCAGAGGCGGACGGCGCCGGATGGTTCCGCTTTCGCACCACACTGACGCTTCCTCAGCCACTCGCGCTTCGTCAATCCTCGCGCGTCGAGCCGCAAATCATCGTTTGGCTCAGCTCGGCCTCAACCCTCATGGAAGGCCAATCGGGAAGCTGGAGGCGCATCCTGCTGCAGCAGCCCACGCGCAATTCCCTCGGCGCTTATGGCAACGACCTGCCGGCGCTTTATTTGTTCGACCAGAACCTCGGTGTCGAAACCATGATGTATTTCGATTTCAGCGATATGGGCTGGATGTCGCTCCAGAACCTGCCGCGATTCCTGGTGTACCGGTGCAGCAGTGTCTCAATGGTCGAGCCGGACGGCAACCAAAAGCTGGGTGTAGGCCTGGTGGCCGATCAACTGACCGGCAACGTCCTGCCGGCCGGAGAAATTCGTTTTACCTACTACTTGTTACAGCGTTCGCTGGACCGTTTGCTGACCGAACAAGAGGCAGCCACTCGCTGGATTTCGGCGCTGCTTCCTGTCTTTACGGAAAAGCTCAATTGGCCTGGGTGCTCCACTTCTTGGAAAGACACCGCTGCCGGAACCGTCGGCGACCTCCAGAACAAGGATATCTCGCAGATCGAAGTTCACGGACAGACCGGACTGCTTTCCTATATCAAAGACACCTCCAAACTGTGGCAGCAGACTCCCAACAATTTTGAGCTCATGGCCGTGTCGGACGTTCTGTGGCCGTCGCTGCTCTACAACCGGCTGGCGTCGCAACCCTCATACGAAGCGCTTTGCAACCAATGGCTCGCGAGCCTGCCCGCATTCTATGACCCTAATACGCACACTATCAGCAACCGTTTTATTCATCCGGAACCTGACGAAAGAATCGACTCCTGGTATTTTTTCGAGTGTGGACTCATCAAGTATCCCTCCATCGGGATGCTCGCGGGCTCACCTCAGTTGACCGATAATTTTCTCGCTGCCTTTGAAACCGCTCGCAAAACGGCTCAGGCATTTGACTATCTCTTTCCCGTTTATTATCACATTGCGAGCAACCGCCGCGAGGGTGCGGGAACGAATTTCGCCGTGGGCGGTCTTTACGCCTGGAGCGCGATCCTGGCCCACCGCCTGACCGGAAAGCAGGAATACCTAGAAGAGGGGCGCCGCGCCATTGCCGCGCTTTACGTCGAGCCGTCCGATCGGCTGTTCCACGAGCCGCAGGAACTCTCCTATGGCGCTCTGGCTGCTGCCGAACTCGGCATGCGCAACGAAGCCGAGTACCTGCTTTCGCAATTGCTCCGCCTCTTTTACTGGTATTCGGACCCAAGCCAGAATGACCACGACATCCGCGGTATGGTTCAGGCCTGCGCGTCGATTCTCTACCCGGCGTTCAAGGAAAACGTCGAAACAATTCTCCCCTGGACCGGAATCATGAAGCGCGGAATTGTCTGGGACGGCCTTCTCCGCTTCCTCGATCAGCAACGCCGCAATAATTTTTATTTCTTCTCACGCTGCTACGGCAGCCATGCCGGCGCGGCGGCGGAGTTCATCCCGTACGAAAACTTGGGAACCCTCGAGCTGGGCGGCCAGACGGGAAATGTGGGCAAGGAGATTTATGGCGCAGGGGAATCGCTATGGATGTACCTGATGTTTGAGGCCCTGGGAAGAGTCGACGACCGCGAATTGATGCTGGTCAATTTGGATCTGCTCGACGTGCGCAGTGCGGAGCAATTTCCTCCGCGTGAACTCCATTTCATTCTCTTCAACCCGACGCCGGACTCGCGCACAGCGCGATTTGAAATTCCGGCTGCCGCGGACAATCGCGTCACGATCACTTCAGCCGGGAAGGACGTAGGGATGGCCTTGCAGATCGCCGGGCACGAAGCGATGCGCCTGAACGCTACGTACATCAGTTAGGATTTCTGCAATTTAAGAGAATTGCAGTCGTCTCGTGTTCGAGCAATTGGAGTGAGAGCGAAATGCGAAGGTTTCCAGCGATCGGGACATGGGGCGCACGCCGCTCGATTCTTCCTGCTTTCCTGCTTGTCGTGATGGGAGTCGGCACAGCCGCACTCCGCCTGCCCTTATCCCACTGGGCGCGCCTTTCGGACCAGCCCATCCTGTCGCCTCTGGGCCAGGGATTTGAATCCGCAGGCACTTTCAACCCCGCCGCGATCACCAAGGACGACCAGATCATCTTGATTTACCGCGCGCAGGACCAACAGGGGGTCTCTTCGCTTGGCTACGCCTCCAGCTCTGACGGCATCCATTTCGCGCGCCGAGCCGAGCCGGTGTTGTCAGCAGAGGCGCCCTACGAGCGAGGCGGGGGCGTCGAGGACCCACGCATCGTCAAATTTGGCGCGTTGTATTACCTGACGTACACAGGATTCAGCCATGCCACGGGAGAAGCGACGGAAAAGGGAAACGCACAGTTGTGTTTGGCCACCTCGCGCGATCTGATCCATTGGGAGCGCCACGGTGTCATCTTGCCTTCTTACAAAGGCGCTTGGAACGTCGGATGGACAAAATCGGGAGCGATTGTCAGCGAAAAAATCAACGGGAAATACTGGATGTACTACCTCGGTGACGCGCCTGGGAACAAGACCCAGATGGGGATCGCTTCTTCGCCCGATCTGCTGCACTGGACCGACGCGCTCGACCACCCGATCCTTACCAGCCGTCCCGGAAAATTCGACGCACACGTAGTCGAGCCTGGCCCGCCGCCGGTGATCCTGCCGAGTGGAATTTTCCTCATTTACAATGGCGCCGATGACAAAGACTTGTATTCGACCGGTTGGGCGTTGTTTGACAAGGATGATCCCACAAAGGTCATCGCTCGCGCCGACTCACCGATGTTTTCTCCGCAATTGAAATGGGAAAAAATCGGGCAAGTCCCCAACGTGGTTTTCGTCGAAGGTCTAGTGCCTGAAAAAGACCGCTGGCTGTTATATTACGGCGGCGCGGACAAGTACATAGGTGTCGCCCAGGTTCCCATTCCCTGAAATCCGTTCGTTCGGATTCTCATTCAGCAAATTGTGAAATTGATGGGGATGGTTCCCCATACCAAGCAGACATGAAGGCAGGCCCGGCTGCGACTGCTCCTTAACTTCCTGCCCGCGCTTGGCTAACTGCGGAAGATATTCGCATTCAGAAATTCATTGCGGAACTTGCCCCGCGGGTCATAGGCCTTCGCCAATTGAATAAACTCAGGCAATTTTTCGTAGCGTGAAGCCAGCACGTCCGGCGAGGTGGTAAACAATTTTGCCCAGTGCGGCCGGGCCTGGAAGGGGGCTAATTCTTTTTCAATTAGCGGGAGGAGTTTGCTCACCGCAGGCCAGTCCTGCTTCCATGTGAAGTGAATCGTTACGCAGTCCTGTTTGTAACAAGGACTCATCCATAGGTTGTCAGCGGCAATCGCGCGTATTTCTGTGATCAACAAGTGTGGACCTACCTGCTCTCGCAGGCGCTCGACGGCGAGAATCGCTTCGACCGCTTGTCGGCGAGGCACAAAATACTCCGATTGCAATTCCTTTCCGGCGCTGGGCGTAAAGCCCATGCGAAAGTGCGGCAGGCGATCGTACCAAGGGCCCGGCAGGCCCATCTGCTCGGTGCAGTTCTCCGCGGAAAGCGCAGCAATGGGATGAAGATTCCTGGTAGCGGCTTTCGCGCCGAAAAATTCTGGCGTTGGATCAAAAGCCTGCCCTGGGTCCATGCGGCTCTTCAGCCAGACTTCGCTGATGCGCTGGTTCTGCCAATCGGTAAACAGGCTCACGCTATAGGCGCTAGCTTCGATCGCTTCAAAATGGTCCGCCAACACGCTGAAAGGAAGGTTTTCATACACATACTGCTGCATCCTATAGCTTGGCTCGATATCGAGCGTGACCTTGGTGATTACGCCAAGCGCACCCAGCCCAACCACGGCACCGTGAAAGGTTTCGCCGTCTTTCTGACGCGATAAGTGAACCACATCACCCGATGCTGTGACTAATTCCATCCCCGATACCGCCGTCGCCAGGTTGCCATTTTTCTCGCCCGAGCCGTGCGTCGCCGTGCTGCAGGCGCCCGCGATGGAAATGTGGGGCAACGAGGCCAGATTATGTAGGGCAAAACCTTGGGCGTCGATCAGCGGACCCAATTGACCGTACGTCATGCCCGCATCGACGGTCACTGTGCGCGCCTGCTGGTCGAGCGCGACTATCTCGTCCATCGGCTTTAAGGACAGGAATTGGTAGTTACTATCCGCAATATTGTTGAAGCAGTGCCGCGTGCCGAGCACCTTAAGTTTGCTCTGACTTTTTACCAACCTTTGCACCTGCTCAACTGAATTGGCAGCGTAGAGATTTTCGGTGCCGTACTCGATGTTGCCCGCCCAGTTTTTAAGCTTCTCATCAGGCATTCGTGCCAGCAGCGGAGAGACCACTCCGCTTGCCATGATCGTCGAGCAGAGTTTGAGGAACGTTCTCTTATTCATCGGAGCGATTAACCAACCTCGAAACTTATTGCTGAGCCTTAAGTCGAATCGCGTCGATTGTATACTCGTTTGTGTGCAGGGGGACGTCGCCGAGAAAACATTTTCGTGCCAAGCGCTAGCGCGCAAAACCCGGTTGGGAGTACGCAGCGTTCGAAGGTAAAGGCTGCGTGTTTTGCGTCGCCTCCGCCGGTTCCACAGCGCTCCGGCTCGCTGGTCAGCATGATGTCGTCGCTTGTGACATCAATCCAGCCGAGCTTGCCTATACCACACGCCGCGCCGCCGGAAGTTCGGTCAAGCAGGGCGACGCCGAGCGGGCGTCTGCATCCTTGTTTCCGCGCTACCTGAAAAAAACGGGGTGCCCAGGCAACGATCTCGATATTCTTAGCGCCTTTGAGTAAAGGCAAATTGTCAACCATTGGAGCGTAGCCCAATGAGTAGCCCGATTAAAGGGGGGAAGATGCTCGTCATCCGACGCCGATTCAACGATTTAAAATTTCCTTGTGAAAGTTCGG
>CAWHGI010000013.1:0-24365 GCA_963828865.1 uncultured Acidobacteriota bacterium | reverse complement strand
GCCGCTTCGCCGCCCTAACTCCCCGCGACGCCCTCCAGCGCCAAAAATAATCTGCGCGCCGCCGCGTACCTTGCCACCTCGTGTCCGACATAGCACCTCGCATCCTTGCGCCCCGAATAGCAATGTATAATCCACTTATGGTCAAGCGCGTAATCCACATCTCCGAAGAAGACGCCGCAAGCGACTTCGCCTCGCTGATGGCCAGCGTCCGCGCCGGCGCCGAAGTAATCATCGAAGAAAACACCCGGCCCGTAGCGGTTCTGCATCCTGCAGAGCCGCAGCGGCGTACCGTCTCCGAATGCATCGCGCTTGCAAAGAAACACGAAGAAGAAACCGGACACGCCCCTATCCTCGATCCGGACTTCGCGGATGACGTTGAAGAGATCATCGATCGTCGCAGGCCGTGGAACCCTCCAGCGTGGGATCAATTCTCGACTCCAGTGTAATCATTGCCGCGGAACGCAGGAAACATACTGTCCGGGACATTTTAGAAGAGGTCCGCGCAAGTCAGGGCAACGTCGAGATTGGCGTCTCCGTAGTGAGTATCGCCGAGTTGGTGCACGGTGCATACCGAGCCAAGATACCAGCGTAGCAGGAACGTCGACTGGCGTTCATCAACCGGCTCGCGAGCGATTTACCAGTCTACCCGGTAACACTTGAAATTGCGAGGTTAGCGGGTCAAGTCGAAGGACAGCAAGAAGAGAAGGGTATCCGGCTCGCGTTTGAGGATCTCCTGATCGGCGTTACCGCGCGGTCGCTTGGCTACGCGATAGCCACTCTTAACTTGCGCCACTTCGAGCGAATTCCGGATCTGACCGTAATCAAGTTCTAGTCACGCAGGCTGCAAATCGCTTCTACACGTCTTCGTGAGTCATCGCTCAGTCGCGCGTTCTCCAAAACTTACGCGCGCATCCGCTGCACTTCTACACTCGCCACTGCAGTCCTTGCCCGAGCCGCCATATCTCTGTACGATTGCCGAAAATTTCCGGGAGTTCCCACGTCCCCCAATCGTCCGCATCCAGTCGCGACTTGGCTCGTGGGCAGCCAGGAATCGTGCGACGTCATCGTCAAAGATCCCACGGTTTCCGCGCCCTGCGGCTACCCGCCCGGCCTGGAAATATGGGACGCGTGCCCCACAGGCGGCAAAGGTGTTGACCCCGTCACCATGGTCGTCCCCGAAGCCGTCAACGATTCCAACGGCGACAAGGAGCCAGCCCCGCTGCGCAACAACAAAACCCTGCGCTACACCTTTGGCCAAACCGTAGCCGTGCTAAGCACGATGCTGGCTTCGTTACTGGCAGCAGTTCTCATATTCTTAAAAGCCCGCGACGTCCATTGACGTCCGCGAAACTCGTGTAACCCGCGACATCCACGAACGTTCGCCCGGAACCACTGTGAGCGCCAGCCCGGCACCATCTGGGAGTGCGGCGGCTTGCCGCCGCTTGTTACGACGTAAGCCGCGGCACGATCTCAAAATCGTAGCGCCGCTTCGGCCGCTGAACCGCAGTTATGACTCAGAGATCGTGCCACAATACGAACCCCGCCAAAGTCCAGCGCCAGCGGCGCGGCATAAATTAGCCCGGCCCCGAAGGGCCGGGTAGCTGGCAAAAAATAAACCAGCGCCGTAGCTGCGACACAAGTTCTCGCGGCCTCGACGCAGACTCGTCGCCTCGCCCGCACGCTTGACTCGATTCACTCCACACTGATAAAGCTTTCTGATGCACACGCGCGAGGCAAACGCATGAAAGCAATCGTCTACACCGAACACGGCGGCCCCGAAGTCCTAAAATACAAAGACGTCCCCGACCCCAAAATCTCGCCCTACGAAGTCCTGATCCGTGTCCGCGCCTGCGCGCTCAATCATCTCGATCTCTGGCTCCGCCGCGGCATGCCCGGCATCACGATCCCGCTCCCGCACATTCCCGGCAGCGACATCTCCGGCGAAGTAGCCCGCATCGGCGACAAAGTAACAAACGTAAAAGTCGGCGACCGCGTCCTCCTCCAACCCGGCATCTCCTGCGGCCAGTGCGAAAAATGTCTAGCCGGCGAAGACAATCTCTGCCGCGCCTACACTCTCTTCGGCCGCATGGTAGACGGCGGCTGCGCCGAATTCTTAAAATCTCCCGCCGTCAACTGCGTCCCGATCCCCGCAAATCTCAGCTTCGAAGAAGCCGCCGCGTTCCCGCTAGTCTCACTCACCGCCTGGCACATGCTGATCACCCGCGCGCAACTAAAACCCGCCGAGACAGTCCTGATCCTAGCCGCAGGCAGCGGCGTAGGCACCGCCGCAATCCAAATCGCGAAAGCCACCGGCGCCCGCGTAATCGCCACCGCCGGCTCCGACGCCAAACTAGCCAAAGCCCGCGAACTAGGTGCCGACGACGTCATCAATCACTCCACCCAAAAAATCGCCGAAGAAATCAAACGCCTAACGAATCGCCGCGGCGTCGATGTCGTCCTCGAACACGTAGGCCAAGCCACCTGGAACGACAGCATCCGGAGCCTGGCCGTGAACGGTCGCCTGGTAACCTGCGGCGCCACCACCGGCCCCGACGGAAAAATTGACATCAACTATCTCTTCATCCGCCACCTGACAATCCTAGGCAGCTACATGGGCAGCAAAGCCGAATTATTTTCCGCACTGGAACTCCTGCGCCGCGGCCTACTGAAGCCAATAATCGACGTAGTCCTCCCACTAGAAAAATGCGCCCAAGCCCACGAACGCCTTGAACTCCGCGAACAATTCGGAAAAATCGTCCTCCGCGTTCCGTGATGTTGACGCAGCAGAGAAGGAATCTTTGTAGGCCGTAGCTTCAGCTACGACATAATTACAGGAAGGGAAGTGCGGCTTCACAGCTTGCGGAACAACTCGGCTTTTTAGGGGGTCGGAGCTTTAGCTCCGACATAAAGCTCTGCCTATCATCAGGGGCTTCAGCCCCTGAGGCGCGCTTTTGACTTTTTCCGAAAACTGTTCAGCCGCTGAAGTACCGATGTCGCAGCTTTTGGAAGGGCGGGACTTCAGTCCCGCCGTAAGCGCCACGTAAAAACCAGGGGCTTCAGCCCCTGAAGCCACCAGTCGCGTATGACCACAAAGTCTCGTAAGATCGACTCGGGAGAAATACCATGACGCTCGAAGCCCCCGAACAAAAAGCCCCGCGCACTGTCCGCACCATGTGGAAGGTATTCGCCGCGATAGTCGCACTCATCCTGCTGTACACCGCCTACACCTTCTGGTCCCGCTGGCAGGAAAATCAAGATCTCGCCGCCAAACAAAAAGCCGCACAATCCGCCGCTCAACACGAAGACGCCGAAAAGACCTACGAAACCCTAGGCGGCAGCGATTTCAAAATCGCAAGCTTTTACGCCTCACCCGGCATAATCCATCGCGGCGACACAGTAGAAATGTGCTACGGCGTCTCCAACGCCAAATCCGTAAAACTCGATCCACCCGACGCCAACGTCTGGCCCTCCAACGACCGCTGCCTGCAAGTCTCGCCCAAAAAAACGACAACCTACACCTTCACAGCCGACGACGGCAAAGGCAACACCAAAACCGCCACCCTAACAATCGAAGTGAAGTGATCCGCGCGCAAACGCTTCACAAAACGCCTCGATTCGCTCCGCTCACGTCTAGCGGCGGTCTTCAGACCGCCAGCCGTTGAAGTTGCCGTTGACTTGTGCAGGGGCTGGTTCGGCATCATCGAACCGGGCCGGTTTTGCTGGTTTTCCCGGTTTTGACGTACCTGCCGTCCGCGCACGCCCCAAAACGACACTCCTCCTCGCGCAACTCGCCGCACTTGACGTACCATGTCTCCGCGCTAATCCCAGACGAAAGGCTCCGGCCGTGAAAAATCCCGAAACGCCGCAACCCAACACGCACAAACCACCGCGCAGAAAATTCCTTAAGACCAGCGCGTTAAGCGGCATAGCCGCCGCGCTTGGCGCCATCGCTCCATTCCAGAGCCATCGAAGTCCGCGACAACGCCGCGCATGCCAACGCGTGCGAAAACCGCGTACCACGCAAACGACGTAAAACCCTTCGAACTAGACGAAATAACGATCGCCGACCTGCAAGACGCCATGAAATCCGGCAAACACACCGCTCGCTCGATCGCCGAACTCTACCTGACCCGCATAGACGCCATAGACAAAAGCGGCCCAACCATCAACAGTGTAATCGAAATCAATCCCGACGCCCTGACCATCGCCGACGCCCTCGACAAAGAACGCAAAGAAAAAGGTCCCCGCGGCCCGCTCCACGGTATCCCCGTCCTAATCAAAGATAATATTGATACCGCCGACCGCATGAGCACCACCGCCGGCTCCCTAGCCCTAGTCGGCGCAAAGCCGCCCAAAGACGCCTACGTAGCGCAAAAACTCCGCGAAGCCGGCGCCGTAATTCTCGCCAAATCCAATCCCAGCGAATGGGCCAACATCCGTTCCAGATACTCCACCAGCGGATGGAGCGGCCGCGGCGGCCTAACCAAAAATCCCTACGCGCTCGACCGCAATCCCTGCGGCTCCAGTTCCGGCTCCGGCGCCGGAGTGTCCGCAAATCTCTGCGCCATCTCCATAGGCACCGAAACCGACGGCTCCATCGTCTGTCCTTCCTCCGCCAACGGCACCGTAGGCATCAAGCCAACGGTAGGCCTCGTAAGCCGCAGCGGCATCATTCCCATTTCCCACACGCAAGATAGCGCCGGCCCCATGTGCCGCACCGTTCGCGATGCCGCCATCTTGCTCGGCGCTCTCACCGGCGCGGATCCCGACGACACCGCCACTGCCGCGGGCTACGGCAAATGGTTCACCGATTACGCCCAATTCCTCGACCCCAACGGCCTCCGCGACGCCCGCATCGGCGTAGTTCGAAAGTATTTTGGCTTCAACGCTGGCGTGGACGCGCTGATGGAACAATCGCTCGACGTGCTGAAAAAACAAGGCGCGGACATCGTTGATCCCGCGGACATCGCCAACATGACCCTCACCGGCAAAAATGAAGAAATCGTCCTGCTCTACGAACTCAAAGCCGGCTTGAACGCCTACCTCGCGCGCCTCGGCCCCGACGCTAGGGTCCACACGCTGCAAGAAGTAATCGCCTTCAACGAAAAAAATCGTGAAAAAGAAATGCCCTATTTCGGCCAGGACATGTTCATCAAAGCCCAAGCCAAAGGTCCGCTCACCGACAAGGAATATCTCGACGCGCTCAATAACAACCTGCGCCTGGCCCGCCAGGAGGGAATTGACGCCACCATGGACAAATTTAAACTCGACGCGCTGGTCGCTCCCACCGGCGGCCCCGCCTGGCTCACCGACCTAATTGACGGCGACAACTCCGGCGGGCAAAGCTCCACAGCCGCCGCAGTAGCGGGCTACCCCAGCGTCAGCGTCCCCGCAGGCTACGTCTTCGGCCTACCAGTAGGCATCTCCTTCTTCGGCCGCGCCTGGAGCGAACCAATCCTGATCAAACTAGCCTACGCCTTCGAACAAGCCACCAAAGTCCGCAAGCCCCCGCAATTCCTCCCCACTGCAAATCTTCAACCCTGACCGTGAGGCACCCACATGGACGACCGTGGATGTCCTTTCAAGATTGGCGACCGAGTGATCTTCAGTCCCGACGAACACGCCGTCGGATGGACGTGGTCAAGTTTTGATCGGCTGCGCATTCACCCGGGCGATATCGGCGTCGTTACCAGAATCTCGGAAGGCGCAATTTACATAGACGATGAACGAGGCGGTTTTGCGTGGGAGTGTTTTAAGCCTGCGAGTTGACGTCAACGCGTCCCAAACGCGGGCTTGGCGACCAACCTTATCGAGTGCGGCGGCGCGACTCGCCTCGCCTCGCCGGCCTTTTCACTCCGGGATCGCGACTCCAGCGCGATCTTCATACCCCGCCCGCCTCGCGGCATTTGCCTTTGTAGCGGCGCACTTCAGTGCGCCATCGCTAGCCCGCCACAAAACAAGTCACGGCACCACCAGTCGTTACCGAACAGGGCGTCATATACCTGACTAAAGCAACTAATTATGTGACGATAGCAAGTAGTCAAGACGAGGGCAAGAACCGTGCCAGCAAAGAGGGTCATCATGAACTGCAATCCCCGCAAAGAAAATCGCGTAGCTGCCGTCCGCCGCTTCAACCGCTTCTACACCCGCGAAATCGGCGTGCTCAAAGACGGCTACTTAGGCACCCCCTACTCCCTCACCGAAGGCCGTGTCCTCTATGAACTAGCCCACCGCAAAAATCCCGCCGAAAAAGCCACCGCGAGCGCCGTCTGCGCCGCCCTCGACCTCGATCCCGGCTATCTCAGCCGCATCGTCCGCCAATTCAAAAGATCGCGCCTAATCCGCACCGATCGCTCCCCATCCGACGGCCGCGAAACTCTCCTCTCCCTCACTCCCCGCGGCCGCCAAGCCATCTCCCAACTCAACACCCGCTCCAATAAAGAAGTCGCCGCCCGTCTCCGCCCCATCCCCGAATCCGAAAAAGCGCGTCTCGTAACCGCCATGCACACCATCGAGCATCTCCTCGCGCCACCTCCAGACGCACAGAAAGAACCGTACATCCTGCGTCCGCCGCAAGTCGGTGACATGGGCTGGATCGCGCACCGTCAGGGATTGTTATACGCGCAGGAATACAACTGGGACGAACATTACGAAGCGTTAGTCGCGAAAATCGTGGGCCAATTCGTCGAAAATTTCGATTCGCGCGAAGAACGCTGCTGGATCGCCGAACGCAACAACGAAATCGTCGGCTCGGTCTTCGTCGTCAAACACACGCCGACAATCGCCAAGCTGCGGTTACTCTACGTGGAACCCTCCGCCCGCGGCCTGGGCATCGGCCAACGCCTGGTAAGCGAATGTGTCCGCTTCGCCCGCCAAGCCGGCTACAAAAAACTAACTCTCTGGACCCAAAGCAATCTCTACGCGGCCCGCCGCATCTACAAATCCCAAGGCTTCCGCATAACCGCAAAAAAACGCCACCACAGCTTCGGCCACAACCTGGTAGCCGAAACCTGGGACCTGAAACTCTAATCCGCGCATCCAAACGCAAAAATGTCGCGCCATCACGCGCCCACCGCCGCGCGCAATTCACGCCCGATTCTCCCGCTCGATCCTCATCGCCTCCATCACACTCTGAATCAATTCCTTCGCCTTGCTGATCTCCGACTGAATCATCCGTATATCCATCACCGGCACATCCGGATCGCGATTCGTGTGGCAATAAACGCCATGCTGTCCCACCAAGACCAACGCATTCGTCAGTAAATCCAAAGTCACCGCCAAACGCCCGCGCTGCGGCCCCATCATCGTCTCGTAATGTTCCAACTCATCCCTATGTTCTTCAAACGCAGCCATGCGCCACCACCTCGCTTCTAACTTAGCACCAACCGCCTTCCGCCCCGCCATCCGTCCGCAGCCGCCCACACCATCCCATCCGGATGGTTCTAGAACCTTCTGTTGCGCCCCAAGGAACACAAGTCCCCGCTTTCCTTTACTCTACAACGCCAACGCCGGATAATCGCCCTCGTTGCCTTACAGGACGCCGGGCCTCCCGTTTCATAATGGAGCAGCGCCGCTGCGTCCACGCGTGCACCACATCGCGCCGGCAAAAGGGTCCAATCTCTTCCGAAGCCGTTGCCTTGGGGAAAAATAAAAGCGGCCTGATACTCGCGGGGTGAGCAAACGATGAGACGGTCAGACTTGGTACGCAACGCGCAAAAAGGCAAGACCGTGCGCACTTCTCAAATTGTTTTCGGCGAACGCCAGCATCTTCTCCGCGTTCTCGATTCCGTCGAACGCAGCGCGCTCCCCGCGCCGCGCCTCGAGCAGGAACGCCGCGTCATCGAACAATTGATTCACGCGCGCACTCAGGAGCTGAATCGCATTAATCAAGGCTGGGACGAAAAAGTCGGCGTAGTCCTCAGCGCCGAAGTAAAACCCGAAACGCTCGACGATCTTTCCCGCCAGGCGCCCAAAGAAGATTTCTATCTCCTCCGCCTGATCAGCGAGCACCCCAAAGTTTCCGCCAAGACTCTAGGCCGTCTCTCGCACCACCCCTATTCCGCCATCCGCGAAAATATCGCGCGCCACCCCAATAGCGACGCCGCGACGCTCTCGCGCCTAAGCAAAGACCGCACGCAACCGTTATGGTACCTAGTAGCGTTCAATCCCAACGCCCCCACCACGCTACGCAAAAAACTCCAAGAACGAATGCGCCGCCTAGGCGAAAAATCCGCCACACAGTAGCTGAAGTGGAGGCCGGCAACTACGCGCCAAGGGCGAAGCCGCAGCCCCAGGTGTGGCGCAGCCCACTCCTGCCTGCCCTGAGAGCCTGCCAGGGGCAGGCCCGAAGGGTCTGTGCTCGTCGCTTTCTTTTAGCTAAACACGGTCGTTCGCATCGCGGCGATGCCGTGCGTCGAGAAGGTTTTGTAGCGGCGCACTTCAGTGCGCCATTTTCGCTGCCGCAACATCGATCGGTACTACCGCGACCCGCGCACCTAACCCCGAACCACCTAGAGTAGAATGCCGCCATGCCCGATCCATCGCCCGCGCTCCCCAACATCGCCGACGAATTCCTCTCCCGCCCCGCCAAGAATCACCCCCGCAAAATCGCCATCCTAGAACCAAAAGGCGCCATAACCTACCAAGCCCTGGAATCCGAAATGAATCGCGTAGCTCAAGCTCTCCGCCACTCCAATTGCCAACCAAAAGACCGCGTCCTAATCGCCCTCCCCGACTCCCAAGAATTCGTAGCCGCATTCTTCGCCGCAGCAAAAATCGGCGCCATCGCCGTCCCGGTAAATCCCATGGCGCGCTCCACCGACTACCGCCACTACATAGAAAATTCCGGCGCCCGCATCGCCATAGTGGACGCCCCAATCCTGGGCGAATTCGCCGAAGGCGCCGGCCCCAACGCTCTCGACCTGCTAGTAATCTGCAACCAAACTCCGAACACCGAACGTCCCGACCGGATAGCCCGCCAAATCACAGCCTGGGACGATTGGCTGCCATCCCCCGCCCAAGTCAAAGAAGAAGACGTCGCGACTCATCCCACCACACCCACCGATCCCGCCTTTTTCCTCTACACCTCCGGCAGCGGCGGCACTCCCAAAGCCGCGGTCCATCGCCATCAGGACATGCTAGTAGCCACGAAAAATTTCGCGCAAGGTGTCCTCGGACTCCGCTCCGACGACCGCCTCTTCTCCGTCTCCAAACTCTATTTCGCCTACGGCCTGGGCAACGGCATGTATTTCCCGCTGCATTGCGGCGCCACCACCATCCTTCATCCCGACCGTCCGCGCCCCGCTGAAATCGCCGCACTCATCGCGCTGCATCGCCCTACCGTTTTTTTCTCGGTCCCCACTTTCTACGCCGCGCTCCTCGAAGAATCCGCACGCGGCCTGAACCTCGACTTCTCCTCCGTCCGCATGGCCGTCTCCGCCGGAGAATCTCTCCCCGCCGAAATCTTCGAAAAATTTCGCCGCCGCTTCGGCATCGAAATCCTCGATGGCATCGGCTCTACCGAAATGCTGCACATTTTTCTTTCGACGCGCCCCGGCGAAGCTCGCCCCGGCACCTGCGGCAGGGAAGTCCCCGGCTACGAAGCCCGCATCCTTAATGATTCCGGCGAGCCTGTACCCGATGGAGAAGCAGGAAATCTCTGGATGAAAGGTCAGAGCGCCTTCGCGGAATACTGGCGCATCCCCGAACTCACCGCCCGCACCAAACGCGATGGCTGGGTCAATACCGGCGACAAATTCGAGCGCGATGCCGACGGCTACTACCACTATTCCGGCCGCGCCGACGACATGATGAAAGTTTCCGGCATGTGGGTCTCCCCCAGCGAAGTAGAAAACGCGCTGCTAGCCCACAATGCCGTAGCCGAATGCGCCGTAGTAGGCCACACCGACGCGGTCGGCCTGTTGCGCCCCATCGCGTACGTCGTCCTCCGCCCCGGCGTCACCAACACCGCTGGCGGCCTAGACAGCGAAATCCACGGCTGGCTCCGCACCCGCCTCCCTACCTTCAAATGTCCCCACGAATTCAAATTCGTCCCAGAACTCCCCAAAACCGCCACAGGCAAAATCCAGCGCTACCTGTTGCGGACAGCTCAGCAACGTGACTAACACGTCCAATCATTGATCAGGACTTGCCTTGCCGGTTGTAGGCTCATGGTCCCGACGTTTATATCTAAGGAACGTATCCCCTAGGGATCTGTCTGTTCCGCCGCGCAACGGCGTAACATCCTGTCAACCCCATGGTCAGCCATCGCAGATTTCGAAGAATGATTCGGCCAATTCTCGTGCTCTGCTCCTTGCTCGTTTCCAACACCATTGTCTTTGCCAAGCTTGTGCCGGGGAGGGATTACCGCAGAGGAATCTTAGACGCGGAATTCGTTGCTATTGTCTCGCAACAAACGCCCGACAACTTCAGAGTTGAAGAAGTGTTTCTGGGAAACGCCCCAACGAGCGGCTCGATTCGGCTGCCGGGATTCCGATTGGTCACCGAGCAACAGTATGGGCCGGACATCATTGAGCGTATTACTCCAAACACGAAAATCCTGCTTTACTTACGCCACAAGAAAGACGCCCCGTCGGAGTGGGAGATTACGGATTTCGGTTGGTCCTTTTTCTGGGTGCAGAATCCCGAGCAGACGCAGCAACTTCGGAGTCTTGCGGAAAAAGCAACCGATCTAAGGAGACGATGGGAGGACGCCACCAATATTTCGGACCCGATGCAACGAGCATCAGCGTTGTGGCCGTTCTTATCCGCTAAGGACTTTGGAGCGAGCTTCGCGAACCAAACGAAGTTAGCTTTGCAGAAAATCGCACCCGCGTCCGGGGATTACTTTGCAGAGCGCTTCGATGATATGCCTACTTGGGATCGCATGGACCTATTCAAAAACGCCGGCGCGTACGGCGGCGATAAGCTACACGAAAAACTGACAAGCTTCATAGAGGCACAGCAGAAAATCTATGAGAGTTACGCCTCAACTCACAACCTCACGGGTGATGACGCGCAGGCCGTTTGGTATTCGATGCCCGTTGCCGTCCGGGAGAGCAGCGGTAATATTAACTATGGGATTGCCGGCCTCGCCAGTTTCCAGCGCCGCGACGACTTACCCCTGATCAGAGAGATTGCCCGTTGGGCGGTGAAGTATGGACAGTATCAAACGTGCAAAGGCGCACTGGATGCGTTTCGCACCATGCCCGACGAAGACAATGTAGCTGTCATTTCATTGATTTGGGAGAAATACGGTGGAAATGACGACGAAACTTTCCCGGTTCAAATGATCGAAACTCTACGCACTCACGAGTACGTCGAGACTGTTCCTCTGCTTGCGCCACTTATAGACTATGGCGCCTGGGGCGCTGAAGCCGAGGGGACGCTGACGAAGATCGTCGGACGGGACTTGGGCGATAAGTCCGCCCCGTGGTTGGTTTGGTATAAAACGAAGTCCTCTGAAGCACTTCGCTCCCAACCCCACAATCCATGAGATTCCGCACAAAGGCTTAGGTTTTCGCCAACTCCGATAAGTCGCTTTGTCGGAAACGGACCCGCTACCTGGAGATTCTGAACAAAGACAAATTGGCTCTTTACATGTATAATTCTCCCTATATATTGGCCTACAGGAGCGAGCCAATGCTTCCTCTGCATCTTCAATCCGAAAGCCACATTCCGCTCTACGTACAGCTCCGCGATCAACTCCGCGCCCTCGTCCATTCCGGCGATCTCCGCACCGGCGACCGCATCCCCGCCAGCCGCGAACTCGCCTCGCAACTCGGCGTTCACCGCACCACCGTTGCTAACGCTTACGCCGAACTCGAATCCGAAGGCCTCATCCAGGGCCACGTCGGCCGCGGCACTTACATCTGCGGCTCGCCCGTCCGCCAATTCACTCCGCCTCCGCGCACCAACGGCAATGGCGGCGGCCTGCGTTGGGACTCTCTTTTCGCCGACGAGCGCGCCGAAGACGCTCTCAGCCGCATGATGCCCGAAGTTCCCGGCAACGCCATCGGCTTCGTCACCGCGCGCCCTCCCGAGGAATTTTTCCCCGTCGAGGAATTTCGCAGCTGCTGCAACGCGGTGCTCCGCGACTCCGGCCGCAAAGTTTTACAACTCGGCTCCTCCGACGGCTACGAACCGCTGAAGCGCGTCCTGATCGAATTCCTCCGCGAAGACGGCCTCAACGTCTCGAACGAACAACTGCTTATCACCGGCGGCTGCCAGCAGGCCATCGAACTCCTCTGGAAAGCTCTACTGCGTCCCGGCGACGCGGTCGCTCTCGAAAATCCAGCCTATCCCGGCGCGCTAGCCATCTTCGGCGCTGCCCGCGTACGCATGCTAGCTGTTGGCGTCGAAACGAATGCTCAACGCATCGGCCACGTCGGCCTCGATATTGACGCGCTCGAATCCGTACTCCTCCAGAATCGCGTGAAGTTTCTGTTAGTCACTCCGGATTTTCACAATCCCACCGGCACGGTCCTTCCTGTCGCTGAACGCCGCCGCCTTCTCGAAGTCGCCGCGCGCTACCAGGTTCCAGTAGTCGAAGACCACATTTACGCCCGCGTCCGTCTGCGCGGCACTGCCCAGCCATCACTAAAATCGCTCGATCGCTCCGGCAACGTCATTCAAATCGACAGCTTCTCGAAAGTCGCCTTTCCCGGTCTCCGCGTAGGCTGGTGCATCGGCCCCGAAAACGTCATCGAACGCCTGCGCCTCGTAAAACAATCCACCGACTTGCACACCGACCAACTCGCGCAAGCCACGCTAGCCGAATTCGTCCGCCGCGGCTACCTCACCAAACATCTAGCAAAAATGAAAAAGATCTACCTAAGCCGGCTGGAAGCAATGGAAGAAGCCCTGGAAAAGTTCATGCCCGAAGAAGTTGTCTGGACCCGCCCCGAAGGCGGCATGTCCGTCTGGGTAACGCTGCCCCCCGGATTCGACGCCGGCGACCTGCTAATCCACGTTCGCGAACGCGGCGTACTCTACATCCCCGGCCGCACGTTCTATTTCCAGAATCCGCAACCAAACACGCTGCGACTGGGCTTTCCCAGTGTCGACGAAAAACAAATCGCAAAAGGCATAGAAAAAGTAGGCGACCAACTGAAAAACGAATTTCGCAAACGCCAAAGAGGCAATCGCGCAGAATCGCAGTCCCGCGTAGCCCTAGTCTAATA
Source organism: uncultured Acidobacteriota bacterium (assembly GCA_963828865.1). Classification (GTDB taxonomy): domain Bacteria; phylum Acidobacteriota; class Terriglobia; order Acidiferrales; family UBA7541; genus Palsa-295. The sequence continues at coordinate 11,184 of CAWHGI010000013.1, read as the reverse complement.
GCGCCGGCGTCGCGCCGGCTCTTTGAGGTGGGATCGCCGCGACTGATTGCGTCGGCGGAACTGAAAGGTTGTCATCCCGAGCGCAGCGAGGGATCTGCTTTTCGCACCATTGGCGCGCACGAGCCAAGGGCACCCGGAAGGGCGGGGCTTCAGCCCCGCCGGAAGCAAGCCCGATCATCAGGGGTTTCAACCCCTGAGGCACGGTTTTGACGTTTACAAGAAGTCGCGAAAAGCAAACGACGAAAATGTTGCTCAAACCCAATCCGGAAAATAAATGCTTCGGCTGCGGCGGCGCAAACCCCCGCGGCATGCACCTGACCTTCGAACAGGACGACGCCACCAACCGCATCCGCGGCTCCTTCCGCCTGGGCCCCGAATACCAAGGCGGCGCCAACTTCATCCACGGCGGCATCATCGCCACCGTCCTCGACGAAGTAATGGGCAAAGTCTGCCGCTTCCGGAACGCCCGCGCCGTAACCGCGGAGCTAACGATCGAATATCTGAAACCAGTCCCGGTAGACGCGGACCTAGAGATCGAAGGCAAAGAAATCGAAATGAACGGCCGCAACATCCACATCGCCGGCGAAATTCGCAATCAAACCGGCCAAGTGCTAGCCCGCGCCCGCGGACGTTTCGTCATCGTCGGCCAGAAGCAGCAGGGAAACGGTGCCGGGGAAATCGCGAAATCGCAGTAGAATTCTAAAATCGAGCAGTCACGGAGAATGCACATGGATTTGATGAACAATAATTTGTGGCGCGTGAAAGTCGGCCTCGCCGAAATGTTGAAAGGCGGCGTCATCATGGACGTCACCAACGCCGAACAAGCCAAAATTGCCGAAGACGCCGGCGCCTGCGCCGTCATGGCGCTCGAGCGCGTCCCCTCGGACATCCGCAAGGAAGGCGGCGTCGCGCGCATGGCCGCTCCGCGCATCATTCGCGAAATCATGGACACCGTTTCGATCCCGGTAATGGCGAAAGTCCGCATCGGCCATTTCGCCGAAGCCCAAGTCCTCGAAGCCCTCGAAGTCGATTACATTGACGAAAGCGAAGTCCTCACTCCCGCCGACGAAGAACACCACGTCTGGAAGCACGGCTACAAAGTTCCGTTCGTCTGCGGCGCGCGCAATCTCGGTGAAGCCCTCCGACGCATCGCCGAAGGTGCCGCCATGGTCCGCACGAAAGGCGAAGCCGGCTCCGGCAATATCGTCGAAGCCGTGCGCCACATGCGCACCATCGTCAGCCAGATGAAGCGCCTCACAACGCTGGGCGAAGAAGAGCTAGTCCACGAATCGAAAGAACTAGGCTCGCCCTTCGAACTGGTAGCCTGGGTAGCAAAACACGGCAAGCTCCCAGTCCCCAATTTCTCAGCAGGCGGCATAGCCACTCCCGCCGACGCCGCGCTTGTAATGCAACTAGGCGCCGAAGCCGTCTTCGTAGGCAGCGGTATCTTCAAATCCAGCGACCCAAGCGTCCGCGCCAGAGCCATAGTGAAAGCCACCACGCACTACAAAGATCCCAAAGCGGTGCTGGAAGCCTCCGAAGAACTAGGCGACGCCATGAAAGGCCTGGACATCCGCCAAATGGACGAAAAAGATCTACTGCAGACGCGCGGCTGGTAAGACAGCACTGGCAAGTGATAAGTGGGCAGTGATTGGTGATGAGTAATGGCGAAAGCTGATCGACTGCGCCGCTCACGGCAAACGACTGTGACTGTGTAGGGGCGGGTCTGAGACCCGCCCCTACTGCAAAAGCCGCGAGAATTAATCCAAAGGAACCGCGCCTTTTCCATAAACGGTTTTATCTGTGTTAATCAGTGTTCATCTGTGGTGCCTTTGACTTCCCGCACCCAAGCCAAAGAAAAATGAAAATCGGCATCCTAGCCATCCAAGGCGACTACGAAGCCCACGCCAAAATGCTCCAAAGCATCGGCGTCGAACACTCCTTCGTCCGCACGCCACAAGATCTCGCCAACGTAGAAGCCATCATCCTCCCCGGCGGTGAAAGCACCACCCACCTAAAGGTCCTAACCGAGGAAGGCCTCTTCGACGCCCTGAAAAATTTCGCCGCGCAAAACCACGCGTTCTTCGGCACCTGCGCTGGCACCATCCTGCTAGCCAAAGAAGTTCACAACCCACCCCAAGCCTCGCTAGCCCTCCTCGACGCGACAGTCCTCCGCAACGGCTACGGCCGACAACTAGCCAGCGACGTTCACATGGGCCATACCAAACTCCACGAAGCCCCGCTAGAAATGGTCTTCATTCGCGCCCCCATAATCGAAAAAATCGGCCCCAACGTAGAAATCCTAGCCGAAGACAACGGCCGCCCAGTGTTAGTCCGCCAAGGCCGCATCCTGGCCTCCACCTTCCACCCAGAATTAACGAGCGACCCCACAGTCCACAAATATTTCGCCCAACTAGCCCGCAACGGCTCTTAAATCGCGCACGTAGAGCAGGGAAGCGCACAATTTCGCACGCTCGCGCGCGAAGCCAAAATTCAATCAAATGGATTTTCTACGAGATAAAACGAACGTGCCTGCAATGAGGAAAATATTTCAGAACTGCCGTGCGCTCAAAGCCGTCAGCGAGCGCCAGCGACTCTACCGAAACCACCCCGCATCCGCTCCAGCCTTGCGCCCTTCATCCTCGAGCGCATCCAACTGCCCCTGCAAACCATCCTTCCGGTCCTGAATCTGCTTGATCTTCGCGTTCCGGTCGTTCACATAAATAATGCTTTGCATCGCCCCGCTCTGCGGATCCACGCTTACCGCGCCGTACTTCGCAATCTCGTCCTGCAACTTGCTGATTTCCTGATCGCACTGCGCCATCTGGTCGCGTATCGCCTTCGCCCGCCCGCGCCAATATTCTTCGCCGTTACTTCCAGCGCCGGCTGCAGCACTCGCGCCAGAGCCAGCACCCGCGCCAGCATCCGAATACGAACTCTCCTCGCTCGAAGAAGACCCGCTCCCGCCAGCGTTCCCATCTCCGACGACCGAAACTCCGCGCCCCGAAAGCTGCGACAACTTGTCCTCCGTATAAACCTTCGGCGCACTCGCTCCGGCCGCTCCAGCCTTCGCCTTTCGCGCCCGCGCCTGCCGCGCCGCCTCCGCCAAAGAATCTCCGGCCGGCGCCGACTGATCCACCATCTCCGGCTCCGAAGATGAGCTAGCCGCATTCTGCCCCGAAGCCGCACTCCCAATCGACGACGTCGCAGCCGCACTCGAATTCGATGACGAACTAGTCGTCGCGCTACTCGCCGCGCCGCTGCCAGAATTAGACGAACCGTTCGCCGGCGTCTTCGCCGCCGAAGAATTCTGCGAATGTCCCGCAGCATCGCCAGCCGCAGCCGCGCCACTCTGCCCCTGCGCGAAAGCCCCAGATGCCAAACACAAAGCCGACGCCAGCAACCCGGCCCACGCGAATTTGACCGACACCAACTCCCAGCGACACTCGCTCATGGCAAACCTCCACAAGGCAGGATCTTCATCCCAAAGTAGGCCCACCCCCGCAAACAATCAACGATAACCCCGCCAAACGTACCGTCGCGGTAACCTGTACCATCGGGCAAGCATGACAATCCGCCACGATCTATGTGGAGTGCGGCGGCGCGCCGCCGCTTTTGAGAAGTAACGCCTGGCCGCCGAACGCCCCTGGCGAGGCAAGCCTCGCCAAGCACCACTGCAGCGCCGCGCACTCCTCTTCGAGCCATAGAACGAAAATCCATAGGCGAAACTAAAGCGAAGATGATATCCTCTCTCCGATGGACGAACCCCGCAAACGCATCATCTACCTAGCCGCCGCCATGTTTCTCTGCCGGCGCCTCGCATCCCTCGAAGGCCGCCCCTCGCCAGCACGCGAAGCCGCCTATCGCGATTCCATAGACACAGCCGTCGAACTAATGCGCCGTATTGACGCCCGCTTACCGCCGCAATCAAAATAAGGAAGCCAAACAAAAAGCGCCCGACAATCAGCAGGAGAAAAACAAGAAGGAGAAAAACAGGAAGGAGAAAAAAATGAATCTAGCCGAATTCAAATCCTCACTAACACAAAGCGATCCGCCCGCCACACTCTCCGCCCCGCTAGCAGCTCTCTGGTGGGACGCCAAAGGCGACTGGGCCCGCGCCCATGATCTCGTAGACGAACTGGAAACCCACGACGGCATGGCCGTTCACGCCTACCTCCACCGCAAAGGAGGCCAAACCGACAACGCCGACTACTGGTACGCCCGCGCCAGCCGCCAGCATCACCGCCCCGACCTCGCAGCCGAGTGGCAATCCCTAACCGAATCTCTGCTTCCACGCGCGGCAGCAAAATAACTCACCGCCGCCGCGCCGCGTCCGCGCTAACGCGAGCGCGTTTGTAAATATGGATCCGTAGGGGCGTTGCTTTTCACAGATCCGCCGCTGGAGGAATGCGGCCACTCGGGCGCCGCGTCCACCGCCGTCCCCCTCACTCCATCACGCCGCAGTTTATAAAGCGCGGAAACATACTCACCGGTGTTCTGTATCAAATAAAGCGGCGTGACAATCAACGAAAGCACTCCCCAAGGTCCCAATAACAAATTCTTCCCCGTAAACTCCCAATAATGTTTGTGTATGCACGCCTTACACAAATCCCCATGAATCTGGTACTTCCGCCGCGCCAGCAACATCCCCACATTGCGGTAAAATTTCACATACTTGGTAGGCCGCGGGCTCCCGCACCACTGGCAAAACCCCGGTGCGAACCGCGTCGGCTGCAGGTTCGTCGTAGACATAGGCGACTCCCCCAAGGGCTGGCCAATCAAAGAAATTCTCCGCCCGAATCAAATACCAAGTCAAGCACACATGAACCGAACCCCGCCTCGCGGGCAAAACGAAAGCGGTGGCGTCGCAGTTGACTTTGTAGCGGCCACCTTTAGGTGGGCGCAGTGATCGAAAGTCCGGTAACACACCACGTCAACCTCCGTGCCATCGTCAAATCCGTACCCTCATAACTCGTCCCTTGGGTTGTATACTTCTCTCCGTGCCTCTGTGTCTCTGTGGCCAATTCTTATGCCATCGCCTGAAACCCATGCAACCCGACAACCGTCCCACGACTCGAATTCCCGGAGCCTTCTAAATGAAGAAATTGCTTTTACTAGCCGTCGTCATCCTCTTCACCCCAGCCCTCTTCGCGCAAAGCAACTCCTCCCTCCAGCTCTCCGTTGATTATTCCTACTTCCGCTTCGCGGAAAATACCTACATCCCCAACTTCTCCCTGAACGGCGCCGGCGCCTCCGTCTCCTACTTCTTCAACAAGCACATCGGCCTGAAAGCCGATTTCCAGGATTATGGCTCCCACTCCCTCAATTTTTCCGTCCCCGCGCAATCCGCCCCCTGCAGCGGCCTCGCTGATTGCCCCATATCAGTGAAGTCCAACTCCTTCACCTACACGGTCGGGCCCGTCGTGCATTTCCACGTTAAAAAAGTTGAGCCTTTCGTCGAAGTGATGTTCGGCGGCGCGCACGATAGCAGCTTCGCCAAAATCTATAACGCCTGCTACAACCAGAGCGGCTGCGTCAACCTCAGCAAGCAACCCAACAACAACGCCTTCGCCTGGATCCTCGGCGGCGGTCTCGACATCCCCTTCAAAGAACACGTCTCCATCCGCCCCATCCAGGTTGACTACGTCCACACCAGCTTCGGCGACAGCCTCACAAACCTCCACACCACCCAAAGCAATTTCCGCTACCTGGGCGGCATAGTCATCAAATTCTAGGCCGTCTCCGCTGTCTCTGTGCCTCCGTGGCCGGTTCTCCGCTTTAGCTGTCTCTTTTGTGTTTCAGTTACCTATGATGCGTGTGTACCGATTTGATAATGTCCCCTAACTGTGTTAACGTCAGTCGGGGCAAAATTCCACCCCACCAAGGAAACAACATGGGGAAGAGTACGAACCACGATAAACGACAATCGAAGCCGCAAGCTCAATCGAACCGCGCACTAACAACCGCGCCCACCCCGCCGTACTCCACGCCACGCCGCAAACGCCGCCCGCGCCCCGACCTCAACTACCACCGCATCCGATGCACCATCTGCCGCCATCCCCACCGCGAATCCATCGAACACGACTACCTCCACTGGCACAGCCCCGCACGCATCGCCCGCGAATACGACACCTTCAACGCCTCCGCCATCTACCGACACGTACAAGCCACCGGCCTCAACATCAAACGCCGCCGCAACGCCATCCGTTCTCTCGAATTCATCATCGAAAAAGCCGAAAGCATCGTCCCCACCGCCAACGAAATCATCAACGCCGTCCGCGCCTGCTGCCGTCTCAACCAGGAAGGCCAGTGGATCGATCCTCCCAAACAACTCATCGTCACCTACCTCGACGCACACGGCAACGAGCTTCCCGCACGCGAGAAAGACGCCGCGAAATCAAACTCACAGCCCAAAACGCCCGATGTAACAAATGTTACAAGCCCCAAAGCCTCCCAAAATCAATCGCCAACTCCGGGGATTAGAAATTGGTTCATCTCACTGAAAACAAAGGCCACCCGCATGATTCAATCGCCAACTTTCAGCCACTTCTCAAAATCACAAAAATCCGCATCCGCGACGCCGCAAACTGCAAGCGTCAGCCACACCAAAATCGTCACCGAAGCAAGCTCTCAACCTCCCGAGCCGCACCCCCTCGCCTCAATATCACTAAATCGAATCTTTCCCGGCCTTATTCCCGCTCCTCTCCGTGTCTCTCTGCCTATGTACCAGAATTCTTCCGCCGACAGCCCCGATCCCGCGAGCGTTGACGTCCCTGTCTCCTACTTGTTACTCTGAATCCCCGGAAATTTCGTCGGCATCTAACCGTGCTTACAGAACATTTCATGGCGCTCGCAAGCAGCCTCACGGAGGAACACGCATGGCCAGCCCCGCAACTCTGAAAGTCTTCAAAAACTACATCAACGGCGAATGGGTCGAATCGCGCAGCGGCAAAGCCATCGAAAACCGCAATCCCGCCAACACCAGCGAGCTAGTCGGCATGTTCCCAGCCTCAAACGAAGACGACGTCAGCATCGCCATTGACGCCGCCAAAGGCGCCTACGAAAAATGGCGCCTAACTCCCGCTCCCAAGCGCGCCGAAATTCTCTACCGCGCCGCCGAAATCCTGATCGAACGCAAAGAAGACTACTCCCGCGACATGACGCGCGAAATGGGCAAAGTCCTGGCCGAAACCCGCGGCGACGTGCAAGAAGCTATAGACATGACTTACCTGATGGCCGGAGAAGGCCGCCGCCAGTTCGGCCAAACCACTCCCTCCGAGCTACCGAATAAATTTGCCATGTCCGTCCGCACCCCCGTCGGCGTCGCGGGACTAATCACTCCCTGGAATTTCCCGATGGCCATCCCGTCGTGGAAAGCCATGCCCGCGCTGGTCACGGGCAATACGGTAGTCATCAAGCCCGCTGAAGACACCCCGCTCTCCACCTACAACTCTGATGCAAGCCCTCAACGAAGCCGGTCTTCCGCGCGGCGTGATGAACGTCGTTTTTGGCGATGGCCCCGGCGCCGGCGCTCCCATCCTGAATAATAATGACGTCAACCTCGTCAGCTTCACCGGTTCCACCGAAGTCGGCCGCATCGTCAGCCAGGCCTGCGCCCCCACCTTCAAGAAATGTCACCTGGAAATGGGCGGCAAGAACATCATCATCGTCATGGACGACGCCAACCTCGACCTCGCCGTGGACGGCGCCGTCTGGGGCGGCTTCGGCACCACCGGCCAGCGTTGCACTGCAGCCAGCCGCGTCGCGGTCCACAAAAAAGTTTACGGCGAGTTCGTCGAAAAATTTGTCGCGCGCGTGAAATCCCTGAAAGTCGGCGACGGTCTCGATCCCTCCACAGACATGGGCCCCTGCATCAACGAACAACAACTGAACACCGTGATGAAGTACGTCCAGATCGGCAAAGACGAAACCGCCAAACTAGCCACCGGCGGCCATCGCCTCGAAAGCGGCACCTGGGGACGCGGCTGGTTCCACGAGCCCACGGTCTTCACCGATTGCGATCCCAAAATGCGCATCGCGCAGGAAGAAATCTTCGGCCCGGTAGTAGCGGTAATTCCGTTCGAGGATTTTGACGAAGCCCTGGCAATCGCGAATGGCGTGAACTACGGCCTCTCCGCGTCCATCTACACGCGCAACGTCAACAACGCCTTCCGCGCGCAACGCGATCTGCAAACCGGAATCGTCTACGTAAACGCTCCCACCATCGGCGCCGAAACGCACCTACCCTTCGGCGGCATAAAAAACACAGGCAACGGCCACCGCGAATCCGGCGAAGCCGCACTAGATTTTTACTCCGAGTGGAAGACGGTCTACATCGACTACTCCGACCGCCTACAACGCGCCCAAATAGACAACGCCGACTGACGCGCGACGTAGCGCCCCCGGATCATGTAGCGCCGGCCTTTCCCGGCTCTTTCCGCCAAGCTTGCTAGTAAAATCGGGTCGTAGGGCGAACTTGTGCAATCGCGCTACAGCCGATTCATCCGAGATTCGGCATTGCCGTATCTAAAGCTACGCCCCAATTTTTCACACAACTCTTCGGCGCCTCACCCGCCTCCGTTCGCACTCCGCTACACTTTCAACCCGATCAACCGCATCAATTCCAGCGCATTGCTCTTCGCCACCACGCCCTCGCGCAATTTGTAATCGAACCGCATCTCGCCGCTCACGACGTAATCCTGAAAATGCACGTTGCGCGCCGCCCCAGGCAACGCCGCCGTCGTCTCCGTCAAAGCCAGATCGTGCGTTGTCACAATCCCCATCGCTCCGCGCTCAAGCAAAGCCCGCAACAACCCTTCCGCCCCAATCTTCCGGTCGTTCGAATTCGTGCCTTCCAGCAATTCATCGAATAAAAACAAAACCGGCGCAGCCCCGCCCGTCAATTCGAACACATCCTTGATCCGCAATATCTCCGTGTAGAAGCTCGAGCGATTCTCCTGCAAAGAATCCACGCGCCGGATGCTCGAGCCCAGCGAAAGGGAACTAAGCCGCAACGACGTGCCGCGAATCGGCGCACCCGCCATCGCCAGCACCGCATTGATTCCAGCGGTGCGCAAATACGTGCTCTTTCCAGACATGTTCGATCCGCTGACCAAAAGCACTCGCGTAGCCGCATCGAGCCGCACATCATTGCGCACGCACGCCGCAGCCGGAATCAACGGATGCCCCAGTTGCTGCGCCAATAAAAACCGCCGGAGACACCCGGCTCGCGCGCAACAAACTCGGGAAACGGATCGTCCGGGTGCTCGTACGAATAACCAGCGAGCGAAAGCAGCGCTTCCATCTCGCCGGTAATCTCCGCCCACGCGCGCAGCTTGCCGCCCCATTGCCGTGCGCCACGCCTCCGCGGCCATGGCGGTCTGCACCGTGTAGAGAAACGGCAACTCCATGATTTGCGCCAGCAAACCGGTGCGCGCATCAACCCAGTAAACGACGCGAGCCAGACGACGAATCGCTTGCGAGGCAGTCTCGCCGCCGCTCTTCAGCTCCGCGGCGAATGCTCTGCAAGCGCGGCGAAGTGAACGGCTCCTGTTCCAGCCGCTCGAGTATCGCGGAGAAAAGCTCCAGACCCTCGGCGTTGGCCGCCATCCCGGAAACGACGCGCACCGCGCGCGGCCGCAGCAAGCGCAGCACGGCCGCTTCCACACCCAGAACAACCAGCATCGGCAAGAGCTTCGCGGTGAAAAAGAAATAAAGAATCGCGCCGGCCGCGCACAGCGACAGCAACGCGGCGAGCACCCGCAGCAGCACTCCCGAAGCTCCTCCCGGAAGCAGCGCAGGGCTTTCCGCCCACGCGATCAGTGAGCGCGGATCCAGCCGCGCACGCAGGTCTTCGCCAATCAGCGCCAGCTCTTCGCGCAGATCCAGCTTCCCGCGCAGTTCAGCAATCACGCTGTGGCGTTCATGGATAGCAGGTACCGGCGATGGCGCCGTCAGCCAGCGCGCCAGGCATTCTTCGCCCATCGGCAGACGCGCCTGGGAGAGCAATTCGAACAGGCAGCCCTTGCCGAATAGATCGAGATCATCGGCGTACACATGTTTCGCGTCGCGAAACCGCTCGCCCGTCGCTCCCGTGCCGGTCCAACGATCTTCGATGCGCGCGATGCCTCGCTCGTAAAATGTGGCGGCGCCGGCCGCCCGCGCGCGAGCGCGCAAGACAAATTCGTGCGCGAGCGCCAGGCACGCGTACGCGACGATCGGCAGCGCCAGCCAATATCCGGCAAAGAAATGGTCCGCAAACGCGAGCCACGCGATGACGATCCCGGCGACAATCGTCGCCAGTTTCGCATTGCCGATCCGCGCATGCATGACGTCCTTGGCGCGGACGATCTCACGGCGTGATTCCAGGCGGCTGGCATACTCGGCGCGCGGCTGCGACAAAGGAGTCCTCCGGCGTAACGCCGCTTAGTCTACTATTCTCCGGCGCCATCGCGACTGATGTTCCCATCGGCCTGGAATGATCAGGCGGCGCGGGCCGCCGGCGAATTGGCATTCGGCGAAGTTGACAGTGTTGCGGCGGGTCAGCAGAATAATCGCGCTGCTAGGAGCTACGTCTGGGGTTCTCTTGCGCGCAACTTGCAGCGGAATCCACGAGCGGCGACGCTCGAACTCTCGATGAACGAGGCTAAATTGAATATTCGATTTCTTTCATGCGCGGTACTGGCGTCGCTCGTGTTGCTGTCTCCGCTGGGGCTCTCTTCTCAATCGGAGGAGGGAAGTCACGCTGCGCTGGCGGCGGGTCCCGTCGGCGGTGGGTGCCTCGCCGACGTGCGGGCCATCGCGGACGAGCAGACCGGCTACGGTTTCGACCTGGCGAATCTGGATCGCTCGGTTTCACCGTGCGACGACTTCTTCAAATTTGCCGATGGCGGCTGGATCAAGAATCATCCCATTCCCCCGGCGTATCCGCGCTGGGCAAGCTTTGATGTCCTGCGCGACCACAATGAAGACGTGCTGCGCCAGATTCTGGAGGAGGCCGCAAGCAACAAGACCGCGGCTGCCGGCTCGAACTTGCAGAAGATCGGCGATTTCTATGCCAGTTGCATGGATGAACCCGCGATCGAAACGGCTGGCGCCAAGCCTCTGGACGCGGAAATGCAGCGCATCGCGGACTTGAAGAATTCCGAAGATTTGCAGCGGGAAGTCGCGCGCCTGCAAAGAGTA
>CAWHGI010000012.1:0-362445 GCA_963828865.1 uncultured Acidobacteriota bacterium | reverse complement strand
GCTAGAATTTCCCGACGGCGCCGCGCCGAAAAAGACGATCCCAGAAGTGCGTGCCCGAACTCCGCATCTGCGATATCGTAATCCTCCGACAAAGCCATGTACGGACAAAATATCCAACGCGTCGAGCCGATCATTCTCTTGCTACTCGTTTGCGTGGTCACTCTCGCCGTTTGCGCCAAGCGTTTCAAGACGCCTTACCCCATCGTCCTGGTAATCGCTGGTCTCGTCCTCAGCCTCCTGCCGCGCATGCCGCACATCGAACTGAATCCCAACGTCGTATTCCTGCTGTTCCTCCCACCGCTGCTTTTTTCTGCGGCGGCGCAAACTTCCTGGCGCGATTTTCGCTACAACCTCGTGAGCATCTCCATGCTCGCGCTCGGCCTGGTGAGTTTCACGGTCTACGGCGTCGCGATCGCCTCGCGCTGGATTCTGCCGCACTTCACCTGGCAGCTCGGCCTTGTTCTCGGCGCCGTCGTCTGCACCACCGACGCTATCGCAGCCACCTCCATCGGCCGCCGCCTTGGCCTCCCGCAAAGAATCACGGACATCATCGAAGGAGAAAGCCTGGTCAACGACGCCAGCGGCCTGCTCGCCCTGCAAATCACCATCGCGATTGTGGTCACCGGCCACGCGCCCCCGTTCTCCGAACGTATGCTGCGCCTCTCTTATCTGATCGGCAGCAGCTTGGTGATTGGCCTGGCGCTGGCGGTGTTGGTCGCTTGGGTGATAAGCCGAATCGAAGACGCGCCGATAGAAATCACGATCACCGTGATCACTCCGTACGTCGTCTACCTCACCGCCGAAAGCCTGCACTCTTCTGGCGTACTGGCAACCGTTGCCTGCGGCATTTATCTCGGGCACAGAAGCTCGCTTTTTTTCTCCACGCGAGCCCGCCTCCAGGGCGCAGCCGTCTGGGAAACTCTCAGCTTCGTCCTGAATGGAATCGTCTTCATCCTCATCGGCTTGCAATTGCCCAACGTCCTCGCCGAAATCCGCACCATCAGCTTCAGCCGTCTGCTGGTCACGGGCCTTTTGTTCAGCGCCGTCGTGATTTTGCTTCGGCTGGTCTGGGTTTATCCCGGCGGCTGGGCGTCCAATTGGATTCGCCGGCGTCTGTTTCGCCAGCCAGAATCATTGCCCGATCCGCGCTACATCTTCGTAATTGGCTGGACCGGAATGCGCGGTGTCGTCGCCCTCGCCGCAGCGATTTCGCTCCCGAAGTTCCTGAACGATGGCACGCCGTTTCCCGAACGCAACGTCATCATCTTCCTCACGTTTTGCGTAATTTTTGTGACGCTCGTCCTCCAGGGCCTGACGTTGCCGTTGATCATTCGCCGCCTCGGTCTGGTCGGATCCGCCGCCACGAATCCCGAGGAACAGCAAGCGCGCTACGCTATGATTGATGCCGCACTCGCCTATCTCGAACACGCGCGCGATACAGACCTTCCAGAATTCAAGCCGGTCTACGACGAATTAATCCGCGTGCAGCAGCATCATTTGAATCTTCTGCCGGGTGATCATGCTGTTGACACCGGCTACCGCCCGCAAGATTACGAGCGTTACCGCGAACTTTCTGCGCAAATCCGGGCCTTGCAGCGCGCGGCGCTCCTGAATCTGCGCAATAACAACAAAATCGGCGACCAGGTCTTGCGCCGGCTCGAACAGGAGCTGGATCTGTTTGAATTGAAGTTCGCGAATTCTCAGTAGGGCGGAAGGACGGGGAAAACTTCACCAATGAAAATATTCGTCACGATAGTGATTTCAATCTGCCTGGCGCCGGCAATCGTCGCGCAAACAAAATCTCCCCGGCCCGAACCCGCCGCGACTGATCGGCTCGGCCTGACCTGCGCGCAGATTCTCGAGAGGAGCTCGCAAGATTGGATTGAATACTTCAATGAAAAGACAGGTTTGACGGCCACGAACAGAACGAGCGGTGTCTTACGTCCAATCGCGTCGTACGGAAAATGTTACGACGCGCGCACCACCCATCTCGCCGCGATCCTCGGGAAGAGCGGCAAAGGCCCTTTGATGGGCGCCCGCGGAAATTTCGGCGACTTTCAAAAGGCGCTGGACGATCTCACGGCGAAGGCGCTCGCCGCGTCCAATAAGCAACCGGGCACGCAGGAAGCCGCCTATGCCGCACTCTACGAAAAACAATTCCGTTACGAGTTCTACCAAAGCTACACGCAGAAGAGCCAAACCAAGCGCCCGCTGACTCCCGAGGAATCCGACGAATTCTCCAAAGCCAAAAATCGCTTCGGCGAACTGCTCGGCCTGCTGCCCGAAGATCAGGCGCACATCGTCCACGCCGCATTCAGCGAAATCTTCGTCACCGGCGCGGTCAACGACGTCACCAAACTCGAAGTCTATCGCTACGCCATCTTCCTGCTCGAATCGCCAAAGGACACTCCTTTCTCGCCGCCTCCATTTTGACCGTCGCACCCGGGTCTGCTAGTCTCAATCGTTCATTTCCTGGGAGAACGGATGAAATTTACGCCCCGCTTTGCAATCGCCGTGTTGGTGTGCATCTTCGTCGCCGGAACATTACGCGCACAGGTCAACGACACAACCAAGCAGCTCTCGCACGACATTTTCAAGCAGCTAGTCGAAATCAATACCACCGATTCGGTCGGCAGCACGACGGTTGCCGCCGACGCCATGGCCAAGCGCCTCTTGGACGCCGGCTTCCCCGCAGAAGACGTCCACGTCTTCGGCCCGAATCCGCGCAAAGGCAATCTGGAAGCGCGTATTCACGGCACTGGCGCGCAAAAACCGATTCTCTTCATCTGCCATCTCGACGTCGTCGAAGCGCGCCGCGAAGACTGGTCGATCGACCCCTTCAAATTCATCGAAAAAGACGGCTACTTCTACGGCCGCGGCACCGGCGACATAAAAGACGGCGACGCATTTCTCGTCACCACCTTCATTCGCCTGAAGCAGGAAAATTTCAAACCCGACCGCGACCTCATCCTCGCACTCACCGCCGACGAAGAAGGCGGCACGTCCAACGGCGTTGACTGGCTGCTCAAAAATCATCGCGACATGATCGAAGCGGAGTACGTCATCAATCCGGACGCCGGCGATTTCGAACTCGATAATGGAAAGCGCATCCTCATCGGCATTCAAGCCAGCGAGAAGCTCTATCAGGACTACGATCTGAAAGTCACCAATCCCGGCGGCCACAGTTCGCTGCCCACTTCCGAAAATGCAATCTACGAACTCGCCGAAGGCCTCACGCGCCTCGAGCACTATCAATTTCCGTTCGAGTTGAATGAAGTCACGCGCACTTATTTCGCTCGCGAAGCAGAAATTCTCGGTGGGCAAACCGGCGCAGATATGAAAGCCATCCTCCAGGATCCGCCCGATCCCGCCGCAATCGCCCGGCTCTCCGCAATCCCGTTTTACAATGGCCGCATGCGCACCACGTGCGTTGCCACTCGCCTCGAAGGCGGCCATGCCAATAACGCCTTGCCCGGCATGGCCCGCGCCAACGTGAATTGCCGCATCATGCCCGGCCATTCTCCAGACGAAATTCAAGCCGCGCTGGTGAAAGTTCTCGACAATCCGAAAATAGTCGTCACGCACGCCACGGGCCTCGCCTCCGGTGGCATTCCCAATCCGCCCTCGCCGCTCCGCCCGGACTTGATGGCCGCACTGCAAAAAGTCTCAAACGAAATGTGGCCCGGCGTTCCGATCGTCCCGGTTATGGACGCCGGCGCAAGCGACGGCGCAATTTCCCGCGCCGCAGGGCTGCCCACCTACGGCCTCCCCGGCTTGTTCATGGATGTGCATGACGATCGCTCGCACGGCCGCGACGAGCGCATTCGAGTCAATTCGTTCTACGATGGCGTGGATTTCTACTACCGGCTGATCAAAACGCTTTCATCGTCACAATAATCGGCATCCGAAAAGGAACCAGCAATGGGTCTGCTGCGTCGCGGAATTCTAATGGCTTCGCAAAGCCCGTGGATGCGCGAACACGCTCCGCGTTTCGGATTCATGCGCCGCACCGTCACGCGCTTTATGCCGGGCGAAGACGTACACGACGCGCTCTCCGCCGCCCACACTCTCGCTGCCAGCGGCATTCATTCGGTGCTCACGCATCTCGGCGAAAATATCACCGACCGCGACGAAGCCACTAACGTCACGCAACACTACCTCGACGTCACGAATCGCATCCTCACCACGAAACTTCCCACCGAAATTTCCGTGAAGCTCACCCAGCTCGGCCTCGATCTCGACGCCAAGTTCTGCTACGAAAATCTCTCCGCGCTCATCGCCAACACCCCACCCGAAAAAGTACTCTGGATAGACATGGAGCAAAGCCCCTACGTGGACGCCACGCTCGAGCTCTATCGCCGAGCGCGAATGGCTCACGCCAACGTCGGCATTTGCCTGCAAGCCTATCTCTATCGCACCGAAAAAGATTTGGACGCGTTGATCCCGATGGGCGCGGCTATTCGCCTGGTGAAGGGCGCCTACAACGAACCCGCGGAGATTGCCTACCCCGTGAAGAAAGATGTGGACGAAAATTACCTGCATCTCGCGCAGCGCTTGCTCAGTCCAGAAGCACGCCGCGCGCGCGTTCGAGCAGCTATCGCCACTCACGATCGCGCGCTGATCGCCAAGATTACGGAATGGGCCGAATCCCAGGGCGTTCCGAAAGCTCAGCTAGAATTTCAGATGCTCTACGGCATCCAGCGCGCCGAACAACTCCGTCTCGCACAGGCCGGCTATCGCTCCGCGGTTTTGATCGCCTACGGTTCCTTCTGGTACCCCTGGTTCATGCGCCGCCTCGCCGAACGCCCCGCCAATGTTTTATTCCTCGCCCGTAACTTTTTCTCGAATTAAACGCTAGAATAGTCCACCCAGCCCGCCGCCAGGAAGACACTCCATGCCCCAAACTCCATTACATCTCGGTGTGATTGGCCAGATTGCCGTCCCTGTAACGAATCTCGAGCGCGCCGTGCCGTTCTACCGCGATACGCTGGGAATAAAATTCCTGTTCCAGGTGCCAAACCTCGCTTTCTTCGATTGTGCCGGCGTGCGCCTGATGCTCGACGTTCCCCAAGACGGCTCGGGCGAGCGGGGAAGCTCGGTAATTTATTTCAAAGTGGACGACATCCATAGCGCCTACAGCTCTCTCTTTTCGCGCGGCGCCGACCTCGTCGAAAAACCTCACCTGATCGCCAAAATGCCCGACCACGATCTCTGGATGGCCTTCTTCCGCGACCCAGACAAAAATCTCCTAGCACTAATGAGCGAAGTCCGTCCCGGCTGACCTCAGTTTCCGACCAATACGAAAGTGTTGTGATCCGAGTCATAAAATTGTGCTATCATCGCGCCCCACGGCTGCTTTTCTGCCATGTGCTTGAACTCCACTCCCCGCGCGGCCAGCTCTTCGCAAGTTTGTTCGATGTCGTCGCAACCGAAGACAATTCCTGAAAACGATCCGATTCGGCTTTCCTGTCCCGGAGGCGTGAAAGGCACCAGATGAGTCTTCGCTCCGTCCGGCGCCACCTCAATCCATCGTGCGCCCGGACCCATCGGTTGATCGCGCAACACCTCGAACCCGAGTTTATCCCGATAGAACTCCAATGCCTTCTGCTGGTCGCGCACATAGATGCTCACGTTGCCCACATGCGTAATCATTATTCTCTCCTTATGTTGAAGCCCCATCATGGCAGCCTGGAATCACGCCCTCCGGCGGTTGATGAAATCCCTCGTCAACCACAAATTCCAGCACCGCCGGCAAATGCCGCGCGAGAACTCTGGATTTCCATCCGTTCCCAAGCATCCGGCTCACCATCAAGCCCCTCAGTCCTCGGAATCCGGCGTGATCGAAACGAAGCCGCGTTCCTTCCGGCGCCGGCTCGAGGAAGTAGGTCACCGTTGTATCCAGTCCGCCGCCTTTCCATGAATAAACCAGCTTGCGCGGCGGCTCCAACTCCAGCACCTCGCAGTTCACGACGCCGTCGAAACCCGGCCGTGGTTTCGTGCGAAATTGAAACTTGTGTCCCACCATTGGTTGAAAATCGTTCGGCATAAGCCATTTCGCAATTGCGGCGGAATCCGTCAGTGCTCTCCACACCCGTTGCGGAGGGTGCGGATACACAAACTCAAAATGCAGGTCGCGGCTCATTCGGTTTCCCCCGCGGCCTCGTTGTCCAGATATGCACCCAGCGCCTGCAGCTTCTCGTTCCAGAAGCGTTCGTAATGCGACACCCAATCGTAAACCGCGCGAAGCCGCGCGCCCCGAAGCCGGTAACGCCGCTCGCGCCCCAACCGACGAACTTGCACCAAACCCGCTTCGCGCAAAATCCGCAAATGTTGTGAGATGGCGGGCTGCGACAGTCGGAATGGCCGCACCAGGTCGTTCACGGAGTGCTCCGACCCCAAGAGCAAATCCAGGATTTGGCGCCGCGTCGGATCGCTGATTGCGAAAAAAATCCGCCGCGCGCCTCGAGGTGAGCCGGCATTGAAGGTTGGTCGAGCCCAGAGAGAACGATTCATCACTCTCCACGATACATAAGGTTACGCTTATATGTCAACGACGATTTTGCTGATCCCAAATTCATTCTTGCGGGAAAACCCGAGAGGGAAAGCCGCCGGCAAGACGAACCGTTTGTTGGGGGGAATTCCTGCCCTCAGCATGGACTTTCGCATCCATGAAAAAGTTTGTGGGGAAAAACGTAGCGCCTGCAAATTCCTGCCGGGCCAAAAAACCAACACCTATCTAGCGGGTTCGTTCGTCGCGTTCCACTTTTCCGTCGCGCAATCGGATCACGCGATGCGCGTGCGCCGCAATGTCCGATTCGTGCGTCACCAAAATGATCGTGTTGCCTTGCTCGTGCAAACGCGCAAAGAGAGCCATGATTTCTTCGCCCGTTTGCGAATCGAGATTTCCCGTCGGCTCATCCGCCAGCAAGATCGAGGGATTATTCACCAGCGCGCGCGCGATCGCCACGCGCTGCCGCTGCCCGCCGGAAAGTTCGTTGGGCTTGTGCATCATGCGCTCCGCCAGATCCACCTGGCTCAGCGCCTTCTTCGCGCGCTCCAGCCGCTCTTCGGACGCGGTCCCGTTGTAAATCATCGGCAGTTCCACGTTGTGCAAAGCAGTCGCGCGCGGCAATAGATTGAACGTCTGAAAAACGAACCCAATCTCTTTGTTCCGTATGTAAGCCAGCTCGTCGTCGTCCAACTGGCTCACCAGCCGCCCCGCCAGCCAATAACTTCCCTTCGTCGGAGTGTCCAGGCATCCGATCAAATTCATCAGCGTGGATTTTCCCGAACCGGAAGGTCCCATGATGGCGACGTACTCGCCCTTGTGAATCTCAATATTCACGCCGCGCAACGCGTGCAACTGCTCCGCGCCCATCTCGTACGTCTTCCACAGGTCCTGCGTCTGAATTACGATGCCCGTGTCAACGAGGTCCTGCCGGTAACCTTGCGGGGCGCCCACGTCTTCCACGGCCATTGGCATGTGCTCCTCGATCTCCTCGCTGCGTTTCTCGACTAGGTTACCGAATCTTCGTGTTTCGGCGCGGAATTATCTACTTTCACGCTGGCGCCCGGCCGCAAAGTGCGCAGCGATTTGTAACTCCCAATCACGATCTCATCGCCGTCTTTCAATCCGCTCGTGATTTCCAGGTCCGTCACGCCCGTGATTCCGGTCGTCACCGGAACGAAGTCCGCCTTCTTGCCATGCACTACGAAGACGCCCTGCACATCAATCTTTTGTTGCGGATCTCCCGTAGCCAGCGGCTTGGACGCCGCCAGTGTGACGTTGCCTCCATTCCCTTTCTCCGCCTCTTCAATATCCGCCTTCGTGCGCACCGCCAAAGCCTGAATCGGAATCGTCAACACGCCCTTCTTGTGCGCGGTTTGAATTTTTGCGCTCGCCGAAAGTCCCGGTCGCAACCCGTCCGGCGGATTATCCAGCGTCACCACTACCTTAAAATCGCGCGCTTCCTGCGTATTTGCAGTGGTCTGCGTCGTAGCTGCCAAGCCCGACGAACGCAAAATGGCCTCGTCGCCCACTTGAGTCACGTGACCCTTGAACAGTTTTCCCGGAAGCGCATCAATCGTCACATCCGCCACGTCGCCGTCTCTCACGTTGGTGATGTCCGTCTCATCCACCTTCACTTCCGCGCCCACCACGCTCATGTCCGAAATCGTCATCAACATGCTGCCTTCGGTGTTCTGAATACCCGGCACCACGTTTTCTCCAACGCGCACCGCGATATAACTCACAATTCCATCAATCGGCGCCACGTACGTAGTTTTACGCAACACGTCTTTCGTATGCTTCAGCACCGCCGTCGCTTGCTGCAGATTGAATCGCGATTCTTCCCGCGCTGCGCGCGTCTGGTCCACCTGCGCCTTGCTCGCATTCAGTGCCGCCACCGCGCCGTCATACGTCGCCTTCGTCGCGTCGTAATCGGACTTCGCGATCAACTGCTCCTTGTAAAGCTGCTGGCTGCGCTGCCAATCAAACCTCGCCTTCTCCAGGTCCGCTTGCCGCTGCGCCAGAGTAGCGATCGCTGAATCGTAATTCGCAGCCGCCGCGCGCATCCCCGCTTCCGTAGCGTCAATCGCCGCTTCTTGGGCCGCCACGTCTGCGCCTGGTTGAATGTTCTCCAGCTTCAGCAGCACGTCGCCCTTTTTGACTTGATCGCCTTCTTTCACCACGATCTGCGTAATCTTACCGATGCCTTCGCCCTCGACGTTCGTATAATTCTTCGGCCGGATCTCGCCCGATGCGGTCACTATGGACGTGAGGTCTTGCTTCACGACCTTGCCCGTCTGGACCGTCACCACGCCCTTATTCACCTGGTAGACACTGAACCAGGATATTCCCCCCAGCACCAGGACGACACCCGCACCTATTCCGGCTTTCTGCCATGTTTTCATTGCTTTAACCCTTAGACCTGCTCTTGCGGGGTGACAAAACTACCCCTTCCTCGTTACTGAATACGTGCCCGCAGCTCTAAATGTTTCCCGGTTAGACGCTCGCGCGGACAGAATGGCAGGCGTCAATATGATAATTCGGAGGTCCGTGCCCTCGGCCGCTCGCGACTCTGTCGCTAACCGCTGGACTCAACCCGCCAGCAGCACCGCGACCGCGCCGAAGGAGCCGCGGCGCATTTTATGTCACTCTAAGTTTATCAGATTCTCGCGAACGGAGCGTACCGGCATTGGTCTCCGCGCCAAAATCGTCTGCAATCCCTCCGCAAGGGAACGCGCCGTCAGCTCCCCTCGCGTCTACCGCCCCTGCCAACCTGTACCGCTTGGGCCCACATATTCACAGCTCCAAGGCAACCCGCCGCTAAGTCCAGGATTCCAATGGACCAAGTGGCCACGGGGGGAAAGTTTGGTTGACCTGTACCAGCGGACAGGTTAGAATTTTGGCCCTCGGGGAAAAGGCGTAAATTATGCGTTTTGGGGTCAAGGTATTTCTTTTCGCCGCGTTAGCTTGCGGCTTGGTGTGCGTGCCCGGTGCATTCGCGCAGGGTGAATCCCAACAAAATCCGCAACCAAACCAAAACGACAAACAAACTGCAAAGCAAGCCGCAAAGCAACGATCCAAACGCGACAAAGATCTCTTCAACGAACTCGATTCCCAATATAAGAAATGGCTCAACGAAGACGTCGTTTACATCATCTCCCCCGAAGAGCGCAGCGCCTTCCTCCACCTTCAGACCAATGAAGAACGCGAACAATTCATCGAGGCCTTCTGGCAACGCCGCAATCCCGATCCCGACTCCGCTGAAAACACTTTTAAGGAAGAGCACTACCGCCGCATCGCCTACACCAATGAACACTATTCTTCCGGCATCCCCGGCTGGAAAACGGATCGCGGCCGAATCTACATCATGTGGGGCCCTCCGGACGAAATTCAGTCCCACCCGTCGGGCGGCAGTTACGATCGCCCGGCCGAAGAAGGCGGCGGCGAAACTTCCACCTATCCGTTCGAAGATTGGCGCTATCGCTACCTCGAGGGCATCGGTGAGAACGTCGAACTCGAATTCGTTGACCCCACCATGAGCGGTGAGTATCACCTCACCATGGACCCCAGCGAAAAGGACGCGTTGACCTACGTCCCCGGCGCCGGCCTCACCGAAATGGAATCCATGGGCCTCTCCAGCAAGACTGCGCGCTTCAACAACACCGACGGCACCCACATGGCCGCGCCCCTGGGCATGACGCCCGAAACCATGCAGGAATTCTCGCGCCTCGACCTCTACGCGAAAATTCAGCAGGCCCCGCCCGTAAAATTCAAGGACCTCGAAGCCGTTGTCACTTCGCGCCTCGTCCGTGACCAGATTAAATTTCAGTACCGCACCGATTTTCTGCGCATCACTTCGGACACCGTCCTCGTACCCATCACCATTCAAATCCCCACGCGTCAGCTGAGCTTCCAGGAAAAAAATGGCGTAGACTCCGCCTCCGTGAACCTCTTCGGTCGAGTCACCAGCCTCAGCGGCCGCATTGTGAATACATTTGAAGACACCGTTCGCCGCGACGTTCCCGCCGCGCTGCTGCAGCAATCTCTCGGAACCGCTTCCATCTATCAAAAGGCGATCCCGCTCACGCCTGGCCTCTACCGCCTGGATATCGTGCTGAAAGACATCAATAACGGCAACGTCGGCGTCGTGAATACGCGCCTGGCCGTCCCGCGCTTCGAAGATGACAGCCTCTCCTCCAGCACTTTGATTCTCGCCGACGAAATCCTTCGCGTTTCCTCCAAGGACATCGGTCTCGGCCAATTCGTCCTCGGCGACGTGAAAGTCCGCCCGCGCATAGACGCCATCTTCACACGCCAACGATCGCATGGGCGTTTTCCTGCAAGTCTACAATCTGAAAGTGGACGACAAAACGCACAAGCCCGACGCCACCGTGCAGTATCGCGTGACGAAAGACAAAGACACTAACCCCGTGCTCAAGTTTGACCTTGGCGATGACAAGCTGCCCGAGCACGGTCAGGAACTCACGCTCGAGAACGTAATCACTCTCGGCTCTCTTTCGCCGGGAAAGTACAAACTGGAAGTTGCCGTCACCGATAATTTGGCTAAGAAAACCATCACCCCGGTGTCCGAATTCACCGTTCGGGCTGCCGGCTCCTCGCCGCAACCGCAAGGGAGGTAAAACTCCGTGAATCGCTCGATGATTCGCGCTTTGGGCCTCGGGATCATGTTGGGCCTGGGCCTGTGTGCGATTCCGGCGAATTTGTCTGCTGCGCCGAACACGGGCAAAATCACGGGTCTGGTGGTTGATTCCGCCGGCACCCCTCAAATGGGCGCCACTGTAGTAGTCACCGCCGATCAGCTCGTCAGCAACCTCTCCATTCAACTCCTCACCAATGATCGCGGCAGATTTTCTACCGTCACATTGCCCGCCGGCCTGTATTCCGTCAAAGTGACCCTCGCGGGCTTTCTCCCCGTAATCGAACAAGATATTCAAGTCAGCAACCAACACACCACGCTCCTCGAAATCGTGCTGGGCTCGGTCTTCACTTCTTTCGAAAAATTGCGCCGCCAGCCCGATCAGCAAGTTTCTTCCGACGAATGGAGTTGGGTGCTGCGAGCCTCCGCCGCCACTCGCCCCGTTCTGCGCTGGCAGGATGGCGATGTAACTCTCGGGGTGCGCTCCGACCATTACGATAATTCGCAGAATCAGCAGGACCGCACTCGCGTCGAATTCTCGTCCGGCGGGGACCATCCGGGCTCGATCTCCAACGTCGCCGATTCCCCGGGCACTGCCTTCGCCTACGATTACGGTCTCGGCGATCTCGGCAGCCTCTTAATGGCGGGCCAGTTTAGTTATTCCGGCACTTCCGAAGCTGGCGGGTTCGTCACGCAGTGGCTCCCCTCCGGTGATTCAAACTCCGGAACCGTAACCACTCTCCTGCTGCGCGAATCGCGCCTCGGCGCTGCCGGCCCCAGCTTCCGCGGCCTGCGTATGTCGCACGATTCCTCGTTCCAGCTCGGCGACCACGTCAGCATCCGCTACGGCGGCGATTTCATCGCTGCCGGCCTGCAGGGAACTACCACCAGTTTCCGCCCGCGCGGCGAGGTGGCTGTGCGCATCAGCCCGACTTGGCAAGCCTCAATGTTGGTCAGCACCAACACCTGGCAGGATTCCGCCGGCGCTCCCGGCGATTTGCAGTCAACTTTGAACCAACTCGACGCTTTCCCGACTCTGCTGCTCCGCGGCGGTCACCCCGTCCTCGAAGACAACATGCACGAGGAAATCGCGGTCGAGCATGACCTCAACAAGAAAGTCAGCATCACCGCCGCCGTTTTCCACGATCGCTCCAGCCACACCGCCGTCTTCGGCCGCGGCAATATTTCTGGGCCTGATTTTCTCCCGGACTATTTTTCGGATGTGTTTGCCTACGACGCGGGCGAATTGAGTTCCGTCGGTGCGCGGCTCGTCTACCAGCAGAAACTCGCTGGCAACCTCGATATGACCATGATTTACGCCTATGGCGGAGTTCTGGCGCCGAATGAGAGTCCCGTAGAGGCCGCGCTGCGCAACGAGTTGGCTACGCAATATCGCGCCAGCGCCGCCGCCCGCTTCACGGCCAACATCCCGCGCACGGGTACCAAAATCGTCTCCGGCTATAAATGGATCAGCGGGTCGGCGGTCTCCCAACAGGATTCCTACGGCGAGTCCATCTACCACCTGGATCCCTACTTGAGTATCCAGATTCGCCAGAAGCTCCCCGGCTTCATCCCCGGACATGCCGAGATCCTGGCTGATTGCGGCAACTTGCTGGCTCAAGGGTACGTCACCCTAGCGACGACCGACGGCCAAGTCGTTCTGGTACCCACGTATCGCTTCTTCCGGGGCGGCTTAAGCTTCCAGTTTTAAGCGATTTGCCGCATACGGGAATCGGGACGCCATCTTCCACAAATAGGATTCACTCAGATTCAGGATTGGTGCGTGTTCATAACTGAAAGTAAATAAGCGTCTTACGCAAATTGGAATCTGTGATTCGCTGGAACCTGACGTGCTAATATATCTTGCACGAAGGATATTGGTGTACTTGCATGAACGATAGCTTGCGAATGCGTCTAGGAGCGGTGATTTTGGCGCTCCTCACATTGGCGGCCGTCGTATTCGCGGTCCTCAACTTTCAGCAGCGCTCCAACTTCGTACTCCCCGACGATGGCGTCACCTGGATGGACTCTGCCCAGGGCGTCACCGCCTGGCACGTGGTCGCCGATTCGCCCGGTGCCAAAGCCGGCATCAAACAGGGTGATGTCGTCGAATCCGTCCGCGGCATGGCCATTCACCGCGCCACGGACGTCACTCGCGTCCTCTTCCACGTCGGCCCTTGGACCGAAATCCGCTACGAACTGCGCCGCGACGGCCGCACTTTCGAAACTCCGCTGGTCACCGCGCCGCAGGAAAACCCTTCGTCCATCGAAAATTATTTGCGCATCACCGCGCTTCTCTATCTGTTCATCGGGCTCTTCATCTTCGTCCGCCGCTGGAACGCGCCCCGCGCGATCCATTTCTACATCTTCTGCCTGGTCTCGTTTGTCTTATACAGCTTTCATTACAGCGGCAAGCTGAACTCCTTCGATTGGATCATCTACTGGGCCAACGTCGTCGCGCTGCTGCTTCAGCCCGCTCTGCTCGTGCATTTCGCTCTCGTTTTTCCGGAGCGTCGTGGCCGCCTCTGGCCCAAGCTTTTGGCCGTATACGCTTTCCCGTTCGCGCTTTTCCTTCTTCATCTCTTCATTGCTACCGGTACGCTGGATTTCCTGCCCGCCATTGGAACGCGCTACTGGCTCGATAAAATTGAACAAGCCAATCTCGGAATTTATTTCGTCATCGCCGCCTTCATTTTCCTTTTCAGTTTCCGCCGCGCCCCCAGCGGGGTGTTGCGCCAACAATTGAAGTGGGTCACGGCCGGTGCTTTCGCGGGTAGTCTGCCTTTCGCGCTGTTCTATATTGTGCCGTACGTCTCCGGCATGGTGCCGCCGCCGTGGATGAAATTGTCGGTGTATTCGCTCGCGCTCATCCCGCTCTGCTTTGGCTACGCCATCATCCGTTACCGCCTGATGGACGTGGACATCATCTTCAAGCGCGGCCTCTCTTACACTTTCGCCACCGCAGCCGTCGTCGGCATCTACTTTCGCCGTGATCGCCCTGATCGGCGAACTTTTCCATCGCCCGGGCCTTTCCACCGGCCCCGCCGGCGGCATCATCGCCATCGTCGTCGCCGCTTTCCTGATCGAACCGCTGCGCGAATGGGTGCAGACGCGCCTCGATCGTTTTTTCTATCGCGATCGCCTCGATTATCGCCGCACCCTGATCGAATTCGGCCGCGCGCTCACCAACGAAGTTCGCCTCGAGCCTCTCGTCGGTTCCGTGCTCGACCGCGTCTCGCAAACCCTCCTCGTGGATCGCCTTGCCATTTTCCTCGAGGATCCCGCCGCTCCCGGCCGCTTTGTCCTCTCCCGTTCCATGGGTTTGCGTCCGGAAGGCCCTCTCGATCTATCGTTTTTGGACCCAGCCCGCCCAGCCTTCGCGCGCGGTTGTCTCTTCTTTGAATCCGCGCGCGCCGCCACCGAGGAATCCGAACCCGTCCGCCGCACTCTCGAAGAACTCGACCTGAACTATTTCATCCCCTGCCGTTTCCGCGAACGCTCCGTCGCCATTCTCGGACTGGGCAAGACCGTGGACGGCGACTATCTCTCGAGCGACGACCTCGAGCTGCTTTTCACCATCGCCGGATACGTCGCGATTGCCATCGAAAACGCACGCCTCTATCAATCGCTCGAACAGAAGGCAATGCAAATCGAGCGACTCAAGGACTTCAGCGAGAATATCGTCGAATCTCTGAAAATCGGCGTCGTCACCGTGGATCTCGAAGATTGCATCGAGTCCTGGAATCCGCAACTCGAAGACTTGCTGGCCATCTCGCGCTCCGAAGCCCTCCGCCGCAAGCTGCAGGACGTTCTCCCGCAGGATTTGGTCGCCGAAATCACCTCGCGCGCCTCGAGCGATCACGTTTCGGGCATCTACAAATTCCATCTGAATACCCGCGCCGGCAATCATCTCGTCGTCAACGCCTCCATCGCGCCGCTCGTCGGCAAAAGCGGCGCTCGACTCGGCCGCCTGATCCTTCTCGACGACATCACCCAGCGCGTTCGCCTCGAAGAACAAATGGTCCAGACCGAGAAACTCACCTCGCTCGGCTTGCTCGCCGCCGGCGTCGCGCACGAAGTGAATACACCTCTCGCGGTCATCTCCAATTACATCCAGATGCTCGCCAAGCAGATTCCCGCCGACGATCCGCGCCAGAAAACCATCGAGCGCATCGTGAAACAAACCTTCCGCGCCAGCGAAATCGTCAACAACCTGCTGAATTTCTCGCGCACCGGCGCCGCCGAATTCATCGAAGTGGATATCAACAATATCCTCGAAGAAACTCTCACGCTCGTGCAGCATCCTTTCAAGACCGCGCAGGTCAACGTCGTCAAAAATTATCGCGAGCAATTGCCGCCCGTCCTGGGCTCCATCACGCGCCTGCAGCAGGTTTTCCTGAATCTTTTCATGAACGCGCGCGACGCCATGCCGCAGGGCGGCATGCTTGAAGTCCGCACCGCCGCGCAAAATGGTTCCGTTGAAATTGAAGTCACCGACACAGGCTCGGGCATTCCACCCGAGCATCTCCATCGCATTTTCGATCCATTCTTCACAACCAAGGCCACCGGCAGGGGCACCGGGTTGGGTCTTTCGGTGAGCTACGGCATCATAAAAGAGCACGCCGGCAAGGTAGACGTGCGCTCAACTCCAGGAAAGGGTACGTCGTTCCGCCTGGAATTTCCCGTAGCCAGGAAGCCAGTTCATGCCTAGAGGTTCTATTCTTGTTGTTGATGACGAAGTCGAAATCAGGGAAGGTCTCGAAGCGCTCCTGACTTCCGAAAGCTTTGAAGTGACTCTCGCCGAAACCGGAGAGGCTGGCCTGCGGCAACTCGAAGATCATCCCTTCGATCTGATGCTCCTCGACGTCAGCCTGCCCGATCGCAACGGCCTCGAACTCCTCCGTGAAATTCGCCGCCGCGATCCGCAACTCTCCATCATCCTCATCACCGCCTTCGGTTCGATTGATATGGCTCGCGCGGCATTCAAAGGCGGCGCGCAGGACTACATCACCAAGCCGTGGTCCAATGATGAACTCATCGCGCAAATTTCTCTCGCCATCGAAGGCCGCCGTCTGCGCGATGAAAACGTCCAGCTCAAGCGCGCCCTCAAGCAACGCTACAATTTCCCCAACATCATCGGCAAGAGCGACAAAATGCAAGCCGTCTTCGACCTCGTCACTCAGGTCGCGCCGTCGCGCTCCACCGTTTTAATCTCCGGCGAAAGCGGCACCGGAAAAGAAGTTATCGCGAAAGCCATTCACTCCGCCTCCGCACGCGCCGACAAAGCTTTCATCCCCGTCAACACCGGCTCCATCCCCGTGGACCTGCTCGAATCGCAGCTCTTCGGCCATGTGAAAGGCGCATTCACCAGCGCCATCGCTTCCAAAAAAGGCCTCTTCGAAGTCGCCGATCAAGGCACGATTTTCTTCGACGAAATCTCCACGGTCAGCCCGGAAACCCAGGCCAAGCTCCTCCGCGTCATCCAGGAACGCGAATTCATGCGCCTCGGTGGCACCGACACCATAAAAGTAGACGTTCGCATCCTCGCCGCCTCCAACGAAGATCTCACCAAGCTCGTGCGCGAAGGCCGCTTCCGCGAAGATCTCTTCCATCGCCTCAACGTAATTTCGCTCCATCTTCCTCCGCTGCGCGAGCGCAAGGAAGACATCCCGCTCCTGATCGGCCGCTTCCTCGAACAATTTTGCCGCGACAACGGCAAGCCGCCGCGCGTCTTCACTCACGCCGCCATGAAGCTTCTGATGGATTACGATTGGCCAGGCAACGTCCGCGAACTCGAAAACGTAGTCGAACGCGCGGTCGTCCTCTCCACGCAGGAATCCATGGACGCCGACTTGCTCCCCGAGCCCGTTCGCACCCGTGAAATCGTCCGCGGCGTCCGCCTCCAGCTCGCGGAATTTTTGCCGCCGCTTCCCGGACAAATCGGCGGCTCCGGCGCCGCTCCCTCGCTCTTCGAAATTCTCGAGGAGGTCGAACGCCGCATCATCGTGGATATGCTCGAGCGCACCAACTGGAACCAGACCGAAGCCTCCGAGCGTTTCCAGGTCCCGCTCTCCACGCTGAACCAGAAAATCAAGCGCCTAGGCATCGAAACGCGCCGCCGCGCGCTCTCCCCCCGCGGCGCAAACGCCTACGGCGAAGACTCCGCCGAATTCGCCGCCGGCAAATAACCCGCCGCGCCGCGCACTGTACCCCGGCTCTGTTGCATTTGACTTTGTAGCGGCGCACTTCAGTGCGCCATCGATCTGATGCGCTAATCGATCACTGTCTCGCCGCCGCGTTACCACAACCCGCTCCTTCATTCGTTCCGCGTACTGTCGCTGCGCGTGTAATATAAACGCCGCCTAACCACCCATCACTCGGCACAAACGCAATCAAACTCTCGCGCCTGCAAAACAGGAGAATCGCCACTGGCCCACGTCGTCTCATCCAACGCGGAAATCGCGCCACCACACGCCGAAGCACTCCGCCGCCAACTCGGCCTAGGTTCCGCGACCGCCGCCGTCGCCGGTGAAGCCATCGCCGTCGGCATATTTCTCACTCCAGCCGACATGGCCAAATCTCTCGGATCGCCGTTCTGGCTGCTAGTCGTGTGGCTCGCAGTTGGCGTCATGTCGCTCAGCGGCGCGCTCTGCTTCGGCGAACTCGCCGGACGCTTTCCAAGCGCCGGCGGCGCCTACGTATATTTGCGAGAAGGCTTCGGCCCACGCCTCGCGTTCCTCTACGGCTGGATGAGTCTCCTAGTCCTCGATCCCGGTCTCACCGCCGCGTTCGCCACCGGCCTCGCCGCCTACGCCGGCTACATTTTCCACTGGTCGCCGCCAGCCGTAAAATTAGCCGCGATCGCTGCCATCTGGCTCGTCTGCCTCCTGAATATTCTCAGCACGCGAATCAGCGCCGGCTTCCTGCGCTGGATCACCTGGCTGAAATTCGCAGTCCTCATCACGCTCACCGTCTGGGCGCTCGCCTTCCGCCTCGGCTCCTGGACAAATTTCGTGCCCTTTGTCGACGCGCATCCCGGCGCGCTCCCTCTGCTCCCTGCGCTCGGCGCCGCCACCGTCGGCGCCTTCTTCTGCTTCAGCGGCTGGTGGGACGCCACCAAAATCTCCGGCGAAGTCCGCGACCCTGGCCGCAACCTGCCTCGCGCGCTAGCTTTCGGTGTCATCGCCGTCACCATCGTGTACGTCGCCATCAGCGCGATCTTCATCTATCTCGTTCCTATCGAAAAAGTGGACTCCAGCGCCACTTTCGTCGCGCAAGCCGGAGAAGTCCTCTTCGGCCACGCCGGCGGAATCGTCTTTGCCGCTATCGTAGTCGTCTGCGTGGGAGGCAGCCTGGCGGCGTTCATGATTTCCGCTCCGCGCGTTTATTTCGCAATGGCCGCCGACGGCCTCTTCCTCAAATCCGTCGCGCACGTTCATCCGCGCTTCGGCACGCCCGCTCGCGCCGTGCTCGTGCAGGGAATCATCGCCGCCATTCTGGTCGCGCTCGGCTCGTTCGAACAAATCATCGCCTACTTCTTCTTTGTCACCGTACTTTTTCTGGGAATCACAGTCGCAGGCCTCTTCGTCATCCGCCGCCGCCCCGCGCAATCCACATCCGCGATTCTCACTCCCGGCTATCCCGCCACGCCCGTAGCGTTCCTCGTTCTCGTGGTGGTTATGCTGGTGCTCCTAGCCATCCGCAGCCCGCGCGAAGCAATCCTCGGTTGCGTCGTAGTAGCGGCAGGCTGGCCCATGTACAGTTGGATTAAAAAACCCTAGCCTTGACAAACCGCATGAAGGCTCGCGAATCTTTGCAAGCCGCAGCTCCAGCGGTTTGTACGTGATGTCGCTTCCGGTCGTGAAGTATTGGCGTTGACGTGGCAAAATAAATGCGGCTTTTCAATCTGCGACAAAGTGAAGTGGGTGTCATCCCGAGCGCAGCGAGGGATCTGCTTTTCGCTTGAACGCTACGGAAATTGGAACAAAATGCCCAAGAGGATTTACGCATAATGATGGACGATACAGAGAAACTGCGCCCCGCGAATTCCAGCCACGCTCCGGAAGAGCCTCGCACCAAAATCCGCATCACCGAAGACGCCGACGCCACCGGCGACCTCGCCGCCGCCCACGATTTCTGGCGCGCCGGCTCCGGACGCCAACAAGTTCCCGGCATCATCAAATGTTTCGGCGCCCGTCCCGATTTCCTTCGCCAGGTCGTCGAATTCTCCAATAAAGTTCACTTCTCCGAAGGCCATCTCACCCGCCGCCACAAGGAAATGATCGCCAGTTACGTCTCGTTCCTAAATCGCTGCCCGTATTGACTGGATAGCCACGCCTACTTCCTGCGTGTTCAGGGAGCCACCGACCAATGCGTCAGCGCAATCCTTGAAGGCAAACTCGATGAAGCAGGCTTGACGCCGGCCGAGCGCGTTCTACTGGTCTACGTGGAATTGATCACCAAAGACGCAGCCCGCTCCACGCACGCAGACGTCCAGAAATTGCGCGATGCCGGATGGAAAGAAGATCAAATCGCGGAAGCCGTCTACATCACAGCGCTCTTCGCGTTTTTCAATCGCGTAGCAGACGCCTTCGGCGTCCCATCAATGGATTACCTAACTAAAGGAAGAATGGCTCCGTAACCGTAGGGCGGGGTTAGTAGCGCCGGCGTCCCGCCGGCTCTTAGAATTGGCTCTTGCTGCGGCGGCTTACGAAATCAGCGGCCTACCAGCAATCTCTTCCAGAATCCGAAATGGCGCCGCTTCCGATGCCACCAGCGCGCGTGGTGGAATCAAAAACGTCTGCTCGATCGCATACTGCCCGGACATCGCCGCGTGCGCCACGCCGTCAGTAAAAACAATCCAGGTCGTCAAAGGTGGAAACTCCAGCCGCATTTTCGGACAATTTTCCTGGAACGCCGCATTCTCCTTCAGAAAATCGTGGAACCGCAGCATGAACATGTCATACGGCGTTCGTCCCGCCACCCCGAATCCCAACTTCGCGCCCAGATTTTGCACCGTGCGGCCCAGAAACGAATCGTCTTCCGCGATCTCCTGAAGCCCCGCAGCCTTCGCGAATTGCCGCGCCAGCGCATCGAAACTTTCCGTCGTATTCCATACCCTCGGTCGCGACGTATTCAGATTCGTGAAGACCCGCAAAATCCGCCCCCCGCGGGTCGGACGGCTCGGAAAAGCATCAACATGCAGCAAGTCATTGCGCTTGTGCAGCGGCAAATCGCGATTTTCTTCTTCCAACGGCCGGAAACTCGCGAAATCCAGATTCCATTTGCCGCTGTAAGGAGCAAGAAATTTCCCGACGAACTCGATGATCCGCGCGCTGTAATTCCGCATGATCGAATGTAGCCGCTCCACCGTAGCCGCATTCCCCGAAACGCCGCGCAAAATATCCTCGCTCGGCCGGTATGAAACGTTCTTGTGCATCCGCAACTCGGTCCATTCCTGCTCGCGCAAAAATTTCTGGTCCTCCAAAGGCAAATCGAAGGGGAGCTCGCGAAAAAAAAGTATCCGCCCGCGCTCGGCCATCTCGCAATACGCCCGCGCTCGCGATTCATGCTGCTCGGCTCCGATCCAACCGCCGGGCATCCTATAATCTTCCACAAAAATAAAAGGCTGATTCGCCATCGCTTTTCGCTTTATCTCGATGCCAAAAGCGCCAATGCAACATCCTTCGCAATACCGCGGCGCAACCTGAGCATCGCGGTCTCTCCGTGCCCTCTGCTTTCCTCTGTGTCCGGCGTCCACCCCGACGCAGTCGGGGTGTTAAATCTTTGAATGTTACGTGGGGACAGAATACAGCAGCCATCGGAATTGAAGCAGATTTCGTACGTCCATTGCCGCGTGTGCAGCAACGCGAAGCCCGCCGCTACTTTTTGGCGCCCGCCGCAACCTGGTAACCCGGCGGCAATAGGGTAGTGCTCAAATCAAGCCCCGAAAGATCCACGCCCTCCAGATTCGTCTCTCGCAAGATCGTCGTCTGCAAGTCCGCGCCCGTAAAGTCCGCCCCGCGAATCTCCGCGCTCCGAAAATTTGCAGCCCCGAAATTCGCGCGCCGCAAAACCGCCTGCCGCAAGTCCGTCCGAAAAAGCTCCGCGCCTCCTACCTGCGCTTCCGTCAAATCCGCTCCGCTCAGATTCGCTTCCGTCAAATCCGCCTTGCGCAAGTCCGCGTGCCGCAGCTTCGCCTTGCTCAAATCCGCCGACGAAAGCCGCACATTGTAAAGCTTCGCGCCCTCCAGGTTCGCTCCCTGAAAATTGATCAGGTCCAGATTCATTCCCTCGAAATTCACGCGCGACAAATCCGCGCCGGCCAGATCCGCTCGTGCCCCGTTTTCCTCGCCGCGCACGAACCGCTGGTGCGCCTCGATAATTCCCGCTACCGTTTTGCCCTTATGCTTGACGCTCTTCGGGGATCTCAGACCCCCTCCTTTTAATGCGCTCAGAATTCCCATTGCCAGTTTCCCAACAGGTTTGTTGCTCTACCCTCGAATTTTACTAGAATCCGGCGCTTTGTGACACCCATGCGACCGGTTCCGTCGCCGCCCAGCTCCCCAGCGTTCGTCGTTTTGTGATACCGTCGAATTATGCTGCGGTTTCCTCACCACCGTAATTTTTCGCGAAAGTGGCTACGATCCGCAGCACTGTCAGCGCTATTCCTCGCCGCATTAATCTTGGCCCAACCTGTAGCCGCACAGGACGTCTCCGAAACTCCCGGCGAAGAAATCGTCGTCAATCTCGCCACCGGACGCGTCATCATCGCCGTAGTCAAAGACGCCATCCTGATAGCTACGATCGAAAATCCCATCGAGCCGCAAACTCATCCTCCCATCCCCGTGGAATTGAACATCAGGCGCGCCGGCGTCATGCTCGGCGCGGTGGATTGGTTCTCGCCTTCCTCCGAGCTCGAGCTGGCCCGCCTCGATAGGGAATTGCCGCGCCTGCGCGGACATTTCGCCAATGCCGCGCCTGGTCCACACTTGGATCAGGCCGGAGCCAACGACGAGGCCACCGATATCGAATCTGTTGGCCAAGGTCTATTCGAACGCCTGAATGTTGTCGCCGGCGATCTCCACGCTAAGCTCGATTGGCCCCCCGAAGAGCCCGTCGCCGAACTCATCGTCGCCGACTACATCCAGGGATACGGCCCGGAAGTTTGGCAGCTCACCTATTTTCTGCAGCAGGAAATGCAGCGTATCGATTTTTACGACACGCACGTTTCGCACCCCACTTACTTGCAGGTTTGGCCGCCCGAAAAAGGCCAGCCTCACTCACTCGTCGAATTTCAATATCCGCCGGATAAGATGCTCCCCACTCTGCTCGACTTGCTGCGCCAGAAAGATCCGCGCATCGAAAAAATCCGCGCCTCCGACGCAAAAATGCGCGAGGTCGCCGATCAATTTCTCGTGGGAGACAGCAACAAAATTCTCTCCGTGGATGCCACGCAATTTCTTCGCGCCGCACTCGCGGTTTTGTCGCCGTCAAACGCCCGACAAACCATGGCGTCCATCACGGTCGAAGATGGTTTCAACTGGATTCTAAAGCCGCCTGCGGAACCGAAAAGGCCTACCACAGCGAAAAAGGCTCCGGAACAGCAGCAACAGCAAGAAGAAGCGCCCTCGCTGTTGAAGCCTTCATCCCCGGACTAGACGGAGCTCTAGAAAAAACCGGCTTGTCACTTTTTTTTCTCGGCCAGCGCCGCCTGCAAGCGCGCGTTTTTCTCTTCCACCGATTTCACCAAATCGTCTTTATGTTCCACGAGCTTCCGCGCGATTGCCGGATCCGACAATGCCAAAACCTCCGCGGCAAAAATCGCCGCATTCACCGCCCCCGCCTTATCAATCGCCATCGTCGCCACGGGAATCCCGCCAGGCATCTGTACAGTCGCCAGCAACGCATCCAATCCATTCAGCGAACTCGTCCCCATCGGCACGCCGATCACTGGCAACGTCGTGTTCGCCGCGATTACCCCAGCCAAATGTGCAGCCGCGCCCGCCGCTGCGATCAGCACTTTCAACCCACGCCGCAAGGCCGTCGTCGCGTATTCATGGGCGCGTGCCGGCGTGCGATGCGCGGACACCACCTCCATCTCGTATCCAATCCCGAATTTCTCCAGCACTTTCGCCGCTTCGCTCATCACCGGCAAATCCGTGTCGGACCCCATCAGAATCCCCACGCGCACATCCGTCCTCTTCTCTTTAGACGCCACCAAGAAATCTCCTATTTGGATTAGTTAGCCACTTCTGCCGAAAGCGCTGTAGCCGCCGTCGTGTGCGCAGCCATCGCGATCACCTCAATCCGGTCCCCGCGGCGCACTCGCCCGCTCACAGTCACTTTGCACAACCAGCCGCGTTGCCCGCGCAATTCTTCCTGCAATCCCATCCGAATTTCGTCCATCCGCGGACAAGGATGACACGGACCGGTAATCTCCAGCACGCACTCGTCGCCAATTCGCAAAATCTGTCCGGTGCTCAGCGCCTGAAAATCCATGCCGCCCGTCGTGATGTTCTCCTTCACGAGTCCGGGCGCCACGCCCAGCTTTTCCAAAGTCTCCGCATCCATCAACGAAATCTGTCGTTTGCTCCCCGGACGTCCGTGAATACAGCCCTTGAATCCCTTGTTGGCCACAACCTCGACCTCGGAGAGCTCTTCCATGGGAAAGCGGTGCACCAGGCACCTGAAAAGATGTGCCACCTCACCCATTCAAGGCCTCCGCCACCGCCTTACTCTTACTTCCCGGCGATATCCCAATGTCGCGCCGATAATGAGCACCGGGAATCTTAATCCTACTAGCTGCGTCGTAGGCCGTCCGACTCGCATCCGCCAGCGAAGCCCCGGTTGAACCCACTCCAAGTATTCGGCCACCACTCGTGTAGTAGCGACCATGTTCCATTTTGGTACCAGCGTGGAACACCACCGCTCCGCGAACATTTGCGGCTTCTTCCAGCCCAGCAATCTCAGCGCCCAGTACCGGATGCGCTGGGTACCTCTCCGACGCCATCACCACGCACACGCTCGCCCCTGGCAGCCACTTTGCCTGCGAAGTATCCAGCTTCCCGCTCGCCGCTTCCGCGCACGCCCGCGCAAAATCAAAATCCGCTCGCAACAAACTCGATTGCGTCTCCGGATCCCCGAGCCGGCAATTATATTCAAGCACTTTCGGCCCACTCTCGGTAAGCATTAGTCCAAAAAAAATAAACCCGCGGTACTCCATATTTTCTTTTCGCAATCCCGCCAGTGTCGGCCGCACAATCGTCGCTAGAATCTCTTCTTCGAGCTCTGCGGTCAGCATGTCGTCGCTCGAATAAGTCCCCATTCCGCCGGTGTTCGGCCCCTCGTCATTATCAAACGCGCGTTTGTGATCGCGCGTCGGCGCCAGCGAAATAGAATTTTCACCGTCCGTCAGAACAATGTAAGAAAGTTCCTGCCCCGCAAGCCCTTCTTCCACCAATACACGCGCGCCCGCATCTCCGAATTCTCGTCTCACAATAAGCCGCTCAATAAACTCCGCCGCTTCCCGCGCGTCTGAAGCGACCAAGACACCCTTGCCCGCACAAAGCCCGTCGGCTTTGATCACCAATGGCCACGGTCCCGAATCGAGCGTCGCAAGCGCGTCCGCCGCTGTCTCGAAAACTCCGCGCACCGCCGCCGTAGGAATTCCGTGCTGTTCCATAAACCGTTTTGCAAAAACTTTGCTGCCTTCCAGCTGCGCAGCAGCTTTGCCCGGACCCAAAATTGTCAGCCCGCGTCGCGCAAATTCATCCGCAATGCCGTTAACCAACGGCAATTCCGGCCCCACGATCGTCAAATCGGCGCCAACCTGTGCAGCCAAATCCGCCGCCGTAGTCACGTTGCCCGCGTCCAGCGGCACGCATTCCGCCTCGCGCGCGATGCCCGCGTTGCCAGGCGCGCACCAAATCTTACCCACGCTCGCGCTCTGCCGCAGCTTCCACGCCATCGCGTGTTCGCGCCCGCCGCCGCCAATAATCAAAATTTTCATGTCGTTCGCAGAAACAAGAACGATACGGCTCCGCCTCTGGCGATGTCAACCTTTAGCCGCGCCCAATCGCGCGTTCAACTTGCTACGCCGCGTGAATAGTGTTTTCATTTAGCGCGATGCACTGGGACTTCGCCCTCATCCTCCTGTTTCTCGGAATTGCGCTGCCGCTGCTCGGCCGCCGCCGCGTTCGGCAATTGATGCAATCTCCGAGCACCACAAAATTGGACCGCCTCTCGCTCTACGCATCCACGCTCGCGTTTCAGTGGCTCGCGGCAGGAGTGATTCTCTGGCGCGCCGCTGCGCACGGCATGCGCGCCGCGCAACTCGGCTTCTCGATCGGAAATCCGTCTCTCACGATCACCGTCATAATCGTTCTAGCCGCGCTCGTACTCATAAATCAGTTGGTCAGTCTCCGCCGCATCGTCGCGCGCCCCGCCGAGGCTCACGGATTGCTCCCACAGCTCGCGCTCAAATTATTTCCGCAGGATGACGTGGAGCGCCTCGCTTTTTTCGCGCTAGTCGTGACGGTAGCTATCTGCGAGGAACTTATCTATCGCGGCTTCGTACAGCGAGTATTTCAAGACTGGTCAAACGGAGCGGCCCTCGCGGGCGTTTTCGGCTCCGCAATTTACTTCGCGATCGCCCACCTGTACCAAGGCCGTCGAGGCCTCGCGTCCACATTCGTAGTTGGTTTGATCTTCGCGGGAATCCGCGCTTGGACCGGCAGTTTATTGCCGCCGATAGTAGCGCATTTCGCGGCAGACATAACGGTTGGCACGCTCGCCCCCGGTCGAATTCGATCCGTGATGAGCAAGTCGGTTCTGCAAGGTCAAACGAATTAATAAGATACAGGACAAGACAAATACTATATGCATAGTAATGCGACAGAGCAGCTGAGCGACGTCCAGATCGCCCAAATCCTCAAACCCTACTATTCAGTTCCACTGACCGTCCACTTCTGCGATCAAATCCGCGCTTATATCGCTCTTCTTCTGCGCTGGAACCAAAAGATCTCACTCACTACTGTCACGCACCCCTTGCAGATGTTGCGCTTTCACTTCGGCGAGAGCCTTTTCGCGATAGAACAAGTTGCCATACGGCACGGTCGGCTCGCCGACGTTGGCTCTGGCGCCGGCTTCCCTGCCATACCCATCCGTATGGCTCTCGAAGGCCTTCACGTCATGTTGATCGAATCCAATCGCAAAAAATGCACCTTCCTCTCGGAAGCGATCCGGGAGCTGGGGCTGACAGACGTCGATGTGCACGCAGGCCGTATGGAAGACATGAAGGGCCAACAATCTGAACTCGATTATGTCACCGCTCGCGCGGTTGCGATCGATGACGCAGTTCTGAGGTGGGCGTCGAGGATCCTAAAACCTAAAGGAACCGTCGCGCTCTGGCTCGGGCAAGACGATTCGGAGCAAGTCTCTCTCTCCGCAACGTTCGCTTGGCGCCACCCCATCAAGATTCCGTATTCTGAAAGGCGAGTCTTGCTAGTTGGCGCTAGTCCGGCTGCATCCTCCGGACGTTCCACGTGAAACATTCGCGCAATCACAGGCACTGTAACACTACTTTCGCCATCGGTATTTGTTTCACGTGAAACAGCTTGTGTTTCAATAGCTTCCTCTGCTAAGTTCCTCTCGCATCCGGGGGATTTTCTGGTGGCTCGCGTTATCGCAATCACAAATCAAAAAGGCGGCGTAGGAAAAACTACCACAGCAGTAAATCTCGGCGCTTCTCTCGCAGCTTCTGAGCAGCGGACTCTCATCATAGATTGCGACCCACAGGGCAACACAACCAGCGCCCTAGGATTCCCAAAGGATCCATCGCGCCGCACTCTCTACCAATCCATAATCCTCGACGAGCCGATCGAGCGCGTTACGCTCGATGCACAGGTCGAAGGTCTTGATCTAATTCCATCCGACAAAAACCTCGTTGGAGCATCCGTCGAGCTAGTCTCAGCCGAAAATCGCGAGTACAAGCTCAAAACGGCCATCGCCCCCGTTCTCGCCAAGTACAACTACGTCCTGATAGATTGCCCTCCGTCCCTGGATCTCCTCACCGTCAACGCCCTAGCCGCCAGCGACGCAGTCCTGGTTCCGATCCAGTGCGAGTACTTCGCTCTCGAGGGCGTCTCCGAGCTGCTCGATACCCTGATGCGCCTTCGCCGCACTATCAATCCATCTCTCGCGATTGAAGGCATTCTCCTCACGATGTACGACGACCGCACTACGCTCTCGAAGCAAGTCGCTGCCGACCTTCGCAGCTTTTTCGGCTCCCAGGTCTTTGAAACAGTCATCCCGCGGAATGTCAGACTCGCAGAAGCTCCGAGTCACGGAATGCCAGTAATGTTCTACGACATAAATAGTAAAGGTGCGGAAAGCTATATCCAACTCGCCAAGGAGGTTATCGCAAATGCCCAGAAACGCATTGGGCAGGGGATTGAGCGCGCTAATTCGGGAGCCAGAGCCGAACCCGCTCCCAACTCTGCCGCAGCAGCCGCCACCGCAGGAGCCGGTCCAGCAGGTAGCACCGTCAGTCCGACCGATGGCGGGGACAATGACAGCGGCAGCGGCGGCGGCGGTGCCAGCTCTCAGTGAAGGCTTATTCCAGGTTGATATTGACCTGATTGATCCAAGCCCCTACCAGCCTCGCACGCGTTTCCGCGAGGAAGCTCTCGAGGAGCTCTCACGCTCAATTCGCGCAAGCGGAATCGTCCAGCCTCTCGTCGTCCGCCGCATGGCCAATCGCTATCAGCTGATCGCCGGCGAGCGCCGGTGGCGCGCCGCCCAAAGAGCCAGCCTCAGCCGTGTGCCGGTTGTAGTCCGCGACGTACCCGAGGAAATGGCGCTCGAAATGACCCTCGTTGAGAACCTCCAACGCGAGGATCTCAACCCCATCGAGCAAGCCCACGCCTTTCAGCGCTTGATTGACGAATTCCATCTCACCCAAGAGCAGGTAGCTGAGCGCACCGGCAAGGACCGCGCCACCATAGCGAACGCCGTCCGCTTGCTCAAGCTCGAAGACCCAATCCAAGATCTGCTCGAGGAAGGCCGGCTCACGGCGGGGCACGGTCGTGCGTTGCTGGCGGTCGCGGATTCCCAGGAACGCCTCACCCTCGCCCGACGTGTCGCCCGAGGCGGGATGACCGTACGACAAGTTGAACGTCTCGCCTCACGTGGCCCGAGGCCTCATGTCGGCGCTCCGACTTTTTCGCCAGATCCCAACACCAAGGCCGCGCTCGAAGAGCTCCAGCGCGAGTATGGCACTCGCGTCCTGCTTCATCCTCGCCAAAGTTCCAAACCGGGACAGTTAGTCTTTGAATACTACGACGATAGTGATTTGTCCCGCCTATACGATCAGCTCATGCGAAAATAATGCTAAACTAGCAGGCCGCGCATGGGGGATTCGTAATGGGTTTGGGCTGGTTTGACCGCAAGCGACACGATTCCGGTGAATGGACCGGCTTTCTCGAGCAGGGCGTAAAGACTCGAGGGACGCCTGGAGTCCACCGGTACCTTCCGCATTGATTCGGCGATGAAGGGCAATCTTGTTTCGCACGAAACGCTAATCCTCGGCGAACATTCGAAAGTCGAGGGCCAGATTGACGGCAATTACGTAATTATCGGGGGCCATTTCGACGGCACCATAAAAGCTTCCGGAAAAGTCGAAATTCAAACCAAAGCGATCGTCACCGGCGAAATTCACACGCCATGTCTGGTCATGGAACCCGGCGCCATTTTCGACGGCCGTTGCCATATGCTCTCCGCGAACGCGACTCAAACGGCAAAGCCGATAACAATTCCCATCCGCTCCGCCGCCGCTCACGCGTAAGCTCGCCGCTTCGCACCACCGTCTATCCTGCGAAGCGCCTCTCCCGCGCCTCCGTTGCGCTACAATAATCCAATCCGTTCCACGCAGAAATGCCATTGGCGGCACAAATCCGGCTGACCACCACCGCAAAAGCAGCAGGCTGCGGCGCAAAATTAAGCCCCAGCGTACTCG
This sequence comes from uncultured Acidobacteriota bacterium, assembly GCA_963828865.1. GTDB lineage: Bacteria > Acidobacteriota > Terriglobia > Acidiferrales > UBA7541 > Palsa-295. The sequence continues at coordinate 333,264 of CAWHGI010000012.1, read as the reverse complement.
ATGTAGTCTTGAATCGCCTTCCGCGGCAATTCGATCGCAATGTGATCGTCGGTTTTGAAATCAACGACGACGCGGCCGTCTATCGCCTCACCGATGACCTCGCGATCGTCCAGACCGTGGATTTTTTCACGCCAATCGTAGATGACCCGGAGCTTTTCGGCCAAATCGCCGCAGCCAATGCGCTCAGCGACGTTTACGCAATGGGCGGTCTCCCAATTACCGCGCTCGCTATCGTCGCCTTTCCCGACCGCCGACCCGCCAGAAATTATGGAACAGATCCTCCGCGGCGGCCTCGCCAAAATGACCGAGGCAAATTGCGCTATTGTCGGTGGGCATTCCATTCGCGATGACGAACTTAAATTCGGCTACGCAGTGACCGGCACAATTCACCCGCATAAAATCTGGAAGAATGTCGGCGCGCAATCGGGCGATGTGCTGATCCTCACGAAGGCCATCGGAACAGGCGTAATTTCCACAGCTCTGAAACAAGGCCGCACCGAAGAGTCCTGGCTCGCGGCCGCCACCGCCTCCATGACGCGCTTAAATAGCGACGCCGCCGAAGCCCTACACGAAATTGAAAACGCTGCGACGCCCCAAGCCGCTCCGATCCACGCCGTCACGGACGTCACCGGCTTTGGGCTTCTCGGCCACGCGCGCGAACTGGCTATCGGCAGCGGCGTCTCGCTGAAAATTGATCACGCGCGCGTTGAGTATCTTCCCAGCGCCATCGCCGCAGCTCGCGCCGGCTTCTTCTCCACGGGCATGAAAAATAATCGCGAATTCGTCGAAGGCTGCGTCACCTTCGCAAGCCAAGTCCCCGACGAATTTCGCGCGCTGCTCTTCGATCCGCAAACCTCCGGAGGCCTTCTCGTATCCATCGCTCCGGAATTCGCAAATAAAGCGCTCGCCGCCCTCGCCCGCCGCAATATCTCCGCTCGCACCATCGGAGAAGTCCTCACCAAACATTCCCCGCTCCTCGAAGTCGCGTAATTCTCAGGCAATCGTGTACAATTTCTGTTCTGCAAGCGCTTCATGGACACCATAACCCACGGCATCGTTGGCGGCCTCCTCGGCAAAGGCTACTTCTCGGAACGCAGCGGACGCGTTGCTACGTTCGCGGCTGTCGCCGGCGCGATGTTTCCAGATACTGACGTAGTTGAGGAAATCTTCTCGCGTGATCCGCTCGCGATCGTCCGCTATCACCGCGGAATCACTCATTCGTTAGTGGCGCTTCCGTTTTTCGCGGCGATTCTGGCCTGGATCACTCGCGCCGGCTTCGGACTATTAAAAAAGAAGTTCAAGAGCCTCAGCGACATCGAATCTCCTTCGTGGGGAATCCTTTTCGTCATCTACGCCATCGCGATCGCCAGCCACATCATCCTCGATGCGATGACTTCCTTCGGCACCCGCATCTGGGATCCATTCTCGCAAGGACGTGTCGCCTGGGATCTGCTCTTCATCATTGATTTCTGTTTCACGGCTATCGCGCTGCTGCCGCAAGTGATCGCCTGGATCTACGCCGACCGCGCGAAAGCCCGCATCCGCGCCATTTCGATGTGGGCGCTCTTCTCCGTCGCCGCATTCATCGTCTGGAAAATTGCCGATGCCGTCGGATTCCCGTTCCATCTCTCGATCGCATTTTTCTCGAGCGTGATTATCGCTGCGCTCTTCTTTCTGCCGGCCATTCGTGACGTAGGATTCCGCGTCACCAGCGCGCATTGGTGTCAGGCCGGTACGATCGTGATGCTCGCCTACCTTTTCGCATGCAGCGTGGCGCATCATCAGGCTCTTCTTAGCGTGAAAAACTTCGCTTCCGCCAATCACGTTACGATTGACCGCATCGCCGCTCTTCCGCTGCCGCCTTCGCTTCTCGATTGGGGAGGCGTGATTCGCTCCGGTGATGGCGTTTACCAATCGCGCTTTGATCTGCGTGATTCCACCGCACCGTTGTTCTCCTTCACTGCGGATTCGCCGCCCAATATGTACGTCGCGCGCGCCATGCAGCGCACGGAGGTCCAGCTCTATTGGAATTTCGCGCGCTTCCCGGTGATTCGCACGTATACACAAAATGGGCTGCACTATGTGGACTTCAACGAAAATCGTTTCATGACCCGCAAGCATCAGGGCCCCGCGCCCTTTTCTTATCGTATAGTATTCAATGAGGCCGGCGATCCCATCGAAGAGGGCTGGCAAGCAAGCGGCATGGACGTGCGGCGCATGATTAAAATCGCTCCGGTCCACGCGGGAAGCGCTCCATGAAAATTCTGATCTTCAGTGATATCCACGGCGATTTGCGCGCTCTCGAACGCGTCGTCGCGCAACCCGCCGATATCTACATCGCGGCTGGCGACCTCTCCAATTTCGCGAAAGGCCTCGAACGCTGTGGCGAAATCCTAAAGCCGCTCGGTGAACGCCTTCTGGTCCTGCCCGGAAATCACGAAACGCACGACCACACTAAAAAGTTCTGCGCGAAATTCGGCTTCGTGGACTTTCATCGCCAGCTAAAAAAACTCGGCGGCACAAATTGGGCGGGCCTCGGCTATAGCAACGTCACTCCATTTAAAACTCCCGGCGAATACACCGAGCCCGAAATCGCCGAAGCACTTTCGCATTTCGTAGGAATTGATCAACTCTACCTCGTCGTGCACTTCCCGCCGCGCGACACCAAACTTGACGAATTCGCCGAAGGCCAGCACGCCGGAAGTCCCACGCTGCGCGCCTGGATCGAACACGAAAATCCTCTCTACGTTTTCTGCGGACACATCCACGAAACCGCAGGCATGACCGACCGCCTGGGCTCGACGCAATGCGTCAACGTAGGAAAAGAAGGCTACACAATCGAAGTGTGAAGAATTAATAGTTCAGGCATGAATCAAACGCGAAGCCAATCCGCACCAATCACTACTCACCACTCACTTCTTCACCACCGGATACACCACCAACTGCCTCCGATCTCCGACTCCCTCACTAACGGTCCGCACTCCCTGCGCCCCAGTCAACTCCAGGTGAATCAGACGTCGTTCCCGCGGCGACATCGGATTAAATCGAAACGCTTGGCCCGTCTCCCGCACGCGCTGCGCCGCCACCCGCGCCGATAATTTCAATTCCTCCAGCCGCGAAGTCCGGTAGTCCCCGCAATCGAATCGCACGCGATCGTGCAAACGCGGATCCAACCGCAGCCAACGATGCCCGATATGTTCCAGCGCCAATAGCAATTCCGCATTGTGCTCCAGCAAAAATTCCTGATCCGCGCCGCTAAACGCCACCACAATATCTTTGTCGTCGGACGCACCATCCACCGTCGCCGGCTCAGAAATCGCATAATCCAGCGCCAATCCCATCTCCGGTATCGCCACGTCCAGGTAACGCGTCAATTCCGTCGTCGCGCGCTCGCGATCCAGCCGCGCTTCGCCGCGCCCGTGTTCTCGATGGAACGGTTTTTTCCCCGCCGCTGTCCGTTCGTCAGGCATCAATCACTTTCTCTTTTTTCTTGAACTTGCTCTTCGAAGGCAGCGGATCCGTTTTATTCAGGTAATACTGTTGGCCGACGCCCACCAGGTTGCTCGTGAACATATACAAATTCAGTCCGCTCGAAAGCCGGAAGAAAATAAATCCCATCATCAGCGGCATCAACGTCGTCATTTTCTGCTGCGTTGGATCTACGGTCGTCTGCGGCGTCATTTTCGTCATTAAATACATCATGATGGTCATGCCAATCGGCAAAATATAATAAGGATCCATTGCCGATAGGTCGTGAATCCAGCCCATAAACGGCGCGTGCCGCAATTCGATCGCTCCGCCCAGCACCCGCCACAGCGCCCACCAGATCGGCATCTGAAACACCATCGGCAGGCAGCTGCCCATCGGGTTGATGCCTTCGCGGCTGTAAACGGCCATCACTTCTTCGTTCATTTTTTTCTTGCGCGGATCGCTCATCGAATATTTCTTGTAACGATCCTGAATCTGCCGGATTTCCGGCGCCACTTTCTGCATTTTCTGCATCGAGCGCCAGCTCTTCATCTTCAGCGGAAACATCGCCAGGTTGATCACCAGCGTCATCAGGACGATGCACCATCCCCAGTTCGGCACTTTCGTATGCAGCGTCTGCAAAATCCACAGCAGCGGCTTCGCGATGATTCCCGTCCATCCAAAATTCACCAGCTCGCCCAGCGAGGGCCGCAGCTCCTCCAGCTGCCGCAATTCTTTTGGTCCGACGTACAGACGCACGCGCAATGGCGCGGCCGCCGTCGTCCCCGCCGCCATTTCCGCTTCCGGCAAAGTAGTCTGTTTGCCGTCTGGCCCCGTCGTCGTGTGGTTCTGCATCCAGTGCCACAACGAAACGTCCGTGCCATCCGGCAAAAATGCCGCCGTAAAAAATTGATCCTCGATTCCCGTAAATTCGAGCGGCCCGTATTGCAGCGCAGGCTGGCTCTGATTCCCCGAAACGCCCAGTTTCTTGTACTGCAGCAAATTCAGCTTGCCGCCGGTCTTGTAAAAAACGGTCACCAGCTGCGCCGCGTTATACACCGCCTTGTCGCCAAATCCTCCTCGCCACGCCACGGCCACCGGCTCCGGCTTTCCATCCAGCGTCGCCGCCACTTCCACGGTCATTTCGTAATTCAGATCGAACTTCAGTCTTTTCGTGACGTCCAGATGCCCATCGCTCCAATGCATGTCCACTTCAACGGGCGCGACGAGCCCCGTGTCGGACACCGGCGGCGGAACGGAAGATTTGTTGCCCATTTTCAAATCTGCAGTGTGGGGCACCGCAGTGGAAAAAGTATGCGTCTCGATCTCGTAAAGTCCCGAATTCGCCTTCGCCTCCAGCTGCGAATCCGCCATCACCAGTGAAAACGGCCAGCCCAATTCCTTCGCCACGCTGTCGTTCACCAAATCCAAAGGACGCGGCGGCTTCTCGTCGTTCATATACTTTAAAAGTTCCCATGTCCTCACGACGCCGCCGCGATTCGATAGTTCCACGCGATACAACGGGCTTTGCACCACCACAGTTTTTTCTTCGCTCGCCTCCACCACGGCAGCGTTCGCTGCGCCTGCGGCCCCGGCCTCTGCTTCCTTCTCGCCCTTCGTTTTGGCGTGCGATCGCTTCTCGGCACCGCCCGCCGGCGCCGAAGCCTGCTGCTCCGTTTCGGACGGGTTCACCTTCGCGGCTGTTTGTGCTTGATTGGAATGTGTCTCGGGAGGAGTAACCGGCGGCCTGTAAAAATGTCCCCAAGCAAAAAGAATCAATAACGAAGCAACCACAAACAAAATTCCGCGGACCTGGTCAGACATTTCCTTCACTGCGCCCGCTCCTTGCCGGTCGTCCGCAGCCAATCCGCATCCCTAAAATCAACCCAAGCGCGCGAATTTGCCTTGTGGGTCGTGGCTTCAGCCACGGCATAACCCTCGCCAATGCTGGCTGCGGCTTTAGCCGCTGAAGTTCCTCTTTCGCAGTTGCCGTTTGAACTGCTTAATCCGGCCTCGAACTCCTTCTCCTCCGAAATTTCCGGCACCGGATCAAACCCGCCGTTAGTAAACGGCCGGCATCGCCCCAACCTCTTCACAGCCAGCCAAGCCCCCCGCCGCGCTCCATGCATCTCAATCGCTTCCTGCGCATAACGCGAACAAGAAGGATAAAATTTGCAAGCCCCACCCAAAAACGGCGAAAAGAAAATCTGGTAGAAACGCACAAACAGCAGCAAAAGCCACCGAGCCGCCGAGCCCTGTCCTGTAGTGGGAGAATTCATTGTCCGAAGATCATCAATCTCTAATACGTTTCGCGCGCCAAAGGAGTTTCCAGCCGTCGATAACGCCATCTTCGCTGCGCAATCTGCCTTGTGGGTCGTGGCTTTAGCCACGACATTATTCGCGCCACAAAGCGCAGCGGCTTTAGCCGCTGAAGTTCCCTCCGCCCGCCCCGCAACTGCGCCCGTTAATCCGATGCCTTCATCACTAGCGGCATCATCTTCAACAACTCCCGCCCCAACGCCGAAAATTCCGCCGTGGCTGCCGAACTGCGCGGATGAATCACAACATCCCATCCTGGGGCGATCTCCTGTCGGTGCAATCTCAATATTTCGCGGAGGCGTCGCCGGATTCGGTTGCGCCGGACCGCGTTACCCAGCGCCTTTTTTATGCTCCAGCCGAATCGGCTGTGGTCGAGGCCATTGGGACGTAGAAATACGGTAAACTCGCGGCTCGTTCGCCGCCGCCCTTCTCGATACACCGCATCATATTCACTGCGGCGCACCAATCGAGCTTCGCGGGGAAATTCAAGCCGTGGCGGGTCAGACGCGCGTGAGGCTGTGGCGTCCCTTCTTGCGGCGTCCTGCAAGGACTTTCCGTCCACCCTGTGATTTCATGCGTTTGCGAAATCCGTGCTTCTTATGCCTGCGCCGCACATGCGGCTGAAAAGTCCTCTTCGGCAACGATAAGCTCCCTAATTAAATTTTGTCATCCCGAGCGCAGCGAGGGCTCTCTCTTTGGGCCTAGCACCAATGCATCCCGTCGAGCCACCCGATCGACACGAAAACCCATATGGAGTGCGGCGGCAAGCCGCCGCTTTCTCCCGCGCGAGGCATGCCTCGCGCCCGCGACGCAGCCCGCACCGCAATCCCGCGTCCGCGCCCCACCACAAATCCCGCGTCCATTCGAAACGATTAGTCTAGACGACCAAGGCACCACGGTCAAGGAATCGCGTGACACAGCTACTCTTCGCTGTGCTCTTCAGTTTTAGTCGCAGCCCAGCAGTACAATCTCGTCAGGAGGCACCCCATGCCCAAGTCCAAATCCCCGCACCTCAAAATTGTAGGAATCGAGCTTTATTTCGACAATCTTACCCGCGCAAAAAAATTCTACCGCGACACGCTAGGACTCACTCTAGCCAATGAAACCCCCGGCCACCACGCCCAATTCTCTGCAGGCGACGCCTTCCTCTGCCTGGAACGCAAAGGCGCGGAAAATTACCCCTCCGCGGATAAAGCCGTCCTCTTCTTCGAAGTCCCCAATCTATCCGCCACAATCAATTCCGTAGGCCGCAAACGCATCCTCCACCAAGAACCAAAATCCGGCCAAAACCCTCAGGCCTGGGCCGTCCTCCACGACCCCGAACGCCACAACATCCTCCTCCTGCAATCCCAAAAAATGAAGCGCCGAAGGCTCGCCATAAATTAGCCCGGCCCGGAAGGACCGGGAAAGCTCACAAAAAAAAGACGAGCACCGGAGGTGCGACACAAGCCTGTTAACCATCCGTTCGCCGCACTGTCGGGCATCTCCCCGGTCTAACGTGGCAGGCCTGGCCCCGGTCCGCCAACCCTTTACGCCGCCTTTTTCGCCCCACCCTTCAGAAGCCCCAACCGCACCAAACTCTCAGCCGTCGCCACAATCGCATCCTCCCTTGAACGCGGCCTCCACCCCAAAACCCGCTGCGCCTTCTCGCTCGTGCCGTTCTTATACTTTCCCAATTCGGGAAGAATCAACTTGATCGTCGGATCGCGCATCGCCGCGATCCGCACCAGCCAATTCGGCAACTCCCGGCTCGGTACCCGCTTGGCCGCAGCGCCCATACGCTCCCGTAACACTTTCGCGATGCCCAGCATGGTCATAAAATCGCCCGCAACCGCGAGAAACCGTTCACCCTTCGCCGCCGGATCAGTCATTGCGCGCAAATGCAGATCCGCCACATCGCGCACATCCACAACTCCGAAGTACAATCGCGGGCACCCCGGAATTGCGCCATCCATCAAACGTTGCACCAACAGGATCGACGCCGAATAATCGGCTCCCAGGACAGGCCCGAAAACTCCCACCGGATTAACGACGGAAAGCTCCAGCGCGCCTCCTTCCTTCGCCATGAAATCCCACGCCGCCCGTTCCGCGAAAATCTTCGATTTCGTGTAGGGCAGCACATCATCGCCGTTCGGATCTGCCCAATCCGCCTCCGTGAACGGCGCTTTCCGCTCTTTATGCCCGTATCCAATCGCTGCGAACGAACCCGTCACCACCACCCGCTTCACCCCTGCATCTCGAGCCGCACGCAAGACGCGCAGCGTCCCCTCGCGCGCCGGCACAATCAATTCATCCTCGTTTTTCGGCACACTCGGCGGCAAAGGCGACGCCACGTGCAACACATAGTCGCAACCCGCCACCGCCTGCGGCCAACCCTCATCCTTCTCCAAATCAGCAGCTATAAAGGACAGCCGCTCGCCCGGATCCGCTCCGCCAACCCGCAACATCCCCCGCACGTCACCCTCGCGCTTCAGGTCCCTTACGGTCGTCCGCACCTGATGCCCCGCCGCCAGTAGTTGCAGAATGCAATGGCTCCCAATAAATCCCGACCCTCCCGTAACCAATACTTTTGCCATGTCGCCTCCTTCACCCAAGCAAGTTAACCGTTCAATCCATTCGATGCGGATCTGAGACAAAGGTCTCGGTACACACAGCCCAGCCCCCGCTTTTTCTATGGTTTACTCTATAGGTAGTTATACTGATAGTAAACGGACCGCAAATGTGATAACGTAAATTGGGCCAGTTTTTGGCCCTGGCTGAGGATGCAGCATGGTGACTGCAACACAGACGACTGTCCGAGCGGCCCAACGAGCTGGCACAAGTCTTGCCGTGACGTCCCGTGCGTTCCGATCTCCTCGCGCGGCATGCGTCTCCGGACTTAGCATCTCGGACGACTCCACTGTACCGCCATCGACGTCGGTCGAGAGCACCGCAGACCAACGCGAACAGCACGCCTTCGCACGAAGCACCGCGTCTGCGCGACGGTCAGTTTCGCACGATCGCGCTGCGTTGCATCCGGATCTCACACATTCGCCGACCTTTGCAGCTCGATGTAACATTGTTACATCTGCGCCGCCCGTCACCGGCCTCCGCAAAATCAATCGCCAACCTCGCCGGTTAGAATCCCCTGTATCTCCGACAAAACAAACACTCGCGACCCAAATCAATCGCCAACTTTCAGGCGCTTCGTCCAGCGCGAACCACAATTCACCAACCACGAATAACGCGACGTCTAATCGACAATGGCAGATTTTGGAATTCACCGTAACTCACACAAAACAAACAGCCGCACCACGTTCTAATCGACACTTTTTGCAATATTTGAATCTCTAACTTCAGCCGTCCCAAGACTTCTGCCGAACCCGCCCTTCGCCCGAAGGTAGGGCCTCCGCCCTCGACTTCCAACATTCTCCGTTGGGTTCTAACCGCAACAACACCTCATTCAAAATTCCCGGCAACACTCTGAAAATAAATGCCGAACGAAATCCTAATCGCAACAGCAATCGCGAATTGCGGGTCACACCCCATCACACGCTAATCACCAATCGCGCCTTTTCTCCGCAACAACTTTCATGCAGGATTGGGGCGGAGAATCCCATGACACGACTACTTTCTATTCTTCTGACGGCGTGCGGCTTAGCAACTGCTCTCGCGGGGCTGCAGCCAGCTTTTGCGCAGACATCTGCCAAGAGCGCAACCTCTTCCAAGAATCTATCCACACATTGGGAAGAACTGACTGCGGCGGATTTTCATTCGGCCATTGTGCTTTCTGGTGGAACTTGCGTCTTGCCCTTCGGCATCCTGGAAAAGCACGGGCCGCAGCTGCCGCTTGGCACGGATTTGATCAACGTGCGCTTTGCGTCGCTCGCGGCGGCGGCCGACGAATATGCCGTGGTGTTCCCCGAATACTATTTCGGGCAAATTTTCGAAGCGAAGCACGAGCCGGGAACAATTGCTTATAGCGCCGACCTGCAGATGCGTTTGCTGCAGGAAACCACCGACGAAATGGCGCGCAACGGCTGCAAGAAAATCCTGATCGTCAATGGGCACGGTGGCAACGAGCACCTGCTGCCGTTTTTCGCGCAGGCGCAACTCGACAAGCCGCACGACTACGTAGTGTACGTCCAGTGGGGACACGAAATTCCGGCGGGCGGCCCGGCCAAGAAAACCACGCTCGATATGCACGCGGGCGAAACGGAAACGGCGCGGACGATGGTGTCGCGTCCGGACCTGGTGCACCTTGACCGCGCGGCCAGCGAATCCGGCGCGGACCAGAATCGTGTGCATCTCCCGGATGACGTCTATACCGGCATTTGGTGGTACGCGCGCTTTCCGAATCACTACGCCGGAGACGGTTCGGCGGCCACACTCGCCTACGGCGAGGCGGACATGAAGGCTTGGGTCAACGCGATTGCCGAAGCGTTGCGCGCGGTGAAGGCCGACGACGCAAGCCTGAAATTGCAAAAAGAATTTTACGAAAAGAGCGCGCATCCGCTGGATACGCCGCAATGATTTACGCTGCAATAGAGGTGCGACCGCGGCACGAGCGTGTGAACGTCGAGCTTCCTTTGGCGGAATTGCGCCGCAAGACCTTACGAAAGTTGCGCGGCGTAAGCCAGCAGGCGAGCGTCGTCGCCACGCGCAGCGATCAGTTGCACGCCGGCGCCGCCCGCAGCGGGCAGAGTGATGACCGGCACGCCAGCCAAACTGAGCGGCGAGGTGTAACGCAAGATCGTGCCACGCGTTTGGCTGTGGTCGGCGCCTGCAATAAGTTGCGCGACGGGCGAGCACGGCGCGATCAGAAAATCATGTTCGCGCAAGAGACCATCAACGCGATCGCGAAACACCGCGTGCAACCCGCGCAACCGATGAATTTCTTCGGCCGGGATGGATACACCCCAGGCCAGGCGCTCGGCAATGGATTTTTCGAAATGCGAAAAATCCCCGCCCGTGTTCGCTGCGTGATAAGCGCCCGCTTCGCTCGCCTGAATCGGCGCAAAGATAGACATCGCGTCTTCCCAGTACGCGGTATCCACCTGCGTGATTCGCGCGCCGGAATTTGTCAGCTTTTCCCGCCACTGCCTGAAGCCGGCCAGCACAATCGGTTCGCAATCATGCAAGAAACCCTCGCCGACGCAGCCGATGCGGACACTCATATCCACCGCACGCAGCACGTCAAAGCCGAACAGCGCTCCGCCGAGCAAGGGCGCGTCGCGCAGATCGCGAAAGAGCCAGCCGAGAGTGTCGAACGACGGCGCCAAATGCATTCCTCCGCGCCACAGCCCGAGCCGATGCGCAAGCTCGATGGACGCACGATAACCCGCCAGCCCGCACAACGCCGCGGGCGCGCGAATCGATCCGCCAGTATCCGTCCCGATCGCAGCCACGGCGGAACCCTCCTGCACACTCGCTGCCGAGCCACTCGACGAGCCGCCAGTGAGCAGCCGCGCATTGGCGGGCTGTACGCAATCGCCGTAGTCAGGATTCTCCCCCGTGATGCCGTACGCAAGTTGGTGCAGATGCGTCTTGCCAATGATGATGACGCCGAGCGCGCGAAGCCGTGCCGCCACGGCGGAATCGTCGCGCGCGATGCCGTTGCGCGCGGCGTAGAAACGCGAGCCGCCGCTAGTGGGATACCCGGCGAGGTCGAAGCAGTCTTTGAGCGCGACCGGCAGACCGTAGAGCGGCGGCTTCCCGCCGGATCCAAATTTGCGCGGCAGCGCATCGGCTTCGCGGACGACAGCGTCCGCGTCGAGCGAGAGGAATACATTGCGGCTGGCGTTCCTGTTCGCGCGCGAAAGCGCCTCTTCGGCCGCGGCGCGAGGCGCGATCTCCCCGCGCGCGAGGGCGTCGCGGAGAGTTTGCGCCGGACCGGTTGCGGTGGCTGGCATCGCCTGCATTCTAACTGCGTTTATCTCTGCCAGCTAAGTGGATCGCGCACATTTTGCGTTCAGAAGTCAGAAGCCGGATTCAAACGCGGCGAAGCGGCTCTCGAGTTCCCATTGCTCCTGGGCCTTTTCGCTGGACTTCAGAAAAGTGGCGCAGGCGGCGGAAGGCGGGTCTACTTGTCGGGTACGCAAAGCCTTAAACGAACAGCTTTCGGACGTTTCCTACCGACCGTAGTCTCGGGACAGCAACCGGCGACTCCGGGTCCCAGTGCCGTTTCCTGCGTTGACTGCGGGGTGAGCGCGGCCTATAGTGGCGCATTTTTAGCGGAGGCTTTGGTTGCTGGAACGGGTGTTTCATCTTGCCCAGAACAAGACGACCGTGCGGCGCGAGCTGCTCGCGGGGATCACCACGTTTATGACCATGGCGTACGTGGTGGTGGTGAACCCGCGGATTCTTTCCGAGGCGGGGATGCCGGTGGAAGGAGTTTTGTTCGCGACTTGCATTTCGGCGGCGCTGGCGACGTTGGTGATGGGGCTTTGGGCGAATTATCCGATCGCGCTGGCGCCGGGAATGTCGCTGAATGCTTATTTCACTTATTCGATCGTACTGGGGCGCGGAGTGCCGTGGCAGACGGCGCTGGGCGTGGTGTTCTTGTCCGGCGTGCTGTTTCTGTTGCTGACGCTGACGAATGTGCGAGAGCACATCGTGAACGGCATTCCCGATTGCCTCAAGCACGGAACGGCGGGAGGCATCGGGCTTTTCATCGCGTTCGTGGGCCTGCGCAACGCGAAGATTATCGTGGCGAATCCGGCGACGTTTGTGGCGTTCGGAAAGACTTCCGATCCGCAGGTACTGCTGGCCGCGGCGGGATTGCTGCTGATTGCGATTTTGATGGTGCGGCGCGTGGGCAGCGCGATTCTGCTGGGCATTGTGGCAATTACGATTGCGGGAATCCCAGTGGGCGTCAGCCACTGGCCGGCGCACTTTTTTTCGTGGCCGCATCCAGCGGGAACGCTTTTCAAGCTGGATCTGCGCGCGGCGACGAAATTGGGACTGGGCGAGTTGGTCTTTGTGTTTTTCTTCGTGGATCTTTTCGACAACGTCGGAACTTTGGTGGGAGTGTGCGAGCAAGGCGGGTTCATGCGCGACGGGAAACTGCCACGGGCGAGCCGAGCTTTGCTGGCGGACGCGTTTGGCACGATTGTCGGGGCGCTCACCGGCACTTCGACGGTGACCAGCTATATCGAGAGCGCGGCGGGAGTGGCGGCGGGAGCGCGCACTGGTCTCGGCAATCTTGTGATTGCGGGATTATTTTTCATGGCGATGTTTTGCGCGCCTTTGGTGGCAGCGATCCCTTCTTACGCAACCGCGCCGGCGCTGATTTTGGTTGGAGCGCTGATGTGCGGGTCGCTGGCGAAGATCCAGTGGGACGATTTCAGCGAGGCGTTTCCGGCGTTTCTTACTTTGGTAGCGACGCCGTTGACATTCAGCATCGCAACCGGGTTGAGTTTGGGTTTGCTGTCCTTTACTTGCGTTAAGGTGGGAACTGGGAAGTATCGCGACATTAGCCCCTTGATTTGGGTTTTGAGTGCACTTTTTTTGCTGCGATTTGCGTTTCTTGGGGCCGAGTAGAAACCCAAGGTCAAAAGATTTAACACGGAGGACACAGAGAAAGGCGTTGAGGACACGGAGACATCGCGGAAATGCACTGGTTTTTTTGCGGTGAGATTCGACTGCTACACACTCCGCTTTTGTGAAAAGCTACCGGGCACGTTAAGCTGAGAGCCTTTCCAGGTCGGAGGATTGCACTTCGCAACATGACGCAATTGAGTTCAGCGCTCGCGCAGAATCACTGGATTCCCGCCGCGATTTTTCTGGCCACTTACATTTTGATTGCCGTGGAAAGCGGGCGGGGCAGCCATCTGGACCGCACCGCGGCGGCTTTTTGCGGCGCGGTAGCGATGGTGCTCGTGGGCGCCGTGCCGCTGAGCGAGGCATACGAGTCGATTAACTGGGACACGTTGATCTTCTTGCTCGGGATCATGATTCTGGTGGCGCATTTTCAGATTTCAGGATTTTTCGATTGGATCGCCGTGCACGTGGCGGCCATCGCACGTACGCGCTGGCAACTTTTAGCGTTGGTGATTTTTACCTCGGGCGTGCTGGCGGCATTTTTTGTGAATGACACGATCTGCCTGATTTTCACGCCAATTGTGCTGGTGGTGACGGAGCGGCTGGAGGTGCCGCCGATTCCGTACCTGATTGCCGTGGCGACTTCCGCGAATATCGGTTCGGTGATGTCGGTTACGGGCAATCCTCAAAATGCTGTGATCGGAGTCTCGGCGCACTTTTCATTTCTCGGATTTCTGGGGCATTTGGCGCCGGTGTCCGTGGTGGGAATGCTTATTAATGTTGCGGTGCTCTCCCTCTTTTTCCGCAGTCAGGTCCTGCACTACCCGCTGAAACACCAGGCGCAAGCCGTGGCGGTGATCGTGCACAGGCAGCTGCTGGTGAAATGCTGTTTGGCGGCGGCGCTCGTTATTGTGTTGTGGATTCTGGGTTATTCGTTTCCGCTGGTGGCGATTTCGGTGGGCGCGTTCATCCTGATCATCGGCCGCGTGAGATCGCAGAACATTTACCAGCGGCTGGATTGGGAGCTACTGCTGTTTTTCGCGTCGCTCTTTGTGGTGATCAAGGGATTTGAAGCGTCCGGAGCGATTGAGCACGTGATCGGATTTTTTCAAGCCGGATTGCAAGGGAGCATGGTTTCACAGCTATTCGCAGTGAGCGGCGTGATGCTGGTGCTTTCGAATCTGGTTAGCAACTTGCCGGCGGTGATTTTGTTCCGGTCAGTCGTGCCTTCATTTCCGAATACACACTACATCTGGTTGGCCGTGGCCAGCACCAGCACACTTGCGGGGAACGCGACGCCGTTCAGTTCGGTGGCGAATTTGATTGTGCTGCAGCAGGCCGGAAAGAAAGTGAAGATTACGTTCTGGGAATTCGCGCGCGTGGGGTTGATCGTTACGTTGATCACCACGCTGGCGGCCATTGCGATTTTGGCGCTGGAGCATCGGTTGTGGCCGGGTGGGTAAAGACGAACGTGATGCCGGTGAGCCGAAACAAAAAGGGGCGGGACTGAGTCCCGCCCCTACAGAACCGAGCTGATGGCGATGTTTGGAGTCGAGTTTACTTTTTGGCGTGGGCGAAGTTCTCTTCCACTTGGGCCCAGTTGATCGTGTTCCACCAAGCGGCGAGATAATCGGGTCGGCGATTCTGATACTTCAAGTAGTAGGCATGCTCCCAAACGTCCACACCGAAGAACGCCTTGCCGCCGTCCATGATGGGATTGTCCTGGTTCGCGGTGGATTCGATAACGAGTTTTCCATTGCGGAACAGGAGCCAGGCCCAGCCGGAACCGAAGCGCTTGGTAGCGGCGTCATTGATCTTGGTCTTGAAGTCGGCAAAGCTGCCGAATGAAGCAGCGATCGCTTTTCCGAGTTCTCCGCCGGGTTCGCCGCCTCCGCCCTTCTTCATGATTTTCCAGAACATGGAATGATTCATGTGGCCGCCGCCGTTATTGCGCACAGCGGTGCGGATGTCTTCGGGAACTTTGTTGATCTGCGCCAAAAGTTCTTCGACGGAAAGCTTCTGAAGATCGGCACGGCCCTCGAGTGCTTTATTGAGATTGGTAACGTAGCCGCCGTGATGCTTGTCGTGATGGATTTCCATTGTTTTCGCGTCAATGTGAGGTTCGAGAGCGTCGAACGGATAAGGCAAAGGTGGCAATGTGAAAGTCATCTGCGGTGCGGCTCCTTGTCCAGAAGTTGCGGTCATTATAAGCCTCCTGATTTTCCTTTCCTGCCCCATAATTATACGCGCCTGCCGGGGAAGGGGCGCAAGGGCAGCCGAAAATTTGGCGCCGGCGCAGTGGATGAGTGGAGGGACGCGAGGATGCCAGCAACCGAACATGTGGAAAAACACTTCATGGCGACGGCGGCCGTGCGCGACATCGTGATTGGAATGTCGGATGGGTTGACGGTGCCGTTCGCGCTGGCGGCGGGGCTTACCGGAGCGGTGGCTTCGACGGCTATCGTGGTGACCGCGGGGTTGGCGGAAATCGCAGCGGGATCAATCGCAATGGGGTTGGGCGGGTATCTTGCGGCAAAGACGGATACGGAACATTACGCGTCCGAGCTCGACAGGGAATATCGCGAGACAGTAGAGTTGCCGGAGATCGAAACCGAAGAAGTGGCGAAAGTTTTCCGCGACTACGGACTTTCGGAGCCTCAAATGGCGCCGATTGTGAAGACAATCACCGCGAACCAGAAGAAGTGGGTGGATTTCATGATGCGGTTTGAACTGGGACTGGAACAGCCGGACCCGGCGCGCGCGGGGCGCAGCGCTGGAACGATTGCGGCGTCGTATATTGCCGGAGGGCTTATTCCGCTCGCGCCGTACATTTTGATTCGTCGCGATATACACACCGCGCTCATTTGTTCGGTCGTGGTGACGCTGCTAGCGCTTTTTATTTTTGGCGGGATCAAGGGACACTACACGGGCGTGAAGCCATTGCGCGGCGGAATGCAGACTGTGCTGGTGGGCGGGTTGGCCGCGGCGGCGGCGTTTTTCATCGCGCGATTGATCAGTTGAGGCGCGGCGACGTAGGGCACGGCACGCATGCCGCGCCCTACGTCCCGTTTCCACGATCCCGTGCTGCTTGGCTACTGCTTCTCGGGTTCTGTGCCCAGGTTGCCGAAGGGCCAGAGGCCGAAGGCTTTCAGCATTGCATCCTGGTGCTGATCGATTAGCATTTTCGCGGTTTTTTCCTGCGGCCATGGACTGGCTAGCCGATCCGGTCGGTCGGCGATCCAGAACGCGGCGAGAGCCATCACAGTGGCGTTACGATCGAGAATATCCGGTTGCACCTTGTCGAAAGTATCCACGGGAGAGTGATGCGTGTATTTGTAATCCGGCGAATCCTGATTGAGATTGATGGCGGGAATGCCGGCCAGAGTGAAGGGGCCGGTATCGGTGCCGAATTCAACTTCGTCGTCTACTTTTAAATCGCCGAAGGCCTGCAAAGAAGTGGCGAATTTCTGGACGGCGGGAATCAGATCGTCGTGGCCGCCCATCTGAAAGCCGGTGACGGGGCCCTGTCCGAAATCGAGGATCAGCGCCGCGACGTAGTTGGACATGTCGCTCTGATGAGTTTTCACGTAAGCGAGCGAGCCGAGCAAGCCTTGCTCTTCCCCCGTGAAAAGAATGAAGCGAATGGTGCGCCGCGGCTTGAATCCGGATTTGATGATGGCTTCGGCGGCGCCGAGAGTCACCGTGGCTCCGCAGCCGTTGTCTGTGCTGCCGGAAGCGAGATCCCACGAATCCAAGTGGCCGCCCACGACGATGATCTGGTCCGGATTTTCTGTGCCGCGAATGTCGCCGACTACGTTGGCGCTGTCCACGGGGCCGTCGGTGACGCGGTTCTGGACATTTATTTTCAGGCGCACGCTCTTGCTACGATCGAGATAACGCTCGAGTTGTTCCTGATCTTCAGCGGCCATGCTGACGACGGGGATGTCGTAGTAGGCGTCGAAGCCGAGCGCGCCGGTGTGCGTGAGGTGCATGCCCGCAGCTTTGCGGCCGCCTTGACCGCCGATGACGGCGACTGCGCCGGCTTCATGCGCGGCTTTCAAGAAACCACCGAATTTTGCGAAGGCACCCATGCGGTCTTTTGGCGCCTCTCCCTTTTGGACGATCAGCAGAATCTTGCCGCGCCAGTTCGCGGAGTTGTTTTTCATTTCGTCGTCCAGTCGGTAGTTGTTGACCGGAACGACTTCGGCCTCGACGCCTCCTGCGGGCGTGGAACCGACCCAGCCCATGGAATCAACCATTAGTCTGCGGTGAATGGGGCAGATGAGTTCGGCAACCGCGGAGATGCGGGTCCAGCCGCGCGAAATTTTCCACGGCTCGGTGTGCACATTTTCGAGGCCGATGGATTTCATTTTGTCCTCGCCCCAGGCGATGGCTCGCGCGGTTTCGGGCGAGCCGGTAACGCGGGCGCCGATGTCGTCACTGAGCTCTTCGAGATCTTCGTAGGTGTGCGTCTCCATGGTGCCGGCCCCGGCAACGGCGGCGAGTGCCTTTAAGGTGCCATCGTCGGTCGCGGGAGCTTGATTTACGGCTCCCGGCGACGGGGTGGCCGGGAGCGCGAAGATAAAGAGAAACATCGCAACACACAAGAACGCGAAGGCTTTGCGAGTCATGCGGAAGACCCCTTTCGATTTATTGCGATTTGCAAAATGCAAGAGAATCAAGAGAATAAGGATAGGACGGTATTGCGTTCTTCCCAAGTATTTCTTTACGGTAGAAGCGGCAAGCGGGCCAAGATGCGCGCGGCCCGGGGTTTGGGTCATTGCAGCGACTGGCGAAAAATTTTGACGTAAACCCCAACTGCATTTGTTGCATCTATATACAAGGAAGCACGAACGCGACTCCGCAAGAGCTGCGAAACACTAATTGCCCCATCTTACGTCAAATATCATAATCGCCGTAGCGCCAACGTAGCGCGCCAAGCGATACAACAAACTGAAAGTGAATTAAGGAGAGATAGCCATGGAAAGCAGTAGCATCAAGATTCGCCGCTGGATCGCCACCGTTGTGGTGCTGGCGGCATTTGCGGGAGGCGCCCTCCTCTCGCAAGGATTCAGGAATTGGGCAGACCACACGGTTTTCGGTTCCCCGCGCGAGCCAATCGCCGTTGCGCAAAATGCGCTTCCGGTAAGTTTGGGAAATTTCGCGAACGGATTTTCCGCGGTGATCAAGCCGGCGCTTCCCGCAGTGGTGAACATCCGCACTTCGAAATTGGTGAAGCCGCAGGCCAATCAGATGTCACCTTCCTTCAACGACCCATTTTTCCGCCAGTTTTTCGGCAATCAGTTTGGTGGGGGCACTCCACACGCTGAACGCGAACAAGCTTTGGGTTCGGGAGTGATCGTCACGTCGGATGGAACGATTCTGACGAACAATCACGTAATTGATGGAGCCACGGATATCAAGGTACAGCTCAGCGACAAGCGCGAATTTCAGGCGAAGCTGGTCGGAGCGGATCCCAAGTCCGACATCGCTGTGCTGAAGATCCAAGCAAAGGATTTGCCGACTCTACCGCTAGGCGATTCCAGGCAGCTCCAAGTGGGAGACCTGATTTTCGCGATCGGCGATCCGTTTGGGATCGGCGAGACAGCCACGATGGGTATTGTGGGCGCCACGGGCCGTGGCCAATTGGGCATCGAGGATTACGAGAACTTCATTCAGACCGATGCGGCGATCAATCCCGGAAATTCCGGCGGAGCGATGATTGATATCCACGGCAATCTGGTGGGAATCAACACGGCAATTCTTTCGCACGGTTCCGGCGGCAACGAAGGCGTGGGCTTCGCGATTCCCATGAGCATGGTGAAGCCCGTAATGGATCAGATTCTGGAGCACGGCAAGGTTGTGCGCGGCTATCTGGGCGTGTACATCCAGGACGTCACGCCGGAAATCGCCAAGGCGTTCAACTTCACTCAGAACGGCGGCGCCCTTGTTGGAGATGTTTCGGCAGATACCCCCGGAGCACGAGCGGGATTGAAGAAGGGCGATGTAATCGTCAAGCTCGATGGCCAGCCGGTGAATAGCGCCAACGACTTGAGACTGAACATTTCGCAAATGGCGCCCGGTACGAACGTCAAGTTGGGGATCTGGCGCGATGGCAAGCTGCAAGACTTCAACGTGACGCTTGGCGAGCTGCCCGAAAAGGCCACTGCCGAGAACAACAGCGAACAGGGCGAGAGCGGTGGGCTGCAGGGAGTGGAAGTTCAGGACCTGACGCCGGACATCGCACAGCAAATCAATGTTCCACCTGGGACGCACGGGGTAGTGGTCACCTCGGTAGATCCGTCAAGCCCAGCCGCTTCGTCACTTTCGAACGGCGACGTGATACAGGAAATCAACCATAAGCCGATAAGCAATGTGAGCGAGTACCGGCAGGCGATGGCGGGCGTCGGCAAGCAGCCCGTGCTGTTGCTGGTGAACCATGGCGGACGTACGCTCTACACGGTAGTCGAACCGCAATAAGCAGTTGGCAGTGGCAGTTGAGCTCGAACGGAAGTCCGTGAACGGGGGCATGGCCGGTACAGAGGCCGTGTCCCCGTTTACGTCACATCGAAAGATTAAAATCCGCAACTGACCCAGCCCAGTCGGGTTAAAATCCAAGCATAGGAGCAGGCGCGGTGTTCGGCACTTGGGTCGCAACGGACCGAAGGGCTAACTTCCCATCAAGCCCCACGGCTTGGGTTATCGCTTTCAGCACGACTGGGGGTAGAATGGTACTCGAGTCCTATTCTCCCCAGCCCTTCGTTCTAGTACTAAATTACTGTCAGCCGTATTTCTGTCTAAACGCATCCTAATTTCGGTATAAGGAATCTGGTGATCGTCATGGCGCGGATTACAAATCGAGCTGTCTTCAACGCATCGCTGCTCCCGGAGGCGCAACCCCGTTGGGATCTCTTCAGCGCTGGATTTGGGTTGCAGGTGCTTGCGGTGGCGGCTTTGGTGATAATTCCGCTGCTGATGCCGCAGAAGCTAAATATTGTGCAGCGATATTGGACCACCCCGATTGAGGCGCCGCCGATCGTGGCGTGGAAGCCGCAGCCGGTGCAGCCTGTGAAAGCCGCTCCGATCAAGCGCGAAGTGGTGAAGGCGGCACCGAAGCCAACGCCAACCCCCGTAGTGGAATTGCCGAAGCCGAAGATTTATGCGCCGGTGGCGACGGCGCCTGTGGTGAGGACTGCGCGGAAGAACGTTCCGGCGCCAGATATGGCCGAAGTGGCGAAAGCATTTCCCGATCCCACGCCGCCGATGTCCATGGGCAGTTCGGCAATTCCAACTTTGAAGAAGCCTCGAGAGGCAGTGCAGACGGGCGGGTTCGGTGACCCGAACGGCTTGCCGGCGAACACGAGAACCGGCCACGCGGCGAACGTGAACGTGCTCGGCGGGTATGACATGCCGACGGGACCGGGAAATGGGAACGGCACGGGCGGAGCGAAGGGCGCCAAGGGCGTAATCGCGAGCACCGGCTTTGGTAACGGCGTTGCAGTGGGCAGCACCGGCGGAGCGCCGCATGGCACCGTGCAGCAAGGCGGGTTCGGCGATGAGAGTGCGGCGGTTGCGGCACCGAAGATGAGGCAGACCTCGGCACAACCGAACATGAAGAAACTGGAGATCCTGGTAATTCCGACGCCGACTTATTCGGATGAGGGACGCGCGAAAAAGATCGAAGGGGAAGTGCTGTTACAAGTGGTGTTTACGGCCTCGGGCGACGTAAAAGTATTGCGGGTTGTACAAGGGCTAGGGCACGGTCTGGATGAAGCTGCCGAAAACGCGGCCCGGCAAATTCGCTTTAGACCAGCACAACAGGACGGCCAACCAGTGGATTCGACCGCCATCGTCCACATCGTATTCAGCTTGGCGGACTGAAAGGGGAATGGAGATGCGCACGTGCAAGAGTATTTGCTTTGCGTTTATTCTGGCCGCCACATTGGCTGGGACGGTTTCCGCACAAACCACCCAGACCGCGGATCAGACGCAGCCTCAAGCTGGAACTTCTACTGCCGCGCCGGTGGTAACGGTTGATCAAGCGATCGATCGCCTTATCGCCCGCGAACACGATGAAGTGGCGACGATCCGGCGATTCAGTCCGCTTATCGAGACGTACATTCAGGATATGAAGGCCGACAAGGAAATGGGTGCGATCCCCGTGAAGGATCACTATTTTCTGGGTCAGGCCGACCTTTCGAAGGGAATCGTGGACAACACGATGCTCCATCCGCGAAAAGGCAAGTTCGATCAATTCAACCCCCTCTCGCACATGGGCGGCTTCTTCACTTCGTCGTATGTGCCGGAAGGCTTTCTGCAGATGATCTACATTGACACCAACGGATTCGACCGCCAGCACTACCAATTCGATTACGTGCGGCGCGAATTTCTGGGTGAAGTGCGTTGCGCGGTCTTCGACGTAACGCCGCTTCCCAAATCGGGAAAGGGACGATTCAAGGGCCGCATCTGGGCTGAGGATCAGAATTTCACGATTGTGCGTTTCAATGGTGTTTACACGCCGATCGCCGGCATCAACGGATTCAACCTGCATTTCGACAGCTGGCGCTTGAACGTACAGCCGGGTTTGTGGCTGCCCGCCTACATTTATAGCCAAGAATCGGATCTGAAGGATTTTCTCGGCGGAGACATTCGGTTTAAGTCGCAGACGCGCCTGTGGGGCTACAACCTGAAGAACGTGGGGCACCAGGAAGAATTTACCGAGATGACCATCGAGGCTCAGAATTTCCAAGATGACACGGCGGTGAAGCAAACCGACAAGTCGCCCATCGAAGCCGAGCGCGAATGGCAACACGCGGCTGAAATAAACGTGCTGGACCGCCTGCAGCGCATCGGCTTGCTAGCACCTCCGGGAACCGTGGATAAAGTGATGGAAACGGTGGTGAACAACCTGGAGGTTACCAACAACCTCGACGTCGAACCTGAAGTTCACTGCCGGGTCCTCTTGACCGGCACGCTGGAAATGTTCTCGATTGGCCACACCATCGTGCTGAGCCGCGGCTTGCTGGACGTGCTGCCGGACGAAGCGAGCTTGGCAACGATGCTGGCGCAGGAATTGGCCGACATCATCGTGACGAAGCCGTCCACCGATCAGTGGGGCTTTAACGACACGACGAACGTCTCGACCACCGAAGCTTTGTCTCATTTCTCGTTCAAGGACAGCCCGGCTCAGGTACAGATGGCCAACGAAAAGGCTTTGCAACTGCTGAAGAATTCGCCGTACAAAGACAAACTGGGAACGGCCGGCTTGTTCTTGAAACAACTCGATGCGGAGTCGAAGAACCTGCCAGCTTTGATCAACCCACACCTCGGGAATCGGGTGTACTTGAGCTCGGGACTTCTGAGCTCGGCGCCAACCCTGGATCCAAACAAGATTGACCAGATCTCGGCGCTTCCCGTGGGCGCTCGCATCAAGCTTGACCCTTGGAACGATCATGTAGAACTGGTGAAGGCCAAGCCCGTGCCGTTGCTTTCGGCGCGCGAGAAAATGCCTTTTGAAGTTACGCCGTTCATGCCGTTCCTGACGCGCTTCGAGAAGCCTGGCTCGGGCGTCTCGGCGGACCCGGCGAAGGCGGATTTGGCCAAGAAGGATGCGCAACAGCCTCAACAGCAACAGCAGCAATAACTCGATTTTCCCGCGAATTACCCGGCGGTTGGAGGCCATCCAACCGCCGTTTTTTTTCCATGCCCGTGCTGTAATAGAGATCAGGATTGTTCGCGGATTCGACGCGTTGCGAACTTCGAATGGATGCAATGGATCAGCCCCTCCAGCTGAAGCAGCGCGGTGCCGAGGCCAGAGCGATCTCTTGAATTTCGCTAGTTATTGAGTGGGAGACGCAGACGGGCTTCCGAACCTCTTTCTGTTTTGCGATTTTCCAATGTGAGCGAGCCGCCGTGAGCTTCGGCGATTTGCCGACTGAGGACCAAGCCGATCCCGGAGCCTCCCTGCTTGGTCGTGAAAAACGGGACGAAAAGGTTTGCGGCGCTGGGAATTCCCGGGCCATCATCCTGCACCCACACTTCGATGCTGCCGTTCTCGCGTTCCCATCCGACGCGGACGCCACCGCCCGTTTCCAGCGCGGCATCCACTGCGTTGTGCAGAAGATTGATTAAAAGCTGTTCGAGCTGATCGGGATCGGCTTGAATCTGTGTTTCCGGGCCGGCCTCGAGTTTCACCGGAAGACGAGGCTCGAGACCGACAACGCGCCGAATCCACACTCCCACATCCACAGTGCGAAAGGCCGGAGGTGGGAGCTTGGCGAGGCGCGCGTAGGCGTTCATGAAACGCGCAAGGCCGTCGGTGCGCGCAGCGATCACGTTGAGGCCGCTGCGCATGTCTTCCTGCCAATCGTCGGCGCGATCCTTGCGTCCGAGGACGCTGCCCAGGTTTTCAGCGACGGATTTGATCGGCGCGAGAGAGTTGTTCAACTCGTGACCGAGCACGCGGATCAGGCGCTGCCACGCCTGGCGTTCTTCATCGCGAAGTGCGCGGCTTAAATCAGTGATGACGAGAAGCTGATGCGGTAGGCCACCTTCGCGAAAACTCCCGCGGTGGATTTCCCAGCGTCCAGATTTCCCGGGGAAGGCGATTTGCGCGATGCGCGGCGTTTCGCCTTCGAGGCATTCTGAGAGAGCCAAATCCCCCGCGGTGCGGCCGAGAAGCCTTTCTTCCGGCTGGCTAAGGATGCGTTCGCCGGCGCGATTGACCAGGCGCAGGCGGCCGGCGCCATCGAAGGCGAAGACCGCGACGTCAATCTCTTCCATGACTTTGCGCAGCAGCGCGGTGGCCTCGAGAGCGCCGAGCCTTTGCCGGCGCAGCGTTTCGCCGAGCGCGTTTACCTCCCAGAGCACTTCGCCCAGGACGTCTTCACGATTGGCGCCGCGGGCGCGGATGGAAAAATCTCCCTCACGCAAGGCGGCGAGAAGATTGGAAAGCGTGCGCAGAGGAAACATGACGCGGCTTTGCGCGGAGAACGCAAAACTGAGCCACGCAATCACCATCACGACCGTCAGAGTCCACTGCAGCTTCGGAGAGAAATTGCCAGTCCACAAAAGTATCAGCGCGACGGCCGTGCCGCCCAGCCCCGCGGCCAGGGCCAGAAGTAGAATCCGGCGCTCGTAGAGAAGAGGACTCAAAGGCTATATTTTTGCAGGCGGCGATAGAGCGCGCTGCGGCTGAGGCCGAGAGCCTTGCTGGCGTGGCTGACGTTTCCGCCGAACCGCGCGAGCGCTTTCTGAATCAAGACGCGCTCGACGTCTTCGATGCTCATTTCGTCGAGGCGCAACGAGGCTTCGCGCGCAGGACGCAGTCCCAGGTCACTGGCGCGCACGGCAGAACCCTCCGCCATCAGCACGGCGCGCTCGATGGAGTGGTCGAGCTCGCGAATATTTCCGGGCCAGGGATGATCGAGCAGGATCTGCAGCGCCACAGGTTCAAAACCTTCGAGATGTTTGCGATAGCGCTGGGCCGACTGGCGCAGAAAATGGTGCGCCAGCAGCGGAATATCTTCCTTGCGTTCACGCAATGATGGCAGGTGAATTTCGATTGTATTCAGGCGGAAGAGCAAATCCTCGCGAAAACGGCCGGCGGTTACTTCGGATTGTACTTCGGCATTGGTGGCGGAGATGATGCGGACATCCACGCGGCGGGTGGTCGAGGAGCCGACCCGTTCGAGTTCGCCGGTTTCGAGCGCGCGGAGCAGCTTGGCTTGCAGGTTCATGGGCACGTTGGCGATTTCGTCGAGGAAAAGCGTGCCGCCATCAGCCAGCTCGAAGCGGCCCACGCGGTCGGACTTGGCGTCGGTGAATGCGCCTTTCACGTGGCCGAACAATTCGCTTTCGAAGACGCCTTCGGGCAAGCCTCCGGCATTTACGGTGACGAGCGGACGTCCCGAGCGTGGAGAAAGCGCGTAGAGAGTTCTCGCGACGACTTCTTTGCCGGTACCGTGCTCGCCGGTGATCAAGACGTTGGCATCGGAAGGGCCGACGCGGGCTATCAAGTCCATCACCGGACGCATCGCGGCTGATTCCGCGATCATTACCGGGCGACCATCGGCGCGTAGGAGGCGATTTTCCGCTTCGAGGCGCTGGCTTTTGCGCAGAGCTTGCGACAATTCGATCTGCGTTTTGAGGATGGCGAGAAGCCGCGCGTTCTCCCAGGGCTTCTGCACGAAATCTTTTGCGCCGCGACGCATCGCTTCGACAGCTAGTTCGAGGCTGCCCCACGCGGTCATGACGATGATGGTTAGCGTACTGTCCTTGGCTCGAATATTGGAAAGAAGATCGAGACCTTCCTGGCCGGAAGTCGTGTCTCGCGCGTAGTTCAAGTCCATAAGCAGCGCGTCGAATTCACGCGCTTCAAGCGCGGACATCACCGCAGCAGGCGAAGCGACTGTCTCCGTCTCAAAGCCTTCGCCTTTGAGCAAAAGGCGGAGGGCTTCCCGGATATCCGGCTGGTCGTCGGCGACAAGAATGCGGGTGCGTGGTTGATTGGTTGGAGTCATGGCGCGAAAAGTATCTCCCTGAATTTTACTTCTGATCTCGTTCGGAAATGTATCGGACACGTAATTCATTTTTTCCCTCACTCATAGCGTAATGCGACCAGCGGATCCACCTTGGTGGCGCGGCGCGCTGGAAAATAGCAGGCGGCTAGCGCGACCACGGCCAAGCCGGCCGCGACGCCGGCGAACGTGAGCGGATCGCGAGCCTTGATGCCGTAGAGCTGGCTTTCGAGATATTTCATGACCAAAAGCGAGCCGAGCAGTCCCAGCGACAAGCCCATGCCGGTGAGTTTCATGCCGTCGCCAACGATCATGCGCAAGACGTCGCGAGGCTCCGCGCCGAGCGCCATACGGATGCCGATCTCGTGCGAACGTTGCGTGACGGCGTAGCCCATCACACCGTAGATTCCGATGGCAGCCAATAGCGCGGAGACGACGGCGAAAAACGCCAGCAGCGTCATATTCAGTCGGCGTTGCGCGAGGACCACGCCCAAATAATCGTTCATCGTTTTGACGTCGGTCACTGGCTGATTGGGATCCACGCTTTCTACAGCATGCCGGACCGCGGAAGTGAGTTGCGTCGGATCGCCCGTAGAACGGACGACCAGGTGCATGACCCGCGAAGGATTCTGCGTGTCGGGGAGATAAAGCTGAGCAATTTTCGGCTCTGACCAGGCCCAGTCGCGCGTGTCGCCCACAACTCCGACAATCGTTACCGGTCCCTGATGCGGGATGGCATCCCACGGACGGAGTTGGGATGGAAAGATCAAACGAATCTGTTGGCCAACGGGATCTTCATTCGGCCAATAACGATGCGCGAGCGCCTCGTTGATGAGCGCGACGGCTTGCGAATCCGGGCCATCGGAGGAAGCGAAATCGCGGCCCTGTTCGATGGGGATACCCATGGTGTGCAAGTAACGCCAATCCGCGGTGCGGTACTGAGCCGTGAAGTGTTCGCCGGAAGGCGGCATGGCTCGGCCGGCGATATCGAAATCGCAGAAGCCGCTCCAGCCGGTGAGAGGCAGGTAATTCACTGCAGTCGCCGATTTCACTCCTGGAAGCGCGGCAGCTCGATCCGCGACGGCCTGGTAGAAATTCTGGAGGTTCGCCGGCTGTGGGTAATGGGACTCCGGAAGAAAGACTTGCATGGTCAAGAGATTTTCGGGGTCGAAACCCAACGGCTCGGACATCATCAGAACAAAGCTACGGACGAGCAGCCCCGCGCCGACCAGCAACATGAGCGAGAAAGCGACCTCTGAAACCACGAGTACAGAGCGCGCGATTTGACTGCGGCGACCGCTGGTGGACCCGCGGCTGCCTTCTTTCAGCGATTCGTACAAGCGGGAGCGCGAGATTTGAATTGCGGGCGCGAGGCCAAAGAGAATTCCCGCGAGCACGGCGATCGCGACCGTGAATGCGAGAACGGTTCCGTCAATTGCGATCCATTCCGCGTGAGGAACTTGTCCGCGGCCGCCCGAGGGAACGGCGGCGCGTAGCACGTGCAGGCCGCCATAGGCAAGCAAAACGCCAAAGGCGGCGCCGATCAGCGAGAGGAATGCGCTCTCGGTAAGTAGTTGGCGAAGAATTCGCCGGCGTCCCGCGCCCATCGAGGTGCGGATGGCAATTTCGCGCTCGCGAACGGCCGCACGCGCGAGCATCAGGTTCGCTACGTTTGCGCAGGCGATGAGCAGAACAAATGCTACGGCAGCAAGGAGAAGAAGCAAGCCGGGCCGAAGCGTGCTGACCAATTCTGCATGAAAGCCGACAACGCGAACTCCATTCTTCTGGTCAATCCCTGGATATTGCTTTTTCAGCCGTTCGAGAATAGTGACCATTTCAGCGTTGGCTTGAGGAAGCGTGACGCCATCGCGCAAACGAGCGAAAATCACAAGCTCGTGATCTTCCCGATCGAGCTGCGCGCGTTGGAACGCGAACGGCTTCCACATTTCGAACTCGGGCGCAGTGCCGTAAAGAGAAAAATTGCGCGGCAGGATTCCGATCACCGTGAATGGCTTTTCGTCCACCAGAATGCTCTTGCCGATAATTGACGCGTCGCCGCCGTAATGCCGTTGCCACAAACCGTAACTTAAAATCACTACTTGTTCATGTCCGGGCTGTTCGTCCTCGGACGTAAAATCGCGGCCGAGAATGGGGCTTACGCGCAACATGCGAAAAAAATTACCCGAGACTTGGAAGCCCCACACCTGCTCCGGCTCTCCATTGCCGGTGAGCGTGAAGTACACCGCACGCGAGGCAGAGAGTTCCTGAAACACGTGATTCATGTCGCGCCAATCCAAAAATTCAGCCGCCGAAGCTGTTCCGCGAGTGATGTTGCGGTTCGCATCCGTTTCCCAGATGGTGACAACGCGGCCGGAATCAGGAAACGGCAGCGGTTTCAGCAGCACGCCGTTCACGAGGCTGAAAATCACCACGTTCGCACCAATCCCAATTGCCAGCGTCAAGATCGCAACGGCGGCGAAGCCCGGATTTCTCCGCAACATGCGCGCGCCATAGCGAAGGTCCTGCCAAAGTGTCCCCATAACAGTTCGCTCCCAAGAAGCACCGAGTGACGGGCTATTTTACTGCTTCGTCACTGTGTGTCCACCCTTGAGAGGCGTTACATTCTGGCCGCCTGAGAACGAACAAAAAGCAAACTGGAGCGGATGCCGTAATACGGTCCGTCGCAAGGCGCGATCAGCGGCTGACGGCGGCTGCTCCTCCTGCCACGGTTTGGCCGTCCACGATCCAGCCGTCGGCGAGCTGAATGATGCGATTGCCGTAGGCCGCCCAGGCGTCGTTGTGGGTCACCTGGATGATGGTTGTGCCGTCGTCGTTCAGCTTCTTGAGCAGGTCCATGATCATTTTTCCCTGGCTGGAATGGAGGCTGCCAGTGGGCTCGTCGGCGAGGATCAATTTCGGTTTGCCGATCACGGCGCGGGCGACGGCGACGAGCTGCTGCTGTCCGCCCGAAAGCTGATTGGGGAACAGGGATTTTTTGCCGACGATCTGAAAACGGTCAAGGACGTCCGCAACCATACCTTCGCGCTCGGTTTTCCTGATGTCGCGGTAGGAGAGCGGCAGGTCGAGATTTTCCGCGACGGTCAGGTTATCGAGCAGGTGATATTGCTGGAAGACGAAGCCGATGTATTTCTTGTGCAGTTCGACGCGGCGGCGGTTGTCGAGTTTGTGCACTGCGTTGTCGAGCAGATGATATTCACCCTTCCAGGCGCCATCGAGCATGCCGATTATGCCCATGAGCGTGGATTTGCCGGCACCCGAAGGCCCCATGACGGTAATGAAATCGCCCTCGCGTATCTCGAGGTTGATGCGGCGGAGCACCCAGGTCTTGCCCGCCCCGGATTCGTAGAATTTTTCGACGTCAATCAGCTTGATCACTGTTTGTCTCCCTATAGCGCACGAGGTGCGCTCAGCTTTCTCAGTAGATCACTTAAATTTTGCCGTAAGAGTCATTCGTACCTCAGAGCAACCATGGGATCCACGCGCATCGCGCGGCGGGCTGGAATGTAGCTTGCTGCTATTGCAGTGATGCCCACTACCATGGCAACGGTGATGAATGTCACTGGGTCCGCCGGCTTGACCCCGTACAAAAAACTGCCGACGAATTGCGTGGACAAGGCGGCACCGGCGAGACCGCAGGCAAGCCCCAAGAGCGCAATCCCCACGCCTTGGCGAAGCACAAGCACGAGTATGTCGTGAGGCTGCGCGCCGAGGGCCAGGCGCAATCCGATTTCAGAAGTTCTTTGCGCGGTGACGTAGGCAACCACACCGTATATTCCAACGAGGGCCAGAGTGAGCGCCAGAGCCGCGAACATGCCGATCAGATAGAAACGGAATCGGGGCATCACTACCGATTGCAGAAATACGTCCTGATAGTTCATTAATTCCAGCGGTGCATCGGCTTGCACGCTGCGGACTTCTTGAATGATGGCGCCACGCAAACTGGTCAGAGGTAACGATGTCCGCAGAACGATGCTCAATCCCTGGCTGGACCGATCCGATTGAAAGTACGGAAAATAAAGAGTCGGCTCCGGCGGCAGGCCGGGTTCATTCAGTCGGACATCACCGACGATTCCAACGATTTCAAACCAGATGTCCGACCCTGTGCGATAGGCGGCAAATGTCGCTTCGTCGAATCCTGGAACGGCAATGCGCTTACCGATAACGTCTTCATGCGGGAAAAATCTCTGCGCAAGAGATTGGCTGACGACGGCAACTTTTTGGCCGTTGCGGTCGGCAGCCTGAAATTCGCGTCCGCGGATGGCGGGAATTTTCATCGTTTGAAAATAGTCTTCACTTGCAAGCCGCCATTGCGCGTAGGTCTGCGAGTAATTCTGACCTTCGATGAAAAAACCGCCGTTGGAGCCGCCATCGGCGAGCGGCAAGCCATCCGTCGCGCCGACTGCTTCGACTCCAGGCAGCGCTTTCATTTTCTGCACGAGGTCCGAAAACGATTGGATGGCTTTCGCGCTCTCACCCAGTGATGGGGAAAACGAAATATTAACGACCGCCAAGTGGGATGAATCGAAACCAAGGCTCTCTGTTTCCAGTGCCAAAAGACTCCGCGCCATCAGGCCGGCACCGATCACGAGGAGCACCGAGAGAGCTACTTCGAAAACGACGAGCACGTTTCGTAATTTGCGGCCCGGCCCCGCGGGCGTAACAGCTCGGCTGAAGCCTTCCACGAGATCCGTGCGCGCCGCGTGGACGGCCGGAACAAGTCCAAAGAAAAGGACGGTGACGAGAGCCAGAGCGCATGCGAAAGCCAAAACACGGGGATCCGCGGCCGCATCATTCGTCGGCAAAAAATGGGCGGGAAGCATGGACGTGAGCAAATTGCTGACCCAAAGTGAGAGCAAAAGACCCGCGGAGCCGCCTAGGATCGAGAGGAGCAAGCTCTCGACTAATAACTGCCGCACGAGCCGAGCGCGGCTGGCTCCAAGCGCTGCACGAACCGCGATTTCGCGGCGCCTGCCGCTGGCGCGAACTACAAGGAGATTGGCAACGTTGGCGCAAGCGATCAGCAAGACGAGAATCGCAATCGCCGAAAGCAGCAGAAGGCTGGGCCGAATGTCTGTGGTCAAGACGTTCTGCAAACGGATGAGTCTGGCCGACACGTCTTTATTCGAAGACGGATACTCGCTCGCGAGGCTCGCGGCGATTGCCGTGAACTCGGCCTGCCCTTGCGCGAGAGTGATTCCGGGTTTTAGTTCGCCAAGCACGCGATAATTGTGCGCGGAGCGGTCGCTATCATCCTTCGAGAAATCTAACGGAATCCATATCTGCACGCCGGCAGGTATATCCATGCGCGATGGAAGAATGCCGATAATCGTGTACGGATCGCCGTCGAATTTGATCTTGCGGCCGAGTACATCGGCTTGAGCGCCAAACTGGCTCTTCCAAAGCGATTCGCTGATTACCGCGACGGTCCAATTCCCCGCGCGCGCTTCTTCGGGACCAAACGTGCGGCCAGCGACAGGCTGAACACCAAGAAGGCTGAAGAAATCCTGCGAAACGGCGGCGCCATTCACGCGCTCCGGTTCATTCGTCCCAGTTAGGTTGGCTGGGCCCCATTCGTAAGCAGCGAGGGCTTGCATCGTGGTCGATTGCGCGCGCCAATCCTGGAAATCGAGACGCGAGACATTGATGCGGCCTCCGCTATGGTTGGTTTCGAAACCGGCAACGATGCGTTCTGGGTGATCGTAGGGCAGCGGCCGCAACAAAGCCGCGTTCACGACGGTGAAGATTGCCGCATTGACGCCGATACCGAGCGCGAGAGTGAGAACGGCGATCACGGTGAAGCCCGGATTCTTCACCAGGATCCGCAACCCGTATCGAACGTCTTGTAGTAACGCTCCCATTCAGTTTGCTTGCACCTGACGATTGAGATTACTCGTACCTCAACGCAACCATCGGATCCACGCGCATCGCACGGCGGGCTGGAATGTATGCCGCCAAGACCGCGACCATTGCTAGTAAGAGCATCACGGTGATGAAAGTCAGTGGGTCGGTGGCGCTCACGCCAAAAAGCAGACTGCCCATGCCGCGAGTGACGGCAGCCGCGGTCAAGGCACCCACCGCTACGCCAAATAGCGCCAGGCGCAGCCCCTGGCCGACGACAAGTTGCAGAACATGGCGACGTTGCGCGCCGAGCGCCACCCGAATACCGATCTCGCGGATGCGCTGGCTGACGCTGTAAGACAAGACTCCGTAAATTCCGAGCGCAGCGAGCAGCGTTCCCAAAACTCCCAGCACCGAGGCCAGCGAAGCCGCGGTGCGATTTGCAAACATGGAAGCTTTCAGAAGTCCGTCGAGGCTGTCGGTCTCGAGCGGCTGCACCTTGGAATCAAACGACTTCGCGGCGGAACGCACAACGTTGATCACCGCCGCTTTCGGCAATTGCGAACGCACCAGAATATTTGCGTCGGTGCCATCGGCCTGCAATTGCGGCAAATAAAGGAACGATTCCGGCGACTCGTTCATGCGATGGTACTTGATGTCGCGAACGACGCCGACGACGGTGCGCCAATCTCCCCAAATGTGCACGCGATGTCCGGTGGCGTCCTGCCCCGGCCAGAAGCGATTCGCCATCGTTTGATTAACGATGACCACTTTCGGCGCACCGTCGCGGTCCTGCTCCGAGAAATCGCGTCCCGATACCAGTGGAATCTGTGCAACATGGAAATAATCGGGCCCCACGACGTTGAAATCTATGCCCATATCTTCGCTTGGCCGCGGCGTGTAATTTTCAATTTGGACGATGGAATAACCCTGGCCGGTGAACCACAGCGGGACGTAACGTTCCATGCTCGCGGATTCGACGGCGGGATTAGCGCGAAGCTGCGTGAGGAGGTGATCGTAAAATTCGATGGCCTGGTCATCGGTGTAGCCGCTGCCACGAAGATCGAAGGCCGCAAGCGTCACGTTGTTGGTGTTGTATCCTGGGCCCATGGCTTCAGCCTTGTGCAGGCTGCGCAACAAGAGTCCAGCGGCAATCAGCAGCACGGTTGCGAGCACCATTTCCGACAGCACTAGCACATCGCGCAGCCGGTGACCTCCAGCGCCCGCGCTGGTCGTGCGTGCGGACGTCTTCAGCGATTCGTTCAAGTTCGCGCGAGAAATTTGCCACGCGGGAGCCAGGCCGAATACGAGTCCGGTGATGAGGGACAGAGCCAGCGTGAAGGCGAGGACGGATGCATCCACGTTCACACCCAAAGCAATCGGCAAATGCGCCGGCGGCAAAAAGGCCAGCAGAAGATTGACGCCCCATAGCGCGAGCAAAATCCCACCGATGCCGCCCGCAAAGGCCAGAAGCAAGCTTTCCACCAGCAACTGGCGGATCAAGCGGCCCGTGCCAGCGCCGAGCGCGGCACGCACGGCCATCTCTTTCTCGCGCACGCTGGCCCGAACGAGCAGCAGATTGGCTACGTTGA
This sequence comes from uncultured Acidobacteriota bacterium, assembly GCA_963828865.1. Lineage (GTDB taxonomy): Bacteria > Acidobacteriota > Terriglobia > Acidiferrales > UBA7541 > Palsa-295. The sequence goes on along the minus strand of CAWHGI010000012.1, from coordinate 299,987 downwards.
CGCAGGCGATCAGCAGCACCAGCAGCGCGACGACCATCAGGAATGCGAGGACGCTGCGCAGAAAATCCTGCACGCCGTAATGCACCTTCCAGACCGGCGCGACGTAAACGCCCACACCTTCGGCGGTATTCGGATTGGGATATTCCTTCTGCAGATGCTGGGTGATCGCGCTCATTTCCGCTTGTGCCTGCTCAATGGCGACGCCTGGGCGCAGGCGCCCCATGATGTGCACAAAGGTCGGCGCGCGTTGCTCGAGGTCTTCGCCGGGCAGTATTACCGGCTGCATCATCATTGGGACGAAATACTGGGCGTCCACGCCTGCGATTGTGCCGAAAAAGTTCGGCGGCGCCACGCCGATGACGGCGAAAGGGTGTCCATTGATATGAACCGTGCGGCCGACAACATTGCTTTCGGAGCCCAAGAGCCGCTGCCACAAACCGTAGCCGAGAACGATGTAGGGATCGGAATTCAGAGCCTGATTCGGCTCCGCGTGGAACGCGCGGCCCATGGCGGGCTGGACGCCGAGCGCGTCGAAATAATTTTCCGTGGTGATGAGGCCCCAGACGCGCTCAGGCGGCGCCTGATTGCGGATGCTCATATCCACGCCGACCAGCTCGAAGCCGATCATCGAGGAAAACACGTGGTTCTGATCGCGAAAGTCCCGGTAATCGGGATACGAACTGGTGTGATATTCGCCGCTGGGCATTACGGTCTCGACCGCGACCAGTTGCCGAGAATGTTCGACGCCCGGGAGCGGATCCAGAATGACGGCGCGAATCCAGCTGAACACCGTGGCGTTTCCGCCGATGCCGAGCGCGAGAGTAAGGATCGCGATGGCGGTGAACCCCGGATTCTTCAACAGCGTTCGGACGCCGAAGCGCAGATCCTGAAGCAACGATTCCATTTGCCTTCCGTTCCTTCGCTCAGCCGCGCCGACTACTCGACAGCGATGGCGATGAGAGTCGCGTCGTCGTGCCAGTGCCCACGGCAGAATTCGGCGACCACGCTTAAAACCTTCTTTTGCAAATTCTCCGCGGATAATTCGCGGTGTTCTACGAGCACTTGGAGCAGGCGCGATTCGCCGAATTCCTCGCCTTCGGAATTGGGGGCTTCGGTGACTCCGTCGGTGAAAAGCAGCACGCGATCACCGGGCCCGAGGTCGTACGTGCCCATGTCAAAAGCCTGCACCGGAAAGACGCCGAGAATTCCGCCGCCTTCGCGCAGGCGATCGTGAGTGCCATCTTTACGGACGACGATCGGAGCGTTGTGGCCGGCGTTGGTATAGCGCAACTGGCGGGTTGCGCCATCGAGTTGCGCGTAGAAAAAAGTGATGAAGCGGTCGTTCGCAATGTTGTGGCAAATGAGCGAATTTAGTTTGTCGCAAAGGTTGTCGGGAGACATTGCGGGCGACGCAAATCCCCGGAACGCAGCTTGGAGATTGGACATCAGCAGCGCCGCCGGCAGGCCCTTGCCGGCCACGTCGGCAATGCAAACGCCCAAAGTTTCTCGGCCGAAGGGAAGCACGTCATAGTAGTCGCCGCCGACGACGCGTGCGGGCTGCCAGGCGCCGGCGATTTCGTATCCCTGCAGCTGGGGAATTTCATTAGGAAGAAATCCCTGTTGGATGGAGCGGGCTTCGGCGATCTCGCGATCCTGCGCGCGGGTGTTCGCGGCGGCTTGCTGTTTCGCTTCGCGGCGGTCACGACCGATCTGAAGCTGCTTTTGCAGAATTTCGAGCAGGCGGGCATTTACCCACGGCTTTTCAACGAAATCGCCAATGCCCTGCTGCATGGCCTCGACGGCAAGGCCAACGGTCGCCCAGCCGGTCATGACTACGATCGGAGGAGCGTTGTCGGCTGCTTTCAATCGCGCGAGCAGGTCGAGACCCTCACGGCCGGAGGTGGTGTCGCGCGCGTAGTTCAGGTCCATCAGGATCACGTCGAATTCTTTCTGGGTGATCGCTTCGAACAAGGCCGCTGGCGACGTGACTGCCTCGGTCAGGTAGCCGTGGCCCTTCAGGAGGAGCCGCAGTGCTTCCAGAACGTCCGGCTGGTCGTCGGCGATGAGAACGCGGGGTTGCGTTGCGGCAAGTTCGCTCGTGGATTCTAGAGCCATTGTTGGCATCGGTTGAGCCCCATATGACCGCGTAAGTCAGTGCGTCTGTTGGGAGCCTTCCGAATATGGGCAGGTGGGATTCCAGCGGTGAATGAATCTAAAGCATTTGTTTACAGCATATTAGAGAAGAACGCAGTCGCTTCGACGAGCCAGCTTGACCAGTTGCGGGAAAGATTGTTGCGAAATCGAACAGTAGCCGACACGCTCGTTTTTTTCGCTCGACTCGGCACAACGATACGGGTGCACCGTGGCCTACTCGTACCGGAGCGCAACCATCGGATCCACACGCATCGCGCGACGAGCCGGAATAAAGCAGGCGGCGAGCGCGACGACGGCTAGCACTCCCGTGACGAACACGTAAGTGACCGGATCGTGAGCGCTGACCGTGAGGAAACTTCCGACCACGCGGCCGGCCGCGAGCGCACCTGCGATGCCGACGACTAGGCCAACCGCGACGATCAAAAATCCTTCCCGGAATATCATCCCTAGAATGTCCAGCGGCTGCGCCCCTAGTGCCATGCGCACCCCAATTTCATGGGTCTTCTGGCTTGCTGCGTACGAGACGACTCCGTAGACGCCCACAATTGCGAGAACCAAGCCGAGGAAACCGAGCACGGCCGCCAGCACAGCGCCGATTTTGTAAAACAACATTCCGTTAAGAGTGTCGAGCGCCCGATTCATCGTTTGTACGTCGAAGAGCGGAAGCTGCGGCGCAAGGGACTCAATCACCCGCTCGACTTCCGGGATCATCGTTTCGGCGGCCCCAGCGGTGCGAAGTTGGAGAATCTGGAGCGAATTTCCGAGCTGATGCTGGACGAAAGGAACGTAGAACATCGGGTTGATCGGGCCGGTCACTCCCTGGAAGCGAGCGTCCCCGGTGACTCCGACCACTTCGATGGAATGTTTGTCGTCGGTGGCCATTCTGAAGTGATGGCCGATAGGATCGGTGTTGGGCCAAAACTTCTTACCCATTTCGTTGCTGACGATCGCTACATATTGGGCGTTCTCACCGTCGGCGTCCGTGAAGGTTCGTCCGTGAAGCAGAGAAATTCCCATGGTCCGAAAATAATCACCGGAAATCGTCGCGTACAACGAGGACGGGGCCGGCTGACCCGGAGGCGGCTGATACCCGTCGATCAAGAGGCTGTCGGCATTATTGTAATAGCCCATCGGGGTGCTATTGGCGGCAGAAGCCGAGACGACGCCTGGAAGCGTCCCCACTCGAGCCAAAAGGTTCTTGTAAAAATCGCGAGTCTGCGCCTGGCTGTAACCGATTTCGTTGGGATCCATCACCAAGTTCACTACGTGGTTCGGATCGAATCCCAGGTCGGTGCGCTGCGCTTTGCTGAGGCTGCGGGTAAAAAGTCCGGCGATCACCAGGAGCATGAGTGAGCCAGCCACTTGCGCGACGACTAGGGTGGTCCGCAGCCGGTTCTTGCCGCCGACCACGCCGCGGCCGCCTTCGTGCAGAATCGCGCTGAGATTTCCACGCGAGGCGCGGACGGCGGGAACGATTCCGACCACGATGCCGGTCACCAGCGCAGCAGCAGTGGCGTAAGCAAAAACGCGCCAGTCGAATCCGAAATCAAAATTGATCGGTAGATCGGTCTGAATATTGATGGAACCCAGAGCCGAGCTTCCCCAAAATCCAAGAAGCATTCCAGCCACACCGCCCAGCAAGGCCAGCACGATGCTTTCCGTGAGCAATTGCCGGATGAGGCGGATGCGCGCAGCGCCCAGCGCGGCGCGAATGGCCATTTCGCGTTCGCGGACGGTGGCGCGCACCAGCAGAATATTCGCAACGTTCACGCAAGCAAGCAGCAGCACCATTCCCGCAAGTCCGAGGAACAGACCGCCCACGGTGAGCACGGTATTATTGGGATCGGGGTTCGGTCTCGCGCGCAGCTCCGGGTAAGCCAACACACTCATATCCTTGTCTGAGTCGGGGTGATCCTGGGACAAACGCTGCGAAACGACGGCCAGCGCCGCTTGCGCCTGCGCGAGCGAGGCGCCGGGACGGAGCCGGGCTAAGACCGGCATTCCGCGAAGCTGGCGATTGGTCATGAAGTCGCTGGGTTGGCCTTCGATTGCTATCATTCCAAGCGGCAAATAGCCCTGTACCTTGAGGATCGGATACACGCCTTCAAAGCCCTTCGGCGCAACGCCGACGATCGTGACCGGGTGGCCGTCCACGGAGACCTTGCGACCGACGATCCGCGGATCGGCGCCGAACTGGGTTTGCCAGTAGGCATAAGACAGAACCATCACAGGATCAGCGTTCAGAACGTCGCCCTCGGAAGGCAGGATGAAGCGTCCTAGCGCCGGCTTGATTCCAAGAGCTGCGAAATAATTGCCGCTCACGTAATTGGTCATGATGCGGTCGGCTTTGCCGTCCACACCCAACCCATCCATCCCGAAAACGTAGCCGAACACGTCGGAAAAGACGCCGGACGTCTGCTGCTGAATGTCGCGATAGTCCGCTGTAGAGAATTGCGTCTGCTGGCGCTGGTGCTGCTGCTGAAACGCGAGGACCGTGATCTGCGAGGGGTTATTTACAGGCAATGGCCTCAGGAGAAACGCATCCACCATGCTGAATATGGCGGTGTTGACTCCGATACCCAGCGCGAGCGTGATGATCGCGACGATCATGAATCCCGGATTTTTCGCCAGCGTGCGCACGCCGTAGCGGATGTCTTGCAGCAGAGTTTCCATGGTTAACTCCGTAATTCGTGATTAGTGAATCGCAACTCGTGATACCAAAGCCAGCACTGCGGCGCCGTCGTCACTGCTGAGCTGCTCGTACCGATCAATCGCCTTTAACCAATCACTTCCGGGAACTCGGGGTATTACTCGTAGCGCAGGGCCACGATCGGGTCCACGCGCATGGCGCGCCGCGCCGGGATGAAACAGGCCGCGAGCGCGACGAGCGTCAACAGAAACGCGACGCCGAGAAAAGTGAGCGGGTCGGTGGCGCTGATGTTATAGAGCAGTTTCGCCATCAGACGAGTGAGCACCAGCGCTCCGGCGAGCCCGATAGCCACACCGGCTAGCGCCATGCGCGCGCCTTCGCCGAGTACCCAGCGCAGCACGTCCCTCTGGCGCGCGCCCAGCGCGATGCGAATGCCGATTTCGTGCGTCCGCTGGACGACGATGTAAGAAACCACGCCGTAAATACCCACACTGGCGAGCAACAACGCCACAGCCGCAAACGCGCCCAGCAGAATCATCGAGAAGCGCTGCGGCAGGACTGACTGGTTGTAAACGATATCGTCCATCGTCCGAGGGCTGAACATCACCTCTTCACTGTTCATGTGCTGAATATCGCGGCGGATGCCAGGGGCGAGCGCGAGCGGTGCGCCGGCCGTGCGCACGACTACCGTCGTACTGCGGCTGGCGCGCGACATGTATTTATCCGGGATCTGGCGGAAGGGAATATAGAACTCGGCGTGCATCGCCTCTTTGTCGTCCAAGCCCCACTGCTTTACGTGGGGCACCACTCCGACAATCGTGGCGGGACCGCCCACATAATCGTCCACAATCATTTTTCCGATGGGATCTTCCCCGGGGAAATATTTGGCGACGAAATCTTCGTCTACCACAATGACGCGCGGCGCGGTTTCTGTGTCACTGGATGTAAAGAATCGCCCGCGCACGAGCGGGATTCCCATCACGCTGAGATAATCGGGCTCAACTTCAGACCAGATAGACCAGTCCTTATCGTTGTCACCTTGAGGTTTGGGGCGACCGGGGATCCAGAAAGGATCTTCGGAGTCGTCCCACATGGGCAGCGAGCCCCGCAACAGCGAGACGGACTGCACGCCCGGAATGGCGGCGAGGCCATCGTGCAATTGCAAAAGCGAGGCCCGGACGGACAGCGCAGAGGCGTTATCCATCGCAGGAGGCAGCGCGACATAAAATATGAGCACGTTGTGGGGATCGAATCCTGGATTGACGCTCCAGAGTCGCACCAGGCTGCGCAGCATCAACCCCGCGCCGATCAGCAGCACGACGGCCAAGGCCATTTCCGTAACCACAAAAATTCCCTGCGCGCGATGCCGCGAGCCGCTCGAGCCTCGGCCGCCTTCTTTCAAAGTGTTTTGCAGATCGGGTTGAGAAGCCTTTAATGCCGGCGCGAGCCCAAAGAGAATTCCCGAGAGCAGCGAAATCGCCAGGGTGAAGAAAAGCACACGGCCATCGAGCCGCACGCCTTGCGCGCGGGAAAGCGTTTCCGAAACCAGACTGAGAACTCCCTGCAAGGTCCACGACGCCAGTAACAACCCGAGCGCGCCACCGGCCAGCGCGAGAAGAGTGCTTTCGGTCAGGAGTTGGCGCAGCACACGTCGGGCGCTCGCGCCGAGCGCGGAACGAATGGCGAACTCACGGGCGCGGCCCGTAGAGCGGGCGAGAACCAGATTCGCGACGTTGACGCACGCAATCAACAACACGAAACCCACCGCCGCGAGCAGCACCAAAAGAAAAGGTTTGATTTCGCCGATCATGCTTTCCTTCAGCGACATCACCGTGATGCCCGAATCCTTGTCTTCTTTCGGATAGGCTTCGGCGAGCTGGTTCGCGATGGAATCCATGTCTGCGCGAGCCTGCTCGATGGTTACGCCAGGTTTCAGCCTGCCAATGGCCTTCATGCCCAGACCGGCAGAGCGATCGTGGAATACAGGGTCTGTCCACTGGCCAACGGGAACGTATACGTCATTATTTTCGGACAGGTTCTGCAGTTGCAGCTGAAAGGTCGCCGGAAGAACGCCGATGATGGTGTAATCCGTGCCGTCTAAAAATATGCTCTTGCCGATTACGTCCGTCGCAGCGGCGAATTTGCGGTTCCACAAGCCCGCGCTGATCACGGCTACTGGCGCGGCGCCGATGTGGTCATCGTTCGCGGTGAAGAAACGGCCCGCGGCCGGGTTGACGCCCAGCACCCGGAAGAAATCAGCCGACACCATTTCACCGCGAATATGTTCGGCTTCACCGGCGCCCGTGAGATTGAAGTCATCCTGGCGAAAGGCGGCCAGAGAGGTGAAAGTGTGGTTCTCCCGCTGCCAGTCGAGGAAATTGGGATAGGAAATCGAAGCGCGTACGAACTGTACCCTGCTTTCGTAGAGGGCGACGAGTTGCTGCGGGGCAGGAAAAGGCAGCGGCTCCAGGAGCACGGCGTTCGCTACTGAGAAAAGCGCGGTGTTCGCGCCAATGCCGAGCGCAAGAGTGAGGACGGCAACAACCGTGAAGCCGCGATTTCTTGCGAGCATTCGCACCGCGTATTTCAAATCCTGCATGAGCGTTGCCACGCCAACTCCTTAACGGCTAATACGTTTCTTGAGCGGCACAAGTTCCTGTCTATTTCATGTGGCCACTCCGAGGATCTCAACTCATTCGTAGCGTAGCGCGACCATCGGGTCCACGCTGGCCGCTTTGCGTGACGGCAGCCAGCCTGCCAGCAGCGCAACGGCGACGAGCAGTGCGGCGGCAATGGCGTACACGAACGGGTCACTGGCTTTCACGCCGAACAAAAGAGATTCGATGATTCTGCCAATTCCGTACGCGGCGATCAGCCCTACGACCAATCCCGCCGCCAACATCCCGAGGATTTCGCGCAAGACCATCCACGCCACACTTTGTTGCGTGGCGCCCAACGCCATGCGAATGCCGATCTCGCGCGTGCGGCGCGCGACGACGTAAGCCATCACGCCGTAAAGACCCACAGCCGCAAGCAGCGATGCGAGCAAGCCGAGAGCGAGCGAAAACACGGTCACCAGGCGGTCGGTGAACATGATGTCGTCCACCTGCGCGGTCAAAGTTCGCACGTCGTAAATCGGAAGATTGCCGTCCAGTCCTTCAACCAGGTTGCGCACGCTTACCGTGAGCGCCGCAGGATCCTTGTTCGTGCGCACGTAGAATGTTGCGTTTCCGGCTAGCTTGCTCTGCGAGTATGGCAAGAATGCGAATGCCGGGACGGTCTGGCGGACGTCGGTATTCTTACTGTCTTTCACAACACCGACGATTTCTATGTCGACCTTCGCTTCATTGGCATTGCCGAAACCGAAGTGCAGCCCGACGGGATTACGTCCCGCAAAGAAGCGGCGAGCCATGGCTTCGTTGATGATCGCAACTTGGGGCGACGTGCTGGTGTCGGACTCAGAGAATTCACGGCCCTTCAACAGCGGAATTCCCATGGTGGCGAGGAAGTCCGGACCCACGGCGTTGTGATCCACATTCGTGTCTTCGTCTTCCTGAACGTGATACCCCTCGACCGTGATGTTGGATGACGAATTGCTATCCGCCAGCATCGGGATTTCCGACTCGCTTACGGAACGAACTCCCGGCAATGGTTCGATATTTTTTCGGAGGCGCTCGACGAGCGAAATCGTCTGAGGCGGCGTGTAGCGGTTCAGTTCGGGCGAGATCGAAAATTCGAGGACGTGATCAGGACGAACGCCGAGATCTTGCGACTTCAGATTCAGCAAGCTGTGCGCGAAAAGGCCCGCCGCCGCCAGCAGCACAGCGGTGAGCGCAATTTGCGAAACGAGCAAGGACTTGCGCACCCGCACGTTGGCTTTTCCGCCGGATACGTTCGTTCCTTGATCTTTCAGCACAGTCTGCAAGTCGGCGCGCGTCGCGCGAATTGCAGGCGCCAGGCCGAAGAGAGCGACTGTGAGCAGCGACACCGCGCATGCAAACAGCACAACGCGAAAATCAAGGTGAGACGTAAGCCCGGAAGCGCCGACGTCTTCCGGAATCGAGTTTACGATCGCGCCGAGCGTCCACGAAGCCAGCGCCAATCCCGCCACGCCACCGGCTACCGCGAGCAAGAAGCTCTCGGTCATGAGCTGCCGCACCAGCCTCCAGCGGCCTGCCCCGAGTGCGAGACGCAACGCGATTTCGCGCTGACGTCCTTCGCCCCGCGCAATCAGGAGGCTGGCAAGATTCGCGCAGGCGATCAAAAGCACCAGCCCCACCATAGCCATGAGCACGAGCAGCGGCTGCTTGGCATCGTGCTGCAAGACTGGACGGCCGTGTTCGCCGGCATCGAGCACCAGCTTGCGATTGACGTATTCCGCTTGATCTCTGGCCGAGAGTTTCAGAGCAGGCGCTTCGCCTTCCATCATCGCGCGATAAAGAGGAGCCAAGCCAGCTTGGGCTTTGGCGGCGGAAATTCCCGGCTTCAGCCGGCCCAACATTGTCACCCAATGGTCGTTGCGATCGGCGAGCCCATCCCAATTCGGGGTCATCTGCGCCTTCATCGTAATCGGGATGAAAAGATCGGGAACCTGGCCGACTTGCACGCCGGTAAAGCCGGAACGAGCAACACCCACCACGGTGAGCGAATTACCATTCACGCTGAGTTGTTTATTCAGAATGTTCGGGTCGCTGCCGAAATGGCGCGCCCAGTAGCCGTAGCTGAGCACCGTCACGGGATTCGCGCCCGGAGCGGTTTCGTCTTGCGCGCTTAGGACTCGCCCCAGCGAGGGCCGCACTCCCAGAACCTGGAAATAATTTCCGCTGACGAGTTCCCCTTCGGCGAGTTGGGACTGTCCTTGTCCAGCAACGCTGACTTGCACGTGGAAGCGAGCTAGCAGGCCCGTAAATACCTCGTTACGATCGCGCAAATCCTTGTACATCGGGTAGGAGAATGATTGTCCGCCCTCAATATCATTCCAAGTGCGGCCATGAGCTTTTCCGGGCGAGTGCAGGACGACGAGTTCTTGCGGGCGTTCGACGGGAAGCAAGCGCAGCAGGACTTGATCGGTGAGCGAAAAAATCGCGGCGTTCGCGCCGATGCCGAGCGCCAGAGTAAGAACTGCGACGATTGTAAAACCTGGATTCTTTCCCAGCGTGCGCAATCCGAATCGAACGTCTTGCAACAAGTTTCCCATCTGCAGGCTCCTATTTATTCGTAACGAAGTGCCACTATGGGATCCACGCGCATGGCGCGGCGCGCCGGGATGTAACAAGCGGCGAGCGCCACCGCGCTGAGAACAATCGCCACGGAGGCGAACGTGACCGGATCGGTGGCGCTGACGCGAAACAGCATCTTGGACATGATGTGCGTGAGTCCCAGAGCCACGGTGGCGCCAATCGCGACACCGATGAGCGCCATCTTCATCCCTTCGCCGAGCATCAAGCGCAAAACGTCGCCGCGCTGGGCGCCGAGCGCCATGCGAATGCCGATCTCGTGAGTGCGCTGCCCCACCACGTAGGAAATCACGCCGTAGATGCCGATGCTCGATAGCAGCAGCGCGAGCGCCGCGAAAACGCTGAGCAAGATCATCGAGAATTGGCGCGCCGCGAGCGACTCCGCTACGATTTCTTCCATCGGCTTCACTTCGAAGATCACGTTTTCGCTGTTCAATTTTTCGATGGCCTGACGAATCGCCGGGACCATAGCGGCCGGCGAACCTTGCGTCCGCAACACCATTTCCGTCTGTGGGGGGCCGACCCAAAACCGGTCGGGGATCTGCAAGAAGGGCATGTATGCCTGGGCGACGATTGGATGTTTGGCGTCGCCATCGGTGTCCAAGCCCCAGTGCTTCACATGGCCGACAACGCCGATGATCTGAGGTGTGGTGTCAAGGATGCCGATATGAATACGCTTGCCGATGGGATCCTCATTCGGAAAATATTCGCGCGCGAAGCTTTCGTCGATCACCACGACGTCAGGCGAATGCTCGTTATCGTCCGCGGCGAAAAATCGCCCGCGGTGCAAAGGAATTCCCATAGCTTTCAGGTATCCGGGACCGGGCAAGTAAAAAAGCGACTGATTCATTTCGCTTTCATTAGCCGGCTTAGGCTGGCCGTCGAGCCAAAAAGGAAATTCGTTGTCGCCGTCCATGGGTAAGGCCCCACCGGTGGAGGAGACAGCTTCCACTCCCGGGATGTTGCGCAGCGTTTCGCCCAACTGACGAATCGCGGTGCGGCTCGTTGGCGCATCTTTGCCAAGCGATGGCGACATGGAAACAGCGAAGGTCAGAACGCCGCGCGGATTGAATCCCGGATTGACACTCCAAAGGTCAACCAGGCTGCGGATCATCAGGCCGGCACCGATCAAGAGAATCAGTGCCATAGCCATTTCGACTACAACAAACACGCCTTGTGCGCGGTGTTTCGCGCCGCTGGCTCCACGGCCGCTCTCTTTCAAAGTCTCTTGCAAGTTCGGCCGCGCCGTTTTCAAGGCGGGTGCGAGGCCAAAAATCACGCCCGCGATGATGGAAGCGAGCAACGTGAAAACGAGTACGCGTCCATCCAATCCCACATCGTGCGCCCGCGGCAGAGTCTCCGGCACGGTGCGCAGCGCCGCTTGAGTGCCCCACGTTGCCAGCCACAGGCCGAGCGCACCTCCAGCCAAGCCGAGCAGAATGCTTTCTGTAAGCAGCTGGCGAATGACGCGCGACTGGCTTGCGCCGAGGGCGGAACGAATCGCAAATTCGCGCGCGCGTGTGGTCGAGCGAGCGAGTTGCAGGTTGGCAACGTTGACGCAGGCAATCAGCAGCACGAAACCGACGGCGCCCAGCAATACCAAGAGGAAAGGCTCCACGTCGCCGACGATGTCCTTTTTCAACGGCACGAGGCCAATGCCTGCGCCTTTATCGGCGTTGGGATACGTCCGGGCGAGATTATTCGCAACCTGGTCCATGTCGGCCTGCGCCGCTGCTAGAGATACACCCGGCTTCAGACGCCCAATCGCGCGCATGCCTTCGTGCACATCGCGGTCGTAAAAAAGGGGATCCTTATCCTGTCCGACAGGAACGAACACGTCCTTGATTCCGAAATTCGTGGATTCCAGCCGAAAACTCGCCGGCACCACGCCAATCACGGTGTAACCGTCGCCGTTCATGGTGATGTTCTTCCCGACGATGTCCGGCGTCGAGCCGAACTTGCGCTCCCAGAGGCCGGCGGAAATCACGACGACCGGCGCACCGCCCAGGCGATCTTCATTGTTATTAAAGAGGCGGCCGCGAACCGGATTGACACCGAGTATTTCGAAAAAACCTGCGGAAATCATCCCCACACGCACGCGCTCCGGCTCGCCGCTGCCGGTGATGTTGAAATCGTCGCTGCGATAGGCCGCGATCGAACTAAAAACGGAATTGCTGCGCTGCCAATCCAGAAAATTCGGATAAGAGACGGATGAACTTTCAAAGTTCGGAGATTTTTCGGATAGCACAACGAGCCGGTCCGGTTGCGCGTAGGGCAGCGGCCTGAGCAGCACACCATTCACAACGGAAAAAAGCGCGGTATTTGCGCCGATGCCGAGGGCGAGCGTAAGAATGGCAATCGCGGTGAAGCTGGGGCTCTTGATTAACATGCGCACTGCGTATTTGAGATCTTGAATCAGACTTTCCATTTTTCTGAACTCCTCTGAACACACCCGTCCTGCTGCGTTGAATGGCTGATTTCGAACGCTGGGCGATTTAGGTTTTCAGAAGCCGTCTAGACGGTCGCCGTGCGCGTGCCCAGGGTTTCTTCGACGATGCGACCGTCGAAGAGGTGAATGGTCCGGTCCGCAATGCTGGCGTAACGCGGGTCGTGGGTAACCATGCAGATCGTGGCGCCCTCGCGGTGAAGTTGTTGCAGCAAGTCCACGACAGCTTCGCTGTTTTTCGAGTCCAAGTTTCCGGTCGGCTCGTCCGCGAGCAGGATGGACGGTGAACCAACCAGAGCGCGCGCCACAGCGACGCGCTGTTGCTGACCGCCGGAGAGCTGCGACGGGTAATGCTTCATACGATGAGCCATGCCCACGCGCTCGAGAACTTCCTGCACGCGCTTTTTGCGCTCAGCCGCGGCCATGCTGCGGTAGGTGAGCGGCAATTCGACATTCTCAAAGACGGTCAAGTCGCCAATCAGGTTGAACGCCTGGAAAATGAAACCGATCTCGCGATTGCGAATGCGCGTGCGATCCGAGAGCGAAAGATTCGCCACCGCGTTCGTGTTGATCCAATAATTGCCTTCGGTGGGCGAATCGAGCAAGCCCAGGATCGAAAGCAGCGTGGATTTGCCGCAGCCGGAAGGACCGGCGATGGAGAGAAACTCTCCATTCTTGATCTCCAAATGCACGCCGCTCAGGGCATGGGTTTCGACTTCATCGGTGTAGAAGACTTTGGTTACGCCCTCGAGGCGAATCAGTCCTTGTTCCGTCGCGTTCATTCTTCTCTCCTTCGAATCTTTCCGCCGAATATAGATACGAGTCTCGGGCCTTGAAAAGTTCCCTTGGCTACTTCAATTCCACGCGGTCGTAATTGTCCCAGGCTGACATGTCGGAGAGGATCACTTTGTCCCCGACCTGCAACCCCTTCAAAATCTCCACGGTGTTCACGGACGACCGGCCCAGTGCTACCTGCACGCGGGTAGCTTCCTTGCCGTTGTCGGTCAATTTAAAGAGGCCCACAGTGCTATTGGCCTCGCCGTGAACGGGTCGTTCGACGTACAGCACATCCGCCAGACGCTCGATCTCCACCGTGCCTTCGACGCTCAAGTCGGGCCGTGCACCTGGCGGCAGCGGGCCATCAAGGCCGACATCCACTGTGACGGTGCCATTGACAACCGCGGGATCAATGCGCGTCACGTGCCCCGGAATGATGCCGTTGTGCGTATCCACGGAAGCCTGCTGGCCGATGACGACATCTTTGGCCTGTGTTTCGGCGATTTTGAGCTGCGCTTTCAGGTGGCTCGGCTGCGCCACGCGCGCCAGCACCGTGCCCATGGTAACTTTCTGGCCGACTTCGACATCCAGTTCCTGCAACATGCCGTCAATGCCCGGCCGGATGTGCAGTTCATCCATTTGCGTTTTCTTCAGCTCGTACATCGCGCGCTTTTCGTTCACAGTGGCTTCCTGCACTGCAAGCTGCGCCGCGATGGAATTTTGAAATGTTTCCACTTCTTTCTGGGCCAGATCATTTTCCTTGGCAAGTTCCTCGGCTTGCACCTGCGCGGTCTTCACGTCCAGCTCAGGGGCAAGGCCGTTCGCGCCCAGCTGCTCCTTGGTCTGTTTCACCATTTCCGCTGTGCGATATTGCGAGGAAACGCTGGCGGCAAGAGTGCGCTTGTCCATCAGCTGGTTTTCGAGGAATGCTTTGGTCTGCTGGTAAGCAGCTTGAGCGCCCTTCAGCTGGTATTCGGCGTCGAGTTCCTCTTGCTGCAACTGCGGGTTGACCAGGTCGAAAATTACGGTGTTGGCCTTCACCGGGGTACCAGGAAGAAGATACCGACGCTGCACCTGGCCATCGGTCGCAGCGGGTATCAGGCGGATGGTTTCCGGCACCAGAGTACCCAGGCCGCGTACTTCGCGAAGCATTGGTCCGCGCTTGACCGTGCCGGTCCAGATCGTGCCGCTATCAACGCTGGGCGCAGCAGGTTTGAGCCGCGACAGCGCATAGGTCACGAGCGGAATCAGCACAACGGCTGCGGCGATATACATGATGCGCCGCATCTTTTTCTTGCGTTTAACTTCTGGACGAACGATATCCACAGACGAACCTCAGCGATATATATCGCAAATCAGATTCCGGTGTGCCATGACTGATAAGTAGCTTATATTGTGCTGGTTGGAGCAGTATTGCAAGCCTGAGGAAGCCTCAATTTGCCCGGTCATGGGAATCCTCCGTCCCGGTATCGGACATTATTCCACAGCTAGATTTCGCGCGATTTTCGCTTAGGGCGACGCATACCGAGGTAGAAGCCCGTTTAGCCGTCAGGCGCGAAGGGGTGCGCGAGCCTAGGAAGCCGATTCGGCGCTGGCGCGGATTTCTTGCCAGCGCTTCGGACGCTTCTTCGCGTCGAGAACCTTTTTGCGCAGGCGAATGGATTTCGGAGTGACCTCGACGAACTCATCGTCCGCAATGAATTCGATGGCCTTTTCGAGAGTCATGTCGCGCGGAGGAACCAGCCGGATCGCTTCATCGGCTGATGACGAGCGCATGTTGGTTTGCTTCTTTTCGCGCGTGATGTTCACGTTCATATCGTCTTCGCGCGAATTTTCGCCGACGATCATGCCTTCGTAAACTTCGATCGCGGGTCCGACGAACATCTCGCCGCGTTCCTGGATGCCCCAGATGGCGTACGCGGTGGAAACGCCGGCGCGGTCGCAAACCAGAGCACCCGTAAGGCGCATGGCCATGTCGCCCGCGTACTCTGTCCAGCCTTCCAGCAAGGAATGAATCAACGCGGTGCCGCGCGTATCCGTCATTAATTGGCTGCGCAATCCAATCAGCCCGCGCGAAGGGATGCTGAACTCCATGCGCACGCGGCCGGAATTGTGATTGACCATTTTTTTCATTTCGCCGCGGCGTGTGCCGAGCAGTTCCATCACGATCCCGATGAAATTTTCTGGGCAATCCACGACGAGCAGTTCGAGCGGTTCGAGACGGCGGCCGTTTTCGGTGCGTACCACGATTTCGGGCTTGCCGACCATCAGCTCATAACCTTCGCGGCGCATCGTTTCGATCAGGATGGCGAGTTGCAATTCGCCGCGGCCCAGCACACGAAACGCGTCGGTGATTCCAGTATCTTCCACACGCAGAGAGACGTTGGTGAGCAATTCCTTCTCAAGGCGCGCGCGAATGTCGCGGGAGGTGACGAACTGCCCCTCGCGGCCGGCAAAGGGCGACGTATTGATCGTGAAAACCATCGTGAGCGTAGGCTCGTCAATCGTGAGCGGTTCGAGCGGCGCGGGATTGGCGAGATCCGTTATGCTTTCGCCGATCTGAATGCCTTCCACACCAGCAATGGCGACGATGTCTCCGGCGCTCACCTCTTCAGCCTCATCGCGTTCCAGGCCGCGGAAGGTGAAGAGCTTGGTAATTTTTGTGGGCTGAATCGTGTCATCCAGTTTCGCGATGCCCACTTCCGTGCCGCGCTTCAAGGTTCCCTGAAATACGCGCGCGATGGCAATGCGCCCGAGAAAATCGCTGTAGTCGAGGTTGGTGACTTGGATCTGCAGCGTTGCCGCGGGATCACCTGATGGCGGCGGAATAGATTTCACGATTTGCTCGAACAATGGCTGCAGCGTGGTGGAGTCGTCGCCGACCTTCAGGTGCGCGACCCCGGTTTTGGCATTGGTGTAGATCACCGGGAAGTCGAGCTGATCTTCGGTGGCGTCCAGGTCAATGAAGAGATCGTAGATTTCATCGAGCACGGCCGCGGGACGCGCGTCCGGCCGGTCGATCTTATTCAGCACCATGATCGGCGGCAGTTTTGCAGCGAGCGCTTTTTGCAGCACGTAGCGAGTTTGCGGCAGCGGGCCTTCGCTGGCGTCCACTAGCACGAGCACGCCGTCCACCATGCGCAGGGCGCGTTCCACTTCCCCGCCGAAGTCACTGTGCCCCGGCGTGTCCACGATGTTGATTTTCGTGCCGCGATATTCGATTTCCGTATTCTTCGCGAGGATGGTGATGCCGCGTTCGCGCTCGAGATCGTTCGAATCCATCACGCGCTCGACGAGTTCTTGATTGGCGCGGAAAATGCCGCTCTGGCGCAGCATCGCGTCCACCAGCGTCGTCTTGCCGTGGTCCACGTGTGCAATGATAGCGATATTGCGGATATCTTTCGTCATTGGGTAGCAACCAAAAACAGGGTTAGAAACGCGGTCTTGCAGCCCTGATCGTTTCCCGAGTAGACCGCATGAGAAGGGGTGTCCAGGAGCAACAAACGCATATCCATATTAGCATGCGCGGCCCGAAGTCGCCATGACAGGCTGGGGATTGCGTTGCAGCGACCGCCATTCCCGGCTGTGATATTCTCCGGCGTGCCGGTGGACGAAAATGCTTAGCGGGAGACGCCAATGAATGTAGCTGTGAATCCAAACATGGTGACGACGGCGTTCGATTTGCCGGGATATCGGGTGGTGCGGAATTTTGGGCTGGTGCGCGGCGTGACGGTGCGCTCGCGCAGCGTTCTGGGTAATCTGGGAGCGTCGTTGCAGACGATCGTCGGCGGGAACATCACGATCTTCGAGGAGATGTGCGAAAAAACTCGGGAAGAGGCGCTGGAACTGATGTTGCAGCACGCCAGCGATCACGGCGCGAACGCCGTCATCGGTATGCGGTATGACGCAACGGAGGTGATGCAAGGCGTCACCGAAGTTCTGGCCTACGGTACCGCCGTGCAGGTGGAGCGCATCGCGCCGTAATTCGCGCGGGCTAGCGCGAAACACCGCGCACGTTGCAGCGATTCGATGCTAACCAATTTGAAGATAGCGCGAGCCGCTTCGCGGGCTTACAATGGCGGCTTGCTCGCAGGGAGGCACTTCATAATGAAGCGTTCGCTCACGCTACTCTTGGCATTTGTGACCGCTGGGATAATTTCGGCAACGCTGGCGGTGCGCGCCGACGCGCCCAAAACGCAAACCGTGGAATTCCCCAGCGGCAAAGAGACCATCAGCGGATTTCTCGCGGTGCCGGATAAGCCGGGCCAGCATCCCGCCCTCGTGGTGATTCAGGAATGGTGGGGGTTGAACGATTGGGTGAAGGAACAGACAGAAAAGCTCGCGGCACAGGGTTACGTGGCATTGGCCGTGGATCTGTATCGCGGCAAAACCGCCACCGACGCCGCCGAAGCGCATGAATTGATGCGTGGGCTTCCGCAGGACCGCGCCATTCGCGATATGCAGGCGGCATACACATATTTGGGCACGCGTAAAGACGTCAAGCCCGACAAGATCGGCTCGATCGGCTGGTGCATGGGCGGAGGACTTTCACTGCAACTGGCGATTCATGAGCCGCATCTCGCCGCGTGCGTCGTGAATTACGGTTCGCTGCCGACCGATCCGAACGATATTCAACAGATTGGCGCACCCGTGCTGGGGAATTTTGGCGCTGACGACCGGGGTATTACGCCCGCGGACGTTGAAGCTTTCGAGAAAACGATGAAAGGCATGAATCGTTTCATTGACGTGAAAATATATCCGGGCGCCGGACATGCCTTCGAGAATCCCAATAATACGAACGGTTACCGCCCGGAAGCCGCCGCTGATGCGTGGGCGCGGACGATTGCGTTTCTGCATAAGACGCTGTCCTAGCGTCGACAACCGGACGGCCTGCCGCAGCGCACGCTAAGCCGCTGTTTCTCATTTCGATACACGCACTCGCAATTCCTGCTGCAACTTTCCTCCATTTGAAGGATTTTACAGGGTCGTCATACATCTCTCAGAGGGCGACAAGCTGAAAAATCGAAAAAGCGGCGCGCGCGTAAGCGTTTCTTCTGCGCGTGAACCGGTGAGATAGAGGAAAACGAATGGAGATAGGTTCGGGCGTTCGCATTGGCCCTTTTGAGGTTTTCGCACCTTTGCAACCCGCCGCTTCGATGATTCGCCAGTACGGTGAACATCACTTTCCCGGAAGATTGATCGTAGTAGAAGGCATAGACGGATCCGGCAAATCCACGCAGCTCAGCTTGCTTCATAAATGGCTGGAATCGAGGGGCTTCGGCGTGGTCTTCAGCTCATGGAACTCCTCCCCGCTGGTAAAAGACACCACCAAGCATGGCAAGAAGAAAAAGATGCTGACGCCGGCCACGTTTTCGCTGATTCATTCCACGGACTTCGCCGACCGCACCGAGCGCAGCATTCTGCCTTTGCTGAAAGCCGGAGCCGTGGTGTTGTGCGACCGCTACGTTTACACGGCGTTTGCGCGCGACGTCGCCCGCGGAATGGATGCTAAATGGGTACGCGAGCTTTACGGATTCGCCGTCAAACCGGCCATCGCGTTCTATTTTCGCGTTCCGCTCGAAACCGCCATTCACCGCCTGTTGGATGCGCGCGACGGGTTCAAATTCTACGAAGCCGGCATGGATCTGGATCTGAGTGACGATTCGGTGGAGAGCTTCCGAATGTTTCAAGGTCGCATTTTGGCTGAATACGAAAAAATGATTCCGGAATTCGGCCTGACGGTCATTGATGCAACGTTGCCGATCGAAGTGCAGCAAGCACAAGTGCGTCACATCGTGAAAACCCATCTGGATCACGCGCAGGAATTGAGGATACGACCATGAGAGCGACTTACGGAAAACCATTGCCGGGGATGCGGTTGGACGACTTGGGCGGCAAGCTGGTGGTGATTGAAGGCACGGACGGCGCGGGACGTTCCACGCAGATCAATTTGCTGAAGCCGTGGCTCGAAGAACTCGGGCACGCGGTGGTGGACACGGGGATGACTCGGTCGCCGCTCGCCGGTGACGGCATTCGCCGCGCGAAGGAAGGCAACAATCTTGGGCGCGTGACGCAAAGCTTGTTCTACGCCACGGATTTTGTGGACCGCCTGGAAAATGAGATCGTCCCGGCGCTGCGCGCTGGCTTCATCGTGCTCACGGACCGCTACATCTATTCATTGATGGCACGCGCCATCGTACGCGGCATGAATCCTCACTGGATTCGCAGCATTTATAGCGTGGCATTGAAGCCAGACGCGGTCTTTTACTTACGCCTCGGGATTGACCAGCTGCTGCCGCGCGTCGTCTTCACCCGCGGTTTTGATTACTGGGAATCCGGGATGGATTTGTATCCTGGACACGATATGTACGACAGCTTTTGCAGTTATCAGGCTGCCCTGCTGACCGAATTCGACCGCATGAGTTCAGAATTTAATTTCGAAATGGTGGATGCGTCGCCCGACGCAAAGACTGTCTGCGAACATTTGAAGACGAACATTTTGCAGCTTCTCGAGAGGGACTCGCGGAAGTCGTTCGTCGAGCGTCTTTACACGGAGGCCGCGAAGGAACGGAGCTTCGTGCTCGACAAAATCCCCGGCGCGCCTGCGCGCAGCACCGTACTGACGAATTCCTTCCCTCCTCCTACGCCGATCGTCGCTCCGGCATCGAATGGCAACGGCCACCACGCGTTCAATCAAAAATAGCGGGTGGAGACCAAGCGAGGCCATTCGGTAGATGCGGCAGGCCCTCGGAGGGCAATCGTTCACGGTACCAGCGCGCGACCATCCGGGTGGGTCTGCTTCGGCGCACCCGACAGCGCCGCAAGTTCACCGGCAGCCCGCAAATTGGCGATTCCATTCAGCCGCGTGAAGGGTTCCGGCGATACGCGGGCTTCCTGAGGCGCGAGAATCTGCATGGTTACGACGACCGCCGGCACGAGAAGTATGATCGTTACCGAGACCCACATGAGAGCGGCGGCGGATTGCTGGTCTGCAAGCGGTGAAATCGCAAAGACGCGCGGGGCTGAGAGATAAGGCCGATAGACCACGCGATCGCAGAAAACCAGAAATGCGGAGAGCGCGTCGCACGGCAGCGTGGCGCAGAAAAGGTACAGCGGGATGGACCAGCGCGGCCAGCGCGCGGAACTCGGCCAGGGTTGAATCACCGGCCACCAGAACAAAAGCCCCGCACTCAAAAAGCAGGCGTGCTCGAGTTCGTGCAGCCAGTTCCAGCGGAGCGCGTGTTCGAATATCCCCGGGATGTGCCATCCGATCAGCGCAAACGCCGCAGCGAGCCAGCAAAATGCCGGATTCGTGAGGCGATGTCCCAGCCATTTCACCGGATTCCAGCGGAGAATCGGACTCACGACCTCGCGAGCGAAAAATTGTGGGAGGCCGTGAAGAAGCGGTAGCTGTGGCGCGCCGAGCAGAATCAGTGGGGGCGCGATGGACATCAGCAGGAGATGCTGCAGCATGTGAACCGTGAGCAAGGCATCGTCAAAAGCGTTCAGCGGAGAGCCAATCGCGATCCACACCGAAACGATTCCGCCGAGAAAAGCTGCCAGCCGCCACAATGAAATCAGGTCAGGAAACGCTGAGCGCAGGCGAAACCAGCCTCGCGCGTAAATTACAGCGGTGACACACAGAGCCAGATCAACCCCGACAGGATTCGACCATGATTGCAGGATGGTTTGTGTGTCGGCGTTCATAACGGATCGTGGCAGGTCTACGGATTGCCTGGGGCAAGCGGTGCCGAATCCGCGCCGCTCGCGATGGCGCGCGCCGCATCGCGTGCTGGCGATTGTCCGGCGGGATGCAGCGTTTCGAGAAATGCGACGAGGGCAGTCGTCTCCGCGGGACTGAGATTCTTGCCGTACGCGGGCATGTTGCCGCCGCCCTGAATGACCTGACGGATCAGCTGATCGTGCGTTAAGCGCACGGCTACGGCGTCCAGTGCCGGTCCCCGCTTTCCGCCTTGATCATCGAGCGAGTGACAGTTGTGGCATTGCTTCAATTGGAAGACCAGCGCGCCTTGGCGTTCGAGCGCTGTGCGGTTGTGCAGAAACTCGGACGGAATCGGAATCCCGCTCCAGGCATCCATCACCGGGCTCCAAGGCGTATGTTCGGCCAGGCGCGTGAACGTCCCCAGCGCCACCGCCACGAGCAGAATGATGAGTACGGCCATGGGCCTGCGCCGCCAGCTCTTTTCGCCTTCGCCGAAAACGAACGGCAAAAGCAGCAGCGCGAGAATGACCACGACAGGCCCGATGAGCAGCGCGGGAGTTTCCATCGAGGGCGGCAGGAACGAAAGCACCGCGTATAGCCACAGAAAGAAAAAATCCGGGCGCGGAACGGTCTGGATGATCGTTGGGTCCGGAGGGCCCGAAGGGCCGAACGGACCGTAATAGAGCGCGCAGGCTGCGACGGAAAGCAATATCACACCACTGAAGAATAGGTCCTTCCATACGGCGTCCGGGACGAAGGGTATGCCGTCTTTTTTCGTGAGCTCGTGGTACTCCTTAATATAGGTTGCCTTGCGGACGATCCGCCCGGGCATCGGCCACTCGTTGATGCCCAGCTTGATCACCATCAACAGGTGCACGGACACAAAAGCAATGAGCAGGCCCGGTATGACGAACACGTGCAGCGCGAAGAATCGCGATAGAGTTGCGCCTGCAATGATTGGTCCGCCCAGCATCAAGTTGACGATTGAAGGTCCCATAATGGGGACGCGGCTGGCGATTGACGCGCCAATACCCAAGCCCCAATACGCATCCTGATCAAATCGCAAGACCTGGCCGGTGAAAGCCATGCCCAGGGTCATGAGCAAGAGAAACACGCCGACGATCCAGGTCAATTCGCGCGGATATTTGTAGGCGCCAAACAGGAAGACCTGGACCATATGAATCAGCACGATCGCGACCATGAAGTCCGAACCCCAGCCGTGCAGAGCCCGAATGAACCATCCCAGCGTGACACCGTGATTGAGAGTCTGCAGACTGTTCCAGGCTTCACCGGCGGAAGGCACGTAAATGAACGCCAGCATGATGCCGGTGACGATTTGCAGCATGAACACGACGAAAGCTGCGCTGCCGAAAACATAGAACCAGCTGGAAGTTTCGCGCGGAATGCGATGTTCGGCAGTCTCCTTGATCGTTGCGCCAATTTGCAGGCGCGCGTCCAGCCACTCACCGATGATTTTGATCAGGCGCACGGTTGTATCTCTCGCACGATATTGGAGGCTTGGCCGGGCGTGGGCATTTCGCCGGCTTTGATCAATAGCTTTCCGTCGTCAATCTTGTAGTGGTATTGGAAGAGGCCGCGTTCGGGAGGACCGGACGCGCGCGCACCATCCTGGTAGTAGACGCCGCCATGGCACGGGCACATGAACAGGTTCGATTGCGGGAACCAGCGCACTGGACACCCTAGATGCGCGCAGTTGATCGCAAACACTTGGAAATTCTGGCCGTCAACGTTGCGCACCCAGCAGGGGATATCGGCGGTAGCTCCGTCCGTGGGACTTACCACCGGATTTCGATAGGTGGCCAGGCGAGTCTGCCCGGAAGGAAATTGTTCAAGATTGCCGAGAGCGACCCACGCGTCATAGGCGCCCTTCTTTTCACGCACGACGGGAGAAAGGAGGTAGCGCACGATCGGTACCGCTAATATCACCGCGATAAGGCCATTGAAAAAAATGGCGATCTTCATCAATAGCGCGCGCCTGGTCAGGCCGTCTGGCACCGTCATCGAACTTCTCCCGTCAATTTTGCGGAGTTGGGATAGGGCTGGCCCGGAAATTTCGCCCGCTGCGAAGCGAGCCATGCAACAACATCGGAAACATCCTGCGAGGACATCGGTTTGCCGGGAACATTGCCGCGCCAATCCGGAGCCCCTAGGTCGGGGCGTCCCGTGATTACAATCGTGCGCAACTCCTGATCGTTGAGCAGTGCGAGGAACGAGCCGTCCACGATGGAACTGGCCTTTTGTCCGCCGCGCCCTCCGGCGCCATGACACGACGAACAAAATTCTGCATAGGCGACCGAACCACGCGACGCATCGCCGGACGTGGACGAAGAATAGGGAGGCGGAGTTGCGCCGCGCAAAGCACCCGGCTGCGCCCAGCGCTCGCGAATTCCGCCGACGATTACGTCAATCTGTTTATCTGTGAGCATGCCGCCGGCGCTTTCGGCGAACGCGGGCATGGAAGTGCCGGAAACTCCATTTGCAGTAGCGCGACGCACGATCGCATCGTCCGCAATTGCCAGGTACACGGGATCGCCGAGCGAGATGGCAGCTCCGCCCTTGCCATTTTCGCCATGGCATCCCGCGCAATTCTGACCGTACAGCACGCTGAAATCCGCGATCTCGCTGGGAACGATGGGCATGTCGCTCGCCGTTGGGCGTCCTGGTGCATTCGCACATCCAGACCACGCAAAGGCTGACATTCCGATAATTCCGAGAATGAGCGAATGGAACCTCATTTCGGTTCGTCCTCGTCTGGCCGTTCTTTCATCATGCCGGGAGCTTCAACACCGGCGCGCATCATAAACGGCACGAGCTGACGCGTGCGCACCTGCTCCTGTTGCACTACGACGAGGCCAGCCACAATGCCGAAACCAAATTGCGACGCGACGAACCACGGCCAACTAATCAGCTCGTTCAGCAGCGGGTTGAGAAGTCCGAGAATGCTGTGCAGGATTCCCGTCCACAGTATCGGCGCGATAATCCCACCCAGAAGAATCGGGCGGCGCGGAATCATCGGCAGCATGGCGCCGTAGAGCAGCCCTACCAGGAGAGAGGTGAGCAGATGAATCGCGGCTGCCAGTAAGAAACTAACCAGATGAAATGATGTCAGCGAAGTCGTCCTGAAGAGATAGGATTGACTGTAGACCGTTGCGGCCAACAGATTGATGGGATACCAGATGCTGCCGTGCCCGATAAGCCCGTACAGGCAAGCCAGCACTGCCATCGCAACGCTGCCAGCGAGCCCGCCCTTGATTCCCGCCGAGACGGGATACGTTTCAAGTGGAAGCAGAGCGCGCGGCAGATCCGGCGCGACCGCGAGCCTTTCGACTTTTTGGCGAGCAGTGTAAACCGGCGCCACTTCCACTTTCACTTCGATGGTTTCTTCCTTCTCCTGCGGGAGCACGTCCCGGAACCAGCCAACACATCCAGACACAAAAAGGATTGCGCCGAGAAAGCTGACCGAAGAACTGGTGACCAGGCCGGCCAACAGCAAGGAGACGCCGAACGCGAGGACCACGGGCCAAGCTGTCGGCGCGGGCAAATGTATCGTGTTTCGCCCGGCGTCGGATGCTTGCGACCGTGATTCAGCGGGAACCATGTGAGCTATTTTTCCTCAACGACCGATGATGTAAACGACGGTGAACACAACCACCCAGACCACATCCACGAAATGCCAATACAATGAAAAAACCTCGGCGCGCTCGCTGTGTTCCGGCTTCACCTTGCCTAGAAGCGTGAAAATCATGGTGAGAGCGATCAAGAGCAGGCCCACCGTGACATGAAACGCATGCAGACCTACGAGCGAGTAGTAAGTCGTGCCGAAAAGGTTCGTGCTGACGGTCAAACCTTTGTCGTAAATCAGGTGGCGCCACTCACGGCCCGTGCCCACCAGAAAAATCGTGCCGAGCGCCAAGGTTAGAAACCACCACAACCCAAACACGCCAACCTTGGCGTGGCTCAACGCCCGTACCGCCAGATGGATCGTCAGACTGCTTGAAAGCAAGCAGATCGTGATGAAGACCGGAAGCTCCAGCACGTCCTTGGGCATCGGGCCCGAAACGCTTTTCCCAATATAAAAAATGTAGGCGACCACAAAAATTGTGAAGACCGCGGACTCCGCGGCAATCAGAGAGAACATTCCCACGCGCCCGCGCGACGGTAGGACCCATTCGGATTCCGCGCTACTACGTGTCATCGTCACGCTACTCAATGCAGTTCTCCCGTCTATTCATATTTCCAATCCGGATCTTCAGGGTGCTTCAGGTCCCAAAGCGGGCGCCGGCTTCGGACAACGGGCGTCACTGCAAAGTCGTAGTCGGGCGGAGGCGAACTGGTGGACCATTCGAGCGTCCACGCGTCCCAGGGATCATTTCCGGCAGGTTCACCCTTCCGAAGCGACCAGAGAAGATTGACGACGAACACGAGAATACCTGCGGCTTGAAAGAATGCGCCGATGGTGACGATCAAGTTCCAGATTTCCCATCCGCGGCCCGGCTCGTAGGTGTAAATCCGCCGCGGCATTCCCAAGATGCCGGGGATATGCATGAAATCAAAAGTCAGGTGGAACCCGATTATGAATAGCCAGAAGTGCCATTTCCCGAGCGTTTCGTTGTACATCCTTCCACTCATTTTCGGATACCAGTAATAGAACGCTCCGAAGAGTGCAAAAACGATTCCCCCAACGATGACGTAATGAAAATGCGCAACCACAAAATAGGAGCCGCTGAGCTGCCAGTTGAGCGGCGCCGTCGCCAACATGATTCCCGTCAAGCCCGCGATCAGGAATTGGAACAGGAAGCCAATACAGAAGAGCATTGGAACCCGGAGCTGAATTTTCCCGCCCCACATCGTCCCTAGCCAGTTGAATATCTTGATCCCCGTTGGAACAGCGATAGCCACGCTCGTGAAAACGAAGAAAGTGTTCCCGTAAGAGCTCATCCCCACCGTGAACATGTGATGAGCCCACACGCTAAAGCTGATAAACCCGATGGCGATTGTCGCCGCCACCATGATGGGATACCCGAAGATCGGTTTGCGAGAGAAAACTGGGACAATTTCGGATACGAAAGCGAAGGCCGGAACTACCAGAATGTAAACTTCCGGGTGGCCGAAAATCCAGAAGAAGTGCATCCAAAGAACTGCGGAACCCCCTGCCTGGGTATCAAAAAAGTGTCCGCCAAGATAGCGATCGATGCAGAGCATGATCTGTGCCGCGGTGAGAGGCGATATGCCAAAGATAACCATCCCGCCCACCACGAGATTTAGCCATGCCAGCAAGGGCATTTTTCCGAGAGTCATGCCGGGGCAGCGCATGCAGAGGATTGTTGCAATGAAGTTGACTCCTGTTCCGATACTGCCGATACCCGTCGCCAGCACGGCAAGAGTCCAGAAATCGGTGCTGTGCCCGACTGAGAATGCGCGCGAAGTAAGCGGTGCATAGGCCCACCATCCAACGTCGGGAGCAGTCCCCGCGCCGTAAAGCCCATTGCCGCCGATGAAGCTGAAGTAGAGAAGCACCCCTCCAAAAGCAGTCATCCAAAAACCGAAGGCGTTCAGCCGTGGAAAGGCCATGTCCCTGGCGCCAATCATCAAGGGGATCAGATAGGTGCCGAATCCAAAAAGGATGGGCATGACCATGAAGAAAATCATCGTGGTGCCATGCACCGTCATCATGCGGTTGAAAACTTGCGGAGAAACGAAATGATTGTGAGGAACGATCAGCTGTATGCGTATGATAATGGCTTCGATGCCGGCAACCACGAGAAAGAAAAGAGCGTAAACAATGTACAGGATCCCCAACTTCTTGTGATCGACTGTGACAACCCAGTCGTGGAGCCGCTCGCCGATTGGCCGGGCATCGGGACCGACTGTGCTGAGGGCGATGGTTTCTGACGACATCGCTATCTCCTCGTGTTCATCGCAGCGTCAGGAGGTACGCCGTGAGCGCGTCCAGATCGTTTTCGTTTAGCTGCATCGCGGGCATCAACGAACCGGGCTTGATTGAATCGGGATTCTGTATCCAGACGCGCAAATTCTCCAGGGTGTTCGGTGCGGCGCCGGAGGCAATAGTGTCGCGGCTCATCAGATGCGTGAGATCCGGACCAAAATGACCGTCCGCAATGGTTCCGGTGACAGCGTGACAGTTCACACAGGCGGTGGTCTCGAAGATATGACGGCCTTCCGCGACTGTATCATTGTTCACTGCCGGCTTCTTTTGTTCCTGGACCCATTCGTTGAACTGTTCTGGTGAATCCACATAAACCCGCAAAAGCATCTTGGCGTGCTGGACGCCGCAATACTGAGCGCACTGGCCAAGATAAACACCTGTCTCCTGAGGATCGATCCAGGTGTGATTCGGGTGGTTAGGAATCAAGTCCGTCTTCCCGGCCAGGCGCGGCACCCAAAAACTGTGGTCGGTATCAGCGGAAAGCAAAGTGAGAAACGTGGGCGTTG
Organism: uncultured Acidobacteriota bacterium; assembly: GCA_963828865.1. GTDB lineage: Bacteria > Acidobacteriota > Terriglobia > Acidiferrales > UBA7541 > Palsa-295. The sequence continues at coordinate 272,526 of CAWHGI010000012.1, read as the reverse complement.
AATTCGGAGGATTGCTGACTGGCACATGTAGCTCGTTCGCGGTGACCACACCGAGCGTGGGATAACGAAATTCCCACCAGAATTGATGGCCGATCGCGATGACTTCAATCGCCCCGGGAGGCTTGGGCGCATCCTGAATGGAGCGGATCACGCGCGCGGTGGCGAGGAAGAGGACCAGCACGATGAGGGTCGGAATCACGGTCCAGGCGAGCTCCACCTGGTTGCTGCCATAAACTTGCGGAGGCTCGCGGCCATCGTCGTCAGCACGCTTGCGGAATTTCGTGACGGCGTATGCCAGCAAGCTGAAAACAACGGCAAAAATAAGGCCCGTGATCGCCAGGACGAGCAGCGATAAATGAAAAATGGAGTTTGCGGGTGTTGACTGCGGCTTGAAGATGCTGGGAATCTGCCCAGGATCCGCCGGCGCGCCGAAGCAGAGCGTTGCGGCGAGTAACGCTCCCACGAGCAGCACGGCGATGCCGGCTATCTTGCTTATCAGACCGCGAGTTTCCCCGGCCCATTTTTGCGGCTTGATGGCGCGGGTGATCACGATCTTCCACATTTCTTGCTTCCTGTTTCCGAGCATTTGCCGAAAACCAACGATCGGTTCGTGCCCGATGCGCCGATTTGTAGCACGAAACGCTTACGCCATGAACAACTAAAGGTAAAATTCCTGGGCGACGCAGGACCCATCTCAGACGCAATTCGTTTTCCAAATGTGATGGCAGCGAAATCGACGCAAAAACGCGACTTAGGACACATCCGCCGCCGTTCTTTCACCGCTTGATGTCAACATATTGACAGTTGCCCCGTGTTCGACACCGTCCAACAATCACGAACTGCGATGGTTCTCAGGCTTAATTTCAGAGCGGTTTTTATTGCACTCTTCGCGCGCGCAGTCATGCTATATCTTTGGAGACGTCCCATGTGACGCAGTCCATGACTCCAGGAGCTACACCATGCAACCACTGAGAGTCGTCATCGTCGGCGGCGGATTCGCAGCAGTAAAGTTCGCTAAAACTCTTCGCAACAAACTCCCGGGTTCCGAGTGCGAAATTCTGCTATTCAGCAGCGAGAACCACATGGTGTTTCACCCCCTCTTGGCGGATGTCGCCGGAGCCTCCATTAATGCCGAGGCAGCCGTCGCCCCGCTGCGCCAAATGCTGCCCGGTGTCGAGTGCCGCACCGAGAGCGTGCAAAGGATTGACCCTTCCGCATCCGAGGTTGCGTTCGATGATGCCAATGGCGCGCTGGCGCGCCTGCATTACGACCACGTCGTAATTGCCTGCGGCGCGGAAAGCAACTTGGGAATCATCCCGGGAATGACCGAACACGCGTTTCCCTTCAAGGTTATGCGTGACGCGCTCGATCTTCGCCAACACATCGTTCGTCAGATGGAAAATGCCGAAGCATCGAGCGATCTCGATCGGCGTCGCTGGTATCTCAGCTTCGTCATCGTCGGTGCAGGCTTCAGCGGAACGGAGGTCGCCGGAGAAATCAACGAACTCGTGCGCAGCAGCACGCGTTTCTACCGGAATTTCCGCAAAGAAGATGTCACCGTTACGCTGGTCCACTCTCAGGATCAAATCCTGCCCGAGGTGGCTCCGAATCTACGGCAATTCGCGCAAAGGAGAATGGAGAAGGCCGGCATAACCATGCTGCTGAACACCCGCGCTGTGGCGGCTACGCACGAAGGAATCCAGCTGAAGGATGGACGGATGCTAGGAGGAGCCACAGTGGTCTGCACAATTGGGACCACGACCTCTCCGATTGTGCAGCGCTTTGATGTGCCCAAAGAGAAAGGGCGCATACGCACGGTGCCGGACATGCGAATCGAAGGCCAAACGAACGCCTGGGCCATTGGCGACTGCGCGCTGATTGTCAACGCGTTCGATAACCAGCCGTCGCCGACTACCGCTCAATTTGCCGAGCGTCAAGGCCGCCAAGCGGCGCTCAATCTCGTGCGAATTCTGCGAGGTGAATCCACCCAACCGTTCCGCTTCAAAGCGCTCGGGCAGCTCTGTTCCATCGGAGGGTATGAAGCCGTTGCGGAAATGATGGGTATGCGCATCTCGGGCTTCCCTGCGTGGTTTATATGGCGCGCTGTTTATTTGTTCAAGCTGCCCACATGGTCGCGCAGGATCAAAGTCGCTCTCGACTGGGCATGGGATGTGCTCTTTCCGCGCGATCTCAGCTTTCTGAATACCGACACAACCCAGGAAGTGACCCACGCGTATTATCGGCCCGGCGATTTCATTCACCGCCGAGGCGACGCGGCGCGAGTCTTCAGCATCGTCGAGGAAGGCGAAGTAGAGGTCCTGCAGACCGCGGAAGAAAGTCAGGAATCGAAGGTTATCGCCGTTCTCGGTAAGGGAGACTTTTTCGGCGAGGAAGCCCTGCTGGCCAACCGCCCTCATGAATCGAGCGTTCGCGCCCGCACGGCTGTGCGCCTGGCGCAAATCGGAAGCGCGCGATTCGCTGAGATGGCGAGCGCATTTCCGCCCCTTCGCGATCTGATTGCGAAGGCGCTGACTCAGCACTCGGGCGATTTTTGGCGTTATTTGCCGCTGGCCAAACCGCTTCTGGCGGATGAGACAATCGCATCTCTGATGGACCCGCCTCCTGCGAAGCTGCTCAGCAAGGAAGCCACTTTTGGGGACGCCGTTGCAGCCCTCAATGAAAGTGCGACCGGACAGCTCTTGGTCCTGGACGAAAAACAACAACTGTGGGCGACCCTCGATCGCGAAGACCTGTATCACATCATCGCGCGCATCGCCGTAAGTTCGAATGGCATGCGCAAAGAGGATACCAAGCGCAAGCTCGGTGAACTTCTGTTCGGGGACGGCGTCTACGTAGCTCTAGACGATTCTGCGCTCGTGGCATCAGCTACGATGCTCGATCACGGCATCTCCTGGCTGCCGGTGGTACAAAGCAAAAACGATCCTCGCCCAGTAGGCTGCCTCCGAGGAGACAGGATCAGCAACCGTATCATCGAAAAACTCGGGCACATGGAAACCGATCGTGCCCAAGCCGCGGGTTAGGTAACCGTAAATCGCTGGTTATCGTGCGAAGAAACCAAAATAACTGTTGTTTGAGGTGTTCGCAGACCTTGGAGGTGATACGAAGAAGAATGTAGGCCCGTGCGGGCTCGAACCGCAGACCTGGCCGCGCCCTGCGCGGCCCGCTCTAGCCGAGCTTGCCCTGAATTAAGCCCCTCATCCTCGTTGCGGATTTCCACTTCTTGATTTCCAGTTCGTGTCTGCGAGCCTCCAGTACAATCTCATAAGTCTCCTGCCAACAAATGCTGACGGTTGTGCTCGGAAATACGCCGAGTCAAATCGCTCGTCGAGCCAACGTAAAATCGGCCAGTGGATTTGCTTTGCAGAATGTAAAGGCAAGCCATCAAGAGAATTGGTAGGCCCGTGCGGGCTCGAACCGCAGACCTCCACCGTGTCAAGGTGGCGCTCTAGCCAACTGAGCTACGGGCCTATTTCTACGGAAAGTTTATCACATCGGGCGGGCACCGCAGACCTGACCGCGGCTCCGCAGCCTGCGTTAGCCAACCGAGCGGTAGGCCGGCCGCGATTCAATTCCCAATGGCGTACCCGAGCGCACCAAGCTTAGTTGGTTCTGCGCCCGCAAACACGCGATCCGATCGTTACTGACCTTTGATAACTTCTCCACCCTTCATCACGAACTGCACGTTCTCCACCACGTGAACGTCCGCCAGCGGATCTCCTTGCACCGCGATGATGTCGGCGAATTTTCCTGGCTCGATTGTTCCCACGCGGTCGGTCCATCCGATCAAGTCTGCAGCATTGACCGTCGCCGCCTGAATGGATTGCAACGGCGTCATGCCCATGGAAACCATTTTGCCGAATTCATGCGCGTTCAGCCCATGCGGATAGACGGCCGCGTCCGTGCCGAACGCAATCTTTACGCCCGACTTGAAAGCATGCGAAAGGTGTTCCTGCGCGATGGGCAGCACGACCTTGGCTTTTTCGATCATGTTCGGCGTCAGCCCCAGGCTCTGCACATTTTCCATCAGCCAATCTTCCAAGTAGACGGTGGGCACGAGATAGGTCCCGTGCTGCTTCATCAATTCAATGTCCTCATCGTTGATGTAGCTGCCGTGTTCGATCGAATCGACGCCAGCCAGCACGGCGTACTTGATTCCGGTTGCGCCGTGAGCGTGCGCCGCAACCTTGCGGCCCAAGCCATGAGCCGTTTCCACAATTGCTTTCATCTCTTCCGGACTGTATTGCGCCAGCGCGGGATTATCGCCTTCGGAAAGCACACCGCCAGTGGCCATGAACTTGATGACGTCGGCACCGTATTTGATGTCCTCGCGCACTTTCAACGTCACGCCATCCACTCCGTCGGCGACGCCATCGTCCGACCAATTGTATTGCGGCGCGAGAAAGTTATTGTCGGCGTGGCCGCCGGTGATGCTTAGGGCCGGACCGGACGCCAGCATGCGCGGGCCCGGGACGTCACCGGCATTAATGGCATCGCGCAAGGCGATGTCCGAATATCCGTTGGCACCTACATTACGAACGGTGGTGAATCCGGCTTCCAGAGTCACGCGCGCGTTGCGCGCCCCGATTAGAGCCTGCCGCGGATAAGAAATGCGCATGCCGGCTGGACCGGAATCGTAGGGCGTCATAGTCAAATGCGTGTGGCAGTCAATTAAACCGGGCAGGACGGTGGCATTCGTAAGATCGATCATTTTTACACCCGGCGGCAAGCGGGACGAAAGCTCCGACGCGCCGCCGATCGCTTTGATCCGCTCGCCTTCAATCCAAATGATCTGGTCGCTCAGATAATTTCCCGTGCGAACATCCAGAACTTTTCCGGCATGAATCGCCACATCCGCAGGCGGAGCGCTCTTCGCCATCTGCGCACTGCAATAAGACGCGCTAGCCGCGATCAGCAAAAAGAAAGTTGCGAAACGCCCCATCGAATTCCTCCTGTAGGTACAAACCTGAAACTTGAGTGAGAGCGTCGTCATCCGCTGTTACGCTCGACAAGAGATCGTGCACTGTCTCGCTCCAAGGCCAAACGCGACGCATTGTATCTCTGTCGCGTGAGATTTTCTGTTTGAATTTTCCCACTGAATGAAAAACAAATTCAGCGCTTCGCCTCAAGAACACTTTTTTGAGAATTCCGTGAATCCGTCCTTGACCCTTCGCATCTCATACTGTATGATTATGCAGTGTTATGCATAAAGCTGCATAAACTTACAATGGGTGCACACAAACGATTTCGGCAAGGTCAGATCCTGAAGCTCCTCGCGGGCGAGTCCGTCGCCAGCCAGGACGATCTGCGCCGCCAGCTCATTCATTTGGGTGTGCGCGTGACGCAGGCCACTCTCTCGCGCGATCTGCGCGAGTTGCGGTTGGTGAAAACCGCCGCTGGCTACAAACCACTCGCGACCGCTGCAGCTGAAGATTCGTCGGCGGTCCATGGGCTTGCTCGCGCTCTGAAGGAATTTTTGCTGGATATACGCCCCGCGCAAAACATGCTGGTGCTGAAAACTCCTCCCGGCGGCGCTCAGCCGCTCGCCGCAGCGGTGGACTCCGAGCGCTGGAAGGAAGTCGCCGGCACTCTGGCGGGCGATGACACGGTCTTGATCATCACGCCCTCGCGAACGGCGCGAGCCGCGATTCAAAAGCGCGTGGAGGAGATGCTCCGATGAACGACCCTGTAAAGGTCGCCGTCGTCGGGGCCACGGGCTACGCGGGATTCGAGCTGGCCCGGCTCCTGCTGCGGCACCCACAAATCGAAAAGCCGACCTTTTATCTGCGCAACGCGCATGCGAATGTGCGTTGCCTCACCGAACTGTATCCGCAGCTGCGCGGCTGGGGCGAAGCACCGTGCAAGCCGCTTTCCGTCGAGGCGATCGCGCAGAGCGGAGCGCACGCCGTGTTTCTTTCGACGCCTCACGAGGCATCTCTGGAGCTGGTGCCCGCGCTCTTAGCGGCGAATCCATCGTTGCGCATCGTGGATCTGAGCGGCGCGTTTCGCTTCGACAAGCCCGGAACTTTTGCGGAGTGGTACAAGCTTGCTGCACCGGATGCTGAGGTACTTTCCGAAGCTGTTTACGGCTTGCCGGAACTTTATGCCGATGCGTTACTGAAGGCGCGGCTGGTAGCGAACCCCGGCTGCTACCCGACTTCCGTGATCTTGGCGCTGCGGCCTCTAGTGGATGCCGGCTGGATCAACATGGCGCGCGGAATTGTGTGCGACTGCAAATCCGGCGTCAGCGGCGCGGGGAAAGAACCCAAACGCGAAACGCATTTCGTGGAAGTGCACGGAAATTTCAGCGCGTACGGTATTTTCTCGCATCGCCACACGCCTGAGGTGGAGGAACACACCGGCTTGGCGCCCAGAGACTTCGTCTTCGCCACGCACTTGCTGCCGGTGGAGCGCGGGATTCTCTCTACCGTATATATGTGGCTCGACCCCGCGCGCAAAGCGAACGAAGTTGAATCTCTTTATCGCAAGTTTTTCACGGGAAAACCAATGGTCCGAATTCTTCCGGCAGGACGTTTGCCAGAATTGCAGCACGTTACGCATACGAATTTCTGCGACATCGGATTTGCGCTCGATGCTTCAGGCGAGCGCCTGGTGGTGGTGTCCTGCCTCGACAATCTGGGCAAAGGCGCGGCAGGACAAGCGGTACAAAACTTCAACGGGATGTGGGGCTACCCCGAAACGGCAGGTTTGCTATGAGACTGGTAATCAAAATTGCAGGCGCACTCCTTGAGCGCGAAGAAACCGTACAGAAAATTGCCCGGCAGATCGCCGAACTGGCGCGCGCCGGCCACGAATTGCTCGTGATTCACGGCGGCGGAAAGATTTTCACGACCACGCTCACGCGCATGGGCATCGCAAGCCAGTTTGTCAACGGCCTGCGTGTTACCGACCGCGAGACGCGCGACGCGGCAGTGATGGTATTTGGGGGGCTGTTGAATAAGCGCGTGGCGGGAGCAATCTCCCTCGCGGGCCAACCGGCCGTGGGCATCAGCGCTTCCGATGCCGCCTGTTTTCTTGCGGAACCGATGCAGGTCGACGAGCGCGAAGGCGGCCTGGGTTTTGTCGGCTACCTCACCGAGGTCAATCTTGATTTCCTTCGCTCGCTCTGGCGTTCCGGAGTGGTTCCAGTGGCTTCGTGCCTTGGCCTCGGCGCCGATGGCGAGCTTTACAACATCAATGCGGACCACATGGCCGCGGCAGCAGCGGAATTTATTCGCGCGGACCGGCTGATATTCCTTACCGACGTCGCCGGCGTGCTGGACGGCGAAAAGGTTTTGCGCGCCGTGCGCGGCGGCGAAATCGAGCAGCTCATTCGCCATAACAAAGTATCGGGCGGCATGATTTTGAAACTCGAAGCGGCCAAGCGCGCCCTGTCCGGCGGTGTTTCGGAAGTGCGGATCGTGGGCGGAACGCTGCCACGGTCGCTGCTGACTGCCGTTAACGGCGCTCGCTGCCCCGGTACGCGCGTTCTGCCCATCGTTCACACTGCCGTGAAGGCCGCGCATGGAGTCGCCTGCTAATAATGTCGAAGAGAAAGACCACCACGAATAAAAAGCCGCTCTCTCCGGCGCAAATTCGCGGCACGGAAGCGCGCTACTTGATGAATACCTACCGGCGGCCGCCCGTAGTGTTCACGCGCGGGCGCGGCTGCCGGCTCTACGATTCTGCGGGGCGCGAATATCTTGATTTTCTCGGCGGGATTGCCGTCAATGCGCTGGGCCACGCACATCCGCGCATGGTCCGCGTCATCCGGCGCGAGGCGGACCGCGCCATTCACATTTCCAATCTTTTTCACAATCCATACCAGGCGCCGCTCGCGCACAAACTTGCCGAATGGTCTGGCTTGGACCGCATCTTCTTCACGAATAGCGGCACCGAAGCAATGGATGGGGCGCTCAAGCTCGCTCGCGCCTATGCGCACGCAAAGTCGCAAAATGGTGGCGCGAAAAAGACGCGAATCTTGGCGCTCGAAAATTCTTTTCACGGCCGCACTTTTGGAGCTCTTTCGATCACACACCCTGTGAAGTATCGCGAACCCTTTGCGCCGCTCGTTCCTGGTGTCGAATTCGTACGCTTGAACGACGTTGCGGATCTCGAAGCCAAATTCGACGATACGGTCTGCGCGCTGGTGGTGGAAACGATCCAGGGCGAAGGCGGCATATTTCCAATCAGCGAAGCATTCTGGCAGCGCGCTCGCGCACTCGCCAGTGAGTATGATGCCGCCTTGATCGCCGACGAAATTCAATGCGGACTCGGCCGCACCGGCCGCTATTTCGCGTATCAGAAGTTTGATTCAAAGCCGGACATCGTAGCGGTCGCCAAACCGCTTGCTGGCGGGCTCCCGCTCGGCGCGATTATCGCCAACGAGCAGTTTGCATCGGCGTTCGTCCCAGGGATGCATGGCACAACTTTCGGCGGAGGACCGCTTATCTGCGCCGCTGCGCTGGAATTCCTGACGGTCGTCGAAGAAGCGGGCTTGCTCGCCAATATTCGTGAGCGCAGCGCGGAGTTGCGCGCCGGTCTTGAAAAGCTCCCCAAGCGCTTCGATTTCATCCGCGAAGTTCGTGGCGAGGGCTTGATCTTGGGCATTGACTTGGCGATTGACGGCTCGCCGATCGTCTCGCAAGCCCTGCGTAATGGTCTCGTCATCAACTGCACGCACGAACACATCCTAAGGCTTCTGCCGCCGTTCATCATTCGCGGCAAGGACGTCGCCGAATTTCTTGCCAAGTTCGAGAAAACTCTGAAGCAAACGTCAAAACTCGGCGCGGCCAAACACACTAAAACCGAAACGCCAGCGCAGCCGATGGTTTTGGCTGCATCGAGGTGAATATGAACGCCGCCGTTGCTACACCGATTACGCGAACCAACGATCTCCTCACCGGGATGGAGTGGAATCCCGCGCAAGTGCGCGAGCTCCTCCATCTCACCGCCGACGTGAAGGCGCATCCCGACCGATACCGTGGCGCTCTTGCCGGCCGGTTCCTCGCGATGATCTTCGAGAAACCATCGCTGCGCACGCGCGTAACTTTTGAAGTGGGCATCGCTAGTCTGGGCGGCTCTTCCGTGTTTCTCGACCACACAATCGCGCCACTGGGGGAGCGCGAATCCATTCCCGATGTGGCGAAAAGCCTGGAGCGCTGGGTTCACGGCATCGTAGCGCGCGTATTTAAGCAGGAATCGCTCGAGCAGCTCGCCGCGAACGCGCATATTCCGGTCATCAACGCGCTGTCCGACCTCTATCATCCGTGCCAGGCGTTTTGCGATTTCTTCACACTGGAAGAACGTTTCGGCAATCTGCGCGGCCTTAAGCTCGCATACGTCGGCGACGGCAATAACACCTGCCACTCGTTGCTCAGCGTCGGCGCGCGTGTCGGAGCTCACCTGCGCATCGCGACTCCGGCAGGCTATGAGCCCGATCCGAGCATCGTCGCCGAGGCGAAGCGCGTGGCACGCGAGACGCGCGGAAAAATCGAAATTCTGCGCTCGCCCGAAGAGGCCGTTGCTGGCGTGCAGGCGATCTACACGGACGTGTGGACCAGCATGGGCCAGGAGGCCGAATCCGTGGTGCGCGAGGCGGCCTTTGCCGGCTACCAGGTGAATGACGAACTCTTCTCACATGCCGCGCCTGACGCGATTTTCATGCACTGCTTGCCTGCGCACCGCGGCTCGGAAGTCAGCGAAGGCGTGATGGATTCGCCGCGTTCGATCGTCTTCGAGCAAGCGGAAAATCGCCTGCACGTGCAGAAAGCCATTCTGCTGACGCTGCTCAATTAATTTTGCCGCAAATCAAGGAGAACGAATTGCCGAAGAAAGTTGTGCTTGCATATTCCGGAGGTCTGGACACCTCCATCATTATTCCGTGGCTGAAGGAAAATTACGGCGGCTGCGAAGTGATCGCCATGATCGGCGATCTCGGCCAGCAGGAAGATCTGGAAGCCGCGCGCAAAAAAGCGCTGGCCACCGGCGCGAGTTCCGCGTATGTGGAAGATCTTCGCGAGGAATTCATCACCGGGTACATTTGGCCCACTCTGCGCGCGGGCGCCGTTTACGAACACAAATACCTTTTGGGTACTTCGTTTGCACGCCCACTTCTCGCGCAGCGCCAAGTGCAACTCGCACAGAAACTCGGCGCGGATGCCGTCGCGCACGGCTGCACCGGCAAAGGCAACGACCAGGTGCGTTTCGAACTCGCCGCCAAGGCGCTTGCTCCTGAACTGAAAATCATCGCGCCATGGCGCGAATGGAACATCGTCTCGCGCGAAGAAGCCATTGACTACGCGCGCGCGCACAACATTTCCGTCGAGCAAACGACAAAAAATATCTACAGCCGCGACCGAAACATCTGGCACCTCAGCCACGAGGGCGGGGTGCTGGAAGATCCCGCCAACGCGCCTGACGAAGCGATGTGGCAATGGGTCGTCTCCCCCGCGAAGGCGCCCGAGCAACCAACCACCGTCGAAATCGGCTTCGAAGGCGGCACCCCGGTTTCTGTAAACGGTAAGAATCTCGCGCCCCTCGCACTAATCGACAAGCTGAACGAAATCGCAGCGGCGAACGGCGTCGGCCGAATGGACATCGTCGAAAATCGCCTGGTAGGCATCAAATCGCGCGGCGCTTATGAAACTCCCGGCGGCACCTTGCTTGTCGCCGCGCACCGCGAAGTCGAATCGCTCGCTCTTGACCGCGAAACCGCGCACTACCAACAGATGCTTTCGTTGCGCTATGCCGAAATGGTTTACTACGGCATGTGGTTCACGCCGCTGCGGGAAGCGCTCGACGCGTTTTTCACCAGCGCGCAGCGCCGCGTCACCGGCTCGGTCTCGCTTACGCTCTGCCGCGGCAACGTTACCGTGGCTTCGCGCCGCTCGCCGTATTCGCTCTATCGCACGAACCTCGCGAGCTTCACGATGACAGGCTACAACCCCAAGGACGCGGAGGGCTTCATCAATCTATTCGCACTGCCCATCACCGTGCCACAGGAAGCTTCCGTCGCCGAACCCAAGAAAGCACCGCAGAAGGCCAACGCCTGATGACTGCTCCCCGCGAACAAAAAATGTGGGGCGGCCTTTTTGAACGCGGCCCGGACGCTTCGTTCTATGAATTCGAGCGTTCCTGGAGCTTCGACCAGCGCCTGCTGCCTCAGGAGTTGGCGCTCGATCGCGCGTGGGCGCGAGCCATCGTCGCTGCGGGAATTCTGACGCAGGACGAAGGCCGCAAGATCGCCACGGCTCTGGACGAACTCGCAGCGCGCGCTAAATCCGATTCCGCATGGCTCGCCGATTCGAAAGCCGAAGACGTCCATCACTTCGTCGAAGCCGCGCTGATTGAAAAACTTGGCCCCTTGGGCGCAAGACTTCACACCGGCCGCAGCCGCAACGAAATGGTGGCGACCGAATTTCGCATGTACGTGAAGGACGCCGCGCGCGATTTGCGCCGCGCGATCGCCGCGCTGGAAAGCGCGATAGCAACCCAAGCCGAAACCAATTTGCGCGTTCCGATGCCGGGTACCACGCACATGCAACACGCGCAGCCGCTTCTGCTCGCGCACTGGTTGCTCGCCCATGGCGAAGCTTTTTATCGCGATTCCGAACGTATTGCCGCGGCGGCGGCGCGCGCCGATGCGTGCCCCCTGGGCTCGGGCGCACTCGCCGGCTGCGCCTTCCCGCTGGACCGCAACGCCCTGTCGCGCGATTTGGGATTTTCGCAGATCACCGCTAATAGCCTGGACGCCGTCAGCGACCGCGATTTCGCGCTCGAATATCTTTTCGCGCTCTCGACCCTTGCGATGCACCTCTCGCGCCTCGCGGAAGATTTTGTGTTGTTCGCGTCGCCGGAATTTGGCTTCGTTGAATTGCCCGATGAGTTTTCCACCGGCAGCAGCTTGATGCCACAGAAGAAAAACCCCGACGCCTGGGAACTGGTTCGCGGCAAGACCGGCAGAATCTACGGCTCACTGGTGGCGCTGTTCACCATCTGCAAGGGACTGCCGTCGAGCTACCAGCGCGACTTGCAGGAGGACAAAGAAGCGCTCTTCAGCGCGCACGATCAAGCGCTCGCGATGACGCAAATCGCCGCCGCCACGCTCGCCGCCACGCGCTTCCGCGAAGATCGTCTCCGTGCGGCGGCGCAGGACCCCGCGCTAGTAGCGACCGAGGTCGCGGATTATTTGGTGACTTTTGGCGTTCCGTTTCGCGAAGCGCATGAAATTGTGGGAAAAGTGCTGCGCGCGGCCGAACAGGAAGGAAAGTCCATTCGCGATATGCCGATGGAGCGCCTGAAGGAATTCTCGCCGGCGTTCGGGCCGAGCCTGGACACGGCGCTGACCCTGGAATCCGCGCTGGCGCGCCGGGGAATTCACGGCGGCACTGCTCCCGGCGCGGTCACTTTCGCGCTGCAAGATTTTAAAGCGCGAGTCGCGAATCTTGTGGAGCATCCATGAGAAGGCGCCGCGCAAGAACGATGGACGCACCAGCGATTCATCGGATGGTCGCGCATTATGCCGCGGAGGGCGTGCTACTGCCTCGCACGGAGGAAGAAATCCGCGGGAATATAAGTCATTTCCTGGTTCTGGAAGAAAACCATCATGTCGTCGGCTGCCTTTCGCTGGAAGGTTATGGGTCCGATCTCGCCGAAATTCGCTCGGTCGCAGTCAGCGCGGAACGGCGCGGCGAGGGCTTAGGCGCAAGTTTAATCGAATTCGCGTTGCTCGAAGCGAGACGTCGCGGCATCGCGCGCGTATTCGCCGTCACGCACGCACCGCAATTTTTCGAACGCCAAGGATTTACGGCGGCCTCGCGAAAGACCTTGACAGAAAAAGTGGAGCGCGATTGCCGCACCTGTCCCAAGCAAAGGACCTGTAAGCTCGTCGCCGTCATTGCCACGGTTATTCCCGAACGCATTGCTTTCCCCGTGCTCGGCGAAATTTCTCCGGTTCCGGCCTGCTGAGCACCCAATGCCCTCGCGCCTTACCAATTCGATCGTGCCACGCGGCTTTACTTTCGCCGCCACGCATTGCGGCTTGAAAAAGACGAAGCTTGATCTGGCGATTCTTGTCAGTGAAACACCCGCCTCTGCTGCCGCCGTCTTCACCACCAACCGCGTTAAGGCCGCACCGGTAATCGCTTCGCAGTTGAATCTGCGAAAGTCCAAGCACCGCATGCGCGGAGTGATCGTCAATTCCGGCAACGCCAATTGCTGCACAGGCTCTGAAGGTCTGGGCGCGGCCGCCGCGACGACTCTGAAAGTTGCGCGCGAACTCGGTCGCCTCGATCCTTCGCAAATTTTGGTCTGCTCCACCGGCGTGATCGGCGTGCCGCTGCGGTGGCAAAAAATCGTAAACGCCGTGCGGCCGCTGGTGCGCGCGCGAAAATCCTCGGCCAGCGCATTCGCGCAATTCACCCGGGCGATCATGACCACGGACACGCGTCCGAAATGGGCAGCGGCAATATGCCGGGTCGGCGGAAAAGAGGTGCGCATTCTGGGCTGCACCAAGGGCGCCGGGATGATTCATCCCAATATGGCCACCATGCTCGCGTTTCTCGCGACGGACGCGGCGATCTCACCGGCAATGCTTGACCGCGCACTGCGCTCCGCGGTCGCCACCACATTCAACGCCACCACCGTGGATGGCGACACCTCTACGAACGACACCGTCACGCTTCTGGCCAATGGGGAATCCGGCGCGCCAGCCATCACTCGTGAAAGTGATGCCTGGAAAAAATTCTGCGCCGCGCTGGAGGCTGTCTGCAAATCACTTGCGCTGCAAATCGTCGCCGATGGCGAAGGTGCGCAGCGTGTGATCGAAGTGGATGTGCGCGGCGCTCCTTCCGATCACGCCGCGAAGGAAATCGCGTTCACCATCGCGAATTCGCCGCTAGTAAAGACCGCTCTAGCGGGCGCCGATCCCAACTGGGGACGCATCCTCGCGGCAGCCGGACGTGCCGGCGTGCCCTTCGATTTCGAACGCGTCGACATTACTCTCGCCGGCCTCAAAGTCTGCCGCCGCGGGCAAGAAAATCCATTCAACGAGCGTGTCGCGCATCGTAAAATGCTCGCCAAATACGTCCCCATTGTGGTTGAAATGCGTTCCGGACGCGGTCACGCCCGCGTCTGGACCTGCGATTTCACTACCGAATACGTTCACATCAATGCAAGCTATCGCACCTAACGCTGCCAACTGACGCTCCAGCCTTCTTCGCGGTCGGCGTGGTTGACTGCCGAAGGCACTTGCAGCAAGATGCTCCTGAGCAGCTGGAGCGCTCGCTTCAGCCGGGTGTGGCCAACCTGTGCAAGGCCACCTGCGCCGAGATCCTGTCTCTTCAGCTTCGTGTGTTGCGCCTCGGCGCTGGACCGGGGGCATAAGGAGAACGGCCGTGAAGAAATTGTACGTTGGAAATCTTTCGTTCAAGGCCACAGAGGAGCAGGTAGCGGCGCTGTTTTCGGAAATTGGAGTGCAGCCCGATTCACTTTCGCTGTTGCGAGATCGCTTTACGGGGCAGCCTCGTGGATTCGGTTTCGCGGAAATTGGAAATGACGCGGAGGCGGAAAAGGCGATTCAGGCGCTGAACGGCAAGGATTTTCTTGGCCGCGCGCTGGTGGTCAATGAAGCTCGTCCGCAACGCGAAGGCGGAGGCGGGGGTGGTGGCGGGGGACGCGGAGGTCACGGCGGAGGTCATGGTGGAGGAGGCGGCGGTGGCCGCGGAGGTCACGGCGGAGGCGGGGGTGGTGGCGGGCGCGGAGGACGCGGAGGCGGTGGTTATGGCGGCGGAGGAGGCGGTGGCCGCGATCGTTAATTCAAATCAATAAATTCTGCTGAAAGAGTGGGGCGCGAAGTATTTCGCGCCCTTCTTTTTTGGCATCCGCTTTCGCAGGCGTGAGAATCTAAGCGGCTCCAATCTGTTGCTTCGCTAGCGCTCTTCTCATGGCCGTTTCCGCTTCCTCAACTTTTCCGTCCTTGTATTCAAATCGCATGAGGGTCGTTCCGCGCAGTCCTTGCGTCACCAGCGCAGCGATGTCGAGTTTCGCTTCGGCCTCTGCCAATTCCTCTGCTGAAGCGTAAAGTGCGGGCCGGCGCGGCAAAAAGACCGGGCAGCAATCGTGAAACGGCTCGGAGGATGTATCGTAAGTTCCGATTTGCCGCGCGATCGCCAGGATTTCCTGTTTATCCGTACCGGACAGCGGGCGAAAAACCACCATGCGCGACGCCACATCCACTGCCACCAGGTTGCGCAGCGTTTGCGAAGCCACTTGGCCCAGGCTATCGCCGGTGATCAGCGCGAGACCGCGATCGCGTTTCGCCAGCCCCTCGGCGATTCGCAGCATCATCCGCCGGTACAGCAGCACACGAAAATCTTCCGGTGCATAACGCACAATTTCCCGTTGAATCGCTTCGAACGGGACGCGGTAAAGCTTGGCGTGAAATTGATACGGCACGAGCTGTCGCACCAAGCCGCTGGCAACGTGCAACGAGGATTCCCCGGGCCGCGCTCCGGTGCCATAAAAGTGTACAAAGCTCAGATGCGCGCCACGCTTCATCATCTGATATGCGGCCACCGCCGAATCGTATCCGCCGGAGAGCAAGCACATCATTCGACCGGCGGTATTTGCCGGCAAGCCGCCCGCACCCGGAATTTTTCGCGCGTAGACCAGCGCCATTCTCTTGGCGATTTCCACGTAGCAAGTCATCGCCGGATCATTCAAACGAACGCGCACGTTGCGCCCCTGCGCGCGCAAGCGGTCCAGCAGATATCGGCCGAGCGCGGCTTCTGTCTCAATGCTGGTTTGAGGAAAGGATTTATCACTGCGCTTTGCCCGCACCGCAAAATCCGCAAATTGCAGCGGTTCGATTTCTTCCCACGCCGCCCGGCACACCGCTTCCATGCTGCGCTCCACCGCTCGCGCGATAGCGTAAAAAGCGATTCCCAAAACGCGCCCCACGCGGCGGGTGGCCTCCTCGAGCGACGCGCCATCTCCTAACCACACCACGATGCGATCGCCCGGCTGCTCAACGCGGTCCACAGGAATTCCCTGCAGCGAGACGCGCAAGGCCGCGCAGAGCTTGCGCAGAAAAAAACGGCGATTGCGGCCCTTCAGCCACAATTCGTGATAGTGAACCACAATGATCGGGTTGCTCATGCAGATTTCACGCGGCACAAATAGAGCATTAACTTCACGAAAGTATAACACCGGGTCCGGCCAGCCGCAGTCTCTCCAGTCATAGTGCGGGGAGTACCGGCACGCTCCCCGCAGCCAATAACTCAAAGGATACAAGAAATGTTCCCACGCGACTTTCCACTACCTCTGGGGTTATTATCGGCTCCGCTCCTGTCCCCGGAGCGGCCCGGCGTGGGGGTAGTAACGCCGGACCCGGACAGCAGGTTGGCGAGAAAGTTTTTGCTACCGAATTCGCCGGCCGTGCATCCAAAGGCTTGAAACCGGGGAGTGCGGGAGAAGGGCATGTGGAATAGACGAGATTGGGACGATTTCTTCGTTATTGTAAGGAAGCGGTGGAGCGCGCATCGCCCGCCGCGTCCTGTGGACCTTTCGCGCCGCAACCGTTTGGTTCCGACCGAAGGTTACAGCCTTGCCGAGTTGGATGAAGCCGGCCTGAGCATCGAGCAAGCGGAATATCTCGGTTTGCCGGTGGATGCCGGCCGCGTCGGTTCCTACGGCCCGAACGTCACCACGCTGCGTGAATTTTTCCGCGCCAGCCGTTCGCGTTTCTAAATCCTCGCGCGCTTGCACCTTGCGGTAATCCCCTTCTGGCGAATTCCCAACCGCGTGCGATTTCAAAACAGTTAAAATCCTTGATTCTAAAACGCTGCGCGCGAGTCCAAGCCACTCATGAAACCCCCGTGCTCGCGACTGCGTATCATGCGGTAGCGATTCCAGCCATTTCAAGGAGACTTCTCGATGAAGAAGTTCGTGCTCGCCCTCGCCATACTATTGGTCTCTCTCGCTGTCACTTCCTCTGCGCAAGACGATAAACCGCTGCTGCTGCGCCAGCCCACGTTGAGCCGCACCGATATCGCTTTCATGTATGGCGACGATCTTTGGAAGGTTGGGCGCGAAGGAGGCGACGCTATCCGACTGACCGCCGGGCCCGGAATCAAGCGCGGCCCGCACTTTTCACCGGATGGTCAGTGGATCGCATTTACCGGCGAATACGACGGCAAACTGAATGTCTACGTGATTTCCGCGAACGGCGGAACGCCGCGCCGCGTCACTTTTCACGCGGGCCCCGACGTCGCCGTCGGCTGGACTCCGGACGGGAAAAATATTCTCTTTGCTTCGCCGCGCGATAGCTTCGCCAACAATACCCAGGCGCTTTTCACCGTGCCCGCCGAAGGCGGCTTCCCCACGAAAGTTCCCCTGCCGCTCGGATGGGAAGGATCGTATTCCTCCGACGGAAAATATCTCGCCTATCGTCCCACGCCGCAGCCATTTGGAAACTGGAGTCATTACCGCGGCGGCACTTCACCTCGAATTTGGATCGCTGATCTCACCGATTCCAGGGTCGTGAAGCTTCCGCACGAGGATTGGAACGACTTCAATCCCATGTGGGTCGGGGACACGATTTATTTTCTCTCCGATCGCAACGGGCCTTACACGCTTTTCGCCTACGACACGAAGACGAAGGCAGAGTCGCAACTCGTCGAGAACACCAGATTCCCGATAAAATCGGCGGACGCGGGCCCCGACGCCATCGTCTACGAACAATTCGGCTCGCTGCATCTCTTCGATCTTTCGACCCATCACGACCAACTCGTAAAAGTACACATCGCGGCGGATCTCGCCCAAGTCCGCCCGCACTTCGAAAAAGTCGCCAAGCAGATTAATAACGTCGCCATCTCGCCCACGGGCGTTCGCGCGGTGTTCGAAGCGCACGGCGAAATTCTTACGGTTCCCGCCGAAAAGGGCGACATTCGCGACATCACCAATTCCCCCGGTGTAGCCGACCGCGATCCATCATGGTCTCCGGACGGAAAGTGGATCGCGTATTTTTCGGATGAGTCCGGCGAGTACGCTTTGCATTTGCGCACGCAGAACGGCATGGGCGACGTCCGCAAAATCAATCTCGGCAATCCTCCTTCATTTTTCTACGGTCCGACCTGGTCCCCCGACAGCAAAAAAAATTGCGTATACCGACAAGCGCCTGAATCTCTGGTACGTGGATTTGGATAAAGGCACCCCGATAAAAATAGACACGGACTATTACCAGAGCCGGGGCCTGAACCCGGATTGGTCTGCTGACAATCGCTGGATCGTTTATACCAAAATTCTGCCGAATCACTTCCGCGCCGTCTTTGTCTACTCGCTCGACACCGGAAAATCCACTCAGATCACCGATGGCATGAGCGACGCGGAATATGCGGTTTTCGACAAAAATGGCAAGTACATCTACTTCACGGCCAGCACCAATATCGGCCCCACGGTCGGCGGTCTCGATATGTCCAGCGACGGCAAGGAAGTGACGCGCAACGTCTACGTCATCGTTCTGCGTACGGATTTGCCCTCGCCTCTGGCGCCCGAAAGTGACGAGGAGAAAACCGGCAGCGATAAGCAAGACGCGGACAATTCGAAAGATGCTTCCAAGGACGACAGCGACAAGGACAAGAAGAAAGACGCAGACCAAGACAAAGATAAAAGTAAGGACAAAGAAAAGAGTAAAGAACCCGTCAAGGTCTCGATAGATTTCGACAATGTCAGCCAACGCATTCTAGCGCTTCCGCTTCCGGCGAAGGATTATGTGAGCGTTTTCGCCGGCAAGGAAGGCGAGTTCCTTATCCTCGAAATGCCGCCAGCTCCCGATTCCGAAGGACCGCCGAGCCTGGTGCTTTCCAAATTCGATCTAGCTAAACGGAAAACGGAACAACTCATCGCCGGAATTCAGAACGCCGCGGT
This sequence comes from uncultured Acidobacteriota bacterium, assembly GCA_963828865.1. GTDB lineage: Bacteria > Acidobacteriota > Terriglobia > Acidiferrales > UBA7541 > Palsa-295. The sequence goes on along the minus strand of CAWHGI010000012.1, from coordinate 253,581 downwards.
TTCCTATAACGGGGGAAAATATCTCTACCAGCAGGGCGAAAAGTGGTTCATCGCGGCCACTGCTCAACCGGCCAAGCCCGGCGAAGGCGAACTGAAAATCGACGATATGGAAGTCTGGGTTGAGCCGCGCGCCGAATGGAGCCAGATGTACCACGAAATCTGGCGCATCGAACGCGACTTCCTCTATGACCCACACTCTCATGGCGTGAACCTGCAAGCGCTTTCTCGCGAGTACGAGCCGTATCTCGCGGGCATCGCCACGCGCGATGATTTGAACTATCTCTTCGCGCAAATGCTCAGCGAGATCAACGTCGGCCACATGTTCGTGGGCGGCGGCGACATTCCGGAAGTTCAGCCGCTGCAAGTGGGCTTCCTCGGCGCCGACTACACGATCGAAAACGGCCATTACCGCTTCTCGCGCGTCTACAACGGAGAAAACTGGAACCCGCAGTTACACGCGCCGCTCACACAACCCGGCGTCAACGTCGTTGCCGGCGATTATCTCCTTGCTGTCAACGGGCGCGATGTTCGTCCCGACGTGGACGTCTAGAGCTATTTTCAGGAAACTGCTGGCAAGCAAACGGTACTGAAAGTCGGACCTAATCCGGACGGCTCCGCCTCCCGCGAACTGACTGTCGTCCCCGTGCCGGACGAGACTGCCTTGCGCAATCGCGCGTGGATGGAAGACAACCTTAGAAAAGTGGACGAGATGAGTGGCGGAAAGCTCGCTTACGTGTATCTTCCGAACACTGGCGCGGGCGGCTTCCGAAATTTCAATCGCTACTATTTCGCGCAGATCAATAAGCAGGGCGCCGTGATTGACGAGCGCTTCAACAGCGGAGGCCAAGCCGCCGACTACATCATTCAGTACATGCAGCGCAAAATCTGGAACTATTGGATGTCACGGGAAGGCGCCGACTACACGACGCCGCTCAGCGGAATCTACGGGCCCAAAATCATGCTCATCAATGAATTTTCCGGCTCGGGCGGCGATGCTCTGCCGTGGTATTTCCATCACGTCAGCCTCGGTCCGCTCGTGGGCCGGCGCACCTGGGGCGGCCTCGTCGGCATCGGCGGTTATCCGGCGCTGATGGACAATGGTTTTGTCACTGCGCCGCGGTTCGCATTTTTCACGACGGAAGGAACTTGGGAAGTGGAGAATCACGGAGTGGCGCCGGATTATGATGTCGAGCTCGATCCGGCCGCGTGGAGAAAGGGACACGACGCGCAACTCGAAAAGGCCATCGAAGTCGTAATGCAGGAGCTTGAGAAAAATCCGCCGCAGCCGGTGAAGCATCCGGCGTACCCGGATTATTCGAAATACTCGAGCGTGCATTAGACGAAGCGTGCTGGTCGGATGATCGTGACACGATGCGTGTGGGGCCTTTGCCTGCAGACGCTTCCGAGCGCTATGTCGGGCTTTGGCGCCAAAAATTTCCCGTAACCAACGCAAAAATTCCGCCGGCAATCGCGCCTCCGATGACGACCGCGTCCCAAGCCAGGCCCGCAGCAACGGCCAATACCGCGGGCGAGCCAAATGGAAGCAGTAGCGCCGCGAAGGCGGCTTCGCGCACGCCGATACCCGCTTGCGTAATAGGCACGACCGCTGATAATTTCGCCAGCGGCCACGCGAAAAGCCACACGCGATACCGCAAATGCAACCCGCACGCTTCCGCGAGCTGCACGTTTAGAAAAATGAACGTGACCTGCACGATCACGCTCATACTCAGAGCGCGCAACATCGCGCTCGGCCTTTGCAGGATAGATTTCCACGCGCGCCGCAGCCGCACCAACCTCCGCCGCACCCGAATCGAGAATCGCCGCGCGGGAAAGAGCTTCGCGAGGATCGCGGCAAGGGCTGCGGCGGCCACACCCACCGCACCCACGATGAAAAAAACCTTTCGGTTCCGTTCGTTCAATGCGCCCGGCACTAAAAGTGCGCCGATCGCTGCGAGTAAAGCTAGCGACGTGAAATCGGTAATACGGTCCACCAAACTTCCCAACAGCACGCCCGCTTTGCTGCGGCTCATACGCAATGCCATCGCAACGCGCAAAATGTCTCCACCGATCAGCGATGGCAAAAAAAGCGAACCGAAAAGCCCCGCGAAGTAGCATCGCGCCGCTTGCCGGCCCGGAATTCCCGCACCGCCCAGGTTCAGGACAAACTGGTATTTCGTCGCGCCCACGATGTGCGCTGCCAGATATCCCACGAGCACCAGAACCCATAGCCGCGCGGGCAGCAATCCGAGCGCCTTCCAAACTTGCTTACCGGGAAGCAGCCGGAAAAGAAGATAAAGGATGAGAGCGCTGCCGCCATATTGCAGCGTCGTCCGCAGCGCGGTGCGAAGCCAGCTTCGTTGCGTGGAACTGGTGTCGGGTTGGCCGGTCACGTTGGCGTCGTCGCACATTATGCGGCCCCGCGCGGCTCGTCACAAGCGCCGCAAATTCGGTTGCAGTCCGCTGGCCAACGCCTTAAGGTAATGACTCCTAAAATCACTCGGGAAATCGCCCTTGAAAAAGAAAATCCGCGTTGTTCAGTATGGAGTCGGCCCCATCGGCGCTTCGATCGTACGCCTGATGCGGCAAAAGAATTCGGTCGAAATTGTCGGCGCCATTGATAAAGATCCCGCAAAAGCAGGGCGCGATCTCGGCGAACTCGCCGGTGCGCCGGATGCTCCCTGGGGCGTGCCGGTTCTTCCAGATGCTCAATCGGCGCTCGAAAAACCGGCGGATCTTGTAGTCCATTCGACCGCGTCTTACCTACCAAGCGTGATGGACCAACTGCTCGAATGCATCGCTGCAGGTTGTTGTGTCGTTTCCACATGCGAAGAACTTGCATACCCGTTTCGCAAATATCCCGAGCTATCGAAGAAGCTGGACGCCGCGGCTATTGAGGAAGGCGTCGCGCTGGTGGGCACGGGCGTGAACCCGGGGTTCGTGATGGATAAACTCGCGTTAACCCTCAGCGCGGTCGCTCAGCGCGTTGACTGGGTCAGCGCTGTGCGCATCGTGGATGCGTCCAAGCGCCGTCTGCCGCTGCAGAAAAAAATCGGCGCAGGGATGACGCCGGATGAATTTCGCAAGCGGGTCTCCGCGGGAGTAATCAAACATCACGGCCTGCCGGAATCTATCGCCATGGTGGCAGACGGCCTAGGCTTCGCGCTCAATGATATTTCCGAAACGATCGAACCGGTGATCGCCGAAGAAGCCGTCCAGACGGAATTTCTTGAAGTCGCGTCGGGCCAAGTCGCCGGCGTGCATCAAATCGCGCGCGGCAGCGCCAACGGCAAGGAAAAAATCTTCATGGAGCTTAAGATGTACGTGGGCGCCAGGCATCCCGCGGACACTGTCGTGCTGAAAGGCGAGCCGCATCTCACGCTTACAATTCCTGGCGGCACTCACGGCGACGTGGCCACAGCCGCGGTGGTCGTCAACGCCATCCCGGCAATTCTCGCCGCCAACGCCGGGCTGCGCACCTCGCGAGATCTCCCCCTCGCGTTTTTCCCGGCTACGCTCCCGCTTTAGCCTTGGAGCCTTGCGACCAAAATCGCGCGACTGCGGAATAGTCCGCATCGTCCTTCGACGCGTCCTTCACCGCGCTGTATGTCTCGAACGACGCGGCAGCAGCCGGCAAGTCCACGCCCTTTTGCCGCGCCAACTCCAGCGCGAGCCGCATATCTTTATGCATCAGGCGTAGCGGAAAACTAGGGGGATATTCATTTTTCAGCATGTTCGGGGCTTTCACATCCATCACGCCGGCGCGCGCCATGCTCGATTGCAGCACCTCGATCAACTTTTCGCCTGGGACGCCCGAAGCGCCCACTAGCGCCAGCGCCTCTGCCAACGCTTCAATCTCTAACGCCAGAATCAGGTTCATCGCCAGCTTCACCGTCTGGCCCGCGCCATTCGGCCCCAACAAAAAGAATTTCTTGCCAAGGGCTTCGAGCACCGGCCTAACGCGCTCCAGAACTTCAGCCTTTCCGCCAATCATGAAAAGCAGCTCTCCCTTTTTCGCGCCCCAATCGCCGCCCGTCACCGGAGCATCCAGAAAATCCACGCCTCGTTCGGCGCACGCGGCCGCAGCGCGTCGCGCCAAATCCGGCGAAATCGTGCTGGAATCAATATAAACGCTGCCGCGCCGCAAGCCGTCCATCGCGCCATTCGCGCCCCACAATACCTCTTCGAGCGCCGGTGGATCGCTCACAATCGTGATCAACACATCCGCAGGTTTCGCCGTCTCGCGCGGATTCTCTGCCAGCTTCGCACCCTCACTCACGAGTTCTTGCGCTCGCGCCGTCGTGCGATTCCACACAACAACAGGAAATCCTGCCTTGAGAAGGTTCTGCGCCATCGGCTTGCCCATAAGTCCCAATCCGATGAATCCAACTGTCGGTTTCATCTCAGCCTCCTAGACTAAAAGGCAAATATACCCGCGCAAGCAGGCGAATGCGAATGGCAAGGCTTGAGCTATCTGTTGAACTGCGGGACCTAGTGAAACGCAGGAACGTAGCGGACACGGTCAGCGCGGCTTTACGCGGCGGTGTGGTAACGAAGGGATCACATGAACGGGTTCCGGCGAAGTTTCCGTCACGCGGACAATATAAGAATACGGAATCTCCACGCGCATCGTTTTCTGGCTGCCCCCGGACGAGAACTGCTCGTGTACGACGATCGATTTAGCGTCATCCGACGCCAATGCTCCAACGCAAGAAAGATAAAAGTCGCCCGACCGGTAGTGAACCTCGACGCGCTTGCCCACCAGATAGCGGTACCGCTCCATGCCTTATAGTTTGGGATCTTCAATCTGGAGCGTCAACGGTACCTTGGTTAAATATCCTAATCAGTAAACTAATCGTGTTTCTACTGAGGCGCCACCGCAACGGGAGCGAATTCCACACGATGGCGAAAAGGATCAATCCGTTCGGCACGAACGCGAATGCGATCGCCGAGTCGAAATGCCCGCTGTGACCTTCCACCGCGGGAGCCGCGATGTGGTTCAGCGACAATCGAGTGATCGCGGTCGTGATACATGCACTTCTGTCCCGTGAATTCTTCCAGCCGATCTATGCTCACCAGTCCTTCCACAAAAATTTCCACCAGCTCTACAAAAAAGCCGAACTTCTGCACGGAAATAATTAGCGCGTCGTATTCCTCGCCGAGGTGGCTTTCCATGAACTGCGCCGTCTTCCATTCCATCAGTTCGCGCTCCGCCATATCGGCGCGGCGTTCGGCTTCCGAACTTTCCGCCGCAATCTCCTGAAGTTCAACGCGGCGATACGGGCCGAGTGCGGCCACCGATTCCTCGCTTCCAGCACGCGTAGCTGGCGCTGAGACTCGCAAAGGCGGCACGTCTGGATTCTCCAGCGCCCATTTCAGGGCGCGATGGACGATCAAGTCGGGGTAGCGCCGGATCGGCGACGTGAAATGCGTGTACTCCTTCGTCGCCAGCGCAAAATGGCCAAGCGGATCCGCCGCGTAGCGCGCCTGCTTCAGCGAACGCAACATCAGATAGGAAAGAATTCGCTCTTCTGGCTTCCCGGCGATCTTGGCCGTCAATCGCTGGTAATGCTGCGGGCGGATGTCCACTTCCTCAGCCGCAGGCAAAGTCACGCTCATGGGCCGCGCGCGGCCACCGCCCCGGCCCGCGCGCGCTTGCTGGCGACTTTCCCCGTGACGCACAGTGATGCGCCGTTCCGCCAGATCATCTACACCCAGCGAATATCCAAAAGCCTGCGCCAGCTCCTCGAACTCAAGCACTTTCTTGGGATCGGGCTTTTCGTGGACGCGATGTACAGATGCGACGCCGCGCCTTTCCAGATACTCGGCCACAGCCTCGTTTGCCGCGAGCATGAATTCTTCGATCAGCCGGTGCGCAATGTTTCGTTCGCTGCGCACGATGCTCAACATTCGCCCCTCGGGGTCGAATTCAATCACCGGCTCGGGCAAATCAAAATCTATGGATCCTCGCGCGTGGCGCCGCTTGTTCAACAAAAGCGCCAGCTCCTTCATCTTCTGGAACTCGCTCACCAGCGGCGCGTAGCGCTCGCTCATTTCCGGATCGCCTTCGATCACTTTGTTGACGTTGGTGTACGTCATGCGCTCCACCGAGCGGATCACGCCCTGATAAAAATCCGCGTGCAGCAATTTCGCCGATCCATCCAGCTCGATCACCGCGCTCATCACCAGCCGATCCACTTTCGGATTCAGCGAGCAAATCCCGTTGGAAAGCTCTTCGGGCAGCATGGGGACCGCGCGATTCGGAAAATACACGGAAGTGCCGCGCAATCGCGCCTCGCGATCGAGTGGCGATCCGCGCTTCACGTAGTGCGCCACGTCGGCGATGTGCACTTGCAGTTCGTAGTGCCCATTGGGGAGCGTTGCCACGTACACCGCGTCGTCAAAATCTCGCGCTGTCTCGCCGTCAATCGTAACGATTGGGAGGTGGCGAAAATCTCGTCGGCCTGCAATATCTGCGTCGGCCACCTTCTGCTGCGTCGCCTGAGCTTCGGCCTCCACTTCGTCTGGGAAAATATGCGGCAGGTGATGTTTGCGGATGATGATTTCCACATCTACGCCGATTTCGCCGGGCCGGCCGAGGATTTCAATCACGCGCCCGGATGGAGCTAGCCCACCCTTCGGAAATCGCGTGATTTCCACGTTGACCACTGCGCCGTCCAATTCGGCCAGGCGCGTCCTGCTGATTGCAGGCGCCGGAGCACCCGGCGCAACGCCAAGTTTTTCGCGCAAAGCAGGCGTCAATTCAGCGCCGGACGGAATAATTACCTCATGCAAGATGCGCGTGTCGTAAGGCAGCATGACATTTCCGTGCGGTCCGTAACGGAACAATCCGACCAGCGTAGGGTGCTGCCGCTCGGCAATTTGCACCACGCGCCCTTCAGCGCGGCCGTCGGCGCGCCTTCGCACGATGCGCGCAAGGACGTGGTCGCCGTGCATCGCATCTCCCAAGCCATCGCGACCGATGAACAAGTCGCCTTCCACGCGCGGTATCGGCGCATCCGGCACCAGAAAAGCATAACCGTCGCGATGCGCGACGATTCGTCCTGCCACGAGATTCGGATCTCGCCCGCGCGTGGAAGCGGCGCTCGATGCACCCGCTTGCGATGCGCCGGCTGCACCGTCTGCCTTGCCCGCAGCTCCGTGTGTCGCTGCAGCACTCGCTGCGCTTGCCCGCTTCGCCGCCGCCGCGCGCCCTGACGCTTCATTCCTCGCGTGTTTCGTTCCAGCAAGGCGAAAGCGACCTCCTTGGGTCTCTTCCACCTCGCCACGCTTCCTCAATTTTTGCAGCACTCGCGGCAAATAACGCCGGCCGCGGTGCCGCAATTCCAAACCATGCGCAATCTGGCGAATGCTCGCAGGCTGCGAAAGCGTCGCGAGATGAGCGAGCACCATTTCCGGAGTGACTTCCGCCGACACGGATTCTTCGCGCGGCTCGTCTGAATGCCGTTTACTTGGTGACATAATGTCCCGGACAGGCTAACGGATTTGGCCGCGCGTGGCAAAACTTGCTTTGTGCCAGCGAGACCAATGCTGGCTCACATCGCCGCGCATTGGCGCAAACGCGAAAAGCTATTGCTGCTCTTCATCGTGGGTGGGCCAGTCGAGAATTGCGATTTTGCCGTCCGGCTCGCGCTCGAGCGCCGGAGCGTATTCTCCGATCTCTTCGCGCCTCCACCAATTTCCATTCACCCGCTTCGTGCGCAGGTCTGTAAACCAATACTGATAAAGGACGGTGCGGACTTGGCGCGGTGGCGCATTCGGAAATGGATTGAACGCGAAGAGCTGCAGCACGTCCGGATCGTTTTTCAGCAGCCGTTCCTCGGTCCAGACCACGAAGCGTGAATCGCGCCACGATCCCAGTGAAGCGAACCAAAGATTCCACTCGAATCGCGGCTGGTAAGGAGCATAAATTCCCGGCGCCTTATCAATTGCCTGCGGCTTGTAACGAAACGGGTACGCGATCCAGGTTTTCCCATCGTTGCTGCCGTGGAATTCGATTTCATAGCGTCCGTGCGTCATCACGGCAAAAAGTCCATAACGATTGGCAATCCGAAATGGATCCAGCGCGCGCACCGGTCCTTCCGGCAGCGGCAAACCCGGCACAAACATCCACAGAAGTTGTAGTGTGGTCGCGTAAAAGACGAGCCCAAGGCACAGTCCGGCAAACGCCCGCCACAACGGAGTCAGTCCGCGCCGCCACACCGCATGCGAGCTTTCCGGTTTTGTTGCGCCAGCGGAAGCTTGATTCGCAGTGGTCGCAGCTGCGCTCTTCCCTTCGATCAGCTCGCGAATCCTCTTCGGCATGATCCATTCCAGCAAGCGGTCATCGAGCAGCAATACGCCGAGCAAGAACACGAGATAATTGAGGAACGTATAGTTCGCCGTCGCAATGATGGAAATTTCAAACGGCGTGACAATGCAAAAACAAACGATACGAAATCGCCGCGGCAAAAACAGCATCCAGACAATGACCAACTCAGTTAGCAAGGTATAAAACGTCGCCGAAGCGTGAAACCAATGAGGCAGCTGCTGGACGTACCAACCGATCCACGTCGGCAACGGGCCGTTCTGGTAATAATCGTCCATCGCGGTGAACTGCCGCCACGCCGGATCGCCGCTCGCCAGTTTCGCTACGCCCGATTCAAAATAGATGCGGAACCATTCCCACTGCAAGAGAAACAAGCTCACGCGCGAAGGTGGATTCTCCCTGCCGAGCCCGGGCCGAATCCCGGGTGGCGCGAAAAACAACGCGATGAAACCCGCTTCGAGCAGCATTCCATCCGACTGATATCCCGAAAAATCCTGCGCAGCGGCAACGAACGAGAGAAAGCAAACGAAGCAAATCAGCAGCGACGCGCGAGGCCAAAGGTTCAAAACCACCAAAATCGACGCGATGATCCCAACCCACGTCACGAGCATCAACGCGCGATCGCTCGCACCAAACCACAACAGAGTCGGCGCAAACCAAAAACGCTGTGCGTGGTAAGACGAAGCGCCAACCGCTTGCAGATAGTCCTGCGCAGGAAGGATCCCGTTGGGACCAATCAGCCCTTTGATCTGGAACAGCAATGAGTAAAAAGCGGAAAAATAAATCAGCCCCAGCGCCCGCAAAAATATCCAGCGGGGCCACATATGCCCTGGTCGCTTGTCAGTAATCGGCTCGGGACCGAGCAGCCAACTCACGACCGCCTGGAATTTTTCCAGCATTGCTGCAATCTACCACTTTTTCTCTCGCGGATACTTGATTGAGGTGGGACTCCAGCAATTGCTGAGCGCGAAGGGAACCGCGAGGCACAGCATGGTTAACGGAGATTTGGCAAAATCGGGAAAATCGCCTTTTTCTTTAGGACATCAAGGTATCAGCGGCGGCAGTTGCTTCGCGAAAGTCGAGGTCCTCGGCACCGCGGAGAGTTTTTCGCGCCCTTCGACCAGGCCAATCAAAAATTCCTGCGCATTAAAGTGACAACCGTTGCGCGAAGTCGCAGCTGCGCCCGCCTCCCGGCCGCGGACGTATCTTCCATCCGGAAGCAAGATGCGCGTTTTTTCCGTGTCCGCTAGATATGGCTCGATTACCTCGCTGAACACCTGGTTGCGCAATTCCGGATTGCGCAAATGGAACATTACTTCCACCCGCTCGTAGATATTTCGATGCATCCAGTCGGCGCTTCCCAGATACAACTCGGTCTTCCCGCCGTTCCCGAAAACAAAAATCCGGCTGTGCTCCAAAAATCGCCCTATCACGCTGCGCACGCGTATCCGGCTGCTTAGTCCGCGCACTCCCGGCCGAAGCGCGCACGCCCCGCGCACCAGCAATTCGATTTTCACTCCCGCTTGCGACGCGCGATACAGCGCTTGAATCGTCTTTTCATCCAGCAGCGCGTTCACCTTCGCGAAAATGGATGCCGGCCGCCCCGCTCGCGCATGTTTCGTTTCCCGCTCGATCAAACTCAGGCAGCTTTTCCCCAGATTCAGCGGCGCGACGAACAATGGTTGGTAAGTGGGGCGCTCGGAATAAGCCGTCAAATAATTGAAGACGTGATGCACGGCGTGAGTGATGTGCGCGTCGCTGGTAAGCAAGCTGAGGTCGGTATAAAAACGCGCCGTCGAAGGATTGTAGTTTCCAGTGCCTAGGTGCGCGTAGCGGCGAATCTGGCCGTCCTTTTCACGCCGCGCTACCAGCGCCAGTTTGCAGTGCGTCTTTAGCCCGACCACGCCGTGAAATACCTGCACGCCCGCTTCCTGCAGATTGCGCGCCCAGCGAATGTTGGAAGCTTCATCGAACCGCGCCTTCAATTCGACGACCACCGCAACTTCCTTTTTAGCGGCTGCTTCGATCAACGCTCTCACAATGGGCGAATTTTCGCTGGTGCGATAAAGCGTCTGCTTGATCGAAAGCACATCCGGATCTTTTGCCGCGCTCTCGATGAACCGCACCACCGAAGAATACGAATCGTAGGGATGATGGAGGAGCAAATCGCGTTTGCGTATGGACTCAAACATTGACGCCGCGCCTGGTTTCAGCACCAGCTCCCGGGGGACAAACGGCCGGAATTTCAAATCAGGCCGCGGCACTTGATCGTAAAGATACGAAATGCGCGTCAGGTTCGGCGGGCCATCCACGCGGAAGATCTGCCAGGACGCCAAACCGAAATTCACCACCAGCCGGTCGATAATCTCCTGGTTCGCGCTGGCCTCGATTTCCAGCCGCACCGCCGCGCCCTTGCGCCGGCGATGCAGTTGCGCGTCTACGCTATCCATCAGGCTGCGCGATTCTTCTTCTTCCAGATACAAATTGCTATTGCGGGTCACTCGAAAAGCAGCTGCGGAAAGCACTTCGTAGCCGTGATACAGACGGTCAGCAAACTTCTGAATGATGTCTGACAGAAAGACATACTCCACTACGCCGTCTTTTGCAGGCAGCAGCACCAGCCGCGGCAAAGCGCGCGGCACCGTCACCACTCCAAGAAATGTCTGCGTGCCGCGGCGTTTTCGCCTCATCAGGAACGCCAGGCACAAAGCCTTGTTCAAGACGTGGGGAAAGGGATGCGCGGGATCTACCGTCACCGGCGTCAAAAGCGGCTCAACTGCCTTCACATAGAAATCTTCAATGTACTCAAGCGCAGTGGGGCCCAAACCTTTCAAGCCCACCACGCGAATGGATTCGGCCGCCAACGCAGGCAGCAGTTCTTCCCGCCAGCAGTCGTACTGTGATTTCACGAACGCGTGAATTCGCGCCGCCAATTCCTCCAGCACCTCGGCCGGGATGCGCCCGTCGGGACCCAGCTCACGATTGCCGTGCTCCACTTGCTGCAGCATGCCCGCGACGCGCACTTCCACGAACTCGTCCAAATTGCTGGCCGTGATCGCAAGAAATTTCACGCGCTCCAGCAACGGATTGTTTTCGTCACGCGCCTCTTCCAGCACTCGCTCGTTGAACTGCATCCACGAAAAGTGGCGGTTGATGAAGTGTTGCGGGTCGGTTATTTGGTTCCGGGCCATGCGTGCCTCAAACTGCCGAACGTTACCGCAGTCGTGTTACAGCCATGTTACCAGACAAGGGTTCTTGGTTCGCGCCCACCACCCGCCTGATGGAACGGGCATACGGGGTCTTTCGTCGTATCTCTGTTGTTTCATGCTAAGATTTTTCTAGTAGGTCCGCATCGCGCAGGCCGGGGATTGCACTTGGGGGAAACTGGAACGCGCCCCGCTGCCCCAGAATTGAGAAGATTTTGACGGTCGAGCACCTTTTACTAGCCGTTGCCGCCATCCCATTCATCTACTACCTGCTCAGCTTGTACAGCACCCTGCACTACTTTCGCTCGACCGCGCGCGAACGCCAGCCCAACATTGATTTTACTCCGCCAGTGAGCTGCCTGAAGCCGGTGAAGGGCTTCGACGATGACGCCTACGAAAACTACGCCAGTTTCTGCCGCCAGGATTATCCAGACTACGAAATTCTCTTCTGCGTGGATAAAGGCGACCCCACGGTCCCGGTTCTGGAAAAATTGGTGCGCGATTTTCCCGAGCGGCGCATCCGGTTGCTCTTCGGCTCGGGCCGCAATGCGGTCAATGACAAAGTCGCGCGCCTCACGCGCTTAGTCAGCGAAGCGCAGCATGACATCTTCGTGATCACCGATAGCGATGTCCGCGTCCAGCCCGACTATCTGCGCACGATCGTCGCTCCGTTCCGCGATCCCAAAGTTGGCGCGGCTACTTGCCTTTATGCTTCGACCGAAGAAAAAAATCTCACGCAGAAACTTCAATCCATCGGAATGATCTGCGATTTTTTCCCGGGCGTCCTGGTGGCCTGGCAACTCGACGGAGTGAAATTCACCTTCGGCCAAACCATTGTCACCACGCGCAAGGCGGTCGCAGGTTACGGCGGCTACCCGACTATCGAAGACCGCCCGGCGGACGACGTTTGGGCCGGGCGTTTGGTGGCGGCGCAGGGCTACGAAGTGAAGCTCCTGCCGTACGTCGTGCACTCGGTCGCGGATTTTCGTTCCTTATCCGAATTCCTCTACAAACGTGTGCGCTGGATGACCGTGATGCGCTTGATGCGGCCCTGGGGACATCTGGGGTTGATTTTCACTTGGGGCTTAGCCTGGTCGCTGTTGGCTGTTGCAATTCATCCCTCCGCCGCGATCGCCTGCGCATATCTTGGCACGTACTCGGCCTTTCGCGTCGCCATGACCTGGATGGTCGGTGTTTGGGGAATGAAGCAGTCCGGCGTGTGGAAGAAAATGCCGCTGATCCCACTGTTGGATGCGATGGCCTTCGTCATATGGCTGGTGAGCTTCGCGCGCCGAACCATACGCTGGCGCGGCCTTGACTATTACATCCGCAACGGAAAACTCGTGTCTGTCACCTCGAATGGCGCTCGGTTGGCCAATCAAGTTAAAATCAAGACTGCAAAATAACCATGAGCCTCAATCAATTATTTATCGGTGTGTCTTGCTGTCGTTCCCCGCTACGCGGCTGCCTACAGCCTGCTCGCGCTACCCGAGGGTCTCGCGTCGCATGACGTCCTCGCAAGGCTTACATCTCAAGACGTACGTACTGATCCTTTTCATAATTCTTTTTGCTCCGCTGGGGAATGTTCTGCTCAGCAAGGGCATGAAAAACGTTGGAGCCGTTGCATGGCAAAACCCGGAGAGCCTGGGCCATATATTTGTCCAAGTCTTTACGTCCCCTTACGTCTGGCTCGGAATCGGGTCCCTGCTTCTTTTTTTTATCGCTTATTTGCTGGTGCTTTCTTGGGCCGATTACAGCTTCGTGCAACCGGCTTCCGCCACTTCCTACGCTGTAGTGGCCCTCCTCGGGCATTTCGCGCTGAAAGAGTCCATTACGCCTACGCGCTGGATCGGTGTGCTAGTAATATGCTCGGGAGTCCTGGTGGTAGGTAACACGCACCCGCGTACGACGGAGCACAAGTGATCATCTGGGAGACTGTCTTCCTTTTTTTGATCGTGATCGCCGGCACTTTCGGTGAGCTGTGCGTCACGCGCGCGATGAAGACCATCGGCGAAGTGAAGGATTTCCGCCCGAGCGCGTTGCTGCGCGTAATGCTACGCGCGATTCAAGTGCCCTGGATGTGGCTCGGCGTATCGCTGATGGCTATCGCGTTCTTCGCGCTACTCGGCGCGTTGTCCTTGGAAAATGTCAGCTTCGTTGTCCCGGTCACTGCGCTGAGCTACGCTGCCGGAACTCTGGGCGGCGAGATTTTCCTCGGCGAACGAGTTTCGCGCAGGCGCTGGGCTGGCGTCCTGCTGGTCTGTGTGGGAGTTACGCTCGTTTTCGTCGGAAGGAAATGACCCTTTAAGGATTTTTACTTCGCGCCTTTAGTAGGCCACCTATTTGCCAGTTTAAGAATCTATACATGTGCACCTTTCTTTGGGCGTATTGTTGACTCGTCAATATGGATGAGGAGCGCCGGTTCGTTTCTTGGAGCGTGCCGGCGTCGGGTTCGATATTTCTTTAAGCGCCATGCTTGCTCCCGAGAGGGTTTGCGCGCAACCCGCGTGGCAAGCAGAACATGTCAAGTTGGTTTCACGCGACGGAAGGGGTGCGGAGTTTGTGCGGGATCGCCGGCTTTACCCATAAGAATTGGAAACCTGAGCCTAACCGGATTCACAGTGCTGCGGCTACGCTCGTTCATCGAGGCCCAGACCAACAGGGCGTATACCAGTCGAATTTCTGCTCGCTTGCCGCCACTCGCCTGAAGATCATTGACCTTGATTCTGGTGACCAGCCTATCGTTTCACAGAATCGCGATTCCGTAATTGTGTTCAACGGTGAAATTTACAATCACTTGGAATTGAGGGCCGAGCTTGAAAATCGAGGGCATCGCTTTCGTTCGCAGTGCGACACGGAGACCGTCCTTCACGCATTCCTCGAATGGGACACGGAGTGCTTCGCGAGAATGCGCGGTATGTTTGCGGTTGCGCTGTGGACTGAGTCAACGCGCCGCTTGGTACTCGCGCGTGACCGAATCGGAATCAAGCCGCTGTATATAGCCCGCTTGGGACGCGATCTCTTGTTTGGGTCGGAGTTGAAGTCGATCCTGATCAATCCCGAGGTCCCCCGCGAACTGAGTTTAGCCGGCCTGGATTGCTACCTGAGCCTGAATTATGTGCCGGGTCCTTGGACGCTCATCGAAGGAATCGAAAAGCTTTCCCCAGGGCACTGGCTCGAATGGAACGACGGAAGCCTTCGCTCTGATTGTTACTGGCAAGTGCCTTCCACGGGCCGACCGGGTCACACTCTTGAATCCGCAAAAGAAGATCTCGATTTTTTGCTGCAGCAATCGACTCGCGAACATCTTGTCTCCGACGTTCCGCTCGGCGTGTGGCTCAGCGGCGGCATCGATTCTTCAACGATCTTGCACTATGCCGCGCAGGCATCCTCCTCTCGGCTGAAGACGTTTTCCATTTCCTTTCAAGGTCGTAGCTTCGACGAGACCTCCTATATCCGCCAGGTCGTCGAGCGTTACGATACTGATCATGAGGAAATGGACTTGAATCCGGAGAGCGGGCTGGAAGCCGCGATACAAGAGTTCACCTATTATTCCGACGAACCCAGCGCCGACGCGGGAGCGCTCCCGGTTTGGTTTCTCTCCAAAATGTGCAAGCGAAAGACGACGGTGGCGCTCAGCGGCGAAGGCGCTGATGAGCTATTCGGCGGGTATCTCACTTACAGGGCAAACAATCTCGCTCGCCGCTTCCGTTATGTGCCAAAGGAAAGCCGCAGGTTCGCGCTGAACCAAATCGGCCGCTGGCCGGTTTCTGACGAAAAAATCAGCCTGGAATACAAGCTGAAGCGCTTCTTGGCAGGCAGTCTGATGACGCCCGAGCGCGCTCACGTGTACTGGAACGGGACGTTTTCCGACGCGGAGAAGGCATCCGTCCTTCATATGCCGCTGCCGGCCTCGCTCCACGAAGTACTCGCAGGGTTGCGCGGTAGGCTCGCGACCGGGGATACGCTTGCTCCTTTTCTATGGTTCGATCAAAAGTACTTTCTCCCTGATGACATTCTGGCCAAGGTCGATCGCATGAGTATGGCCCACTCCGTAGAAGTTCGCCCGCCGTTTTTGGATCACCGCATCGTCGAGTTCGCTGCATCCTTGCCGGCATCGTTCAAGATCCGCGGAGCGCGCCAGAAATTTTTGCTTAAGGAATTGATGAAACATAAGCTGCCGCAATCGATCTTGCGCCGCAAGAAAGTCGGATTCGATATTCCAGCGCACGAGTGGCTGCGAGGTCCTCTTCGCAATCTGCTGGTCGATACATTGAATGCCGGACTCTCAGCGCACGCCGGACTTTTTGAACCTAACGCTATTCGGTCCTACTTGCGTTTTCACATGGACAGACGCGCCAATCTCGGATATCACCTTTGGGGCTTGTTGATTCTTTTTCTGTGGATGAGGGAATGGCAGATCAAATCGACTTCAGTTCCCGCGGTACAATTCTCGGCCTTCGAACGGAGTGGTATCCCTATCTAGCCGTCCTTCTTTTTGCTGGCGCCATTTATCTGGGCTGCATCATTTCTCCTCCGTCTCTGATGGACGATGTGGACGCGGTGCAAGCACAGATCGCCCGGAACATGCTCACTTCTGGCGACTGGGTGACCGCCCGGGTAGATGGCGTCCCTTACCTCGAAAAGGCCCCCCTGATCTATTGGGCCATGGCAACTTCCTACAGGATATTCGGAGTTCACGACTGGTCCGCTCGTATCCCCATCGCGCTTTCGGCCATCGCGCTTTGCTTGCTCACTGCCGCTTTTGGCGTCTGGGCGTTTGACAGGCGCGCGGGATTTTACGCGGGCTTATGCTTGGCCACGTGCGTAGGACTTTTTCTCTTCACGAGGATTCTGATTCCGGACGTGATGCTCACCTGCTCTACGGCATTCTCCATGTGGGCCTTCCTGCGCGCGATTGACGATCACGAGCCGCGTCCGCGCTTGTGGGCTTTCCTCTTGGCCGCTAGTCTGGGCGTCGGACTGCTTCTGAAGAGTTTGATCGCCATAGTCTTTCCGATCGGTGCCGCCCTCGTCTACCTGCTGGTTACCCGCCAGCTTTTCTCCGGCAGAATCTGGAAACGCCTCCATCCTTTGACCGGAGCGCTGGTCGTGCTGCTGATCGCCGCGCCCTGGTACGTGCTCGCGACGGTGCGGAACCCTCCCTATTTTGCTTTCACGCTGCAAAGCGGTCCCGGCCAGTATCATGGGTTTTTGTGGTTCTTTTTCATTAACGAACAATTACTGCGCTTTTTGAACAGAAGGTTTCCCCATGACTACAACACAGTCCCGCGCCCGCTATTTTGGCTGTTTCACCTGATCTGGCTGTTCCCGTGGAGCGTTTATTTTCCGGCGGTTGCGAAACTTTCGTTCAAACCTATTGATCGCGCCGGGCGCACGCGTTTGCTGGCATTGTGCTGGGCCGGGTTTGTTCTGGTATTTTTCACCTTCTCCACCACTCAGGAATACTATTCCATGCCGTGTTACCCAGCGCTGGCTTTGCTGCTTGGCTCGGCGATGGCGGCGAACGGAGAATGGGTGCGACGCGGTACGCGCGCATTGGCTGTGATTTCCGCCTGCGCGGCGCTGGCGGCGTTCGCCATTTATTGGGACGTGCGCAATCTCCCGGCGCCCGGCGATATCTCCGAAGCGTTGTCGCGTCATCCCAGCGCATACACTTTGTCGCTAGGCCACATGCTGGATCTCACGCTTCCCTCGTTCGCGTACTTGCGCACCCCGCTTGTGATTGCCGCGATCGCGGCTCTGATAGGAGCGATTGGCAATTTTCGAGCGAAGGGCCTGCGCGCCTTTCTCGCCGCAGCGTGCATGATGGTTCTTTTTTTGCACGCCGCTCGCGTGGCCATGGTGGTGTTCGATCCGTATTTGTCTTCGCGGCCGCTGGCGGAGGCGCTGTTGCGCTCGCCTGAAGGCACTTTGATCTCGCAACGCCACTATTATCCTTTCTCGTCGGTGTTCTTCTACGCGAACCGCACGGGATTGCTGCTCAACGGCCGTATCCAGAATCTGGAGTACGGTTCGAATGCTCCCGGCGCGCCAGACGTTTTTATTGATGACCAGCAATTCGTCTCCCTCTGGGATACTTCGGCGAGATACTATCTGCTCGCGGTCCAATCCACGCTGCCACATCTGGAATCGCTTGTCGGGGCCGCGAAGCTGAACATTGTGAAGGAAAGCGGCGGCAAGATGTTGCTGACGAATCAGCCGTTGCCCGGCAGTGCGGCGCCGCCGGACATCGGTAATGCGCAGCCGTGACCGGATCCGGCGGCGGATGAAGGACGAAACCACAAGCGCATTGCGACGATAGTTTGCAAACGCAAAAGCGGGTAGAATAATTGCGCCTGCCTGTGCCCGCTGAAAACTTACCGGCGACAAAAGTTGCTTGCAATGCTCGATGCAGAGGGCTGACCATTGGAAGATACGGGAATTCATAGGGAGTGGCCAATAATCGTTGCGGGATAGGTATGCTGGCCGGTTCCGCCGGCAATGGGTGGTCGAGATGCGAGTGAGGAAAGGCGTGGAGGAATTATGAAGATTGCAGTGCTTGGGGGGGATGGATACTGCGGCTGGGCGACGGCTCTGTATCTTTCCAAGCAAGGGCATACGGTTGCGATCGTGGACAATTTTGTGCGGCGGTTGTGGGACCACGAGTTGGGCGCGCAAACTTTGACGCCGATTCAGCCGTTGACTGAGCGGCTCAACGTATGGAACCACCTGACGGGTAAGACGATTGAATCGTACGTGGGCGATGTCACTGACTACGAGTTTCTCACATCCATGATTCAGGAATTCAAACCCGAGGCGGTGATCCATTTTGCGGAGCAGCGGTCCGCGCCGTACTCCATGATTGACCGCCAGCACGCCGTGTTCACGCAGGTGAACAACGTGGTGGGCACGCTGAATCTGCTCTTTGCGCTGCGCGAGAATTCGCCGGAATGCCACCTGATCAAGCTGGGGACCATGGGTGAATACGGCACGCCTAACATTGACATCGAAGAAGGCTACATCACCATCGAGCACAACGGGCGCAAGGACGTGCTGCCGTTCCCGAAGCAGCCGGGGTCTTTCTACCATCTCTCGAAAGTGCATGACAGCCACAACATCATGTTTACGTGCAAGGCGTGGGGATTGCGCGCGACCGATTTGAATCAGGGCGTCGTGTATGGAACCACTACCGATGAAGTGGCACTGCATGAATCGCTGATCAATCGGTTTGACTATGACGAAGTGTTTGGCACGGTGTTGAACAGGTTCTGCGTGGAAGCTGTGGTGGGGCATCCCTTGACGGTGTATGGCAAGGGCGGGCAGCAGCGCGGGTTTTTGGATATACGCGACACGGTGCGGTGCATCGAGCTGGCTTGTTTGCAGCCGGCGGCGCCGGGCGAGTGCAGAGTCTTCAACCAGTTTACGGAGCGATTCTCGGTGTTGCAGCTCGCGCAACTGGTGAAAAGCGCGGCGGAGAAAATTGGCCTGCAGGTGGAAATCAGCCACTTGCCGGATCCGCGCGTGGAGGCCGAGGAGCATTATTACAACGCGAAACACTCGAAGTTGATTGACCTGGGCCTGGAGCCGCATTTCCTTTCGGATAATTTGCTGGATTCGCTTTTGAAGATTGCGGTGAAGTATCGCGACCGGATTGATACGTCGCTGATCATGCCGCACGTGAACTGGCGGCATACGCGCAATGACCGTCGCGAGAAGGGCAAGGCGGCGGGCGCTGCGGCTGGGTCGGAAGCGCGGCTGGAAAAGGTGGCCGCGGCGGTGGGCCAGGCGGGGCGCGCTCCGGTGGCGTCGGTCGCGGCTGCGCGGAAGGCGGCGCCGAAGCGCGGGAACGGCAAGAACGGCGGCAGGAACGGCGGGTAGCGACGCGCGGTGGTGATGCGAGATTTTGGGCTGCTGAATATCACGTTTTTGTGCCGATTAGAACGGGGTGGGATCGTTTGTTTTGAGAAGTTTACGGCGTTTTCTAATATCTGCCATTGTCGATTAGAAACGAAGTGCCTCGCGACTTGCAGCGGGTGATCTGCGCCTGCGATTCGTCGTTGGTGGCTTCCGGAAACCTGCAAAAATTGACGATTAGAACGTGTCGCGGTTCTTTGTTTCCTACAAGATATAGCGTTTTCTAATCGCGAGGTGTGACGATTAGAACGGCCGCGACTCGTGACTTGTGGTTCGTGACTCGTGGCAACCGACCCGCGAGGCGTGTTTCGCCAAGTGGCCAGTCCCGCAAAGATCGCGGGATGCAAAGTGCGCAAAAGTTGGCGATTGATTGGGGTTGCGGGTGTTTGTTTTGTGCGAGTTACGCTTGATTCTAATCGGCGGGATTGGCGATTGGTTTTGTTGTGACTGGAGCGTGGCGATCGACAGTCATTGTCGATTAGAGCGGGGATGTAACATTGTAGTTCACGTTTCACTTGAGCTTTTGGGGCTGCTGGACGGTGCGCAGCGCGAGACGTAGGACGCCCCTTCCACGTTTCAGCAACACTCGTCCTCCGTTCTTGTCTTCCTCTGCCCGTCGCCCGTGTAGCGCTCCGCATGCCGCTTCCTCAGTGGGGCGGAAAACTTCCCCGACTCACGTTAGCACATTTACCGTCTTATTACCAGGACTAACATTGAACGGATGAGGGATGGCGCGGGAGCGGCACGGCTGCACACCGAACCCGGGGCCGGAGGGGTAGGGCTTGACGTTTTGCCACGCACCCTCGCCTGCGGCGAGAGTGCGGCACCCACCTGCAAAACCTAAAGGCGTTCGCTTGCCTGCGCTGCAGGCCGGCCGCCCGGCCGACGCGCGCGCAGCGTGAGGAGCGCGCGACGGGATCACCCGTGGCGGATTTTATTTTGCGCGGGGCCAGCGGAATACTACTCCAGCGGCTACTAGAAGATTGTTCTGGTGGTTGTTGGTCGCGTTCACGGAGTGGGTTAGGTAGTAATCGATCTGGATGACGCGGAGTGCGAAGCGCGAATTCAGCGGGAGGTCGAGGCCGGCGCCGATTCTTGTGGCGAAGGAGTATGCGCCATCGCCGGTGCCTGCTATGCCGCCGCCTGCATGGACGGCTCCCAGAAGAACCTGGGCGAACGGCTCGGGCGAATGAGCGCCGCTGGGCCACGGTTGCGGGAGCCAGTAACGCGCTCCCGCCAAGTAGGAAACGAGCGTCAGGGATTTGTTGTCGGCCAGCACGCGGGTGGCGTTCTCGGCGCTGATTTCGGCGACTGCCGCAATGCGCGGATGAAATTCCCAGGAGCCGGAAAGGCCGCCGCCGTTCAGATTGAAACATCCGCACTCTCCGGCCGAGGTATTGGAGCGCACCCAATGGTAGGTCAAAGCTGCGTCGCCGTCGGGGGTGTCCTGCGCGAGCGCGGCCGGAGCTGCCGCGAGCAGCAGAAGACTGGCTAGTACAATCGATCGCATTCTGAATTCTCCTCGCGCGCCGTAGCCGCGTTTCATGGCGCGGAAACGGTGGCCGTAAGGCTTTGAATTACGGTCTGCTCGAAGAAGCCGCCGGTGGAAGCAGTGAAATATAGATAAGCGACCGGTGGAACCGTAACGTTTCCGGAAAAAACCTGGGTGCCGTCCATGGTGACGGTCATTTTTCCTTGCACGATGGTGACGACGTAACTATGCGTTTCCGACATGGTGTCGCTGGCGAGCAGCGGGATGTTGGTGTTGACGTTGAGCCAGGGATTTTCCCAGAGCGCCGTTTCGCCGCGGCCCACTCCGAGATACGGCACCGGCGGATCGCCGGCATTTTCAAAAGTGTCGAAACCGAGAACGAATCCCGGTATACCTTCGGCTCCCAGGCCTGAACCGACGGCTCCTGCGCTGGTGGGCAACGCTCCGAGCGAAGGGTCGCCGAGCACCATCGCAAATCCGTCCGCCGGCGGATTGCTGGTATTGCTGACGGTGATGGTGAAGGTCAGCTCGATATTGGCGGTGGAGATAAGGGTGGGCCAGACGATCTCGCCATATTCGGAGGTGTCCGCGGCGGTTAATTGATAGGCACAGTTGGAGCCGGAACCAGTTGGGCCGGTCGTGCTTCCTTCCTTCGTCCATCCGCCGCCGGTGCAGAAATTATTGACGCCGGATAAAGCGCCGACAAAAAGCGCGGCGGTGCTGCTGGTGACTGGGTTCGTGAGTCCTCCATTGCCGACGACTACTCGGAAGACCGAACCGGTTTGCGCCGTGGTGGTGCTGGCAATGGTGTAGCTCGCGCTGGTGGCTCCGGAGATTGCGGTGAAGGTGCTACTGCCGGGAGGAGCTTCGTACCATTGATACGTCAACGAAGGCGCGGCGGAAGTGGCGGTGATCTGAAACGTTGCGGAGTCGCCCTGGTTGACGTATTGAGTGGCGGGCTGGTTGGTGATTTGAATCAGAATGCCGTTGCCCACGGCGAGAGTTGCGTCTTCCGACACTGCCTGACCGTAACTGTTGCTGACCTTTACGTAATATTTGTCCTGATCATTGCCGGCGGCCGCGCTACCGCTGGGAACGTTGTAAGTGGCGGCGGTGGCGCCGACGATCGCCGTGCCCGAAACGCTGTCAGCCGGTATGCGGTACCACTGATAAGCGAGCGCTGGGGGCATGGTGCCGGAAGCGACTACGGTGAACGAAGCGGTGGCGCCGTTGACGGCAACAGTGATGCCTTGAGGCTGCGTGATGATCGTGGGTGGGACGTTGTTATTGGTGACCGTCAACGTGGCGAAGTTGCTAGTGAGGACGGTGCCGCAAGCGTCGGTGGCGGTGACATCGTATTGGAGTCCGTTGTACGTGTTGTCCACCGGCGGCGTCGTGTAAGTGCTGGAAGTGGCGCCGGAAATCGGGCCCGTGGAGGGGTCGGGTAAAGTGGCGTACCACTGATATTGGAACGGAGATTGACCAGTGACGGAGACCGAAAAGGTTGCCGTCTGAGTGGCGTTGACGGTTAGGCTGGCCGGCTGCGCGGTGATCGTGGAACCCACAACGACTTGTGCGGAGTTGGAGTTTGTGCCGCCCGCGGCGTTGGAGGCCGTGACGGTGTAAGTGCCAGCGTTGGCGGAAGTCGGATTGGAAACGCTGTAGGTGGAATTCGTGGCGCCGGAGATTGGAGTGCCGTTTAAATTCCACTGGTAGCCGGTGGCGTAGCTCGCGGCTGCCGAGAGCGTGAGCGTGCCGTTGCCGCAGGCGTTTTGACTCGCGGGTTGCGCGGTGAAAACCGGACGGCTTATTGTCATCGTGACCGAGGCGAACACGGATGGCTCTTCGACGCTGGTGGCGGTGATCGTGTAGGTACCCGCGGTATTAGAGCTGGTCCAAACGTTGCCGGCGA
Source organism: uncultured Acidobacteriota bacterium (assembly GCA_963828865.1). GTDB lineage: Bacteria > Acidobacteriota > Terriglobia > Acidiferrales > UBA7541 > Palsa-295. Next base: position 230,728 of record CAWHGI010000012.1, on the reverse strand, counting down.
AACTTCCGCCGCCCGAGCTGACGCTCCACGTGACAGCGTTCGAGACGCCGCCCGTTACAACCGCTGTGAAGGATTGCTGGCCGGGACCCATCGTTTGTCCGGATGGCGTAATGCTTGAGATGCTCACGTTCGTGGGAGTCGTAGTGCAGGTCGTGGTGGCGGTGTTTCCTCCCGTCCCGGTGACGGTGAGCGTGTAGGTTTTTGTGGAGGTCAGCGCGGGGGTGGGGTAAGGGCTGCCGCTGACCGCTGATTCAGTGATATCCGAACTATTCAGTCCCGTGGAACCAATTACGGCGGTTCCACCCGAAAATGTGGGGACCAAGTTTATCGGAGAGTCGTAAGGCGGCGCTGCGGAACTGCACACGAGGCTCGTCGCGACGGGCGTGGAATTGATCACTGTCAAGAGATCGCCGGGGCTGACGATGGTGCCGAGTGCTGCGGTGATCTGCGACGTTCCGGTGGTAACGGCAGTCGCGAGGCCAGTGCCCGCGCCGATGGTCGCAACCGCGGTGGTTCCCGACACCCACATGACACTCGCCGTGAGATTTTGCGTGGTGTTATCGCTGTAGGTTCCAGTGGCGGTGAATTGCTGCGTCGTTCCTTTGATTACGGAGGGGCTTGCGGGCGTGACCGCGATCGATTGCAGCGTGGCAGCGGTGACGGTGAGTGTGGCCGGCGGGCTCACGATGGCACCTTGTGTCGCGGTGATCTGCGATGCGCCGATTCCGGCAGCGGTGGCGAGGCCTGTGCCCGCGCCGATGGTGGCGACTCCCGTGGAGGCCGAGGCCCAGGTTGCGGTTGTGGTGACGTCCTGCGTGCTGCTGTCCGTGTAAGTTCCGGTCGCAGTGAATTGCTGGGTTTTTCCTTTGGCGATCGAGGGGCTGGCAGGCGTGACGGCAATGGCTTGCAGCGCGGCCGCGGTAACTGTTAAGACGGCTGAGACACTGGTTACCGCGCCGGCTTCGTTGGTGACCGTCACGGTGAAGATCGCGCCGTTATCGGCCATCACGGTGGAAGTGGAGTAGGAATTCGAATTGGCGCCGCTAATGGCGACGGTGCCCTTGTACCACTGGTAGGTGAAAGGCCCGGTTCCGGTGACGGTAACGGAGAAGGTTGCGCTGAGACCAGCGGCGACGGACTGGCTGACGGGCTGAACGACGATGGTCGGCGGAATATGGCTGGAAGAAGCCCAGCCTCCCGAGCACCCCGCCATTATTAAAATGGCGAGCACGCAGGCCAGGGCGGAAATCATGGAGGGAGAAAAGCGATGAGGCTTTAGCGACCCTGCTTTCGGAAAAAAGGAGCGAGGAATGCGGGTGGCGCGCGCTGCCGGAGCGCTCAGCCGAAAATCGAAGAGAGAATTGATTTGCTGGTGAGCGCTGACGCGAGAGCTGCAGCGAGACCCGCGGGTTTCCTGTGCCATAGACGAAAAACTCCTTGTGTAGCGCAAACGAGGGCCCAAAAAAATTCCTGTGCAGGCAGATTGCACTTCGCCAGCGCCACTAAGCGCATTTCCGTGGGTGCAGCAAAGAGCCAGTTTGTGGCTCGCTCTAGCAGCGCCGGATTCGGAAGCATTGGGAATCCGAAGCGCTTCGCGAATGACCGGCGGAGAGCAGATTCCGCCTTCAGCAAGAGCGTGTAGAGCCAGAGGCACGCGCGATTCCACGACCGCAGGAATGCAATGAGACTTTTCTTATGCGCCGCGATGGGGCGGAGCCGTGCGAATTCCGGGTTCGCTCCGCGCTCGATTGTGCAGATTGCTGCAGTTTGCTGATTGCAAGACAGTTGGAGAATCGGCGACAGGCGAGTGGCTCGGCTGCATGCGAGACCGGCGTTGAATCACGATCGAAACCAATAAGCAGCGGGGAATTTTATGATTGCGTTCTAGAGCTTCGACCGGGGGAGTTCTCCCAATTTGGCAGGATGCCGCGTGGAATGCACCATCTTGAAAATCGAATGGAGGATCTGGCGGTACGGAAACGCGCGCAAGCTGCGAATTGGGAATTGGACTTCGAGAGGCGCGTAGGTTTGTTACGCGGTAAGGAGGGGGATGGCGCCTAGTAGGCCGGCGTTATTGCCTAGGGCTGCTGGGCGGATTTGGGCTTTGCCCCATGGGGACCAGGTGTGTTGGTTCACGTGGGATTGGATGAAGGGGATGATGAGGTCGGCGCTTTTCAGGACGCCACCGCCGAAAATTACTACGTCGGGGTCGAAGGCGTGAATGATGCCTACGGCGGTGGCGGCCCAGACTTTGAGGCAGCGTTCTTGGACTTGCTTGGCGACGGGATCGCCGGCGGCGGCTACGCGGAAGAGAGCTTCGAAATTTACGGCTGGTTCTTTTGCTAGCGCGCTTTCTTTGAATCCTGGCCAATCGTTCGCTATTCCCGGCAGCGCCCAGCCGGCGCCTTCGGCTTCGGCGCATCCGATGCCACCGCAGGTGCAGGTGCGGCCGTTGACGTCGAGAGGCTGATGGCCGCCCTGATTGCCGGCCTGAAAATGTTTGCCGTGGAGAAGCGCGCCGCCGATCATGACGGCGGTGCCGATGCCGGTGCCGAGAGTGATCATGGCGAGATCGTTGCAGCCGCGCCCGGCTCCGGCGTAACGCTCACCCATGAGGGCCATGCGCGCGTCGTTTTCGATTTTAATGGGGAGCGAAAATTCGCGGCGGGACCAGGCGATGAAGTCGACGCTGGGCGCGTCGTCCCATTTTTTCGGGCTGGAGAGAATTTTCTGGTTCACGGAATCGACCAGGCCGCAACTGCTGACAGCTAGGCCTGCGCAATCGCGCGCGGCGAGGCCGGCTTCGCCGAGGAGTTCGCGGAGCGTGGTGGTGAAGAGTGGCAAGACGGAGCCGAGTCCTTGCGCGCTATCCAGATCGAGATGGCGGGAGTAGAGGATTTTGTTGTCTTCGACGATGGCGCAGGTGGCGTGAGTTCCGCCAAGGTCAATGGCCAGAGCTTTCATTGCGCCTCCGGAGAACAATGCGGCACGCGCGCGCTGGAAGAGCGCGCTTGCTCGTACGGACGCTAAATATAGCGGCTCGACGGCTCCAGCACAAACGGGGCGAGGAGATGTTCGTCTATTTCGACGTGACGGAGGCTTTCGCGGGGATCATTTGCGCGGCGACCGCGGCGCTGGCTGCGGAGAGCGCTGCGCAGATCAGCATTACTGCTCGGAATCCGGAAACGAAGGCGTGGGAAATAGCGGAGCGGATCAGGGTGGTCGTGCCGGCGTCGAGGCCCGGGGGCAGGTCGAGGCCGGCTAGCTTGGTTTCGTTGGAGTGAAGATACTGGAGAACGCTGGGCGGAAGATTGGCGCTTGCGAGGGTGTGATGCAGGCTCGCGCTGAATAATTTCACCATCACGATGCCGAGGATGGCTACTGCGAGGACGCCGGCTACTCGAGCTACTGCGTTGTTGATGCCCGAGGCGGCGCCGGCGCGGTTCTGGTCTACCGCATTCATCACTACGGTGGTGAGCGGGGCCACGCTGATTGCGAATCCAAGACCAAGAACGACGAATGCTGGGAAAAATGACTTCCAATACTCGGCTCTCGAGCCCGGGACTGCGAAAAGAACGAAGCCTGCTGCCGCGATGAGCGGCCCGACGATCAGCGGGGCTCTGGGACCGTAACGCGTGACTAGGCCGCCGGACCAACGCGAGAGAAAGAACATCAGCAGGATGAGCGGGAGCGCGGCGGCGCCGGTGGCGGTGGTGGAGTAGCGCTGCACCTGGATCAGGTTCATTGGGAACAAGAAAAAGAAAATGCCAATCGCGGAGTAGAGAAACAGGGTGAGGAGGTTTGCTCCGCTGAAGCTGTGCGACTGGAACAGCGTTAGCGGAACCATCGGTGAACTCACGCGCGATTCGATAAACGCGAAAGCTGCCAAGCAGGCGAAGCCGACGATTAGACTCCCGAAAACTTGAGGTTGGCGCCAACCTAGATTGCTGGACTCGATGAAACCGTAAACCACGCCGGCCAGGCCGATGGTTGCTACGAACGCGCCGGTCTTGTCTATGCGTCCTGCAGTCGGGTTGCGGCTTTCCGGAACACGCCAGAGCGAGATGGCGATCACCGCAGCGGCGAGCGGAATATTAATGAAGAACACCCAGCGCCAGGATGCATGCTCGATGAGCCAGCCGCCGAGAACTGGTCCCATCGCTGTGGTGATGGCAGTGAAGCCGGACCAAATGCCGATCGCCTGACCGCGGGTTTTTTCGTCGAACGATGCGCTGATGATGGAGAGACTGCCGGGCACGAGGAACGCGGCGCCGATGCCCTGGATGCTCCGCGCGAGCACGAGCTGCTGGATGTTGGCTGCGAGGCCGCAGGCGATGGAAGCAGCGGCGAAAAGTGTGACGCCGGCGACGAACATCAAACGGCGGCCGTAGAGGTCGCCGAGAGAACCGCCGACGAGAATTAAAGCAGCGAGGAGCAATCCGTACGATTCAACGACCCATTGGACGCCGACGACCGTGGCGTGAAGGCTGGATTGGAGCGCGGGCAGAGCGACGTTTACGACAGTGCTATCTATAAACGCCATGCTGGAGCCGAGGATGGTGGCTGCGAGGACCCAACGGCGTGCTTGCGCCGTGCAAGGAACGTCGGGGTTCCCTGCGCGGATCAGAGCTTCGTCGCATGGAGGTTTCACGCCGCTAGGATAAGGCAACCGCGGTGATCCGCGCAGGGGTTCGTCGTTTTTGCGCGACGCTTTAGCGATGCTCAGCGATGTTTGACGAAGTCGCCGGTTTGCAGCTCATTGACTGCCTGACGCAATTGTTCCTGCGTGTTCATTACGATTGGCCCGTACCACGCGACCGGTTCTTCGATCGGCTTGCCGGAGACGAGCAAGAAGCGAATTCCTCCCTTGCCAGCTTGGACGACGATCTCATCGCCGCGATCGAATAGGACGAGCGAGTGATTGCCAACTTCATATTTCGCCGGCGCGTCGGGAGTATCCACTCGCTCGGTGAGAACCGCGCGAGGTTGGGACGAATCGCGAAACGTGCCGGAGCCTGCGAAGACGTAAGCGAAGGCGTTGCGCGTGGTTTCGATTTTGAGGCGCTTGGTTTGATTCGGCGGAACCGAGATGTCGAGGTAACTCGGATCGGCGGCTACGCCTTCGACCGGTCCTCTTTTTCCCCAGAATTCGCCGCAGATGATGCGCGCGCGAGTGCCGTCATCGTCGGTGACTTCCGGAATCGCGCTGGCGGGGATGTCCTGATAGCGCGGATCGGTCATCTTTAGCGCGGCGGGCAGGTTGGCCCAGAGTTGGAACCCGTGCATGCGGCCGCGCGAATCGCCGTTGGGCATTTCCTGGTGGAGGATGCCGCTGCCGGCGGTCATCCACTGCACGTCGCCCGCGGTCATTTTGCCTTTGTTGCCGAGGCTGTCGCCGTGCTCGACGGAACCGGCGAGAACATAGGTGATGGTCTCGATGCCCCGGTGCGGGTGCCACGGAAATCCGGCGAGATAATCTTCGGGATTTTCGTTGCGGAAATCGTCGAGCAGCAGGAATGGATCGAAGTCCTTGGTTTTGCCGAAACCGAAGGCGCGCTGCAGTTTTACGCCGGCGCCTTCGATTGTCGGAGTCGTTTGAATGATTTGTTTTACTGGACGTAGAGACATCTTATTTCCTTTTTGCCGCCGGGATGCGCGCGGCTTGGACGCCTTCTTTCTTTATGCTCCTGGCGGCCTGGGTATTTCAAGCCTTCACGAATTGCACGTCGAGCGTAATGGTGACTTCTTCACCGACGAGGATGCCGCCGGTTTCGAGCGGAGCGTTCCAGGTCAATCCGAAATCTTCGCGGTTGATCTTGGTGGTGGCGGAAAGCCCGATGCGAGTATTTCCCCACGGATCTTTTCCGGGAGCGGACGGGCCTTCGACATTGAAGACGACGTTGCGCGTGATGCCATGGATTGTTAGGTCGCCTGCGACCGTGTGCTCGCCATCGCCTGAACGGGAGATGCGCGTGGATTTGAAAGTGAGCACGGGAAACTTTGCGACGTCGAAGAACTCGGCGCTCTTGAGGTGCTCGTCACGCTGCGAATCGCGCGTGGTGATGGAAGCCGCATCTATGGTGGCTTCGATGTGAGATTTGGTGGAGTCTGATTCGTTGTGGGTGAGGACGCCCTTGATGCCGGTGAATTGGCCCTTCACGTGAGAGATCATCATGTGTTTTACCTTGAACTCGGCGACGGAGTGAACCGGATCAATGTTCCAGGTGCTGGTGCCGGCTTGCGGTGTGGCTGTTGCGCTCATTGTTCGTCTCCTTTTGCGGTGTTTTTTGCTGCCTTCCGGGGATTAGATGCGTTATACCGATATTCGTTGCAACGAATATTTGCCCTAAAAATCAGGCTGCGTGGCTGCGGGCCAGCTGCAGCAGTGCGGTTAAAGCCTTTAGTTGCCGGGGGCCGAGGTGGCCGAGCTGCCGGCGATGGCCGGACTGGACTGGCTTATCGAGGTGCGCCAGGAGCTTCAGGCCCGCGGGGGTGATTCGCGCCATTACGGTACGGCGGTCCGTGGTTTCGCGGCAACGCGAGATGAGGGCGCGTTTTTCGAGGCGATCGAGAAGGCGAGTGACGTCGGGATCGCGCGTGATCATGCGGTTGGCGATTTCTCCGCAGGGGAGGCCTTCGGGCGCGCCACGCAGGATGCGGAGAACGTTGTAGAGCGTGGGCGAGAGGTCCGCGGCTTTGAGGATGTGGTCGAGGCCGCGGGAGAGCATGTCCGCGGTGCGCAGGAGTTCGAGGTAAGTGGCCTCTTCGAGCGAGGATACCGGTCGCCGCTTGGGTTCAGAGTGAGTCGCTGATTTCATCCAAGCTACATTACTTGTTATAACGACTATTGTCAAGACGACTTAAGTGGCACGGACGTGCGGTGGGCACATTCGGCAGCGCAGGCGGTTTCGGAAGGCGTGAGCAGACTGGCCGAGGGTGTTCAAAGTTCGCTGCGTTCGTAGGTGTGTGAGTGGCGCAGTCAACCAGGGTTACGCCGAGCCGTCCTTCCCTATGGCTGCGCCATGCTCAAAGCTTTGAGCCAAAGCGTGGGCAGCGTGGTTAGTTCGGCCAGTCGCTCTTGGGGCGTCGCGTTTCCTTCACGAAACAAGAATCACAAACTCTCGTTCCATCCTTCAAAGTGAAATCGACTCTGCGAGTGGGGTCGATCTCGGTGCCGCATTTTCCACAGAATTCTTGGCCTGTCTGGTCCATTTCAACCTTGTGTGCCGGCGAAGGAGATCGCTAACTGTGACCAGCCGGCTTCACGTCAAACCGCTCGACGTCTTGAATCGCTGCCCGGATGCACTGCTCCGCCAAATCGCAGCCCCGGAGGTAGCGCTCTGGTGGCGCCTGCTCTGATCCGAACTGAATAATGCAGAATCGGTTGTGGCACGAAGAGTCTGGCAAGTATTTTACGAACAACCCTGCTGTTGAGTCTTTCCAGCGGTTGAACTCGGGCGTGATGCCACGGAAACTCCTGATCGTTGGCACCGCGTCGAGCTGCTCCTTGAACAATTCAATCGCCCGCTGACCTTCCGAGCTAAGTTTCCGGACGTCTGTCATACCCCTATCATACGCCGCGGGTGCGGTACGCGCATCCTGGCGAAGATCACCTGCGGAATGCGGTGGAACGTTTGGTCAGCGGCGCAGTGTCAATGACCACTCAGAAAGCCCCAAACCAAATGCGTCCGGCAATCCACCGGCAAGAATTACGCGACGACTTACGTATCGTCAATTCTGACGTAGGTTATGACGTATCAATGGTGCCCGAGAGAGGACTCGAACCTCCACTCCCTTGCGAGAACTAGCTCCTGAAGCTAGCGCGTCTGCCAATTCCGCCACTCGGGCAATTTGCTGGCAAAACCGCGAGGCTGAACTATATTGACTTGTGGCTGGAGGTTTGTCAACGAAGGGTGGGCGTGGCGGGATCGCATTGGCTTTTGAGTTTGGACTGAACTTGGCTGTGCTGCGTGGCTTTTAGCGCGTCGGCGAGGCTGACGTGCCCGCTTCATGAACCCCCGGCTCCGCGCTGGCTTCATGATGGCCGGGCTCATCGGAGTGCAGTCGTTTGGAACGATTGGTGTGGGAGGACGCGGTTTGTCAACTTAGCACAGGGGTGGCATGATGCCTTGACCGGCGTTGTTGGATGGCACTACAGTGAGGCGCTGGGGCCGCGGAGAATAGGAGGCGAAACAATGGCGACAACCCGCGCGATGCTGGAGCGGCGACGGTTTGCGCGCGTATTTATACGCATCCCCGTGCAGCTTTTCAGTAATAATGTGGACGGCGAGCCGCTCGTGACTCTGGCCGAAGCGATCGCCGTGAGCCGCTGCGGCGCGCTGGTGCGGGCTCCGCTGGAGCCGGCGCTGGGATCGCGGCTGGAAGTGCTGAATGGGGTGTCACAGGAAGTTCAGGAATTTCGCGTGATTCGGATTACTAACTCGAAGGACCAGGGCGTGTTCGAGTTGGGCCTGGAAATGCTTTACCCTACCCGCAATTTCTGGGGGATTCAGTTCCCGGATGACCGCCTGCCTGTTCCTGCTTGAAATCGTGGGCTGGCGCGGTGCTATAATCCTCCGAAACCCAGCTCTACTGACGGGCCCGCACGGGCCATTTTTCGTTCGGGAAGTCTTCGCGGCCGGCGGGCGGGGAGGCACCCATGGAAAGCATCGAAGGACCACTGCTAGGCGTACTCGTCGTTTGGGGAGTGGTGACCGCCGCACTGATTGCGCTGCTGGCCTACCGCGGGACGCTGGAAATCCACGAAGACGATCAGATATTTTTGGATAAAGCCGGCGACTCCATGGCCAGCGAGCAACGGGAGATCGTGGCGCGGATTGAGAAGCTCTCGAGGCCGATCAAGCTGCTGATGATTTCTTCCATTGTGTTGCTGGTGGCCGCGGCGGGGGTTTGGTTGTTTAACGGATTCAAGAATTTCTAGCTTCGAGCGCTACGCTGCGAACTTGGTCGTGGAATCTGCCTTTTCTTGCGGTCAAGCGAAAAGCTGATCCCTCGCTGCGCTCGGGATGACATTCGCTTTACTTTTTGTGCAAACTGTTGTGCCGTGCCCTTACGCAAATCCTCCTACCTGGCGGTGCTGCGCGCTAGTCTGAAGCCGTAATCCGCGTATTGAAATTCCGGGGGGATGCTAGAACGGGCGGCGCAGCGCGAAACTTTGGTGTAATGGCGCCAGGAGCCGCCGCGAGAGCTTCGGCGGGTTCCTTCGGTTGGGCCTTGCGGGTTGCGTTCCGGCGAAACTTGGTAGTAATCCGCGTTGAACCAGTCGGCGCACCATTCGTGGACGTTTGCGCCGATGTCACAAAGGCCGTAGGCATTGCGCTCGGCTTGGCCGACTCGTTCGGGTCCGGTCTTCCACCGCATTGAGTAATTTCGCAGGGTCTCCGGAGCTTCGTCGCCCCAGGGAAATTGTTTTTGTTCGAGGCCGCCGCGCGCGGCGCGCTCCCATTCGGCTTCTGTTGGGAGGCGAAAGCGTGTGCTGGGGCTTGCGGCTTGTTCGTTTGCGTGGCCAGACATTTTATTCAGCCATTCGCAGTAGGCTACCGCGTCGAACCAAGATGGCGCGACGACGGGCTGTTGCGGATCGGAAAAATTTGGGTCGTTCCAGTGAAGAGGCTGGCGGTGGTTCGTGGCTTTCAGGAATTTTGCGTATTCGGCGTTGGTGACCTGGCATTCGGCTAGTTCGAAGGCGTCTACCCAGACGCGATGGACTGGTTGCTCGTTGTCTTGGCCGTTGGGGCAGCCCATCTGGAACCAGCCTTCAGGAATTGGCTGCATGCGCGGTGCGATTACGTCCGCGGGGACCGTGAGAGCGAGATGGGATGTTTCGGTCACGTTCTGATCCGATCGTGCCACATCTGTCCGCAATTAGAGCCGCAACATCGATGGCGCACTGAAGTGCGCCGCTACAAAGGCAAAATCGCCGGCGACGCAGAGACGGCGACAAAGAGCGGGACGGCGTTCAATTTTGTGATGCTGCATGGTTTGTCTGGCTCAACAGGTTGACGAAGAGGCGATAGGCGCCTGGGACGCCTGCCGGCAGCTCGCGGAAGAAGGAAAGCCCGGTATAGATGTAGAGGCCTTGCCCATCGCGGGCGTAGACCAGTGAGCCTTTGGTTTCTGGCTCGCCGGGATCGGTTAGGCCCAGCACCGGCGTGTATTTCGAATCGAACGTGCCCCAGAAATATAGGCCGCGTTCTTGCACCCAGCCTTGAAAATCCGCCATGGTAATTTTGTTCGGCGAATTCAGCAGCGGACTGTCGGGCGCGAGAAACGTTACCGGAGAATTTGCGTCGGTGACGCGCGAAGTCTGCTCCGGCATGGTGGCTTTGAAGGGGGCGGGGAGTTCCGAATTCCAGGCGAAATCGCGCTGGTATTGCACGAGGAGCGTGCCGCCGCGCTTTACGTAATTCAGCAGGCGCGAATTGGCGCGCAGGAGATCCGGACGCAGTTCGTAGGCGCGAATGCCTACGGTGACGGCGTCGTATTGGCTGAGATCACCAAAGGCGAGGGCGACATCGTCCAGCATGTCCACGCGGATGCCAAGCTGGCGCAGAATTTCGGGCAGCGGATCGTTGTCGGCGGCGATGTAACCGACGCGCAGGCCGGCGGGCACGACTAGATTCAGGACGTGAACTTTGGCGTCGGCTGGCTCGCTCCAGTCGCGCGTCGGTAGGGTCGGGATCGGCGCGAGGGACGTGCTGAAAACTTCATCACCGATGTGCGCGCTGGGATGCAGGGTGTAGGCGCCCGCGGGAACTCCTGCGGGTGGCGTGACGACGATTTGGAGGAGTTGATCGCCCGCGCCGGAAAATTCGAGCGGTCCTGTGGATTTCGGCAGCTGCACCGTCCAGCCCTTGGGGGCCTCGAGCGCGACGGAGACTTGCGCGTTTTTCGTTCCGTGATAACGCACGCGGGCGAAGAGTTTTACGGGCGTGGCGGCGCGTTTTTCCGGGACCATGATTTGTTTTGGCTCGACGGTGATCGTCACGGCCGGAACGAGTTCGAGCGGGTAGGTGAGAATGCCGGTGGTGGTGGCTTCGACGGAATTCACGGGGCGATCTACGGCGAATTCATAGCCGGCGACATTCACCGGAAGCGCGAGGCGCACGAGCGGCAGCGGAAACGGCAGGATTGCGTCGCCGGGGCGTGCAGGTGGTTTGGCGTCGGCAGGAATCGCGATGTTGAAGCGCGACGCGTCTGATTCTTTGGCGTCGGCGGGCGTGACGGTCCAGCCGTTGGGGACGACGAAGCTGGATGCGCTAAGCGTCCATTTTGCCGGGACGGCCGGTTCGCCCGAAACTACTACATCCACGGAGAAACTCTCGCCGGCGACCACTTCGTGGCGGTTGGCGCGGGCTTCGAACGGAATGGCGATATCGTCCGCGAGAGCCAGATCAATTCGGTTTTTCACGCCGTCCAGCTCCCATAGCGCGGATTTTTCGTCGTCGCCGGATTGTTTGGCAATTTGCTCGCGGAGTGCGGCGATTTCTTTTCCGGCGGAGGCTAACGAATTAGCGGCGGACGCGCGGTCAAGGTCGAGAGCGGATTTTGCAGCGGCGGCGAGATTCTTGTCCGCGGAGGCGAGCGCGGGAGCCAGAGTCTCTTGCAAATTAGGGAAGCGCCGCCCGAGAGACGGGAGCGGCTCAGCCAACAATTTCACGTCAAAAGAACCGGCCGGACCTTTTGCGTCTTCCTTCACCAGATAAATAGGACGGCGAAAAAACGCGTTGCCGAAAAACGCGGGAGTTCCCTGCGAGCGGTGTTGCGCGTGGCCTTCCATGCCGATTTCGACATAACTTTTTCCCCACAGCGGCGAAACGTCGTTCACCGGAAGCTCCACAGCTCCGGCAGTGTTGCCATCGCGCGCGAGGCGGGTTTCGAGCGTTACTTTCCAGGGCGTGAGGCCTTCCGCGATTTGTTCCGGATACATTTTGGGATCGGCGGCAGCGGCGACTGCTTGCGGAGTGAGGATGCTACTCTCTTGATGATGGCCGTGGCCGGAATGTACGCCGCCCCAGCCGTTGATGACCACGTCCGGGCGATAGGTGCGAATCACACGGACCATATCTTCGAGCGCGAGGCCGTCCCAAACTTTCAGGGCCTGCTCGGGAGTCTTGACGTAGCCGGTATCGAGCGCGCGGGTGAAATACTGGTGCACGCCGTAATACTTTCCGGCGGCGAGGAGTTCTTCGGTGCGGATCACGCCGAGCTCGCCGTCTTGTTCCGGGCCGATGGCATTCTGGCCGCCCTGCCCGCGCGTGATGGTGAGGAGCGCGACGTCGGCATCGAGTCCGTGGGACAGATACGCGAGAAGGCTGGACCATTCGTCATCGGGATGCGCGGTGATGAAAAGAATGCGGGTATTGACGCGCGATTTATTAATGGTCTCGACGGTTTCCTGGAGGGATTGCGCGCGGAGCGGCCGCGCTGCACCGACGAAGGTAAAAACCGTGGAGAGCATGGCAAGAAAACTTCGTATGGCTTTTTTTGAGATGCGCGACTTCGTGCTGCGGTGCTGCGTTCGGTGCGATTGCGCGGACTGGGGTTTCACGACGATCCGATTCAAGAGCCGGCCTCCTCGAAGGGCCACTGGCGCAGCATGCGCGCGCGTCCCAAGTACACCAGAATACCCGCGACCATGGCTGCAAGCGAGGCCAACATCGGCCGGCGTCCGGTGGAAATAAAAATGGCGATCCAGCCGGCGATCGCGAGCAAGGCCGGCACGGGATAAAGCCACATGCGGAAAGGCCAGCGGTCCGCTTTCCAGCGGCGATGGAGCATCATCAGGCCGACGGCCTGGCCCACGAATTGGATGAGGCAACGCATGGCCAGGATGGCGCGAATCACAGAGAAAAGACTAAAGAAGAGGCAAATCACGATGGAGACGGCGCCGAGGGCGAGGAGTGAAATGTGGGGGAAGCGCTTGGTGGGATGCACGCGGGCGAAGGCGGAGAAGAAATTGCCGTCGAGGGCGGCGGCGTAGGGCACGCGTGAATAGCCGAGGGTGGCGGAAAAAATCGAGCCGAAGGCCAGGACCAGAATCAACGCCGTGGCGAGAGTGGCCCAATTCGTGCCGAAAGCACGTTCGACGAAGAGGCTGACTACGAACGGGGAATTTTGCGCTTCGCGCCAGGGGATGACGCTGAGGATGCTGGTCTGCATGAGGAAATAGAGGATGGCGATGCCGAAAATCGAGAGAAATATTGCGCGCGGGATATTTTTGCCGGGGTCTTTCATTTCGCCGCCAAGATTGCAGACGTTGTAGTAGCCGAGGTAGCTGTAAACGGTTTGTACTGAGGCGTGGCCCAAGCCCGCGAAGAAAATCCAGGAGAAGCTCCAGGTTCCGGCGGGAAAGCTGAAGAGGTTGGCGGCATTGAAATGCGTGGCGCCACCGTAGATGAGCCACAAGATTGTGCCGAGAACGATTACCCACAGCACCGTGGAGATTTTGCCGATGGCGGTGATGCGGCGATATAGGAGCACGACCGCGACGACGATCAGCAGGACGGCGATGGTGCGATCGTAGGCGGCGAAGATTTGACCAGCATATTTGGCGTGGGCGTTGAACCAATTTGTTACGCCGGGAATTTTTGCGGTGAGATATACGGAGTAGTCGGCGAAGCCGAGAGCGCCGGAGGAGATACTGAGCGGCGCTTGAAACAGCGTTTGCCAGATGTAGAGGAAGGACATCAGGCGGCCGAGGCGATTGGCACCGTAGGCTTCGCGCAAGAAAACGTAGCTGCCGCCTGCTTGCGGCATGGCGGCGCCGAGTTCGGCCCAGACGCAGCCATCGAGCGCCGCGAGGACGGCGCCGACGATCCACGCGAGGATGCATTGCGGGCCGCCCATGGAGCGGATGATGAACGGAATGACGATGAAGGGGCCGATGCCGACCATGAACGTCATATTCAAGGAGGTGGCTTCGACGAGGCCCAGACCGCGTTCGAGTTTTTCGGGTTCGGGCATTTTTTGTGCGCGCGAGAGGAAGGCCAGCATAGCAAGAAAGGCGCGCGGGGCTGGCCGAAAACTGCGGGGGGCTGGGATAACATGGTTCAGTGAGGGGCCTACTTGAGGTTGAGAAGGAGGGAACTTCAGCGGCTAAAGCCGCAGATCATTTCGCAACCTTGTATGTCGTGGCTAAAGCCACGACCCACAAAGATTCTTGAGTTCTTAAGCAGGTTCTACACACTCACGACAACACCCAGATGCCAACCACCCACCTGTCCGTGACATTTGTCGGTACACCTCTCAGAACGCTTCTTGGAGTGGCGATCACCGCGGCGACCGTCTTGGTGCTCGTCATTGGATTTCTGCGCGCGCGGCGGCGGCGCGCGTTTCCGGCTTACGGCTGGCTTGGTTGGGTGGCGCTGGTGTGCGCCGAAGTGCTGATGTTCGCGCATGTCGAGCCGGTGGCCACGTATTTCACGCCAATCGCTTGGAGCGCTTACATTTTGATCGCGGATGCGGCGGTTTTAGCGCTGACGAACCGTTCGCGATTGAATGATGCACCGGTGGTGGTGGCGCGGATGGCTTTGCTTTCGATCCCGCTGTGGTTGATTTTCGAAGCGTACAATCTGCGGCTGCAAAATTGGACTTACGTGGGCGTGCCGTTGCCTTGGCTGGCGGGGTATTTCGGTTATGGATGGTCATTTGCGACGATTACGCCGGCGATTTTCGAGACTTCCGATTTGGTGCAGGCGCTTTTGCCGCCTCTGCCCGGCGAGCCTTGGAAGATTTCGCGGACGACGGAAAATATTCTGATTATTTGCGGCGCGGCGTGCTTGATTGCGCCACTGGCCGTCCCGCGGCGAATTGGCGCTCATCTATTTGCGCTCGTGTGGATTGGTTTTCTGCTGTTTCTCGACCCAATCAACCGACGGCTCGGTCTGCCTTCGTTTCTGGGCGACCTTTCCGAAGGGTTTCGGCGGCGGGTTTACGGGTTCGTGTTGGCTGGGTGGATTTGCGGGTGGCTTTGGGAGTTCTGGAATTATTGGGCGGCGGCGAAGTGGCATTACATATTTCCGATGTTCCAGCAGTGGAAAATATTTGAAATGCCGGCGCCGGGGTTTCTGGGATTTCTGCCGTTTGCGCTGGAGTGTTTCGTGATGTACGTTACCGCGGCATGGCTGGTGGGTGGGGTGAAGAGAGTGAAATGATTGCGAGCGCGAAATTTCTGCATGCCTTTTGCCGCTGGGCGCTGCGCGTATTGATCTTGTGCGCGATGAGCGCGTTGCCGGCACACGCTGGAGGAAAGCTTGAGTTGCCGCCCGAGGCCAAGCAAGCGATGGATACGATGTACTCGGGAGATTTCGACGGCGCCATCGCAATACTTCACGGCCTGGAGCAGTCGCAGCCTGATAACCCGTCGGGGTATTTGCTGGAAGGCGAAGCGCAGTGGTGGAAGATTTTTTGCACCAACTCGCAGGTGAAATATGGAATTGTGGACGCGTGGAAGCGCGGGAAGCGGCCGGAGGATGAAACGTACCTCGCGTTGACGGATAAAATCACGCGGCTTGCGCAGGAGCAGTTGGCAAAATCGGATACGGCGGAAATGCACCTCTATGCCGGGTTGGGACTGGCGTTGCGAGCGCGGATGGAAGCGCTGCGCGGAGAAAATCACGCGGTGGCGCATGCGGGCGTGGCGGCACGGGCTGAATTTTTGCGCGCGCTGGAACTGGATCCGCAGATGGCGGATGCGACGGGAGGAGTCGGGCTCTACAACGACTATGTGGATTCGCTCCCTGGCATCGTGAAATTTCTGCGCTTTTTCATGGGTATTCCCGGCGGGAACAAGAAAGAAGGCATCCAGCAGATGCAGACCGCGATCGAACATGGCGTGCTGACGCCAGTGGAAATGCGCATTTATCTGGCGAAAAACTTGCGCACGTACGACCAGGAATACGAACGGGCAATCGCGATTGCCGAGCCGCTGGTGGAGCGCTACCCCAAAAATCCAATCTTTCAACTGATGCTGGGAAATTTGAACCTGGAAATGGGCCGGAGCGAAAAAGCCGCTGAATATTTTCGCGCGGTGAACGCAATTGCCGCGGCGGATCCCGCCTGCAACAATTGCGGCAGGTGCGGCAACTGCACGGGCTGCGCCGCGCATGCGCACGAGTTGGTAAATTCACTGGCCAGTGGCTCAATCAACTAGCGCAGGCTGGTTCGCGTTCTTATTCTTGTTTGGGCTCGTTCCAATGCGACTCATCATCAGAGCGGAAATACAGCCGGATACAAAAGCAGCTCCCCAAGCGACACTCGGTCCCCAGCGGCCGAGAAGGCTTGCGCCCAGCAGCGGCCCCACAGAAAAACCGACGTTGAAGGACATGGTGTAGAGACCCATGTATTCTCCGCGGCGCTCCGGAGGAGCGATTTCTGCTGCATACGCGGAGCTGCCGGGCATCATGATCATCTCGCCGAACGTCCAAATCACAACGGCGGCAAAAACGCCCGCCGTCTTACCGAACGGAGCGATGCCCACCAGCGCGTAGGATCCGAATCCCACGGCATAGAGCAACGCGCCGAGCGTGAGGGTGCGGCGGTGGCTCCAGTGAGCCATCGCCGAGTTCAGCGGGACTTCCAACGCGACGATCAGCAGAGTATTGACGGTGAAGATGGTGCCGTAAATGGATTCCGGGAAACGGAGATTGTGCACCAGGAACAGTGGAAGCGTGGAAGTGAATTGAAAAAAGACGAGCTGGACGGGAATGAGCGCGGCAATGAAATAGAGCATGCGGCGATTTCGGAAAGCATGAAGGTCCGTGGTGGGATGCAGCGCGGCTAGCGGCGTGGTGCTATCGGCTTCGATTTCGCGGCCGAGATCTTCGGCGTCTTCCCATTGAGGTTCCTGGGATTTGATTTGGCTCATGTTGCGCCACGGAGCGAGGACCAGGACCAGGCCCGCAAGAATCGAAGTCGCACCGTCGACGAGGAACAGCCAGCGAAAAGAATAGACGGCCAGGATTCCGCCGATGGCGGGGCCAACGCTCATGCCCAGATTGGCAGCGAGGCGGTTGAGGGCGAAGGCGGATTTGCGCTGGGCGGGAGCGACGAGCGAGGAAATCATGGAGAGGCTGGCGGGACGGACGGATTCGTTCAGTACGGAGAAGCCAAACGTCATCATCAAGATTCCAGCGTAGCTTTTGGCGAGAGGAAAGATGAGGAGGAGCACGCCAGTGAGGAATAGCGACGCTTTCATGATGGGCAGAGGGCCGACGCGGTCGGCGAGGCGTCCGGCGAGCGGCATCACGAGCAGGGCCGCGAGGCCGTAAACGGTGAGAGCGAGCGCGGCGCGTGGGGGAGAGACGCCTCGGGTGGCGGTGATGTAGAGGACCAGGAAGGACAGCACCATGGTTCCGGAGCGATTGACCAGCGTGGCGCCGCAGAGGATCCACATTTCGCGAGGAAGATTTTTCAGGCCGCGCCAGGGGTTCATGGGAACGTCACGCCGGAAATTCTAATTGAAGCGAAATTAGATGGGAAATGCCGCGGGCGGCGTGGCGGCACGGGTTGGAGCTGCGCCGGTACTAGCGCGCGGCTTCTTGTTGTTCAAAGGCGTGGTAGGACGAGCGAACCAGCGGCCCGGACTCGACGTGTTTGATGCCCATGGATTCGCCGAGGCGCTTGAATTCGGCGAACTCGTCGGGATGAACGTAGCGCTCGATGGGCAGGTGTTCGGGCGTGGGCTGCATGTATTGGCCGAGAGTGAGGATGTGCGTGCCTTGCGCGGCGATGTCTTGCATGGCGGCGAGAACTTCGTCGCGGGATTCGCCGAGTCCCAGCATCATGCCGGTTTTTGTGGGCAGCCCGGGGACAAGTTCTCCGGCGCGGCGGAGCAATTCGAGAGAACGCTCGTACACGGCACCCTTGCGGACCTGGCGGTACAGGCGCGGAACGGTTTCCATGTTGTGATTCAAGACGTCAGGCTTGGCGGCCATTACCGTTTCGAGAGCGTTCCAATCGCCGCGAAAATCGGGAATCAGGACTTCGACTTTGCATCCCGGGACGCGCGCGCGAATTTCAGAGATGGTGCGCGCGAAGATGGCGGCGCCACCGTCGGGCTGATCGTCGCGATTCACGGAAGTGACGACAGCGTAGCGCAGGCCCATTCGTGCGACAGCTTCAGCGACGCGCTCCGGCTCGTCTTCGGCGGGAGGGCCGAGCGGTTTGCCGCTGGGTACTGCGCAGAATCCGCAGGCTCGCGTGCAGATATCTCCCAAAATCATGAAGGTTGCGGTGCCATGCTCCCAACATTCGCCCATGTTGGGGCAGCGCGCGCTTTCGCAGACGGTGTGGAGATCGAGCGTGCGCATGGTGCGCTTCAATTCCTGATATTTCGGTCCGCCAAAGAAGCGAACGCGCAGCCAGGACGGGCGTGGGTGCGCCATGGGAGGCGGAGTGAAATCGGGAAGAATGGTGAATGGGGTCGCCATGTGAATGATTTCGATTATGTATTGTACGCGGAAGAGCAGCAGAGAGACAACCGGGGGCGGCAAAGGAGGGAGGCTTGGCGCTAAAGGTATAAGCCCGGCAGCCGATACGCTAGACAGGAATCACAAGGTTCCAGCGGCTGCATCGTTCCGAAACGGCACTTCTTGCCGAGGAGCGGACCCGCTGATTCTCCGGACTTAGTGGCCCGGGAAGGAGGTACGGATGGCACCGGTCAGTCTTGCGCTAACGACCGTGATTCCAGGCGGATCCGCAGCTCTCGACGCGACGGATGCAGGCGGAGTCGCGCCGTCGCAGGTTGTCTACCACGTACCTCAGGCGAGTCAAGCTCCTGCGGCACCGTCGGATGCAGCTCAGCAGGATACCGTGACGCTTTCGGGCAAAGCGCCTGCGAATCGGGGGCAGACGGCGGCGCAGAATTTCGTTCCGGCTGCGGCATTCACGCGGTTGGCGCACGCGTTCACGTTCCCACCGAGCGATTCAGAAAATGGCGCGAATGGACCGGGAAACGCGAATTCGAATTCGACTGCCCCATCCGCCGATCAGACCGGAGTGGCACAGGAACCGCCCCCGGCGCCGATACTGACGCAGCCGTCCGTTAACGCGACTGCGGTGGCTGTGGCGGCGAATGCCGCGCAACCCGCGACTGGGGCTAATCCCGCGAACGCAGCAGCAAGCAGCGCGGCGGCAACGAGTGGCAGTGCGACGGCGCCGGAGGAAACGCTGCAGCAGCTTGATCAGGAGTTGCAGCGGCTCGGCATCAATCCGCAAGAGATCAGCCTGATGAACCGGATGTCGCTGTTGCTGTGGGTCAACGATCCGGAGGCGTTGCGGCAATTCGTCCAGGGGATGCAGCCTTCGGCTGTCAGTGCAGAGACAAAGCCGGCTGCGAACACGCAAGATGAACAAACGAATGCGGCGCAGATCGGCGCCAGTGGCGGCGGGAACGCGAATCAGGGCGCTGGCGGTCCCGCGATTCAGCCGGCGGCCGTACAGAATCAGGCTCAGGATCAGAGTGCGGCTACGACGCAAGATCAGACGCAAATCCTTACGCAACCGGCGAATCAGAATTCCGGCAGCGCGCCATCCGGAAGCGTGGGCGCCGGCGGGTCGGCGAATTTGCCGCAGCAGCAAACTGTGGCTGCGGTGCTGCAGCTTCAGCAACTGCACGCGTCGCTCGCAGCCGCGAGCCAAGACGTGCAAGGCGGCTTCTACGGCAAACCCATTTCTCAGACTCAAGGCCAATTCCTCAATATTTCGGCGTAAGCCCTCTACTCCAGTCCGACAGGAAGCTGTTCATTCTGAACCACACGGGCAAGCGCTATTCTGTTGTATCTTTGCCACATTGGAAATAATTTTCCTTTACTGCCTCTCCTAAATCGATGATTCTACAGCATCATAAATCCAACCAAGCGGTTACAGAGGTGCATCAAAGGAAGCTGGCCCTGGGGCATGCCTTACCAACTCACCATACAACGTCCAGTAGAAGCACGCGGCGTGGGACTCCACACTGCGGTGCAGTGCCGGCTTCGTTTGCTGCCTGCACCGGCGGACACCGGGATCGTCTTCCGCCGAGTGGATCTGGACAATTTCGAGATCGAAGCGCACGTCAGGAATGTGGCGCGCGTCAGCTACGCGACGAGCCTGATGAAACAGGGCGTGCTGCTTTCGACCGTCGAGCACTTGCTGGCGGCGCTTTATTCCTGCGGCGTGGACAATGTGTACGCTGAGATAGACGCGCTGGAGCTTCCGATTTTGGATGGGTCGTCGAAGCCGTTTATCGAGTTGCTGGCGAAGGCCGGGACACGCAAGCTGCGAAGGCAGCGCCGTTACATCCATGTGATCAAACCGCTGGAATTTTCCGACGGGGACCGCAGGATCGGGATTTATCCGGCCGACGAATTTCGCGTGCATTGCTTCGTGGACTACAAACATCCGGAAGTGGGTCCGCAGGAAGTGGAAATGACGGTGGACCGGGAATCTTTTAGCAGCGAACTGGCACCTGCGCGAACGTTCGGCTTCATGAAAGATTTTCCGGGCATGCAGGCGATGGGATTGATTCGCGGCGGATCGGTGGAAAATGCGATTGTGCTGGATGACGAGAGTATTCTGAATGGGCCGCTGCGTTTTGCGGATGAATTTGGGCGGCACAAGGCGCTGGACTTGATCGGCGATCTGGCACTGGTGGGGCGTCCTTTGAAGGCGCGGATTGTGGCGCACAAAGCCGGGCACGCGCTGCATACTCAGCTTGTTACCCGTTTGCTCGCCGATCGAACATTGTGGACTGAATCGCCCGCGACGCAAGTCTCCGCTGTTTCCCGTCCCATTCTTTCTGATCCTCTTCCCGCTTCTTCCTGAGTGCTTGCCGCTCGCTTCCGCGCGCGAGGAAGCGGCTCACACCGGGCGCAAAACTACGAAATGAATGAGACGGCGTAAGCGGAAGCCCAGTTTCTCGTACACGTGAATGGCACCGACATTTTCCTGCTTCACATGCAATATGGGAATTTCTCCGCGCTGCATGATCCGACGCATGAGGGCTGAAATCAGATGGCGGGCGAAGCCGCGGCCCTGAAAATCAGGATGCGTGCAGACGGCGCTTACTTCGGTGTACCCCGGCAGATGCAATCTTTCTCCTGCCATGGCAGCCAGACGACGCGATTCGCGGATACCCAGATAGTGGCCGAGTTCGCGGGTGCGCTTTCCGAAGGGGCCGGGCTTGGTTAATTCAGCGAGCGCGATCATTTCGTTCGTGTCGGCTATGGTGAGTACCTCCGCGGGGTCTTCCTCGGATTCGGCTTCTATTTCGGATTTCTCGCAGACCATCTGGAGGATTTCGGACGCGTGTATCGTGCTCCATCCTGGAGGAATCACGGGAGCTTGATCGAGAAACAAGGCTGCGCCGAAACCTTTGAGAACTTGCGCGAGCGAACTGTAGGCCTCGACGGTTGGTTCGCGCATTGCGGCGAGAGTGGTGACGTCGGGAGGAAAGCGTTTTGCGAGAGCGCCGCCTTCGGCAAAGTGGGCATGCAGGGTGGTGAGCGAATTCCAGATGGGATTATCGAGAGCGTGCATTTTCCTGGCCTGGACCGTGTGAATGGCCGCCTTCTCCGTTCAATCCTGACGCACTATCTGAAGGTTCGGATAATGTACAGTCCGCCGAAGATACCCGCTATCCGGAAGTAGCGGCAGAACTGCTGCCTTGCCACAAAATTATGACGGGATTCCGTGCGCTCGACTTGAAAATTTCTTAAGGGGTGAAGCGGTCAAAGAGGCCTGATTGGACCGGTTCGTTGAGTTCGTGCCTTTGGGCTAGACCCGATCGTTTCCCGTGTGACGGACGGGCTATTCCAACGGAGGGCTATCCGCTGTGGCTGATTCACCGTCATTCGCATAGCGGATTACTCCGGTTTGATCGGTGTAGAAACTTCTTCGTCCCGTCGAACCGCGCTGAAGCGGATCGGCGGTTATCGAGTAGCCGGAAGCGCCACCTGAAGCACAGCCTTTTGCCGC
Source organism: uncultured Acidobacteriota bacterium (assembly GCA_963828865.1). GTDB lineage: Bacteria > Acidobacteriota > Terriglobia > Acidiferrales > UBA7541 > Palsa-295. Next base: position 208,750 of record CAWHGI010000012.1, on the reverse strand, counting down.
CGCTTTCGGAGAAATGACCGGCTCCGTGGAGCCATCCGGGTACTTCGGGGTATAAGTGAAGCCGTATCCGAATTTTCGACCTTCCGCGAGCGAGCGATCGAGCAAGTTGGCGTGATTGCAGGTCGCGGCGGCTCGGCGATCGCCTCCCAACGGGTCGAGGCTCGAAGGGAATCCATTTTCGTATTCGCTCTGGTAGGTCGCCGCGGCAACGTTGATGATCCGCAGGGCGCCCACCGCCGAGGCTTCGTTCGCCTTGATATTTCCGCGAAACAGATTCGGAATGGCGAAGGCGGCGATTAGCAGAATCAGGGCAATCAGCGCGGTGCCGGCGTAACCAAGTACGAGGCCGGCGATTGCGATTCCCCGGCCGCCGAGGCGTCCCGACGATTTGCGGATGTCAGCAAGGGAGAGGTGGCCCAGGATTATCGCGGCGATCCCGGCGGGGAAGAACATGGTGAAGATCCCGCAGATCAGGCTGGCAATCGCTTTACCGCTGGTGCGGACGTCTGTTGGAGCGATAGGTGCTGGTCCCGGATCGGGCGCGGCGCTCGCGGCGTGAGCTGCTGTGAAAGAAGTTCCGCACTTCGAGCAGTACTGCGCTGAATCGGGATTGGCCGTGCCGCATTGCGGACAGAACATGCTTTACCCCCTGATTTTACCGCCAATATATCCCTTCGGTTAACAATTTTGGCAATTTTATGCGGTGGGCGAGGCCGTTTCGATTGCCAAAGCGTTGGATGGAAGCGACAATAGCCTGCGGATGAGCGCACCTGACACAGTGGTCTTGATCCTTGCGGCCGGCAAAGGAACGCGGATGCGTTCGGAATTGGCGAAGGTGCTGCATCGCGCGGGCGGGCGGCCGCTGATCGAGCACGTGATGCGCGCGTGCCAGCCGCTGAGAGCGGCGCAAGTGCTGACCGTGGTCGGTCATCAGGCGGAAGAAGTTGGCGCGGTGGCCGAAGCGCTGGGCGCAGAAACCGTGGTGCAGCAACCACAGCGCGGGACCGGGCATGCCGTGCAAACGGCGCGTCGCAAGATGCGCAAGAGCGCGAAGTTCGTGATCGTGGTGGCGGGCGACGCAGCGCTACTGCGTACCACAACTCTCGCCGCGCTGCTCGATACCCACCGCCGCGGCGAGGCTGCTGCGACGATACTCAGCGCCGAACTTGATGATCCCTCGAATTATGGGCGCGTGGTGCGTGATTCCGAGGGGCGCGTGCAATGCGTGGTGGAAGAAAAGGCCGCCACGCCCGAACAGCGCGCGATCCGCGAAGTGAACTCCAGCATTTATTGCTTCACGCTCGAAAAACTTTGGCCATGCCTTAATGCTTTGCGGCCGGACAACGCGCATCACGAGCTGTATTTGACCGACACGATTGGCTTGCTGCGCCAGCGCAACGAGCGGGTGCTTGCTTATGTGGCCGCTGATGCGAATGAAGTGCTGGGCTGCAATACTCGCGGCGAGCTGGCAAACATTGACCGAATTTTCCGCGCGCGCAAGGCTGCTGAACTGATGGATGCGGGGGTAACAATTTATCTGCCGGAAACGGTGACGATTGATCCGGATGTTATGGCTGGTCCCGACACGGTGATTGAGCCGGGCGTGCAACTGCTGGGGAAGACGCGCGTGGGCGCACGCTGCAAGATTCAAACAGGCTGCGTGCTGCGCGATATGCGCGTGGATGACGACGCCTTTATCGGTGCGCATACGGTGATGGACGCGAGCCGGGTGGGGAGCAAGGCGCAAGTGGGGCCGTTTTCTCGATTGCGTCCTGGCGCGGATATACGCGCGGGCGCGCACATCGGAAACTTTGTGGAAGTGAAAAATTCGGTGGTGCGCGAAGGAGCGAAAGCGAATCACCTTACGTATCTCGGCGACGCGTCAATCGGCCGCGGGTCAAATATTGGCGCGGGGACGATCACCTGCAACTACGACGGAGTGGCCAAGTATCAAACCACGATCGGCGATCGCGTTTTTATCGGGAGCGATACGGCGCTGGTGGCGCCGGTGCGCGTCGGAGATGGCGCTTATGTGGCGGCGGGCTCGACCATCACCGAGAATGTTCCGGCGGACGCCTTGGCGATCGCGCGTGGGAGACAGAGCAATAAGCCGGGATGGGCCGCGGCGCGAAGGCGAGAACTGGCGCGCACGGGTGGCAGCAAGGCGCGGTCTAAGCAAAAACGTCGCAAGAAGATTGCACGCCGAGCGAAGCCCACGTCGCGGCGTGCGAAACGTAAGTCTGCTAAACGATTCCGTCGTTAGATTACAAGCCTCCACTTTCAAAAACGGCACTCGGTTGCCGTCAGAAAAGCCGCTCTGGGTAGCCTAGCATGTAGGTCACCGGAGCAAACCGGCCGGTCACTTCACCTATTTCCCATTTGTAGTCTTTCGCTTCCAGACGTGAAATCAATTGTGAGAGCTCGGCGGGCGAATAGGCGCGCAAGCATGAGAGGATTCCATCGAACCAAAGCACGAACGGGATCACCGGAATCAGGTACGTCCAGAACAAGCGCGACATGCGGAATGGGCGAATGAAAGGAACGCTGAAGAGGGCGCCAAGCGGAACCAGAAAAGTTAGGAGAACGCTGAGAGGACGGCGCCTGGCAGCTTCGAAGATCGCAATACCCTGGCGGTCATTGACCGCGCTTTGCAGAATGGCAGTGGCTTGATCGGGAGCAAAGTGGTGAAACGAAGTAAACAGGACGCGAAAGCCTTCGAGGCCCAGCGGAATAGTGGTAGCGTCCACCGGCTCGGCAAAATAGCTAATGGCGCCGCCGGAAACTTCTCTGGCGCTCTGGAAGGCGGCGATATTGGGATATTTGTCGGTGAGGCAGATATCCAAGGGTTGGCCGGAATTCTGCGTGGCCAGGGCGCGACGCATCGAGACCCAAGGTCCGCCGCCGCCGGAGCAGAGGTCAATCACGCGATGGGCGCCGGCGGCTTTGACGGCGGCGGCGAGGCGAGAGGCAACGGGATCGTAAATTTTTCCGAAGCGAAATACCGATTGCAGCCCGTCTAACACGTCATCGCGAAGAAATTTGGGAAACCAGGCCTGTTCGTGAATCTCGGATACCGTGATTCGAGCCATGGACGATCCGATCGGCGCGTTTTTCGCGGCGCCCCGCTGGAAGCAACGGGATGATAGCACTGCGGGGCATGTGGCAGTTATGCCTGCCGGCGTCCATAAATGTGCTGCCGCGTTCGCGAGGCTTGCGGCGCGGCGGGCTGTTGTTTGGGTTGAGCTGCTGCTTTCTTGCGGCGGCAGTTTTGGGGATAACGGCAGTGGCTAGTGGTTAGTGGCTAGTGGCTGGAACGAAATACAATCTGCTTGACAGCGGCTGAGGCATGCGTTGTTGTAGGCCCTTCGAGGCGCGCGGCGGATTGTATTTTCGTCCGCACCGCGCATGAAGAGCGTTTGCGCTGGAGGATCGAATCATGAGCACCGGCACGCATCCGGTTCACAAGGCTTTGGCCAGCCACACGGATCCGAAAGGTTTGCCTTGGGTGCCGTGGGCGCCCGGGCATTTCATCAAGCTGATCAAGCTAAATCCGATCACGGGGCAAATCATTTTGTTTATTCGCTCGGTGCCGGGAGCGGCGCTGCAAATGCATTTCCATCCGGGTACCGTCGTGGTTTACACGGTGCAAGGTGCGTGGACTTACGACGAGGGCTGGGTTTCGGAAGCGGGCGACGTGGTTTTTGAAGTGGCAGGCTCGACGCATTCACCGCGCATGGTGGGCAAGGAGGATACGATCGTATTTGCGGTGATTGAAGGAGCGCTGGATTTCGTGGACGCCGCGGGTAACACCATCGCTACCGAAAACTGGCAGACGTTTCTGAAGCGTTATCACGATTATTGCGATGAGAAGGGCTTGACACCCGTGGACATCACGAAATTCTAGGCGCGCAAGAGTTAGTTTGAATTCGAGCTTGAAGAGTCTTCTGTGTTCGCCGGAGCGGACTTCGCAAGTTCGGCTTCCAGGTCGTCAATCTTCTTTTGCTGGTCGTCCATTTCCTGCTGCTTGGCGGCGATCTGATCCTGTTCGGCTTTCAGTTTGGCCGCGCCATCGGTATCGGTTTGGTAGTCCGGCTTTCCGTAGTACATCTGGGAGTCGAGCGTATTGGTGCGTTCGAGCAGGTCGAGATCGGTCTTGATGGTGGCCAATTTTTCCTTGGCGTCGGCGATTTGCGATTTCAGCGCGCTGCTGCCTTCTGTTTTCGCTGGAGCGGCATTTGTGGAGTTGTCCGCTGGTGCGGCTGCGACGGGGGCAGAATTATCGGCATCGGCGGCGGCGGGCGTTTCACCTACCACACTGATTTGACCGCTGGCCTTGGGAACGGTGTCGTTGTCCCAAACGTGGGCGGGCTTCGCCTGGTCCTTCTTGGCCTCGCGAGCACGTTTGGCGGCTTCGGCCAGGGTTGTGGATGCGGTAGAAGACTGCGCGTCCTGCTGCGGAGGCGGCGGTGGCGTTTGCGATTGACCTGCGGCAAAACCCACCGGCAAAATCAGCAGAATTCCGAGGCTCCAAGGCGCGATTTTCATATGCTTCTCCGGGCAGCAGTTTCCTAGCTTCAATTCTAGCCGCGCGGCTGCGCGAGAGGCAATCGGCATAGCGGCCCGCGACCAAAGAGGCACCCTGTACCAAGCGGCAGGTCGTCGGGATCAGGCTGCAGTAGGCTGCTTGCGCGCGTTGGGCCCGCCAAGTCATACTCGATCGTAGTTTCTTGTGGCATGTCTGCGACTACTAGAATTCTGGGAGCAACGATGCCGCCTCGCGTCCTCGTGGTTGTGTTGTTGTTGTCGGTACAGTTGATGGCGTGTAGTCCCAGCGCAAAGGCGGCGGTCAGGACGCACCTACTACTGACGGATGCCTCGGCGAACGTGACGGGACAGGCGACAACGAGAGCTCCTCAAACCTCCGCGCCGTCGGCTGCCGTCGCATCGGCGGAAACGTCAGAAAAGAAAGTTCTGGCGTACACGCTCCCTCCTGAACTGTATCGGAAGGCACGGGACCTGGGACGATTTCGGTTCCGATTCGCGCTGATTGATTTTTTCTACGGCGTGTTTGTCCTTTGGGTGATTCTTTACTGGAGATTCGGGCCGAAATTCCGCGATTGGGCGGAGAGCGCCTCGCGGAACCGCTTCGTGCAAGCAGCGATATTTGCGCCGCTGCTGATTTTGACGATGGACGTTCTCGGTTTGCCGTCGGACATCTACCAAAATTCCGTTGACCGGAAGTACGGGCTGAGCGTGCAGAGTTGGGGCTCGTGGTTCTGGGACTGGACGAAGGGACAATTCCTCGCGGTGTTGTTGGGGATTGTGCTGGTGTCCATTCTGTATGCTGTGATTCGCAGCAGCCCGCGGCGGTGGTGGTTTTATTTCTGGCTGGTGTCGCTGCCGATCGCGGTGGTCTTGGTGTTTCTGCAGCCCTTGATTGTGGACCCGATGTTCCACAAATTCGAGCCGCTGCAGCAGAAAGATCCGGCGCTCACCGCCAGTCTGGAAAAAATGGTGCAGCGTGCGGGGGAGAACATTCCGCCGGAGCGGATGTTCTGGATGGGCGCGGGAGAAAAGACCACGGAGCTGAATGCGTATGTAACCGGAATTGGAGCGTCGAAACGTATCGTGGTGTGGGATAACACGATCGCCAAAATGAATACGCCGCAAATCGTATTTGTGGCCGGGCATGAGATGGGGCATTACGTTCTAGGGCATATTTGGAAAGGCTTGATCTTCGCGGCGGTGTTTCTTTTTGTGCTTTTCTATCTGGGATTCCGCACGATCGGATGGTTTCTGCGGCGCTGGGGGAAAGAATGGGGCATACGCGGCGTGGACGATTTGGCGTCGCTGCCGGCTTTGCTTCTGCTGCTTTCCGTTTTTTCGTTTGTGGCCAGTCCGATTAGTAGCGCGGTCAGCCGACATTTCGAACATCAGGCCGATCAGTATGGATTGGAAGTGACGCATGGGTTGACGCCGGATTCCGGGCAGGTGGCGGCGCAGGCGTTTCAGATTCTTGGCGAGGTGGATTTATCGGATCCGGAGCCGAACCCGGTGGATGTGTTTATGTTTTATTCGCACCCGCCGATTCCGGACCGGATTCGGTTTGCGCTTACTTATGATCCGTGGGCGAAGGGCGAGCACGGGGAATTTGTGAAGTAGGTGCTGGCGCCCGGCGAACGGTCTAGTGAATCATTTCGCTGTGGCGCTGTTCGCGAGGCCAGCCTCGCTTCAAAAAGAGGCGGCAGCAAGCTGCCGCACTCGCAGATAAAACTTACTGACGGGCGTGGAAGGTCATGCGGATCCCGTGTTTGGCGCGAAGTGTGACTAGCGGTTCGGGGATTACTGGATGGCCGGGCACCAGCTTGAAACTGTATTTTTGCGCGATGGTGGCTAGCACCAGCGCGGATTCCAGCAGCGCGAAACCTTGTCCGATGCAGCGGCGCGGGCCGTCGCCAAACGGGAAATAGGCTCCGGCGGGCAGGCGATTCTCCAGGCCATCGAGCCAGCGCTCTGGGCGAAAAACCTCGGGATCGTCGAAATAGCGCGGGTCGCGGTGCATGACCCACTGCGCCATGATCATTGTGGTATCGGCGGGGAAATCGTAGCCGGCGATGGTGCACGGGGCGATGGAAGTTCGCGCCACAATGTAGGCGGCGGGATAGAGCCGCAGCGTTTCATTAATCACCGCGCGCAAATAGGGCAGACGCTCGAGGTCGGCGATCTGCGGCGCGCGGCCAGCCAATAGACCGTGCAATTCTTCATGCAGACATGCTTCGGCCGCAGGGTTTTCGCTCAGCATATACCAAGCCCAAGAAAGAGTCAGGGCCGTGGTTTCGTGGCCGGCCAAAAATAGCGTCATGGATTCGTCGCGAAGCTGTTTGGGCGTCATCTGCGTGCCGTCTTCGTCCATGGCACTCATCAGCATCGCCAAAAGATCGTGATGATGGTTCGAGTTGCCTGATTCCTGGCGCGCTTTGATGATTCCGTAGACCAGCGAATCGAGGAACTGCGTTTCGCGATCGGCGCGGCGATTCGCGGGCGTGGGCCAATTTTCGGGGATCTTGATGGGCGAGCGCGCTTTGCGCAGCGAATAGCGCATGAGGAAGCCGAGCGAGTCGCCGACCTGTTCTGCTTTGGCCTGTAGCGTGGAGCCGAAAAGCGTGCGTACGGCGATATCGAGCGTCATGGCCATCATTTCCTGGGTGATGTCGCGGACGTCCTTAACGCGCCACTGGCGCATGCGCAACTCGGCGCACTCAATCATGGTCGCCCCATACTCATTCACGCGGCTACGATGAAACGCGGGCTGCGCCAGGCGCCGCTGCCGGCGCCAGAAGTCACCCTCGCTGATCAGTAATCCTTGTCCGAGCAGGCGCTGAGTGACGTCCTTGGTGAGTTTGCTTTTGTGGAATTTTGCCTGTTGAAAGATGCAAACCTGCTCGATGTAATCGGGGTGATTCAGGAAAATGCGGTGCTGGTTGAGCACCGGGACGCAAACGATGTCGCCGTATTCGCGCGCCAGCCGACGCAGAGTTCCCAGGGAATCGCGCAGAAACTGAAATGCCAGGCCGAATAGCGGCATACCTCTGGGGCCGGGCGGAAGTTTCTGGCCGTTCGCAGACATGAGCGCATGGCCGCGCCTTCGCCGCATGAGGGCGAAAGGGTAGGGCGCAAGTTCTCCTGATTTGTATTACGCTCTACCACCTTACTTTAGTTCGCAAACGTTTGCAGCTTTGGAACCCCTCGGCGAATCCAATTGCGCAGGTGCCGGACAGGCTTCTTGTGAGAGGGGTGGTTATGGTTCAATATGACCCCGGATTTGGACGTAAGCGCAAAGGGGATTCCGTGGAAGTCGAGCAACCAGATTGGCTCCAGCAAATTGAGGGCATTCTTGAGAGCCTGAACGAAGGGGTACTCATCTCGGATGATTGCGGGAACGTAATATTCACGAATTCCAATTTTCAAGAGATGACCGGCATACCGCGCAGCGAGCTCTTTGGGATGGACTCGTACAAGTTCTATACAAAAGAGGAAGCCGAATTTATCGAAGAGCAAAAAGAACGAAGCCGGATACAGGGCCGTAATCGGTTTGAGTTCGTCCTGCCGCGGAGCGATGGCGGGCGGTTGCCTGTGATTATTAGCGCGAAAGTGATCGAGGATCCCGATGGGCGGCAGTACACGATTGTTTCGTTCACCGACATTTCCGAGCTCAAAAACGCCGAATACGAGCTGCGCGATGCGAACAAGAAGCTCGAAGAACGCCACAGAGAGATTCAAGAAGACCTGACACTCGCCGCGCGAGTGCAGCAGAGCCTGGCGCCGAAATCGCTGGTCTGGGGCAAGGTGCACGTGGAAACTTTTTATCATCCGGTGCGCACCATCGGCGGGGATTTCGGCCTGGTGAATTCGCTCGATGAGGACCATTTGAATCTGCTGGTCTGCGACGTTTCGGGGCACGGAATTGGATCGGCGCTGGTGGCCAACCGGATTTACACCGAAATGATGACGCAATTGCGGGCGGGAGCGAACCTGGGAAACATGTTTCGCGGGCTGAACCGGTTCGTCATGCAGAACATCGGCAGCTCGGTGTTCTTTTTCACGGTGGCGGCGGCGCGCATTGACCGTGCGGCGCGGCGGATGATTTTTGCGGGCGCGGGACACCCTCCCGGAATGGTTGCGCGGGCGGGAGAAGAACCGCGGCTGCTGGAATCGCGCAGCATGGTGCTGGGGGCGCTGCCGGATGCGGTGGACGAGGAAGCGAGTTTGGATGTGGACCTCGATCGGGGCGATCGCGTGGTGCTGTACACCGATGGAATTACCGATGTTTTCAACGCCAAGGGCGAGATGCTGGGCGTGGAAGGCGTGCAGAGATTCGTACGCGAAACTTCGTCGCTGCCTTTCGGCGAGATGAAGCAGGGGATACTGGATCGCGTGGCGGAATGGCGCGAGGGACCACCTACCGATGATGTTTCGCTGGTGCTGGTGGAAGTGAATTAAGCGCGCGCGCTTGGAATTGCTGCTTTCCCTGCGATTTGTGAGATAACCTTCCTTTCGCGATGTCCGACATTCAGCTGATTTCAGAAATCGCCACAACTCCCAACGAGATTTTTGTGTTTTTTGTGCCGCAGCGCATGGCGCTTTGGTATGGGATTGAAATGGACGCGCATTTTGAGGTGCAGGGCGGAGCAGCGGATTTTGCGGTGGCGCAAAAGGTGCGCATCACGGGCAGATTGCAGCGTTACGAGATGGCGTTGACGGCTGTGGTTACGGCGTACGAGTGGGAACGCTTGTTGGAGTGGCAGTTTCAGGATTCGTATGGCGTGCGGGGGATGCAGCGGTGGGAATTGCAGGGTGCGGGTGGTACGACGCGGGTCGTGATGCGCGATAAGTACGAGATGCCGGGGATGTTTGGGAAGATTTTCGATCAGTTGGTTACGCGACGGGCTGTGCGGATGCGCGACCAATCGTGGTTGGAGAAGTTGAAACATCTGGCGGAGAGATCGAAGTAGGCCTTTGTAGCGGCGGCAGGGCGCCGTTCAGGCCATTCCGGGCGCGGCAGTAGGTGAGCAAAGAGCCGGCGGGACGCCGGCGGGACAAAACTTTCAGACCCCGACTACGCGCAAGAATTTCTTTTTGCCTACGCGCAGCGAAAGCAGATCTCCTGGATTCAGTGCGATGGCGTGCTTTACTTCTTTGGCGATCTCGCCGTTTACCTCGACTGCTCCCTGTTTGATTAAACGCTCAGCTTCGCTGCGCGAACTTGCCAAGCCCGCTTCGGTCAGTAAGAGGTGCAGGGGACGTTTGCCCCAGGCTAGTTTCATTTCGGGCATGTCCGTAGGAGCTTTGCGGTCGCGGTAAACGAGACGAAATTCGTCGGCTGCTTCTCGCGCGGCGGCCTCGCCGTGAAAACCCGCGACGATTGTGTGCGCCATTTGCATCTTGGCGTCCATCGGATGCAGCACACCCATTTTTACTTCTTCGCGCAACCGCACTACGACCGGCGAACCGAAATCGGTGAGCAATTCGTAGTACGACCACATCAAATCGTCCGAGATGGACATCAGCTTGCCGAACATTTGCCCGGGAGGGTCGGTGATGCCGACGTAATTGCCGAGGCTCTTAGACATTTTGCGTTCGCCGTCGAGCCCAACGAGAATGGGCATGGTCATGACGACCTGCGCCGGCAGGCCGTATTCGCGCTGGATTTCGCGGTGTACGAGCAGGTTGAATTTTTGTTCGGTGGCGCCGAGTTCGACGTCTGATTTGAGCGCGACGGCGTCGTAGGCGGTCAGCAGCGGGTAGAGCAGCTCGTGGACGGAGATGGGCTGATTGGAATCGAGGCGCGAGCGAAAATCTTCGCGTTCGAGCATGCGCGCGAGGCGATAGTGCGCGCAGAGCTGCACGACTTCTGTGCTGGTGAGCTTGCCTAGCCACTCGTTGTTGTAGCGGACCTCTGTTTTGCTCTTATCGAGTATTTTGAAAACCTGCTGGAGATAGGTCTCCGCGTTTTTTTCCACCTGCTCGCGCTTGAGCGGCGGGCGAGTTTCGGATTGTCCGGTGGGATCTCCAATCATCGCCGAAAAATCGCCGATCAGGAAAATGGCGGTGTGGCCCATATCCTGAAATTGCTTGAGCTTGCGGAGCACGACGGTGTGGCCGAGGTGGATATCCGGCGCGGTGGGGTCCACGCCGAGATAGACGCGCAGAGGTTTGCCGGTCTTTGCCGATTGCTCGAGCTTGGACTTGAGTTCGTCCTCACGAATGATTTCCGCGGCGCCCTTGCGCAGGTACTCGAGCTGTTCTTCGACCGGCTTGAATTTCGCGGAAGCCACTATTTTCCCTCCAGAGCTTTTTGGGGATCGAGCAGAACGCGGCGGCCCTCGATGCGGTAGCGCCCTTCCAGCACAATTCTCACCGCCTCGGTGTAAATGCGATGCTCTTCGCGAAGGATACGTTCGGCCAGCGTATCCGGGGTGTCGCGATCTTCGATGGGGACGCAGGCCTGCAGCACGATGGGCCCGGCATCGAGATTTTCGTCAACGAAATGTACCGTGCAGCCGGAAAATTTCGCGCCGTGTTCCAGGGCCTGGCGCTGCGATTCGAGGCCTGGAAAGGCTGGCAACAGCGACGGATGAATATTCAGGATACGATTCGGAAACGCCGCGACGAAATGCGGCGAAAGCAGCCGCATGTAACCTGCGAGGCAGACCAAGTCCACATTATTTTCGCGCAGTGCGGCGACGACCAGCTTGTCGTATGCTTCGCGCTCGAGGCCTTTCGATGGAATCGCCTGCGCTGGAATGCCGCGCGCGCGCGCTTTCTCGATTCCCGGCGCACCTTCGCGATTGCTTAGGACGATCGCGATTTCAGAATCGGGAATGCGGCCGGCGGAGATGCTGTCGGCCAGCGCTTCGAAATTGGAGCCGCGGCCTGAAAGCAGGACGCCGATGCGTTTTTTCATAGCTGCCCGAAATTAGCACAGTTCCGGAGGCTCTCCAAACCGAGCACTTACAGCGCGAGCTTGCCGGTGTAGATGATGCGGGGCTTGCCGCGAACGGCGCGTTCGATGCGGCCGATCAGGTAGAATTTTTCGCGTTTGCGCTTCAGTTCAGTTTCGACGCGCGAGACGTGTTTCGCCGGGACGACTAGAATCATGCCCACGCCGAGATTGAAAGTGTGGAGAAGCTCGTCGCGATCGATTTCGCCGAGTTGCGCGAGATATTTGAAGATGGGCAACACAGGCCAGGAACCAAGGTCAATCACCGCCTGAACGTTGCTGGGAAGCGCGCGCGGCAGATTGCCGGTGATGCCGCCGCCTGTGATGTGCGCCATGGAAGTAACCCACTGGCGGGCCAAAATATTTTTGAGCAGCGGCCAGTAGGCGCGGTGAGGTTTCAATAATTCCGCACCGATTTTGTTGCTGACTTCGGCGACGTAGGTATTGGGATTGATTTTCGCGACGCCGAAAACCAATTTTCGCGCGAGGGAATAGCCGTTGGTATGCAAGCCGCTGGAAGGCAGCGCAAGCAGCGCGTCACCGGGACGCACGCGGCTGGGGTCGAGCCGCATTTTGCGTTCGACGGCGCCGACGACGAAACCAGCGAGGTCGTAATCGCCGGGCGGGTAAAAATCGGGCATCTCGGCGGTTTCACCGCCGATCAGCGCGCAGCCGGCATGGCGCGCGGCGCGGCTCATACCTTCGATCACTTGTTCGACGATGCGCCCGTCAATTTTTCCCATGGCCAGGTAATCCAGAAAAAAAAGCGGCTGGGCGCCCTCGGTAAGGATGTCATTGATGCAGTGATTCAAAATATCCGCTCCCACGGTGGAATGAATCCCCGTGGCGAAGGCGATTTTCAGTTTGGTGCCGACACCATCAGCGCTGGAAACGAGAATTGGATCGCGCCAGCGCTTGCGGTCAAGCTGGAAGAGCGCGCCGAAACCGCCGATGGGAGCGAGCACGCCGTGCGTGAACGTGCGGCGCGCCATGGCGGCAATGCGCCGCTTGGTTTCGTCGGAAGCCGCGATATTTACTCCAGCATCGGCGTAGCGCATGAATGGAATCTGCTCTCTGAAGGAGGCGAAAAACTTCTTGAAGCCCCGAGTATCCTGAATTTTAGAACACGTGGAACAAACGCTTCCAGCGAATCTCTCCCGGATGAATCACGCAACTCAAATAGGTTTCAAAGCGTTCGCCGACGTGGCCGGGCTCCCAGACTTCTTCCGGCGCGTCAATAGACATGTAAATGAGAACCGGCGTGCCGATGATATTTTCGCGCGGGACGAAGCCCCAGTAGCGACTGTCGTAAGAATTTTCGCGGTTGTCGCCCATCATGAAATATTGGTTCGCCGGGACATGATAAGGGCCGCGATTTTCCAGCGGATTGGGCGGATCGAGGCGGTAAGGCTCGTTGAGCTTGTTGCCGTCGATATAGACGACGCCTTGCTTGATGTCAATTGTGTCGCCGGGCAAACCGATGCAGCGCTTGATGAAATCGGGATAGCCCTGCTCGGGCAGAGGCGCGCGAAACACGATGATCTGCTGGCGTTTCGGTTCGCGCCAGAGCGGGACGTGCCAGGAGGTGAACGGAATTCCCGCGTCGTAGCCAAAGCGGCTGACGATCAGATGATCGCCGATGAGCACCGTATTTTCCATGGAGCCGCTGGGAATCACGCGGGCCTGTACCAGGGTACCTTCGATAAAAAGGAAGGCGACAATCACCCAAAACCAGGAGACGACTTCGCGCCAGACTTTATCGCCGGTGGTGGCGGGATGGGCGTGCTGTACTTTTTCCTGCCGTTCGCGGTCGGCGGCTACGGCTTCGTCGACGTCAGCTTTCACGATGAGCCTCCACTTCCAGTTGCACCAGCTCGGTCGGATAGCTGCCGGTGTAGCACGAGGTGCAGAATTTGTGGCCGGTGTCGTCGTTATCTTCGACGGCCAGGCGCAGCCCCTCCAGCGAGACGTAGCCTAGCGAGTCCGCACCGAGATATTTGCGGATTTCCTCTACGGAATAGTTGGCGGCGATCAATTCCTCGCGGCGCGGCGTATCCACGCCGTAATAACAGGGCGAAATTGTGGGCGGACAGCTGATGCGCACGTGCACTTCGGTGGCGCCCGCGTCGCGCACCAGGCGGACGATTTTGCGGCTGGTGGTGCCGCGCACGATGGAATCGTCTACAAGCACCACGCGCTGGCCCTCCAGCATTCGACGGACGGGATTGAGTTTCAGCTTCACGCCGAAATCGCGAATGGCCTGGCTGGGCTCGATGAATGTTCGTCCGATGTAATGATTGCGAATCAGCGCCATGCGAAAGGGAATGCCCGAATCGGCGGAATAGCCGATGGCCGCGGGGACGCCGGAGTCAGGAACAGGGGTGACGATATCGGCTTCGACTGGATGTTCTTTCGCGAGCAGGCGGCCTAGGCGTTCGCGGGTGCGATTCACCGGCATGCCGAAAACCAGGCTATCGGGACGCGAAAAATACACGTGTTCGAAGACGCATTGCTGAAGTGGCTTTTCCGGCGCGAAGTGGAATGATTCGACGCCGCTGCGTGAGATACGGACCATTTCGCCGGGTTCGACGTCGCGCACGTATTCGGCGTCAATCAGATCGAACGCGCAGGTTTCGGAGGCGGCGACCCAGGAGCCGTCGAGGCGGCCGATGCACAGCGGGCGAAAGCCGCGCGGGTCGCGAATGGCGTAGATTTCATCGCGCGTGAGCAGCAGCAGCGAGTAGGCGCCTTCCACTTGGTTGAGCGCGTCGGCGATGGCGCCGGTGAGATTTCGCGCGCTGCTGCGGGCGATCAGGTGGACGATCACTTCGGTGTCGCTGGTGGTTTGAAAGATGGAGCCGCGATGTTCGAGTTTTTTGCGTAGTTCGATGGCGTTGGTCAGATTGCCGTTGTGGCCGAGGGCAAGTTTGCCTTTGTTGCAGTCAATCACCACGGGCTGCGCGTTCATCAGCGAAGTGTCGCCGGCGGTGGAATAGCGCGTGTGGCCGATGGCGGCGTCACCGGGAAGGCGCGAGATCACTTCCGGCGTGAAAATCTCCTGCACCAGGCCCATGGATTTGTGGACTTGCAGCTGCGAGCCGTCGGTGGAAGCGATGCCGGCGGATTCCTGGCCGCGATGCTGTAGCGCGTAGAGGCCGAGGTACGTCATCTTCGCGGCTTCGGAATGGCCGAAGACGCCGAACACGCCGCAATGATCGTGGAAATGATCGTCGCCGATGGTGTGGATTAATGAACTCATGCAGTCTCGATTGCCTTTTGCAGCGAGCCGCTCCAAATGTCGTGGAACGAGGCGACAGAGCCTTGTATCACAGGCGAGCCGTTACATTGGATGCGAAAATCGCCACGCGTGACTGTACCGATATGCTGCACTGCCACATTCCATTGTGCCGCAATCTGATTCACGCGAGCAAGCGAAGAGGACGAAAGAGAGACGACGGCACGGGCGCCGCGTTCGCCGAAAACGGCCGATTCCGCCTGCTGATCGTGGCTCGCGGGCGCAAGCTCGACTTGCGCTGCGAGGCCATCTGCACCGAAGCACGATTCGGCGAGCGTGACGGCGAGGCCGCCGTCACTGATATCGTGGGCGGAATTTATGAGCTTTTCGGCGGCGAGCTGGACCAGGCAATCAATCAAGCGCTTTTCCGCGGCGAGATCAATTTCGGGAGGCGCGCCGGCGACGATTCCGTGAATTGTCTTGGCATATTCGCTGGAGGAAAACTCCTGGAACGCTTCCTTGGCGGCTCGCAGGCCGCGTTCTTCCCTCATTCCATCGAGCAGCAGGATCGCGTCGCCTTCGTTGCGAAAAGCGGAGCCGAGAGCGCAATCGGCGTCTTCGAGCAAGCCGAGAACACCCAAGACCGGCGTAGGGTAAATCGGGTTGCCCAGAGTTTCGTTGTAGAAACTGACGTTGCCACCGGTGATGGGGGCTTCGAGCGCGCGGCAGGCTTCGGCGATGCCGTCAATGGTTTCGCTGAATTGCCACATCACTTCGGTTTTTTCCGGATTGCCGAAATTCAGGCAATTGGTGGCGGCGACGGGGCGCGCGCCGGTGCAGGCTACGTTGCGCGCGGCTTCGGCGACGGCGTGCATCGCGCCGGTGCGCGGCGAGAGGAAACACCAGCGGCTGTTGCCGTCCGTTGAAAGGGCCAGAGCGCGCTTGGTTTCTTTCACGCGCAGCACCGCGGCATCGCCAGAGCCGGGACCGAAGCGCGTGTTGGTTTGTACCATCGAGTCGTACTGCTCGGTGATCCAATATTTCGAAGCAATCGTGGGCGAGGCGAGCAGGCGGCGGAAATTTTCGGTGAGGTCAGCGCCGTCTTTCGCAAACGGCACGAGCGGCGAGTGCGCAGGCGAAGCCGCGCTGCCCGGCTTGGGCGCGGCGATCGGCCGTTCGTAACGCGGGCCTTCTTCGGCAATCGCGTGCGCGGGAATTTCGGCAGCTACGTGGCCGTGGTTCAAGACGCGCAGCTTGCCGTCTTCGGTGACTTTTCCAATTTCGACGGCGTCGAGACCCCATTTGTGGAAGACGGCGAACACCTCGCGCTCGCGTCCGCGCTCGGCGACAAGCAGCATGCGTTCCTGCGATTCGCTGAGCATGATTTCGTAAGGAGTCATGCCGGTTTCACGCTGCGGCACGCGCGCCAGATCAATTTCGATGCCGAGGCCGCCGCGCGAAGCCATTTCGGAGCTGGAGCTGGTGAGGCCCGCCGCGCCCATATCCTGAATCGCGACTACGGCGCCGGTGTGCATCGCCTCGAGGCACGCTTCCAGCAGCAACTTCTCCATGAAGGGGTCGCCGACTTGCACGTTGGGCCGCTTCTGCTGCGATTCCTCGCTGAATTCGGCGGAAGCGAGAAGCGACGCGCCGTGAATTCCGTCGCGTCCGGTCTTGGCGCCGACATAAATCACGGGATTTCCAGCGCCGCGGGCTTTGGCGAAAAATAATTCTTCGCGGCGGCAGATGCCGAGAGCCAGCGCGTTTACCAGCGGATTGTTCGAATAGCAGGGCTCGAAGGCGACTTCGCCGCCGACAGTGGGCACGCCAAAACAATTTCCGTAGAAGCCGATGCCGCGGATGACTCCATCGAGGATGTGCCGGTTGCGCGCGATTTCCTCGTCGGTCGCGTTGCCCGCGCCGGACCCCGGAGTGATGGGCCCAAAGCGCAGCGAATCGAGCACAGCAATCGGGCGCGCGCCCATGGTGAAAATGTCGCGGAGGATTCCGCCGACGCCAGTGGCCGCGCCCTGGAACGGCTCGACGAAACTGGGATGATTGTGCGATTCGATTTTGAAGACGGCGACCAGGCCGTCGCCGATGTCCACCACTCCGGCATTTTCGCCGGGACCCTGGACCACGTGCGTGCCGCGCGTCGGCAAGCGTTTCAGGTGCACGCGCGAGGATTTGTAGGAGCAGTGCTCGCTCCACATCACGCTGAAAATTCCGAGTTCGGTGAAATTGGGATCGCGGCCCAGGATTTTTTGCGTGCGCGCGTATTCTTCGGGAGTAAGACCGTGCTCGGCCGCGAGTTGTGGAGTTACCTTGATTTCCGTGTCAATCATTCTTGGGCATTTTCGGGTGCGGATGAAATTCGTGTTGCTACGCAGGAACGGCCGTTTGCCGGCTAAGGCTCGCGACCACGGAACGGAAAATCAACAGGCCGTCGGCGGAGCCGAGCGGCGATTCCACGGCGCGCTCCGGATGCGGCATCAAGCCCAGAACGTTGCGCTCGCGATTGCAGATGCCGGCGATGGCGTGGAGTGACCCGTTCGGATTGGCCTCGCGGTCGTTTTCGGCCGCGTCTGCGCCGTCGGGCTTCACGTAGTGAAAAATAATCTGATTGTTGCGCTCGAGTTCGGCGAGAGCGGCTGGTTCGCAAAAATAATTTCCTTCGTTGTGCGCGATGGGAATTTTCAGCACTTGGCCCTTCTGCGCGGCGCAAGTGAAAGGAGTGTCCGTGGATTCGACGCGAATGTGGACGTGGCGGCAGAGGTAACGCAGGCCCTTATTGCGCATCATGGCGCCGGGAAGAAGTCCAGCTTCGAGCAAAATTTGGAAACCGTTGCAGATGCCAAGGACCAAGCCGCCGGAACGCGCGAAGCGATCAACGGATTTCATTACGGGAGAAAAGCGCGCGATCGCGCCGGTACGCAGGTAATCACCATAGGCAAAGCCGCCTGGAAGAATGACGACATCGCAGCCTGCGAGATTTTCGGATTGGTGCCAGATGAATTCGACGGGTTGGTGGATGATGGCGGCGACTGCGTGGTAAGCATCTTCGTCGCAATTCGAGCCGGGAAATTGCACCACTCCGAATTTCATCGGGGCACGCTCCTTCATTTGATTTTAGCATAGGCAAGAGCGTGGTGCGCGGACGCGGAATGCAGTCGCGGAAGATTGCGACGCTTATCACGGGGCTGGCAGGCGCGAAATGGCGAGAGCTGTGGCTCGAGTGTTGGGGAGACGCCAAACTTGCCGAGTGGCGATTGGGAAGCGTACTACTACTAATGGTGGATATTTTTCTTGACACACTAGAGGCTTCGGCGCAGAATTCCGCACATTAACGGCGCGTTACGGGCTCTTTACGATTTTTCCCAGCGCGGGCTGCGCGGCGTCGGCATTTCTGCGCGAAAGTACACCTTTCAGAGCGAGGAGGGGCCATGCATGAATTTGCTGGCAGCACGGTGCAGTGTTTGAATCCGGAATGCATGGCGCGCGGGAGGTGGCTGCGTCTGAATGATGCGCCGCAGGAGCGCTGCGGAAGCTGCGGAGCGCCGCTGCATACCGTGCGTCCACCGCTAGCGCCGCATTTTCGGGCGCGGACGCGTCCTCCGCTGAGGAATTATCGGCCCATGGGCCGCGGGAGGTAGCGCGATTCAGAGGAATTGAGTTTGTGTCAGGGGTGCAGTGAAAGAAAAGGCCCGAGGTGATCCAGCCGCCTTGGGCCTTTTTTGTTTCGAGCTTGCTCCGCGTTCACGCCCTTGCAGTCCGCGCGAACGCCTGGCAACACTTAGAAATAAAACTTCAGGGCCAGCTGAATGATTCTAGGGCCGCGATCGGTGAGAACTTGGCCGAAGGTAGGGCTGCCCCCAGAATTATCAATCCTAAAGAACTGAACGTGGTTGAATGCGTTGAAGAACTCCGAGCGAAATTCCAGAGATTTGCTTTCCGTGATTTTCGTGGTCTTCACGAACGACATATCCCAGTTGTTGATACCAGGTCCTCGGATGTAGTTACGTGGCGTGTCTCCATAGGTAAAGAGCGCGATGCCAGGCTGATTTTGGGTCATGGCGCAAGTGGGATCTGAGAACGGACAGGCAGCGCAAACCAAGTTCGTCGGATCGATCCAGAAAGGGCCGGGCGATGCGTTTCCGCCATTGCACTGGCTGGCATAGCCAGTGGAAGCGGCGTTGGCTTTCCGCGGATTCACATACGGGACGGGACCGATAATGTTGGTCCTTGTGAGATCTGGATTCTGATCTTGCTGGCTGGCGTTGCTGTTTGAATAAAAAGTAATGGGATTGCCCCGCTGAAACGAAGCAATAACGTTAAGCTGCCATCCGCTCGCAATCTTCTTTAACAGCCCCTCTTTATGGATGCCATGATCAAACGGCAACTGAAACAGGCCGCTAAACACCAAACGTTGGGGCACGTCGAAGTCGGCCAACGCACGGTCTAGCCGGTAATCCGTCGGGTCGGTGTATTCAGACGACCTAGAGCGAAAGCCGGAGGTGAGGTCGATAGTTTTGGCCAGGGTATAGGCAGCACGGAATTGAACGCCTTGGGAAAAACGTTTGTCAACGGTCACCTGCAACTGGTGACTATCTGAAAGGCCGTTGCTGAGGTTTGTGAAAAGTTGCTGAGCTCCGGTAGGAGAGCCTGTCGGGTCATAGGGATCGGATGGATTGATCGTGCCGCCAGTGCAGGCCGAAAGCGCACGAGCGCATTCGCCATACACCTGACCGTAGGTGGCAAGCTGATATTGTTCAATTGAGAGCAGGGGGTAGTTGACTTCCGCTTCACTGATGAGCCTTCGACCGAGGCTGCCGACGTAGACCGCCTCGACCATCGTATCTTTCGTCGCTTGCCACTGGAAGCCGTAATTAAAGTTCTCGGAGTAGGGAGTGCGGAAGTGCGGGTATGTCACATACGCAAAGGGAATGGCGGGAACTAGAAAGGATCCATTAAATGTAAATGGAAATGGATTGGTGAGGCCGAACGGGGTGAATGGATCTGCCATGGCTCCGCATGCAGTGCCGCCAGTGCAATCCGAGTTCGATGAATTACCCGCCCAGGAGGGCGTCGTGTTGGCGATGTACCCAAAGGGCGGCTCGCCGCCAAACTGAAGGTTTAGTGCGCCGTCTTCGATGTCGTAGAAAATGCCGAAGCCTCCGCGCATCACAAGTTTTGCGTTGCCGAAAATATCAAGCGCAAATCCCAAGCGAGGAGCGAAATTATTGTAATTGGGATAGGCGAGGGCACTGTTGGGAGTGCCGGGGTCACCTGGATAAAGAACGCCTGGAGGCGCTCCCGGGAAGACAGAGGACTGTTTGCCAGGGAACCAACCTAAAATGTTATTGTGAATATCGTGTTGGGGGATGTAGTACTCATAGCGAAGGCCGTAGTTCAGGGTCAGGCGGGCCGTCGCTTTCCAAGTATCCTGAGCATAGCCCGCGAAGGATCCGGTTCGGATGCCGTAAACGGCGTAATCGGACTGGTAGTAGTTGTCCCAAAAGCCCCCAACAAAATCCGCATATTCGTTGCCAGTATAATTTCCAAAGGTGAAGTCGTAGCCCCCATTGTTGTAGTAGTCGTAATTGAAATTGTTGCGAACGCGTGTGATGTCCGCGCCAAATTTGATCTCATGTTTTCCACGGGACCAAGTGACGTTGTCGGCCCACTCAAAGCTCGCTCGGTGGAGGGTTGTCGGCCCTTGAATCGAAGGTCCCAAATTGAACGAGGGAGTGAAAATCGTCGGAGGGGCGGGGGCACTTGCGTCAGCGGGAGTAACGTTGGTAAACCCGAGTGATGACGGCGATGTGTGATCCGTTGGAGTACCTTGTGTCGAGGCGTAGCGGTTGGCTCCGAAGCGAAACTCGTTGGTCAACGTGGGTGAGAAAACATGTGTCCACGTGAAAGTTCCAATCTGGGTGCGTGCCGTCTCCAGGCCGCCCGATCCAAGCGGTACATTGCCTCCTGAGCCGACGGGCTGTAGACCAGTGGTAGAGGTGATGGTGCCGCCCTCTTCCGGGAACAAGCCGCGTGAATCATCGATTAAATAAGCGATCGAGAAGGTGTCTTTTGAACTGAAGGTGTAGTCAACGTGCGTGACGCCCTGGTCGTCGTTGATGGAAGCAATGGGTGAAGCCACGAAGTTGTTTGTTCCGGGTTGATTGGGAAGTGGTAAGTAGTTCTTGATGTATGTCGCAATCACCGGATTGACGGGAACTTTGTTGAACGGATAATTGTTTCCCGTGATTGGATTGACCAACTGAGTTCCCGTAACGGTATTCGTGCAGTTGCCAGTTGAATCAAAACCCGCCGGACACAACTCCCCGAAGTCTCCACCACGCTCCGCCTGATCCAAAACCGCCAATGTCTGCGGTGTCTGGCCTTCGTTCCGCCGGGTTCCCTGGTAGGCGACGAAGAAAAAGAGCTTGTCGCGCTTGATCGGTCCGCCAACCGTCCCACCGAATAGATTCCTTTCGTAGGAAGCCTTCTGGGTTAGCAACGCATCGGTAGCATTCAGTGCGTCGTTACGGGCAAATTCAAATAGGTCGCCGTGGAAAGCGTTGGTGCCCGATTTCGTGATCTGGTTGACGATGCCTCCCGAGGTCCGTCCGTACTGCGCATCGTAATTGTTGGTGAGGATCTTGAACTCCTCGACGGCGTCGGGATTCGGACTGACCACGATGTTGTTGCCCAGAAAGTCGGTGTTGTTGGCTCCGTCCAGCAGAAAAGTGAGTGATTCTGATCGCTGGCCACTCACCGAAAAATCGTTACCTGAAGTGTCGTCTTGGTCCGGAGGGAACACACCAGCCTGGAGCAGCCCCAATTGCAGCGTGTCACGTTCAGCCAGCGGCAGGCTGTTGATCATGCGTTCGTCTTCAACTTTGCCGAGAACGGCGCTGGTTGTGTCGACTTGCACGACATTGGAATTGACTTCAACGGTTTGAGTTTCCTGGCCGATTTTAAGCGCAACGTCTTGGCGACCGTTTTGGTTCAGTTCCAGGATGATTCCTGCTTGAAGGAAGGTTTCGAATCCAGGCTTGTCCACGGTCAATTGGTAATGGCCGACCTGGACGAGGTCGAAGAGATAGGTTCCGTCGGCTCCTGTCGTGCTGGTGCGTGCGATGCCAGTGCCAATGTTCGTTAGCGTGATTCTTGCGCCGGCTACTACGCCGCCGGATTGGTCGGTTACTGTGCCGCGCAGAGAGGCATTGGTCTGGCCCCAGGCATCGCCAGCGAGAGCAGCGAAACTTGCGAGAAGAAATATTGCAAAGAAAAATCCGCGAAGCACGTGATGAAGCTTCACACCCCACCTCCCTGTGACGCGCGCATGCCAAGAACATGCTGGCCGTGAGATGGCTGGCACCGCGGAGGTAGAAAAATACACGGGCGGCGGTTCGCCCAAACCACGACTGTGTTGTTGCCCCAGCCAACACAACCCCGTGGGCGACTCTATAGAACCGCGCGAAAGGGAAGTCAAGAAAGAATCGTTTATGGAACGCATCAAACCTATTGGAGTGAATGACTTGGAGTCAATAAACGTAGAAACGCAGGCGGCTGGTGACGCGGTCTGAAAAAGGGGAGCGGCCGGTGGGGGTGCCGGCCGCTCGTGGGCATGGGGGTGATGGAGGTGCAGACATTCGGGCGGCTTGCGCGGCCCCGAACACATTGTGAGTGTGCCGTTAGGCGGCGGGGGCGTCGATAGACCGCTGGGTTCATTTAGTGCCAGTACGAAGGGCCTACAAAACCATTTCGCGGCATTTTCGCTGAAAGGCGCGCGCACGCCAAGACGAAGGGTGATCAGAATGGCGCAGTAGGTGCGCCTTGCGCGAAGATCCGGCTTTAATTGAATGGGGCGGCAGGCGGTGGTAGGCTCGCGTTAGCAGGACCTTCACCGCGCGCGTGATGCGCGACGAACTGCCCGGCCACGTCATGGGCGCAATCGGAACAAAACTCGATCGCAAGCCGGCTGTGCAAACGCAAGCCATGGCATCGGTGCGCCAGCTTCTGGCGGAATTGGGAAACGAACGCGGCATGGAAGAGTTCACGGCCCGCGGCGCGCACGCGCATCTCGAACGCGAATTGGGACTGGGCAGCCTGGAGCGCGTGGAATTGATGTTGCGACTGGGTGATGCTTGCGGCTTGCGCCTGCCGGATAGCGTGGTGGCCGAAGCGAACACCGTACAGGATCTGATCGATGCGATTCTGCGGGAAGAAAATCGCGCCGCCGGAAACGGCGCGAGTGCTGCCGTCTCCGCTGCGGTGGCGGATGCGCCGGTGGCTGCTTCGCCTGCGATTCGCCCGGACATCGAGCAGCAGATTCGCGCTGCCGAAACGTTGACGGAAGTGCTGCGCCTGCGCGGAGTAGCCGAACCGGATCGAGTCCACATACAGATCTACGAAGAAGACGAACGGCTGCGCACGATTACGTTTGGCGAGCTGTACGACCGAGCGTCGGCCGTCGCGGTGGAGCTGCGAGAGCGTGGGCTGGAACCCGGTCAGACGGTGGCCATCATGCTGCCGACATGCGCGGATTTCTTCTTTACGTTTGCAGGCATCTTGTTCGCCGGCGGAATTCCCGTGCCGATTTATCCGCCGTTCCGCGCGGACCGGATCGCGGAATACGCCACGCGCCAGTCGAATATTTTGCGTAATGCCGAGGCGCGATTTCTGATCACGTGGCGGCAGGCTGAAAATCTGGCGAAGCTGCTGCAGCCGCGCGTGCCGACCTTGCGCGGCGTACTGAACGTGCAGAAGCTAGGCAACGCCGCAGCCGCGACTGGGACTGGGACTGGCTCTGCAACGATGGCCGCGAAGGCACCAGGGGAAACGGCGAAGCAATGGCGCGCGGTGGAACATTTGTCGCATCACGCGCGTGGCGACGAAATCGCGTTCTTGCAATACACCTCAGGCTCGACTGGCGATCCGAAAGGCGTGGTCCTGACGCACGCGAACCTGCTGGCGAATATCCGTTCGATCATTTCCGGCGTGCATGTGCAGGCGAGCGACGTTTGCGTGTCTTGGCTTCCGCTGTATCACGATATGGGCTTGATTGGCGCGTGGTTCGTGCCGATTTTTACCGGCGTGCGGCTGGTGGTGATGTCGCCGCTGGCGTTTCTGAGCCGGCCGGAACGCTGGCTGCGCGCGATCCAGCGGCATCGCGCAACGATCAGTCCGGCGCCCAATTTTGCGTATGAATTGTGCGTGCGAAAAATAGCGGACAAAGATTTGCAGGGGTTGGATTTGAGTTCCTGGCGGTCGGCAATTAATGGCGCAGAACCGGTGCGCGCCGAGACTCTGGAACGATTTGCGACGCGCTTCGCGCCCTACGGATTTCGGCGGGACGCGCTGTCTCCGGTGTATGGGCTTGCGGAAGGATCGTTGGCGGTTTCGGTGCCGCAGATGGCCGCGGGATACAAAGTGGATCGCATCGATCGCGGGCAGTTCGAATCCGAAGGGCGTGCTGTGCCGGTGGCTGCTGCTGGCGGCGACGCGACGGCTTTGGAATTCGTGAACGCGGGCAAGCCTTTGCCGTCGGTGGAAGTGCGCATCGTGGACGGAGATGGCCGCGAATTAGGTGAGCGCCGGCAAGGACGATTGTGGTTCCGAGGCCCCGCCGCGACGAGCGGCTACTATCACAACGAAACGGCTACCCGCGAGTTGTTGCGCGAGGGAGACTGGCGGGATTCCGGCGACCTGGCGTATTGGGCAGACGGAGACCTTTACATTACCGGCCGCGCGAAAGACATGATCATCAAGGCCGGCCGGAATATTTATCCGCACGAAGTGGAGGAAGTTGCGGGTCGCGTGAAGGGAGTCCGTACCGGCTGCGTGGTGGCGTTTGGGGCGCCGGATGAACGTACGGGAACGGAGAGGCTGGTGGTGGCGGCGGAAATTCGCGATGCCGGGAGCGCGAAACAAATCGAGACTGAGATTTCGAGCGTCGTGACGGATGCGATGGGAATGCCGCCGGACGTGATCGCGCTGCTGACCCCGCAATCTATTCCGAAAACGTCGAGCGGGAAATTGCGGCGGAGCGAGACGCGGCGGCTATTTCTGGAAGGAAAGCTGGGCAAGAAGCAGCAAGCACCTTGGGTACAGATCGCAGGACTGGCGGCGCGAGGGGCGCTGCCGCGGGCGTTCCACTGGCTACAGCGAGCCGCGAGAAATTCCTACGAGTTCGTGTATGGCGCGTGTGCGCTCACGGCTTTCTCAGCGGTTTTGATTCCTTTGTGGGCAGTGGTGGGATTAACGCGCGACCGAAAGCGTGCGGCGCGTTTTGCACGGACGGGGGCCCGCATGATGCTGGCCGCGGCGCGCGTTCCAGTGGACGTCGAAGGTGGCGAAATTCTCGCCGAACGAGCGCAGACCGGACCGTGGATTTTCGCGCCGAATCATTCCAGCTATCTGGATATTCTGGTGATTCTGGGATTTCTCCCGCCCGAGGTTCGTTTTGTTTCCAAGGGCGAAATTCGCGAGATGCCTTTCATCAGCACGATTGCGAAACGAAGCGGCCAGTTTGCGTTCAATCGCGCCGATCCGCATGCGCGGATTCGTCAGGCCGAAGAGGTGGATGCCGCGCTGCAAGACGGCGAGTCGGTCGTGATTTTCCCGGAAGGCACGTTCACGCCGATGGCCGGAATTCGCCCATTTCAATTGGGTGCGTTCAAGGCAGCGGTGGATACGCAGCGGCCGATCTGTCCCGTCTCCGTGCGTGGTGCGCGGCAAGTCCTCCGCGATAAGACGATCCTGCCGCGCCCTGGTCGCGTCACCGTTACGTTCAGCGCGCCGATTGTGCCAGACCCGGCGGCGGGAAACGATTGGCATGAAATCGTCCGTTTGCGGGATGCCACACGCGAAGCCATCGCGCGCAATTCCGGCGAAGCCCTCATTTAACTTTGAATTTTCGGAAACCCGTGCGCTGCGAAAAGCATCCAAGTTAGTTCCAGCCGTCGCGCTTCGCGTACCGCCCAGGGTCTCGAAGCGCCGTAGAAAATACGAGGCGGAAAAAATCCGGGCTACCCCGGACAAATCTCATAAAACATTATAAGGAGAATTTTGATGATACGAAGGTTCGTCTTTTTACTCAGCCTGATATTTTTGGTCTCTTTGGCGGCGGGAACGCGCGCCAACGCACAAGATACGGGCGACAAAGTAGAGGTATACGGTGGATATTCCTACTTCCATCTGGAGAACGCTCCCGGAACGAGCAACCTGAACGGATGGATTCTCTCGGGCCAGTACAAATTCAATTCGTGGCTTGGGGGAGTGGGCGAATTCGCCGGCGATTACGGCGACAGCCAATCGGTGCACACGTTCCTGTTTGGACCGCAGGTTTCTTTTCCGGCGCGCATTTCGCCGTTCGCACATGTGCTGATCGGCGGAGCGCATTACAGCGCACCAGGATACGGCGACACGTCATTTGCCGCAGAACTCGGCGGCGGATTCGACGCGAAGATTGCACCAGCATTTTCCTGGCGGATTTTCGAGGGCGATTACGTGATCACCCGCTTCGGATCAGCTACTCAGAACAACGCAAAATTTTCGACGGGAATCATATTTCGATTCTAAAAGTTGGCACTTGTGGTGCACGCGGGGCGGGGTGTCTTCCGCCCCTTTTTTATTGCTGATCCAGAACGAAGTTTACGGTGATGAGAGTTTCGACTTCGACCGCTTCACCGTTCAAGCGAGTTGGACGATACCGCCACTCGCGTACGGCTGCGACGGCCGACTGAGCGAGAAGCGGATTGCCGCTAATGACGTCCACCTGGCGAACGCTGCCATCGGTGGCGATGATCGCGCGCAAGCGCACGGTGCCAGCCAAGTGCATCGCGGGCGCAATCGCGGGATACAACGGCTGCACTTTGTGGATGAGCGCTGCTTCCATCACGCCTTCGCTCATGCGCAAGGGCGTGGGACGTGGCGGAGGGCTGGGCCTGCGGAGTTCCATCGGCGGCTTTCCATCGCCGATTCCTCCGGGGATGAACGAGCTGTCTCCCGGCGGTCCATCCGTGCCGCCATCGCCGATCCCGGGCGCATTGTCGAGACTGGTGCTGTCGGCAGCGTCGTGCACGGCGCGCATGCCGACGGGTACTGCTGGCGGCGCACACATGAGGCAAAGCGCTGGAGCATGAGCAGCGTTCGCCGGCGGACGCGCACTCGAAACTGTGTGCCTCTCGACTGAGTCGCCCCCTCCGTGATATGGCGGCGCAGGCGTGACGATGAAGCGGCCCGTCAAGACGCCCGGCGTGATGAGCGGCCACAAGAGCATCGCGCCGATCAGTGCGGCTTCGAATACGACGGACGCGACGAGTGCTTTCTGCCGCAATTTCCTGCCGCGGATGTGGGCTTCCGCATCGTTCTCCAGCATGCAACTCGACAAGCTTCCCAGATCGCTCACGGACACACCTCCGCAGCAAGATTTGGACACAGAGAAATTTCGCTAGCGGCGCGCCGAGGGAGGGATGCCCGACTTCATTCAGCCGCGAAGGATGCTGCGGCTGGGTGGCGTCGCGTCTTGCTTTGAGGATCGCGCGATCTCTGAGGTGATAGACACCGCCATCGCCGAGTTGTTCCCCGCAGGCTTGGTTTCACGAGTATGACGACGCGCTCGCTCCGCAACATATTGAAAGCGCGGCAAATAGAATGTTCACAATATTTCGGCATTGAAAATGCATCATTTTGAATCAGTCATGCGTCTAACGTTCCATAACCTCGATGATAGTTGGCGCGTTTTTCGGGGACTGGAAGGTGGCGATTATGAGCAGAGACTCTTTGGAAACAGTAGGCGTTCGATATACCGGCTGGGCTGCGTTGAACCGCGATCCGCTCGAGGACCGCGTGGAATTCACGTGTCCGCAGTGCGGAACGAAGGGAACGAAAGCGGCGCGTCGGCCGCGTGCAGCGTATCACTTCACGGATGGCTTTGTGCAGGACCTGGAAGGCGAAGGAACGACCTGCCGCGGATGCAAGCACTCGCTGAAGGTGGTGCCGGTGGTGATGCTGCACGACCAGGACGAGAAGCGGCGCTTTCAAGCGGTGTTTGCGCTCGAGCCTTTTTCGAATAACTAAATTCGGGCGGTTGGACGAGCGGCGAGTTACTTTCGGTGAGTGCCCCGAGCGACGTTTGCGCATGCTTCTGGCCGCCTGAAACCAATAAACGGGGGAAGAGCTCTCCAGCTTCTTCCCCCGTTTTTCTTTTTCAGCTGCGCCGTCTTCCCGCGCGGGTTTGCGCGCCTATAAATCGCTAGCGGCCGCGATAGCCGCATTCATAGCGAATCCGGTTCAGCTCACGGCGTTCGTGGTCTGCTTGCCAGCTGCGGTAGCCATGACGAGCGATCGCGCGATCCAATTCAAACTGCTCGTGATTGATGCGCCGCGCGCAGCGGTCTCCCCAATCGGCGGCACGCACCGTGCCGGCGTTACCGAGAAACATCAATCCACTCAAAGCGACTGCCAGAAGCAGCGACTTCTTGAGCATACTCTTCAACATGGCAAGCCTCCGCGGCAGCCTGGAAGCTGCTGGTGACTTCCCTGCACGACTGCCTGCTGATGAAACCCGCTGTAACGTGGAAAGTTGTGCGGGCTACGGCCGCATGATATTGGGAATGATCTGGTGAGGATGCGCGGGCTGTTCGCCTTCGGGATCCAGATGCAAATGGTGAGCTTCGAGATCGTGCCGCACGTGCTCGAACGCTTCGTCCACGGAGTCGGCGAATTGCAGCATTTTGTAATCGCGTTCGCTGACCGTACCGGTGCGCACCATGTGACGCCAATTGAGCACCTTGTTCCAATACGTGCGGCCGTAGATCAGGATCAAGTGGTGCGAAGAAAGTTTATTGGTTTGCAGCAGCGTGAGCATTTCCCACAATTCGTCCATGGTGCCGAAGCCGCCTGGGAAAACGATCAGTGCTTTGGCCATTTGCGCGAACCAAAGTTTGCGCATGAAAAAGTAGTGGAAGTAGAAATTCAAGTGCGGCGTGATGTAAGGATTTGAGAATTGTTCGTGAGGAAGCTGGATGCTGAGGCCGACGGACTGGCCGCCGGCTTCCGCTGCGCCGCGATTGGCGGCTTCCATGATGCCTGGGCCTCCGCCAGAGCAGATCACGAAGCGCCGGGGCTGATTGCCGAGCGTCATGGCCCAGGAGGTGATGCGGTGCGAAAGCTCGCGGGCTTCTTCGTAGTAGCGGGACATTCCCACCAGCGAGCGGCTCGCGGCGATTTTGGCGCGCCACTCGGGCGTGCGCTTCCCGCGGGCGCGGGTTTGCACCTGTTTCAGGTGCGCCAGCGCGCGTTCGCGTGATTGAATGCGCGCCGAGCCGAATAACACGATGGTATCGCCCACATTCGCGTGGCGCAGCCGGTTGAGCGGGTCGAGATATTCCGCCAAGATGCGCAGCGGGCGCGCCGGCAGGCTCTCCATGAACTCCGGATCTTTGTAAGCCAGCTTCGGCACGGGCAAGTGCCGAGGTTTCTTGCCGGAACACTTCATCTTTCCGCCTCAGTTCGGTTTCGCTTCATTTACGCTCCATCCATTTTAGGAGAAGACGCGCGAAATGCCAGCCGCGCTGTGTGGCGGCAGTACACTGCAAGCAACGCCGGTGCGCGGGGGCGAATCAGATAGACTGAATTACACGGAAGCGCGAGGGAGAGTCTGAAGCGCTTGTTATTGCGCCATTTATTTCGCGACGTGCCCTGTGGTGCCTTGGTGCTCGCGCTAAGCATCGTGGCGCTCTGTTCCGCTTCGCCAGCGCGCTGCCAGGACGCTCCTGCAGGGCCTTTGCATCCGAATCCTAACGCGAAACCCGAGCCGATGCCTCCGGCGGAGCAGCTCAAGCACGCCATCCGCTCGCGCGTGAACGAAGTGACGGCGCCGGTGACCGTGCGCGACCCCAAGGGCGAGATGGTCTTCGACCTGACGCAGCAGAATTTCCGCGTATACGACAACGGCGCGGAGCAAAAGATTGACCACTTCGACGTTGGCGGCGACCCGCTTTCGATCGTATTAGTGATCGAAACGAGCTCGCACATTCTGCCGATGTTTCCATCGGTGAAGCACGCCGGAATTGTGTTCACCGAGACGGTGATGGCGCTGACGTCGGAGGCCGCGGTGATCAGCTACGACAGCACCGTGGACCTGCACCAGAAATTCACCACCGATCCCGATAGTGTGCAGTACACGATCGAGCATTTGCCCTTGGGCGTGGACGATGAGCATCTCTATGACGCGATGGCCAGGGGAATCGCGATGCTTGACGGACGGCCGGCGGTCCGGCGGCGAATCATGGTGGTAGTCGGCGAATCGCACGATACGGGAAGCGAGAACACGCTGGGCGAAGTGTTGCGGCAGGCGCAGCTTGCGAATGTGACGATTTATTCGATCGGTTTGAGCACTGCGATGGCTGATTTGCGTGCGAAGCCGGACCACGTGAATGAGTATCCGGATTTGATGGCGCTGGCGGTGTGGCTGGTGAAGACTGGCAAGAATGCGCTGGGCACTAATTCGCTGGCGGTGGCGAGCGAGGCTACCGGAGGATTGCACCTAGCCACGATGAAAGATCGTTCGATCGAAAAAGCCGTGGATGAAATTGGCGGCGAGCTGCACGCGCAGTACACCATCGGGTATCGTCCGCATGACGCTGATCCGGAGGGATACCACGAGATCAAGATAGTGGTGGACCGCCCGAACGTTTCGGTGCGCTCGCGGCCGGGGTATTACATCGCGCCGCCGTCGTAGCGTAGGCGCTGGTAACGGCCTGCGGGTTCGCGAGAAGTCGTTTCAAATTTCCGCGTAACTATTTCTTATCCGGCTCAGGTGGCGTGACGGCCGCTGCAGCGTCTTCTTCTTCGAGGATTGCCGCGGCGGCTGCGATGCGGTCGCCTTCTTCCAGGCGCAGCAGGCGGACGCCTTGCGTCGAGCGGCCTGCTTCGCGAATTTCGCCGGCGTGCACGCGGATAACTTTGCCCTGGCCGGTGATTATCATCACGTCGGAATCTTCGCGGACTTGCAGCGCTGCGACCACCGGGCCGTTGCGATCGGTGGACTTCAAGTTGATCACGCCTTTGCCACCGCGCGAGGTGACGCGGTATTCGGCGAGCGGCGTACGCTTGCCGTAACCCTTTTCTGCGACGGTGAGCATCAGTGAAGTGAGCGAGTCGCGGATTTGGTCGCTTTCCAGCTCGTCTAGATTGCGCGTTTCTTTCTTGTATTCCTTCTCGATGATCCCGAAATCGGGCTGCACCGCGTCCATGCTGACGACGAAGTCGCCCTTGGCGAGGTCCATGCCATTTACGCCGCCGGCCGCGCGCCCCATCGAGCGGACTTCGGTTTCGCGGAAGAGAATGGCCTGGCCATCGTGACTGGCGAGGAAAATCATCTGCATGCCGTCGGTGAGTTTCGCGCCGATCAGTTCGTCGGTGCCATCGAGATTGATGGCAATGATGCCGGACGGGCGCGGATTGGAAAATTCCGCGAGCTCGGTTTTCTTCACTGTGCCGCTCTTGGTGGCGAGGAAGACGTACCGGCCGGTTTCTTCGAGATTGCGCGCCGGAACGACGGCGGTGAGTTTTTCGTTTTCCTGGAAACGCACGAGATTGTTGATCGCTTTTCCGCGCGTGGCCGCAGCCGCTTCCGGAATTTCGTAAACCTTCAGCCAATAAATGCGGCCCTTGGACGTGAAGAGCAGGATGTAGCTGTGCGCCGACGCCACGAAGAAGTGCTCGACGAAATCGTCGTCGCGCGTCTTTGCGCCGATGCGGCCCTTGCCGCCGCGCGACTGGTGGCGATAAGTCTCCACGGAAGTGCGCTTGACGTAACCGGCATGGCTGACGGTGATGGCCATCTCTTCGTCTTTGATCAGGTCTTCGAGCTTGATTTCCTCCACGCGGTCCACGATTTGCGTGCGGCGCTCGTCGCCATACGCTTTCAGGATTTCGCGAAGTTCGGCGACGATCACGCCTTTCAATTTCTTCTCGGTGCGCAGGATTTCTTCGAGTTCCTCGATGCGCTCGCGCAGCTGCGCCAGTTCCTTCAGGATTTCATCGACCGACAGTTGCGTCAGGCGGTGCAACTGCAGTTCGAGGATCGCGTCGATTTGCGTGTAGGTAAGCCCTTCGCCCTCGGCCGGTCCGATCAAATCTCCGGTCAGCGCGACGATGCCGTATTTCTTCCTGTCGACCTTGATGCCTTCGATGGTTCGTTCCTTGCTGCCGACCATCACGCGAATATCTCTGTTCGAAAAGAAATCGTGCAAATTCTGGCGGGCATTCGCGCGGCTAGCAGACCCGCGGATGATCTTGATCACGTCGTCGATGTTGTCGAGCGCGATGCGGTAGCCGATCAGTATGTGCTCGCGCTCGCGGGCTTTGCGAAGTTCGTAGGCAGTGCGTCGGCGGACGACGTCCACGCGGTGCTCGATGAATAGGCGCAGCAGTTCGAGCAGGCCGAGTTCGCGCGGCTGCCCGGCGACGATTGCGAGCAGAATCATGCTGAACGATTCCTGCATCTGGGTCATCCTGAACAATTTGTTCAGGATGATTTGCGGCTCTTCGTCGCGCTTCACTTCGATGACGATGCGCATGCCGTCGCGGTCGCTTTCGTCGCGAATGTCGGCAATGCCATCAATTTTTTTGTTTTGGATCAGGCCCGCGATGTTTTCGATCAGGCGCGCTTTGTTGACCTGATACGGCAGCTCAGTGATGACGATGTCCTGGCGGTCCTTGCCGCGCTGTTCGATGGCGGCTTTGGCGCGCACCTGGAATGAGCCGCGGCCGGATTTGTAGGCTTGCTCGATGCCTTCGCGGCCGTAGATGTATCCGGCGGTCGGAAAATCGGGGCCGGGGACGAGTTTCATTATTTTCTTGAGATTGGCGTCCGGCTCTTCGACCAGCAGGATGGCGGCTTCGACGACTTCTTTCAAATTGTGCGGCGGAATGTTGGTGGCCATGCCGACTGCAATGCCGGAAGAGCCATTGACCAGCAAATTCGGAATGCGCGTGGGCAGAACGACGGGCTCGTGTTCGCTTTCATCGAAGTTCGGGACGAAATCAACGGTTTCTTTCTCGATGTCCGCGAGCATTTCTTCCGCGATTTTCGAGAGGCGCGCTTCGGTGTACCGCATCGCGGCCGGCGGATCGCCGTCCACCGAGCCGAAATTGCCCTGGCCGTCTACGAGCGGGTAGCGCATGTTGAATTCCTGCGCCAAGCGCACCAGGGCGTCATAGACGGGCGTATCACCGTGCGGGTGGAACTTGCCGAGAACTTCGCCGACGATCTTGGCGCATTTGCGATAAGCCTTCGT
Source organism: uncultured Acidobacteriota bacterium (assembly GCA_963828865.1). GTDB lineage: Bacteria > Acidobacteriota > Terriglobia > Acidiferrales > UBA7541 > Palsa-295. Next base: position 175,704 of record CAWHGI010000012.1, on the reverse strand, counting down.
GGAGGTGAGGCCGAGCTCGTACATGCCGAAAAGAATGCGGCGGTGCACGGGCTTGAGGCCGTCGCGCACGTCCGGCAGCGCGCGCCCGATGATTACGCTCATCGAGTAATCGAGGTACGACTTCTTCATCTCCGATTCGATATCTACCGGAGTCGTGATTGACTTATCGAGTTCTTCGGCCACTTAGAATTCTCCGTGTCTTAGTGAATGGTGCTTGGTGCTTCGTAACCGATCATTCGGCGCCCCAACTGGTGCTGCGAGTGGCGCAACAATGCCGGCCTGAAGGCCGCCGCCACAAAAACGGTGCTTAAACTTTCATGCCGGCGCGCTCGAGCACGTAAGCCTTCACGGTTTCGAACGCCGTCGCGTTATTCGAAAAACGCTGCGGGCCGAAGTGCGCTTCCAGTTCGCGCATCAGCGCGTCGCATTGCGCGCTGGTGGCGCACTCAAATGCCACGCCTTGCTCGTTGTTCGGCGCGTCGGTGGGCGTTGCGCGGAAGTCTGAACAGCTCATCCCACGCAGTCCCGGCAAAATCTTCCATACCAATTGATAGATCATGTTTTGTGGGTCGCCGCTTTAGCTGCGAATCGCGAAAATCACTTTCGCCTTAAATATCCAGGTTGACTACGTCGAGCGCGTTTTCTTCTATGAATTTGCGGCGCTCTTCCACGTTTTCGCCCATGAGCGTCGAGAAAATTGTCTCGGCTGCTACCGCGTCTTCCAGACGGACTTTCAGCAGCGTGCGGACTTCGGCGTTCATGGTGGTGTTCCACAACTGCTCGGGATTCATTTCGCCCAGACCCTTGAAACGCGTGATGGTGAATTCTTTTTTGGCGTCTTCGAGGACGTAATTGAGCACGCCCAGCGAATCTTCCTTCACCACTTTGTCGCCATTGTGCGCGATGGTGAAGGGTCCGCGATTATTTTCGGCGATGGCGGCGGCCAGCGTGCGCAGGCGCTTGTAATCCGGAGTGGCCGCGAGCGCCCAATTGATGCGGCGTTCGCCGCCATTTTTCAGCAACAACTCGTGCAGGCTGTGCTCTTCGTCGAAGATAAACTTGGCTTCCAGATCGAGCTTGGCTTTTTCGATGGCTTTCACCAACTCCTGCAATTTCTTCTTGTCGGCGAAGTCCGCTTTCTTGTCGAGTTCGGCTTCGGCGATCAATGCGACCAGTTTCGGCTCGCGCAGACGGCGGCCGAGCTTCGCCGCGACTTGATCGTATTCCTGAATATTGAGCAGGAAGGTGGTGAGGTCGCCGCCCTCCAGCGATTTGCCGCTCTTGCCCTTCACCGAATGCTCTTCGGTGGCGCGTTTCATCAGCTCGCGGGCGAATTCGCGCTCGTCGCGGATGTAGCGGTCCATTTTGCCGCGTTTCACGCGATAGAGTGGCGGTTGCGCGATATAAATGTGGCCCTTCTCGATCAGCTCGCGCATGTGCCTGAAAAAGAACGTCAACAGCAGAGTCCGGATATGGCTGCCGTCCACGTCCGCGTCGGTCATCAGAATCACTTTGTGGTAGCGCAGCTTATTGGCGTCGAAATCGTCCTTGCCGATGCCGGTGCCGAGCGCCGTGATGATGCAGCGGATTTCTTCGTGGCCGAGCATTTTGTCGTAGCGGGCTTTTTCGACGTTGAGGATTTTGCCCTTGAGAGGCAGGATGGCCTGGTAGCGGCGGTCGCGGCCGCCCTTGGCCGAGCCTCCAGCCGATTCGCCCTCGACGAGGAACAGCTCGCAGCGCGCCGGATCGCGTTCCTGGCAATCGGCGAGCTTGCCCGGCAACCCACTGGAATCCAGCGCCGATTTGCGGCGAGTAAGCTCGCGGGCCTTGCGGGCAGCTTCGCGGGCGCGGGCGGCGTCGATGCACTTGCCAATGATTTTTCGGGCGATGGAAGAATGCTTGTCGAAATATTCGCCGAGCTTCTCATTCACCATCTGCTCGACGACGCCTTTGATGTCGCTATTGAGTTTGCCCTTGGTTTGCCCTTCGAATTGGGGCTGCGGCAGTTTCACGGAAACGACGGCTACGAGGCCTTCGCGAACATCGTCACCATTGATGGTGACTTCGTCCTTCTGCTCTTTGAGCATGCCGAAAGAATTCGCATAGTAATTGATGGTGCGGGTGAGCGAAGAGCGGAAGCCGGAAAGGTGCGTACCGCCGTCCACAGTGTTGATGGTGTTGGCAAAGGCAAAAACGTTTTCCGCATAGCTGTCGTTATATTGCAGCGCGATTTCCACTTCCACCTGATCGCGCTTGCCTTCGATATAGATAGGCGAATCGTGCAGCACGCCCTTGCCTTTATTGAGGTGCTTCACGAATTCAGCGATGCCGCCGGTGAAGCGAAATTCGTTTTTTTTGCCGCTGCGTTCGTCGTCGAGCGTGATTTTCAGGCCTTTATTGAGGAACGCTAGCTCGCGCAGGCGCTGCGCGAGCGTGTCGTAACTGTAAGTGGCCTTGGAGAATATTTCGGGGTCGGCGTGAAAAGTAATTTTTGTGCCGGTCTTGCGCGTCTTGCCGGAAGCCTTGAGTTTCGAAGTGGGAATGCCCTTCTCGTAGGACTGTTCCCAAACTTCGCCATCGCGCCAGATTTCCAGATCAAGCCAATCGGAGAGCGCGTTGACGACCGAGACGCCGACGCCGTGCAAGCCGCCGGAAACCTTGTAGGTGTCGCTATCGAATTTTCCGCCGGCGTGCAGCACAGTCATCACGACTTCGGCGGCAGGCTTTTTTTCCGTAGCGTGCATGTCCACGGGGATTCCGCGACCGTTGTCTATGACGGTGACGCTGTCGTCTTCGTGCACGGAGACATTTATTTCATCGCAGAAGCCGGCCATGGCTTCGTCCACGGAGTTGTCCACAACTTCCCAGACCAGATGATGCAGGCCCATTTCACCCGTGGAACCGATGTACATTGCGGGACGTTTGCGGACCGCTTCTAGACCGCCGAGAACTTTAATGGAAGTAGCGTCGTACTTGTGGCCGCCCGCCGGCGAGGCAGGCCCGCCGGATTTTCCGGCCGCAGCATCTTTTTCAGCCATGGGTCGTGCGTCTCCTCAGTGCAATGCTTGATACATTTTTGAAACTGTTTTCAAGCTTCGGGAAGGCGGTCGCGCGGATGTGCCCGACACTGGCCCACCGCGTTGCGGCAGGCTGGCCTCGCCCATTGGTTTCGCTTACCCGCTTGTGCAGGCTCGAAAATTTCGAGGGCGCTCGGGGCGCGCTGGCGAAACTCGAAGGGTTGCAACTCCATCCCGTCTCGTTCCGAAAAATTCGGGGAGACGCGGCGGAGCTTGTTGTTTTTCCCCTGCGGAAAGGGGGTATCCGGCTGCGGTTCTCGCCCCATTTGCCCTGGCGCAGGCAAGCAAATCAGAGGCAATTTCGGGCCGGATATAGTGCCGTTCAGGAGGATCCTCGAACACTTGAATTCTACACTCGAGTCAGGATTTTCACAAGGCGAAACTGAGGGGCGGAGATGAATTTATCGTGTTTTTATTCAATGGTTTACGGGAGGGCAGAAGAGCAGAAAGCAAGCTATTTCGAGGCCTGCCGAGTAGGTAACTAAACAGGACACTTTCGGCTGATTTTTCGCGTATCTTTGCTCGTCTGCGAAGCGATCGCGCAATGTGCTCGCGATCAAATGCGCATGGGCATTACTACGTAGCGATAGCGGGAGGTTTCGTCGCCTGTGGGGCGGAGCTGGCCTGCGGATTGTTCGTCTTTCAGCTCGAAGCTGATGGGGCCTTCGGCGGCGGCGCCTAGAAAATCCAGGAGGTATTGGGCATTGAAGCCGATGGCGATGGTGTCGCCCTTGAATTCCTTCTCGATGATTTCTTTGGCTTCGCCGTATTCGGGGCTGGAGGAAGAAACTTCCAGGCCTTCGGTTGAGAGCATGAATTTCACGGCGTGCGAGCGCTGGTCGGCGAGCTGCGCTACGCGGCGCAGCGCTTCCTGCAATTCGCCACGCTCGATGACAAGAGTCTTGTTGGCGTCGCGAGGGAGCACGGCTTCGTAATTCGGGAATTGGCCGGTGAGTTTGCGCGAGGTGAGCAGGCGGCGGCCGATTTGGAAAAATAAGTGGCTTTCGTCCTGGCCGAATTCAATCTCGCCATCATCGCCTGATTTGCCGACGAGCCGCTGCACTTCGGTCATTGCTTTCTTGGGGATCAGGACGCGCGTTTCGTTGTTGAAGCCTTCGAACTTGTGATCTTTTTCGACCATGGCCAAACGGTGACCGTCGGTCGCGACCATCGCGAGCGAGCCCGGCTTCAGCACCAGGAGCGCGCCATTGAGCGTGTAGCGCGATTCTTCGAGCGAGATGGCAAAGGTGGTCTTGGCGATGGCATCCGCCAGCAAGGCCGCGGGAATTTTGATGAGCGCGTGCGGAAAAGGCGGCAGCGCGGGGAAATTATCCTTGGACATCCCAACGAGCTTGTAATTGCGGCGGTCGCTGGTGATGTGCACCCAGTGATTTTCCTGCAGCTTGAATTTGATTTCGCCTTCGGGCAACAAGCGAAGGAGTTCGAACAGTTTCTTCGCGGGGATGGTACCGGCGCCTTCTTTTTTAACTTTGGCGTCGCACGAAGTACGGATGCTCAGTTCCAGGTCGGTGGCGGTGATGGTAAGGCGGCTGCCCTTGGCCTCGACCAATAGATTCGAGAGGATGGGAATGGTGGTCTTGCGCTCGACGACGCCTTGCGTCAGTTCCAGTTCGTCGAGCAGGTCCGATCGTTTTACGCTGAATTCCATCTCGGGCGATCCTCTTGTTGTGTGCGCTGATTTTTGCTGCGGTTACTGTACTGCTTTTCTTTATCTATATAAATATATAAGAAAACCGCCGCCGCCGCCGCATCTGTGGATTCTGCGGAAAACGTTTCAAGTTGAATCGTGCGCGCACGTTGCAGCGACTCGTGTGCTGTGCAAACTTGGGTGACGCGGTTGATAAAATTGCCGGACTGCCGAACTGAAGCCGCGTTTGAAAAACATCCACAAAACTTTCACACCTTGTTCACAGGTAATGTGCAGGGCTGGGAGGCTACCCGACTCTATGTCTAGCCGAAAGAGTCGAGTAGCCTGTTGATCGTCTTGTTCAAATCTTTGTCGGTATGGCGCAGAGTTTCGATCTTGTTGATCGAGTGCAGCACAGTGGTGTGATGCTTGCCGCCGAATTGCCGGCCGATTTCGGGAAGCGACGCAGAGGTGAGCTGCTTCACGATGAACATGGCGACCTGGCGCGGGTAGGCAATTACTTTAGAATTGCTGCGCATTTTCAGATCCTGCGCGCGCAAACCAAATACTTCTCCCACACGTTTCTGAATCTGCTCGATGGTTACCTTTTTCTCCTGGGTCTCGATGATGTTCTTGAGCACTTGCTGGGCCGTGGCGAGATTCAGGTCGGCGCCGGTGAGTGAGGCATAGGCCATCAGGCGAATCAGAGCACCTTCGAGCTCGCGGATGTTGGACTTGATGGCGCGAGCGATGTATTCCGCCACGTCGTCCGGCACCTGGACGCGTTCGCTTTCCGCTTTCTTCTGCAGAATGGCAATTTTCGTTTCGAGGTCGGGCGGCTGGATGTCAGCGATCAGTCCCCATTCAAAACGCGAACGCAGCCGCTCCTCGATCGAGGAAATCTCCTTGGGCGGGCAGTCGGAAGAAATCACGATCTGTTTCTGCTGGTCGTAGAGAGCGTTGAAGGTGTGGAAGAACTCTTCCTGGGTGCGCTCGCGGGTGGCGATGAACTGGATGTCGTCCACCATCAGGACGTCCATATTGCGGAAGCGGTCGCGAAACGCGGCCATGCGCTCGAAGCGGATGGAGGAGATGACCTCGTTGGTGAATTTTTCCGCGCTGATGTACGTGAGGCGCATCGCGGGATTGCGCCGCTTGAGCGAGTGGCCGATCGCCTGCATCAAGTGAGTTTTGCCGAGTCCCACACCACCGTAGAGGAAGAGCGGGTTGTAAGATTTGGAGGGTTGCTCGGCGACAGCGACGGCCGCGGCGTGCGCGAACTGGTTCGAGGCGCCGACGATGAATGAGTCGAAGGTGTAGCGCGGATTCAGTTGATGTGCGACGGCGTCAAAATCGAGTTTAGTTTGCGAAGACGCCGGCAAATTCGAATTGGCCGCGGGAAGCGGCTCTGTTTCAGCGCAGACAAAATCAAATTGCACTTGCGGCTTGCCGATCTCGCTGAGCACGGCTTGCAAGAGTTGGCCGTAAGTTTCCGTCAGGCGCTTGCAGAAGAGCCGGCTGGGTACACGGACGGTCAGGCGATCTTCGTCCAGACGCTCGAAGCGCGTGGGACGAAACCAGGTGGCGAAACTATGAGGATTTACGCGACGTTCCGTGTGCTGAAGAATCTTGTCCCAAAGGTTCATCGAGCAAATCAACCTTACCGCAATTTCCACTGATGTGGAAATGCTGTGGAAACCCCGCCGATCCCGGCAGGTGTATGTTTGTCTGGCGCTTCAGGTACGAAGTTGTGGCAACGCGCCCCCGCGTCGCAATACCTATTGAGTCGTCGCGTCTTACGCGCAGCAGAGACGCGAGGCGGGATTCTGCCTAAACGCGAGGCAGGTAGCAAGAGAAAACTGAAGGTGTATCGTCCACACACTCCACAAATAATTCACAGGTTTTCCACAAGCGAAAAATTCAAATATTTCTCTTGCATTACAAATTTTTTCGCGAAGCGCAGCAAGAAAATTGTAAAACATTTGCGAGGATCAGCGCCGAAAATTTTCGCGCGCACAGCTGCGCGACGCAGCAGAAGACATGCGAAAACTACCGTGGCGCGGTGTTTTGGGGCGATCCCTGCTGGGGCACGACGACGGCGGCGCGCACGGAAGCGCGCGAAGAGCGGCGATCGATCCGGGTAAATTCGTACACGCCTCGCGAATCGGAGGCGACGAGTAGACGATCCGGTTCCACGATGATCGCACTCACGCGCAGAGGCGCGCCTTCCGGAGTGGCGATGAAATATTCGCCGAGGTAACTGCCGTTCTTATCGAAGTGCACCAGAACCTTGCCGATGGCCGCCCAGATATCCTGCGAAACGGGATCCACTCCGACTGCGGTGATGATGGGTTTGTCGTCCGCGGAAGGAACGATGTGATCGAGGTTCACTTTCACAGTGCCAGTTAAATTGTATAAACCCTCGCCATAGCGTCCGTGCGGACCGCCGAAATGATTTTCGATGGAACGTCCTGCGGGACCCTGGTGAGTCGCGCTGTCGGTGATGGGAGCAGCGCCAGAGGCGGGTGTGGAGACAGTGGGCGTGAAAAGAGCATCGAATCCCTGAGGAGTATTGCGCGACGCGAAACCGCCTGCGCCGAATCCCGCTACTTGTCCCAAACCTCCGAAGCCAAATACTCCCGGTCCGAAACCCGCGCCGCCAAAGCCGCCGCCTCCGAAGCCATGCCCGCCAGACCCGCCCGTTCCGCGGCCCGATCCTTGTCCCGACCCCTGCGCGAGCGAAACGTTTGTCTCGTCCGCGTCGTCTGGGTCGCTCGCATCAAGCGCATCTCCGGAAGACGAATCCTGAGAATTGAACTGCAGGAGGGAACCATTCAGCGAATTTTTTGTCGCGTTGTCGTCGCTGGATGAATTGGAATCCTGCGAATTGCTGGAACCCTGGTGCGGCCTGCGGTTTCCTACATGAAGCTGCAACGAATTCTGTGCGAACGATCCCTGTGCGGACATCATCCCGCCGCCGGCCGCGCCGCCGGGACCTCCGCCGCCAACACCCGTCGCGGTGCCCGTGGAGAGAATGTTTTCGCTAGCGGACTGCGCGGTTTGTGGTCCGTTTCCCAAGTGCGCTCCCAGGCCAGTTGACAATCCGCCGCCGAAAAAGATGTCGCCGTGATTGCCAACGGCGACCCAGGTGTTGTAGGAATCCGCAAAACTGGTTTCGCTGTAGTTCAATCCAACCTGAACACGATCGTCGGGGGCTGGCGCGGGCGATGGGTTGTACATTTCCGCACTGAAGGTGGCTTCGCTGGAGACGTAGCCATAACGGTCATATCTCCGAACGGTGGGGTCCGGAATCGAAGTGAACGCGAAAAAGATGTCACCCGCGCCATCACCGGAAATTTTGCCCAGGTTCTGCAATTGCTTCGGGTCCGGCGTCACGCCGGCGTCCGCTGGATCGCCGAAGCTGCGAATCAAAGTACCGTCGTCGCCGCGAACTTCGACCAAGCGCTTGGAACGCAGAGTCGAGACCGCAAACTGGTCATTGGGAAGGGCTACGACGCTGGTAGGAGCGAAGACTGGAATTTTTGTGATCGCAGCGCCGGACGGGGAAAAAATTTCGACGGCATTCGCGGCGCGGTCGGCGACGAGAATGCGGCCATCCGGCGCCAAATCAAAATCAACCGCGTATTGAATCTTCGCGGTAGCGGAACCGGAAGCAGGAATTTGGCCGATGCGCTTGCCATCGGCACCAAGTATCCAGATCACGTTGGGCGGCGTGGCCAGGACGTAATAATGCCCCGCGGCGTCGCGCTTCATGGCGACTACACCTGAGTTGAATTCCGGGAACACACGCGCGCGGGAAAGTACGGCGCTCTCAAAACCCTGAGCGCGAGCAGGAACTGGAACGGAAAGAACGGCTAGAACGAGAATCAGAGACGAAGTTCCCCGCGACATAACTGCAAGTCGGCGAAACATGCGACACTCCCACACCGGAAATGGCCTGCCTCTGCATGCTTGTATTGACCGCGAAGAGGTCCAAAAGTTCCAAAATTATGCGATGAGGTAAGCGGCAGAACGGTTGTTCGCCGGGAAGCCGCCGCAGCGGGTCCAGAGCCCGCCTTACCGATTGGTTCAGGACCGCCAACGGCGATAGGGGCGGAGCAGGACGTCGAGGTCGCGCAGAATCCAGGCGTCGGCCTTGCCTTCACGGTAGATCGCCCAGCCCAGAAGCGAGCCGCCGATCATGGCGTGCACAGCGGTGGCGAGCTTCGCCGTAGGACATTTACGGAGTTCGCCTTCACCCATAGCTTCGTCGAGCAGTGCGCGAATTTCTTGATGAAACTGGCGCGCGTGCGTGAGCGCCAGACGATGGAAGTCCCGATCGGCTAAATCCATTTCGAGAAATGCGAGATGGTTAGCGAGCGCTTCGGGCGTCTTCGCCATTTGAGCCATGCAGCGGGCGACTCCGTGCAGGGTGCGGAGCGGCGAGCGGTAAATTGCGCGGATGCGCGCGAATTCCTGGTGAACGCCGGAGGCGCCCTGGCCGGCGATCGCGAGGAGCAATCCACGCTTGGAGCCAAAGCGTTGCAGGAGCGTGGCGGGAGCCAGACCGGTTTCGCGGCTGACATCGGCGAGGGTGAGGCGATGGGGGCCCACGCGCTCGATAACGCGGGCGGCGCCGGCCAGGAGTTCGGAATCAGGTTTACCGCGGGAGCGGGGCGACATGAGAGGACTATAAACAAACAGCCGTTCACAAACAAGGCTTGACAATAAATGAACGACCATTTATGAATAAAGGGCGTCGCATGACCCGCAAGGAGGTACCCATGGCCAAGCCAACCCCCCGCGACATTTCTGCCGCCAATGCTCCATTGCAAGGAAAAATAGCGCTGGTTGCCGGCGCCACGCGTGGAGCGGGCCGCGGAATTGCCATCGCGCTCGGAGAAGCCGGCGCGACCGTTTACTGCAGCGGGCGCAGCTCGCGCCATCGCCGGCCGGCGCGCACGCGATCGCGAACCGCGACCAAGGGTACCGCGAACATTTACGCGGGACGTCCCGAAACAATCGAAGAGACGGCCGAGATGGTGACGGCGCGCGGAGGGCACGGAATCGCGGCCGTGACGGATCATCTGGAAGCGCTGCAAGTGCAAAACCTGATCGCGCGGATTCGCAAGGAGCAAGGCAAGCTGCACATTCTGGTGAACGACATCTCCGAGGGCGGCCAGCACGAATTCGGAACACCGTTCTGGCAAGTGGACGTTGAGCGCGGCTTCGCGATGCTGCGCAATGGCATTCACACGCACATCATCACAAGCCGCTATGCGGCGCCGCTGATGCTGGAGACTGCGAAACACGAGGACGCCACGGGCCTGATTGTGGAAGTGGGTGACGGCGATTCATTCACCTATCGCGGCAATTTGTTTTTCGATCTGGTGAAAACCACTGTGATACGCCTGGCATTCGCGATGGGCTGGGAACTACGGCGAAAAAATGTGGCCGCGGTGGCGATCACGCCGGGATTTCTGCGCTCGGAGATGATGCTCGAGCATTTTGGAGTGACGGAAGCGAATTGGCGTGACGCTGGAAAGAAGGATCCCGATTACCTGGAATCGGAAACGCCTCTATACGTGGGGCGGGCGATCGCTGCGCTGGCAACTGATCCCAAACTGATGAAGAAATCGTGCCGGGCGTTCAGCTCCTGGCGGCTTTCCGAGGAATATGAATTCAGCGACGCGGACGGAAGGCGGCCGCACTGGGGCCGCCACGCCGAAAAGAAATATGGGGACGTCATGAAACCGTGCGATGAAGGTTTTTACAAATATTGGTTCGGCGGGATCGTCGAGCAACTTTTCGCGAACTGGCCGTAGATCCCGCGCGGGCAGTGAAGGCGTCAATCCAGGCGGAAGTTGACGCGTTCGATGGCGGAGGCGCGGCCGGTGGTTTCGTCCACCGTAATTTGCACGGTGTTCATCTGCACGTCGTTTTCGGCGACTGTGAATTTTGCGGGCATGGAATCGAGGAAGCGCTGGACGATCGGTTTCTTCTCCATGCCGATTACGGAGTCGTGCGGGCCGGTCATGCCGACGTCAGTGATGTAGGCCGTACCGCCGGGCAGAACGCGATTGTCGGCGGTCGCGACGTGGGTGTGAGTGCCGAGCACGGCGGTAACCTTGCCATCGAGAAACCAGCCCATCGCCTGCTTTTCTGATGTCGCCTCGGCATGCATGTCCACGATGATCACTTTCGTCTCGGGAGGAACCGCAGCGAGTTCGCGCTCCGCCGCGCGAAAGGGATCCTCGAGCGGAGTCATGAAGGTGCGGCCCTGCAGATTCAGGACGGCATAGCGCACACCGTTGCGCGCCTCGCCCACGTAGTGACCCTTTCCCGGCGAGCCATTCGGGAAGTTTGCGGGGCGAATCAGGCGCGGCTCGTGCGGGAAAAAATCGAAAATCTCCTTGCGGTCCCAGATGTGATTGCCGCCGGTGATCACTTCGACGCCCGAAGCGAAAAGCTCCTCGGCAAGCCGCGGCGTGATGCCAAAGCCTGAAGCGGAATTTTCGCCGTTGGCGATGCATAGGTCTACGCCCCGCTGCGTCAAGATGTCCGCGAGGCGGTCGTGCACAATTTTGCGGCCCGGCGAGCCGACGATGTCGCCGATGAAGAGAATTTTCACTTGTGTTTGAACCTTTCGGCAGCGAGAAATCGCAATTTATGGAGCGGTCCACTTCGCCGTGCGTTGCTAGGTCCTGAACCCCACGAATAGGTGGGTGCCCTGCGCCTGCTTTCAGGCTATCCACCGACCGAAGTCGATGGACGTGCACAAGGGCAGGACGACGCGGGCTCCCTGGGATCCAGTGTTGGTTCAAAAGACCATCGCGACGTCACCTGCGTCGCAGGCCGGTTCCGCAGCCAATTGTAACAGGAATTAGCGGAACGGACCGCCGCGCGGGTGCAAGGCGCAACGACCGTTGTCGCGCGCGAAGCGCGGCGAGGCGTCAGAACAGGAATTTGAATCCCAACTGGACCAAGCGGGGAGGAGTAGCGCTGACGACATCGCCGAAAGTGGAGCTGCTAATATTTCCGTCTACAGCTTGAGGTCCGAAAAATTGCGCATGGTTGAAGACGTTGAAACCTTCGAGCCGGAACTGCAGGGACTTCGCTTCTTTCAGCGACACGTTTTTCACAATGGCCATGTCGTAGTTGTCCATGCCCGGGCCGTAGAAGAAGCGCCGCTTGGCGTTGCCGGGAGTGCCGAGAGCGTTTTCGGGAAAGAGCGCGGAGTTGAAATAAGGCTGCCCGTTGCGCGGATTGCTATTTAGATGGAGAGGGGCGCCGGTGTAGTCCGGCTCGTCCACGCCAAAGTTATTCACGCCATTCGGCTCAGCCCCCAAGAGAGAGTTATCGCCGAAATTGACGAGCGTGACGGGCAGGCCGCTGCTGAAATGAGTGATTCCCGAAAGTTCCCAACCTTGCGTCCAGCGATTCGAAGCTCGAAGAAGTTTTTCAATCGGGAGTTGATAGTTGTAACTCACGACGAAATTGTGTTTCACATCAAATGCGGAAAGGGCTCTGCTGAGCGACGGGTCGAGAGGATTGACCGCTTCACCGAGATTCGAAGACTGGTCCTGTGATTTGCTGAAGGTGTAGCCGGCCAGCACATTCAGGCGCTTGCTGGTGTGGCGAAGAGTGACCTGGAATGCGTTGTAGTTGGAATTTCCGATGGTCGCCTGGTTGGCGTTGCTGCCGAAGTTTGAGCCTAGCGGGCCGCGCGTGCCGTTATAGACCTTCCTGGTGGACGTGGTGTATTGCGTGTCTTCACCGAAGGGCCCGCAGGGAGTTTGTCCGGGGGCGAGGTTCGCGGGATTGCTCAAGAATAAGCACAGCGATGGGTCACCTGGATTGGATTCCTCCAACACCAGAAGGCGATGCCCTTGCGTGCCCACGTAATTCAAGCTGAGCACGGTATTGGAGCCGAAGCCGCGCTCGAGCGAGAGCATGTAGTCCTCGGAGTACGGAATGCGATTGGTGGTGAGATAGTTTGGAAGGCCGGTAATCGGTTCGAATTGCGACCAGTCCACGCTGGAATCCGGGTGGCGCGCACTGGTATTTAGTGGAGCGAGATTCACAGGAAAATACTGGCCCAGATTCTGGCCGCTCGCTGCAGTAACAAAGGGCGTGGCAAAAAGCGGCGGAGCGGGGCTCGTGTAGGTGGTTCCATAAGGCGCGTTGGCGCTCATCACGCCAATGGTCAGGCCTTCGATAGCAGTGTAGAACATGCCGTAGCTCGCGCGGATGCTGGTCTTGCCGGGTCCTCCCGTTATTTTGGCGAGCAGGCCGTCGCCCGAGGCATTGGGCGAATAGGCCAAGCCGATGCGCGGCGCGAAATCGCGATTGCCCGGAGGTGCGAGAGTGCGCGGAACGCCCGGATCGGTGGGATATAGAATTCCAGCCGGGGCTACAGGGAAAACTACTGACTGTTGGCCCGGCCGGAACGTCGCAATCTGATTGTATTTCTCATACCAGGACTCGATGCGATCCCAGCGCAGGCCGTAATTCAGCGTGAAGCTATTGGTTATGCGCCAGCCGTCCTGGCCATATAGGCCGACGTACTTGTTGCGCCCGTAAAAGGGCTGAAGCTGGCTCTGATTGTACTGGCTAGGAATTCCCAGAAGGAAGTCGGCAAAGTCCGAGCCCGTCTCGGTTCCAAAGAAAAGGAAGCTGCCATTGAACTGCGCGATGGCATTGACGTTGACTTGGTCGTAGTGAAACTCGCCGCCGAACTTGATGGTATGAGTGGCAATGACCTTGGAGAAATTGTCGAGCCACTGATAAGTGTTACCGACCTGGTTCAGGTCGTTCGTATTGGTCCCAAAAGTAAAACTATCGAAGCCGATACTTTCCACGCCTTCGGTTTTCGGCGAAAGCGGTACGATTCCCGGAGTTCCCGCGCCAACCTCGAAACCTTGCGAAGCGAGACTGACGCCGACGCCTCCGACTGGTTTGCCGAGGTCCACAGCGTTGCGCAAGTAGCTGAAGTGGAATTCGTTCACGGCGGTCGCGCTTAGAGTTTTCGTGTCGCCGAGGTCCAGCAACTGCGCCCGTCCCGTATAGAGCGCGTTAAAACCCGGGACATTCGCGCCACCTTGAGCGACCGGGTAAGGATTGTTCTGCGACCAATCGTCGAGGAAGTAATAACCGGAAAGCATGCCCCAGCGCGTATTGGCATCCAGGCGGTAGGCGCCCTTATCATCCCGCAACGTTTGGTTAAACGCCGAAGTGGAAAATGTGCCGTCCGCATTGTTGGCCACCGGAATGTACTTCAGGAGGTTGGTTGCCGGGGCCGACCAGACCGTCGGCGGAATGACGGCGTTCGGAAAAACGCACGGCGAACGGCCGGTGCTGGTGCATCCGGGAGTGTAATAGTTTTCGCCCGCCGAGACCGTGTAACCCAGCTTATCCGAAAGAAGGCCGGCCCAATAAGCTCCACTCACCGTGGTCGGTACCGTATCGCCGTTTGCGTCCTTGATCACGAAAGCGCTGGCCATGTCTATAAGGTTTCCGGTGCGGTCCTGCGCAGAGGGAACGGGAATCTCGCCGGTGTCTACGCCCTGCGTTGAGCGCGTGCCTTGATAATCCGCGAAGAAGAAGATCTTGTTGCGGCGAATAGGCCCGCCGAACGTGCCGCCGAACTGATTTTGGTTGAAGGTTCCGCGCGTGGGAGAAAAATAGTTGCGCGCGTCGAGGTTCGTATTGCGCAGGAATTCGAAGGCGTCGCCGCGGAATGCGTTGGCGCCGGATTTCGTCACCACGGTGATCTGGCCGCCGCTGAATTCGCCGTACTCGGCGTCGAAGTTATTGGTGAGTATCCGGAACTCAGCGATCGAATCGAGGTTGGGAATGATCGCTGCGCCCATGTTGACGTCTTCTTCCACGTCGCTGCCATTCACGATGAAGGCGTTGGCAAATTCCCGCTGGCCGTTGATCGAAATGGTGCCGGGATTCAAATCGCCCGAGGGAGATAGCACGCTGGCACCGACGTCCTGCACCGTATCCGAGGTGATGGAAGTGACCGGTGCCACTCCCGGCTGCAGCGCCAGCAGATCCGTGTAGCTGCGGCCATTGAGCGGCACGGCGGTTATTTGCGCTCCGTCGATCGCCTGGCCCATCTGCGTGCTGGTGGTGTCCACCTGCACCTGGTTTTCGAACACCGTCACCACGTCGGACTGTCCACCGACCTGCAGAACCGCATCAATCACCAAGGCCGAGTCGGCATCCACGGCGATGCGCTTGCGTTGATACGGCTTGAATCCGTTGACTGTGACTTCCAGATGGTAGTGGCCGACCGGCACGTCCAGGAAGGAGTAAACGCCCTGACTGTCGGTTGCGACGGTTTGGCGCACACCCGTGGCGGAATTGGTTAGGGACACGTCAGCTTTGGCGATCACCGCGCCGCTAGCGTCCTTGACGGTGCCAGAGATGCGCCCACCGACGCTGGCGAAAGTGGCCAGGGCCAGCAGCAGTAGGGATGCGAGTGCTGGAATGGGAGTGCAGTGGCGCGAACGAGTGTGCAGGGCGAAAGCTCCCCCAGTTGAAAATCGTTATCAACTGGCGGGCCAGTTTATTGTAGTTGCAAGTTAGTGTCAACTAGGGTTTGTGTAAAACCTCTGTAACAGCGGGCGGTGCTGCAGCGCACATTACCGAACAGCTACGAAGAAGAGATCGGCCAGCAGCCCGGCGCTCTCGCCGGACTGCCGGCCGCTGAGGCGTGGTGGGCTAGAAGTGGAAGCCGATCTCGCCTGTCACCGTCCTAGGCGTCACATAGTGAGTGCCGCTGAACGTGGATAGGAAGTTGTAGAGGACGTAGTTGTTCGACAGATTAATTACTTCCACGCGAGCGCTGAATTTGAAGCGGTCCGCGTGGAAGTGGTAAATGTCATCATCGCCCACCGCCAAATCGAACAGATTGCGTGCCCGGATGCGAGGCGGGTTCAGATCGTCATCTTCCTTGTTCGGTGCCGGCACCTTTATGAGCGTGGAGCTGAACTGCGTAGCCGGGCAGACACCACCCGGTATCGGGATACCGGCTGGATTCGCCGCGCTCGGCGGCGTGGCGTGCAGGCCGTTGCAAGTGAACCCAGCCTCGAACTCCTGATCGGCGCTCAAGGGCACGCTGCCCACGTTAGCGGCTATCAGCGGGATGGAGCCGGTGGCCGGGTCAGTGCCTATGCTACCAGGGCACGTGTTGAACGATTCGACGCCGAAGCAAGGAGTCGCGCCAGCCACCAGCCCGCTGTCATACCGCCAGTTGAAGCCGACCCAAGGGAGCTTCTTCCAGGGTTGATATTGCAAATGCGTGGTTTGGTTGAAATGTTCGTCGTGGTCAATCCGAAACACCCCGATCGGCGCCGTGGGATTTGCCCCGGCTCCGGAAACCTGCGGGTTGAAGAACCGCGCGGCGACGCTGGACATCACGATGAAAGCCGTCAATCCGTGGTAATTCGGCACCGATCCGCGAATTGCGAATCCGGGAATCTTGGACCGCGCCCACTCGATCGGGAAAGTGATCGGCGTGTTGCCGAGCACGCTGAAGTCATAAGCGTTGTGCGTGTACTTCCAGATGTACTCGCCATCAAGAACAAAATATTTCCCGAAGGCCTGTTGTAGACCGGCATGGAATTCGTTGCGGAAGCCGGGCGCTAGCGGCGTCAGAGAAAAGGAGGAGCAGGCGAGCAGGGGGTTCAGGACATCGTTGCCGCATCCGATGCTGGAAAGCACCAGGTTTTCGTTAAAGGGAGTCTCGAGAGTTCGCGCATAGGAAACACGAAGCACGGTGTTGCTGGGCTTTATGTTGTAGGCAACTCCCAGACGAGGCTCCGCTTGGCCGGAGGTAGTTAGACCATTGTACTTGTCGCCGCGGATACCCAAATTGAACGACCAGTTTTTCCAGGTAATGGTGTCCTGGACGTACAGCGCCAGTTCCTTTACATCCGTATGCAGAGGAAATGACGTAGCGGTCGAGAATAGACTCCCTCCGCGCGTCAGGTCGTAGGGCAGCAAGGCCGGGTTGAATACAGGATATAGGGATGTGCTTAAGAACCCATTGGCCGGGTCGCCCGGGGCGTTGGGATTACCAAGGACATTTTGCTGTAATCCCGCTGCCGCGCACTGGCTGGGATCTGTAAACCCCTGCACCGGCGCGAACGGGTAAAAATTATCGGTTACAGGATTCGTATTTGGACCTAGGCACGGTGCGTTGAGTGTGGGATCGACAATCCCCAGCTGATCGTTCTCTCTGAGAAAGGTCTGCTCGTAAACGATTCCTGCCTTCACGTTGTTAATGCCATGCACGTACGAGATTTCTGAATGGATGCCCGCATTTGTCAGCGAGCGAAACTGGCTGACGGTCTCCCTCTGAAGGCTGAACGGTCCAAGGTCTGCGAAGGGGTCGCCGCTAGGGTAGTAGTTATATGCGTCGCGGCGAACAAAGCCGCCAAGCGTCAGGATAGTGTTGGAGTTGATCAGGTGAGTCCACGACGGCGCGATGTTGAACGTCCCGATTTTCGAGCGCTGATCCTGCGCACCGACGGTCTGACCACACTGCGCGAGAGTGCAACCCGAGCTTACGGGAGGAGCGAGGCCGCCATTGTCAACGACGACGCCAAACCAAGGCGAAGCGTATTGCGCATCGAACGAATTCGGCGTCTGGAACCAGGAACGAGTGTATTGGGCGTTGAAGTGGATCGAGTCCGCGGTTGTGATCTGATAATCCACACGATCGAAGACGTTTTCCTCGTTGCCTTTGTCGTGCATCACGCTGTATTCCGGAGGATCCAGGAATCGCCCGGTGTTCAATCCGCTTGCCGAAATGAAATTGCCCCATTTCTGGTTGCCGTAGGCGAGATCGAAGCCGGCATTGGACGTGCCGAACGCGCCGTAGGAACCGTAAATACTGCCATGAGGTGTTGAAACGCCGAGGCCGGAACGCGTGGTAGCCTGGATCACCACGCTCGTCTTGCCACCGAATTCGGCAGGCGGCGCCCCGGAAATAACTTCCAAGGACTGAACCGCCTCTACGGGCAGCTGGTTCGAAAAGACTTTGCTCTGCTGGTCGGTGATAGGCTGGCCGTCTACAGAGAAGGAGTTCTCCGCGTGGTCGCCAAGCCCGTGGAACAAGCCGTTCGAATCCGCAGCTATGCCCGGAGTCGTGAGGGTTACGAGCGAGCTCAGTGACGACGATTGACTCTCGAGCGGAAGCTTGTCGAACAGAGCGCGGTCCACGTCGGTATGAAACGTGGGCTCATTTTCAAGCAAGTCGCCCCCACCCTCGACGGTTACCGAGCTTGAGCTCCCGGCCACAGTCAAACTGACTTTCACCGCGACAGGCACGGTGGAACGCACATCGACGTCCTGGGCGTAGGTCCCAAATCCCTTGGCCTCGACGGTCATGTGGTACGGGTTGAACGGCACGTTCGGGAAGCTGAAGCTGCCGGAAGTGTCGGTTGTGGCGGAGCGCTCGTATTCGCTGACCGGATCGTGGATGGTAACGGTCGCGCCAGCAACAACAGCCCCCGAAGGGTCGGTTACGGTGCCGCTGACCGTGCTCGAATTTCCGATCTGAGCGAAGCCAGCGGGTGCAGCCACAAATGTTCCTAAGAAGAGAAACAGTATCCCAAGAAATGCTCTCGCGAATCTCATCAATAGTTCTCCCATTATCAATTGCGACCCCGGCGCTACTTGCGCTGGCGGTTCGGATGAATGTGAAAAAATGGCCTCCGCCGCGATCGCTCGCGGGGAGTGCATGGGAAAATAACTATTTGAGGTATTTCAGGCTAGACAGGGGGAGCGCGGGGAATTCTATGGCTGCAAACGGGGTCGAGGGCCAGCTGCTGGTTTTCGGCTACCGCAAATCTCGGCACCGCGACGGGCGTCTGTACACCCATCTGCGCAGCAGGCTGCGGGACTGCGGCATGCCCGACATGGCAGACCTGGCAATGCTGCTCGTCGGACGGGTTCGCATGCCAGTGCCCGGCCGCCTGAACGGCGAAAGCGCCCACGGTAAGAATCAGGGCTACCGCCAATAGTCGTATGGCTATTCGCTTCCACATTGCGGAACGCCTAGGACCCCCGCCGAACATCATACTCTGATGCTCCTCCCGCGGTAAACGTTAGCAAGGTTATTTCCTTAAGATTACCGGGGCTGCCCGACGCGAGCTGGAATTCGCTTAAGGACGACGGCACTCGCGGTGGCAGGTTGGGCGGTGCACAGTAAACTGCGCTTGTGCAAAAGTCGCCGGCTTTTGCGAAAAGGAATGCAATCAGTGGCTAGAATAGCGAAGACATAAGCCGGTGCAACGAATCGTAGTTCACACGCGTTAGGCCGACGGCCAGGGCCATTATCAACACTCCCACAATCGTCAGAACCGTGACGGAAGGACTGGGTGAGCGTCTGTGCGCCTCGGGCAGCAGGTCTGACGTCGCCGTATACAGAAAGAACCCAGAGGCGAGCGCCAGAAAAACTGCGAGCCACCCGGGGGACGGCAAGAATCCGAGGGCGAGAATCGCGCCAATTACCGGAGCAATTGCGTCCAATCCCAGAAATATGAACTCTGTTCGCCCCGCCTTCTCGCCCCGAGTAACCAAGAGCATGGTATTGAGACCGTCGCTCATGTCATGCGCGACGATCGCAAGCGCCACAACGAGCCCCACGCGCAAATTCACCAGGCTTGCCGCCCCGATGGCGGCACCGTCGAGAGTGCTGTGGGCGATTAGCCCGACGGCGCTCATGCGACCAAGGCGGCGATGGGCGTCATTCGCGCAATCGTTCTCTGCGCATGCGTGAAGAATCAAGATACGCTCCGCCACGTAAAAGCCCAGGAATCCGAGCACCAACACGAGAAACATTGCCCGGTCGCTCCAGCCTTGCGAGTGTGCCGCTTCGATTGATTCCGGCAATAAATCGAAGAATGTGGCGCCGAGGAGCATCCCAGCCCCCAGTCCCAGAAGCAAATGAACCCGCTTTTGTCCCCGGACAGCGACCAGGCCGCCGCAAAGCGTCGAAATCGTAGCGAAGGCACTGAGAATCACAGCAGCTAGTCGGACGTTAATGGTCGGTGCTCCTCTATTGGTGTCGGGCTGCCAAGGGTTGCTATACTATATCCCCCTATAGTATAGTGAAACCGTGGCTCACACAATCAAGGAAAAAGAGAAACTGGTGACCCGTGTGCGACGGATTCGCGGTCAGGTAGATGCTATCGAGCGCGCTCTCGATTCCGAGCAGGAATGCGGCGGCGTGCTGCAGCTTATGGCTGCTTGCCGCGGGGCGCTCAACGGCCTGATGGCCGAGGTGATGGAAGGCCACGTCCGGTTTCATGTCCTGGCGCCAGAGAAGAGCAAAGATTCCCCGCAGGCACAAGCCGCCGAGGAACTGATCGACATAGTGCGTGCCTATCTGAAGTGAAACAAATGCGCGAATAACCGAACTTACCCGGGCGCGAGGACAAAGTCATGGACCAGACGAATCTGAAGAAGGCAGAAGCTCTGAGGACTGCGGAGCCACACCAAGTGGACGCTTCAGCAGACCACGGCGACCGCGAAGATGAGCACGATCACGAGCATCCCCTGAACCGTATCGAGATAGCTCGCGTGTTGTTCACCGCAGCGGCGGCGGGCGCCATCTGGTATCTCGGCAGCGCTCGGAATCCTTATATCACCGCAATCGGTGTAATTTGCACCATCGTCGGCGGCTTCCCAATATTCCACGAAGCATATGAAAACATCACGCAGCGGCGCATGACGATGGAGCTTTCGATGACGGTCGCCATCGTAGCGGCGCTCGCCATTCGCGAGGTCTTTACCGCTCTGATCATCACGCTCTTTGTGCTGGCGGCGGAAATCCTGGAGGGACTTACGGTCGGGCGAGGCCGTCGGGCAATTCAACGGTTGGTGGATCTTCTCCCGAGCACGGCGACGGTGCGCCGAAGCGGAACCTGGGTTGACGTGGATATCCAGGCCGTCTCCATCAATGAGGACGTGCTGGTGCGGCCCGGCGCTCGCGTTCCCGTTGACGGCATAGTTTTCGGGGGACAGTCCTTCGTTGATCAGGCGCCGATCACGGGCGAATCCATGCCGGTCGAAAAGCACCCGGGCACTTCTGTCTATGCCGGGACGATCAATCAATCCGGAGCGCTTGAAGTTCGCGTCGAACGCCTCGGCCGCGACACAACTTTTGGAAAAATTATCGAAGCAGTTGAAACGGCGGAGAAATCCCGAGCTCCGATTCAAGGAATTGCCGACAAGTTGGCGGGGTACCTCGTTTATTTTGCCCTAGCCGCAGCCGTGCTGACTTTTCTGGTTACCCACAACATCCGTTCGACGATTTCCGTAATCATCGTGGCCGGTGCGTGCGGCATCGCGGCCGGGACGCCCCTTGCGATCCTGGGCTCTATCGGCCGCGCGGCGCAGGAAGGAGCGATCATCAAGGGCGGGCTTTATCTCGAAAAACTTGCGGAAGTGGACACAATTCTTTTGGATAAGACCGGCACCCTCACCTATGGAACTCCCGAACTTCTGGACGTAAACGCCGCTCCCGAGATTTCGGCTGCAGTTTTGCTGAAAACTGCCGCAATTGCCGAATCGCGTTCCGAACATCCAATTGCGAAAGCGATTTTGCGGAAAGCTGCGCAATTGGGAATCCCGTACGACGATCCCAGCCAATTTGAATACACGCCAGGCAAGGGAATTCTTGCAAGCAGTGAGGGAGACGAAATCATTGTCGGGAACCGGCAATTCTTGCTCGAACGGCACGTGCAGTGCGATCGAGCGACTAGCGCAACGGCCGGATCCGAGATCTTTGTTGCGCGTGGCGGCCGTTTCTTGGGAACGCTGCAAGTTGCCGACAGCCTCCGTCCCGAGGCAAAAAATGCAATTCAATCGCTGAAGGCGATGGGGCTGAAGACGATCCTGCTGACGGGCGATGCCAAGATGATCGCAGAGGACGTAGGTAAGAAATTGGGCGTGGATGAAATTGCCTCCGATCTTCTGCCAGAAGACAAGCTGCAATACGTGAAACATCTGGTCGCCGACGGCCACAAGGTAGTCATGGTCGGGGATGGAGTGAACGACGCGCCCGCCCTGATGCAAGCCTCGGTCGGCGTGGCGATGGGCTCCGGAACCGACGTCGCGCGTGAAAGCGCCGATGTGGTGCTGATTGGCAGCGATCTATCGAAGCTTGTGGAAACGCTGCGAACTGCGCGGCGCTGCCGCCGCACCATCATGCAGAATTTTGTCGGAACTCTCGTGGTGGACAGCGTCGGCGTGGGTCTCGCCGCATTCGGGTTCCTGAATCCGCTGCTGGCCGCGTTCATTCACGTTTCGTCCGAAATGGCCTTCATATTGAATTCCGCCAGGCTGCTGCCGCCCGTTTCATCGGCCAATCAATTTGTTCGCGGAATTCTGTCCCAATCACCTTCGCCAACAACGTAGACGGAAGCGCTTCCGTAAGCTCACGGCAAGTTTCTCGTTCCGACGGCTTCGCGGAGTTGCTCGACCGCGGTGAGATACGACGCGAGCGACTGGCGGTAGGCCAATTCCGTGGCGCGGTAACTGCGTTCGGCGTCCAGAAAATCGAGCAGGCTGGCCGCGCCACGCTTGTAGGAATATTCGGTGATGTCCCGCGATTGCTGCGCGATATTCAAGTAGCCGCCGACGTACAGCGACACCACCTGATCGTTATCGCGCACGCCTTCGTAAGCCGTGAGCACATCGCTCAGGACTTGATCGCTCGCGGCCAGCTCCAGTTCCTGCGCCTGGTTGATTGCATAATTCGTGCGCGCGATCTCGCCCTGGTTTCGGTTGAATATCGGGATTTGGAAGTTGCCGAAGAATGAACCTGTATTGACGGCGTTGACGTGGTCGTAGAGGAATTGGCCGGTTACGTCCACCTTGCCATTAGCTTTCGCCAACTCGTACTGGCTCTTGGCTGCGGTCACGCCCTGCTGAGCGGCGCGAAAGTCCGGCCGGTTCTGCAACGCGAGTTGCTGTAAGTCTTCGAGCTTCAAGGTAACGGGCTTGTATTCGAAATCGCCGGTCACGTCGAAGTCTTCTGGAACGCTCTGGTACCCCAGAAGTTGCCGGAGGCCGACGAGCGCCTGCGTCTTGGCGAGCTGCGCTTGGGCAACATCGCTTTGAAACTGCAGCAACTGCAGCTTGATCTTCAAAAAGTCTGATTCACTCATGTCGCCGGCTTTGTAACGGACTTCGCTGATGTCCACCGTTTTCTGAAAACTCTTCAGGTCCTGGAATGCCAAGTCGAGAGTTGATTCCGCGAGCTGCGCTGTGAAGAATTGCGAAGCCACGATGAAGATGAGTGTCCGCTCGTTGTCGGCGACGGTTGATTTCGTCTGCGCGGTGACGTCCTGGGCCGCTTGTAGACGATGCTGGCGTTTCTTTCCGCGTTCGAAAAGATAAGAGAGACCAAGGTCAAATTGCGCCGTGTCATTGATGTAGTCGGCGGAGATTTCATTCGGTTGGAAAATGGGTATAAATTGCGCGTCGGCGGTGAGCACCGGATTCGGCCGCAGGTTAGCGGTAATTTCTTGCGCTTCGCTCTGCTGGATGGTGGTACGCGCCGCTTTCAGGATGTGATTGTTCTGCAACGCCATCTGGATCGCCTGATCGAGCGAAATGCGCACGGCGCCGTGAGCCTGCCCGGATGGCACGTTCTGCGGCGAAGTCTGCGATGAGGAAGCTTGCACAGGCGGTGGAGGCGGCGCGTTTTGCGCGGAAGCGCTCGTCGCCAGGCACGCTACAGACGCCAGAATCGCAATTCGCACAGTTTTTGCAGGCATGGTCCCCAGCCTCCATTCAATTTCACTCGAGAATTTCTGGACTCTGATTCTACGATGCTTCCTGGAAATGACACCTTAGAGGTATCAGTAAAGCCCTAAAGAAGGAATAAAGAACGACGTTTGGATTGCGGCGGAACAAGAGGTCGGGCGATTCAGAAGATTACCGCTCCCGACGCACGAACTCGCCGCGGTTCGTGCGTCGCTTGCGCTAATTCGTTTGCTCGAGCGCCTTTTCCACCATCGAGACGCACTTTTCCACGCGCTTGCGCAGCGGTCCTTCCATTTCCATCTGACGTTTGCGCATGGCGAAGGTTTCGTCGGCAATATTGAGCGCGGCCAGCACGGCCACTTTGAGCGAATCCACCATGTGCGTCGCATCGGCGACCGAGCGCATCTTGCCGTCCACGTAGGCCGCCAGCTCTCGAAGATAATCCTCGTTGCCGTCCGCGTTGACGTTGTAAACCTGATCGTAAATCTCGATTTTCACGTTCCACTCCCCGTTGAGCCACCGCCATTGTCGGCTTTTGTCCGCGTCGGCGCAACGAAGTTGTGCTGGAGGCAATTCGTAGCGCTGGCTTGTCCTGAGTGCGCGGTTCCGACGAAGGGCGACTCGTCGGCTCTTAGAATTTGAATTTTTCCGCAACCGGCTGACCGCGCGATGTCAGCTCGCGCGAAGAGTTGCGCCCAGTTTCTCCTGCAGCGCCTTGACGATGCGTGCGGAGAAGTCGTTGAGCTGCGCGTCGGTGAAAGTGGCCTCGGCACTTTGAAACTTCACGCGGATCATCAGCGAGAATTTCCCTGTTGGAATTTGTCCGCCGCGAAATAGATCAGCTGGTTCGATTGATTCAAGTTCGGGGATATTCAGCAAACGAATCGTTTGCTCGACCTGCGCGAACGTGACCCCGTCTGTGAGCACCAGCGAAAAATCGCGCTCGACTGCGGGGAAGCGCGGCAGCGGTTTAAAACGACGTGCCGCGTCCGCGGCCTCGATTCCGCTGAGCAGAGGCCCCAGCTTCAGTTCGGCGACGAATACATCTTGCCGGAGCTTGAGTTGGTCCGCGACGCGACGAGCGAGCTGGCCCGCAACACCCACGCTGGATCCCGGTAGCGGAGAAGTAGCAGCTCCTCTCGTGCCGGCAGTGACAGCCCAAAAACCGTCCTGACTCGACATCGAAATCTTAGCGGCGCGCGCAGCTGCGAGCCATTGCGTGCCGCTCGATTGCCACGTGAAATTCCCGGCGAGCGCGCCGATGCTGTCGAGATCGCCCTTCAGATCCGCAAAGCCGTACTCACGGGCCGGTTCATAGATTGTTTTTTCGAGTGCGAGGCCGGTTGCGCCGATCGTCAGCACCGGCGTCTCGATGGGCTCGCCGTCGCGCAGTTCGTACGTCTTGCCGATTTCGAATAAGCGCAGATTGCGCTGGCCGTGATTCAGATTCCATTCAATCGCACGCACCAAGCTCACGATGCCCGTCGAACGCATCACCGAAGCGTCTTCGGCAAGCGGGTTGCCGATCACCGCGGGCGCGAGATTTTCTGGCCGGAAAAGCTCGTTGCGCTGCGTATCCACGATCGGAATTTCCACGATTTCGTGATAGCCGAGCGCGACGATCCGTTCGCGCAAGCGGTCCTGCGCTTCGGCGTGCGGCAAACGGTGTGCGGGTCGCTTTGCCGGCGGCAAGCGCGGAGGAAATTTGTCGTAGCCATACTGGCGCGCGACTTCCTCGATCAGGTCAATTCCGCGCGTCACATCCTGTCGCCACGAAACTTGTCGGCATTCCCAAATCGCCGCAAGCGACCCATCGCTGCCGCGGTTGACGTCCACGCGCACGGGATGAAATCCGAGCGCGCTCAAAATCGCCTCGATGTCGCGGTCCGGAACGTCCGCACCCATCACCCGCAGAAGTTCCTTGCGCGAAAGCTCGATTTTCTTTTCTGGTTCACGACGCGGATAAATATCCACGACGCCACAGAGAATTTCGCCGCCGGCGAGCTGTTGAATCAATTCCGCCGCGCGCTGCGAAGCCAACTCGGCCATTTCGGGATCGGAACCGCGTTCGAAGCGATAAGAAGCTTCCGAACGCAGGCCGAGCGCTTTCGACGAGCGCCGAACCGTGATGGGATCGAACCAGGCGCATTCGAGCAGAATATTCCGCGTGCTGAAACTGATTTCGGTGTCCGCGCCGCCCATCACTCCGCCAATTCCAATCGCGCGCGCGGCGTCTGCAATCACGCACATTTCCTTCGTGAGCGTGCGCTCGACGCCATCGAGTGTGCGAATTTTTTCGCCGGACTTGGCGCGGCGCACGACGATCCGTTTTTCAGCCAGCTTGTCGAAATCGTAGGCGTGCAGCGGATGGCCCAGCTCGAACATGACGTAGTTCGTCACATCCACCACGTTGTTGATGGATTTCTCGCCGATAGCCTCCAGGCCCTGGCGCAGCCAGTCCGGAGACGGCTGCACTTTCACGCCGCGCAGCACGCGCGCCGTGAATCGTCCGCACAGTTCCGGCGCTTCAATTTCCACGCGCGTGGCATCCGCGGCTTTCTCCGCTGATTCTTTCAGCTTCGGATGCAGCGGCTTCAGCGGCAGGCGATAAATCGCCGCCACTTCGCGCGCAATTCCCAAGTGACCGAGGCAATCCGGACGATTCGCGGTGACTTCGGCGTCGAGCATGGGGCCGGCCGCGGTTTCTTCGATCGAGTCCACGGCGATGCCGGCGAGCGAAAGCCGCGCGCGCAGGTCGGCTGGCGGCGCCGTCACGTCCACGAATTGTTTCAGCCAGTTGTAGACGACTTTCATTTTTTCGTTGTATTCAAATGGCGACCACGGAACGCCGCGTCAACACGCCATCACGGAAATTGTTTCAGGAAACGCACGTCATTCTGGAACAGCAGCGGCACTTCCGTGACGCCGTACTTCATCATCGCGAGCCGATCCACGCCCATGCCGAATGCAAATCCTGAGAGTTTCTCAGGATCGTATTTCATGAAGCCGTAGACCGCGGGATTTACCATGCCGGCGCCGAACAGCTCGATCCAGCCGGATTGCTTACAGACGCGGCAGCCGGAGCCGCCGCAAACGTGGCAGGTCGCGTCCACTTCAGCGGAAGGCTCCGTGAACGGAAAATAACTCGGGCGCAGGCGTGTTTTCGTTTTCGGTCCGAGAAATTCGCGCGCGAAATAATCCACGGTGCCTTTGAAATCGCAAAACGTGATGTCGGTATCCACGGCGAGGCCTTCGATCTGGTGAAACATGTAACCGTGCGTCGCGTCCGGATTATCGCGGCGATAGACTTTACCGGGTACCACGATGCGAACGGGCGGCGGTTGCTTTTCCATCGTGCGAATCTGCATCGGAGAAGTGTGTGTGCGTAGCAGATGCGGCGTGCGAGCGCCTTCAATATAGAACGTATCCATGTTGTCGCGCGCAGGATGATGCTCGGGAATATTCAACGCTTCGAAATTGTAATAAGGGGTTTCGATTTCGGGGCCTTCCACCACGCTGAAGCCGATCGCGGCGAAAATGCGCAGCAGTTCTTCGTAGGTCTGGCGGATCAGGTGGCGCGTGCCGATGGCGCGCTCGATGCCGGGAAGGGAAAGATCAATTTTTTCGCGCGCGGCTGCACTCCGTTCTGCCGCAGATTCTTTTTCCGCAGCGAGGGCAGAAATACGCGCCTCGATGTGGGCCTTCAACGCGTTTAGGCTTTGCCCAACCGTGGGTTTGATATCTTTGGATGCGGACTTGAGCCAATTCTCGGTGATCTCGGATATGACCCCTGACTTGCGGCCAAGCCACTTTACTCGTGTGACGCCCAGATTAATGGAATCCATGTCCTGAGCAACGTCGCGATCGAACGCACTGCGCAGGTCGCGAAACAGAGCGCTGACCTTGCCTGGTGAATCAGCGCCAAGCTGAGCGAGGGTTTGTGTTGTGGGATCGTTCGTCGTCATCGTCAGAGCTGTTCGGTCGTAAGGGCGGGTCTGAGACCCGCCCCTACAGAACCATCGCCGAATTATCTGTGAAGGAAAACGTTATCGTTCAAAATGCGATGAGCCGGCGGGACGCCGGCGCTACGCACCGCGGTTATTTCGCCAACGTGCGGCTGCGACTTATCCTTCTAGGTGGTGGCGCACTGGCTGATGCTTCGCCGCGTGCTCTTGCGCTGGCGACGGCTTCGGCATGTGCTGCTTCACCGCACCTACCAGCGCGGTAAATCCTTCGGCGTCGTGCACGGCCATATCCGCCAGAATCTTGCGGTCTAGATCAATGCCACCTGCCTTCAGCGCGTGAATCAATTGGCTGTACGTAGTGCCGTTATTGCGTGCGGCAGCGCCGATGCGCTGAATCCACAGCGTGCGGTAATCGCGTTTGCGCACGCGGCGGTCGCGATACGTGTAACGCAGCGAGCGATTCACCGCTTCTTTCGCCGAGCGGAAAAGCTTTCCCTTGGTGAGGAAAAATCCCTTGGCGTGCTTCAGCAGCTTTTTGCGGCGGGCGCGGCGTTTAGTTCCACGTTTAACTCGAGGCATGATTCTCTTCTCCTGTGGCGCGGTTCGGTGGCGCTTTGAAAATCAAGTGAGGAGACAAACGCGGCCAGCCGCACGCGAAAATGCGCGAGCAGCAGGACGGGTTTGTCTCGTAGGACTGCAATTTTGCTCCACCTCTGCTCGCCATTTCTGGCAGCGGGCGGAACATCCGGCCGGCAGGCACCCGTTACGCTCTGCCCGGCGCGAAAAAAATTTCTTTACGGCAAGCCATACGGCAACGCCAGACGCACGTTCTTCACGTCCGCTGGATTCACCTGAACTTTATTGAGAAGCCTGCGCATGCGGCGCGGCTTCTTGGTTCCGAGCAAGTGGCGCTTACCCGACCGCCAGCGCATCACTTTGCCAGTGGAAGTGATCTTGAAGCGTTTGGCGGCGCCGCGGTGCGTCTTGGCTTTCATTTTCTTGTTCTTCTTCACGATTTCCTCTTCGCTTCCAATGGCACGGCCAATTTTGGCGGTGCGTTTTTTATGCCGGACTTTCCGCGCTCTTCTGCGCGGAGGGCGCTGCACCGGCACCCTTTTTCGGCGCCAGCAGTGCGAGCAGGATGTTCGCTTCCATCCGGGGCCCGAATTCCACTTGCGCGTGATCCACAATATCTTTCATCAAACGGTCCATCTTTTTGCGGCCCACGTCCTGGTGCGCCATTTCGCGGCCGCGATGAAAAATCATGGCCTTTACTTTGTAGCCTTCGCCGAGGAACCGGATAATCTGATTTTTACGCACCTGGTAATCATGCTCGGCGGTGGACGGCCGGAACTTCACTTCCTTAATATGCGAACTTTTCTGGTTTTTCTTTGCTTCGTGAGCCTTTTTGCTTTGCTCGTAGAGGAACTTTCCGTAATCCACAAGCTTGCAGACCGGCGGGACCGCGTTCGGGGAAATCTCCACCACGTCCAAGCCCGCTTCACGCGCCTGTTTCATCGCGTCGAAAAGCGTCATCACGCCAAGCTGGTTACCGGCATCATCAATTACGCGAACTTCACGAGCACGAATTCTTTCGTTGACCCGAAGGCCAGGAGCTCCACCACGTTCTGCGATAAACCCACCTCCCGGGCCATGAAAGATGCGCAGGCAGCCCGTTGGCCGCGCCTCCCAAGGTTAATACGTCCGCGGGGAGGGACGGGCCAAAAAGTATAGCACGGGTTTGCCGCGCGGCGGCAAGCGGGCTTTTAGACCGTCTCTCTACGGGCGCGCACGCATTAGATGTTGGGGGCGGCGTGAAAACGCTGTGGATTCACGCGGCTTGGAGCCTGCGAAACCAACCGTAAAAAATCCATCCGAGCACAAATCCGATTCCCACGTTAGCGAGAATTGCGTGGCCATTTGAAACGAATAACGAACCCGGCAGAAGCGCCGCGGAATAATGAAAGACGTTCGCCGCGGTGACGCCAGGCTCGTGTGACAGGACAACAATGGTGGCCAAGGAATCCTTGGCGAGGAAACCGGCGGGAATCAGCACCGGTAACCATTTCTGCCAGGCCTTCATCATCGAAGCCATCGAAAGTTACCTCGAAACCCTAGCTAATCGTCCGGGAGGCGACCTCCTGCTGCAGGTCGGCGCTGAACTGTTCGACTGGCCGCGGGCCCAGGTCACCCTTCGAGCGGTGACGCACCGAGACGGTGCCAGCCTCCGCTTCCTTGCCGCCGATGACCAGCATGTAAGGAATTTTCTGAAGCTGCGCGTCGCGTATTTTCGCCTGCAACTTTTCGTTGCGGTCGTCGAGCTCCACGCGAAACCCGGCATCGAAAAGCTTCTGGTAGACCTCGCGCGCGTAATCGTTCTGACGCTCCGTGATCGGCAACACAATCGCCTGCACCGGCGCAAGCCACGCCGGAAAAGCTCCGGCATACAGCTCGATTAGATACGAAACCATCCGCTCCATCGTGCTGATCACGCCGCGGTGGATCATCACCGGCCGATGTTCTTGTCCGTCCGCGCCGACGTAGCCCAGTTCGAATTGATGCGGCAAATGGAAATCGATCTGAATCGTGGAGTAGGTTTCCTGGTGGCCCATCACGTCCGCGAGTTGAATATCGAGTTTCGGCCCATAGAAAGCGGCTTCGCCGGGCGCTTCGGTGTAAGGAAGACCGAGCGAATTCATCGCTTCGCGCAGAACGCGTTCGGCCAAGTCCCACATTTCGTCATTCGCCACGTATTTCTCGGTGTTGGTTTTGTCGCGCAGCGACAGCCGGTAGCTATATTGCGTGATGCCCAGATCGCGATAGGCCTGCTCGACGAGCTTCATCACACCGGCGAACTCGTCCTTGATTTGCTCCGGAGTGCAAAAGATGTGCGCGTCGTTCAGCGTCATCACGCGGACGCGGCTAAGGCCGCTGAGCACGCCCGAGCGCTCGTAGCGGTACATCGTGCCGAGCTCGGCGATGCGCACCGGCAGTTCGCGATAGCTATGCTTCCTGGACTCGTAGACGAGGATGTGGTGCGGACAATTCATCGGCCGCAGCACCAGTTGCTCGGTTTCGAGATCCATCGGCGGAAACATGTCCTCGTGGTAGTGAGCCCAGTGTCCCGAACGAACGTAAAGATCAACCTTCGCCAGGTCCGGCGTGTAGACGTGTTGATAGCCGGCGCGGCGTTCCTGCTCGAGAATGTAATCTTCCAGCAAACGCCGAATCGTGGCGCCTTTCGGCAGCCACAACGGCAGACCCGAACCTACCTGGTCGCTGACGGTGAATAGTCCAAGCTCTTTTCCGATGCGGCGATGGTCGCGGCGCTTGGCTTCTTCGAGCTTGTGCAGATATTCATCGAGCTCTTTTTGATCCACGAAGCATGCGCCATAAATCCGCTGCATCTGCGGATTGCCTTCCTTGCCCTTCCAGTAAGCGCCGGCGACATTCATCAATTTGAAGGCCTTGATTCGTCCGGTGGAAGGGATGTGCGGCCCGCGGCAGAAATCAATAAATTTGCCTGTGGTGTAAAACGACACCATCGGCTCCGTGGCTTTTTCTTCCACCAACTCGCATTTGAATTCCTGGTTTCCTTTGCGATAGAGCTCGAGGGCTTCCGGCTTTGGAATCAACTTGCGTTCGTTGGGAACGTCCTTCGCGGCCAATTCGCGCATCTTCGCTTCGATTTTTTCAAGATCATCCTGGGTGAAAGGCTCTTCGCGCACGAATTCATAGAAAAATCCATTTTCGATCGGCGGGCCGATGCCCAGCTTCACGTTGGGATAGAGTTCGAGCACCGCGGCGGCCAACAGATGCGCTGCGGAATGGCGAAACACCTGCACCGCGTCAGGATCCTTCGCGGTGAGTATGGCAATTCTTGTGTCGTTCTCGAGCGGGCGCGAGAGATCTACCAACTCGCCGTCCGCGCGCGCCACCAGCGCTTCCTTTGCCAGCCGCGGCGATATCTGATGCGCGATCTGTGCGGAGGTAGTCCCGCGCGGAACCTCGCGGGTGGCGCCATCTGGCAAAGTAATCTGAATGTTTTCAGCGCTCATGCAGGGTCGTTGTCCTCTTTGGAAACAACTAGCTTACTGGCGCTGACAAAAGCGGTCAAGACAAGACGCCGTCGGCGCAAATTATCCGAGGGTTTCGCCGCGAAAATTCGAGCCCAGCGCGATTCAGGGAATAACCACGCCCGGCAAATCGCGAAAGTCGGTGTCGCTGGTTACGAGTCGCGCGCTAACGGATTCAGCGGTCGCGTAGATGATGGCGTCGGCCATGGCCAACTTGTGGTGCACGCTGATCTGCGCTGCGGCGATTGCAAGAGTTGCGTCGAGTTCGATGACCCGGGCCCGGAACGCATGAGACAAGAACTTCTGCACGACGATACTGTTGGACGTGTGCTGAAGTTTCTTTACCACCTCGTAGATTACGATTGTCGGCACAAGGAGTAAGTCCTCGCGCTCCAGGTAGGTCCCGAATGCCTCGGCTTGCGGTCCATCCCCAAGATAGGCAACCCAACCCGACGAATCGACCAGCGTGAGCTCAAAACCGATCGTTTCGGTCACGGTCGGTTGGCTCCCAGCGAATGCCCTTGGCTATGCCGCGCAATTCGCGGATTGATTTCGCCGGATTTAGATGGAGCGCGCCGTTGTGCAACAGCACTACCATCTCCTCGCCCGGTCGGAGTTTCATTTCTTCCCGTATGGCTTTCGGAATGACGATCTGAAATTTCGGCGAGACTTTCACTTTTTCGCTTATCGTTCGCATGTCTGTATCCCTTACATCTAATCGATATGGCTATTGTACAACATAATCTGGTCGATATGGCTACGGTAGAATTGGCGAGGAGCGATCGGGCACTGCCGAATGAGCCATTCATCGTGACGATAGTTTTTAGCGTCTTCGGGGCCAGATTGTTGCAAAATGTGGGTCACAAGGGTTTCGGATTCGGCCGATTCAACCCTTGCCACTGGCTACAACCCAGCGTTGAGCATTTGGGCCCTGCGATGAACCGCCGGGCCGCCAGATTGGCGTTTACCGCGATGATGGAAGCTCACATTTCGTCTGAATGGCGGCATATCTGCCTGCTGTGGGTATCGGAGCAAGCCTGTTCGAGCGCGCTGAGGAGCGCCCTGACCGCCGCTGATGCGGGGAGACACGAATGACTGTCACTGCAACTCAATGGGTGGGCCACGTCGTTGACGGAAAATACCAGCTTGGCCAATTCGTAGGCGCAACTGAACACAGTGCTGTATTCCTGACGGAGTGCCACGAGCCAGAAGTTCGCAAGGCTGTGATCAAATTGGTCCCTGCGGACGCGGCGGAAGCCACAGGCCAGCTCTCCCGGTGGAGGCAAGCAGCGAAAATATCGCATCCCAACCTGATTCAAATTCTTGACGTGGGACGCTGCGACTTAGATGGCACGCCGGTGCTCTACGTGGTGATGGAATTCGCGGACGAGAACCTGGCTTCGGTCATCGCCAAGCGGCCGATCGCAGCGGAAGAAGCGCGCGACATTGTAGGACCGCTGGTGGAAGCGCTTGGATGCATTCACGGGAAAGGATTCGTCCATGGCCACATTAAGCCCGCGAATATCATGGCCCTGGATGAGCACCTGAAAATTTCCAGCGACGGGCTGTGCCGCATCGGCGACTCGAAAGGCAGTCTGGGCAAGCCAAGCCCGTACGATTCGCCCGAAGCCGCAGGCGGACGGATTTCTCCCGCTGGAGACGTTTGGTCGCTGGGAATGACGTTGTCCGAAGCTTTAACGCAGCGTTTGCCGGTTTGGGAGCGAACCAACCAGGGAGATCCGGCGCCACCTTCGACAATGCCCGCGGAGTTTCTGGAAATCGCGCGGCATTGCTTGCGTCGAGATCCGCAGTTGCGATGGAGCATCGCAGACATCGCTGCGCGCATGCCGGGTAGCGCCGCGCCCGCAAAACAAATTGATGCGGCTCAGAAGCCGCTGAATTCTTTCGTCGTGCCGAATTACGCTATTCCCGCAGTAGCGGCCGGAGTGGCGCTCATCGTTGTAGTTGTCGGCGCGATTCTGCTGAAGCACCGCTCGAACCTGCAGCAACCTCAGTCGGTTGCCGTGGAACAACCGGCGACTCCGCGACAGTCTGGTCAAGGGCCAGAGAACAAGCCATCGAAACTGGAACCGCAGAGCGCGCCCGCGTCGCCTCCGGTAGTTGAGCAGGCGCAAAAGCCGCTGGAGCCGCCCGCGCCGACGGCCAGCAGGAAAGAGATTCCGCCGCCGGCGCCGCCTCGGCCGACCGCTACGAATCAAGGCGGAACGAACGTCACGTCGCAAGCAGGCTTTGTTCGTGGTGCCGTCCTACATCAAGTGTTGCCGGACGCGCCACAGAAGGCCCGCAATACGATTCAAGGCAAGGTACGCGTCAACGTCAAAGTGCATGTGGATGAATCGGGCAACGTGACGGAAGCAACGTTTCAGGCTCCGGGGCCGAGCAAATATTTTGCGGATCGCGTCTTGCAAGCCGCGCAACTTTGGAAGTTTCGGCCGGCGCAGATAAACGGACGCAACGTCCCTAGCGACTGGATCCTGAAATTTGAGATTGATCCCGCGACGATCAATGTTTCTCCTTCTGAAGTGGCACCGACGGCGGCGCAATAGCGACGAATTCGCGGCGATCTTACCCCTGCATCGTCGCCATCTTATTTCCTCCGCGCTGATTCCAGCGTCTCCCACGCCGCCTCCGGCAGATCGAGAAAATCGTTGAATTCGCCGGCGCCGCGGAGCCATAAGCCGCCGTCAATCACCACGCATTCGCCGTTTACGTAATCCGCTTGCTCGCTGAGCAGGTACACAGCGAGATTGACGAGCTCTTCATGGCGGCCGAAGCGGCCCATGGGGTGATGTTTCTTTGCGCGTTCTTCCAATTCCTTCGAAGGCAGCAAGCGCGACCATGCTCCTTCGGTGGGAAATGGTCCCGGTGCGATGGCGTTGAGCCGGATATGATGCCGCGCCCATTCGACTGCCAGCGAACGCGTCATCGCGAGCACGCCAGCTTTCGCGCATGCTGAGGGGACCACAAATCCGGAGCCGGAATTCGCTGCGGCGTAGGTAGTTACGATGTTCAGAACGTGCCCCGGCTGCTTCGCCGCAATCCATTTCTTCCCCAGCGCCAGCGTGCAAAAAAAGGTACCCTGCAAAACGATTCCCACGACAGCACTGAACGCGTTGGGTGAGAGCTTCTCGGTGCGCGCGATAAAATTTCCCGCCGCGTTGTTCACCAGCGTGTCCACGCACCCAAATTCTTTTTCGGCGGCCGCTACGGCCTGTTCGACTGCGCTGAAATCTCTGATATCCGCAGAAACGTACGCCGCCCGCGCGCCTTTCGCGCGAATCGCTTCGGCGGTATCCTTCAGCGGCTCTTCTCGCCGCGCAACCAGAAAAATATTCGCGCCCAGTTCAGCAAAACGCAGTGCCATCGAACGTCCCAGGCCCGTCCCGCCGCCGGTAACAAAAATTGTGCGGCCTTTGAACAAATCGGCTTGATACATTGCAGCCCTCCAGGAATTGCGAGGTATTCATCTCTTATCAGCGGTCCGGGTGCAAGCGACATTTTGCGGTCCACGAAAGCGGTAGCACGGCGCTGCTTGATATGTTATTCAATCGTCTTCTTTTTTCCGTACCAATTGGACGCGTCAAAAAGGATCCGCAATGAGAGGGTTTCTAATAGGGTTGATACTCGGAATACTGATTGTGCCGACTGTAATCTTTTTCTATATCGAGAATGGCCAAGCGCCGGCAGCAGCCACCGACGCTCCCATGCCATTCGAGAAGTTCCTTGCGCGCGGAGCTCTGCACGCGCGCATCAAGAAGGAAGCGCCGGAGCGCGATATTTCGACGTTCACTACCAACGATCTAATCGCGGGAGCCGACGTGTTCCAGAAGAATTGTTCCTTCTGCCACGGCCTGCCGTTGCAGGCGCCGTCGGCCGCGTCGCAAGGCATGTTCCCGCACGCGCCGCAGCTTTTCACCGAGAAGGAAACCGTCACCGATGACCCGGTCGGCGTCACGTATTGGAAAGTGAAAAACGGCATCCGTCTCACGGGCATGCCAAGCTCTCAAAAGGCGCTCAGCGACCAACAAATGTGGCAAGTAAGCGCCTTGATGGCTCGCGCCGACAAACTGCCGCCCGACGTGCTCAGGATGCTGTTGCCCGCGCCGGCCGCGCCTGTATCACCTGCGCCAGCACCGGCTGCTGCTCCTGCTCCGCCGACACCTCCTCCAGCCGGTCCTGTGCAGCCGAAATAAGGAAAACTCTATTTTGCCGCCGGCAAGAATTCCTTAGGCAGAGGATTGTCCGGCGTTTCTTCCTGCCAGAAAATCGTGACGACCCACCAGCGAGTGCCGTCATAGAGCAACTGAAAACTGTTGATTCCCCGCGCGAACGGTTTGGGATCACTCGCATCGTGGCGCGATTCGTACGTGCTGAAAATCTGCATGATGTTGCCGTAGCGTTCGGACTTGCGCGCGATTTCGCGCTCCGCGAATCCATTCTTTTGGAAATACGCGTCGGCGAGAGTCGCGTATTGGTCAGGCGTGATCACGCGAGCTTCATATCCGCTTCCGGTTTTCTTCGGAGCTGCCGGAATCAGCCGTGCGCCGGGCACAAAGAGCGATCGAAAGCGGTCCCAATCGCGTTTCTGCGTGGCTGGCCCGGAAATCACGTCGTAAGTTGCGGCAAGGATCGCGTCGGGCGATGCCACGTCCGCCGGTTTCGCCGGGGGCGGCGGTGCCGGCGTGGCCTGAGCGGCGGCATCGGGTTGTTTGCTCTGCGTCTTGGAATCGTCTTGGGCGCGCAGAGGCATTGCGGCAAAGCAGAGAATCAGAACCGGAACTGCAACGACCTTGTAAAATGGCATGCAAAATCCTCCGAGCGGCTCGCCCGATCGAGATCGTCGCCCCACGCCGCAGGCGCGCAGCTTAATGCGGCCGGGAACGGTAATCCACAATTAAATCGTGTGGAAGTCGCACGGCCAGCTCAAGCCTAGAAATCAACGTGGAGGCGCACACCCGGCACAAGCACGGGACCACGAACTCTGTTGTATCCGGGATTGTTTATGTGCTGCAAATCGAATGACGCGAAGAATCCGCGCCACAGGTGAGCGGTATAAAACCCTTCGACGATTTTTTCCGGACCGTACGTAAGGCCGCCATCGCCAAGTATAAAACCGAGCCCGCCATCGGCAAGATACTGCCGGTGGGCTGCCACGATTCCGTTGGCTACAAACGCCGCGCCAGCGCGGTCGTTGCGCCTTCGCCACCAATCGCCTTTGGCAAAGGCGCCCAGCTCCAGCGTGCGATCCACTTCGGTGTATGCGAACGATTCATTGCGGCCATCGCTCCACCCGAGGCGTCCGAAGGCGCTCAAGTGCGGCGTGAGCTCCTGCTCGAAATTGAGGCCGAACCCGTACTTGTGCCGTCCCTGCCGGCGGGTGCTGATGATATTCGGTGGCGCAACGGGATCATCGAAATAATCCCGGATCGCTTCTTCGTAGTTACCCATGTTCGCGTGATTCAGATAGCTGAGCAAGCGCACCACGCCCGCGCGATTCCAGAACAAATTTCCGCGCGCTTCCAGCTCGAGGTTTTCCGCGCGGGCTCGCGCGATATCAGCGTCGAGATGGATGCCGTTTGCAACTTTCGGCATCAGCGTTTCGGCGAACCGCACGGTCCACCAGTGATCGTCGTACTCCAGAATCAAGCCGTCCGTGTAGCCGCGCGTGTTCGCGGCGTAATCGTAGGCGCCATTGTTGTCCACGGTCCAGTTCAGAAATTGCAAATGGCTGTCGTCGCCGTAGGTGTTTACATCGAAAAAATCGGGCATGGTGAATTTGCCCAGGCGCATTTCCAGTCGGCGCGCCGGGAGCGACGTGGCGAGATGAAGCGCGTCGCGGTCCGCCGCGATGCGCTCATCGCTCAGGGGAATAATCTGGCGGATCATGATGCGGGCCACGTAAGGCACGTCTCCGAGGCTGGGGTTGCGCACCACGTCGAGGTTCGTAAATCCGGCCAAGCCCAGCGCGTTGCTCAGGCCGCGTCCGCCCGCGCTTTCCATGTCCAGATACACTTCGGTGGTGTGCGTCAGCTCATAGCCGAGATAGAGCGTATAGACCTTCGAAGTCGCGTTTTCCGGTACGTGCCTGAAACTGTTCGTCCCGCTATAAGCAGCAGGAAAGGAACCATGCCACTGCAAAATAATGTTGGCCTGCCCGGAGATCCAGTAGCGGCTCGTTTCCGAGTGCGGGAAGAGCGTCACCATGTCGCTGTCGTCGGATTGGTCGGTCGGCGTGCTTGCGGGAGGGCTAGCGCCAGGTTCTTGAGTTGATGGGGCAGTCGCCGTTGGCGTTGCTGCCGGCTCCGGGACCACAGAATCGTCCGGTGGCTGATCCTGAGCCACGCTGCGAGGGGCGCCCGCCAGACACACCAATAATCCACACAGGATAGCTGATCTAGTTTGGGCGAAGAATCGGGGCATCAGAGCGGAAGCTTGGCAAGCTCGGTTCTCCAGGACGGACAGTAAAACACACTTACGCGCTACTTCCTCATTAACGAAAGGTTACAGCGCCCGTGCCCCGCGCATCAAACGGCCCTTCGCCTTGCCGCAATCAGATTCGTGAAAAGGACGAAGCACCGTCCCACCCTCCAGCTATAAGCCGCGTGGCCGCTGGACAATCCGCCCAGCCGCAGGCATCCTGATTGCCCGCTGGAGCCATCTTTAGTAGTCTCTAGGATTGCGCCGACGTCTCGGGGATCGACACATACAAGCATAGGGGTGAGGACTTTGCGGGAACAATCTCGGCTCGCGTTTTGGTGCCTGTTGATCGTAATGGTGGTGTTGCCTTCGTGCGAGCAGCAAATCAACTATCCCGCTCCGACGATTACCTCGCTATCGCCGTCCAGCATCACCGCCGGGAGTCCGCAGTCCTACCTCACGGTCAACGGCAAAAACCTGATCCAACAAAGCCAAGTGGGCTATGCGCTGGCACCCAATACCAGCCCCAGCCTTCTAGCGACTTTCAACTATGTGAGCACGAACCAAATTGTCGTCACGCTACCTGCAACGCTGCTGCAGAACCCCAATACGCTATATATAAGCGTCACCACCCCCCAACCGGGCGGCGGCACGTATCCCTCGCCGAACCAACCGGCGCCGTCTTTCACGATATTCACGATTTCGCCAGCCAAGAGCGGTGTGCCGCAAATCACTTCGATTAACCCGACCTCCGTCCTAGTCGGCACCACGAACGGACTCACCCTGCATATCAGCGGCGCGAACTTCGTTACACAATCCGAGCTCTTTGTGAACGGGGCGAACCGCAGCGTTACCTACGACAACTCAACCTCGCTCACGGCCCAACTCAGTGCGACCGACGTCGTGAACCCGGGCACGTTGCAGATCATGGTGGTAAATCCGTCTCCCGGCGGCGGCAACTCCGCGCCGTTTCCATTGAACGTCAACACCGCGGTTCCGACGATTTCCGCGATCACGCCCACGAGCGAACAAGCCGGCGGAACCGCAAACGTAACGCTGACCGTCACGGGCACTGGTTTTCTGAATCAATATTCCAGCATCAACGTGAACGGCGTCCCGTTCGCGACAGACGCCTCCGGCGGCACGAGTGCGGCGGCGACGATTACGCCGAGCTATCTTTCGCAGGGCGGTGTCGATCAAATCACGGTTGTGAATGCCGGGCCCGGTGGTGGCCCTTCGAATATTCTTACGTTTGCCGTCAATCCGACGCACTTATTGGGCTTGCCCATACTGGTGGATCTTGCCGCGGACGGTTCGCAGGCCGCCAACGGCCTCTGCGGAGGCTCAACCTCCTGCACCAGCGGCGCGCTCGGCCTCACCGCGTCAACCGTGGGCCCATCGACCAGCAACACCGGCCAATATGTCGCGTTTGCCTCTGTCTCACGCAATCTTGTCCTTACCGATTTGAACACAGCTGCGGACGTTTTCGTTCGCAACACTTGCCTGGGACAGGCATCGTGCTTGCCGATCACTGCAGTGGTCAGCTCGGACCCCTTCGGAAATGCCGCCAACGGCGTGAGCTCGGAGCCGACAGTCAGTTCGGACGGCACGCACGCGGCGTTCACGTCGCTGGCGACGAACCTCGTCACCACGGCATCCGTGCCGGTGGGCACCACTCAGGTATATTGGCGTCCCGTTTGTTACCCCACGGCGACCACGCCTTGCACGATTAATCCGAGTTCGAATTACGATACCCAGTTGGTTTCGGTGACGCCGGATGGGATGAGTGCGGGAAATGGCCCCAGCTATGACCCAGTGATCAGTCCCGATGGACAGTACGTGGCCTTTGTTTCGCTGGCCACGAATCTGGTGACCAACATTGCGGCGGATGGAATCACCCCGCAGGTCTACATTCGCAACACCTGCAACATCGCAACCCAAACCACAACCAGCACGTGCGTCCCAACCACTTATCTGGTCTCTACGCCCGATGGTATGACATTCGGAGATAAACCGAGCTCGCATCCCTCCATCTCCGAAGACGGGCTGTTTGTTTCGTTTACATCCATGGCCGATAATCTGGGCTCGACGGCGCCAAATCCCAGCGCTAGTTCCGAAATTTTTGAACGCAGCACTTGCGTCACCACCATCGCCAGCGTCGACAACACGTGCACCCCAGTCACGACGCTGATCTCGACCCCGGATGGCACGAATCCCGCGGATGGCGCGAGCGACCAATCGTCCGTCTCGTCTTGCGGCAGTGAGACTGTAACAACCAGTACCACTGCCTGCACGGGCGGCTTTTTGTACAACGGGCGATTTGTGGCCTTCGCTTCTACCGCGACGAACCTCATTCCTGGCATAGGCCCGACGCAGCAAATCTATGTCCGCGACACCTGCCTGGGCGTCACTTTAACGACCGTCAACTGCACTCCTTCAACAAACTTGATTTCTACGCCCGACGGCGTCACAGCCGCCAACGGCTTAAGCGAGCACCCGAGCATCAGTCTATCTGGCCAATTCATTGCCTTCTCGTCGCTCGCATCCAATTTAGGAAATACCAGCAACGGCGTGGAGAATATTTTCGTGCGCAACAGCTGCTTGGGAGTCACATTTACCTGCCAAACAGGCCTGGCCGTTTCCAGCATTTCTGCCGGCACCCATGCTTCTCCCATTAGCGGTGCGAGCTTGTTCCCCTCGCTCAGCGGCGATGGTCATACGGTCAGTTTCTTTTCGTTTGCGCGGCTCGCCGCAGCCGATACCAACACGCTGGACGACATCTATCTAGGCAGCACAACCTACTGACCGGCGTCGCTTCGCCTGTGATTTTCCTCGGTGCACTGCGGGGTTGCCTTCCGGCGAGAACGCCACGCTCGGCACGCGCCAATTTTATTTTTTGAGTTGAGCGGAAGAGGAACGCAGCAATGCCGCGCGGGCAGTGGACAAAGTGAAGTTCAAAGATTCCTTGGGCACACTCGTTACGAACGGGCCCACCACCCAGCCCAGTCCCGTGGGAATATCGCGCGTCAGCGAGATGGCCTGGCATTCGATATACGTGCCGCCGTCTTTTTCTTCGAATCGCCAGTAGGTGTTCATTCGCCAGAGAAATCCCCGATCGTGGCCTTCCGGCTCGAGTTTCTCGTCGGGCTGTCCGGGATTTTCGACTTCCTGGACGCGCGTGGTGTGGGAACGGCTCCAGGCGTGGGTAGAATCCACAACGTGGTAGTGAACCTGCTGATCCGTATCAATCACAGTGGTGATTATTTTCTTGTTGCAGAAGCGCAGCAGCACGAAATAATCGTCGCCCTCGTGCCGCAAAATTTTCGAGCGCGTAATGTCCGGCTTGAAGTAATCCACTTTGTGATCGTAGTCCTGCATGAACGAGAGTGTTTGGGTCAGCGTTGCTCCCGGCACAAACACTGTGCCGATCCAGTGATGAATGATTCCGCCGGGAACGGAAATGGTCTTGCCGTTGTCCAGCGTGTAAAGGCGCTCGATCACGATTTGGCCGTTGTGTAATTGCGCTTCTTCCGCCGCGCGCCGCGCCTCCGGCAGCCGCTCGACCCGCAAGTACGGCCCGCTCTGCGCGAGTTCGGAATTTACGTGCGCTTGGGTGAGTTGGATATACCGGTCGTAAGCTTGCGCCGCTTGCGGCTGCAGGTCGGTGGCGTTCAGGGCATACGGCAGCGCAATTAGAGCTGCAAGCAACACTGCGGTCGTCCTGCGCGCCGATCTGGCTAGTTTTGCTGTCACCTGTCCGACGTCTCTGGCGCGCTTCCGCCATAACAGCGCTGCTGCAGAGCCCTATTCCATCAGAAGCACGCTGGCGGCCATCAGTTGCAGCTTTTCTTACAGGATTTGTCGCAAGGAAATTGTTGTCCGGCGACGACGAGCAAACGTCGGGCGCCTCCGCACAGCATCGGACTAAATCGCGCTTATCTGGATTTGGCGTCGCGGCGACTAAGAGCGACGAGGGAATGAGGCGATACCGGCCGGAGCGTTCGTGAACTCTTGCCCAGCCCTGCCTGCCAACGGAATTGTGTAGAAGGGGCGCCAGCAGCAGGGCTTGGACGGGTTGGAGAGCGTGCCCCGGCTCCTTTTTTTGTGGAACCGTCGTCCCCGCAATCGCAGCTTCCAACCCGCATGCCAATTTTGGCGATACTGCCCAGCAGAACCAATGGCGCGCGCGGCCCAAAAATTTCGGTACGCGAGTATTAGTACTCAAGCCTCCGAATTGCGACAGGCTGTTAGTAACTGCTTATTTCGCTTGACGTTAGGCCGCAGGGTAAAAGTCTACGAGAATATTGCTCGATGGGGAGGCGTCAGGCGATTTCGCCCGTCCAAGTTTGATTCGGACGATCAGATAGGATCTCACGAAATTGCCCTCAGAGCGCCATCCGAGGTTTCAAACTCGACGCGCAGGAGCCAGTCGAAATGGAATTTCTCCGCGGCCATCCATTTTTCGAGCTCTTCGCGAGTGGTGGCGTCGAACTCCGCGAGCATTTTTCCTTCCTGCATGTTTACGAGAACGCGCCGCGCGGCCACCGATTGCGCGGCGAGGATTCGCTTGGCAAGTTCCTCAGCGCCCTGGCGCGTCAAGCAAGCGAGCGTATGTTGCGAGAGGTAACGAGGCATCCCGGCTCCTGTTCCGATAGAATAAGCAGCATTCGGATTGACGCATCCAAATATAACGTGAGTGGAGCGAAATCACATGCCTGAGGCGCGCAAGGCCCATCCTTACTACATGTATCAGGCGATTCAGGACCAGCCCGCGCTGATCGAAAGCGTGCTGGCGCAGCGCGTGGGAATCGAGCGCATGGCAGACGGCGTGGCGCGCAAAGAGCGCATCACGTTCGTGGGCATCGGAACTTCATTGCATGCGGCGCGTGTGGCGCAAGGTTGGATGCGGGAATTCACCGCAGGCGTTTTTTGGGCTTACGCCGAGCAGTCCTTCGAACTGGTGCATCATCCGTTTGCTCTCGGACGCAATGACGCCGTGGTCGTCATCACCCACACCGGCACAACCACGGCCTCTCTCGAGGCTCTGCGCATGGCGCAAGCCTCGGGAGCATTCACCGTGGCGATCTCAGGGCAAACGACGAACGACGAAATTCGCGGCGCTAATTTTCACATCGAAACTTGCGAGCAGGAAGTCGCTTTTGCTTACACCAAGAGCTACATCACCGCGTTGACCGTGCTGGCCCTGATGAACGCGCGTATCGCCAGCCAAAAATATTTGCTGCCGACGCCGTCCCTCGTTGAACCTCTCGATCGGCTGCCTGAATTGCTCCGCCAAGCGCTGGCGCTCGAGCCGAAAGTGCGCGAATGGGCCAAGCGCGTGGCGCCGCTTTCGCGCATCGAGATTTTTGGATCGGGCGCCGCTTGGCCCACCGCCAGCGAAGCGGCCTTGAAGATTAAGGA
Source organism: uncultured Acidobacteriota bacterium (assembly GCA_963828865.1). Lineage (GTDB taxonomy): Bacteria > Acidobacteriota > Terriglobia > Acidiferrales > UBA7541 > Palsa-295. The sequence continues at coordinate 132,287 of CAWHGI010000012.1, read as the reverse complement.
AGCCAGCTACATCGCCGCGGAGGGATTCGAGACGGAAGAAATTCTGCACGGACCATTTTCGGAAACCGATTCGCGCGGCTCGCTTATTGGTTTATTCACCGGCGGTTCCGCGGACGAGCGTGGCCGCCAGATTTTGCGCGCTGCAGGCGAGCTGCAGATGCCGCGCCTCGCGATTGCGGTGCCTTCGGCGAATCACGATCTATCTGCCGAGGAAATTCTGGTGGTCCCCGAAACTCCCGAGTGGCTCTCGGCCTTCGTCCATCTGATTCCCTTGCAACTTCTGACGTACTACCTGGCGCTCGAGCGTGGCGTCAGTCCCGACAGCGGCCGCATGGAGCAACCCGCGCACGCCGCTGCATCCAAACATTACAAATATTGACCGCCGCAAGCGCTTCAACCCTGCAATCCCAGTAACGGGCAGCCGACGGTAAGTTGCGAAAGCACGCCTGTCCGCACGAACAGGAGTTCCTTTTCAACTACACCTGTGCTCCTCCTGCGCTATGAGCAAGCGCGCAAGGCCTAAAATTGTATGAAAAGCATTCGAGGAGTGATCCATGAAACGAATCGCTCTCTTGCTGATTTGCACCGCGCTACTGGCGCTGGGCACGGCCGCTGGCGACGACGGTGGAATGGGCACGCTGGCCGGGACAGTTGTCGGAAGAAACGGCAAGCCCGTCGCCGGCGCGCGAGTCACCTCGCAAAATGCGGGCGGCGATCATCCCCAAGTGACCGCTACGAATCAACAGGGACGATACTTCTTTCCGGACCTCGTCCATGGCTATTACGATGCGCGGGCTTACCACGACGGCGAGTGGAGCGCATGGAAACACAACATCGAAGTGACTACGGGCAAACAGACCGAACTTACTCTCCGATTGATCGCAAAACCCAAATAATCACAGTAGTTCGACGCGCCGACCGAGCTTTCCATCGCGCTGTTCGCCTGTCCGCGCGAACAGGAGTTCCTTTTCGAGAACATTTTGCGCCATCAGCGCGGAGCGCGCGAGAAGCGGCGCGTAAAATTGGCTCAGAAGTATCCCGGGGTGCAGAATGAAACGAACTGTCCTTACTCTTGTGGTCGCGACGGCGCTCGCATTCGCCGTCGCAGCAAACGCTCAATTTGCGCGAGGACTGGGAACTCTGCAAGGAACGGTGGTTGATGCTCATGGCAAGAAGATCGTGGACGCTAGTGTAACAATCCAGACGTCGGACGGCCTGAGCCCGCACGCAACTCACACCGACGCCAACGGCCATTTCGAATTCGCGCGATTCGACGCCGGGCAATACGACGTACGCGCCTATGCGGCCGGCCAATTTTCCGATTGGGACAAGCGCGTAGTGATTCGCCCGAAGAAAACCACCGACATCACACTGCGGATGCCGCCCAAGAGCGATTTGAAGGTGAACGTAAGCGGCGAGTAGCGGCAACTAGCGTCGCGATCGTGGTTCGAAAAATATCTCCGCGCTACAATTTCGCGCTAGTAACCCTCATTCGTAACGCAACGCCACCATCGGGTCCACGCGCATCGCCCGCCGCGCCGGGATGTAGCAGGCCAAGACCGCCGTTGCAGTCAGCACGGCCGAGACCGCGATAAACGTCAGCGGATCGCTCGCGCCAACTCCGTAAAGCAGGTGTGAGAAACCGGACAGCAAGCGAGTGAGAAGGAGCGCGGCGGCAGCCCCGATCGCGAGGCCGGCCAGCGCCAGGCGAAGTCCCTGTCCGATCACCAAGCGAAAAATGCGCCTGTTCTCCGCGCCGAGCGCCATGCGGATTCCGATCTCGTGGACCCGCTGCGCGACAGAGTACGAAATCACGCCGTAGATTCCGATAGACGCCAGCAGCAACGCCAAACCCGCGAATGCCCCTAACAGAATCATCGGAAATCGCTGCGAGGACATCGACTCCGAGGCGATCTGCTTCATCGTTTGAACGTCATAAACAGTCTGGTCACTGCCGGCGCCGTAAACCGCCGCCTTGATCGTCGGCATAATGGTTGCCACGTTGAGCGGAGTCCGAACGATTATCCTGATACCGGGATATCCTAAAGGCCACAGCGTGTCGCGGGCCTGGTAAAGAGGGTAATAACTTTGCGCCAGAGTGCCGGTGCCGGTTTCGCCTAATCCCCAGTGCCGCACGTGACCCACCACGCCGACAATCTGGCAGGGTCCCCAAGGAGAAGCGGCCCATCCAAAAGTAATGGTCTGGCCCAGGGGATCTTTCCCCGCAAAATACTGCTGAGCGAAGACGCTATCAATCACGGCGACGCAAGGGGATTTGGTGGTGTCTTCGCGGCTGAAAAAGCGGCCCCGCAGCAGCGGGATGCCCATGGTGCGGAGATAATCCGGACCGGTGTCGAATACGAGCATCCGCGGCGCATTCTGAACCACCGCTGGTTTATCAGTGCCAATCCAGAAAGGTGTGTCGTTATCGTCGTCCGTTAGGGGAACCAGCATCGAAAAGTCCGCGGCCTGCACGCCGGGGATCATCCGTATGCGGTCGAGCAACTGTAGGAAGGCAGTTCGCAGAGTCGAGCCTGACTTGGCAGCCGAAGGCGATAGTCCTACTTTGAAAGCGATCACATGCTGCGCATCGAAGCCGGGATTGACTTGCCACAAGCGACGGATCGTGCGAAACAGCAAACCGGCGCTCACCAATAACACCAGCGTGAGAGCCATCTGCACGATCACCAACGCGCTTTGAGCGCGATGATGGCCGCTGGTGGAACCGCGCGCGCCCTCATTGAGCGAAGCCCGCAAATCGGTTCGCGAACTTTTCAGAGCCGGCGCCAGGCCAAACAAAATTCCGACCGCGATCGAAATGATAAATGCGAACACGAGGACTGACCCGTTCACACTGATATTCTCGCTGCGCGGCAGACTTTGCGGCACCGCGGCCAGCACCAAATTCACGCCCCATTTCGCAATCAGCAATCCTAGTAACCCACCGGCAAGCGAGAGCAGCACGCTTTCGGTGACCAATTGGCGCACGATGCGTGCGCGGCCTGCTCCGAGCGCTGAGCGGATGGCAAACTCGCGGCTGCGCGCCGTCGAGCGTGCCAGCAAAAGGTTGGCGACGTTCGCGCAAGCAATCAGCAGGACCAAGCCGACCGCGCTCAACAACAACAGCAGAGTTCCGCGCACGTCCCCGACAATTTGCTGCTTCAATGGCAGCACCGCGGCTCCAAGGCCTCCATCTGCATCGGGGTACAGCTGATCCAGATGTTCTTGGATCGCGCTCATGTCCGCCTGCGCTTGCGAGATGCTCACGCCGGGCCTCAAACGAGCAATCGAGAGCATGTCCTCGTGGCCTCCGCGAGCATCGAGGATAAGGGGATCACCCTGCCCGAGCGGCGTATAAATATCGTCGTGCTGCGATAAGAGGCCCACCCCCGGCGAAGCCACTCCAACGATGGTGCAACGACTCCATTCAGGGTTATGGACCGCCCAAGCGCTTGCGCGCTGCCCCCGAACCGTTCTTTCCACAAGCGATTACCGATGATTGCGACGGGCGCTCCGCCGCGCCGGTCTTCCTGCGGACTGAATTCACGTCCGAGGCTGAGGTCTAGTCCCAGAGTGCTGAAGTATCCTGCGGAAATTCTGTGGCCGTCCAGGTGTTCGGGCGTCCCCGGACTCGAAAGATCGAACCCCTCATGCAGCGTGACCGCAGCCATTTGCTGGAACGTGCGAGCTGTGCGCTGCCAATCCAGAAAGTTAGGGTAGGAAATCGCATCTTCCGGAAAGCGCTGATTGCTCTCCAGCACCATAACCAACCGGTCCGGCTCTCGATACGGCAGCGGAGCCAGCACAACCCCTTCCACCACGCTGAAAATTGCGGTGTTGGCCCCGATGCCCAGCGCAAGCGTCAGTATGGCGATGATAGTGAAGCCCGGGGCCTTGCGCAGCATGCGCAGGCCGTAGCGGATGTCGGCCCAAAGAGTCTCCAACCAGAAACCGCGGCGCTGCTCGCGGCAATCTTCCTTCACACCTTCCGCGGCGCCCAGTTGCAGCACCGCTCGGCGGCGCGCTTCGTCCGGCGCCAGACCCGCCGCGATGTTCTCGGCAATTTGGCGCTCAACGTGGAAGCGCAGCTCATCATCGAGCTGTTGCTCCCATTTTTTGCGCGAGGACCAGAGACGCCACGGTTTCATGGCTTGTGCCACCGAAACATTTTCAAACGCCCGCCGCTGCAAGAGTGGAACACGCCGCTATGTACGTTGCAGGATGAGCGCGACGGCCGTGGACATTCGCTCCCAGTCCGCCATCTCCTTCTCAAGCTGCTGCCGGCCGGCTTTCGTCAGCGTGTAAAACCTGGCACGGCGATTATTTTCAGAGGCGCCCCACTCCGCGCGAATCCATTTCTTGCGTTCCAGGCGGTACAGCGCGGGATAGAGCGAACCTTGCTGGATTTGCAGGATGTCGCGCGAGACCTGCTGGATACGCTGGGCGATTCCCCAGCCGTGCATGCGTTCGAGCGCCAGAGTCTTCAGGATCAACAGGTCCAGCGTGCCTTGCAGAATCTCCGCGGGTGCGCTCATGCGTTCTCCCCCTAGACGAACTGCAAGAGTGTGCCGCCGCTCTTGTAGATTGTCAACAGGGAAGCTGCGCACGGCGGCCCGATTCGGGTCTTGCGGCTTTTGCGTGCCTGCCTGCATTATGAATGCCATGCCATCTGATCGTGGCGCGCCACTTTGGGGCGCCGAGGACCAAAACCAGCGCCTGGCCGAGCTTACTGCCGGCACCGCCGACGCAGCGAAGGAACTTCCTTTGCGCCGTGACGTCCGCTCACTCGGCATGTTGCTGGGCAAGGTGTTGGCGGAACAGGTGGGGAATTCGTTGCTGGATGTGGTGGAAGAGCTGCGCCGCCTTTTAATCCAGCAGCGCGAAGAACTCTCCGCAGGCGCGAAAGCATCTCACTCGGAAAACGCGCTGATGGCGGAAGCGCGCGAAATCATTGCGCGGTTGGAAGTGGACGACGCCTACCGCGTCACCAAGGCGTTCGCGATTTATTTCGAACTGACCAACCTGGCGGAAACCAATCATCGCAAGCGCCGCCGCCGCGCCGGAAACTTGCACGCCGAACAGCCGCCGCTGGCCGGGTCTTTTCGGGGCACTCTCGCGCGCATGCGCACCGCGGGAATTTCCGCGGACGATGCGCTGGCTGCGCTGCGCAAGTTGCAAATCACGCCGGTCTTCACCGCGCACCCGACGGAAGTGGCGCGGCGCACGGTCCTCCTGAAGCGGCGGCGCATTGCGCAGTATCTGGAAAATCTGGACCAGTTACCGCTGCCCGCGGCCGATGCGGCCGAATACGAATCGTTGATTCTCGCGGAGATCACTTCACTCTGGCAGACAGACGAAGTACGGCTGAAAAAACCCGGCGTGATTGACGAAGTGCGCATGGGTTTGGACTTCTATCCAATAACGATTTTCGATACGCTGCCGCGCCTTTACACCGAGATGGAGGAGTCCTTCCGCGAAGTTTATGGCCGCGCGCTGAGCCACGAAGAGTTTCCGGAACTGTTGCGTTTCGGTTCGTGGATCGGCGGCGACCGCGACGGCAATCCGCTGATCACGCCGCAATCCACTGCGGACGCGCTGGAACTCGCGCACACTACGATTCTGGAGCACTACGTTTTGGAGGTGCAGCGGCTGATTGACGAATTGAGTTCTTCGCAGCACCAGATCGGCTGCTCCGCGGAATTGAAAGCAGCGCTCGCGGTGTACGAAACGAAGTTCGGCGACGAGCCTTCGCGCGGAAAATGGATTTCCGAGCCCGAGCTCAGCCGTCATTTTCTGGATTTCATGCGCATCCGATTGCGCCATACCCGCGATGATCCACGCAGTTCTTTCGCGTATGCGGCGGCGAGCGGGTTGCAGCGCGACCTCTTGGTGTTGCGCACGAGCCTGATGGAAAATCACGGAGAGCGCCTGGCCGAGCTGCTCCTGGATTCTCTGCTGCGAAAAGTTCGCACTTTCGGTTTTCATTTGCACACGCTGGATATTCGGCAGCACGCAGCCGTGCACGCCAAAGCTCTGGCCGAACTGGCAGGCGCGGCAACGCCAGCGTCCGCAAAATCCCGCGCCGAAGGCAATGAGCTTTCTGCAGGGGTCGCGGCGGAAGCCAACGAAGTGCTCGACACCTTCCGCATGATCGCGCAATTGAAGAAGAGCCACGCCCCAGGGGCGGTCCAGGCCTACGTCATCAGCGGAACAGAATCCGAAAATGACGTTTTCGCAATGCTGCGCCTGGCAAGTATTTGCGGCGTGCAAGCGGCGGCCACCGCGAACGATCCGGGACTGATGCCCGTGCCGCTTTTTGAATCCATCGCTTCGTTGCGCGCGGCGGGCGAAACGATGCGTCGAGTGTGGAGCGCGCCCGAATATAAAGGTTTGCTCGATTCCTGGGAGCGCCGCCAGGAAGTGATGCTTGGCTATTCCGATTCGAACAAAGACGGCGGAATGTTGACCAGCACGTGGGAACTGCACAAAGCGCATCGTGCGCTCCATGAAGTCGCGCGCGAATGTGGCGTGAAGCTACGCCTCTTCCACGGCCGCGGCGGAACCGTAGGCCGCGGCGGCGGTCCCACTCATCGCGCGATCCTGGCGCAACCGGCCGGTGATTTTTGCGGTGAGATTCGCATCACCGAACAGGGTGAGGTGCTCAACTGGAAGTATTCCGATCCGGTGCTGGCCGAATGGAATTTGGAATTGATGATAGCCGCATCTCTGGAAGCGCTCACGCGCCCCCAAGGCCCCGCGCCGGGTGATGACCGCCGCTGGGACGCAAATATGGAGGAAATGTCGCAGGATGCGTATGACTACTACCGGCGTCATATCGTCGAAAACGCGGACGTGCTCGAATATTTCGAGCAAGCTACGCCAGTAAATGAACTCGAGAATGCCCGTATTGGTTCGCGGCCGGCGCGGCGCTCGGAAAGCCGCCGGCTGCAGGACCTGCGCGCGATTCCGTGGGTGTTCGGCTGGATGCAAAGCCGCCACGCGGTACCAGCGTGGTTTGGAGTTGGTTATGCATTCGAACGATTTGCAGCGAAAGGGCCGGAACAAGAGAAGCAACTCAAAGAAATGATGCGCTCGTTCGTGCTCTTTTCGGATCTGGTACGCAACGTGGAAATCGCCATGGCTAAAGCAGACCTCACCATTGCGCGGCTCTATGCCAACATGCTGGTGGCCGATGCTGGCCTGCGCGAGCGAGTTTTCACGTTGCTGGCTGAAGAATTCGAACGCACCAAGCGAATCCTCCTGCAAATCACCGGCCAGAAGGAACTCCTAGAAGGAAACTCCGTGCTGTCGCAGTCCATCAGGCTGAGAAATCCGTACGTTGACCCCATGAGTTTGATCCAAGTGGAACTTCTGCGGCGCAAGCGCGCCGGGACAAGTACAGAAGCATCGAATTATGCACTCGGCGCAACCATCAACGGCATTGCGGCCGGCCTGCACAACACCGGCTAGAGCTCAGCCGTTCGCTATTTCCCCAGCTAAGCACATCGAATCCGCAAACCATTGCCACAACGCCGGTTCGGGTGTAGGCTCACTTCATGAGATTCTGCGCTCAGGCTTGCTGCGTGTGCTGCTGTTGTACGTGTTGCGCGCAAGTGTCTTCTGGCGCGGGGAGGCTAGGCATCTAGAAACTGAAATCTAGCCCAAGATTTTCCGACCCACCGCCAGAAATCAGCTGGCCGGTGGGTTTTTTGTTTATCCGCGGGTTTAGCACGGCATCCAATTTCGAGGAGGAAAGTGAAATGAGCGATTACAAGCATCCGGAAGTGCTGGTTTCCACGCAGTGGGCCGCCGACCGCCTGAGCGATCCGAAGGTTCGCCTGGTAGAAGTGGACGTGGACACCACGGCCTATGATCAGGGCCACATCCCCGGCGCGGTGGGCTGGAATTGGCAATCGCAGCTGCAGGACAACGTTCGCCGCGACCTAATCGACAAAGCGACGCTCGAGAAATTGCTCGGCCAGTCCGGCATTTCCAACGACACCACGGTTCTGCTCTACGGCGACAACAACAACTGGTTTGCCGCTTACGCGCTGTGGCAGTTGAAATACTACGGCCACAAAGATGCGCGCCTCATCAACGGCGGCCGAAAGAAGTGGGTAGAAGAAAAGCGTCCATTGACCACCGACGCGGCGAAGGTCGCGCCGGCAACCTATCACGCCACCGGACCGGACGAATCTATTCGCGCGCGCAAGGAAGCCATTTTCGCGTTCGTGGATAAGAAAAAGCCCGCGCAGTTGGTGGATGTGCGCTCCGTGGATGAATTCACCGGGAAAATTATTGCGCCGCCGGGAATGAGCGAAACCGCGCAGCGCGCCGGGCACATTCCGGGAGCGGCAAATATCCCCTGGGCGCAGGCCGCGAACGAAGACGGCACTTTCAAGTCCGCGGATGCGTTAAAGGAACTCTACGGCAAGAAGGGCATCAACGGCGCCGAAGAAGTGATCGCCTATTGCCGCATCGGCGAACGCAGTTCGCACACCTGGTTCGTCCTGAAATATTTGCTCGGCTTTGACAACGTTAAGAATTACGACGGTTCGTGGACCGAGTGGGGCAACTTAGTGGGCGCGCCAATCGAAAAAGAAGTGGCGGCCGCCGCGCATTAACTGTTTGCGAAGATAAACAGGCGCTTCGGATTGTAGCGCCGGCGTCCCGCCGGCTCTTCGCCGTTGACGCTTATTGCAAAGTTTCCGGCCACCGAGGCACCGATTCTCGAGCTGGGACGCGGGCTGCTAAGAGGGTGGATCCCGCATCGTTTTCCGGGATCCGCCTTGCGTGTTCTACGGAATTTGATTGTCGGGGACGCCGTTGTGCCGCGCCTCGTCCTGCAACGCACTGATCCGCGCGGCGATGTCGTCGCGTTGCTTCTGCAATCGCGCAAGCTGGTCGCGCCAATCGTCGAGCTTCACTCCGCTATAGTGCCGCGTGGAATTCACCGTCTCACCGTTCAACCCTGCTTGCAGTTCCGCGATCTGCTGGTCGAGCGGCGGAAGCTTCGCCTGCAAATTCGCGATTTGTCCCTGGTATTGGCCAGGACTCTTCGGATTGGTTTTGGCCGCGACCGGCTTGCCGTTCGCTGGCTTATTCGGCTTACTTGAGAACGTCGAAATCGCCGCGTCCCGGTGGACCGCTCCCATGTCTTCATTGGTCCACACTTTTTTCGTTGGAGTCGCGGCTGTAGAACGCGTAGCGGTTGTCGTGGTCTGCGGTGCCGAGGCCGGGGGAGCCGTCGTCGACTGGGCGGGTACCGCGTCCGTCACACTTGCAGGCTGTGCCGGAGCATTCTGCGCGCGCGCCGCGCCTCCAAGCACGGTTACGCTCATGAAAGCCATTCCTGCAACGAACAAGAGTGTGTGCCGACTCACAGGACCTCCTCTGGAATTGCAGCGCTCACGGGTATTACGTCTTGTGACTAATGGGAGGCTGGGGCCTCAATAGGACTATTGTGCGCCCAATTAAGCCCCATCGAACCGCTGGTGGTCGGAAGAGTTACGGGTCCCCGTAAGTGGACTTGCCGGTGGCTAGCTCGTTCTGTACGAGCGCCAGGCATTGATTCGGAGAGCCATCGCGGTGGTAGTCGCTGACTTCGATGTACTGGTGTTCCTCAAACGTGAAAAGGAATTTCCGTGCCGTGAAATCGTATTGATACCGAGTCGGTAGCCAGATTCCCGGCGTCACTTCCGCCTGGTCGAGCGAGAAAATGCCGCCGCGATAAAGCTTTCCGAGGATTCCGCCGCCGAACGAGAGGTCGCGGATTACGCGCGCTTCACCTCGTACTAATTGGTCGGTGGCATGGTCCACCCAGATTTTTGCGGCCACGCGCGCCAGCACGTCCTGCGCGATCGAGTGCGGATGAAAATCTGGATTCGGGTCCACTTGAAAAACGTCGCAAAGGCGCCCGTTTCGCGTTTCTTGCCCAAGCCACTTCGTCGAAAACGCATCACGCGCGGCGTCCACCAGTTCCTTGCGCTCCTGTTTCTTTTTCTGCGACTTTTCGTAGGCTGACTTGGTCCTGGGATCATCAGGCTTGAGCATTACTTCCAGCAGATCCCGCCAGGCAATCAGCTGTTTGTGATAATCCGCAGGTTCCGCGGACTTGCCATTGTCTTTCAGGAGCAGTTTCATCGTGCCAGTCCCGGTAGGGACTACGCGATAGATCCTGTCTTCGAGCACTCGCGGCGTGTCGCCTGCGGTTTGATCAACGTGCCGCTCGATCCGCTCGTATTGCTCCAAAGCGTCGTCGTTGCGGTGCTGGTTATCAATCAGCTTTTGAGCACGCGCCCGAACTTCCGCATCCGTGGGAGCTTGCGTAGCCTGAGCCGGAGGCCGATTTTGTGCGCGCGAGCCCTCTTCACACTTAATCTTCAAACGGTTCGCGGCTGGGGAATCGGGGGGAGCGGCAGGGGAAACGCGAGTCGGCGCAGCTACAATCCCTGCCACTGCCAGGGCAGCAACTATTCCCGAAACCGTAAGTCCTTTCAGCATATCGAGAGGGCCCTTGGCCGATCTAGCCATTACTACTGATACGTCTCCGTGCCGCGGCTTCAATTCTACCTGAATCCTCAGTCGAATCCTCTGGCCTGCGCTACAGGCCACGCAGCGCCAGCGCATTAAAAAATGTCGGTGATTCTGAACTTTTCTACGCGCTTATCCGTCTTATCATGGTAGGACCCATGAAGCCCGCCCCAGCTCGTTCCGAAGCCCGGCAGACGCTCGCCGCCCTGCGCGAGACGATCTGGATCGCTCTGGACACGCTTCGAGCGCACAAACTGCGGACCTTTTTGACGCTTCTTGGCGTAATTCTGGCCGTAACCACCCTGGTGGCCGTCATCTCCGTTCTGAACGGTCTCAACGTCTATGTCGCGGATAAAGTGGCCAATCTGGGCGCCAATGCGTTCGTGGTAGATCGTATCGGAATCGTCACTAATTTTGAGGAGTGGAACAAAGCGCGCAAACGTCCGCCGCTGGGGATGGAGGACCTGGAAGCGCTCCGTGGGGAAATGAAGCTGGCTAATTCCATCGCCGGCGAGCAAGACACGGTGGCCGATGTCCGCTACGGGAATGATCTGAGCGAGGATGTCAATATCATCGGCGCCACGCCGACCTTCGCGCCCATTCGGGACATTGACGTCTCAAACGGCAGGCTGCTGACCGACGTGGACGAAATTCACCGGTCGCCGGTATGCGTGATCGGCGCCGACGTGGCCAATAAACTATTCCCGGGGATAGACCCGGTAGGCAAAGAAATTCACGCGGGGCAAGGGCAGTATCTGATCGTAGGCGTAGCCACGCCCAAAGGCAACGTCCTCGGCCAGTCGCAGGATAATTTTGTAATGATTCCGCTCGGCACTTACCGCAACGAGTTCCTTGCGCCGCAGGATTCGATCTCGTTCTTCGTGCAAGCGCGCGCGCCGGAGTTGATGGACGCCGCCGAAGATGAAGCGCGAGTGATTTTGCGCTCTCGCCGCCATGTGCCGTATTCCACCGACGACAACTTCGCGATCATCGCGCCAACCTCGATCATGGGATTGTGGAATCGCATTACCGGGAACGCGTTCGGAATCGCGATCTGGATCACCTCCGTGTTCCTCGTGGTGGGCGGCGTCGTGATCATGAACATCATGCTGGCCAGCGTTACCGAACGCACGCGCGAGATCGGCTTGCGCAAGTCGCTGGGCGCGCGCAAGCGGCACATCGTCCTGCAATTCATGGTGGAGTCGTCCGTTCTGGCGGCCCTGGGAGGGCTAGTCGGCGTGACGGCGGCTGTGGCTATCGGTCAGTTGGTGCGCGTCGCCACGCCCATTCCGATCTCGACGCCCATCTTTGCCATTGCCACAGCCCTGGTTCTTTCCACGGCGGTCGGCTTGTTTTTTGGCATTTATCCCGCGGTGCGCGCCGCAAGGCTCGATCCGATCGAAGCGCTGCGGGCGGAGAACTAGGACCTCTCGATGCAAAGCGACTTTCGCGAAAATCTCCAGCTCGCGCTTGACACGGTTCGCGCGCACAAGCTCCGCAGTTTCCTCGCGATCTTGGGCGTGATGATCGGCGTCGCGCTGATTATCCTCGTCGTGGGTTTGGTGCAAGGATTCCGCCAGACCATCCAGGACGAAATCGTATCGGAGGGAATAGACACCGCCTTCGTTTCTCGTTTTGACCAGGGCCCCCAGAACGGCCGCCATCCCAAGGAAGAGAAGCTGCGCAAGCCGCTCACTCTCGCAGACGCGATGGCCATTCGCCAGCTTTCTCCTGCGATCAAGGAAATCGCAGTGTCCGCGTTCCAATGGCAGCTCGCACATACGGCGCGTTACCAGGGCAACATCATCGAGGGGACGGACTTCCGCGGGACTTTTCCGGCATATCTTACGGTTTATTCCAACGCCACGATGAAGGCTGGACGTTTTTTCACCGAAGCGGAGAATGAACACCGCGACAACGTCGTCGTCATCGGCGAAAACGTCGCCAAAGCGTTTTTCCCGAGCATTGACGACGCGCTCGGAAAAGAAATCCTAGTGGACGGTTCCACGTACACCGTTCTCGGCGTCTTCGAGAAGCCGCCGAATGGCTTTGGCACCAACGACGAAGACCGCCGCACCGTGATTCCTTACTACACCTTCATGAAGCTGTATCCGGGCAGCTACGAAATCGGCTATCGCTTTCTGGCATATCCGGGAAAACTCGATGCCGCCGTGGACCAGGTCCGCGAAGTTCTGCGCCGCCGCCGCGACGTCCCCTACGACAAGCCGGACAATTTTTCGATCCAGACACAAGTAGAAGTAGTGCAGCAATTCAATGACATCATTGGCGGAGTCGTCCTTGCCGTGGTAGTGCTCAGTTCGATCGGCTTGCTGATCGGCGGCATGGGCGTAATGAACATCATGCTGGTGTCGGTCACCGAGCGCACCCGCGAAATCGGCGTACGCAAAGCGATCGGAGCGCGCAGCAAAGACATTACCTGGCAATTTCTTTTCGAAGCCATGACCCTGACCGGAACGGGCGGCATCATCGGCATCCTGGTCGGAAGCGGGATCGTTCTGTTGATTCCGGTGGTGAGTTCGCTGAAGGCGATCGTTCCGCTGTGGGCCATCATCATCGGCTTCAGCGTTTCCGTCGGCATCGGCCTCATCTTCGGAGTCTGGCCCGCCACAAAAGCGGCACGCCTCAATCCGGTGGAAGCTCTCCGTTACGAATAGCCAGATTTTTGTTTACGGTTTTTGCTGGTTCGACTCGACTGGGACGGGGCTGTGCGGATCCAGTTGCGGAACCCCATTCGGACCCATCACGTAGGGAATGCCCGCCGGGTCTTTCAAATCGCCTTCTACAAGACCCGCATCCCGCAGCTCTTGGATCGATGTGGGAAACCGTCCGAATTTCTTCCAATATTCTTCCGAGCTGTCATTCAGCTTCTTGAGTGCGATCTGCGCATCGAGCGCCTCCACGTAAAAAAGCGCTCTCTGGCGCACTGCTTCGTCCTTCGTTGAGTTGTACAATTCGGCCCACATGAGGCGGGAGGTTTCCAGCGACTCGCCCTTCTCGGCGACACGGGCCGCCATCATTTTCACCAGCACCGGGGCGGCTGGATTTTTGCTGCCATCTAGAAACGCCTGAGATGCTTTTTGGTAGTCCTTCAATTTCATGTAATACAGCAACCCTAGGTCGTAGTTGAGGTGCCAGTCGTCCGGATTGTTGGCGATACCCTTCTTGACCAGATTCACAGCAAGATCCGGACGTCCCGCCCCGCCCGGCGGCCGCTCCGCCAAAAAAATAGCGCCGAAGCGGTATGCGATCACCAGCTTTGGATCCAGCGTGGTGGCAATATCCAGCAGCGGCGCGAGCATTTCGAACGAATGACTGCGCCTCTCCATGTGGCTGCCGAAATACTGCACTGCGCGCGTCCAATAGATGTCAGCGAGCAGCGGGCCGTAACCGAGGCTCAGCTTTTCAAGCATTGGGCCGGAGCGCAGCAGCAACTCCTCTTTTTGCTGCGTCACCGACCCGCTCAGCGCGTCAATGCGCGCCTGAACCGCTGCGATCGCCACGAAAAGGACGGGAATCGCGACCAGCGCCAGAGCTATCGCTCGTACCTGGGAAGTAATTTTCAGGGTGTGCGTGCTCATTTCAAATTGCGTCCGGAAAACACCGCGGATGCTGCGAGCAGAATCACAGTTACGTAGAGCGCGGCATACAACGTGTTGTGCCAAACCAGCGCGAACGGAATCGTTTCGCCGTGCGCCGCCGCGGCAATCACATTGAAATTGTGAAAGTTGGGCAGCAAGTAGTATACGAATCGCGCCACCGCGGCTATCGCCGGGCTTTGCGAGTATTCGCTGACGCCCTTGATGTCCGGCGCGAATACCCCCGCCACGTATATACCCAGCGTGTAAAGCGTTGACAGCATCGGGCTCGAAAAACAGGAGAAAAATAGGGCGAGCGCGGTAATTAACGCCAGCTCCAGCAGTATGAAGTACACCGCAGCCAGGATCGTCGCATCCGAGCGCTCAAAACTCCGGCTTACATAAAATAAAGCAGCCGCCAGCCCCAGCGTCATCAGCGTCGTGTTCACCACTAGCGTCAGCAGCAAGCCGGCAAATTTCCCGACGAGAAATTCCCAACGGCGAATCGGCTTCGCCAGCAGGCTGTACAAGGTGCGCTTTTCCATTTCCTTGTACACCAGGCCCACGCCGATAAAAATCGCCATGATGATCCCAAATATCGAAATCGCAGAAAGGCCCAAATTGACGATCACCAGCCGTTCAACCCCGATCGAGATCTCTCCCACGAGAATCGCGGCGCCGATCATCATCAGCGCGAAGAAAATCAGGTTGTAAAGCACGCGGTCTCGCACCGCTTCGCGAAACGTGTTCACGGCGACTGCAGCGGGGATCGTGCTCATGCGATCCTCACTTCAGTTGGCTCCGGAGCGGTTTTTTGGCGACTCACCAGCCTAAAGAAATAATCTTCCAGCGAAGGCCGCAGCGGGGTCACCGAAATAATTCGCGCTTCGGAGCACCGTAGCTCTTCCAGTGCCTTGTACAAATCTGCTTCTGGCACTTCCACGCGATACCGGTTGCCAGTTTGCGTGGCCCGCTCCGTCAGGCTGCGCGGCAGCGTTTCGCCCGCATGCACTTCGAACAAAAGCTCCATGCCCAGCACTTCCATCGATACAAGCTCTTCCGGCGCGCCTACTCCCTGCAGTTTTCCGCCGACGAGCACTCCCACCCGGTCGCACAAAACCTCGGCGTCGGAAAGAATGTGGGTCGAAAAGAAAATGGTTCGGCCCTGGCGCTTCAGGCCCAGGATGATGTCCCGCACCTCGCGCCGTCCCACCGGATCCAGCCCGGACATCGGCTCATCCAGAAACACGACCTGCGGATCGTGCAGGATCGCTTGTGCAATCCCGACGCGTTGCAGCATGCCTTTTGAGAATTTCCGCAGCTGCACGTCACCCGAAGCCGTCAGCCCCACAAGCTCCAGGAATCGTGTTACACGCTCCCGTCGCTCCGTCGTGCTATAGCCGAAAAAGCGCGCGAAGTAATCCAACAGCTCACGGGCGGTAAGGTAGTCGTAGAAGTACGGCTGCTCCGGCATGTAGCCGATCTCGCGGTGCATGCGCACGTCGGCGATCGAGCGCCCGCGGATCCGCGCCGTCCCAGCCGTCGGGAAAATCAGCCCCATCAACAGCTTCATCGTGGTGGTTTTTCCCGCGCCGTTCGGGCCCAGAAATCCGAACGTTTCACCCTCCTCCACGCTGAGTGTCAGATAATCCAGCGAACGGCGCATGCGTTTCCGCCAGAATCCCACTGGGTAGTCCTTGGTCAGTCCCTTGATCTCGATTGCGAGGTTCTTCATGGCTGTACGATTATCATTTTTTTTCGTTTCTAGCGTTCATGTCAATCCCGAGTTGTTGCCTGTTTTGAAACAAGCAGTAAGAAATACGACAAAGCGACTTCGTGATGCGCCAAAAGCAAAACAGCATTCATCGGCGGTCGCGTGCGCATCGAAATCAAGAACCAAAACAGGAATGCAGCGAAGTTGCGTGCAATGAGCGGCATGCCGCTAAACTAAAAATTGTGCGTAGGCTCCTCCCGCGCGCCCACCACTACAAATAGACACTTTCGACACGGCTAGCCAAACATTTTGTAGTTCGTTTATGAATTTTCCTTGACAACTTTTCCACAACCTTCGATACTGCGCTTCCAGACTCGGGGGAAGCGCCAGCCGGTCTCAGCGTATTTTGCTGTGCCGGTCGGCCCTGTAAGCCGGACCGGGCTCTACCGAAAACTCAGAGGGGCACCACCCCACTACGCACCGCGCCAGAGTTTTTGCGCGGTTTAGCTGGGCATTTCTCTTTTTTCGGAACGGATGGCAATCGCAAGGGGATATTGCCGTCTAAAAATTCCGGCCTATATCGAAATGCTCTGTGTACTTCGGTACACACAACTTCACCATCGGGACCGCGGTTGGGAGTAAAATAGTAGTTGCCACTCCCGCTCGGCTCCCCGGCTCACATTTCGACGGCACGACTGCCGGCGCGGAGGCAGAGATGGCGGAAACCAGGACAGCTGTGAACGGTATGACGGAAACAAATCAAATTACGCGTCGCGCGACCGGGCTGGAATTCCAGCGCCGGTTCACCGACGGCAAGGTCTCTCCCTTCGACAAAGTCGAGTGGGAGCGGCGCACGGCTCTGATCGGCAATGATAAGGGCCAGGTAATTTTTCGCCAGGAAAACGTGGAAGTTCCCAAGACCTGGTCCATGACAGCCACCAACATCGTGGCTTCCAAATATTTTCACGGCAAACCGAACACTCCCGAGCGCGAAACTTCCGTGCGCCAGTTGATCGGACGCGTCGTTGACACGATCGTCCGCTGGGGCGACGAAGGCGGTTACTTCGCCTCCACCGAATCCAAGAATATATTCCGCGACGAACTCACGCACTTGCTCGTCGAGCAGAAAGTGGCCTTCAATTCGCCCGTCTGGTTCAACGTCGGCGTGCAGGCCAAGCCGCAATGCTCCGCCTGCTTCATCAATTCCGTCCAGGACAACATGGACTCGATCATGAACTTGGCCAAGACCGAGGGCATGCTCTTCAAGTGGGGCTCCGGCACCGGCACGAATTTCTCTTCTCTGCGCGGCAGCAAGGAATCGCTCTCGGGCGGCGGCATCGCTTCCGGTCCTGTGAGCTTCATGAAGGGCTTCGACGCGTTCGCCGGCGTGATCAAGAGCGGCGGCAAGACGCGCCGCGCGGCGAAGATGGTGATCCTCAACGTGGACCATCCGGACATCATGGAATTCGTCGAGTCCAAGATGAAGGAAGAGCGCAAGGCCCACGTCCTGATCGAGCAGGGCTACGATTCCTCGATTGACGGCGATGCTTACGCCTCCGTTTTCTTCCAGAACGCCAACCATTCCGTGCGCGTCACCGACGATTTCATGCGCGCCGTCGAAGAAGATCGCGACTGGTGGACCCGCAACATCAACGACGGCAAGCCCTGCGATAAATTTCGCGCGCGCGACCTGCTCCGCGAAATGGCGGACTCCGCATGGCACTGCGGCGACCCCGGCATGCAGTACGACACCACCATCAATCGCTGGCACACCTGCAAGTCCACCGACCGCATCTATGCCTCGAATCCGTGCTCGGAATACATGTTCCTGGACGATACGGCCTGCAATCTCGCATCGCTCAACCTGCTGAAGTTCCTCGGCCCGAACGGCCAATTCGATACGGAAGGTTTCACGCATTCCGTGGACGTCACCATCACCGCGCAGGAAATCCTGGTGGATAACGCCAGCTACCCGACGGAAAGAATCGCGCGCAATTCGCACGATTATCGTCCGCTGGGCATCGGCTACGCGAACCTCGGCGCGCTGCTGATGTCTATGGCGCTTCCCTATGACTCCGACGGCGGCCGAGATTTCTGCGGCGCCATCACCGCGCTGATGACCGGCGAATCCTACGCGCAGTCCGCGCGCATCGCCGAACGCATGGGGCCCTTTGGCGGGTACCTACGCAATCGCGAAGCCATGATTGACGTGATGCGCATGCACCGCGATTCTTTGCGGCCGATCAAGGAAGAGCACGTGCAACCGACGCTCCTCCGCGCCGCCAAGAAATCGTGGGACGACGCGCTCGAGCTCGGCGAAAAGTTCGGCTACAAGAATTCGCAGGTTTCCGTGCTCGCGCCCACCGGCACCATCGGCTTCATGATGGATTGCGACACCACCGGCATCGAGCCCGATCTCGCTCTGGTGAAACAAAAGAGGCTGGTTGGCGGCGGCGTCATCAAGATCGTCAATAACACCGTCCCGCAAGCCTTGATGAAGCTGGGCTATTCGCCTGAACAGGTCTCCGAAATCGTGGACTACATTGACGCCAACGCCAAGATCGAAGGCGCCCCGCACCTGAAGGACGAGCACCTTCCCGTGTTCGATTGCTCGCTCGCTCCCATGGGTGGCGGCCGCTCGATTTCCTGGCGTGGACATCTCCGCATGATGGCGGCGGCTCAGCCCTTCCTTTCCGGCGCAATCAGCAAGACCATCAACATGCCGGAAGAGTCCACCGTCGAAGACATCATGCAGGCCTACATCGAGTCCTGGAAGTATGGTCTGAAGGCCGTGGCCATCTACCGCGACAATTCCAAGCGCTCGCAGCCGCTATCCGCCGCGGGCAAAAAAGTGGACGAGAAGGCTGCGGCCGCGCCAGCAGGCGCTCCCGAAGTCGCCGCTCCCGCCAAGGTCGAGGCAGTTCCGCCCGCTCAGCAGGAGCTTTTCGACCGCACCAAGCGCCGCAAGCTGCCCAACGAGCGCGATTCCATCACGCATAAATTCTCGATCGGCGGGCACGAAGGCTATCTCACCGTCGGCAAATACGAAGATGGCGCTCCCGGCGAGATCTTCATCAAGATGGCGAAAGAAGGCTCCACGCTTTCCGGCATCATGGACGCTTTCGCTCTCTCCGTCTCCATCGCGCTGCAATACGGCGTTCCGCTCCGCGCGCTGGTGGACAAATTCGTCAATTCGCGCTTCGAACCTTCGGGCTACACCGGCAATCCGAATATCCGCTACGCGAAATCGGTGGTGGACTACATCGGACGTTGGCTCGGCGGAAAATTCATCTCGCCGGATTATCTCGATGGCGAAGGTACGGTGACCACGGAGCAAGTCGCTCCCGCATCGGCGCCCGAAGCCGCGGCGAAGCCGTCAGCCAACGCACCGCTGATGGCGGCAAGGTACTCGGAACCCGAAATGTCCACACGGCAGCGCGCCACCATTGACGACGCGCCCTCCTGCTCCGAGTGCGGCATGCTAATGACGCCCAACGGCAGCTGCTACAAATGCTCCAACTGCGGCGGCACCTCCGGCTGCAGCTAAAAAGGGAAGCGCAAGACTGCAAGAAAGGTTGGTAGGGGCGGGTCTCAGACCCGCCCTTTTTTATTTGCATAAATGGGGATCTGACCGCATGTGAGGTTTTTCTTTGGTAGGGGCGCTGCTTGCTGCGCCCCAGCTTGCCACGCTGTCAGCGGTGAAGCATTGCAGTAGTCCGCCGCGAATGGCGCAACGTCACGCCTCAGGCGCCGCCGCCGATTTTCGCAACGATCGCAGCGCCGCATACCCAATCAGCAACACCGCGGCGAGCATCACCACCCACAAAAATATGTCGTGCGTTTCGGTCCACGCGCGCGGATCCACCCAATCCGCATTCACTTCTTCCGGCCCGGTTTGCGCCGTGACGGCCGCCGCCATCTGTTTCGCGTCCACGCGCCGCCCCAGATCGTACTGTGCCGCCTCCGCGCGCTCCTGCCCGTAAATCAGCGAATAACGGCGTCCCGGCTGCTGTTCGAAAACGATGTGGCGTGGCGTGATGTAAAGCTGGGGTGCCGCGCCGGTCAATGGCGCATCGTTCCCGTTCACGAATTCCACGCGCAGATATCGCGCTTGCGGTTCGGCATTCGGAAATGTCGCCGATAGCTTCTCGAGCACCGCATCCTCTCGACGGTAGCGATAGATCTCCGCGCCGTCGAAGGTTTTCCAGTCTTTGCCGTCGGTGCTGGTAGATAGATTCACCGAGCGTATGAATTCCGCCGGCGACTCCACGGAGAACCGTACTTCTGTCGCCAGTGGAGCAGCGGCTCCCACGTCGGCGGTCCAAACGCTGCGCCCAGCCGGCTGGTTCGCGTCCAGCGAGAAAGCGATTCCCATCGAAACGCGTTCAGCGGGTTCGACGACCTCATGTAACTCACTCACACTGTTCACCGGAAACTTCGCGTCGCCATCCAGAATCCGTACGCGCAAGTACTGCGCGTTGTTTTCCGAATAGTGCACCACCTGCGTTCCCTGATGATTGTCTTTGCGGAACCGGAAAATCGGCGCGCGCTCCTCTACCATTCGCCAGAGATGTCCGTCGTCGCTCGCTTCCACTTGCACCCACTCGATAAAATCCGGCTCACTTGTATCGATGCGCAAAGCGTTGTGAAATGGCGCGTGCGCGCCTAAATCCACTACCAATTGCGTGAACTTTCCCGCGGTGAAGCTGTTTTCGCGCAGGGTCGCCGGCAGCGATGCCGTGCTCGATGACCCCGTCTGCCGTAAAGTCACGTACGGAACTTCCGCGCCCTGATCGTCAATTACGCGGACGTCGGCGAGCCAGGGTTTGGCGCGAGAATACATCTCCAGCGGCGCGACAACGCTGACCAGTCGCTTCGCATCCGTCGGCGGAAGCTCGATCTCTCGCGAATAGCGCCAATGCTCCCAAGCCGAAGGCAGCGGCGCAGCCGCCAGCATCGCGAGCGCCACAATCAGCGCAGTGCACAAAGCTCCAAGGCGCACTGAATCGTGCTCCGGTTTCGAATTCAAATTTTTCTCTCGGCTTTCCGTGCGACGAGCTGCCGTTGGTAGTAAAACGAAATTACCAGCAGCGCCAGCCCCAGCAAGAAGAACGAAACAATCCGGTAGAACGCCTCGAGGAACGACAAATCAAAGAAAAATACCTTCACGATCACCACGCCCAGCAACACCAAGGCCTGCCAACGCAAAGCCTCGGACTTCTTCCACAGCCCCGCGACCAGCAATCCAAGCGCATACACCAGCCACAGCATCGAAAGCGCCAGTTCCTGCGCGTGGCCGCGGTCAATTCCCAGCGACGGCATGCGTCCAAACACGTCCCAGAATTCGAGCGAGAGCGCCACCAGCGCCAACACATTCGCGCCAATGGCTGCCACAAGGTAAGACGCCTTCTCCGCGTCGCTCAGCTCACGCCACTCGTCGCTCGCGAAATAGCACGCCGCCAAAATGCACGCCACCGCAATCGCGAACGTCGCAAACCGGGCATTCAGCAAAAAATCGCCGGCCGGAATCGAAATCACCGCCAAACGTCCAGCTACCACTACAAACATCGCCAATCCCGCCCAGCGCATCGCCGCGACTCGCACGCGGAGTCCGCTCCAGATCAGCACCGCGCCTTCCACCGCCCAGGCGATCGTGATCCATCGGCCGTCGAGCCGTATCGGGATCGCGAGCGTCACGAACGTCAGCGCCAGCCCCGCATACAAAATCCGCGCTACGCGCAATTCGCCGCCGCGTTTTTCTGGCAGCATGCGTTCCGCGCCCAGATGCGCCGCCGCGAGCAGCAACACCGCCGCCGTCAAAGCCCAACGGTCCTGCGGCCACAGCATCTCGCGCAACGCGACCAGGTACGCCAGCGAATTGACCAGAACGATCGCCGCTTCGAGGCCGGACAGGTCGCCTTCCCGCCAGCTGCGCACCAACGGCAGCGCCGCAAACAAGGCAAAAAACACCGTCGCGAACACGATGGTCGTCGTCTGTTCGTCGTTACGATAAAACTCGCTGTACCATCCCCAGAAATAAACCAAAGTTGCGGCAAACTGCGCCGGCGGCAGCGATTTCCAATTGCGCACCCAAGCAATTCCCAGCACTCCCGCTCCAAGAATCGTCAGGTACGTAAACAGCGCAACTTCGTGGTTTTCGCCCGTGCTGACCAGCATCGGCGTAATCAACCCGCCGATTAGCGCGAGAAACGCAATGCGCTCGGAGTTGCGCCCCACCGCCACAATCATCGTCGCGGCAGTCACCACGATCATCAACGCAAACGCGGTGGACTGCGAGAAGATCGCGTAATAGTGCCAACCTGCCCACAGCGAAAGGTACAGCACCGCGGCACCCAAGCCCGCAATCCCTTCCGAAAAATATTTGTACCCGCGGTCGAGCAGCCGGTTGCTCCACGGATACAGCGCGCTGCCCAGCAGCAGCCCGATTCCCACGCGGCCACGCGGGCCGACCCAATTATTGTCGAACGCGTATTTCAAAAAGAACGTCACTGCGAAGAGCAGGGCCAGAATGCCTACGTAATTCAGCCAGCGTCCGGCGACCATCGCTTCGAAGTTCCCCTCGTCGTCGTGACGCGAAATCTTCGCGGTCGTGGGTGGCATGGAGAGCGCCGGAACTTCACGAACCGGCGTCACCTTTTGCACTGGCGACGCAGTAGGTGTTCGAGGAACTTCCATCTGCGACAGGACTCGTGGGCTAGCCGGAGCTGGAATTTCGTCGGTGACCGCGGCCGCAGGCGAAGTTGTGGGAGCCGCTCGCGCCGCCGTCGTAGCTACGGTTGAACCGCTCAGCCCCGCTAGCGCCTTCTCAATCTGCGCAAGCTGCCGCTCCAGCGCGTAAATCCGAGCGATCAACTGAGGCGTTTCCGCCTGCACTTGCCTCCGCAAATCGCCGGCGCGCACAAATGCCGCGATTGCAAGCACAGGTGCGCCAATCAGAAGAAATGCGCCGACCAGAATGAAGAATGCCGCGCCGGATTCCATATTTTGAGAGGGCGAACGAAAACCGAGGGTATTACAGCACAGCCATCTGACGCAGGCAAATGCATTGCCCAGAACGTTCCGCTAATCCATCAATAAAAGCGCGGTGCACACAAAAAAAGAGGGGCCCCGTCGGGCCCCTCATATGCTCTACCCCTAGTTCCGGCTTCGGCGCGGCGAAACCGGCCCACCCCGGGATAAGAGACAGCCGCTGGGTGAGGTGCACGCCGAGTGCCAGCTCACGGCGGTGTACTAGGTCGCGCCGCCCCTATGTCCTCAAAGGACTTAGCCTATGTTACTTGGATGTTATCTACGCTTTTCGGGTAGCGCCCTCCAGTTTATGAGAACTTGCCGCTGTTTTTCTACGTTCTTTGGAAGGATGGTTCTTGTTCAGGCACGGGCGCGCCGCCGGAATCGCCGCCACAGGAGCCAGGCGGGAACCAGCAGTATGGCCAGCCAGAAAAGAATCGACGGACCGAATGCCAGCAGGAACAGCAACAGAGAAACCGCGCCATCCTCGACGTTGGTGAGCCCTTCGACCAGCGCGTTCCTGATCTTCGTGCCCTTGGAATCCGTCGTCAGCCGCTCGTGGTAGACCTCGCTAAGTTCCACCTGCACCGTCGCATAGCTCACCCGGTGTACCAGTACCGCGTTCTCGCCCTGCATGCTCTCGATTTCGCCCCGGACGCGCGCCAGTTC
This sequence comes from uncultured Acidobacteriota bacterium, assembly GCA_963828865.1. Lineage (GTDB taxonomy): Bacteria > Acidobacteriota > Terriglobia > Acidiferrales > UBA7541 > Palsa-295. The sequence goes on along the minus strand of CAWHGI010000012.1, from coordinate 108,746 downwards.
GCGTTCGGCCTCAAGCACATCGGACAGCTTGCCGGTACGGGTACCAAGCAGTTCGATCAATCGCTGTTCCGTCGCTCGCGCAGCCTTCAGCCGCGCCTGCAAATCTACATACTGCGCGCTTACTTCTTCGTTCCCGCGGGATTCCTCCTCCACATGCCCAAGTTTCCGCACGTCCGAGAGGAAGCCATCGAGCTGCTTCGCTGGAATCCGCAGGGTTCCCGAAAGCTCGCGCGCGCTGCCGGTCTGCGCCTTAGCGTCTAACTTTTCCACGTAACCGCCGTGCGCGGCGGCCAGCCGCTCGATCGCTGCGCTCGCTTCATCGTAATTCGCGGCGACGATGCTAAGCGAAGCGGTCTGCGCGATCATCGGCCCGACAGTTTCCGGCGCCTGCAATTCATCGCCAAGGGGTTTACCATCAGTCGAAAATGAAGTTTCTGCGTGATCGCCGAAACCATGAAATAGGCCGTTCTTGTCGGCGACGCCAAGGTTGTTAAGGGTGACGAGCGGATTCGGGGGCGTCGGTGCCGAGACGGATGGATTCGCCTCGCTCGTCTCAAGCTTATCTTGATAGACATTCGTGCCGGATCGCGTCGCGGTGGTCACGACACTTCGGTCGACGCTCTCGCCGCGTTGCATCCGAAACTCGTGCGGTATGCCAACAACTAAGATCGCTGCAATAATCAAGGATGCCGCAAGCCCCCAAGCTCGCGGATGGGCAAATAAGCCACGCGGATTCCAAGAGCTGCGACCCCAAGCATAGTCCTTGCCCACAGTACGCGGAGATTTGCCTGAATCGAGCGCAGCCAAAACGGCGTCATTCACGTTTGCAGAGGGAGACTCAACTTCGAAATTCATCATCCGCTCAGAAACCGCGCGAACACTTTTTGCCACTTCCTGGCACTCGCCGCAGCCCACCAGGTGCGCCGCGAGAGCCGCCGCTCGTTGCGGCTCCAATTCGCCGTCGAGATACGCCATGATCTCTTCGGCATCAAACGCGTGTTGTAGTGAACGGTCCATAAATCACCTCGGCCTCAATCCTTCACCGTAATCAACTGCTCTTTCAGCGCCATGCGCGCACGAAACAATCGGGAACGCACCGTATTCACCGGCACGCGCAGCAGTCCGCCAATTTCCTCGTAGCTCAGTTGTTCGTATTCCCGCAGCATCAGAATCTCACGCTCGTTCGTTCCCAATTGCTCCAGCGCCTTGCGCACCCAGATGCCCGCATCGTTGCCCTCCGCCGTACTTCCTTCCACGGTGCGGTCATCCAGTTTTTCGTTCTCTGCCACTTCGCGTCCGGCCTTGCGCCGCTCCGCGGATACAAGATGAATCGCGATCCCGTATAAATAGCTTCGGAAGCTTGCACGGGGCTCGTACCGTTTCACATTCTGCAAGAGCGCCAGAAAACATTCCTGCGCGAGTTCCTCCGCGCGCCCGGGATTCGCGAGACGCCGCCGAAAAAAGCCATACACAGGCTCGCGGTAGCGCTCAAAAAGCTCCACGAACGCCTCCCGTGAGCCTTGCTGAAATTCCAGAATGAGCTGCTCGTCGCTGTTCATGCTCGGCTGGGCACCCGCTGCCCGTCTTTACTTATCCACCGCAAAGTCGCGGCCGGCCTCTCACCCTTAGAATGTCGCCAACCGCAAAAAAGTTCCCGGAACACGAAGATTATTGGGAAACAAAAACGGTCAAGCCTCGCGGCGCCGCCTTGTCGTTAGAAACTGCCCGTGGCCGGCTCCAACGGTGTTCCGCCCGCGCTTAACCTTTTCGATCTGGAGTTAGAACGTCGTTGGTGTGGTTTCTTGCAGGTGGGCGGAAAATGCTCAAATAGCTGATTCTATGCGCCGATGGCTGTACGCAATGCCGCCGCCAGCGCATCCGTCCAACGACGCACATCGTCCTCGTGCTCGGCTTCGACCATCACCCGTGCGAGCGGCTCGGTCCCCGAATAGCGCAGCACCACGCGCCCGGACTTGCCCAGCGCTCGTGCGGCTTCCGCCAGAGCTTGCGTAACCTCCGGCAACGAATCGAGCGGCGGCTTCGCTTTCACGCGTACGTTTACGATCTTTTGCGGGAAAATTTTCAGATCAGCGACAAGCGTGTCGAGCGGCCCGCGCAGCGAAACGATCGAAGCAATCTTCAGAGCCGTCAACATTCCGTCGCCCGTCGTCGCGTCATCCAAAAATAAAATATGCCCGGACTGCTCGCCGCCCAGGTTCGCCCCGATGCGTTGCATCTCTTCCACCACGTAGCGGTCGCCTACGTCCGTGCGCACCAGCTTCAATCCTGAATTTTCCAGAGCGCGCTCGAGCCCCAGGTTCGCCATGGTCGTTCCAACGATCGCATCGCCTTTCAGCTTCCCAGCGGCTTTCAGAAAACGCCCGGTGACCAGCAGCACTCCGTCGCCATCCACCAGCCGGCCTGAAGCGCTCGAGAAAATCGCGCGGTCGGCGTCGCCGTCAAATGCGACGCCCAGCGCAGCGCCGGTCTCCACAACGTGTCGCTGCATTCCTCCGGGATGCAGTGAGCCGCATCCGGCATTGATGTTCCGGCCGTCGGGCTTGTCGTTCATCGCCAGCACTTCCGCGCCCACTGAGCGAAACAAGCGCGGCGCGAGCTTGCTGGCCGCGCCGTTCGCGCAATCCAGCACGATTTTCATTCCTGTAAAATTTGCTCCGGGCAGCACACCAGCGCGCAATCCCTCGAGATAATCGTCATCAATCTGCTCGTTGTCGTGCAGCTGCATCCCGCTCTTGGCATCAAGAGCCTCGCACGCCGCGAGAATCGTATCCTCCAGGATCGCCTCGACGGCATCCGGAAACTTCATGCCTGTCGCAGAAATCAATTTCACGCCGTTGTCGTGGTAAGGATTGTGCGACGCGGAAATCACTACGCCAGCGGCGAACCCTTCGCGGTTCACCAGCCACGCCACTCCAGGAGTAGTCAGCACGCCCGCGGAAACTGGCTCCGCGCCGGCTCCCGCCAGGCCACGCGCGATGCGTTCGGCGATGTGAGGCCCCGACTCGCGCGTGTCGCGCCCAATCAGCACACGCGGCCTGGCGCCGCGCGAAGCCTTCGCAACGGTTCCATTCGAATTCAAGTACTCGCCGAGTGCCAGGCCCACGCGGTCGAGCGTCGCGTCATCCAGCGGGTATTCGCCCGGCACGCCGCGAATGCCGTCTGTTCCGAAGAGTTGTTTGGCCATAGACTTTGAGCTTCTCGCTGAAAAAATCCGGCAAACGATTCTATCATCCTCGCGCGATTCAACCCCGCGGGCGAACTCCGAACAGCCACGGCAACGCTTGCCCTGTGGGACAGTACACGCGCGGGCACAGCGTTATTCGCAACGCTGTGGCTGTGTTATCGTACCGCCATGCCACTCGAGGATACCAAGGTCGCTTCCACCAGTTCCGCCAGTGGAAAAATCATAGCGGCCGGCATTGTGATTGCATTTTGCTATTGGGCATCTTCGGTATTGGTCACGCTGCTGGTGGCCGTGCTCCTGGCTTATTTTCTCGATCCGGTCGTCAACTGGATGGAAGACTGGCACATTCCTCGCGCGCTGGGATCGCTGATAGTAGTACTGCTGACGATCGCTGCCATGCTCGTGCTGGCCTGGAGCTTGATCGAGCGCGTGGATCAGTTCGGCCGGGACTGGCCCAACTACCGTAAGCCTCTCCACGCCGTCGCCAATTTCGTGGAAGATAAAATGGAAACGTTTGAAAAGCACGTTTCCGAAATCGAACCAGGAACCCCCACCGGTACGCACATCGTCGAAGTCGCCGAATCACACCCGGTGCGGCAGGCATTGCTCGCCAAGTTGAGTTCGCTGTATGAAGTTTTGCTGGCCGCGACATTTGTGCCTTTCCTGCTTTTTTTCATGCTGGCCGCGAAGCGGCAGGTCTGGCACGCAACGATGCAGTTATTTCCCGCGACGCAGCGCACGGAAGTGAAGGAAACTCTCTCAGACGTCACGCAGGTTTTGCGCAGCTACGTGGTCGGCACCGCGCTGGTCGGCTTGATCCTGGTTCTGGCGAGTTGGCTATTCTTCTGGTTCATGGGGCTGGATTTTCCGTTTCTGCTCGCGCTCGTTTCCGGTCTCGCCAATCTGATTCCGTACCTTGGCGTGGTTCTTTCCTGGCTACCGCCGCTCCTGATCGGCTTGAAGAAATTCAATACGCCCGGTCCATTTATCGGTATGTTTGCCATGCTGACGTTTCTGCATTTCGTCGCGAACAACTTGCTGGTTCCGGCGCTGGTCGGCTGGCGCGTTCGCTTGAACGCCCTGGCTTTGACGGTCTCCTTGCTGTTCTTCGGGTTTCTCTGGGGCGGCATCGGCCTGCTTCTCGCAATCCCCATCACCGCGGTAATCAAAGTGATCTGCGACCACAACGAACAATTGCAACCAGTGGGTCGCTGGCTCAGCGCGTAAGAAGCACTGCAGCCTTTCAGGGCATGTTCCGTTGGATTTTTTCTACGCTGCGCTTCAGCTTGTCCGCATCGCCCGCTTCCTGAAACATGCGGATGGCCGCGATTCCCGCTGCGCCCGCTCCAAGACACTCTGCTGCGTTGCATTCATCCACCCCGCCGATCGCGATTACGGGAATGCGCACGCTCCGGCAAATTTCAGCCAAACGCGCCACCCCCTGCGGTGCACCCAACTCACGCTTCGAAGGCGTATCAAAGATAGGGCCAAAAAAAATGTAGCTCGCCTCTGCGCTCTCTGCATCGTGCGCTTCCTCAAGGCTGTGACACGAAACCCCCACAAGAAATTCCACCGGAGCATTCCCGCTCCTGCACCACTGCACCACGTCGCGGGCGCTCAGCGATTCGCCGCCGAGATGGACGCCCGCGGCACCCGCCGCGAGCGCGACGTCCAAGCGGTCGTTGACGATCACCCGCGAACGCGCCCGCTCCCGTCCGGCCTGGACGGCCCCTCGTGTCAGATCCGCCTGTTCGCGGCCCGGCAGATCTTTCTCGCGGATTTGCACCCAGTCCGCCCCCGCTGCCATCGCCATTTGAATCGTTTCGCGGACGGCCGCGCAGCCAGCGCCGCCGCCCAGCGCTTTGCGGTCGGTGACATAACAAACGATGGGTGCTTTAGGTGCGTGTAACAACGGTGGAAGTCCGGCGGCGAAACGCTTCTAGCGCGAAGAGCACGTTCATCAGGCCCAAACCCGACACCGCGCCGCGCAGATACGGATTCTGTACGATCAAAGCCAGCGTGGGATATTGATACAAAAAGTAGTTGATGTCCCACATGTCCGACCACGGCACCAGGATCAGCATAAGTCCGAGTTCGAGCCAGAGCAGCAGCAAAACCACACGCAGCAGTCGAGTCATCATCGAAGCTAAGATTATGGGAGATTATCGCGGGAGTGGCAACTGCATCGCGCAATGGAATCAGCGACGGCCGTCCGTATGAAAGCAACGTGTTCCGCCAGAGGTGGATTTTCTGGAAATTTGAAGCGACCGTGCGGAAGACTTCAGGTTAGTGCTTTTGAAGGGTTGCGATGCGGTCCGCCACGTCGCGGTAGTCAATGTTTGCCGCGTAGACTTGGCGGAAACTATCGAGCGCCGCGCCGGATTCGCCCGCCGATTCCAAAGCAAGCGCCAAATCATAGCGCAACGCCAAAATGGATTCCTCTTCGAGGCCCGGCACCTGCAACGCGCGCTGATACCACAGTGAAGCCACTTTCGGCTCGCCCTTGTCCATGAACGAAAGCCCCAGCATCGTCGAACAATTCATCTCGTACTGGAATGGCTTGCCCTTCTGCACGGCCTTTGCAACTTTTTGGAACTCGCCGATGGCTTCGTCCAGCAATCCCATCTCGCGGTAGGCGATTCCCAGATTGTAGTGCGTCTCCAAATCCTCGTCTTCCTCACCCATTTCGCCAAGCTCGGCGCGGAATTCCTGGAACACTTCCGCCAGCTCGTTCAGATTTCCCGCGGCAGCAGTGCCTGCGCCGTTCGCTGAACCATTCGACGCAGCGGCATGTGCCCCAGGCGCCACCGGTGCAATCGGCTCCATCGGCGGCAAGTTCGTTTGCGCGAAAACTTCCTGCAAATGCACTTGGGTTTCGTCTGGGCTTGCCGCGACGGCAGGTTCCGCCACATGCTGCGGCGTCGGCGGCTCCAAATCGTCGAGTTCCGCGACAAGTTCGCTGATGAAATCGTCTGTAGTGGCCGGCGCTGCGCTATCGCGTCTGGGAACCGGCTCCGGTGTAAGCTCGAGCTCGATTTCGTGGTGGCTGGGCGCGGCCTCCGCGACTGCTTCGGGCACCGGCTCGTTGAGAAAGTCTAGCAGCGCTTCCGGAAGCGCTTCCGCGCCGACTGGCTGCAATGGCTGCGGAGTTGCTTCCGCCGCCTCTTCGACGATTTCGAATACGGGCTCTGGCTCCGGCTCCGCCGGCGGCGCGGCAGCCGATGCTTCGGCAGTCAGATCTGCCTGCGCCGTGTTCGCGTCAACCTCGAAGTGCTGCACCGGCACGTCATATTCCGGCTCCGCATCCGCGTGGACCACAACCTCCTGAGCCTGCTCGGACGTCGCCGCGGCTTCGATCGTTTCCGGTTCGCTGGCTTGCGCCTCGGGCACGAGGACGGGATCAAGCTCGGTAACAGCGGCGGGAACCTCTTGCGCGGCTGCGGGCGATTCCTGTGTTTCCGCCGAGATCGCTTCCCACTCGTCGGAAAGGTCCAATTCCTGGCTGTCCGCCGGCCCTGCCGCAACCGGTTCCGGGACGCGTTCGATTATCGATGCCGCTTCGGGCGCGGCCATCACTGGCGGTTCCTCGACTGGGGTCTGCGCAGTCGCACTCTCTTCCGCTGCGGCCTCGACTACTTCAGTCAGTGGGATCTCAAATTCGATGGGAGCAGAAGCTGCCGCGGGCGCTTCGACTGTCGCTGGCGCCGCCGGCGTAATCTCAAACGGAGGCGGCTCTGCTGGTGGTGCGACCGATGCCTGAGGTCGTGGCGCAGGCTTCTCCGCCGCAACCGGCGCGCTGGCCATGGCCGCTGGCGCTTCAGGCACTGGCGCAGGCGGCGCAGCGGCCGCTGGAGCCGCCGGCATATCCGCCGCCGAAAGTCCAGCCACCTTCGAAAATCTTTGGCGCAGCTCCGAAAAACGGTCTGCGTTGACGTGATCGTTCCGCTCGCGGTGAATTTGTTCCAGCTGCGAAGCCAGTTCCGCGGTCCGCCGGTCGTTGCCCGCTCCCAAGTGGAGATCGAGCAAACGTTCGAGCGTGGGCGTATGGCGCGGCGCGCGCTGCAGCACGTTTTCCAGCAGATGCGTGGCCTTTTGCGTCAGGCCGTAGCTCGAGAATAGGTCCACATCCGTCAGCGCCTGCGCGATGTATTTCTGCGTTTCTTCGTCAACCGCCTCTTCCAGAATCGTCGGCTGCACCGCCGGAGTTAGCTTGCGCTCCGGCTCTTCTTCCAGGAAGCTCGCGGCCGGCGCCGGCTCGCTTGGCGCGCTGATGTGTATCGCTTCTGTGGATGCCGCGGGGACCGGCGTGCCTCCCGACTTGGCGCGCAGCTGATTCAGACGCTCCACCATGCGCTCGTCGTTCTTGTTGCGGTCAACCAGCTCGACCAGTAATTCTTCCGCACGCGCAAAATTTTCTTTTGCCGCGTAGGCGTCGGAAAGCTGGCCCAGCGCCGCATTCAGCCGGAAGGGATCGCTCGTCGTTCGGCAGAAATCAACCAGTGTTTCCAGCGGCTCCGTGCGCCCGGGCAGCCGTTCGCAGGCGCTCGAAAGCGCCTTCAGATAATTATCCTGCGCGCCGGCTTCAATCATCGGCGCGCGCAGCTCAGCGAGCAAGGGCAGCGCCTGGTCCGCCTCCCCGCTCTCGATCATGGTTTCCGCCACTTTGTGCAGCAGTGTGCAGTGGCTGTGGCCGCGCGCCAGTTGCCTGCGCGCCCGTTCCGCGGCGTGATCCGGATGGCCGGCGCGCAGCTCGAAGTCCACCAAAAGGTTCGTGACGTCGCCGCCCGTTTCCGCGTCCGGATGTTTACCGAGAACCGCCACGGCTTGATCGAGCTTGTTCCCCGCATTCAGGATTTTGGCTTTCAGCAGGATCGCGGACGCATTCGCGGGATCCACTTCGAGAGCGCGCTCCACCAGTTTTTCGGCTTCGTCGCCCTCGCCGCGTTCAAAAAGCCGTTGCGCGTACGCCTGATAAGTAAGCGCGGCTTCCTTCTTCTGTCCCATCACGCCGTACAGCTCGGCTAAACGCATCTGCACGCGCTGGTTTTCAGGTTCCACTTCCAGCAGGCGATGCAGCACTTCCACCGCTTTTTGCGCGTGATTCGCTTTCAGGTGCGCTTCGGCGATTTGCAGGAAAAGGGGACGCGCCTCGCTCAGCACTCCTTGCTGCACGTACAAATCCGCGAGCCGCTCAAGCGGTGCCAACTCATTCGGCGCCAGCTTGGCGATCTTCTTATATATGGCGATCGCTTTGCTGTTGAATCCATCGTTCAGGTAGACCTGCGCGAGCCGCTCGAAATATTCGACGGCCTGCGACATGTCTCCCTGGCGAGCGAACAGATCTCCCACCGTCATCAAGGTGGCTTGATCTTTGGGGTCCGCGCGGAGAATTAGCTGGTATTCGCCGATGGCCTGGGCGACCTTGCCCTGGTTGAGGAATTTCAGCGCGTTTTCCAGCGCTTTGCTTTTGTTGAAGGCCATGGATGCTTTCGTTCTGCCCGCCCCACAAACCCGGGCAGCGTTTCTTTACCGGACAGACGGCTTAGGCATGAAGGTTAGCATGCGCGAAAAACAAGGGGCAACGCACCACAAGGGGGTAGGTGCCAAAGGCGATAACAGTGCCTTTCCCGCGCCCTTTGCTCTCCCGGTGAGGCCGCTTCGCACCAAACCTCACCGTGCCCCGCGACCCCCGGGCATAAGCCATTCACGCGGCTCCCCCACTCGAGCGGTTTCCCCGGCTTTTGACCGGGGAGCTCAGCACCCGACGGCCATTCCCAAATTTCAGTCTTGGAACTACAGCGTTCGGGGTATTGCTCGACCCACCTGAAACACCTACGCTCTCTCCAGCTTTTCCTTCCGAACATTCGCGCACACTTACTTCACGTGTCGGAACTATGACGGAAAGCTATTGAGGAGGTGAGGATGGGGGCGGTCAAGACTTCTCGTTTGGATGCCACACGGTTCGGCGATGGCTCGCCGCTGATCGAGACCGTTTCGCAGTCCGCGAGCCATCAACACTCCCCGCACGTTGTACAGTTCTATTCGGAAGACTCATTCCTTCTCGATGAGCTAGGCATCTTCATCGGTTCCGCTCTGGAAGCGGGCGACGCGGCAGTTGTCATAGCTACTGCCGTCCACCGCGACGGTCTGGCCGAACGTTTGCGCGTTCGCGGACTCGACGCCAATCAAGCAGCCAAGGAAGGACGCTACATCGCTCTCGATGCCGCCGACACCCTCTCCGAATTCATGATCGAGGGCTATCCCAACGCTGCTCATTTCGCTGAACTCATGGGCGCCTACATCGGCCGGGCGAAGCAAGCCGCGCGAAACGAACACTCTGCCGTCGCCGCTTTTGGAGAAATGGTCGCGCTACTCTGGAACGAAGGAAAGGCCGACGCCGCCATCCGGCTGGAGCAGTTGTGGAACGATCTGGCGAAGACGCATGCTTTTAACCTTCGCTGCGCCTATTCCATGAAGGATTTTTCTCGCGGGGATCACCGCGAGTCGTTCCTGAAGATCTGTGAATGCCACTCCGACGTGATTCCCGCCGAGGGCTACAGCGCACTGCACAACAAGGCCGACCAGCATCGCAAGATTGCTCAACTGCAGCAGAAAGAAGAATCTCACGCGGCATTGCAGCGGCTGAAAGACGAACTGGAGCGCGAAATCGCCGAGCGCGTCACCGCGGAGCATAAGTTGCGCGAGTCAGAAAGATCGCTTCGCGAACTTTCCGGCCACCTCCTTTGCATGCAAGATGAAGAGCGTCGCCGCTTGGGCCGGGAGCTTCACGATAGCTTCGGCCAATACCTCGCCGCTCTGAAAATGGGCCTCGATTTGCTCGATATGAGCCTCCCCTCGAACGACGGCGTCGCCAAGAAGCACGTGGCTGACTGCGCCCGCCTGGTCAATCAATCGCTGACCGAAGTACGCACGATGTCCTACCTTCTATATCCGCCGATGCTCGAGGAAATCGGCCTGAGAGCCGCCATACCCTGGTACTTGGAAGGGTTCACCAAACGCAGCGGCATTCAGACGTCCTTGGATATCTCGCAAGCCTGCGAACGCATGCCCCGCGATGCGGAACTCGCGATTTTCCGCATTCTGCAAGAGAGCTTGACCAACGTGCACCGGCATTCCGGGAGCAAGCAAGCGGAGATTCGCATCAATTGCGGCGGTGAAAAGGTGACGCTCGAAGTCAAGGACAACGGAACAGGGATTCCGGCTGACCTATTGGAGCCCGCCAAGGATTCGCTTGGCACGCTGGGCGTCGGATTGCGCGGAATGAACGAGCGCGTCAATCAATTGGGCGGGACGCTCGAACTGCGCTCGACGCCCGCAGGCACCACCATCGTTGCCACCATTCCCCTGTGACCACCGACAACATTGAAAGTACATCAGTCCGGGCCGCAACAAGGGCCGGTACCGCTTCGCGCTGACTCGTCTCGACGCCCTTTGAATTCAGGATTCGATGAACATGGGTTTGCGCCCAGGTCCGCTATAAGACTACCAACCGTACTGGGCGCACTTCTCTCTTATCCTGAATACCTTTCAAAATCGATATTTCTCCTTGACAAATATCCGGCCCGGTAGCAGATTTTCGCTAAAGATTTCGGCCCATTCGGACGTTTATCGGCGATCGACATTTGGTGACTGGGCAGCGTTTAAGCCATTCGTATCCGAACTGGCCGTTACCCACCCATTTCAAACTCGAGTTCGAGGGAGGATCACTTGGAAACTGCTATTGGAGTATTTGCCTCGCGTGAACGCGCGGAAGAAGCTCTGAAGGAATTGCTCGACCACCACGTTCCGCAAGAATCGATTACCTACCTGACCCGTTCGGAGAGCGAGGCTTCTTCGCTCGCCAAGGAGTTGGGAACCTACGCCGGCGGGTTCCTCGGAGGAGCTGCGGGGCTATCGGCTGGTGTCGCTGCGGCATCCGTCTTCTTGATACCGGGACTCGGCCAGGTCATCGCTCTCGGTGCCGGCGCCACCGCTCTTCTTGGCTTTCTTGGCGCTCGTGCTGGCTCGAAGGCTGGCGAAGCTATCTCCGATGACGAAAGGGCTCCGCACCCGACGCACGCTGCAGCTTCTGGCGAAGACACCGCGCTATTTCTGGAGCCGCTGAAGCAAGGCCGTTCTCTTGTGGTAGTCCGAACGGACTTCGCCGAGGTTGCCTCAAGGGCGTGCGCTACCCTCGATCGCCTGGGCATGAGCATGGCGGCGCAACCCGCCGGCAAAATGCAAGCTGCCACTCGCGCCATTGGCGAAATCACCATCGTGGACATCAAAGGCCGCATCACCCTCGGCGAAGGAAACGTGATTCTCCGCGAAATCATGGCCGGCCTGTTGGAGAAGGGCAATAAGCACATCCTCTTGAACATGACGGATGTGGCCCACGTTGATAGCGCCGGCATCGGCGAGTTGGTTCGTTCACATACCAGTGTCCGTAAGCAGGGCGGTCACATGAAACTCGCTAATGTGAACAAGAAAGTCCAGGACCTCTTCCAGATGACCATGTTGTCGGCGGTCTTCGACGTTCATCCGGACGAGTCTAGCGCCATTAAATCGTTCGGGCTGTCCTCGAAAGCGGCTGGATAAATCAGAAGTGTCAGCGGCCAATCGGCCGCTGGTTACGCGCGCGACGGACTTCGTGCCGAAGTCGGGATAGTTCCGTCGCGCAGCCGCAACTCCGCTGCAATAACCGAACTCTCTTGAGGCGAGATGTAGCCGTCGTCTCCCGTTCTGCTGTTGCGTCCCTATTCTGTGTACATCATCAGCAGCACGCCGAGGACGATCAGCAGCGTAGGCCACGTTTTCTGGAATACCTGCTGCCAGGTCGTGTGAACTTCCGATAGTCCCTTCGTCAGCGCGATGCCCCCGCCCGCAGCCGCAAACGCTCGATGCTGATTCTGAATGTGCTCCATCGTTTCCATGTGGTGCGCGCCGTGCATCCCCGCGGTGTGATGATGAAATAGCAGCATCACCGCTCCGATCATGCCAACGACCGGGAATGCCCACTTGCTCCACAGGCTGTGCAGGCGTCCGCGAGCGCGCAACAGTTCGATGGTCCCCAGCGCGAGCAGTATTACCGCGAACGTCTTGTGCTCCAGGTCCTCGGGATTATGCGTAATTGCAAACCAGAGACTCTGGTTCCCGAACGGCCATATTTCGGTGTCACTGAAGACTGCCAGGAAAATTCCCGCCGCCAAAAAGCAGCAGGGCCACACGTAACGCACCGCCGGCCAGCGCTTGGCGAGCTTGTCTTGCGCCAATAGGAACACTCCGGCCAGTCCCACCAGGAATCCCGCCAGATGATGATTGAACTCGCTCTCCTTCTTGTCGCTAGCCTGCTTGGCAAGCTCGGCCGGGGTTTGCGGTGCGCTACTCTGCCGCATGTCCATCCCGGGCATATCCTGCATATCCGGGGCGCTCTGCGGCTGGTTCTGTTGCGCAAACGTGGAGGGATTCCATACCAAGCACAATGCAAAGACGATCACGACGATGGACGCGAACATGATTTCCCGCTCGAACTTGTTTCGGTTAAGGCGCATGAATCTCCCTTTCGAATCTGCGAGATGTCAGAGGATTGGATCGTGTGAGTTCAGAATCGTTGCGAAGAAATGAGGGGCGTATGCCGATTTTCCCGCGAAGATCCCGCCCGGCTTATCCTGCTCGCGCCGCATTCGAAGCATGCGCCGGCTCGGGTTTGTGAATGTATAGAAGAGCTTGGTCGACGCGACCCGTGGGTGCCGCCGAAGGCAGCGTGATCGGATATTTGATCTCGCGATGATGATCCGCAAACTGTTGTTTTGCGTTGTACACACTCGAGAATTTCCACAGCATCTTAACAAAGTTCGTTTGGCCCTTGGCTAGAAATCCTGCGGCCATCACAAACGTGTCTTTTAGCGCCGCAAATCCCAGGTGCTTCTGATTCAAAACCTGCTGGGTTTTCACCAGTTCCTCGTAAAATTGCGCGAGCGGCAGCGTGGTCGGCAGGACGGCGTGCTGCACGTCAAAAAGTCGGTAATCGCGCGTCGTGAAGTTGCGTGATTCCGTCACCCAGGTTTCGGTGCCTGGGTAGGGCGTGTTCACCGTGACATGAACGATTTCCGGCACGGAGAGTGCCCACTCCCGCACCGCTTGGAAGTGCCGCTCATCCCAATTGGGATCCGCGATGATATTGACGGCTGCGTGGATGCGCAAATCCCTCGCGCATTCCAGCGCCTCGATATTTTTCTTGATCGTGATGCGTTTGCGGTGGGCCTTCAGTCCTTCATCATCAATCGCTTCGATCCCGAGAAACATGTATTTCAGGCCCATGCGTTTCCAGGTGCGGAAGACTTCCTTGTTGCGCAGCAGCACGTCGCCACGCGTCTCCAGGTAATACTGCTTGCGGATGTTCCGGCGCCCGATTTCTTCTGCGAGCGCGTTGCCGTGTTCGGGATGGATGAAAGCGACATCATCCACGATGAAAACGCCGGGTTCCTGGATGCGCGCCAGAGTTTCTGCGGCAACTTCCGGTTTCAGCTGCCGGTAATTGCGCCCGTAAAACGTCCATGCGCTGCAGAATGAACAATCCCAGGGACAGCCGCGCGTGAACTCGATCGAAGCGCAGGGGTCGAGGACCCCAATGAAATACTTTCGCCGCTTCGCGAGCAAGTCCTGCGCGGGACGCGTCGCGTTCAAGTCATGGACCAGTCGCGGCGCGGGGCCATCGCCATAAATACTCGTCACGCCCGGCAGAGTGTGGAGGTTTTGCGGATCATGCGCGGACGCGAGCACCGCGGGCGTGACTTCTTCGCCCTCGCCACGGACGATGCAGGTGATCGCGCCATCCGCGTGCGCGAGAATCTGCTTGGCCGTGAAGGAAGCGCTGTGCCCACCGGCAAAGACGAAGCAATCGGGTGCCAGCCGCTTGGTTTCTTTGGCGAGGTCCACTACCTCAGGAATATTGGCTAGATAGTTCAGCGAGAAACCCACCGCTTCCGGTTTCCATTCGCGGAGGATGCGGAAGTAGTCGCGTTGACGGAAGACTTGCAGGTCGAGCAACCGTACGTCATGCCCGGCTTGGCGCGCCGCTTCCGTCACGAGTTCCAGCCCGAGTGGCTCCAGACGCAAGTATATTTTCGAATACATCAGCGGGCTGGGGTGGACGAACAGGACTTTCATCTTTACTCCCGCGGAGGCTGGACACCGCGCAGGCCGAAGGCTCCGACGGGATCAGGATCTGACCCGAGAAGCCTTGCGAAAGCGTACCACGATCCAAGCTGAACATCTATCAACCGGCAAGGTGCGCGGCATACCGATTTATGGAAAACGGATTGCCGAGCGTGCGGGCAGTTAGTCGCTGAGGTAGTCAGTCGGTAGGCCTAGAGGCAGCGGATCTTGTGTTGCTCCCGAAGCCCAGCAGCCTGATTCGCGAACGGGCGCGTACGAAAAGCGGTGAAGCGGCGACGGACCGTGGCGCCGCAGCGCTTCTAGGTGCTCCGGGGTTCCGTAGCCTTTGTGCTGCGCCAAACCGTACTGCGGGTAAAGCTGGTCGAATTCCTGCATGCGCCGGTCGCGTTCAGTCTTTGCAAGTATCGAAGCAGCCGCGATCGAAACCGACCGCGCGTCTCCGTGGATCAATGCTTTCTGCTCGATGGGAAGATCAATCTCAATGGCATCGAGCAGCAGATAATCCGGCAGCGGGTTGAGTTGCGATACGGCCGCCATCATTGCTTGGCGGCTGGCTTGATAAATATTCCAAGCGTCAATGCGGCTCGCGTCTATTTCCGCGGTGGCCCAGGCTAAGGCGTAGTCGCGAATGCGTGGAGCAAGTTCATCGCGCCGTTCGGAGGTGAGTTTCTTGGAGTCGTCGAGGCCGACAATGCGGCGTCGGGGATTCAGAATGACGGCGGCGGCGACGACCGGACCAAATAGAGAGCCGCGTCCTGCTTCATCAAGCCCGGCGACGCGCAGCCAACCGCATTGCCGCGCTTCGCGCTCGTACCGCGAGCAGCAAAGTCTTCCCATCGGCCAGCAATTTTAGCACAAGCTCCACGCGCTTGTTCACTTCGCTCCTCGTTTTCTCTCGCGCTTATAGTCGTAGCTTGTATCGTATTCAATCGTTCCAAATAGTTTCACTACGCTCAGCTGCTTACGCCGCTGGAAATGCTCCTGCAGCGCAGCGTTCGCCGCATCTTTCTTCTTCCGTTGACGTCCCGACTTTTGTGCATCTAACACCGATCGGCGATCACGCGTAGCCTTCTTGGGCATCGATGCACCTCGTTGTTTCAGCGTTGGTCTGCCTGATACAAAAAAGCCCGTCGCGATTTCTCGGGACGGGCCAAATTCAAAACCAATTGTTCGCGGAATCCTACTTTGCAGCGGCCGCTGCGGTTGCCTCCGCTGGTGCATCCGGCCTTTCAGCGCGCTTGATTCTGGCGGCCTTGCCTTTACGCTGGCGCAGATAATTGAGCTTCGCGCGCCGCACGCGGCCGGCCTGGACGATTTCGATCGAGCTGATCATCGGTGAATGCACTGGGAAAATACGCTCGACGCCAATGCCGAAACTCACGCGGCGGACCGTGAACGACTCTCCCAGCAGCTCTCCCCGGCGGCTCATCACCACCCCTTCGAACGGCTGGATGCGCTCTTTATCGCCCTCGCCTTCCTTCAAGCGCACGTTGATGCGCACCGTATCGCCAGGACGGAAATTCGGCAAATCTTTACGAATTTGGGATTGCTGCGCCTTATGAACTATCGGATTCATGACATTATTTCCCGGCAGACCCGCTCAGGTGGGGCCAGCACACAACGCACAACCACCGATTCTACCGTATTTCCCAACGATTTAGCCACAGCAAATTGCGAGAGATGGCCCGATTACATCCGCGCAACGCGCCTGAGCCTGATGCGAGGATCACTTCTCGCTAAGTGCTCTTCGGGAGCAAATCGGGACGATTACGCAGAGTCTTTTCGAGCGCGCGCTTCTGGCGCCACTTGCGGATCTCTTCATGGTTCCCGCCGAGCAGGACTTCCGGCACCTCCCAGCCGCGAAACGACGGGGGACGCGTGTAATGCGGGTAATCCAGAATGCCGTGATTGGTCGCAGATGATTCGCTCGCTGCAGCGACACGATTGTGCGACTGTGAGTGCACGGCAAGCTGTGCTTCGGGCGCATCAACCGCTCGCTCGCTGAACGATTCGTTTACGGCGGAATCTTCGTTGCCGAGCGCGCCGGGAATCAGCCGTGTGACCGCATCCAGAATCATCGCTGCCGCGAGCTCGCCGCCGGACAACACGAAATCTCCGATGGAGATCTCATCCGTCGCGAGGTGCTCGGCGACGCGCTCGTCCACGCCTTCATAGCGGCCGCAGATCAGCACGAGGCGATCGAGGGCTGCAAACCTACGCGCGGTTTCCTGGCGGAACATCTTTCCCGCCGCTGAAAGCAGCACGATCGCGGTGCTTTCGGGCTGCGTCCTTTGCGTCGCGGAATCGCCTCGCGCGCCGACGAGTGACTCGACGGCATCGAACAGCGGCTCAGGCTTCATTACCATGCCCTCGCCGCCGCCGAACGGACGGTCGTCAACAGTGCGATGACGGTCGTGCGTGAAAGCGCGCAAGTCATGCACGTTCGTTTCGATGAGCTTGGTCTCGCGCGCGCGGCGCACAATGCCGTAATCGAGCGGACCGGCGAAGAACTCCGGAAATATGGTGATGATGTCGAAGCGCATCGCGCTAATCGTACCGCAAACGTGGCGATGGCGCTGAGCGCGGAACTACTTCGTGTTCAAATCGAGGAGGCCTTCGGGGAGCACCACATCAATGCGGCGCGCGACGGTGTCCACGTTCACGCAGATTTCCTGGGCCAGCGGGATCAGTATCTCGCGCTGCTTGGCATCTACGACGAGAAGCGGCGTGCCGGAAATGTCTTCGCCGTTGATTTCTACGTCGCGCACGCGCCCAATTTCCGCGCCGCCCTTCTCGCGCACTTCGCAGCCGATCAGGTCGCTGATGTAGTAGCTGCCCGCCGGGAGCTTCACGCGATCGGCAAGTGGGACTTGTACTTCGAGACCTACGAGCTTTTTGGCATCATCAACCGAATCGCTGGCAGCGAATTGGAAAATCGCCTGGCCGCCTCGGCTGTGTGAGAGCCAGCATTTGCGCACAGCAGTGCGACGAGGCGCGCTTCGACCGTCCCACAATTCGACAGAAGTTAAACGCGTGAGCCGTTCAGGAAAATCGGTGAGGATTTCAGCGGCCACTTCGCCGCGCACGCCGTGCGGACGCAAAATGCGCGCCACAGTCACATGCTGCGCTTTCGGCGAATGTTGGGTGTTCAATTCTGCGGATCACTACTCGAGTATTTCCAGCGTAAAACGCTTCTTCAACTTCATTCCCGCGGCGCCCAAGAGCGTGCGAATGGACTTGGCTGTGCGACCCTGGCGACCGATTACTTTTCCCAAGTCATCTGGAGCGACGCGCAACTCCAGCACGGTTACTTGCTCGCCTTCCACTGCCCTTACCTGCACTTGATCGGGATGGTCCACCAGAGCTTTCGCGATATCTTCGACGAGTACCTTCATGAGACCCCCTCAGCATGAAAAAGAGCCCAGCATTAGTAATTCGCTAGAGCTTCAACCCGAGTTCCATTAAATAGTTGCCGGGCTGGGCTGAGGGGTAGGATGCGTCAGGCAGATTTACGGTTACGCAAAAAGCTGCGGACGGTGTCGCTCGGCTGCGCACCCTTGCCGATCCAGTAATCCACGCGGTCTTGCTTGAGTTCAATCAGCGCGGGCTTCTTCAGCGGGTCATAAGTACCCACAATCTCGACGAAGCGGCCGTTCCGCGGGCGCGTCTTTTCGGTCACAATCACGCGGTAAAACGGGCGCTTCTTCTTGCCAATCCTGGACAGCCGAATCGTTAACAAAGCCTCATTCCTCCTGATTCAAATCCTTGCGTTAGGGACGTCCAGTATAGCGGACCGCGGCGCTTTCACCAAAGCATTTGGCGCCTGGGACGGTCCAACGGGCTGATGGCGACATTTGCCGATCAACTCCCGGATTCCTCGATTATCTCAAAATGCTCGACCGTCGGGTCGAAACTCGATAACAACGCCGTAGCTTCGGGTTCGACAACTGCTTTGCGGATGTCCGTTCCGGCGAAGGCGCGGACTGCATCCAGTGAAGCCCAACGCGTGAGTACGAGGAATTCCACATCGCTGGATCGGTTTTGCCGGAGCAGCGAGAAGCCCGAGAAGCCTTCAATGGTGCGCAGAATCGGAAGCACTTTGCGTTTGAAGAATTCGATGTAGGCATGTGCGTCGGACGAGGAAGCGCGCCCGCGCCAGGATCTGACGATCATTCGGTTATGAGCCGCCTTTGAGGCCGGCGAATTTGCCTAGGCCGCGCATTTTGGTTTTGGCGTAGCTGCCGTATTGCTTCATCATTTTGCGCATGTCTGCGTATTGCTTTAGGACTTGATTTACTTCTTGGACTGACGTGCCGCTGCCGGCGGCGATGCGTTTGCGGCGTTTGCCGTCAATGAGGTTGGAATTGGCGCGCTCTTTGGCGGTCATAGAATTGATGATCGCTTCTACTGAGCCTAGCCGCTTTTCGTCAATTTCGGTGTTCTTTGGAAGATTCGCGAAGGGGCCGACTTTCGGGAGCATGCCCATCAACTGCTCGAGCGAGCCCATCTTGCGGATCTGTTTCAGCTGATCGCGAAAATCTTCCAGCGTGAAATCGTCTTCGCGGAGTTTGCGTTCGAGTTCGCGGGCTTGCTTGGCGTCAACGGTCTTTTCGACGCGTTCGATGAGCCCAAGCACGTCGCCCATGCCCAGGATGCGCGAGACGACGCGGTCGGGCAGAAACGGCTCGAGCGCATCATATTTTTCGCCGACGCCGACGAATTTCACCGGCGCGCCTGTCACTTTGCGAATCGAAAGCGCGGCGCCGCCGCGGGCGTCGCCATCCATTTTGGTGAGGACGACGCCGGTAATGCCGAGGCGCTTGTGGAATTCTCCGGCGGAGCGGACGGCGTCCTGACCGATCATCGCGTCGGCGACGAAGAGCAGCTCCGAAGGATTCAGTTCGCGCTTCAGCTCGGAAAGCTCTTTCATCAATTCGTCGTCAATGTGCAGACGGCCGGCGGTGTCCACGAGGACTACGTCGCAGGCGGACATTTTTGCTTCGCGCAACGCGCCGCGAACGATTTCGAGCGGCTTATCGGTGCCGGTGCCGGGCCATACGGGCGTGTGGGTGGCTTTGGCGACTTGCGCGAGCTGTTCGCGGGCGGCCGGGCGGTATACGTCCGTGGAGACGACGAGCGGGCGATGGCCGTGCTCGGCGAGCCATTTGCCCATTTTGCCGGTGGAGGTGGTTTTGCCGGAGCCTTGCAGGCCGACGATCAGCCAGACTGACGGCGGCTTCGAGCCGTATTGCGGCTTGGCTTCGCGGCCTAGCAGCTCGCCGAGCTCGTCGCGGACGATCTTTACGACTTGCTGCTCGGGGGAGAGCTGCAGAAGCACTTCGGAGCCAAGGGTTTTCTCGCGGACGTGAGCGATGAATTCATCGGCAACGCCGACGTTCACGTCGCCGTCGAGAAGGGCCTCGCGGATTTCGGCGAGGCCGGCGTCGAGGTGTTCTTCGGAGAGCTTGCCCTGGCCGCGGAGATTTTTGAAGGCGCGCTGGAGTTTATCTGTGAGTGTTTCAAACATTTTTGTGATTGGTGGTTAGTGATTGGCTATTCGCGACCCGCGACCCATTTTCCGCGGCGCGCGAAAGGCAGCGGCTACCGGCGCGGTATTTTGCTCGTGTCGTCGCATTTTCATTGTAGGTGAGGCGTGCTGGGCGGTCAACGCGGTAGGCGCTGGCGTGTACGAGCGGAGGGAAGGCGTGATTGGTGATTCGTGGATGATGGGGCGCGATCCGCAATTCGCGATTGGTGTTGCGATTAGGATTTCCAAATCGCAACCCGATCCAGAAGATCCGCCTAATGCTTTTGCATTATTGCGCCCACCAGCGCCCTCCGTTACATTCCCGTCGTTAGCCGCCTCTCCCGCGTCCTGGCAGGCGCGCAGGCGGCCCACCCAAGCACGAAACCCGACCCCGGCGGTACCCCCATACCGCCGGGGTTTCCTCTTTTCACGCCATCCGCACTCGTTCGTTCCACCAACCGCGTGTGCAAGGGTCTTACCGTCGCCCTTTCTTTTCGTTGTCACCCCGAGCGGAGCGAGGGACCTCTCTTCGCCTCTTCAAAGCTAGCAATATGCATGACACATTCCGCGTCCGCACAAACCAGCACCGGAGGCGCGGCACAATTTAGCCCCGAGCGGAAGCCCGGGGAACCCGCTTCCGCATCAACCTGAAGATTCGCAGCTCACCGCAAACGATATTCCCCGCCGCCCCGGAACTGTAATAGCCCGACGTCGCGGAGAATCTGCAACTGCTGCCGGATTTTGTCGCGAACGTGCCGATTGTCTGGATGGAGGCGTCCGAGCTGATTTTCGAAGGCATAAACATCACTGAGGCTGAACTCCGGCCTCCCAAGCGATCGCACGACGTTCAAAACATCCAAGGTCCATCCACGCTGTTCGGGCCTGAGCTTCTCGATGGGACGAATCCGGGCATATTGCGCCCGAACGTCCGCTGGCTTCGCAGGGTTACCGCCGCTGACAACGTGAATTCTCGCGTCGAGCGGAATCGCGCCGAGAAGAATGTTGCACCCCACCCATCCGGCACGTCGCGCGGTTGGGCTAAGCGGCTTGCGTTTTTCTATCGCAGAGAGCGGAAAAGCGAAATGTAGAATCAAAATCAGGTTTGCGACCGTCCAACCAACCGGCTCGTAATGAAGCGCGAATAAATTCGGTGTCCGGTCCTCCTGAATGGCGCGAACCATGGCACTGTACGCGGCATCGACTATCCGGCCAGCAAGAACTCGCGATTGCGCTTTCAACTGGAATGGCGCTCGGCATCGCGGGCAAGTGTAATCGATCGCCTGCGTGTTGGTCGCCGAAGGCGTCAGAGAGTCAGATTGGCAATTTGGACAATAAAGATTCGTCAAACCCCATGCTTCGCTCGCGACGCCAGCGCGCCGAGATTTGCTCTTGTACCCATCTAGCCCCGCAAGCGGCAAGGCGGTTTGCACCGCCACATTAGATCATTGTTATTGGGCCAGATAAATCTCCGTTTCCGTCTTGATGACAAACAGAATTTCCAGCGCAGCTTGCGCGCTCCCCTGAAACTTGGCTAGCGCCTCTTCCATATTTTCCGCGGCCACGGAATAAACGACTTCGCGGCGGCAATTTCCCACGAAGTAGAAACTTCGCTCGCGGCGAACCAATTTTCCTGAATTCGGTGCGTTCATGGCCGGGGTTTGTATGCACACTGATCGATCCATAGATCGCTCGTCGAGATCAAGATCAATCTCGATGCAACTCGCCGTCAAGGAAACAAACAGCAGTTCATCCGTGATACGCGCGAGCGTCGTGGACACGAACCCAAGTTCCATTTCGACACCAATGACAGACCGAAAACCTCGCATCGCCGCCACTGCCGTTGTGCCACTGCCAAGGAATGGATCCAGCACCAAATCGCCTTCGTTCGACGCCGCCCGAATAATCCGTTCCAACAACGCCACCGGCTTCTGCGCGGGATGTTTGCCAAAACGCTTCTCGTCGCGCCCCGGAGGATAAATCTCCCAAACGCTCTTCATCTGCTTGCCACGGTTAGTCTCTTTCATCAGCTTGTAATTGAAGACGTGTCGGCTCTTCTTGTTCTTGGCCGCCCAGATGATCGTCTCGGTCGCGTGCGTGAAATAACGGCAAGAAAGGTTCGGAGGCGGATTCGGCTTCACCCAAGAGATATCGTTGAGGAGCTTGAAATCCAATTGCTGCATCGCGAACCCGACGGAATGAATCACGTGGCTCGTTCCGCTCACCCAGATAGTCCCGTTAGGCTTCAGCACCCGCTGGCAAGCTGCCAGCCACGCAAGATTGAACTCATGATTCGCATCCGCGCCGCGCGAACGGTCCCATTCCCCCTTGTTCACGCTAACCATTTTTCCCGCATGGCACGTAATCCCATTGTTCGAAAGAAAATATGGAGGGTCGGCGAATATCAAGTCCACCACCCCCTCGGGAATCGCGGCAAGAATCTCCAGGCAATCGCCCTGATAGATTCGGATGTGATGTTCGCTGTCCTTGAAGACGGGATCAGGCAGAACAGACGCAAGGCTGGCCGCTGAAATAACCGCCGCCGAAATTTTCGCTGGTTTAGGCAAGGAATGAACGCGCCCGCACATTTCTGAGGCCGCGTCCGGATCGTTGATCGAACGCCTCCACCTGTCAAGCCGAGTTCTGGCACCGGTTCTTAGGGGTCGGAGCTTCAGCTCCGACATAAACGACGGCGCGCAGCGCCTTCCTTTCGCGGTGAATTTCCCGCGAGCCTTTGACTTCTGTCTCGGCCGGCACGATCGACAGTCCTTTTAGCTCTAGTAATCACAAGGTAAATGTGATACGCTAAGTCGGGCACGTTTCCAACCCCGGTGAGGACGCAATATGGCAGCCGTTACGCCGACGACGGGGCAAGCGCACGAAGCACCCCGGAGAAGTGTCGCCAAAACCTCTCCCCACCCCACCGCTCGACCGGTTTGCTCCTCGCGCTCCGCGGTCTTGCCCTCCATCGCGCACAAGCGGCGGCCCGCTCACCAAGCCGCAACGCCAGTCTTCACCAAATCGCGCGCCCGCGCACTAAACTCAGCAGCAACCACCCCTTACAGCTCGATGTTACATTGTTACAAGCCCGCCTGGCTCTTCTCTAGCCACTCGTCACTAATCACTCGCCACTGCCTTTTTAATCGCCAGCCCTGCCGATTAGAAATCACCGTAACTCACACAAAAGAAACACCCGCGACCCAAATCAATCGCCAACTTTCAGGCACTTGGTGCAGCGCGAACCACAATTCACCAATCACGAATAAAACGCCTTCTAATCGACAATGGCAGATATTAGAATTCAACGTAACTCACACAAAACAAACAACCGCACCACGTTCTAATCGGCACTTTTTGCGATGTGTGAATCTCCCAATTCAGCAGTCCCAGGAGTTCTGCCGAACCCGCGCTGCGCTCGAAGGTCAACCCTCCACTCTCGATTTTCAACCTTCTCCATCCGTTTCTAACCGCAACAACACCTCATTCAAAATTCCCGGCTACTCTCTGAAAATAAACGTCGAACCCCTTCGGTCCGACGCCGTCGGACCGAAGGGTGAATCGCGCTGTAGCGCGATTCACAAAAGCAACGGCAACATCAAAAGATCTAACACAGAGGACACGGAGGAAACGCGGAGAGCACAAAGAAAGGCTAAAAGCAGATCCCTGCCTGCGGCAGGCAGGCCTCGCTGCGCTCGGGATGACACCTCGACGTTTTTTGGAGCGAAAAGGAGCGGTGATCGCGCCCTAACGAAGATGGCGCACTGAAGTGCGCCGCTACACAACCTGTTGCTTGATGCCTTGAGATTCGGTGCAGTCGTAGGATTGGGCTGTTTGCAAGTTTTTGAAGTCTTCTGTGCGGCCGCTGGGCCATTGGATTATGGCGCGGTCTATTTTTTCCTGGTGGGCTACGCCGAAAGTTACTGGGAGCTCGGATTGCGAGAGGTAGCTGGAGCCGGTGTGGACTACGCGCTCTTGGGTGATGCCGTTGGATTCGATTTGGACGCGGGCGCCTATGGCGTCGCGATTGGATTTTGTGCCGATCAGGCGGAAGCGAATGCTTTTGTTTCCGACTTGGTTGTCGTTGCGATAGAGGTAGGCGGGGCCGTTGTTGGTAGTCATTAATAGGTCGAGGTCTCCGTCGCGGTCGAAATCGGCGTAGGCTAAGCCGCGACCCACCTTTGGCGCGGCGAATTCTTTGCTCATGGCGGGGGCTACGTCGCGAAAATGGCCCTGGCCGCTATTGAGAAATAATTGCGGAGGCTGGGCGTAGCCGACGTTGCCGCGAATGTTGCGGACGGTTTCGTCAATGTGACCATTGGCGACGGCGAGATCGAGCAGGCCGTCGAGATCGGCGTCGAGAAAAACGCAGCCGAAGCCGAGAGTGTTGACGGAAGGAAGGCCGATGCCGGCCTGGATGGCGATGTCCTGGTAAGCGCCATTCGCGATCGGTTGATAGAGGCCGATCATTTCGTTATCGAAATTGGTGATGGCGATTCCGGCGCGTCCGGAATTTTCGAAATCGCCGGTGGCTACGCCCATTCCGGCGCGGGCTTTTCCCTCAGCGCTGAAAGCGATGCCGGCTTCTACTCCCACTTCCTTGAACGTGCCGTTTTGCTGATTGCGGTAGAGCTTGTTGGGCTGCGTGTCGTTGGCGACGAGCAGATCGGGCCAGCCATCGAGATTGTAATCGAGCATGGCGACGCCGAGGGATTTCGAGCTGGTATCGAAGATGCCGCTTTTGGCGGTGACGTCTTCGAAAGTGCCGTCGCCGCGATTGCGGAAGAGCCAGCAGGTTTCTCCGCGATAGGCTTCGGGAGTGCAATAGGATTTGTGGGTGCCGTCGAGGCTGCAGAAAACGTCGTGCTCGGCGGACCATTTTACGTAATTGCAGACGAAGAGATCGAGCAGGCCGTCGCGATCGTAATCGAACCAGAGAGCGGAGGTGCTGAGGGCTTGGCGGCCGGCTAGCCCTGCGGCTTTTGTGACCTCGACGAACGCGCCCTTTTTATTATTTTGGAACAAGCGGCTTTGGCCTACGCAGGTGATGAAAATGTCTGGGAAGCCGTCGTTGTTGTAATCGCCGACGGCTACGCCCATGCCGTACATTTCGATTTCTAGGCCGGCGCGGCGGGTTACGTCGGTGAATGTGCCGTTGCGATTATTTTGGTAGAGACGGAGCGTGGTCGGGGCGCGCTTGTGGCCGGGCCAGTCCATGCCGTTGATGAGCAGGATGTCTTGCCAGCCGTCGTTATCGTAATCGAGGAACGCGCAGCCGGAGCCGAGAGTTTCGGGGAGGAGTTTGCCGCCGTAGGCGCCGGAATTGTGGTGGAAGTGGATGCCGGCGGAGGTGGTGACGTCTACCAGGCGAAAGTTGGGCGTGGCGATTTGTTGTTGCGGCGGCGGCGCGGGCGTGGATGGCGCCGCGAGATTTGCCACGCGCGCGAACGCCAACGGCGCAAGGCCAGCAAGTCCCGCAGCGCCCGTGCCGAGTTCTCCTAAATTTTTCAGGAAGGTGCGGCGATTCACGAGATGTTCACCAGGCCGTTGCGGATGGCGTAGACGACTAACTCGGCGGTTTTGTGGATGCCGAGCGCGTCCATGATATTGGCGCGATGGACGCTGACCGTGTTGACGCTGAGCGAAAGCTGGTCGGCGATTTCCTTGTTGGATTTGCCGTCCACGATGAGCTGGAGGATTTCGAGTTCGCGGGCGGTGAGGCCGGCGTTGCGTTCGCCTTTGAGCGCGGGGGAGCGGGAGAGTTCGGAGGCGAGGACGATTTCTCCGGCGGCTACGCGGCGGATGGCGGTGGCGAGTTCGAGGTCCACGGCGTTTTTCAGGACGTAGCCGCGGGCGCCGGCGTCGAGCGCCTGGCGCACGAGCGTGTCTTCGGAGTGCATGCTTAACATTAATATGGCGGTGTCGCGGGAGTGTTCGAGGATTTTGCGCGTGGCTGCGAGGCCGCTCCCGCCGGGGAGGGCGCAATCCATCACGATTACTTTTGGATGCAGCGTGCGGGCGAGTTTGATGGCTTCGTCGCCATCGCCGGCTTCGCCGACTACGTTGATGTCGGGCTCGTCTTCGAGCATGCGGCGGAAACCGCGGCGGACTAGGGCGTGGTCGTCGACGAGAAGCACGGAAATTTTATGGGCCATGCGGCTCGAGCCTTTCTTTCGGAACTTTCAGGCGAACTAGAGTCCCATTTTGCGGGAGGCGCAGCAACTCGATGGTGGCGGCGAGAAGTTCGGCGCGTTCGCGCATGGCGACTAGGCCCATGCCGGGTTTGGTCGCGGTCGCGGAGGCGTCGAGGCCTTTGCCGTGGTCTTCGATTTCGAGCTGCAGCGAATCGGGTTGAAAACGCAGGCGGACCCAGGCTTCGCGGGCGCCGGAATGGCGCGCGACGTTGTTGAGAGCTTCCTGGAGGACGCGATAGATGTGGATGGCGGCGCTGGTGTCCACCGGATAGGGCTGGCCGGATTTTTCGTAGGTGATGTCAATGCCGGTTTGTTTTTCTATTGTGGGGATGTACCAGTCAATCGTGCTTTCGAGGCCGGCTTCATCGAGCATCACCGGGTGCAGGGCTTGCGAGAGGCTGCGAATATTTTCGAGCGTGGTTTGGGTGATGTCGCGAACTTCGTGGAGTTCGGAGCGCAGCGGCGAATCGGCGGGAGTGTGGCGTTCGACGCGGCCGAGCATGGCGCCGATGGCGGTGAGGATTTGGCCGAACTCATCGTGGAGTTCGCGGGAAATGTGGCGGAGCGTGGATTCCTGAGTGGAAATTAATTTTTGCGCTAGGTCGCTGCGCTGGCGCGAGAGGGCGGCGACTTGTTCGAAGAGGCGGCGGTTCGAGCGGATGACGTAGAGGCTGGTGAGGATGATGGCGGCGAGAGTGGCGGTGAGAAATAAATAGACCTGGCGCTGGACGCGAGTCGTAGATTTCGCGGACTTGCAGGGCGATTTGTTCGTCGCTTTCATTATTTTGCACGAGGAGGCGCGAGACGGCGGTGCTGAGGCCTTCCTGGCGGGCTTGGAGGGTGAGGCGGATTTGGTCGCGGGCTTCTTTGTCCTGGCCATTTTGCGCTAGGGCGAAGGTGCGGTCTGCGGCGTTCCAGAATTGGACGAGGGAGGCGGCTAGATATTTTTTTTGATCGGGCGTGCGAGTGGCGGCGTCGAGGTGCTCTTCGGATTGCAGCGCGTCGTCGAGATCTTCGCGGATGCGGGCGAATTGGGATTTCCAGGCGGTTAGGGGGTAGGGCTCGTCGTTGTCGAGCATATCGCGCATGGCGAGGGCGAGGGAGTTCAGGTCATTTTGCACGCGGAGGAGCTGCAGGGAGGCTTTGCGATTGCGTTCGACGAGATTATTTTGCAGGGCGCGGAGGCCAGCGATCTGGTGCGTGATGTACGCGGAGTAGGTGACGACGGCCGCGAGCGTGATGATCAGCCCGAGGACCAAACCCATCGCAGGTGAGCGCAGAGCGCGGCGAAACACAGGCATGAGGATATAACGCGTGGTTGGCAAGTTCCAATGGGTGTGGAGTACGTCTGGCGGCCGGACATCAAAACCACGGCTGCCGGCTCGACCTAAACCTGTCGAGCCGCCGCTACACATGCCACGGCGGAGAGCCGGCGGGACGCCGGCGCTACTCGCATTGCTGGCGTTTTTGGCGCGATAAAAAAAAGAGCCGCTACTGTGGGGTAGCGGCTCCGCGCGTGCTTCCTAGGGGAAACTTGCTCTAGGTCAGAACAGGAGCTTCAAACCGAATTGTATCTGCCGGCCTGGATCGGAGGACTGAACCAATCCAAACGTTCCAGTGCCGCCGGGAGCGCAGAGTGGCCCGCAGTTGCCGTTGGGAGCAGAAAAAACTGGCGTGTTTGTGAAGTTGATGAACTGGCTCATGAATTGGAGGTTGAAACGTTCGGTGATATGGAAATTCTTGGTGATGTTGATGTCCGCTGTCGAGAGGCCAGGACCACGGAACGAGCCCACTCCACAGTTTCCGAAAGTTAACGCCGCTGGCAGAGAAACCGCTGCGGGGTTCAGGAATTGAAGTCCAATATTCCCTGACAAGTCTACGAAAGCTCCGTTGCCATGCTGAGGAACACCTGACACGCAGTTGGGCCGGTATGCAGCGCCGACGCCGCCGCCGGTGGTGGATTGATCCGGCGCCGAAGGATTGATGGCGAATCCGGAGTGAACATTGAAAGCAGTGGCAACCTGCCAGCCGCCGATGATCTGGTTCAACCAGCTGCTGACGCCGTTGCCAAATTGGCGACCGTGGCCAAACGGCAGATCGTAAAGGATGTAGCCGTTGAACGCGCTCGCCACGTCGCTAATGCAGCGGCCATAGTCAGCTTTCTGGTCGTAAATATTTTGGAAGAAGAAATATCCACCACCGGTTTGACTTGAGCCGATGCCTTCCTCATCGCCGTATTGGCCGAAATAGCCGAGCGAGTTCGAGAGGCACTTGGACCAAGTGTAGTTGGCCTGAACCTGAAGCCCGTGGAACGGACGTTCGACCAAGGTTAGCTCTAGGGCATTGAAGCGCTGGATAGCGCTGGAGTCGTTGTAGCGAACGTTAGCGCCGGCCGCGATGAGCGGTGCGGCGAATGGGCTCGGCGAAATGACTCCGTTGACCAACTGCTCTTGATTCAATAGATATATGTCGGTCATGTGGTCAATCTTATTGCCGACGTATGCCGCGGAAACCGTGGTGGTGTTTCCGAACTGATGCTGGACAGTGAGATTCCACTGTTGGTCAACTGCCGGCTGAAGGTTGGGGTTCGTCGCATGGACCGTGGTGGAGGACAGGCACTCAGGCGAAAACGCCATGAGTCCTGCGGCGGTGCAGGGAGCGCTCGGGAACGCAGTGTATCCCTGATCCAAAGTGAACGGCGGCAGAGATAACCCGGTGTTATTCGCTTCCCGATTCACTACGTAGGGCGGATTCACGACAGCCAGGTTATTGACGCCGTTGCCTTCCATGTACGTGGAGATGCCGTACGCCGCGCGGACGACTGTGTTGGGCAACCATCCAGGCTGCCAAGCCAGGCCAAGGCGCGGCTGGAAGTTGTCGATACCGGTATAGGTGTTGTAATTCGTGCCGATCTGCGGCTCGCCCGTAAATCGGTCGAAATTGACATTGTTCATTCCGTTCTCGTCGCCGCGAGGCGTGGTCAATTCGTAGCGAAGGCCGAGGTTCAGAGTAAGGTGACTGGTGAGGCGCCAGTTGTCCTGCACAAATGCGCCAAGCAGAGTGTTGCGCAAGTGGAAGCTCAGCGGCGTTCCCAAGGTGACGTCGCTCGGAAGGCCGAGCAGGAAGTCGGCGACGCCGTTTCCGCCAGAAGTGCCGGCTGCGCCGTTGCCGGTGTACTGGCCGCTGAAGCTAAATGAACCGGCGACACCTTCGTTTCCGGGATAAACGTCGTTCATGATGTAATGAAAGTATTCAAAGCCAAAATGAAGGACGTGGTTGCCGTGAGTCCAGGTGGCAACGTCTTCGGCCTGAATGGTGGTGTCATGGAAGATCTCGACGCTATCGGTGCTGCCGATGCTGGTGTATATTCCGCCGTTACAAGCCGGGCCACTAAAGGTGATGCAGGGAAGAATGGTGCTCGGAACGCCCGGAATTCCAAACTCCTGCGGCAAATTGATACTGGTCGGGTTGGAATAGATTTGGTCGTTCGCCGGGAAGTCCTGGAATCCGACGCGCACTTCGTTAACGAACGAGGGTGAGACGGTCCGCGCATAGTCCAACACAAAGTTCTTCAACGGATATTCCCGTTTAAGGTCGGGGAGCAGAACGATGCTATTCGTGGTGTTGTTGATTACGTACTGCTGCGACCAGCGTCCCATGATGTGGTCCTTGTCGGATGCTTGCCAGTCCACTTTGAAGTCGCCCTGATAGGAGTTCACGTAGTTCTGCTGGAGGTAGCTGGTTTGGTTAGGACCTGGAAAAAGCGACGAGCTGAGTATGTTTTGGGCGGCAGTACTTTGAATGGGAACCTGATTATTCAGGTACGGCGTGCGCAGAGTGGGATCGCTGTTGGAAAACGGGTTGTAGAGCTGCTGTGCCGAGTTGTTGCAAATCCCACCAGCGGTAAAGCCCGCAGTGCAAAGCGACGAGAAATCGCCGGTGCGGAAGGCGGCCGGAACAGGAGCGAAAGCAACGGAGTTGGCAGGCGTATCGAAGAGGGAGGTCTGCCAATCCGCAAAGAAAAAGAGTTTGTTCTTGATGATGGGACCGCCGAAGGTAGCGCCGAAATCATTCCAATGCAGCGGATTGCGTGGCAGCACCGCGCCACTTCCTCCCGGCTCCTGGTTGACGAGGGTGATGGCTTTGTTCTGCCAGCTATTGGCGTTCAGCGCGGTATTGCGCAGGAATTCGTAGATGTCGCCGTGGTATTCGTTGGTGCCCGACTTCAAGGTCTCAACGACCACACCGCCGATGTAATTGCCGAAATCCGCCGGAGCATTGCCCGCGATCAGATTGAATTCCTGAATGGCGTCGGGACTGGGCACGTAGGCCACTTCGTTGTTGTCTGCCTGGTTGGTGTCCATGCCGTCCAGCGAAAAATTGTTGTCTTGCTCGCGAGCGCCGTTGACGTAAGGACGGCCGGTGCCGAAGGTGTTCTGAGGTGCCTGAAAGGCAAAAATATTGGGGCTCACGACGCCGGGCGCGAGTAACGTCAGTTGGTTAATGTTGCGCGTAGCTAAAGGCAACGCCACCGCCGCGTTCGCGTCTATGAGCGTGCCAAGTTCCGTGGAATCCGTCTGCAGCAGCGGTGGAGCGGTGGTGACTTCCACGGTCTGCGACACCTGACCGACAGCGAGCTGGAAATCGACACGCGCGATCTGGTTGAGAATGAGGTTGAAGGCCGGGTGAACCTGCTTGGAGAACCCCGTAGCTACCACGCTTAGTTCCACGTTGCCGACCGTCACTTGCGGAAAATTGTAAACGCCGTCGCCGTTCGTTTGGGTAGTCAAGACAGTGCCGCGATCCACGTCGCGCAAACTGACCGTGGCATTCGCGACAGCCGCCCCGGACGGGTCGGTAATTGTTCCGGTGACCGAGCCGGAAGCTTGCTGGCTCCAAGCGGGCGATACGGTTAGGCCGAGCGCGACGACAACGACGAGGGAAAGGAATAGCGCTGTTGTGGTGATGTTGCGAATCTTGTTCACGGAAGCCTCCTGGCGGAAATTCGGAGAATCGAGGCTGTCATGCCTCCCACGCACCCGAAATACCCCATTGCATGAGCAAGAGCTATATAGCTCAATATTTCTGTTGTCAAGAGAAAAATGAAAATGTATAAGGCTTCTGATAGATTTTTCAAATACGCTCTATAGCGGCTAATCGCGCTCTATAGCAGTGCGGTAGCACTTTGAGGGCGGTTTACGGCGCTAATTCATTGTGCCGTAGCACTATGCTGGTAGACTCACGGGCAATTCCGGAGCGTTCATGACACCGATCGGCCGAAACGGCGAACCGACCTACAAGAGAATCCAGAATGTAATACGGAGGCGGATCGAAGGCGGGCAACTCAAGCCTGGAGACATGGTGGCTTCCGAGCGGGAGCTGGCCAAAACGCACAAAGTGAGCCTGATGACAGCGCGGCATGCGCTGGCGGACCTGGCACGCGAGGGCATGGTGGAGAGGCGGCACGGTTCGGGGACGTTTGTGGCGCCGCCGAAAATTCATTTCAACAAGCTGATGAGTTATACGGAGCAGATGGCCAGCCGCGGGTTGGCGGTGCGCTCGCGCATCATTTCTTCGGGCGTTTTGGAAAATGAGCCGGAAATCGCAGCGCGGCTTTCGTTGCCGTCCACTAGCCATTTATTCATGCTGGAACGCGTGCGGCAGGCTTCGGATGAACCGTTTGCTTTGGAGACTTGCTATTTGTCGGTGGATGAATTTCCGGCGTTGGCTGGAGGGACTTTGGAGCGCGGATCGCTTTTTGTGACGCTGGAGCATGAGTATGGAGTGGAGCTGGCTTACGCGGATGAGGAGATTGATTCGACTGCGGCGGATTTGAAGACGGCGGAATTGCTGGGTGTGCCGCGCGGGGCGCCTTTGTTGCGGATGCGGCAATTGATTTTTACTACGAAGGGGAAGCCTTGCATGTATGTGGTGGGGTTGTACCGGTCGGGGCGGCATACTCTTTTGATTCGGCGATTTCGGTAACGCGGTGTGGGCTTTATCGTTAAAAGATTTAACACGGAGGACACAGGGGAAGGCGGAGGGCGCGGAGAGGTTGAGGCATAGTTTGAACCTCGGTGATTTTGCGATCAAAGCGGGCGCAGCCCTTCGATTCGGCACTGCCGAATCTCAGGATGAATCGCGCTCTAGCGCGATTCACAAGCAGCGCCCGTACGGGTGCTTCGATTGTGGTTTTCTTCGCGGGATCGTTGTTTGCTGCTTCTTAGATTTTTTCTGCCGTTGCCGCTGCTTCTACGTTTCCGTGACCTCTGGTTAGTTCGCGGGACATTTGCCAAGCGCTTACTGTGGCTAACAGCACTAGAAATATTCCTAGCGGCCAGTTGTGGAGTAGGAGTTTGCCTACGCCGAATAAGGCGCTGTAGACCATCACGCAGCCTAGAATCCAGCACCAGAGATTGCGGGCTAGATCGTGGGTCTGGGGAATTTCTTTGGCCATGGCAGCGATGTGTTGCCAGCCGGTCGCGTCTGGGCGGACTTTTCTGTAGAACGAAAGCAGGATGCTGTCCGGCTCTTTTGCGGTGAGGAGAGTTACGGCGATCCAGACGATCGTGGTGAGTAGCGTGGTGGTGAGAATATCTTTTGCGAAGACCACCGTGTCGGAGCCGACGAAAAGGGAGGGCCGGCCGAGGAGTGCGTCGGCGAGAGCTTTCCAGTGCAGCGCGAGAGTCGCGAAGAGAGCGGTGATCATCGCGGAAATTTCGCTCCAGGCGTTGATGCGCCACCAATACCAACGAAGCATGTAAACGCTGCCGGTGCCGGCGCCGACTTGCAGCACGACTTCCCATCCTGAGCGAATGGAAGCGAGTTGCGCGGAAACGTAGCCAGTGAGGATTACGAGCAGAATGGTGACGAGCTGCGAAATGTGGACGTAGTGGCGTTCGGAAGCGTGACGCACCAGAAAGCGCCGGTAGAAATCTTCGACGATGTAGGACGTGCCCCAGTTGAGTTGCGTCGCGATGGTGGACATGAAGGCGGCGAGGAAGCCGGCGACGATGATGCCGCGCCAATAGTGCGGGACGTAATCGTTGACGATCATCATGTAACTGGTTTCGGGATGCTGCAGGCCGGGATAGAGCACGATGGCGGCGAGAGCGGTGAGAATCCAGGGCCAGGGACGCAGCGCGTAGTGAGCGATGTTGAACCAGAGGACGGAAAAGAGGCCCTGGCGTTCGTCGCGGGCGCTGAAAATTCTTTGCGCGATGTAACCGCCGCCGCCGGGTTCCGCGCCGGGATACCAGAAGGCCCACCACTGCACGCCGAGATAAACGGTGAAAGTGATTACGGGGAGAGTCCAGAGCGTGTCGCTGGCGAAGCCTTTCGAAAAATCGGGGAGAAACGCGAGCGGGTTCGAGGCGCCGTTGGTGGCGCGCAGAGCGCCGATGTGCGCGATCATCGTGTCCATGCCGCCGGCGGCTTTGACGGCGTACCAGGCGATGCCGATGACGATGCTCATTTTCAGGACGAATTGAAAGAGGTCGGTCCAGAGCACGCCGGAGAGGCCGCCGAGAGAAACGTAAATTCCGGTGAATGGGATCAGGAAAAAAATGCAGACGATGAGCGCGCGGCCGTCGGTGCCGGAAAATACCGGGCCGAAAATATCGGTGAGCGCGCGCGAAAATGTGTTGAGGAAGCCCCAGGTTTGCATGGTGGGGCCGAGCGTGGTGCCGACGATATTGATCATCGCTTTGGTGACCCAGCCGAGGATCATGCAGTTCATCAGCAGGCCGAGGTAGATGGCGCGGAATCCGCGGAGGAAGGCGGCGGGATTTCCGGAGTAACGCATTTCGGCGAATTGGACGTCGGTCATGAGGCCGGAGCGGCGCCAGAGACGCGCGAAGAGAAAGACAGTCATCATTCCGGAAGGAAGAAACGCCCACCAGATCCAATTGCCGGCGATTCCTTGCGTGTAGACGAGGCCGGCGACGAGCAGAGGCGTATCGGCGGCGAAGGTGGTGGCGACCATGGAAGTGCCGGCGAGCCACCAGGAAGTGGTGCGTCCGGAGACGAAATAATCTTCAGAACTTTTTCCGGCGCTGCGGCGGAAATAGAGGCCGAGCAGAAGAGTTATTACGAGGTAACCGATAATGGCTGACCAATCGAGAAGTGTGAATGGCATCGGCCCGACTTTATTGCACAGATGCGCGGCGGGAAGCAACGTGAAATCGCAGTAAATTTGCGATTTTGCGCGTTGGGGCTCGCGCGGAGCGGCAAAAAAAGTTGGGCGCGGGTTGCGGAACTGTACTATTCTGCGCGTCGTTTAAATATTTTTTTGCGCCATAAACTGCTCAAAGAAGGGCAAATGCGAATTTTTTTGGTGATGGCGATGATTGGATTTGTGAGTGGGTGGGGCTTGGCGGAGCAGCGCGCTGCCGGAATTGAATTTGATGCCGATGCCGGCGAGCGTGCGGGTGGGAAACGGGGCGCTGGCGATTACGCCGACGTTTTCGGTGGGGATTGAGGGTTATCGCGAGCCGCGGCTGGAGCGGGCTGTGGAAAGATTTTGCCGCGAGCTTTCGCGGCGGACGGGATTTTTTATTTCCGCCGAGATTGCGGAGCCGAGCAAGGCGACTTTGGTGATTCATGCGGAACGCGCTAGCAAAGCTGTGCAGGAATTGGGCGAAGATGAGAGCTATGTGCTGGATGTTAGTGGGGCGGGAGCGAAGATTACGGCGCCGAATCCTTTGGGTGTGATGCATGGGATGGAGACTTTTCTGCAGTTGGTCGCGATTACGCCGTCGGGATTTCGACGCGCCGGTGGTGCACATCGAGGATGCGCCGCGATTTCCTTGGCGCGGATTGACGATTGACGTTAGCCGGCATTTTATTTATCCTGGACACTTTGAAGCGCAACATTGACGGGATGGCCGCGGTGAAGATGAACGTGCTGCACTTGCATCTTTCGGACGATCAGGGATTTCGCGTGGAGAGCAAAGAATTTCCGAAGCTGCAGGAATTGGGGTCGGACGGTTTGTATTACACGCAGGCGGAAATGCGCGAGCTGATTGAGTATGCGCGGGACCGCGGGATTCGCATTTTGCCGGAATTCGATATGCCGGGGCACAGCACTTCGTGGTTTGTGGGTTATCCGGAGTTGGCGAGCGGGCCGGGACCTTATTCGATCGAACGGCGGTGGGGGATATTCGATCCGGCGATGGATCCTTCGCGGGAATCCACTTTCAAATTTCTGGATAAGCTGATCGGCGAGATGGCGGAACTTTTCCCGGATCATTATTTTCATATTGGCGGCGACGAGGTGAACGGAAAGCAGTGGGACGCGAATCCCGAGATCCAGAAATTCATGCGGGCGCACAAATTGAAGAACGATCAGGAGTTGCAGCAGTATTTCACGCTGGAAGTTCAGAAAATCGTGAGCAAGCACCACAAGGAAATGGTGGGGTGGGATGAAATTCTGACGCCGGGGATGCCGAAAGACATCGTGATTCAATCGTGGCGAGGCCAGGAATCGCTGGCGGAAGCGGCGAGGCAGGGTTATCGCGGACTGCTTTCGAGCGGATATTACCTGGACGGGATGGCTCCGGCGAGCCAGCATTATGCGGTGGATCCGATGGCGAATGCGGATGCAACGCTGACGCCGGAGCAGCAGAAACTGATTCTGGGCGGCGAAGCGTGCATGTGGGCGGAATTTATTTCGGATGAAAATGTGGATTCGCGGATTTGGCCGCGGGCGGCGGCGGTGGCGGAGCGGTTGTGGTCGGCGCAGGACGTGCGGGATCCGGATTCGATGTACCGGCGGTTGAATGCCGTGAACGTGGAGCTGGAGGAATTGGGGTTGAAGCAGCGTTCGAGCACGGGAGTAATGCTGGCGCGGATGGCGGGGTCGGATGGATATTGCGGCGTTGCGCGTGCTGGCGGATGCGGTGCAGCCAGCGAGCATTACGATTCGCGAGAAAGAGGCGGAGGCGGCCGGCGGGATTCAAACCAGCGATATTCCGTTGAATCGGATGGTGGATGCGGTGGCTCCGGAAAGCGAAACGGCGCGGCGATTTTCCGGCGACGTGGATCAACTTGCCGCGAGCAAATTTCAGGATGTTGCGGCGGAGGCGCGAATTCGCGCGCAGCTGGTTTTGTGGCGCGATAATGACGCTCAATTGCAGCCTTTGCTGCAGAATTCATTTTTGCTGAAGGAACTCACGCCAGTTTCGCAAAACCTGACTACGCTTGCGGCGGCGGGGCTTGCGGCGCTCGATTTGATTGACAAGGAGCAGCCGGCGACTGATTCGTGGCACCGCGAACAAACCGCGCTGATTCTGCAAGCTGAGAAGCCGACGGCCGATCTGATTCTGGCAGTGGCGCCCGCCGTGCAGAAGCTTGTGGACGCTAGCGCCAGCATCAGCGCTGCTCCTCGCCGGTAATTTTCTCTCCGTGGGACCCTGCTAGAATGAGCGGATCGCTGCGCGCGTGGAATCGGTGCGGCTGATCATGGAGGATTTTCTTGCGCATCGTGAATTTTCGCCGCGAAACGGGATTGCGGCTCGGAGTGTTGCGTGGCGAGAGCGTTCTTGAGTTGCAGGAATTGAGCGCGGCTGCGGGCAAAGCGAGTGCGTTAGTTGCGAGCGCCTCGGATTTCTTGAATGCGGGAACGGAGGCATTGGAGTTTGCGCGGAAATTGGTTGCGGAAGTTCCGGCTGGTTTTGCGGCGTTTCCTTTGAAGTCGGTGAAGCTTGGGCCGCCGGTTCCGAAGCCTGGCAAGATTATCGCGGTGGGATTGAATTATCGGGACCATGCGGGAGAAGCGAATTTCAAGGTGCCGGAATATCCGCTTGTATTCGCGAAATTTCCGAATTCCATTGCGGGGCCGCACGATGCCATCGTGATTCCTACGGAGGACATGCAGGTGGACTCGGAGGCGGAATTGGCGGTGGTGATCGGGCGGCGCGGGAAGGCGATTCGTCCGGAGGCGGCTTACGATTACGTGGCGGGATACATGGCGTTGAACGATGTGTCGGGGCGGAAATGGCAATTCGCGGACAAGCAGTGGACGCGCGGAAAATCGTGCGACACGTTTTGTCCTACCGGGCCGTGGTTGACGACGCGCGACGAAATTGTGGATCCGCACAATTTGCGGGTGATTGGGCGGTTGAATGGCGAGGTTTTTCAGGATTCGAATACGTCGAAAATGATTTTTCGGGTGCCGGAATTGATTTCGTTTATTTCCGAGGCGATTACGCTCGAGCCCGGAGACATTATCGCGACGGGAACGCCTTCGGGAGTGGGAGTGTTTCGCAATCCGCCGGTGTTTATGAAGGCGGGGGATGTGGCGGAGGTGGAGATCGAGGGGTTGGGAACGTTGAGAAATGCGGCGGTGGGGGTGGGGCGGGAGTAGGAACGCGACGTATGGTGCGTGCGGGAGGAAGTCGAAGAGAGGATGACAAGGGTAATCCACGTGGCGCGGTAAAGGAGTGTCGCGCCTACGGCGCTCGTGATTTATTTGCGCCTGTTCCCAGCGCTCACGCGCTGGGCTAACTTCTGCCGCGCCTCCGGCGCTGGATCGCGAAGGTCATGGGACGGAGCGACGATTTTTGTGTGGCGTGCAGTGAGGAGCGTGTTGCGGCGGTTCAGACCGCCATGGAGCCTTGCGGCAACATCGATGGCGCACTGACCCTTCGTGGCGTCGCGCAGGGTGAAAGTGCGCCGGTACAACGTCGTCGACGGAATGTTCGCGGGGAAGTCTGCGGCGGCGAGGCAAGCCTCGCCTTGCAAAAAGCGGCAGCAAGCTGCCGCACTCCCAGAAAAGGCGTGGTGGACTTGAGAGCCTGCGACGCGGACGTTAGGAGCGAGTGCCGTCTTGGTCGACGTATTTGATTACTTCTACCTCGGAGGTGGCGATGAGGCCTTCGTCCACCATTTCGTCGAGGAATGGGAGCAGCTTTTGAATTTTTTCCTCAGAGTCAATTACGCTGACCATTACCGGGGCGTCGTGGGAGAAGGACATGTGGCGCGGGCGGCGGATCAGGGTGCTGGCGCCGTAGCCTTCGATGCCGCGAAAGACGGTGGCGCCGGCGATGTCCAGTTCGCGGCATTTTTCGACGATGGCGCGGTAGAGCGGTTTATCCTTCCATTTGTCATCTTCACCGAAATGAATGCGCAACATTTTCGCGGTGCCAGCGAGTTTCATGAGCGAGCCTCCTTGCGGCGTTCTGCGCCCTCGTAATTGTGGGTGTATTTGATGATGTCCACGTCGGAAAAAACGACCAGGCCCTGCTGCACCATGTCATCAAGCACGGGAAGAAAGGCGCGGAGGCGCTCTTCGGTATCCACGACGGAGAGCATGATGGGACGGTCATGCGAAAGATGGAGAGCCGAATCCTTGTGAATCCGGCGATTTGCGCCATATCCGAGGATCCCCTGGTACACGGTGGCGCCGGCGATATCGTTCGAGCGCATGCTTTCGAGCAAGGCTTTGTGCAGGGGCTTGCCGTTCCATTTGTCGTTTTCGCCGATGAAAATGCGCATTAGTTTGGCTTTGCCCTGGCGTTTCAGGGAAGAACCAGCTTCCTGATGCGTGGTTTTGGCGGAAGCCTCGGAAGGCTTCACGATGGTGGTATCTTGAATTTCGATCAAGCCCTTACCGGCCAGTTCACGGAGCTTGGGGAGAAGTTCTTCGACTTTTTCGGGCGTCTCAATGAACTCGATGCGCACCGGAAGATTTTCATTGAGAACCAAGGCGCGATCGGTATGCATACGGTGATCGGCGCCGAATCCGGCTATGCCACGGGTGACGCTGGCGCCCGAGACTTTGTGATAGAAGAGAAATTCCAGGATGGCGGCGTACACCGCTTCGCCGTGGTAATGACTGTCCTGGCCAACGTAGATGATGACTTTCTTGGCCGGTCCGGCTTTCAGCATGTTTCCTCCTGGATCGCGGGCCGCAGCTTGCAACCAAGTATTCTAACGCCCGTCCGCGCGCGGCGAGCGGCGGTTTCAAGCGATGGATCGTCCGGTGATCACGCCCAACCACACGGAGATGAATCCGACGACGACGCTGAGAATGACGTTGAGTCCGGCGATGAGAAATTCGCCGTCCTGAAAAACGCGAAAGGTTTCATATTCGAACGTGGAAAACGTGCTGTAGCCGCCGATGAAGCCGATGGGAATCAGATAGCGCCAGTTGGCGCTCCAATTTGCTTTCTCCGCTAGGAGCGTGACGATCAAGCCGATCAAAAAGCACGCCGTGCAATTAACGATGAAGGTGCCGTACGGGAAACGAGTGCCCAGGCGGTTGCTGACGTAGCCTCCCAGCCAGAAGCGCAGCATCGAACCGAGGCATCCCCCGAGACCTACCATCAAGTATTTGATCATGTTAGAGAAATACGTCCTCTCCTTGAGGCTCATGGGGAAATCCGCGAGCCAATTTCAATTGCGTCGAGAGTATTAGGATCGTTGCCGGGGACATGGCTCCGCGACAAGTATCCTTGTCAGGAGTCATCATCTGTCCCGGCGATGAAGGGCCAGCGGTTAAGGGGCAACTCCTTGCCCACTCATTTTATGATACTTGGAGCGTGAGGGAAGTCAATTGCGGCGAATGAAGTGTTGCGGAGGAATTCAATAGTATCGGGCGCGCGGCAGGTCCGCGGCGTGTGCTACGGATGTTTGCGCGTGTATTCGCCACGGAATTCGGTGGTCCAGGTCTTCCCGTTGTCGGCTGATTTTTCCCACGATTGTTCGACTTTGTCGTAGCTGAGGCGCACGAGCTTGATGCGATTGAGGATAGGTTTGCCGCCGGGGCCGCGGCTGGGTCCGCGAAATTCGGCGGAGCCGGGAGTTACTTTTCCGGCGAAGACGTGGACGCGGCCGTGGTTATCGGCGTAGAGGCCCTCCCAGTTTTTATCTTCCGAATTGTATGCGAACACATTCTCACCTTTGAGGCCTGTGCCGCTCTCCCAACTTTCGATGACGAGGCATTTATCGAGGGCGAGGGATACTTTGCTGGTGCCGCCGCCCGACGCGCCGGGATAGGTGACGGTCCAATCGCCGAGCCAAAAGTCGAAGAGCCGGACGTCGGGATTATCGGAGCATGAGGCAGAATCGGCGGCGGCGAAGGTGCGTTGCGGCGCGAGACAAAAGAATGCCGCTACGACGAAGAGAAGGACGGCGCACCGGAACGAAGTGGAACTGCGAACGTTGAGATCTTCTTGCAGCGTCATTGGATTTTTCTCCCTCCGCTTGATTTCGAGTTTGGCCATCGCCAACTTCTTGCGCGTTGCACTGTTTTTTGCGTTATCGAGTTACTTCAAGGCGTCTATCGCGTGGATATTGGTGATTTCGATGCCGTGGGCGCCGTTGCGCAAGAAAGTTTTTCCCGTGGCGCTGACCCACTGGCCCACGAACGGTTGAAGCTTGGCTTGGCCCGTGTCCGGCATGGTTTCGGTGACCGGTACGTAAACGTCGCCCTCCTTCGTGAGAATGCCTAGAGGCGAGCCGGCTTTATTGCATTTGGTGATGCAATCCTTGCTGAAATTCGTGGCGGTGGATTCCTTGCTTTGGATGGGGCAGGCGATGTCGCGGACGAGTCCTTCGATGGTGGCGGAGTCCGACGACTCGGTGTCTTTGGCTTGGTGGATGGTATTGGCGGGAATTGCGGCGACTGCGACAAAAATGGCGCTGAGCGCCAGGAGAGCTATTTCGATTTTGCGATGCATGGTGGCTCCTTTCGCGCGGGGCGAGAGTGAGTGCTTCCCGTCCCGCTGCGATTGTCACGATAGGCTTGCGGGCGAACGACGCCAAGTGCACAAGGTCACGGTGTGCGTGCATGACTTCCGGCACATGTGCGGAAGGCGAGGATGGGGCTAGACGTAGCCTTTTTCGATGGCCTTGAGGACGGCGCGGGTGCGGTCGCGGACGCCGAGTTTTCCGAGGACGTTGGATACGTGATTTTTCACGGTGCCCTCGGAGAGTTGAAGAGCGGACGCGATTTCACGGTTGCTGTAGCCGCCGGTCATCAGGCGGAGGATTTCGGTTTCGCGCGCGGTTAGTTGCTCTTCGCTGTATTCGGGTGGAGCGGGCAGAGGCGCGTCTTTCAGGCCGCGGAGGAGGCGTTCGGTGACGACGGGACTGATCATGGTGCCGCCGTTGGCGACGAGTCGGATGGCTTCGGTGAGTTTGGCGAGCGAGACATCTTTCAAGAGATAGCCTTTGGCGCCGAGGCGGATGCCTTTCAGAAGCGCGTCATCGTCATCGAATGTGGTGAGAAGGATGGTGGGAGGAGCGCCCGGAATTTTCTGCAAAGCTTGCAGGAATTCGATGCCGGTCATTTTGGGCATGCGCACGTCGAGGAGTATGACGTGGGGGGAGGCGTGGTGAAGTTTTTCGAAAGCTTCGGCGCCGTCGGAGGCGCGCGCGATTACGCGGATATCTTCGGTGAGGCTGAGGAGTTTTTCCAGGCCTTCGCGGACGAGGGTCTGGTCCTCGACGAGCAGGACACGAATGATTTCAGTCCGCTTGATCATGTGCGGGCAACCAGGCGCGCAGGGCGAAGCCCTTATCCTTTGCGGGATCCACGGAAATGCCGCCGCCGAGTTCTTCGAAACGCTGGCGCATGGCGGTGAGGCCGAAGCCGGATTCGCGTTGGGCGACGATTTGGCCGTCGTCGCGCGCGGCGATTTCGATGCCGCCGCTTTCGAGGCGCAGAGTGATCCAGAGATTCAAGGCATCCGAGTGCTTCAGCGTGTTGGTGGTAATTTCCTGAACGCAGCGCAGGACGGCGTTGGCGCGCGCGGGATCGGTGAGGCGCAATTCTTCGGGAACTGAAAGATGCAGTTGCACGCGCGGGATTCCTTCGGCGAGCAACTGCAGTGCGGCACGCAGCTGGATTTCTTCGCCTCCGTGCATGGCGGAAACCACTGAGCGAACTTCTTGCAGAGCTTGGTGGGCGGCGACTTGCGCTTGCGCGATTCCGTCGGAGGCTTTCTCCGCGGGACTATTTGCGGCGGCTTCCAGGTGGAGCGAAAGCGCAGTGAGGTGATGGCCGACGCTATCGTGGAGTTCGCGCGAGATGCGGATGCGTTCGCCAAGCTTGCTGCTTTCGCGGAGGAGTTCGCGGGTGGAAACGAGTTCGGCATTGATGCGGGCTTGATCTTCGCGGGCTTCGGCCTCGCGTTTCGCGAGGGCGGCTGTGACCATCGCAAAAATTTGAAAGCCGACGAAGGCGCCGGTGGCGCCCCAGCGCCAGCCCATGTAGTAGTGAGGTTGGAGAAAACCGAGGAGGAGCGCGG
Source organism: uncultured Acidobacteriota bacterium (assembly GCA_963828865.1). Lineage (GTDB taxonomy): Bacteria > Acidobacteriota > Terriglobia > Acidiferrales > UBA7541 > Palsa-295. Next base: position 66,395 of record CAWHGI010000012.1, on the reverse strand, counting down.
AGGCAGCGAGGACCCACGGAACTGCTAGCCGCAACGGGAGGAGAAGAGCGATTTGCCAGGAGACGATCACCAACAGGAATCCGACGAAGTAGTCTTGCAGCAGAAAGGTCATGCCGAGGACGGCGATCGTTTCGAATAGCAACGCGATGAGGCGATTGATTGCGGGACGAGGGTCCGCGGCGGAGCTGTACCAGAACGCTGGGCCGAAGATCAGGAAAAATGCGAGCCAGGCGAGCCATTGAGATTGCGTCAGCGGATAGCCGCTGCGCGTGGCGCTGTCGAAAATCGGCAGGCCGAGAAAGGCCCACGCACCGATGCCTACGCCGCGGAGTACACGGTGATACGTTGGCGAACCCGGCAGTTTGTTACGCACAATTCGCAATTATGGCAGAAGTCGAAGTGGGCGCCATGTGCTGAAAGTCATGGGGGGTGGCCGATGGCGCTTGGCTGGAGAGTCCGCGTGATGACCGCAGCAGTTGGACCTTCACGGAAGGACCAGCGAAAAGCAGATCCCTCGCTGCGCTCGGGATGACACGTCGCTTACTTTTTTCGCAGGGTATGGACCGGGCGCTGCGATCAGGCGATGCCGAGTTTTTTTTGCATGTCTTCGAGGGAGATGCCTTTGGTTTCAGGGTAGAAGAAGAGGACTACGAAAAATTGCAGGACCATCATGGCGGCGAAAAAGACGAAGGGGTAGCCGCCGGAAGCTGCGGCCATGGTGGGGAAGATGAAAGAGATGAGCGCGTTCATGGCCCAGTGCGAGAAGCTGCCTAGGCTTTGACCTTTGGCGCGGACGCGATTGGGGAAAACTTCGCTGAGATAAACCCAGATGACGGCGCCTTGGGAGAAGGCGAAGAAGGCGATGTAGCCGATTAGCAGCCACACGAGAAGATCCTGGTGGTGGCCGGAAAGAAAAATCGCGGCGACGCCGCCGAGGCATGCGGCGGTGCCGACGGCGCCGATCAGGAGCAGGGTTTTGCGGCCGATGCGGTCGATCAAGGACATGGCCAGCATCGTGAAAACCAGATTGGTGGCGCCGATGGCGACAGCTTGCAGGTCGGAGGAGACTTTATTGAAGCCGGCGAAGGCAAAAATGTCGTTCAGGTAGTAGAGGATGGCGTTGATGCCGGAGAGTTGGTTAAACATTCCGATGGTGACGGCTAGAAAAATCGGCAGGCGGTACCTCCAGTTGAAGAGCGCGTCGCTCGCGCCGTGCTCGGCGTGAATGGACGTTTCAATTTCCTGCAGCTCCTGTTCGTAATTTTCTTCGCCGGTGACGCGGAGGACGTCGCGGGCTTCAGCGACTTGTCCTTTTTTGACCAGCCAGCGGGGGCTGCGGGGAATCGCGAATAATAAGAGGAAGAAAAGCAGGGCAGGCGCGGCGGGAATGCCGAGTTTCCAGCGCCATTCGGCGCCGGCGAAGTGGAGTTCGCCGACGAGATAGTTCGAGAGATACGCGAGCAGGATTCCGAGGACGATGTTGAATTGAAACAGGCCGACGAGGCGGCCGCGCCATTTTGCGGGAGCTACTTCGGCGATGTACATGGGGCCGAGGACGGACGAGCCGCCAATGCCTAGGCCGCCGATGAAGCGGAAGATTACGAGGGCGGTCCAATTCCAGGAGATGGCGCAGCCGAGGGCTGATACCAGGTACAAGACGGCGAGAACGCGCAGGCTGTCGCGGCGGCCGAAACGATCGCCGGGAATTCCGGCGAGCATGGAACCGAAGATTGCGCCGACTACTGCGACTGAAACCGTGATGCCCAAATTCTCTGGCGAAAGGTGGAAAGTTTGCGTGAGCGCGTGGGTGGTGCCGGAGATGACGGCGGTGTCGAAGCCGAAGAGAAGGCCGCCGAGCGAGGCTACGACCGTGCTGCGTAGCAGATACGAGTTTAGCTTCATGCTGCTCTTGTGGCCGCCTTTCGGGCGCGAAATGCCTTCGCGCATCGTCTCATTTATCGGGGCGCGTGAAAAACGATATTAGCTCGGCAACGGGTGCCAGGCGGTTTGGGGACAGAGTCAAAATAGTGGCTTCAGGGGCTGAAGCCCTAAGAAGAGGCGCGGCGAGCGGCGGGGCTGAAGTCCCGCCGTTCCGTTTTGAGCGCGGGGGTTACGCGGAGACGCGCTTGGGGAGGAAGGCGCTGCCTTTTTTTACTATGAAGGTCCAGAGGGCGGCGCCGGCGGGAGGTAGGTCGCGGTCGGTGCGGCGGACTACGAACCATTGGCGGACGATCGGGAGGCCTGGGACCTTGAGGATCGCGAGGCGGCGGGCTGCGACTTCCGATGCTATGGTGTGGGCGGAGATGAGAGAGAGGCCGAGGCCCGCCATTACGGCTTGTTTGATGGTTTCGTTGGAGCCCATTTCGATGGTCACTTTCGGCGGCTGGATCATTTGCGCATTCAGGAAGAACTCGAAAATGTTGCGAGTGCCGGAGCCTTCTTCGCGAACGATGAATTTTTGGTTCGATAATTCGGTTTTGGAGACGCGCTTGGCGCGCGCGAGGCGGTGGTCGGCCGCGGCGATCATCACGTAGGGATGCGGGCCGAAGGGCTCGCTATCGGCGCCGAAATCGCCGGGCGGGCGGCCCATCACGGCCATGTCTATATCATAGTTGCGCAGGGATTCGATCGTTTCCACGCGATTGCCGACGACGAGCTGCAAGTCAATTCCAGCGTGCTGGCGCAAAAAAGCGGCGATCAGTTCGGCTGCGAAATATTTGGCGGTGGAAACGGCGCCGAAACGGACGCGTCCGCCGTGCAGGCCTTTCATGGCTTCGAGCGTGTCGCCGAGATCGGTGATGACGCGATCAATGCGCGCGGCGGCAGCGACGGCTTCGCGTCCGGCGTCGGTGGGACGGAGGCGGTTGCCGGTGCGGTCGAAAAGCGCGAGGCCGAGATCTTCTTCGAGGAGTTTGATGCGGGAGGTGAGCGCGGCGGGGGTGACGTGCAGCGTTTCGGCGGCTTTGACGACGGTGCCGCTGCGGGCGACCTGGTGAACGGCTTCGAGCTGCTTAAAGGTGAGGTTGGCCATGATGGACCTTCAATTTTCCTTAGTGAGGAGCTAATTATATTCACTTTTATTGTGGCTGGCAAGCTGTTAGGTTTTGGACTTCTGGATAAGGAGACCCGGTTATGAGCAAGGATAGAACGACGCTCGACGCGAAGGCGGCGACGGTGCGCGGCAAGGATCGCTACAAGTCCGGCGTGATGGAATACAAAAAGATGGGTTATTGGGAGCCGGAGTACGAGCCGAAAGATACGGACATCATCGCGCTTTTTCGCGTGACGCCGCAGGACGGAGTGGATCCGGTCGAAGCATCGGCGGCGGTGGCGGGGGAGTCTTCCACGGCTACGTGGACGGTGGTGTGGACCGATCGCTTGACGGCTTGCGAAAAATATCGCGGGAAATGCTATCGCGTGGAGCCGGTGCCGAACGCGCCGGGATCTTATTTTGCGTGGATTGCTTACGACCTGGATCTTTTTGAGCCGGGCTCGATTGCGAATCTGGCGGCTTCGATTATCGGGAACGTTTTCGGGTTCAAACCACTGAAGGCTTTGCGGCTGGAGGATATGCGCCTGCCGGTGGCTTATGTGAAAACTTTTGATGGGCCGGCGACGGGAATCGTGGTGGAGCGCGAGCGCCTGGATAAATTCGGGCGGCCGCTGCTGGGCGCGACGGTGAAGCCGAAGCTGGGGCTTTCGGGGCGCAATTATGGGCGCGTGGTTTATGAAGCGCTGAAGGGTGGGCTTGATTTCACCAAGGACGACGAAAATATCAATTCGCAACCGTTCATGCATTGGCGCGACCGCTATCTTTATTCGATGGAGGCTGTGAATCGTGCGCAGGCGGAGACGGGCGAAGTGAAAGGGTCGTACCTGAACGTGACCGCGGCTACGATGGAGGATATGTACGAGCGCGCCGAGTTTGCGAGCGAGCTGGGCTCGGTGATCGTGATGATTGACCTGGTGATCGGGTACACGGCGATTCAGTCCATGTCCAAGTGGGCGCGCCGCAACAACATGATTTTGCATTTGCACCGGGCGGGACATGGGACTTATACGCGGCAGAAGATTCACGGCGTTTCCTTTCGCGTGATTGCGAAGTGGATGCGCCTCGCGGGAGTGGATCATATTCACGCGGGCACGGTGGTGGGGAAACTCGAAGGCGATCCGCGAACGATTCGCGGTTATTACGATATTTGCCGCGAAGACGTCGTGCCGCAGAAACTCGAGAACGGAGTGTTTTTCGAGCAGCAGTGGGCTTCTTTGCGGAAATTGATGCCGGTAGCTTCGGGCGGGATTCATGCGGGGCAGATGCATCAACTGCTCGATTTGCTCGGCGAGGATACCGTGCTGCAATTTGGCGGGGGAACGATCGGGCATCCGACGGGGATCGTCGCGGGGGCGACGGCCAATCGCGTGGCACTGGAAGCGATGGTGCTGGCGCGGAACGAGGGGCGCGACATTATGCGCGAAGGCCCCGAAATTCTAGAGACGGCGGCGAAGCATTGTCTGCCTTTGCGGCAGGCTCTGGAAATCTGGAAGGACGTGACATTCGATTACGCTTCGACGGACACGCCGGACTTCGTGCCGACGGCGTCGGTGTCCGTGTAAAAAGGAGAAAATTTCATCATGCGATTGACGCAAGGATGTTTTTCGTTTTTGCCGGACCTGACGGACGCGCAGATTCGGGCGCAGGCGCAGTACTGCATTGACAACGGATGGGCGGTGAACATCGAGTTCACGGATGATCCGCACCCGCGCAATACGTATTGGGAGATGTGGGGTTTGCCGATGTTCGATATCAAGGATGCGGCGGCGGTGATGATGGAACTGCAAGCGTGCCGCAAGGCGTATGGGGACCGGTACATCCGGCTTTCGGGATTTGATTCGAAGCACGGATGGGAGTCGGTGCGGATTTCGTTCATTGTGAATCGTCCGGCGGAGGAACCGGGGTTCAAGCTGGCACGGCAGGAAGGACGCGGGCGGAATATGCGTTATACGACGCAGGCTTACGTGACGGAGCGGCCGTCGGGGGAGAGGTATCGGTGAGGTTTCGGGAACGCTTCGCGACGGCTGGCTGAATTGAACAGGGACGCTAGCGGCCAAACAATTTGCGGAGAATGTGGCGAATTTCGCCCGAGGAATTGGCTTGCTGCTTAGAGGTAAAGCGAAAAGCAGATCTCTCGCTGCGCTCGGGATGACATTCGCTTCCCTTTTTTGTGAAAGCTGTTGAGCCGCAGTGGATGAGCGAAGTCGATGTCGTGGCTTCAGGGTCTAAAGCCCCTTGAGAGGGCGTGTGGCTTACGGCGGGGCTGAAGAGTCTGTGTGAGGACTCGGCGGCTCACAATGGTTGATTGCGAATTGGGGTGCATGCGCATGATGTTTAGCAGCGTTACGAATTTAGCGGCGGCGGCGCGACTATCTTGGGCGCCACAGCCGCGTCAGATTGTAGGCGGTGGCGGCCAGCGCCAACTCCACCGCCACTTGCGCCAGCCCGCGACGCCGGAATCGCCGCATTCCTCTTTGCTCCTTCAGCACTCCGATCACCGGTTCCACGATCGCCTTGCGCCGCTGGTACATCGCCCGGCCCACCGGATCGCGCAGCTTTTGCCGCATGCGCCGCTGCCGGACCGGGGCCGCTCCGCGCACCCGCCGACCGCAGTTCAACTCGTGCGCCAAGGTCGAATCCGGCACGTAAGCATCGATCCCGGCTTGCTCCAATCCTTCCAGATTCGCCAGCGAGAAAAAACCACTGTCGGCGCTCACCCGTTGCGGCTTGGCTCCCACCTGCTGCTCGACCGCTTGCACCATCGGCAGCAGCGACTCGTTGTCGTTGCTTTGCTGCGTCACCCGCTGCGCCAAAATCACATGATCCTCGCTCACCGCCAAATCCACCGTGTAGCCCAGCGTGAAGCCTCCGCGCTCCCGCAAAAATCGGCTGTCCGGATCGGTGCGCGAAACTTTCTGCACGCCGCTTTTCTGCAAACGCTCCAGCCGTTCGGGCAGCGCCGCCAACTGTTCTTCCAGCCGCTCCAGCACTTCGTGCCCCACGGCCACTCCGGCTCCCTCGTTCGGGTCTTCGGTGTTGCACTGCTGTTGCCAGCGGCGAATGTCGCGCCGAATGCGCGCCCGCGCGTTGCGCAACACTTGCTCGCTGTCGATGCGATTGCGCGAGGCGTTCGCCGCGATGCGCGTCGAATCAATGGCCACGTGCCCCAACTTCCCCATCTTGGCTTGGCGCGCCAGCTCCACCACCTGCGTGAACAAATCGTTCAAGCCCTTCCCGTGCCGTCGCCGGAAAGCGTTCAGCGTCCAGTGATCCGGCGTCGCGCCCGCCGCCAAATAACGAAACGCCAAGTCTTCGCGAATGCGCTGCTCCAAGCGGCGCGAACTGGTCACGCTCAAGGCGTAGGCGTACAGCCAGACTCCCACCAACATCTCCGGCGCGTAGGCCGGTCCGCCTTCCTCTCCGTACGCGTCGCGGAAAGCGTCCAGGTTCAACTTGGCCACCACCCGCCGCAGAAAGAAGCACAAGTGATCCGCTCCCAGCACGTCGCTCACGCTGGGAGGCAACAAATAGGCTTGCTCCGGGTTGTAATCCAGAAATTTGGCCATCGCGTCTCCTCTCCGCTGCAGTATACGAGACGCGTCAACCCAGTTCTCACACAGACTCTAAAGCCCCGCCCTTCCGTTGAATGGGAACTGGCGGTGGGTAGTGGCGGCGGTAGTGGAAGAATATTTATGAGCGACACGACGCGATCTTACAAACATCCGGGCATTACTGATCCTGTGGCTGAAGAGCGGCCGCGCGGGACGGGCGCGTTTGCGTCGCTTGCGCCCGTGACGGCGCCAGCTGGCAACGGTGCGGCGGCGGAGACGATTGATCTGGCGAAGGAATTGACGGAAGCGGGCGTTGAGGATGTGTTGACGGAGCTGGACGACGGGCTGGTGGGATTGGCTCCGGTGAAGACGCGGATTCGCGAGATTGCAGCGCTGCTTTTGGTGGAGCGGGTGCGGCGCAAAGTAGGGCTGGCGAGTGAGCCGCCGACTTTGCACATGTCTTTTACAGGCAATCCCGGCACTGGCAAGACAACCGTGGCTTTGCGCATGGCCGATCTACTGCATCGGCTGGGATTTGTGCGCAAGGGGCATTTGGTTTCTGTGACGCGCGATGATCTGGTGGGGCAATACATCGGGCACACCGCGCCGAAGACCAAGGAAATTTTGAAGAAGGCGATGGGCGGCGTCTTATTTATTGATGAAGCTTATTATTTGTATCGCGCGGAGAACGAGCGGGACTACGGGCAAGAGGCCATCGAGATTTTGCTGCAGGTGATGGAGAACCAGCGCGAAGATTTGGTGGTGATTCTGGCGGGCTACGCGGACCGGATGGAGAAATTTTTCGCGAGCAATCCGGGATTTCGTTCGCGGATCGCGCACCACATCGATTTTCCAGATTACGCGGACGGGGAATTGCTGGCGATCGGCGAATTGATTCTGGCGAAGCAGAATTACAAATTAAGCGAGCGCGGGCGGGAGGCGCTGGCGCGTTATATTGTGGCACGCAAGCAGCAGCCGCATTTTTCGAATGCGCGTTCGATTCGCAATGCGCTGGACCGCGCGCGATTGCGGCAAGCGAATCGCATCGTCAACGGGGCGGCGAATTCCAAAGTGACAGCGGACGATCTGATGACGATTGACGCACCGGATTTGCTGGCGAGCCGCGTGTTCGGGAAGGCGGCGACAAACGATTCGCCGCTGAGCGATGAAACGGAGAATACTTTTGACTAATTCGATCAATATCGCGCCTTCGGTGCTGGCGTCGGACTTCGCGAATCTGGGAGAGGCGGTGCGCGAGGTGGCGGCGGCTGGTGCCGACTGGATTCATCTGGACATTATGGACGGGCATTTCGTACCGAACATTTCGTTTGGACCGGACGTGGTGAAGGCGTTGCGGCCGCACAGCGAGCGCGTGTTCGATGTGCATTTGATGATCGCGCCGGCGGATGCTTACCTGGGAGCGTTTGCCAATGCGGGCGCGGACATCATTACCGTGCACGCGGAAGCGAGGCCGCATCTGGACCGTTCGCTGCAGGTGATTCGGGGACTCGGCAAAAAAGCCGGGGTGGCGATTTGTCCGGCGACGCCTGAGAGCGTGCTGGAGTACGTGCTCGACAAGTTGGACTTGGTATTGGTGATGACGGTGAATCCGGGATTTGGCGGGCAATCTTTTATTTACGAGCAGCTGAAAAAAATCCGGCGGATTCGCGCAATGATTGGCAACCGCCCGATTCGCCTGCAAGTGGACGGCGGGATCAATACGGAAACTGCCGCGCTGGTGGCGGCTGCGGGAGCTGACACTTTGGTTGCAGGCTCCGCGGTTTTCAAGGGCGGCGCGAAAGCTTACGCCGCGAATATTGCCGCGATACGCGCCGCCGCACAAACCGCCGCCGGCGAACTCGCGGCGTGATAGGCTCTCCGCTGGTGTACCTTTCCCCGGGAAACTTACCACCGGGATTTTTGCGGCCACGGGCCTGATATTTTGCGGCGCGGTGAATCCATTGTGAGGATGCCCGGCCATGACTTTGCAGGCGCTGATATTTGACGTGGATGGCACGCTCGCCGAAACGGAAGAATTGCATCGCCGGGCTTTCAACGAGGCGTTCGCGTCGCTCGGACTCGATTGGAATTGGCGGCCGCCGCTTTACAAGGAATTGCTGCGGATTGCCGGCGGAAAAGAGCGGATCCTTCATTACTTGGTGACCCACCGGCAGCAACATGTGGCTGCTCATGAGCGTGAAATCCCGAAAATTTATACGCTGAAGACGAAGTTGTATTCGGCGATGGTGCGTGAAGGGAGGATTGAGCTGCGGCCGGGAGTAGCGCGGTTGATCGAGGAAGCTCGCGGCGCCGGAATCCGGTTGGCTATCGCGACCACGACGAATCCTGCGAATGTGGATGCGCTGTTGCAGAGCGCGTTCGCGCCATCGGGGGAATCACTTTTCCGCGTGATCGTCGCGGGGGACGAAGTGGCGGCGAAGAAACCGGCGCCGGATGTTTTCGACGTGGCGGTGCGGCGGCTGGGATTGCGCGCTTCCGCGTGCATAGCTTTTGAGGATTCCGCGAACGGCGTCTTATCGGCGAGGCGGGCGGGGCTGGCGGTGGTGGCGACACCGAGCGCTTATACCGCGGAAGATGATTTTACGGGCGCGGTTTCGGTGGTTTCGTCGCTCGGAGAGCCTGGCGAGCCACATCAGCACCTGGCGGGTTGGATATGGCCGAGCGGTTTCGTCAGCGTGGCGGAGCTACGCAAGCGGGCAGAAGAGTTGGCGCATGGGCGCGCTGCCAAGCTTAATTTTTCTAAGTCTTGATGCAATTATATTCATTTTTATTTGACACGCTTGCCTGCTAGCGTTCTTATATGCCGATTCCTCAGCCCACGACGAGCCGACGTGTCGAAGCAAAGATGGTGGCCAGGGCCGGAGAAGATATGTCCACGACCAGCATCGCGCGAAACATGCCGCTCGGTGATTTTCTGGAGAGCGTTGCGAATGCGCGCAGCGAATTGCGCGCGGCGACGGAGTTGCTGCGCGAATTGGCGAAGGCTGCGATTCAAGTGGCGGAGGTTGTGTCGTTGGGTTACATCGCCGAGGCGCCTGGCGACACGGTGGGGGAGACCAATAGCGACGGCGACGCGCAAAAGCGGCTGGACATTACCGCAAACGACCTTTTTGTAAACGCGTTGCGGAATGCGCCGGTGGCCGCGGTGCTTTCCGAAGAGTTGAATTCTCCGTTGTGCCTGAATCCGGATGCGCCGTTGGTGGTGGCGATTGATCCGCTGGATGGATCTTCGAATATTGATGCGAACGTTTCGATTGGGACGATCTTTGCCGTGTTTCCGGCGGTAGCTCACGCGACAGAACCGGCCAATCATTTCCTGCGGCCGGGTCGGGAACAGATCGCGGCGGGATTCGTGATCTACGGTCCGCAGACGTCGTTGGTTTTCACGCTGGGCGACGGCGTGCATGTGTTTACGCTGGACCGGCGGGCCGGCGCGTTTCAACTGACGATTCCAAGACTCGCGATTCCGCACGATTCGCACGAATATGCGGTGAACGCTTCGAATTATCGCCATTGGGATGAATCCATTCGCGCGTATTTGGACGATTGCATTCGCGGGGCGGACGGGCCGCTGGCGCAAGATTACAACATGCGCTGGATCGCGTCGCTGGTGGCAGACGCGTACAGAATTTTGGTGCGTGGCGGTGTGTTTCTATATCCCGGCGATCAGCGCAAAGGCTACACGAAGGGGCGGCTGCGGCTGATTTACGAAGCGAGCCCGATTGCTTTTCTGGCGGAGCAAGCCGGGGGTAGTTGCACCGACACGGTGCAACGCGTTTTGGATATCAAGCCGCGAGAATTGCACGCGCGAACGCCGATCGTCTTTGGTTCAGCCGCGGCGGTGCAACGCATCAGCCAGTACCACACCGATCCGCAGTTTTCAGCCGAGCGCTCACCGCTCTTTTTCGAGCGTGGTTTGTTCAGGCGATGAACGGGGCGCGCCGCGATGTCCACTAAGCATCCGATTATTTCTGTTACAGGTTCGTCCGGAGCCGGGACTACTTCCGTGCGGAATACGTTCGAGCAAATTTTTCGGCGCGAAAAGGTGAAGGCGGTTTACGTCGAGGGTGACGCGTTTCATCGTTACGACCGTCTGGAGATGCGCAGAGTGATGGCGGAAGAAGCGGCGAAGGGCGATCACCATTTTAGCCACTTCGGGCCACAGGCAAATCTTTTTGAAGAGCTGGAAACTTTATTCCGCGAATACGGGGAACATGGCCAGGGGCAGACGCGGCATTACGTGCACGACGCGGTGGAATCGGAGAAATTCGGCGCGCCGCCGGGGACTTTTACGGGGTGGGAGCCGATCCCGGACGGCAGCGATTTGCTTTTTTACGAGGGGCTGCACGGAACCGTGGTGACCGACAAGGTGAACGTGGCGCGCCACGCGGATCTAAAAATCGGCGTGGTGCCGGTGATCAATCTGGAGTGGATTCAGAAGATTCATCGCGATGCGGCATCGCGGGGATATACCACCGAAGCGGTGACGGATACGATTTTGCGACGGATGCCGGATTATGTGCAGTACATGTGCCCGCAGTTTACGGAAACGGATATCAATTTTCAGCGCATACCGACAGTGGACACGTCGAATCCGTTTATTGCGCGGTGGATTCCCACTCCGGATGAATCCATGGTCGTGATCCGGTTTCGGAACACGCGCGGGTTTGATTTTTGCTATTTGCTTTCGATGATTCAGCACAGCTTCATGTCGCGCGCGAACTCGATCGTGATTCCGGGGGGCAAGCTGGATTTGGCGATGCAGATCATTCTGACGCCGCTGATTCTGCAACTGGTGGAGCGAAAACGTCGAGCGGCGTGACGCGCCGGGCCGCCGCTGCGGAGGGTCCACCCTTACGCTAGCGCACGCCGGCGTTGGCGAAATCTTGTGGACCGGGTAGAGTGCCGCGGAGATAGGTGGCGTCCCAGTGGAATTGCCAGCGCCCTTTGTCTTTTTCGAAGGGCAGCGGGCCGGGAGTGAAGTCCACCCATTGGCTCCAGCGACCGCTTTGTTTGTTGACGACTACGTTGCTCATGCCATCGAGGACGAGGCCGGCTTGTCCGCCGCCTTCGCGGCAGACCGTGGACTTGAAGACCGCGCGGCCCACCCAGTCGAATCCGTTCAGTTTGTCCGCTTCGCTGAGATCCTGCGGCTTCAATTCCTGCACTACGAGCGCGCGGCATTGGCGCAGAAAATGATCGGGGGCGTAGGGGCTGCCGGAGACGATCGCGGTGGTCCAACCATCGGGACCTTTGGCCCAGTGGCGCTGGAGTTCGGCCATCACGGCGGCTTGGGCTTCGCGGTCAGCGCCGGAGAGGCCGGTGGCGTTGTCTTCGGCGCCGTCGGAGGCGTCGGTGGTGGAATGGCCGCAGCCGATGAAGGCGAAGACGATGGCTACGGCGAGAGCGAGTGCGCAAGGGGTCGTGTAAAAATATCTTTTCATTCGGTCCTGCCTTCCTTTGCGGAACTGCCAGCGCGAGAAATGCGTCGCGGCGACGGTCACTTCACTTTTTCGAGCCGCGGGATCATGGTGTCGCGGGGGCCGTCGATTGAGCCGTCTTTGTTGATCGTGAAGACGAGCGGGCTGGGGAGCATCAGGCCGAAGTCGCCGCGCGCGATGATTTTGTTGCCTTCGATTTTGTAGGTGCCGTCAACGGCGTAGGCGCCTAGGCCGATGTAGGCCTTGCCATCCTTGAATTCGGCGTTAATGGTGCCGGAGGGGTCGCGGTACTTGCCCTCGGTACTGCTGCCGCACGCGATTACTAGAGCGGCTGCGGAGAGAACCACGGCGAAAATTGTTTTGCGGATCCACGAGCGTTGCATGAAAGCGTTCTCCTTTCAGCGATTTTGGTGATGGCGTCCCCACCCGCGATCCTGGGCGGGTAATGCTGGCGCACTGAAGTGCGCCGCTATAAAACCCTCGCGGCCGCCATACGCGGTGCCGCGCGCTACGCCGCCCGCAAGGCTGATGGCCGCAGCGCACCCGTCACGCCCGTTGCTGCGGGCCAGCTTGCAGTGCTAAAGTCTCGGGCCAAGACGGGGCGTGGAACCAGCGAGAAACGGGTCCTCCCGCAGCGACTCTTCACTACGCATTGCGCGAATACGGACGAAAAACCGTCATGGCAGGAAAAGATTCTCAGCCGACGCACGGATTCGAGTCTGGCGGTATTGGCTCGCCTCCAGCCGAGAGAAAAGTGTTGGATCACCTTTTCAGCGTGACCTATGAGGAATTGCGGCGGCTGGCGTCGAGCGTGCGGCGGGGAGATCCCAGCGCGACGCTGAGTCCGACCGCGCTGGTGAACGAAGCGTGGATCAAGCTGGCGAAATCGCCGGACATTGCGGCAACGTCTCGGCTGCATTTCAAACGCATTGCGGCTCGGGCGATGCGGCAGCTATTGGTGGAGGCGGCGCGGCGTCGGAATTCCGGGAAGCGCGGCGGCGGCGCGGAAATTACGGTGGAGTTCGATGATGCTGTGCACAAGAAACCCACGGGCGGCGAGGAATTGCTGGCGCTAAATACGGCGCTCGATTCGCTCGAGCGCATGAATCCGCGGCAAGCAGTGATGGTGGAAAGCCGATTTTTCGGCGGGCTGGACGTGCCGGAAACGGCGGCGCTGCTGAACGTTTCCGAGGCGACGGTGCTGCGCGATTGGCGGGCAGCGAAGGCTTGGCTGGCGCATGAGCTGCGCGAGGCTTCGTCCTGACGCGCGGTAAAGTTTTATCCGGATGTGGCATGTGGCCGGAGAACGATGATGGATAGCGCTCGCTGGCAGAAAGTGCAGACGCTTTTTCATGAGGCTGCGGATTTGCCGGCGTCCGAGCATCGGAGATTTCTGGAAACGCGCTGCGGGGATGCGGCGCTGGTGAGCGAAGTTTTGATTTTGCTGCAAGAAGATTCGCGCGGCGGTTCGATGCTGGAGCGCGACGTCGCGCATGTGGCGGAGCAAGTTCTCGGCGAGTCACCTTCGGATGCGGGACCCTTCAAGGAATTCGGACCTTACCGAATCATTCGAGCGCTGGGTGAAGGCGGCATGGGCATGGTGTACCTGGCCGAGCGCGAGGATTTAGGCAGCCGCGTCGCGATCAAGGTGCTGCGCGATGCTTGGCTTTCGCCGGCGCGGCGCGAACGGTTCGCTATCGAGCAGCGGACGCTGGCGCAACTGAATCATCCTTCGATTGCACGGCTTTATGATGCAGACACTTCGCCGGACGGGACGCCATTCTTTGCGATGGAGTTCGTGGAAGGCGTTCCGCTCACGGAATATTGCAAGCAGCACAATTGTTCGATTGCGGAGCGATTGCGATTATTCCGCGAGGTGTGCGAAGCGGTGCTGTACGCGCATCAGCACGCCGTGATTCATCGCGATTTGAAGCCTTCGAATATTTTGGTGAAGGACGATGGCACGGTGCGGCTGCTCGATTTCGGAATTGCCAAGCATTTGCAAAGTCTGGGCGAGGCCGTGGACCAGACCATGACCGGCTTGCGGTTGATGACGCCGGCTTACGCGGCGCCGGAGCAGATTCGCGGCGAGCAGGTGGGGATTCAATCGGACGTTTATTCGCTGGGAGTCGTGCTGTACGAATTACTCGCGGGTCGGCTGCCGTATGACTTGTCCAACCGCACGCCGGCGCAAGCGGAAAAGATTCTGACCGAACAAGAGGCGCAGAAGCCTTCGGACGTTGCGGCGAGAGCGGATGATGCTGCAAGCCGCGCAGGTGGCGCGTTTCAGGTGAGCAAGGCGGTTTGGGCGGATTTGGATGTGCTGTGCCTTACCGCGATGCACAAGGATGCGCAGCAGCGATACCAATCGGTTGAGGCACTGATCCGCGACATTGACCATTATCTGAAGGGCGAGCCGTTGGAGGCGCGGCCGGATACGCTGCGCTATCGCGCGAGAAAATTTGTGACAAGGAATTGGCGAGCGGTCAGCGCCATCGCGGCAGTGATTGCAGTGGTTGTGGGGCTGGTGGTGTTTTTTACTTTGCGCTTGGCGCGCGAGCGCGACAATGCGAACAGGCAGACCGCGATTGCCACGACGATCAACCGATTTCTCTCCGACGATTTGCTGGGGCGCGGGAATCCATTTCAAAGCGGCAATTCGGCCGAGACGCTGCTCGATGCGATCAAGGTGGCTTCGCCCAGCATTGACCGCAAATTCAAGGACGAGCCGCAGGTTGCCGCGCGGCTGCATTTAACGATTGCGCAGGCGCTCGATAACAGGACAAATTATCCGGAGGCGCGCGCGGAATACGGGCGCGCTCATCAATTATTTCTGCAAACGGAAGGGCCGCTTTCGCAGGACGCGATCGTGGTGCAGTTGCAACGCGCCGCCATGGAAGCTCGGAGTTACCAGTCCGGCGGCTTGCCGGTGGCGAAGTCGTTGCTGGCGGAGCAGGAGGCGTTGATCCCGAAGCTGAAGAATCCGCGCAAGGATTTGCCGGTGTGGCTGTATTCGGCGAAGGGCATGATCGCGCTGATTGAAAATGACGCGAAGGCTGCCAATCAGAATTTCAAAGCGGCGTCGGATGTGGCGATGTTGGTGCCGGATTTTGACGAAACGGCGCGATTCAATCTGCGTCAGCGGCTGGCGTTCACTTACATCCGGCTTGGTGATGGAGCTACCGCGGAACGCCTGGCGCGAGAACTGATCGTGGCATACGCGGGCGCGAACGGGTCGGACAGTCCTTACGTGCTGCGTGTACGGCTGAACCTGGCGCAGGCTTTCATGATCGAAGGGAAATATCACGAGGCAGTACAGGAAGCGAACGGCATTTATCCGGATTTTTTGGCGAAGTTCGGACCGGATCACGAGTTGACGATGCAATTGCTGGCGACGCGCGCGCAATCGGAAGGAAGCCTGGGGCTGTATGAGGATTCGACGCGGGACGACCTGGCGATTTACAAAATCGCGCTGCAAAAACAGGGGCCGGGTTCGTTCTACGCCATTGCGACGCTTTCCGACGCGTCGGAGGCGCAATGCAGATCGAACCATCTTGCGGAAGGCGAAAAAAATGCGCGTACGGCTCATGACGATTCGATCAAGGCTTTCGGCCCGCACGCGGGTCTGACGGGCGGCACTGCTTTGCCGCTGGCCAATTGCCTGATCGCCGAGGGCAAGTTGCAGGAAGCGACCGGGCTGCTGGACGAGATTGACTCGAAGGTGGTGGCGCAGTTGACGGGCGATCCGGACTGGGAGGCTAGCGTGAATCTGGCGCAGGCGGAGGTCGCATTGCGGCAACGGAATTACACGCAAGCGCACATATTGATCGAGGCGGCGCGGCCGGCGTTTTCGCGTCCGGATGCGGAAGAGTATCAGAAGAAAAAACTGAGTGATTTGAGCGCGGAGATTAACACCCATCTGCAGTGAGGCTGGGCGCTTACGCACTCGCTCGCGAAATCGCTTACTCGGAAACTCGCAGCAAGATGACTCCGTGAGCGGGAATTTCGACTGCGTAGGGACTTTTGATGCGGCCAAGATCTTTGGCCTGCCAGATGTCGCGCACTTTGGGGCTGCCTTTAAAACCAAATTCCGTGAAATCCGCCTGGATCTTGAGAGGCCCGTCATGACGATTAAAGAGGCCGATGGCTTTGGAGCCGTCCGCGAGCGGGCGCGCCCAAATTTCCAGCGGGCCTTCGGCTGAGACGCGGTCTCCCTGCTTGCCGGCAGGATCCTGATCAATCGCGAGCACTTCGCGATTGGTGAGCAGGGCAATGGTCTCTGGTTTCATCGCGCTCAAATCGTTTCCGGCGAGAAGCGGCGCGGCTAGAATCGCCCACAGGCTCATGTGGGTGCGATATTCTTCGAGGTTCATGCCGCCGTTGCCGACTTCCAGCATGTCCGGGTCGTTCCAGTGTCCGGGTCCCGCGAATTTCGCAAGCCCGGCCTGGCCGAATCCGATTTCGGCCATTCGATTGTAGGTGTCGTTGATGTCGCCAGTGGTGCGCCAGAGATTGGCGCCCGCGGAAGCGGCCCAGCGCCACACTGCGTCGTCGCCGTATTGGCAAAAGCTATAAACGATGGGACGGCCGGTCTTGCGGAGCGCATCGCGCATTTTTTCGTACGCGTCCATCATCATTTTATTGGCGGCTGCGGGCAAACCGGCGGTGGCCATGACGTCGCGGAAGCTACAGAGATCGTATTTCAGGTAATCCATACCCCATTCGGCGTAGGTGGCGGCGTCCTGCTGTTCGTGGCCGTAACTGCCAGCGAATCCCGCGCAGGTTTTCGGGCCGGGTGAAGAATAAATGCCGATCTTCAGGCGTTTGCTGTGCACGTAATCGGCGAGAGCCTTCATGTCCGGGAATTTGCTGTTGGGGTGAATGACGCCCTGGGCGTCGCGCTCGCCTTCCCAGGTGTCGTCAATATTGACGTAGAGATAGCCCGCATCGCGCATGCCGGAGGAGACCATCGCGTCGGCTTGCGCGCGAATGGTGGCGTCGTCCACCTTCGAGGCGAAGTGGTTCCAGCTGTTCCAGCCCATCGGCGGAGCGGCTGCGACGAGAGGCGATTGCGCGCGGCAGAGTGGCGATACCGCGAGGCACATGATGCCGGCCAGAAGCAAACTTCGCAGCGCGCATTTGTGGCGCGATGTCGAACGCATCAGGGTCTCCATTCAGCCGCTAGGAGTATTCCGGCTTTCGCGCTGCGTTCACACCTCGGGTGCTGATTCTGAAGAACGATACCAATAATCCAAACAGGACTGCCTGCCGGTTTATTTGGCGTCCACCCAGGTGTCGGAGCCGGTCAGCTTCACCGCGACGTCCGTAAACCAGAGGTGGAACGGCTTGCCATCTGCGGTCCCGCGGTGTTCCATCGAGACAACGAGAGGGCCGGCCTTTTTGTAGTCCGCCCAAGTGACGATGACGACGCTTGGCTTTTTCGGGCCGCCGCGGCGATAGACCATTTCCTGGACTCGATGATCGGGGCCAACAAAAAGTTCCCAGGTATCGCCGGGGGTGTAGCCGCCGCCCTGCGCGGGATATTTCACTACGACCTGGTCGGCGGTACCTTTCCCGAGCGGCAGTTTTTGCTTGCCCTTATCTTCCACGGTGGCGCTGGTGTCCCAGGCGACGTGGAACGGGAAGATCAGCCAATACTGGTCGTTCATGAAAGCCGGATCTACTTCGTCTTTTACGTTGGCAGGTTCGCTGCTGAGCTGAGAATGATTGTAGGTAACCTTGACCGGCTTGCCGCCTTTATCCTTGGTCTCAAAGGTAACCTTCCCGGTCTTGGGTTCCCAAACCCACGAATGGGAGACGTCCACTCCAGGGAACTTCACGCTCCAGGTATAGCGGATCGCCTCGATCTGCCCCCAAGAATCTAGACCATAGGCCTTGGCGATCTCGTCGGCGATGGGTGCACGGGTCTGTGCCCGAGAAGTTGCAGCAAAGAACAGCGTGGCGAAAGTCAAAAGACAAATTATGGTTGCACGGCTCGCATTTCTCACGAAGTTCGCTCCTTTATGAAATTTACGGATGCTGGGTTGGATGAAGGGCAGAAGTTTTCGCGGGACACGAGCGCGTGCCCGATGCGGTTCCCTTCGCCCACGCTGGCCATTCGCACCCTGGCCCGGTTCCCGGCGCATTATATAGCACCTTGCGGATAATTGTGTTCTAGGAGGCTCCCGCGGAGGCACTCGTGCGCCGGCACGTTTGTCGAGCGGAGTTTGGAAGCGGCGGTCAATTTATCGCGCGGGTCACGGCTGGTTGCGTGAGTCGCCGGTAGACAATGATTGCGGCGGCGATTGCAACGGATCCGAATTCCAGCAGCATAATCCAGTCCGGAACAGCCCACTGGCGGCCGAGCGTGCGCAGATGCCAAACGTAATAAGTGGGGATGATGCTGACCGTCCAGATGATGAGCGGGACCGTCGAAGTGGAACGCACGAACGGCAGCACCCAGAGAAGATACCAAGGATATACGATCGGTGCGCATAGAAGCGATGCCGCCATGGGCCATGCAAATGCTTCCGCAGGGTGCGCCGTGGACTTGCTTCTCATCCAGATTGCGGTGAGAACGCCGACGAGCACTGCCAGCCCCGCTGCGAGCTGCGGAGACGCTACGTGCTCGAGCGTCGCAAACACCGGGTCGTTGAAGCGGAACCTTTGCACGAAAGTGCCGAGCGAGCCGAACGTAATTCGCCCATGGTTGAGAAATGGAACGTACATAAGTCCCACTACGGCTGCCGCGAGCGCGCCGTCACGCACACGAACGCGCTTCCAGTAGAGCGGCAGCAGCACGATCGGGAGAAATTTCACAGCGACAGCCAAGCCAAACGACACCGCTGCAGCTGTGCGCCAGCGCCTGTCGAGTGCAGCGAAAGACACCACGAGCAGCAGCGCGCCGAGAATATCAACGTGACCGCTACCTGCGACTGCGATTGGCAACAGGGGGTTCCAGGCGTAAGCAAGAATCCAGTGGGCTGCTTGGCCGGAACGGCGCAAGATATCCAGCAATACGAAAGCGATTGCCAAATCGCAGATTACAAACACAATTTTCAGCGCGAACACCGATTCGTGAATCGCGGTGACGGCGCGGAAGAAAAGCTCTGCTCCCGGCGGATATGGGCTGGGGACCTCCGGGTTATTCAACGTGCTGGTTTCGGCGGTGTGCAGCGCGGCGAGCGCAGGGTCGTTGGGAACGACAATATAAGGGTTATAGCCGAGGCGCTGAACGCGGCCATCCCAAACGTAGCGGTGAATGTCGTCATCTGGGCCCGGTGGCTGCAGCAGGAACGGAAGATGCCACACGGCCGCAAGCACAAGCCCGACGACGATGACGCGGCGAGGAAATTTCTGTGTGACGAAGAACTCTCGGATGGCAAAAAGGTACGCGATACCGGCAACGAGAAGCGGGAGGATGAACGCAGGTGCACCGACGCTGGCGGTGTTGCGCGAGCAGATGATCAGCGACACAAGCAGGATCGCTCCGAACCCATACAGCCTGCGGGAAGGCGTGAGATTCACCGGCTTTCCGCAGCGGAGCGCAACTGTGCCGCCGATCGTTCCCACTTATCGAGCCAGGCCGACGTTCGTGGCGCGCGGTGCGGTGCGAGCCGCAGTTCCGCGGCGAGGCGAGTTAAGTCGCCCTCGATGTCTACGTCGTAGAAGGGAACCGTGAAGGCAACGGAAAGTTGCAGCCCGCGCGCGCGCGCGAGCAGGGCGTCCAGCGCGCTCTTCGTGCCCATGCCGTCGCTATCGAAAAGCGTGGGATGCGAGGCCTTGGCGCCGACGAGATAATAGCCGCCGTCATGTGTGGGGCCGACGACTACATCGTGAGCGTTGAGCGCTTCGAACGCGGCCTCGAGAATCGAAGCGGGCAGATGTGGGCTGTCGCTATTGAAGGCAACGACGCGTTGCAGGCCGCGTGCTGTGAAGTGCGTAAAGACCGAGGTCAGGCCTGCCGCAAGGCCCTCTCCTGTTTGCGGCACGACTTCTGCCGCACCTCGCGCGAACCGCGTCAGTTCCGCAACGTCCGAGGCCGGGCACAGAATGGCAACTTCTACTTCGCTTAGCGAGCGCGCGAGCGCGATGGTGTCTTCTAAAAAGCAGCAATAGAGTTCGGCCGCGGCTTCGACTGAAAGGCTGCGAGTCAAACGCGTCTTCACCGCGCCCGGCCTAGGCGCTTTCGCCATGATCACCAGCGTGCGGCTGCTTACCGGCGATTGAGCGATATTTTTGTGGGGACCTTCCATGAACGAACGCTCCGCGCAGACTCACTCACGCGGGCCGTGGCAAGCCGGCCCTGCGATGCCGAAAATAGTAGCGTACTATCAGGGAGAAGATGAACCATGCCGCGCCGAGTGTGCCGCGTACCGTGCCGCTAATCTTCGATTTCCCGATGCGGGGATGATAGCTTACCGGCACCTCGACGATACGGAACCCTCCAAGCGCTCCTTTCAGAATCATTTCAACCGCCCAGCCGTAGGTATTCTCCTGAAGCTCGAGCCGGGGAAGGACGTCGGCGCGCGCGGCGCGAAATGGACCGAGGTCGCTGATCCTTACTCCATACAACATCTTGATCAGGGCAGCGGCCAGGCGATTGCCAAACGCGGAGTGCCATGCCATCGCGCCATCGGTGCTGTGTTTCCCGAGGCGCGAACCCAGCGTTATATCGGCGTGGCCGTCAAGAATTGGATTCAAGAGCAACGGCAACTCACTTGGCCGGTCGCTGTAATCGCCATCGAGAAACACTACAACATCTGGGCTGATGGCATTTGCAAGGCCCGTCAAACACGCGCGACCGTAGCCGCGACGCGGTTCGCGCAGGACGCGGGCTCCCATTTTTGCGGCGATCTCGGGAGTTCCGTCGGCCGAATTGCTGTCCACGACTAAGACTTCAGTTACGAGCGCGGCAGGGAGATCGGCCAGGACGCGGCCGATGGATTCCGCTTCGTTGTGAGTAGGAATGATGACCGACACTCGCACTGGCGCTTGGCTCAACTCACCACCACGGGGAAGACGGCCAGCGGCGCGCGAGCAATGCGTCAACGCCCCAAGTTCGGCCAGCGCGCCCCACCGAGAGAGCGAGCGCTGCCATCACCGGAACGAGGAGTTCCCAGATCCACGCCGTGCCCCACTCGGACATCCAAAGGCTGGCTAAATACAGAAACGCGACGAAGGCAAGAGGGCGCGTGAACAGGCCGATGACGAGCAGGACTCCAAGACCGATCTCGGTGAGTGCTTGTAGCGGTGCCGCCATTGCGGCGTGACTGGCCGCTGCCGCCTCGACGGCCTTCCATGCGGCCGGAGCGTGTCCATGTTGGATGTAATAGTTGATCAGTCCGGCGTAGCCCCCTGGAGTGTAAAGACCTTTCCCGAGATTTTCGAAGAAGACCCACACGAGCATGGCGCCGATGGTCACTCGCACGATTACCAGCGCGATGCGTGCTTGCGGCTGCGGAGGTTCTAGAGAATTACTGAGTGCTGAGTTGGGGCTGGTTGTCATAAATTTCCTCTCAGTTTCCGTCAGGTGGAACTTTTATCTGGGCACCGAACTGCGGCTTTCCTTTCCCCTTGGAGAAGTACAGAACTAATCGCGCGCGATAACGATGGTGGTGCAGGCGCTTTCGCCCTTGGGCAGTTCGCGCGCCGGAGCCATGCGAACTTCCAGCTTTTCGGTTTTGCCACGGACGATTGGGCAATAAAAATCCGGTTCGCGCAGAGCGTTTTGCAGGCGGCGGCGTCCGGCGCATCCGCCGTAGCACGATGCCAAGTACACGCACGAACGGCACGCATCTGGGGCGGTCCGCGCTTCGATGAACGGCGGCGTTTCCACGATTTCCGAACCGAGCGAGAGCAGCAACGAGAGCGGTTCACCGGCACCGGGCCAATAGACGCACGGCTGAGTGGTCGCACGGGGCGTCACGCGAACGGTGCTGGCTCCGCAGCCGCCCACCCTTGCAGGCAATCCTGCCATGGCCCGAACGAGAGGTTCGCCAATAGCGATGACATCGGTTTCCGCGAATAGCGCGCGAAAGCCTTGCCAATATTCTTCGTAGGTCAAGGCGTAGAGATCGGAGCGCACGGCCTGATATACGTTGATGCGCAACGGTGCGCCGAAGCGCTTGGCAACGCGCGCTACGTTGGCCAAGCCGAGATAGTTGGCTTTCATCATTACCGCGATGAAGGTGACCGGAACGCCGACTCGCATGCAACGCGCGGCCTGCCGGTGGATCAACGCCCAATTGCCGGCGCCGCGTTGGGCGTCCTGTTTTTCCTCGGTTGCATAATCGAGCGAAAATTCGATGTCGTGAAATGCGCGCAATTCGTCGTCGGTAAGGACCGCGATGCTGTGGCCGTTCGAGGTGATGGTGAGCTTCACGGGCTGACTGCGGAGGTAAGCGAGAATCTCGCGGAAATCCGGATGCATTCCATTTTCGCCGGTCCCCAGATTCACGGAACGCACCGGAAGCCTGGCCATTGCGGAGCGCACTTGGTCGAGGCTCAGGCGGTCCAGCCTTGCGGGATCGCGGTAGCAGAAAGAGCAGGAGAGATTACATTCGTTGGTTAAGCCCAGTCCGATGGCAAATCCCCCCGATGGTACGGAGCGGACCAAGGCTTCTTGTGATCCGGTTTGTGCCGAGGGTTGGCTCATTCTCCTGTGCCTTGGATGGTGCGCGGGCTTGCAGTTTCGACAATCACTTATATGCCGCGGATGATGGCGAAGGATCGCAAGTTGATCGCCATCGCTGACGCCTTATGGATTAGAGCTGGCTACCGGGTAAAAGTTACAAGAATCCTTATCTCTATTCAAACCCGAACTGGTTCCGCGCCGGAAATTGCAGCTCGCGTCGGTTGTTCGCATTTCGACAATCGGCGCGCGGCCTGTACAATCCGGGTATGAAGCCAGTCGAACCAGTGCGTCTTACGGCAGCGGTGAAGTCAGCCGGTTGAGCGTCCAAGTTAAGTCCGGCGGCGCTGGACTCGATTCTTGGAAAATTGCCCAGGCAACACGACCCGAACGTTCTAGTCGGCTTTGACACCGCAGACGACGCCGGCGTCTATAAGATGTCGCCGGAGCTTGCCCTAGTGCAGACGGTGGATTTTTTTACTCCCATCGTTGATGACCCGTACACGTTTGGACAGATCGCGGCGGTGAACGCGCTGAGCGACGTCTACGCCATGGGTGGCCGCCCGATCAGTTCGCTGGCGATGGTCTGCTTTCCGGAGAAGCAGGATCTGGAGATTCTCGCGCAAATCCTCGCCGGCGGCCTTTCAAAAATGATTGAAGCCGGATGTACCGTGGTGGGCGGCCACAGCATTCGCGATGAAGAAATCAAGTTCGGATACGCGGTGACCGGCACCGTGCATCCAGATCGAATTCTGGCAAACGGCGGAGCGCGAGTTGGCGATGTACTGATCCTCACGAAAGCTCTGGGGACAGGCGTCATCTCGACCGCGATCAAGCAGGGGGAAGCGGAGGCGTCGTGGATCGAAGCCGCCACAAAATCCATGACCACGCTGAATAAAGTTGCCGCAGAGGTCGCGTCGGAGCTGGGCGGCGATGTGCACGGTGCGACCGACGTAACCGGATTCGGCTTGATCGGTCACGCCCGCGAAATGGCTTTGGCCAGTGGGGTCAGCTTGCATATTGATTCTGAGAAGATACCTTGGCTCACGGGCGCCGTAGAAAGCGTTCGCGCGGGATGTGTGCCGGCTGGCTTGAAAGCCAATCGAGAATTCGCCGAATGCGCGGTGGAATTCGGGGCAAAGGTGGACGAAATCACCAAGACCTTGCTATTCGATCCACAAACGGCGGGAGGATTGTTGCTGGCGATTTCGGCCAGCGCGGCGGAGCGGTTCCTTCGTGTTTTTCAAGAGCGCGGTGGAAAGGCGACGATGGTCGGGGAAGTTTTAGCCCGGACCGATCCACTTATCAGGATTGTGTGATCGCACGTTAATTGCTTTGAAAGAATTCCGAACAGTTATGACTTCGCGGATGCCTGCCACTGCTCAAGAACACTACGAGAATTTATTGGCGGACCACTACGAATGGATGTTCGGGTTGCCGTTTGAAGCCAAAGTAGCGGAGCAAAAAGCGATTCTGGACGAATTCGCCGAAAGCGAAGGCGCTGGAGGACTTGCGCTGGATCTTGGATGCGGCTCGGGGTTTCAGTCTTTTGCGCTCTCCGATCGTGGATATGAGGTGCTCGCAATTGATACCAGTGAGAAATTGCTGTCAAAACTTGCCGCAAGAGTTGGGTCGCGCAATATCGTCACGAAACATGCTGACTTGCGGGAGCTCGATTCTCTGGTTCGTCCAGGCTCGGCAGCGATTGCAGTCTGCATGGGCGATACACTGAGTCACCTTCGCGGTCGAACGGAGGTGTCTCAGTTATTCCAATCGGTCGCGCGCGCTCTGAAGCCGAGAGGGAAGTTCGTGATCACCTATCGCGATCTTGCGAGCGGCGAGTTGTCCGGCCTCGATCGCTTCATTCCCGTGCGCAGCGACGATCGCCGGGTGATGACTTGCTTTCTGGAATACGAAACGGTGGAGACCGTCGTCGTGCACGATTTGATACATCTGCGCGACGACGATGGCAAATGGACGCTCCACAAGAGCAGCTACAGGAAACTTCGTATTCCCGTCGAGTGGGTTGTGACTGAGCTCTCAAGCTCCGGATTGCCGGTCACGGGGCGAGACAAGGGACGAATGGCAACAATCGCCGCGACGAGAAAGGCTTGATGATGAGGTGGCTCCCCGAGCCAGATTCGAACCGGCTACCCTTCGGTTAACAATTGCGGTATCTGTAATTGCTATCCGATGCGTAGTGAATGATCATGTTGAATTCTCAGGTATCTACGGGCGAATTGCTTGCTTGCCTTGCTGCTATCAGATGCGATGGTTTTGACATTGGGTGGGCACAAAAATGGGCAAAGCCGTTCACCGTCTCGGGCCCGTGCTTGACCGAAGACTTCAAACATTTCCAGTTAGCAACACCTTGCGTTCATTCATCGACGATAATGTTACGAACAACTCCGACGGTTCTGTCTCCACAATGATCCAGGCTACAGCATCGCATTGACCGGCTCCCAGTCAGTTCTTCCTGAATCAGGGATTCGGTCCCGTCGGATAAACCTTGATCCAGTGATTCCGGATTCTCGCCTTGACCTGTTCTCCATTCAAGTCGGAGACGATCAGGTTGGAATCCTGCAACGGCATGTGGCAGTCGATGCAGTTCTCGCGAATTTTCGCACCCAACTTCACAAACTCGCCGCAGTCTCGATCCTGATGACACCGCAAACATTTTTCCGAATAAGACGCTGCGGCACGTTCGGGCGCATGCACTTCATGGCATGTTATACACGTCATCTGCGAACCTCGGTAGCAGCGGCTTCTTTGCGTAAGTGCCACCTGATTGCCGTGGACGTCTACACGGGCCTCCGCGTCGGGATGCGGCAGAGTGACGTAATTCTCCAATCGCTGTCCCGGGACGTATGAAAACGCCGGCGCAATCGCCTGCCCGATTCCGCCATGACATTGCGCACACACCTCAATCTGACGGTCCCTGGGCAGACTCGCCGGATTCACGACGGAATGAGTGCCCGAAGAAACCCCGACAGGTTTCGATCGCTCGTAGTTCACATGCGCCCGGCCTGGCCCGTGACATCTCTCACACGAGATACCCAGAACAAACCCGGTTTTCTTATAGTAGTTTTCGGCTTTCTCCGATGGAATCGACTCAAAGTAGGTAGCGTGACACTCCAGGCACCGAGGCAAAATCGGCCTGTCAAAGTTCGCGGCGCCCTCGCTGTATCCCGGACTAGTAATCCATCTTTTCAAGTCCGTCCAGTAAGACACCGGCAATTGAAAAAGCTGATCGCCTTTCCAGTACAAATAGGTCTGGCCCTTGTGTCCCGAACCGGTGACGATATCGATTCGCTCCGTTCGGGTCTTCTGGTCCGGCGGCTGCCAGAACACGGCGGTTTCGTAAAATCCGCTTTCTTTCGCGTCCATGCGGAAATGAAGATCTGGATCGCCGGTCTTCAGAACATTTTCGCCGCTCGTAAAACTGCCCAAGATGGAATGCTCGGTGGGAAGTTGCGAGGTCAGGTGGTGAGCGGTGCGCGCATAGGTATTGGCGATGTCCTGGTGGCATTCCTGACAAGCAGCGTCCCCCAAGAAGTCGCCGCGAGTGGCCGGTTCTTTTTCGCCAACGGATGTCTTGGCCTGGCCCGGTGGGACGGGTTCAGTGCGCTGCGGCGCCTTTGGTGTTCCGATTCCAGTGACGAGAGAAGCTGCGCAGGCTACGATTGCGATTGTGCCGGAGAGCTTTAATGTCGCCATGGAAAATCTATCCCGCTCCATACGTTAGCCGATATCGCATTCGCTCTCAATGCGAATACAGATAGGCTGCTCGGCAGCGCGCGTCGGTCGGCAAAAAAATGGTCGTGCGGAGACATCAGCCGGCTTGGCCGCTCCGGGGTCGCAAAGAGAAGCGATCTGGTATCAGCGTCGGTGTCGTATTCCAGCGAACGCGACTTCGCAATTCAATTTCGCAGTACATGGCGTTACTATAGTTTGCTCTTCGACTCTTCTTGGACTGGATGGATTTCTGGTGTAACACGCCGGCCAGTCACGCAGGGAATTGCAATTTGTCGGCGAATTCTTTTCGTTTATCCGAAAAACACTGGAGCACTGGGAAAATGAAGGCATCGATACTGTTTAAATTGGCGATTGTCACCGGCGTTTTCATCATTCTCGCGTACCGAGTGCCAGCGCAACTCAAGCAGAATCCTACCGCGGACCTCTTGGTGCAACTCATTCGTGTGAATACCGGTAATCCTCCCGGGAATAATCGAGAGCTTGCGGAATTGTTGGCGAAGAAGTTTCGCGCGCTCGGCGTGGAAGTTGAGATTATTCCCACGCCCGACGCGGAGAAAGTGCATTTCATTGCGCGAGTGAAGGGCGACGGTTCAAAAAAGCCTGTGTTGCTGGCGGCGCACGCGGACGTCGTGGGCGTGGAGCGTGAGAAGTGGACGGTCGATCCTTTCGCAGGCGATGTGAAGAATGGCTATATTTATGGCCGAGGCGCGATCGATTACAAGGGCGGCATAGCCGTATTTGCCGAAGCGATTATGGAGCTGGTAAAGAATCGGGTCCCGCTGCACCGCGACGTGATTCTACTGTCCGAAGCGGATGAAGAAAGTGGCCCCTACGGCACGAGTTGGCTCGCCAAGTCGCATTGGAACCTGATGGACTGCGAATTCGCTTTGAATGAGGGCGGATGGATCATAAAAGGTGCGAACGGTGGAGTGCAGTACGTGAGCATCTCCACCGGCGACAAGGTGGCCATTCCCTTGATCGTTACGGCGCAAGGAACGTCGACGCATTCCTCGATGCCAAGACCCGACAGCGCTATCTTCACTTTGTCCAAGGCGATGGCGAAGCTCGCGGATTATGAGACGCCGGTGGAGTTGATTCCCAGCACAAGAGAATTTTTCGAAACGCTCGCGAAGACAAGCGAACCACCGCTGTCCAAATATTTCGGCGACTTGGTAAACAGCAAGGACCCGAAAGTGATTCAGGAAGCGGATCGACAAATCAGCAAGAACGTATTGCTGCATGCAATTATGCGAAATACTTTCGCTCCGGTATTCCTCAAAGCTGGTTTTCGGGGAAACGTGATTCCCGGATCGGCGGAGGCGACGCTTAATCTGAGGGTTATTCCGGGAACCGACCTGCAAAAGTTTATTGCTGAGATTCGCAGCGCAATCGACGACCCGCGCGTGGATGTTTCGCTTCCTTCGGGAGACAACCCTGACGCTGCACGGGTGGAGGAACTTGTAAAAGAAGCTGAGAATTTGAAGTCGTCGAGCACAGAGACAGATCTGTACCGGGCGTTGGAAGCCAGCGCGCATTCGACGTGGCCGGGGACGCCTGTGACTCCCTATCTCTTCCAAGCGGGTACGGACGCGATCGCGTGGCGGAGCCGAGGCGTTCCTGTTTACGGGATTTATCCGTATCCCATTACACCCGAAG
The DNA here is from genome assembly GCA_963828865.1 of uncultured Acidobacteriota bacterium. Taxonomy (GTDB): domain Bacteria; phylum Acidobacteriota; class Terriglobia; order Acidiferrales; family UBA7541; genus Palsa-295. The sequence goes on along the minus strand of CAWHGI010000012.1, from coordinate 38,285 downwards.
ATTTGACGCGCATGCATGGAAACGATGAACGAGTGCAGATCGAGTCGCTGGAACAGGGAACGGAGATGATTTACAAGACGCTTGTGCAGGTTGCGTCGGAATAGGAACCGCTCCAAAGGCGCCCGGACCGAAGCCAGTTTGTGATTTCGAGAGCGTTTGCATTCTTGGCTGATGCACGCTTTCGTGGCGAAATCGAGGCTGATCGGAAACTTTGAGTTGGGCCAAAATCGAGCGGTCTGCTCGACGGCAACGTACATAAATCCCTGAAAATGCCGGCACCAAAACGTTTCGGCGTGTTCGCTTCGTTTCTTTCTCGCCGAGACCAACTCTGCTATGATTCCGGATATGGTGACTTCTGCCTCCGCTCGAAGCAACCGAGGCTTAGTCGTCTTTGGCGAATTTTTTTTCGACCTCGTGTTTTACGACCTGCCGACGGTTCCTCGAATGGGGAGAGAAGTTAAGACCGCGAGCTTCGAGCGATTTCCAGGAGGCGGCCTGGCAACAACTGCGTTGGTAGCGGCAAGACTAGGAACTCCGACCACAGCGATTACCAGAGTCGGGCGGGATGCGCTCGGAAGCCCGGAATGGCAGAAGCTGACCGAGAGCGGGATCTCTACCGCAGGCTGTGAATTCAGTCCGCATTTACCAACGGCGATGACAGTCTGCGCGGCCTGCGAAGGCGATCGCATGATGATTACTCACGACAGAATCAATACGAAATTAGAAAGACTCCTGACGCGACCGCGGGTGCAGAAGCAATTGCGGAGCGGATGGCATCTGCATTTGGCGTGCGCGCTGCGTCCGCCACAGGTTTGGATGCCGGCGATTCGCAAACTGCGCCAGAAGGGCATGACGATTTCGGGGGATTTGGGATGGAACCCTGAAGTGCTGCAGTCTCCGCGATTGCCCTCCCTGCTGAAGGAATTCGAATTTGCATTTCCAAATGAATCGGAAGCGAAGGCCATGACCGGAGAGAAAACGATCGAGGCCGCAGCGCGGAAATTGGCTCGGTGGGTTCGGGTTCCCATCGTGAAACTTGGCCCCAATGGTTCGCTAGCCGTTCGCGACGGGAAAATCGTGCGCGTGAAGTCGGTACGCGTCCGTGCGGTGGATGCGACGGGATCGGGCGACGCGTTCGATGGTGGTTTTCTTCACGGTTATCTTGCCGGGTGGACGCTTGAGGATTGTCTGCGAGCCGGAAATATTTGCGGAGCGCTGGCCACGACGAGCGCCGGAGGATCTTCGGCAATTCCGACACCGAAGGTCCTGAGGAAATTAATAAAGAGGATTCGCTGAAATGAAATTGAGAAGCGGCGAAGACGAATCGTGGCCCGCATCGGGAAACATCAGCGGGAAATGGCGAGGGAGGACGTAACACTTTCATGAAAATCACTCTGGTGGGAGCCGCAGGGGTGCGCAGCCCACTCCTCGTCCACGGTCTCGCAGGCCTTGGCAGCAATGTGCGAGTTGACGAGTTTGCGTTTTGGGATGTCGATCCTGAGCGCGTGAAAATCGTGAAGAGGGTTGCCGAAGCGATGGGCAAGCGAAGTGGACTGGGCGCGCGGCTCACCGCTTACGCCAATCCCGAGCGTGCACTGGAAGGAGCGGACTACGTCATCACCAGTATTCGCGTCGGTGGAATCGACGCGCGAGTGAAAGACGAAACGATAGCGCTGGCACATGGGCTCGTCGGCCAGGAAACTGTGGGCGCTGGCGGCTTCGCGTGCGCCATGCGCAATTTGGCTGCGATGCTGGAATATGCGCGGCTGATTGAACGCGTGGCTCCGCGCGCCACGGTCATCAATTTCACAAATCCGGTCGGAATTATTTCGCAAGGACTTCTGAATCACTCCGGAGTCAACGTCATCGGCGTCTGCGACACTCCTTTGGAAACATTTGAGGCGATCGCCCATGCGCTTGACCGAACGCCGTTTGGACTCCGGTTCGGCTACCTCGGGCTGAACCACTTAGGTTGGGTGCGGGCGATTTGCGATGAGACGGGGGCAGAACTGCTTCCGAAAGTCTTGTCTTCGCCTGAAATCATTCGGAAATGCTATCGGCACGGGCTTTTTCCGACGGAATTCATTCAAGAACTGGGGCTACTGCCGACGGAGTATCTCTACTTTTATTATTTTCCGGAGACGGCGTACAAGAACACGAAACAGAGCGGCCAATCGCGCGGGCAGGCCATCGCAGCGATGAACGTGCAGCTGTTTCAAACCTTGGCGCAGGCTCCTGAGTCGAAGCTAATCGAAATCTATGAAGATTACCTGCGCGAACGGAACGCTTCTTACTTCAGCATCGAGGCGACGGCAGGCAAGAGCCGGAAAGAGAATCAGGAACTTTACTCGGAGTTTTCGGGTTACGAGCGGATAGCACTGCTCGTTCTGCAGGCCTTGCATGCAGAAACGCCTTCCTCGATACCTCTTACTGTTCGCAACGGCGGAGCACTGAAAGATCTCGGGGCCGATGACGCCGTCGAACTGCCATGCGAAGTTTCTTCTCGCGGCGTTCGTGTGCCATCCGTGGGGCGGGCGCCAGACGCTGTTCGTCCCTTGCTGCTGAAAGTAAAAGAGTACGAACGGCTCACGGTGCGCGCTTCCGTAGAACACTCACGCGAGCTCGCGCTTGCGGCGCTCGAGAAAAATCCTCTGGTTGGCCGCCAGGACGTGGCCCAGGCAGTCTTGACCGAATACCTTCAGGCTTTCGGACAGCAGATGATTCAGTAAGCGGCGTAAGGCGATTCGTTCCGAGTGGCGGCTCGATCCGATCCGCAGTGTGGTTAATCGAGTTAACGCGCGGACGAAATCTTGGACGCTACATTTTTCAGATAGCTCAAACTCGCGCGCATGGTCTCCATCGGCGAAACGAGAGTCTTGCCGTAGATCACATCTTGTTCGACGATAGTCCACCCTGAATAGCTGTTTTCGGCCAGAAATCGAAAGAACCCGTCGAAATCGATACATCCGCTGCCGATCCGAGAGAACACTCCGGCGCCGATGGCGTGTGCAAAGTCAAGCTTCTGGAGCCGAGCTTCGCCCAGAATGCCAGCGTCGATGTCTTTGATGTGTATGTAATGCAGCAGTGAGCGATATTTTCGCGCCTCATCGACGGGATCTCCTCCTCCGTATACACAGTGCCCGGTATCAAGACACAGACCGACCTGCGTCGCGGCGAGTGCGTCGAATAGGCGTTCGACTTCTACGGGAGTCTCGACGAAAGTGGCGACATGGGGATGGAAAACAACGCGGAGGCCGAAATCCGCAGCAGCTTGCTCGACCTTCTGGATGACCTCTCCCACCTGCTTCCACTGAGCGAGAGTTAGAGACTTACTTCCATCTACCGGAACGCGCCCTGCGATCGCTCTTCGTTCAGGTGTTTGGCAATCGGCGAGAACGAGCAATCTGGCCCCCAACGCGGAGAGTAGCGCGCCGACCCTGCGTACGCGGTCGATTACGTTTGCAACGCACGAAGGTTCCGCGATCGGAACGGGGACGAAAGAAGAAAGCATGGTCAATCCGAAGCGCTGCAAGGTGGCGTTCAAAATACCGGCATCGATGGGGAAATAACCAAAGGGTCCCAACTCCGTTCCCGTGAAACCCGCGGAAACGATTTCTTTGAGAATTTGCTCGTAGGGCTGCTCCCAGGCTGGCCCGGGATCGTCCTGCACACCCCAGCTGACCGGGGCCGATGCAAAGCGAATCTGTTCGGGAAATTTCTCCAATTTACAGACTCTTCGCGACGGCGCCCAAGTGGACGCGCGCGCCGTCTCTCGCGCTACGATAGCAAGCGTCGATCAATTCAACGACGTTGTATCCGTCGTCGGCAGTGACGGGCGGGGGCAATTTGCCTTCCAGGGCGTCGACGAAAAGACGATCTTCTTCGACGTAGCCCCACTTCTCATGCATGGTCGCCAAGGAGAAATCGTAAGTGGTGGTGCGGGTCTCGAGTCCGTTCGTGAAAGAGATCCTCTCCATTTCGAACGTTTCATAGGTTGCGTGCATCCCATAGACCTCGAAGCGTTCAAAAGGAAAGTGCCAACTGGCGTGCGCGTACGTCTTCATCGTTGCCTGCAAGCCGGATTGAAAACTGAGCAAGATAGAAAAATCGTCGAGTTCGCCATGCTCGTGAGCGCGGGCTGCTACCTGTACCCAGTCAACTTTTCCGAAGAAAAAGGTCATCAAATCGAACATGTGCACAGGCGTTTCATACAGGAAGCCGCCAGTCAGGCTGGAGTTCCACACCCAGGTCGGGTTGATGAGTTCTCCACGGTTCATTTTGGCGTGGACGGAAAGCGGACGGAATTCGTTGCGATCTATCGCCCCTTTAAGAATTTTGTAGACCGGCGCAAACCGGCGATTGTGGCCCACTTGATAAACGAGTCCGGAGCGGACCGCCCGATTGCGCAGTCTTGTCGCGGACTCCAAGTTCAACGCGAAGGGTTTTTCGCAAAAAACGTGCTTGCCGGCATCCAGAACTTGCGTGGCAACTTCTTCATGAGTGGTATTGGGAGTACAGACGAAGACGGCGTCACAGTGATTGAAGAGTTCCTCGAGCGAACGAGCGGGCTGACCGCCAAACCTGGCAGCCATCGCTTGCGCGAGTGCCGCGTCTACGTCAAAAAAACTCCGAAGTGTCACGCGCGAATCCCTTGAGACGATTGCGGCATGTATGCCTCCAGCGCCCCCCGCTCCAACGATTCCAATCTTATGTGGCATTACCGACCTCGTCTTTCCTGGCCCGCACTGCTCAGCCAAAAATCTCTGGTGCGACACTACCGCGACGCCAATAAGCCAGTCCCTTGGTGACTTCCAGCCGCAGGCAGTCGCACCACCCTGCTCGAACTACGAACTTTGTTCGCACCCAAAAGCGTTAACCAAAGGCACGCGGGGATCGCGCTCCAGGCTACTCTTGCGGAGGTGCACGTAGCGCGGATCGTCGCTCGCAGCCATGGAACGAGCGCTGCCGGCGAGCACATTGAGGTAATAAACGTCGTACCCGTGAGCCGCGACAACGGGATGGTAGCCATCCTTAATCAATACTAAATCGCCGTCGATGAGAGTCAGGGTGTTGTCACGGGTTCCCGCGGCGTCGTACAGCCGCTGCAACGCATATCCCTCAGGTTTGTTGATCCGGTAGTAGTACGTTTCGTCGAGGTCCACTTCAAACGGGGGGTTGTGAGCGTCATGCTTGTGCGGAGGATAGCTCGACCAATTCCCGCCGGGTGTATAGACCTCGCAGAGCAAGAGCTTATCAGCAGGAAACTCCGGGCGAATGACGTCGACGATTTGCCGAGTGCTATTTCCCCCGCCACGAATTTCCTCGCGGCAATCTGCGGGGGCAATGATGCGAGGACTAAGGGGAGAGGAAGAAGGGGTACGGCAATCCGCAAACTCGCAATTGGAGATCGCCGAAATCTCAAAAAACGTCTGGCTCGGCAAATAGATCGCGAACGGATAGCCGCTGAAAACGTCCTTGCGTCCCCCAACTTCGCGGGGACCTTCGCCCCAGTCGACAGTCGCTTTTCCGCCGAGAACGACAAGAGCAGCTTCTTGATTACGAGTGTTGCTCTGCCAATACTGTCCGGCGATGAGTCGCCGGACCGAGAAATTGATGGTCTCCCACTTTGCTCGCTCGCGCGTGGCAGACACAAGGACGCCGGCTTTGTCCTGCGCGACGGGAGCCGAGTGAATCAAAACCTCCTCTTCGTAATGAGCTTGGGCCACTTCTACCTCCCCAGGGAAACGGCAAGATACATCTGCCACGGGCGCGTCCCACCAGGATTCGCCGCCGGGAACACGGGCATTGCGATCACTTCGATCAAAAGATGCGGGAGCGGCGTGCGCCGCTCTCGCGCCGGGCGTTAGAAGTACAGCTTCAGTGCGAACTGGATTTCACGAGGATCGCCCGGTCCGCCCGAATCGGTGCCCAGAATAGGAGCAAGAGTGTTGTTGACCTTTCCAAACGAACCCGGCGAGCCAATATTCGCACTCGGGTTTGCGAAGTTGGGATGATTGAAGGCGTTGAAAAATTCAGTTCTAAATTGCAGCGAATATCTGTCGGTAAACCTGAACTCTTTGAACAAGCTCAGATCCCACGTCTGAATTCCGGGACCGTAAAACTGATAGGGAGCACAAGTCCCGAACTGTCCGGGACCAGGCTGCGAAAACGCCGCCGGGTTGATTATAAAACCCGTGGTCGTGTACAACTTAGGATTTCTTGTCGCGCCGGCGTAGGGATTTCCGATACAGTTCGCATACACCGGGTTATTGCTGTCCACCAAGCCATCATTATTGGCGGTCACGTTAAACGGCGTTCCGGTCTGCAGTGTCACGATTCCGTTGAATTGCCATCCACCCAGCCAACGGCCGGCAAAATTGTCACCGGACATAAAGCGTTTCCCCTGACCCAACGGTAATTCCCAGAGGAAATTTCCGACAAAACGGCTGCGGACGTCCAGAACCGAATTCCCCATTTCCGCGGAATAGTTATACGAGTTTTGCGGTAACTGTTGCGCCGTCAGGTTGTCGCGGTAATTGGCGAGACCGTGGGCGAATGTATATCCCAGCGAGTAGGCGAGGCCGTTGGATATCCTCCGTCGCAAGGCAAACTCGACACTGTTGTAATTCGAATTCCCGTCGAACGTGGCATCTTCCAGGTACGCATGCGAGCCGGAACCCGCACAGGGAATGCCAGCGCCGACAAACGTGTCAACAGTTGTTACTGTGCTCAGATTCGCGTAGGGATACTGCAAAACCGGGCAGCCGGTATCGAAACCGGTGACCTGGGGCTGGTTGGCATCGCGTACGCGCTCCTCCTTGCGCCCCCAATTACCAACGTACGTCGCGGAAATCACTGTATCGCCTATAAGTTGATATTCGAATCCGAAGCTCGTTTGTTCGACATACGGCGTGCGCTGGTTCGGATCCTGCGAGCGTATATGGAGCTCGTACAGGGGTGGAGCAGTCGCATCGATAATCGAGGAAGGGAACCCATCCTTCAGCTGAAAGACTGCGCTGTTTGCGCCCGTAGATAGCTGTGTATCAACAAACTGTGGCGGATTCAGCTGAAGCAATGCTTCCGAGCCGATGCGATTTACGTGCTGATAAAAAACTCCATATCCACCGCGCCACACCAGGCGAGGCAGCATCTGATAGGCAAAACCGAACCGGGGGGCAAAATTGTTCAACGCGGGATGAATCAGCGCACGACCATACCAACCGGACGCATTGCTCGCCGGGGTGATAAGTCCTCCGCCGTTCAGCGGTGTGAAGTTCGTGGTCTCGTTATCCCTATCGATCAGCGGAGCGAAAAGTTCGTATCGGAGGCCGTACGTCAGTGTGAGTTTCGAAGTTGCCTTCCAGGTGTCCATGGCATAGAAGGAATGTCCAGGGGTGAAATAATGCACGATGTGGGGCGTCGTGAAAATTACCAAGTTCGCGTCCCCGAGCAGCAAATCGGGCAGCGCGTTCGAAAAACTGCCGGTGACAACTCCGGTTTCCAAGATAAGGCCCTGCGGAGCTTCTATATCGAGAAAGTTGTCGCTCCTCCGGAGGTATTGGTAACCGAACTTGAAGCTGTGCGTGCCCTTCAGCCAGTTCAGATTCTCAACCACGTTCCACCCTTGAGAAATCTGGTACTGAGGCCGCCAAGCTGCCGATCCTTCTGTCGTTAGGCCGCTGATGAAAAACGGAGGTATGCCGGCGGAACCCGGCCCGTCCGGGATTCCCGACAGACCAATCTCGGATTCAGCCTCGGAAGTGCCAACCGTCAAGCCATTCGGATCGCTATGGGCATTGTCCCGGCTGAAGCCGAAGCGCAGGTCATTGACCAAAGAATTTGAAAGCGTGTGCGTCCAGCCCAGCGCCAGCGACTGCTGGTGCCAGCGGTACTCTGTCGCAAAGTTGCCATTGCCGATCACAGGATTGCTCGTCCACAGGGGATCCTGCTTGTTCACGTGCCGGTAGCTGTAGCTTCCAAAGATCTGATCCTTTGAGCTGAGCGTGTAATCGATGCGCCCGTCCAAGGAATACGCGTCATTGGGAATCGAGGTCGCAAATACATAGTTCGGCGCCCCGGTCCAACTCCCCGGGGTTCCTTCTACAGCCACCGCGGATGGGATATTCGGAGTCGCCGTACCGGCAACCAGCCCCATGAGCTTTTGCGCAACGGGATCGAAGCAACCTGCCTGGATAATGTTTCCGACGTAGCAACCGGACTGGCCGGGAACCTGCGGATTGGCCAATGCATACGGCAATTCGGTGAAATTTCCTTGCGTCATCAGCGGCGTCGGTACGGTGCTTTGCACGGTAGTGCCTTGCCGGCTGGTGAACCGTTCGAGATCGCCAAAGAAAAACACCTTGTCCTTCTTGATCGGGCCGCCGAATGTACCGCCGAATTGATTTTGAGAAAAGCCGCCGCGCGGCATGCCGGTCAAATTGTTAATCCAAGTATTTGCATCCAGAACCTTATTTCGGAAAAACTCGTACAAATCTCCGTGGTAACCATTGGTGCCAGATTTGAGGGTCGCGTTAACCACCGCGCCCGCTGAGTTGCCGAATTCAGCGGAGTACGTGCGCGTCTGAATCTTGAACTCCTGCAAGGCATCAGGTGGTGGCTGCACAACCTGCATCGACAATTCCTGCAGGTTTTCGGAGAAGGAGTTATTGTCGATGCCGTCCAGCAGAAAATTGTTCTGAAGCTCGCTGTTCCCGTTGGCGCTAAAGCGGTCGGGGGCTGGGTTAGCCGGAGCGTAAAACTTATCCACGCCGGGCTCCAAAAGCGCCAAATCCGCGTAACGACGTCCGTTGAGAGGGAGGTCGTTGATGCGCTGTTCATTCACGACACTTCCGAGGTCGGCTGACTGAGTCTCCAGGGCCGGCTCGCCACCGGTGACCACTATTTCGGTGCTCACCGAACCAACTTTCAACGCAAAATTAATGGAAAGGTGATCTTGCACGTGCAAATTAACGTCATCGCGTAGAACGCTATCAAACCCTGTGGCGGTCACCCTCACGGAGTACGTGCCGGGAATTAATGTCAGGACCTGATACTCTCCGTCGGAATCGACATTAGTAGTCACGGCGACGCCCGTCGCCTTATTCGTGATCGTCACTGTCGCGCTAGGCACGACAGCTCCGGAGGAGTCTAGAATCCTGCCGGCGATGGCCCCGCGATCAATTTGGCCAAACGCAGGCAAAGCAGAAGCCCCAAGCAACATGGCGAACAACACTGCCCAGCCGAGCAATCTGCGATTCTTCATCAATTGATACATTGCAGCCTCCGCTTTTCAGATCAGAAGAGAGATCTCAAAAACTTCGACGCTGTTGGATTCAAAAGGCCCAGCCATCCGCGACATGCTTGGAAGCAGGAATTCCGAGCCAAGTGGTCACGGAAAAAGCCGGAAGAGACGAATGAGATATCGTGAGCTGAATGATGCCCCCTAAGAATCCACCCCGAGCGTACCGAAACGATTCGGTCCCAATGGGTGGAGGTGTAACATTCGCAAAAATCGTTGTCAAGTCAAATTTTCTAGAAACGGGGATCAGGGCAAGGGTTTGTCACTATTTGAACGTGCGTAACGGCAGCGAATCGTGATCCCCTGGAATGCCAGAACGTTTTGGCATTTTCATTGACAACGTTTCTTGCGGTCGTACAATGCCGTTACTCCGGATGAAATTGCGGAGGCTGGACGCCGCGGCACGCAGGAATGGTACGAACTCAAAGCGCCTCGTACTTCTCGGGCGGCTTCGTTAAAAAGCGTCTCAGCAGTATTTGCGACTCGTCTCGTCCGGATCGATGAAAAGGGTCCAGTTGAAGTTCGGCGTCGCCGTCACTCGAAACGATGTCGCGGGCGCGCATGCAGTGGCAATGAGTGGCGACCGCCGATTCCTGCACCCCGGAATATTTGATTAGACATCTCGCAAGATGCAAAGGAGCGAGGATGGCACCGCGATGCAACAAGGTTCTTACTCTAATTCTCGTCACATTAGGCTGCACAGCGACTTTTCTTTTTCGATCAGGTCCGGTGATCGCTCAATCTCCCAACGCGGTCAGTTCGAAGGCTATCGTGTCCGCAGAGCCGCTGGCTTTTGACCGGGGAGCGGCGGCACTCTGGCAGAGTCTTCTGAAACTTCACACGCGAGCAAGCCTACTGATGGTGACCGCGCACCCCGACGACGAAGACGGCGGAATGTTGACGTATGAATCGCGCGGGCAAGGCGTGCGGGCCGTTCTAATGACGCTCAATCGCGGCGAAGGCGGCGCCAATGTGATGTCTTCGGACTATTTTGACGCGCTTGGGCTGGTGCGTACGGAAGAACTCCTGGCCGCCGACCGCTACTATGGAGTACAGCAATTTTTTTCGCGAATGTGCGACTACGGTTTTTCCAAGACAAAAGAAGAGGCGCTTGAGAAGTGGGGGCACGATCAAACTTTGTCCGACGTAGTCCGCGTCGTTCGCATCACTCGCCCGCTGGTCATTACTTCCGTCTTTGTCGGAGGGCGCACGGATGGCCATGGCAATCACCAGGTCGCCGGGCAGATGGCGCAGGAAGCCTTCAAAGCCGCGGGCGATCCGGCCATGTTTCCGGAGCAGCTCAAGGAAGGATTGCGGCCCTGGAAGCCGCTCAAGGATTATGCGCTCGTGCCGTTTTCCCCCGTAACCGACAAGGGGATTTTGGACTACGCCGACGGCAAGTATTACCCCGCCGAATTTAACAACTATACGGACGGCACCGTCATTCACGGCGCGCTTTCCGCTTCTGTCGAAATTCCGGAAGGCGAGTACAGCCCTCTGCTGGGATTGACGTACCTCCAGGTCGCCCGCGTGGGCCTCGGCCAGCAAAAGTCGCAGAGTGGCGGCACCGGCTTGCCGCCGGCGGAAGCGGAGATGACTCCTTACCACCGGTTCGCATCGCTCGTCTCAGTCCCAGAAAAAGAGTCGTCTTTTTACGATGGCATCGACGGTTCGCTCGTCGGTATCGCGAGCCTCGCCCAAGGCGGCGATTCGTCATTTCTGAAAGCCGATTTATCGCAGATCAATTCTCTGGTCGATAAAGCCATGAACGATTTCTCGGCCCAACACCCCGAAGCGATTGCTGCGACCCTTGCGGCGGGCTTGAAAGCAACGAACGAACTGATCGAAAAAGTAGCCAGCAGCGACTTGACCGCCGATTCTAAGTACGACGTCACGCATGAATTAAAGGTGAAGCAAGCGCAATTCGAAAATGCGCTGGCAGAGTCGCTGGGCATTTCGGTGCTGGCGACGGTGGCTCCCGAGAAGGAACCGGCTGGTCCTTTCGCGCGCTTCCTCAGAAATCCGGCAACCTTCCAGGTGGCAATTCCCGGGCAGGAATTCTGGGTTAAAATTCACGTAACGAATCCAACCAATCTGCCCGTGGAATTGCAGAGCGCGGTCCTGCATTCCCCGGCGAACGAACAATGGTCCATCGATCCTGCGACGCAAACAGGCGACACCCTCAGAGGCAATCAGTCCGCGGATTTGCGCTTCACCGTGCACGCGGCCGCCGATGCGGGTTTCACGCGCCCCTATTTCACGCGTCCAAATATCGAGCAGGCTTACTACGACATTCAGGTGCCGAAAGATCTCAACCTGCCTCTGGCTCCTTATCCCCTTTCAGCTAAAATACATTTCGTTTTCAACGGCGTACCGTTCGAGCAGGAGCAGGTCGTGCAATCCGTGCAGCGCGTCGTCGGCCCGGGCACCGTGCTCGAGCCGCTGATCGTCGCGCCCGCTATTTCCATTTCCATCATGCCGCAAGCGGGGATTGTTCCCCTCGGCACTAAATCCTTCGAAGTGACCGTGAACCTTCACAGCAACGTCAAAGGTCCCGCGAAGGGCACTGTGAAGCTCGACTTGCCCGAAGGCTGGACGGCGCCGCAGGAGGAATTCTCAACCGCAAAGGACGGCGACGATCAATCGCTCAACTTCCACGTCACTCCCGCGGGTCTGCAAGAGAAAGCGTACGACATCACGGCCGTCGCCAGCTACGATGGCCATGATTATAAAGAGGGATATCACACCATCGGCTATTCCGGTTTGCGTCCGTACAATCTCTATCGCGCTTCCACCTATCACACCACCGGTGTTGATGTAAAAGTCGCTCCGGGGTTGGACATTGGATACATCGTGGGCGCCGGGGACGACATACCTCAATCCCTGGTGAATCTCGGGATCAAAGTCAATTTCCTTACGCCGGAAGATCTCGCCAGCGCAAATCTCTCCAAATTCAACGCGATCATTCTCGGAGTGCGGGCTTACGCGGTGCGTCCGGATCTCATAATTCACAATGACCGCATCCTCGAGTATGTGAAGAACGGAGGCGTCGTCATCGTGCAATACAACACGCCCGAGTACGATCACAATTACGGTCCATATCGTTACAAAATGGGTTCGAATCCCGAAGAAGTTACCGATGAAAATTCCCAGGTGGAAATCCTAGCGCCGTCAAATCCTGTTTTCACCTGGCCCAATAAGATCACCAGCAAGGATTTTGAGAATTGGGTCGAAGAGCGCGGCTCGAAGTTCCTAGTGAGTTGGGACTCGCAGTACGTTCCGCTGCTCGAAACGCACGACCCTGGTCAGGCTCCTCAAAAAGGCGGTCTCGTTTACGCCCAATACGGCAAGGGGACTTATATTTATAACGCCTATGCGTTCTACCGCCAGATGCCCGAAGGCGTTCCCGGCGCATATCGCATTTTCGCCAACATGGTCAGCCTGGGGAAAAATCCTGAGCTGATGAAATCTCGCATCCCAGGCACCCGCAAGCCGGCGGGGAAGCCCACTCCCTGATTTCGTGAAGGGGACAGCCAACGCGTTCAACGCCGGACCATCCTTACGGACGGTCCGGCGGCGCGTCCTTCTGCCCCTGCGCCTCCTGCTGCATCGTATAGAGGAACGTTTTCATAGTCGCCTGGCGGCGCGCGTTCTCATCCGCGAGGCGCGTTGACGCTGTTTCGTAGAGCTTTATTTCTTTCCGCTGCTTTTCCGGTTGCCCCTCGTGCTCGTAAATTTGGGCCAGTCGGTAATGCGCTTCCGCGGATCCTGGGTCCAGGCGTGCGCAGCTTTCAGATTCGCGGAGCGCTTCTGGCCAGCGCTCCAGCCATCGGTACGCTTTGCCTAATTGGCAATGCGGCGCGGCATCGTCTTTCGGGAGGAGCGCGACTGACGCGTGCAAGTGCCGCAGAATCTCCGCGGCGTGGGATTTGTCTCCGCCAACGTAGTCTCTGCGAAAGAGCACTGCGCCGCAGTAATACTGGATTTGTCCGTCTTTCGGCTGGCCGTCCGAGTACTGGCATAGCTTAGCCACAGCCGCGGGATCGGGCGGCGCCCGGTCCAGCTGAATGTCTCCTAAATATTGCAGCACCACCTGGGGTTCCGGCGCCAGTTCGGCGGCACGCAGCAGATATTTTGTAGCGTCTTCGTCAGTTCCCCCAAAATGCTCAACCATGCCCAATGCGAGTTGAATCCGCCAGGATTCCGGATGCAACTCCTCACCTTGTTTGAGAACGACCTTCGCCGGCTCGAAGCTGCTGTGCCGGATCAATTCCACCGCCAGCGAAAGACGATATTTCTCCTCGTTCGGCGCCAGCTCCACGGCCGCCTCGTAGCCCTTCACCGCAGCAAGGTTATCCCCGCGCGCCTCTTGAATGTCGCCAATCAGGTCTTCGAGATCCGCGTTGTCGCCAAGCTCTTTGCACTTTTGCGCGCTAGCCGCAGCGTCATCGAGGCGACCGGCTCGGAATTGCGCGAGAGCCAGATCGAACTCCAGGTCGGCGCGTCCCGGGGCGAGATTCGCAGCCATGTTCAGGTCATCGATGGATTCGGAATATTTTTCGTGGGCGATCAGTAGCTCAGCTACGCGCTGATGAAGCTCCAACTCTTGCGGTGATGCCAGCTGCGTGGCGCGAAGCATTTTCAGCGTTTGATGAAACTCGGAATGCATATCCAATTCGGCTTCCAGGGAAACCAGGCCGGCTTGGAGATTGTGCGTCTCGGAAAATAAAGGCTCGGCCAAACTTGCCGCGCGTTGCCAATTTTTCGATTGCAGTTCGGCGGTGGCCGTCGCCAGGACTAAGCCATGGTCAGCCGGCTCCAGAGCGAGAGCTTTTTCCATTTCGGAAGCGGCGCTCGGGGAATTTCCTAATCCCAGTGCCACGGAGGCTTTAAGCCGGTGGAATGTGATGCGCTCGTCACGTTCAGTCGGTGGCGATAGACCGGCCAAAGCGCTTTGGGCTTCCGCGTACTTGTGGAGGTGCACGAGCACCACCGCCCACTCCATCCGAATCCGCGGATCGTCGCGGTTAATCTTGGCGGCGTTCGCCAGCAAAGGTTCGGCCTTTTCCAGCTGGCCCTCTCGTTCGTAAATCTCGCCGAGTGCCGCCAGAGCGATTGCATCGTTGGGTGCAACTTGCAAAACGCCGTGCAACTCTTCCTCTGCTCGTTCGTTCTGCCCGATGCCGGCATACGCTTGTGCGAGCAAGGTACGTGCGGCGGAATCGTGCGGTTGGGTTTGAAGATAGCTCGAGAGAATTCGTATCGCTTCGTCGGCGTTTCCGTGCTCGAGAGAGGATTGTGCTTCAGCGAGTGTTTCCGAGACTTGGGGCGGAGGTGCTTGGGGTGAGGCTCGATTCTGCCGCGCGCCCGGAGTAAGCGTGAAGCTAAACAGCAGCAAAGCCCCTGCGCCCAGAGCGAATCGCGTGAAAATCCCGCACTTCGACACGGCTGCTGCGCCTCCCGGCTCCATCATTTTGCGTTGCAGTTCTCCTCGCCGGCAGCGCATCCTTTCTTATAATCTGCGCCACTTGCACGCACCCGCAAAATCACAGGCAGGCTAGCCTACGGTCTTGCGCGTTGTCCACCCCTATTTTCCTTGCGAGCGCTCCGAAAATCCTAACGCGCCACGAAACCCGGCGATCCTACCGCATGCCATAACGTTTCGGTACATCGCACTTCTTGACTTGCCCGTGTCCGGTCCCGCTGCTATAGTCCACGCTCGATACTCGATTCGCGTTTTTCCGGGACGCCTGATTTGGCCCAGAACATTTCGCCCCAACTCCCCCCCGAGATCGCGGGGCCCTCCGAAAAACTTGTTCGCGGCATGGGCTTGCTGCAATCCGTCTCTGTCAACATGCTCGGAATGATTGGCGTCGGTCCGTTCATCACCATCGGTGTGATCCTTTCTGCCATGGGCGGGCCGCAGGCTGTGCTCGGCTGGTTTCTCGGTGCGTTATTTTCCGTGTGCGATGGGATGGTTTATGCCGAACTGGGAGCCGCGATGCCGGGAGTCGGCGGAGCTTATATTTATTTCCGCGAAGCCTTCAACCCACGCACCTGGGGTCATCTTTTCTCTTTTCTCTTCCTGTGGGAAACGATTTTCGTCGCGCCGTTGGCGATCTCGGCCGCGTGCGTTGGTTTTGCCGAGTACTTCCATTACTTTCTGCCTCGATTAAACCACGCTGGGGTGGGCGCCCTCGCCGCCGCCGTTTGTGTGTTCATCACATTTCTACTGTATCGTCCCGTTAAGGAGGTGGGGCGTTACTCCGTGATTATGTTGGCCGTGGTGTTGGCCGCGATGTTTTGGGTAATCGTGTCCGGACTTATTCACATCGACACAAAGATGGCGTTCGATTTTCCGCCCAGCGCGTTTCATTTCTCGAAATCTTTTTTTTACGGGTTGGCGGGCGCTACATTAATCGCGATGTATAACTACGGCGGTTATAACAACATTACTTATCTCGGCGGGGAAGTTAAGAATCCCGGAAAGAACATCCCGAGGGCCATCGTTTTCTCCGTTTTAATCGTTGCCGTACTTTACCTTCTCATGAGCGTGGTGATCATAGGAACGATTCCCTGGCGGGATGCGGCAGTCTCTCACGCAGTGGTGTCGGAGTTCATCGGTAAGTTGTACGGCTCGCGCGCCGCTTCGGTAATGACGTGCCTCATTCTTGTCGCCACGCTTGCCGGAGTTTTTACTGGCAGCCTTGGTTATTCCCGCATCCTCTACGCTGCGGGCGCCGAAGGAAACTTTTTCAAGGTGTTCGGTCGCGTCCATCCCACCGGACGCTTCCCAACCGTCTCACTTCTCGCCACCAACGCAATGGCCATTCCACTCTGTTGGTTTTCGCTCGGGCGGCTCCTTTCGGCTCTGATGATCATTCAAATCGTCTTCCAGTTCATCCCTCAAGTCATCGCGATTTTCGCGATTCGCAAATATCGCAAGGAAATCAAGCGTCCCTACGGCATGTGGTTTTATCCGGTCCCGGCAATTGTCGCGCTGATCGGATGGATCTATGTCGCCTGTACTCCGGAACAGCGCGAAAACATTGGCACCGCTGTCATTCTTTTGCTGTTGGGATTGGGTGCGTACTTTCTGCGCGCGCGGGTCGTCGAATCATGGCCCTTCGGGCGAAGCGGAGGCCGCTCGTCGCCTAATGCCTGACGGATCGCAGGAAAGATTAATCAGATTTTCTTCGGTGGACAGCAGGAGTCTCGCACGACCAGTTGTGTCTTCAGCAAGGCTGGCGTAGGAATGCTTACCCGTCCTTCGATGTGATCGATCAAGATTCTCGCCGCAATCATTCCGATCTCCCTCGCAGGCTGACGCACCACGGTAAGCCTCGGCCGCAGCAGCGTCGCCCAATAGAAATCGTCGAACCCGAGCAGGCTGATTTCTTCGGGGCAGGCGAGGCCGATCTCTTGTATGGCCGCCAGCGCACCCAACGCCATCATATTGTTGGTGCAAAAAATCGCCGTCGGACGTTGCCCCCGCGTCAAAAGCTGCATCGCGTGGAAATGGCCGCTCTCCATGTCGTTGTGCCCGGCCTGAATTGTCGAGCGGTCCAGGCGGATTTTCGCGCTGCGAATCGCGGATACAAATCCCCGCAATCTATCCCGCGATGTCCCGCTAGAAGCATCGCCCGTAATAATCCCGATGTCGCGGTGTCCCAGGCTCAGCAAGTAGGACGTCGCGCTTTCCGCGGCCTGCGTGTTGTCCACTCCCACTCTTCCGATATAGGTGTCACGTTCACGGGGATGACGGTCCGCGTAAACCACGGGAAGATTTCCTAGGACTGCTCGCGCTTTTCCGCCTACTGCGTTCATGGCAGGAACCCGCACAACTCCATCGACGCGGCGCCGGTGAAACGAATCGAGATAATTTCGTTCTTCTTCCCAACTTTCTCGAGAATCTCCTATCAGCACCGTGTAACTCGCCGAGGCCGAATAGTCTTTGACCCCGCGCACAAGCTCGATGTAAAAGTTGTTCGACAGATCGGGAACTACGATGGCAAGCGAGTGCGTTTTTTGAAGCCGAAGGCCCCGCGCGAGGTCATTCGGACAATATTTCAGCGTCTTGATGGCTACTTCAATTCGGCTGCGCATGTCCGCGCTGACATAGTCGGAATTATTCAGTGCGGCGGAGATTGTAGAAACGGAGGCTCCCGCGGCTTTCGCAACTTCGCGAATCGTAACGTGGCGCCTTACACCCTTTGCTTTTGACTTCAACCTCAATCTCCTCGCCGCGGCGTTCAGGGAAGGACTCAACATGTTTTGCAAATCAGGAGTTTACTAACAAAGTGTGATAAAGCCAAAACCAAAACGTTTCGGGACATGGCAACGTCGCAACACGTATGGAGAATACTCATGATCGACTGCTGAAATCTGGTCGTCCGCTCTGATTTCTTGCCTAGTGTTCCACCAATTCGTCGCACGACTCGATTGCATGGCGACTGCGAGCGCGGATGACGCAGAGGAGCCGACCTAACGCAAAAGGACATACCGAGTGGCGCACTCGACGATCATGGGATGGAGTCCCGTACCACAGTTCGCGTGTCACGGCGCTACGGTACGGGCCGGGTTGCAGCACGGCGACGAATCCGCAAAATGTCCACTACCTGAACGAGAATTGTTTCAGCGTTCCGAACCCGATCACCTTTGATTCGACCATGCTTTGGCGGGAGGATCTTCTGTTTGGCTGCAGTGGGTCAAAACCTAGCCAGAGCACCGTTCCGACTGGCCTGGCCCTAGCGAGCAACCTCTCAGAAATCGAGGCGCGCTTGAAATGCGATCATGCGCGGGGTGCTGTCGCCGCCGAGGCCCACGCCGAGCAGTCCGGTAGGCGGCGAAGTGGTATAGGTAAGCGCGCCGAACCCGGTCTGCGTCGCTGGTTTTCCCGGGATACCGGCCAGCACCATGGTCGGAAGCGCAAAATTCGGATGGTTGAATAAGTTGAAGAATTGCGCGTCGAAGCGCAGCTTCACATGTTCGGTCAACGCGAACGATTTCGTCAGATAAAAGTCGCTCCAGGTGAAATCGGGGCCGCGCAAGGCGTTACGCCCGAGGTTACCGAACTGGCAGTTCTGTGGGCTGTTGCCTCCCAAGCAAGCGCCGGTGCTTGGGTCCACGGTCGAGACAAACGCATTCGGGTTCAACCATTGGATCGTGCCGGGTTGCGTGACTCCGGAAATCGCGGCATGCGCATAAAGCCGCACGCCGGGAACAGCGCTCGCGAATTGCGGGCCGCTACCGTTCACGATGCCGTCTCCATTCGCCGAATACGGCGTGCTCAGCACCGAAAACGGAATCCCGCTGTGCCAGAAGACGGTGCCGGACACCTGCCAGCCGTTCAGTGCATATCCCAACGCGTGGTTGCGCACCTTTAGCGGCAATTGGTACACGTACTGCGCGTTCAGGTTGTTGCGAATGTCGTAATCGCACGGGCCGTAGTCGCGCTGGAGGTTGTCCGGCAGCGGCGATAGAATTCCTCCCGCCGAAAATTGCAGGAAGCCGCCGTTGGAGACGGTGTCCATGCAGCGGCTCCAGGTGTAGTTCAGTTGTCCGCTGAAACCTTTTCCGATGCGCTTCATCAGCGTCAATTGCAAGCCGTGATAGTGGCTGTTGGCCCCGGTGGAAAACTGCGTGACGGCTCCGAAGCGCGGGTCTGTGGATTGCGCGTATGGGAACGGCGCGAAGCATCCATCGCATACGGTCTGATAGCCATTGACCTGGGTTAGGTACGGTTGATTGACGGCACGCGTGCCGACGTATTGGGCGCGCACACTTCCGTTCGCTCCTAATTCATGCTCAAGGCCAAGGCTCCACTCCATAAAATATGGCGCATGAAGCTCGCCATCTGGCACCGCCGTGATGGCGACTGGAGGCAAACACGTTGCGGGGTTTGCCGACGACGCGGCGCAGGAGAGTTGGCCTTGCGGAAATCCCAGGCTGAAGGTTTGATTTGCCGCTATGGTCGCATCAACGGCGCTCCCTGGAACTCCCGGCGCAATCGCCGTTCCGCCGACAGTCCCCAGCAAGCCGCCCTGAAAAGTTTTCACGTAAGGCGGGTTGACACCGACTACATCGGCGATGCTTCCCGGCAATATGTCACTGAAAATTCCGAAGCCGGCGCGCAGCACGGACTTCGGTTCGAACTGCCACGCGATCGCTGTTCTCGGTTGCAAGATCGCGAGCGGCGTGGACGAGAACACGTTGCCGAGACCGGTCTGAATCGCAGCATTCAGCGGCTGGTTCACATCATGCGTGATGGAAGCGAACGAGCCGCGCAGCCGCGCAATTTGGTCGTGCGGGTTGAGCGGGTTGGAATTGAAAGTGTCGCGCAGCCCGAACGTCCAGGTCAAAGTCCGCGTCACCTTCCAGG
The DNA here is from genome assembly GCA_963828865.1 of uncultured Acidobacteriota bacterium. Taxonomy (GTDB): domain Bacteria; phylum Acidobacteriota; class Terriglobia; order Acidiferrales; family UBA7541; genus Palsa-295. Next base: position 18,606 of record CAWHGI010000012.1, on the reverse strand, counting down.
TGTCCTGCGCGTAGAGATCGAGATTCAGAAAATTGAATGGCTCGTTTGCGGATTGCGGAAAGGTTTTGCTGGCCGTGGAGGCCACGCCATAAATGTATTGCGGCAACGTTGTATAAATGACCGTGGGCACGCTGCCCTCGCCGAAATCATAATCGTTCAGCCGGAGAATTCGCGTGTTGGTGCCGAAGCGCAGTTCGTGTGCCCCACGGCTCCAGGCCAGATTGTCGTTGATGAAAAACCGAGAAGCTCGCCGCCCCTGAATCCAGGTGTTGTCCAGGCCACCGACAGTGGTAAACGGCGCATTCGCTCCGCTGCCTTGCAGCACGATCGGAAACGCCGCGAGCGTCTGTTGAAAATTACTCGGCCCGAACAGGCTTTCGTACCAGGAAAAGGCCGGATTGAAATAATTCACCAGGTTCTGCGAAAAAATGTGCGTATAGCCCGCGGCAGATGAATACAGCGGCTGCGGAGAAACCGAGTCGAACAGCGAATTTATCGGATCGGTATAAGCGGCCTGCACACCCGTATCCGCCTGAAATCGAAACCACGCTGTATTGTTTTGATTGATGTTGTAATCCACGCGCGCGGTCTGCACTTGTTCGTGGTCGTCGCTGGAATGGGAGATGCTCTGGCGATTCGCGCAGCCATTTCCATCATTGGCGGCGGTCGGCGTCGCTCCGCCCACGTCGAACGGACACCCCAGCACGGCGAGAGGCGTTCCATTCGTATTCCCATACAACGAAAACATCTTCTGGTAGAACGGCACCGATTGCGGCGAAGGCTGGTAGACCGAGCCGGTAACGGAATCCACTCCGCCCAAAGGCAGTTGCTGCAGAACGTAATTTTGAAATGCCGTGGTCGGCACGGTTGTGGCCGTCACGATGGGCAGCGCAATCCGCACCCATTCGCTGTCAAAAAAGAAAAATAGTTTGTCGTGGACGATCGGACCGCCGAGGCTGCCGCCGAAATGATTCACGGTGGAGCGCGGCTTATGGTTGCCCACCGTCGCGTTCGTGAAATAGTCCGCGGCGTTGAAGCGCGAACCGTTCCAAAGTTCGTAGAGGTTCCCATGAAATTGATTTGAGCCTGATTTCGTAACGTAATTGACCTGCGACGCTCCGTAGCGTCCCTGATCCACGGCGTAGGACAGCGTATTGACGGTCACTTCCGAAATTGAATTCAGGCCCAGAACCAAGTTCGTCGAAAGCCCGCTGTTCAGATTGGTCAACGGATCGTTGGTTTCCAGTCCATCCACGATGTAGCCATTCGAAAGAGCGGGTAGGCCGTTGAATTCCACGTTGCCGTATCCGTTGGTGCCGCCCACGAAATCGTTGCCACTGCCTGCCGTATTGATCAACGCACCCGAAGCGAACTGCAGCGGATACGTTAAATCGCCGCCCGGATTCGGAAGATTCTGCAACGCCGGCGCATCCAGATTCGTGGATGTGTTCGGATTCTCAGGATTGACGAGAGGCGGCGTGCCGCTTACTTCCACCGTCTGTTTTGCCTCCGCAACCTTGAGCACGAAATCAACTGTTTGTTTCTGGCCCAGGCCCGCGGACACCGCGTCGTTCCGCTGCGGCTCGAATCCTGCTACTTCCACTTGGATCGAGTAAGCGCCCGGCAGCAACTGTGGAAAATTGAACCGGCCCTCATCGTCTGTCTTGGCAGCGCGGCGCGCGCCGCTCGCGTGATTCGCGATGGTAACTGTCGCGCCCGGAATGCCTGCTCCGGTCGAATCCGTTACTTGGCCCACGATTGCGCTCGTGGTTTCTCCCTGGGCGCAAGTCTCCGCTGGAAACCAAAAGAGGCAAAAGGCCACGAAAATCAGTCTGTAAGTCGCGATTCGCACCAAGATTCCCGTCGTGAATTCCGCCCTCCCAGGGCGCCGTAAAAAGATCTAGCGGGCCTTGAAGTCCATTTCCCAGTCGCTGGCGGCTCGCAATGATATTAACCGCAGTTAAGTACAAAAGTACACTCCGATAAATAGAAGCGTAGACGGCATTCCCCAGTGCCCAGTCCCGCCGACCATCGCGACCAGTCGGTCTCCCTTCCTTTGCGCGCCTCGCCGTTCGCCCACGTTCTCCTCGGCGGCACCCATCAATCCGTCAGCGCAGGCGGCGGCCCTTATCCAGCGCCCGGCATTATATTTCCCACGGGGATGACTAGTGGTACCCTTTCCTGATAGGTTTTAGAGAAAATCACAATCAGGAGACTTCTACATGGTTATTGGCGATAGGTTGAGAACACTGCGTGAAGAGAAAAATATGTCTCAGGGCGATATCCAAAAGCGCACTGGGTTGCTCCGTTGCTACATTTCGCGCGTTGAAAACGGCCACACGGTCCCAGCCGTCGAAACTCTCGAAAAATTGGCGCGTGCGATGGAGGTTCCGATGTACCGCCTCTTCACCGACGAAGCCAAAATCGAGAAGCCAAAAATTTCTTTTTCGAAAGCCGAGTTTGCGCACAACGCAAAACAGGACGCCGCGCTTCGTCCGTTCACGAAAGCGCTATCACGATTGAATGATAAGGACCAACGACTTCTGCTTCACCTAGCTTCGAAGATGGCAAATCGGGCCGAATAGCATTTCGGGCCGTTCTACGGACCACCCCCATGTATTTCCCTGGCCTGTGGGACCCTGTCGGATATCCGACTGAAGCGTGCGTCTCTACCTGCTACGCTAAATGGGCTCCCCGTTCGGAGTGTTTCGCGCGGGCACAACTATGGTGGATTCTATACAAGGATGCAGTCTTGGAAACGGATTGCGCACAGGTCGAGGAGCGTATCCGAGCAGCGGAAGAAGCAATTGAAGCGCGTCCGTCGCGCAATGGACAGTTGCCCGCCGATGAACAGTCGGCGCTCGGTTCTTTCTTAGGAATTTGAACTCTATTGCGTCCTTCTTCGGCTCCGCATCCTGCCGGGCTTCCGGGTTTTGCCGCCTCGGCCGCTGACTAGGATCACGACCAGGGGCGGACGATTCCAAGCTTCTGCATGCGGTAATAAAGAGTGGAGCGGTTCATTCCCAGACGCGCGGCCGCGCCTCTCGGGCCGGACAGCACCCACCTCGCATCCTTCAAGATCGAGCGAATGTGATCGCGTTCGACGTCGGCCAGTGTTTGTAGCTTTTCACGATCGTGCCCGGCCGTGATGCGGGACTGTAGATCTCGCTCAGGCACGTGCAAGACCGAGCTGGGCGACAGAATCACCGCACGCTCGATGACATTCTCTAGCTCGCGGATGTTTCCGGGCCAGTGGTATTGAATGAGGGCCTTCATCGTTTTGCAGGGAATGATATGAATTGTTTTGTTCATCCTTCGCGCCGCTTCTCGCACAAAATGCTGTACGAGCAGCGGAATATCCTCCGATCGTTCCCGCAAGGGCGGAATAGAAATGGGCACAACGTTCAGGCGGTAGTAGAGGTCACTGCGAAACTGTTTCTCCAGAATCATCTCTTCCAAGTCACGATGGGTTGCGGCCACCACGCGAACGTCGACATTCTTCGTTCGTGTACTGCCTAACCGCTCGAATTCCCGCTCCTGTAAAAGGCGCAGGAGCTTCGGTTGCAGTTCGAGGGGAATATCACCGATTTCGTCCAGAAACAAAGAACCTTGGTCTGCCAGCTCGATTCGGCCAATTTTCTGAGTGATCGCTCCAGTGAACGCGCCGCGCTCGTGGCCAAACAGCTCACTTTCGAGCAGGCCGCTGGGAATGGCAGCACAGTTGAGCTTGACGAAAGCGCGGTCCTTCCTGCGGCTGCGATTGTGAATGGCGCGGGCGATGAGTTCCTTGCCGGTACCTGTCTCTCCGCGCAGCAGGACAGTCACATTACCTTTGGCTACGGTTTCGACGACCTGCAGCACCTCTCGAAGCGCGGAGCTCTGACCTACGATTCCTTCAAATTCGACCTCCTCGCGCAGGAGCTCGTCCAAAAGATCTATGGCCACCGGACTACTCCCAAAGTGCAAGTCTCGTTTGTGGATGTCAACCAAGCTAAGACCGTTCAAACTCATGACAATCCTCCAGTCTCACTAATTGCTGTATTGACCTTTTCGGCTGGTGCCGTGCGGTTTTTCTCGCTCAATCCACTCGCGGATGTAGGGTGGACACTTCTCAAGCTTGATTCCATCGACTTCCCAGCGCGCTAAGACCTTCACTGCATGCCGATCGACGATGGTCACATCTTTCAAATCCAGAACCAGCTCCCGATCGAACGTTTCCAAATCAAGCAGTTGTTGCAACTCAGCCACATCTTCCGCCTCAATGCGACCACTCAGGATAAAGACGACTTTTCCGTTCGATGATCTCCGGATTTTCAACATGGCTGGTCTCGACGCCGGAAGTGTGGCGCCGCGTCCATCTGCGCACATCACGCGTCGGAACCTGGGAAGGCAGTTACTGACAACCGCACCAAAGCGGCGGTCGCAAGCAAATAGGAGTTTCGAGGAAAGAATATTTGACTGGAACGAGACACGACTCAAGGAGAACGACATGGCAAAGAACAAGGACATTCGGAACATAGCGATCGTGGGTACGGGAGTGATTGGCGCCAGCTGGGCGGCCTTGTACTTGGCGCGTGGTTTCAATGTCACCGCGACGGACCCGGCACCGGATGCGGAAGCAAACCTGCGCAAATTCATTGATGCCGCATGGAAAGACCTGACCGTCATCGGGCTTTCGCCGAACGCATCACGCGAGCATCTGCAGTTCACGGCCGATATGAAGAAGGCGCTCGCTGACGCCGACCTGGTTCAGGAAAACGGCCCCGAACGCCAGGACTTCAAGGTCAAGCTCTTCGCGGATATGGATGCAGCCACTCCTCCCGACTCGATCATCGCGTCGAGTTCTTCGGGACTGACCATGAGCGTCATGCAGTCTGCGTGTAAGCATCCCGAACGCTGCGTGACCGGCCATCCTTTTAACCCTCCCCACGTCATTCCTCTGGTCGAGGTGGTTGCCGGCGCGAAAACTTCCCCGCAAACAGTCGAGCGAGCAATCTCCTTCTACACCTCGATTGGCAAGAAACCCATCCATGTCCGCAAAGAAGTTGTCGGCCACGTCGCCAACCGCCTACAGGCCGCGATTTATCGCGAAGTTGTCTATCTGATCGAGCAGGGCGTGCTTGATGTTGCCGACGCGGATGTCGCAGTGTGCTGGGGACCGGGGCTGCGCTGGGGAGTTATGGGGCCCAATCTTCTGTTTCATTTGGGCGGCGGTCAAGGCGGGATTCAGCACTTCATGGGGCAATTCACTGGCCCGTTAGCGGCATGGTGGAAGGACCTCGGGAAAATCACTGATTTCAGCCCCGAGGTGAAGCAAACGATCACGGACGGCGTGCTGAAAGAGGCCAATGGCCGCTCGATCGAAGAACTCGAACGAGAGCGCGATACGATGCTGCTGGAATTGCTCGCCACGCGCGCGCGGGACGAGAAGGTCGCTCAAGCGGCGATGGCGGCCACAGCGAGCGGCGAGGGGACACAGGCTCGAAGCAAATAAAATGCGGTGAATGTCAGCGGGTCGCAACTCAGGACTTGGAGATGAACGAACAGCTGGGAGCTAAGAACGGTGAAAGCCGAGTCTCGAGTGCTTGTCGCAAGAGGGCGCAGCAATGAACTCCAATCTTTCCGATCCCGCGTTTTGGAGCCGATTCCAGTTCGGCTTCACGCTGACCTATCACTACCTCTTTCCCCAGCTCACCATGGGATTGGCCTGGTTCCTGGTCTACTGGAAATGGCGCGCCTTCAAAACGGGCGATGAAAAGTACAACGACGCGGTTCGCTTCTGGGCGAAGATTTTCGGCCTGAACTTTGCCGTCGGAGTCGTCACGGGCATTCCCATGGAATTTCAGTTCGGAACGAACTGGGCAGGATTTTCGCGGTACGCCGGGGGCGTAATCGGACAGACGCTGGCCATGGAAGGCATGTTCGCTTTCTTTCTGGAGAGCGCATTTATAGGCGCGCTCATCTGGGGCGAGAAGCGGTTGGGGCCTCGGTATCACTTCCTGGCTGCGGTGGGAGTTGCGCTGGGAAGTTGGCTTTCCGGCTATTTCATTTTGGTCACCAATGCTTTTATGCAGCATCCCGTGGGATACAAAGTTGAGACCGACGGCTTACTTGGCATCGGCAGCCTTAGCGCTTATCTGTTGAACCCTTGGGCTTGGGTCGAGTTCGCCCACAACCAAATGGCAGCGCTCGTAACGGGCTCGTTTGTAGTGACAGCGATCGGAGCCTTTTATGCCCTGCGGCAGGCGCATTCGAACCAATCCCAACTCTATCTCCGAGCTGGAACGTGTGCTGGCCTCATTGCGTCGCTCTTAGTTGCGTTTCCAACCGGTGACCAGCAGGCCAAGATGGTGGGGCGCCACCAGCCTGTCACGCTAGCCGCGATGGAAGGCAAGTTCCAGGGCGGCTCGCTGGCGGGTGTTGCGATGATCGGACAGCCCAATGTCGCGGCGCGGCGACTCGACAATCCCATCGAGGTTCCCGGAGCACTTAGCTTCCTCGCGTATGGCACGTTTCAAAGTTATGTGCATGGGTTGGATGAGTATCCTGTGGAGACATGGCCTGACAACATCGAGCTCCTATACTATTCATTTCACCTGATGATCACGCTGGGCTCGATTTTCATCCTTCTTATGGCATACGCCAACTTCCAGAGTTGGCGCGGGCAGCTGCAATCCAGCACCTGGCTGCTGTGGGTGTTGATGCTCGCATTTCCGTTTCCTTACATCGCCAATACGGTCGGCTGGATGACAGCCGAGCTCGGGCGTCAACCCTGGCTGGCCTACGGCCTCTTTCATACCCGTGATGGCTACAGCAAAGTCGTAAGCAACGGCGATACGATCTTCACCATAATTGGGTTTATCGGTCTGTACTTTGTTCTCGGCCTGCTCTTCCTCTTCCTGGCTGGTCGCGAGATTGCCCACGGTCCGGACGAAGAAGGTGCGATCGGGAGCCGGGCGGCGGTGATCACTGCGGGGATAAAGGAGCAAGTCGCATGATTGCGACGTGGTACGTCATTGTCAGCTTGATGCTCATCATCTACGTGGTCTTGGACGGACGCAATTTTGGCGCTGGAATGCTCCACGGGGTTGTCGCCAAAACACCTGAGGAACGTCGGCAAGTGATTGCTGCGATCGGCCCGCTTTGGTCCTGGCATGAAGTCTGGCTCGTAGGTTTTGGCGGCACATTGGTCGCGGTATTTCCAAAGCTCATGGCCTCCGCGTTCGCGGGCTATTATCTCGCGCTCTTTTTGATTTTGTGGTGCCTGATTCTGCGCGGAATCTCCATTGAAGTCGGCGGCCACATCAACGATCGCCTCTGGCAGGGATTCTGGGATTTCGTTTTCATATTTGCCAATTTCCTGCTCGCCGTCCTGTTCGGTGCGGCGGCCGGCAACCTAGCGCGAGGAGTTCCGCTCGATGCCAATGGCGATTTCTCGATGGCGTTTTTCACGAATTTCAATGTGCGGGGCCAAGTGGGTTTGCTCGACTGGTACACGGTGTCCGTTGCCATCTTCGCGGTCGTTCTGTTGGCAGCTCATGGCGCAACCTATCTGGTGCTGAAGACGGAAGGCCCTGTGCATGACCGCAGCGCTGCTTATGCCAGGTACCTTTGGATCGCGGTCGTCCCTCTCTTTGTCGCCATCTCGCTCGAGTCGTTGGTGGTTCGTCCCGACCTGCCCGGAAAGGCGATTTACAATCCAATTTGCTGGCTGGGATTACTCGTCGTAATCGCGTCAACTACCACTCTAATTTCGGGGCTGCGAACCGGCCGTGAATTGCGGGCTTTCTTGGCGTCGACTTTTCTGCTGGCCGGATTATTGATCACCGGCGGCGCCGCTATTTTTCCGGTCATGCTTTATTCGACGCTGTCGCCTGAGGATTCATTGACGGCTTATGCTGTGGCTGCCAGTCACAAATCTTTGCTTATCGCTTCAATCTGGTGGCCAATAGGGTTCGCTCTGGCGACCATATATTTCGTGTTCATCTCGCGACGCTACGCCGGAAAAGTTAGCGTGAAGAGGGACAATCAGGGTTTTTATTGAAGGCGGTTCTGGTAAGGATACGTGAGAACAATATGATCTATGTCCATTCACTCGGCCGGGCTTCCCGATACTATTCAGCGCGGACCGCGCTTGCTCCCGCGGGAGTCCGCTTATCCTTCTCCGAGCTGGAGACTCGTGTGAAGGGCATAGCAGCCGCCCTCGCCGCGCACGGTTTCAAAGCCGGAGACCGTCTCGCCCTTCTTTTGCCGAACGGCCCCGAGTACATCGAGTTGGTGTATGCATGTGCCTGGCTCGGAGTCATAGCGGTTCCGCTAAACACTCGCCTCTCGTTGGCGGAAATTGATCGGGTGCTCGCCGATGCAACTCCACATGGGCTGGTCCGTCATTCCTCGTTGCCGACTCCAACCGTGCAGATGTCTTGGCAGCGGGTACTCGATCAAGATCCCTTGGAAATTCAAAACGATGTTCCTCCCAGCTTGATCTATGACCCGGAAGCGGTGCTTGCTCTCATTTACACAAGCGGCACAACTGGCCGGCCCAAGGGCGTGATGGTAACTCACGCCAACATTCTGGCTGATGTTCACCACTTTAATTACTGGATGCGTTACGCGGAAGGCGCCGTGTACCTGCATGCGGCACCCCTCTTTCATATTGCTGACTTTCCCGCACTATTTGCTGCCCCAGCTTTCGGCGCCTCCCAGCTCACGCTTCCAAAGTTCAACCCGCAGGGCTTCTGTGAGGCAGTCGAACGTGAGCGCGTGAGCCACACCGTTTTGGTTCCGACGATGATCAATTTGCTCACGCAGTTTCCGGAAGTTAAGAAGTATGACTTGAGCAGCCTCGAGGCTCTCGCTTACGGAGGATCTCCGATGGCTCCCGATCTAATCCGGCGCACGAGGCAGCTTCTGCCGAATGTGAAACTTGTTCAGGTCTACGGACTCAGCGAGAGCGGGTTTCTCACAGGTCTGCAGGACCAGGAGCACACGGACGACCGCCTTTTGTCCTGCGGTCGCCCTTGCCCTGGCATCGATCTGCAGGTCACTGACGATTCAGGGAAGCAAGTCGAACCTGGAAAGCCCGGCGAATTGGTGGCTCGCGGCGCTAACCTCATGCGGGAGTACTGGAATAATCCGGGGGAGACTGCGCTCGCGTTTCGAGATGGGTCTTTTCGCACCGGAGACATCGGCTATCAGGATTCCGCGGGGTATTTCTACATTCTCGACCGCGCGAAAGACATGATTGTCACCGGAGGCGAGAATGTTTATTCCGGTGAAGTCGAAGCCGTAATTTGCGCGCATCCGGGAGTTCGCGAAGCCGCAGTCTTTGGAATACCTGATTCCAAGTGGGGGGAACTGGTGATGGCCTGCGTTGTGCCAAAGCCTGGCAAAGCTCTCACTGTGGACGAACTTGTCGCGCATTGCCGGCAGAGTCTCGCGAGTTACAAAATCCCACGGCGCGTCGAGTTCCTGGACACCGAGTTGCCCAAGAGCGGTTCCGGCAAGATACTAAAGAAACTGCTGCGTGAGCGGTTCTGGGTTCATCGAGAACGAGCTGTAAGTTGACGCAAGAAGTAAAGCTGCATTCGTCGGAGCCACTGAATAGGTAGATAGAGGGAAGCTTACGCGAAGAACTCCTTTGCAGCTGCGGGCCGTCAAGACGCAACGGGCAGGATTCTTGCGGGGTAAGCCTAGCGTGTATTCGGACCAGTGCGTTCCGACTGCGGCGGGCAGTACGCATCGGGAGACGTGGACTTCCCTCGTATCGCGACCTGCGATGCCAAGCCTTGCCGAGGTATGGCCATGAAAAGACGTGGGAAGGTCCTTTCTTGCCGGCTTCGCTCGACTCGCGCGGTCCTCGCCTCAGCTGTGGCTCTGTTCCTGGCCGCGCCGGCTTTCGCGCAAGGCACCGGCAATTCGCGCTGGGAGAACGCCGTCAATGTCCTGGAGACGACTTTCACCAGCACCATCGCTCGCGGACACGTTCCTCTTTGTTAGAAGGCAGACGCTCTTTCCAACTGAGTTACGCGGACTCTCCTGATTCTAAAGATTTCGCGCCTTCCCGATTTCTTCCCAAGCTTTTGATTCAGACAACCGGCGGTCGCGGCGCCGATTCTCGTTACATTTCACAAGCACCTTCTATCGATCACGATTTACGGAACCGGCCGCTTCGCCCGCGCCGAGGATCGACGACGTCTGGCGGGCTTCGATCGGGGCCGGAGTTGCCGACTGGTATATGACAGCAATTGCTGATGATGCCCATTTGAGCCGTCCGTTGCTACCCGCCACTTCCTCCGCGATTTTCGTGAACAACTGATCTTGCATGGCAGTTCGCTTCGTGTAGTCCACAACATAGCTGACAGTGAATTCGAGCGATCCGGAGTTTACGACCAGCGCGACGGTAGGTTCTAACGGAGGATTTTCGCTTTGATAATATTCGCTCATACTTTTCCAAGAGGACTGCGCCTCGAATAGGTACTCACCAATCGCCTCTTTGGCTACCCTCAAAAGCATCGCCCTGGCAAGTTGGGGGTCGCTGGTGCCTGTAAGCACTACCTTAATCTCGTCCCAGATAAACCGGAATCCCTGCGAGTAGTTGAAGACGGACCCTTTCAAGACGGTGCTGTTCGGGATGCGAGCGATCCGGCCGTTGTATAAGTCCTTGCTGACCCAGTTCCCCGTTTCCATCAACGTGGTTCGCAGGAGTCCGATATCGATCACGTCACCTCGGGTATCACCGATCTGAACTCTGTCGCCCACGGCATATAACTTTGAAAAGCCGATCGCGAAAGCGCCGGCAAGGCTGGCGAGCACGTCCTGCAGGGCCACGGCCACACCCGCGCCAGCGACGCCCAGGGCAAAGCTCAGACGCCCCAAGCGATCTTCAAAGAGGAGGGCGAGGAAAAGTAGAATCGCAAGGTATCCGCAAAAGACCACGAACTTGCGGACCCTGTAACGCGCATCGGCCCGGCCAAAGCGCTTGGGCAGCGTTTGTTCGAGTACCCGAAACGCGGCGTGGATGAACAGGATTCCGACAACTGCGGCAACGCACTTGCCGAGGAGTGAAAGCGAAACAGCCTCTTTTAGGAAATCATTCATCCAGCCGCCGTCACGCCCCGCCTGCCGCTCCAGGGCGAAGTGAGACTATCGGATCCATTAATTCGTTCGAACAACCACGATTTATGATTCACGGGCGCTTGCCTCTTTCCGTCCAATATCGTTCGTCTGCTATTGTGCGAGACGAACGCGTTTATCATTGCGTCCATGCGATCTTCGACCGAGGGGAAAGTTCCTTTCCCGCCGTCTCAATTCATGTGCCACATGGCAGTTCCGCCAGAAACAAGAACCAGGCCGTACAAACCGGCATGCGGCTCAAATGTTCGCTTCGTACTTTTGCGAATAGAGCGTGCGCCTTTGCAAGATCGCACATTCCCAAACCAACATACATGAAAGGGCCGCCGGCTGTCTTCAGTGCGACCTGCTCCCGTTTTCTTGCGCGATCCGACCCAACCGAAGTACTCCGGCGGCGGCTGAATAGCGCACAACATCTTTCCTGTCTGACATCGCAGGCACGATGTCCACAAGCAGAGCTGGATCTCCGCGGTTGGCGATTGCTTCGATTGCCGCCGCCCGGACACTCCAGTCCTTATCGGATACGGCCTTCGCAAGTGCCTGGCCGCTGCGCGGGTCCGGGTCGCCGGCTAATTCTCGCGCGGCGGCGGCCCGGGTTGGCGCAGTGCTTCTTTTCTTCCAGGCATGCAGGGCTTCCATCCCATATCCTCCGTAAGGTAGGAAGCCAACACCCTGATCAAATGCAAACCGGACGGCCCTCGACACGGTCTTCATTTGATTGATTTCTTCGGTAATCGGCGATGTTCTGCCCTTCCGCACGCCAGCGACAAGCGAATAATAGACGTCGTATCCCGAGTTGCTCTTAAGCTGGACAAGAGCGTGACCGACAGCGAGCGCAACGGAGATATCTTTATCCGTCAGCAAGTTTTGCAACTTTGGTACGGATTCGGCGGAACCAAGTGGGCCCAGAGCTTTGGCTGCTGCGGCCCGCACGTACGCTTCTTTATCCCCGAGCGCGTCTTCTGCCAATTGCACCGCCGCCGGATCTCCGGAGTCTAGGCCCAGCGCCTGGATGGCATTCGCGCGCTTATCCATGTTCGAGCCGTGGGCTCCTTCCACAAGAATGTTCCAAGCCTGCTTCTGAGCAGCCACCTGCCCCGTTGATTGCCGCGACCCAAGAGGCAAGTCGACAGCCGCTGGCGTGAAACATAGCAAGAGAACCTGAAATCCCATGAGGGTACGCATTGTCGTGGCACCTCGCCTTTCTGGAGGCCGTGCGAGTCAGCAGACGAGAAGCAGCCCGGCGTACTGCCGGAAACTTAGGCCAGTTATTTCATCATAAGGCACGCTGCCAATGAGATCGTCAAATGAAGAATCAGACAAAACGGCATTGTGATGCCCACAAGCGCGGGCCTCCGGTTTGCGTTTGACGATCAAGCCGGTGGGGCCGCAGGTCGAAAGCCCATCGCCCGGACAGACGCGAAGGTGCGGGACCATTCACCTCTTGAGTCCCGCGTCGAGCGGCACAGCATGATCGTTTGTTCTTTTCGGTCGGTATGCCGCAGGCTCGACTGCGCCAAGGTTCGGTCAGGCTGCGGGAGCAAGGGCACGAGCATGCTTGGCCGCAGGCGCGCGCATCTTACCGGCAAAAGGCTTCTAATTGCCGAGAGCGGGGCAATCTACCTGTGGTGGGGGCCAGGATGCACTTCGACGCGAGGCCCTGCGCGCCAAACCCATGGATGCGCGTACGAATGAACGTAATAGCCGCGATTCACCCAAACACGACTCCACGGCGTGCGATCGATATAGATGGTGTGCGCGCCCCACAGAAAATACGGATGCACCCATCCAAAAGGGAAAAATCCCGCGGTGATGATCACCGCCGGCCCCCACCGGATCGCTCCGCCAACGAAAAATCCCGGGGCGGGCGGACCAAACACTACAAGTGGGTCGTAATAGGGCACATAGATGTATGCTGGATTGACCGGCAAAATTTCCACATAGCCGTCGGTTTCGACGATGTTGCAGTACGGATTCGTCTGTAAATAGCCATACTTGCGCGCCTGCTTGCGCAGACGCTGCACGGCGTCCATGACGTCCCCGCGCTGCACCAGCACGGCGTTGCCGAGCTGCTCGGTCCACGTCGGATCTTTCGCCATCATGTCAAGCACCGACGGAAACGGAATCAACGCAAGTACGCTCGGGTCCCACTGCAAATTATCTTCACGAATCGCGTTGGCAAGCGCTTCGCCTTTGAGGTTGCTGTGCTCGTCGGCCCAGGCGGCGGCCTCGGGAATTTCGTTCCAGTAGGTGGACGCCGTCAGGATTTGCGCGAGCAGCGGATCGGGATACAGGGCGATGCGGCTAACGAGATTTTCCAATTGTTTTTCGGTGAGCGGCAAAGGCGGCGCGGGCTCGGGAGCGGCGGGAGTTGCGAGAGGTGGTGGAGGTGGGGGCGGCGCGTTCTGCGCCGTAGTTCGAAATGCGAAAAGCGCCATGAGCGAGAGGAGGAGAAAGAGCTTCGCGAATGGAATCGTGCAAATCGAATCGCGGTGAGATTTGGGAGGCGCGACGAGGTGCGCGCGATTCGCGACGGCGTCATTTGCGGGCGCACGATACTTGGGCGATGTCATACTGTTCCCCCTCTAAGAGCAGGTGGCGGATTGCCAAATCCAGTGAATGGCATTTATCGCTCCAAATGGGACGGAATTTGCGGGAGGGCGCTAAGTGTTCGTGCACGAAACGGTTGATGAGATTTGCAGCCAATGGCACGGCCACGAACGCGCTGGTAGAAACCATCCGATGTCACCCCGCTGACAGTGATCCGTCAATTACGGGCCGGGAGATGCCGAGTCGGCGCATCTTGTAAAGCAACGTCGTGCGTCTCACCGCGAGCTGCGCGGCGGCACCATGAGGGCCGCCAATCACCCACTCGGTATCCCGCAGAGCTTGCAATATATGCTCGCGTTCGGCCTCCGCCAATGATCGAGGTTTCAACGAGGCCTCTTTCCCAACGCGGTTCGCGTCAGGAAATTCGGGCGGGTGAAGAACTCGGTCTGACGACAGAATCACGCATCGCTCAATAACATTTTGCAGCTCCCGGACATTCCCCGGCCAGGAATACCGAACCAGGGCTTCCATGTCTTTCGGACGTACAACGTCGATTGTCTTATTCATCCGTTCGGCATAATTTTTCGCGAAATGACGTACGAGAAGTGGAATATCCTCGAGCCGGTCGCGCAGAGGAGGAACTTCGATGGGAAAAACGTTCAGCCGGTAATAGAGGTCGCTGCGAAATTGGCCCTGCGCGACCATCTCGGAGAGATTCCTATGCGTTGCGGTTACCAGGCGAAAATCCACGTGCATGGTTCGCGTGCTTCCCAGCCTTTCAAGTTCTTGTTCCTGGAGAACGCGGAGGAGTTTCGACTGAAGTTCCAGCGGAATATCGCCGACTTCGTCAAGAAAGAGCGTGCCGCCATGCGCCAGCTCGACGCGGCCGATATTGCGCGCGATGGCTCCGGTGAATGCACCTTTCTCGTGTCCAAACAGTTCGCTTTCGAGCAGCCCTGCGGGAATAGACGCGCAATCGGCCCTCACAAGGCTGTGTTCGCGGCGAGAACTTTGGTTATGGATCGCTCGCGCGACGAGTTCCTTGCCCGTGCCGGTTTCTCCCAGGATGAGCACGGTCGAGCTCGTGCTCGCGACGATCTCCACTTGACGCAGTGCCTTTTTCAGATTCCGACTCTCTCCGACGATTTCCGTGTCCGTGCAATGCCGGCTTCCGGCAAACGAACCGCTTATTTGCTGCCTAGGTGCCACGTCCGTCGTTGGACGTTCATTATTGATAACGAAATTAGTCAGAGCCATCACAGCCTCCCCATGCTCAAAAAAAAGTCGCTACTGCAGATTCCAGTGTCTTCCGGGCTGGGAGTGAATGAGAAAATGCAAACTGTCGACTCGAACCTATCGCATAGCAGAATGAACAGTATTCAATAGAGCCTCGCTGCTGAATGGTTTATAGAAAAACCCCACGGCGCCATCGTGCAACGCTTGTTCTCGAATGCCATCCTCGCCGTGAGCGGTTATGAAAATAATTGGAATCAAGTTCTTGCCAGCCGCCAACTGACGTTGCAATTCCAGCCCGCTCATACCCGGCAACTGGATATCCAGGATCAGGCAGGTCCTTTTGTTTAAGCGCCTGGAGTTCACGAAGTCCTCGGCCGAGGCGAACGCCTCCACGCGCATCCCCGCAGACTCCAGCAAATTGCTGAGAGCGTCCCGCACCGCCTGGTCATCGTCCACGATTGTTACCGAATAGATTTCCTGGATGTTCCGCGTCATGGCCCTCTCCCTCTCCGCAGCATTCATGCAGAGAGAGTAAATGCAGAGCCAAAATGAATCCATTATCTGTTCGGAAGAAGGAATAACACCTTTGGGAAGGCGTATCGGACTATCGGGGGGATATCCCCAGCCTCTCGGCCAAACGGACAAGATGCGGTAACGATTGGACTTGCAACTTGCGCATGACTTGCCCGCGATGAATCTTCGCGGTAGTTTCACTGGTGCCGAGTTCGGCGGCGATCTGCTTATTGAGATGGCCGGCGATCACCAGCGCCATCACTTCACGCTCGCGCGGGGTGAGGCTGTTAAATCGCTTCCTCTCTTCAGTTAAATGGAGTTCGTGTTCGCGCGTTTCGCGATCGCGGCCAACAGCCTTCTGAATTGAATCGAGAAGGTCCTGATCGCGGAAAGGCTTCGCCAGAAAATCCGAAGCGCCGGCCTTCATGGCCTGCACGGTCATGGGAATATCACCATGACCGGTTATAAAAATAATTGGGATGTGCACGTTGAGGGAGGCCAGCTCTTTTTGGAAATCGAGCCCGCTGGTGCCAGGAAGGCGAACGTCGAGCACCAGGCATCCGGGCGAGTTCTTGCGGTCCGAGTTCAGGAATTCGCGCGGGGACGCAAAGGTTTCCACCCGCAATCCCACGGATTCGAGCAGGTTCTTGGTTGCCGAGCGAACCGCATTGTCATCATCGATTACGAAGACCGTGGGTTCGGTACTCGTCATACTGCCTGTGCTTGTGCCATCCGCGGCAACGTGAATTGAAACGTGGCGCCATGATCGTTATTTGCAACGGCCCATAATTTCCCGCCGTGCGCTTCAACGATCGTGCGGCTGATGGAAAGCCCCAAGCCCATACCTTCGTTCTTGGTGGTGAAGAAGGCGTCAAACACACGGTCGATGAGTCTTGGCGCGAATCCGGTGCCGCAGTCGCGAACGCTGACGATGACGCGACCGTCCTCGGTCGCCTTCGAGCTAATCGACAATTTCTTGGGCCATTGGGTGATTGCGTTCATAGCCTCGATGCCATTGGCGACGAGGTTGAGGATCACCTGTTGCAATTGCACGCGATCGCCCAGGACGCCCGGAAGCTCGGACGCAAGTTGAGTTTGCAGCGAAACCCGATTCCGGACTAGTTCTCCGTTGACGAGTCCAATCACGTCCTCGATCACCTCATTGACCGCGAGCGCGGCTTTTTGTGCCGGAGTATTTTTGGCCAAGGCTCGTATACGCTTGATGATCTGGCCGGCTCTCTTGCCTTCTTCAATAATCCAACACACCGACTCACGAGCCTTGGCGAGATTCGGCGGGTCAAGACTCAGCCAGCGCAGGCAGGCGTCACCATTCGTGACCACTGCCGCGAGAGGCTGATTGACTTCGTGCGCGATCGAACTGGTGAGTTCTCCCATGGTTAAGACCCGGGAAAGATGGGCAATCTCCGATTGCGTTTTCTGGAGCGTTTGTTCGAGCTGCTTTCGATCGGTGATGTCCTGCGTCAGCCCAATCATTCGCAACGGCACCCCAACGTTATCGCAGTACGTCCGGCCCTTGCTCATCACCCATCGGACCTGAGCATCGGGGCGTTCAATGCGGTACTCAATTTCCAATTCTCCCTCGGGCTTGAGCGCCTGGATTATCAGCGTCTGCACGCGAGAGCGATCGTCAGGATGAACGAGCCCCAGGAATGATGTCCAGGTTTGCTTGAGGTTGTCTGGCGCGAGGCCGAAGATTCGAGCGTGATCTTCAGACCAGGTACAAACGCCTGAAGCAGGGTTCCAATCCCATGCGCCGGCACCCGAGGCCTTTTGGGCGATACGCAATTGCTCTTCACTGGAGCGCAGGGCCTCTTCGATGCGTTTTCGTTCGGTGAGATCGCGCGTAATCTTTGAAAATCCGATCAGCGTTCCCCGGCCATCGCGCAGAGCGGTGATCACTACATTGGCCCAGAAGTTTGATCCATCCTTGCGGAGCCGCCAACCTTCTTCCTCATAGCGCCCTTCGGCGGCAGCCACCTGGAGGGTCCTCTCCGGCTTGCCGTGCTTCATATCTTCAGGGGGGTAAAAACGGGAAAAGTGATGGCCGATCATTTCCTGCGCGCTGTATCCTTGGATGCGTTCGGCGCCTGCATTCCAAGTGGCAATACGGCCGGAGGGATCCAGGATGAAGATGGCGTAGTCTTCGGCTCTCTCGACCAGCAAGCGAAATCGCTCCTCGGTACGGCGCAATTCCTCCTCCGCGAGGTTTCCGCTGCATGATTTCGCCGACCATCTCGTCATTCATCTTGCGAAGCTCTGCAGTGCGCTCCTCTACACGCAGCTCCAGCTCAGTCTTTGCTTCATGAAGCGCCTCTTGCGCACGCCGGCGTTCGGCAACTTCGAGTCTTAATTCCTCCGGACTGGGCAGGCGAATCGCTTGAGGAAGCAGTTTCACCAAGAGGACGGCCGTCGCTAACGAAGCTACCGCTGTGATGGCTTTGATAATTCCCGCGAGCCAATAGGCTCCGTGCCAAATATTCCACACTTCCATCGCGTGCGTGGCGCCACAAGCGAGGATGAATACGCCGAAGCACACGAACATCCATTCGAACGGCAAGTCTCTTCTTTTGCGGATGAAAGCGATGAGCATAACCGGGATAGAGAAATAGGCCAGCGCGATCAGCGAGTCCGAAAGGACGTGCAGCCACACCAGGCCCGGTTGCCATAGGTAGCAGTACCCGTGCGGCATAAAGTCGGGAGAGAGGAAACCTCTAAGAATTTGCACCGTACCCTCCTTGCTCGGGAGCGGACGAAAGGTCAATGCTTCTTTGCGGTCAGTCAGAACAATGTCGCCGGGCTACCGGCAGGGAGAGACGTGTCTCGAACGAAGGACTTGCCAAATACGCCGGAGCTGACTCCGGCAGACCGTCCATCGAAAATGGGCGCTTTATAACTTTAGGATTACGAAGTCAAACTGCCTCTATAAGCCCTTAAGTTCAATAAGGTGTTTGATGTATTTTTTACGGGGCAATAAATCCTCTGTGCAGCACATGCAGGTTTCACGTAGATGAAATGTTGATTGACCGATTTGTTTCTGTCGGGTTGCTGTCAAATTTCTGACGCGACCATTCGTTCCTAGCCATCTTCGCAGTACCCAGTCCACGTCACGGCCGAACGTAATCGAGTCATTTAATGGAGGATACTCAAAGCCGA
>CAWHGI010000011.1:0-237575 GCA_963828865.1 uncultured Acidobacteriota bacterium | reverse complement strand
ATAAAAAAACCAAAGTTAGGGTTGTGCAATGGAGCGGGGGACGGGACTCGAACCCGCGACCATCTGCTTGGAAGGCAGAGACTCTACCACTGAGTTACCCCCGCTCATTCCGACCACAACTTCCAGATTCCGCGCCATCAACCTTGTTGTTGCGCCTCGCGAAAGCTGGAGCCTGGGACCGGGATTGAACCGGTGACCTCGTCCTTACCAAGGACGCGCTCTACCAACTGAGCTACCCAGGCTTGTACCGGCTGCCCCGCATCTCCCAATTACAATCAGAATCGCCGCCGGAGTTGCTGCGTTTCTGAATTTTTTCGTTTCTTTGAATGTCGTCGCGCTCGGTTGTCCAACCATGCGCTGGCTTACGCGAGTAGCTGGTGGACGGGGGAGGATTCGAACCTCCGTAGCCCGCAAGGAGCGGCAGATTTACAGTCTGCTGGTTTTAGCCACTCACCCACCCGTCCCGCAAAACCGTTCGGGACGCTGCAGCTCCGTCCCATGAAATCTTCCGGGACACAATTGCATCCCGCGTGTCCAACCAGTTTCTTTAACCGGACTGCTGTACGGGGCACTCCGCAATGCAGAAAGGGCTCGTGTCCAGAGACACCAGCCCTAGCGCTCTTATCGCGAGGAATTCCGTCCGCAACCCCTGCCAAAATTTTCGCTACGTGAATCTCAGCTGGCGGAGGGATTTGAACCCCCGACCCTCTGATTACAAATCAGATGCTCTACCAACTGAGCTACGCCAGCACTGGCAAACCCAGCAAAATTATCACACAGGCAATCAAATTGCAAGCAAGTTTCTACCAGCCGCAAAACCATTGCCAGATGGCCACATACTCAGCGCCCAGGATGCCGCGAGTGCCTTAGTATTATACAGCGAAATCTTCTTGCGCCGGTAATCTTTCATCAAAATCCCACTACTTCGTCGCCGGTTCCGCGGCCGGCTTGGCGAACTGGCTGTCCGCAAGCTTCAGATTATGCTGGATTTCCGTGAAATGAATGGTGAACGCAGACTCCGCGCTGCTCTGGTGCACCGTGAACGGTAGCTTCACCCCGTCCACATCCTTGTAGTCCCCTACTTCGGCCGTAAACGCCTTCACCCCGTCCGGCGTGTTCCGATGGTTGATGGCCCTCACCAATAGCCAATTCTCCGTATCGAAATACATCTTGTCCGGATCACCCGCACCCGTCGAAGCTTCCAATACGTACGCATCGCGGTCGTTGATTTTTTCCGTGCCGGTCACGGTCATGCTCGCGTAGAGTTTTTTCAGATCGAGCGGGTGATAAAAATCCGCTTCGCGCCGCGCATCTTCCAATTCGGCGCCGCTCAATACGCGCAGTCCATTTTGCGGATCGTCCGACCACGCGGTGGTCCCATCGAATCCTTGCTCAAAAACCGCGCCGGCCAGCGTGATCACCGCCAGCATCGAATTCGGCGCCTTCTCGTGAATCTCGACGCTTCCGCTCAAATTATTCATCGAAGGAATTTCAATCGTGCCCTTGGACACGCGCGAGTTCAGCTTGGTCCACGCCGCGCGCCCGCCAATCGCACTCACATAATGTTCGAGCACTTGATCCGCCGTGGGTGTCGCAGCGGTTATGGCCTGCGCGGGCGCTGTTTGCGGCGAGCTCTGCGCGTGCGTGGAAAGGCCGATAAGCATTCCCATGATTCCCGCGCCAATCGCCTTCATCCAAGTGAATTTCATATCGGAAACCATCCTTCGCGAAAAGCTCAGCCGTATCTAAATTAGAAGCGGGCCGCCTCTCATCCGTTGGCCGGAACTTGCAGCCTCGCGAGCTTGGGCCTTTCGCGCAATACGAGCTCTCTGAATTCCGCTACGCAGCCGGGGACGAAAACATTACACTAAGTTAGACGCAACGATTACAAATTTAACGTGCCGGTTTCTTCCACAACTCGAGCCTGGATTGCCGTTGCCATCCTGCTGATCTTGCTGCTCGGCGGCGGCGCGGCTTTTTACTTTTGGCAACGTCACCCGCTCCCGCCCATCGTTTCCACCGTACCCGGCGCGCCTGCTGCCACTCCTCCATCCGATATTTTAAGCGAATTGCCGCCGGACGCGCCTGCCGTTGCCTATATAGATGCGCGCGCATTGCGCACGTTACAAAACTCCCCGCTGGCCGCCGCTCTCGGCCTGGCCTCGCCCGGCCCCCAAGCCGATCGTGACTACGCCAATTTCGTCCGCGATACGGGCTTCGATTACACGCGTGACCTCGACCACACCGCCGTCGCCTTCTGGCCTGCCAGCATTGGCACGCCTGCAAACGTCCTCGGCGAAGATCGCGTCGTCGCCATCGCCGACGGACGCTTCGATCAGCAAAAAATCAAATCCTACGCGCTGCGTACTGGAAAAGAAGTGAGTCGCAGCTCGCAAACAGTCTACGAAGTCCCCGGCAATCCCCCCGTTTCGCTCACGTTCCTTTCACCCACGCGCATCGCGCTCGCCGGCGGCAAAAGTGCCACGGAACTGCTTTCCCGCATCAATCTATCCGGTTCGTTCCACCGCGATCCCGCCATGCAATCGCGCATAGACCGCGTCGCAGGAGCGCCCATATTCGCCGTTGCGCGCACGGACCATCTTCCCTCCGACCTCTACGATAGTTTCCGCAATGCGCCGCAGCTCGAACAGCTCGCGCGCAGCGTTCAGGCCGTCACCCTTGCCGGCCAACCCGCGGGCAACAATCTCAGAATCACTCTCGATGCAGAATCGGACTCGATGAAAAACGCTCTCGCCATTTCCATTCTTCTCGAAGGCGGCCGCATGGCGGGCTCGATGGCGCTTTCCGATCCCAATACGCGCCACCAGATGACCCAAGAGCAAATCGCGTTCCTCCAAGCCCTGGTCAGCCAAGCCCAAATCACCCACCAAAATAAATTAGTGCGCCTGGTTCTCGACATCACTCCCGCCATGCTGAACGCCACGCCTACCCATGCCCCCGCGCCGGCGCATTCGCCGGCCGTTCATCCCGTCGCACACTAAAGGCAAAAGCGAGCCGTGCGGGAGATCGCGAGATAATGCCGAAAAAATTTTACGGCGATGAGGGTGTTATCGAAAGCCGGAAGAACTAATCCGCAGCGGAAGCCGAAGTGGCCGCCGTGCTGAGGTAACGCCAGGGATTTACAGGTGTGTTGTAAATGCGGACTTCGTAATGCAGGTGCGGACCGGTCGAACGCCCGCTCTGCCCTTCATATCCAATAATGTCTCCGCGCTTGACGCGCATGCCGACGTGCGTCGCAAAACCGGAAAGATGCGCGTACCAGGTGGTTACGCCAAATCCGTGGTCAATCACCACAAGGCGTCCATATCCGGCGCGCTGATCCATTACCGCGACAACGCCGTCCGCCGTCGCGTGGATCGCGTCGCCGTAGTGCGAAGCGATATCCATTCCCGTATGGAACGCGCCCTCGCCGCTGAACGGATCCAACCGCTCGCCGAAATGTCCCGTAATCTCGCCGACGACCGGCCATAGCGTCGGCACAATTCCCAGGCTGCTCAGTTGCGCCGCAGGCAGCAAACGCATTCCGCCGCTGGACATCGCGACCGCCGATGCGTTTCTTTCCAGATAGCTGAATTCATCCACGGAATCCTGGTACTCCACCTCCGGCTGGTCCTCGTCGTCGCTGAACGCAAATGGCGTCTGCCGGAACCGCGTGATCCCGTAAGCCACCGCCACTTCGCTCGCCAGCGATTGCAGGGAATCGAGCCGCTGGTTGGTATCCTTCACTTCCGTTTGCAGCGCTTTATACTGCTGCTTCAGCGTGTCCTGCTCGCGCCGCAATGAATTGTAGTTCGTCGCCTTCCATAGCATCCGCGAGTACGAGCCCATCCCAGCCAACACCGTGATTCCGCCCACCGCCGCCAGAATCGCCAGCGCGTGCAGCACGTAGTACGGCACACGAACGCGTCGCATCCCCCCGGACGCGCTCGATGCAATAAAAAACGTGTAATACTTGCCCTTCATGGTCTTAATTTTTTCCAGAATTATTTCGGTTCAGTTTGTCGAGTTCCGCGCGTCCCCCGCCACGGCTACTCGATTGCTTCAGCAGTCTGGAGTACGAGGCCCTGTGCAAAACCGCGTGAATTGTAATGACCGCAATCACAGTGGTCAACATTAAACTTAAGTTTTCCACAGCCTCTCCATGAATGCAAAGTACTTATCGGCGCGCCACCCAATTTTCCTTAGAGTTTTCCTTGAACAAACCTTACCTTAGATGCGGAATTTATCGCAACTGTACGGAAGTGCAGGATGGAACGAGAAAGCCAACTGGTCGAAAAAATCGTGCGCGCGCTAAGTGCTGGCGCCACATCGAAATCCAGCAAGAAGCGCGCTCAGCGCGACCTGTCCGGAGCCGCCGAGCGGGGTGCCGCGAAGCGATGGCGAGCCGCGAACTCGCCGCGACTATCATACCGACAGAGGCCGCCTTCCGACCGACGAGCGCCGTCTCTTCGATTGCAGCAACCTCACGGATCGGTCAACGCGAACGCTCTTCGCCTCGGCACCGGCGACGATGCCGCGATCCTCTCACCCACAGGAAGCCGCGAGTGGGTCTTCACCTGCGACGCCTTCCTGGAAGGCGTCCACTTCCTAGCCAAAACGCACCCGCCCGATTCCGTCGGCTACAAATCCCTAGCCCGCGCCAACAGCGACCTAGCCGCCATGGGCGCCACCCCGCGCTTCTTCCTGCTGACCCTCGCCCTGCCCGTGACATTCATCGCCGCGATCGGTTTTCGTCAGGCCACGGCATTAGCCGTGCCGAAAAGCCAAAACCGTTTCGGGGCTTTAGCCCCTGAGGTCTGGCTCAAAAAGTTTCTCAACGGCATGGCCCGCGCCGCCCGCGAACTCGACATAACCATCATTGGCGGTGACACGACCATGAGCGACCGAATCTTCATCAGCATCACGGCACTAGGCGAGATCGCGTGCGGCCGCGCATTAACTCGCTCCGGCGCAAAAGCCGGCGACCTGATCTATGTAAGCGGCAAATTAGGCCGCGCACAACTCGGCCTTGAACTAATCCTTCGCGGCCTGGCCGACGACCGGCGTTTCCGCACCCTAACCCAGCCGCATCTCTACCCAAAAATCCGCGTCGCTCTTGGCGAATGGCTGGCCGAACACCGCATCGCCTCATCCGCGATGGACATCTCCGACGGCCTCTCCACCGATCTAGCCCGCCTCTGCGCCGCAAGCCAAGTAGGCGCAAAAATCTACGCGAACAAAATTCCGTCGGTCGCGATCCCCACAGCTGTCGCGCAAAAATTAGGCAAGCGCAAACTCGACCCGCTCCAACTAGCCCTGCACGGCGGCGAAGATTACGAACTCCTCTTCACAGCTCCACCGCGCCAAGCAAAAAAACTTCGCAAAGCCCCAAGCGCGCCCGAACTAACTGCCATCGGCGAGATCACGAGCAATCGAAAAGTCGTCCTGGTCCATCAGGACGGCAGCACAGCACCGCTAAAATCCGGCGGCTGGGATCCGTTTCGCGCATCCTAACGTCGCCACAAGCGAAGCCCGGCCTCGCCTGTGTAGCGGCCGCTTCGTCCCGTGATTTCCGGGAAGAAGCGGGCAGCCTTCCATGCGGCGGATTTACTCTGTAACTTGCGGGCAAGTCTGAAAATTGAACCGCAGATCGACTGTTCCATTCTTCACGTTTCGATGAAGATCGATGTCGTCCATGGAGACATCGGGCGGCAATGACGACTTGTTCTGAGCGAGAAAGTTGCTAATAAGCTTGCTGTCGAAAACGTCTCCGACGCGAAAGCTTGATCGCACCAGAGTTTCAATCCCCTGGTCAGAAGTGAAAACCTCAATCTTCTCCAACCGATATTGCTTCCCCTGGTCCACTTCCATTATCAGCGAAATGCGCCCGCGCTCGTCATCGATGTCTGTAAGTGGCGTCACGACAAAATCGATATACCCACGAGAAGCATACAGCTGCTTCATTGCTTCAATTGCGTCTCTGACCTTCTCGGCGCTAAAAATGTCTCCTTCATGCATGTGAAGCAGGGATCGTAATTCCTCGTTAGGAAACACAAGATGATCGGTAGGATCGGCTGACCGGTAAGTTAGATCTCCTAAGCCGTATTGGAGGCCCTCATTCACGTGAATGGTGAGCAGCACATGCTCGAGAGACGCGTCTGTCTTTATTACTTGCGCCCGCGCGGTCGATTCCACCCTAAAGTAACCTTCGTCCGTCCAGGCACCACGAATCCAAGGATCTTGCACCTGCTCCAACCAGCGGGAATTCACCTCAAACCGACTGGCTTTCAATCGTGCCACCAGTCGAACACGATCGGAGTCCTGCAGATGAATCGGCGCGTCAAATTTCACGTCGTCGATCACCACACTTTGTCGTGCGCCCGGCGTGCTTGTCGCGGCGGCAGAGTTCGAGTCAACCTCTCGCTGCGCGTCACGAACCTCGTCAGCAAGTGTTGGATAAGGCAGACAACGTTTGAGTCTGGGCGGAATCTGGCCAAATGCAGGTGCCGTGCCAACAATCGCACAGACAAAGAGCAGCAAAGCAGAGCGCGGTCGGAACCAACTCCACATGGGCCAAAATATAGACTTGTCAATTAACACGCGCAAGCACTGGCTGGCTCCTCTATGTTGGCAAGTCAAAACACGTCACGACTGTGGGAGGCAAAACCAATTGAACGCAAGAAATTGCAGGGGAGCCTGCGCTACGAATGCGGCGCAGCAAGCGCGGTGATGCGCGCTGGCGCTGGAGCAGCAGTCGGCGCAATAGTCTTCGGCGGACGCGGCGGCAATTTAGGTGCAGGCTTCGCGCCAGGAGGCGCCGTACTAACCGGCGCGGCAACCGGCACCTTCGCCGGCGCCAAGCCCTGCTCCGCAGCATCCGCAGGAGGCGCGGTATCCGGCACATCCACGAGCACCTGCTTCGTCGGCGCGATTTTTTCCAGGGGCACTACATTCGGGAAATTTTCCACCGGCGTGCCCGCCGTCGCCTGCTGCATAAATTCCAGCCAAATCGGCAAAGCCGCGCGCGCGCCGGTCTCCTTCTTGCCAAGCGAAATGCGCTTGTCGTCGTTTCCCACCCACACTCCAGCGGTCAGTTGCGGCGTAAATCCGAGGTACCACGCGTCGGTGAAATCGTTCGTCGTCCCGGTTTTCCCCGCCGAAGGACGCCCCAATTCCTTCGCGCGCACTCCGGTCCCGAACTGCACCACATCCTCGAGCATCGCCACCATCGTTCGCGCCACGTCCGGAGGAACCACATCCGTCACGTTGGGCCGCGGCTCTTCGAGCACCGCGCCATCATAAGAAGTCACGCGCCGGATGTAATGCGGCTCGATGTGAATACCGTCATCCGGAAACACTGTGAACGCCGACGTATGCTCCATTAGCGTCAAATCCGCGGCGCCCAGCGCCAAAGGCAAATACGGCGGCAGCGGGCTGGTAATTCCGAATTTTCGCGCGAGATCAACCACGTTCAACACTCCCACGTGATCGAGCAGCCGCACCGCCGGCACGTTGCGCGAATCCGCCAACGCGCGCCGCAAAGTGATTCGCCCCTCGAATTTTTCATCGTAATTGCGCGGAGAGTAATTCTGCCCGCCGCTGCGGAACGTGACCGGCTCATCCACGACCGTGTCGAACGGGCTCATGCCCATCTCGAGCGCGTCCGCATACACGTACACCTTGAAAGAGCTGCCTGTCTGCCGTACCGCCTGCGTCGCGCGGTTGAACTTCGATTCCTCGAAATCGTAGCCGCCCACCATCGCTTTGATCTCGCCGCTCGCGTTATCAATTGCCAGCAACGCGGCCTGTGTCGCCGGGGCCTGCTCCAGCCCCACACGCGCCGTAATCCCGGAAATTTCCTTGATGGAAACGCACACCAGGTCGCCCACCTTCAGCAGTTCTTGCGGAGACTTGCGCCCCGTCCACGCGAAATCCGCCGGCGTCAGCATCGCGTGGTACGGCCCGATCTTGATCGAAGCAAACGTCGGCTCGACCTTCGTCACCAGCCCCGTCACGTAATCGCCTTTCTGAATCGCGTCGTGCCAATCGTCGCTCTGGTAACGATCGAGCGGCCCTTCATGCTGTTCCAAAATATTCGGCAGATTGCCGCGCCATCCATGACGCCGGTCATACGCGTGCAGCCCGTCGCGCACCGCCTGGTCTGCTGCCTTCTGCATCGCTACATTTAGAGTCGTGTACACGCGCAATCCCTGCTCATGCACAGCCGCGGTTCCGTAGGTGTGTTCCAGATACTCGCGCACTTCCTCGACGAAGTACGGCGCCAGATCGTTGCGCAGCGGCGCGATGTGCAGGCCCAGCGGCAACTTCGTGGCCTCCTCCGCTTGCGCCTCCGTAATCTTGCGGTCGTGCGCCATCAGCGACAGCACCAGATTCCGCCGCGTCAGCGCTCGTTCCGGATGATTGATCGGCGCGTAAATCGGTCCGCGGATAATCGCCGCCAGCATCGCCGCTTCTGGCAGCGTCAATTTCCCCACAGGTTTATCGAAATAATATTCCGAGGCCGCCTCAAACCCGTAATTTCCCGCTCCCAGATAAATCTGATTGCAGTACATCGTAAAAATCTGTTCTTTGGTGTAATGCCGCTCGATCTGGATCGCCAGCAAGGTTTCTTCGATCTTGCGCCGCGCGCTGCGGTCTGAACGATTCAGGAATAGCCCGCCGGCTAACTGCATTGTCAACGTGCTCGCCCCTTCCGCCAGCCGGTGATGCCGAATATCGTGCCACGCGGCTTCCAGCACGCGCGGAATGTCCACTCCCCAGTGCTGCTCGAAGTGCTGATCTTCGGTGGTGAGAATCGCCTCCCGCAATACTGGCGGAATCTGGTTGTACGTGAGCAAAATCCGCCGCTGCAGCGCGAACGTCCCGATGGATTGCCCGTCGTCCGCGTACAGCTCCGTCACCACATTCGGCCGGTAATCTTGCAGCGCATGAATTTCCGGCAAGTCGCTCGAGTACACAAACAGCAATCCCACCGCCGCGCCCACCGCCACCGCGCACAGCAGCAGAAACGTAAACGCCAGCTGGCCGAAGACCGTGTCTCCGGTAATCTTCATCGTCGCCCGATAAAATCTTTCCATTACCCAACATTCTAACGCATCCCCGCGCCCCCCGCCGGATTCTCCCTTCGCAGAATGTTCCAATCAGTCGCTGCAATTCCAGTAGCGCCGGGGTTCGTAGCGCCGGCGTGTCGCCGGCTCTTTGCCGTTTTGGGCTGACGCACGAAGTCGCTATCTGCCTCTCTGTCTCCGTGCCTCCCTGCTTCCTTGCCTCTTCGCCTCTGTGTCTCTGTGCCTCCCTGGCGCACTTGATTTTTTGCCATTGCAGCACCGCACTCCGCCAAGTAAATTTGTCGCGCCCTAAAACGCAGCCGAGGACCCATGGAAGCGAACCCAGTCCTGTTTCGCGATCTAACCTATATCTTCCTCGCCGCCGTTTTCGGGGGCCTCGCCGCTTGGCGCCTGAAACTGCCGCTGATCCTCGGCTTCGTACTTGGCGGGATCGTGATCAGTCCATTCACTCCCGGCCCGCATCTATCGGACCTGCATACCTTCGAAGTCTTCGCCGAAGTCGGTGTCGTCCTGCTGATGTTTTCCATCGGCGTTGATTTTTCGATCCCGGACCTGATGCGCGTGAAATGGATCGCGCTCGGCGGCGGCACGCTGGGAATTTTGTTTTCGATGTGCCTCGCGCTGGGCGTCTCCTGGCTCATCGGCTGGACGCTGATTCAGGGCTTCGTCATCGGCGCCACCATCTCCGTCGCCAGCACCATGGTCCTCGCGCGGCTGCTCGCTGATAGCGGCGCGCTCGGCACCGAATACGGCCGCGTCATGATTGGCATCACTCTCGTCGAAGACATCGCCGTCGTCTTCATGACCATCATCATTCCCATTTTCAGCGGCCCCAGCGAAGGCCGCTTCCAGAAAGCTGCATGGACTCTCGGCAAAGCCGCCCTTCTTCTGATCCCGCTCGTCTTTCTCGCCATGACGGTAGTTCCCCGCGTTCTGCGCAAAGCCGCGCGCACCAAGGATCACGAACTTTTCCTGCTGGTCGCCATCGCCATCTGCCTCGTCTCGGCGGCTGTCGCGCAAGCCGTGGGCTTCTCCGTCGCCCTCGGCGCTTTCCTCGCGGGACTTTCCATCAGCGGTTCGGAAGATCTGCACGAAGCGCATACCAGGCTGATTCCTCTGCGTGATGCCTTCGTCGCGCTCTTTTTCGTTTCGCTCGGCACCCTTGTCGTTCCCAGCGTCATCATTCACAATCTTCCGCTGCTCGGCGTTATGCTTCTGCTGATCGTCGTAGGTAAGTTCGTCGTGTGGTTCTGCGTGATGAAACTTTTCCGTTACTCGCTGTGGACTTCGATCGCAGTCGCCGCCGGCCTAACCCAAATCGGCGAACTTTCCTTCATCCTGGTAGAAGTAGCAAAAAAATCCGGCCTGGTAGGCGGCGAAGTCTTCACCGCCACTCTAGCCGCATCCCTAATCTCAATTTTCCTGAACATGCTGCTAGTAAGGTGGGTGATGCGCAGAATCACGCCAAAAATCGCGCCAAAAGCCGCCGCAGAGGCAGCCGCAGAAGCCACCGCGTAAGGCCGCGTTACCCGTCGCTGCCCCTGCTGGCGGCAAAGCTACTCCGTCATCCGCGCCCTGACCAAGGTCTGTCATCCTGAGCGTAGCGAGGGATCTGCTTTTTTTTGCTTTTGCTCTCTGCTTTCCGCGTTTCGCTCTTTAACCGTTGCCGGGCCGCGCACCAACGATCCGAAGGCACAACAAACGCGTAACCAGCGATCGCCGTCGCGATCGCACACTCGCAAACATACGAAGACTCACCCTATCGATGCGAGGCGGAATTTCAAATGAGGCAAAAAGGCAGGCGAACCAACTAAACCGAAACGGTCACAACCCGAATATCCATTTTCACTTCTCTATTTTCTATCCCAGCGCTTCTTCCGCTTCCTGCACCGTGCTATACGACTTAATCAAAGTCCCCACATGCGTCATATCAATCAAAGCCTTCACCTGCGTATTCATCCCGGTCACGGCCAATTTCCGCTGCGCGCGTTGCGCCGCCACATAAGCGCCCACCAGCGCGCCCAGCCCCGCCGAATCTACGTACGGCACTCCACTGAAATCCAGTATCACCTTCGGAGCAGTCTCCGCGCGCGTCGCCGTCTGAAATTCGAATACGGTCTGAATATTCAGCGAACCCTTCAGCGTCAGAACCTTCTGGCCTTCCCGGCTTCCCGCGGATGCGACAATTTGCAAATGTTCATTAGGCATGGCTCGTGATTCTACCGAATCGCCCACGCGCCGGTTATGAATATTGTGTTACAGCGACAACGACCGCGCTTCACGGGTCAAACCGCGCTCTCAATTCTGCTGGAACCAGAGGACAGACCTCGTCCTGCCGGCCAAACACCCGATACCGCACCCGCGCCACAAAATCGTAAACAAAATCCCGCAAGGCCCGCGGTATCAGCCCCAGCACCGTCGCGACCACCGCCCATCCGCCACCCAACCGACGCAAAATATGCAAAAACGCTGCAGACCGCACCAAAAGCGCCCCATCTCGAGTCTGCACCACAACACTGTCCGGCAATCCCGCTCGCCGCTCCACCGCCACACGCGTCGCAAAAGTCTCGCCCTGCAGCGGCGCAAACCGAAACGCGCGCCCGCCGCGATCGTGCTTCAGCACGAATTTCACCGCGCGATGGCACAACCCGCAATGTCCATCGTAAAAAAGATATTCCGCGCCCTGCGTTTCTTGCCCCACCAAAAAAGGATAGCACGGGCCCGCCGCAACGCTGTTTCGCGCGCGGCGAATCGCAATTACGGAAACGATTGACCCTTCGCGCTTGCCACTCTTTCCGAAACTCTCTAAGCTTGGTTAGTTCGTCCAAGTCTGCGGGAGCAATCCACGCACATGAAGTGCAACAACATCCTCGAAGCCATCGGCAACACGCCCATCGTCCGACTGAATCGCCTGGCGAAAGATTCTCCCGCCGAAGTGTGGGTGAAAGCCGACTACATGAATCCCGGCGGCTCGGTGAAAGATCGCATCGGCATCTCCATGATCGAAGAAGCCGAACGCACCGGCAAACTCAAGCCCGGCGGCACCATCATCGAAGGCACTTCCGGCAACACCGGCCTGGGACTAGCGCTCGTCGCTTGCGTGCGCGGCTATAAAGTCGTCTTCACCATCACCGACAAGCAATCGCGCGAAAAGATCGATCTGCTGAAAGCTTTCGGCGCGGAGGTGATCGTCTGCCCCACCGCGGTCGAGCCCGAAGATCCGCGCAGCTACTATTCCGTCGCTGCAAAACTCGCACGCGAGATTCCCAATTCTTTTTATCCCAATCAATACGCCAACCCGATGAATCCTGAGGCCCACTATAGCTCCACTGGCCCGGAAATTTGGAAAGACACCGAAGGAAAGATCACGCACTTCGTCTGCGGCATGGGCACCGGCGGCACCATCACCGGCGTCGGACGCTACCTCAAGGAACAAAATCCCAACGTCAAAATCATTGGCGTGGACCCGATCGGCTCCCTCTACTATGAAAAGGTCAAGACCGGCAAAGTCGGCAAGGCCCTCACCTACGTCGTCGAAGGCATCGGCGAAGATTTTTTCCCCGCCACCATGAATCTGGAAATCCTCGACGACGTTTTACAAGTCACCGACGAAGAATGCTTCGTCTGGGCCCGCCGCCTCGCCAAACAAGAAGGCATTTTCACCGGAGGCTCGGGCGGCGGCTGCATCTCCGCCGCGCTGAAAGTCGCCAAGACTGCCAAGAAAGGCGATTTCATCGTCGCTTTCGCGCCCGATTCCGGCTCGCGTTACATGTCCAAAGTTTTCAACGACGGCTGGATGCGCGAACACGGCTACGTGGACGCCGAAGTCACTCTCTCCGCCGCCGACGTGATCCGCGTGAAACGCCAGAACGGCAAAACGCGCGAGATGATCGTCGCCGGCCCTTACCAGACCGTTTTTCACGCGCTGCAAACCATGCAACAGCAGGACATCTCGCAGCTTCCCGTTTTCGAAGAGGGCAAATCCATTGGCACGGTCTTCGAGGACCAAATCCTGAATCTCGCGCTGCAGGGCAAAGATCTGCGCAAGCTCGTCATCCGCGAAGTCATGGGCGCCCCGCTGCCGCAAGTTCCCGCGAACGCGCCCGTTGAGCGGGTCACCTACATCCTCAGCCACAATAGTCCCGCCGTCTTCGTGGAAATGCCCGGCGCAAAACTCGAAGTCCTCACCAAGTTCGATCTCATGGACACCGTCGCAGGCCTCGTGGGCCAAAAGCGTTAGAAGGCGCCACCCAAGTCAATCGCGTGGAAGGGCGGGACTTCAGTCCTGCCGTAAGCGTCTCCATATCCACAGGGCTTTAGCCCCTGAAGCCACGATTCTCGATCGAATCCGCAAGGATCGTTCCGTCGCAGCTTCACTTGCACTTCGGCTCCGCGACGAATCACCCAGCCGAAGTTACGCCGCCCCGCACTGATATGCCAAATCACTAGCGTTCCTCGGCGTCCAGCGTCATTGCGCGTGGCACAGCGTCTCTCGCAAACGCCTTCTGATAACCGGCCGTATATTCTGCTTGTTCATCGTCGAACGCCCAACGGCTCTGCGAAACGCGCGGCCGCTCCCCGCGTTGTTTGGCCAGCTTGCCTTGAAAGAGTCCATCGCGAAAGGGCGCGCTATTTGCGAAGGCGGCAGTGAACTTGCCATCCTGGGGTTGGGTTGATGCCGCGAGCTCGGCGTTCTTGTCTGCTTGCGCCGAGGTCAGTGCCGGACCCGCGATCCACGCGCCGGCAAACGCCAAAGCCACCAACGCAAAAAATCCTACTCCGTATTTTCCGATCGCCGCGTTCTTTTCCATGTGCTGCTCCTTTTTGCTCGTGTTAGTGACGCGCGCCATTCGCGCCGTCCCTAGCACAGACGCAAGCAGCAACACCCAAGATGCGGCTCCAGCTCAAAGCTTTACGTTCTTAACACACACTTTACTGGCACTTTACGCGCCTGCCGCTTATCCTAGAAATTGCAAAACAGCGCCGCAAAGGTTCGGAGCGCACGCAGTGGATTTGGAAAAAATCAAAAAGCGCAACTTGTTCTCGTGGGCCTCGGTAATTCTGCTCGCGATTCTCTGTGCCGTGCTCGCCGTCCTGCAATATCGCTGGACCGCGCAAGTCGCAGCCGGCGAACAATTGCGTCTCAAAAGCAATCTGGAATCCCGCCTCGAACTTCTCCGCCGCAGCTTCAACGAACGCATTGATTCCGCGTGCCTAGCCTTCGTGCCATCAGCGGCGGAATTTGCCAGGCAAAGCACCGAAGACGCCTATCTCGAAAAATATCGCGCGCAACGCGCCTCGCAAGCAGAAATCGTCTCAAGCATTGCCCTCGCGATCCCGCAAGGGAATGAAGTCGCTCTCTTCGTTCCCGATTCCGCCGGCCACCAGTTCCAACAAATCGCGTGGCCCTCCGATTGGACCGCCACCCACAACGAGCTTCTCGCCCGCGCGAATGGCGGCCCTCCCGGACCAAGCCTTCCGCAAATTCCAGCGCTTCGCGCCATCCCGCATTTTGGCCGCGAAGAGGGCCGCCTCGGACGCGCGATTTCGCGCGAGCAGAATTGGCTGATCCTCAAACTCAATGACGCCTACATCGCGCGCACTCTCGTTCCCGAAATGTTGAACACTTATCTCGGCGTCTCAGGCAAGCTCGATTACGACGCGCAAGTCGTCGTCAATCAGGTGCCCTTTACTCCGCTCTATGATTCCGCGCCGCGCCCTCCGCGCAGCAAAATTTTGACTCCGGACGCATCCGTCGCCCTTCTGGAAATCACTCCCCCGGTGTCTTCGTTCGCCCGTGCGACAGCGGAAAGCGTGGCCACTGCTCCGCCCCTGCCGCCATTTCCCGCGCGTGCTTCGGGTTTGTGGCTCTTGCGCGTGCACCATCACGCCGGCTCGCTCGAGTCCATCGTGGCCGGCGCGCGTCGCCGCAACCTCGCTCTTTCCGCGGGATTGTTGCTTCTGATTCTTGCGACGGTTGCTTCGCTGGTGCGCTCCTCGCGCCGCGAACGCCAGATGGCCGAGTTGCAGATGAATTTCGTCGAAGGCGTTTCGCATGAACTGCGCACGCCGCTCACCGTCATCCGTACGGCGGCGTTTAATCTGCGCGGCAATCTGGCGCAAAAACCCGAGCAGGTCGCGCGCTACGGCGCGTTAATTCAAAACGAGAGCGAAAAATTGACCGCCCTGGTTGAACAAGTCCTGCGTTACGGCAGCGCCCGCTACAGCCGCATCATCGCCCAACGCTCGCCCGTAGCGATTGAAGCGCTCATCGAAAGCACCCTGCAATCCAGCCGTCTGGATCTCGAAAATACGAATCTCACTATCGAAAAGAAAATCGCGCCCGGTTTGCCGCTGGTTCTAGCCGATCCCGAAGCCATGGAGCACGTCCTGCAAAATCTTTTTGAAAACGCCGTGAAATACGGCACGCAATCGAGCAATTGGATCGGCATCTCCGCCGCTGCCGCCCCGCCCAATGGTGCGCCTGCTGTCGAGATCCGCATCGCCGACCACGGCCCCGGCATCCCCAAAGAAGAACGCGACCATATTTTCGACTCTTTCTATCGCGGCAGCCGCGCCATTCAGGACCAGATTCACGGCACCGGCCTTGGTCTCACTCTCGCGAAAAAAATCGTCGAAGCACACGGCGGCACGATCGCCGTGAAAAGCCAACCGAGCGAAGGCACTGAGTTTATAATTCGAATTCCCGCGGTCCCAACCGGAGCGCCGGAATGACTCCTCGCATCCTCATCGTCGAAGACGAACCCGGCCTGGTGCTAACAATTTCCGACCTGCTGACCGCGGAAGGCCACGAAGTCGCTGCGGCCACCGATGGCGCGTCCGGCCTCGCGATGGCCACCAGGCAGCAATTCTCCGTGATCGTCCTCGACGTAATGCTCCCGAAAAAGACCGGCTTCGACGTCTGCCGCGAGCTCCGCCAAAAAGGTGTGGACTCCGCGATCCTGATGCTCACCGCCAAGACGCAAGTCGTCAATCGCGTCGTCGGCCTGAAGCTGGGCGCCGACGATTACCTCGCGAAGCCTTTCGACCCCACCGAGCTGCTCGCCCGCATTGAAGCTCTCTTGCGCCGGGTGCACAAAGAACGCCGCGTCGCCGTGCGCGCCTTCCGCTTCGACGACGTGGAAATTGATTTTGAAAACTCGGAAATCTTGAAAGCCGGCCGGCGCGTGGAAGTAGCCGCCAAGGAACTCCTGCTGTTGCGCTATTTGGTGGATCACCGCGACCGTGTAGTCCCCCGCGAGGAAATCCTCCAGAAAGTCTGGGAGTACGACAGCCAGGTAACCTCCCGCACGGTAGACGTCCACGTTTCCTGGCTCCGCCAAAAACTCGACAATTCCCAAAACCCCAAACACATCCAAACCGTAAGAGGCAAAGGCTACCGCTTCACCGCGTAATTCGGGTAATCAGCGCACGGCCGCCAAACGTCCATACCGGCGCATCATGTCGGTGATTTTCTCTGCGTCTCTGCGGCAAAAACGGTTGTCGCCCGGTCTATCCTTCATGCCTCACATCCCGAAAATCCGTGCGTACCTCTTCAATGTGCGCCCGATACGCCTTCGCGTCGCCATAAGGCAAAAAATGCGGATAGCGGTCGTGCGCATGCTGAATGCGATGCGCGTGCCGGATCGGGCACCAATGCTGCTCGGTGCGCGCTGCGATTTCCACCACGTAAGCCATCAAGCCATTGCCATACGAGCAGTAAGTGCAATTGATGCGCTCCAGCAAATTCAAATAGCAAAGTTTCCCACGGTCAAAAATGATGTAGTCCGACCGCCGCACCTTGGGTATCCCGTAAATCGGGAAGGAAAAGCCCTGATACAGCGTGATGAACAAATCCAGAATCATGAACGGAATGATGCAGCCGTAAATAAGCGGCGAAGTCAGCGCCACAAAAAATCGCGACCCGCGAATATAACGCCACAACGATTCCTTCAGCCGCGCATGCTCGATCCGTATTTCATCGGAAAACCAAATCCTGCGCTTGCGCAGCTCGTAAAACGGCCCGCGAAACTCCTCATCGCGGTCCGGCTCTCTCGCCACCTGCACCAACGGCTCTGTTTTCTTTGCGCTGCTTTCAGTCATGGCTCAGTCCGCAAGGCTCAATTGTTCGAGATAAGCGTTGTACGCCGCTTTCACTTTCGCTGCCTCTGGCGCGCCTTTCGCGTAATTTTCGAGCGGCGCGATGAATTCGTCCATCGCCTTATCAACCTGTTTGAATAGCGTCGGGTTAGTCTTGGACAGTGCCGTGTCTCCGCCGTAATCCTCCGCTTTGTCCCACACTCGTTCGAGGATGTGCGCCAGTTCCGCAGCCGTCGCGCCATCTCCCTTTTGGAATGAGGCGTACGCCAGTTTCGCCAGCGCACGATACGGCCCCATCTTGGTGTTGTCCACGCCTCCATTCGGAACCTGGTGCGTCGCCTGCGCTGTGGACGTAGCTGCCGGCGCGCCAATCACCGCCGGGGCAACGGTCCGAGCAACTGCCAAGGAGCAAAACACTCCAATGCCCAGCGGGAGAACTAATCTCACAATCATTCGTGATGCGCGGAACATGCCGCCTCCTCGCATTCGCTTTTGAAATTGCTTTGCGCCGACTAGATAACACACTTTCAGCACGCTCGGCCGGAAATATTGAGCGCCCATCTCCGGCACACTGCGCGGCCGCCACCCCAGTGGTATAATTGTGAACTTTTTGCAGCCCGCTAGAACCTTCAGCGCGGCGCAGCACGCACGAAAGGGCCGGCGACCGAGCATGAGAATTGAAGACTTCAACGAGCGGCTGAAGCACTCCATTCTGGTAGGCGACGGCGCCATGGGCTCGCTGCTGTACGAATCCGTCGGCCCGCAGCGCTGCGTGGACGAACTCAACACCACGCACGCCGAAGCCGTGTTCCACGTTCATCAGACCTACATCGAAGCCGGGGCGCAGCTCATCGAAACCAACACCTTCAGCGCCAACCGCCACAAGCTCTCGCAATTCGGCATGGGCGGCCGCGTCTCCGAGCTGAATCATCGCGCGGTAAAAATCGCACGCGAAGCCCGCGAAGCCGCGAAACACGAAGTCCTGATCGCCGGCTCGATCGGCCCACTAGGAATCGTTCAGCACGTCCGCGAACTCCCGCACGAGGAAATCGTCGCCATTTTCAAAGAACAAGCCGGGGCGCTCGAAGAGCGGGGCGTGGATTTGTTTTTGCTCGAAACTTTCAGCGACATCGAAGAACTGATTGCCGCCGTAGACGCCATCCGCTCGTTTTCGCGCCTGCCCATCGCCGCTGAATTAACTTACTCGGACGAAGGCTCCACATTCGGCGGCACGCGCCCGCCAGACGCCTGGGAACGATTGAAAGACAAAAATATTCAAACCTTCGGCGCGAACTGCACCATCGGCCCGCAACTTCTGCTGCCGGTTCTCCGCGAACTCGCTGCCAGCGCAAAATTACCGTTGACCGCCATGCCCAACGCGGGCTTCCCCAAACGCGTCGGCGACCGCATCGTCTACCCGAAATCTTCCCCCGAATATTTCGCGCTCTTCGCTCAGGAAGCCGCCGAAATCGGCGCCCGAATTCTCGGCGGCTGCTGCGGCACCACTCCCGAGCACATCCGCGCGATGGCCGAAGCTGTGAAGAAGCTGCATCCCGGAAAATCCAGCGCAGCCAAAGACGGCGCAAAAACCTCGACAGCTACGATCGAAGTCTTCGAGCCTGCGGAACGTTTCCGCCGCATCGCAGCCCGCGAACCTGAAAGCAAGCTTTGGCGAAAAATCCAAGCCCAGAAGTTTGTCACCTCGGTGGAAATAGATCCGCCCAAGGGCGTCACCATCGAACGCATCCTCGATCAGGTCGGCCGCGTAATGGCCTCCGGCGAAGTGGACTCGATTGACATTAATAGCGGTACGCTCGCCCGCGTCGGCATGGACGCACTCGTTCTCGCCGGCGCGCTCGAGGCCCACGGCTTTGAAACCATCCCGCACGTCACCACGCGCGACGCCAACATCATCGGCTTGCAGGCCATGCTGCTTGGCGCTTGGGCCGTCGGAGGAGTGCGCAACGTCCTCGCAATCACCGGCGATCCTCCCTCACTCGGCGATCATCCCGAAACCAGCGGCGTCTACGAAGTGGATTCGATCGGCCTGGTAAAAGTTTTGTCGCGGCTGAATCAAGGGACCGATTGGGCGGGAAAGAGTCTCGGCGGCGCCACCAACTTCACAATCGGCGTCGCCGTAAATCCGGTCTCGGAAAATATTGACGAAGAACTGCGCCGCTTTGAAGCCAAAATCGAAGCCGGTGCGCATTTCGCAATGACTCAGCCGATTTTCGATCCCGAGCACTGGCAAGCGTTTTTAAAACAGCTCGGCGGAAAATCTCCGGTGCCAATCGTCGTCGGCCTCTGGCCCCTGACGAGTTACAAACAAGCCCTGCGCCTCAATAACGAAGTCCCTGGCATCGTTATCCCCGAAGCCACCCTGCGCGAAATGGAAAAAGCCGGCGAGCACGCCCGCGAACGCGGATTCATCCTCGCCCGCCGCATGCTCGACTGGGCGCACACAGCACGCAGCGAGAGCATAGCGGGCGCATACCTTATCGCCCCCTTCAAGCGCTACGAGGAAATCCTTGAGCTATTCAAATGATCGCAGCGAGCAGGACTAAAAAAACCAAAACCTCTTGCGCTTCTTCAAGGGCTTCGCCCCAGGACTAAGCCCCACATCCTCGTCCATCTCCGGCACCCAAGGCAGCGGCTTGCCTTCAAATACGGCCCGCGGATTATCCACCAGCAAAGCCGTGGCCACATCCTCGCCGCGCCGCTTGGCCACGTGCTCAAACACCTCCTTCAGCCGCAAAGGCCGCGTCGTCACGTTGTGCGCGTCGCTCGCCACAAAATGCACGGCGTTCATCCCGATCCACTCTTCCGCCACTTCTTGCGCCGACTTTCCGAATTTTCCCAGCAGCGATTGTCCCGTCACCTGCGCATAACAGCCCTGCCGCAGCCAGCGAAACAATCGCTCCGGCTTCGATCGTATTAAAGGATTTCGCTCCGGGTGCGTGATGATCGGTCGCAAACCGGCCAGATGCAATTCGTGCAGCGATTGATCCATCGAAGGCGGAATCGAATAGTCGGCAAACTCTACCAGCAAATAGTTCTTTTGGTTCAGCGTAAAGCGGCGGGAATCGTGTCGTATCTCGCGCAGGTTTTCAAAACTCAAATGAAAATCGCATCCAGTCGCAAAAACCAGCCGCCTCTCGAATCGCGCCTGCAATTCATCGCGCCGCTCCTTTACCAATTCGGGAACAAACGCGTGATTCGGATGCGCGTGCGGCGTTGAAATGACGTGCGTAATTCCATCCGCAATAGCCATTTCCGCCATTTCCACGGACATCTCAACCGAATCGGGACCGTCGTCAAGCCCCGGAAGTATGTGGCAATGAATATCAATCATGTGAGCCGAGAATAACGCAGCGCGAAACGGATAACAACGCGCCAGCGCCGCACTGTACGCGCGTTAATCACCTGAAAGCCGCGCACGAATTGGCCAGATTCGTGCTCTCCAGGGCTATGCAGCCCAGTGAAACTGTTTCATTTGCGGAATCGCCAGTCGCCTCCGCGAGTGGGCTGAAGTAACTCCCAATTCGGTCGAATCTGTACTTATCAGGAACTTTTCAGGCTCAACGCGCCAACGGAGCGAGCACGCAAATGACAGCCGCCTTTCCAGACCGTCGCAGGCGAGCATTCATCACTGGCATTACCGGCCAGGATG
This sequence comes from uncultured Acidobacteriota bacterium, assembly GCA_963828865.1. Lineage (GTDB taxonomy): Bacteria > Acidobacteriota > Terriglobia > Acidiferrales > UBA7541 > Palsa-295. The sequence goes on along the minus strand of CAWHGI010000011.1, from coordinate 216,716 downwards.
GCTCCTATCTCGCCGAGCTGCTCATCGGCAAGGGCTACGAAGTCCACGGCATCAAGCGGCGCTCCAGCAGTTTCAATACGGACCGCGTGGACCATCTCATCTCCGATTGGCACGAGCACGAAACCCGCTTCTTTCTGCACTTCGCCGATCTTTCCGACGCCACCAGCCTCTCGAAACTCCTCTACCGCATCGCGCCCGACGAAATCTATCACCTCGGCGCGCAAAGCCACGTTCGCGTCAGTTTCGATATCCCCGAATACACGGGAGATATCACTGCGCTAGGCACCACGCGCCTGCTCGACGCGATCCGCGAAACCGGAATCCCCGCCCGCTTTTACAACGCCGCCAGCAGCGAAATGTTTGGCCAAGCCTATGAATGCCCGCAAAACGAAACCACGCCCTTCCGCCCGCGCAGCCCGTACGGTTGCGCAAAACTCTATAGCTACTGGATGACGGTCAACGCCCGCGAAGGCTACGGCTTATACGCCGTGAACGGCATTCTCTTCAATCACGAATCGCCGCGCCGCGGCGAAATTTTCGTCAGCCGCAAAATCACGCGCGCCGTCGCGCGCATCCTCCACGGCCTGCAGGACAAGCTCTATCTCGGCAATCTCGATGGCGAACGCGACTGGGGCTACGCTCCCGAATTCGTCGAAGGTATTTGGAGCATGTTGCAGCAGGAGCAGCCCGAAGATTTTCTTCTCGCCACGGGTGAAACTCATTCCGTTCGCGAATTCATCGAGCGCGCATTCTCCGAAGTCGGCCTGGACTGGCGCCGCCACGTCGAAGTAGATCCGCAATACTACCGTCCCACGGAAATTGACCGTCTCGAAGGCGACTTCTCCAAAGCGCGCAAAAAACTTGGCTGGGTTCCCCGCACCAAATTTCGCGACCTGGTGAAAATCATGGTGGATGCGGACGTACAACTCCTCGAAGACAAATTGAGCGGCCAGATCGAACGAAAGATGGCCATGCGGGGCAGCGAATGAGGGCCCTCGACGCCACCTCCTCCGCCATGGGCGTTTTTTACGGCCGCCGCATCCTGGTAACCGGCGGCGCCGGATTCCTCGGCCGCGTCGTCGTTCGCAAATTGCGCGAGCGCGGCTGCCGCGAAATCATGGTCCCTCGCCGCGCTGCCTGCGACCTCAGCCGCTGGGGCGACATCGAGCAGCTCTTCGATAAATTCCGCCCTCACTTGCTCGTCCACCTCGCCGCCACTGTGGATAATCCCGCCGGCCATCGCGACATCGCCGAAAGTTTTTACAACAACGTGATGATGTCCATGCAGTTGATCGAAGCGTCCAGCCGCCACGGCGTTGAGAAAATGATCTGCCTCGGCAGCGCCAGCTCCTACCCCACGAATGCTCCCGTGCCTCTTCGCGAGCAGGACTTATTCAAAGGCTTGCCCGATCCCGCGCGCGCCATCCACGGCATCGCCAAGCGCCTGCCCTTCATCCAGGCGCAAGCCTACCGCCAACAGTACGGTTTTCACTGCGTCTTTTTGATCCCCACAAATTTCTACGGCCCCGGCGATAATTTCGATCCCAAAACCGCGTACGTAATTCCCTCAATGATCCGCAAATTCGTGGACGCCGTTGATTCCGGCGCCGGCGAAATCGTCATCGGCGGCACGGGCTGCGCCACGCGCGACTTCCTGCACGTCGAAGACTGCGCCGAAGGCATTCTCCTCGCGCTCGAACACTACACCGGCGGCGATGCCATCAACCTCGGCAGCGGCGCCGAAGTGCCTATCCACGAACTCGCGCGCCGTATCGCCCGCATCACCGGCTACACCGGACGCATCCAGTGGGATCCCAATTATCCGGAAGGCACCATGCGCCGCGTGTTGGACGTCACTCGCGCGCAAAAAGAATTTGGCTTCCGCGCGCGCCGCAGCTTGGCAGACGGCTTGCTCGAGACTATCGAGTGGTACCGCTCCACGCTAGTGCACAGCACGGTAGAACCCGAAAAAAACGCCATGGCGCAAAGTCTGTAGCAATCGCGTGGCAACGCACCCGTCGTTGTAGGCCGTAGCTTTAGCTACGGCATAAATGGCGAAAAATTAGCGCGGCTTCACAGCTCGCGGAAAAACGGAAGGGCGGGGCTTCAGCCCCGCCGTCAGCCACGTCTTTTGCTCGGGGCTTTAGCCCCTGAAGCTAGGATTTTGATTTTTTTGCAAACTGTTCAGGCGCTGAACTGACAATTTTGCGGTCCTCACAAGGACTCTGTATCAGCGCCAAAGGAAAAAGATCATGATCCAAGGACTCGAAGAATCTCCCATGAAAGTGCTCCCCCTAAAACGCCGCCCCGAAGTGAAAACGTGCACCGCCTGCCGTTCCTGCGGCAGCGCCCGCATGGAAAGCGTGCTCGACCTCGGCAATCCCTACGTTTCCAATTTCGCCGACTGTGCCGATAGTGATCGCTGGCCCCGCGTTCCGCTCGATCTTCTCCTTTGCCGCGATTGCAGTCTCGCGCAATTGCGCCACACCACTCCTGCCGAATGGCTCTATACCCACTATTGGTACAAATCCGGCATCAGCGCCACCATGCGCGCAGCGCTCGCGGACATCTCCGAAAAAGCCGCGCACTTTGCCGGGCTCGGCAATGGCGATAGCGTCCTGGATATCGGTTGCAACGACGGCACTCTCCTGCGTTCGTACGCCCTCGAAGGAATCCGCCGCGTCGGATTCGAGCCCGCCGAAAATCTCGCCTGCGAAGCCGCCGACGGCACCGACCGCATCGTTCCCGATTTTTTCACCGCCCGGCTCGTAGCCGGTGAAGAATTTCGCGTCATCACTTCCATCGCCATGTTCTACGATCTCGAAGATCCCAATCAATTCGTCGCCGACGTCGCCGGTCTCTTGATGGAAGACGGCGCCTGGATCATCGAAATGCACTATTTGCCGCTGGTCCTCGAACGCAACGCCTTCGACGCCATCTGCCACGAGCATCTGGAATATTACTCGCTCACTTCTCTCGAACCGTTGCTCGAGCGCCACGGCCTCGCCGTCGCCGACGTCGAAACCAACGAAGTCAACGGCGGAAGCTTTCGCGCCTACATCGTCCACCGCAATTCTCCCGCGCTCTCCATTCCCGCGCGCCGCGAACGTGTCGCCGCCATGCGCGCGCGGGAGAATGCTGCGCACTTGTCCCTGCTGGCCCCCTACGAAGAATTCCGCGCGCGCATCCAGCGGATCGGCGCGAAACTGCGGGATTGGCTGCGCATCGAGCGCGAGCAAGGTCGCGAAATTTCGGTCTACGGCGCTTCCACGAAAGGCAACACGCTGCTGCAGATTTACGGCCTCGATCACACCCTGATTCGTTCCGCTGCCGAGCGCAATCCCGAAAAGTGGGGCAAATTCACGGTCGGCACCTGGATCCCCATCGTCTCCGAAGCCGAAGCTCGCGCTCACGCCGATGATTTTCTCGTGTTGCCGTGGCACTTCATGCCCGAAATCCAAACCCGCGAACGCGACTTCCTAGCTCGCGGCGGCAAACTAATCGCGCCACTCCCCAATCCCCGCGCCATCACATCCGACGGCTGGCACGGCCTGGCCTAAGCAAAATTTGCATCGAATCCTTACAAAGATTATGTAGCGGCCGCTGCGTCCCGGCATTTTGGGGCGCACCGGGCATCGATGACCTCGCACGATTCTTCAACTAAGGTGGGCCCGCTTCTCGAGCTCAAGCTCTCCCGCCGCTCACTTGATCCGAAAATCCGCCACGATCAACCGCGTATCCACGGTCACATGCGGCGAGATCGCATGAAATCCCCACATATGCACCCAAGCGTTCCCCGTACGCACAGTCAGAAATGACTTCATCACTCCCGGAGGAAAAAAAGTAAGGAACACCATGATCACCGATAGCACCGCGTGCTCGAGCGTGTCATATCGCGTCCACGATTCGAATATATGCATCGCCGGATAGCTTGCCGCTCCCAGCAGGAACGCCGTCACCGGCGCCGTCAACTTCGCGTAGCGCGGCAGCAAAATCGCGTAAATAAAAATCATCACCGGCAAATCGGTCCCGAAGAGATGAAAGGTGAACGACAGCAGGCCGCCCACGAACTGTTGATGATGCGTCAGCCGTAAAAAATTCCCGTTGAGCGCCAAATCCATGAAACATCCGACCGCCATCACCACGAAAATCACGATCGTGTCGCTCTTCCAATTCGCCGACTTCAAGTTCAGCTGTTCATTCGAATAGCCGAGCAGCCGGAACACCACGTACGGAACCAGCGCGAAAAATATTCCGTTGTAAGCCGCAAAGGCATAAACCTCCTCCGGCGATTGCACGCGCGTCGCGCCCACCAGCGACCCGTTCAGATGCAGCGCAATCCCGGCTCCCAAAAAGTGCAGCCCAATAATTCTTCCAGCCAGTAAAGCCACCGCGCCGTAAACCCACAAAAGCAACGTCTCGCGCAACGCCACGCCGCGCCCCGGCGCCCGCCCGGCTAAATCCGGTATCGGCCGCCGCCGCGTAATCAACGCCACCAGGCCCATCTCCAGCACCAGAAACGCCAACGCAATCGAACTGAAGACAACCATTGCCTTCGGGTCGCCCGGATGCAGCCCCATCGGCAGCGGCATCGTCCCATGGCAAAGCTCCACCGCCGCCACGCTGATCAAAACCCAAAGAATCAGCGCGACCTGAAAACTCCGCTGTCGAACTAGATAAGCAAGTTTGGAACCCAGATCAGCCACGCGCCATGCTCGCGCAACATCCGCATATCAACAACCAGAATCGCCGCAGCGTCGGCCCGACTCCACCCAGGCGAATCGTCTCAGACCCATATGGAGTGCGGCGGCGTGCCACCGCTTTCACTCGGCGAGGCGTGCCTCGCGCAAAGCACCAGCGTCGCTCGGGAACGCCGGTAAGAAGCCGCAGCCCCAGGTTTATGTTGCGGCCGCTGCGTCCCGCGCACTTCGGGACGCAGCGGGCATCCGTGACCCCACACGCTTTCCGAATGCGCTCCCGCCCCACCTTTGTGCAATTTCGGATTCTTGCTATAGTCATTTTTCGTCTTGCAAGCAGTCTTTCGGCCGTCCTGAGCGCGGCCGCCAAAATCTTCAACTCCAACGAGAGGTCGCAAGTGCCTGCAGAACGCACTCCGGAATTTTTCGCGTCGAAAGACATCAAGATCGGCATCATCGGCTGCGGTTACGTTGGCCTGCCGCTCGCATTGCGTTTTGCCGAAGTCGGCCAGCGCGTCACCGGCTTCGACCTCGATCACGAAAAAGTCAAAAAACTCAACGCCGGGCAATCCTACATCCAGCACATCCCCGCCGAAAAAATCCAGCACCACGTGCAGGCCAAGCGCTTCGACGCCACCAGCGATTTCGCGCGGCTCCAGGAAATGGATGCGGTGCTGATCTGCGTCCCCACTCCGCTCGACGAGCGCCGCGAACCGGATTTGAGTTACGTTGAAAACACCGCGAAAGCCATCGCGCCGAATCTGCAACGCAATCAGCTGATCGTCCTCGAAAGCACTACCTACCCCGGCACCACCGAAGAACTGGTTCTGCCGATTCTCGAAAAAGGCGGCTTGCGCTGCCCACTGGTGAAAGGTCCGGCCACGGAAAACACCGCGACCGATTTCTATCTCGCCTTCTCTCCCGAACGCGAAGATCCCGGCAACAAACAATACGGCCTCGCGCAGATCCCCAAAGTCGTCGGCGGCATCAATCCTCCCAGCGGACGCGCCGCCGCCAATCTCTACGCACAGATCGTCTCAAAGGTAGTCCCGGTCAGCTCCACCCGCGCCGCCGAAATGGTCAAGCTCCTAGAAAATATCTTCCGCTGCGTCAATATCGCGCTCGTGAACGAATTAAAACAGCTTTCCCTGCGCATGGACCTCGATATCTGGGAAGTGATTGACAGCGCGGCCACCAAGCCCTTCGGCTTCATGCCCTTCTACCCCGGCCCGGGCCTCGGCGGACACTGCATCCCGGTGGACCCCTACTATCTCTCGTGGAAAGCCCGCGAATACGATTTCGCCACCCGCTTCATCGAACTCGCCGGCGAAATCAATACCGCCATGCCCTACAACGTAGTCGAAGCCCTCATCACCGCGCTGAATGATCACGAGAAAAGCGTGAAAGGCTCGAAAATCCTGTTGCTAGGCGTCGCCTACAAAAAAGATGTGGACGATTTGCGTGAATCCCCTTCCCTGAAGCTGCTCGAACTCCTCACCGCGCGCGGCGCAAACCTCGATTACAACGACCCTTACTTCCCTCGCCTCCACAAAATGCGCCACTACGATTTTTCGGACATGAAATCCGTCGAACTGACGCCACGAACACCTCGCGAGTTACGACTGTGTGCTGATCGCCACCGATCACTCCAGCTACGATTACGATGCGATCGTCCGCCACTCCAAACTGGTCGTGGACACGCGCAACGCCACCCGCAACGTCCAGCAACCCGCTGGAAAAGTCGTCCACTGTTGACGCGCCGCCATCCGCGCCCCTCGCGCCGCATCCCGCTTTCCGTCGCATGAATATCGCCTGCACTTTCGCCTGTACTCACGGCCAGCGAACCCCGTTCGCCCGTGCCAGTAACTGAAACTCGCCAATAGGAAGATAGTTCCATTGCCCAGTACGAACCAGCCAGCTAAGGTAGCCGCATGGGCGCACCTACAGCTCCAAAGAAAGAAGCGCAAAAGCTCATCACCGATCCCGGCCGCCGCCGCAGTATGCGCGTGCTCCTCAGCGTCCCGATCAGCGTGAAAGGCAAAACCACCACGAATCAGGATTTTGACGAAGAAACTCGCACGCTCGTCGTCAACGCCCACGGTGCGCTGATCGCCCTGGCGGCCCGAGTCGCTGCGGCCCAGGAAGTAACCATCTCAAACAAGGCTACGCAAACCACGCGGCAATGCCGCATCGTCTACGTTGGCACCGAACAGGCCGGCAGGGCCCAAATGGGCATCGAGTTCGTAAAGCCTTCGCCCAGTTTCTGGCAAATCGATTTCCCGCCCGACGACTGGGTCGTCCCCGAAGACTAAGCGCCGCCCCCGTTCGAATCGCCTGCAACAATCACTTGCCCAATTTGCTAAAGCGAACTTTCGCGTTCAGAATTTCAAAATCGCGCGAGAGTGGTGTGTATGTCATCCCGAGCGCAGCGAGGGATCTGCTTTTCTCTGAAACTTGGCGCAATAGCAGATTCCTCAAGCCGAATTCGTACTTGAAACAGTGCGATTCGTTTTGTCGCAGGCTGTTTGGCCGCTGAAGCTCCTGCTCTTCCTCACTTCGGCGCCGTCGTCAATTCCGCGCGAAAATTTCCATAAGGCATCTCCGCCTCCACAAGAACCGGCGTCCGCGCACGCGTCATGCGCCAGCCAAACCGAAAAATTCGTCTGCGGCACTTCCTTGCCACGCATGAAAAGATGGATGGCAATCCGCGTGGCTTGATAATTCCCGATCGTAATCGCCACCGTCTCCACCGGAACTTCCAAATGCGCGCGCATCTCGTACAAATCGCTCCCGTCGTAAAGCGGTACGCGCAATTCCGGCGTGCGCTTCCAATCGGTGGCCCGCAGCGCATAAAACGCGCCCAAAGGATCCCGCGTTCCCGGCTGGACAATCATCGGCGCCACATTCCCCCGCCGCGATTGCCCGATCGCGATCAGGTGCAGCACCGCGTCCTGCTTCTTTCCCATTTCATCGAGATACATCTCATACTGATGGCTTTCAAGACTCGCGGCATCAGTGTAGGAATCGAACTGGTCGTCCACTTCAAAAAGGTTGCGCAAAGGCGGCTGCGAGTGCACCGAAGCGCGAAAATGCCAAGTCTGCCACCCGAAAAGATCGCGCCGCTCCACAACCGCAGTCTGCACCGATGCCGCGTTCGAAAACGGCGCCCACTCCAACCGATAATTCAAAATCTCGCCCGCACGAAAAGGCATCGCCGCCTCGGCAGCCGCACTTTTCGCATCACGTACCGGAAACGGAAAACGCACGAGGATCGCCGCGCAAAAATCCCCCAACCATCAACATCAGCAAGACAACAAACGACAACGCCGCAACTCGGCGCAATAGATTTGATCGCAACACTCTCAGCCACAAGAAGCCTTTGTAGCGGCGGACTTCAGTCCGCCATCTTTCGCGCACGCCACATCATCGGCTACGGAATCCGCGCGTTGCCGTCCAGATACCCCGAAAGCTCCAGCAAACTATCCACCATCAGATCCGGCGGATGCGCGCGCAAACCCGCCAGTCCAAATCCGTAACTCACTCCGCACGCAAATATCCCAGCATTCCGCGCTGTCTTGATGTCCACGTCCGAATCTCCAATCATCAACGCCTCGCCGCGGCGAAGCCTGCAGGTCGCGCAACAAAACTTCCACTCCCATCGGGTCCGGCTTCTTCCTCTCGAAACTATTCCCCCCATAGACAAATCGGAAATACTGCGATAATCCGAGCCCATCCAGAATCGCCCGACTGAAAACCACAGGCTTGTTCGTAAGCACCGCCATCACCCGCGCCGGATGCTCCGCAAGCCTCGTCGAATCTCCCGCCAACTCCGCCAACGCCTCACGCACGCCCGGATACGCCACAGTGTTATCCAACATGTGCGCCCGGTAGTACTTCAGAAAATAATCGAGCCCCTGTTCGACCTCGGCGTCCCTAACGCCCTCGCCGAGCGCCCGCCGCACCAGCATCGCCGCCCCATCCCCGATAAAACTGAAAATCGTCTCGTGAACGTGCGCCTCCCGCCCCAAGTGCGCCAGCATCGCGTTCACCGCATGCGCCAGATCCAGCTTCGAATCAATCAAAGTGCCGTCCAGATCAAAGATTAAAACGCGCACGCCCGCAAACCGCTTATGATTTGTGGTCATCCCCGACGGAACCTCCCAAAATCCCGCAAAATCTCGCCGCAACAAAAGAACAATTCATTTTATGCGGCACCCACAACAATGTCACCCGCTGCCGACAAGCTCGAGAACGACAATCCGCCATAGCCGCTACATCCGCCGTTGCAGTCGCCTTCGCCGTTGACCTTGCCGTTGACGTTGCGAATCGCGCTGCAGCGTGATTCGCCCTGAGATCCGATAGCGTCGGGTCGAAGCGTAGCGGCCACTTTCTTACCCTGAGAGCACGAAGGGTAGGTGGGCGCCGTTGCCTTTGCTTCGCACCGACCAACCTTTGATTCCCCATGCGCTCCGTCAGCAACAATTACATGTTGCATAGACAACATCAATATGTTGTAATAGCAACATTGGAGGTTCACCACAATGCCCAACGCACTCGAAGCCATCTGTCAAAGAAGAGCCGTAAAGGTTTTCGACCCCATCGAAATCCCGTCCGAAACCCGCGACCAAATCCTACACGCCGCCCGCCTAGCCCCCTCGAGCTTCAACATCCAGCCCTACCGCTTCTACTGGCTGGCCACTCCCGAAATCCGCAGGACTGCCGCACGCCTCTGCTTCGGCCAAAGCCCCGCCGCCACCGCGGCCGCCCTGGTCGTCGCCGTTGCGGACATCGGCTCCTGGAAATCCACCACCGCTGGCGAACTCGCCTGGATGCGCACCGCCGGCTTCACCGAAAAAAAGATCGCCGAGTACGAACGCCGCGCCAAATTCGGCAAATGGTTTTTCATCCAGGGCTGGTTTGGCATTTTTGGCGCGATCAAATGGATCATCCTCCGCCTCCTGCACATCTGGAAAACGGGCGGCACGCTCCCCGTCGGGCGGCAGGGCATGTTCAAATGGGCCACTAAAAGCGCCGCGCTCGCCTGCCAGAATTTAATGATCGCTGCCCAAGCTCTCGGCCTCAACACCTGCCCCATGGAAGGATTTGACGCCCGCCGCCTCGCCAAATTGCTGAAGCTTTCGCGCAAAGATCATGAGATCGTCATGGTCATCGCCATCGGAAAAAAATCCGCCGAGCACGAAGACCGCCCGCAGTGGCGCAGGCCGCTCGCGGAAACGGTGCAGGTTTTATGAATATCGTCGACAAAAAGCTCGTCCCGATCCCGCCGCAAATCGTGAAAGACTCAATCCTGTTGAATCTCGCCTTCGCCTACTCTTCCGTCGGCAAGCAGCTCGAGCAAAAAACCAAATGCTCGCAGACCCGCGGCTTCATCATGTCCACGCTGCGCGGAGGCGTCGCGCTCAATCCCAATCAAATCGCCAAAGTCCTCGGCTTCGACCGCACCGTAGTCCATCGCGCCATCAAAACCATGATTCGCGAAGGCCTCTTAGCCCAAAAAAAAGCCGCGACGGGCAGGGCGCTCCCCGTGCACCTCACGGCAAAGGGAAACCAGTACCGCGACACGCTGATCAAAGAACGCCGCAATGCCGAAGAAAAACTCCGCAAGACTCTGAAGCCCCAAGAAATCGCCACGCTGATCCGCTTACTAAACCAAATCGCCGAATTCACATTTTGACCGACAAGCTGGGGACGCCAATCTCCCGATTGGCGCCGCGTTGATTCAACCGTTTCCGCGCTTGTCGCGGCGGTCTGCTTATGTCGTACAATCCCACCGAGATCTGATCTCGAACGCGCACGAAAAAAATTCATTCCAATTCATGTCTGTTGAAGGAGCGCACTATGAATGATGGAGAAGAAAAAGAAAGACTAACCAGACGAGGATTCCTGGGAGTGGGTTCCGCAGCTCTCGCGGCCGCCAGCCTACTGTGCGGAGAAGAGCTCGGCGCGCAAGAACGATCAGCTGCAAAGACCGCGACAGATCGCAGCGCCAGCGATCCCGGCCCCACCAATTCCGTGCTCGACGCGGCGAATCCGGATTCCAATCACCCGCTGCCCACCGACGCCGGCGGCGTGCAAACTTTCAAATATCCATTTTCCTTCGCGCACAAGCGCCAGCACGAAGGCGGCTGGTCCCGCGAAGTCACCCAGCGCGAACTCGCAGTCGCCACCACCCTCGCCGGTGTGGACATGCGTCTCACCGCCGGCGGCGTCCGCGAACTCCACTGGCACAGCGCCGCCGAATGGGCCTTCATGCTGTACGGCAGCGCGCGCATCACCTGCATTGATTCGGAAGGTAAAAGTTTCGTCACCGACGTCAAGGAAGGCGACCTCTGGTTTTTCCCCACGGGAATTCCCCACTCGATCCAGGGACTCGCCCCCGACGGCTGCGAATTCCTGCTCGTCTTCGACGATGGCAACTTCTCCGAATACGCCACGGTCCTGCTCTCGGACTTTATGGCGCACACGCCTCCCGACGTCGTAGCCAAAAATTTCGGCGTCAATCAACAAGCCCTGGCCGCCATGCCCAAGAAAGAACTCTTCATCTTTCAGGCCGACGTCCCCGGCCCTCTCGCCGAAGATCGCCGCATCGCCGCCGGCGCGCCCGGCCCTTCGCCAATTGATTTCGCATTTCGCACGATGCAGATGCCTCCCACCAAATCCAATAAAAGCGGCGAAGTCCGCATCATTGATTCCAACAATTTCAAAATTTCCCAAGCCATTTCCGCCGCCATCGTCACCGTAAAACCCGGCGGCCTCCGCGAACTCCACTGGCATCCCAACGCCGATGAATGGCAATTTTATTTCGCCGGCAAAGCCCGCATGACCGTTTTCGCCACCGGCGGCCGCGCCCGCACGATGGATTTCGAAACCGGCGACGTCGGCTACATCCAAAAAACGCTTCCGCACTATATCGAAAACACCGGCACCACAGACCTAAAGTTCCTAGAGATGTTCAAAAGCCCCTACTACCAGGATCTAGCCCTCTCCGAGTGGTTATCCCACACTCCTCCCGAACTCGTTGCCGCTCATCTTCATCTCGACAAAGCCACCCTCGACGCGCTGCCCAGAGAAAAGCCCCTAATCATGCCCGACTAGCATGTCAGTCGTCATCGTGAGCGTTGCGAATCCTGCCCGCCGCTAGAACGCTCGCTATTCCCAACGTTTGTCGTAGCGCCTCATTCACTGGCCGCTGCGCGCGCCGGCTTGACCTTCGACGCGTCCTTCCACTTGGTAAATCGCGATGCCGCTCATTAGTTTGGGGTAGAAGTCTGTGGATTTTTGGGGAAGGACGTCGCCGCCGAGTGCGATATCGGCCACTTGCTGGACGCGCACGGGATTCAGCAGGCATGCGAGTTGCGCTTCACCACGATCTACCGCCGCGAGAGCTGCGTCCACTTCACGTTCGTAGCCGACATTCTTTTCGGCTGCTACGGCCTCGGCGCTGATTCCCAATCCCCGTTCGATGATGAGCCGGTGGAGCAGAACGATGTCCAGGCCGCGCTGCGCCTCGGAGACATCCGGCAACATGGTTTCCAGGTCCGCGTCGCGCCGCAGCAGAAATAGATAGAATGCGCCTCCGCCGGGGTAGATTCCGATGGCGCGGCGGCCGTGGTTCACTTTTTCCAGGTCTTTGTGAAACTCGGCGAACGCAGTGGCGCGCTCTTCGGGATTTTGAAACGGGTAGGAATACCAGTCGAATGCTTGGGCGACGTTTTGGCGAAACTTGTCGAAATCGAAATCGGGGACGTTGCGGATGAGGCGGTGCGTGGGCAGGATGGTGAGGCCCTTGGAGTGCGTGTTGATGAAGGTCATCATGACGAATTCGGACGCGGCGTAGGGATCGTTGACGCCTTCGCGGACGCGTGATTCGTTGCGGAAATTGAGGGCGGTCTCGTAGCGGTGGTGGCCGTCAGCGATGATCAGTTTTTTGTCGGCCATCGCGTTTTGAATTCTGCGGATGTTGGCGACGTCCGTGACGGGCCAGAGCCGGTGAGTTACTCCGTATTCATCGTGCATTTCGTTGGCGGCGGGCTGTTTCGCGATTTCTTCGAGTAAGTTGTCAATGCGGCGCGGGGCGTCGTCGTAGAGCATGAAGAGCTGGCCGGTTTGCGCGTGGGTGTGGCGTAAAAGCTCGATGCGGTCGGCTTTCGGCGCGGAAAGAGTGCGTTCGTGGCGAAAGACGATGTGCGCGTCGTAATCTTCGACGCGGCCCAGGGCGATGAATCCGATGCGCGTCTTGCGGGTGTGCGTTCCGGGGACGAGATATTCCTGGGAATAGACGTAGATGGCAGGGGAGGCGTCCTGAACCAGGACTCTTTCGGCGATCCATTCTTTGATTTTCTGTCCAGCGCGCGTGTAGACGTTATTTTCGGGCGTATCGGTGGCCGCGGTGCGGCCCTTTTCGATGGCTATCAGGTTGTAGGGGCTTGCGGCGTAATACTTCTCTTGCATTGCCGGCGTGATTTTGTCGTAGGGCTGGGTGAGAGCTTTGTCCAGCGGGACGCGGCTCGTGTCGTAACGGAAGGCGCGGAAAGGTTGAATTTCAGCCATGTGGGCCTCGGGTGGCAGTCTGAGCAGCTTGAGAAACGTAGATTGTAGCAGAGGAGGGCGTGTCCCGCGAAAGCACGCGGGACGCAAACGGCGCGATTCGTGGATCGTGACGATTCGTGATTCGTGAGCCGCGAAACCGTCCCTTGCGCAAAAGGCGTGATCCGTCGGTGGCGCTTCCTGGCCCGCGACCCGTGATTCTGGAACTGCTGCCGTAAGAACCTCAAAGAAATGACGATTAGAACTGAGTGCGATCCTTTGTTTTGTTTGAGATAGAGCGTTTTCTAATCGCGGGGTGTGACGATTAGAAACAGCGTGATTCGTGAATCGTGATTCGTAACTCGTGGAGGAGATCCCTGTGCGGTTGACTCGAACCGCGAGTCTGCGGAGGACGAAACGCGGATTCCTGTTCCGGTTAGAAAATATTTTCTCGTTTGTCTTCATGGAGTTAGCCGATTTCTGAATGGAGTCGTGTTCCGGTTAGGAATACGTGGCGCAGGCGATGCGGAGTTGGATGGTAGAAGACGGTGCGCAGAAGTTGCTGAAAGTTGGCGATTGATTGGGTGCGTGGGTGTTTGTCTTGTGTAAGTTACGATGATTTCTAATCGCGCGGGTCGGCGATTGAAAATGCAGTGGCTAGTGGCTGGTGACGAGTGGCGAGAAAACTGCGGTGGCCGCAAGGAACAAAAGACGGCAATGCTGTTGCGATTAGAATTCGGCCCGGCGTTTAATTTCATGAAGTTGCCGGGAATTTTGAATGCGGTATTGTTGCGATTAGAAACGCGGTACCAGGTGAGCGTCTGTCGCTTGGAGGACGCAGCGCCGAACTTTGTGGGCATCTGAGTGCTCGTTGTAACGACACGATTCCGGATCACTCGTCTTACTGGCGCGGTCGCCCGTGTACCCATTAGCATGTGGCATTCTCAGCGGGGCCAGAAACGTGCCCCGACTTACCTTATCACATTTACCTTGTGATTACGAGTATTAAGTCGGAACCAATGCTAACGTGCGACGCGGCTCTTAGTGCGCGAAATGTCGAAACTTTCGGCGGCTTATCGGTGTCAATCAGGCGTATGGTGTGATTTTGCGCCTGCTTAGAGGCGGCGTCTTGCACGGGTGACCCGATGATCGCGCTGGAAGCGAAGGGGCTGATGAAGTGCTACACATCGGTCCCTGCCGTGAGCGACATCTCCTTCTCGCTGAAGTCGGGTGAGGTCTTGGGTTGCGTGGGTCCCAACGGTTCCGGCAAAAGCACCACGGTGCGGATGCTCACCGGGCTTTCGGATCCCACACGTGGCGAGGTGCTTTTTTGCGGCGAAAGCATCCACTGCGATTTGGTCGGCTATCGAAAACGGCTGGGCTACGTTCCGGAAGAGGCAAACCTCTATCCTTTTCTGTCTGGTTGGGAATATCTGGAACTGGTGGGAACTCTTCGCGGGATGGACAATACGGCTCTCGCCAAGAAAATTGGAGCGCTGCTGGAACTCTTGTCGCTGCACCCGCATCGCCATTCCGCGATCGGGTCATACTCAAAGGTGATGCGCCAGCGCATCCTGCTCATCGCAGCGTTTCTGCCCGATCCCGACCTCTTGATTTTCGACGAACCGCTTTCCGGTCTGGATGTCACGTCCGCCTTGATCGTCAAGAACTTGCTAGGGTTGCTGGGCGACCGAGGGAAAGCGATCTTCTACTGTTCGCACGTTCTCGAGGTGGTGGAAAAAGTCTGCTCGCACGTCATGATTCTGCGCAAGGGGCGCGTGCTGGCGTACGACGCGACCAGCGAGCTTCAGAACAGGGCGGGGAAATCAAATCTGGAGCATGCGTTCGTGCACTTGGTGGAAGACCGGGACGCGGATAAGACCGCGCGAGACATCGTCGACGTCATGGAAACCTCTTGATTTCTTCGCCTGTGATTCCGAAGTCGTCGGAGTATGGAAAAGTCTTCTCAAATCCTTTTCCCCGGCTCGTCCGCCATTGCGTGGACAGAATGTTTCACGGCGGCGAAAGTTCCCAAGCTGACAGCGTGGAATTCGGTTTTGGAGCGGTTCTGGGACTGCTGGCTCTGCCCGGTGTATTCGCGTCGCTCTTTCTGGCGGACAAGTACGGATCGCTATTTCAGGTTCTTCGCGGTGACGTCGATTTCGATCCTTATGTTGCGTCGCTTCCCGATGAATATTTCTTTATCGCGCTTTCTATGGTGGTAACCGCGTCGGTCGCAGTGTGGAAATGGGACAGCCTGATGCCGGACCGGCGCGACTACGCCAACCTCGCGCCACTGCCGATTCATAGCAGGCGATTTTTCGCTGCCAATCTTGTCGCGCTTCTTTTTTGGGCCACGATTGTGTCTCTCGATGTGAACGCCGCGTCCGTGGCGCTCTTTCCTTTGGTAGTTTGTGGATCGCACTCTTCTATCAGCTACTACGCGGTATTTCTAGAGGCGCATCTTGTGAGCGTGGTGCTGGCGAGCGTGTTCAGTTTCCTGGTGGTGCTGGCGAGTTTGGGCGTGCTGATGAGCGTACTGCCGTTTCGCACGTTCCAAAAATCCTCGCTGTATATTCGATGCACGATCGTGACACTGCTTTTTGCGATGCTTTCGACCAGCTTCGCGGTGCCGACTACGATCCACGATTTGTCGCAACATACGTGGCTCAGAATGTTTCCGCCGGTATGGTTCATTTCCGTCAATCAAGCCATGCTGGGAAAGGCAGGTCCCACGGTCGCGGCGCTCGGTGGGAGAGCGATGGTAGTGACGGGCGCGGTTCTATTGTTGAGCATCGCCGCTTATGGCATCAGTTACCGCCGGTGTTTCGCTCTGGGCGCGGAATCAACGGCAGGTCCATCGAAAGGCGATGGCTCGATCGTGCGCACGCTCTTCGGTTTGTTGGACCGGCTGGTTTTTCGCAATCCATTCGAACGTGCATGCTATCGCTTCACTATCAAGGCCCTTGCCCGCGGTGAAAGTCAGGCGCTGGCGCTGGGTTGGTTCGGAGGGTTGGGAATCGTGGTTGCCGCGCAGTCGCTGGCTGGCACGGTCAATGCACAGGCGGGCGAGCACGTGCCTTCCGCGGCGATACTGGGTATTCCGCTAACGCTCGGCTACTTTCTGATTCTCGGAATGCGCTGCGCGTTCGAGGTTCCCGCCGCTTTGCGCGCGAACTGGTTGTTCCGGCTAACGGTCAGTCCCGATACTTTCGGATGTGCTCCCCTAGCTAGCAAACTGATTTTTCTACCGCTATTTCCCCCGTTGATTTTGATTGGCCTCCCCGTATACGCGCATTTCTGGGGTTGGGAACTGGCGTCCGTCCACATCGCGATTGTCGGGGCGATGTGCGTGCTGTTCACCAAGATTGTAGTGACGCGATTCCGAAAGATCCCGTTTACGTGCTCGATGCCGGCGTTTCAGAGCAACTCAATCGTGATCATTCTGATTTACATCATCGGGTTTTTCGCTTTCAGCGGCTTGACGTCTTCAGCGGAGCACTGGGCGTTTGAAGATCCTCTGCGGTTTCTGGTTTTCGTTCCCTGGGTGCCAGGAGTATGGCTGGGACTGCGCTATTGGCAACGGAACCTGACGTACCTCGACAAGAAAATTATCTTCGAAGAACAACCGCCCACCGCTGTTGAAACGATGAATTTGGACTTTGGCGCCTAAGGACTCGCGGTGCGGGGCGATGCGAACGTGCGGCGACGGAAAGGCGAGGAGCACAGCCACCCTTCTGTCTCGATGCTATCGAGATCTCAGGGTAAGGGAGTGGCTGTGCCACTCCCCACCTCCGGGGCTCGGGATTTTTGTGTGCTGCGTTCCCGGCGCTTGCGTGCCGGGCTAACTTATGCCGCGCCTCTGTTCGACGCCGTGTCAGGCGGGCTCTCAAGACAAGGCGGCGCTGGTGGGTTGCGCCGGTTCGGACTGGTTGCTTCGCTGTGGGTTCGCTTGACGACGCTGGTCGAGCGCACTAGAATTGCGGTCGGTACGCCCCTCCCCCCGCCTGGGCGTTTTAGGCCCTTCCGTATCTTTCCGATGGAGACCAACCATGACTTATTTGTTGCAGAGCAAGTTAAAGGCTTTGCCCACTTTGGCATGGATGGGAAGCCTGATGGCGCTGGTGGTGTTTGCCACGGTACTGGTGAGCTGCACGGGTTCGGGTTCGAGTACACCAATGAGCGGAACGGGCAGCATTAATGTGAGCATCACGGACCCGCCCAGTTGCAAGTATCCGAACGGCGACTTCCAGCACGTCTATGTGACAATTCGGTCAGTGCAAGCGCACACCAGCTCCACCGCCGATGACAACACCCCGGGCTGGCAGGAGCTGGCGCCGCAACTTAACAATCAACCAATGCAGATTGACCTCTTTGCGGCCGGACCCGACGCGTGCTTACTGACGATGCTGGGATCAAATACCGCTCTCCCCGCGGGCACCTATCAGCAAATCCGTTTACTCCTGGTTCCCAACGACGGAAGCAGCGGACCCCTACCGGCAACCAATGCCTGCGTCAATCAGGGCTTTAATTGCGCAATCCTACAAGACGGCAGCGTTCACGAACTTCAACTTTCCAGTCAGGCGAACACCGGCTTGAAAATCCCTCCGGGGCAAATTGAAGGCGGACCAATAACCGTCGAGGCCGGACAGGACGTTGATCTCAACATTGATTTCAATGCGTGCGCGTCAATCATCCAGGAAGGCAACGGTCAATTCCGGTTGAAGCCGGTGCTGACGGCGGGGCAAGTAAGCACAAACAGTACGGGCATCAGCGGGCACGTCGTGGACGCAGGAACGATGCTGCCGATCGCCGGAGGCACCGTGCTCATCGCGCTCGAGCAGCCGGGAGGTTCCAAGACCGACGTTATCTTCATGCAGACGGCTGCAGATTCAGGAGGCAACTTCAACTTCTGTCCGCTACCAACAGCGGCGACATTCGACGTGGTGGTGGTCGCGATCAATGGCGCTGGATTGGCATACAACGCGACGGTGGCGGTCGGCGTGCTCGGTGGCACCAATTTGGGAGCGATTCCATTAGCCCCGGAGACGGGAGCGACGCCGGGGGCTGCGACGCTTCGGGGGTTTGTGACAGCGACAAGCGGATCTGCCGCGACATCCATTGATGCTTCGGTCTCCGCCTTGCAGACGATTACCTTGCCCAGTGGAGCATCCCTTGCGGTAACAATCCCTGCGGAAGGCAGCTCGGTTTCGAATATCTCCGTGGATTCGAATGCGAATTGCCCGGCAAGCGCACCGGTGAACACAAATTGCGCTCAGTACACGCTAATTGAGCCGGCAAGCAACCCCAGCGTTGGAGTGTTCTCCTCCGGAAAAATCACTTACTCTGCCCCGCCTTCGGGCGACGTGCTGTATTCGGTGGGCGCGAATGCTTTTGTGCCATTGAGCGGCGGCACGACCGATTGCGCACCCCCATCAAAAACCACCAACTTAGACGCGAACGGAAATCCATTGAAGGTGACCCCCGGAGCGACGGTCACGCCACAGGAAATCGATTTTCAGAATTGTTCGTAGCGCGATTCGTTGCCGATCATTGATCGGGCCTCCCGCAGACGCCGGATGTTGCGAGCTCAAGTCTTCACGGGGATGGTCACGGGGCGCGCTAGACGGAACGACAGAGTGGTTTCCGCGGGGACGCGGATGTCCTTCTTGCCCGTGAACGCGGCGCCTGCGGTTCCTGCTCCGGCGCCCACAGAGCTTCCGATCAGCGCGCCGACTCCGCCACCGGCAACTGCGCCGATTGCGGCGCCGACGCCTGCGCCGCCACCGATCAAGATGCCGTTGCGCTTATTGTGATTTTTCCCCCTCCTGCCGAAGTCTTCGGTGGCGATTTCGTAGGTTTCTCCATTTACCTCAATGGAGTCAAGCGTGAGTTCCAGACGCGCGACGCCTCTCAGATGGCCTGACGGTCGTGCGTCAACGATATGGCCCTTCACCAAAGCGTCCCGCGGGATCACGGTCTTATCATCAACCAGCACTGGTGAGGCGAGAGTGGCCTGAAAAGAATCGCCGGAGCGGTTCGCCGCCGTGGAAATGCTTTGACCGAGCACCACATTCAGTTCCGTGCCCTCCGGAACCGATACCTCGTTCGTTGTCGCGAATATTCTGGCGAGCAGGCCCGGCTTCGAGTTGGCGTTGTCGGGATCGTAGCTCGCTTGCGTGTTGTGCCCGCATCCTCCGAGCAAGAAAACGACGGAGACGAGCGCTATCAACCTGAGGCCATTCCTCCTCAGTGCTCCCATGGTTCATCACCTCCAAGATTGAAGCTTGCTAGACAGACCAAATCGTTGCAGGTAAGAATCGCTTCCACATTTACGTTTAGGCTCACCCTTCTTCGATGCGTTGAACGTGGATCTCGCTGGTGGTGGAGTCCAGGGTGCCGGTTACTTTCACTTCTTTGCCTTCGAATTTGGCGATTAGCTTCTGGTCCGCATCCAGGTGATACCAGCGTTTTTCGCGCTCGTCTCTCAGGACGAACCTGTCGCCATTCATCCAGATGGTTCCGCTGAAGGTTTTTACTTCGGCCTTATCGTTTGATTGGATTTGGGACTGGTTTTGCGCCGCTAACTGCTGCGCCGGAGAGTCTCCGGCATTTCTTGAATCTGAACTTGCGACGGAAGCAGTTGCTCCTAACGCAACGATTATGATGGCAATGTTCAGGACTGCGCTTGTGCGGTACATGCGTCACCTCAAGTCATGGTTTGGGGCTGGATTTTGGTGCGTGGCCGAATAGCGTTTGGGTTGAGAGCGGCATTTTTATCGCCGTTGGCGATGGGGAGGGATTAGTCGCGTTAATTCAATCGGTTGGAGAGCGACGGGCTTTGTACTTGGTCATCTCGGAGCGAGAATTTGCCCGGTATTTTCTGCGGAGGCACGGGCAAAATATTCCACCGCGCGTACTGGGACGTTGAGTACCGTAATTTTGCTGCGTTCGATGAGCGAGGCACAGAGAGATCCTTCGCTTCGCTCAGGATGACGAACTAGGACGCAGCACGGCGAAGACAGAGCCCTAGCTGCGGCGGGCGGGCATCGCGACGCTCAGAAGGGGGAACAAGAAACAGCACGGCGGAGAGAGAGCCTTGCCTGCGCGGTGAACGAGAATCGCGGCAACGGGCGCGGGGCGGGTGCAAGACCCGCCTCGCGTTAGCGTTGGAAAGTCGCAGAGCCGCCGCCAGAACTACGAGGCGCTCTTCGCGAAGCTTTGAATCGCGGCCGTTTCGCTGTCGTAGGTATCGAACACGGTCATCAACTTCGTGACTTGCAGCACTTCCTTGAATTTCGAACCGAGGTTGGCAAGCTTCAGGACGGCGCCTTGCGAGCGGGCGCTGTGGAAGGTGGCCACCAGAGTGCCAAGGCCCGCGCTGTCTATGTAACCGACCTGCGCGAGATTCAGCACAATCTTCTTCTTGCCCGCCGCCAGCAGGCTTTTCACTTTCTCACGGAACGCGTTGCTCTCTTCGCCCAGCACGATGCGCCCTTCGATCTCGAGCACGGTCACGCCATTCACTTCGTTCTCAACCATTCTCAGTGCCACGTTCGCGCCTCCTGGAAAATTCGAAACGGTATTTGGAATCAGCGTAAATGAGAAGCCACTGCCCTGGGGCGGCGAGCTTTCTCGTCAGTAAAAATCCGAGCAGGACATGTAATACCCGCAAGACGTGCAGATCATCTTGCACTTTCGCGGCTCGAGTCGAGCCGAACATCGCGGGCAATACAGTGATGCCTCTGCCGGCTCCGGCGGAACCGCGCGACGGATCGCGTTCGACTCCGCTGCTTGCGCCGCTCGTAAAGCGGCTTCCGGCTGTCCCATTTCTAGTAGTCCTTCGGACGGACGTTTATAGCACATCCGGGGGATAGGGAAAAGCAAAGGTGAGATTTCCCAGCGGCTTGGATCGATGTCGCGTCGAAGCGCCGGAAAAACACAACTCACCACTCCGATTAGACACCGAAACGCCTGGAATAGTTCGCGATGCAGCGATACTTTGGGGCCGCGCCTCCGTCTGTACCGCTCGTTGTAAACGGTGTAAAGTGGCAGCAACCGCCGGGCAGTTTGGGGCGTCTGACGAGTGTGGGGCGGAGAGGGGAGTTATGAGACGTCGGTCACTGTTCGGGCTAGTTACAGTGGCGCTACTCGCGATTCCCGCAGGGGTCCAAGCACAGCGGGGAGGCGGCGGTGGCGGTATGCGCGCCGGCGGCCCCTCTGGCGGGATGTCTTTCTCTGGCGGTGGCACCCATTCGGCCGCCATCCGCACCATTCCCTCTGTCACGATCAACACCGGCTCGTCCGTAGGACGCCAACGGACAAATCCGTTTACAGCGTATGGCGCGGTCGCACCGTACCGGCTCACGGGCACGACGGGCAATTCGCCGCTGGGGATCAGAGCGCCGCACGTCGGACCCATCCGCGTTGGGAATAGCGGCAACCGCAACCATCAGCCGCCGGGTAATCCGCGAGGCGGCACACCTCAGTTTGTTTTTCTCACCGGCGGAGGCTATTACTATGCGGGCCCGGTCGCGGATGACGATTCCGACGGACAGACGCAGGACGCGACCGACCAGCGCGATGTGGTTGCGGACCAGCAAGACGAAAGCCAGCAGGCGGATGACCAACAGGCGCCCGACGATCAGCAACGCGATTTTCGCAACGACGCCACGAATGCACCGATGCCTGCGCCAGAACGGCAAGAAGCTGCGCCATTGCCGGATGTGGGTTCGTTTACTCTCGTGATGCGCGATGGGACGCAAGTGGATGCGCTCGCGTTCACGCGCGCGCAAGACAAAATCATCTACATAACGCCCGATGGCGGGCGCCGCACGGTGTCCGCGAGCGATATTGATAGCGATTCGACCTCCCGCGTGAACGAAGAGCGCGGAACTCCTCTGCAGTTGCCGCTGTAACTCCCAAACCGGGAAACCTTGGCAGAACTGTCATCCCGAGGGCGAAGTTGGCACGGGGGATATGCTTTTTCCTTGGTTTTCGGCGAAAAGCAGATCCCTGCCTGTGGCAGGCAGGCCTCGCTGTGCTCGGGATGACACCCACTTCGTTTTTTGCGCCAATTGCAAGGGCGGTCACGATTCGGGTCGTTTTCGCTGGCCTAGTCTTCCGAGCGCTGCAGGGGTTCAGGCATGTAGAGGCCGGCGTGGGCGGGGAGTCCGGCGCGTTCGAATTGGATGGTGGTGTGGCTGATTTGGAATTCGCTGGCTAGGACTTCGCGGACCTGCGTGAGAACTTTTTCGCTTTCTTCCATGTGCATGTCGGGGATGCGTATGTGGCAGGAGAGCGCGTTGAGGTCGGTGCCGAGCGTCCAGATATGGATGTCGTGAACTTCCTGGATACCTTCGACGCGCAGTAATGCGCGGGCGACTGCTTCGAGTTGAATATTGCGCGGCAAGCCTTCCAGCAGGATGTGTGAGCTTTCGCGCAAAATGCCGATTCCCGACCATAGGACCATCCCGCCGATCGCAAGACCGATGAGGGGATCCACCCATGCGGCGCCGGTGTAACGAATCGCGAGCGCTCCGAGCACAATGGCCACGTTCGAAAGCGCGTCGCCAAGATTGTGAATCCACACGCTGCGCACATTCAGGTCGCGGCGGCCGCTGTGCACAGCGAGCGTGATTCCGCCATTCACAAGCAGCGCGAACACCGAGACCCAAAGCATGAGGCCGGTCTTCACTTCCACCGGGCTACGCAGCCGCATGAAGGATTCGTACAAGAGTCCGAGCGAAACGAGAGAGAGCAGCACAGCGTTGACGAACGCGGCGAGGATTCCTGCGCGGTGATAGCCGTACGTTTTTTCAGGCGTGGGAGGCTTCATCGCCCAACGCATCGCGAGCCACGAGAGCACCAATGTCGGCACGTCGGTGAGGTTATGCACCGCGTCGCTGACGAGGGCGATCGAATGGCCGGCGTATCCAGCGATGAGTTCGATGGCAACCAGCGCAAACGTTGCAATCACCGCCGCGCCCAGCGCTAGAGTCATTCCTTCCGCGGGAAGAGACACGTGCGAGTGTCCGCCAAGTCCATGGCTGTGGCCATGATGATGGTCATGACCAGCGTGAGAGTGATGAGCGCCGCCGTGCGCGTGATCGTGCATCAGTGGGATTTTAACCGTGATTCGGCTGCGGGCACAGCGAGGATTCGCGCCGCTAGGGCTAGGAGTTAGCAGCGAAGCCTTTCGGCGCGAATTGGCGGCGAGAACGAACGCGCGGCAGGAAACTCAATTGACTTACCTTGCCGCACCCGCCTACCATGGCACAGTTTCGTGGCCTTCAACTCTCAGAGGGAGCGCGGGCGGGGAACATCGCGATTCACCCGGCGATGACGCACCAAATTGCCAAGCTGGTGTTCTGGGGAGTGCGCGGCTCCACGCCGACGCTCGAGCGCGATACCTGGCGCTACGGCGGCAACACTCCTTGCCTGGAATTGACCGCGCCGGACGGAACCAAATTTATTCTGGATTGCGGGACGGGGCTGCGCACGCTGGGAAACTGCCTGACGGAAGCGCAACGCGGTCTGGGCATTGACGCGCACATCCTAGTTACCCACTACCACTGGGATCACATCCAGGGAATTCCGTTCTTTCATCCGTTCTTCGAATCGCAAAATCGTTTTCAATTTTACAGTTTTCAATCCAAGTTTCTGGGGCCGAATAGCCTGGAGCAAGTGTTCGCGGCGCAGCTCGCCACGCCCTACTTTCCCGTGGACGTGACGATGATGACAGCCGCGCGCGAATTTCGCGAAGTGACCGACGGCGAAAAATGGGAAGTGAACGGCACGCGAATTTCGACTTGTTTTTTAAATCATCCGCAGGGATGCCTGGGATACAGGATTGACACGGCGGGCGGCTCGATGGTCTACGCGACGGATAACGAGCCGGGAGTCTCGGAGTGCGACCATAATCTGCGGCACCTGGCACACGGGGCTGATGTGCTGGTGTATGACGCGCAATATTCGCCGGAACAGCTTGCGTCGGAACGCAGAGGTTGGGGACATTCGAGTTGGCTGGAGGGCGTGAAGATCGCGCGCGAGGCGAAAGTCCGCAATCTGGTTTTGTTTCACCACGATCCCGATTCATCGGACAAGATCGTGGATGGATTCCTTTCAGCGGCGCGCCAGGAATTTCCAGCCACGTGGGCGGCCACCGAAGGCATGTCCATCACCATGAGCGAGCGCGGGGTGAACGTGGCCATTCGCGAATCGCGGTTGGGGTTGCGGCGGCGGCTCAGGTTTGCGGCGACGATCAGCGGGCTGACCGAAGACGGAAAGCCATTTGAAGAGAAAGCCACGGTGCGCGATTTGAGCTTGCAGGGTGCTTACCTCGCGCTGAACAGCCGGCCGCGATTGCAATCCGAAGTGCGCGTCGTAATTGAAGCCTCGGGCGATCCCACGCGATCGAGCATGCTGACATTGCGTGGTACCGTGGTGCATTTCGATCTGGGGCGTGAGAAGAATCAGAACGGAGTCGGCGTGGTGTTTATCGAGGACCCCGATCCGGGACGGCCGCGGGATTAGCCGCACGCGGCGTGCGCACATGCTCGGGCCGGAAGCCGATTCCGATCATGCGGGCTGGGATGCGGCGCAATATCGGAAAGTCACGGAGCAATTTCAACGGCAGAGGCAGTTCGCGAGCGGGCGTGCGGTGCGCCAGGGCCGGACTCAGAAACCGCTTGTGAGCGAAAATCTGGACTCGCTGAGTTGCGCGCGTCGGAAATTCCCGGCGCTCTTGAACCTTGTGGAGTAGATCATCCGTCACCGCGTCTTGCACGAGTGGTTTCGCCAGCACGTTCGCGGCGGCCACGGCATCCTGAATCGCGAGATTAATGCCGACACCACCGACCGGCGACATCGCGTGCGCGGAATCTCCAATGCAGAGAAGTCCAGCGCGCCACCACTTCTGCAAACGATCCACGGAAACAGAGAGCAATTTGACGTCGTTCCAGTCTTTCAATTCGGCCGTGCGGTCGCGAAGGAACGGAGCAATGCTCGCGAGGTCGTCGCGAAACGCTTGCAGGCCCTTCTGCTTGATGGTCTCGAAGGCGCCTTTGGGTATTACGTAAGCGCACTGCCAATAATCACCGCGATTGAGCGTGACTAAAATTCTACCCGCATGAAAGCGGCCGAGAGTCTGGTGCGGGTCCGATGGCTGCCGTGAAACACGCATCCAGAGCACGTCAATGGGCGCGCCAAGATCAATCACCTTAAGCCCGGCCTTCTGGCGGACGATGGAATGGCGTCCGTCCGCTCCTATGGTCAAATGCGCCCGCACGTCGATGGCTCCGCTCGGCGTCTTCGCGCGAACGCCGGCGATCTTCCCGTTTTCTTCAATCAGGTTCGTGACCTCGGACTGCATACGGAGGTGGAAGTTCGGATAAGCCCGGCCCTTTTCGGTGACAAAATTCAAGAAATCCCACTGCGGCATCAGGGCTACGAATTTGCAATGCGTGGGGAGGTGAGATAGATCGGCAATGGTCACTTCCTCCGTCTCGATTTGACCTCCAATTTGCTGAATTTCCTGATGAGGACGCTGTAGAAAATCTTGCAGGATTCCCAATTCGTGCATCAATTCAAGAGTGGAAGGATGAATCGTATCGCCGCGGAAATCGCGCAGGAAATCGGCGTGCTTTTCGAGCACGACGACGTCTACCCCCGCGCGTGCCAGCAGAAAACCGACGATCATTCCAGCCGGCCCGCCGCCCGCAATGCAACAACGGGCTTGCACGACTTCAGACGCTGCTTCGTTCTGCGGCGGCATTGCGTCCTCTCAATCCAAATCATAACGTACCTCTTCGCCCAGATTTGCGTTGTTTCAGTCGGACAAACGACCAAGATGACCAACTATGGGGCGGGATGCGGCGAGGCGATGCGGGATCAGCGATTCAGCGGAGCGCGGCTACTTCGACTCGTCCGATAATTCGGCCAACTGGGCGTCCAGGTCGGCCAACGCGCGGGTGAGTTGTTCGCGATAGCGCGGATCTTGATTGGATTGCAATTGTTTTTCGACGCGGGCCCGGGCGAGCAACAGTACTTGGGTTTGCCGCCGCGTTTCGACTTGGGCCTGGCTGAGCTGCTTCTTATTTTGGCGATCTTCTTTGGACTGAAATTCCTGAACCTGTCCTTCTACTGCTTTGCTTTCCCATCCCCTGGCCATCCGTAAATTCTAGGTGCGATGGGTCCGAATGCAGCGTTAAATTTTTGCGCAGGTTTCCTTGGCGCATCGGGAATGCATGCCTTACGCCCGCCGGCGTGTTCCGGCGCAGGGAAGCGACCGCCGCGCTTCGATTGCTAGTAAACTGCTAGCGCAAATGTTGAGGTGGCGAGATGAAATTCGATGCGATTGTGATTGGGTCAGGGCAGGCCGGGAAACCACTCTCGTACGCGCTGGCGGACCACGGGTGGAAAATTGCGTTTATCGAGCGCGCGGAGCTGGGCGGATCCTGCATCAATACCGGCTGCACACCCACGAAGACGATGGTTGCTTCGGCGCAGGTGGCGCGTTATGCGCGGGACGCGGCGCGCTGGGGAGTACGGGCGAGCGACGTGAGCGTGGATCTTCCCGCGGTGGTGGCGCGACAGAACAAGGTGGTGCAAAACTTTCGCAATTCGATCCAGAAACGCATCAATGACCGGCCCAATATCCGGTTGGTGCGCGCGCACGCCAGATTCAGCGGACCTCATCAAGTGGAAGCGGGCGGCGAAACTTTCGAAAGCGAGAAAATCTTTATTGATACGGGCACGCGCCCCGAAATTCCCAAGATCGCGTGGATTGACTCCGTTCCCTTCCTCACGAACGAGTCCATCATCCAATTGCAGGACCTGCCCAAGCATTTGCTGGTGATGGGCGGCGGATATATTGGCCTGGAATTCGGACAGATGTTTCGCCGCTTTGGCAGCCGCGTCACGATTATTCACAGGAGCGAGCGGATTCTGCGGAACGAAGATCCGGACATTGCCGAAATATTGCAAAAGGCGTTGGAAGCCGAAGGCGTCGAATTCGCGCTCGGTGCGAAAATAATGCGCGTCGAAAATCGCAGCGGCGAGATTGCGCTAACGTTTGAGTCCAAAGAGGGCACGAAGACAGCTTCAGGCTCGCATCTTCTGGTCGCCAGCGGGCGCATACCGAATACCGAGGACCTTGGCCTCGCGAAAGCTGGCGTCGCAACCGACGCGCGCGGCTACGTCAAAGTGAACGGCAGGATGGAAACGAGCGCGCCAGGAATCTGGGCGACCGGCGACGTGAAAGGCGGCCCGGCTTTCACGCACATTTCCTACAACGATTATCAGATCGTTTATGCAAACCTGATCGAAGGAAAAAACCTCACCATCGAAAACCGTTATCTTCCGTACGCGCTTTTCACGGACCCGCCGCTGGGGCGTGTGGGAATCACTGAGCAGGTCGCACGGGCTTCGGGACGCAAATTCAAGATGGGGACATACCCGATGTCTTCTGTGGCGCGGGCGATCGAGCGCGATGAGACGATCGGCCTGATGAAAATCATCGTCGATGGAGAGAACGATCAGATTCTGGGCGCGGCGATTCTGGGCAGCGAGGGCGGCGAGACTGTGCAGATCCTGGGCGCGATGATTTTGGCCAAGGCGCCTTACACCGTGCTCAAAGGCGCCGTGTACATTCATCCCACGCTTGCGGAGGGATTTTTCGGATTGATGGAGTCGGTGAAGCCGGCGAATTAGGAACGCGGACGACTTGGCGCGAACGCTTGCTTCTTCCCCATGCTAAAAAGCAAAGAGAGATCCTTCGCTTCGCTCAGGATGACAGCACTTCTTGCTACTGCAGCGCGCCGATTTGGAAGTTGAGAGCTGACAATTCCGCCTGGTAGTCGTATTTAGCGCTGGCCTGCGCGATTTCCGCTTGCGTTTCGTTCAATTGCGATTGGCTCAGCTCGATGATGGAGCTCAAGCCGAGTTTGTAACGAGCTTGCGCCAGATTGAGCGCTTGATTCGCCTCATTCAGAAGCTGATCCGTAAGAGCGAGGCGCTGGTAACCGGAATTCGCGTTGAGCCAGGCCTTGCGCACGTCCCGGACGATATTGTTTTGCAAGTCGCGAAGGTATTGCTGTTGGGCGCTGGCTTCCGCATTCGCTTCGGCGTGAAGCGCGTTGAACTGCCGGCCATTGAAGATGGGAATATTCACGTTGAATCCCGCGGCAGCGTAGCGCGAAGCAAGCGGCTCCTCGCGAACCGGAGTGAGGCCGGCGACACCCACGCCGCTGATCGTTGGAAACCAAAGATCGCGCTCGGCCGTGGCGTAGCTCTGCGCGGAATTTACATCGAGACGGCGGCCCACCAATTCCGGGCGATTTTGTATGGCTTGTGCGATGAGGGTGGGAAGGTCCGGCGCCGGCGCGGAAGGCAGCGGTTGGTCAGCCAGTTGAAACGTGCGCTGATCGGAATAACCGAGAGCGGTGGAAAGGTCGGCAAAGGAAGCTTGCAGGTCATTTTGCGCCTGCACGAGTAAGAGCTGCGCCTGCGCCAAGTCCACGTTGGCAAAACTCACGTCGAGGCCGGACTTCAATTTGTTTTTTTCCAGCGCGGTGATTTGATCGGAAACGAGCTGGCGATCCTTGACGGTTTCCTGCGCAACCTGCAGGACCGCCTGCGCTTTCAGCACGCCGTAGTAGGCGGCATCCACCGCGAGCAATACGTCGGCTCGCGTTGCGGTGACGTTCTCCTCTTGGGCTTTGGCGTGCAGCAGCGAGCTTTTCACCAGTTCGTGGGTGCGGCCAAAATCGGTGACGAGTTGTTGCACCGTCACGCCGTCGGCGAAACGATCGTAGACGATGGAGTTATTCAATGCGCCGGCGGTGATACGGCTATTGGTTTCCGATTTCGCACCAGTAAGGCTGCCGTAGGCGTGGGGGTAATAGTCGGAGCGGGCCTCGGTGACCTGCGCTTTGGCCAGGTTTGCGAGATAGGACGCTGCTTGAATCTGCGGATGATTTTGAACCGCGATTTTCTCGGCTTCCTGCAGCGTGAGGCTCTGGGTCGCCTGCGACGACGATTGGGTTGGCGGCTGGGCTTGCGGCTGTGGGGGCGTCGCCGGTTGCATTTGCGCCGAGGCTGGCAGCGTGACGCCCAGCGCAGCGATTAGAACGACGAAGGAGAAAAGAGAATTGCAGCGACGCATTAGTGAGCCTCCTCAGCGATTAATGACGCAGCCGCTTCAGCGCGACGGCGGTACATCAATAGATAGGCCGCGGGGACGACGAAGATGGTGAGCACGATCGAAGTGAGCAGGCCGCCGATGATCACGCGTGCGAGCGGCGCGTAGGCTTCGCTGCCGGTTTCGAGCTTGAAAGCCATCGGCAAAAGTCCCACGACGGTGGCTAGCGACGTCATCAGAATAGGCCGCAAACGGATGCGGCAGGCGTGCACGACGGCTTCGCGCAAGTTGTGTCCTTGGCCGCGCAGCACGTTGGCGAAATCAACGATCAAGATGCTGTTGGAAACGACCATGCCCTGAAGCATCACGATGCCCATCAGCGACTGAATATTCAGCGTGGTACCGGTGAGCGCAAGCGTGAGGATTACGCCAATAAGTCCCGTGGGCACGGCCAGGACGATCAGAAACGGATCCACGAAGGACGAAAACTGGGCGACGAGGATGAGATAGACGAGCAGCACGGCGAGGAAAAGACCCAGACCGAAACTCTTGAAGGAGGACTCCATCGTCAGCACGAGGCCACGAATATCAATCCGCGTGTTGGGCGGCAATTGCGTGTGCTGAATGATTCGGGAAATTTCGCGCTGCGGGCCGCCGATGTCTTCTCCCGTCGGCGCAACGTAAACGTCAATCGTGCGCTGCAACTGGTAATGATCCACTTCCGTGGGCGTTTGAAGCGGCACGACATCCGCGACCTGATTGAGGTACGTGGGCATTTTCAGGTCAGGCGAGTGCAGCGGCATGGCTTTCAAATCCTCGATGGATTTCACCTGATTTTCCGGATATTGCACGGTGACGAAGTAATTGTTGCCGTTCTTGGGGTCCACCCAATAGCTGGGAGCGATCATCACGTCTGAAGTGAGCGCGGTGATGATGTTGTCGATCACTTCCTTGGGACTGAGGCCGAGCTCGGCGGCGCGTTCGCGATTCACGTTCACTTCCAGCGCGGGATAGTCCATGTCTTGCGGGATGTAAACGTCGGAAACTCCCAGGGGCGGCTTTGATTTGGCGCGCGAGGTCCTGCGCGATGCGGTCGTCCGTTTTCAGATCCATGCCGCTCACCTGGACGTCAATCGGCGCGGGCTTGCCTTGATTCAGAACAGCGTCCACCAGGCCGCCGGACTGAAAATACGTGCGCAACTGAGGCAGCTGGGAGGCGATGCGGCGGCGGACTTCGTCCATGTAAACAAAGCTGCTGACTTTGTGATCTTCCTTGAGGCCCACCTGAACGAAGGCGGTGTGCATGCCGGAATTGGGCGTGAACAGCGCAGACAAATCGGGCATCACGCCGATGTTGGAGACCACGGTGTTCAGATCGTCCGGCTTTACGACCTGGTGCACGATACCTTCCACCTGCTTGACGTAATCGTTAGTGAGCTCGATGCGCGTGCCGGTGGGAGCTTTCACATTGATGACGAATTGGCCGGCATCGGAGCGCGGAAAGAACGACACGCCGACGAAGGGAATCAGAACAAAACTGAGCAGGAAGATTCCTGCGAAACAAGAAGAGCGCCTCGCGCGGCCGGTCGAGCGTCTTGTTTACATATTTCTCGTAGACGTTCAGCATCTTTTCGAATTTGGCGTTGAATCCTGCGTGGAATCTGGCGCCCCAGGATTTTTTGGGTACTGCGGCGCCTTCGGCATGTTCGTGGGCCGGCTTCAGGAAATATGCGCAGAAGAGCGGGACGACGGTGACGGCGTCGAAGTAAGAAGCGAAAAGGGCGAGGACGACACCGAGAGCGAGCGCGGAAAATAAATACTTGCTGACGCCGAAGAGCAGCGTCACCGGGAAGAAAACGACCACGGCGACGAGCATGATGGCCAGCACGGCCAGCGCCACTTCGTTCGCGCCTTTCACCGCAGCAACTTTGGGATCCTCGCCGAGTTCGATGTGGCGGTAGATATTTTCGATGACCACGACGGAGTCATCAATCAAGCGGGAAAATGCGAGCGCGAGGCCGCTGAGGACCATGCTGTTGATCGTCTTATCGGCTGAGTGCAAGACGAAAAAAGTGATCATCACCGAGAGCGGAATGGAAAGAAAAACCGCCGCCGTGGCGCGCGTGCTCCCGAGGAACACGAGTATCATCACGGCGGTGAGGAATAGACCGATGCCGCCTTCGCGCAGTACCGTGGAAATTGCCTGCTTGACGAAAACCGATTGGTCGAAGACGACGTGCGTATGCAACTGCGCCGGAATGTCGCGGAGCGTCTTGATGGCTTTCCTGATTCCGTTGACTACGAGGATGGTGTTCGTGTCGCCGCCCTGCTTGAGAATCGGCGCGTATACGGATTTCTGGCCGTTGACGCGGACGATGTTGTACTGAAGATAGGAACCGTCCACGGCCTTGCCCACGTCGGAGATGAAAACGGATCTTTCGCCTTCGGTTTTCAGGGGAACCTGGTTCAAGGCACCGGCGTTGGGAACTTGCGCGTTCGTGTAGATGTTGTAATCCATCGGACCGATGCGCACATCACCGGCGGGAAGGATCAGGTTCGATTCGTTGATCGCACGCACCACGTCCATGGGGCTCAGCTCGTGCGCCTGCAACTTCACGGGATCCACGTAGACCATGATCTGGCGATATTTTCCGCCGTAGGGAGGAGGCACCGTGGCGCCGGGAACACCGGCAATCTGGTTGCGGATTTGATACTGCAAATAATCGTGCAGCTGCGTTTCGTTGAGCCCTTGGCCTTCGACCGTGAGCAGGCATACGGGAAGGCTGGAGGCGTCTACTTTCATCACGACGGGAGGGAGAGTGCCTTCGGGCAAGCGGCGCAAATCCGCCATGGCGAGATTGGAAATGTTGGTGACGTCGGCATTTGCGTCGGTGCCGGGCTGGAAATAAATCTTGATCAGGCTGACGCCTGCCATGGAGCGCGATTCCATGTGATCAATGCCGCTTCCCAGGGTGAAGAAGCGCTCGAATGTGTCGGTGATGTCGGCTTCGATCTGCTCGGGCGGCATGCCGTTGTAAAACGTGGCGACGAGCACGACGGGAATGTTGATCGGGGGAAACATGTCCACGGGCATTTGCGCGACGCTGGTGATGCCGAGGACGCAAATAAAAAGGCAAACCACGATGATGAAATAAGGGTGCTTGATTGAAAATGTTGGCATGGTTTTTTACTCGAGCTCCGGGTTGGCCACGACCTGGGGAGAAACGAGCTGGCCGTCCTTAAACTGATTTTGCTCGCCAAACACCACCATTTCGTTTTCCTTGAGGCCGGAGAGAACCTCGACGTCGGTGGCGCTTTGCAATCCCAGTTTCACTTCGCGCCGTTCGAGGTGATTGGTGGAGTTCACCACCAGCACCGTTCCCTGGTTGGTTCCGGTAGACGAGATTGCTTGCACCGGAACTGCGAGAACGTTGGGGGCGGATTGCAGCGGGATTTTCACCGACGCATACATTCCGGGAACGAGCTCGTAGTTGGCGTTGGGCACGTTCACTTCGGTGTGCATGGTGCGCGTGGCGGGATCGATTTGGTCGGAATAGCGGACGATCTTTCCGCTGAAGGTTCGTTTGAGCGCCGAGACGTCGACCTCAATCGTCTCGCCGTCATGAATATCCGGGACAGCTCGTTCGGGCACGGGAATCACCAGGCGAAGGAGATTATTTTGCGAGAGGTGGCAAAGCGCGGAGTCGCCCTTGTTCGAGGACGTCCCCGCCGGAAGCAGCGCTCCGGTGTACGCGTAAATTTGAGTCACGACCGCATCAAACGGCGCGGTCATGCGCGCGTACGAAAATAGCGCCTGGTCCTTTGCCAGCGAAGCCTTGGAGGAAAGCAAAGCTTGTTCGGCGGCGGCCAGAGCGTCTTTGGCTGACGACACGCCAGCGCTCGCTTCCAGATCCTTGCCTTGCGCGACGTCAATTTCCTGCTGTGCGACGAGCTCTGGGCGCGATTTTTGCACGTCGGCCAGGCGCGTATACGTGATGTGGGCCACGTTGTAAGCGGATTCGGCGCGGCTTTGTTCTTCGTGCGCGCGCGCCACGTCCTGCTCGCTGCGGCGCACCGACGCTTCGTCTTGCTGGAGCTGCTGCTGCAGCTCGGGAATTTCCAGTACGGCGAGGAGCTGGCCTTGTTTTACGTGGGTGCCCCAATCCACGTATAGTTTCTGGATATACCCGGAAACCTTGGCGTAGACATCCACTTCCTGATAGGGCAGGAATTCCGAAGCGATCTCCGAGGGTATTCGAGAGATTGCGGCGCTCTACTTTCACCACTGCCGCGTGCGGCGCATTACTGGCGTCCTCGGCCGCTGTATTGTGCGAGCTGCCGCAGCCGCTTATGAGCACTGCGAGAAAAACCAATGCAAAGAATGAAAGTACGCTGGCTGGTTTGCTGATCACGATTTAAACTCCTGAATCTTGCGGTGAAGGCTCTGTAATGAAAATGCATCGGAGCGGCAGAAGGAGGTTAGCTCTTTCCTTTGCTGCATGATTTGCAGCGCTTCGGCGGGCACGCGTTCGGCAATCTCACGCGGAACCGTTTGCACTCCGTGGAGATCGCCGTGAATCAGCTCGCCGGGGCGGACGGTAAGCCCGGCAATCTCGACCGTGCCGCCAAAGTCGAATACATGACTGTACGCGTGGGAAACGGACACATTTCCCGCAAACATCTGGAAGCCGGTTGCATGGACCTCCGGAAGATCGCGGACGGCGCCGTTGGTAACGAAAGCCACGCAGCCAAATGCGCGCAAAATATTGGCGTGCACTTCTCCGACGAATGCGCCAAGCCCGGGCGGTTTATCGAGGTCTTCGATCACCACAACCCGCGGAGGTGGAATCTTCAGCAAGGAGTTCCACCATTCTGTGCGGTCATAGAAGCTGAGGCCGCCTTCCATGGGCGGGTCCGAGCTGCGGATGCGGGCAGTGGCCGCATAGCCCACCGTGGGCGGAAGATCCTTGAAAATGCAATGCACTCGGGAATCGCTAAAACCTTTATTGCGAAGGCGCACTCCAAAAGTCTCGATCGCGCTGGCCACGACGCAACTGCTCAGCGCGCGCAATTGCTCGAGGCACGCGGAGGGTAATGGTTCCGTGTTCATGAAGGCTCCTGTCCCGGACGGTGTCCGCGGACAAATCGAAATAAGGGCCCGAATCGAACTAAAGGCTGGAAGTTTTAGAGTAAAAAAACGCGCGATTCGTTACGCGAAAAAAAGTGGAGGGGAGCGATGTTGTAGGGAAACTCTTACGGCAATCGAGGGCAGAGGCGGAATTTCCTCCCGAACCACCCGGTGAATTCGAATTTGCGGCCGCTGTCCAGGGGCGAATCGAACCAGGAGACGCAGCGGCGTACGATCCATCACCACCGGCGCCGCCGTCGCTTTCATTTTGCTGGAGATATTGATGTAGTGCGCCGGGTTGGATTTCGAATAGTACTGGCTGTTTTTCGCGAGCGTGGCAAATCCCGCGATGGCAAAGAGCAAAAGCAGGACACCAACGCGGAGGCAAAATCGCCTGTTGGATGCGATTTCCCCGACGAAACCTGTTCGCTTTTGTTCAATATTCATGCGCGGATACAGACAACCGGGAACTTCAGAGAGACGCCGCCTTCCGCAGCGGGCTGCTTTAGCTGACTCCTTCATCTTACGGTTATTAGGATTCAGAAAGCAAGAATGGGGATGCAAGGGTGTGTTCAGTCAGCGAACGCGCGGCGAGTTCCCGGGCGCCTGAAGGGCAAATGGACATGATTCTTGGCAGTGCGGTAAGCTGTAATTCCTCAGTGCCACGAAACGCAATTATGTCACTCCGGTAACGAGGTGTTCGGATGGGGACCATCACTCAATTAAACGTGAACGGGGCGAGCCGGGCCATCAGCGCAGACTCGCAGGAAAGTTTGCTGATTGTGTTGCGCGAGCACCTGGGGTTGACCGGCAGCAAATATGGGTGCGGCGAGGGGCAATGCGGCGCGTGCACCGTGCTGATCGAAGGAACGGCGCGGCGCTCGTGCATCACGCGCGTTGGCACCGTCGCCGATAAGCGAATCACCACGATTGAAGGGCTCGCGAGCGGAGAGCGGCTGCATCCGCTGCAGCAAGCGTTTCTGGACGAAGGCGCGATGCAGTGCGCCTATTGCACCTCCGGGATGATCATGTCCGCCGCTTCGCTGCTGAATGGCAATGCCAATCCTTCCGAGAGCGACATTTTGGATTCCATGGAAGGCAATGTCTGCCGCTGCGGCACGCAGCCGCGCATTATCGCCGCGATTCAAAAAGCGGCGCGGGCGCAGAAGGGTGCGAACCAATGACCGACAAACGGCATTTCGATTTCCCGATCGAACGGGAACGCTATGAGCTGCAAGAGGCGCTGCCTTATCGGTTTGAAACAGATCGGCGCGACTTTTTCAAATATCTCGGCGCGGGCGTTTTGATTGTCTGCGCGGCGAAGGCTACGCGCGCTGGGCAGGAATCCGGCGGCGGGCGGCGGCATTCCGGCGAAGAGTTGCCGCAGGAAATTTCCGCGTGGCTGCACGTCGGCGACGATGGTGGCGTAACGGTCTTCACCGGCAAAGTGGAGGTCGGGCAAAACATTCGTACTTCATTGAGCCAAGCAGTGGCCGAGGAGCTTCATGTCAGCGTCGGCAAGATTCAAATGGTGATGGGCGACACGCAATTGACGCCTTACGACCGCGGGACGTTCGGCAGCCTTTCTACGCCCGTAATGAATTTGCAGTTGCGGCGAGCGGCTGCGGCAGCGCGCGACGTTCTGATCAGTCTCGCGGCAACGCAATGGCAAGTGGATCGTGCGCGCCTCGTGGCTGCGGACGGCTGCGTCACGGATAAGGCGACAAAACAATCTCTGGAATACGCGGCGCTGGTAAAAGGCCAGCAACTGACAGAATCATTGCCGGCGGTAGATCCGCTGGCGGCGGCTGCCGACTGGACTGTGGCGGGGCAATCGCTGCCCAAAGTGGATGGCCGCGATTTTGTCACCGGGAAGCATCGGTATCCGAGCGATCAGAAAATCGCGGACATGCTTTACGGCAAAATCGTGCGCCCGGATGGGTTCGGAGCGACGCTGGTTTCCGTGGACACGCGCGCGGCGGGACAAATTGCCGGCGTCACAGTTGTGCATGATGGAAATTTCGTGGGCGTGGCGGCGCCGAGCGATTCTGCGGCGCGAGCCGCTGCCGCTGCGATTCACGCAGAATGGAAATCCGATCCGCAGCCCTCGGGCAACGAACTATTCGAATATCTTAAGAAAAACGTGTTGCCGCCCGACGCGGACGACGCACCGCCGCAGATCGTCGGTTCCGTGGCGACGGCGCTCGCTTCGGCGGATCACCATCTGCAGCAAACGTATACAGTCGCTTACATCGCGCATGCGCCGCTCGAACCTCGCGCGGCGGTGGCGCAATGGGACGGCGATCGCTTGACGGTGTGGACCGGGACGCAGCGCCCGTTCGGTGTGCGCAGTGAATTAGCCAACACTTTTCACATCCCCGAAGATCACGTGCGCGTGCTGATGCCGGATATGGGCTCGGGCTACGGCGGAAAACATACCGGGGAGACGGCCATTGAGGCAGCGCGCCTGGCGCGCGCGGCGAAACGGCCCGTGAAATTGAATTGGACTCGCGAGGAAGAATTTTCCTGGGCTTACTTCCGGCCTGCGGGAGTGATCGAAATCACGAGCGGCATGCGCAAGGACGGCGCGGTGACCGCTTGGGAATTTCACAATTACAATTCCGGAGAAGCGGGGATTCGCACGTATTACGACATACCCAACCAGAAAATCGAATTTCATCCGACGAAATCTCCCTTGCGGCAAGGCTCGTATCGCGGGCTGGCGGCTACCGCGAATCATTTCGCGCGCGAGACGCACATGGACGAGCTTGCTCATCTGGCCGGCATGGACCCGCTCGAATTCCGTCTGCGGAATTTGAAAGACGAGCGGCTGAAAGCGGTATTTACGGCGGCGGCGCAGAAATTCAACTGGGGCCGCGCGAAAACCGGCGCGGGGCAAGGATTCGGAATCGCGGGCGGCTGCGACAAGGGCGGATATTTCGCCACTTGTGCGGAAGTTTCCGCGGACCGGCAATCGGGCGATGTGAAGGTCGTGCGAGTGGTCGCCGCGTTTGAATGCGGGGCGATTGTGAATCCCGATGGCCTGCGCAATCAAGTGGTGGGAGCGAACATCATGGGCCTGGGCGGAGCGCTCTTCGAAGCGATTGAATTCGAAAATGGCCGGATCGTGAATGGGCGCTTTTCGAAGTACCGCTTGCCGCGATTCAGCGACGTTCCGCAAATTGAAGTGGTCTTGCTCGACCGCAAGGATCTGCCTTCATCGGGGGCGGGAGAATCGCCGATCGAGGGAATCGCTCCCGCGATTGGCAACGCGATCTTCGATGCGAGCGGCGTGCGCTTGCGTTCCATGCCGCTGGTGCCCGACGGTCTGAAGTCAACTTAGCGCGCGCACCGCGAACTGGCCGAAGCAGTGCTCAGTTCGTTCAGCGGACGCCGAAGAGAATCTCCATCGTTAACTGGTCGAGCCGTTCGTACGGCAATCTCTTCGACGCCAGCGCGGCGCGATCGAACGAGTACGCGAGTAATTCCCTGGCACTCTTCTTTGAATAAGCGCCGACGCTCGGGACACTCTTGTCCGCCGCATTGATCTCTTTCAAGATGGCCTGAATTTCGCGGTCGGCATTGAATCGCGCGGCTTTCTCTTTGAGGATCAGGTAGGTGCGCATGCAGCCGCGCGTGAAATCCTTTACCCCGTCGTAGTTCTCGGTCCGGTACGCGTGCGCGTCGAAATGGCGGGGACCGTCGTAGCCGGAATCTTCGAGGAAGCGCACCAGAAAAAATGCCAGCTTCGGATTTGCGGAGCCGAACCGGAAATCCTGGTCGTAACGGCCGATCACCTGATCGTTCAAATCAATGTGAAAAAGCTTGCGCGATTCCCAGGCTTGCGCCACGGCATGCAGGAAATTCAGGCCGGACATTGTCTCGTGCGCCACTTCCGGATTTACGCCGACGAGTTCCGGATGATCGAGCGTCGGAATAAATGCCAGGTAAGAGCCGGTCGTCGAAAAATACAAATCGCCGCGCGGCTCATTGGGCTTGGCTTCCAGCGCGAAGCGGTAATCGTACTTTTGCGCGACGGAATATTCGCACAGGTAGTTGACGGCTTCGCGCAAGCGCTTCACAGCTTCTTCGGGCTGGCGGCAGGCATCAGTCTCGACGCCTTCGCGCCCGCCCCACAGCACAAAAATCTTGGCGCCGAATTCCGCGCCCAGGTCCATGGCGCGCATCGTCTTTTGCACCGCATAGGCGCGTACCGCGGGGTCGTTGGCAGTGAACGCGCCATCGCGAAACACCGGATTGGTGAAGAGATTCACCGTGGCCATCGGAACGCGCAGCCCGAGCAACGACAGCGCTCTCTTAAAATCGCGCACAATGCGATCGCGCTCGGCGGCAGTCGCATCAATCGGGACCAGATCGTTGTCGTGAAAGTTCACGCCCCAGGCGCCCACTTCGCCGAGAAGTTGCGCCAATTGCACCGGAGGAAGAATGGGACGGACCGGCTCGCCGAATGGGTCCCGCCCGGGATTGCCCACGGTCCACAGGCCGAAAGAAAATTTATGTTCGGGCTTTGGTTGAAACTTGTCGGTAGCCATCATGCTCCTTGGAATTTGCTACTTGAGCGTCCGAAAATAACACTTCAGGCTTCCTGAAGTTCGTGAAAAA
This sequence comes from uncultured Acidobacteriota bacterium, assembly GCA_963828865.1. Classification (GTDB taxonomy): domain Bacteria; phylum Acidobacteriota; class Terriglobia; order Acidiferrales; family UBA7541; genus Palsa-295. Next base: position 177,580 of record CAWHGI010000011.1, on the reverse strand, counting down.
TGCCGCGTAGAGCCGGATAAAGTTGACGGTACACAGCATACCGAAGATTCATGTCGTTCGCGGTGGCAGCGTTGGGCGGCACGCGACGCGCCACACGCACGGATTTATCGCACGCGTCTTCCACCGACGTCCATACGCCGGCGCCCACGCCCGCAAGCAGCGCGGCGCCGAAAGCCGGTCCCTCTTCCGCTTCCACAATCTCGACGCTCATGCCGTAAATATCGGCCTGAATCTGCCGCCACAATTCGCTACGCGCTCCGCCGCCGCCCAGGCGGATCGACTGCGCGGGAATTTTCAGTTCGCAGAAAATTTCAAATGAATCGCGGAGGCTGAAAGCCACTCCTTCGAGTATTGCGCGGACTACGTGGCCGCGGTGGTGCTGTGCCGTGATACCGACGAGTGCGCCGCGGGCGTACGGATCCAGATGCGGCGTGCGCTCGCCCATGAGGTAGGGCGCCCAGAGCAAGCCGTCAGCGCCGGGCGGAGTCTTGACGGCTTCAGCGGTCAATCGCTCGTAGGGATCTTCGTGAAAATGCCCGCCCGCCGCGCCGCTTCCCGCGCCGAATTCGTCGCGAAACCATCGAAGCGAAAGTCCCGCCGCTTGGGTGACTCCCATCACATGCCATCGCTCCGGAATCGCGTGGCAAAAAGTGTGGATGCGGCCACGCGGATCGAGCACCGGGCGGCTGGTTGCCGCAAACACAACGCCGGAAGTTCCAATCGTCGCGCTCACCGCACCGGGCCGCACGATTCCCATTCCCACAGCGCCCGCGGCCTGATCCCCTGCTCCAGCAATCACCGGAGTTCCGGCGAGCAGACCCGTCGCCGCCACGCCCTCTTTGGAAATAGCTCCGCTGATTTCGGGAGATTCCAGCAATGCAGGAAGCATGTTTTCGCCGATGCCGGAAGCATCTAGCATGGGCTTTGACCACTTGCGTTGCGAAACATCGAAGAAAAGTGTGCCGGACGCTTCGGCGACATCTATGGCACGCGCACCTGTGAGTCGAAAGCGAAAATAATCTTTCGGCAGCAAGATCGTGCGAGCGCGCGACCAAATTTCCGGCTCGTGCTGCTGCACCCACCATATTTTCGGCAGCGTGAAATTGGTGAGCGCCGGATTTGCGGTGAGTTCGATCAGCCTTTCAGCGCCAATGCGGTCGGTGATTTGCTCGCACTGCTTCCCAGTGCGCTGGTCGCACCAGATGATCGAAGGGCGCAGAACTTCGCCCGCCGCATCGAGCAGTACCAAGCCATGCATTTGACCGGTGAGGCCCACCGCTGCAATTTCGGCGGGACCTGTGTGGCCTTTTTCCAGGCAGGACTTTGACGGCAGCGCAACCCGCGCGCCACCAATCGAGCGGATCCTGCTCGGCCCAGCCAATTTGCGGAGAATGCATCGGAGCGTGCTCGGCTGTGGCCGAATGCAGCACGCGCCCGGCTTCGTCCACCAGCACGGCGCGCGTGCCGCCGGTGCCCACGTCTATTCCCAGAAGTTTCTTGGCCATGAATTCAGGCTTCCCGATTGCTACGAACTGTAGCCATGCGGATGCTTTTGCCGCCACTGCCACGCAGACTGAATGATGGAGCGCAAGTCGGACTTGCTGGGCGTCCAACCGAGAACGGTTTTCGATTTCGCGGGGTCGGCGACCAGCCGCGGAGGATCGCCGGGACGAGGCGGCTCAAAACGAATGCGGATGTCGCGCCCGGTTACCTGCCGCGCCGATTCAACGACCTCCAGCACGGAATAACCGTGCCCCGTGCCGAGATTCAGGAAATCCGATTTACCGCCCTTGCGCAGATGTCCGAGCGCGCGAATGTGCGCGTCGGCGAGGTCCGTGACGTGGACGTAGTCGCGGATCGCGGTGCCGTCCGGCGTCGGATAATTTTTGCCGAATACGGGAACTTCCGGCGCGGATCCTTGCGCGGCTGCCAGGACGTTCGGGATCAGGTGCGATTCCGGCTCATGAAGTTCGCCGCATTTTTCCGTGGCGCCGGCGGCATTGAAATATCGCAGTGCGACGAATTTCAGGCCGTAAGCGCCGTCGTAGGAATCGAGCAGGCGTTCCAATATCAGTTTCGACCAGCCGTAAGGATTCACGGGCCATTGCGAGGTGCGCTCCGAAATTGTGGGTTGATCCGATGCTCCGTACGTGGCGCAAGTGGACGAGAACACGACGCGGCGGACGCCCGCTTCCACCAGGGCGCCCATAAATGCGACGCCTTGCGCGATGTTATTCTCGAAATATTTGGCGGGATGCTGCACGGACTCGCCGACGTAAGCCAGCGCCGCGAAGTGCACGCACGATTCAAGTTCGTGCTCACGGGCGATGCGCGCTAGCAAGGCGCGGTCTCCCACGCGGCCCTCAAAAAACGGGATGTCCGGCGCAAGCGCGGCACGATGGCCGCGCGCCAAATCATCCAGCACCACGACGCTCTCGCCTTCCGCACGCAACAGCTCGACGGTAACGCTGCCGATATATCCCGCGCCGCCTGTGACCAAAATTGCCATCCAGCATCCTTCAAGACCGAAGTTACTCCACCGCGTTGCCAGCTTGCGGCGTATTACTTTACTACGCGCCTTTGATATGACGAGCGTGGAATAAACGCAAGATCAACCTGAGATTAAACAGGAAATCCCAGAGATGTGCGATCGTGTGGCGGCCCTTGGACCTCAACGACACCGCCGGCACTGTTGCAGGTCAAGCCGCGCGAGCTCAACCGCGGGAGGGAGAGTATCGTATGCAGTAAGCCAATCCGGCGACGAGAAGCAGCGCGCCCCACCAGATTCCGGCGTGCAGATGGAAGAGAACCACCGGGACAGCTGGCGGATGAACAAGTTGATAGAGACCCGCGCCCAGGATCAGCACGCCGTTGAAAAGCAGCGAGATTCCGATGAAGAACCAGATCGAAATGGGCTCTTTGGATTGCATCAGCCTCACCAGAAAATAACATTCAGGATGACGAAAACAATCGTCACTGCGATGGCCCAAAACGCGGGCCGCTCGTAATACGGAACCTTGTCCTCGGAAGGAATCTCCGTCGCGCCGTACACCAGGCCCGCCAATTCGGTTTCAGGCTTAGGCTTGGTGAGCAAGCTCACAACGACGGTCACGGCGACGCAGATGATCCACGACCAAAGTCCGCGATACATATTTTCGGCCATGTCGCGCGCGTCGCTGGAAAGCGCCACATAACGCAACGCGGACGGATCAACCTTCACCCACGCCCACATTCCGATGGACGACACAGTGCCTGCCAACAAACCCCAGAATCCGCCAGCCGGCGAGGCCCGTTTCCACAACATGCCCAGGATCACCGTGCCGAAAAGCGGCGCCACGAAGAAACTGAAGAGCGCCTGGACATAATCCATGATGCTGAGAAAATGCATCACCAGGTAAGCAGTGCCAATACTGATGATCACGCCGACGACCGTGGACCAGCGCCCCATCAAGACGTAATGCGCGTCGCTGGCTTTTTTCTTGAACAGCGGCGCATAGATGTCATACGTCCACACGGTCGAAAACGCGCTCACGTTGCCGGCCATGCCGGACATGAAGCCCGCGATCAGCGCGGTGACGCCGAGGCCGAGTAAGCCGGGCCCGCAATAGCGCGCCAGCATTAGTGGCAAAACTTCGTTGTAGCTGTGACCGCCGGTTGCCACGGCAGTCGCTTCGCCTGTGAGCTTGAACGGAAGTACCGCCAGACCCAGCAAGCCCGGCAGAATTACGATGAACGGCACGAACATTTTGAACGCCGCGCCGATGATCGGAGCCATCTTCGCGGCGCGCAGGTCTTTCGCAGCGAGCACGCGCTGCACGACGAGAAAATCCGTGGTCCAATACGCGAACGAAATTACGAAACCGAGGCCGAAGACGATGCCGGTCCAGTGAATGCCCATGGGATTGTCTTTGAACGACCCCAAAGTGGACCACAAATGCGTATATTCAACGGAAGCGTTTTGCGCGACTTTTATCTGCAGCTGCTTCCAGCCGCCCGCTTCGATCAATCCGAGAATCGGGATGAGCAGAGCGCCGGCCCAGATCAGGATGAATTGCAGCACTTCGTTGAAAATCGCGGAGCGCAACCCGCCGAGCGTGACGTAAACCGCTACGGTGAGCGACGAAACCCAGATACTGAAATTGATGTCCCAGCCCAAGACCACTTTCATCACCAGCGCCATCGCGTACATATTGATTCCGCTCATCAGCACGGTCATGAACGCGAAGCAAATCGCAGAAAGCGCGCGACTGGATTCGCCGAAACGCAACTTCAAATAGCCCGGCACGGAATGCGTCTTGGAAATGTAATAAAACGGCATCATCACCAGGCCGAGAAACAGCATGGCCGGGATCGCGCCGATCCAATACCAATGCGTCGCCAGGATTCCGTACTGATAGGAGGCAGCGGCCCAGCCCATCAGCTCGAGCGCGCCAAGATTCGCGGAAAGGAAGCTGAGGCCGGCGATCCATGCCGTCATCTCGCGGCCGGCGAGGAAAAAATCTTCGCCGGTGTTGGAGCGGCCTTTCAGGTAGAAGCCAATCGCCAGGACAAGAACAAAATAAAAAACGACGATTACCAGGTCAACGAAGGAAAGATGAACGAGCCGTGGACCGGTGAGTGCGGCGAAGAGTGTGGTCATCGTTGGTATTGAGCCCGTCCTCGCGGGCGCCGAACCAGCGCGCAACTAAACTAGCGAACTCGCCGCAAAACCAATGCTTCGAGCGAGTTAAACGAAAAAGAGAGTAACACCGCGCCGTCGCGTTTGCCTAATCGAAGTTCGCTTGCATTCTTCCAGAACGCTTTGTTTACGCACCGAGTATACGTTTACATTTTTTGCTTGGCAGCAGCGCGACTGCCGGGCGTTTCCACGGTGGCACTAGCCAAACGAAAAGTTCTCTGTACGGCCTAGCGGGCGGTGCATACGGCAAAGCGGAAGCAGAAGCGAGACGGGATTTAACACACGGGGAAATGCTCGTCAACAATCGAATTCGAGCGGCGAAAACCCGCTCTTGGCCACCTAAGGCTCCAACTTAAAAATTCTATCCATGAGCCGCCATTTTTCGCCGGGGCGCGCGCCGGGCAAGGGCCGCTGGAATTTCCACATCAGTTGTTTCCCACTCCTGGACCTTGGGATTGTTGCGGTTGGCTGCGGCTTTTTTCTCGAACGAAAAATGCGCGTCTACTTCCATGATCATGAACAGGCGCGTTCCCAGCGAATATATTTCCATTTGTTCGATGCCTACGTCTTTGATGCTCTGGGTTATTTCCGGCCAGATCTTCTGGTGCTGGCGTTTGTATTCGGCGATCAGCGCGGGATCATCTTGCAAATCGAGAGTCAGGCAGTAACGTCTGGTCATAGAGGTGCAGCCTCAGTCTCCGTAGCAACGCGACCCAGAACTGGAATCGCCGTCGGCTTGTAGCCGGAAATTCCAAAATAAAGAATATAAATGTAGCAGAACAACGGAACCAGAAACGCTTTCTGGATGCTGGCGGCATCCGAGACGCGGCCCATGATGGCGGGAAAAAATGCGCCGCCGATAATGGCCATCACCAGCAGCGAGGACCCGCGCTTGGTGAGCGGTCCCAGATTTTTGATGCTCAACGCAAAAATCGTGGGGAACATGATCGAATGGAAAAAGCCGATCAGCACCACGGCCCACACCGGCGTCACGCCTGAAGCAAACAATGCAATCAAGGTGCAGAAAAGCGCGCCGCCGGCGAATAGCGAGAGCAAGCGCGGGGCGGGAACTCGTTTCATCAATGCCGAGCCTATGAAGCGACCGGCCATGAAACCCACCTGGTGCAGCATCAAATACATCGCCGCTACTTTTGCCAACGTGCCCGGAACGGAAAATTGCGTGAAGCGGATGACGAAGCTGGCCACGCCCACCTGTGCACCGACGTAGAAGAATTGCGCGATTACGCCTCGCACCAGATGCCCGTGAGCGAGAACGCTCCCGGACTTCTCTCTTGTTTCCGTTGTATCGGCTTCCGAGAGAGCTTCGTGTACTTCTGGCAGGTGGGTGAATTGAATCAGCACGGCAATTACGATGAAGATTCCCGCAATCATCAAGTATGGGCCCTTTACCGTGCCGGCCTCCGCGGCACGATAGCCGGCAAGCTGGGTCGAACTCATCGCGGCGATTTGCGCGGGCGACGTATTCCGCCGAAGTGAGAATGAACGTCCGGCCGATAATGGGCGAGAGTACTGCGCCCACGGCGTTAAACGATTGCGCGAAATTCAGCCGCCGTTCGGCGCTTTCTGCGGGACCGAGAATCGTCACATACGGATTCGAGGCCACTTCCAGAAAACTCTGTCCGCAAGCCATCACGAACAGCGCAAAAAGAAAAAATCCATACAAGCGCGAAGAAGAGGCCGGAAGAAATAGCACTGCACCCGTGGCACACAGCAGCAAGCCCGTCAAAATTCCCTTTTTATAGCCGATCCTCTCCATCGTCCAACCGGCGGGAAGCGCCGCGAGGCAGTAGCCTCCGAAAAACGCGACTTGAATGAACGAAGACTGAAAATCCGTAAGGCTGAAAGCCTTCTTCAAATGCGGGATCAGAATGTCGTTGAGGTTGACGCCAAACGCCCAAAGGAAAAACAAGCTGGTGATCAGAACAAAGGGGACGAGGAATCGGCGCTCGGTTAGGGGAGCGGACTTCTCGTTGCGGGAATACCCGCTCGCCGCAGCCGTCATTCTTCAGATCCTCGATTGCAGGCTATGTGAGCGCGCGGTCCAGGTGCGTGTATCCGGCGTCAACGAAAACATGCTGGGCCGTGATGTGGCTCGCTTGCTCGGAAATTAAAAACAAAACCATCGCGGCGATTTCTGCGGGCGTGGTCATGCGCCGGCCGAGCGGTATCTTGGCCACGATGTCCGCGAGTTTCTTCTGCGGGTCTTCAAAAGTATTCAGCCATTGCTGGTAAAGCGGCGTCTGGACCTCTGCGGGGACGATGGCGTTCACGCGAATGCCGTCCGGCAGCAACTCCGCAGCCCATTCGCGCGTGAGCGCCAGAATCGCGCCTTTGGACGCCACGTATCCGGAAGTTCCGCCTTGTCCGGTGAGGGCGGTCTTCGAGCTGATATTGACGATCGAACCATGGGATTTCTTGAGAGCGGGCAACGCGTAGTGCGCGAACGCGTAAAAGTGCACCAGGTTGCGCGAAAGTGACGCGATAAAATTCTCAGGGCTGCCGTGCTCGAGCCCAACCTTGTCGTTCACGCCGGCGTTGTTCACCAGCGCGTCAATCCGGCCGAATTTCCCGAGGGTCTGTTCCACCGCATTGGCGCACGCTTGCGGCGCGGAAATTTCCGCGATGATCACTTGGCTTTCGGCGCCGCGCGTAAGCAATTCCGTCTGCAGCTTCGCTGCCGCTTCGGTATCGCGGTCAACGATGACGGGGATCGCGCCTTCCGCAGCGCAACCCCGCACAATGGCTTCGCCAATTCCTTTGGCGCCACCCGTCACCACAACTACTTTGCCGTTGAGTTTCAGGTCCATGGATTAACCGTGCAAATTAAAGAAACCTCCATCCAAAGGATAATCCACGCCAGTGATGAACGCCGCTTCATCGGAACAAAGAAAAAGCGCGAGTGCGGCAACTTCTTCGGGTTCGCCCATTCGGCCAATAGGCTGCGACTTCGCGAGTTTTTCAAACATTTCCTGCTCGCGCCCGGGATAATTCTTGCGCAGGTAGTCGTCCACGAAAGGAGTATGTACCCGCGCAGGCGAAATGCAATTGCAGCGAATATTGTACGGGAGATAATCCCGCGCCACCGAATACGTCATCGCAATGACGGCGCCCTTGCTGGTGGAATACGCGAAGCGATCCGCGAGCCCTGCGGAACCAGCCGTGGAAGCCATATTCAGAATCACGCCGCCGCCATTTGCTTTCAAATGTCCGACACAGAAATGGATGCAATTGTAAAAGCCCTTCACGTTTACCCGGAGCACGCGATCGAAGTCTGTTTCGCTGGTGCTTTCGGCTGTTCCGATATGCGAAACCCCGGCATTATTCACCAGGATGTGCACGCGCCCAAGTTTGAAAAGCTCAGAGAACGCGCCGGCCACTTGCTGCTGGTCTGTTACGTCGCAAACGTGTGCTGACGCTTGGCCGCCCGCGGAGACTATTTCCTGCGCTACCGCCTCCGCGTGATCGCGATTGAGATCGAGAACCCGGACAGCGGCGCCGCTGGCGCTAAATCGCAATGCAAGGGCGCGGCCGATTCCGCTGCCGCCGCCCGTAACGACGGCCGTCTTGCCGTCCAAACGGAAATTTCCCGCGCCTGCGCTGTCGCGCTTCAGAGCGATACGCCCCTTTTCCAGGGAATAAAATCTTCCTGTCCTTTCAACTCGGCTTTGCTGCGAACCTCGCCGCTGGCGACGCGAATCACAAGCTCGAGGACGCTTTCGCCCATTTGCGCGATTGTGGATTGACCGGAAATGATTGCACCGCTGTCAACATCAATGATGTCTGCCATGCGCTCGGCCAGCGCTGAATTGGTCGAGAGCTTCACGACCGGAGTGATCGGGTTACCAGTCGGCGTACCCAGGCCCGTGGTGAAGAGAACCACATTCGCTCCCGCGCCGACTTGGGCCGTCACGCATTCCACGTCGTTGCCCGGCGTGCATTGCAGATTCAAACCAGGCTCGGTGGAATATTCCGGATAGTCAATCACCGCCGTGACCGGCGAATTCCCGCCTTTTTTTGCCGCGCCGGCCGATTTCATCGCATCCGTCAGCAAGCCATCGCGCATATTTCCCGGGCTGGGATTCATTTCAAATCCGGAGCCCACGGCTTTGGCTCGCGCGCCGTAGCTTTTCATCAAGTATGCGAAGCGTTCGGCAACTTCCTTTCGTGTGCTGCGATTGATGAGCTCTTGTTCGACCCCGCACAATTCGGGAAATTCGGAAAGGATGGCGCGACCGCCGAGAGCGGCCAGCAAATCCGCGGTATGTCCAATCGCGGGATTCGCGGAGATACCGGAAAAGCCGTCGGAACCCCCGCATTTCAGTCCTACGCACAGATGGGAAAGCGGCGCGGCGGTGCGCTGCGCTTTGTTGGCGTCCACCAGGCCGATGAACGTGCGACGGATTGCTTCGCTGAGCATCGAAAGCTCGGTGCCGCTTTGCTGTTGTTCCATGACGATGAGCGGCTTATTGAAGTGCGGATCGCGCTTGCGAAGCTCCTCGCGCAAAATTGGAATTTGGGCGTGCTGGCAACCGAGGCTTAGCACTGTGGCGCCAGCCACGTTGGGATGATGGATGTATCCGGCAATCAATCCGCACAAATTGTTGGAATCTTCCCGCGTTCCGCCGCAACCGCCCTCATGCATCAGAAATCTGATGCCGTCAATATTCTCGAAAAGCTTGGATCGCAGCGGGCTGGCTTCGTTTCCCGGCAGCGCGCAGGACTTCAGCTCGGCGGTCTTGCCTTCGCGATAGAGTTTCGCGAGTTCCGCCACTTGGCGGCGATAAATTTGTGGCGCCGCAAAACCCAACTCTTCTTCGAAAGCTTGCTTCAAGACGGCGATATTGCGGTTCTCGCAAAACACCAGCGGCACCACGAGCCAGTAATTACGCGTGCCCACTTGTCCATCGGATCTCGCAAATCCCTGGAAGCTGCGATTCTTCCATCGCGTTACATCGGGAGGACTCCAGCGGAATTCCTGCGTTTTCTCGTGAAACTCAGCAGCTTCATGATGGAGATTGCGAATCGTGAGCAACTCGCCTTGGCGGATCGGCTGCATGGCCTTGCCCACCAGGACGCCGTACATGACCACATCCGCACCGACGGGCAGATCTTGCGTCGCAAACTTGTGCTTCGCCGGAATGCGGGAGGTCACTGTGTAGGTTTGCGACCCGAACGGAACGCGCTCTTCGGCCGCGAGGTCTTCGAGAGCGATGAGAACGTTATCCCGCGAATCGAGCTGGAGCACTTTCGAATTCATACTTTAGCTGCTTCCATTTTGCCCTAATGCGGGCGTTGACGGTAGACGCCTGGATTTTCATCGCGCGTCGCTGCGAACTTGAACGAAAACGATCCGCGAACGCGCGCTTACAATTTTAGCTTCCAGAAACCCTGAGCGTTGACGCCCAGCACCGCTTCGCGCACTTCCGCCGGATGCGCGGCAAGGTAATCCTTCACCACGGCCATCGTCCGGGAATAAGTAGCCGCGACGGTGCATACCGGCCAATCCGAGCCGATCATCAATCGGCGTGGACCAAAGCAATCGAAGGCAACGTCCAGACACGGCTTGATGTCTTCCGGTTTCCAGTTATGCCAATCCGCCTCGGTAACCAAACCTGAAAGCTTACAGTACACATTCGGGAATGGCGCTAGGTTGCGGATCCCTCCTTCCCAGGCGGCAAGTTCGCCACCCTTGATCTGCGGCTTCGCGAGATGATCCAGCACAAACCGCTGGCGGGGAAACTGTTCAACGAACTCCGCGGCGACCGGAAGATGTTTCGTATAAATCAGAATGTCGTAGGCCAGATCAAATTCTTCCAGCGCCGCAATGCCGCGCAGAAATTCCGGCTGCAGCAGAAAACGCTCGTCCGGCTCTGCCTGCACGACGTGGCGAATCCCGACGAGCTTGGAATTGCCGCCCGCGAACGATGCCAAATCCTCGCGCACGCGCGACGACCGCAAATCAACCCAGCCGACCACGCCGACAACGAACGGTGATCGTTGGGCGAGATCCAGAAGCCAGCGCGTCTCTTCAAGAGTTTGCCGCACCTGCACGGCGACGCAGCCCTGCAATCCATTGCGTTTCAATTCCGGCTGCAAATCCGCGGGCAAAAAATCGCGCCGCAGCGATCGCATCGAATCGTCAATCCAGTCGTATTCGACAGGATTGTAGGACCAAAAATGCTGATGAGCGTCGATGTACATCGCGTGCGGCGGCGCGCGGCCCGCTGAGATGCATTTCGCTCAGCCGGACCAAGCAACAGCGCGCTCAGATTCTAGAGGATTTCACACGAGTGCAGCGAGTCTTCGTCGCCCGTATTGCGGCGGTTAGCCGGCCCGGCGACCGCGATGGGGCACGAGAAGAACAGGCCGAAAAGGCTACGATGAACTTGGCTTCTGGTGTTCCACGAATCGGCGGATTATCGGAGGACATCGGTTTTGTACCCCAACTCGTTGCCGTGTACTATGTTTTGAATGCAGGGGCCCGTAGCTCAGCTGGTTAGAGCAGCGGACTCATAATTCTCTGTCCAGAGACTAGTACGATTGGATTTGCGGCATTTGCTTTATTTCTGCACATGATTTGCGGCGATTCCGAAGCCGCTTCCGATTAAATTAGGCACCAGATGGGCACCAGATTTTCGCTCGCGGCGAGATTGGCACTATTCCGCGTACTGACCCAAATACTTCCAAGACGGGTATTTGAATATCGGCTTGAGCGTGAAATTCTTAGGTTGGTCTGGGCTGGTCTCGGCATATTTATCCCACGCCCAAAGTCGAATTAGTGTTCCCGTTTGTGGGGAAATGCCCAACAGGAACACGCCGTTAATTCTTAATTGGTTCGGACTTTCTTGAATTACTTGGAAGAGCGGCACGCCCTCATCGTCCGCAATTTCCAGTGCGACATTGTTGTAATTCTTCTGCACTAACCCACTCGCGACGCTGAAGACATTATTGGTGATTTGCACTTGAAACGGGTGGGATTCATCGCCGTCAACAAGCGTACACGTAAACAGAAGTTTCCCGTTCTTGTCCATGCCAACTGAAATCGGAGAATATTGCTCTGGCCCAACCGTGTACGGAATCAGCGGTCGGCCTTTCTTAAGCCATGCGCGGGGGTTCGATGCGGAGAACCCTCCTACTCTTACGGTAACTAGGTCAGCATCTCCAACACTCTCGCGAAAGCCGCCTCCAAGGAATGAGGCTTCCGCAACGTCAGATGTCTTATGCCCCTCTTTCGGTGGGTTGTTAGCGGGCGGGGCCACGGTGATGTTCACCGTGTTGTTATTTCCTGAAATGTTGGGGCTATTGTCACCCGCAGTACGTTGTTCGACGGTGGGTTTAGTAAGCTGTTGCTGCTCGACAGCACCGCCATCCCTGACCTTGTGGACCTGTAAGGTGTGGCCGATGAATAGCGCTGCGCACAGGATTGCCAGTCCGCCGGTTACGCGCTGAAATGAATCAAGCTTCAACGAGAAATTCACAGCCAGTGCCGCTAACAAAGCGACAAGTAATGGTAGCGCAAATCTCTCCCAAAATATCGGCACGGCAGCAAGTGTGCCAAACGCGTGAAAGACTTTCAAGTCAGTGTGGGGTCAGCCAGACGGTTGTCGCTATTGAAGATTCTCCGCGCTACATTCTTCGTCGTAGCAGTTACCTCGACTGCAGTTCACCGTCTGGATGTTGACGGTTGGTCCGTCGAGGTCGCCTGTTACCGCGGCGATTTCGGTGCAAAATCTGGTGATGTGTTCGAGCGTGTTGGGAAAGACATCTTTATATCGTCCCCAACCCCAAAAGTATAGATGCCCGTTATGATTCTGAATCGCAGCAATCTCTTGTCTGGGAACGATAATTGGCGGAGCCGCACGGGACACGGATTTAGGACCGACGAACAATCTGTACGGTGCCTTGTCCACTTCGTCTTGCTGCCACAGGTCAGGAAAATCAAAATCGCTGGGTAGAGCATCTTGCCGCCACTGATGGCTTATATGTGTAGACATGTCCTTCGTGGGAGTCGTGCCGCCATTCTCCCAGTGAAATACGAATCGCATTCCGTCCGCTTTCTTTGTTAACGGGTCGGCGAGCCTAGTAGGTTCGAACTCGTTGACGAACGCAAAAGCCCGTTGGACTGATTCCAAACCCTCTCGGGCAACCCCGTTGGACTGAGTCATCACGCTCCACTGGAGGGCAGCGAAGACGGTGTAGGACGCAGTCGCAATAAAAAGCAACACGCTGAAAATTGCGACCACGGCGTTGGAGTGCTTAGGCTCTATTATGAATTCCCACTTTCTTTTCCACCATGCTCCCGTAAGCACCGGCAGCTTCAAAATGTTCATCAGTCACCCCTCCCTAGCGGCGGTTATTAAAGACCTTTGGTATTGACGTGAAGTGTACCATCGCTTCCATTCAACATTCGGTTCAACTACAATCCAGCATCGTAAGCCGCACCGAGGCTGGCCCGGACGCGGAGGAATTAAATGAAACTTTCACTACTCGCGGTCGCAATCTTGACGGTGTCGTCAGCGGTCGCTCAGTCCGAATACTATTCACTCGACGGCTCGTGGTGGGTCAAGGCCAGTGCGGCGGAGCGCACGTTCTGGTTGGTGGGATACGACGATGGATTTACTGACGCCTTTAGACTGGCCGCGTCTATGAAATCGGAAAACGACAACCTTCCCACTCCGTGGAGCGTCAGCGGGCGGCTGAAACTGCGAAACCTTCGGCGCTACAACGCCGCAAACCCGCAGATGCTGACAAACAACGCAATAAGCGACGAGATGACGCTGTTCTACAAAGATTTCCGCAATACGCCTGTGTGTTGGTCTGACGCCGAGGTGGTAGCCGAACTCGCCCTTACCGTCGGCGCGTCGTCAGAAGGTGACCTTGACGCACTCCGCGCCGAGGACGCGAAAGCCGGTTGTAAAAGGTTTATCGTCAGATAACGGTGTAGTCACCAAATCCACCGCCGTGGCCCGCTTGCAATTCCACGGATGCTGTAAGAAGGGGAAAGAGCCCTTGACCGACGCATCCGCAGCACCGTCGGTCCGCGGAACTTTTATTGCAAACCCGTTGTTGTTGTGACGGTTGGTTTCCCCTGTGCGCACAATATAGCCGCCAACACGAAACTTTTCATGGTGCGACCTCCCGTCACAGCCCGAGCTTAATCAGATATTGTTCGACGTCGGATTTTTCGCCTAGATTCGGCGGCCAACCGTATGCCTTGTCTCGATACCGCGCGGCGGACGCACTGTGCAGGTCGCTGAAGGGTGTCTGCCACGCACCGCTCTGTTGTGAGACCCATTTCAGGGTTTCGAGGATTAAGTCCACAATCGAGCCGGAGTCTTTATCCCAATCACGGCGGTCTCGCGTTGCGTCCTTCCCCTTCGCGTGAAGCTTACGGTAACCGGCATCCCTCCAATCGGTGAGGTGAAGCAAATGTACCTCAATCGAATTCTCGTAGTCTTGCAAGCCTCGATTGAGTGAGTGCTTGATTGTCGGAACCTTAAAGTCAGAAAGCACGATGTCGATTGGACCGCGCTTGGTGTTTCGATAGAACTTTATCAGCGAACGAGCGTGTAGCAAGAGGCAGTCGCGCACCATCACGTCGATATTCGGCGTCAGTTGGTGGGCGGCATTCTTCGTTACGCTTGCTGCGTTTGCACCGACGAGGTTCCACGCGCATCCGCTGGCCGCTAACCATCGGTGGGCATCGATAACGTGGAAGAATGCCGCCTTCTGGTCGAGAGTTGTCATCTTGGCGGAGTTGGCCGAATGCCGCGAAGAGTGGCGACGGCGGCATCCGAAATAGAACTATTTCCGCTTCGCTTTCTTCTCAAGGCATTTCTGGCAACGAGTCTGGTCCGCTCGCCCCACGAACTCGCGCCCGCATTTGCATTCTTTCCGCACCAAGACCTCCCCTTGAGGAGTGATGACTTTTTTGACTGGTCGCGCATCGGGGTAAAAAGGCTTATTGATGGGCATGGGAAACCTGAGACTAATTCAGGCACTAACTGGATTGCAAGATGTGTGCAGTTAGCTCTCGGCCCCGTCGTGGCTGTATTATTTACTCCAAGTACGCGCAGACATGGACGCTGAGAGGCTTACACTCGATGCAAGGTAAGACCAAGGAACGCTGGATGGAACTGTGCGAACAGGCCGCGCAGGAACAAGACCCGACGAAAATGCTAGAAATAGTTAAAGAAATAAATCGGCTTCTTGCTGCCAAATACGAGCGTCTAAGCCACGCTAACAGCGCGCCTCCGAAGACTCCCAAAGATTCAATCTGATTGGCTATCATCGCTATAATGTCGCCAACGGAGGGCTTCAATGGTCATCGGGGATAAGCTCAAGGAACTTCGCGCAACCAAGAAACTAAGCCAAGGCGATATAGAAAAACGAACGGGACTTCTGCGCTGCTACATCTCGCGTGTCGAGAACGGCCACACGGTTCCGAGCGTTGACACTCTCGAAAAAATGGCTCGTGCTCTGGAAGTTCCAATGTACCGACTCTTCACAGACGAAAATCGAATCGAGAAGCCGGACATTTCTTTTCCAAAGACCGAGAAAGCGCAAAGCAAGAAAGAAGACGCGGAACTTCTTCCCTTCGCCAAAGCGCTCTCGCGAATGAGCGAGAAGGACCAAAGGCTTCTGCTTCACCTTGCTTCGAAAATGGCGAATCGCGCATAGGTCAAGCCACCGATGGTCGGTACATTACAATTCGATGTGGGGGAATTCCGGAACCGGATTCAGAAAATGACTGACTCCGAACTCATTCGCTTCGGTAAGGCCGCGCGCAATATGGCCGAGCCGGAAAACTCCGCCGACGAGAAAGCAGTCGAGTCCGTCTACGAGATTCAGTTGGCCGAGTGCCGCGAAGAGTGGCGGCGGAGGCATCCTCACGAGATGTAAACGTTTAGGTATGATGGCGCCAAGGCAACAAAGATGGCGAACGAACAACTCCAGTGCCCCGTTTTCATCACGCCGCGTCAACGATGCATTCGCTTCGAAGGTCACGGCGGGCGACACTCAGCAGGGCCGGCGCCTCAGGATGCGGTCTGCAATTGTCCCGTATGCGGCCAAAAATTCACGAGGTTTGAAGAATTCGAGGCGCATGTGCCGTGCCCGAAGCCGTGAGAACTTTCGGCGCTGAAGCTTCGAGTAGGTTCCCCTGAAGGAATAGACCGATGGGTGTTCGCGTGCAAGTCGCCACGGGATCATGAATCGTCGTTGCAGCTTTCTCCATTGCGCCAAACCCAGCGTTGTGACACTGGGAGATTGCGAATACTGTGTCGCGCACTTCATCTCTATTTCTTACCGCCACCTTGAAGAGTTCAGAGGCGGGGACCAAGAGAAGGATAGGGAAACCGAAGTGCAAAGAGGCTCGCTGCTTGAGATCGTCGATCAAGCCACAACCCTCAGCCTGACCACAAGTGACCTAACCAATCAAGAACGGGGTCAATTCCTCGACATACTGTTCTGGGCGAGCGATTTACTGTCGGATGGACGAAGATAAACTGCGGTACGAAACCCCTAATTTTCACGAAAATCCGGCGCGCCGGGTCCCTAACGGGCAACAATTGTGCCTATTGACGTGTTTTCCAGTCGAAGTGAGTCAAGCACGCATCTAACAACATTGATGCTTCGGCCCACATCGGTGAAACGATTTCTGCTGTGGGATCACTACAGTAGGAGGCTGAAACGAGGGGAAGGACAATGAGATATGATTCGTGGGTTGCGGCTTCCCGCGACGGAACGATGGTGAGGTATGCCTATAAGGAACTGTCGGATGGTATTGCCGGGATATCCGCGGAAAGAGGCGGAACGTTTCTCATGATTCTGCAAAGGAGTATCAGGGCGCCCTTGACTCGAAAGCAAGTCGAGGCTGTCTTTGAGCAGGGAGATTGTTAAATGGCGCAATCACCGCGTGGCTTATGAATGGGATGCAAAGTACCGACGATTACTGCGGAGGGCTGGTTGTTATTCAAGTGAGGCGCTTACCGTCGCGTTTTCGCTGCTCGTTACCATCAGGTTCTTTACCTCGAAAACATCGCCGCCGGACTTTGGCCCGTTGATCTCGACCTTAAAGTTCGGCATCCAAGCTCCCCTGGTGCGCCATTCCTCGCCTCTCGTTGCTGTTCCACACTTTTAACCGGCAAACCTGCCGCTTTTCTAGGGTGTTCACTGTACGCGTCCCTGTGGAATTCAGGTGCAAATGTGGGAAAGTCCGGGCTTTCGTCGCACCGAAATCGGCAACCGTTTCCGATTTGGATGCCTGAGCTGCTATACGTTGCTAGCAGGATGCCGATGCCGCCAACTCCGCACGCGCCTCGCTTAGCTGCTCCACGAAGACTTGGCGCGGTGCATGGCCGAAACTCGCTTCCGGTGAACACACGCCCGTAGCGGCGCGGCCGAAGCGAGTTAATTCCTCGTCACTCATTTTACGGAGGCGCGCTCGCAATGAATCGAGCGGGAATGGCTGGAATCCTACGGAGCTTAATGTCCTTTCCTCTAACGGTCTGCTTAGCGTCCCAGATTGCGCTTGAGCAAGTGTAAGCTTGCGCAGAAACAACGACAGCATCAATCCCGCATGAAATGCTGATGTCCGAAGCACTAGGGTTCAGCCCTTGCGTCCGTCAGGACAGCCTCGAACGCTCTCCGGTAGGCAGCGACCAGGTTCGCGATCCGTTCACCGCTCAGGAGTCCGAAAATGAATAGAAGTAATGAAAGTAGCTGGCGACACTGGTACCAAGCCGCAGTCCTCGAACTTAACTCCTCCCTCCTTCAAATTCGCGTGAATGAAGCTTTGGCCGCGATTAACGCGCGTGCCTTAGATGGCCCCCGAGTCCCTCGCGACGAGCTGAGGGACATGCGTGCTGCGATGTCTACTCTGCACGAAATGAAATCACGACAAGAAGTGACGCGGACTAGGGCATGGGGAGTGAGAACGCGCGACTTGGAATAGAATAACGATCTCGCAAATCGCCGCGGGCATGGCAAGAACTAACACGCGATATACAGAGGGTCAAATGGATGGCCGTTTGGAGCCTACGCGCACGCGGCGTATGATTCCCGCGGGGAGCAGCGATGGTCATTGGTGAGCGCCTGAAGGCGCTGAGGGAACACAGAAATATGTCCCAAGGGGACATTGAGAAGCGCACCGGACTTCTGCGCGTCTACGTCTCCCGAGTGGAAAACGGCCACACCGTTCCCGCAATCGAGACACTCGAAAAATTCGCTCGGGCGCTCGAAATTCCGATCTACCAACTTTTCTATGACGGTGAGAATCCGCCGGCGCCAATCGTCCCTGTGCCACAAACGGATAAGGGCTGGGGCAGTTCCGGTCGTGACGCCCAGACACTTCACAGGTTTCGCAGCTTAATGAGCCGGATGGGCCGGGGCGAGGTGAAGCTGCTGTTGTTCATGGCTCAGAAAATGTCGCGGAGGAAAAAGCGCGGCGCTCGGACAAAGGCGGCTTAGCATTTTGCGCTTGCTGAACTTTTTGTCTACGCTGCGTGAACTTTCCACAAATGCCGTCGCTCACTCAACGGTTTCGGTCTACTCATTAAGTCGCGCGATGGTTGGTCAAGTTCGCTCCGCTCCGGCAAAGGAAAAGGCTTCCTAAGCAGTTCGCCATCGGTCGCGGGGTAGCCGAGGCGCTGAACCTGAATTAGACGCAGGTGGTGGATTGCATCGTCAAGAGCTTCGCGTTCTGCGGCACAGATCGCGACGGCGCCAGAATTGCGAAGGCGATGACGGATAATCCCGTCGGCTTGCGAAGCTCGGTCGGCAAGCTCAACGTGAGGCAACGACAAGCAGTGGTAAAAGCGAATTTCCCAATCGAACTTTTGGCTGGCACTAGATGGTGCATCGGAGTGTGGCATTACAGGGTCCCCGGTGCGAGTATACCACCCCTCTTATCACGTTTGGACTTAAAGCCCCTGATGTCCTCAGCTTGCAAAGCGCCCGCGCCTAAGAGATAGACCATTTCTAGTGAAGTGTACTAATTGCGTTGACAATAGCGTAGCATCAGCCCAATGTGATTGAAGACTTGGGATTCTTCAGTTCCTCAGCACAACGATTCGTTAGCTGAACCACCCCTGGCCAAGACAAGCAGCGCGACAATCAAGGAGATTGCCATGAACACCATTACACGCCGGGACCAGTCCCGCGCTTTGATGCTACAAGACGAAGTTAATCGTCTGTTCGAGGACAACTTTACTCGCGAACGCTCCGGTCATGCCGACCTAGCAACCTGGGCGCCAGCCGTGGACATCTACGAAACCGAAAATGAATTGGTCGTAAAAGCCGACCTGCCCGACCTCCAAGAAAAGGACATTGACGTCCGCATCGCAAACAATACCCTGACCATCCGCGGAGAGCGAAAGTTCGAGAAGGACGTCAAAGAAGAAAACTGCCTCCGGATTGAACGGACATATGGTGCGTTCATGCGGAGTTTTTCCTTGCCGAATACGGTCAGCCCCGAGAACATTCGGGCCGACTATCGCAATGGGGTTTTGACCCTGCATATGGCAAAGCGTGAGGAATCCAAGCCGAAACAGATCAAGATCAGCGTCTCAGCAAACGGCAAATAACTGACACAGATCACATGCGGAGAGGCGAGTGCTGCCTCTCATACCGACAGCCAAGGAGGTTGCCATGATCGAACGCAAAGAACTATCGAGAGAAGATATCGCGCACCGAGCTTACGAGTTGTTTGTCCAACGCGGTAGCGCGCCCGGAAATGATGTCGAAGACTGGGCCAGAGCTGAAAAAGAGCTGACGAGCGAAGGCGTTGCAGGCCCAATAAAGGCGCTGGCCGCCCCAGCCAGTCGCAACCAGAATAACTAACACGACGACCCCCAACAGAATCCATCGCTTGGAAGGGGCGGGAAATCCGCCCCTTTATTTCTCCGTTTGGGTGTCGATCGTGTCTCAAGAAGTTGTTGGACGTCGGAACGGATAGCCGGAGGAGAAAATGTCAACTGCAACCAAACTCATCGTTCCTAAGAAAGGTGAGCATGTGAGAAGCACTCAGCAAGAGGGCGTTTTTGAAGTTGTTTTTGTCAACGCACTCATGCAGACCGCAAATATCAGATTGATTGATGGAAGCGGGCACGTTGTGCCGAATGTGCCGTGGACTGCGTTGAAAGCTCTGGACAGCTAGTGAGCAGTTTGTGCCGCAGCCTGACGAGTCCTGTCCGACGTAGAATGCAGTCACTATATGAAGCCCCCAATCTTTACGAAAATCCAGCGCGCCAAGTCGGTCATCCTTGATGGACAGCATTTGTTCCTGAAGGAGTGCTCGAATTGTGGCAGCGATTATTACGGCGCTGAGAAGCAGACGCGCTGCGACGAGTGCGCGGGAAAGAGGAGAAAGCGGGCCTCTTGAACTTGGCTACCTTGGCAACCTCGGGGGCCCTGCGCTCTATTTTCCGCAAGGAAACGCCTTACGCATTGCTTCGATATACAAAAGTGCGGCGGGCTCGTGCAAATCTTGCGAATGGTCGTCCAGGTACTTCACGAACACCCGTAGCATCTGGCCGTTAGTGACTGAATCAGGAAAACAATAGCTCATCGCATGATTCCGGTGGTTAGTTTTGTCTGACGCCGCCCATACCTGCTGAGCCGAGTTAGCACCGTCTATAAACCCGAAACAGAAACCGACATCGAAGCTTTTTATCGGAGGTTTGTCCGCAGACGTGTCGTTATCCACGTCACGAACTGCCTGCTTGCACTTGCTGATGATGTCAGCACCCGTAGTCGTTTGCGCGCCGGCACCTGCGGGAAGTGCCCAGCTCAGTAGAATCACTATTCCTATCAAGGTTGGTTTCATCCGGGCGGTATACCACGACTGTTAGCAATCCGCTACTCGTCACTGATCGCAGGTACAATGGGTGCAATCGTTCTCGGGGGAGCGCACCAAATAACAACGAGCCCGCCGCTCGTGAGAGCAAAGGGGTCTTCGTTTTTTGCGCCGCTATTAGCTTTTTGCTTTGCGCTTATCTGCTCAATATTTGTTCATCCCTGCGCCAATTTTAGCTCTGGCTGCAGCCCATGCGGCGTCGAATCGGCAGGCAGCTCCCGGCTCGATGCTGATGCGAACTCGACGTCACGCTTCCGCCTGACCCAGCGCAGCTGTGACTAGTTCCGTGTCGAAGTACTCGGTGACTTCCTTCAGCTGGTTGTTGGAAACCCGAAAAACAAAACAATAGTTGTTGTTGTACGGTACTCCGCTCTTTGTCGTGTTGCTTCCCCGTGCTTCCACCACGACGTAGTCGCCTTCTGCAATCAACCGATGCGCCGTAGTTCTGATTCTGCCGTCGATTCTGCCGCGCAGTGGACCGAATAATTCCACGAGGACGGACTGCTTCCCCTCATATGTCCTTGACCATTTCGTCGTGCCTGTAACGGTCCATCGGAAATCGTCCGCCATGCTTGCGACGAAAGGCTCGGAGTTGCCCTTCGATAGTTCCTCGAAAATTTGGCGCATCAGCTGCTTGTTCTCTGTGGCTCCCATTTTCTTCTCCTCTACCGGAGTCGGAGCTGACATCACTTTGCGGGAATCGTACGCCGAAATTCTTGCAGCCGCAGTCTAGGCTGAATGGTGTATTTTTGCTTTGTCCGTGTTGGTCAGGTTAGCATCTCGGCTAGATCGAAACCAAGCCAAGGAGAAAAAGTGGACTTTGTAACGAAGTTTGAAAAGGCACTGCGGAAAAGGCATCACTCGCTAATGACTGAGCTAGCGAAAATAGAACATCTGATTGATGCGTTCGAGAAAGGCGCGAAGCGTGGGGCCAAACGAATGGGTCGCGGCAGGATATCGGCGGCAGGCCGCGAACGAATCTCGATAGCGCAAAAGCGTAGGTGGGCAGCGAAGAAAAAATAAGCTTTAGTCGAGGATGCCGGTCGTGCTCATTTCGAAATCCGTCTTGCTTGGTCAGGCAGTATGGCTCATGGGCGCTGTGATTAGATGCTAGTTGCACGCCGGCCAATACGAGCACGCGGCATCGGCATCATTTCGCCTAACAGCTTTCTTTTGTGGATAGCGTTCGTTGGTTCGCGCGAGCCAAGCTAGGGATTTCCAGGCCCCATCTCCCGTTGAACAGAGCTTTCCGTCTCCACGTGAATCACAACTGCCAGCCGCAACTTTCACACTTGAATCGTTCTTGAGGTTTCATCTTGGTTGCTGTGCTTCCGCAGTGTGGGCACTTCATCGTACAAACTTGAGTCACAACAATTCTCCCGATGGGAGCATTGATTACATGCTCGTGCAATTTTCAGGTGCATTTCTGGTTCCACAACCGCGAAGAAGGACTTACTGAGTAGAATCAATCAGTTGAAGTTTGCCGCCCGCTGAGTTTGGAAATACCGCTGCGTAAAATGATTCCCTTTCGGTGACATTCCCACCTGTCGTCGCGCACTAAAATGCTCGGGTTGTGCACAACATTGCGCATGTCCGGAATCTGAATGACCTTACTCGACGCAATTCTGCTTTCTAACCGCCGTGCAATCTTCGCCACGTGTTTGGACTCCCGATTGCGCTTCGTCCTGCAGGTCATCGTAGGGCTGCCTCTCCCAAACGACCGCTCCATCCTTATGGGGAGCCGCCGACGGGCAATGCCTGTGCGCTGGACTCAGGGCGGGCACAGCTCCACAGCTCCCAAGAGCGAGTAAAATGCGCAAACCAACCTCCTGCATCAATGAAAGGGAACATCCGGCGCGGTTCCGTGTCTGGATGAAAAACGGCGACCCTCAGTCTGTTTCTTCCACCTTTACCTGTTTTGTGCCCATGATTGATTGGGAGAGGCGTTGGCGGAAATTTGAAAATGGCGACGAGCCTATTTGCGTTTGCGAGGATGCAGCCCGGGAAATGGGCATTGTCCGATAGCTTGGCGAGAGTTCCTGGCCGCGGATGGCTCGCTAGTGCTTTTCAGTCGCGTCGTGACATGCTCTGCGCCAGGCTGAGCAAGAATTTCTCGCTCATCCATTCGTGATAGCCGCCTGGGAAGAGCTTGAAGTACATCGCGCTTCCCATGATTGCCCACAACGAGCTGCCGTAGCTCCAATCAGCCGAGATATAGCTTGACGAGTTCCAAGCAACAGAGTAGTGCTTGAGGCTAGACCAGCATCATGTACCACTGGTACAAGCCTGAGGGCTGAGGAAAGCCCTTCATCCAAGGCTGGCCGTTCCCACCTACCTCTTCTGACTTCGACTCAGGCAAGGCGGAAAACTCGACATTTGACAAGCGACCGCTTCTTAGGCTGGTGCCGTCCGGCTTCTAGCTTCAACGGCAGTCCGGGAAGGAGAGCGCCTCGTGGCCTATCAATTTGTCACCAAGTGTGTCAGTTGCGCCAAGGAATTCGGAGTTCTCTGGGTGATGGACTCGGCTCGAATTGGCCCTAAGACCGTTGCCAGGATAACCTGTCCACTTTGCACAAAGAGATTCTACCAAAATGCCAAAGAGCTTTTTCCAATCGGGTCTCAGATAAAGAACTTCCTCGTTGGTCGTCCCGTGCGGAGTGTGGAAGTGGACTACGATTGCCCTCAATGTGGCAATCAGGCAATCTCGGTAGCGCTTTTGCACACCGATTTATCGTGGGATGAACTGTCGAAAGAACATGTTCAGACGGCTGTCTGTAATAATGGCTTTTGTCCACAGAAGGGATTACTTCAAAAACTGAAGCCTAGCCGCGTCATACTGGGGGCACTGAATCCAGCCGAGCCATCGTTTGAGTGGTAACAATCTCGGTTCTCGCGGCGATGCCGCAAGCCTAGAGGCACTGTTACGCGGTGGCTCAGTGCGGATTCTTTAACTCAGACTCGCGCGGCTTGTCCCTCGAAACGAAATCGACGAAAACGTGATGTTGGTCGCTGACAATGCCATCGAACACCATGACCGTGTCGCCGTTCTTGAGTGCCCAACTCGCCTCCTCGCAATGCCACGCGCCGATTCCGTTCTGAAATTTGACAGTGTCCGTTTTCGTCGGCTCTCCATACTTCTGCGCGAGCATCAATCGTTGGACCTCGAACGATGTCTCGTCTTGCTTCCAGACCATACTCATCTCGTAAACCTTGCCACCGTGAAATTTGACCGTGACGTCTTGTATTGCTGGTTTCAGTTTCTCTTTTGGAAGCTTAAATTCTCCGTCCTTACCCGCGCGAAAGTCAGCGAAGGCTCTGCACATGAGTAGCGTTGTGCCTAGTTCATCACCGACGAAGTATTTCGGGTCTTTTTGAGACCACTTCGGGATGCTCTCAGCGGACTGTGCTTCGGCCTGGGGACAAACCGTGTCCATCTTTTTCTGTACGTCGGGAGGGACTATTTCGTTGTACGTCTCGCCGAGTTCATACTCGCCGATTTTCGTGCGTTCGGTCTGGTGTGCGTGTTGAGCCGATGCGGCAGACGGGAGGCACACAAAGGCCAGCAGCACCAGCCCGAGCGCCCGCCTCGGTCTCATCTTCGTTCTCCATTGACCCGAGTATCCGCAGGCATGGAGCACAGACGTACCTGTCCTAATGGGCAGGCACCACCGAAGAGTTACTTACTGCGGGCAAGAGAAGCTGCGGGCTGTCCCAGAGGATGTTTTCTTGTGCGCTTGAAGCTGCGGCTTTCGGGTTTTTGTAACGCCTTAAAAGGGGATAGCAAGCGCCGAGCAACACTTCACGGCTTCAAATATTCACGCCTTCGCAAACATCCTAGTAAAAGTGAGTTCTCGTAGCCAGTCTTGTTAATCCATTCGAGTTGATTTACTTCGTCGAAAACTCCCATCAGAAGCCTACCAGCGTTGCCGAACAATTCTCCGCACTCACAGGAGACGCACTCTTCGACATCCAAAATAACGATGCAGCGCCCGCACTTCTTGCACTTCCCTTTTGCGAGACACACAGATTCCTCAAGACGTTGAATCCGTTTCTCTAACTCTCGCAACTTTTCGCTACGGACGTCCGACACGGCTGATGCCTGCTCCTTCATTGGGCCAAGACTACCGTGGCTCTCCGAGCGCGGTCAAGCCTAGGATGCGGAATGATGACAACGCAACGCGTTGCCCCGCGAAAGCTGCCCGGACTCACGCCTTGGCCCGGAAGCTCGTGGCGATAAAGTCACTCGCAAGGAGTTCTTGCTCGGTGATGTGCGGCAGACCGTCACAGCAAGCTAGAAAGCGCGAGATGGCCTGCGTAAGAAATAAATTTTTTTCGCTGGCTCGAATCGCTTGTAAGGAATCCCAGAGAGCGACTACGGTTACATCCGGTGATTCCGATTTGCCGGAGGCCAAAGCGAGAACACCCCGGTATCCCCCTTGCCGTCGTGCCAGGTCAACAACGGAAGAGAAAACATCTTGGAAGTCTTGCACCCGACCGGGGCGAATGTGGAGTTGCCAAACGCGAGCATGCATGGCGTCCCCCTGCGGAACACCCTAACGATATTGGTTGCATACTACACCACCGTCGAGCATTAACCATGACCAAAACCCAAGTGCGGGTACTAAGACGGACTCGTGACGCCGACCGGGAGTTCATTTTCTTAATCGCACGGACAACGTCGCGAGGAAAAGATATTTTGGGGGGCAATTCAGCGGGACGACTCGAGCTGTCAGGTACCTACCTTGAGTTCGGCCAGCCGAGTCTCCGAATTTTAAGCATCAGTAGCTTCGACAGCGCCACGTTCATTTCGTCACGTTCTTCAGTATGGTCCAGAGAGTCTGGCAGTTCCTGAAGCCGAAAAAATATTGCTGCTTCTGCGGCTAGCACGTGGTGACGAAATTTATCGATGTCCAGTTCCCCCGCTGCTTTTTCAGCGGCAACTTTCCACGGCAGAGCGCTAGGTTCGAGCATGGGTCCTCCGATGCGGGTTACTCGGCTGGCTCTGGAATCCCAGAGGTCGCCGTCCTCGGAGGGAGAGGGGTTCGCGTGCCTCTCGTAGCCCGCACCCTGTCAATCGCAATTCGGACGCCAGTATCTTGGGTGTACGCGTCCTCCCTGCCGAATCGCTGGATAGGAAATACCTCTGCCAAGCGCCGTGCTTTTCATCCGAACGGGTGTGGTCCATTCGCACCATAACTCGCGTCTGTTCAGGACGAAGGGGAACTGCTCAAGGTCTAGAGATGCGGGTCCCAATCCCAAAACTCTTTGCTATCGGACGCCAGGCTGATGCATAGCAAGCGACCGGGTGCACACGGCGTCGTATCCGAAAATGGCTAGCGGGCAATCCTGGCCGTCACCATCCGGAGACCATAACCGGCAAGCAGTGGTGGCATCTCCGGAATACACGCCGACGATATCGGGCGCATTCTACCCCCACCGAGCATTAGCCATGGCCACAACCCAACTGTGGGTATTCCCTGCACCCCGACCGGCTGCGATGGCCCCAGCAGCCGCCGGCCGCGCGCAGCGGCATGCCATCGAGCGGTCCGACTTCGGAAAACGGAGTTGCTCGGCACCTCCATTCCACCAGCGTAAGAGGCGGTCCCGAGAGTAAGAAGTGCGGCAGTTGGCTTGGCGACAACCGCCTTGCATCGCTTGGCTGCTTCAGCGAAAGTTACAGAGCACTTAGGCACCCTCCAGGAGAAAATATGGATTTCGTAACCAAATTTGAAAAGGCACTTCGCAAGAGATATCAGCATCTCAAGACGGAGATGGCGAAAATTGAACATCTGATTGACGCTTTTGAGAAGGGTGCGAAGCGCGGTGCCAAATCGACCGGTCGCGGGAAGATATCAGCAGCAGGTCGCAAACGAATCTCGATGGCGCAGAAAGCTCGTTGGGCAAAGACAAAGAAGGGATAGCTCAGGTTCTCCCATGGCGGAACAGCGTTCGACACAGAACCGTCACTGCCGCGCTGCGGCTGGGAAGGGTAACGAATCAAACCGAATAGCGCGCAAGCGTCTCAGGAGAAACCCTTCACGAAGCGACCAATCGCAACCCCGATTCCTGCAGTGCCTTTGCCATCAATGCTCGCATTGACGTGAACTACGCGGGCCTCGCATCGGACGTGCTCTGCAGTGCGACCCGTCAGTTCACCGGGGAGTCTGAAAGACATTTCGAGTTCTTCACCGAAGGCGACGTGCTCACTAGACTTGAAGTAGATTCCCACCGTGGAAATATTGACCGTTTCGCCGTCTAGTACACCGCGAGCGAAAGCCGCAGTAGTTCGCTCGCCGCGCGCATTTGCCCTCTCCTGCGGCTCGGGAGCAAATATATCTGTACGCACTCGAAACCGCACAGGTAGCGTACAAAACTTCCTAGGGGCAACACGGCGTTCCTTGGACATGAGTTCCTCCCGCTGGTCCGCGATTGTTCATTTACCCCGGGATGTAAAACCTCGTGTTTGCGCATAGTAACCTTCTACGGCCCCGGGACGCAACGAATTTGGACTACTTTTGGCGGGCTTGCTCTTCAGTCAAATTAAATCAATAGGAT
Organism: uncultured Acidobacteriota bacterium; assembly: GCA_963828865.1. Classification (GTDB taxonomy): domain Bacteria; phylum Acidobacteriota; class Terriglobia; order Acidiferrales; family UBA7541; genus Palsa-295. The sequence continues at coordinate 150,470 of CAWHGI010000011.1, read as the reverse complement.
GCAGAGGCTGTGGAACCGACCCTTGTGAACCAGAAACAATCTGGAGCTGTGCCTTGTCGTAACACAACTGCAAAGGAGAATTATTTAGGTAGAGAACCCGTCGGCACCGTACAGTTGCCAATATATACTTGGCGGGAGGGTTATATGGCGAGCGATGAAATTTGCGTTTGCGGTCATCCGCAGTCGCTGCATAGAACTTACGGCTGCAACGGCTCACATCCCAATCCAGACCCCAAAAAACCGACCGTGTCGGCTGTCAGTGCAAAGCGTTCCAAAAACGCAAAGCTGCTCACGGTTAGCCACGAATAAGATAAAATGCGGTGCAACGAACCCATGCAAATGCAAGGGTCGAATATCACTGTTCGTTGACTTGCCTCTGAACGCAGCCTAACATGTCCCGCCAAGAGCAGTCCGTCCCTTGCCATGATTGGCCAAACCATCTCGCATTACCGCATCCTCGGGAAACTCGGCGGGGGTGGGATGGGTGTGGTTTACGAAGCCGAGGACACGAATCTTGGCCGACATGTTGCCCTGAAGTTTCTTCCCCAGGAATTGGCCAAAGACCCGCAGGCACTCGAACGTCTGCGACGCGAAGCCCGTGCTGCCTCGGCGTTGAATCATCCGAACATCTGTACGATTCACGAAATCGGTGAGGAAAACGGCCAGACCTATATTGTGATGGAATTCCTGGACGGCAAGACCCTGAAGCATCAGATTGCCGGGCGACCAGTGGATTTGGAACTGCTCCTGGACCTCAGCATCGAAATTGCGGATGCTCTGGACGCCGCTCACACACAGGGCATCATCCATCGGGACATCAAACCCGCGAACCTCTTCGTGACGAAGCGCGGCCACGCGAAGATTCTCGATTTTGGACTTGCCAAGCTGAATCCTGTGACGACGGGCGTCGGTGCTTCTGCAATGCCCACGGCTACAGCGGAGGAACTGCTCACTAGCCCCGGTACCGCAGTGGGCACAGTTGTCTATATGTCGCCGGAGCAGGTGCGCGGAAAAGGGCTTGATGCACGCACCGACCTGTTTTCTTTCGGTGTGGTGTTGTATGAGATGGCGACGGGCACTCTTCCCTTTCGTGGGGGCACATCGGGAGAGATTACGGATGCGATTCTGCATAGCGCGCCAATCGCCCCTGTACGGCTGAATCCTGATGTTCCAGCGAAGCTCGAAGACGCCATCAACAAGGCGCTGGAGAAAGACCGCGACTTGCGTTACCAGTCCGCCTCGGAGATGCGCACGGACCTGAAGCGTCTGCGGCGGGATACGGATTCGGGCCGTGTTTCAACGTCTGGAAGCGTAGCGACTCAGTCTTCAGCGGCACCAGCACGAAGATGATATATGATTCCGGCCGCTTCGGGACAGTCGGTCACAAATCTCTGCTTCGTATCAAATCGTTTCTTTCGGGTGTATTCACATTCGCCGCCCGTCAAGGCATCCTCGACGGCGCGAACCCGATGCACGCCGTTTCGGTTGATGGCAAACCTACAAAGTTCAAGGGCGCGACTTACACCAAACAAGAGATATGGGCGATGTTTCTACGGAAAGCGGATATGGTGCCGCTGGACGAAGATGACCCGCCACATACATACCAACCGGCTGATTTGCCACCCGTCGCGAGGATGGCTATCGCAGTCGCGGCGATGACGGGTCTCCGCGCGTCCGAGATTCGCGGATTGCGGTGGTCGGATTTCGACGGTGAGAACCTTCACGTTCAACGTGCGGTGTGGAGAACCGTTGTGTCTGGCACGAAGACACCTGAGTGTGAAGCCCCTGTGCCGGTTGTGCCTGCGTTGCGGGATGCACTGGTGAAATTCCGCAAAGGCGCACCCGATTCGGCGTATATCTTCGCCGGTGAGCGTAAAGGCGCACCGCTGAACTTGCACAATCTAGCTCGGCGAGTAATAATTCCGAGATTCAAACTGGCGAATATACCGTGGTATGGTTGGCATGCATTTCGCCGAAGCGTTGGGACGATTCTCTTCGAGATGGGCGCGGAACCGAAGACTATACAAGGCGTGCTTCGACACGCCTCGATGTCGACAACGATGAACATTTACGTTCTGCCACCGAGCGAGGCGAGCCGAGAAGACATGAAGAATCTCAGCGAGAGCATTCTCCCGATGGGGCTGGAGTAGGCACCGAAATAGCCACCACGATGTTGTAAGTCCATTGGGGCCCGTAGCTCAGCTGGTTAGAGCAGCGGACTCATAATCCGTTGGTCCTAGGTTCGAATCCTAGCGGGCCCACCAACCCATTGCATTGGAGACGATTTGCGATGAGCGGGCGCAAGCGATTCCACGTAACGCCGTCGTATGAGGCTTGAACCTGGCGCAGCCGTTCCCCAACCCTTCTGGCGTTCCCCGCAGGCGCTGGAGAATTGCGTTCCTCCTCTCCTTTGGCGTTCTGGTGAATTTTTTCGATCGCGTGAATCTTTCAGTATCGCAGGACGCGCTGCACGCCTCGTTCGGCTTGTCCATGATCGCCTTCGGCTTCCTTTCCAGCGCTTATAGCTGGACGTACGCGCTAATGCAGCTACCCGCCGGGGTCTTGCTCGATCGCTGGGGTGTGCGCAAGGTGGGTTGCGTCAGCACGCTGCTTTGGAGCGCGGCTTCCTTCGGCGCGGCCGTTTCCAGCGGACTCGCGGGATTTTTTGGTGCGCGTTTTCTTCTCGGTGTCGGCGAATCTCCCACTTTTCCCGCCAACGCCAAAGCGATCGGCTACTGGTTTCCGGAAAGCGAACGCAGCCTGGCCACCGCCATCACGGACGCCGCTGCAAAATTTTCCACCGCGATCGGCGTGCCGTTTCTCGGCGTGCTGCTTTTGCGCTTTGGATGGCGCTGGAGTTTCGCGGCCACCGGCCTGATCAGTTTTTTCTACTTCGTCCTTTTCTTTTGGACTTACTACAACCCCAGCGCCGACAAATCGCTATCGCCCGAAGAGTTTCAATTCATGCAGCAGGGCCGCGTGCAACCAGAAGGAACTCCAAGCGGCGCGCGCGGCGCTTCACTTGGCTATTTGTTGAGCCAGCCGAAAGTCTGGGGCCTCGGCCTCGGCTGGGGCGCGTACAATTACTGTTTCTATCTCCTCCTTACGTGGCTGCCCAGCTATCTCTCGATTTCGCTGCACGTTGACCTGCTGCATTCGGTGCTCTACACAAGTGTGCCGTGGCTTTTCGCCACGTTCACTGATCTGGTGGTGGGCGGGTGGCTGGTGGACGCGCTCATTCGCGGTGGAGCGGATGCGAGCCGCGTTCGCCAGACGGTGCTGGTCATCGGCACCGGCCTGGGGCTTGGAATTTTGGGCGCGGCGCACGCGCACACTCCGCTGACGGCCCTGATCTGGATCAGCATATCGCTAGGAGGATTGGCCGCCGCCGCGCCGGTCGCTTGGACTGTTCCGTCGTTGATCGCGCCGCGCGAAAGCGTCGGCCGGCTCGGCGGAATCGTCAATTTCTGCGGACAGCTCGGAGCGATCTCGGCACCCATCGTGACGGGCTATGTTGCATCCATCACGCATTCCTTTGCGTCCGCGTTCGTTGCCGCCACTGTGATTTTGTTGCTCGGCATTGGCGGATATATTTTCTTGTTGAGCCGCATCGAACCAATCCCCGAGCCGCAATAAAATGAATGTCGCAGGCAATCGAGGACTTTGGGAGAATCAGGACCCGGTTCGGAGGACTTCCCTTATGAAGACCAAGTTTTCGGCAAGCCGCGTTGGGGCTGTGCAGCACCTTTTTCTAGCGGCAGTGATCGCGCTCGCCGCAATTCTTTCCGCGCACGCGGCCGCCGCCAGCGAAGATCGCGTCTACATTGGAACTTATACTGATCACGGCAGCCAAGGCATTTACGTTTGCGAATTTGATCCCTCAAACGGGACTCTAACGTCGCCCGAACTCGCCGCAGCGACTGTGGACCCATCGTTCCTGGCGGTTTCGCCCGATCACCATTTCCTATACGCGATCAACGAAACCGATCATTTCAATGGCCAGGCCACTGGAGGCGTCAGCGCGTTCGCGATCGCTCCCGCCACTGGAAAGCTGACTTTGCTGAATCAGGTCTCTTCGCTCGCGCCCGGCCCGGCGTACATCACGCTCGATCGCGGTGGACATTTCGTTCTCGTTGCCAATTACGATGAGGGCAGCGTCGCGGTATATCGCATTCAGCCCGACGGAAAAATTGGCGATTCCACGGCGTTCGTCCGCCATTACGGCTCGAGCGTAAATCCCGACCGGCAGAAAGGTCCGCACGCGCACTCGATCGTCATGTCGCCCGATAATCGCTTTGCGATCGTCGCCGACCTCGGCCTCGATGAGCTGCTCGTATACCCGTTTGATGCAGCACAAGGCACGCTGGGCGCTCCTCGCGTGATGAAGACGGACCCCGGCGTCGGCCCGCGCCATCTCACGCTCGCTTCCAGCGGCAAGTTCGTCTATGTGATCAACGAAATGCAATCTTCGCTCACCGTCTATTCCTACGACGCGAACAATGGAGCGATGGCGCCGCTGCAAAAAATCTCAACCCTCCCCAGCAGCTTTCACGGCGAAAACACGGCCGCGGAAGTCGTGCTAGATCCTTCCGGAAAGTTTCTCTACGCTTCGAATCGTGGAGACGACAACAGCATCGCGGTTTTCCGGGTGGATCAAGCGAAAGGCACGCTTACTCTGGTGGAATTCGTTCCCACCGGCGGGAAGACGCCGCGCAATTTTGCGATTGACCCCTCTGGCAAATGGCTGCTCGCCGCCAATCAGGAGTCCAATGATATCGTCACGTTCCGCATCAACCCGAAAACTGGCCGTCTGACTCGGGAGGTAAAGGCGATTGAGGTGAATTCCCCCACGATCGTGGATTTCGTGCCGCTTGATGGCGACAAGTAGGCGCAGATCATCGCGCGCCGCCAATTTCATTGACATTCGCCGGGCTGTGCGATACGTTTCGGTTGTCATGAACGTGCGGGCACACATTCTTTGCCATCATCATCACACCCTACCGTGCCCGCGGTGGTGTGACTAGCTAGACGCAAGATAGCTGGACTCATCGGCCCGCTGGCGCCAAACGCGCTGGCGGGCTTTTTGTTTTTCTGGAGATGAAATGGACCTCGATTTCGAGAAAGAAAACGGATTGATACCGGCGATCGTGCAAGACTGCGCGAACGACGAGGTATTGATGCTGGGTTTCATGAATCGCGAGGCCCTGGACAAAACCCGCGAGACCGGCTTCGTAACCTTCTACAGCCGCTCGCGCAAAAAATTGTGGACGAAAGGAGAAAGCAGCGGGCAGAAGCTGCTGCTGCGCGAAGTGCGCGTAGATTGCGACGCCGATGCGCTCCTAGTTCGCGCAGAACTTTCCGGCGGCGCCGTTTGCCACGAGGGCTATCGCAGTTGCTTTTTCCGGCGTCTGGAAGCCGATGATGCAACCACGGCGATAGCCGAACGAGTGATTTCTCCAGCGGAACTCTACGGCGAGGGCAAAAAACAATGAGCGCGCTGAAGCTGGGCATCCCCAAGGGCAGTCTGCAGGAATCCACGGTGGAGTTATTCGCGCGAGCGGGCTGGCGGATCGCGGTGAACTCGCGAAATTATTTCCCCGCCATAGATGATCCGGAAGTCGAATGCATGCTGGTGCGCGCGCAGGAAATGGCGCGTTACGTCGGCAGCGGCGCGCTCGATGCGGGAATCACCGGGAAGGATTGGATCCTGGAGACCAGCGGCGAAGTGCAGGAAGTCGCCGAACTGGTTTACGCCAAAAGCAGCCTCGGACGCGTGCGCTGGGTGCTCGCGGTGGCCGAGGATTCGCTGGTCAAGAGCGTCCGCGACCTGGAGGGTAAGGTGATCGCCACGGAAGCGGTGCACCTGACGGAGCGCTACCTGGAACGCAACGGAGTTCGCGCGCACGTGGAATTTTCGTGGGGCGCGACGGAAGTGAAAGTTCCGCAACTGGCCGACGCCATCGTCGAAGTCACCGAAACGGGCGCTTCGCTGCGCGCCAATCATTTGCGCATTGTGGATACGCTGCTGGAATCCGCGCCGTGGTTCATCGCCAATCGCGCGTCGTGGCAAGACAATTGGAAGCGCGAGAAAATCGAGAACATGGTGCTGCTGCTCGAAGGCGCCATCAAGGCCTACAACCGCGTGGGCCTGATGCTGAACGTGCGCCGCGAAGATCTTCCCGGCGTGCTTACCGCTTTGCCTGCTTTGCGCAATCCAACCATTGCGCAATTGAGCGACCCCGCGTGGGTGGCAATCAACACCATCGTCGAAGAACGCACCGTGCGGCAATTGATTCCGAAACTCAAATCGGCGCGGGCGGAAGGGATTGTTGAGTATCCGCTCAACAAAATCGTGTACTGATGCGCGTACTTCGGCTCACGCATGCAATCGAAGAAAAGATTCTGGCGCAACGGCGCAGGCACGATCGCGCGGCGGAAGCGATTGCTTCGAGGATTATTCGCGACGTGCAGCGCCGCGGCGATGCTGCTCTGTTTGCGTGGACCAAGCGCTTCGATCGGGTGGCCCTGAATCGCGATAGCGCCTGGGTATCGGCGCGGGAAATGCGGGACGCATCGCGCCGTGTTTTCGCCGATTTTCTGGACGCAGTGAATCATGCCGCGCGCAATATTCGCGCGGTGGCGCGCCGCCAGAAGCCGCAAGACTGGGCGATGGATGTCGAACCAGGCGTGCGCGTCAGACAACGAGTGCAGCCAATTGAAACCGTCGGGCTTTACATTCCCGGCGGGAGATTCTCGCTGGTCTCCACCCTGCTCATGACCGCCATCCCTGCGCAGGAAGCAGGCGTGCGGAAAATCGTGGTTGTGAGCCCTCAACCGGGCGACGAACTTCTTGCGACGGCAAACCTGCTGGGCTTGCGGCACGTTGCGCGCGTCGGCGGTGCGCAAGCTATCGCGGCGCTGGCCTACGGGACGGCAACGATTCCGCGCGTGGATAAAATCTTCGGCCCGGGAAATCGTTACGTCACGGCCGCGAAACGACTCGTCAGCGGAGATTGTGCGATTGATATGCTCGCCGGCCCGACGGAAGCGATCGTTTTCGCCGACCGCGGCAATCCCCGTTTCATCGCGGCGGATTTGCTCGCGCAAAGCGAACATGACCCGGACGCTGTCGCGCTCTTCGTCACTACGTCCGCGCCGATTCGCGCGCACCGTCGCAGCCGAACTCGAGCGCCAACTATCCGCGCTCCCGAAGACGAATCCGGCTTGGCGCTCCCTCGCGAAAAATGGCCGCGTGCTCATCGCGCGCACGTTTGCAGACGCGGCGCGATTTATCAACCGCTTTGCGCCGGAACATTTGACCTTGGGCGGAACGGCAGTTGAACGCGCGGATCGCTTTGAAAACGCCGGCAGCATTTTTCTGGGCGATTGGAGCGCGCAATCCTTCGGCGATTATGCCACCGGCACAAATCACGTGCTGCCGACAGGCGGCGTCGCGCGTTCGCGCGGTGGCCTCTCCACGGCTGATTTTGTGAAATGCATCAGCGTGCAGAAAGTATCGCGATCCGGCTGCGCGAGGCTCGCACCGGTCGTCGAGCAATTTGCTAAAGCCGAGGGGCTGCTGGCGCATGGGCGCTCCGTCGAGGTGCGCCGATGAAGCCGCCAATTCCTGTGCGCCGTGCCGTCGAGCGCATGCGCCCGTATCATCCGCCGCTCGAAGGCCGCGGCGGCAAGCTGCGCCTGGATTTCAACGAGAACACGGCCGGCTGCTCTCCGGCGGTGCTCAAAGCGCTCCGCAAACTCAGCTCCGCGGACGTTTCCATGTATCCGGAGCAGGAAACCGTGCGCCGCGAACTCGCGCGATATTTCGGCGTGGATGCCGACGAACTGCTGCTGAGCAACGGCACCGACGAAGCGCTGCATTTGATCGCCGATACGTTTCTGGAACCCGGCGATTCTGTGCTGCTTGTCGAACCCACGTTTGCGATGTATCGGTTCTACGCGGAATTGTCAGGCGCGCGCATCCAGGCGCTGCGTTATGGCGCGCATTTGCAATTTCCGATGGGCGAGCTTCTGCAGATCCTTCGCGCACGCTCCGGTCCGCGAATATTTTCTTCTCGCCAATCCGAATAACCCCACCGGCAATGTGCTGCAGCCTGCCCAATTGCGCCGAATCCTGCAAGCGGCGGCGAAAACGATGGTCGTCGTGGACGAAGCCTATTTCGAATATTCGGGAATCACGATCCTTCCGTGGATTCGACGCCACAAGAATCTCGTGGTCACGCGCACGTTCTCCAAGGCCGCCGGCCTCGCCGGGTTGCGTCTGGGATGCATTTTCGCGCACCGGCGAACTCGCCGCCATTTTCAGAAAAGCACAATCGCCCTACCCGGTGAATATCGCCGCGCTTGTAGCGGCGCGCGCCGCGATGCGCGATCGCTCCTACATGCGCCGCACGTTGCGCGAATTCCGCCGCAGCCGCGCGGAATTGCAACGCGGACTCACACGTCTGGAAATCCAATTCTTTCCCAGCGCGGCGAATTTCATCCTGCTGAATCTCGGAGACCGCGCAAAATCCGTCGTAGCCTCGCTCGCGCGCGCCGGCACGCTGATCCGCGATCGCTCGTCCGATTTTGCCGGACAAGGTTACGTGCGCATCACGATTGGCACGCTCGCCCAAACTCGCCGCGTGCTTCGCCAACTGAAAGAGTGCCTATGAGAAAAGCGTCGCTACATCGCAAAACCAAGGAAACCGATATCCGCGTGAAGCTCAATCTCGACGGACGCGGCAAGGCGCACATTGATACCGGCATTCGCTTCTTCGATCACATGCTCGAACAAATCGCGCGCCACGGCGGCCTCGATCTGGAACTCATCGCTCGCGGCGACCTCGACGTGGACCAGCATCACACCGTCGAAGACGCCGGAATCGCGCTCGGCGAAGCCGTTAAACGAGCGCTCGGCTCGAAGCGCGGTATTCTGCGCGCGGGCTATTTCCTGATGCCCATGGACGAATCGCTGGCGATGGCAGCGCTCGATTTTTCAGGACGCGCGCATTTTGTCTGCAAATGGCGGCCTCTCGCGCGGCGCGTCGGCGATTTTCAGACCGAACTGCTCGAGGATTTCTTCCAGGCTTTCGCGCAGGCCGCTAGCGCGAACGTCCATTTGCGTTTCATGTATGGACGGTCCTCGCACCACCAGATTGAAGTGATGTTCAAGGCTTTCGCGCGCGCGCTGCGCTTTGCCGTGACGCGCGATCGCCAACTGCGGCGCGTGCTTCCCAGCACCAAGGGGCTGTTATGAAGATCGCCATCATTGATTACGGCGAAGGGAATTTGCCATCCGTGGAGCGGGCGTTCGCTCAACTAGGCGCGGAAACCGAGCGCGTCACGACGCCGGAGCAGCTGCGAGGTGCTAAAGCAATTGTTCTTCCGGGGGTCGGACATTTTTCAGCATTCGTCGCGGGCTTGCGCGAACGCAATCTCACGTCCGCGTTGTGCGCCGCAATTGATTCGCGTGTGCCGGTGCTCGGAATTTGCCTCGGCTTGCAGGCTCTGTTCGCTTCTAGCGAAGAAGCGCCGGGAGAAATCGGCCTCGATCTCATTCACCAGCAGGTCAAGGCGTTGCCGAGAAATGTGAAGTCGCCGCACATCGGCTGGAACCAGGTTCGACCGCTGCGTCCGGGAATATTGCTGCAAGGAATCGCGGACGACGCGTATTTTTATTTCGCACATTCCTACGCCGCGGCGGTTTGTGAGCCGCATACCGCCGCCGTCTGCGATCACGGATTCCCTTTCGCCGCCGTGATTGAACACGAGAATCTGCTGGCGGTGCAATTCCATCCCGAAAAATCCGGCGCGGCGGGAGCCGCCGTCCTGCGCAATTTCGTGGAGTGGGTGCAATGACTCTGGCGCACCGGATCATTCCCTGCCTCGATGTGAACGCCGGCCGCGTGGTGAAAGGCATCGAGTTTCAGGCTCTGCGCGATATGGGAGACCCGGAAGCGCTGGCCGCGCGCTACAACCGCGAAGGCGCCGACGAATTGATCCTGCTGGATATCACCGCTTCGCGCGATGGACGCGCTACGTTTCTCGATACAGTGCGCCGGGTGGCGCGCCAATTGAATATTCCATTTACCGCCGGCGGCGGCATTCGCAGCCTCGAAGATGGACGCGCCGTGTTGCGTGCCGGCGCAGACAAAGTTACGGTGAACACCGCCGCGATCGAACGCCCGGAATTAATATCGGAACTCGCGGCGCAGTTCGGCTCGCAGGCTGTGGTTCTTTCGCTGGACGCGAAAAAGGCCGGAGAGCATTGGGAAGTGTTCATTCGCGGCGGGACCCAGGCGACCGGCCTCGACGCCGCAAAATGGGTGCAGGAGGGCGTGGCGCGCGGCGCGGGCGAAATTCTGCTGACTTCCATAGATCGCGACGGCACCTGCAGCGGATTCGATTGCGATTTGACGGCGACCATCGCCGCGCTGGTCTCCGTACCTGTGATTGCTTCTGGCGGCGCGAAAAAGTTCGACGATTTTCTCGACGTTTTCAGCAAAGGCGGAGCGGACGCGGCGCTTGCCGCCTCCATTTTCCATTCCGCCGAACAATCCATCGGCGGCCTTAAGCAATATCTCGCTGCACAAGGCGTGCCGGTGCGCCTGAGCCAGTGAAATGACCAAAATCACGCGATGATTATTCCCTGCATTGATCTGCAAGGCGGAAAAGCCGTCCAATTGGTGCGCGGGCGCAAGCGCGCGCTATCCGTGGACGACGTCCTCGGCTTGCTCGAGCGTTTTCGCGACTATCCGATTCTGCATGTGATTGACCTGGACGCGGCCATCGGCACCGGCTCCAACGGCCGCTTGATCAAGCTTCTTTCCAGCGGCGCCACAATGAAGATTCGCGTGGGCGGCGGTGTACGCACCGTGGCACGCGCCGAAAAACTGCTCAGCTGGGGCGCGGAGAAAATCATCGTGGGTAGCGCCGCGTTTCGCAACGGACAAGTAGCCCACGATTTTCTTGGCGAACTGCGGAAGCGCGTCGGCCGCAAGCCCGTAATTATCGCGATAGACACGGAGGGTGGCCAGATCGTCGTGCGCGGCTGGCGCGAGCGGCTGGCGTTGCGCCCCGCCAACGTGATCCCGCAGCTCGAGCCGTATTGTTCCGAATTTCTCGCCACCTACGTGGACCGCGAAGGAACGATGCAAGGTACGAATCTCGCATGGTTCCGAAAGCTCCGGAGCCTGACGAAATTGCCGATCACTGCCGCCGGCGGAATTCGCAGCAAGAAAGAAGTGCGCGCGTTGGAAAAGCTGGGGATGCACGCGGCGGTCGGCATGGCGCTCTATTTGGGTAAGATGTCCGACGATTGATAGGCGGGACATACCATTTCAGCTGCGTTCCAGCATAGCGCGGTCTTCTTTCACGGAATAACCGCTCCCGCCGAGCTTCATCATCTGCGCGCACAAATTCAGAATGCGCGCGGCCGCATCGTCGGCGCTCAATCCTCGCGCGTGAATATTGGAAATCAGATTGCGATTGGCGTCCGAATGCGCCGCGCGTGGTTGATACGCCATGTAGGCCGATAAACTCTCCGCCGTCGCAAGTCCAGGGCGCTCTCCAATGAGCAGAACGGCTACGCGCGGCTTAAGCAGCTCCCCGATCTCATTCAAAATCCCCACGCGGCAGTACTTGATGGCAAATGCCTGGCCCACGCTCCAGCCACGCGCCTCGGCTCCGGCAATAAGCAATGGCAAAAGCGCCGGAACCTGCGCTCGAACCGCCGGAACCGACAGCCCGTCGCCGACCGCTACCTGGAAATCGCGGCCTGGCGCGCAGCGCCGCAATATCTCCGCGCGCGCCGCGTCGCTGAATTCCCGCCCGAGCGATGGGTGCAGCAGATATTCGTCTTTGCTGGAAGCGCGCGTACGGACTTCGAAGAGTTTCCATCTCTCAATGAATTCCTCGACGAAAGCCGCGCGCACATCGAACTCTGCGCGCACCGCATCTCGCGCGGCGGCGTGATCTTCCCGTAATTGGATTTGAGTTTCGGTGCGATACGCAGCGCCAGCGCGGCCAGCGAGCACGCGCGCTGGCGTGCGCGCCCGAATCTTACGCACCAGATCGGACCAGCCTGAATTCGTGGCCAACTCGTCGCGTCGATCAGCCATCAAGCGATCCCCTCGAGTGACGATTCCAGACCCTGCATCAGCAGGCGCCGCACCGACGCATCGAATTTCGAGGGCTTGCCGTCGCGATAAATTCCAGTCTCCTCAAGCCATGCCAGAAATTCCGGCGCAGGACGCAACTTGAAAATCCGGCGCACGCCAATCGCGTCGTGATAGCTCGTGGATTGATAATTCAGCATCACGTCGTCGCCGCACGGCACGCCCATGAAATAATTGCATCCTGCGGCGCCCAGCAGCAGAAGCAGATTGTCCACGGAATTTTGATCGGCCTCCGCATGATTCGTGTAGCAAACGTCGCAGCCCATCGGCAACCCCAAGAGCTTGCCCATAAAATGGTCTTCCAGGCCTGCGCGAATAATTTGCCGCTCATTGAAAAGATATTCCGGACCGATGAACCCGACGACACTATTCACCAGAAACGGATCGAACACGCGAGCGACTCCATAGGCGCGCGCTTCCAGCGTCAGTTGATCCACGCCGCAATGAGCTTCCGCGGAAAGTGCGCTGCCTTGCCCCGTTTCGAAGTACATTACGTTCGTGCCCTTCCACGCGACGTCATTCCGCTCGCGGTGATGCGCGAGCACTTGCTCTCGCCCTTCGCGCAACATGGCGAGGGTGATGCCGAAGCTGCGATTCGCGGCTTCCGTCCCGGCCACCGATTGAAAGAGGAGGTCCACGGGGGCGCCGCGGACGAGCGCCGCGAGTTGCGTTGAAATGTGCGCCAAGCAACAAGTTTGCGTCGGCACTTTGCAGGCAGTCACCAGGCGATCGAGCGCGTGCACGATCGCGCCGACCGTCTCGACGGAATCCGCTGCGGGATTCACGCCAATCACTGCGTCGCCGCAGCCGTAGAACAAACCTTCCAGCGCCGCAAGCAGAATGCTGCCCACGTCGTCCACCGGATGATTCGGCTGCACGCGAATGCCCAGCACGCCGCGCTCGCCCATGGTGTTGCGGCAACGCGTGACGTTGCGAATCTTGGCCGCCGCAAGCACCAGATCCTTGTTGCTCATGATTTTCGCCACGGCCGCGGCGATCTCCGGAATGATCGCGCGCTGAATTTCCCGCAGCTCAGCCTCGCCGGTGGAATCTTCAAGGAGGTATTCGCGAAATTCGCCAACGGTCATGCTCTTGAGGGGCGCGAAAGCCTGTTGGTCGAAGGAATCGAGAATCAGCCGGCTGACGTCATCGTCATCCGGATCAATCAGCGGCTGCCGCACGATTTCGTCGAGCGGCAAATCGGCAAGTTGGCGTTTGGCGGCGACACGCTCGCGTTCCGATCCCGCTGCGATTCCGGCCAATTGATCGCCGGACTTTTCCTCGTTGGCCTTGGCGAAAAGCTCTCGGAGTCCGGAGAATACGAATCGTTCGGGCATATGAGCATCGCGGAGAATCAGGCTGCCAGGTTCATTTGCAAACTAACATCATTCCGCGGTCAAAGGAAGCTGACGGCGCCGCAGCCTGCTTTCGGCGCACCGCAGCAACCAGCTTTCGGGCGATCGCAACCCAGGTGCTAAAATGAGAAGGATGAAAAATCCGACGATCTCGCAAGACGTGATCTTCTGGGAAGTGGACGCGCAAGAAGATTTCATGAAGCCGGGCGGAAAGCTCTACGTGCCCGGCGCGGAAAAACTGTTGCCGAATCTCCGTCGCCTCACGAATGCCGCGCGCGAGGGGCGAGTGTTCCTGGTTTCCCACGGCTGCATCCACGACGCGAACGATCCGGAATTTACGCAATTTCCGCCGCACTGCATCCGGGGCTCCACAGGCGCGAAATTGGTACCTGAAGCGTTGACTGACAATTTCGTCGCGATACCGAACGACCCCAGCGTCGAGCTTCCTGAAAACCTCGCGCAGTACCAGCAAATCGTTTTGGAAAAGCAAACGCTAGATATCTTCCAAAGCCGCCACGCGGAGTCGCTATTAACGCGACTGCCGCGTGAAGCCGAATTCATCGTGTTTGGAGTCGTCACTGAATATTGCGTGCGCCTCGCTGCGAAAGGTTTGCTGGAGCGCGGGCGCCGCGTCTCCGTAGTGCAGGACGCGATCGAAACGCTGAACCCGGAAGAGTCAAAACGCACACTCGAGGAACTGAAAACGTTGGGCGCAAAATTGATCGCGACGGATGAAGCGCTCAACCGAGTCGGCGCCCTGACGAAACCGATCCAAAGCAAGTCGAGCCGAAGCCACAACTGATTTTGGGACTCCGCCGACCGCCAAACAATCCCGATTCGATTCTCAGCGGCGCTACACATGCGTCGTTCACCCTACATATCTGTTTATGCGCCTTCGCGCGCTCTTCACCAGCAAAACGCTGTATTCGCGATTGCGTAGTTTTGCCGATACGTGCGATCCGGTTTGCCGCGCAACTTACAGCGTTCGCCCGATGGCGGAACAGACCTATTCCCCACTAGATTTAGCTCTGCCGCGCGCCAGCCCGCGCCGGCCGGGGACCCATGCCACTTCGAAAGGTTTTTCGTTTTCGTCGTATCTGCGAATTACCAGTTTCGGTCGTCACGCTTTGCGGACTCCTGCTGTACGCGGCTTTGCCGGGAACTGTCCACGCCGACAGCAAGAAGTTTGTAACGCACATTCGCGGCGATGCGTTTGACGCAGCGGCTGCCGCAGCAACGGACTCCGCGAAGCCGACAATTGCGAAGATCCGGCTCGAAGAAGCCGGCCTCGTGTCTGAGGACAATACGCCATTGAACCACGCAGCGGCGATTTGGACCGATTCGTCGCCCGCCGCAATTCAACAGTCTTCCTCGGACTCTTCGAGTTCGTCGAAGGAAGGGCCTTTGGCGTATGGCGCAGTCGCTTACGACGCGGGCTCCAATCAAGACACGAACGATGGTTCAACCGCGTCCCTGTGGGCGGCGAATTTCTATGGCGGCGGAGGATTCGCCTATTACGCAGGCGTTCCCGCAGGCTCGGGGTCCTCGGGGCAGCTTTCAACCGGCGCGGGGTCCTATCGAATTGATTTGGGTTCTGGACATCCCGGTGAAGGGGGTTTGAGTTCTTCCGATGGCCCGGGCCAGCTTCGCAATGGACTGATGCCAAGGATTAAGTGGCCGCTGAGAATTCTGAGCGGGCAGCCCGTTGCGGTGCCGGAGCCTTCGTCGCTGCTTCTGTTCGGGTGCGGAGTATTCGCGGTGGGATTGAAACGAAAATTGCAGCCGGCGAAATGAGGGTGGTCAGGTCGCGCGGGTGGGCGGCCAATCGGCTTGGCTCGATCCACTGCGATATTCTGGCGCCAGCCCTGGACGGCGCCGGGCGGATCGTCAGGCAAAACGCTTGAAATAACTTCGCCGCCCCCGCGGCGAAGCCCGAGTTCCAACTTGCGCAAAATCTAGGCTAACGCCTTCTGCAGCTTCTTGGTAGCTTTCTGCAATCTCTTCTTGAGTGAATCCACTTCCTTCGACAATTCTGCCAGTTCCTTTTTTGCGACTACTCCCGCTTTTGCTACTTTGTGCGCCGTGCGATCCGCGCGGCCGATGGCGCCGCCGATTCCTTCCGCTACTTTCGTGAGCCTGCTCTTTGCCATATTGCCTCCGTACAAAAATGGAATCGCTGCCATCCTATACGCCGCCCGCACCTATCGTCAATCATTCTTGCGCTGTACGCCTGCTTTTCTCTCAGGGTGAAATCAAAAAGTCTAGCGTTGGCCGGCGAACTTTCGGGGAGGGACTTACTTCGGCAGGCGGAATACGAAGCTGACGTCTTCTTGCGTCTCGATGGGCTTGCCGTTCAATGTCGTGGGATTATATTTCCATTCGCGCACCGCCGTCATGGCGGCTTGAATCAGAAGCTCCGGCCCGCTCCGCGGCTCCAAACTCTTGATAGCGCCGTCCACTCCGATCACCGCATGTAGTTTCACGGTCCCTTCAACGCGGTGCTGCAGCGCATCCGGCGGATAAACGGGTTCCACGAGATTCGTGAGTTGCCCGATTTGCAGGTTGCGTCCCTCTTGCGCGGATTTCGCGGCGCCGGGCGGGACGGGAACTTCCCCGCGCGAGCGAATCGCCACTGAACCCGACGCGCTGATTGGCGTTTCGGGCAACGTCAACATCAGCGGTGCGCTCGATTTATCTGCGCTAACCGCCGCCGAAGATGTATCTTGCGCTGCTCGCGCCGGTTCCGCGGGCTTGTGCGCAGCGGCTGCGTCATTTGCGACCGGCGGCGCGGCTTCGCTTGCTGACGACGAGTGTTCGGCGCTGGCATCCGCGTGATTCGCACCGGACTCTGCTGGAAACTCCCATCGCCGGCCGGCGGAATCCACAACCTCAATCTCTAGCGGCTTCGCTGGCGCCCCGGCCGGTTCGCCGACGGAGGCGTCCGGCGATGGAGCAGCTTGCGGCGCAGCCGACGTCAGCGGCTGCGCGCTTTGCGGATGCACCGGCTCGTCGGGCTGGCCGATCACGCTGTTCAAGGCCCCGCGTCGTACCGCCATCCCCGCGATGAACGAAATCAGTGCAAGCAAAAACACCAGAGCCGCAACGAACCATCCGCTCTGCAGCTTCACGCGATAGCTCTTCGAGCCGTCGTCATCTTGCGTTTGCGCGGAACGATGCGGTCGGACGAAAAGCGGCGCATCACCGGCGGCCGGAGAAGGCCGCGGCGCGATGCGCGCCGAACTAGACATTCCCATGCTCGGCGCGCCGTGCGTGCCGCTGATTCCGTTGAAAACGGAAACCGGAAGTTCTTCCGTCTTGGCGGGCACCAGAGCCGGAGCTTCGACGATTGCGCGTTGTGGCTCCGGCGCCTTGCGTGCCTCCGGGATTTGCACTCTTGGTGCTTCCGGCTCGATCACGCGCGCCGCGATCGGCGCGGGCACTTCTACCGGTGCCGGTTTAGCTTCGATGATTTCTTCAGGCTCGACCTCGGCGTCCGAGGCTGCGAAATCATCTTCGGCTGCCTCGGCCGGCTCTTCCTCGACCGCTTCTTCTGTGGTCTCGTCGGTGGTCAGAACCGGTTCATCTTCGGGCGCGAAGTCATCTTCAAACGCGCGTTCGTCTTCAACCGCGGGTTTGCGAAGCGCCGCGGACGCGGCGTTATCCGGCACGTCTTCGGCGAGGACAGCCTCCGCGCGCGCCGGTTCCGCCTCATTTTCATTTTCGTTTCGTCTTCAGCCAACGCGCCGATTGGGGACGCCTCGCGCGCTATCCATTTTTGGATTTGCAGCTGCGCATCTTCGGAAAGATCCACGAAGCGCAGTCCCGCTTCCTTGCGCGACTCGCCGACCCATACGACTTCGGCGTTTACTTCCAGCCGCTTGCGATTCCCCGGAAGCTGCAGGCGGATCGAAATCGGTCCTTCTTCCAGCCCGGCCGCCGCTTGTATGCGAATACCCGCTTCGCTGACGTTGAGCACAATTCCGCCATTGTCCTCACCCAAATCCACGTACGTGAGCGAGGAAACGCGCTGGCGCGGGTGCAGGCGCCGGTCTTTCACCGGTACCGCTGTCGGACTGGAACCACCATTTTGTTCTGGAATCTCAGTCATGGATGGCGCTTGTCATCCAAGGGCCGCACGCCCTGGTTTTGACCATTCTACGATGGCACTCCGCCTGCTTCAACGCCGCGAGAGTCTTTCTGCCGCACGGGTAAACGCTTCAATTGAGGCTCGCAGCTGTCGCCGGCGTCTGCAATTCCTGCCAGCCGCCGGGCAACTCAATCTGGATGTGTTTCGCCTGATCGAACAGCACGAATCCGCTGCAGCTTCCTACTTGCTGCGCGACGAGCGCCCGGAATTTATCCTGGTTTACAGGCCCCATTTGCCCGGCCTGCAATCCCGCAGGCCAGCTAAAAGCTTGCGTGCTTTCGCAGCGAGATGCGCGTGCGGTTTCGCGCCGGCAAAAACACGGAATGGTCGAGCTCCATCGGCTCATCGGAACTCAAACTTCCGTTGGATTTCAGCCGCGTCATGACCACGGTTCCCGGCCCTTTGGTGAGCTGGTAATCCTCGTCGCTGTCGTTATCGAGGTCGTAGTAGAAAACCAATTGGACGTGCGCGGGATCCACTTCATGAACTTGCACGCCTGCAAACGTGCCGCGCACCGAGGCGGAATTCCACACGGAAGCTTGTGCGGGCTTTGCGGACGGGTCCTGGCGCGGCGATCTGGGGAAAAACTCGATCACGACGAGCGCCAGCACGCATAGAAACAACACGAAAATCAGCAGCTTCCGCATGGCAGCCATCTAACTTCGAATTTACCACAGTGGCGAAGCTACCATGAAACGGGACTGCGAACGGCTGCGATTCGCGGTTACTGCCTGCGAGCCGCCGGGCGGAGGCTGATTTATTCCTCGAGGTATTTCACAAACACCACTTCGTTCTGCTTCTCGTTGTAAAGAAGTTCGTCCACGTTGGCCTGCGTCAGCAGCAGACCGAATCCGCCGGGGCGCAGCCCCTTGTCCTGGCGAATCTGGTCGTGCTTGGTGGGTTCATCGGCTTCGTGCGAGATCGCGGCGTGCTCCAGGTCGCTAAACTTAAAGCCGGGTCCGGGATCGGCGATGCGATACATCAGCATCCGCCGCGCGCGTAAATACGAAATCCGCACCTTGCGATTGGGATCGAGTTTTCCGCCCCATTCCACGGCGTTCAGCAGCAGCTCGTGAAACGCCTGCCCCACCGAGCGGCGCACGTCCTCCGAAAGCCCGGTCTTCAGATGCGCCATGAAGGCTTCGATTCGTTCCGCCTCTTCCAGCGAACACGGAACGACCAGCTCCACCCAATTGGGGCTGGCCGAAACGACCTCGATCGAGCCCTGCCCGGGCTTTTTCGCCAGCGTTTCCTTCACCAGCACCACCAGTGCCTGCGGATCCACCGGCTTCGCAACGTAGGTATATGCTTCTTCGCGGATCGCGCTGAGCAATGTCTGCGGCGTGTCGTCGGAAGTCATCACGATCACTTTCGGCCGCGTCTTCGCGTTGCGCAGTTTCGCCAGCACTTCCAACCCGTTCATTTTCGGCATCCACACGTCCAGCAGCGCCAGGTCGAACTTGCTCTCTTTCAATTTTTTCAAAGTTGTCGCGCCGTCTTCCACCGCCACCACGGTGTATTTCTGCGCCCGCAGCGTCTCGGAAAGGAGCAGGCGGGTGGTGCGGTCATCATCGGCAACTAGAATGCGCGTCATCGTTTCCTCCCGGCGGAATGTTGTGGACGAGCCTGTCGCTGCGATTTCGTTTTTTGCGCGCCGATTGTATCAGAGCCGGCAAGAGCAGCGCGATCTGATCTTCCAGCGTCGCGTACAGCTCCCAGGTGCCGTCGAGTTTACCCTGCCGCGCGGCTTTTTCCATCTCTCGTGTGGTTTCCAGCGCCGCCGATTCGCCGAAGTTGCCGATCGAGCCTTTCAGCGCGTGCGCGCCATCGGCCAGGGCCACGGCGTCACGCGCCGTCAGCGCTGTGCGAATCCGGTCCATCATTCGCGGGCAATCCTCGCGGAAAGTTTTCACGATATTTCGCAGCAGCTTGCGGTTCCCGCTGAACCGCGCCAGTAACGCCTTCGAGTCGAGCGCGCCGGCTGCCCCTGCCGCTCCTTCGCCGCCTGCACGGATCCGCTCCCCGCCGAGCGCTCCGAAATTCCCTCCACGGTTTGCAGAAACGTTTTCGGGTCAATCGGCTTCGCGAGGTAGCCGTCCATCCCCGCTTCCAGGCACTGCTCGCGGTCTCCCTGCATCGCGTGGGCCGTCATGGCAATGATCGGCAGATGTTGCCCGCTGGTTTTTCCTTTTCGCGAATGATTCGTGTTGGCTTCCAGGCCGCCCATCTCCGGCATCTGCACGTCCATTAAGACCAAATCAAATTTATGGCGCTCGAGCGCTTCGATAGCCTGCCGCCCGTTTTCCGCGACGATTACGGAATGCCCGCGCCGCTCGATCAGATGCACCGCCACTTCCTGATTCACGGGATTATCTTCGGCCAGCAAAATGCGCAAGGGCTGGCTAGCGGTGCGGGCACGCCTCTGCGCCACTGACGGGCGCGACTTCTGCCGCCCCGCCACGTGCAATGCCGTAATGATCGTGTCCCACAACTCCGACTGCTTCGCCGGCTTCGTCAACGCCGCCGCAGCGCCCAAACTCTTGGCCCGCGCGATGTCTTCGATGTGCCCAGCCGAAGTCAAGCAAAATCAGCGTGGTGCCACGCAAATGCGGATCGTGTTTCACCTGCGCGGCCACGTCGAATCCGTCCATTCCCGGCATATGCGCGTCGAGCAGCACCAATCGAAACGGATTGCCGTCCTTGTGCGCGCGCCGCAAGGCCTCCATCGCCGAGGGGCCGTCCTTCGCCGTAACCGGCTTCATCCGCCAATTGCCGATCATCTCCTCGAGGATTTGGCGGCTCGTGGCATTGTCGTCCACCACCAACACCGGCAAATCGTGCAATTTCACCGGCGAAGGTTCCGCCATTTTTCCCGTGGACGTTTGTGGACGCCCGAAATGCGCCGTGAAATGAAACGTGCTTCCCCGGCCCACCTCGCTTTCCACCCACATCACTCCGCCCATCAATTCGCAAAGCTGCGCCGAAATCGCCAGGCCCAATCCTGTGCCGCCGTACTTCCGCGTCGTGGAAGTGTCCGCCTGCGCGAACGCTTCGAAAATCCGCTGCTGCTTCTCTACCGGAATTCCGATGCCCGTGTCGGTCACTGAAAAGTGCAGCAGAATGTCGTCTTTCGCTTGCGATTCCAGATTGCCGCGCAGTACCACTTCCCCGCGCTCGGTGAACTTGATGGCATTCCCCACCAGATTCACGACGATGCGCCGCAACCGGTCCGGGTCGCCGATCAGCGCGTCCGGCACATCCGCCGGAAAATAGGATGCCAGCTCGATTTCCTTTTCCTGCGCGCGCAAGGCCAGGGACTTCAGCGTGTCGTCAATCGAATCGCGCAAGCGAAACTCCACATGCTCCAGCTCTTCCTTGCCGGCCTCGACTTTCGAGAAATCGAGAATGTCGTTGATCAAATTCAGCAGCGAACCCGCCGAGCTCTTCACCGTCTCCAGATACTGCCGCTGCTCGGGAGACATCCTCGTTTCCAGCGCCAGGTCCGTCATGCCGATGACGGCGTTCATCGGCGTGCGAATTTCATGGCTCATGTTGGCCAGAAACTCGCTCTTCGCGCGCGTGGCGTCCTCCGCCTTGGCTTTAGCGATTTCCAGTTCCTTCACTAATTGCGCGAGGCGCCGGGCGTCCTCTTGTTGTGCGTGCCGCGCCGCTTCCAGATAATCCGCATACATTTTCAATTCCATCTCGGCGCGCCGCCGCTCGATGAATTGCCCGATCTGGCTCCCGATCGAATCGAACATTTCCATCACGTCCGGCTCCAGCTTGCGCGACTGCCGCGTGAAAAATTCGATCACGCCCGCCACGTGCTCGCCCAGCCGTATCGGAAAGGCGAACGCCGAGTGCAGACCCTCCGCGTGCGCAAAAGACCCCCGCGGAAAATTCGCTCCCTCGTGCAATTCCGGTCGCCATACCGGCTGGCACGTTTCCCAAACTCGCCCCGGAAGACCCACGCCCCGTGCGAATGTAGATTCTCGCGTCGCCTTTACGAACGTTGGAAAATTCAGATTCGGAGGGTGCCATAAATCCATGCAGCGCAAAACGTCCGCATTCTCATCCACTCGCCACAGCGCTCCCACATCCCAGCTCAGCCCCTCGCAGATGGACATCAGAAGGAGCGGCACGGCTGCGTCCAGCGATTCCGCTTCCGCCAATACACGCGTCACCGCGTAGCCGGTCGAAAGCCGGCGCTCTGCTTCTTTGCGCTGCGTGATATCCCGCGCCACCGCAAAAACGAGTTTCTGCTCCATGCTGGGCGTCGCGTTCCACAACAGCCAGCGATATGAACCGTCCGCGCGCCGGTACCGATTCTCGAACGATATTGCTTGCTCGCCCTCGTCAATCTTCTGGGCCTCGGCCTCGGTAATCGCGCGATCGTCCGGATGAACGAATTCGCTGTACGGTTTGGAAAGCAACTCCGCGGTGGGAATACCCAGGATTTTTTCCCATGCAGGATTGAGCCGCTTGAAATAGCCGTCGAAACCGGCGATGCACAGCATGTCCAGCGACAGCGTGAATAGCTGATCGAGTTCTTCTTCCGTGAGCCGTCGTTCGCGAATCGCTTTCGATAAATCGGCAACGCTGCGGCGGAGCTCCAGCTGTGCCACCACCAAGCGGCCGAGCGCGCGCAGGGCTTCCAATTGCTCAGGCGACAATTGCCGCGGAACGCGGTCCATCACGCACAGCGTTCCCAGCGCGTAGCCTTCGCGCGTCATTAATGCCGCGCCGGCATAGAAACGGACGTTGGGCTCTCCGGTAACCAGCGGATTACTGCGGAAGCGTTCGTCCTCTAGCGCGTCCGGCACCACCATCACGTCCGGCTGCAGAATAGCGTGCGCGCAAAACGCAATGTCGCGCGGCGTCTCGTTTTCTTCCAGCCCGATTTTGGATTTGAACCACTGGCGGTCGGCATCAACTAAGCTGACCAGCGCGATCGGTGTGCCGCAAATCAGCGCGGCCATCCGCGAAAGATCGTTGAATTCCTGTTCGGGGAGCGTATCGAGGATTGCGTAGCGCTGCAGCGCGTCGAGTCTCGCCGTTTCGTTCTCAGGTGGACGCGCTTTCATGGCAGGCGGGCAGGGTCCCGGCTGCGCGTCATCTTATGGCGGCTACCGAGCCGAAGTCAACGAACGCACGGCACCGCTTCTTATGCGCGAAACGAAACCCCGTCACACGGCTTTGCATCCATAATGATTGTCTTGAGAATCTCTCTGCCACTGGCTGCGCTGCTGGTATCCGCGATTGCGGGCCTGCTGTTCGCCCAGGATTACCCGCCGGAGCAAAGCTCATCGAGCGCGACTCCTACTTTCTATCGCGATGTTCTGCCAATCTTGCAGCAACACTGCCAGAGCTGTCACCGCCCCGGTGAAATCGGTCCGATGCCGCTCCTGACCTACGATCAAACTCGCCCCTTCGCGCGCGCCATTGCCGCAGCCGTCAGCAAACGCGAGATGCCTCCGTGGTTCGCTGATTCGGGCGTCGGCCATTTTTCAAACGATCCGTCGCTCACGCAACACGAAATAGACGCGCTCGTCTCCTGGGCGAATGACGGCGCGCCCGCCGGCAATCCCGAAGACGCGCTGCCTGCGCGCAACTGGCCGCAAGGTTGGATGATTCCGCAGCCGGATGTCGTCGTGCAGATGCCCAAGCCCGTCGCCCTTCCTGCCGAGGGCGACATAGATTACACCTACGAAATTGTGCCCACGGGATTCACCGAGAACAAATGGGTGCAGATGTCCGAGATACGCCCGTCGAGCCGCGCGAACGTCCATCACGCAGTCGTTTATGTTCGTCCACCCGGTTCCAACTGGCTCCGCCACGCGCCGGTCGGCGTTCCATTCACAGGCGCGGATATGAGCGACGCGCAAGACCGCGAGGACACGCATTTCACTACGGCGGATATTCTTCTGGTCTACGCCCCTGGAAGTTCACCGGACAATTGGCCCGAAGGAATGGCCAAATTTGTGCCGAAGGGCTCGGACCTGGTTTTTCAAATGCATTACATGGCGCGCGGCAAACCCGCGAGCGACCAAACCAGCATCGGCATCGTCTTCGCCAAGGTACCGCCGCAGAAGCGCGTCCTGACTCTGCAATTGACCAACGACCGCTTCATCATTCCGCCCGGCGTGGATGATTACCGCGTGGAAGTCCACGGCTCGCTGCCGAATGACGCGCTCCTGCTCAGTTTTTTTCCGCACATGCACCTGCGCGGAAAACGCTTCGAATACAATATCCTGCACCGCGACGGCACTATCGAACCGCTGCTGCGCGTCCATTACAATTTTTACTGGCAACTAAGTTATCGCCTCGCTGAGCCGCGCCCGTTGCAAGCCGGTACGGTGCTCCAGGCCGTCGCCAGGTACGACAACTCAAGGAATAATCCGCACAATCCCGATCCGGACGCTGCCGTCCGCTGGGGTGATCAAACCTACGATGAAATGATGGTGGGCTTCTTCGACGTAGCCGTCCGCGCGGATTTAGATAAGCAACACTACTTCATCCGCCAGGCCAATAATCCTCCACTGCAAAATCACGAGGAAACCGCAAAATAAAAGATGTGCGCCAAGGGACGCTAAATCTGAAGCGCTAAGCAGGATTTCTCGGTGTTCTCCGCGGTTACTCTGTGCCCTCTCTGTGTTAAATCCCTTGACCTTCGCTTTTGACTTTCAACTGTCAACGTTGAACTTCCGTCCGTCAGTACCCCGCAGCCTTTCCTGGCCCGCGCCCATCATGCCCGCCTTGCAGCCACCCGTCGCTGATCTCGATCGCTTCCACCCGAGCGGTCACTTGCGGATTCCCGACCTTAGCCGCGTAGCCCATTCGCTGCAGCAAAGCGATCGTGTCCGGCGAAACCAGCTTTTCCACATCGAGCCGGTCCGGCTTCCATTGTTGATGCGCTCGCGGAAAATCCACCGCATCCTGGACATTCATCCCAAAGTCAATCACGTTCAGAATCACTTGCAAGACCGCGGTGATGATCACAGGCCCACCCGGCGCGCCGAGCACTAGAAACGGTTTGCCGTCCTTCAAAATAATCGTAGGCACCATGGACGAGAGCGGCCGTTTCCCCGGCGCAATCGCATTGGCCTCGCCCTGCACCAACCCAAACATATTCGGCGACCCAGGCTTCGCCGCGAAATCGTCCATCTCGTCGTTCAGCAAAAATCCTAGGCCCGGCACCGTCACGCCGCTGCCGTATCCATTGTTGAGTGTGTAGGTCACGGAGACGGCGTTGCCCTCGTCATCCACAATGTTGTAGTGCGTGGTGTTCGTGCCTTCGCTTCCCGCCGGAAGACCGGGATTCACTTGATCGCTCGGCGTCGCATGTTCCGCATCAATCGTCGCGGCTCGCGAGCGCACGTAAGCCGGATCCAGCAGCGCGGCAATCGGATTCTTCACGAAGTCGGGATCGCCCAGATACTGACTGCGGTCCGCGAAAGATCGCCGCATCGCTTCCGCCATGTAGTGGTAAGCCTCCGCAGAGCCTGCGCCATATTTCTCGTAGCCGGTGCTGTTCAACATCGCGAGCATTTGCAGCAGCCCGACTCCACCTGAACTCGGTGGCGGCGACGTAATGACGTGGTAGCTCTTGTAATCGCCTTCCAGCGGCGCGCGTTCCACCGTTTTGTAATCATGCAAATCCGCGAGAGTGATCAAGCCGCCATTTTTCGCCATCGCCGTCGCCAAGAGATGAGCCGTCTCGCCCTCGTAGAAATCCCGCGCACCGAGTCGCGCGATTCGCCCGAGCGTCTGCGCCAGTTCCGGCTGTCGGAAATTTTCCTGCCAGTCGTAGAACGCCCCTCCCTTCAGAAAAATGCGCTGCGATTCAGGAAATTGCGAAAGCAGCGGCGCCGCGCGCTTCCAGGAGTTCATCTGCCAGCGCGAAACGGGAAATCCTTTCTCGGCAAGCCCCGCCGCGGGATTCACCAGCTCAGCCCACGGTTTTCGTCCGTATTTTTCATGCGCCAGTTCGAATCCGCGAACGGTCCCCGGCACTCCCGCCGCGCGCCATCCCACGACACTGTCGTTGGTCGGATTCCCCTGCGAATCGAGATACATGTCGCGGCTCGCGCGCCCCGGCGCCTTCTCGCGAAAATCGATGAACGTAGCGCGCCCGTCTGCCATGCGGATCAACATGAATCCGCCCCCGCCGAGGTTTCCCGCATAAGGATGAGTCACAGCCAACGCGAAGCCCACCGCCACAGCCGCATCCACCGCGTTTCCACCGGCGCGCAAAATAGACACGCCAACGTCAGTCGCGAGATCCTCCTGCGCGACCACCATCGCCTTGCGTCCATAAA
Organism: uncultured Acidobacteriota bacterium; assembly: GCA_963828865.1. Lineage (GTDB taxonomy): Bacteria > Acidobacteriota > Terriglobia > Acidiferrales > UBA7541 > Palsa-295. The sequence continues at coordinate 124,471 of CAWHGI010000011.1, read as the reverse complement.
CCGGCTCGCGCCCGTTGGCCGCCGGAACGACCAGCACGAACATCAGCAACAACGCCAGAATTCGTCCTGCCCTCATCCTCATGAACACCTGCACCTCAGCGTGCGCTTGCCGTTCGCGTTTCTCCGAGCCACTCATCGATCCGCCCCAGCGCCTTCTGCAAAATCTCCGCGTCTCCGCCGAATCCAAACCTTACGAACGATTGCATCCCCAATTGCTCACCCGGCACCAGCAGCACGCTCTTTTTCACCCGCAATTCCTCGCCCATCTGCGCCGAATTCCGTCCGTCGCGCAGACCGGCCCAGGCAATCGCCCCCGCTCGCGGCGGCACGTGCGAAAAAATATCCGCATGCGCCGCGAGCCACGCCTGCAGCGGCGGATAATTCCTCCGCAAAGTCTCTCGTGTGCGCTGCAAAATCCACGCGCGCCGCTCCGGCGCCAGCGCCACCGAAGCCAGCCGGTCCGTCAGCATCGTCGGCCCGATGCTCGTGTAATCGTGATAGCTCCACAATTTCTCGATCATTTTCGGCGGCCCCACCACCCAACCCGTCCGCAAACCCGGCAAGCTGTAGGCCTTCGAAAGCCCCGCCGTGCACAAAATCCGTTCGTAGCCGCCGCCCCAAAAACTCGTCGTCAACTCCCCGTCAAATTCCGCACCCCGGTAGACCTCATCTGAGATCACCCACGCGCCCACTTTCGCGGCAGCCGCCACGACCGCCGCTTGCATATCGTCACGCAGCACGGCGCCCGTCGGATTGCTGGGGTTGCAGATGGCGATCAGCTTCGTTTTCTCCGTCACCACGCGCGGCAAATCGTCCACATTGATTCCCCAATCCAGCGATTCGCGCAGCCACAGCGGCTTCACCGTCGCACCCATCGCGCGCGCCACTCCCGCAATCTGCATGTAATTCGGCATCATGAAAACGACTTCATCGCCCGGCTCAAGCAGCGCCCACGTGGACACGTAATTCGCTTCCGAGCCGCCGCACGTGACCAGTACGTTTTCCGCGGTCGCCCCCGGATAAAGGCCCGCAATCAGCGAACGCAATTCCTCGCTGCCGTTGGTCTGCGGATAAAGCAGCTGCACGTCGAGAATTTTGCGCAGTTGTTCGGGATCCGGCACGAGCTCCGCCGTCGTCAGCGGATGCACGCCGCTTTCCGAAATGTTCAGTTCGACCTTGTTTTCCCACACTGACTGCCAGCGCTCCAGCTCAAACGGCTCGATCTGCATCGCCTTCACCTCGAAATTCGGATGCGGCGGCGCGCAAATCCGGCGTGCCACCACGCGTCAAAATGTAAGCGAAGCCGCGCGCATTCCCAAATGAATTCCGCTCTTCAAACGCATATCTTCGGTATTGCCATCCGTCGGAATCTCGCGAGACAATAACGGTCTGCTCTGATGCATTCTCGCGCGCACCTTCGGCTCGTTCCGGCGGCGATTCGATGAAATGGCGAATCGGCCGCTCTGTGGCATTCCTCACCGTGCTTGGATTCAGCGGATTTCCCCGCGCCGCGCGTGCCCAGATCACCGCGAATGACGCCACCTGGTCCTTCGCAGTTTCCGGCGACTCCCGCAATTGCGGCGATGTGGTCATGCCCGCCATCGCCGCCGGCGTGTTAAAAGACAACGCTTCCTTTTACTGGCACCTCGGCGATTTCCGCAAGAATTCCGATTTCGACGAGGATATTCAGCATCAGCCCGAAAACGTCACCAAGCCGCTCAGCATCAGCCGTTACCAGCAAATCGTCTGGGACGATTTTATCCAGAGCCAGCTCACACCTTTCGGCACGCTCCCGGTTTTCCTGGGCATTGGCAATCACGAAACCGTCTGGCCGCACACGCGCGAAATGTACCTGGCGCAGTTCGCCGACTGGCTCGATACCCCCGTGCTCCGTAGACAGCGCCTTAGCGACGATGCAAACGCCCACAAACTGACGACCTACTATCACTGGATTCAAGACAACGTAGACTTCATCACGCTCGACAATGCCGTTAACAGCGAATTCGACGAAGCCCAGCTGAGCTGGTTCGAAAAACTTTTGCAGCTCGATATGGCCAATCCGCTGACGACCACAATCGTAGTGGGCGCGCACGAACCGCTACCGGACAGCATCGCCGCGAATCACGCGATGGATGAAACGCCCGCTGGAATCGCCACAGGCCGCCGCGTTTACGCTGATCTGCTGAAGGCGCAGAACGACGCGCACAAGCACGTTTATCTCATTGGCAGCCATCAGCACTTTTACATGGCCGGAATCTTCAATACCGAATACTGGCGGACGCACGGCGGCGTCTTGCCCGGCTGGATCGTAGGCTCAGCGGGCGCCGTCCGCTACGCGCTCCCGCCGGAGCACGCGGACGCGATCGCCGCGGAAACGCACGTCTACGGCTATCTGCTCGGCACCGTGAAGCCCGGAGGCGAGATTGATTTCGCCTACCGCCAGATCAACGAATCGGACGTGCCCGCCTACGTGGTGGACAAATACAAACAGGAATTCGTGCACTGGTGCTTCGCGGAAAATTCCGCGATCCAGTGACGCATCTCACTCGTCGGAGGATTTGACAAAATGGCCGCACACACCGAACCAGCACGCACCCAACCCGCACGCCCCAACCCCGAGCGAATTTTCGAAACCCTCAATGCCTATCAAAAGACGGCCGCACTGAAAACCGCCCTCGAACTGGACATCTTTACGGCCGTCGCTGAGGGTGCCACGACGCACGCGGCTCTTGCTACGCGCTGCCAAGCCAGCGATCGCGGCATGCGCATTCTCTGCGACTACCTCGTCATCAACGGCTTCCTCACCAAAAATGCCGGCCAGTACAGCCTGACGCCGGAGTCCGCCACGTTTCTCGATCGCCGCTCGCCAACTTATGTCGGCGCCGCGGCAAAATTTCTCGCGCTGCCGGAAATGATGAATCTTTACTACGACCTTCCCGCCATCGTTCGCGCAGGGGGTTCGATTAAAGGCGAAGAAGGCACCGCGGAACCAGACAGCGCGAAGTGGGTGGAGTTTGCTCGCTCGATGAGTGGCTTGCAACGGATTCCTGCCGCAGCTATGGCTGACCTACTCGATTCCAAATCAGGCCAAAAATGGAAAGTGCTGGACATCGCTGCAGGACACGGCATGTACGGCGTCACCATCGCCAAACAAAATCCCAACGCCGAGATTTTTGCCGTGGATTGGCCGCAAGTCTTGCAAGTAGCCGAGGAAAACGCCAGAGCCGCAGGAGTCGCTGCGCGTTATCACAAAATTCCGGGCAGCGCGTTCGAAGTGGACTTCGGAAAAGATTACGACCTAGTCTTGCTCACGGGATTCCTACACCACTTCGATCAGGAAACCATCGTCTCGTTGCTGCGCAAGGTTCATGCCGCGCTGAAACCGCGCGGCCGCGCCGTCTCCGCGGAATTCGTGCCCAATGAAGATCGCGTCAGCCCCCCCGCGCCTGCCGCGTTCAGCATGATTATGTTAGGCACGACGCGCGCCGGCGACGCCTACCCGATGTCCGAGTACGATGAGATGCTCCGTAAGGCGGGATTTGCCGCGAATGAACTTCACCCCGGGGCAGGTCCGCAAAGCTTTATAGTTTCGAAGAAATAAGCGAGGGCAGCCGCTCAGCTTTTCTGCGCCCCGCCGAACGCCACCGTCAGCAAGGTGTGTTGCTCCATTTCGTGCGCCTTGTGCGAACCCGTCGCGGGGCTTGCGCTCGCCGATCGCTTGACGGAAAGCACCCCGCGCCCGCGCGCCAAGCGCTCCAGTCGCGGCAGCAAGAAAGCCAGCGCGCCCATGTTCGCCGGCTCTTCCTGCACCCATACAAAATCGCGCGCGTTCGCGTGCCGGTCCATCTCCGCGGCCAGTTCCGCTTCGGGGAAAGGATAAAGCTGCTCGAGTGAAATTATCGCGGTCTCCGTATCCTTCCGGCGCTTCCGCTCCGCGATCAATTCGTGCCGGATTTTGCCGGTGCATAGCAACACGCGCTTCGCGCTCCCGTCGCCCGCATCAGGAATCACGTTCTGGAATCGCGGCGCCGCCAGATCCGCGAGCGACGAAGACGCCACCGGATTCCGCAGCATGCTCTTCGGCGTGAAAACCACCAGCGGTTTGCGCCACGCGCGCAACGCTTGCCGCCGCAACAGGTGAAAATACTGCGCGGCCGTCGAAGGCTGGCAGATCTGAATATTGTCGCGCGCCGCCAACTGCAAAAATCGCTCCATGCGCGCGCTGGAGTGTTCCGGACCCTGCCCTTCGTATCCGTGCGGCAGCAAAAGCGTGACGCCGGAAAGCAAATTCCACTTGTCTTCGCCCGCTGAAATAAATTGGTCAATCACGATCTGCGCGCCGTTCGCAAAATCGCCGAACTGCGCTTCCCACAGCACCAGCGCCTCGGGAAAATCGCGGCTGAATCCGTATTCGAATCCCAGCACCGACGCTTCCGATAGCGTCGAATTGATCGCTTCGAACCACGCTTCACCTTGCCCCACGTGCTGCAGCGGAACGTATTCTTCTTCCGTCTCGATATCAATCAGCGCCGCGTGCCGCTGATTGAACGTCCCGCGCCGGCTGTCTTGCCCGCTCAGCCGCACCGGAACCCGCTGCTTCAGCAGCGTGCCGAACGCCAACGCCTCGGCCATGCCGTAATCAATTGGCCGCTTTCCCTGCGCCATTTCCACGCGCTGCTCCAGCAGCTTTTTCACTTTCGGATGAATGTGAAATCCGTCGGGATAGCGCGTCAGCGCTTCGCCAACCGCCGCCAATTCCTCTTGCGCCACTCCCGTCTCCACTTCCATTGCAGCGTTGTAGCGCCCGCCACGATAGGGATCCCAATAAGGGGGCAGTTTCCGCATCGGCGGATTTTTCTCGAGTTCCAACGCGCTCTTCTGCGCTGCGTCCAATTCCTCGCGCACGCGTTCGACAATCGGTTTTGCATCCACACCGATTTTTTCGGCGTAAATCTGCCACAGCGGTGGATGCGCATCGATTTTCCGGTAACGCAACGGCTGCGTGATCGTGGGATCGTCCACCTCGCTGTGTCCGTGCCGCCGGTAGCCGATCAAGTCCACCACCACCGGCGTTCCAAACGCGTAGCGGTAATCGATCGCCATCCGTCCCACGCGCGCCACGGCTTCCGGATCTTCCGCGTTCACGTGAAAGATGGGAATCGGGAGGCGCTTCGCCAAGTCCGACGAAAATCGCGAAGAATGTGAATCGCGCGGAATCGTGGTGAACCCGATCAAATTATTCACGATGATGTGCACCGACCCGCCCACCGTGAATCCCTCGACGCCCGCCATATTCAGCGTCTCGGCCCAAATTCCCTGCCCCGCAAACGCCGCGTCGCCATGCATGATCACCGGCACCACGTGCTGCAATCCCGCGTCGCCGCGACGCATTTGTTTCGCCCGCGTGCGCCCGATCGCCACCGGATCCACCGCTTCCAGGTGGCTCGGATTCGAAACCAGGTGGATTCCCACCTTCTTGCCGCCGGCCGTCTCGAATGCTCCGGTAGCGCCCATGTGATATTTCACGTCACCGCCGCCCAGTACGCTGCGCGGGTCCACGTCCTCGAAACGCGCAAAGACTTCCGCAGCGCCGCGTCCCACGATGTGCACCATCACGTTCAGCCGCCCGCGATGGCTCATCGCCAGCACCGCTTGCACCGCTCCTTGCTCCGACGCCGAATTCAAAATCGCATCCAAAAGCGGCAGCAGCGCGGCTTCTCCCTCCAGTGAGTAGCGTTTCGTTCCCAGATAACGCGTCTGCAAAACCTGTTCGAAAATTTCCGCGCGCACCAGCCAATCCAGAATCCGTTCGCGATCCGCTTCAGGCGTCTCGTGCTCCGCTTCCATGCGCTCCTGAATCCACTGGCGCCTCTCGCGCTCCGGAATGTGCATGAATTCCACGCCGATCGTGCCGCAATAGAATTGCCGCGCCGCGTCCGCTTCGGGACCGGAAACTTCCAGTTCAGGCATCGCCACCGGCGCCAAGCCGCCCAAAGGATCTAGATTCGCTTGCAGATATCCCCACCGGCGAAATGCATCCCAAACGCGCTCCTGCGCGTCGTGGCTCGCCGCGGAGTCCACTACTGCTTGTTGACGGCTCATCAATGTCCTCAAAACCTCATCACTATTATAACGGCTGGCTGGCGAACTCGCGAGAAGCGTTCGTTAGCTAGGGGCCCATGTGCCCAATAGTCGCCGCACTAGCACGAGTTGGCCCAAGTGATATGAGTTGTGATCGGCCAGCAGCAATCCCTGGCGCAGCATCGTCTGCCCGGTCCCGTGCGGTATTTTCGCGAATAAATCCGTCCGCGGATCTTTCAGCAATTTCACCATCTCGTCGGTATCCTTCGCAAATTCTTTGACGCTCTTTTCCCACGCCGCATCGTCGGGCGGCGCCGGCGAGTTTGGCCAGTACGAAGCAGGCCACTCCCGCGCGCGATATTTCGGATTCGTCGCGAAATCCACAATATCCTCTTGCGCGATTCGCGCGTGCTCCAGCAATTCCCACACCGAATAAGGCGATCCCGCCGGCCGCACGCCCCGGTGCGCCGCATCCAATCCCGCAAGCGCTTGTTTCCAATCCGCGTGCGCCTCACCCCAAGTAAGAACTTTCGCCAAATACTCGCGCAACTCTTTGTCGTTCACCCCACCACTCGCACGAGCCGCGACCTTCGGTTTCGCTGCCCTCTTCGCTTTTCGATTAGCCTTTTTCCCTTTGCTCATCTCGGCCTCCTCATGAATTCCTGCGCATTGTCATGTGTCATTTAAAAATCTCAGGGCCAATCCGTTTCTTGTTTATGCCCGCACCGAAGGTTACTATCCGAACGAAATTTTCTCACAGGAGCCTTCATGACCCGCCACAGCTTTTCGCGTCGCGACTTCTCGCGTCTCTTCGGCCGATCCCTCGCGCTCGCTTTCGCCACTCCGCGCCTGCCGAATCTATTGGATGCGCAGCGCCATCAGCCGATTCCCGGCGAAGCTATCCGCCTGAACTACAATGAGAATCCTTACGGCCCCTCGCCCCGCGCCCTCGAAGCGCTCGCCACTTGTGGCCAAATTGCGAATCGCTATCCGGATGTGAACCGTCTTCGAGTAATGGACGTCCTGGCGCAAAAATTCAGCGTCACTCCTGACAATATCGCTCTCGGCTGCGGCTCCACGGAAATTCTGCGCTGCACCGATGCCGCCTTCCTCGATTCCAGCAAGAATGTCGTCGCTGCCGAACCGACTTTCGAAGCCGTTCTCGAGTACTCTCAGGTCTTGCATGCTCAGCCAGTGAAGATTGCCCTCACCGCAGACCATTGCCACGATCTGTCCAAGATGGCAGCCGCGTGCACGTCAAAGACCGGCATCGTATACATCTGCAATCCCAATAATCCCACTGGTACGATCGTCACCCGCGACGAAATGGCCGCGTTCGTCCAAGCCGTCCCGCCCACCACGCTAATTCTCGTGGACGAGGCCTACTACGATTTCGTCGAAGACCCTCGCTACGTTAGCGCCACGGAATTCATCTCGAAATACCCAAACGTGATCGTCGCGCGCACGTTCTCGAAAGTTTACGGCATGGCCGGAATGCGCCTGGGTTACGCCCTCGGCGCCAAGGAACCTATCGCGCTCATCAGCAATCAACTCACGCAAGATAATGGCAACGCCGCCGTCCTCGCCGCCGCTCTGGCCAGCCTGTCCGACAGAGACTATGTGGTCACCTGCCGTGCGCGGTTGAACGACACGCGCTATTGGCTCTGCGCCGAACTCGCCAAAGACTCTCGCCCGTTCATTCCCTCGCACGGCAATTTCGTCATGATTGATATGCACTCGGACACCCAGCCCTTCATTGACCAACTCCGCGCTCGCCACATCGTCGTGGGACGCCGGTTCGCCTCCATGCCCAATTTTTTGCGCGTAACCGTCGGCACGCAACAGGAAACCGAAGCCTTTATGGCCGCTCTTCGCGAAATTGCTCCCAGCGCATCCGCAAAAGCAGCGGCATAAGAAAACGGCGGCACAAAAACAAAAGGCCCTTCCCCGCGCTTTCGCGCCGAGAAGAGCCTCTGAAAATACCGATTCCCTCTACCGGACGAGTTCGCCCGCGTCGCCCGCCGATCGCTCGGACTCACCGCGTCTTGGGAACCTCGCCGGCCTTACAAGCCCGCGCCCGACGGCTATGACTACGCCGTCGCGGCGGTCGGCCCAATCGTTCGCCGCTGCTGGAAACATTCGCGGCAATACACCGGGCGTCCCTGTGTGGGCTTGAACGGGACCGTCGTTTCTTTACCGCACTGCGAGCAAACGGTCTTGGTTTCCACTCGCTGTACGCTGGGCGTTGTGCCAGTACCATTGCCCGTCGAACGGTTCGCTTTGCACGCCTTGCACCGCTTGGGCTCATTCTTGAAGCCCTTATCGGCGAAAAACATTTGTTCGCCGGCGGTGAAAACGAATTCAGCCGAACATTCGGCGCACTTCAGGACCCTATCGTGGTATTCCATACGCTGCTCCGAGGCCGTGCTGGGAAAGGTGTCGCAGCGGAACGTTCCGTGCCTGCCGTTAAGGGAAACTCAGTAGAAAAACCTGTGCCACCCTGATGCCGGCCGGCACGAAACTGTTTGAATGGACCCGAACAACTTGGTCGCCTAGTCTTGCTCACGCCGTTGCTTTTTCCGGAGACGTTTACGCGAGAGGGCCTCTTTGGCACGCCGCTTTTCACCCGGTTTCATGTAGTAGCTGTGCTTTTTAATTTCCTTGATAATGTCCTCCGACTGGACCTTCCTTTTAAAACGCCGGAGCGCATTTTCCAGGGATTCACCCTCTTGGATCACAACTTCTGCCACGCGTATTCACCCCCGTTCCCCGTTGATTGTTGAGTTGCACTGGTGGGATACCATCAGTGTAGCCGGTTCACACCCAAACCGGCAATTGCCAAGTTCTAATATCCTCGCCTGCCGCCTAAGTCAAGTTTTAAATTACCTGTTAGCGCAGATCGCCAGCTCTATAACTCTCTGGTAAATTCAGCGTCATCAGGTACCTCTGCGATCACTACAGCGACTCGCGGATTTTAGCGCTCGCGCGTGCGGCGCATCCTCGGTTGCTGCTAGAATGTCGGTTCACCGGCTGCTCGGTTTCGAGGAGACGCGAACCCATGCCTCTGATGCGTAACGCGATCGGTGTGCTTTTGGCAGGTGGGCAGGGCGAACGTCTCTGGCCTCTGACGCGCGATCGCGCCAAACCCGCCGTCCCGTTCGGCGGTATCTATCGCATCATTGACATCACTCTCTCGAATTGCCTGAATAGCGATCTCCGCCGCATTTTCGTTCTCACTCAATACAAAGCGCTCAGCCTGAACCGCCACGTGCGCCGCGGCTGGTCTTCCTTAATGGGACACGGCGAATACATCGAAGTCCTCACTCCGCAAATGCGCGTTTCGCAGCACTGGTATCAAGGCACCGCCGACGCCGTCTACCAGAACATTTATTCCATCGGTTCCGAGCAATCCAATTACACCTTCATTCTTTCCGGCGACCACATCTACAAAATGAATTACCAGAAGATGCTCGAGCAGCACGTCGAGGCCGGCGCGGACGTCACCGTCGCAACTTTCGAAGTGGATACGCAGCAGGCCGCCGGCAGTTTCGGAGTCATCGAAACGGACAAGGACTGGCGCATCATCGGCTTCGAGGAAAAGCCCGCGAATCCGAAACCATCTCGCGTACACCCTGGCAAGGTGAACGCTTCGATGGGCGTCTATCTTTTCAATACGCAACTGCTCGTGCCGATTCTGATCGCCGACGCCGAAGATCCCAATTCCAAGCACGATTTCGGCAAAGACATCATCCCGCGCATCATCGAAAAGCATCGCGTCTTCGCCTACAACTTCCGCGATGAAAATAAAAAGGAAGAATCGTACTGGCGAGACGTCGGCACCGTTGCGGCGTATCACGAGGCCAATATGGACCTGGTTTCCGTCTCGCCGGTTTTCAACCTCTACGACAAAAGCTGGCCGCTGCATACTTGGCAGCAGCAATATCCGCCGGCGAAATTCGTTTTCGCCGATCCGTCGCGCATGGGCGTCGCGCTCGATTCCATCGTCGGCGCAGGCTCCATCATCTCCGGTGGACGCGTCGTGCAATCCGTTCTCGGACTCGACGTGCGCGTAAATAGCTACAGCGAAGTGGACTCCTGCATCATTTTCAACCACGTGAATGTCGGACGCAGTTGCCGCATTCGGCGCGCCATCATTGACCGCCATGTGAGCCTGCCGGAAGGTACCGTGATCGGCTACGAACAGGAAGCCGACCGCGCGCGCTATTCCGTCACCGACAATGGCATCGTCGTCGTGGTCCGCCCCGAATCCATGATCGAAGAACCGGAATGATGCGAATCTCGCGTTTTCAATCCGGTACCTGCGCCCGTTCCTGATGCGTTCCGTACTGAAAAAATTGTCCGGCGGCAATCGCGGCTCCATTGGCCGCTCGAATGAAGTTGCCGCAGAAGTACTCGCTCACCCTGCCTTATTTCCGAAACTTTTCGCGGGATTTTCAAACGACGATCCGGTAATCCGCATGCGCACTGCTGACGCCATCGAAAAAATCACCACGCAACGCCCCAGTCTTCTGCAACCAGATAAGAGAAAGCTTTTGGCCATCGCCGGTAGCAGCGGCCAAAAAGAAATTCGCTGGCACGCCGCGCTGATGCTTCCACGCCTCGCGCTCAGCGCCAAAGAACGCACCGTCGTCCTTGACATCCTCTTCGACTATCTTCGCGACAAAAGCAGCATCGTGAAAACTTTCGCGATGCAAGCTATTTGGGACCTCGCCGCCGCGGATCCGAAACTCAAAGCGCAAATCGTCCCGTTGATCGAAGAGCTCACGTCAGTCGGCACGACCGCCATGCGCGCACGCGGCCGCAAACTTCTCCGCCAACGACGCATCCCCACACTCCGCCCGGGATCATAGCCGCACGCCGCTTCTATTTTTGTAGCAGCGGACTTCAGTGCGCCATCGCTGGCAAATCCGCGCCTTGAACCATCCACTCCGAACGTTTACGATGCTTGTCGCTTCAAATACTCAGCAGTCATACTTAGGAGACTGAATGTCTACAAAGATCACCAGCATTCACGGCCGTGAAATCATAGATTCGCGCGGTAATCCCACTGTCGAAGCGGACGTCCACGTCGCAGGCGGCGCCATCGGGCGCGCCGCGGTTCCTTCCGGCGCGTCCACCGGCGAACACGAAGCCAACGAGCTTCGCGACGGCGACAAGTCCCGCTATCTCGGCAAAGGCGTGCTCAAAGCCGTCGGCCACGTAAACAACGCGATCGGCAAATCCGTCACCGGAATGGACGCCGCCGACCAAAAAGCGCTCGATCGCAAAATGATTGATGCCGACGGCACGCCCAACAAATCCAATTTCGGCGCGAACGCCATCCTCGCCGTCTCCATGGCCGCCGCGCGCGCTGCTGCCGCGCAACTCGGCCAGCCTCTCTACAAATATCTGGCGAAATATTCTTCCGATCCATCCGCGAACACTCTTCCCGTCCCGATGATGAATATCGTCAATGGCGGCGCGCACGCCGATAATTCCGTGGACGTCCAGGAATTCATGGTTATGCCGCTCGGTGCGCCCAATTTCCACGAAGCGCTGCGCTGGGGCGTGGAAGTCTTCCATCACTTGAAGTCTGTATTAAAGAAGAACGGCTACTCCACCGCCGTCGGCGACGAAGGCGGCTTCGCGCCCAACCTCAAATCCAACGAAGAAGCCCTCGAACGCGTCCTCGAGGCCATCACGGTCGCCGGCTACAAACCCGGCGAACAAATCGCCATTGCGCTCGACCCCGCCGCCAGCGAGTTCTACGACCGCGCCAGTAAAAAATATATTTTCAAGAAGTCCGACAAATCCGCGCGCACTTCCGCGGAGATGGTGAAATTCTGGGAGGGCTGGGCGGCCAAGTATCCCATCGTCTCCATCGAAGACGGCCTTTCCGAAGACGATTGGGACGGATGGAAAACTCTCACGCGCGATCTCGGCAAGAAAATCCAGCTCGTCGGCGACGACATCTTCGTCACCAACCCGAAAATTTTCGCGCGCGGCATCTCCGAAGGCGTCGGCAACGGCATTCTGATCAAGCTAAATCAGATCGGCACGGTAAGCGAAACGATCGAAGCCGTGGAAATGGCCCGCAAAGCAAATTACGCCGCCATCGTCTCGCATCGCAGCGGCGAAACCGAAGACACTTTCCTAGCCGACTTCGTGGTAGCCATGGGCACGGGCCAAATCAAAACCGGTTCTGCCTCCCGCACCGACCGCATCGCCAAATACAACCAACTCCTCCGCATCGAAGAAGCCCTAGGCAGCTCCGCCCGCTTCCCGGGCCGTAAGACCCTACAACGATCAAGCTGAAGGTCATGAAGGTCGAAAGACTACGAGAGCGGACGCGGATGCGGTTGCAAGAATTGGAAGCGCTAGCCGTCTTTACTTATCAGATGAACGATCACAATAGGTCTGAAATCACCGACACTCGAGGCGAAATCAAGACTGCAAGTGCAAAGCGCCTTCAGTATCTCGTTCAACAGATAGACGCAAGAATCGACGATGCTCGGAAGCTGTCTGGCTGCACAGTTACGGTTTCAACGCTCGTTCAGCTTTACAAACAGATTCAGAGCGATACCGCAAGAGTCTTTACCATGCCTAAATGGCAACTCCAAATAGATTTCACACAATATGAGAGGTGCTTCCCCGGATGGGATGTCTACCCTCCGCACGCAATGATTCCTATCGCTGTCAGTGGTGACCTACGCGACGGAGGTCGGCATGGAGTGTATTTGCCGGAGGCGTTAGTTTATGAGGATATGTGCGCTGCCTATAATCTGGGCGTTCGTTCCGAAAAGATTCGTCACGCGCCCCATGCATCTAAGGTTGAGATCAAGACTCACGACATGGCAGTTCGAACGGCGATACTGACGGCTTACTATTTTGTCGAAGCCTATCTGAATGCCGTTGCGTTCGACTTTTGGTCCGCGGAGAGCAACCGACTTTCGCCGGAGGATATCGACGCGTTGCTGGAATTTGACTCCAAGAAACAGAGGCAACGGTGGCTAAGTCTTGAAGAGAAAACAAGCCGATACCCGAGAATCATATTGGGTGCCCAGCACAGCCCTCTAATGACATCCAATTGCAAAGAATTGGAATATCTTCTGCATGCAGGAAAGGAATTACGGGATTCCATCGTGCACCCGTCCCCCAAAATCGATCGCAGGACCATGAGAATGGAAAAGGTTGGTCATATCATCGGAGTTCGCCTGAACCAAGCGACCGCCGCTGCAGACGCAGCAATCGGATACATTCGCAAGTTAAACAGCGCTCTTGGCAAACACGGGTGTGATTTGTGGTGGCTCGTGGACCGGGACCATGCCGGCACGTTCCCAGATGCGGCATTTCAATAGCGTCGATGCAGTCGCCTAGGCCGCTCAGCTGGACTGCTCGCGCGCTTGCTTCGGGCCAGTCAATGGAACACTCGCCTTCGATAAGGTATTCTGACCCGCGACATGACCACGCCATCGAAACGTCCCAAACCGATCGCCCTCACCATCCTTGACGGCTGGGGCTACCGCGCCGAAACCAAAGGCAACGCCATCGCGCTCGCGCGCAAGCCGAACTACGACCGCTTGCTTAAGGAATTTCCCAACACGCTGATTCAAACGTCCGGCCCGGCCGTGGGCTTGCCCGAAGGACAAATGGGCAATAGCGAAGTGGGCCACCTGAATATCGGCGCCGGACGCATCGTGCACATGGACATCTCGCGCATTGACCAGCTCATCGCCAGCGGCGAATTCGCGCGCCAGCCTCTGCTGCTCGAAGCCATGGAACGCGGCCGCGCCCGCCAACTCCACCTCCTCGGACTCCTCAGCGACGGCGGCGTCCACTCCCACATCGAACATCTCTACGCGCTGCTGCGCATGGCCCGCGAAAATAAAGTCGCGCGCGTCTTCGTCCACTGCTTCATGGACGGCCGCGACACCCCGCCCAATAGCGGCATTGATTTCCTGCGCGCCCTCGAACAAAAAATGCGCGAGTACGGCGTCGGCCAAATCGCCACCGTCATCGGCCGCTACTACGCCATGGACCGCGACAATCGCTGGGAGCGCATCGAAAAATCCTACCGCGCCATGGTTCACGGCGACGCCGATGCGAAATTCACCGATCCCGTCGCCGCCATCCGCGCCAGCTACGAGAAAGGCGTCACCGACGAATTTGTCGTTCCCGCCGTCATCAACACGGAAGCCGCGCAAGGCAAGCCCGCAGCCCCACGCGCCGTAATCCGCGACGATGACGCCGTGATCTTCTTCAATTTCCGCGCCGACCGCGCCCGCGAAACCACCCGCGCCCTCATCGAACCCAATTTCAAGGAATTTAGCGACCCAGCGCGCCCAAAAAATCTCGCCTTCGTGGCCATGACCCAGTATGAAAAGACCTGGCCCTGGCTGCGCTATCTGCTCGCGCCCGAAAAACTCGAACACATCCTCGCCAATGTGTTTGCCGAACAGGATTACAAGAATCTGCGCGTCGCCGAAACCGAAAAATACGCGCACGTCACCTATTTCTTCAATGGCGGCGTGGAAAAACCCTTCGGCGGAGAAGAACGCGTAGTCGTTCCCTCGCAGAAAGTTCCTACCTACGATCTAAAACCGGAAATGTCCGCGGCCGGCGTGGCCGACACCGTGATCCACGCGATCGAAAAAGGAAACTTCGACGCCATCATCATGAATTTCGCGAACGCGGACATGGTAGGACATTCCGGCAAGCTCGAAGCAACAATCAAAGCGGTAGAAACTGTAGACGATTGCCTGGGCAGGATTTTCCAGTCGCTCCGCCCGCGCGGCGGCGCCTGGATCATCACCGCCGACCACGGCAACGCCGAAACCATGATCGATCCCGCCACCGGCGGCCCGCACACCTACCACACCACCAATCCTGTCCCCGTCATCCTGCTTACGGAAGACGGCCGCACGCAACTAACCCCCGGCGGTTCCTTACGCGACATCGCACCGACGCTTCTAGGAGTGCTGGGAGTTCAAGAGCCGGGCGAAATGACAGGCCGCGACCTGCGCGTAGTGAAGAAGTAGCAACAGCTGATCACCCCGGATTGTCATTCCGAGCGTAGCGAGGAATCTCTCTTCGCAGTCCGCGAGGCCTACCACAAAACGCGCGACTAATCCCCCGCCGTCGGCTTCGGCGAAGTGTAACCCTGCCGCGCCGTGATCACGACCTTCTTCTTGTGCCCCTTCTTATCCAAAGTCGTCAGCGGATCCCCGGCCTCATCCACCACTTCCACCCTCAACTTGTGATATCGCCCATCCGGCGAAGTCAGGGGAGTAAATGCCATGGTGTACTGATTCCGCAGAAACACGGCCACGGAATTGAATATATCGTTCATTTCGCCTTCAAACCGCGGGAACCACGCGTATCCGCCGGTCATCGCCGCAAACGTCTTCAGCTGATTCTCCGCCTGCAGATAATTGACGCTCGCGAATTCCGGCCCGGTCATGCTGCGCTCGTGAATTCCCATCGCGTCCAAAGCCGCGCCCATCCCTACGCAAAAAATCGTAACTTCGGTTTCTTTCACACGCTTAAAAGTCTGATCGAGCGTGTGCTTGCTGAACGTGTCGTAACCCGAAGCGATAATCAGTATGGATTTCTTCCCTTTGACATCGCGCAACTGGTCCAAGGTTTCCAGCACCGCATCGAAAAGATTCGCTTCGTGGAAATCCGGAAAATACAGCGAGGCAATCTCCTGCTCCACGCCTTTCTTATCCTGCGTGAAATCCGAAACTAGATTTGTCTTCAGATCGAACGTCTTGACCGCCACCCAATCCTTCTGATTCAAGTGCTCCAGAAAGTTGTATGCCCAATATTTTCCGCGATACCCAAAGTAGCTTCCCATCCGACTGCTGAATTCCATCAGGATCACAATCGTAATCGGCGCTTCGCTCGCTCCGAAATTCGAAATCTGCTGCGGTTTGTCGTCATCCAGAACTCGAAAATTAGCCTTCTTCAGTCCCGTGATGATGTTGCCGTCATTGTCGGTCACCACCGCGTCAATATTCACCACGTTCGACTGCACCGATATCGCCACTTGCGGCGCCTGCGATTGCGCCTGCCCGGCAGACGAAGGCTGCTGCTGTCCCGTCGGCTGCGGCGGAGCCGCGCCGGGTTGCTGCGTCGGCGCCGGCTTTACCGGACCCTCCTGCTGCGTGGCGTAAGCCCGCAGCGCTGCCGGCGGCACGCCCAGCATCGCAATCAAGATCGCCAACAAAATTGCCTGAGTCCCTATCTTTACAGTCTTCAAATCGGTACTCCCCTCTTAACGCCCCATTTCGTCCACTAGGATGCGCCTAACGCCCCTTCAGGATGGTCAACGCCAATTTCCGCAACTAACGCAATTGCAATTCAGAAAACGCTCGCCGAGTCCCCGTCCGGGCGCCGTCCACCGACATGATAGTATGAGTAGTCGGTCGCTCTGCGTAAGAATTTCACTCTCTGGGGAGAAATCAGGATGGCGCGCTCGCGCATTCCAGCTCCGATTCTTGTCCTTATGGGCTGTTCGCTTTTTATTTCCCCGTGCCGCGCACAATCCCGCCGAGCCGCCGTGTATGCCGCGCAACCCATGCAAGCCGCGCCAACCACAAACTCTACTCTTTCGCAGATCGAAATCGACGCGCTCGGCTGGCTGCAGGGCCTTATCCGCATTGACACTAGCAACCCCCCCGGCAACGAACTCGTGGCCGCGAAATATATCGCCGCCATCCTGCAAAAAGAAGGCATTCCGTCCGAGACCTTTGAAAGCACGCCCGGTCGCGGCTTCCTTGTCGCGCGGCTTTCCTCCAGCGCCGTGCCGGATCCTTCGCGCGCCCTGCTCTTGATGGCCCACTTGGACGTCGTCGGCGTGGACAAATCCAAATGGACGGTGGATCCCTTCGGCGCCGTCATTCAAGGAAATTATCTTTATGGACGCGGCGCGATTGACGATAAGGGAATGTTAGCCGCGAATCTCGCTGTCTTCATTCAACTGAAACGCTCCAGCGCACACTTGAACCGCGACGTGATTTTCCTCGCCGAAGGCGACGAAGAAGCCTACGGCGCGCAAGGCATGTTATTCGCCGTGGATAAACACTGGGACAAGATCGCCGCAGGCTACGCCATCAACGAAGGCGGCGGCGTTTTCACCAAGAACGGAAAAACACAATACATCGGCGTGCAGGTCAGCGAAAAAGTCCCCGCGAATGTGGACGTGATCGCCCAAGGCACCTCCGGCCACGCCTCCATGCCGCGCAAAGACGATTCCGTCACCCATCTCGCCGCAGCCATCGAAAAAATCGGCAACTACGAAGCTCCGGTGCAGTTCAACTCCGTCACTCGCGCATATTTCCAAGCCATCGCCCCTCTGCAGGACGATGAAACCTCGAAGTGGATGCGCGAGCTCGATACCGGAGACCGCGGCGAGCACGCCGCTCGCGTCATCTCCAACGACAATCTGGCGTGGAATGCCATGTTGCACGACACGGTCGCTCCCACCATGCTCCGCGCCGGCATTCGTCCCAACGTGATTCCCTCCGAAGCGCGCGGCGTTGTCAACGTCCGCCTTCTTCCGGGAAATCAGCTCGATCCGCTTCTCGCGAAATTGCAGCAGCTCATCAACGATCCCGCAGTCCATCTCGAGCCCGAACTGCCGCTCTCCGAAACAGCTCCATCCTCCTCGCTCACGTCCGACTTCTACAACACAATCATCCACGCTGCGGGCGAAAAATATCCCGGGACCCCGGTCGTTCCGATGATGTCCACCTACTTCACAGATTCCGCCGCGTTACGCATGCGCAGCGTGCAAGCCTACGGAGTGCTTCCGTTTGCCTTGAATGAAGACGATCTTTCCCGCTTTCACGCGGACAACGAGCGCATCCCGCTCGACTCTTTTCAGAAAGGAATCGAATTCCTCTACGCTATCGTGAGCGATTTTTCGGTGACCAAATAAAAAGTGACCACTACCAGAAGAGCCAAAATAGTTTGTACCCTGGGCCCCGCCAGTTCCTCCTATCAGATGATTGACAAGCTCGTGCATGCTGGAATGGACGTCGCCCGCCTCAATTTCTCGCACGGCACCCACGAAGACCGCGCCCGCATGGTCGCGTCTCTTCGCCGCGCCTCCTTCCGCTACGAAAAGCCCGTCGGAATCCTGGCGGACTTGCAGGGGCCAAAAATTCGCACCGGCATTCTCGAACAAGGCAAACCCGTCCGCTTGCGCTTCGGCCAGCGCTTCACCATCACCACGCGCAAAATCGTCGGCACCGAGGAGGGCGTCAGCACCACGTTCCACGCGCTGCCCGAATCGGTGCACAAGGGCGATCGCATTCTGCTCAGCGACGGCGATATCGCCCTGCGCGTCATCGCAACGCGCGGTCCCGATGTAATCACTCAGGTGGAAAACGGCGGCGAGCTCGGCCAGCACAAAGGCATCAATCTTCCCGGCATCAAACTCAACATTCCCTCGATGACGCCGAAAGATCGCAAGGATTTGATCTCCGCGCTAAGCCTCGGCGCTAATTACGTCGCGCTCAGCTTCGTGCGCACGGCCGCCGACGTGCGCGCCGCGAAAAATGCTATTGCGCGCGCCGGGAAAGCCACACCGGTGATCGCCAAGCTGGAAAAACCGGAAGCCATCGACAATCTCGACGAGATTCTCGCTGTCGCCGATGTCGTGATGGTCGCGCGCGGCGACCTCGGCGTCGAGATGAGCCCGGAAAAAGTTCCCGTCGTGCAGAAACGCATCATTTCGGACGCGCGCAACGCCTTGATTCCCGTCATCACCGCCACGCAGATGCTCGATTCCATGCAGAAAAATCCGCGGCCCACGCGCGCGGAAGCTTCCGACGTCGCCAACGCCATCTTCGACGGCAGCGACGCCCTGATGCTTTCCGGCGAAACCGCTGCGGGACTCTATCCGCTGGAATCCGTCGTGATGATGGACCGCATCATCACCGAAGCCGAAGCCAGCGTCGTCGCGCTGCCGCGCCCCGCGCGCTCCGGCGATCTGCAAATCAACGAAGCCATCGCCGAAGCCATCTGCCACGCCGCCGAAGAACTCAAACTGAAAGTCGTCGCCGTATTCACAGAAAGCGGCTCCTCGGCCGGCCTCGTCTCGAAATACCGCCCGCGCGCGCCCATCGTCGCCTTTTCGCCGCTGCAGGAAACCCGCCGCCGTCTCGCCCTATATTGGGGAGTGCTGCCGCGCAGCATGGGCCGCGTCCACGACATTGACAAGCTAGCGACCGCCGCCGAAGAACGCCTGCTCGAAGAAAAACTCGTGAAGCGAGGAGACATCGTAGGCGTGGTAGCCGGCACGCCCATCGGCGCCACAGGCTCCACAAACCTAATGCGCCTGCTTCGCATCGGCGGTTAAGCGTCCGCCTGCTCATTCTTGTTTGAGAGCGTTTCACTTCGCGGAAACTACGAGGAACGTCATCCCGCTTGCCCTGACACAGGAAGGGAGCGCAGCGAGGAATCTGCTTTTCGCTTAATTCACCCAATTATCGGGATTCGAAGGCGGCTTATCCTGATGGTCTCGCACATAAACTTCGAATTTCTTCTTCAACCTCTGCTTCTTCCAATCCGAAAAATAATTCCGCACGCTATACCCGTACGACCCGCGCCGCAAATAAATGTACCCCACCAGCATGCCGCCCAAATGGCAGACGTGGCTCACGCCATCGCCTGAAGCTCCAATCGTGCTGAAAAATTCGATCGCGCCCATCACGATCACAAACACGCGCATGGACACCGTCACCGGCAGCGGAAAAACCCAAACCTGCCGGTGCGGCATGATCACCGCCACCGCCAGCAACACGCCGTAAATCGCGCCAGAAGCCCCAATCGTCGGAATCAACGCCGTCCCGCGTCCGTGCGGGTCAATCAAAAGCTTTACGATGATCTCGATAACACCCGCGCCCACTCCGCAAATAAAAAAGTACGTATAAAATTTCCGCGCGCCCCAGGAATGCTCCAGATCCGCTCCGAACATCGCCAAATACAGCAGGTTGAAAAGAATGTGAAGGATTCCACCGTGCAGGAAAATATACGTAAACGGCTGCCAGATGAATCCGTGCTTGACCTCGCTCGGCACCAAACCGAACCACACCAGCCACCAATTCCAGCCCCGCAAACCGAATATCAGTTGTGAAATTTCCTGCAGGAAAAAAACCGAAATGCAGATAATGCAAATCGTCTTGATCGCGCGCGGGAAATATCCGCTGATGTCAAACCGGTACCCGCCGTATCCGCGCGAAAAGGATCTCACAGCCACCAAGTCTAAAGGCTCCCCCCGCCGGAGTCAAAGACACGCGAAGATTGCGCCTACCAGCTGAAGAAACGATATTTTGACTCAACCGCCAAGTCTGGGTGGCAGCCTGTGGGAGGTGGAGGGCGCGCCCGGATTCGCGGGAAGCCCGACGCGCTTCAACAAATCCTGAAAGCGTGAATCGTCCCGCAATTCATCCATGCTCGGATCAATATGAAGATAGATCAACCAATGCGAGTGCTCTTCGTACGATTTCTCCAAATATTCAATCGCGCGGTCGTAATCTCCCAGTCCAATATGAATCCCCGCGAAAAAATGCGGCGCTACGTATTTGCATTTCGCGAGCGCGGTCAGCTCGTCGAGGGTCTGCAACGATTCCGCGCGCTTCCCAGCTTTTCCGTAACTATGCGCCAGCGCCGCGCGCATCAGAGGACTGCCGCCTGATAAACTCACGCCCTTCTCACCCGCGCTGATCGCCAAATCGTAGCATCCCGTAATCCGGTAAAGCAGCCCAAGAATCCAGTAAGTCACGGGATAATTCGGATCGAGTTCCACCGTGCGCAGCAGTTGCGCGAGCGCATCGTCGTATCGCCGCGCCATGTAGGAAGCCCATCCGATGGCGTCATTGATAATAAGAGACAGCGGATCCAACTCCTGGCTCGCTTTCATCTTGGCGATCGCGTCCACCGGCCGGCCCATGGTCATCACATATTCCGCGTACCAATGGTTGGCAGTCGGGTAGCAAGGATTCAGTTCCAGGCTCCGCGCGAATTCCTTCTGAGCCTCCGGCCACTGCCAATCGCGCAGCCACAACACCGCCGCCAGAGGCGCGTGCGCTTCGCCGAGATCCGGATCGAACTGCAGCGCCGTCAAAGCCGCCGCTTTGCCTTTCGGGAACGCATCCTTCGGCGGCAGATAACTGTTCCATCCCAGCAGCACGTAGGAATCGGCGACACCCGCGTGCGCCAGCGCGTAACCCGGATCCTTCTCCACCGCTTTCTCAAAATACTCGATCGCCTTATAAAACCCTTCCTCCGTCCAGCGGTTCCAATGATGTCGCCCTTGCAGATAGAGCCGGTAAGCCTCGGCGATCCTCCGTGTGGCGCTTGGTAAGCTTCTTTTTTTCTCCCAGCGTCAGCTGCAATCGCAATTTCCCGGATATCTCGTTCGAAATTTCGTCCTGGATCATGAAGATGTCGCCGGGTTTGCGATCAAATTGCGCGCCCCAGAGCTGCGAGCCCGTCGCCACGTCCACCAACTCGGTCCCGATCCGCAGCGACCCGCCGCTCTGCATCATTCTGCCCGTCAGCACGGCGCGCACGTTCAGCTCGCGGCCGACGGCTTGCGGATCAATTTCGCGTCCCTTGTAACGAAACACCGTGCTCTGCGCCATCACGCGCAGCTTTGGCACTGTCGCTAGATTACTGATCAAGCTGCCGGTGATTCCGTCGCTCAGATAATCGTTCTCCGGGTCGCGACTCACGTTTTCGAAAGGCAAAACGGCCAGCGAGCCGATAGTCTTCGACACTCGCGGCGCGCGAAACGTGCCAGTCTGTTGTGTCGAAGAGCGTGAACCCGGATTGCTCGAAGAAGAAGACGCCGGACCTGCAGTCGCTACGGGAACGGATGGAGTGTCCCCCAAACGGTCTCGCGAACCCGAATCGAACTCCCGCTTCAGTCGCTGCAGCTCCGCAAGCATCTCCGCCACGTGTCTGGTAACGCTGCTCTCGATCCTTCTGCAGCGCCTTATCAATGATCGCTTCCAGCCTCGGCGGAATATCCGGATTGATGCTGCGCACCGCCGCAGGCGGCCGTGTCAAAACCGCCTCGATAATCGCGCCGCCCGTACCACCGCCAAATGCCTGCCGCCCCGTCGCCATTTCGTAGAGCACCAGACCCAGCGAAAAAATGTCCGTGCGGGGGTCCAGATCGTCTCCGCGCACCTGCTCCGGCGACATATAGGAAGGAGTCCCGCTGATGATTCCCACGATCGAATTCGCGCTCGCCGATGCGTCGCTCGAATCCCCGTCGCCGCTCGCGATGCCCTTGGGCACCAGCTTCGCAAGGCCAAAATCCAGCACTTTTGCGCGCCCGCGCTTGGTCACGAAAATATTCGCGGGCTTGATGTCGCGGTGAATGATTCCTTCGGCGTGCGCCGCTTCCAGCGCTTCCGCGATCTGGATCCCAAGCTCCAGCACTTCTTCCACGGCCAGCGGCTTTCCGTGGATGTGGCTGCGTAGCGTTTCGCCGTCAATGAACTCCATGGCAATGAACGCTTGGCCGTCTTGCTCGCCGATGTCGTAGATCGTGCAAATGCCGGGATGGTTCAAAGCCGACGCGGCGCGCGCTTCGCGCCGGAATCGTTCGAGCGCTTGAGGTTGTTGTGCCAGTTTTTCAGGAAGGAATTTCAGCGCAACCGCGCGTTCCAGCCGGCTATCCTGCGCCTTGAACACCACGCCCATTCCGCCGGCGCCGAGTTGCTCTGTAATGCGATAGTGCGAAATCGTTTGGCCGATCATCGGCAGGCAAGGTTTCGGGCAAACTGCAATTC
The DNA here is from genome assembly GCA_963828865.1 of uncultured Acidobacteriota bacterium. Lineage (GTDB taxonomy): Bacteria > Acidobacteriota > Terriglobia > Acidiferrales > UBA7541 > Palsa-295. Next base: position 101,579 of record CAWHGI010000011.1, on the reverse strand, counting down.
AAACTACAGCGTCGGATCGTCAGGACTGCGCTTCGCGAAATGCTTTTTTTCTTTCCGTCTTGGGTGGCTTCGGTGATCCGATCAGGCTCAGAATGTTCGTGCCTTCACCGAATGCACTTCGCAGCCGTGCAGAGACTCTTGCTCGAGCGTGATGTTCTTATTGCAAACGGCGCAAACCAGCGCCGCATACATTCCGCCATCCGCCTGTCTGAACATATTGCAGCGCATCACTCGTCCGCAACATACCGGAACCCAGATTTTAGAAGCTTCGTCTGCAGCCATCAGCCGCCTCGCGCGATGCGAATGCCGGGATTATACACTGGAATCCTCGCATCACACCGGAAGGCTAAACCGCGCCCGGCTCCTCGGCGCGTCGTCTCTCTCAACTCTGCCTCGGACCAAACGAACGTCGCGCCAAGCCTGCTCAAGCGGCCTGCGAATGACACTTAATGCCCTAGGGTAAACTCCCATCGCCGCTAAAGAGTTTAGGGTATCGCCGCTTTTCGCCCCGCTTCGTACAATTCTTAACCAGACGCCATCTTACGAGGTGATGCACATGCAAATTTTCTCGCTCCCCCGCGCGCGCAAGTCATTCGGAATTTCCCGCTGGCTGATTCTCGCCGCAGCACTGTTCGCGTTCGCCGCGGCATCTTCCACCGCTTCCGCTCAAGTCGTCGTGTCGGTGTCCGTCGCACCGCCCGTTCTGCCGATTTACACGCAGCCAATCTGTCCGGCGCCGGGCTACATCTGGACTCCTGGCTACTGGGCCTACACCGATGACGGCGGATATTACTGGGTTCCCGGCACGTGGGTGGAACCGCCCGAAGTCGGCTTTCTCTGGACGCCCGGCTACTGGGGCTGGAACAACGGTGTCGTACCTCTGGAACGCCGGCTATTGGGGCCCGGAAGTCGGCTTCTATGGCGGCATCAATTACGGCTTCGGCTACACCGGCTACGGCTATGAAGGTGGGTACTGGCGCGATCGCCACTTCTACTACAACAGCCGTGTGAACAATGTGAACGTTAACGTCGTTCACAACGTCTACGAGAAAAACGTCGTCATGCACGAATCGCACGTCAGCTACAACGGCGGCCGCGGCGGCATCACGGCTCGCCCCACCGCCGCGCAAGAGCGATTCGCGCACGAGCATCACGTCGGGCCTACGTCCGCGCAAGAACAGCACATAAGCGCAGGCCCGCTCGGATCGCAGCCAGTTCGCATCCACCAATCACGGCCACCCGACGGTCGCGGCCACCCCCAAGCCCGGTGATTTCCACGGACGCGCATGTAGTCCCGGCCAAAGCGTCGGCTTCTGAACGCTTGAACAATTCGCGCACCGAAAGCAAATCTCGCACGGAAACCAAGAGCGAAGCCACGCCGCGCACCGAATCACGCGCGACGACGTCCCGCGAGCCGAAAACGGAAACAAAGCCGCGCACGGAATCGAAGTCCACGGCCACGCATGAATCAAAGCCCGAAGCCACGCCGCGCACTGAATCTCGCCCGTCAACAAAGCACGAGCCCAAGAGCGAATCCAAGCCGCACACCGAATCAAGGCCGGCAACTACACACGAGCCCAAAACGGAAGCGAAGCCGCGCACGGAATCCAAACCGGCGCCAACGCACGAATCAAAGCCCGAAGCTAAACCACGCACCGAATCAAATCCGACTGCAACGCACGAGCCCAAGGCCGAGGCCAAACCGCGTACTGAATCCAAGCCTGCAACCACCCATGAATCAAAGCCTGAAGCCAAGCCGCGCGAGGAATCGAGGCCGGCTGCCACACACGAGTCAAAGCCAGCGCCTACGCACGAGTCGAAGTCAGCGGCCACGCACGAATCAAAGCCAGCTCCGACGCATGAGTCGAAGCCTGCAGCCACGCACGAATCCAAGCCTGCTCCTACGCACGAGTCAAAACCGCCAGCCGCGCACGAATCGAAGCCACCGGCGCAACACGAATCAGCGCCGCACGAGGAAAAGCCGAAACGCTAAGCCACGCGCCGGCGAGGCTGCAGCGTCGCAGTCCGCGCGAAAAGTTGAAGTGAGTGTCATCCCGAGCGCGGCGAGGGATCTGCTTTTCGCTGAACACTAACAAGAACAAGAACAAATTTCTCGTCCGAGATTCGCCGTCGCGATGGTGGATCGGCAGCGCAAAATCAAACACGCTGGAGATGCGTATCCTTAAACTGCGTGGGATATTTCAAGCCGTAACCCAGCATCCGGTCCATGCCCAGATGCGCGAGCCAGATCAAAACGAAAGGCTCAAGCCCAGGAAGCGGCACTACAACAGAAGCTACCAGCAACAGAACCGGCCCGGCCTCCGTGTGCAGCAGGTTGTAAAGCGGCGCGCCGATCTTCGCATTCGCAAGGTACCCGAGCATCGCCAGATCCGGCGCAAGCAGCAGCACCGCAAATACCCACCATCGGAAATGTCCGGCGTGATAAAGCACCACCGTCAACGCGAGAATGCAAGCGCCTTCCAGATGCAGCAGCCACCGAGGTTTTGTAAGCATGGAGACAAGTTTCTCAAATTCCGCAGCGCGAACGACACGCGAACTTCGAGAAATCGCTTGCGGCGATACCTAATTATTCAGTTTCTTCCGCGCAGAAATGAATAGAGAAATCGCCAGCAGCACAAACAGCAGCACGCCCACGCCAGGCGCGTGGCCGATCACGGGAATTTTGTCGCCGAATGCAAACATCTTCTCCGGCCACGGCAAGTGCAACACAAACGCCAGCCACCGCGGTACATGCTTGCTCAACTCCGGGTCCTGCATGAGATTCAATACAATCGCGAGCAATCCAAAGACGCCGCCCGCCGCGATCAATCCGCTCGCATAAAGCGAACCCGGACTAACTTCACTTTCCGCGTCGCTCTTTTTCTCCAATCCCTGCTCCGCCAACCAACGCACCAGTCCTCCCGCAAACATCGCCATGGTCGTCGCAATCGAAAGATACGAACCCACCGCAAATGGCAAGGACCGCACCCCTAATAGCTCGATCGCGATCACCAAAAACACGCCAAGAAACACTAGCCGCCACGGCAACCGCTGGTTCAAAATTCCGCTGATCACCGTCGCCATCAGCCGCGCTTGCGGCGCCGCCGCTTGATCGCTGCCGATTCCTTGTACCCACTGGACTTCGATCTCTTTCGTCCCCGGATCGTACAAATACTTCCCGTCCGGCACTTCGTGCGAACCCAGCGCATTCACCAGCACATAAGTCTTTCCCTGGTACGTGTACCCGCGCTCCTGCACGTCCACGCCCGGCTGCAAATGATCAATATCCAGCGCAATCTTCAGCGGCTTATATTGCGCGAGCCCGATGTTCATCAGAATCAGCGTCCCACCGATCGCGAAAGACGACACCATCACTCCGATCACCAGCGCCACTTGCTGCCAGTAAGGCGTCGCCCCCACCAGGTATCCCGTTTTCAAATCCTGCGAAGTCGCGCCCGCGATCGCCGAAGCGATGCACACCACGCCCCCAATCGTCAGCGCCAGCACTTGATCCGCCGTCGAAGTCCAGTGAATCACCAAAAACACCGCGCAGGTCGCCATCAAAGTCGCGATCGTCATTCCGCTGATCGGATTCGAAGAATTTCCGATCAATCCGCTGATCCGCGATGCCACCGTCACAAAAAGAAATCCGAATGTCACCACGAAAATCGCCGCCAGAAAATCCGCGAACCCGCTGGTCATCGCGCCCGGAATCGGCTTGAATTTCAAGAGCGCCCACACCATCGCAATAATCACCGCCGATCCCACCAGCACCACGCGCATGGACATATCGCGTTCCGTGCGATTCACGGCCGCCGCCGCAGCGGCAGCTTGCTTCGCTCGAATATCCTTGATCCCGGCGGTCAGCGCCGAAATGATTGTCGGCATCGTCTTGATCAGAGTGATCAGCCCCGAAGCCGCCACCGCTCCCGCTCCGATCGAACGTATGTAACTCCCATATAATTGATCGGGCGTCATCGAGCCGATCGGAATCGTCGAGGGATACAGCGCCACATTGCCCGAAAGCGATCCGAAAAATTTAATCGCCGGCATAATCACCAGCCACGAAATCACGCCGCCCGCAAACAGCGTCCCCGATACCCGCGGGCCGATGATGTAACCCACTCCCAAATATTCCGACGTGACGTTCGCCCGAAACGAAGCTCCCGGCAGCCATTTCGGCTGGTAGTCTGGCTGCGACGGCCACAGCCCCAGCGTATTCATGCAGAACGTGTACACGCCGCCCAGGCCCAATCCCCAAAACACGCGCCCCGCAAACGACCCGCCGCGCTCGCCCGCCACCAGCACGTCCGCGCAAGCCGTCCCCTCCGGAAACGTCAGGTTGCCGTGCTCTTTCACGATCAACTGGCGCCGCAGCGGAATCATGAACAGTACGCCCAGCCACCCGCCCATCAACGCCAGAAAGAAAATCCGCCAATATTCGGCGTTCAACGAAAATCCCAAAAAGATCAGTGCGGGCATCGAAAAAATCACGCCCGCCGCCACCGACTCGCCCGCCGACCCGGTGGTCTGCACGATGTTGTTTTCCAGGATTGTCGAGCGGCCAAACGCGCGCAAAATGCTGATCGAAAGAACCGCAATCGGAATCGAAGCCGATACCGTAAGCCCCGCGCGCAATCCGACGTAAACCGAAACAGCGCCGAATAGCACTCCAAACAGCGAACCGAGAATCACCGCGCGCAGGCTGAATTCCGCAACGGTCTCTTCCGAGTCCACATACGGCCGAAAGTCCGCCGCGGGTGCCGTCGAGCTCCACTGTTTCGTCGCCATCAATCCTCCGAATCGTCCTACAGGACGATTCGCCCTGAGAACCGGCAGTGCCGGTTCGAAGGGCTCACAGCGTCAGCAAAAAGTTAAAAATCCCAACAGCTGTGCCAGTTTAAAGGGCTCATACCCTCAGCAAATACCCGCACTCGTCGGTGCAGAGCTGTCGGACGCCTTTTCTTTAATCTGTCATCCCGAGTGCAGCCAAGGCTCTCTCTCCGATTTGCGTAACCAAAGGCACAAAATGCGCCACGCCGACGAATCTACGTGCCCTCTCCTTGCCGTCCTCCGTGCCCTCTGTGCTAGAGCCGTTCGCTGTTCGGGCTCTTAACTCCTGCCAAATTGGCCGCCCGCAAATCGGGCAAGGTAGCACCACAAGCACAGCCAAGCAAGCCACATCACCTTCCACTCCTCGAATAAAAAGCAAAAATCCGGGACAATTGCGCGCCGATCCCGACAATCAATCAGCAATTTGCCGTTCAAGCTACGCCCGCACCACCCCACCGTTGACAGTTACGCCCCCATAGAGTAGCTTTGCGTTCACTTCACCGCTTGAGAACGGGCCCGAGATTGCGGCTCAGCCGCGAATCGCAGCGCACTTTCATATCCCGTTCCTCAGTGGAAAATGGAGAAAATTACTGCCATGAATCGAGCCCAGCGATTCGTTTGCAGCGTGGCCTTTCTCTGCGCCCTCGCGTGCACTTTCCCGGCCGGCAAATCCTCCGCTGGCGACGATTGGCTTCCCATCACTCCGGAAGACCTCGCCCTGAAAGACAATCCCGCCAGCCATGGCGCCAACGCCATGATTCTCTACCGCTCCAGTGATGTGAACGAAAAATACGTCAACACCGACGGCGCCTACATCAACAACTACGTCCGCATCAAGATCTTTACCCAGGAAGGCACTGAACAGGGCAACGTTGAAATCGAGTTCTTCAAGGAATCCCAGGATATTAAGGACGTGCGTGCGCGAACCATCAAACCCGACGGCACGATTGTCAATTTCGAGGGGAAACCTTTCGAGAAAACCATTGAAAAGCGCAGCGGCCAGAAGTTCCTCGCCAAAACCTTCACGCTTCCCGATGTTCAGCCCGGCTGCATCATCGAGTACAAATGGAGAGTTCAGAACAAGCCCAATACCCTATATGTCAACGAGTGGGTGCTTTCCCGCGATCTTTACACGCGCGAGGGCCATTTCTCCATTCTCCGGTATCAGTCCTCATACCAATATTTCCCGCTGTATTTTCGCCAGTTCGCACTTTCTACCAAGGTTACGCCGACGCCCAAGCCGGACGGCACCTACTCGCTTACGGTCCACGATATTCCAGGCATCGAAGATGAAGCCTATATGCCGCCCATGGAAACCATCGAGTCCAAAGTCGAGTTCTACCACCTGGACGAAGGCACTCCGTCCAATGAAACTCCGGACCATTTCTGGGCGCGTACTGAAAAAAAGTGGAACGACGACCTCGAGCATTTCATCAATAAGAAAAGCGCTCTCGAACAGGAACTCTCCCGGATCGTCAGCCCCAGCGACTCTCCCGAGGTCAAGCTCCGCAAGATCTATGCCCGCGTTCAGCAAATGCGTGACCTCAACATGGAAATTGCCAAGACCGAAAAGGAGCAGAAGGCGGAAAACCTCAAGAAAAATTCCAATGTTGAGGACATGCTGCATCACGGCTACGGCAACGGACTCGAAATGAACTATCTTTTCATCGGACTCGCTCGCGCCGCCGGCTTTGAAGCCTCCGACGTCCGCGTGGCTCCGCGAAACGTTAATTTTTTCTACCCGCAATTGCAGGAGGCGAGCGAACTCAGCGCGGACATCGTCTGGGTACGCGCCGGAACGCAGGAATACTACCTCGATCCTGCTGCCGTCTATTTTCCCTTCGGCATCCTTCCCTGGTATGAAACCAATACGCAAGGCTTGCGTTTGGGCAAGAAACCGAACGACATCGTGAGCGTCCCCCTCCCCACCAGCGCCGATGCCACCATTGTGCGCAACGCCGACCTCACCATTGACGAGGACGGTCTCGCCAGCGGAAAACTATCCGTCGATTTCACCGGCCAAAAAGCAGCCTTGTGGCGGGAAACCATTCACCTGCAAGACGACACCGGCCGCAAGAAAACTCTCGAAGACGAAATCAAGACGTGGCTCCCGGCTGGCTCGAACTTCGAAGTCACCAAGCTCGACAATTGGGACAAGACGGACACGCCCCTTCACGTCGAAGGTACCGTAAAGCTTTCCGCCTTCGGCAGTTCGGTGGGACGTCGCATCCTCGTACCCGCCACCATATTCGTTGTCCCGGAAAACAAAGCCTTCCAAACCGCCATTCGTCACAACGCCGTGTATTTCCGTTACCCCAACGAGGAAATTGACGACATAAAGTTTCAGGGCCCCGCAGGTTACAAGGTCGAAACGGTTCCGCCAGCGAAAGTCCTGAAGCCCGGCGCGGTCGTGGGTTACGAAATCTCCGCATCGCAGCAAGGCTCTGTGGCCGAAGTGAAACGCAAACTGGTCATTAACGGTCTCATGTTCCCGGTCGAGTACTACGCATCCCTGCGCTCTTTCTTCAACACGGTGAAATCCAATGACGAAGTTCAAATCGTCCTGCAGAATGCCGAATCGGCGAAAAATTAATCTCGCTCTATTCGCCGCAGCGCTGTTCCTCGCACTTGTCTGGTTCTCGCCTCGCACGCATGCGGCCGATAGCGCTCCGGATTGGCTCCGCGCCGCTGCCCAGGACAAGCTTCCCGATTATCCCAAGGAGGCAGTCGCCGTTGTTCTGCTCGACGACCAACAAACCGTAGTAGCCGCCGACGGACAAATGGAAACACGCACGCGACGCGCCTATAAGATTCTGCGCCCGGAAGCAGAGCGAGAATACGGTTACGCCGGCGTGTCGTTTGACAGCCAGACCAAGATCTCCTTCCTCCGAGCCTGGACGATTACCGCGGACGGCCATGAACTTCAGGTAAAGGAGAAGGATGCAGTCATCAAAAGTCTTAGCAGTTACGAGGTATTCAGTGACGAGCGCGTCGAGTTCGTCAAATTCCCCGAAGCCAATCCGGGCAGCGTGGTCGGGTACGAGATCGTGCAAAAACAACGACCCGAAGTCTTCGCCGACGTTTGGGCATTCCAGGAATTGGTCCCTGTTCGCAGATCGCGTTACACCTTACAGCTGCCTCCCGGATGGGAATTCACCACCCTCTGGGCCAATCATGCCGAGCAAGAACCTCAGATCCTGGGCTCCAACCAATATGTCTGGGAAGTTACTGATAGTCCCGCTATTGAAGTCGAACCGGAAATGCCCCCGTGGACCGCGGTGCAGGGCCATATGGTCCTGAAGTACTTTCCACGCGATCCGGCCATGCGCGATCGGAACGTCGGAACCTGGAACGATGTAGGAATGTGGTATTACAACTTGATCGCGCCCAGAAGAGTAGTGACCCCGGAGATCAAGCAAAAAGTCGCCGAACTCACCGCTGGCATTTCAGATCCTCTGGAAAAGATCCGGGCGCTGACTAATTTTACGCAGCGCCAGATTCGCTACGCGGCCATCGAGGTCGGTATCGGAGGTTTCCAGCCGCACGCGGCAGGGGACGTCCTGGCTCACGGCTACGGCGATTGCAAGGACAAGGCCACGCTTCTAAATACGATGCTCCAGGAAATTGGGATTGATTCCTACAACGTAATGATCAGTCCGGAGCGGGGTGTCGTTCGCCCGGGATTTCCTTTGCTTCTTTTCGACCACTCGATTGTCGCCATCCACCTTCCGGACAGCATCGTGGCCCCGAATCTCTACGCCGTGGCCAACGATCCAAAGCTGGGGCGTCTGCTCTTCTTCGATCCCACGGCTGAATATATCCCTCTCGGTTACTTGCCCTCGAGTGAACAAACCAATTTCGCGCTGGTCGTCACTCCACAGGGTGGCGAGCTGGTCTCCGTGCCTCTCTTGCCGCCGGCTACCAACCGCCTACTTCGCACTGCCACGCTCAGTGTCAGTGCCACCGGTAACCTGACCGGCGAAGTCGAAGAACTCAGCTGGGGCGGCCCCGCGGAGACAAGCCGCGAACAATTTCTCCACGCAGCCCCAGCGGACCGCCAAAAAGTATTCGAAGCAATTCTCGGAGAGTCCCTCACCAATTTCTCATTGACCAGCGCCTCGATAGGCAATCTCGAAAAGTATGATGAAAGTCTCACGCTGAAGTACAAATTCGCGGTGGATGGCTACGCGAAGTCTGCAGGGGATTTGCTGATTCTCCGGCCGCGCGTGGTTGGCGCCAAAGGTTGGAGCATTCTCAGTGGCAAGCCTCGCAAATATCCCATCGAATTCACCGAAGCCACGCGCCAGGACGACATCTTCGATATCACCCTGCCCCCCGGCTACGTCGTGGACGAACTTCCCAAACCCGTCGACGCCGAATGTGCCTACGGCACCTACAAGAGCGAAGTCCTGGTCGCCAATAACATCCTGCACTACAAACGCACGTACGAAATCAAAGCCGTAGTAGTCCCCACCAAGAATCTCGACGAGGTCCGCGACTTCTTCCACCAGATAGCCGCAGACGAAAGGTCCGCCGCGGTCCTTCGCCGCGCCAATCCGTAGCGCTGCCCTTCGAGAGCTCTCGAAGCTCGCAACGTGTGATTCCGAGGGCGAATTTCGCCTGCGGAGTCTGCTTATCGTGGGGGAATAGAGCCAAGAGTAGACCCCACGCCGCTCTCAATTTTCACAGAGGGCGTGAGTTCCCGAGGGAGGGGTTCACGAATCACCAATCACGGAATTCAAGGCGATTGATGCCGTGCCGCCGCTTCGATCGCGGCTTCCAGGTCGGTCGATACGTGGGATTTTGAAATGTATCCTCGCACGCCGGTCTGCGCCGCATAACGCGCCAAGTCCAGCGATTCGAAGTGCGTCACAATCAAGATCTCGGACTCCGGCGCGCCCCGCCGAATCAATTCGGCAGCGGTCAGGCCGTCCATCGCCGGCATCGAAATATCCAGCAAGATAACGTCCGGCTTCAGCTCCACCGCTTTATCCACCGCGTCGCGCCCGTTTTCCACCTCGGCGCACACGACCCACTCGCGATGCATTCTGAGCAGCATTTTAATTCCGGACCGAACCAGAGGATTGTCGTCCGCAATCAGGATTCTGACCTGTGTCATTGCCTCTTTCGCCCAATTCTGAGTTCCACCACAACACTCCGAACGCGTTCATCTCTGCCGCGCCAGTACTATCCGTACTGTAGCCATCTCTCCGCTGCGGGCACATCGGGTCTTCGCTGTAGTCTGCCCTTCGTATCAATACGGGCGAACAAAATGTCCATGTTTCAGCGTGATTTCCCGCGCGGGCAAAGAAACACCATCTGCGATATCGCTACGCCAACGCCAAAAATTCCGGCGAGATCGCCGCGCAGCGCGCGCGATGCATACTGCGAGGCTTCGCGCGCGAGACGCGCCACTTGTTCCGCGCGTACCGCCACCGCGTAAATGTCGCCATTTAAAGCGTAGGAATATTCCCGGTAGCGTGGCGCGTTCTCTTTCGCGAAATCCATCAAACAATCCCAAAAGCTCCGCGAGCGCAGCAATCGCCGCTTGCGAGCCTCTTCGCGCGCGATGCGCAACGAATGCCGCGGCGGCGACCCGCTCGATTCCAGAACAATCTCGCTGCAATCTTCAGCCGGAAACGCGCGCAACGGATCGGCATCCGGATAAATCGCCAACGCCTCACCCAACGCCGCCGCATCCGGCTCGAATCCCGGCCACCAATATCGGAATGAATGAAATACGATCGTGCCCGAGCGCAGAATCTGCCGCACGCGCTCGGAATCCTTGCCCGAAACGCGCACGATCATGTCCACCAGCTCCGTCCCGCGAAACATCTGCGAAACCAGCGGACGCATGCTGATGTATTCGGCTTCTTCTTCGGTGTATTTTACGGCGATGGTTTCCGGCAGCCCCACGCCACTATTCTAAGCCATTGCTCGAAGCGAGGGCGCGAGTCAGGTTTTGTAGCGGCGCCTGCGTCGCGCGTTTTTCGGGACGCAGCCGCATGCTGCTCTTGGTTGTCATCCCGAGCGCAGCGGGGGATCTCTCTTCGTTTGCGTCCGCCGTCGCGAGCCCGCCAGCCGGCATTAAAGCCGAGCATAGTTTGCCCCACTGGTACCCCTGGACTATTGTCCCCGGCGGTCGCAAACGGCAAACTGGGGAAGGTCGAACATGCTGATCGCAGCCTTCATTCTCGTCATCTCCACCGCCGCGCTGATCCAGTTCGCGGTCTTCACCTGGCGTGCAGGTTTGCTCCGGGTCGCGTCGGAGCCGATCCTCGATCAAGCCGAGCCCGATTCCGCTGAGAAATCCAGCAACTTGCTGAACGGAAAGGACTTTAAGGACGTCCTGGCTCGACAGGACCTGTGCCCCGACCTCGATACCGGCTCAGCACCCAGCTTGCGCCTTGTTCGCTTCTATTACAGCTGCCTGCGCACGCTGCACGGCTTGGGTAACGTGATTGTCTCCCCCGGTGCCCGTGGCTTCGGTGGCTGGACCCAACGTGAGATGGCACTCTGCACCCGTTATGCCGCGGTAGTACTGTCCCACCGCGTCCAAGACAACCAAGCCCTCGCAGCCGAAGTCCGCGCGTTCTAATCCCCCTCAGCCAACACAAACAAACGTAGCCACGCTCGCACGCACACATATCCCTTCGCGCGCTGAGGGGTCACGCCCGAAGCGATCGCGAATGTCTCGATTATCTTGCGGAGAGGAATTTCAAAGCGCGCTGAAGTCGCGCAATGACGCGGTCTTTGCCTAGCACCACCATCGTGTCGAAGAGCGGTGGAGCTACGGCGCGGCCCACTATAGCCACGCGCGTGGCGTTGATCAACAATCCTGCCTTTACGCCTTCAGCGGCAGCCACGCCCCGGAGCGCCGCATCGCAAGCATCGTGATTCCAGTCGGCGAGCGCGGCCAGCGCATCGTTTAGTTTCGCCAGCAACGCCGGGACTTTCTCGTCTTTCCAGAATTTGTCGCGGGCTTCCTGATCGTACTCGAAATCATCCGTAAAAAACGCGCGCGCCCATCCGGTGAAATCGGTGAGCAAGCGAGTGCGTGGGCGGATCAGGTCAACGGCGTGTGCGAACCACGCACGTTCGCTCGATCCCCATTCAGCCTTCCACAACCCCGCGCGCTTCAGCTCTTCTTCCACATAAGGCAGAAGTTCTTCCACGGGTGGCTTTTGCAAATATTGCGTGTTGTACCACTCGAGCTTCGCCCGATCGAATATGGCATTCGTGCGGCTCACACCCGCGAGCGAAAAGCGCTGAATCAGTTCCGTAGTGCGCAGGAATTCGGAATCGTCGCCGGTGGACCAGCCGAGCAGCGCCAGAAAATTGCGGAACGCCTCGGGCAGGAAGCCTTCGTCGGCATAGGAACCGACGCTGGTGGCGCCGTGGCGTTTCGAGAGGCGTGTGCGATCGGGACCGAGAATCAGCGGGACATGCGCGAAAATCGGAGGCTGCGCGCACAGCGCCTGGTAGATGAGCACCTGCTTCGGCGTATTCGAAAGATGATCGGCGCCGCGAATGACGTGGGTGATGCGCATGTCAATGTCATCCACCACCACGCTGAGCTGGTAAGTAGGCACGCCACTCGAACGCAGCAGGACGAAATCCTCGATATCCGCGTTCTGGATTTCGCGAGCCCCGAAAACGGCGTCCTCGAATTTCGTCGCGCCCGCGCGCGGAGTCTTGAATCGAATCGCGCGCGGGATTCCTTCTTTTTCCTTCGCGGCGCGCTCAGCGTCGGAAAAATCGCGGCAAGGGCACGCGGCAGCCTTAAGCGTTTTGGGCCCTTCGTCGTCACCTTCGCCTTCATGCTCTTCATTTTCAGCAGGCGCATAGTCGCCGCCAGCGTACGCGGCGGCTTTGCAATAGCACGCGTAACCCGCACCACTAGCGAGAATGCTTTCAGCGGCGGAGCGATACATTTCGACCCGCTGCGACTGAAAAAACGGCCCTTCGTCCCAATCAATTCCCAGCCACCTGAGCGCAACAAGAATCCCGTCGACGAGCTCCGGCTTGTTGCGCTCCACATCGGTATCTTCAATGCGCAGAATCAAAGTCCCGCCTTCGTGCTTCGCAAAGAGCCAATTAAACAAAGCGGTGCGCGCCCCTCCAACGTGCAGATAGCCAGTAGGCGACGGCGCAAAACGCACGCGCGGTTTTTCAAATGAAGCCATTCGGCCGAGGTCCTTTCGCACTCGTAAAACCATCAATCTTATCGGAAGCCCAAGCCAAAATCGAGCGCGAGCGCCACCGGTGGCGCCAAGGCAGATCGATCCCCGCGACGATGTTGATACGGCTTCGAGGAGCGCCTGAGGGGCCGAGTGGTAACGAGTTGGTACTGGTGTACCCTTGACCCGAACGAAGGCAAGCTCGATAGTTTCTTTAGGTCCATGAAGTAACTGTTTTTGGACCGCGAAACGGCGGTTCTCGCGCGGTTTTGTGCGATTTTCGCCCATTTTTAGGCCGTTTTGGTCGCACAGCGGGTTCTGCCGAACAGTTGACCGCCAAGCAACTCCTCCGGAGTCGCGCCCAAACGGTCGCCGAAAATCTGCTATTCTCGGGAGAAGTTTGTCGTGTCCTGGACTGGGAGTGTTGAGTTGTTGAACCACCTCAATTCTAATGCAGTGGTGTTGCTGGCCGGCGCCTTCTTGCTCGGGGTGTTTTTTGCCTACGTCTACCGCCAAAAGCGCCAGGCCTACCTGCTCGTCTGGGCAATTGCCTGGATACTGGCTTCGCTCCCATTCGCGGTGTACGCCTTTGGCGGCCAGCGCATCTTCCCCGTTTGGCTTGATATCACCAACGAGTGGACGATGGCCGCCGCCGCGCTCGCCTTCTATTGCTCAGCCCGCATCTACGCGCGCATGAACGTTTCCGCGCGCAACTTGGTCATCGTGGCCCTACTCGCCGGGCTCTGGGCTTACGCCTACACGCAAAAATGGATCGCGGCGCCGCTGGGTATGGGCGTGGCCATCATTTTCTTCGGAGCCGCACAGATCTTCTGGCACGAAGGGCGCAAGCAGGAATCGCGCGCGGACAAGCTGTTGGCGCTCACCTTTGTGGCTACCGGAATTCTGCGCTTGCTCCTGATTTTCCAGGACCGGCTGGGTCCTTTAGCCGCCGTGCATCTGCTGCCCTTCGCGCTCCTCGCAGAAATTTTCGGCGGCGTGCTGATGCTCATGGCCGTTTACGAGGAGGAGCGGCGTCGCGTCGAGCGTAATATGCTCGCGCTTTCGAATCTGAACCTGGCGACTTCGAGCTTCGTCGGCGGCGAAATTCAGAAAATGCTGGCGCAGGCTCTGGATCGCGTCTTGAACGTCGTGCGCATCCCGGCCGGAGCGTTGTGCCTCCATTACGGCGACGAAAAAGGCCCAACTTCGATCGTCGTCACCGGGATGAGCGACACCTTCTGCTCCGCGATTCAGAAAGACAGCCTCGATTCCTACACTGTCAATCTCGTGGCGCGCCTCGGCGGACTGGTGGTGTTGCGGGATCTGGCGCGCGATGCAAATTGGGTCGCGCTGGAAAAGGAAGAAACCTTCCAGCACGTGCGCGAGATCCTGCTCGAACAAGGCTTGCGTACCGTCGTCGGTATCAGCCTGCAGGCCAAGGAACGCGTCTTCGGTGTCCTGCTGCTGGCCACCCCGGACAATCGGAATTTTACTCCGCCGGAACTGCGTCTGCTGCTCGCCCTCGGCCATCAAATCGGCATGGCGGTCGAAAATAGCTACTTGATTCAGCAGACGGCACGGCGCAGCGAAGAGCTGCACATCTTGAACGAAATCGGACGTGCGCTCAGTTCGACGCTTGAACCTGACGCGCTATTCGAGCGGATTTATTCGGAAATGCGGCGTCTGCTCGATGTGGGTAGCATGTTCATCGCGTTCCACGACAAGAAGACCGGCCAGGTCCGCTTCGAAATGGACGTGGTGAACGGCGAACGCCTCCCGAAGCGCACGCGCCCGGCAGGCAAACACCTGACCGAGTACGTGATTCAGTCGGCGCAGCCGCTCTTGATTCGCGATCAGTTCGAGGAAGAAGTGAAGCGCCTCGGAATCGAGCCGGCCCGGCACGCAGGTTCGATCTGCGCCGTGCCCTTGATTTTGTACAACCAGGCGATTGGCGCGATGGCCGTGCACAGCCAGCAGGAGCGCGCGTTTGATGAAGGCCACGTCGAACTCCTGCGCGTGCTGGCCAGCGAAGCTGCAGTGGCCATCGAAAACGCGCGGCTGTTTTCCGAAGAACAAAAGAAATCGCGCCAATTGACGCTGGTCAACAACGTTTCCAGCCACGCCATCACCACCCTAAACCCCGAGGAGATGTTGACCAAGATCGCCGCGGAAATCGAAAACGCTCTCTCCTATGATCACATCGGAATCGCCATTCTGGATTATTCCTCCAAGGAATTGGTGATTCAGGCGGAAGCGGGAGCGCGGCGCGACGCGCTCGGGCGCCGCATTTTGCTCGGCGAAGGATTGGTGGGCCACGTAGCGCGCGCCGGGCAGATGGCGATGGTCACGGAGGTGAACGCTTCCTCCCATCGTCCTATATTGCCCGGTACCTCGTCCGCGATTGCGTTGCCGGTCACCTACGCCGAAAATCTGTTGGGCGTGCTCTACGTCGAGTCGTCCGAGCCCTGTGAGTTCACCGAAGAGGAAATCCGGCTGCTCCGAACGCTCGCCGATCTGTTTGCCGGAGCCTTGCACAACGCACTGACGTTCCAGCGCGCACAGGAACAAGCCATCACCGACGGGCTCACGGGCGTCAAAACGCACCGGTTCTTGATGGAAGCGCTCTCATCCGAGTGGAAACGCTCCACACGCGCGAACCGGCCATTCTCGCTGGTTTTGATGGACCTCGACCGCTTCAAATTCGTCAACGATTTTTACGGCCACCTCGAAGGCGACGTAGTCCTGCAGCGCGTAGGCCACATTCTCGAGCAGAATTGCCGCCGCTCAGACGTCGTCGCACGCTACGGCGGCGACGAATTCGTGATTTTGATGCCGGAAACGAGCGTCGAGCAGGCGCGGCAGCTCGCCAGCAAGCTGCGCGGCTGGGTGGCGGCCGACCCGCTCCTCCGCGACAAAAATATTACGGCGAGTTTCGGCATCGCGGGCTTCCCGATTCATGGCTCTACTCCGCAGGAATTGATCCAGGTCGCGGATTCCTCGATGTACCTGTCGAAGCATCAGGGCGGAAACTCGGTTTCCACCGCGGAGCAAGGCGACCCCAACGACACCAAACGCTGGAAGAAAGACGTCCTGGAGGCGTATCTGGGCGTCACGCTCAAGCGCCTATTTTCCACCGGACCCGAAGCGTTCGAAGAAATCTACCGGCGCCTCGAGCAGTTCACGCGTTCGCTCACGGAACACGGCGGCGGTAACGTCGGAGACGAAGTGCCGCCGGCGGTCGTCGAGACGGTCACTTCACTCGCTCTCGCGATTGACGCGAAGGATCACTACACCCAAGGCCACTCGCAGAAAGTTTCCGCATACGCGGTGATGATCGCGCACGCCCTCGGCATGAACGAAGCCGAAGTCGAGGAAGTGCGCCTCGCCGGATTGCTGCACGACATCGGCAAAGTCGGCATCCCTGAAGTTATTCTGAATAAATCCGGCCCGCTCGACGCCAACGAATGGGCCACGATGAAAACCCACACCGAGCTGGGCGCGAAAATTCTCGAGCCTCTCGCGGCGATGAAGCGCATACGCGAAATGGTCGGGCATCATCACGAATTCTACGATGGCTCCGGCTACCCCGCGCGGCTCGCCGCCGAACACATTCCGGTGGGCGCGCGCGTAATCGCCATCGCCGACGCCTACGACACCATCACGTCCGAGCGCACCTACAAGAAAGCGCGCAGCCCGGAAGAAGCCTTTGCGGAACTGGAACGCTGCGCCGCGAACCAGTTCGATCCAAAAATCGTGCGCGCCTTCATCGAAACCATGCGCCGCGCCCCGCAGCAACGTATCGAAGCCGCGGTAGGCGCCTCCGACTCCGAAGATGCGGGCTCGCAGGTTTAACTGCCGCATTCACGCCCAAACTCCGCTATGGCGCTTCCCACAGAGCACTCCGGTGCTCGAAAATTCAGCACGACCGGACGCGCACCCTTGACACTCGTCGGCCGAGTGCGAAAATTATCCACGTCGCCGAATTTCGGCGCGGTTGGCGCCGCCCGCTCGCGCCAACTCGCTCAGCGCAAGGAGTGCCGATGAACGATTTCCCGGCGTTCATGAAACATCCCGCGAATCGCATCGCCACAAGCAGCCAGGCCACAGCGGGCGTCGAGGGCTACGTTTTCGACGGAGCGGAGGGAAGCCAAATGGCATACTGGACGTGCCGTGAGTCCGCCGTTTCCGCGCCGCACGCGCACGATTTTGACGAGTACATGATCGTCGTCCAAGGCTGCTACACGTTGATCGTTGACGGCCAGAGGATCCCGGTCAGAGCCGGCCAGGAGTATTTTATCCCGAAGGGAGTGTGGCATGGCGGCGAGCCGGCCGCCGGCACTCGCACAATTCACGCTTTCGGCGGTCACCGCGCCGAGAGAGCACAACCTTAGACGAGACACGACGGAATTTTCCGGAATTGCGCAGATAGACCGCGAGTCTCGCGGAAGCATTTTTGAGGGAGCACGGATGCGAACAGCGACGGTGCGATGGGTGGGCGGCGAAGAATTCCTGGCGACAATGCCGTCCGGACAGGCAGTAGTGATTGACGCGGACCGCGAGCGCAATTCTGCGCCGGGACCAATGGATATGCTGCTCGGTGCGCTGGGCGCCTGCAGTTCGGTGGACGTAGTTTCAATCCTCGCAAAGAAACGCAACAAGCTCGTGTCGTTGGAAATAGTGATTTCCGGCGAGCGCGCCAAAGATCCGCCGTCCGTCTGGACCAAAATCGACATGGTCTACAAGCTGACCGGCGAACTCGACGAGAAAGCAGTCTGCGACGCCATCGAACTGAGCCAGACGAAATATTGTTCCGTAGCGGCCATGCTGCGAAAAACCGCGGAAATCACGTACCGTTTCGAGATCTCCCCGGCCAACGGCTAACGCCGGCCAAGACTTTCATCGCGTCGAATGCGCGCTTCATCCGCGATGACAAGTCTGCTCCTCTGCCGTCCTGATTTGCTTGTTTTGTCTGCTTGCGATTGCATACAATCACGGGCTGTTCTTAAACGTCTTGCTCTTTCCATCCTCCTGGGGGAAATGAATGGGGAAACGCATCGCCGCAAAGATTACCGGAGTGGCCGGATACGTCCCGCCGCGCGTGGTCACCAATTTCGATTTGGAAAAGCGTGTGGACACCAACGACGAATGGATTCGCACGCGCACCGGAATCCGCGAACGGCATTACGCCGACCCCGGAGTCGCCACTTCGCACCTCGGCACGGAAGCGGCCAGAAAACTGCTAGCAGCGCGCGGCGTGAACCCTGAAGAAATTGACCTGATCGTCCTGGCCAGCGTCACTCCAGACATGTTTTTCCCCGCGACCGCCTGCCTGATCCAGGATCGCCTCGGCGCGAAAAATGCCTGGGGCTTCGATCTTTCGGCCGCCTGCTCCGGATTCGTCTACGCGCTCACAGTCGGCGCGCAATTCGTCGGCAGCGGCGCGCATAAAAAAGTGCTGGTGATCGGCAGCGACGTTATGACTTCGATCCTCGATTTCACCGACCGCGCCACCTGCGTGCTCTTCGGCGATGGTGCCGGCGCGGTGCTGCTCGAGCCGGCGACATCAGAAAAGGAAGGCATCCTCGATTTCGTCGCACGATGTGGACGGCTCGGGCGGCTGCAATCTCTATATGCCTGGCGGCGGCTCGCTGCATCCGGCTTCGCAAGAAACAGTCGAGAATCGCATGCACTACGTCCACCAGGAAGGCGCGCAGGTCTTCAAGTACGCCGTACGCCGCATGAGCGAACTGGCAGTCGAAATGCTCGAACGCAACGGCTACACCACGAAAGATCTAGCGCTGGTGGTCCCGCACCAGGCCAATCTCCGCATCATTCGCGGAATGCAGGAACGCCTGGGCGTGGACGATTCAAAAGTGATGATCAACATTGACCACTACGGAAACACCACAGCCGGAACAATTCCACTAGGCATGATGGAAGCAGTAGAACAAGGCCGCCTGCGCAAAGGCGACCTGGTCCTGCTAATCGCCGTAGGCGCCGGATACACCACTGGCGCAGTCCTGATGCGCTGGGCTTACTAGGGTTCGCCAGGTTTAATCACAGAGGTTGATCGGACGCGCAGAATTCGACAAACCGGCGGATTCGGCCGCTCTCTCTATTTCAATTCGTCTAGGTCGAATTCGGCGGCCACCGCTTGGCCATTTGGGGTAGTTACCAGAATTTTAACGGCGCCAGGCCCGAACTGGTCGGCGTCGAAACCCATAAGTACTTCTTTTCGCGTTCCCTTGTCATAGCGGCCTGCGCGGACAGCCTGAGCGTGCATCTTCTTCGGTTCGATGGAGCGTTCCTGCGATATCTGGAAGTGAAACCCGAGCCAGTCATCCTCCGTTGCGCCAGTCTCAGATTGTTCGGCGCGAGAATGCGTGATCGAACCAGAATGGCTTAGCGGTGAATAGATCAGTATCCGAACCAACACCAAGTCCGGCTGTGCGGCATAGTCTTTTTCGGCCTGATCCAAATCGTAATCATTCGAGCGCTCGGATGCTCGGAGAATCACCTGTTCATACGGCGTTCGAAATTCTATGGATTCGACCCGTGCCGCCGCAGGCAGCAATGGAAAGCGCCGAATGTACGGCTCCAGGAGCGCACTAACTTTTTGTGGATCCCCCGAATGTCCCAGAAGATAAGCTCCGCGGATCTGCGTCTGCTGCAAAGGATAGTAAAACGCTTCCGAACTCCCTGCCAACAACATGCAAAGGCACGCGCACCAAGAGCCAAGTTGAACCACCCGGCCCCAATTCATTGTGTGGCTGCCCACCGGATCCCTCCACCGCTTCGCCGGCCCGACTCGATGCGCCAAATTTACGCTCAGTCTCTTGGGCTGAAAGTGCGTGATGGTGCGTCCACCCTGCCGAGTGTCGAGCTGAAGCGTAGAAAAGGACTTGCTTCAATCGCCGATGATGATCAGGACCGGGTTGGCGTCACCCGTCGTGGTAGTGATCTCGACCATTTTTGTTGGCGACACGAAATAGAACGCGCCGGTGAAAGCCGCGGGCGAAGTGAGCGTGATGCTGCCGCTGCCGTCGGTGGCGCCGGTGCCCGAAAGCACATAGGCCCCCGTCACCGTTTCGGCCGCGGTATTCGCGCTCGCGGTGCTTTCATCCTGGATTCCGTTCACCGTCGCCGGCGTCACCGAGCCATTGAAGCTGAGGAATCCGGAGAAGTTGCGGTCGCCGCTGATCGCGGGAGCAAAGGTTCCCTCGATAAGCGGAGTTTGTTGCGCGATGAATTGAGTGGTGAAGCTGGTGGGATGCGACTGCGCATCAAACTCGCCGAAAATCGGAGCGCCGTTGAGCTGGCCAACGACGAACGCGTCTTGCGAGTCAATCATATATAGAACCGGCTCGAAGGCCGTGTTGACTTCAAACCCGGTGAAAACCCGGCCGTATTGATCGGCGGTGTAGGTGACAGTAAACGGAGTTCCATTTGTCGCAGTGACCGTACCGGCTTTGTTGTCGGTGAGCGAGAGGCTAAAAGTCGGTATTCCGGGCTGGGGCACGATCTGAAGCACCGAGACATATGGGACCGAGAGAACCTGCCCGCTAACACCTCCGGCCATGGGGCCGCTTATTATGGAGCCGGGCGGGAAGGGCTGCCCGAATTGCAGCTTCATTTCAGCGACGCTGATAAAGGGAGTGGTGGCGTTGGAGGCTTGGTCGGTCTCGATGAAAAAGGCATCCGTCGCGGAAATTGGATAGACGTCGTAATTGAGGGTCGCGAAAGCGCTTAATTGGAACTGGCAATGAGTAGAATCCGGGCCTGATTGATAACTGCCGGAAAGCGCGGTGCCCCCTGTGCTACCGACCGCCTGCGAACCGGTATAGTTTGCGTCTATTTCTCCAGGTCCGAGACTTCCTACTGTGGCCGGCGAGGCGGGCAGAACAGCTGTGAAAACGCCAGCGAACGCCATCGTGCTCGCCGAGTTGCCTCCGGCCGACGACTGAAATCCACTACCACCGAAAGCATAGTTGCCGTTGTAAGTAGAGTTGGTGCTGCTGACGACGCAACTCGTCACGCTCTGCATTTCCAGCCGCCCCGAACCGCGCGTGCCAGTCGAATCGAACTCGACCATGCGGCCGTGAGTACCAGGAGTGTTGCCCGTTCCGGAGGCGTCAACCGAAAACGCATAGATAGGCGAGCCGGTGACGTTCGTGAAGGTAATCGCACCGCGTCCGTCCTGGCCCACAGTGTAGGTGCCTTGCAGGTTCGGGTAATTCACCGGCGAGCCGTTCAGCGCATTGTAATCCGCTTCGCCGGCTGTGATCATGCCGCTGCCATTCGCGGTGAATACACCGGCCGCCGCCACATATCCGCCGGAATTATTTCCGCTGAAAGTAAACGCGTAGTTGCCGCTCAAAAGCGCAAGATTTTGTGGAGGCGTCACGGCCAGCGTGAAATTCTCAGTGATCACCGCCGGCGTCGGCGTGGTGCTGTCGGTTACCGTCACGCCGAACGTATAAGTGCCCTCCGTGGTCGGAGTGCCGGTAAGGTCTCCGCCCGCACTGAACGCCAGGCCCGGCGGCAACACCGCACCAGCCGCGAGCGTAAACGTGTAAGGAGAGGTCCCGCCGCTGGCCGCAAATTGCACGCCAGCATATGGCACATTTACCGTGGCCGATGGCAGCGGCGACGTAGTTGTAAACGCCAGCGAACTGACTACGATCGTGAGCGGCCCAGAAGTGCTGGTCTCCCCAACCGCATCGGTGACCGTGATCGTCACAATTGACTGTCCCGCCGTGGTGGCCTTCCCGGTGATATTCACCGTGTCGGTCTTGCTCGAACCCAAAGACAATCCTGCCGGCAACGTCCCGGATGCAATCGTCCACACTAGTGGCGGCACGCCACCCGTAGCTGTGACGGGCGCGGTGTAAGACGCATTCAGAGTAGCCGTGGGAAGCGATGTCGTGGTGATCACCGGCGGCGGCTCAATCTTCACGGTCAGCGTCGCGAACTGCTTCGGAAAATCAACAGACGTCGCGGTGATGGTGACGACCGTCTCAGCCGTAACCACGGCCGGCCCAACGTACGTCCCGCTGGTAGTAGTGAGCTGAGTCAACGTTCCGGTTCCCGCAGGGGTAGCAGAAAACGTGACGCCGCCGTTTTGCGCGGTGTCGTTTAGGACCGTGGCGCTCAGCGCGATAGACCCGTTCTGCCCGATATATTGCGTGCCGCTGGGAGTAATCGTAACTTTATTGAACGTGGAAGGAGTGCCGGAGCAGGCAGCCAGCTGGAACAAGGCGAATGTCAGGAAAACAAGCAAACTTGTAAAACCGGCGCGGCTTTTCATGGCGCCTCCTTCGGTCGGCACACCCACGATTGCGGTTGGAATCACCCGTAATATTTAGACACGAAAGGCAATGCAGCCCGCTGGAAAATGACCGGGCCAAATGGCGTATCGAGCAACTGGCTGGAAGGACAGAGGAAGAAAACAGGGCGTTAAGGGAGGTAAGAATGGCTTCCCGGCGACCGGCGCCGGCTCTTTGGGGGTTAGCGGCAGGTTTCATAGCGCCGGCGTCTCGCCGGCTCTTAGGCGTTTGCGGTGCGCAATGTCGCCCTCACTTTGCGCCTGGGTTGAACCCAGCGCCCGAGGCGCAGCACAAGCCTCTACTTCGCCGCCCCGGCAAATACCTCAGGATGCACGGCGCGCGCCTTGGCATCCGCCGCGCCCACGTTGAAACTCAACTCCACCGGAACCTTCACCGGCGGCAGGCAGGTCGTGTCATTGCAAGCCTGATAACGCAAAATCATCGGAATCTTCACCGCGCCAATCGCCGCCCCAGCCTCCGCCACCAAACGCAGCTTGAATGTCACGCTCCCGGTGTACACATCCAGCGGCTTATCCGGCGAAAACGAAAATTTCTCCTGCCGCCCCGCCGGATAAATCGTGTCCGCCAGCTTGAAACCCTCCGGCAGTTGCGGCGTCAAAGTCGTCGCAATCAAATATTCATCTGAAGGCTTGTGCGAATTCACGTGGTACCCGCTGCGAATCTCTGCCACGACGGCCACCTGAAATTCTTTCCCCCGCGGAACCGGCTCCATGGAAACAAAACTATGCGCCTTCACAATGCTAGCCGCGCTCGGCACCGCCGCCGATTCCTGCCCCGGCACCGCAGCAGCAGCCAAGCCCCCGTGCGAAACCACAACGCCAGCCGCCATCACGCAAATAAGCGCCACATAGCCAAATACGCGCAGAGAACTCATACCTGAATCGCCGTCCCCAGTTTTTCCGTAAGAATGCGGCTCATCAGCTGGTTCAAAGTCTCCCCGGTTCTTTCCTGTACAAACGCCTGCGCCGCATCCGACCACGCCAGCTTGAAACTCGTCGTCAGCGCCGAAATCCATATCTGCCGCACCGGCGCGTTCGGGCTGATCACAAACCGCGTCTCATCTTCATCCTCAAACTCGATCTCCAATTTCCCGCTCCCGCCTTCCACCTCAAAATCGTTCTCGTCCCCAATCTCCAGCAAACGCTTCCGCAAAGCCTCAAACGCCGCATCGCTCTTCTTCTGAAATTCGTGCTCATCCATCAAAGCCATAAAAATAATCGCCCCCGAAAATCCGACCCGTCTCTGGATCCTGCTCGCTCGCCAACTCTCTGCTTCTTTGCTTCTTTGCTCCCTGCCTCACAGCAACGACTTAATCTCCGCATCCAAATCATCCCGCGAAGCCAACCCAATGTATCGCTTCACCACTTTCCCATCCCGCGAGATCACGATGCTAGTCGGCAATCCCAGCAATCCCCCAAACTTCGCCGCCAAATCATCATTCCCCAAAACGATCGGATAATTCATCGTCATCTTCTTCCCATCCACATCGAACTCCGTCTTCTGCACGAAAGGCTCCACCACGCTCTTCCCGTCGTCATCCATCGCCACGCCCAAAAGCGTAAACCCTTATCCGCATACTTCTGCTGGAACCCAATCATCCACGGAATTTCCACCTGGCAAGGCTCGCACCAAGTCGCCCAAAAATTCACCACCACCACTTTCCCTTTCAAACTAGCCAGTGACACGTCCTTCCCCGACAAATCCTTGAACGTAACGTCCGGCTCATTCGCCAAAGTTTTCGGCGTAGTAGCTCCATTCCCCGATTTGCATCCCGACAAAAACAGCGGCAAGCCCCGCCGCCACCACGAAGATCAAAAATAAATTCCACCGCTTTCGCATCCGCTAAACTCCATCACAACGAAAATTTATTTAGAAACCCCAGCTTGCCTGATAGCCACGTCAGCCGGTTCAAGAATACCAGCCCGCCTACCGCCAAGAGCAGCACTCCGCTGAAAACTTCGACCGTGTGCAGATGCCGCCGAAATTTTTGATAAAAGCGCAGAAATCCGCCAATCCCCAGCGCCGTAATCAAAAACGGCACCGCCAGCCCCGCCGAATAACACGCCAGCAGAAATATTCCCTGGCCTACCGTCTCGCGCGTCGCCGCCACCGCCAGCACGCTCGCTAGAATCGGCCCAATGCAAGGCGTCCAGCCAAACGCGAACGCGAACCCCATCAGAAATCCGCTCACCGCCCCCGGCTGCCCGCCCATATTTCGAAAATGCACGTCGCGATTCAACCAGCGCGTGAGCGAAGGCCCCAGCAAGAAAATCAGCGCGATGGAAAAGAAATGAACCGGCTTCAACTCCGCGCCCAACAATCCCGCGCGCCACAAAAGCAACCCGCCCACCGCCGCCAGCACAACGCCGATCACCAAACCCACGCGCACGGAAATTTTCGCAAGCCATCCAATCAAGTGCAGCCCAAACATCACGATCAACGCCCCAGCTACCGGCGCCAGCATCGCGCGATTCCGCAACAAAAATGATCCCACCGCGCTCGCCGAAGCTCCAAACGCGATAAACACCACCGAAAATCCCGTCACGAACGCGCATGCGGAAAGCAGCAAACCGCCCCGCGGCGTCTTCCCTTCCTTCAATTGCTCCACACCGATGCCCGAGAGCATCGAAATGTACCCCGGCACCAGCGGAAGCACGCAAGGCGAAAGAAACGACACCAGTCCCGCTAAAAACGCCGCAAATATGGAAACATCCATCAGCTGTTATTCCGTTTTGTCATTCGGGTGAGCAACTCAGTCCGTCCAAACGCCACGCCCTCAACCACCAATTTTCCCACATCCCTTAGACGCGCGCCCGCGCTTTTTGCCGCCGCGCTCGTGCGAGGGAAATCCCTCCACCTGCCGCCGCAACCCATCACCCTCACGCCGCCTCGCGCCGCGCGATCGCTCCTAACCCCAATGAAAACACTCCGCAAGCTCTGGCGCGCCAAATGCTATCCCACACCGCAAGGGCTTGCCAGCTGGAGCCGGGCGCGGTGGTCAAAATCATCTCCCTCGGTGGCGGGCCCAAAATTTTCGCAACACCGCATTGCCGAAGGAGCGCGATGACGCCCAACCAGGTCACCCTCACGCGAGTCGTCGCCGCCTTCGCCGCAGTCGCTCTCTTCACGCTCTTCGGCGATTCGCTCGCAGCCGATCTCGCCGCCGTCCTTCTCACCATCGCCGCCATCGCGCTAGACGGCCTCGACGGCTACCTCGCGCGCACACGCGACCTAGCCACTCCGCTCGGCGCACAACTCGATATCCTCGGCGACCGCGTCGTCGAAAATCTCTTCTTCACCTTCTTCGCCGTCAGCGGATTAATTTCGCTTTGGGTGCCCGTCCTCTTCTTCGTGCGCGGCACGCTCACCGATTTCCTTCGCTCCCTCGCCGCGCGCACCGGACGCAGCGGCTTCAGCGCCAATTCGATGCTCGAAACTTGGTGGGGACGCACGCTTGTCGCCTCCCGCGCAAGCCGCGCCGCCTACGCCGTCCTCAAATGCATCTGCTTCTGCTATCTCGGCCTGCTGCTTCCGGCCGAGCGCGTCACCGTTTCGTGGCTCAACTCTTCGCTGCTCCACGCGCTAGCGCTAGCTGGCCAATTCCTGGTCGGCGCCACCGTCGCTTTCTGTATCCTTCGTGCGATCCCTGTAATTTGGGAAGGCCGCCGCTACCTAACCGCCGCGCAGCAGAAAACTCCCGCGCGCGTTGCCGTGCAGGCCACGCGATGACCGCGCCCCAACAAAATATCGGCGCATTCTTCGACTTGGACGGCACGCTGCTCCCCGCGCCCTCCCTCGAGTGGCGTTTCATCGGCTACTTGCTCGAACGCGACGAAATCTCCTCCACGCACGTGGCCCGCTGGTTCGCGCACTTTGCAAAAAGAATCCTGCGCAATCCGCACGACGCGGTCGAAGGAAACAAATTCTATCTGGCCGGACTCAACTCATCGCTGGTAAACGACTGGGAAAATTCTCTGACGCCAGCATCCACGCGCGAGGGTCCTCTCCCCCTCTTCGCAGCAGGCCTCGAGCGTATCGCGTGGCACCACACGCAGGGCCACCGGATACTTCTGATTACTGGCACTCTAGCCCCGCTGGCGCAAATACTAGCCAAACGCATCGCCGCGCAAATCCAAGCCCCAATCGAAATCCAAGCCACACAGCTGGAAGTCCAGCCCCAGGGGTGGCACAACCACACTTGGTTATGCTCCGAAACCCGATGGACAGGGCGCCGAGCAAGCCAGCACATGAGCAACAAAGTCAAAGCGGGAGCGCTCAAAGCGCTAGCAAAAACGCAAAATATCGCCCTATCTCAAAGCTACGCCTACGGCAACACCGCCTCCGACATCCATATGCTGGAAACGGTCGCGCATCCGCAAGCAATAAATCCCACAAACCGCCTCGCGAAGGTCGCACAAAAGCGCGGCTGGCCAATTCTCAACTGGAAAGAATCCGCAACCGCAGCAATCCCGAGCCCTGCCACGGCGCGATTTGCCGCAAAGGCCTCCCAATGATCCGCGCCTCGCAGCCATCTGGGAGTGCGGAACCTTGCTGCCGCCGTGCCCAGCGACCGGCTGGCACGCCGTTCCCGCGCTCGGCGCACCAGAACTCGCCGCGGCCAATCCTCACTCCCCCCAAAAAACCACAAATCTAATGTCCACCCTCCCCGCAACAACCGACATCCACGCGCTCACCGCAAAACACTGGCTCCCACAGCACGCAGCCGAAGTCCGCCAATCCTGCACCGCCTTCGAACAAGTCACGTTTGCCTACTTAGCTTGGCTCCTAGCGCTCCTCGCAACCTTTCACCACAACATCCCAGACCCCGCAAAATGCGCCGCTCTCCATCTAGCCATCGCCGCAGCCATCGCCCAACTCGCCCAGTCCGCCGCGCGCTCGCAAAATCCAGTGTTACAGTTCGCACGCAGCTGGTACCCGCTACCGCTCTACATTTTCTTCTTCGAAGAACTACAAGGTCTGGTCCACGCCATCTTTCCCAACTGGTTCGACCGCTGGCTAATCCAATTCGATTACCGCCTCGCCAGCGTACATCCTTCCGCCTATCTCGCGCGCTTCGCCACTCCCGCGCTGAATGACGCGATGCAGTTCGCCTACATGACGTACTTCCTCTATCTCGTAATTCTCCCGGCGATCCTCTACGCGCAAAAAAACCGCGAGGGCTTCTGGACCGTAATGACCTCCACGGCCATCGCCCACTACTCCGTCTACGTAATCGCAATCCTCTTCCCCATCGAAAGCCCCTACTTCGCGCTGGCATCCCTGAATCCAGCGCCGCTAAAAGGAGGCGCCTTTACCGCCACCATCGAACTCATCGAACATTTCGGCCGAGTCCACGGCGCCGCCTTCCCCAGCGCCCACGTAGCCGGCTCCATGGTCGCCATCCTCGCCGCCCGCCGTTACAAACCCTGGCTCTTCAGGTTCTGTCTGCCATTTTTCGCAAGCATGTGCGTGGCAACTGTCTACGGCCGCTATCACTACGTCGCGGATGTTCTGGCAGGCCTGGCAGTAGGCGCCGCAGGCTGGGCCGCGGGCCAATATCTGATGAATCGCAACGGCACCTCACCGGAAATTGCTTCTGATGTTCGCTGAAAAATTGTGCGGGCGTCATCCGGACCGCAGGAAGGGATCTGCTTTTCGCGATCGCCGCTGAAAAACGCTCCCGCTCGTCACCCAATCTTAGAAAATCTTCTCCGCCCTTCGCAAAGTCCCCAACGACCCCAAATTCGCAATCCGGAACGCCACTAAATACTGGTTCTCATTCCGAATCGTGCCAAATGAAAATCTCCGGTACTCGAACCCAATCCCGCAACACGACCCGTTGTAGCTCACCTCCGCGATCTGATTTTGAAACGCGGAATTTGTAATGTCGTAGCTCGCGCCAAACGTGGTATTGAATCCCGGCCGCGTCAGATCGCCGTATCCAATCAACGCGCGTATCTGGTTCGAACGCGGCTCGAACATGAAACCCGGCGGATTATCCTGCACCGGCGTCGGCAGATTGATCGCCGAAATCTGCGCCAAGGTCAAAAACGATTCCTTATACGGTTTCAGTTTCAACAACGCTCCGATTGCCGTCAATTTCGCCCGTTGCGGATCGTAATTCACGATGAACTGCGCATCCCAGCGCTTGCCCGGCTCGATCCGCAAATCGCTCACAATCGGCGAAAAATGCCGCGGCTCATCCGCAAATGCAAAGGGCGTCAGCTCGTCCGTCGCCTGAAACACGTTGCGCTGCCCCGCAATCAGCGCCCCGCCAAAACCGGGATCGAAGAAATGAATCTGCGCGAGGCGCCAGCTGATCACCTCTTCCGCGCTCCCGTCCTTCTTCCGCCGGTAAAGTCGCTGCGTGATTCCGTACTCGATCTGGTTCGTGTCCGTCAGCGTTTCATCTTCGTCGAACCGCACGATGTTGTTGAAATTATTCACTCCGTTCACGAAACTGTATTGCAGCTCCGGCTCGATCACGTGTTTCCACTTCGTCCCGGAATCCCCATTGCCCCACACGCGCTCGATCGTCGGCGGCCGTATATCCACCGTCAGCTCTTCCGTTTCGCGCCACAATCCCACATTGACGAACGACCCGTTTTGCACCTGCCCGCCGTAGTACGTCGAACGCATCGTAAACGTTGGCGTCACTCCCAGCCACGGTCCCCAGTGAAACGGCATCGTCACGCTCGGGGCGATTTCGCTGCGCTCCACGAAATTCGGCGTCTCAAAATTCGTGACGTTGTTCGAGCGGTGCGCCGCATCCGAAAACACGTCGAACGAAAAATAAAACGGCAAATTCTGCCAGGGCGCCTGATCTACCGAACTGAAACGCACCTCCGGCGCGGTGCGCAACGACACATACTCATTCAGCGGTGTCGTCGTCGTGGTGGCGCTTAGATAGTTCTGATAGCTCAGCGCCGCCAGATTCAAGCTGAACCCACGAAAGTTATTCGTCAGGAACGCTTGGTTCCGCACTTCCGAGTTCACCGCCTGCGTGTATGTTTCGCTGAACGCCAGCCGGTACGTCAGCGACGACAAATTATCTAAATCCGCCACCGCCCGCCAGCCGTCCGGCAGCAACGCGGTAAACAGCAAGCGTGCCTCATGTCCGCCCTGGTTGATCAATTCGCCGTTGGACTCCCGCAGCCCGCGGTCCACCACTCCGTTGTACGTCACATCCAGCCGCGCGTTTTCCCACGGACGCATCCGCAAATCGCCGCGCTGCGCCCACCCGCGCCGGCTGTAATAGTTCGCTCCCAGCGTCAAGTCCGCCCAATCCGTCGGAGCCCAGTACAACGCATCGCCGAAAATAAATCCCTTGCTCGTGCTGTCGCCCACGTCGGGAATCAAAAATCCAGAGGCGCGCTGCTTTTCCGCGGGGAACGTCGCATACGGCAGGTACAACACCGGCACCGAAAACAGCCGGAAGTTGCCGTTTTCCAGATGCACCGAAGTCTTCATGTAAACGGTCGCTTCCGGCGCATAAAATTTCCACGTCGGACGATCCGGCTTACACACCGTCATCCACGCCTTGTGCACCCGGTACGTAGTCGGATCCAGCCGCTCAGCTTCCTCCGCCTCGAAGTAAATCGGATTGGGACTGATCAACAGCGTCGGCGTCGCGTGCCTTTGAACCGCAAAAGTAGCGCGCACGTGATGAAACGTTCCGCGTCCCGTGTTCACTTCGTACCGCGCGTCCTCCGCCTCCACGTGCTGCGTTTCATAATCGAGTTGCACGTGCCCTCTCGCCGTCACCACCTGCGTGTCTTCGTTGTATTCCACATGGTCCGCGCGCAAACGCGTGTTCTCATAACGCACATCCACGTCCCCATCCGCGTAATAAATTCGTCCCACTTGCCGCTGCTGTTTCGCTTCGAGCGTCGCCTCCTGCTCCGCGCCACTCGCCGCCAGCGGTGCCTTCGGACGCGCCGTTGCTTTTGCTCCGTTCGCTGGAGCGCCCTGTTTTTTGGTCGCGCTTTGATTTTGCGATTGTGCCGCCGCGTTCCCGCCGCTCTGCGCCCAAACCACGCGAGGGACTGCAAGAATAATCACAGCCGGCAATAGAAGAAACACGAGTCTGCGAAGAAGTGACAAGACAATTGCGCTCGGCATGCCTAAGAGAACCGCATCGATCTGGCGAAAAAAGAAAGTCGAGCCTAACACGCGTCCCGCAACCCCGCAATGAACTCACCACGTGCGCGCGGCGATTCATCGCAGGCGGCCCGGACGCCCTGGTACTCGACTATGATCAATTTGCCGCCGCCTCAGTTGCCTCATACGCGGAAATCAATCCCAATTCTCCCGACTCATCCTCACCGCAACGTGCTACCATACTCGCGTTCCGTCACTGGAACTACCGCAGCGCAAAACGGACCAGTGATACAAATTTGCTCGCAGTGCGGCGCGCTTTTGCTCGAGCCTGCCGAAAAATGCACTTTCTGTGATGCCCCACTCGTCGTCGCCAGCGACGAGACTTTCGAGCCTGTCCCTGTAGGTGTATCCGCTCGCTCGGAGTCTCCTGCAAACCCCGCTATCACCGTCGAGCCCGAATGGCGCACGGAAGTCTCGCGCCGTCTGGAAGCCTATCGCGTGCGCCGTGGCCGCCCGCGTCCCGACGACTCCCAATCCGGCTTGCCTTTCGCGCCCGCTTCAAGCGACTACGGCGGGCCGACCGAAGAACTCGAACTCACAGATCGCCCACGCTTTCGGGCCGTCCAACGCGTCACCACGCGCAAATCATTAAACGAGCGCGTCGAAATCAATATCCAGCCCGAGCTCGATTTCTCCAGCTCTCCCGACGATCGCGCGCATCCGCAAAACGCTATCGTCCCCGTCGCCGATCTCGCCGAACGCCGCCGCGCCGGCGCCCTCGACGCGCTTTTTCTCGCGCTCACCTATGGTGCCTTCCTCGGCCTCTTCCGGTCGCTCGGCGGCGAGGTCGTGCTCGCAAAGGTGGACGCGATCGTCTATCTCGCCGCGTTCTACCTTTTCTACGCGCAATATTTCTTTCTATTCACTACGTTCGCCGGGGCTACACCCGGCATGCAACTTCGCGGCATCACCATCGTCCGCCTCGACGGCAGTCTGCCGGACACGCGCCAACTTCTCTGGCGCAGTTTCGGCTATCTGCTTTCCGGCGCCACCATGATGTTGGGTTTTCTTTGGTCGCTCTGGGATGAGGACCACTTCACCTGGCAGGATCGCATCAGCCAAACGTACATCACCGCCGCCACTCCGCTAATGGAAGTAGGCGCCTGCGAAGTCCATCCCAGCCCGCGCCGCCTAGCTCACAAATAAGAAGCAGCTCAGCGCGAACTAAGAACACGATTGGGTGCCCCACCCTTCCGCAGTTGAAGGGTGGGGCTTTTGCGATCCACAGGCAAATTCAAAACGCTACCGCGGTATTGTTTTCGGCTGAAACTTCAGGAAGGCTATTCGTATTCGTTCACTGCCAATCGGGGAAACCCAGCTTATCGCGCTTGATGATCCGCAACGTAAACAGAGCCTCTTTCAACGCCTCGTGCTCCTTGCTGCCATCATCCTTCCGGTACAATTCGCGCAGGCGATCGAGTATCAACGTCTCCACCTGCTCCAACTTGTCCGACAATTTTTCGGGATCGGTTTCCTGCTTTAAGTCCCGCAGCACCGCTTCCCACTCGCGATTTTTCGTTTCTTGGTCGCTCATCGTCGTTCCTGTCCAAAGATCCATTAATCCGCGGCTGCTCCGGTTGAACCGTGGGAACTAATCACCATCTTATTGCCCGTCCGCACGTCAAGGATCACGTACTCACCAGGAGCGCTCATTGCGAATTTCTGCACGTGCGCCGTCGCCTCCTCCATCGTCCGCGCCGCCGCCCGCCACAACACGGTCCCACTCGGTTCCTTCTGAAATACGTCGAATAGAATTGTTGTCAAAGGGAGGCTCCTGCGCCGGCCACAACTGCAGCCGTCGTTCGTCCGTCGCTCTTGCGATTGCTTCCCGATTTCTTCAAACCCGCCTCTTTCTGCTTCAGCTCTTCCGCCGCAATCCTTCTGGCAACCGCCAGCGGTACCTGTTCGAAAACTGTTTTTCGTTTGATCATGACGCTCCTTCTTTCCCGTCGCCATCCACCGTAACCGGCCTCCGCTCGTACGGGTCAAATCTTTTGGTCTCCGCCGTTTGCTTTCTCGCCACGAAGTCGCGCCTTTTGCGAGTCCGACGCCACGTCCCGCGCCTCATCGTTAGCGTATCCCGCTCACTGCCTGCGGCTGCTACGGACTGACCTCGCTGCCATAACGGTTCGTATTTTTTACTTGACAGACTTTTTGACGGTTTGATACGATAGCGGTACGTTAGTTTAATGAATGCATCGTGAGAGGTGATACATGCCGAACTCGCGTAACAGCAACGCTCCCATGCACTTTAAAACCATGGTGCAGGCCGACGTTCCCCAGGGACGCAACGGCAAGCACAAGGAGATCGTCACTACCATACTCGACGATCTCGATCAGTTGAAAGACGGCGCAGCACTCAAGATCCCTCTCTCCGGCCTTGCCGCGTCCAAGGAAAAAATCCGCTCCGCCCTCAATCGCGCCACCCGCAAAGCCGGCCGCAAGGTGGCCACCGCCACCGACACCACGTTCCTCTATGTCTGGAATGTCACAGACTAGCGGCAACAGGTGCAAATGCAGGGGCGCTGGGCAGCTGAATAAAGGCGGAGTGCCGGACTGGCGGTTTTGCAAATTGAGGACTTCGCTCGGGAACCAGACCAAACGATGTGGTTGCGGCGGGCGCTGATTTGGTCGCGTTCGAGCACCGTTCTTTTTACTGCTGGGGCGGCTGCGCTCCGTGCGTCGCGGCGTTAGGACCTTCACCCTGATCGCGCGTCAGGAATGGAAAGAACGGAAACAGTTCAAACGGATCATATTCCCGCGCAGAGACCGCCGCTGCGGGCTTCGCTTTGAGCAACGTGACCTGGTTGCTCCAAGGATCCAGCTTCACTCGCGTGCCCATACGCACCGCGACAAAATGGCCAGAGTTCGCTCGTCCGCTTGCATTCGCGCCCGCCAACTCGCCGCCCAGGTTTGCGCGATCGCCCACGCGCGGACTGATCAGCGCTGTGAGAACTTTGTGTTCGCCGCCCACCTGCTCAAGGAACAACCCGGGGCCATCGAGCTTGTTCTTATACGGAGAATTTCGCATCAGTCCGAACGCTTTCTGGTTCGCCGCCTGAATTTCATTGTCGCTGTACTTGAACATGAAGTGTCCGGACTCGCTCAGCCCCGCGAGACCCGGATCGTCGGCGCGCTTCCTATCCGCCTTCGTCGTCGTCGCGGCCGCCGGCGCCAGTATCGCGGCCATTTCCTGCGCCAAAATCGCAGCCAGGCTCGCTTCGTCCGGCAACGCATCCAGCAAACCGCGGCTCAGCACGATCGTGTGTCCGATCGAAAATGATTCGAGCGTCGAAGTCAGCAGCGTCCGGCAGCGAATCTCCGGCTGAATGTCCAGATTGTTGGTCACTTCCAGGTTGTTCACCACGATTTCCATGATGTGGTCGAGTTCCCCGCGCGGCGCGACCAAGCCCATCCCCAGCAGCTCATCAATCGTTCGATTCGCCGCGGCGTCATCTTGCGCGTTGGGCGTCGAGGACGCGGACGCTCCCTGCAACTCCTCTTCCCCGCGCACATCTTTCGCGCCATAGCCCCAAAACCGTGTTTGCGACTTGAATACCAGCCCGCGTTCCTTGCCACCCAATTGCTCTGTATAAATGTATGCCGGAAGCCAGGTGCTCCCTTCGAGGTTCAGCCGCCAGCTGTCAAAATGCACTTCGCGTCCTTTCGTTGCTCCTTTCGAGCTGTGGACGCCATTAAATCGCACAATCGTGAAATTCTGGTCCTCCGCCCAGATGCGTCCCACGAAACGATCTTCGCCCGTATCCGGCAGCGGCGTCACATCGAACACCAGGCAGCGCACGTCGCCGAGCATTTCCCGGCGCACGTACTCGAATTCGTAATGTTGGCGATCGAAATCGTTCGGGTCCGCATACACCATTTTTGCGAAGGTGTCTGCGCTGTAAGGCCCGAACTTCACGCCCCCGTGTTTCTCCCGCTCCTTGTCGCTGCTGAGAAACGGATGGTCCACGACCCCCTTCGCCAGGTTCGCAGAGCCCAGGAAATAGTGGTCCCCCGCCGGCACCGCTTCCGTGTCAGCGCCCTTCTTCATGTCCTGAACGTAGATTTCAATCACGGGAGTAAACCGCCAGATCGTCGCAATTTCATCCCGCTCGCGCGCAATGATGCGATCAATCGCCTGATCCACGGTCATTACGGCCGCAGCAGGAGAACGCGGAGCGGATTTCGATGCGGGAGCCCGCTCAACGCCGCGCGGCGTTTGCGCGCCGCTGGAAGCAGCGCACACCAGCGAGCCGGCGAGAACAACGCAGAGTAAACAATGTTTCAAGGTATGCATCGCGGGGTGCGCCAATGACTCTGGTATGCACGGAATCGTACGTCATGGGCTAGTTCATCGCAAGAAATTCGTCTCCCGTGTGACGCGTAAATGCCTCTACACGCGTTCATCGCACGACGGGGTGCGGGCGCCGCGTCCGCGGAAACTGGATTCGTGTTGTGATTAGAAAATGTTTTCTCGTTTGTATTGAGGGAGTTGGCGACGTTTTTGAATGCGGTCTTGTTGCGATTAGAATTGCGGCGCCGGGCTTGTGGTCTGGCGCCGGCGGGGGGATTTGCGGCTTTCACAACACGAAAATATTGTTGATTAGAACGAGGCGCGGTTGTTTGTTTTCTGCAAGTTACAGCGAATTCTAATATCTTGGATTGTCGATTAGAAATGTGTGCGGCGCGATCGTTCCGGGCAAGCGTTAGGACGTGTCGGCTGCGGTCTGCGGGTGCGGCTGAAAGGTGCCTGAGCGTGCGTCCGGCTTCTCCAGCCATCCGTGTCCCAGTCAGCGCTGCCCCGTCCTCCATGTGGCGTCCTCAGCGGGGCCTAAAAGTGCCCCGACTGACGTTAGCACATTTACCTTCTAATTACCAGTGCCACGATTGGAAAAACTGGAGCAGGAATTCAAAAGCTCCCACCCTTCCCACACTTCGGGAAGGATGGGACACCCCAAAATTCAACTTTCGCGCCGTTCGGTGGAAGGGTGGGCCGCCCGTCATTTGTACTCGCTTATGCTTTCGGCTGGCCATCCTCTGGCGAGGTATCTTTCTGGGTTGTGGGGCGCTCGGCTGCAGATTCATTTTGTGGCGGAGTCGCAGTTGCGGTCCCGAAGAACGCGGCGCGGGCTTTCTCAAAAGAATCTTCGATTATTTGATTCGCTGGCGACATGTCTGGGCCTCTCGATCCCTGAACTTACACACGCGAGCAACAAGTTACGCTGAGATAGTGCAACTCAGGTGCCAGAGCGTTTCATCCGCTGTGCAAAAACTTTGTTGCAGAACGAAGGGAATTAGGGAACCACGGCGCGCGAGGAAGCAGAGATGGTCTTGGCCCGGGTTGAATTTTCCAACATCGTTGAATAATTCAACGTGGATTCGGGAGGGAAGGCTGGCGCTGGGATGGGGACGTGCGGCGAGATCTTTCGCTCTACTGGCATTGCGTTCTGATTGGAAGCGATGCCCTTGGCCCGCGAGGCAAGCCTCGCTCGGCACAGGCGGGAGCAAGCTCCCGCACTCGCAGATGGCGGTGGCGATCGAGCCTGCCAAGATCAGGGCTTGGCATTGCGCAGCAGAGGCTCGGCGGCTTGGCCGGTGTAGGCTCGGCGAACGATTTCGACGCTGGCCATCCCTTCTTGTCCATTGACGAGCACTTCTTGTTCGTGACGGACCGCCGCCACCAGATTCCGTAGCTGGTCCACGAAGGAGCTATCGAGCGGAGGCCGTCGCGGTACGGCGGCGTCCAGGCGATAGTGATTCTGGAAGGCTTTCCCTTTCGCGCAGCGGATGCTCAGGCCGGGGTACCACAAGCCGATTTCGAGAAAGCCTTCGGTGCCGGTGAGAGTAAGTTTCCGCGCGAGGTTGCGGGTGCGGCTGGCGACTACTCTGCCCTTCGCACCGTTTGCTAGAGAAAAATCGAGCTGGGCATCGCTTTCGACTGCTGTCGAACTGCCGTTTCCATGGTATTCGAGCTGATCGAATTCGCCGGCGAACCAGCGGATCAAGTCAATCGAGTGGATGCCGACGTCCATGAGCGCGCCGCCGCCAGACAGCGCTGGATCGAAGTAAGCCGGAGAACGAGGCCAATCGCTGGAGCTGCCCTCTTCGGCCCGAACGCCCACGACTTCTCCGATCAGACCTTTTCCGAGAAGCTGTTTCGCGAGCTTCATGTGTTGCTGGAACCTGCGATTGTGGCCGATGCAGAGCTGCGCGTTTCCGCGGCGGGCGGCTTCGATCATGGTGAGGCATTCGTCCACGTTGCGGGCCATCGGCTTCTCGCAGAGGACGTGAATGCCTTGCGCGAGAAGCTCGGCGGAGACGGAAGCGTGGAGGCCATTGGGAACCAGAACGATCGCGAGGTCGGCGTGGCGAACGAGTTCGGCGAGATCCGTGCTGTAGCGCGGAAAGTTGTAACGCTCGGCTACACTACGCGCGCGTTCGGAGTCCGCGTCAATGACGATCGCGCGCTCGACTTCGGGAACCGCGTTGATTGCGGGAATGTGATAGCGCTCAAGGACAACGCCCGCGCCCACGACTCCGAGCTTGAGCCTATCGCCCACGACGGCCTCCCAGGAGTTTGGGGAGGGCTTCCTTGGCGAACGTGAGCGGATCATCGCGAAAGCGGTAGGCGCGATCAATCCAGCGATTGGAGAGAGCTTCCATGCGCTGGTGCAGGCGGCGATTCGCGAATTTGGTCTGAATTGAAGGATGAATGCGCAGGCCATCGAAAACAAATTCGCGTGGGCGAAAATCGCCGACGATTTCGAATTCGCCGAGACGTCTTTTCAAGTCCTTGGCGGTCTGACGGAGATGCGCGACTTGCCTGGGCGGAATTCCCATGAGGCGCGAGGAGGCTTCGTCCACCGAAAGCGCGTCGTTCCCGACGAGAATCGTGTCCATTCGCACAGGCCTGCCGATGATGGGACCGCCGCCTTCGAGGCCAACGCGGCCGTCAATGATCGAGAGGTCCGGAGGGCAGAGTTTATGCAGGCGGCTGATGAGGATGGAAAGATAAGGATGAAGGGACGAGATTTCCGCATCCGTGATCAAGCCCATGCAATTCTTCAGAGCGCCGGTGATGCGCGCATAGCCGTGGAGTTTCAAATTGGCGATCGAGATCAAATACATTTCCTCGAGCAGGAGCTGCGGAATGCGCACGGCTTGCGGAATGCCGTCTAGGCGGATTTCGATGTTGTCGGCACGGGAAAGATTGACCAGTTCGACGCCGGCTTCGTGCGCGGCGGCAGCGTATCCGAGGCGATCGAAAGTTTCCTCGCAGGAGCGATAGCTTTTGTAGGCGCTGATGGCGTCGGATTCGACCACGCGGATTATGACGTCGGGACGGATGGCGCGGAGTTCGGCGGCCAGAATGCCGACCCAGCGTGGGTCGTTGGTTACGCCAGTTTCCCAGGGGGTGATATCGCAAAGATTCGGCTTGATGACGACTTGGCGCGGAAGAGTTTTCGAAAGCAGACCGGGAAGCTGCTGGAGCGCTGCGCGGAAACCGGCGGCGAGTTGCGCGTGATCTTCGACGCGGACGGCGGAAACTTTCCGGCTCGGCGATGTGGGGGTGCGAGCTGCGCTCATGGGGCGATCCGCGGTGGTTGATGAGCGCGCGCGGCCGGGGAATGCAGGTCGCGCCAAAGGCGGCTGATTTTCATGCGGACAGTTGCCATCGCCGGACGCAACACATGGCGCATGGGGTGCGAGTCAATCGCGCGGACGTCGCGGAGGATCGCTTTCTTTTTTTCCAGTGGGACGTGAGAGCTCATCAGCGCCATCACCCAGCCCTGGGAAAGCCTCTCGCAGGTCCTTTTGCGCGCGGCGTCCGTGGGCGTTACTTGGTCCATTATCCAGCGGATTACGCGCAGAACTTCCGCGGTTTCCAGCGCGCCATCGCGGCTGTGGCCCCAAACGCTTCCCGCGTGCAGGCGATAGTAATTCAGCGGGTCACTGACGTAGGCCATTTTGCCGCGGAGTGCGATGGAGGCCCAGAGCTTCCAATCGCCGCAGAGACGCAAGCTTTCGTCCGCGCCACCGACCTCTTCGTAGGCGGCTTTACGAAAGACGGCTGAGCTCGCGTTACGCACGAGATTCGCTATTACGAAATAGCGGCGACATTCTTCCGTGCCGTCAGCGCAAAAATCGGCGGACCAGCGCGGCAGGTCCGGAGCGTCCAGCAGTGGGTACGCAAATTCACGCGGGTTTGCATTGCTGCTGCCGGCATCGCTGCCGGTGCCGGCACCAGCGTCGTTGTCGCTGACGCGCCAGGAGCGGCAATAGGCAATCATAACCTCGGGGTCGGCGTCGAGCAACGTGACGAGGCGATCGAGGAAACGCGGGTCGGAATAATCGTCGGATTCAGCGAGCCAGACGTATTTCCCCTGTGCAAGGCGGACGCCTTTGTTCCATTGTTTGAAGGTGCTGCCGGAATTGGCGTCGTTGAAATCGAGGCGGACGCGGGGATCGTTGGCGTATTCGCGAAGGGTCGAGCGGCTCTCGTCAGTCGAGCAATCGTCGAGCAGGAGCAGCTCGAAATCCTGGAAGGTTTGCGCGAGGATCGAGTCGAGGCGCCGGCGAAGGAAGCGCGCGTGATTGTAATTAGGAACGACGACGCTAACGATGGGCGTGTTCAAAGACTTGCCTCGGCGGCTTACCCTCGCACAACCAGCAGGATGCGATTGCGTGAAAAGTTCGGCCGTGAGTCATAGCATCACGGCTTTTACAACGTGTTGGGCGCCGAACAGAGTGGGCCAGCGGCGGCTGGCGGTGCGCAAGAAACGCACGCGAGCACCGGACGGCAGCCAGCGCAAGGGAGCGCGGCCCCAGTTATCGGAAAGCCATTGACCGGCGGTGGCGCGATATTGGACGACGCTGAACCCGGAGGAAGCGAGCAATGCTTTTATGCTCTCCTGCGTGAACCATCTAAGGTGGGTGGCGTCCATGATTCCTTCCTGCTGATACTGGAACATGCCGCGGAGAAGGCATAGACGCACGGACCAGTGCGCAACATTGGGCACGGAAACGATTACTGCGCCGCCGGGTTTCAGCGCTTGGCGCGCGACTGAAAGCATCGCCTGGGGATTCGGAAGGTGCTCCAAGACATCCGCAAACAACACGATGTCGAACACGCCGATTTCGCGAACGGTTTCTGCCGTGAGGTAACCGGCGCGGACGGTGAGGCCGCGCGCGGAGGCGCGTCCTGCGCGCGTGGCGTCCGGTTCAATTCCCAGGAACTCGGCGTGGGTGACGTCTTGCAGGATCTTCATTACTGCGCCGGAGCCGCAGCCCACGTCGAGGACTTTGGCAGTCGCCGGAATCATGTCGGCGATGATTCCGTGGACTTCGTCGGGATCGGCGGGATGATCTATATCGTAGCGCAGAGGGTCGGGGGCGCTTTGGAGCAGACCTGCGGCGTTCTGGTCGGGGGACTCGGTTGGAGCGGTAATTCGCAAGCTGCCACTCAATTGACACCCGCTTCCCTTTTTCCGTGAACTAGCGAGGCGTTCATCGCACCGTCTGCGCGCCGGGAGCTTCGCATTCCGAGGGTACGTGCAGGCGCGCCGCGGAAAGCGCTTTTTGCGTGGCCTGGAGATAGGCGTGGCCCCACTTCTGGTCAGGCTCAAGATGATTGCTTTCGGCCCATTCGTTCCAGCCATTGATGAAGACGAGCGATTCGGGAGAAATGCCCGGCGTGCCGTTGGCTGTGCCGGCGAGGCGAGCGGCCTGGCGGATGACGACCTCGCGCAGCCAGCGCTCGTAGAGATCGGGCGTGGAATTGATGAAGATCGTCGCGCCGATTTTGCGCCGGGGGCTATTGTCCCATCCGGGGGAAACGCAGGGAATGCGCGGATAGGACGGCAGAGGATTGTCCAGATCGCTCAGAAGAGCCGCATATTCGAAGACCCAGTTCTGCGCGAGGCCCGGTTCACCCGTTCCTAGTTTGTGCCGATGCCACCACTTTCTGCGAAAGAGCTGCTGGCGATAGAGCGGCATGGAGCGCGGCTGAAAATCTAGAGCGCAGTCGAAGCCGAGGTCGCGGGGGTCGCCGGATTCGACGTGGCTTTCGACGCGAACGAGGAAGAGGCCTTTCAGGCCGGCGCGTTCGGCTTCTTCGCGCCAGATGTCGGTGGTGCGGCGGGGATCGGGGAGTTTGGTGGCG
This sequence comes from uncultured Acidobacteriota bacterium, assembly GCA_963828865.1. Lineage (GTDB taxonomy): Bacteria > Acidobacteriota > Terriglobia > Acidiferrales > UBA7541 > Palsa-295. The sequence continues at coordinate 60,897 of CAWHGI010000011.1, read as the reverse complement.
CGATAGACGGCGAAAAAGGGGCGATCGTTGACGCGGATGTAGCGCGGGTCTGAAAAATAGGGAATGAGCGCGCGAATGTGCGCGAGGTCATCTTCGGGAGTGTAATGCTGCGCGAGCAGGATTTCGGCGTCCATGCCGTCCCAACGGCGCGTCCAATTTTCATTGGCCCAGCAGAGGCAGAAGGGAAAATCCGGCTCGCCGGTTTTGCAAATGTCGTTGACGGGGCGTTCCAGAACGCGGTGGCCGTTGAACCAATAGTGGTAGTAGCAAAAACCGTGGATGCCGTAGGCGGCGGCTAGCTCGGCTTGCGCGGCGCGGATTTCGGGGAGACGCAGGTCGTAAAAGCCGAGGTCGGCGGGCAGGTGCGGTTGGTAATGGCCGGGGAAACGCGGGGCGGCGCGGACTACGTTGATCCATTCGGTAAAACCTTTGCCCCACCATTCGTCGTTCTCGGGGATCGGGTGGAATTGTGGAAGGTGGAAGGCGATGGCGCGGATGGCGTTCTGCTGCGCTTCGCGGTCTTTGGAACTGACGGCCGGCATGGATTTGCTGGTCACCCCAAGAGATAGATTATCCTGTAACTAATGGGCCGCTGCAATCGGGAGTGTCTGTTTCGGGCAACAATATCCTGTATTCCCACATGAAATTTACCGTGGGGCGGGCTGCGTAAGACTACGACCGGGTAGAGTGACCATTAATCGCTCTAAGTAGCCCCTCACGGAATGCCTTCGCAGAATAATGCGTTTCGTAAATCTCGCGGCTGCGTTTTGCTAAGGTACTCTTTTCCGATTCGAGCTTACGAATCGCTTCGGGAACTTGCCCAAGGGTTGAGATGGGGATAGCGGATCCGAACGTCATGTCCGGACCCAGCAATGGAGGCCTACTGGCCGGACAAACAAATAGAACTGGCAATCCCACACTCAGGGCCTCAACGGTTGCCTTGCCCCCGCCAAGCGGGTGCGACGTAAGGTAAAAGTCGGGAGACACTTCGAGCAATTTTGCCGCGAGAGACGAAACGTTCGCCAGGAAAACCAGTCGGTTCGGGTCTTGGCCATTCGCCACGGTGTCTGTGTAGATTTGATTCCTTTGTGAGTCGGGCATATCACCGACATGGAACATCCGAGCTACACCAGCCGAAAACAGCGCCGCCACTAACTGGGCATAACTGAACTCGATCGATCCTGAGTATTTGTAAGGCGATCCACAGGTGACCCCGATGACGGGATGGCGGTCAGATATTTGAACGGTGCCAATGTCTTTTGCCGTCAGATTCAAAAGTGAAGCGTGTAGATCGGGACGAGATGCGCAGACACTGTGGCAAGCTGGCGTCAAATCCACGTGGACGTAGTCGGAGCGGGAAGCACCCAATGATGGCTGGTGATCCGCATGGTGCAGAAATAGCACACGCTGTGCCGGATCTCCCGTCACCGCCGAATAAGCGACGCTGTCGTCGTAGCTCGCGAGCATCAAAACCGCCGATGGGGCAAGCCCCCCCGTAAGAGACGCTAACTCCCTTGCTTTTTCTGCCCGGCTTGGACACGTAAGGAAACGGACGTCCAGATTCAGCGCCTCGAAGCGAAGTTTCGTGGACATTACGGCCGGATGCAATCTATCCATGGCCGTTACAATCAGAGTGTGACGGTAGTCGGGCAGCGCGGTGACGGCATCTTGTATAACGTTCGAGTGCCCCCCAATAGGGAAAACCTCGGTAGCGACATAGACCAGCAGCTTGGATTTGGTCTTTGCGGTAGGGCGTGGCGCGAGGAGGTTGCCAGCTTTACGAGACAGATTGTCGAGTTCCGGAATGAATAGCGCGCGCCCCCATAGAGGTTCCGACGACAATCTTTGACTTAACTCTGCGAGACGTTTTAAGAACATCTCCATATTGCCGCGTTCCAGGATCGCGGTAATAGAAGCTACATGATCGCCTATGCCGAAAACGACCCCATCTCGGCTGTATGGCCGAAAATTCGCGTAGCGAAACTTGTCGCGTAACTCAGCCAACCTTACTAATACATCTTGTTTCAGCTGTGGAATTGGCTTCAATGAAATCTTCGGGTCGCTCTTGGTCGTTGAGCCTCAAAGAAAGACGGTTTCATGGAGTTTGGGCTTGAACGAATTCCTGGTAATCCCGGTAATAGTCTGCTTCATCGTAGAGGTTTGACGCCAGGACCATGCAGACGGAGGCCGATGAGAAATTATCCAGTTCGCGCCAGATCATCGGGCAGACGTATATTCCGTTATAGGAACGGTTCAAATGAAAGCGCTGTTTTTGTTTGCCGTCGTCCAAAATCACATCGAAACTTCCCGAAAGCGCAATGATGAGCTGGTGCAAATTCTTGTGGGCATGGCCGCCGCGCTCGGCCCCGCCGGGAACATCATAGAGGTAATAAACGCGTTTGATGTCAAAGGGTACGTGCCGCCCGCCCTCGATGAAGGTGAGGTTGCCGCGTGGATCGCTGATTTTAGGAAGGTCAATAATTCGGCATTTGGCGAGACTCATGAGCTTGAGTTTTCCAGTTTGCGCGTGATCTTCAAACGATATTGCAAAGCCTTCGTTCTCGCAGCAAAGACAGGCTGTATCCCACTTTCTTCTGGTATCCCCAGGCAGGGGATTCGTATCATTGGGATATTACTTTGAAGTCGCGGCCTGGCGCAATTTATCGAGGGTTCGCTGCCTCTCAAGACGTCGGCTATAATCTGATGGGCGCAACGACAATGCTCTTGCTGAATACCATTGAAGATGACGTGAGAGCGGCACCGTCGCTGAAACGCGCAGACCTTTTGCGCCTTCCGGAGCCGCCCAATCTATCTCCGATACGCTTGCAGGTTCACCGCAATTATGCGTTTGAGCTGGTGGGAAGTGTACTGGCGCCGTTCCTCTGGTTGTCCGGACTGAAATCGAGCATCGCGTACAGCGATTATGACGACAGCCTCAGCTTTGCCCAGATTGACCCTGTGGCCATCCAACTGATTTCGCTGGACTTCGAGCGGTACGGGGAAACGGCGGGTTCGGCGTCATTCCGCGACTGGTTTGCCGGGCGATTGAAGTCGCTGCGGGAGATGACGGATCGCCCGATCATCGTCTCGAATTGGGCGTCGGAGGAGCGCGAAGCCGAAGAGTTCAATCGCGAGCTGGAAAAGATTGCCGACAGTCTGCCTTCGGTGTTCGTGTGGGATATCGCTGAGATTTTCCGGAACATGAGCGGGAGATTTTTTGACGAGCGAGCGGCGGCCGCCAAGGGCACAAGACTGAGCAACAACGCTTGTATCGAGATGGCCCGCAGTCTGGGCCTTGTTCAGCTACCCAGCGTCCTGCTTCCGCGTATCAAGGCTATCGCCGTTGATCTGGACAACACTCTTTACGATGGCGTGCTGGGAGAAGACGGCGTGGAGGGAGTGCGCGTCAGCGCCGAACACGAAGCCATTTACAAAGAACTGCTGCGGCTGAGAGGCGAGGGCGTATTCCTCGCTGTGCTTTCCAAGAACGACGAGCGCGATTTCATCAAACTTTGCGAGGAGCGAACGGATTTCCTTCTGAAGCCCGCGCATTTCTCGGCGAGCAGCGTCGGATGGCGTCCGAAACCGGAAGGCTTGGCGAGTATCGCCGAACAGCTACATATCGGCGTTGATTCGATTCTTGTGGTTGACGACAATGTGGGAGAAATTGCACAGCTCCGCGCGGCTCACGCGGCGACGCCATTGCTGCACTCGCAGAGTCCCGGGCAAACGCTGTTCTGGCTGCGGCATTATCCGGCGCTCAACGGCTATCGCGCGAATTCAGCGACGGCGCTGCGAGTGAACGATCTGGAGGCAGCGCGCGAGCGCGAACATTTGCGAACGTCGGCAGCCAGCAGCGCGGACTACATACGCGAGATGCAGATCGAAATTACCTATGAGTTGAACTCGAAGAGTGCGCGCGGGAGGCTCGCGGAGCTTTCGCAAAAAACCAATCAATTCAACACGGGGCTGCAGCGCTTCTCCGAAGTGGAAGTAGCGCGCAGGCTAGAGGAACCGGGGCAGTTCGCGATTTCGATAGGGATGCGCGACAGATTCTGCGACAGCGGCATCATCGGAGCGATTTTTGCGAGAGCGGAGGGCGACCGGCTGGTGATTGACGAGGTGGCGATCAGTTGCCGCGCGCTGGGACGAAGCATCGAGAGTCCGATGATTGCGCTGGCTCTCGCTCCGATTATCGAACGGCACGGATTGCGCGAAGTCGCTTTCCGGTTTCGCGAGGGACCGCGAAATCTGCCGGCGCGTATCTGGCTGACGAATTTTACCGGAGCGCACAACTTTCAGACGGGAGTCTCACGACCGCCCTTTGGGAAGCAATTCCGCAACTCAAAGAACATTTGGGAGCGCCGGTCACAAGTAAATGGGAGCAGACGCACGGGATGACCCGAGTCGAAATCCAGGCGGCTGTCGCCGAGTTATTGAGCATCACCTGGACGCCCGGTTGCGCCGGCCGAATCGGTAACACGCGACTCCGAACCAACATGGGACTCGCTCAAGCACGTGCAACTGATCCTTTTGCTCGAGGAACATTTCGGAGTGCAATTCAGCGAGGAGGAAATGGGGGAGTTGCGCAGTTCCGATGAAATCGTGAAAGCGATCGAGGAAAAGAGTGGAACATAGCATCAGTGTTACATGCGCGCGCTACCGCTTACGCCCTGTGACATTGGGAGATGCAGCGTTTATTGTGGAACTACGCAGCGATCCGCAGCTAAATCGTTACCTTCACGAGATTTCTCCGCGAGTCGAGGACCAAGTTGCATGGCTGGAGCGTTATTTCGCGCGCCCCGATGACTATTATTTTATCGTCGAGGATGCGGATTCCGGTGAGCGGCATGGCGCGATAGGAATCTATGAGATCGAAAATAAGTTGCGCACGCTCAGTGGGGGCGATGGATTCTGAAGCGGGGCTCGATGGCAGCGCTGGAGAGCGTATGGCTTATCTGCGAAGCGGCATTTTCAAAGTTGGGGCTTGCGAGCGTATCATCGCGAACACTGGTCGAAAATCCACGGGTCGTTTCGTTCCACGACAGTTTCGGGGCTTCGAGGACGGCGGTGTTGGAAGATCATTTTCTTGTTCGAGGCGAGCACAAGACAGCGATTGAACATAGGGTTAAGTCTGCGAATTGGCCCGCGCTTCGTGCCCGGCACTACGCGACAATTTGCCGCCTGGCGCGTCGTCGTACACCGATCGCCAGGGACTGACCGCAGCTAAGCGCGCGAGGCCACCACGTAAATCTCTCCCGCGATGTCTGGATAGCGTTCGCCCAACACCATGAAAGCTTCAATCATCTCGGGAGTCCAAGAGGCCTCGAGCTGGGCGTTCGAAACCGGCTTCATCCAGTAGCCGCCGAAGATTTCGATTTTCAAACCGGCTCGAGTGAAGGAATTGCGAAAAGTTTCGGGATTGAAGACGCGGCGATGACCATGGTGCATGTCCATCTCATTAAGACTGTCCTCTTCACGCAAAATCCCCATGATTACTGCGGCCTGCCGATGCAAGGAGCGAGCATTTGGCACGGCCGCGAATAGACGCCCGGTGCCGGGTTTAAGCCACTGTTTGGCGCGCGATAAAATGTCTACGGCATCCTCTACGTGTTCGAGAACGTGACCCAGGATGATGTTGTCGAAGAGTTCATTGGACTGGAATTCTTCGAAGAGCGCGTTCACGGTGTTGGCGCCGGGAAAGCGACGGCGCAAGGAATCGCAAAATAGAGCCGAGCCCTCGACCAGGGTCAATTTCTTTCCCGTCGCGGCAAGCAGTTCGGTCATTACACCTTCGGCCGGCCCCAGCTCGAGAATGGTATCGCCCGACCAAGTGGCGCCGGGCTATCTTGAACGAATATTTTATGCTGGCAGAATTGACGCCCGCGCAATAGAGCGAAACGTTGCTTATGTTTTCCAGCCGGACCTTTTCGGCTTGACTCATCATGATTCCTTAACCAACGGACATTTCTCCTCGAAGGAGTGTTGCCACGATAGTAGCGGCCGGACGACGCCTGGCGCAACCGACAGATTGGCGCCCCTTCCCGTGGAAGTGTTCTCGACTTCGAAGAAGATAACGTCATCCATGCGAAAGAGGACATAGCGCTGATCCTTGCCAAAAAGGACGTTTAGGGAGTAACGCCCGGCGTTGAGCAAATGCTCCGGTATGCGGCCGGTCAGATGATAGGAGCCGGCGCGAGAGTTACTTTCCGAACTGATGATGTAGCCTGATTCGAAGACAAGGACGCCGTCGCTACTGGCCACATAAACGGTGCAATCGAGATTGATGCCTTCCAGCAAGTTATCGAATCCGATCTCGATCAAAACGCCGGTATCAATGGTAATCGTGGCGTTCTCTTCCGGGGGGATTATGCGTATGTAGTTGAGACGGACGCTTTCGTTGCCGGGGCAGTGGCGGGATCGCGCCATTCTCTAGCGTTCACGCCGGGAGCAGAGCCCAAGCAAATAATCGTCCACGACCTCCGCGACCGCGCCGGATTTCGCGATGGTTCCGTCTTTAATCATGACTGCCCTGCTGCACAGCGCTTTCACCGCCGCGATATTGTGGCTGACAAAAACGATGGTGCGGCCGTGGCGGGCTACGTCACCCATTTTGCCGAGGCATTTTTTTTGGAAGGCGGCGTCGCCTACGGCGAGGACTTCGTCTACCAGGAGGATTTCGGGTTCTAGGTGGGCTGCTACGGCGAAGGCGAGGCGCATTTGCATGCCGCTGCTGTAGTGCTTCAGCGGGGTGTCCAGGAAGCGCTCGACTTCGGAGAAGGCCACGATTTCGTCGAACTTGCGGTCTATTTCGGCTTTGCGCATGCCGAGAATGGCGCCGCTCATGTAGACATTTTCGCGGCCGGTGAGTTCGGCGTGAAAGCCGGTGCCGACTTCGAGGAGGCTGCCGACGCGTCCGTGAATTTCGGCGTGGCCTTCGGTGGGGCGAGTGATGCGGGCGAGGATTTTCAGCAGGGTGCTTTTGCCGGCGCCGTTGCGGCCGATGAGGCCGACGACTTCGCCCTGACGGACTTCGAAATTGATGTCTTTGAGCGCCCAGATGAAGCGCGAACTTCCGTTGGCGGCGATGCCTGGGTCAGCCGGGGCGCTGCCGGCGGGCGAGCTCGAGCGCGGAGGCTCGTTGGACGCACGGCTTGAGCCGGTGAGGAGGCGCAGGGGCGCGCGCAAGAGCGTCGCCGAGCAAGTTGCGCAGCGCGGTGTGGCGCAGGCCTTCCCCGAGGCGATAGCGCTTGCCCAAGGCTTCGACGCGAATGACGGATTCGGTCATTGGTTAGAGCACGTTGAGTGAGGCCACATCGAGTTAGACCACATCGGCGATCGTAGTTTCCATCTTTTGAAAATACATTAGGCCGCAGACCAGAACCAGCACAACAGCAACAGCAGATGCGAGCAGCATGCGGCCGGGCGGGTTACCGGTGCCCGTGAGCGACCAGCGGAAGCCTTCGATCACGCCGACCATGGGATTCAATCCGTACAGCCAGGCCCATTTGGGCCACTTGGCCGTGACCAGGGAGCTGGGATAGACGACGGGCGAGGCGAACATCCAAAACTGGACGAGAAACGGGACGACGTAACGGACGTCGCGGTAAATCGCATTGAGGGCGGAAAGCCAGAGGCCGACGCCGAGGGCCGTGAGCACGGCGAGCAACAGGAAAACGGGAAGCATCAGGAGCGGCCAGCCGGGATGGATGTGGTAATAGAACATGATGGCGACAAACATCAGAAACGATATCGCAAAATCCACGAGCCCGGAGACCACGGCGGAAATCGGAAGGGCCAGGCGCGGGAAATAGACTTTGGTGATCATGTTCTGATTTTCGACGATTTTGCCGGTGGCGTTTTGCAGGGACGACGAGAAATACATCCAGGGAAGCAGCGCGCTGTAATAAAAAACGGGATAAGGCAGGCCGCCGGAGGGAATGTTGGCGAGCTTTCCGAAGAAGAGGCTGAAGATGAGCATGGTCAAGAAGGGTTGCAGGACGGCCCAGGCGGCGCCGACAACCGTTTGCTTGTAACGGACTTTCAGCTCGCGCCAGACAAAAAAGTAGAGGAGCTCGCGATATTCCCATAACTCGCCGAAAGGAAGGATCCACCAGCGGCCGGGCGGAGTGATGCGCGTGACGGGAACGGCCGGATCGGCGAGAACGTCCGCATGGGCAGGGGGATGGGTGGTGGCGTTCATTGCGCAGGCGCGGAGCGGGGCGCTTCGCCGGATTTGATGTGCTGCACGTCTTGTTCTTCGATGTGGTGCATGAGCTGTTTGCGCCGGGTCAAATAGGATCTCAGCGTGCGCGTGGCCTGCACGGGCACGACTGCTACCTGATTGTACGCGGCATCACGCCAGGAGATAGGGCCGCGTGCGGGAATTAGGTGGACGCCCCATTGAAATATGAGGCCCAAATTCCAGACGATGAGCAGCGCGGTAAGGGCGGTGGCGGCGATGGAGGCGCGATGTTCTTGCCAGGCGCCAGCCAGCCAATTGAAGAAGGCAGCGAGACCGAGAATGAAAAGCGGCGTGAGCGAGACGAAGAAACGGGCGCCGAAGGAGGACATGCCGTCCCAATCGGGATGGACCGAGACCACGACGTAAAAAACCAGGAAAGCCACGATAGCGTAGGCCGCGAATGCCTTATCGGCACGCGCGAAAAGCAGCAAGCCGATCAGCGCGAGAATCAGGATCGGCGTCCAACTGAGCATGCCGTGGTCCGAGGAGAACAGCACGTTCCAGAGCGCGGGGGATTTCCAGGCCCAACCGCCGACTGGGGCGTAGCCGGTCTTCAGCGAATTGCCGAAAATGATGTGCCGGGTGACGAAAGTGGGGAGAAGCGCCACGGCGAACGCGCCGACGTAGATCAAATGGCGAACAAAAAGCCGCGCGATGGCCGCGCTGGCATAGGCCGGCGACTTGAAGTCAGTCCAATATTCGGAGATGCCTTCCAGCAGCGGAATTACGAGCAGCGCTCCATTGGGATAGTAAACATCCACGACAAATCCGGAAAGCAGGCCTAATAGGATCCACTGCGAAATGGTGCGCGCGCCGCGCGTGCGATTCCAGTACCACAGGAACAGGGCCACGGCGAATGCGGAGTGCGCGTGGGACCAGGACGGATTGAAATACATGTACACGGGAAGCGAGCTGGCCCACCAGATGCCGATGGTGGCGAGGAGCGCCCAGCGCTCGGCAAAATATTTTCGCGCGAGCGAGAAGGAGAGGCACAGGCCCAGAAATCCGTAGAAGGCGGTGGCGAAAGCCATGGTGACCACGTAGGGCGTCGAAAAGCCGTCGGCGGCGATGTGCGCGCCGAAGCGATCGCAGAGCAGCACGCCGAGGTGCGTTGCAAAGAGGAACGGAAACCAAAGCAGCGAAGGGCCGACGGCCCAGAGATTGGCGATATGTCCGGTGCAGGTGTATTCGTCGGGGAGCACGTTGCCGTGCGCGTCCAGGCGGCCCATGGCGAAGCTCTCATTGCCATGCTGCCAGTCTTTCTGAAAATCCAGGCGATGCTCGATGAGCATGGCGCGGGCGTAAGCGTAGTAACCGACGCCGTCGCCACGAACCCACGGATTGCTGAGGGGAATCGTCAGGAGAAACAGGACGATCAGGATTTTTTCGTATTTGTCCGGCTTCCACAAGCGCAACGCCCCTTCCCGCTTGCTTTGCAATTCGGCTCGATTCGCGGTCAGCACACTCGCCACTTGTTTAGGACTCCCGATTCGATTCCGATTCAGCGGCGGGCGGGGGCGCCGGGTCGGGAGCACTCTGCTTGCGAAAGACGGCGATAAGAGAAAGCGGCGGCAACGGAAGCCACGGATCAATTACGCGAAAGAGGGGCGTAAGAAAATTCAATGCGCGGATTTGGCCGAGGCCGAAGGTGGTCCGGCGCAGAACCTGGCCGTTGAGCCACCAGGCGACTACACCGGGGCGATTGAATTTCAGCAACTTTTCGGTTTGAAAGCCAGCGGCTTGGCCGGCTTGCAGGAGCTGTTCCTCGGTATAGCGGCGGCAATGGCCCAAAACTTCGTCGAGCGTGCCGAAAAGTTTGGGGCCATTGGGAACCAGGACGATGGCTTTGCCGCCTTCTTCCAGCGCGTTCCAGATGTTGCGCAAGGCTTGATGATCGTCGGCGAGATGCTCGACGACGTTGAGACAGATCACGGTATCGAATGATTGGCCGGCAGGAAACGAGCTGGCGTCCGTGGCATCGAGGCCGGCTACGCAGAGATAGGGGCGATTGATTTTGAGGCGTTCGAGCGAATCGAGGTACGAGGGATTGATGTCGGTGGCCCAGTAGACCGAGCGCGGAAGGAGATGCAGGGTCATGTTGCCGATACCGGCGCCGATTTCGAGCACGCGTTTGCCCACGTACGGGCGGAACGCGTCGGCCATCCATCCGGTGAAGCGCGGCGCGCGGTTCAGGCGCAGCAGGATTTCACCGCCATGGCCATCGGCGGCGTAAATTTTGTCGGAAAGAGAATAGTGGAAAATGGCCCACAGCGCGCGAACGCCATCCTTCCAATTGATCTTCTTTCCTTCGGCGTAGGTTCGGCCGGAATAACTGATGGGGACTTCAAAAATGCGGCTGCCGCGTTTGGCGAGTTTGATGGCGAGTTCCGGCTCGACGTCGAAGGTGGCGCTGCGCAGCGGAATACTTTTCAGGAGGTCCGCGCGGACCATCTTGTAGCAGGTTTCCATGTCCGTGAGGTTGAGGTCGCAGACCATGTCGCAGAGGAAGGTGAGGAGCTTATTGCCTAGCTCGTGGCGGAAAAACAGGGCTCGTTTGTAGCCGCCGGGCATAAAGCGGGAGCCGAAGACGGCGTCGGCGTCTTCGAACAGGAAGAGGTCCACCATTTGGAGCAGGTCGCGGGGATGGTATTCGAGGTCGGCGTCGTGAATTACGACGAGGTGTGTATCCACGTGCTGGAGGGCGGTGCGAATCGCCGCGCCTTTGCCCATGTTTTTCGCATGCTCGAGCCAGACCCAGGTGAACTTCTTGAAATCCTGGCTGGTTTCGAGGCGGTTTTGAAAACGGCGGATGGCCTCCGCGGTGCCGTCGGTCGAGCAGTCGTTTACGACGATCACTTTGATTTGCTGCAGGCGCGGAGATTCATCGAGAACCGCCAGGCCGTTCAGGCTGGCCTCGATCAGATATTGTTCGTTGTAGGCCGGAACGATTACGGATAGGGTGGTGCTGGAACGAGGTTCGCCCGACGTTCCGGTGGCGGAAATGCCGGAGCGCCCGGCGAGGCCGGCCGCAGCCGCGGTTTCCGTATTGCTTTTGATCGGCGTCGGATTCATCGGAACTCTCGTCGCAATCATCCCGACCGCGACAACAGCGACTAAACTTCATACGCAGGCGCGAATCGCGTGCCCGCTAACTTCGCTTCGTCGCTGGCCGGTTCGGCCGCGCCGCGGACCGATTGCAACAGAGCGTCTGCAACGGAGGTCCGCTGCGCCGGCGTCAATTCCGGATACATCGGAAGCGATAAAATGCGCCCGGCGGCCTGCTCCGTAAGCGGGAAATCGCCGCAGCGGTAGCCCAGATCCTTGCAGGCTTCCTGCAGGTGGATCGGAATCGGGTAATGAATTCCGGTGGCGATGTCACGCTGGTTCAGGAATTCCTGGATGGCGGCGCGATTTTCAGTTTGCACCACGTACAGATGAAAGATATGGGTGCGATTCGCGGCTATTTTCGGCAGGACGAAGGGCTCGTCGGCGAGGGCGGCGCTATATGCGGCGGCGTGCTCGTTGCGCAGCGCGTTCCAGCGATCGAGATGCCGCAGCTTCACCCGCAGAATTGCTGCCTGAATGGTATCGAGGCGCGAATTGGTGCCGGCGATGACGTGCTCGTACTTTACTTTCTGGCCGTAGTTGCGCAGATAACGGATCTTTTCGGCGATGGCCGCGTCGTTGGTGGTGATGATGCCGCCGTCGCCATAGGCGCCCAGATTTTTGCCGGGATAAAAACTGAAGGCGGCCGCATGTCCCCAGGAGCCGGCGGACTTTCCGGCGTATTTTGCTCCGTGGGCTTGCGCGGCGTCTTCGATCACCAGCAGGTTGTGTTTTCGGGCGATTGCGAGAATGGGTTCCATATCCGCGGGCTGGCCGTAGAGATGCACCGGCATGATTCCGCGACTTCGCGACGTGATGGCGGCTTCGATCGCGGAGGGATCAATGTTGTAGGTGGCCGGATCCATTTCCACCAGCACGGGTTTCGCGCCGACGGCGATGATGGCCAAGACCGTGGCGATGAATGTGTTCGCGGCCGTGATTACCTCGTCGCCGGGACCGATGCCGTAGGCGCGCAAGGCAATTTCCAGGGCGTCGAGGCCGGAGCCGACGCTGAGGGCGTGCGTGGTGCCAACGTATTTCGCGAAGTCTTCCTCGAACAGGCGGACTTCATCGCCGAGAATATAATCGCTGCGATCCAGAACGCCCTGGATGGCGGCGTTGATCTCCGGGGCGATCGTCCGGTATTGCGCTTGCAGGTCCACGAACGGGATTTTGGTTGTTGCCGTCATTTCTTCAGGCCCAGTCCCAAATACACCACCGGCCGCAGGATGCTCCACCAGCCGGTGATCGGCTTCATTTTCGTATATCCCTGCTGGCGAGGCGGGTACACCTTGGTGACGGGCACCTCGCAATGGCGATATCCTAGCCGAATCGTATTATAGAGAAGATATGGTTCTAGTTCATATTTATCCAGCCACTCCTGCCGCCAATTGATACGCGGGTCCCGCAGGATCTCGGTGCGGAAGGCGCGGAAACCGTTGGTGGTTTCCGTGACGTATTTTCCCACAAACATCGAGAACAGCAACGGATGGACGAAGCGGGTGGCTAGCACGCGGTATACGGGCGTATTGCCGTAGCCTCCGCCGGGGAGGAAACGCGAGCCTTGCACAAAATCGGCGCGGCCGGAAGCGATGGGTTCGAGCAGGCGGGGAATTTCGTTGGGATCGTCTTTATCGTTGCCGGCCTGGATCACGAGCACGTCGTAATTGTTGTCGAGCGCGTACTGAAAAACGCGCTTCATGGCCGAGCCGATGCCGTGATTTTTCTCGTTGCGGAGATGCAGCCATCCGTCCTTGGGCAGGGATTCGAGCATGCCGTCGGTCGAACCGTCATCCATGACGAGCAGATCATAATTGCGCGATTGGGGATGGCGGGCGATGGTGCGGCGGATCTTGTCGCCTTCATTGTAGGCAAAAGCGGCGGCGAGAATTTTCATTCGGTCAGGCTCGATCCGGACGGACCAGCGGCCGGGGGAGGGGCGCGACGGTGCTCCATTCAGGGCGGCGGCGAACGTCCAGGCCGTTCTCGTACGGCTTCACGATATCAAACGCGCATTTCAGATCGTCTACGTCGGAGATGACGCGGGCGGGTGAGCCAACTACGACGGCGCGAGCCGGGACATCGGCGATCACCACGCTCCCGGCGCCGACCAGGGCGTTTTCGCCGATGATCACGTGAGGCAGCACGGTGGAATTGATACCGATCTTCGCGCCGGATTTGATCGTCGGGCCCTGCATGCATTTGGTGCAGAGCGGGTGCGGATCGTTCGCGAGCATTACTCCGGGCGCGAGGAAGACATCGTCTTCGATGGTGGTGTACTGGCAGACGTAGCTATTGCAATGGATGCGGACGCGATTGCCTAGCACGCAGTCGTAATCAACGGTGGTGCCGTTCCATATGGCGCAATCGTCGCCGATGCGATTGCCTTCGCGGATGATGACATTGTGGCCGGTCTCGAAGCCGTTGCCGATTTCAACGGAAGCGTAAACGACGCTGCCAGAGCGAATTCGCGCGCGATCGCCGATGCGGACAGGTGTGCGTTCGATGGCGCGGCCCGGAGGATAGCCCAAAATCACGCCGGCATCGATCGAACAATCCTTGCCTAGTTCGACCGGGACGCAACTTTGCACTTTGCCACCTCCACAGCCTTTCCTCGCGCGCGCATGGAGGCGTCAATTGCTTTCAAAGCCTGGACCACATGGGTGCCGCTAAGCGCGCCAGAGAGCGGCGGGCGACGCCCGCGAACGGATTCGACGAAATCGGTGAGCTGAGTTTTTAGCGGTTCGCTCAATTCGATTTTGGGGCTGACGATATCGCCATCGCGCATCAATAGTTTGAATTCGCCAAAAGAGCCGGAATGTGTCTCACCGACGGAGACGCCCTTTTCGTAGATGCGCACGCGCTCCATGCTATTGAGATCGTCGAAGACCAGACGCTGGCGGCTGCCTACCACGACCACTTCACGCACTTTATTGGGATCGGCCCAGCTTACGTGAATATTGCCGATGACGTCGTTCGCGTAGCCAAGAGTGATGAAGGCGACATCCTCACGAGTATTTCCCAGGGCGCGCGAGCCGATGGCACTGGCCCATTGCGGCTGCTCGTCGAGCAAATAATTGAAGATGGAAATGTCGTGCGGGGCCAAATCCCAGACGGCGTTGACGTCCGGGCGAATGGGGCCCAGGTTGGTGCGCGTGGCGTGCAGGTAATAGACCCGCCCGAAATTAGGGGATTTGACGAATTCGCGCAGCTTTTGAATTCCGGAATTGTAAAGGAAGGTGTGCGCCACCATGAGGACGAGGTCTTTTGTATCGGCAAGCTCGGCCAGGTGCTCGCAATGATCGATTTCCAGTGCCAGCGGCTTTTCGACGATCACGTGACGGCCGGACTCGAGCGCGAGGCACGCCAATTCGTAATGGGTGGAAGCGGGGGTGGAAATGATGACGGCATCCGCATCGTCGCGCCGCATGGCTTCGGCGACATCCTGCGATAGCGGGACCTGCGGGAAGCGGGAAGCCGCGCGGCGCAATTGCTCCTCTCGGGCGTCACAAACGAACGCGAGACTGACGTCCGGCAAATCGTTCAAGACACGGGCATAGTTGGGGCCCCAATAGCCGTAGCCAACCAGGCCGACGCGGATCGTAGAAGACAAGTTGGATGCTCCCTAGGCCGTCATTCGACGGGCCAAACACACCGTACAGCGCGCTTAGTTGCCGGGGGCGAAACGATCAAGCGACTCGCGAAATTTCAATCCGCAGACAGCCCTGCCGCCGTGCGGCTGGCGGCAGCGGTGACGGTCTTGGCCATGCCGCCTTCGTGTTTTTCGCGGAAATAGGCGACGACGCCGTCCACGATCTCGTCAAGTGAAGTGGCCGGACGGAACCCCGTAAGTCCTTCGAGTTTCCCGAGGGCTGGGACACGGCGGGGCATGTCTTCGAAGCCGGGTTCGTACGCTTGATCGTAGGGAACGTGCGTAATCGGCGAATTGCTCTTGGTGCGCCGCTTCACGAGATGCGCAAGCTCCTGGATGGTGACTTCCTGGGTGCTGCCGATATTGACGACTTCTCCGACCGCTTTTTCATTGGCGATCAATCGGAGCACGGCGTGGACGCAATCGCGCACGTCACAGAAACAGCGTGATTGCTGGCCGGTGCCGTACACCGTGATGGACTCATCCGCCAGTGCCTGACGGACGAAGTTCGGAAGCACCATGCCGTAACGGCCGGTTTGCCGCGGGCCGACGGTGTTGAAGAAGCGGGCGATGATGACGGGAAGCTTCTTTTCTTTCCAGTAAGAGAGCGCGAGAAATTCGTCGAGAGCTTTGGAGGCGGCGTAGCTCCAGCGTCCCTTGGTGGTGGGACCGAGGACGAGGTCAGCGTCTTCGTGGAAGGGGACTTTGTCGCTCTTTCCGTAGACTTCGGAGGTGGAGGCGGCAAAGACCAGCTTCTTTTTCTTGGAAGCGGCATCGAGCACGTTTTGCGTGCCGTGCACGTTGGTGGCAATGGTGCGCACCGGGCTTTCGACGATGAGGCGCACGCCGACGGCCGCAGCGAGATGAAAAATCACATCCGATTCGTCCACCATTTCGGCCAGCAAGTGCTTGTTCATGATGGAATCGAAGATGTAATGAAAGCGATTGTTGGTTTTGAGGTGGCGGATATTTTCGACGCTGCCGGTGGAAAGATCGTCCAAAACAAACACTTCCTCGCCCTGCGCCAGCAAAGCCTCCGACAAATGAGAGCCGATGAATCCGGCACCGCCGGTTATGAGACAACGCATAATTGCACCTCTTCTTATGTAGAGGGCCCGTGAGTATCTTCGGACCCGGACGAAAATCTAGGACTCTTCTTTCCTGCATCTTCGCCATATCCATAGCCATAAGCGTACGGATAGTAGCGGTAAGAATAGTAATAATCCGGCGCGCTGGAATCGACGGCATTGAGTACGACGCCTAGCAGGCGGCACTTCACGGCTGCGAGCAAATCGCGGGTGCGCGTAAAGGCTTCCTTGGGGGTTTCACCGCTGCGCACAACCAGCAAAACTCCGTCCGTCAACGCGGACAAAATCACTGGATCTGTCGCGGCCATGACCGGGGGCGAGTCAATGACGATAAATTTGAAGCGGTGGCGGAGTTCGATGATTGCTTCACGCATGCGGTGCGACGAAAGCAAATCGGCGGGGCTGGGCGGCACGGGGCCGGTGGTGAGAGCGACAAGATTATTGATGGTGGGATGGGGGATGGTGACTTCGTCCAGGGTTGAAACACCGGCCAAGTAGGAGCTCAAGCCCACTTCTTTCCCGATGGTTAAGTTCAGCGCGCGCCGGATGCCGGGCTTGCGCAAGTCGGAGTCCATCAGCAGCGTGCGATCGCCGAGTTGCGCGAGAGTGACAGCGAGGTTCACCGCGGCAGTGGTTTTACCTTCGCGCGGCAACGCGCTGGTGACCAAAATGACCTGCGGCGGATGATCGGCCTGCGAAAGCAACAGGGACGTACGCAGCGCGCGGAACGCTTCGGAAATTTGCGATTTCGGCTGAACGTAGGACAGCAATTCGACGCGCGGACCGGTGGCGGATTGCGGAGCGGCGTCGCGAGCGAGCCGCGAGAACCGGTTGTGCGTCGCGTTCAAACCGGGCAAAGACGGCACGACTGCAAGGGAAGGAAGACCGGTGAGCGATTCGATGTCGTCCGGCGATTTCACGGTGTTGTCCAGATATTCGCGGAACAGCGCAAGGCCGACGCCGCCAACCAAACCGACCAGAAACGCGAGCGAAATATTACGAGCTTTCTGCGGCCGCGAGGGAGTGGTGGGAGCGAGAGCCGGGTCCACCACGCGGATGTTGCTGGAACGAAGGCCGGCAGTGATGCCCGCTTCTTTGAGCTTTTGCAGCAGACCATCGTAGAGCTGCTTATTCGATTCGGCATCGTGCTGGAGAATGTGATACTGCACGAGCTTTTCGGCGAGGCCGTTGGCCTCGGTTTTTTGTTTATCGAGCGCGTCTTGCAGGAGTTCGACGTGGGTGCGCGCGGTGTTATATTCCTCTTCCACGCCTTCAACCATGTTCTTCCGCGCAGCGGCCAGGTCGTCATTCACTTCTTTCTGCTGAGCGGCGAGACGCAAGACTTTGGGGAAATTCGGACCGTATTGATCCAGAGATTCTGCGTACTGCTCGTCCAGGGATGACTTACGGTTGAGCAAGTTGGAGATCACCGCGTTGTTACGCGCCGCGGGCAGGGCGTCCACGTTGCCAGAAGCAGCCATGCGATACAGAGCCTCTTTCTCGGCCACATCTGTTTGTGCGTCGGTTACCGCTTTGCTGAGATCGGCAAGCTTCTGAGTGGTAATGTCCTGTTTTTCGTCAATCTGCCAAATTTGATTTTCGCGTTCGTAGGCGATGCGCGCATCTTCGGATTTCTCGACTTTGATGCGGAGCTCTTCGAGTTCGCCCGAGAGCCAGTTGGAGGCCTGAGTGGTGGCGTCGTATTTGCTGCGGAAATTTTCTTCCACGTAGTTTTGCAGATGCGTATTGACGATTTGAGCGGCGAGCTGTGGATCTTCGGCCGCGAATTGGACTTCGATCAGGCGGCTATTGGGAACGCGTTTGACGCTGAGACGGGACAAAAAGGCACCAAGAATCGCGGGCCTGCTGGTGGAGGGGCCAGCGTGCTGCCAGGCAATGGAGTTCGGCGTACCACCAAATTCGGGATAGCGGCCAAGATCCATGGTCCTGATGGTCATGAGCGCAAGGGTTTCGCTCTGCAAAATCTTGGTTTGCGTTTCGATGTAAGTTTCCGAGTCCTCGTATTCGCCGAAGGCATTGGAGTCCGGGAAGGGCTGCAAGTTTTGCGCCTCTTTGTCCACTTCGACGCGCGCGGCGGCTTCATACTCGGGCTTGGTTTTGAAGGAAGCAATGGTGACCACGGTGACGACGGTAAGCAAGAACGCGACGATGAGCCACTGGTGCTTGCGGAGGATGATCAGGTAATCGAGCAGGTGAGGCTCGCGCGGGACCTGATCCCAAGGCAGGACGGAGGGCGCGGGAATGACCGTTAATGCATCCCCTGGCTTGCGCTCACGAACGCTGGGAACAATCCGGGATGGCTCTTCCATTTACCCCTTCACCTTTGTGGCTCCGCCGGCGGGCGGTTTGCGTGCACGATCCGTAAGCATCACTCAGTACGCCGTCCGGTAGATGGCGACGGAAGTACCCACTCCGACCGCGGCCTCGGCGCCTCGCGCCAATACTTTCTTACCGAGGCTGTCCGGGATGTACAGGATGTCATTCGACTTCATGGCGACGTCTTCGGCCTTGCGGTGTTCAATTTGCTTAACGTGCACCGGGATCACATCTCTCTGGCCGGTGAGGGGATTGTTGCGCATGATGACCGCGTCATCCGCCTTCGCAAAACCGGTGGTGCCGTGGGCCAACGCAATCGCTTTCAGCACACTGATCTGTTCCCCGTGGCTTTGCAGAACATAGCCGCCGGGCTGCGTAATCCCCCCGCCCATCACATATACGATGCCGGCGCGTGGCACGGAAACCACATCGCCCCCGAGGACTTGAATGTTGAACGACGGATCGCCGGATTCCAGCAGGTCCTGCAAGCGAATCGAGATGGTCTGGGAGTTTTGGGGCGGTGTCTCGTCCGATGAAGCAGAGACAGTCCTCGGAGCTGGCACGCCCGTCGCACGAGTGATCAACACGACGCTTCCCGCTTCGTCGGTGATTCCGCCGGCGTTGGCGAGCAACTCCAGCAGAGTCGTGGGCCGAAGGATCTGGTAAACCATGGGTCTACCTACTGCTCCGACAACAGAAACTGGCTGGCTATTCTGCTCCTTCATGAAGACAGAAACTTGTGGATGAGTTACCAAGCCATTTTCAATCAAGAGCTGTTGCATCTTTTCTTCGAGCTGGAAAGGCGTGAGTCCTGCTACCTGAATCTTTCCGGGGATCAGAGGATAGGTAATATCCCCTAGCTCGCTAACCCGAACGTCCCGGGAAAGTTCCGGGACGTCGAAAACGTCAATGTGCAGCAAGTCGCCCGTCCCGATCGGGACGTCGCGCGGCTGAGACTTGGCGAGTGTCGCGAGCTCCTGAATTTTCTGGTTAGTCTGCTGCGGAGTCTCGGTCTTTTGCTGGGCGTGCAAGGCCGCAGGGCTACACCACAAGAGCACCGGCACTATCAAGACGAGCTTCACTGTGAGCCAGTCCGATATGGCTCGGACGGTCCTTATCATAGCGATAGAAAACCCCAGAAAGACTATCCCTTACCCTGAGTACCGCTGTCAACCAGCGAAGACCAACTTGCCAACGCACCTATGACGCCCAAACAAATTAACGATCTCTGAAAGTTCCCAAGAGTTGTGCGGGTACGGCAAGACAGTTATGCAAGGGGCACGACCACTTACGGAAGGGCGTGCTCCCTTTCGTCGCCGATATCGCGGTCGGGCGCGCGCGTCCGTCGGCGCGTGGGGGCTCCTTCGGACGGCAATGGGGTGGTGGTGGCGAGATGCGCTTGCAACAGAAACAGCAGCGCGTTAGATGGAATGTGCAGGTTGAAGTCCACCAGGCTGTGCAGCAGCAGCCCACAGAGCGCGGCGATTGCTCCGGCGTGAATGGCGCGCGAGAAATGGCCCTGCTCCGCCGCAAAGCAGTTGCGCGCATGGCGGAACAAGAGCCAGAGAAATACGAGGCCGCAGAATGCGCCCAGAATTCCGGTTTCCGCGAGCATTTCCATGTAGTCGTTGTGGACGTGGTCCACAACTTTGCCGTCGTATAGGGTTTCGTACCGCGGATAGACGGCTACCAGCGACCCAACGCCGGTGCCGGCGACGGGATGGTCGAAGAACATGTGGGCGGCGCCGTGAACCATGGTGGCGCGGCGGGAAAGCGAAACGTCGCCAGAATGCAAAGTGGAAAAGCGTTCGAGAGCTTTGCCAGCGCCGAGCCATATCACCAGAGCCAGAGCAGCCAATCCTACGATGGCGAGTGCCGCGAGCCGCGGGCCGTGCGGACCTTTCCGCGACCGCGCCAGCAACGCGAGCACCGCGATCTCAAAGCCGAAGCTGACGATGCCGCCGCGCGAGCCGGAGAGAACCATGGCGCCCGTGGGAACGATGGTGAGCAGGCCGGCGAGCGGAAACATGTCGCCGCGCAAACCGCGGAAAATCATCAGCGCCAGACCGGCGGGGAGCGTGAGCTCGACGAAGCCCGCGAAATCGTTGCGATTTACGAATGGACCAAAGGGATCGCCACCTTCACTGAGGGCGCGGAATCCGTACAGCTTCGTTTCGGTGGTGAAGTGCTGAATAATTCCGAGCAGCGAGACGAAGAAACAAAGAAAAATGAGAAACCACGCGAGATTCGTGAGATCGCCGCGCTGGCGAAAGGCTTGTGTCGAGAGAAAAAAGATCAGGAAGTAGGCGGCCAGCTTCAGCAATTCGACGCGAGTGAGGAACGGATAGGGTGTGAGGTGGAACGCCAGTTGAATCAGGCCGATGGCGATAAAGCCGGCGAGGGGCCAGTTCAAAGGATTCCATTCGATTTTTGCGGCGGGATCGAGATAAACAATCGCGGCCCAGCCGACGAATAAAATGCCGGCTCCTATTTCCAGAAGCGACGCGGACCACACTTCCACGGCGCCGAACGCCAGCACGGCAAACGCAAACAAGAGCAAGAGTCCGGCGCGAATGAAATTCATTGCGGAGCGTTCCCCGGCTGGGCGTCAGCGGGAATCAACGTAACGTCGGCGAGCCAGACCGTGCCGCTCAGCTTATTTTCAAATAAGCGGCTGGCAGTGCGGTAGAGGTGCACCACAAGGAAATGAGTATCCGGTCCCGTCGTCAGGTCCAAGTCAATCGCGGTCCATTTGTGCGAACCCGTCAGATTTTCGGTCAACAGGTTCACCACGGCGTTGTGATTGGGGTCGCTAATCGAGAGACGCATGCCGCTTTCGGTGGAGATTCCTTCGGTCTCCATATAGGCGTGGAAATGATATTTGCGAGCGGGTTCGACGGCCACGAACTGCAGCGGCTCCGTGATTTCCAGGTTGCTGCCTCCGCCGAAATCCAGGCGCACCGAGCGGACCCCTGCAGAAGGAGGAGGGGTGTCAAAATCGATCGCGGCACCGACCGGTGCGTTCCATCGCCATCCGAGCCCGCCATTTTCAAAATCGTGGGCAAAATCACCATTCCAGATGAGCGAGTGCTTCAAGGGTGGGTCGTGGGGCAGACCTCCCGCGGTGAGGGCCTCGACCCATACGCGGGCTGCGTCGCTGGACCGGTCAGCCACGATCAGTTCGTCAAGAAAAGGAAACACGCGCGGGAGCGCGAACGGTTTCCCAAGAGCGACGAAGCGGCGCCAAACGATTAGCGCTGGGTCGGGCTGGCGAATGGAGGCGAAGAAATTGATCGCTTGAAAATAGGCGTCGGCATTCGCGGGCAGGACTTGGTCGAGCAGAATATTCACGTCGTGGCTGGAGCGCCACACCCGCGAAATCGCGAGAGTGAGAAACGACGGGTCGGATTGAACTGCGTGGCGGATTTGGGCATAACCGGCGGCGTCCTGATCTTGGCGCAGCAGAAAATTGCCGTAGTTCCAGGCGACTTCCGCGGAGAGCGGATAGACGGCGCGGGCGTGTTCAAATGCTTCTTGCGCGCCTTTCAGATCGTCATTCGCCTCGTAGGCGCCCGCAAGATTCATCCAGTAGTTCGCAGAAAGCGGATCGTCATGGATCGCGTGCTGATAATTCGCGAGAGCTTGGACAGGATCGGCATTGGCGAAATCGAGCTGGCGATGGCGGCCCAGGATGTCCCAGGCTTCGGCGTCGCCGGGCTCGAGCGCCGCGCCATTCTCGATGACTTCGAGTTTGCTGGAATGAATGCGATGGTCGGCGAGCCAGAGCCGCGCGGCTTGATAGCACAGGAAAGTGCCGCACGCGAGAGCCACCGGCAAAATCAACAGCCGCGAGCGGCCTTCGCCAATGGTTTGCTCCACGGTGGGGTAATCTCCTACGACTAGCGGTCCTTTCGCAAGACCAATGTTAAATCAGAGCGGGCGAGGAGTTCGTAGCATCTTCACGGCCAACCGGCGCGCAGACGCTATCTTAGCCACACCGTGAAACCCGCGCGAGCTACTTCACGCCGAAGCGGTAGATCAAGCCGACCGAGATGCGATAATTTCCCTGGCTGGTCCCACCGTAGCTTCCGGTGCCGACGTTGCCAAAATGCGTGATCTCGTAATCGGCATCAATCAGGCGAATGGCCCAGCGCTTTTTGAAGCGGACGTCGAGGCCGCCGCCAGCCATCCAGAGGTAACCGTTATCCCAATGACTCACCGAGGCAAAGCCGCCCTGGCTTGCGAGATTGTAAACGGAAAAGCCCTCGCCAAAGAGTACAGTGACCAAAAGGAGTGATTTTGTGACGGTGGCCGAGAGGATAGAATTCGGGACCGAACATCAACGTGTACATCTGGGTGTTGCCGTTGATCGAGCTGATGTTATATGCGCCGGAAATATCGCCGGCGGCGCTGAGCCAGCGGAAGATGCGGTATTCGCCATGGACGTTGAATCCATTCATGTTCAGCCGGTTGCTTAGATTGGGCGGATGAGGGGAAGGCTCCAGGAACGAGCGATAGGTGTATCCGGCACCGAGTTCAAATTTCGCGCGCTCAGGCTTGCGAGGCTTGAGCTTCGAGAGATTCGGCTTGAACATCGAATTTTCCTGGGCCATGGCGTGGCCACAGAAAAGCGCCGTCAACAACAGAATCCCCGCTACTTTTTTCATCAACCGCATCCTCCAGTGAATGTGGTGGTTTTAGAGTGCTTCGTTCCGCGAGTGTTTCAGATGCGAGATAGCCCGTAATTCGTTGGCGCGCGGCGGCACTTAGAATAGATGGAAAGGCGGGTTATGGGTAGTGTGCCGGGCGAAAAACTTCGATTTCGTGAAGGTTCGGGTGGTTGGGCAAATCTCTCGCGGACCGAATAATTGGCAAAAAATCGAAAACATTGCGCGAGTCAGCTGAGATTGCGAGTAGAAAGAATAAAGGCCGCGCGGCCTGGAAGACCAGAACGCGCGGCCCGAGTTTGTTGGAGAACGATTCTCGCTATGTGATGGTGACGTTCACCGTGATGGCCGGCTTGGTGACGCCACCGGACGACGGTGTAACTGTCAGCGTTGTGGTCTTGGGCTTCGGGCCGTTTCCGCTGCAGCCTGCCACCATGATAAACACTAGCATCGCTCCAGCCATCCCCATGCGAGTGCGGAAGCGTCGTGTTGCGGGGATCATGAACAGCAGAGCGATCGCCAGCATCACGAGGAGCAGCTGTTGCGGCGTGGCTGTGGGCGGAACCTTCATGGACTCCGGCGGCGACGACGAAGGAAGCCGCCGTGAGCGTTCCGTTGACCATGGCTCCGGGTGCGGCCGCCGCGCTGGTAGTCGGCACGGCGCACGCGGTAACTAGCGTGCTGCCGGGCGTGCACGTGAAAGAGACCATGCCGGTGAATCCGCCGAGTCCGGTGATGGTCACGGGGAAAGTGCCCATGGCACCCTTGGCGACGCTTGCACTGCCGGCCGTGACCGAGAAGTCCCAGGCGGTGCCGTTCAGCGTGAACGATTGCGGGCTGCCATTGGCGTTGTCGGTGAACATGATCGTGCCGTTGTCCGCACCTGGCGCGCTGGTGGCGCTGGGATTGAATGTGATGCTCAACATGCAGGGCGTCCCGCCTGGCGACTCAGCGATGGTGATTGGCACCGCGCCGCAGGAATTCGAGGCGATGGTGTAGTCGGTGCTGGCGGTGATCGCAGTGATCGTGAGCGCATTAGCGGTGCTCGGGTTGCTGACTGTGAGGGTTTGTCCGGCGCTCGTGGTGGTGAGGAGCTGGCCGGCGAACGTGAGGCTGGAGGGGCTGAAGCCGATTGCAGCGATGGTCGTGCTGCCCGTTCCAGTGAGCGGGACCTGAAGACGTGGTGCCTGTGATGCCGCTGAAGGTGTACGCGATTTTCAGCGTCGCGGATATACGCTTGAGCCGCAGCAGGCGTGAACGTGGCGCCGATCGTGCAGCTGGCTGCTGCAGGCAGCGAGGCCACGCAAGTGCCAGCAGACTCCGCGAAATCCGCGGGATTCGTCCCGCTGATTGTGGCCGGAATCGTCAGCGTGATCGCCGATCACGTGTTGTTCGTGAGCGTGACGAACATCGCGGGCGGTTGTTGTCGCCGACCAGTTGCGTTCCGAAAGGAAGGCTGGTCGGGGAGACGGAGATCGTTGGAACCAGAGGCAAATCGGCGACAAACGCGTTCGTGCGTCGTACTCTTGAGCGTGACTGGATATGCGCCGCTGGTCACCGGCAAATCGGAAGAGGCCGTTTGACCGGTGATTACGCGTTCGTGCCGGAAACGTCCGATCGCCATAAGCCGCGTCGAATGTACCGCCGACTCCGTTGCCTCCAAAGTAACTGGAGTAAAGCAAGTCGGCCTGTCCGTTTCCGCCAGGATTGATCTTTGAAACGAAGCCTGTGCCAAACGCGTTATTCCTGGACTGAATCAGCGCGCCAGATGTGAGCGGAAAATCGGCTGAGCCCGTAGAGCCACCAACGTACGCATTGCCCGTGGAATCGGCGGCGATGCCATAGGCCGATGTCGCCGTTGTTCCCGCCCAACAGGGTCGAATACTGATTCGGCGTGGTGCTGGTGGTGTTCAGGAGCGAGACGAATACCACGCCGTTGCCTGCGCCGAAGCCCGCCGGAGCCGGAATGGAATTCGCGGTTACCGGAAAATCTGTCGAGGTCGTTTGACCCGTGACGTAAGCGATCCCCGCAGGGCCCAGCGTGATGGCCTGACCCTGGGTTTCGGTAGTCGCGCCGCCCAAACAGGTTGAGATAAGTCAGCGCGGGAGTGGTGGTGTTAATCACCGAAACGAACGCGATTCCGGCTGTGTCGGTCGTACAGGAGCTGATGGTGTGTCCGGCCGTTGGAAAGTCGGCCGAAGTAGTCGTACCCACGATGTAAGCGTTCGAGCTAGTGTCCACGGTGATTCCAAACGCCTCATCACCGAACAAGTAAATGCTTCCTGCGCCGTTTGTTCCTCCGAAGTAAGTCGAATATACGTCCGTGCCCGTGACGGTATTGATTTCCGTCAGAAAAGCGCCTCCATTCGTCGGATTGAGAGCCGTTTGAGAGTATGCGTTTGTCGTCGTCGGGAAATCGGTGGATAGCGTTAGTCCCGTGACGAAAGCGTCGCCACTGGCATCAACCGCAATGCCATTTCCCTCGTCTTCCGTGTTGCCACCCAGATAGGTGGAGTAAGCAAGTTGGGCGGTCCCTATCAGGGATGGAGTGAGTTTGGTTATGAAGCCGACCCACCGGTGCTCGTCCCGCCCGGTCCAGGCCTTCCAATCAGGGCGTTCGTGCTCACCGGAAAATCCGGAGAACCTGTAAAGCCGGTCACATAGATATTCGGCGGGGTTGCTGTGTCCACGGCGATGGCGGTAGCCAAATCTCCTATGCCGCCCATTCCGGCTGGCAGTCCATTGCCGCTGCCTCCGAGGTATGTGGAATAAATGAGCGCGCTGCCTCCGGGGTTCAGCTCGGAAATAAATGCGGTGCCCAATGAGGCAGTGTCGCCGGGCGCTGGTGATTCGGGATTCATCGTCGGAAAATCCGTGGCTGATGTAGTTACACCAGCGACATAGGCGTCTCCCGCCGCATCCAAGGCGATTCCCAAAGCGGTGTCGGTCCCCGTGCCACCGAGGTAGGTGACGTAATTCAAAACCGGGTCGATCGTGAGTGGCCGGTTGTAGTCATAGTCCGAGACTGCAAAGCGGACTTCGTGATTATTCGTGATGGCGTAGTTTCCCGCGATCTCGCAGCGTTGGCCATTCACGTCCTGATAAATAATCGGCTTCTGCAACTCGACTTTGCCGCCCCGCACGCTCATCAGCAGGTTGCCATTCTGATCGAGTTGCAATTTGTCCGCACCTTTGACATCGAGGGCGATCTGGTTCGCATTGGCTCCAGGGGAAACAACGAAATCGTATTCGAGGCGGCGCTGGTTGCCGTAGAAAAGCAGGTCCACGCCCGGATAGATGCCCTGGTATTTCACCTGGGAGTAGGCCGGGACGTTGGTGTGCCACTTCTTCGGGTCGTTGCTGATGAAGTAATTCACTTTTGTGGGCATGCGGTCAACGCCAGACACGGTCGCGTTCGGATTCGCGCCGTCGAGCTGCATGCGCAGAACGGAGACTTTTACCGCAGAGCCGCGAGTGGCGAGGCCTTTGCCGAATTTCGCGCGGCCAAGCCGCGAATCAGAACCAGGTGCGGGTTGTCGCAAGGTCATGACGGCTTCGTCTCCGGTGAGGAACAGCGTGTAACCGTCACCGTGTGAAAGGAAGCGAACGTCCGGGGCCGTCTGGCCTTGATTGGCCTCAAACTCGAGAGGAAGCTGGCCGTACTTGGTCCAGTCGAAGTTTGCCGGCACGGCCTTCGTTGCGGCCGCGCCAGCCGACTGCGACGAGACTGCGCGCGCCGCGCTGCGCCCATGGTGGATCATGACAAATATAAATAAAGTGGAAATGACCAATGCTACCGCGACAAAAGCTGCAAACTTGCCCAGCGGGGATTTCTTCTGCATGGAGGTTCTCCTCATGTTCTGTATTTCTGAAGCCTGATATACCGCGAGTGAAAAGGGAGTTTGGTGGCGTCGGAATCGAGACACGAGTATGAAAATTGAGCTGTTGAAGACGGTTTATCCCACCGGCTCAGACACCAGCGCCGTTTAATGGGGTTCGGACACGCCATTTGAACGGGGATAGTAGCATAGCTGTAAATGGCGGCCAAACCGAAGAGGGCCAAATATTCCACCACGCGGTATTCAAAGAGCCACTCTCAGTGGGATAGGCGTAAATGCGGCGGATTCGATCAGGCGAGCGCCGGTTTTCGCGAGCTTATTGCCTGGACATCATCGCAAATTCGTTGGCACAGCTCGGGCAGGCGGTTGGGGTCTTCGTGCGGCCAGATCTGACGGATACGCACAGCCGGGACGCAGGCGCCCGAGCATCTCGAATTCCTTGGCGCGCATGCTGCCATCCACGACGTTCATCCCGAAGGTGTTGGCCAGACAGCGAAAGAAACGCTTGCTGCGGAGAAAGGTCTTCGATTGTAGGAGCAGGATCGCCGCGGCGCTCGCCCAAGACATAGATCGCAGTGAGTTGCATGGGACGTTCCGCGAACCGCAATTCCTGATTTCCGAGCGACAAGCAGCGTTTGTCGTAATTAGCGCTGAGTTGCGGCAAAGCGTCGGCCGAACCGTAGATGATCGCACCGACTCGGGCCAGAGACAGAGATAAGGGTACGCGGAGTGAACATAGAACGACCGATCACGCTCGGCGAGCGCGACCACGTCGTCGGAGAGAATCGCGTGGCCGCGCAGCGCCAACGCCGCTGCAGTGGTCGATTTTCCAGCGCCCGCGGGCCCGACGATCGCGACGGCTTGTTCGCCGAAGGCCACCGCGCTGGCATGCAGGCAGGTCACGCCGCGGAGGCGCAGTAACCGGCCGAGAACGGGACCCAATAGATAAGTCGCCGTATCTTCGATCGTCGAATTTTCGCGCCAAGTAGCCCAGACTTCCGTTCCATCGCGGTCCAGCCAGAATTGCGTTCCGTCGGCGTAATCCAGCCGGCAGAATTTGCCACCAGCGATACTCCAGATTCGGAGCATGGAATTGCCGGATTCATCTTGGTAAGGACTGGTATAGGTGAGCGTCTCTGGATCGGAAGGGAGGATGCGGGTTCCGAGGGGAGAAAGATTCAGGTGGACGTGCACGTCGGCGACAGCGTCGGCGCGGGTTGTCAGCGATAACTCAGGGATTGGCCCATTCGAACGGAGGGTGAGACCGAAAACGAAGTAGGTGAAGCGGCATTCAGTCAAAGGATGCAGTCCACGTCGTGAAAAAATGCGCCCTGAGCCGCATCTCGAATTCGCGAGAATTTTCAGTTAGGGCCGGACGTTTCCGGCAACTCATGCGACGGGCTCGTTTGCTTGCAGGTGACTCCGATTCCCGCGATTGCGGGCGAACGTCGGCACTAGCCGCTGCGGTTCTTAGGCTTCTTGGCGCCGTCGTTGCCCCTGCTACCCATTTTGTTTTGCGTCAACTCCTGAACCGTACCGTACATCGTTATGATAGGAGATGAATAGGGCTTCTTCACCCGTTTTACGGGCTTAAGCATTGCGAACCTCCGCACGCAAGTTATACCGGACTCTGCGCGCTGACTGCAACCAAAAGTTGAGGCAAAGAGGGCGAACGTCGGTGTCCATCTTCGCCGGAAGCGTTTCGTTTTCGAACAGCGTCAATGCGGACTTGTCAACGTACGAGCTAATCTCTGTCGGCCCATGCGAGCTGCTCGATCCAGGGCGTCTGCCGCTGCCCGACGTGCGCGACCAGCGGATCTCCAGCCAGGGGACTCTTGCGGCGGGTGCGAATTTTCTCGGGCAGGCGGCCTGCAACTGCCTCGCGGAGCAGCTTCTTCTCGAAAAACAAAGGAAAAGGCGGGAGCGCGAGCAAGTAATTGACGATGCGCAGATCGAAGAATGGATGACGAACCTCCACTGGGTAGCGCGAGACGCCGGGATTTTCGAGTTCGAACATGTGGGACCAGTAGGACGGCGAGAGCGAGGCGTACGCCTCCGGGCAGGACAGGGTGAGACGGAGAACCAGGGACGAGCTGGTTCCATTCTCTTACGCGCGTCTTGCAAACCCAATCGGCGCGTGAAGTCTGGCGCCAACCAGCGCGGAAATTGCGGAGTGGCGCCGTCGTTCCTAAAAGTCCCTTAATCCTACGCCACACTCCAGGCAGGGCGGAAGGCCGCAGCCAGATGTACCGCGAAGTTTCCGCCAGGAAGCTTTTGCCATTCGCGATTGCGCATCATGTCTTTCATGTACGGCATCATCTGAAAGTGCATGAGGCTGTCGTTGCCTTCGCCGGAAAGCACCACGCGGCAATCTGTGGCGATGGCTTGAAATTGGTCGAAGAGGCCGGCGAAGCACGGGTCATCTACCGGCTCGGGAATGCTGACGCACGGATCGTCCCAGCGTTCGAAGGGTTGGACGTGATCCATGGGGATGAAGCGGATGGGAATCTTGAGGAAGTCGGCGGTTTCGCTGGGCGTAGGCGCCTTCTTCGTCGTGGAACAGCGAGTCGTAGACCACGGTGTAGGCGCGCAAATCTTTGGGGCTGCCGGGACGGGTGGAAAGTTCGCGGGCGGTGGCTGCGACCGTGCCGGAATCTAGGCCGCCACTCAGCAAAATCCCGGTGCGATCGGCGGCCATGCGGTCGGCGACTGCGGCTTGCAGGAGAATCTGGAAATGCTCGACGTAATCTTCGGCGCGCTGATAGCGGATGCGGCCTTCGGTGGGCGCGGACCAGTAGCGCTGGATGCGCAAGTCGTCGGAAGATACCGTCATGCAGTGCGCCGGCGGCAAGCGGCGAATATCGCGGAACGTGGTGGTGGCGACGTCGCAATTCAGACCGAACAGGAGGAAGTCGCCGATGGCTGCGTCGTTTAGGTCCGAGGAGAGTTCGGGATGCTGGCGCAGGCAATCGAGCACGTTGCTGAAGAGAAACAGCTCTCCCAATTCGGAATAATAGAATGGCTTGATTCCAAAATGGTCGCGCGCGCAGAAAAGAAGCTTTTGCTGCGCGTCCCAGATGGCGAAGGCAAAATCCCCGCGCAGATGCTGGACGCAGTCGGCGCCCCAGACGGCGTAGGAACGCAAAATCAAATCGGAATCGGTGGCGATGGGGCCGGAGAGCTTGCCGCCCTCGCGCTCGGTCAGCTTGCCCAGGAGCTCGTCTCGGCAGTCAATTCTGGCGTCGGCTGTAATCCAAAGCCGACCGGCGAGGCTGGCGGGCTGGCGTTCGAATTGCGAAGCGCGCGTGGTGCGGAACATCGTGTGGCCCAAGCCGACGGGCCGTGAGACCAGGTGTCGCGCGCGTCCGGACCGCAGTAGGAAAGAAAATGAGCGAGGGCCTGCAACAGCGTGCGATCTACCGGCGCGCCACTGCGTTCGTACATGCCGACGATGCCGCTCACTCGATGCGCGCCTCCATGGAAAGGATGGGCTTCTCGAACGGAATGAAATGGCGATGCTCGGCGCCCGCATCGTTCAGAACCTGAGAGCCAAATTCCACCCAAGCGTGCGCTTCGAAGCGGTCGGAATCCTTGCGCGCGCCGATGCGCAGGTCCGCGGCGATGCCGCGCCGGCGCAGCAGCCACCAGAGCACGAGCGACTGCTCGAGGCAGTTCGGCTGGAACAAAACATTACGCGCCGCCGCCGCTTCCATCCGCGCGATCAGAGAGCGCGGACTCCTGCTCCGATGCGGCTGGCGCCAGCGCGGTTGCGTTTTCTGGCGGCGCGAATACAGCGAGCACGCGTTCCCAGCGGCGAAAGCCGATGAGGCGCAAACCGAGCCAGGTGGCGAGCAGCCCGCCCGCCGCTTCGAGGACGACGCCGCGCTCGAAAGAGCTCAGCCGCTGAAATCTTGCGAAACGCTCGATCATGATTCTCTGGTTTCTCCGGGCCTGCCGCGACTTGCGTTGTTTCAACCCGCGGCGCGAAACAAAGTCGCGTGTCGCTACACAGCCGCCGCAGCCTCTACTTCGATCAAGCCTTCCTCGCGCATTTTCTGGAGCAAGGCGAGTAAGTCCTGTGAGCAACGCTCCGGCTCGACTTCGTATTCGTCGAGCAAGAGATCGCGCAATTCGCTGACGCGCTTGGGCTGCTTGAGCAACTCCCAAATACGCGCGCCCACGGGATTCATGCCGTAGTAGACGCTGTTCTTCAGATTCAGAATGGCTGCTTCTTCGCCGAGGGGACACGAAACCTGTTCGGCGGATACGACTACAACCGTATGCAAGGAAAGAGGTGCGTCCATTGCGGCCGCTCCCTTGGTGTCGGGCTGGGTTTGTTCCGCCGCCTTGGCTTACGGCGGAGGTACGATTGGATAGGCACGCCCTGCGCTTATCAAGTCGTCGCCCCCTATTCTACTGGCACCCGCCGCGAACAGCAACGGTGGAACTAGCTTCGCTACGGCGAATTCGGTTATAACCAGCGTGATGCCCGCGCCCGCTATTTCGGTGGAGTCCCTCGAAAAATATTTTCCGCCGGCGCGCACCGGGTGGCGCGCATTGCTGCAGCCGGTTTCCCGGCCGACGGAGCGAGCGCTGGCAGGAATTTCCTTTTCGGTCCAACCCGCGGAGGTGGTAGCAATCGTTGGGCCGAATGGCGCGGGAAAGTCCACTCTTCTCCGCGTGCTTGCTACCTTGATTATCCCCACGCGAGGCCGCGCGGCGATTGGAGGCTGCGACGTCGAGCGCGAGGCGGCACATGCGCGCTATCAGTTTGGCTATCACACCGGAGGCGATGAAGGTTTTTACACTCGCTTGAGCGGCCGCGAAAATCTGGCTTTCTTTGCAGCCATGAACAATATTTCCGGCGCCGAGGCGCGCAGCCGCATCAAGCTCGCCGCCGAACGGATGGGCATCGGCGCCGAACTCGACCGGCAGGTGCGGACTTATTCGACCGGCATGACGCACCGTCTGGGGCTCGCCCGCGCGCTGCTGCACGAGCCTGCGATTCTGTTGCTCGATGAACCCACCCGCAGCCTCGATCCGCTGGCAGCTGCGGATTTTCGCCGGTTGCTGAAAGACGACTTGGTTCGTCGGCACGGGACGACACTGCTCTTTGCTTCGCACACTCTTAGCGAAGTGGAAGAAATTGCCGACCGCGTGATCCTGCTCGAGGAAGGCCGCGTCGTCGCGTTCGATTCTCCGCGCGGGCTGTGCGCGAAGGCAGGCGCTACAACGTTCGCGGACGCGATCACGCGTCTGGCGCGACACCGGGTGACAGTGGACGACGCGCAGCCATGAAGCCGGTGCGGGCTTTGCGAAAGGTTGCGGCATTTTTCGCGCGCGATTTTGCGATTGCTCGCGGGTATCGCGGAGCGTTTCTGCTGGAAATGCTGGAGGCTCTATTCGGCGTCGCGACGTTTTATTACCTATCGCGCTTCGTGGAAAGCCCGGAGTTAACGAAGGCGCTGCCTGCGGGAGGAAGCTACTTCGCGTTTGCGCTGGTTGGCTTCGCATTTTTCGATTACCTGAGCGTATCCATGACGGCCTTCGATTCGAGCATCGAGGAGGCACGCCAGAACCGGACTCTGGAGGCGTTGCTGGTGACGCAAACACCGCTGCCGGTGATCCTCGCGGGTTCCGCGGTGTATCCATTCACTGCTTTGGCGCTGCGGACGTGCGTGTATCTCGCGTGGGGCGCGCTGCTTTTCGGGTTCGCGCCGCGGGCGGCCAACTGGGCGGGAGCGGTGGTGATACTGCTGGCCTCCATTCTCGCGTTTGCAGGACTAGGAATATTATCGGCCAGTTATACAATTCTCTTTAAGCGCGGGAACCCCGCGAAGTGGGTCGTACTGGGCGTTTCGAGTCTGGTGGGCGGGATGATGTATCCGGTGAGCGTGCTTCCGGAGCCATTGCGGATTTTGGCGCGATTGATTCCGGTGACGTATTCGCTCGAGGGGATGCGCGCGGCGCTGCTTTCGGGTGCGGGATGGAATCAATTGTGGCCTTCGATTGCGGCTTTGCTGATCTTCGCGGTCACCTTGATTCCGGCGTCGTTCGTGGTGTTTTCTTGGGCGCTGCGCCGAACGAAGATTACTGGGACGCTGACGCATATCTAGCGACGCATTCTTTGGAAACCGTGCGTACCAGGGGCGCAGCCCTCCTGCGGCGGATCCCCGACAAGCAGCGCCCCTACTTAGCGTTCTCAGCGCCGCTGAGCCGACGGCTTGTGGCGCGGCTCGCGGTACAGTAGAGTTTTCATTGTCCTGAAAGGCGCGCCTGATGAAAGTTCCCCTGCTTGATCTAAAAGCCGAGTACGCAGAACTGCGTGATGAGATTCTGCCGGCGCTGGACCGCGTCTGCCAGAATTCCTCATTTGTGCAGGGCGCGGAAGTGGAGGCGTTTGAGCGCGAGTTCGCCGATTTCTGCGGGACATGCCACTGCGTTGCGTTGGGCAATGGAACGGCGGCGCTGCATGTGGGGCTGCTGGCGCTGGGAGTGCAGCCGGGCGATGACGTCATCACTACGCCGAATACGTTTCTGGCTACGGCTGAAGCGATTACGTATTGCGGCGCGCGTCCCGTATTTGTGGATATTGATCCGGCCACGGCGAATATTGATGCGAAGTTGATCGAGCGAGCGATTACGCCGCGCAGCCGCGCCATCATTCCGGTACATCTATATGGCCGCCCGGCGGATATGGACGCGATTCGCGAGATCGCTGCGCGACGCAATTTGCGGATTTTGGAAGACGCCGCGCAGGCGCACGCCGCGCGCTACCATAAGCAACGTATAGGATCTCTGGGCCACGCGGCGGCGTTCAGTTTTTATCCGACGAAAAATCTCGGCGCGTACGGAGAGGCTGGGGCGCTGACGACAAACGACGATGCGGTAGCGAAATTCGCCCGCGCGGCGCGTTCGCATGGGCAAACCGCGCGCTACGACCACGAATTTCCCGGCTACAACTATCGTATGGACGGATTCCAGGGCGCTGTGCTGCGCATCAAGCTTCGCCGATTGCATGGCTGGACGGAAAGGCGCCGGGAAATCGCGCGCGAATACCGTCGGATGCTGGAAGGAGCACGGCTCATGATGCCCGTGGACGATCCACGCGACGAATGCGTGTACCACCAGTTCGTGGTTTACGTGAGCAACCGCAATGCGGTGATCGCGCAGCTTGCCGAACGCGGCATTGAGACCTCCGTGCACTATCCCAAGCCGGTCCATCTGCAGCCGGCCTACTCTTCGCTCGGCTATCCTGCCGGAACATTTCCAAACGCGGAACGCGCGTGCGAACGCGTGTTGAGTCTTCCGATCTTTCCGGGGATGACCGCGGAGCAGGTCAACTACGTAGCTAGATCGGTAGTGGAAGTCGTCGGGAAAAAGTAGTGGCGCGAATTATTCGTAGCGCAGGGCGATGATCGGTTCGATTCGCGTGGCGCGCAACGCTGGAAGATAACAAGCCAGAATTCCCACCAAGAGCAAGAACGCCGAGATCGAAACGAATGTCAGCGGATCGCCGGGCTCGACGCCAAATAAAAGAGTTTCCATCAAGGGCGTGACGGCGAACGATACGCACAACCCCACAAGCAGCCCCCCAATTACTGGACGCAGGTTTTGACCGAGAATCATGCGGAGGATTTCGCCCGGGCTAGCGCCTAGCGCCATGCGTATACCGATTTCGCTGGTGCGTTGCGCGATCGAAAACGCGGTGACGCCGGCAATTCCGATGCACGCAAGGAACAGCGCGGTTGCGGCGAGTGCTCCGGCGAGGAAGGCCACGAAGCGGTTTTGCGCGCGCGCTTGCTTCACAAGTTCATCGAGAGCGATAAGCTTTGCGACCGGCGCGCTCTTATCCACTTGGGCGACCGCCGTACGAATCGGTCCGGCCAAACTGGCGAGTGGAGCGCTGGCGCGCAGCACAAAGGACACCGGGCGAGGCGCCAGCTGAAACGGAACGTAGATTTGCGGCCGCACCATCCTTGTGAGCGAATGATATTGCACGTGCTTGACCACGCCGACGACTACCACCCAGTCGCGCTCGAACTCGTAGAAGCCTTTTGGCGAGTCGGAGATATTCAGTCTGCGGCCCAACGGTTCCTGTCCGGGCCAGGTTTGCTTCGCGAGCGCGTCATCAATGATGGCGACGTGCTCATGCGCGGCGTCGTCCGCGTCGGTGAAGTCGCGCCCTTCGATCAGCGTCGCGCCGATCGTTTGGAAATAGTCCGGCAGAATCGAACGATCATCGGCTTGCATAGTATTTTGTTCTGATGGCGAAGCGCCTTCGGGGTAATAGGTGTCGTACCAATTGGGGTAGCTGTCGTCCAGCGGCAGATGGGAGACGATCGAGGCAGATTGCACGCCGGGAATCGTCAGCAATTTTTGCTGCAGCTTGTGCACAAACTTGTAGTCGCCTGGCGAGGTTGTGAATGTGAGCACGTGGTCGGGCTGGAAGCCGGGATTCACATTGAGCACGGCGAGGAATGTGCGCACGAGCAGGCCTGTGCCGACCAGCAGAATGAAACTGAGCGCAACTTCAGCGGTGATTAGCGCCGCGCGAGATAGTTTGCCGCCCGTTCCCGCGACGCGTCCGCCGCTTTTGAGCGTGTCACGAAGATCCACACGGCTAGCCGTCAATGCCGGCGCAATTCCGAAGATGATGCCGGTCACAAGCGAGATCAGTAGCGTATAGGCGAACACTGCTGGATTTAGTTGAATCGAACCCAGCCGCAATAGCGATTCGGGACGGAGAGCCAGCAGGGCCTTTAACGCGAGCCAGCCGACTCCGATCGCGGCAATTCCGCCGGTGAGTCCCAGCACGATGCTTTCGGTAAGCAATTGGCGAATGATGCGGCTGCGCGGCGCGCCTATGGCGAGGCGAACCGTGGTTTCGCGCAGGCGATAGCTCGAGCGCGCGAGGAGCAGGTTGGCCACGTTGGCACACGCGATCAGCAATACGAAGGCCACGCCGCCAAAGAGCAGCAGAAGGGTTCGGCGGACATTGCGCACGTCATCGTCTTGCAATGGCGCTACGTGTAGGGAAAGTTTCTGATCATCGAACGCGGGCACGGTGCGGCGAAGTTGCGCGGTGATTTCATCGAATTCGGATTGTGCTTGCGCGAAAGTGGCGCCGGGACGTAGGCGCCCGATGGTGCGAAGGTAGCTCGGACCGTCCGGCTTGGCGGATGCGAATCCCAGCGGCGTAAAGAGATCAACGTTCGGCGGGACGCTGGAGTCGTCTGGAAAAATCAGGCGGAAATCCTGCGGCAAAACTCCGACGATCGTTACGGCGCCGTCGCCGACTCGTAACGCGCGGCCGATGATGCCGGGATCGCCGCCGAACCTTCGTTGCCAGAGGCCATAGGAAACGATCATCGTGTCTTGCTTGTCGGCGAGCACATCTTGTGGGGTAAACAGGCGGCCGAGGGCCGGCTTCCGGCTGAGCAACGAAAGGAAATTGTCCGTCACCACGCCGAGTTTTACCTGCTCGGGTCGGCCTTCGCCTGGAACGACGGAATTGCGCACCCAGATTCCGCCGATCTGATCGAACAGATGGGAGCGCTCGCGGAGTTGCACGAGTTCGTATTCCGAAGCGGGAGCACGGAGCTCGTCGCCCAGACCCGACCAGATGATGGCGAGGCGGTCTGAATTGGGATAAGGAAGCGGCTGCAACAGGATCGCATGAACCACTGTGAAGATTGCGGTGTTCGCACCGATTCCGATGGCGAGAGTGAAGATGGCCACAAGGGCGAAAAGCGGACTGCGACGCAACAGGCGAAATCCGTAGCGCACATCTTGCAGGAGTTGTTCGAACCAGAGACTGGCCCAGACTTCGCGGGTTTCTTCCTGGACGCGGGCGACATTTCCGAATTTGCGCAGCGCCGCATAACGCGCTTCGTCGGGCGGCATGCCGCGCGCGATGTTGTCTTGCGTTTCGCGTTCGATGTGTTCGCGAATGTCCTGGTCGAGCTCTTCGAGCATGCGCTTGCGGCGTTTCATGATTTGCCTTCCGTCTCGGTCAGCTGCGGATTGCTCGCAATTGCTCCTGCGAGCCTGTCCGGGGCGTCTTGCAGAAGTGCGCTGCCTGCGGCATGCTCTTTAGTAGACATTCTAGGTGGACGGTACTGCTCTTCCGGTAGCATGTCAAGGTGAGCAAACGCGATATGATGGTCACGGGGCGCAAACAATCGGCGAGGTGAATTCATGAATCCGGGAGAATTTCGCGAAGTCGGGCACCGCGTGGTGGACATGCTGGCCGAATATCTGGAGCACATCGAAGAAAAACCGGTGTTTCCGAGTGTGGAACCGAGCACCCTGACAAAGTTTTTTGCCGAGCCGCTGCCGCAAGATTCCAGCGCACCCGAAAAAGTGCTGGCGGAGCTGGAAGAAAAACTTCTGCCGTATTGCACGCACGTCGGGCATCCCGGTTACATGGGACTGATCACTCCATCGCCGAATCCGGTGGGAATCATCGCGGATTTCATCTGTTCGGCGCTCAATCAGAATATTGGCGCCTATTCGATCGGGCCCGCGGCTGTGGCGATGGAACGACGGACGGTGCGTTGGCTGACTGACCTGGTGGGCTATGACGCCTCGGCGGGAGGAAACCTTACCAGCGGTGGAATGATGGCGAACTTTGTTGGACTGAAGCTGGCGCGCGATTCCGTTTCGCACGACCGCATTCAGCACGACGGCGTGCAGGAACGTTGGGCCGTCTATGCCTCGGAAGAGCGACACGTTTCGGTGGATAAGGCGGTTGACGCTGTCGGTCTGGGCCGTGCGGCGCTGCGCGCTTTGCCGACCGACGCTGAATTTCGCGTGCGGCTGGATTCATTGGAAGAAGCGATCGCGCTAGACCGGAAAAATGGGGTGCGTCCGATGTGTATTGTGGGCATTTTCGGTACCACCAACACCGGCGCGGTGGATTCGGTGCGCGAGCTTCGCGAGATTGCGGACCGCGTGGGAATGTGGCTACACGCCGATGCCGCTTACGGCGGCGGTATGCTGCTCTCTCACGAATGGCCGATGCGCGATTGCGGACTGGAGCTTGCGGACTCCATCACGATTGACCCGCACAAGTGGTTTTACGCGCCGCTCGATGCGGGCGCGATCCTGGTGAAGGATGACCGGCGTTTGACTGCTTCCTTCGGGATGAAACCATCGTACCTTACCGACGAGTTCGATCGCGCGAATGAGCGTTACCAGTATTACGTCCACAGCTTCGAACAATCGCGGCGTTTTCGCGGGCTGAAGGTTTGGATGAGTTTCAAGCGCTATGGTGCAAAGCAGATCGGGGAGTGGATTGACAATAACGTGCGTCAGGCGAAGCATCTTTATTCGATGGTAGCCAAGAACTCCGAGTTCGAAGCTGCCAGCGAGCCGCCGATGTCGGCCATTTGCATACGATATCGCGGCACAGAGCTCGACGAGGCGCAATCCAAGGAGCTGCATGCGGAGGTTGCGCGGCGCGTCGAGGAGAGCGGCAAATTCTGGATCTCGACTACCGAGTTGAAGGGCAAATCGTGGTTCCGCATCAACCCGGTGAACTTTCGCACCCGCAAAGAACACATGGACCAGCTTTTAGGGTTGCTCGAACAGGAATGCCACGCTGTGTTGCAGACCGCAAGATTCAGAGCCACGTCCGCTTAAGCGCGACTTCGTGAGTGCATCCGCGATCCTGCGGCGCCGGCCACGCGGCGATTGGATTTCGGTTGGCGCTTTAAATTGCTTCGTTGCGTGGACCGGAATTTTCGGTGGAATCGCGATTGGGAATGGCGGAGAAGCCCGCGACGTTTCCGGCACCGGCGGCATTGGTGGCGCGTTCGCGGAGCGTTTCCGCCAGGCCTTCGAAGACTTTGGAGCAGGAATCGCGCAGGGCCTGGTCGGCGGAGCGTAGCAGCGATTCGATGCTGTTCTGGCCGTGTTCATTGAGGCGGCGCACCGAACCTACGACCCACGAATCGGCCGTGCTCTGGAGCTTTTCCTGAAAGCGGCCGGAGGCTTCCCCGCTCAGGCGATCGAGATTCGCCAGCCATTCTTGCTGATGCGAATCGCGTTCGGCGCGGTAGCCTTCCATTGACGATGCGAGCTCGGAGCTTAAGGCCGCGCGTCCTTCGTTGACGCTCGACTCCACCTGCGAAGCCATCTGTGAACGGAAGCGTTCAACGGATGACCAGGCATTGACGTCCAGTTGGTGCAGCAATTCCTGCGTGGAACGATCGAATTCCTCGGTGCGCTCGCGGCGCGTGGCGCTGGAGTCCGCGGCGAACTGAGTGGATTCACGCTCCGACAATTCGTGCAGCACTTGTCCAAACGACGCAGCCGCGGCTTCGGCCGCGCGATCGAGTTCGCTGCGAGCGCGGCCCGTAACTTCGCCTGCGACACTTTCCACCTGCGAACGGATCTGCGCGAGGTGTGCCTCGGTTTGGGAGGCGAGCTGGGCTTCGAATTTTTGCGCGGCTTCCGCGGTTTTCCCTTCCAGGCCGGCACTGGCCGTGACGAGCGATTGTTCGACGTGTGCCTGCAGTCGCGCGCGGGCTTCCTGCTGCAGCCATTCAGATGTGTGTCCGATGGATTCGCCGGCGGCGTGGGCCGCGCGAACTCCGCTGGCGTCGATTTCCGCCGCCCACTTCGTGAGGGCTTCCTTGCGCGCCGCTTCAAAATCTTCCTGGACGCCGCTCAAGGTCGTCGCCATCTGCGCGGCCACTTCCCGCTGATTTTTCTCGGAAACCTGGCGCAGGCGTTCGCGGTGGAGGCGCAAGCTCTCTTCGACTTCAACTTCGCGTGCGGAGAGTTCGTGGAGCAGCGCGGGCACGCGCTGCAGATGCGGCGCCAGCCTGGCTTCCGCCTCCCCGGACATGCGCTCGAGGAAGTGGTGGCTCAGTGAATCGAGGGCCGGCCCGACGCGCTGTGGAATTCCCGCCAAAATGCTCTCTGCCCTGCGATTCATCTCCATGGTCTGCGCGTCCAGGATTTTTTCCAGCCGGCGATGGAGTTCATTCACCGTGTCGTGGCTCGCGGCTTCCAATTGTGCGGACAGCTCCTTGGTGCGGTGGGCCACCAATTCAACCGCGGCGAGAGATTCGCGGGCCTTCGCCACTTCTTGATCGAGCGAGGATTGAATGCTCGTAAATGTATCGCGCGCTTCGGCGGCGGCTTGTGCGAACGGCTGGCGCAATTCTCCCAGACGCTCGGTCATGCGGTGTTCCGCGACTTGCAGGACTTCCTGGGACCGCTGCGATAGCTGCTCGACCATCCGGCGCAGATTGCTGTCCAGGGACGATTGCAAGAGCTCGTTCCACTGCCCCTGCGCGACTAACATTTCCGCTTCCAGCCGCTGCCGCCATTCGCCCGTGGCGCCATCGCGAGCCTCGAGATCCGCTTTGGGCGCTTCCGCCGGCCGCGTTGCGCGAGCGGCGTCCACCGCTTCCAATTGCAACAGCGCTTGCGCCACTTGCATGGTGGCTTGTCGAGCCGCGTCGCTTTCGGAGCGCAATGCGCTAGCCTGCTCCGAAATTTGGCCCATCAACTCGCGCGCCTGCGCGAGTTTGCCTTCAAATTCGGAATGCAGGTCCCGAAGAACCTGTTCCTGCTTTGCGGACGCTTGCGAGACGAATTCTTCCCGCGCGCCGGATTGTAGTTGCTCGATCTCGGACTTCCACTTGGCGAAAAGTTCTTCGGCGCTTGCAGTGCGCCTGCGGTCGGTCTCTTCGGCGGTGCGCAAGACGTCCTCGCGCGCTTGATCGGCGGCGGCTGCCACCGATTCTTTGGCCTGGCGGTCCAACTCCGCGCGCAGCTCGCGCAGAAGCGGGCTATCAGATGCGGGCGTCGCTTCCGTAGACAAAGTTTGGGTTGCAGCTTCGGGCTCAGACGGGAATGCAGAGGCATCAAACCTTGGGTCGGTCATAAGGGTATCCATAAATGCATGGTGACTTGCTGTTGCGGTCTTTTGTTGGGAATGCTCAGACGGATACGCGTGCATGTCGCCAGCGGTGTCCGAAGCGAGCGGGGAGTGAGCCGCCTGCTCCGCGCGGATCCAATCGTCCGGAGGATTATCGAGCCCCCAAACGTTGGCTGGGGTTTCCAGTTCGACGGCAATCTGGAAAAAATCACGGATCGAATGGGGCCGTTGCACCCAGGCGACCCTGGCACGTAACTGCGAAAGATGCTCGGGGCCCGTTGTCGTGTGCGGCGGTGCGGCGCTGTGCGACAGGTCCAACGTGACCCAGGTGTTTCGAGGCAGGTGATGTTTGGAGGTGTAGCGGCAACCGTGCAAGTTGAACGCGAGGGTGGTGCTGCGTTCTTCGAAGGGCTGGCCTAGAAGATCAATTCCGCGGACGGTCAGCGGCAGTGATTCGAGGATACGTCCACTGCGGCGGCGTTCCGTGCTGGGTTGGTTCGAGTCCACTGCTGCACCGGTTTCCATGAAGATTGCCCGACGCCGTGCCTGGTTCACTCTGATGATGCGCGAGAGAATAGCACTGTTGCAACCGCGAATCGAGAAAAGAAAGCACGGCGAAAATAAATATTGTGGAAAAAAGTGAGGCGCCGCTCCGTTGGTTCAAAGTGCCGCCTGCCTTCCGGAAAATGGCTTATTTTTTCTTTCTTTTACCCACTGACAGGTCCTGGCCGCCGTTCATGGCCACCAGCCCATCGAGCGCCTCTTTGCATTGCTTTCCGACCGGGTCGTCCGCTCCCAAATCAATGCACTTCTGGTACGCGTCCGCCGTGCCGGGCGGGATGATGTAGTCCATCTTGCCGCCTTCTTCCTTGGTGTCGATTGTCGCCGTCAGCGCGCTGCCGAGCATGTACCAGGTCAATTGATCCTTGGGATTAGCTTGGCTCGCTTTTTGCAGCGGCACTATTGCTTCCTTCATACGGCCTTTGTTGCTGAGGATGATGCCGAGATTTTTCCAGCAAGTGGAGCCGGCGGCAGGGTCGAGGGCGATGGCTTTGTCGCAGGCGGCGCTGGCGTCGGTGAATTTTGCCGCGGCGGCGGTGGGATCTGTCGTGGACGCGCCGACGTCAGCAAGATTGGTGGCGAGCCCGGTGTAATAGTTGGCGCTGGGCTTCAGGTCAGAGGCTTTTTGAAATGCGGTGGCGGCGTCCTCATGATTTCCGGCGCATTCGCTGGCCGCGCCCAAGTTGCCCAAAATCATCGAGTGGTTGTTGACGTCTTTTTCACCGACGCCTTCTTCGGCCTGCTTGAAATCCGCGGCGGCGGCCTGGCAAGCGGCGGTGCGTTGCGATTGCAGAGTCGCCTTCTGGTCCGCCGGCGCTGTTTTTAGTTGCGTTTTGAGGTTGTCGGCGGTGGCCATGGAGGCGACGCCAGCGTCGAAATGCACCTTCATGGCCTTGAACTTGTTTTCCGCTTCTTCTTTCTTTTTCTCGGCGTCCGGATTGGCCACGGCTCCGCTGGCGACTAATGCTTTGAGATCCAGCTTGTAATTATTTTCCTGGCCGTCCTGAACCTGATACTTCTCGGTGTAATTCAAATCCGGCAGCGTGACGGCGTAGACTCCGCCGCGCATTCCCAACTGCACGAATTTCCCGTTCTTATCGGTTTTTTCCGTATAGACCTGTCCCGTATCCGGATCCTTGAACAGGACCGTGGCGCCAACCATCGGCTTGCCCTCTTTGTCCAGAATTTCTCCATTCACTCGGGCCGTTCCCTGCGCGCGCGCGCCGCCGGCGAACAACACGACCAGCATCCAGGCTCCCAGAATGAAAATCATCTTTCGCATGTGTGTGGTTCCTCCAACGCTAAAATTGCGGCGGCTATTATTGCCTAACTCGCACCCGATAAGCGATAGGGTCAGGCAATCCAGCCTCGGCAAACGCCCGCAGGCGCAACCGGCAACTATCGCACATTCCGCAGGCTTCGTCTTCGAATTGATAGCAGGACCAGGTGCGGTCGAGGGGCGCGGCGAGTTCCAGGCCGCGGCGCACGATTTCGCTTTTTTTCAAGGCGATTACTGGCGTGACGATTTCGATATGCGTTTCCGGCCTCGTTCCTTGCTTAATCAACTCGTCGAATGCGCGGTAATACTCCGGGCGGCAATCCGGATAGCCTGAGCTATCTTCCGCCACAGCGCCGATGAAAATTGCGGCGGCGCCGATCACCTCCGCCCAGCTCACCGCCGCAGATAGAAAATGCGCGTTGCGGAAGGGCACGTAGGTGATGGGAATTCCGGCATCGTGTGCGAGCGCGGCGCCGGATTCGGGCACTGTGATGCGCTCGTCAATTAACGCCGAGCCGCCGATCTGCGCGAAGGAATCCAGGCGGATAGCCATGCGTTCGCGGATACCGTAGTAGTCCGCGACCTCTTCAAAGGCTCGGCGTTCGCGCCGCTCGGTGCGCTGGGCATAACTCACGTGCAGGGCCGCGAGGCGATGCGTTTGATTCGCAATCGCGGCCGTAACGCAGGAGTCCATGCCCCCGCTCAGCAGCACCACGGCTTTTGGTTTTTCATGCGCAGCCATTTTTCAGATCTTCAGACGCCCTTCATCGCCGGATCCCAAATAAATTTGTGCAATTGCAGGCCGAGGCGCACCGGCAAACCGTCCGCAAGAATCCATTCGGCAAGCTCGCGGGCATTCAGCCCATCCCATTTTCCCGCGGGATCAGGAAAAACGGGGGAGAAAAGAACCTGGTGGACGCGCGTTGCGAGGCCATGCTCGCGCGTGAAATCCCGCGCGAATTCGTAGTCGCGGCGCGTGGAGATAACGAATTTGATTTCATCTTTCTCATCCACGGCTTCCAGATTCGCCGTGTCAAACGTGTCCGGCTCACCGGAATCCGGGCACTTTACATCTACGATCTTGATTACTTCGCGCGGAAGTGCGCCCACCGGCCGTTCGCCGCTGGTTTCAATCA
Organism: uncultured Acidobacteriota bacterium; assembly: GCA_963828865.1. GTDB lineage: Bacteria > Acidobacteriota > Terriglobia > Acidiferrales > UBA7541 > Palsa-295. The sequence continues at coordinate 17,090 of CAWHGI010000011.1, read as the reverse complement.
TCACGGTGTAGCCTGCCGCCAACAGCTCTCGGGCTAGCGTCGGCGCTTCTGGCTGCAAGAGCGGTTCGCCGCCGGTGATCTCCACGAGCGTCGTGCGATGCATGCCGTCGCCCGCGAGCGTGTGCACGCGATCGACGACTTCTTCGGTCGATTGCTTCGTGCCGCCATGAAATGCGTAGGCCGTGTCGCACCATATACAGCGCAGATTGCACCCAGTGAGCCGCACAAAAATACACGGCAAACCTGCGCGGGTACCCTCGCCTTGAATGGATTTGAATATTTCGGTGATGACCATGGCAGAAATTCTTCCGGCTAGCGGCTCGCTGAGGAGTCTCCCGAACCAGCATGCGAGCGGGCGGCTTGACGCCGCGAGATAAATATGGCGACCGCAACGGTGATGGCAATCTTGAGACAGCCGCCGATTACCGCGGTGTGCCATCCCCATCCCAGCGTCAGCCAGAAGATGGTGACTACAATGAACGGAACCAAAATGATGAGGAACGCTCGGTTCATTTTCGATTGCTCTTTCTTTGGGCCGCGCGATTACGGACGATATGTCGCAGCCGTCACGTCCGATTCCCACACCGTGATGCTCGAAATGGCAGCGCCGTTCGGAGTTTCACGCATGTGCTTCGCCGCCTCGTCGTAAATATGTTTTGCGATGTTTTCCGCCGACGGATTCAACACATCGAACGGCTTCAACTCATTCAAGTATTTGTGATCGAGCGAACGAATTACGCCCTGAATCACCTGTTTCAAATGGACGAAATCGTAGAGCAGCCCCACCGAGTCGAGTTCCGCGCCGGCGAGAGTGACGCGCACTTTGTAATTGTGCCCGTGCAGGTCCTCACACTTTCCCTTGTAGCCGCGCAGATTGTGCGCCGCCGCGAATGTTTCATCCACACTGACTTCGTACATCAGCCATCCTTATTGAATTGACGCCGCTAGAGCATGCCCGACCGCGCCCGTTTCCAAGCGCCCGTCACCGCCGCAGCGTCGGTGTCACGCGTCAGTCCGGATGATTTTCCATGAAGCGCGCGACTTCTGCGATGTCCTGCGTGGTCGTGTAGTCGGGCAGGGACTCAAGAAAAATTCTACCATACTGCATTCGCGAGATGCGGTTATCGAGGATGGCTAGAATGCCGCGGTCAGTCTTCGAGCGAATCAGCCGGCCGAAGCCTTGCTTGAGCGCCAGGACAGCTTCCGGAATCTGGTATTCCGCGAAGGGATTGCGTCCATCTTCTTGAAGAGCTCGGACGCGCGCCGCGACGATGGGATCGCTGGGCACCGCGAACGGCAACTTATCAATGATCACGCAAGAAAGTTGGGTGCCGGGGACGTCCACGCCCTGCCAAAAGCTTGCCGTGGCGAAAAGGACGGCGTTCGGAGTGGTGCGGAAGCGTTCCAGCAACGCGGATTTCGGCGCGGTCCCTTGCAGCAACATCGGAAACTTCACGCGCGAGCCGACCAAATCGTGCACCGCGCGCATCTGCGCGTAGCTGGTGAAGAGGCAAAAGGCGCGGCCCTTGGAAATTTCCAGCAGTTTCGCGATTTCCTGCGCGGCGCGCGCGGAAAATGTTTCGTGGCGCACGTCGGGCATGGACGTGGGAATGTAAAGCAACGCCTGCTCGCGGAAATCGAATTCCTGCGGCAGCACAGTTTCTTTCGCGGGCATCACGCCGAGCCGTTGTTTCAGGAAATCGAAGCGGCCGCCGACGGCGAGCGTCGCGGAGGTAAGCACCACCGTGTCGAACCGTTCGAACAGCTGTTCGCGGAGGACTTCGCTGACGTCAATCGGCGTAGCCGTGAGGATAATGCCCTTGCCGCGGCGTTCGTACCAATAGACATAGCTCTTCTCTGCGCTTTCGAGCAAAAATTCGAATTCGCGGCGCAGTTCGGCGGTTCGGCGAGCGAGCGTGATTACTTCTTCCGGTTTGGGATTCATGGCCGAAAGCTCGGCTTCGATGCGCTTCAGCGCTGCGCATAAATCGTCGAAGGCTTCGTGGTTGCGTTCCAGGAACGACTTGCGTTCGGCGGGGCCGAAGGGAAAGCGCCCTTCGCGCTCGGGAAACGTTTCGAAAAATGTGCGGGCCCTTTCGCGGACACGCATCAGGTGTTTCCGCAATGGCGTGGCTTCGATTTTCAGGATGCGCAGCATTGCTTCGGTGTCGCGCATCAGCTCTTCGAATTGATAGCTGGAAACGCGGCGGCCGAAATAATCGCTGGCGACGTCCTCGATTTCGTGGGCTTCGTCGAAGACCACTGCGGAATATTCCGGCAGGATCGAGCCGAAATCGTCCTGCCGAATGGCCAGGTCCGCAAAAAATAAATGATGGTTCACGATGATCAGGTCGGCTTCCTGCGCGTGCTGGTGCATCGCGGTGATGAAGCAGGTGTTGAACTCGGGGCACTTCTGCCCGGTGCAGAGGTCGCTGCGCGCGTCAATGCGATGCCACAGGTCGGCGTCATCCGGTAAAAACGTGAGCTCGGAGCGGTCGCCGGTTTCCGTGAGCTTTTCCCAATCTTTGATCTGGGCGAACCAGTCGACTTCGTCAATGCCCTTCAGCACTGCCTGGCCTTCGATTTGATGAACTTTCTGGCGGCAGAGGAAATTGTTGCGGCCTTTCATTAGCGCGGCTTTGAGGTTCGGCGCGAAATGCTTCTGCAGAAAGGGCACATCCTTATTGAACAATTGCTCCTGCAGGGATTTGGTGGCGGTGGAAATCATCACGCGGCGCCCGCTGCGAATCGCTGGGATCAGGTAGGCGAGAGTTTTCCCGGTACCGGTGCCTGCTTCGATGATGGCGTGCTGATGCTTCTGAAAAGCATCGTCCACGATTTCCGCCATGGCCAGCTGCGACGAACGGAATTCGTAGCCGGGATGTCGGCTTTCCAGCAGTCCGCCGCGGCCGAAAATTCCCTCGATGGTTACCTCTTCAGGCTTGGGCGCGGCTGCAGATTTCTTCGGCACGATGGTTTCAGCTCTGGCTGACGTGTGAAGCTAAGAGGTTAAGATATCACACGGGCATTGGTGTTGCCTTTCAGGCGTGGAGCAGAGCCGGTGCTGCGGCACAACGATGTTTAGTTTGTCCAAACCGAGTCCGGAGGCTATTCGCGCATTTCTCTCAGCGCAGGCTGATCGAGAATTATTTTATGAGCAGGTCGGCGCGTCCCGAACAACGGCGCCGAACGGTTATGTCGTGGACCACAATCGAGTGCAATTGGGCGTCGGGCGAGCGGTTTTTGAACGCGCGATGAACGCGGTCAGGCACTGGAAGATGTTCGACATGACTTGGCTCGAACTGTGTTGGCCTAACGTTCCAATTGAAACAGGCGCGACGGTGGCCGTCATGGTCCGTCACTTGGGATTCTGGTCGCTGAATGCTTGTCGGATCGTTTATACAATCGAAGAAAGCGGCATGGTCGAGAAGCACGGGTTCGCGTACGGCACTCTGCCCGATCATTCGGAGATGGGCGAGGAACGCTTCAGTGTTGAGTTTCACGCTGAAAATGAAACAGTCTGGTACGACGTCTACGCTTTTTCCAGGCCGCGCCCCTTAGCTCGCCTCGCACATCCGTACACTCGTGCGTTGCAGAAACGGTTCGCAGAAGATTCGAAAAAGGCGATGAAGCGAGCGGTGGAGAGCGCCTGAGCCTTCGCGTGGATCGCGTGAGGAATGATAGAGTAGTCAGCCTGCCCAACGGCACATTTGTGAAATGACCGCCAAACTGCCATCCATCGTAATCGTCGGGCGCCCCAATGTGGGCAAGTCAACGCTCTTCAATCGCCTTACGGGCACGCGGCGTTCGATCGTCACGAACGAACCGGGCATCACGCGCGACCGCATCTACGGGACCGCGCACTGGGAAGGGAAGACTTTCGAAGTAGTAGACACGGGCGGAATCGTTCCGGAGGACAAAGCCGGAATCCCCGGCGAAATTTTGCGCCAAGCGCGCGTTGCCATCGAAAACGCCACGCGCGTGGTGCAGGTGGTGGATGGCCGCACGGGGCCGACGCCGCTCGACCAGGAACTCGCGCTGCTGATGCGCCGCGCGGGGAAGCCGCCGATCCTGGCGGTCAACAAGGTCGACACCGCGAAGCAAGCCGAGTTCGCCGCGCAATTTTACGAGTTGGGCGACGAGATTTTTCCCATCTCGGCGGAACACGGGTTTGGCGTTGACGTGTTGCTGGATGCGCTGACCGAGGAAATCCCCGCCGGCGAAACCACCGTCGCGCCGCCGGACGTGAACATCGCCATCATCGGCCGGCCGAATGTGGGCAAGTCCACGCTGCTGAATCAACTGGTTGGCGCGGAGCGCTCGATTGTTTCCGCCGAGCCCGGCACCACGCGCGACGCCGTGGATACGGTGGTGGAGCGCGACGGGAAAGCGTACCGCTTCCTCGACACTGCCGGCATCCGCCGCAGGGGCAAGACGAAACTCATCGCCGAGAAATTGAGCGTGATCATGGCGCGGCAGCATCTGGAGCGCGCCGATATCGCGCTGCTGGTCGCCGATTCGGCCATGGGCATCACTTCGCACGACGCGACGATCGCGAGCTACGCCGAGCAATCCGGCCGCTCCGTGATTATCGTGATGAATAAATGGGATCTGGCGTTGGCGGCCGCGCAGGAAAAGGCGACAGACCAAAAGAGGCGCGGCGGCAAATTTGTCGCGTTCAACGCCAATAAATTGGTGCAGGATTACGAGCCGCTGGTCCGGCAACGGCTGAAATTTCTTTCCTACGCGCCGGTGGTTTTCCTCTCGGCGAAAACCGGTGAAAATATTGACCGGCTTTACAAGCTGATTGACCGTGTTGTGGAAGCCCGCCGCCGTCGCATCTCCACCGGCGAACTGAATCGCTGGCTCTCGAGCGTGGATCTCGATAAAGGTACGTCACCGGCCAGCCGCGAGGTGAAAATTTTTTATATTACGCAAGCTACCACGGCGCCGCCTACGTTCGTCTTGTTCACCAACCAGCTCAAGCCGCTGCACTTCAGTTATCAGCGCTTCCTGGAAAACCAGCTGCGCGCGAAATTTGATTTTACCGGCACGCCAATCCGTTTCACGCAACGCCTGAAAAAGCGCGGTTCGCGCCAACGCGAGCGCCGCGACCCGCGGAAATCCTGAGCGCCGGCGACGCCGAGAGGCGTGCAGAATGCAGCTGCGCACAAAACCCACAGGCCGACAGGGGTTGACACCGCGAGAAATCGGCCTACGATAAGTAAAGAGACACGACAAGACACCCGTAAACACATGGCTAGTGCCGCTCCCACACCCGAACCCGCGAACGACGCGGAGAAGAGTCTTTTCCGTATCGGCGAAGTCAGCCGCCTGACTGCGACGAAGACGTTTGTCCTGCGCTACTGGGAAACGGAATTCCCCATGCTTGAGCCGGTGAAGAGTCCTAGTGGCCATCGCCTCTATCGCCGCGAAGACATCGAGACAGTTTTCGAAATCAAGCGCTTACTTTACGAAGAAGGCTTCACGATTGCCGGCGCGCGCAAATATCTGGAAGGCCACGGAGAAGAATCGAATGGCGCCGCCGAAGGCGAGAGGAGCGGCAGCCCCGTTGAGCCGCGCGCGCATGCTTCGGCGCCGCGTCGCGAACCCGTTTCGCGCCAACAGCGCAAATTCTTGCTGGATTTGCACGAAGAACTGCTCGCCGTCTTGACCCTTCTTGAACGCGAGTGATACGCTGGCAGACGCTCGCAAACGGTCGGGACGTGGCGCAGCCTGGTAGCGCGCACGCTTGGGGTGCGTGAGGTCGCTGGTTCAAATCCAGTCGTCCCGACCATTGTCCTCTCCGCAGTTCAACCGGAAGGGATTTATCGAAAGGGGTTACATCCGCGCTGAAATTTCATGCCGCATATTCTGATTACCAATGATGACGGGATTAACGCTCCGGGCCTGCGCGCGCTGGTAGAGGCCTTGAAGGACGACGCCGATGTCACCGTGATTGCGCCATCGCACGAACGCAGCGCCAGCGCGCAATCCCTGACGTTGCGCCAGCCGATTTACATGGACCAGGTGGCGCCCAACGAATACTCGATCGAAGGAACACCCGCTGACGCCGTAATTCTGGCATTCAACGCAATCCTGAAGGAGAAGCCGGACTTAGTGGTTTCTGGAATCAATCGCGGCGGAAATATGGGAGAGAATATCTATTATTCCGGCACGGTGGGCGCCGCCATGGAGGGCGCGATCAATCGCGTGCCGTCTATCGCTATTTCGGTGGCGAATCGCAGCAAGGATTTCGATTTCAAGCCGGCGGCGCAATTTGCGCGCACTCTGATTCCGCTGGTTCTTTCCGAAGGTTTGCCGGCCGGTATTTTGTTGAATGTGAATGTGCCGCAAAAGTGGACTGGCGCGGTGCGTTTCACGCGGCAATCGTCGAAAATCACGCGAAACTCTGCTGCAGCCGGGCACCGATCCGCGTGGCCGCAAATATTTTTGGCTGCACGAGCAGCAGCTCGTTGATGGCATCGAGCCGGATACGGATTTGGCCGCCGTGCGCGACGGCGCCATCTCCATCACGCCTCTCGAGCTCGATCACACGCATACTGAATCTTTGAATCATCTCTCCAGCTGGACCAAGCTGCTGGAATCGGTGGTTCGCAAGTAGTTTCCGCCTTGTATTTCTATTCGCTGTCGCGTGCGGGATCGTGAGGCAGCGTGACGTCTTTAGCGGCCAATCGCAAGGACGGGACGAGCCAGCGGAAAACGAGCGTCGCGGCGATTCCTCCAGCGAATTGCGCGACGATGAATCCGGGAGCATCTGCCGGACGTATGCCCGCGAACGTGTCGCTTAGCGCGCGCGCGATCGTCACCGCCGGATTTGCGAAGGACGTCGAAGCCGTGAACCAATATGCGGCGGTGATATAAGCGCCTACCGCAAAGGCCACTGCGTTCGAGCGATGCCGCACGCATCCCCAGATTACGGCCAGCAGACCGAACGTGGCGACGAATTCGCTGAACAATTGAGCAGGACCGCTGCGCGCATGCCGCGATAGCGAAACCACCTGCAGCCCGAACATAAGATGCGCGGCGATTGTTCCGCAGATCCCGCCGCATACTTGGGCAAGGACGTAGTGAGGAGTTTCCCTCCACGCGATCCCGCCTTCCATGGCGTCCGCGACTGTCACCACCGGATTTAAATGCGCGCCGGAGACAGGGCCAAAGGCGAGAATCAATGCCACGAGCGCCGTGCCGGTAGCGATCGTGTTGGCCAGCAACGCGATGGCCACGTTTCCGCCAGCCAAACCCTCGCCCATGATTCCCGAGCCGACCACTGTGGCCACCAGGAAAAGCGTTCCCAGATATTCCGCAGTCACCCTGCGCGCGAGTGAGGACGTCATTGTTGCCCAATGCGATCAATTTCTTTTTTGATCGCCAGTGAATCGAGGCTCGCAAGCGGGAGCGCCAGAAACAGACTGATTCTGCGATCAAGCATGAGGAATGCCTCGCGAAATGCGCGCTCGATCTGTTCGGGCGTGCCCGCCACCGACGCCGGATCGGGGACGCCCCAGTGCGCCGTCATGGGCTGCCCCGGCCACAGCGGGCAGGCCTCGCGGGCGGCGTTGTCGCAGACGGTGAACACGAAATCCAATTGCGGCGAGCCGGGCTTCGCAAATTCGTCCCAGCTTTTGCTGTGCAAAGCGTCCACCGGCATATGCGCAGATTCGATTTGAGCTAGCGCTTCTGCGCGCACGCGCCCCGAAGGATGGCTGCCGGCGCTGTACGCGGTGAATGTCGGCCGGCCTTTGCGATTCAGTATCGCCTCAGCCATGATCGAGCGCGCCGAATTGCCCGTGCACAGAAAAAGCACATTGTAATGCGATTTCATGGCTGCACCTTGGTAGCTGTCTCAGCGGGGCTGCAGCATGCCGGTCCGCAGCAGTCGCGCTGCGCCGCGGCCGCCTTTGCGACCGGCTTCTTCGCGCGCACGAACGCGCTCACAAATTTTCCTTCCACTTTCGGCGCGATCGCGTCCACGTCAATTCCCTGTGTGGTGAGAAATTGCCGGGCGTCTTCGACGCTGTAAACGCGCGTCGGCTCGACTTCAATTTCTTCGAAGCCCGCCGCGGCGAGTTTCGTGCGGTATTCCGATTCTTCCATCGCCCCGGCTACGCAGCCAACCCAGAGTTCCACATTCCGGCGCACATCCGCAGGAACCTCGCCGCGGACGACTACGTCCGAAACTGCAAATCGTCCGCCGGGGCGCAGCACGCGAAATGTTTCGCGCAGGACGCGGTCCTTGTCCGCTGAAAGATTGATGACGCAATTGGAAATCACCACGTCCACGGAATTCTCCGGCAGCGGAATGTTCTCGATTTCTCCCTTCAGAAATTCCACGTTGGTCGCGCCGGCTTTGCTTTGGTTTTCGCGCGCCAGTGCGAGCATGTCGTCGGTCATGTCCAGGCCGTACGCTTTGCCGGTAGGGCCGACGCGTTTGGCGGAGAGCAGGACGTCGATGCCGCCGCCCGAGCCGAGGTCAAGGACGGTTTCGCCGGGATTTAGTTGAGCGAGCGCCGTGGGGTTGCCGCAGCCGAGCGATGCTTGGACGGCCTGGTCCGGCAAGCCTGCTGTTTCGCCGGCGGCGTAAAGATTGGATGAAATGGGATCGCAGCAGGGGATCGCGCTCGATTGGCAGCCGCAGCCGCCCGTTTCACCCGCCGCCACGCGCCGCGCTGCTTCGCCGTACTTGCTTCGTACCACTTCCTTGATATTGTCGGTTGCCATTGGGTCTTCTCCTTAATTTAACATCGTCAATGTTCGATGTAGTCGCGCAAACGATTTGGAAGATTGCGTGCTGCTTGGGTTATACGTCCATGATTAGCCGCGCCGCGCCCGGAAATTCGGCCAGGCACTTGCGGTTCACGCTGTAGTACATGAACGTGCCGCGCCGCTCCGAGAATACAAACCGGGTCTTCTTCAGAATCTTCAGATGATGCGAAATTGTCGGCTGGCCGATGGGGAAATGCTTCACGATGTCGCAGACGCATACCGGCTCGCGGTTGGCCGCCAGCAGATTCAAGATGCGGACGCGCGTGGGATCGGCCAGCGCGTTGAACCATCCGGCATATTCGCGGGCGCGCGCCACTCCCAGCTTCGGAGGCACGGCTGGACGGCAACAATCTCCGTTGGAGACATTCGACGTCTTCGTGCTTGCCATCCTGTATTCAGCTCCTTGTGCGAACTCCATGCTATCGTATTCATCGAAGAATATCAATGAATAAAACCAGTCCGCAAGCTGAGCGCGACTCGCGGTCACCCGGCGGCGCGCAAGAGTTCTCTGATTCCTGTGAGCCGCCGCGCCGCTCCCAGCGAATGTGATAGCCTCCTAGTCGAAAATGAAAAACAGTTTGCGGCGCTCGCTGATTGCGGTTGTTTCCCTATTGATGCTGGGCGGCGCGGCTATGCGCGCTTCGACGCAAAACGCCACGCAGGCTCCATCGCCGCCCACTTACAGCACGATGAAAGTGGTTCAGGCCTGGATACCGATGCAAGATGGTGTGCGTCTCGCTGTAAACCTCTATATGCCCGATCTTCCGCTGCCTGGCGCACGGCCCAGTGAGAAATTTCCCGCCATCTTGGAATATTTGCCGTACCGCAAGGATGATTGGACGCTCGCGCGCGACTGGGATTTGCATTCTTACTTCGTGCGGCGCGGCTACGTCACGGCGCGCGTGGATATTCGCGGCACCGGTGCGAGCGAAGGCGTTCCGCCCGACCGTGAATATTCCGATCAAGAGCAGAAGGACGGTCTGGCGGTCATCGATTGGCTCTCGAAGCAGCCTTGGTCGAACGGAAACGTCGGCATGATGGGAATTTCCTGGGGCGGCTTCAACGCGATTCAGATGGCGCGGCTGCATCCTCCGGCGCTGAAAGCGATCATCGCAATGTGTGCTACCGAAGATTTATTTCACGACGACATTCATTACATTGACGGGCTGATGCACGCCGACGAGTACGAAATCGGCATGGATTTGCAGTTGGGTATGACGCGGGCGCCCGATTTCCCCACCGACGAAAAGTCGCTCGCGCCGCGTTTCGATGCGACGCCTTGGTTTCTGCTTTACCTGAAGCACCAGCGCGATGGCGAATTCTGGCACCGCGCCTCTGTCGCGCCGGACCATTACGCCGAATACACCGTGCCCAGTTTCATGATCGGCGGATTTCTCGATGGCTATCGCGACAGCATCCCGCGCTTCTTCGAATATTCTAAAGCGCCGATCAAAGGGCTGATTGGCCCGTGGAATCACACGTTCCCGCATGAGGCCGAGCCGGGGCCTTCAATCGAATGGCGCGTGGAGGCCACGCGCTGGTGGGATTACTGGCTCAAGGGCGAGCAGAACGGAATCATGGACGAGCCGCGCTTCGAGGTTTACATGCGCCACTGGTATCCGCCCGATCCCAATGTCGCGGAAATCCCCGGCGATTGGCGCGCGGAAAAAACATGGCCGCCCGCGAACACGCACACGCAGACATTTTTCCTGGAACCGAATCACACTTTGGGCAACGCGCCTCCGCCAGCTTTGACCATCAGTGGTGACAAACTGCAATATGTTCCGTCCATTGGCGAGGAAGCCGGTTTCTGGTGGGGCGATTTAACCGCCGACCAGCGGCCGATTGACGCCTACAGCCTCGTTTATGATTCCCAGCCGCTCGCGCAAGATACGGCGCTGCTCGGCTGGCCGAAGGTTACTCTGCTAGTTTCTTCGAGCGCGCCGCTGGCGGATTGGTTTGTGCGCCTTTCGGACGTGGCGCCCGACGGCGCGGTGACGATGATTACCGGGGCGGGCCAAAGCGCCGCGCAACGCGATTCCGCCGCGAACCCCACTGACCTTGGTACCTGATCGCAAGTACGTAATTCCCATCGAGCTGCACGCCACCAGTTGGCGCTTCCCGATCGGCCACCGCATTCGCGTTGCGATTTCGAACGCACTGTGGCCCATGATTTGGCCGACGCCGTATGCGATGACCACCTCGCTTTGGTACGGCGGCCCCGACGCGTCGCGACTGGAACTTCCGCTCGTTCCGCTGGAGCCGCCGGCGCATCCGCAATTCGCGGCGCCCGAAAAGGAGCAGCCGCTCGCGGGGGTTTCTTCGCAAAGCGACACTTGGCCGCCGCAGGATTGGACTGTGACGCGCGATGTGCTGGCCGGCTCGACGCGGGTTGCCTGGAGCGGCAACGATTCGAGCACGTATCCGTGGGGCAAGATGAAGGATCACGAGGAAATGAGTTACGGAGTTGCGGATGCCAAGCCGGCTGTGAGCACGGTGCACGGAGAAGGCTCGACGACCGTGGAAGTCGCCGGGCGCGTGCTGGTCTGGAGCGTCGTTCTCAATTTACGCAGCGACGAAAAGAATTTCTACTATCACTTCGAGCGCCATCTAACCGAAAATGGCAAGCCGCTGCGCGACAAAACCTGGGAGGCAACGGTTCCTCGTGATCATCAATAGTCTCCAGAGACTAGGCTGTCATCCCGAGCGCAACGAGGGATCTATCTTCGATTTTAGCTATGGCTCGGACAAACAGCGTGCAAGAACGTTCCACCGGGATTTCGCATGAAGAACACCGCCATCCTGCTGGTCAGCTGTCCCGACCAAAAAGGCTTGAACGCCGCGATTCACGATTTCATTTATCGCGGTAACGGCAATACCCTGCACGCCGACGAGCACCAGGACGCCGAGCGCAATTTATTTCTGATGCGCGTGGAATGGGACCTCGCGGATTTCATGCTCGATATGCGCGAATTCGCGAATCATTTCCAGCCGATTGCCGATCGGTTTGGAATGCAGTGGCGTGTGGCGCTTTCCGGCTATCGTCCGAAAGTCGCGATCTTCGTTTCCCGCTACGATCACTGCCTGGTGGATTTGCTCTATCGCCAGCGCAGCGGCGAACTAGCCTGCGAAATTCCGCTCATCATCAGCAATCACCCGGACGTGCAACGCTGGGCGGACTTTTATGGCGTTCCGCTGCAACGTGATTCCGGTTACCAAGGAAAATAAATCGGAAGCCGAGCGCAAACAGCTCGAACTGCTGCGCCCGCATGGGATTGACTTGATTGTTCTGGCGCGTTACATGCAGGTGCTGTCCTCGGACTTTATTCGGCAGTACCCGCCGCACCGCATCATCAATATCCATCACTCGTTTCTACCCGCGTTTGTGGGCGGCAAGCCGCACCAGCAGGCATTTGACCGCGGAGTGAAACTGATTGGCGCGACGAGCCACTACGTCACCGAAGTGCTGGACGACGGACCGATCATCGAGCAGGACGTGGTGAGAATGTCGCATCGGGATACGCTGGAGGACTTAATTCACAAGGGGCGCGATCTGGAAAAAGTGGTGCTCTCTCGTGCCGTCCGCTGGCACATCGAGAACCGCATCCTGCTCTATGGCAACAAGACGGTAATCTTCGACTGACGGCGAAATATCCTAAAACCGCGGGAGAATTCAGTAGCGAAGAAAGGACATTCTCGATGAAAAAGAAAATGCTTTCTACCTTGATACTCGAATATAGGGGCGGCACATACATTTCTCAAGTCTCGGGCCGTTCTCCGTCTGCAGCACTCCGTGGTTGGATTGCTAAGCTTTCTAATAAGGATTTGCACTCATGGGAAATTACGCGACGCGAACTTCGAACGATCACGCAAGACGAGCCGGTTGCAATACAAGGTTGTCTAGGGGTGTGGTGTAATTCAGGTTCGGACAGAAAAGCACTGATCCTTGTAACTATTATAGCTACCGAGCGATAGCCGCGCGAGTATCCTGCAGATCCGCGGCAAGCAAGCGATGAAACAAATGTTCGCCGGCTTCGCGACGAACGGAAAGGCGTCCCGCCTGGTACGCCCGCGAACTCAGTCCCCGCTGCACGCCGTCGCAGATCACGATGTCTTCCTGCTGCACGCGTTCGCTGACGCTCATGCTCTCGCGGATATACGGCATCTGCGATTCGCGCGTATCGCCGAAATAAAAATCGAAAATCACTTCGCAGCGGTCCACTCCCAGCGGAAGGACCAGGTTGGTATCGAGGTAGCCTTCGTACCAATTCAGCATGAAATTTGGATACTGCCAGAAATAGTAGGCGCGCTCGCCCTTGCGCGTCGCTGCGGCGCTGGCTTCTGAGCTTTTGTCCACCGCGACCGGGCTGGATTGCACGCAGCAGCGATCCACATTCTCGATCGTGTAGTTCGTGTAATCGAGGACGCTGTTCAGCCCCTTGTGCATGTGCGGCACGTGGTAGCCGCCGTCCAGAAAATTGTCCACGTAGACTTTCCAGTTGCAATTCAGCGTGTAGCTGCGTCGCTCGACAAATTGCAACCCGCCGAAACCGAGCGGTTTGGCGAGGTCCACGAGAGCGCCGAGGAATTCCTGCAGCGATCCCGCGTGCATATCCAAATTGACGAATACAAAATTCTCCCAGGTCTCCGCACGAATCGGCATGAGGCCATTCTGCGCGCGGTCGAAATTGCAGACGCCTTCGAATTCCGTCATCCCGCGCAGCTCGCCTTCCAGGTTGTAAGTCCACCCGTGATAAGGGCAGCGCATATGTTGCGCGTGGCCGCACGGCTCGTTTATTACCGTCATCGCGTGATGCCTGCAAACGTTGAAGAACGCGCGCAGCTTGCCATCGCTGCCGCGCACCGCGACTACCGGTTCGCCAGCGACGCTGGCGGTGACGTATTGCCCAGGTTTTTCCACCTGCGCTATGCGGCCAATCGCCTGCCAGGCGCGCGAAAAAACGTTCTGCAGCTCGAGCTGCGCGATCCGCGGATCGGTATACCACGAGGCAGGGATCGTATGCGCATCGGGCAGCGCCGCGGCCGCGTTATACGAAGCGAGAATTTCCTTCAGTGTCGGTTCCATGCAACTTTCTCCTGATCCATTTGTACAGTTCTTATGATTTGAAGATGAGGCCAGCTGGGTTCAAACTCCAATCGCGCCGCGCAGCACCAAGAGAAACTGATTGATGCGCGCGTTATTCTTTTCCGGGTCGGCCGGATGCGGAAATAGACCGGGATCGAGCTCTTCGGTAAGCAGTGCATCCTGAAACCGCTCCATCGTCCAGTCCAGAATCGAAACAATCAGCGCGGGATCAATGTCCGAGCGCACTTCGCCGCGCGCGATTCCCAGGCGCACAAACGCCGTGCTGCCGTAAGGATCTTCCGCCAGCAGGAAGCGATTGATTTCGCGCTTCAACGCCAGATCAACGCCGTAATTCCCCAGCAGCGCGACGCGATACGGAATCCAATCCTCGCGCACAAGGCGTTCGGTGCGCAGCAACCAATAACGCAAAGTTTCGAAAAAGCCTTTTTCGCGAATTTGCGAAGGGCAATCGAGGTAGGCCGGAAAAGAGCGCACGGCTTTCTTGTAAACCTCAACGAAGAGGCCGCCCTTGCTGCCGAAATATTGGAAGATCGAGCCTTTGGCGACGCCGAGTTGCGCCGAAAGATCCTCGATGCGCGCGGCGTGATAGCCGTGCTCCGCAAAATGGCGCAGCGCTGCCTCCACGATGCGGGCGCGCTTGGCTTCCAAGCGCGGAGTGGCAGACGGGCGCTTTGCGGATGCTTGCGATGCGAGACGCAAGGTCTTGGTGTGGCCGTGTGACTGGTGGTCATGACTGAAAGCTCTCATTGAAATATTTCTCCCAATTATGCTATTTACTGCGGGCAAGCCGGTCCGGTAAATCGCTCGTGACTGGCGGTCATGCTAATCCTTCATGCCTCCCCAACGCAAGTCCTATGACGCGATTATTATCGGCGCGGGGCACAACGGCCTGACGGCCGCCGCGTACCTTTCGCGCGCTGGATTTGCAACGCTGGTTGTGGAACGCCGCGAAATTGTGGGCGGCTGCTGCGTGACGGAAGAGATCGCGCCGGGATGCCGCGCGTCCACGACCTCCTACATCGCGAGCATGCTGCGCCCCACCATTATTCGCGACCTGGATCTTGGCGCGCATGGGCTCCGCATGGTGCCGTGCGATCCCGGTTTGCTGGTTCCCTTTCCTGATGGGCACGTGGTGCCTTGGTGGGCTGACCGCGACCGCGCTGTCGCGGAGTTTCGCAAGCTTTCGCCGCGCGACGCGGAAACTTTTGTGCGCGTGGATGACCGGCTGAAAAAGCTAGCTCGCTATCTGCAGCCCTTTTTCCTGGAACCGCCGCCTGACCCGGCGCGCCAGGGCGCGGAAGGCTGGTTCGAGCTGTTGCGCGTGGGAAAGAGGTTTCGCGGCATGAAGGGTGAGGAAGCCGCGCAGCTGGTTTCGTTCCTCACCGGAAGCCTCGGCGATTTTCTCGATCGAAATTATGAGTCCGAGAAAATGAAGACGATGTTTCTAGCCAACAATGTGTATGGCAAGCACGGCGGGCCCTACGACGCGGGCAGCGCGTTGGGATTGCTCTTTCATTTGCTGAGCGGTGGCGACGGGGAGATTCAAGGATTCTATGGACACGTGATCGGTGGAATGGGGGCGATCACGCAAGCGCTCGCTTCCGCGTGCCGCAAATCGGGCTGCGAAATTCTGACGTCCGCACCGGTCGCAAAGGTTGCTGTGCGCGACGGCCGCGCGGGAGGCGTGGTCCTCGAAGATGGCTCGGAAATTTCGGGCCGCATTATTCTTTCGAACGCGGACCCCAAGCGCACATTTCTCGGCCTGGTGGACGAACGCGAACTTCCCGACGATTTTCGCCGTGCTATCGCTGGGATCAAGATGGACGGACCGTGCGCCAAAGTGAATTTCGTGCTGAGCGAAGAACCGCGCGTGAATGGGATGCCGCGCGATTTCAACGCCTCGCAGCGTTCACTTTTCACACTCGTCCCTTCGCTGGAGTTTGCAGAGCGCTGCTACGACATCGCCAAGTTTGGCGAAATCCCTGAAGAGCTGTGGGTTGATTGCGTAGTGGCATCAAACGTGGACTCGACCCTCGCACCGCCTGGCCGGCACATCATGACTACATTCGTGCAGTACGTGCCGTACGAGCTGCGGCATGGCACGTGGGACGAGAATCGCGAATTGCTCGGCGATCGTGTGGTGAAGAAAATCGCGCAGTATGCGCCGAACGTGCCGAATTCGATCGTGGCGCGGCAAGTTCTCACGCCGCTTGATCTCGAGCGCACTTACGGCCTCACCGAGGGCAATATCTTTCACGGCGATTTGTCGCTGGAGCAACTTTTCTTCATGCGCCCGGTGCCCGGCTGGGCGCAATATCGAACGCCGATCGAAGGACTCTATCTCTGCGGGGCGGGAGCGCATCCCGGCGGCGGAGTGACCGGCGCGCCGGGCTACAACGCGGCGCATCGCGTAATCCGTGATTGCAAACGGGGGAAGATCAAAACGGCGCACGCGTGACGTGCAGTCCGAAAGGAAGCGAAATGGCAAACAGCAAAAAGAAGGGGATCCTGGAACGATTGTCCGAGGGGATTGTCCTCGGTGATGGCGGCTACTTGCTCGAACTGGAAAAGCGCGGGCGCGTCCGTGCGGGCCCCTTCACTCCGGAAGTGGCGCTGAACAATCCTGAGGCGCTGCTCGAGTTGCATCGCGAATTTCGCGACGCCGGCGCGGAGGTGCTGCAAGCTCTCACGTTCTATGCCAGCCGCGACAAGCTCGCCACCGTGGGCATGGAGGAGCGCGTGGAAGAACTGAACCGTGCGGCGGTGCGCATCGCGAAGCAGGCGGCGGCCGACAAATGCCTGGTGGCGGGAAACTTGAGCCTCACATGGATGTACGAGCCGGACAGTAAGACCGCGGCTGACCGCGTCCGCCGGACCTTCGACGAGCAACTCGATGTACAGGTCGCCGAAGGCGTGGACTTCATCATCGGCGAGACGTTTTCGTACTTAGGGGAAGCGCTACTGGCAGTCGAACGCGCCAAAGCCACCAAGCTGCCGGTGATGGTCACCATCTGTTTTGAGAATGAAGATATCACCACCGACGGCAGCACCGCTGCCAATGCCGCACGGGCGCTGGTCGACGCCGGAGCCGATGTGGTGGGCATTAATTGTTTGCGGAGCCCCGAACACACGCTGCCGCTAATGGCCGAAATGCGCAAGGCGGTGACGGGCTACATCGGTTGCCAGCCAGTCGCTT
>CAWHGI010000010.1:0-1077757 GCA_963828865.1 uncultured Acidobacteriota bacterium | reverse complement strand
AAGAATGCTAAAGCTCAAACACAGAGTTCACAGAGAACCCATTGAGGTCACGGAGAGATGCGGAGACAAGACTTTACGATTTGCGGCGCCGGATAAACGGGGTGTGCTCGTTGTCCATTTCGCGCGGGAGCTTGCGCGGGCCTGGCTTGGAGGCGGCGAATTTCACTTCGCGGATCAGAGTGCTGCCCCAGGCTTTGTTCACTTGCGCGCAGAATTCCGGCTTCATTTGTTCGAGTTGCTTTTGCCACGCTTTGTTATCGGCGGCGACTTCCAGGCGGCCCGCTTGACAACGGATCGGGCGCGTGTGGGCGGCGAGAGTCTTGCCGACGATGCTGGGCCATACGCTCGAAAGCCAAGCGACGACGGCTTCAGGCCTCTTGATTTGACGCAGCATACCGCCCAGACAATTTCCCGCTTTCTCCATGACACGCCCCGCGCTGCGTGATTTTTTGGGATTCTAGCACAGTCGCGATTGCGAAATGCAAGGGGCGCGCGTCGGGTGAAGAATGTATTCCGGCGTGCGGTGAGTTGCGGTATGCTCTCCGCAAAGCGCTTCAAGTTAGGAGCGACACATGGCCTTTCCTCGATTGATTTTGGTCGCGATAAGTTTCCTGATTCCCCAACCCGCGAAGTCGGCTCTAGCGGCGCATGCGGTGACGGGCATGGATACTCCGGCGCAGAAAGTTTGGACGAACGAAGACATTCCGCTGCTGCGAGAAATGGCGCCGATTTCGATTTTCAGGGTTAGCACGAGTTCTCAAGCGAGCCTGGCGGAAGCGCCCAGTGCGGCGGCGGCCGCGTCGAAGCAGCCGTACGTCAAGGAACTCGATCCGGATTGGTATGCGCAGCAGCGGGACACGATGCAAGCGCGCATAGATGCGGACCAGGAGCAGATTCAGGAGATTCAACAGATCGAGCAAAACGGCGACGGAATTTCTGGTGCGATTCCGCTCGACAAAAACGCGCCGGGATTGACTCCCTACGCTACGGTGGAAATCCTGCAAAATCAGGTCGCGCAGATCGAAGCGCAGATTGACGATCTGCAAGACCTCGCCAGGCGCAACGGCATCCCGGCCGTTGCAGTGCGGTAGATTTTTTCGATTGCCGCTGATTCGGCCTGCTCGCTGAATTGGCACCGCTACGCGCAGTTGCCTGCAGTCCTCCCCTACAATAATCTCCGATCGCCCCCGCCTTGCGGGGCGAAGTCCGTGCGTTGACCGATGCCCAAATTTGAACGCTAGAACCGGATAGTTCCGTGGGAGGAACTCGCGCAAATTACGTGCAGCGGAGAAATGTTGCATTGTTTGTAGACGAGGAGCTAAAAATGATTCCCGTAAGAGTGGTGGCGATTCCGACAGAAATCGCGGAGGCCGTGCGCCGCACCGGGAAGGACCCGCACTACGGGCACCCGGCACACACGGAAATTCCTGGTGAAGGCGCGCCGTGCCGGCATTGCTTGAAAATTATTACGGCCGGTGAGGAGAAGGCGACGCTGTTCACTCTTGACGCTTTCGAAGGCACCGAGTCGCTGCCGTTGCCCGGTCCGGTTTATATCCACGCCGACGCGTGTGAACGCTATCCCGAAGATGGAGGATTTCCGGCGATGCTGCGCAGCAGCCCCCGGACGTTGAGCGGCTATGCACGCGGCCGGCACCTGGTGGCGACGGAATACGTGCAGAACGGAAACGTGGACGCGGGCGTCGAGAAGCTCTTTGCACGCGAGGACGTGGATTACATTCATGTGCGCAGCACCACGGCAGGTTGCTACACGTTTCGAATTGAGAGAGCCGAGGTGGCGCGTGCAAAATAAACTGACCCACGATTCCTGTATCTGGCACCGGCGATTGCGATTAAAGATTTAACGCAGAGTTCGCAGAGAGAACCACGCAGAGGACGCAGAGAGACTCCGGCCGGGGATCAGACAAGCGCACGACGAAATTGCAATTGTTTGCGCCAGCTGCGCCCGCTTACGGCGCGGGAGCGGCTGCGGCACTTACGCCACTGAGGCCAAGTTCTGCAGCGATCGAGCGGAGAGCTGTGATGCAGAAATTGATATGCTCTTCGAGCGGAATGCCGAGTTCTTCGGCGCCCTTGTAGACGTCGTCGCGATTTACACCGCGCGCGAATGCTTTATCCTTCAGCTTTTTCTTTACCGAGGCGGCTTCCACTTCGTGAATGCTCTTGCTAGGTTTAATCAAGGCGCAGGCGGTAAGGAAGCCGGCCAGTTCATCGCAAGCAAAGAGCGTTTTATCTAGCGGAGAAATGCGCGCGACGTTGCAATAATCCGCGTGGCCCAGGATGGCGTGGATCATCTCTTCGGCGTAACCCCGTTCGCGCAGAATCCTTGAGCCTTCGCAGGGATGCTCTTCCGTTGGGTGATGCGCGTCGTTGGGCCAACGCTCGTAATCGAAATCGTGGAGCAGCGCCGTAATGCCCCAAAGTTCTTCGTCGGAATTAAGCTTGCGGGCATAGGCGCGCACACAGGCTTCGACGGCGAGCGCGTGCTTGCGCAAACTTTCGCTTTGCGTGTATTCGCACAGCAAGTTCCAGGATTCCTCGCGATTTGGCATTTTCTCTCCCGAGTTCCAGTTTATCGCAGAGTCGAATTGCGGCGGTAGCGGTCCGAGCGCGATGCGCCACGGCACTCCGATAGACCAAAATAGGGCCGAATGAGTTACCTGCGCGGATGAAGGGGCAGGGTGCCGCTGCCGATAGAGTCGTCATTATGGGGAATTCCGCCCTAAAGCCGCGCGGATGGATCGAACGGGGACGGCATGCCGTGCCCCTACCGACGCATGCGTACGCGCATTGGTAGGGTACACAAGTTGGCGCGTGACCCCGCTCGAGGCCCAATAGGCAGCGCGCGGATGAAACAAGCGATGCAAAAGCGCACACCGCGGCAAACGGTGCAGATTGGTTTGGAGATAGGGGCGGAACCGTCTCAATGTAGGAATCAGCGAGTCTGTGAGACGTTTAATTATGAGACGCGAGCGCAAATATGCGTGCGGGTCGCGCGCGCAATTCGGTGTTTCTTCTCGTCATTGATTGAACACAATCACTTTGCGGAGTGGTATTTAGCGCAAAGCGAGGGCACAGCGGCGTAGCAGGTGCCGAATGTGCGTTGAATCGTGGGCAACAAAATTGCAAGCGTAAATCGTCAACTGGTGACGCAGGACGGCAATGTGCTCAGAGCGTCATCGGACACGAAACGTCGAAGGCGAAGAAAATTCGTAGCACGTTTGCCGGATTTGGGGGACCACAACCGCATTGAATTGTGGCACGCGCTGCGAAGAGGGTAGAATCTGTTCGGCTTGAGGACGAAAAAGGGCTTGACAAGAAATGGCACCCTGTGGAGAATCGCTCCGCGCCGTTTCTGCCTTCCCCTGTTGTGACGTTCCTCCCCTTCGCATCGCCGGAATAGTCTGCGAGGAGACCCGGTGGCGGAAAAAGAAACAGTAGAAGTGAGCATGGAAGCGGAACGCGAAGTACTTCGCTGTCAGGTATGTGGATTGGTGCAGTACCGGACACGCACGGACAACTGTCGCCGGTGCCTGCGCATGCTGCCCCCGAAGGTGACGTTCGTCATTCCGACGCCGTCAGCCCAGGATTTGCCGGGGGATGATCGCCAACTGTTTGAGAACTGGCCGAACCGCGAAACTGTGGAGAACATCGGCCAGCGCATCAGGCAGCTGCGCGAGTCACGCGGCATGACGCAGAGCCAGTTGCAGGCTCGTTCGCGCGTATCTCGTTCGTATTTGTCCCGCATTGAGAGCGGACAGATGACGCCAAGCCTCGGCACGCTGGAAAAGATTGCCGAAGCGCTGGGCGTTGGGCTGAACCGCTTCTTCGTGCCGGAAACAAACGGCGAGACGGTGCTCGAAGATCCTTTCATTCAAGGTCTTCGCCCATACCTGCGGCAACTCGATTGGACACAGTGGCAGGGCATTCTGAAGCGCTTGCAGGCGATTAGCGAGCACGTGAGTACGAATCACACCGTGCGCCCTATGCCGCCGCAAGTGGCTGACCGGCTGCCACACCACATGCCCCGTCGGCAACAGGTCACGGGCCACGCTGCGGTGGCGCTCCACCGCTAGCGGCCGCGGAATTTCTCGGAGCGGCAAAACCGAATCAGGACGAAATTGGGGTTGGCCCGGCAAGCCCGCGATGTGCGCTGGGCGGATTGCCGGGCTTGACTCACAGTGCGTCGAACCTCGGTTCAACCGCCGCGGCGCGCGATATCTGCTCCACACCTGCTGGGATAACCTCGGAACAATTTCAAATCGTTGACGGGCGGCTCGATCTTCATTGGGAATGCTGAGGATTGCTTCGCTCTTGCGGGCGGTGATTGCCTCGGGCGGGGCGGTGCCGAGCCGCGGGCTCTCGTTTACTGCGTTTCTTTCTTGCCTACGCGCACTAGCGCGATTTCCACGCAGTTGTCCTTGCTGGTGAGCGCCACAATGCGCGCGCCATCGCCGCGATCGTCCACGAACGCCAGGTCCGCGTCGCTGGTAGCGTCTACGTCGTGAATTTTGCCGTAGGAGCCGCGTTTTTCCAGGCGGAAACTCGATCCGAGCCTCTGCTTGTACCAGGAGCTGACCTTGCCGAGACCGTCCGTAGTTTGATATTTTTCGACGGCAATCGCGAATCCTTCATCGCCTGCGGAAAGCTCGACGTTGGCATTGTGTGAATCGGCGCTCTCGGAGCCGGGATAAACCGGTAGGTTGACAGTCGCTTCGTGGCCGACCTTGATTCCGCCGACCGGCGTCTGAATCTCAACGTTCTGGCCTTGATTGCGCACGTGCAGGTTATGAATCAGCACTCCGGCCAAAGCCAAGCCGAAGACGACCATCACGACAATCCCTCCGGCCACGATGCCGAGAATCCACCACACCGTTGTGGTGCTGTCGCGCCGCTTGGGAGGAATGGCGGCGGGAGGCCGTCCGGATGCGCTAGACATAATTCACCCTCTAGACCTTTGCTGAATCATACTACGCAACTTGCGTCCGAAAAGTTTCCGCGGCTCGGCGCGGCGGCAGCGGCTCAGCTGAAGCGGACTTCAACGCCGGGATGGCGGTCGAGGTGAACCGAGTCGATGAAACGCACTTCGCCTTCCTGGAGGGTCATGATCAGGGAATGTGTGCGTGTTCCGTCGCGGAAGAAATTCACGCCGCGCAGCAGCCCGCCGCCGGTGACGCCCGTGCACGCAAAGATGATTTTCTTTCCGGGAGCAAGGTCCACGGTTTCGTAAATGCGTTTCGGATCCTTGATGCCCATCTGCGCGACGCGCTCGTGATGCTCGGGCTTGGAGATGACCAGGCGCGCCAGGATTTGGCCGTTCAAGCAACGCAACGCGGCGGCGGTGAGCACGCCTTCAGGAGCGCCGCCTGTGCCCATCACCGCGTGAACGGAGGTGCCGCGCACGGCGGCGTTGATGCCCGCCGAGAGATCACCGTCGGAGATGAGCCGGATGCGGGCGCCGGCGGCGCGTATGTCACTGATGAGCTTTTCGTGGCGCGGACGATCGAGAACAACGATGACGAGATCTTCCACGTCGCGGTCGTAGCGCCGGGCGATGGCGCGCAGGTTGTCCTTTACCGGCGCGTCGAGGTCAATCGCGCCTTTCGCCGGAGGTCCCACGATGAGCTTTTCCATGTAGAGGTCAGGGGCGTGCAGCAGGCCGCCATGTTCGCTGGCGGCGAGCACCACGACGGCGCCGGGTTCACCGGTCGCGCAAAGATTTGTGCCTTCCAGCGGGTCCACGGCAATATCCACTTGCGGATACGTGCGGCTCTTGTCGCGCACGGCCGCGCCCACTTTTTCGCCGATGAAAAGCATGGGCGCTTCGTCGCGCTCGCCTTCGCCGATCACGATGGTGCCGTCCATGCCCACGCGGTCCATCTCGGAGCGCATCGCTTCTACGGCGGCTCGATCGGAGCCGGCGCGGTCGCCCTGGCCCATGGTGCGCGCGGAAGCGATGGCGGCAGTTTCCACCGTGCGCAAGAATTCGAGGCTGAGTTCTTTCTCCATTGCCGCTCCTGTGAGGTGAATGAATTCCGGTGGCTGGGACGGTCCTTCCGGGCGGCCTATCATAATCCAAATAGGCGAAAACGAATCAAGGCGCTATTTGCGGGTGGAGGTTTGACGAGGGGTTGCGCGCGACTCGTTCCGTTATCGCTGTGGGCCGGAGCGGTTGACGGCTGGCCAGAGGATCGGAGGAACTATCCAGCGGCCGCGTTCGAACGCCAGGTGGCAGATGATCATCGCGACGGTTCCTATCAATAGAGCGATGACACTGCCCTCGAGAGTCACGAATTCAAAGATGCGCGTTGGGAGAAAGCTCGAAACGAGAAGATAGCCGAAGTCGCCCCATGTCCAAGCTCCACCGCTGAACCCGTTTCCGCGAACTGTTTGAGCCAGCATGGCAAATGACAGAGCTGAGATCCACATTCCGCAAACGGCAAAAATTGCGGTTGAAGGCCCGGAACGACCTTCCTTCCGGCGTCGCAGCGCGGCAATGTAGAACAGGATCAGCACGATGGGGCATGCGGCAGTCACCGCATATCCTTGTTCGCTGCGGTCGAGAGCGGGGATAAGTACGTCGGGAATCCAGAAGGCAATCCCACCTCCGAAAAAGCTCAGCAGGAACCATCTCCAAGGAGACATCGCGCACCTTAAGAACCAAGCTTGCTACGGTCGCAGCTTCTGGTTCGAGAGCAAGTTCTCATAGCCTAACAGAGTGTTTCAGTCTTCGCGTAGGAACTAGTGGGTATCGTATCGGATTATCAAACCAGATGCGAAGTTGGAGGGTGCTATAGCAGTTGGCGTTGGATGGTGGTAGCACTAACACGATGGCGCACTGAAGTGCGCTGCTACAAATGCAGCAGGCTCGGCGTGCATCGCTAATTACGGTAACGGCTGGATTTTGGCGTTGACCAGGTAGGGGTCGTCGAATTCGGTCATGTCGCCGGGTTTCTTTCCGGCTACCGGCTGAAGCCTGGCAGAGAGCGGCTTGTGCCACTTCACCGAGAGGCTGGCTACGTCGCTCAGGATCGCTTCGAGTTGGTGCTGCGTGACGTCGCCTGGCATTGGAATCGTATCGAGGCCGGTACCGCAGACGGCGGAATAGGCGAGCAGGGAATCGATCGGGAGGCGGCCTTCGCTCCAGCGCTGTGCTAGAACCGTATCCTTGAGAATCGGAAGCATCAAGCCGGAATAGCCGGCTTGATTCACGGGGATGGCCTTCAGAGAGCGAGTGATGATCGCAGCGACGCCGAGGGTGCCGCTGGAGCCGACCGGCGCACCGAGAAAATTTTCAATCGCGCGGCCGATCGAGACATCTTTCATCGGCGCCGGCGAGAGGTCAATGCCGCCGTATCTCCAGCCGGTTGCGGCGCTGATTTCCATCGCCGTTTTTTCGATTTTGGCGGCGTGCGCGCCCAGAATATTTTTTAAGCGCTCTTCCGCTTCGTTCGGTGATTTGGTGGAAGCCAGCACTTCGCTGACGACGTTGGCGGATTCCAGCCCGATGGCGAATCGCTTTCCTCCTCCTCCCGTGTAATACGAGGCCGGATAAAAAGGAGTCCCGGACGGCACCGAGGCTGCGGCTGTGAAATTGAAATTGCCCTGGCTGTGTGGCGTGTTCACTTCCAGATACTTGATGACGCTCGCGGCCGCGCGAATTGAATTCCAGTGAATTCCGTCTTCGCCCGCAATGGAAACGGACGATTCGAGAGTTTTCGTTTGCGCGATGATTTTGCCGAGCAACTCCGCTTCGTGCGGATCGTCCGTGTCCTTTGACATGGCCGGGCCGATCGCAGCGTCGAAGCCTTCTTTCACCGCCAGCGCATCGTAATCGCGGAAGAAAGCCAGGACTTGATCGTCTGAGAGGCCGCGCGTGTATTCGGGAAAAGGCTGCGTGGTAATGCGCAACGTTTCCACTTCGTAGCCGGATTTTTCGAACGCGGCTTTGGCGTTGCGCAGGAATTGAAGCGCGTCCTGAATCTGGGCCCGGTACGTGCCGCGATCGAGCCGGACGAAGGCTGTGATCGCGCGGACTTTCGGTTTCGCCGCAGCAGGATCCGCGGCGTGCGCACGAACTGACGCCACGGCAAAAATAGCGGCAAACGCGAGCGTGGCTACGACTACGAAGCCAGCGGGAAGACGAGCTAGGCGCACGCGGTTCACGAAAACGCCGCAATTCCGGTGATGCGTTCACCGATGATCAGTTTGTGGATGTCGTGCGTGCCTTCGTAGGTGAAGACAGATTCGAGGTTGTTCATATGGCGCATCACGCAGTAATCGTCCACGATGCCGTTGGCGCCCAGGATCTCGCGCGCTTTGCTGGCGGTTTCGCGTGCCATCCACACGTTGTTCATCTTGAGCATGGAGATGTGCGACGGGTGCGCGCGGCCCTGGTCTTTCAGACGTCCCACTTGCAGCGCGAGGAACTGGGCCTTGGTGATTTCGGTGATCATCCACACCAGTTTTTCCTGCACCAGTTGATGCGAGGCGATGGGCTTGTTATCGAATTGCTTGCGCTCTTTGGCGTAGCGCAGCGCCGTGTCGTAGCACGCCATGGCTGCGCCAATGCCGCCCCAGCCGATGCCGTAGCGGGCTTGATTCAGGCACGATAGCGGGCCTTTTAGCCCTTCCACGCCCGGAAGCAAATTCGCCGCCGGGATTTTGCAGTCGGTCATCGCCAGGCCTGAAGTGACCGAGGCACGCAGCGAATATTTTCCGTGCACGTCCCAGGCTTTGTATCCGGGCGTGCCTTTTTCCACCAGGAAGCCGCGAATCACGTCGTCTTCGCATTTCGCCCAGATCACCGCGACGTCCGCAAGCGAGCCGCTGGTGATCCACATTTTTTCGCCATTCAAAATGTAGCCGTCGCCCTTTTTCACCGCGCGCGTCAGCATTCCGCCGGGGTTCGAGCCGAATTGCGGCTCGGTAAGCCCGAAGCAGCCGATCGCTTTGCCTTGCTGCAGCAGCGGCAGCCATTTGTCTTTTTGCGCGTCGGAGCCAAACGCGTGGATCGGGTACATCACCAGCGCGGATTGCACGGAGACAAAGCTGCGCAGGCCGGAATCGCCACGCTCAAGCTCCTGTGTCACCAGGCCGTATTCCACGTTAGACATGCCGGCGCAGCCGTAACCCTTTAGGTTCGCGCCGAAAAGTCCGAGCTCGGCCATTTGCGGGACGAGCTGCGTGGGGAATCTTCCTTCGCGGTTATATTCCTCGATGATGGGCATGATTTCCGCGTCCACGAATTGGCGCGCGGTGTTGCGCGCGAGCTTCTCTTCATCACTCAGGACGGAATCGAACTCGAGGTAGTCCACCCCGGGGAATGACGGCATCGAAAGTCTCCTTGAATATGGGCCGCGGGAGGATACAGCAAGAATGTCAGCGCGACGCCAAACCGCGATTGTATCGAATTCGCGCCACGCTGCGCCAGTGAGCGATTTGACTCCGTATGGAAAGCTGCGGATTCCTGTAGTATTGTGTTTCCTTCCATGCAGCAAACGCAGACCAATCCGCGCGCGGCTTTAGGCTCGATTGTTGCGATCAGCGCCGTGGCAGTTTCGTTTTTGCTGTGGCTGCTGTATATGCACCACGCTCCGGCGCAGTTTGCCGGCAAATACGAGTTCTTGCCGGCGCTGAATGCGGTGCTGAACGGGCTTGCGGCGATCGCGCTGTGCACCGGGTTTTACTTCATCAAAACGGGGAATCGCAGCGCGCATCGCACGAGCATGTTGACGGCATTCGCATTCTCATCGCTCTTCCTGGTCAGCTACATCGTGAACCACGCGCTGCACGGCGATACGCGCTTTCCGCTGGGCCACGCAACCATCCGCACGGTATATCTCAGTATCTTGACCAGCCACATTATTCTTTCGATTGTGGCCCTGCCGATGGTCCTCATCACGTTCTTCTTTTCACTGACCGGCCGCTTTCCTATGCACAAGCGAATTGCGCGCTACACGTTTCCAATCTGGCTCTACGTTTCGGTCACGGGCGTTATCGTCTTCCTACTTCTTCAGGCTTACGCGTACTAAATCAAGCAATCGTAAATCGCATCACATAAGCAAACTATATCGACGAGGCCTATGCAGCGGCCGCTGTGTCCCGCATTCAAGCCTAAGAGCTGGCGCTACTGTCCTTGCCGCGTTCTTCCGGGCACTGCTGTATACTTCGGCGAAACCTGCGCGAGGAGATAGATGAAGCGTTCTGCGGGCGTGACGATTTCCGCGGTTGCCGTGCTACTAGGCTGCGGTGTCGCACTGGTCTCCACTGCATTCATGGCGTTGGGCCTGGCGGAAATGGCTGCGACCGGCGCGGCGGTGCAGCTTCCCAAATCTTTCGGCGCGATTCTGATCTTCATCATGCTGGCGATGGCGGCTTGGGGCATCGCCACAGGCATCAACCTGCTGCATCTCCGCGAATGGTCCAGAATCTCCATGCTGGTTTTCAGCGGACTGCTCCTGGTGATCGCGCTTCCCGGAATCATCATGATGCTTTTTGTGCCGTTCCCGGCGCAGCCTAATGTGGCGGACCCGGCGCTTATGCAGCGCGTGATGGCCGCTACGCGCATTGGGATGGTAATTTTGTACGCGATATTGGCCGTGTTGGGAGGGTGGTGGCTGTATTTCTTCAACAGCCGCGCTGTCAAGGATCAATTCCGCGGCGCAGCTGCTCCGGCGCAAGACTCGTCGCCGGTATGGGGCGTGCCCACAGTCGGCGCGGGTTCCACCTTGCCGAAACGGCCGCTGAGCATCACGATCATTGCTTACGTTTCGCTTTTGGGAGCTTGCGTCCTTCCGCTGATTCAGTTGATGCACGTGCCCATGATGTTCATGGGAATTTTCTACACCGGCTGGAAGGCGTCGCTGATCATCATGGGCTTCATGTCCGTGCAGTTGATGATGGCGTATGGCTTGCTGAAGCTGGAACCTTGGGGCCGGAGCCTCGCGATCTATTATTTCAACTTCGGAATTTTCAATTCGATCATCTCGGTCGTGCTCCCTGGGGCGCAGGCGCGCTTCGATCAAGCCGAGGCGCTGATGCAGGGGACGATGGGCCTGCCGGCGTCTCCATCGGCCCCGAAATTTCCGATCTGGACCGGATTGATATTTAGCCTGCCGCTGATTGCAATTCAATTGTGGTTCGTGGTCAAGCACAAGCATGCGTTCGAGCGGCCGCGCGGGCCATCGGCGCGGCAGATATGACCGAGGGTCGAAAACTGGACTGGAGCTTTCGAAATGAGGCTTGCAGCGCGCGGTCGCAGTGCTTTCCAGGGCTGCAAATAGGGGCGCAAAGCGTTGACGATTGCGGTGCTCGATGCGATAATCGGCGTCTTTGTTCGAGCCTAGAAGTGTGCGCGGGCGCGGTTCGGTGCCAAGCCTGACTTAAGCTAAACTAAACAACCGGGGCAAACGTATTACTACGCTTTCCTGACGATGGATATCCTCCACCAGCTCGGCGAATTGTTTCTTCAAGCTGTGCCCACCGTAATTATCGTTTTCCTTTTTTATCTTTTCATGCGTTGGGCTTTTTTTACGCCCATCCAGAAAGCGATGGCGGAACGCGACGCGAAAATCGAAGGCGCTCGCCGCGAAGCGGCGGAGGTGGAAGAGGCTGCGCGGCAGGATCTGGAAAATTACAATGAAGCCTTGCGCAAAGCACGCGCCGAAATTTACGCGGAGCAGGAAGCCGCGCGCCAGGCGATTTTGGCGGAACGCGCGAAAAACCTGAAAGCAATGCGTTCGCTCGCGCAGAAAGAAGTGGCGGAAGCGAAAAAGAAGATCGAAGCCGAGCTGGCCGCGGCGCGCGCCGAACTCGAGCGCCAGACGCCCGAACTGGCCGGCGAAATCGTGCGCACCATCCTGGAGAAGCCGATTTCGTTGCCCGGAGGCACGGGCCGATGACGCGAGAGCTCCGGCAGATTTGGCGCGTACCAGCATCCGCAGCAGTTTTTCTGCTTCTCGCCGCCGCACCGGCGTTTGCTCAGGAAGGTGAAGCTTCTCCCGCGGATTCGCCGGTCGGCTGGGTCTTCCGCTGGCTGAATTTCGCGCTCGTTTTCGGCGGCATCGGTTATGCCATCTGGAAATGGGGCGCACCGTATTTTCGCCAGCACGCCGAGGAAATTGCAAACAAGATTGCCGAGGGTGTCCACGCACGCGAAGCGGCCGATGCGCAGCGGCGCGAAATTCAGGCCAAGTTGGCCGGACTCGACGATGAGATCAAGCGCCTCCGCGAAGTAGGGAAGCGCGATGCCGAGGCTGAAGCGCAGCGCCTGCGCGATATGGCTCGCGCCGAAAGCGAAAAAATCGAACGCGCGGCGCGCGCTGAAATCGAAGCCGCCGAGCGCCAGGGACGTCTGGAGTTGAAGATCCTCGGAGCAAAGCTGGCCGTGCAGCTTGCCGAAGCGCTGCTGCGACGCTCGTTGACGCCCGAGGGCGAAGAATTCCTGTTTAACGGCTTCGTCACCGAGCTCAAGAGGAGCGTCAATTGAGCGCCGTCGCCGAACGCTACGCCGCAGCTCTGGCCGACGTGGTGATGGAACGCAAGGGCGCTCCGGACGTCCCGGAGGGCCTGGCGCAATTCGTGGATGTCTTTTTCTCTTCGGCGGACTTGCGCAACGCGCTGGAAAGCCCGGCGGTTGACCGGGAGGTAAAAATCAAAATCGTGGATGAAGTCGCGGAGAAAATGAAACTGAACGACGCAGTGCGCAATTTCATTTGCATGGTTGTGGATAATCGCCGCACGCACATGTTGCGCGAGATGGTCGAGCTTTTGAACGTGGAACTGAACCGGCGGGAGCATATCGTCAAGCTCGAAGTGACTTCGGCGCGCAAGTTGGACGAAGACGAAAGAACGCGCTTGATTGAAGTGTTCAAGGGCGACGATTCCAAAAGGCAAGTGCGGGCCAGTTTTGCGGAAGACGAGACGCTTTTGGGCGGCGTGGTGGTGCGCGTGGGGTCCACGGTATACGACGGATCGGTGCGCGAACAATTGAACCGGCTGCGCGAGCGGCTGGAATCGGAATAGAATCGCAGCCAGGTGCGCGGGATTACGGGAGCCGGGAATGGCCAACATCAAAGCGGACGAGATCACAAAAATACTGCGCGAGCAGATTGAGAACTACAAGCAGACCCTGGCGGTGGAGGAAGTCGGCTCGGTGATTTCCGTGGGCGACGGAATTGCGCGTATCCATGGACTCGACAAGTGCATGGCCGGCGAAATGATCGAGTTTCCCCACGACGTGTACGGCATCGCGCTGAACCTGGAAGAAGACCAGGTGGGTGCGGTGCTGCTCGGCGATTACACGGAAATCAGGGAAGGCGACATCGTCAAGCGCACCAACAAAATCATGTCCGTGCCGGTGGGCGATGGATTGATTGGCCGCGTCGTCGATGCGCTTGGCAATCCCATTGACGATAAGGGGCCGATCCAATCGAGCGAGCGCTTACCGCTGGAGCGTTTGGCGCCCGGCGTAATTGATCGTCAGCCGGTGCGCGAGCCGATTCAGACGGGCATCAAGTCCATTGACGCGATGATTCCCATCGGACGCGGCCAGCGCGAATTGATTATCGGCGACCGGCAAATCGGTAAGACCGCGATCATTCTGGATACGATTTTGAACCAGCGCGGTGGCGACCTGATTTGCATTTACTGCGCGATCGGGCAGAAACGCTCGACGGTGGCGCAGGTGATCAAGACTTTGACGGATTTCGGCGCGATGGAGCATACGATTGTCGTCGCGGCCACCGCTTCCGAATCCGCTTCCATGCAATACATCGCGCCATTTGCGGCGTGTGCGATCGGAGAATATTTCCGCGATAGCAAGCGCCACGCCATCTGTTTCTACGATGATCTTTCGAAGCACGCGCAGTCTTACCGCGAGATTTCGCTGCTGCTGCGGCGCCCTCCCGGCCGCGAGGCTTATCCCGGCGACGTTTTCTTCCTGCATTCGCGTTTGCTCGAGCGCGCCGCGAAATTGAATGACGCACTCGGCGCTGGATCATTGACCGCCCTGCCGGTAATCGAAACGCAGGCCGGCGATATTTCCGCTTACATTCCTACGAACGTGATTTCGATCACCGACGGCCAGATTTTCCTCGAAGCCGACCTTTTCAATAGCGGCATTCGCCCCGCCGTGAACGCCGGAATTTCGGTCAGCCGCGTCGGAGGCAACGCGCAGATCAAGGCCATGCGGCAGGTCTCCGGCACTTTGCGCCTGGACCTGGCGCAGTATCGCGACCTCGCGGCCTTCGCGCAGTTTGGTACCGAACAGTTGGACAAGGCGACGCAAGCGCAACTGGCCCGCGGTCAGCGCCTGATGGAAATTTTGAAGCAGGATCAGTACCAGCCGCTGCCAGTCGAAAAACAAGTACTGATTATTTTCGCCGCTTCCAATAAATATCTCGATGATCTTCCGGTGGACCAGTGCCGCCGCTTTGAGAAGGAGCTCTATCCCTTCATCGAGACGAATTACAACGGGCTGCTGAAATCGTTGCGCGAGAAAAAAGCGTTCGACGATGCCATCAAGGCCGAAGCCAAGAAGGCTTTGGACGAATTCTCGGAACAGTTCAAGGCGACGCTCAAGGACGAGCAAGAGCGCGCCAAGCAGAAGCGGGAAGCCGAAGAGAAGGATGAAGCGGGTAAGCAGGATCAGGCCGGCGCACACGGCGAAAAAGCGGAGGCCAAGGACGGCCCGGCTTCCGGAGCAGCCGCGGAACATTCGCAGAAAACTCCGGAAAAGGCGAACGCACCCGCTCACTAGTTCTCGCTCATGCCCACACTCCTCGACTATCGGCGGCGCATTCGCTCGGTGAAAAGCACCAAGCAGATTACGCGCGCCATGAAATTTGTAGCCGCGGCCAAACTGCGGCGCGCGCAAGAAGGCGTCTTCGCGGCGCGTCCTTACGCCAAGGAAATTCTGCGCGTGTTGCGCTCGGCCGCCGCGCGCATGGAATCTCCGGCGCACCCACTGCTGCAGCGTCGTCCGGAAGAGAAAATCTTGGTGCTGGTGCTGACCGGCGACCGCAGCCTTGCCGGCGCGTTCAATTCCAACGTGCTGCGCCACGCCATGGAATTCATCCACGCCCATCACGAGCAAAAACTGGAGTTGATGGTGGTGGGCAAAAAGGGCCGCGATACGCTGCGCAAGCGCGGCTACAGCTTCGTCGGCCAGTGGATAGACGTCTCCGCGCACGTGGAATTTTCCAAGGCCAAGGAAATTGCCGGACGCGTGGCGGAACTCTACGTGAGTGGCGAAGTGGACGCAGTGTACGCGATCTACAACGAGTTTAAGAACGTGATGGTGCAGAATCTGCGCGCCGAAAAATTGCTTCCGGTCGATCCGGAAGTGGTGAAGGGATCGGCGGAAAGCGAAAAGGAGCTAGCCGCGAAACACGCCGGTCCAGGCGGGTCCTTGCCCACCGAGCCCGGCCCGCACGGCAAAGGTTTCGTGGTGGATTACATCTACGAGCAGCCGGTGGAAGAGATTTTCAATGGCTTGGTGCCGCGCTACCTGGAATCCGAGATTTTTCGCATCCTGCTGGAATCGGCCGCCGCCGAACACGCGGCGCGCATGACCGCCATGGATGCCGCCACGCGCAATGCGTCCGAACTGATTGACAAGCTCACGCTGAAGATGAACAACATTCGCCAGGCGCAGATTACGAAGGAAATAATCGAAATTGTAAGCGGCGCGGCGTCCGCCATGTCGTAGCGCGTAAGTATCGAGGGAGAAATTATGGCTACCAAAGAGCAAAAAACAGGGCACGTCGTCGAAGTCATCGGCCCCGTTGTGGACGTTCAATTTGAAGAGGGCCATCTTCCGTTTATTCACAACGCCGTGCACATCACGAGCGAGGGATACAACAATCCCGTGCCGCTGGACATTGTCGCCGAAGTGGCGCAGCACCTCGGCGAGGGGCGCGTGCGTTGCGTGGCGATGGAGCCGACCGAAGGTCTCGTGCGCGGCATGAAAGCGGTCGATCTCGGTGAGAACATTACCGTGCCAGTGGGGCGCGGCGTGCTCGGTCGCGTGCTCAACGTGCTGGGCAATCCGGTGGATAATCTCGGGCCTGTTAAATATGAAAAACGTTACCCAATTCACCGTCCAGCTCCGGCGCTCGACGATCAATCCACCACTCTCGAAATGTTCGAGACGGGCATTAAGGTCGTGGACCTCACCGAGCCGTACCTGAAGGGCGGAAAAATCGGATTGTTCGGCGGCGCGGGCGTGGGCAAGACCGTGCTGATTCAGGAATTGATTCACAACGTCGCGATGAAACACGGCGGCGTGTCCGTATTTGCGGGTGTGGGTGAGCGCACGCGTGAAGGCAACGACCTGTGGCTCGAAATGCAGGAATCGGGCGTAGTCGTGCCGGGAAATTCCGAAAAATCGCGTTGCGCCCTGATCTATGGCCAGATGACCGAACCGCCCGGCGCGCGCCTGCGCGTGGGACTGACTGGGCTCACCGTCGCTGAATATTTCCGCGACGAAGAAAAGCTCGACGTGCTGCTCTTCATTGACAATATTTTCCGCTTCGTGCAAGCCGGCTCGGAAGTATCGGCACTGCTGGGCCGCATGCCCTCCGCCGTCGGTTATCAACCGAACCTGAATACCGAAATCGGCGAACTGCAGGAGCGCATCACCTCCACCAAGAACGGCTCTATCACTTCGGTGCAGGCGATTTACGTTCCTGCGGATGATTACACGGACCCGGCGCCAGCCGCCACATTCGCGCACCTCGACGCCACTACGAACCTCAGCCGGCAGATCGTCGAGCGTGGAATTTATCCCGCGGTTGATCCGCTCGCCAGCTTCTCGCGCATTCTGGATCCGCGCATCGTGGGGCAGGAACACTACAACGTGGCGCGCTCCGTGAAGTCCGTGCTGCAGCGCTACAAGGAATTGCAGGACATCATCGCGATCCTGGGCATCGAGGAACTTTCCGACGACGACAAGCAAACGGTAACCCGGGCGCGCAAGATCGAGAAATTCCTTTCGCAGCCCATGTTCGTCGCCGAGCAGTTCACCGGCCTCGAAGGCAAATACGTGAAGATCGAAGACACCGTGCGCGGCTTCAAGGAAATCGTCGAAGGCAAGCACGACGATTTGCCCGAGCAGGCTTTTTACATGGTCGGTACGATCGAAGAAGTCCGCGAAAAGGCGGAGAAGCTGGCGGCGGGAGCGGTGGCCTAGTTCGCGGCCGCGCGATCACCAGGCGAAACTAAAGCGATGGCACTACCAGAAAAAATCGAGCTGCAAGTGGTGACGCCCGAGAAGCACGTCTTGAGCGAAGACGTGGACTCGCTCGAAATGCCGGGCAAAGACGGCTATCTCGGCGTTCTGCCCGGGCACGCGCCGCTGCTTACGGAATTGGGGGTAGGGATCCTTACATACCACAAGGGCGGGGAAACGCGCCTGCTGACGGTGATGTACGGGTATGCGGAAGTGCTGCCCGACCGCGTGATTGTACTGGCGGAAACGGCGGAGCGCGCCGAGGAAATTGACGTAGGGCGCGCCCGCGCCGCGCTGGAACGGGCGAAGACCGATTTACCGAAGGCGGGTTCCACCGAGGCCGATTGGGACCGCGCGAATGCCGCGATTCAGCGCGCCGAAGTTCGTTTGCAGGCGGCTTCCAGGAGCGGCTCGGGGGCCGTTCGTGGAAGCTCGAGAGAGATGCAGCACGCCGCCGCGTAGTGCAATTCAGGGTATTTCCGGTTTGGCACACCTGAATCCGCGGCCTATTCGTTGCATCAAATAATCGTGCTAGAAGAGTAGTGCCGCAATATGAGCGAAATAACCGTTTATTCCAATACCTGGTGCTGTGATTGCCGCCGCGCGAAAAACTTTTTGCGCGAGCGCGGAATCGCTTTCCGGGAGATCAATATTGACGACGACCCGGCTGCCGAGGCCATCGTCCTGCGGGTGAATCACGGCAAGCGCAAAGTGCCGACGATTGGCGTCGGCGACCACTATTTTTCGCTCAGCCCGTTCGACCCGCACAAACTCGCCGACGAACTGAAAATCCCGCTGAACAAGTAAACGGAAGAAGCATTAAGTGAGCCCCACGCCGCGAGTCATTACGCCTGCTACGTGCAAGTCCGGCGTCAAGACCACCAGGTCGGCGTCCGCGCCGATCGCCAGGATGCCTTTTTTGCCTGCCAGGCCGAGGCGCCGCGCCGGCAGAATCGTGGCCATGCGCACTGCCTCCACAAACGGCACTCCTAGCTCGACGATATAACGCAGCGCGCGATCGAGCGTCAAAGTGCTGCCCGCCAATTTGCCTTCGGCATTGCGGCAGACTCCATCTTTCACCGTAACCTCGAAACTCCCCAGGCGATACTTTCCGTCGCGCATTCCTGTCGCTGCGGTGCCGTCGCTCACCAGCAGCACCGTATCGAATCCCTTGGTCCCGAGCAGCACCTGTATCGCAGGTCCGGCCACATGCACGCCATCCGCGATGATCTCCGCCGTAACTTCGGTGTCGGTCAAAATGGCGCTGATCACTCCCGGATCGCGGTGCGTGAATGGGCGCATGGCGTTATAGACGTGCACCGCGTGGCGCGCTCCGGCTTTGATCGCGGCGCGCGCTTCCGCGTAGTCCGCGTCCGTGTGTCCCACGGCGACCACCAAGCCATCGCGGACGGCAGCCGCAATTAATTCCAAAGCGCCGGGAAGTTCCGGCGCCACGGTGAGAATCTTGACCAGCCCGCCGGCAGCCGCGCGAAATTTCTCGAGCGTCCCGATCGAAGGCAGCGCAATCGAATCCACAGGATGCACGCCGCGGCGCTCCTTGTTGATGAACGGCCCTTCCAGATGCATCCCCAGAATTTCGGCGCCGAAGCGGGTGTTGTCCGCCGCGTTCTCGTGGCTGCGAATGTACTGCGCGATGCCTTCCAGGCTGTGGCAAGTGTCTTCCACCGGCGCCGTCACGGTTGTTGCCACAATGGAGGTGGTTCCGAAGCGCGCCACGGTGGCGGTGATGCGATCGAGCGCATCGGGCGTCGCTTCCATCACGTCATGCCCGCCCGCGCCGTGGATATGCACGTCCACAAAGCCGGGAATCACGGTCATGCCCGAAGCTACATAATCCTTAGCGCCCGGCGGAATATGGACTTCGTCGCGATGCCCGATCCCCGTGATGCGTCCGCCTTCGACGACGATCACGCAGTCGGTGAACTCTTCCTGTGGCGTGAGGATGCGGCTGGCATAGATTGCGGTGGCCGTCATAGCGAATCCATGCTACTCGAACTGGGGCCTAAAATCAGCGCCGAGCCTTGCATCCTTTTCCTAGTCCGCTACAATCAGTTACGCACTTAAATGGGAGGGAATGGATGTCTTACGACAAGCGATATGTGGCGCAGAAAAGGCAGCGGCGGCGCCGCAAGACGGCCAAAGCAAAAGTGAAATTGTATGAACAAGGCAAACTTCCGCACGATAAGCTGCCAGCGCTCGCCAAGAAATTCCTGAGTCGCAAGAACCGCGCATTGAAAAAGGCGGAGTAAGCTAACGCCGCTCAGGCTCACTTCGCAATCTGGCTAGGCAACTCACGAAAAAACGACCGGCTGTCATCCCGAGCGTAGCGAGGGATCTGCTTTTCGCTGAAACCTTAAGGGAAAAAGCAGATTCCTCGGGCCAAATTCGCCCTCGGAATGACAGTGTATGCTTTACCCGCGAGTGGTGGTAACGACCCCTGGACAATAAAAAAGGGGCGTTCGATGAACGCCCCCTTTTGCGCTGCGGTGAATCGCGAGTCGCGCCTCGCAGCGCGGTTCGTTCAATCACGTACCCTTAGTTCCCGCCAGAAGTGGAAGCCTGTGCGTGAGTGGCGTTAGCCTTCGGCACGCTCAGGTATCCGCTGATTTTGTCCTTACCCACCGAGTTGACCACGAACTCAAGCGGAGCACGCGCGCCCGTCTGGAAGAAATAGAGCGGCTCGTTGGCCGTCAGGTTCTTCTTGTCGTGGCGCTGGTCGTCAACAAAGATGACGACGCCATACTGGCTCTTCTTGGTATTCGTTCCCCGCAATTCGACCATGAGGTTTCCGACTTTCTCGCGCGAGTTCTTCTTGTCAATGGTGAATTCGTAGTAATCGCGCTCACCCAGCCGTCGAAGCTCTTCCACTTCGTCGTGGTTGCGAGCGATGAGAGTGCCGAATTCGCCGCGCGCCATTTGCAGGTTGTTCTTTTCGGTGTCCAGGTCAGTCTTCACGCCGGTGACGTCAGTGCCGAGCTTGTTGACGTCATCCATGCTCGCCTTGGTCGCGAGCTGCGCGTTCGTCTGATTCTGCATCTCGGCCAATTCCTTGGCGTCGTCTTCCTTGATCTTCTTGGCCTGATAACGCGCCTTCGAAAGTTCGCCCTCGGTCAACTTCATCTTGTCGGTCACGACGCTGAGCTCGCCCTGGAGCTGTGCATTCGTGTCTTCGGCTTTTGCCAAACGCTGGCTAACCACGTCGTCGTTCTGCTTGATCTGCTGCGTTTGCGCATTCAAAGCCTGTTCAAGCTGCTTCGAGCGAGTCGAGGCGGTCCAGCCGGCGCCCAAAGCCACCAGTGAGACAACCGCCAGAGCAACCACGACGATGCCCACCCATCGGGGTGCGGTAGCTTCGTCTGCGATCACTACGTCTTGCCGTTCGTCACTCATGTTCTTTCTCCTCCGAGAAATCCCTTGCGCACGGTGGAAAAGCACGCGTGGAACCAAAGTTCAGAGGCGCGGGCGGGAACCGTAACAATCAGATAATAGGAAAGTTACAGGAGCGCATCGGGGAAAGCCGTGGGGCGATTCGTGTATTTCGCCCGGCAATTTTTACGTCTCCGTAACAATTCTGCGTGGTGGACGGGAAATGGCACTACAGTGAATGCCGATTGCGTAGAAGTACTAGTTCTCCAACTGGCGCCGTTTACCCCTGGCGCGTGATCGTCATGTTCCGAAGTTCGGCGATGCGGTCTGCAAGCGGCGGATGCGTGCTGAAAAGGCTGGAGAACATTTCACGCGCGCTGAGCGGTTGAACGATCATCAGCGCGGAAGTAGTCGGCGGAACGTCCATGGGAATTCGTTTGTTATAGGCGCCAAGTTTTTCCAGCGCGCTGATCAGTCCATTTGCGTGTCCCACCATCTGCGCGCCGGAAGCGTCGGCTTGATATTCGCGTTGGCGCGAAATTCCGAGCTGCAGCAGCAACGCCGCAAGCGGCGCGAGAAACAGCATCAAAAGTCCAACAATTCCGCTGCCGCGATTGCGATCGTCGCCACCGCCGCCGAACCAGAATCCCATGCGCGCGACCCACGTGATGGCGCCGGCGATCGTAGCGGCAATGGACGAAGTAAGGATGTCGTAATTACGAACATGCGAAAGCTCATGCGCGATCACGCCTTCCAGTTCGTCATCGTTCATGAGTTCCATCAAGCCCTGCGTGACGGCAACCGAGGCGTGGCTTGGATTGCGGCCGGTAGCAAACGCGTTGGGGGCCGCTTGCGGGATCATGTAGAGCTTCGGCATCGGCAGGTTGGCTTTGGCCGACAGGCGCTCCATCACGGCGTAGAGCCGCGGTTCTTGCTCGCGGCTGATGGGCACCGCGCCGCTGGATGCTAGCGCAATTTTGTCCGAGAAGAAATACGCGCCGCCGTTCATCAGGACCGCCACGACCAGCGCAATCGTCAAGCCGTGCGAGCCGCCCAGCATCTGACCGACGAACAGCAGCAGCAGCGTCAACGCGGTTAGTAGAAATGTGGTCTTAAGCGTCTTCATAAATTTGGCCTTCCAAGCGCCTCCCGCGAGCGATCAGGCTGCGCCTGCCTTCCCTTTCTCTTTTTCAAACTTCATTTCGTCCGTTTTCGTATCTGCATCCACGCGCAATTTATCGCCCGGCTTCACTTCGCCGTCCAGAATCTTCAGCGCCAGCGGATCCTGAATCAGCCGCTGGATCGCGCGCTTCATCGGCCGCGCGCCGTAAGCCGGATCATATCCTTCGCGGAAGAGCAAAGCCTTCGCCGCCGGAGTGAGATGCAGCTCGACTTGCTTTTCGCCCAGCCGCTTCAGCAAATGCTGCAGCTGAAAGTCAATAATGCGCTCGATCTGATCCTTGCCCAATGGGCGGAACAGCACGATGTCGTCAATCCGGTTCAAAAATTCCGGACGGAAAATCTCACGCAACGCGGCCATCGCCTGTTCGCGCGCCTTTTTCGGATCCGTCTCCATCAGGTCGAAGATCGCCGTCGAGCCGACGTTCGAAGTCATGATGATCACCGTGTTGCGGAAATCGACGGTGCGGCCTTTTCCGTCGGTAAGCCGGCCGTCGTCCAGAATTTGCAATAGCACGTTGAAGACGTCCGGGTGCGCTTTCTCGATTTCATCCAGCAGCACGACCGAATAAGGGCGGCGGCGGACCTGTTCGCTCAACTGGCCGCCCTCTTCATAGCCAACATAGCCCGGAGGCGCGCCGATCATGCGCGCGACGGAGTGCTTCTCCATGTACTCGGACATATCCAGTCGAATGATGGCGCGCTCGTCGTCGAACAAAAATTCCGCCACAGCACGCGCGAGCTCCGTCTTACCGACGCCAGTGGGACCGAGGAATAGGAAAGAGCCAATCGGACGATTCGGATCGCTCAGGCCCGAGCGGCTGCGCCGAATCGCGTTCGCCACTGCTTGCAGCGCCTGGTCCTGGCCGATGACGCGGTCGCGCAGGCGCTCTTCCATGTGCACGAGCTTCTGCACTTCTCCTTCGAGCAAACGGCCCGCGGGAATGCCCGTCCATTTGCTGACGATCTTGGCGATTTCTTCCTCGCCCACTTCTTCTTTCAGCATCGGATGGTCTTTTTGCAATTCGGCGAGCTTGTCCTGCGCGGCTTTCAATTCCTTTTCTGCCGCGGAAAGCTTTCCATAGCGTATCTCCGCCACGCGCGAAAGATCACCCGCCCGCTCGTAACGCTGTTCTTCGGCTTTCAGCCGCTCGATTTCTTCTTTCTGCTTGCGAATGCGGCCGATCGCGTCCTTCTCGGTTTGCCAGCGGGCTTTCAGAGTGTTGGACTGCTCGCGCATGCCGCTCAGTTCTTTCTCAATCTGCTTCACGCGCTCTTTCGAATGCGCGTCGGATTCTTTTTTCAGCGCCTGGCGCTCGATCTCCAGCTGCATGATGCGGCGCTCGATATCATCAATTTCAGCGGGCAGCGAATCAATCTCCATGCGCAGGCCGGCGGCGGCTTCGTCCACCAGGTCAATGGCCTTGTCCGGTAGAAAACGGTCGGTGATGTAACGTTGCGAAAGGATCGCTGCGGCCACGATCGCGGAATCCTTAATGCGTACGCCATGATGCACTTCGTAACGGTCTTTCAGGCCGCGCAGAATCGCGATGGTATCTTCCACCGAAGGCTCGCCGACGTAGACGGGCTGGAACCGGCGCTCGAGCGCGGGATCCTTTTCAATGTACTTGCGATATTCATTCAACGTGGTCGCGCCGATGGCACGCAGTTCGCCGCGCGCGAGGGCCGGCTTCAGCATGTTGGACGCATCCATCGAGCCTTCCGCCGCGCCCGCACCGACCAGCGTGTGCAGTTCGTCAATGAAAAGAATAATCTGGCCTTCGGATTCGGTGACTTCCTTGAGCAATGCCTTCAGCCGGTCTTCGAATTCACCGCGATACTTTGCGCCGGCCACGAGAGCCGCGAGGTCCAGCGAAACGATGCGCTTCGGCTTCAACACTTCCGGGACGTCGCCCGCAACGATGCGGCTGGCCAGGCCTTCGACGATAGCCGTCTTGCCCACGCCTGGCTCGCCGATCAGCACCGGATTGTTTTTCGTACGTCGCGCGAGAATCTGCATCACGCGTCGGATTTCTTCGTCGCGCCCGATCACGGGATCAAGTTTTCCGCGCCGCGCGAGATCGGTCAGGTCGCGCGCATATTGATCGAGCGCGCGGTAGGTGGATTCGGGATTTTGCGACGTGACGCGATGGCTACCGCGAATCGTCGCCATGGCCTGCAGAATGGCGTCGTGCGTCGCGCCGGCCTTCACCAGCATTTGCCCGGCGGGATCCTTATCCGCGGAGGAAATCCCCAGCAGAATATGCTCGGTCGAGACGTACTCGTCCTTCAGGCGTTGCGCTTCGTCAAACGCGCTCTCGAGGACTTTGTTCGTCGCAGGGCTCAGATACTGTTGCGAAATTCCGGAAACTTTGGGCAAGCGCTCGATTTGCTTTTCCATGTCCGCCGCCAAACGAGTCGGCGATACGCCCAGCTTCTCCAGCAGCGGTGGCACCACGCCGTCGCCCTGCGCAGCGAGCGCCCACAGCAAGTGCAGCGGCTCAATCTGCTGTTGGCCCATGCGTCCGCCCATTTCCTGAGCGGCTTGCAGGGCCTCTTGAGCCTTCACGGTCAGTTTGTCAAAACGCAGCATGTCGGGATTTTCTCACTTTCCAGTCTAGACAAAAAGGGCGCCGGTGGAACCCGCCACCCAGCCTCGTGTGTTGCAGCTTTGCCGGCTTAGTTCCTAGCGTTGTCGCGTCAACCCGGTCGTAATTTATTGCGAAGCCATAATAAAATATGAGTGTATCGTTGTCAAGTACATTCGCAACTTCACACGGCCGCCCGATCGACCAAGGTTACT
Organism: uncultured Acidobacteriota bacterium; assembly: GCA_963828865.1. Classification (GTDB taxonomy): domain Bacteria; phylum Acidobacteriota; class Terriglobia; order Acidiferrales; family UBA7541; genus Palsa-295. The sequence continues at coordinate 1,053,137 of CAWHGI010000010.1, read as the reverse complement.
CTAATACTCTGATGATAATGCACTTAAGGTAGTGAGTCTCCGGCATCGTCAGCAGGATTGGATGGTCCTCAGCCTGCGTCCGGCGTTCCACCACCGCGACCATCCTGTGCGCGTCGTTGGCAGCCTCCGCAATCAGCTGAAGGAAAAGGGCTTCGCTGACGTGATAGGAGCAGGAGCAGGTCACCAGGTAGCCTCCAGGTTCCAGGAGCTTGAGCGCCCGCAGATTGATCTCTTTGTATCCGCGCTGGGCGGCAGGCAAGCTATCTCGATTCTTCGCGAAGGCTGGCGGGTCCAGTATGACCATTTGGAAGCGACGTCCAACTTCGTCGTACTCCTTGAGAAGATCAAACGCATTGGCTTCGCGGAAAGTAATGTTGTCGACCGAATTCAGCTGCTGATTGCGGCGCGCGGCTTCGAGAGCAGCCGCTCCCATGTCCACGCCTTCCACATGTTCACAATTTCCCGCGACCGTGAGCGCGAAGCCGCCCTGGTAGCTGAAGCAATCGAGCACTTCGCCGGCAGCGTAACGCCGCGCGGCCCAGTGGTTCTCACGCTGATCGAGGAACGAGCCGGTTTTCTGTCCGTGCGCAAGGTCATACACGAAGGTGACGCCGTTCTCTTTCGCCAGAATCTCAGCCGGCACCTCGCCGTGAAGGACGCCGACGCGCTGTTCGAGTCCTTCCAGCAAGCGCACCTTGGGATCGTTCCGTTCGAGAATCCCTTTGGGCGAAAAAAGCTCTACCAGGAGTTCAACCAGCAGCGCTTTCTGCTTTTCCGATCCTTGACTCAGAGTCTGCAGCACAAAATAGTCGCTGTAACGGTCCACGATGACTGACGGCAATTGGTCGGCTTCGCCGTACACGAGCCGGTATGCGTCGGTATTTTCGACGACCGTCGCGCGAAAGGCCGCTGCGCGCTGCAATCGCTCCATAAAGAAAGCGCGATCCACCGGCACGTTCTGATGAGTCAGCAGACGGATGGCGATCTGGGATTTGTCGCTGTAGAAGGCGCATCCGTGGAAACGTCCGCGCTCGTCGGTGACACGCACGATAGCGCCGGGCTCGGCCTGCACCGAGCGCACGTCGCTCTTGTACACCCAAGGATGGCCGGAGCGCAGCCGTTCAGATCCACGCGAACTGATGACGACGGAGGCTTCCGCCACGATTCCCACCTGACTGATAGAATGAAACGGATACTACGCAGCAACGATGCCGGCGTGCATGCGGCCGCCATAGGAAAAAATCGTCGGAATGCGGCGACGGTCGCCACGTTGTAATTAACATAATCGCATCACTTGTGCCAGCCGCCGCCAAGCGCGCGAACGAATGAACCTGAGCAAATTCAATTTCAATCTGCCGCCTGAGCGCATCGCGCAACGGCCGCTTGAGCAGCGCGATGCTTCGCGACTGTTGCTGCTCGATCGCGCATCCGGCGCATGGGAAGACCGCCAGTTCCGCGAGTTCCCGGACCTTTTGCGCGGCGATGAGCTCATCGTCATCAATAATGCCCGCGTGCTCCCTGCGCGTTTGTTCGGCAGGCGTGCGGGAATCCACGCCGATCCGCCGGGTGCACACAGCCCCGCGCGACACGAGCATCTGCGGGCGCCGATCGAAGTCCTGCTGGTTCGTCGGCTGGAATTCGATACCTGGGAGACGCTGGTCCGTCCCGGAAGAAAAATTCCAGTCGGCGAGCGAATCATTTTTGGCGAAGGTGAAGGAGGTGAAGGCGAACTCGAAGCGCTGGTGGAAGCGCGCGGCGATTATGGCCTGCGCGTGTTGCGATTTCACTCCAAGAATGGCTTCCACGATACGCTCGATCGGCTCGGACACATTCCTCTGCCACCGTACATCAAACGCGCAGATGAGCCACTCGACCGCGAGCGATATCAGACCGTCTACGCGAAGCAGGGAAGTGCTGTAGCCGCACCGACCGCGGGACTGCACTTCACGCCTGAAATCTTGCGGCATGTGCGCACTCGCGGAATTGAAATTGCCGAAGTTACTCTCGATGTGGGCCTGGGCACCTTCGAGCCGGTCCGCACTGAGCGTCTCGAGGATCACAAAATTCACGCCGAAACATACGAAATTCCGCAAGGCACCATCACCGCAATTGAGCGCGCTCAGCGCGAGCACCGTCCCGTGCTGGCGATTGGCACCACAGTAGTGCGCACGCTCGAAGACGCCGCCGAAAAAGCGGCACGGCCCAGCGCGACGCTGCAACCCGGCCCGGCCGAGGCAAAGATTTTTCTTTATCCTGGCAAACCAATTCGCATCGTCAATCAATTGCTCACGAATTTCCACTTGCCGCAGTCGAGCCTGCTTGCGCTGGTGGCAACTCTGGCGGGGCGCGAAAGTGTCTTGCGTGCGTACGAACACGCCGTCCAGACGGAATATCGGTTTTACAGCTACGGCGACTGCATGCTGATCCGATGATCCCGAGGGAGCCAGTACACCCGGCCCTTTCACGCGCGATTTCGTGCAACTAGTGCTATGTTTCTATATAATTCGCATCCTGCCTGCGGGGCAGTTGAATGCGCTATCTAATCCTGAGCGACATCCACGCGAACCTGACGGCGCTGAATACAGCGCTCGACGCGGCCAAAGGCCGTTGGGACCAAGTGGTGTGCCTCGGTGACGTCGTCGGTTACGGCCCGGATCCCAACGAGGTGGTGGATCGCATCCGGGAACTCGGCGCCGTCACGATACGTGGCAATCACGATAAAGCCGGATCAGGCCTCGCCAATGCCGACGACTTCAATCCCGTCGCGCGCGCCGTCGCGCTGTGGACCCGCGACCAATTGCGTCCGGAAAATCGCGAGTGGCTCGAAAAATTGCCGATCGGTCCGCTCACAGTAGACGGCTTTGTGATGGTCCACGGCGCATACAAAGATGAAGACGAGTATGTCTTCGCGCCGGCCCAGGCGCTCGATAGCCTGCTCGACGCTCCGGCGCAAATTACATTTTTCGGGCACACTCATTTGCAGGGCGGCTTCACTCTTCACAATGATCAGGTCGGTGCCCTCCATTTCAAGCCCACGGACGAAAAACATTTCTCCACGCTGACGATCGAAGAGGGCACCACGTACCTGCTGAATCCTGGCTCAGTGGGTCAGCCGCGCGATGGCGATACGCGCGCCGCCTTCGTCATCGCGGACTTGCCGAACAAGTCTGTCGAATTCTGGCGCGTGCCCTACGACATCGAAGCGGTGCAGAAGCGCATGGGCGCCGGAGGGCTTCCCGAGCCTCTGATCATGCGCCTCGCGTTTGGCCGTTAAACCACAGGGAACAGCCCATGGAACCTGGCGAAAGCTCCTACAGCGCAGAACGGCGGCGGTTCCCGCTCGCTTTCGCGCTCGGAATTCTGTTAGTGGCGATTATTTTCGGCAGCTTCGTCGTCCTGACGCGCCACATGCGCTCCCCCGCGCAAGCCTCCGCAGTGAAACTGCCTTTTGGTACCGCGGAACACGCCTATGCCGAGCGGATCCATTTCACCGGCATCCAAATGGCACGCGCCACAAATTTCCTGAAACAGGAATTCACGTACGTAGCCGGCACCATCCAAAACGACGGTGTGCAAAATATCGGTGCCCTGCAAGTGGCCGTGGAGTTTCACGACGACTTGAATCAAGTGGTCTTGCGCGAAACGGAAGTGCTGATCGCGCCCAATTCCGAGCCTCTGCCCGCCGGCCAGCGCCGCGATTTTCAAATTACCCTTGAACATATTCCCGCGGAGTGGAACCATCAGTATCCATCCATTAACGTAACTGGTCTGATTCTGCAATAATAGCGAAGGATCAATTCCCCCATTGTAAAGACTGGCGGTGTGCTGTGAACGTACCTGCGGAGGATTGGGCGGCACTCGATCGCGCCTTGGGCGATCTCGCCGCGTCCGGCTGCGTGGAAGTTCGCGAAGACGGCCAATGGCTCGCCGAGCTAGCCTCGCTGCAGTGTGAAATCAACCGCAAAGGCAACCAGGCGCTGGTGCATTTGTGGTCGGACGAGCGCAATTTGACGCGCCGAGTTCTGCGTGTAAAAGAGCGCGCGGAAGACCGCATCGTCCTCGAAGTGCAAAGGTTTGGCCGCGCCAAACCCGGCCGCCTGGAATTTCTGCGCACCGATTCGCCGCGTGCCGCAGGCAGAGTCACGCGCGAGCAATTTCGCGCACGCTTCGAACGCATCCTCAAAGAACGCTTCCCGGACGCCGTAGTCGATTCGCTCACGGCCGCTCCCGACCTCGAACATTCATTTTCCGGCTTGTACGTGCGCGGGGCGATGCATGAAGGCTCGCGCGCGTGGGGCGTGCTGGCCGTTTCCGCAAGCGAGGACGCCGCGGCCGTCGAAGGCATCCTTGCGTTCGGTATTTTGTGGCTCGATTGGCTGCGCAGCCACGTCCAGCATCGCGCAGTCGAAGGCCTGCGACTGTTTGTTCCGCAAGGAGCCAGCCGATGTCTACGCGAGCGGCTTCTCGCGCTTTCTTCGACGGCGCGCACAGAAATCTACGAACTGCGCGACCCGGACGGGATGATGCAAAAAGTGGATTCCGCGGATGCCGGCAACCTCGAAAGCAGGCTCATGCCGCGCCGCGACATCGAATCGAAATTGTGCGCCGCGGCCGACACGATCGCGGACATTCGCGCGATGCTTCCCGACGCATCTAACGCGATTGAATTGCGCGTCCTCGCTGGAAAAGACGAGCTGGGGCTCTCGTTTCGCGGACTCGTCTTCGCGCGCTGGACCAAGCAAGGAGTATTCTTCGGCTTGGGAAATGCGCCGGAGCGATTGACCACCGCCACGAAACCGCGTCTCGAACGCCTTCTGTATCAACTGGACCTGCATCGCAATTCGATCGCGGAAGACGCGAATCATTATCTCTATCGCGCCGCGCCGGAACGCTGGCTGGAATCAATCGTCCTGGAAGATCCCGTGAAACTCGATGCGCAGCTCGATCCCGAACATTTCTATTCGCAAGTCCCGGCGCTGGCGGCCGGAGATCGCGGCGTGCTGGATTTACTGGGTATCACGCGCAAGGGCCGGCTGGTAGTGATCGAGCTGAAGGCTTCCGAAGATATTCAATTGCCGGTGCAAGCCGTAGATTATTGGCTGCGCGTACGCCGTCATCAACGCGAAGGAGATTTTCAGGAATACGGCTACTTTGCCGGAGTGCAAATCGATCCTCGTCCGCCGCTCGTCTGGCTGGTAGCGCCGGGGCTGCGCTTCCATTCCGCAACGGAGATTCTCCTGAAATATTTATCGCCGGAAATTCAGGTCACGCGGATTGGACTTTCCGAAAATTGGCGCCGAGGGCTGAAGATCGTTTTTCGCCAGCAATAAATCGATTTTGGCGCTAGAAAAAGGAAGGGAAGCGGCCTGGGTTGAACCAGAACCACTTCCCGGGGTGTGTCCTAGAAGTAATTAAAATATTAGACGTGAACGGCGGGAAAAGGTTGCATGGAGCTGCCGGCCCAAAAAGAATTAGCAAGCGTCAGTAAAACAGATACTTACGCCACTTCTCATCACGATGTCCGATGAGCCGCATCAGCTGTCGTGATGTGTGCAGCGTGAAAGGCCGCGGACGCCGCTGCAACTTGATCCCGGCTTCTTCCGGCGTGCGATCGCCCTTTCGGTTGTTGCAGGCGTAGCAGCACGCGACGAGATTCTCCCACGTAGAGCGCCCCCCGCGCGAACGCGGCAGCACGTGATCGAGCGTCAGCTCCGACGCGGGGAACGCGTGAGCGCAGAACTGGCAAGTATTGCGATCGCGCAGCAAAATATTTTTGCGCGAAAGCGCGCGGCTCTGCTGCGGAATGTGCCGATAGCTGAGCAGGCGAATTACAGAAGGCACCTGGATTGCCTTCTGCGTCGAGTGCACTTCGGTGTGATTGGTTTCTTCGGCCTGCGCCACGCCCTTCAGCATCAGCACCAGCGCGCGGCGCACCGCAGTCACGTTGATGGGTTCGAACGTCGCATTCAAAACCAGCACGGGGGCTTGCATCACCGAAGGACGGCTGGCGGGGGAATTGGACAGCTGCTTTGCCGCTAGCGGATCCGGCGCAACACCGCTCAACCCGATGTTGGGTCGGGGCCGTAAGCCAAGCTTGGGTCGCTTATCCATGTGCGCCGCCTTTGCGTCGCCGGTTGAGTTTTTCCTTAGCTACTAAGGATGCTCTCGGCACCCTCTTGGTTTGTCTCGACTTTCTTTGCTTCCCGGGTCTGCGGTGGGCCCGCAGGCGACCGGCCGGTAACCACTCGCGCGACTGTTAATCCCAGAACGGAAGTGGCTCCCGCACTCTTCAACGCTCGTGCACACGCATCTAGTGTCGCGCCAGTCGTCATTACATCATCTACCAGTAGAACGCGAAGCTTGTCAACCCGCAGCCCTTTACGCGTGGCGTACGCGCCACGTACCGAGTCCCAGTGCTCCTTGCGCGAGAGCACCAACCGTGCCGGGCGAGGCTTCGTGCGCATCAGCAGGTAAGCTCCTTGCTTTAGATGCAAGCGTCGGGCCAACGGACGCGCAATCAGCTCAGCTTGATTATACCCTCGTTCGCGCTGCCGGTCGGGATGTAACGGTACGGGCACCACCACGTCCGCGCGAAACGCTTCGGCTTCGCGCGCCACCACTTCCGCGAGCCTCGCCGCGAACCAATCGCCCAAGCGCGTCACTTCCTCGTATTTCAGCAGCAGGATGGCGTGGTGCAGCGCGTCGTTATACACGCCGTAGCTGCGCGCAAAGTCGAACGCATAGAAATCCTCCCGGCAGAGCCGGCAGCGCGGCTGGACGCACTCAGCCCCAATCGGAGTCAGAAACGGCTTGCCGCAACGTTCGCAGATTGGCTGGGGGATCGATTCAAAAGACGCGAGGCACCCAAGGCAAATCGGAATCCGGCTCGCGTTGAGCAACACAGCGCCGCAGATCCTGCAAGGCGCAGGGAAGAGCACGGCGGCGAGCGAATCAATCGCGCTGCGAAGAATCATCAAAGATCACGAAATCGTTGTTAACCGGAAGGGGACTGCGGACGCTACTCCAACCGCCGAGGGGAAGTAAAGTCAGTATCTATACGTATACGCGCAGCGTGCTCGCGTTGGCCGCGACGCCTTCAGGCACACCCCTAGCGAATCGGCCGACCGCGAAGAATTGCGAAGACGGGCTGCGAACCGCTTACAGCAGCCCTTGCTCGGTCTTTTCCTGGCAGGTGATGCAGTAACGCGTCCACGGCACCGCTTCGAGCCGCTTCTGTTGGAGCTCCTGATGGCAGGAGCTGCATTCGCCAAAAGAGCTGTCCTTGATGCGTGAGAGCGCGTCGTCTACCAGTTGCAGCAGCGAGCGGTCGTTGTGTGTTTGGCCGAAGAGAAATTCCTTGGTGTAGGAATTCGCTGCTTTGTCGGCGAGATCAACGGTGGGATCTTCATCCGCCTCGCGGCCTTCTTGCTCGGTCCGCGCAATGCCGCGCACCAGCTCCTCGCGCCGTGTTTGCAACTTCTTCTTGTAGTAGTCCAACCGTTTCTTGTCCATCGTCAAGTCCCTAGGCGAGGCTAAAAACCTCACTCAAATCCAGCGAGTTTACCGATACAAATTCCCGTTGTCAATCCGCCACGTTCGATTTGGGGCAAATAAATCAACGACTGTCGCCATTCGAAGCGACGCGCGGCGGGAATTTGCACCTTACAGAGAAGGAATAGATGCAGCGTTGAGGGAAAAGGATTCCAGTTCCACGGACTCAAGCATTCTTGTGGCGAGATTACACGGTTTGCGTCGGCCGTTGTAAGTGCATCGCTGCAGCTGTCACGTCCGTGTACTTCAACCCAGAGCCGGTGTTGAAGAGAACCACTCGATCTGCCGGCTTCAGGGAACCTGTCGCAATCAGATGATCGTAGGCCGCCGTCGCCGCGGCGCCTTCCGGCGAAAGAAAAACTCCTTCGCTTCGGGCCCAATCTTTCAATGACGCGAGAATCTCGCCGTCGGGAATCGCCAACGCCACGCCGCCCGATTCGCGCAAAATTTCCAGAATGATTGCGTCACCGTAAGGCTTCGGCACGCGCAATCCCGAAGCAAACGTGGACGCGTTCTCCCACGTTTCGCTCGCCTCGGCGCCCGAATCGAAAGCACGCACCATCGGCGCGCAACCAGAAGATTGCACCGCAATCATCCGCGGCCGCTTCCCAGGACGCACCCAGCCCAACTCCTCCAATTCGCCGAACGCCTTCCACATCCCGATGAGTCCAACCCCACCGCCCGTCGGATAAAACACGGCCTCCGGATATTCCCAGCCGAGTTGTTCGACCAGCTCGTAGCCCATCGTCTTCTTACCTTCGACGCGAAACGGCTCCTTCAACGTTGAAATGTCGAACCATCCCTCGGCGTCCTTCCGCTCCGCCACCATCCGGCCACAATCCGAAATTAGACCGTTGACCAACGTCACGTGCGCGCCGTAGGCTACCGCCTCGACGTAATTCGCAAACGGCACATCGCGCGGCATGAAAATATGCGCTTCGATTCCTGCCGCGGCGGCGTAAGCGGCGAGCGCACCCGCGGCATTTCCGGCGGAGGGCACGGCGAGTTTCCGCAATCCATAATGGCGCGCCATCGTTACAGCCAGCGCAAGTCCGCGCGCCTTGAACGAGCCGGTCGGATTCGCGCCTTCCTCTTTCAGGAACGCGCCAGGATGGCGGCGGCTGTGCAGCATCGGCGTCCAGCCTTCACCAAGTGTGAGTGGCTCGACGGTCGGAAGCACCGAGCGATAGCGCCACATTCCGGGCCACGGCGAAGTCGCCGCTCCTTGGACGACGGCGTCACGCGCACCAGCGCCGCGAAGTAGACTTAGGTCATAACGAACGTAGAGCGCGCCCTTGCACTTGGGGCACAAAGTTTGCGGAGTCTCGGCGGAGACCGTTTCTTTGCAGCGCGAGCATTCCAAATGTTTGATTGCGGGCATACTTCGCACCATAGCAGATGGCTGGAACGCTGAACAAGGTTCGCACCATCACGATGGAACTACACGATGGAATTAGGGAAGGGCGGGGCTTTAGCCCCTGAAGCCAGTATTTTTTCCCCGCTGCCGGGAGAGAGTTTCAGCACATCACGAGCAATGAGCGACCATGACCACAGCCAGCCCTGACGGCCCGCTCCATGATCCAAAAACGCGGTCGTTGCGCTTGATCAGTGGGGTCGGCGTCCTTCTTTTCGTCGCCGGCGCGGTACTCGCGATTTTCCTCGGACCACAATTCTGGCTGGCCGCCTTGCGCTGGACCGGCCTCACCCTCATCGCCGCCTCTGGCCTGCGCAAATCTTCACTCACCTTCTGGATTTTCTTCGCCATGCTCCTCGGCGGAGAAATCGGCCTCGACAGCCCGCACTTCGCCGAGCACCTGCGCGTCTTCAGCGATATTTTCCTGCGCCTGATCAATGTGATCGTCGCGCCGCTGATTCTCGGCACGCTGATAACGGGCATTGCAGGCCACGGCAATCTTCGCGGCGTGGGACGCATCGGCATCAAGAGCCTGATTTATTTCGAGCTGGTCACAACCGTCGCGCTTTTCATCGGCCTCGGCGCCATCAATATCAGCCGCGCCGGCGAAGGCATGGCCATGCCCGCCACGCCCGAAATTGTGACCGCGCAGAACGCGCCGCCGATGCACTGGGACGATTTCCTTCTGCACGTCTTTCCCGAAAATCTCGCGAAGTCGGTCGCGGAAAACCAAATCCTGCAAGTGGCAGTGTTCGCCATCCTTTTTGGACTTGCGCTCGCGCGCATCCCGGAAGCGAAACGCGCGCCCATGCTGAAATTTTGCGAATCGCTGACGGACGTGATGTTTGCGTTCACCAATATCGTGATGTATTACGCCCCGGTCGGCGTCGGCGCCGCGATGGCCTACACTGTCGCGCACGTGGGGATTGGCGTGCTCCTCCCGCTCGGCAAACTTCTGCTCACCGGATACGCCGCGCTCGCCGTCTTCTTGCTGTGCGTGCTGCTGCCCATCGCGTGGTTCGCAAAACTTCCAGTCGGCCGCTTCGTGCGAGCCGTCGCCGAGCCCGCCACCATCGCCTTCGCCACCAGCACGTCCGAAGCAGCGTTGCCCCGCGCGATGGAATCCATGGAAGCTTTCGGTGTACCAAGGCGCATCGTCGCGTTCGTAATCCCCGCAGGCTACAGCTTCAATCTCGACGGCTCATCTCTGTACCTCGCGCTAGCGTCCGTGTTCGTAGCGCAAGCAGCGGGCATTCACATGCCCTTCGGTGAGCAACTTTTCATGGTCTTCACGCTGATGCTCACCAGCAAAGGCGTAGCCGGAGTCCCGCGCGCCGTCCTGGTGGTGTTGCTGGCCACAGTAGGAATGTTCCACCTGCCCACCGAGCCAATCTTCATAATCCTCGGAATTGACGCGCTAATGGACATGGCGCGCACAGCCGTAAACGTAATAGGAAATTGCCTGGCCTCAGCAGTAATCGCCAGATGGGAAGGCGATCTAGCCGCAGCAGAACTAACGCAGGTTTAACGCAAAGCGAGAAGCGATTTCACCATACACGCCGAAGCTCAGCGCTTACGCCACGAATTAATCCAGGGTTCGTAGGGGCGCTGCTTGTGAATCGCGTTACAGCGCGATTCATCCTGAGATTTGGCAGCGCCGAATCGAAGGGCTGCGCCCCATGTCCGCGAGATCGATCCGAACCTCTCAGACCGTCTGTTGTTTCGCCGGAAACAGAAAATGTATCCCTACCCCGCCAATCACTAAGACCACGAACGCGAACACGCTGCCTTCAGGCCCCACACTCCCGCCCGTCAGCCACTGCGCTCCATGAAACGACGAATTCAGCAAATGTCCCTTCGCCAGAAACCCGCTATCCGGCACCGAATAAAAGTAAGTCTCGCCCCAATCCCACGCCGCATGCATCCCGATCGGGAACCAGATATTCCCCGTGCGCTTCAAACTGAACGCAGCGAGTATGCCGAACGACCCCGCCATCGCCGCGCCTATCCATGCTTCGCCCAAATTCTGCAGATGGATCGCGCCGAACACAATCGAAAGGATGATCGCGGCGGGCCAAAAACCCAGGCCCGAAGTGAGGGTTGACTGCATGTACCCGCGAAACGAGAATTCCTCGGCGAGACCCACCAGAATAAACGCCACACCATAACCAGCGCCGAATTTCAAGGCGTCCACCCCGGAAAGCGCCATGTTACCTAACGAGAATCCGCGAAACGCCGCGATAAGCGCCATCAAAAGCGATAGCATCGCGAACCCGTACGGAATGCCTTGCCAGAAACGCTTTCCGAATGCCTGGCTGGGCGGCAGATAGTAATCGGCAAAGCTGCGCTTCTCGATCAACGTCATCAGCGAAGCCGCCGCGAACATAGCCAACACCGCGATCCCTTCTCCCATGATCATCCCGGATGGCACCATCACCTGCGGATTCTGCGTCTTCTGCCACGCACGCACCGCGGGGATCAAATGCACGCCAAAACTCAGGCTGCTACCGATTGCCATGAACATCGCGATGAAAATCAGCAGCCTCCAGCCGGCCCGTATGCCGTGCGGCCCCATGAAAATATTGCCAATCGGTGAGTGGGAACTTTGTACCGGGGTCATCTCTGCGCCGTGCGCGTCGAGATGCGTTGCGTCAATGTCTGGGCTCATGGGAATTCTCCTTGCGTTCTGCTTACTATACGTGCGTCACCGCGCGATAGTTTCACGCCGTGGCAGCGCGCCGCCTTTCTAGTTAGACGGTTCAGGCCGCATTTAATGAGCAACGTCGGTGTGCGCGCCGGCCCGATCACCGGCGTTCGACGGACGTTAGCTCCGCATTGCATGAGGATCAGCCGCGTTCGTTCGACTGGCTACCAAGCCAGGTCGGCCTCGCCTTCCCTTCGTCCCCGTTTGATAGTACGGTTTTAATTGCAGATGGAAGCGGCTGCAGCAAGCCTGCTCTCCAAGGGGAAAAAGATGAAAAAAGAAGAGAACGCCAACGCCGGTTCCCAGATGACTCGTGAGCGCCTGATCGCGCTGCTCAACGAGGATTTGGCCCGGGAATATCAAGCCATCATATCGTACGTAATTTATTCGCAGGTTTTGAAGGGCGCAGAATATATGAACATCGCGGCCGAACTCGAAAAGCACGCGGCGCAAGAACTCAGCCACGCACTGATCGTCTCCAATCAGATTGATTATCTGGGCGGCATGCCGGTGGCGCATCCCAAACCGGTGCGCACTTCCGAAAAAGCCAAGGAAATGCTGCAATTCGACCTGGAGAACGAAACCGAAACCATCCGCAACTACCGCCAGCGCATTCATCAATGCGAAGACCTGGAAGAGTACGCGGTCGCCGAGCACATTCGGGAAATTCTGCTCGACGAACAGGATCACGCCATTGCCCTGGCCACCGCGCTAGGCATTGACGTTCCAGCAGTCCTGTTGCCAAAACACGCAGCAAAGAAATAGCCGGCGCAATCACAGCTCAGGTGCAGACGCGAACGAACGCCGCGGCTCTCCGCCAAGCCGCCAAGTTGCGCCTGCGCCGTTTTCCGCCAGCGCCTCCCGAGTTGCGTGCTTTCGAGCCGCGCACTTTGTACAATCGAGAACACAATGCGTAATTTATGCAATCTCCTATCACTCTTTCTGCTGAACGCATTGATAGCTAGCTCAGTTGCCGCACAGGTAGGACCGACTCTCCGGGAGAAGGAATCAACAACATTCAAAATTAGCGTGCCGCTTGAGTTCAAGGGACGCGTTGTCTCGGGTTCGCTGCGACGGTCGGATATCAGGGAACTTCTCAATTTGCCGGTTCGCAATGGCGACACAAGTCTCAAGGAAGGTTACGGCGTAGAAATGACCAAACCCGACGGCGAGAAATTCATGGCTTACACGTGCGTGGACTGGAAAAAAGCTCAAGCGGAGGAAGCGTATCCCGCCACCACCTATGACATGGCTATGGAAGGCTTCCTAATTCATACCTGCGGTCTTTTGTTTGAGCTCCAAAGGGCAACGCTGCCGCTGAAAAGCTTCATTGCAAATCAACATGTGGGTCTTGCCAACCTCAATTTGCTGCCTGGGGAAATCCTAAGCGCGATGCCCGAGGAACATGCACAGGAAAAGGAACGCCTGCGCGGAACGACCGTGTCGGAGGTCGTAGCGCCGAAAAACATCGAAAAGGCCAAAGACGAAATCGTTACGTTGTCTTACGGAGGATTTAAGCAATCCTTCTGGGAGGCGGCACGGGCAGACTTCAACGGCGATGGCGTTGAGGACGTCCTTGTTTTCACAGCTGGTGGAGCTGAAGGCGGCACTATGGGCTATGCAGATTATTGTGTCCTTACTCGGATGGGTCCGTCGGGTCCGCTGAAGTTGATTCAGACCAACGGACGAATTCAGAAGACGCACTAACGAAACAGCAGTGTAAGGACTCCCGTCTGGCGCGGCTGATAAACGTGCAAATCGAAACTGACCTGCCAGCCACCAGCATGCCAGGGTTGCGACAAGCCACCGCCGCTGCTAAAATCTCCTATTTGCGAGCCGGGAAGAGCCGCAATCCTAACCCGCAATCCTGGACACCCTTCCATGAATCGAATAGTTTGACGCAACAGCAGCCGTAGCGGAGGACTGGTTTGGCTAAATATGATGTCGTAGTTATCGGCAGCGGACCGGGCGGTTACGTCGCCGCGATTCGCGCCGCGCAGTGGGGATTGAAGACCGCCGTCGTCGAAAAAGATCCGTTTCTCGGCGGTACTTGCCTGCACGTAGGCTGCATTCCCACCAAAGTATTTCTGCACCACGCGGACATTTACGATCATTTCAAACGCGCCGAAGAATTCGGCTTCGAAGTCAAAGACGTCAAAATCAATTGGCCCGCGATCCTCGCGCGCAAAGACAAAATCGTCAAGAAACATGCCGGTGGCATCGGCCTGCTCTTCAAGAAGAACAAAGTGGAGTCCATCACAGGCTGGGGCAGAATCGCCGGGCCGGGCCGCGTCAGCGTCGAGAAAGACGGCAAGACCACCGAACTCGAAACCGCCAATATTTTGCTGGCAACCGGATCGGAAGCGCGTTCGCTGCCAGGAGTCGAAATTGACGGCAAGACGGTGCTGACCAACCGTGAAATCCTGCTGCTCAACGAAATTCCGAAATCCATGATCGTGGTCGGCTGCGGCGCAGTAGGCGTCGAATTCGCCTCGATTTTCCGCACCTTCGGCTCCGAAGTCACGCTGCTCGAAGCGCTCCCGCGCGTCGTTCCCCTGGAAGACGAGGAAATTTCCGCCGAACTCCATAAAGCCCTGGTGAAGAAAGGCATGAAGATTGAACTCGAAGCAAAAGTCGAATCAGTGAAGAAAGACGCCAGCGGCGCCTCGGTCACATACAAGAACAAGACCGGTAAATCGCAAACCATCAGCGCGGAGAAAGTTCTCATCGCCGTCGGCCGCCGCCCGCTCACCGAAAATATCGGCCTCGAAAAAACCAAAGCCAAAGTCGAGCGCGGTTTTATTCACACCAACGCATTCCTCGAAACCGATGAACCGCATCTCTACGCCATCGGCGACATCGTCGCCGGCCAGCCGCAACTCGCGCACGCCGCTTCGATGGAAGGCATCATCGCCGTCGGTCGCATGGCCGGCAAGGAAATGCAGCCGTTCGATCGCAAGCGCTGCCCCAACGCCACGTACTGCGAGCCGCAGATCGGTTCGATCGGCCTCACAGAAAAACAGGCCCGCGATGCTGGGTTCAGCGTGAAGACTGGGAAGTTTCCGTTCCTCGGCAACAGTAAAGCAACGATTCTCGGCCAGCACGAAGGCTTCATCAAAGTGGTCGCCGAAGAAAAGTACGGCGAAATCCTCGGCGTTCACGCCATTGGCCCGCTGGCTACGGAAATCATCGCCGAACCGGTGGCGGCCCTGGGCCTCGAAGCCACTCTCGACGATATGGCCGCCACCATCCACGCGCATCCCACTGTGTGGGAAGCAATGGGCGACGCATTCAATTCAGTGCGTGGTCTTAGCATCAACTACTAACTTTGCGGTTTACGCTTTCCTGGCGCGAGCAACACTTGAACGACAAACGGTCAATTTGCTGGGCGGTGAATCTGGGGCTGCTACCCTACGTCCCGGCATGTGCGTTGCAAACGCGCCTGGTCGAAGCGCGCAAGGCCGGCGTGATTCCCGACGTCCTGCTGCTATGCGAGCATCCGCACGTAATCACTCTCGGCCGCAATGGAAAACACGAACATCTCCGCGCTGGCGAACGCTTGCTTGCGCAAAAGAATGTCACTTTCCATGCGACCGACCGCGGCGGCGACATCACCTATCACGGCCCCGGCCAAATCGTCGGCTATCCCATTCTCGATCTCGCGCAACACCGCCGCGACGTGCGCTGGTACGTTAATCAACTCGAGGAAGTGATGATCCGCGCCTCGGCCGATTTCGGCGTGCACGCCCGTCGCATCGCAGATCGCCACGGCATCTGGGTGGACACCGCCGCCGGCGAAGAAAAACTCGCAGCGCTCGGCGTACATCTGAGCCGCTGGGTCACTTCTCACGGCTTCGCGTACAATGTTTCGACCGATCTGCGATACTTTGATTTGATCGTTCCGTGCGGGATCGCCGGGAAACGCGCAACGTCGCTCGAACGCGTGCTGGATCGCGCAGTGAGCGGCGACGAAGTCCGACCGAAGCTGATTTCGCATTTTGGCAAGCTATTCGATCGCGAGATGATTTCAATATCGCGCAGCGAGTTGGAAGAAAAACTGGCGCAACACGCCGACGCGGTCACGCGCGATTCGACACACCAGAGCGCAGCCGAGCCCGAAGCCGCAGCTGTGGATTTGCAAGGGAGCAGGGCATGAACCAACCGGTTACGCGGGAACAGCACCTGGACCTCTATTATTTCATGCAGCTCAATCGCCAGCTCGAAGAGCGCATGGTGCGCCTGTTCCGGCAAAATAAAATTGTCGGCGGACTGTATTCCAGCCTGGGCCAGGAAGCCGTTTCCGTGGGTACCTGTTACGCGCTCGAAAAACGCGATTGGATCGCGCCCATGATCCGCAATATCGGTGCGCTGCTGGTCAAAGGCGTCCCGCCGCGCGATATTTTCACGCAGCACATGGCCAAGTACACCTCGCCCACCAAAGGCAAGGATGGCACCAGCCACTTCGGCGACCTCAAAGTCCGCCACATCGTCTCGCCCATTTCCATGCTCGGCGACCTGATTCCGGTGATGACTGGCGTCGCCATGGCTGGACGCTATCTCGGGCAAAATATCGTCGCGCTCACATGGATCGGCGACGGTGGCAGCTCCACCGGCGCGTTTCACGAAGGTCTGGGGCTTGCCGCCGCACAGCGCGCTCCATTCGTGCTGATCGTCGAAAATAATCAGTGGGCCTACTCCACGCCCGTTTCGCGCCAGGTGCCCATCAAGAATCTCGCCGACCGCGCCGTCGCTTATGGCATCACCAGCACCATCGTGGACGGCAACGACGTGGTCGCCGTCTACAGCGCCGCAAAAGAAGCCGTGGACGAATGCCGCGCTGGCCGTGGCCCGCGTCTCATCGAAGTGAAAACCATGCGCATGCGCGGCCACGCTCAGCACGACCCTGCGGAATACGTTCCGAAGGAAATGTTCGAATACTGGAAAGCCCGCGATCCCATCGCGCTGTACGAAAAATATCTCACCGAAAATAAAATCTGGGACGCCACCGCAAAATCCGAAATTAACGCGCGCATCGAGCGCGAGCTTGACGTCGAGCAGAAATTCGCAGAAGACTCGCCGCTTCCGCCGGCCGCGCTCGCCGAAGAAGGCGTCTATTGCGACGGCTGCCACACGATTCAAGCCGAGTGGAAGCGCTCCAAAGCTGACTTGATGCCGCCCAAATCGAGCATCAATCCCGCGTGGCGCCTGGAAGAACTCGGGGCGCTCGGCGAAATTCCCGGCGCGGGCGAAGTCGCTGCCGGAGGCAATGGCTCGAAAACGCCAACGCCCGACTCCGCAAAGGTGACAGTTGCCAGCGCAGGTCCTGAACCAGGAAATGCAGCCGCGCGCTCAGCCATAGCGGCACCCGGCGAAATCGTCGAGGAACCCGCGGTGCCGCGCGTGCCCTTTGGCCGCGGCCCGAAAGATAAAGCCTTCTTGCAAAGTCCCGAAAACCCGCAGAACAAGACCTATCGCCGCGGCGCGCCCGACAAGACCTTCCATAAAGGCGGCCACGATAAATCATTCAACAAGAATGCGGCCGGAAAATCTTTCGGCAAGAATCCCAACGGCAAGCCCTTCGGCAAAAATCAGCAGGGCAAATCCTTCAGCAAAAACGCACCGGATAAGCAGGGAAGGCGCTAACGATGCCCACGCAAACAGCCACCTCCGCGCCGATCACCATGGTGGACGCCATCCGCCAAGCCATGTTCGAGGAAATGGAACGCGACGCGGCCGTGGTCGCCATCGGCGAAGATATCGGCGTATACGGCGGCGCGTTCAAGGTCACCGACGGCCTGCTCGCGAAATTCGGTCGTGAGCGCGTCATCGAAACTCCCATCAGCGAGACGGCTATCATCGGCGCCGCCTGCGGCATGAGTTTTCTGGGCCTGCGCCCCGTCGCCGAAATGCAGTTCATCGATTTCATCGCCTGCTGCTTCAATCAGGTGACGAATTTCGTCGCCAAATCGCACTACCTCTGGGACGCGCCCGTGCCCATGGTTATCCGCGGCCCCTCCGGCGGCGGCGTGCATGGCGGCCCATTTCACTCCGCCAATCCCGAAATGTATTTTGTGCATACGCCGGGGCTGAAAGTGATTTATCCTTCCACTCCGTCGGATGCCAAAGGACTTTTGAAATCGGCGATTCGCGATAATAATCCGGTGCTTTTTTTCGAGCATAAATTCCTGTACCGCCGCCTGAAGGAAGAAATGCCACCCGGCGATTACCTGGTGCCCATCGGAAAAGCCGCGGTGCGCCGCCCGGGACGCGACCTGACCATCATCAGCTACGCGGCCATGGCGCACACGGCGATGGAAGCGGCCGCCGAGCTCGCCAAGGAAGGAATTGACGCGGAAGTGATTGACCTGCGCACGCTGTTGCCGCTCGACGAGGAAACCATCCTGGCCTCCGTGAAAAAGACCAACAAGCTCTTGATCGTGCACGAGGATACGCGCACTGGCGGCATCGCCGGAGAAATCGCCGCCATCGTTTGCGAGGGCGCCTTCGAGGATCTCGACGGGCCCATCGAACGCGTCACCGCGCTGGATACGCCGGTGCCGTACTCTCCTCCTCTCGAGGAACATTTTCTACCGAACACCGAAAAGGTTGTTGCGGCCGCGCGCAAGCTTGCAAAATACTGACGCGGACGAAGGCGGGAAGGCGACGATGGGAAAGACCAAAGGATTGAACCAGGCGGAGTTCGAAGTAGGCAGCGAAGTGCGCATCGCGGACCGCGCGTTCCTCGAGGATTTTCTCGAGGCCGGGCAATATCACAATGAGCTGGAGCCCGAACAGCTGGAATTCGCCGGGCGCACCGCGAAAGTGAAAGCCGTCGATTTCTTTCATGGCGGCGACGAGATTTACACCCTGGATGGCATCCCGGGGGTGTGGCACGAAGAATGTCTCGCGGCCGCCTGAGCGCCGCGCCGAGCGATTTCACAGGAGAAGAACATGGCTGTTGACGTCATCATGCCCCAGATGGGCGAAAGCATTTTTGAAGGCACCATCACCAAATGGCTGAAAAAGGCCGGCGACAAGATCGAGCGCGACGAACCGCTGTTTGAGATTTCCACCGACAAAGTGGACGCGGAAATCCCTTCGCCTTCTGCGGGGGTACTGAAAGAAATCAAGGTCAATGAAGGGCAAACGGTTCCCATTCAGACCGTCGTCGCGGTGATTGACGCTGACGGAGCCGGCGCAGCCTCGGCTGCTCCAGCCACTTCCGCTCCGGCCAAAGCCGCGCAACCCGCGCCTGCAGCGTCCAAGTCGGCAGCGCCTTCGGCTCCTGCCCCCACGAGCAAATCCGCCGCGCCTGCTCCGCCACCCGCCGCTCCGAGCGGCGAAAAAGTGCGCAGCTCTCCGCTCGTGCGCAAGATTGCGCGTGAAAACAATATTGACGTCGCGCAAGTGCCCGGGACCGGTGCTGGCGGACGCGTCAGCAAGCACGACATCCTGAACGCCGTCGAAGGCGGCGCGGGCTCGGGCTCCGCGCGCGCAGCGCAACCCGCGCCTGCAACCGGCTCCGCGGCTCCGCCGGCGCGGCCGTCTGCTCCACCTCCGCCGACGGGCGGCGCCCCCGCTTCCGCCGTTCTCGAAAACGCCGTCCCGCGCGAGAAAATGTACTTCGGCCACTACGAAGTCCAACCGATGTCCGTGATGCGCCAGCGCATCGCGGAACATATGGTGCTCTCGAAGCACGTTTCGCCGCACGTCTATTCCGTGGACGAAGCGGACATGACCCCGATCGCCATGCTGCGCGCGAAAATGAAGAATAAGTTCGAAGAAACCACCGGCACCAAGCTCACCTTCATGCCGTTCTTCGTGCGCGCCGCCGTCGAAGCGTTGCGCGCTTTTCCCACCGTGAACGCTTCGGTGGACGGCACCAACATCGTCCTGCACAAAGAGTGCAATATCGGCATCGCCGTCGCGCTCGATTGGGGCCTAATCGTCCCTGTAATCAAGAACGCCGAGGAAAAAAACTTCCTGGGCATCGCGCGCACCATGAACGATCTTGCCGAACGCGCCCGCGCCAAGAAGCTCAAGCCCGAAGAAGTCGCCGAAGGCACTTTCGCGATCACCAACCCCGGGGTCTTCGGCGGCCTGTTCGGCTTGCCGGTCATCAACCAGCCGAACGTCGCCATCCTCGGCCTCGGCACCATCGAAAAGCGCCCGGTGGTGATTGACGACGCCATCGCCATCCGCTCCATGGTCTATCTCACGCTCTCCTACGACCATCGCGTCGTGGACGGCGCAGTCGCGCACCAGTTCATGGCCAAGCTCAAGCACACGCTCGAGAACTGGACGGAAAATATTCTGTAGCCGCTGGCAATCGTGCGGGCGGGACGGGGCGATGCGGTAAGGGCTAAGTCATCTTTGCGGGTCGTGGCTTCAGCCTTCGGCCGCGACATAATTGCCGCAAGATGGCACGGGCTTTACCGCTTGCGGAAAAACAGGAAGGGCGGGGCTTCAGCCCCGCCGTAAGTCGCGTGTTTCCCCATCGGGCTTTAGCCCCTGAAGCCTCGACTTTGACTTTTTCTGCAACCTGGTTAGGTGCTGAAGTTCCGCCGTTGCGGTTTACGTGCAGGCTGTTCTGCTCCGAGGTATTATGTCTCGCTTTTAACTCTCAACTTTTAACCGCCGACTTTCGACTCTCTGCCGATCTATGAACTCCCAAGCGAACCCCTGGGGCTCTCCTCCCTGGAAAATCTATTTTCGCCCCCCGCAGCGCCCGCTCCCGGCCCATGTGGACTTTGCCGTCATCGGCGCGGGCTTCACGGGCCTCGCCGCGGCAGCCTGGCTACGCCGGCTCGCGCCCGAAAAATCCGTCGCGGTTCTGGAAGCCGCGCGCATCGGCGCGGGCGCCAGCGGCCGCACCGGCGGCATGTCACTCGCCGAAACCGCTGCGGGCGCACAGCGCGGCCTCGGCGACGTTCTAGCCGGCCTCGAAAATATTCTGAAACAGCTGCGCGTAAAGTGCGACCTGGATCTCGGCGGCGCCTGGGAGATCGCGCGCGGCCCAGGCTCGAAGGGCCTCGCACGTTCAGCGATTCGCTGGGATGATTCCGGAACACTCAGAGTCGTCAACGAAGTTCCCGGCGGCACGCTCGACCCCGGAAAACTCGTCAGCGGCCTCGCGCGCGCCGCACACCGCCTCGGCGCCGGCATCTATGAAAATCACCGCGTCCTGGACGTGCATTGGAACGCCGCCCCGGAGATTCACGTGGGCGACGGCCGGGGCAACATCCGCAAGCTCACCGCCGCGAAAATTGTCTTCGCGACCAACGCCCTGTCGCTGAATGTTTCCGGCCTGCAAGACGGTATGCATCCGCGGCTCACGCTGGCGGTGCTGGCGAAGCCGGTCAGCGAAAAGGTGCTCCAGGCGATCGGGCTCGCCGAACGGAAGCCGTTCTACACGCTCGATTTCCCGTATCTGTGGGGTCTCGTGCGCCCGGACCGCTCGATCGTGTGGGGTGCGGGCCTCGTGCAATCACCGGATGAAGACGATCTCGAGCGCGTGGACATCGCCGCGCCCGAGCCCGCGCAGATTTTCGCGCGTCTCGAAGCGCGCGTGAGGCATCTGCATCCCGCGCTCGAAAAAACGAAATTCACGCACCACTGGGGCGGCCCGATTCTTTTTCGCGACAATTGGAAGCCGGTCTTCGACTGGCATCCCCAGAGCCTCGAGCATGGCAAGAACGCCATCGTAATCGGCGCATTCGCCGGCCATGGCGTCGCGCTTTCGTCGTACCTCGGAACTTGGGCCGCTGAAATATTGCTAGGTCGCCGCAAGCTTCCCGCGTGGGGCGCCATCAAGCCGTGAAATTCTGCTCAACAAAGTAAACCAACTGTCATCCCGCCTGCCCTGACGCAGGAAGGGAGGGCAGCGCGCATTTTGCGTCCCGGTTGGTTTCGCGGGACGAGGGATCTGCTTTTCGCATTTGATTTTGTAGCGGCGGGCTTCAGCCCGCCATTTTTCCCTGTCGCCATAACCGCGGCCTTGCCATTACTGAATCCGCAGACGCAACTCCTCCGCAAATCCTTCCACCTGGCTCATCGGCACAATGCGAATACGCTTGTCCGCGAAAAGCCTGTCCACAAAAAACTGCCGCGGATTTTGCGGATCGGGCGCACTCTCAGTGATCGCGGTGATTTCCGCCAACCCAACGCGCGCACGAATGCATTCGGCGGTATAGGCCAAAGCCTTGGCCTGCGGCAAATCGCGACGCAAAGAAACCGAATGGATAAATCCGCGCACGCCGTTCTGGTAGCCGTAATCGAGCCGCATGGGATCGCCCGGCTGCGTAAAGCCCTCGACGCGCACCCGCTGTTCCAGCTTGCCGAGAATGCGGTGCCGCCGGAAGACGTCGGTCAGTTTTTCGCGCATCCAGTCCCGCGTGTTCTGCAAAATGCCGCCTCCGCGCCGCGCCGGCGGCGTCACCTGCTCGCGGTACAGACGGTCCAGCTCCGCGTCGAAATTGTCAGCCAGCAACCCGCGCGGGGCGCTCAACTGCAGCACATTCGAAAGATTTTGGTCGAGCTTCTGCAGATACGCCGTCACGGCCGCCTCGGGACCACGCAAACGTGCTTCGATATCAGGAGCCAGTGCGTGCAAGAAATCTTCGTCCGCGTCGGGATGCAAGCGCCGCACCCGCGCGAATTCGCCGGGCTGCTCGATCAGGCGTACCGCGCGCCGTGAACCGCGCCCTTCCTCCAACAGCACACCGATATTCACCCATTCATCACGAATGAGGTTGGGTACATAACGCAAAATCCGGTAGCGCAGCATATTCATCGGTTCGCCGCTACCCGGCGAGGCCTTAGGAGCGTGGCCGTTTCCGTGCGCTTCTGCCATTGCGGGACTCCTTGCTTAAGCGAGCGTGTGACCGGCGTGTCTCGCCGCCGTAATCTCCAAACCTGCACAACACTATCGATATGAATCGAACCCTATTTAGCTCCGCAACAAAACCGAAGTTCTCAAGTCTTCGTCCCGCAACCCTACCGCCAATTCGGAAACGGCTGCGCCGACGATTTCCACGCCGACACAATCAACTCTCGCACCAATTTGCGCCGCCGCAACAGCTGTTCCAGCATCTTTTCGATCGCGTCAGCGTCGTGCTCGTACCATTCCGACGGAATCTCAGCGTAAATCTCTTCCAGCGTGCTTTCGGTGATGCGCTCGACGCGCTCCAGCCACGCGCCGAAGCACTCGATCCCGCGCACCGACTCGTACACCTTGTGCCGGGCATACAAACCACGCAACGGCGCGTCCGGAAAATTCCACTCCCCGGCGTTGAAGCAAAATCCGTTGTCAATCATTTCTGCCGAATAGCGCCTCGGCTCGCTTGGTGTGCTGGTAGCATCCGCATCCCGGTAAAAGATCGCCTGGCGGCCATTCGTATTGCAGGTCCATTTGTCGAACACCAGCATGCCGCAGAAATCAGTGAGATTCGGCACCTGGCGCAATTGCTCGTCGGGAAGGAAGTCGTAGACCACCATCTCGGCCGGGTGGCCCGGATAACGCGACCCAAATTGTTTGCCGGGCCGGCAGGGCGCGCGCCCGCGCCCCAGTTGAATCACCAAATCCTCGGTGTTCGCTATCAGTTCCTCGCGCACATCGATGATTTCCGGTTTCGGCACGCGCAATCCCAGCCGCGCCGCCAACCGTGTACCAAGCAATTCGTTCGCCAGGATCCGCAACCCCTGCGGATTGTTCTGAAACTTCACTACGTAATACGACTCATCCGAACAGCGCATCAAGTGCGACTGGGCCCCGCCGCGCATTCTCCGGACCTGCTCGACCGCCAGTGCCATCCTGCGCGTATGCTAGCGGCCAGTGGAGCACTCGGCAAGAGAAACGTGTTCAAAGTGGGAACGTACCGAAACAGTGCACCCGCGCTCCCGCATTCGCACGCTACTGCCCCGCTCGTGAACACTGCTTCACTCCGGAGGGAAATTCAGAGTTAAGGTTGGGAATACTGCTGCCGGCCGTTCCCCGAATCGTTTCGTCGCGGTGGTCAAACGAATCTCGCAACCGTAGCGGCGCAAACCCGCATGCGCGGGCGCGCCACCACGGTGATCAGTGTGAAATGAATGCCTACGCCCGCGGGCCTCCGCAAAGGCCTCAGCGCTTTTTCCGTTTGCCGCCCTTTTTCGCGGCCCTTTTCTTCGCGGCCTTCTTCTTGGGCTTGGCTTTGGTTTTTTTCTTCGGCGCGGGCTTCGCTTTTTTTGCCTTAGGCTTGGGAGCGGGCTTGCGCGCGGCCGGAGCAGCGGCCGGTTCTTCCTCGTCTGGTTCCTCTTCGACGATGATTTCTTCCACTTCCTCGACCACGTCGCCCTGCGGAACTTCCGCGCCCTCTTCTTCTTCCTCTTCGTAGCGGGGGAGCTCGTCGTCTTCTTCTGCGTCATGCAGCTTGGCGTTCCACATCAAATCCCTCCCTGGGTTTCCAGCCTTTCCGAAGCTCTATTAGGCCCTTGCGCGCTTATAAACGCAGTGCCGGAAGTTTGTCAAGCGACAAGGGATAGAAATGCCTAAATCGCGCCGCGAAGATCGCCCGGGCTCCGATGCTGTCACAAAAGGTTACAAGACAAAGCAAGCACCCTTAAATAAAAGCGTTAGAGGGTACGCTACCGGTCGAACCAACGTCGGTTCGTTAGCGCTGGATGGTTAAGACGTCGCCTGCTTCGAGCGGCCGCTCGCCCAGGAAAGGATTCGCATCGCGGATGCTCTCGACGGTGGTGCCATAAGCATGCGCGATGGAATAAAGAGTCTCGCCCTGGCGCACGCGGTGCCGTTGTGGCGCCGTCTTATCCGTGGACGACCGCTCGGAAACATCGCGCACACCGGCATCGGAAGGCTGTACTTGCGCGGACTTGGCTTTCGCGTGCGAGGAATCAGCCGGAGCGCCACCCGCGTAGATGCGCAACCGCGATCCCCGCGGCACTTTCGCTCCATGAATGTTGTTCCAGCGGCGCAATTCCGAGACGGTCACATCAAATCGTTCGGCGATTCCTTCCAAGGTGTCACCGCGCACCACGCGATAATGCAGCAGCCGCACCGTCGGCGGCGCGGTCGGCACATTCAGCAGAAATCCCGCCGGAACCGTCGCGTGCGCTTCCAGGTGATTCGCGAGCTCGATCGACGGAACCGTCACGCGATAATGCCGCGCGATATCCGAAAGGGTTTCACCTTGTTCCACGGTGTGCAGCCGCCAGCTCGTCCATTTGTCTTCGGGAACTTGGTTGATCGCGCTCAGAAATTTTTCGCCGTCGCCCGCCGGCAGCTTCAGTTGAAAGCCAGGGTCGTTCGGTGTGACGTTTCGCAGCAGCTCGGGATTCATTTGGCGCAAATCATCAATGTCCGCCCCGGTCGCATCCGCCACCAAGTGCAAATCAATCGAATGGCTCGGATGGATCACGTCCATCTGCGCCGGTTTCTCCGGCTCGATCTGCACGCCGTAGAGCGCCGGGTCTTTCGCCACCAGCGCCAGCGCGATGATGATCGGCACGTAATTCTGCGTTTGCTTCGGCAGCGCGTGCAGCTTCTGCAATTGCCAGAAATCCGCGTAGCCGGTCCGCTCGACGGCTTTCACCACGTTCATCGGTCCGGAATTGTAAGCAGCCATCACCAGATACCAATCGCCGAACATGTCGTAAAGGTCGCGCATGTGCCGCGCGGCTGCGCGCGTGGCCTTTTCCGGATCGCTGCGCTCATCCACCCAGTAATTGCGGTCCAGATCGTATTCCTCGCCGCGGAACGGCATGAATTGCCACAAGCCTCGCGCTCCCGCGCGCGACACCGCCGTCGGCTGAAACGCCGACTCCGCCTGCGCCAGGTACATCAAATCCTGCGGCACGCCTTCTTCTTTCAGCACTCGCCGGATCATATCGTTGTAGCGTCCGGACCGGTCGAGGCCGTGCTCCACCACCGCATGCCCGCGCGTCGTCGAGAAAAAACTCAAATATTGCAGTACCGAATCATTCACCGTCAGCGGCAAATCGTGCGGCACGCGCATCAATTCCTGCTCGGCCGCGCCTGCGAGGCGCGGATCGCCCGGGGGCAAAGTCATATCACTCAGTTCATCAATCGGCGCCGGCGCGCTGGGATTCACTTCGTCGTCGTCCGCGCCCTGCTCCGCGTTCACTTCATAAGAATGTAACGTCTCGCCGATCTGATCGAAAAGATCCGAAAGCCGCGGATCGGAATCCGCCTGGAATCCACTGGAGACGATCAGCTTCACCGCGTCGTCGTAGTCTTTGCGCGCCTTATCAAATTCGCCCGCTTTGTATTCTTTTTCCGCGGCGTCGAACCGCACCTGCACCTGATCAACCAGGATGTCAATCGCCGGACGGGTATCGTAGAGCACCGCGACATGGATCGGCTGTTGCGGGAACGGAAGAGATTCGTGGAGAACCGCGAGGTCCGGCGCTGGCGTCGCCGCCGGCACATGCGCTTTCGCCTGCTTGCTCGAAACCGTATCTTCGCAGCCGGCGAGAAATACAATTCCCGCAACAGCTACGCTCGCCTGCAAGAACGCCCTCAGTTTCATGGTCTCCGTCCGTACGGCTCGCGACGCGCAACAGCTCTCCGCGAGTTTCTACGGAGCAAACCATAGCCCGTAGCTGCTCGAGTTCAACGCGGCGCCGCGCCATTCGCCCCTTCTGCAGGGGTAAGCGAATAGTAAGGGCTAGCGACAACCGGGTCAATGGCCTTGCCGTACCAGCCATTGGCGTACTAGGGACAAGCTCCAACAATTTCCGCTCACGCTTTTCACGGCGCAGCCGAGGATGAAACCGTTTTGTACCGGCATCGTCCGCGCTGCCAGTCCAGGCCAAAGAATGTAGGTCTCTCAAAGTAATATGAATAGGCATAACCTACCACAAGCCATAAATTCCATTTTCCGTATGTCTTGTTCGTGGTATGTTCGCGGGCTCCACTAAGCGTCTCATAATAAAAGTGATACGTTGTCTCCACTGCACTGTGACTCTGGCCGGACGCATGCTAATGAAAGCATTAGAGTTAGTTTGAGTTTCCGCGTCCTTTATCGCGATAGGGGTGTGTGATGAACCATTCGGTGCATTTCTTCCGGTGTGTTTTCGCGGTCTCGATACTCATGGCGGCGCTGGCCGCGCCCTCATTGCTGCGCGCGCAAACCGCGACCGTTACAGGAACGATCTCGGACGCGTCGGGCGGCGTAGTGTCCGGTGCCATCGTCACGGCGAAGAATCTGACAACTGGCATTGAGCGCACCACCCAGAGCACGGATGCGGGCTTGTACTCACTTCCAAGCCTGCCCCCCTCGGTATATGAAATCACCGTCGCCAAGCAGGGCTTCAAGTCCACGCAGTTTCAGAACCTGACTTTGACTGTGGACCAGGTGCTAACGCTCGATTGCAAGCTCGAAATCGGAAGCGTATCCACGAGCGTTGAAGTCAGTTCCAGCACGGTGGCTCCGCTTGACACCGAAACACCGACGCTCAGCAACGTCGTCGAGCACACCCAGATGGTAGAGCTGCCGCTTATCCTTCGCGACCCCTACCAACTGGTTTTGCTAGGGCCGGGAGTAACCCAGTCAGACAGCGGTTTGGGAGGGATATCCGTCAACGGCGGCAGAGAACGTAATAATAACTTCCTGCTGGACGGCACGGACAACAACGATGCCGACGTTCCTGGCGGACTCGGCGGTCTCACGTCGCAGAATCCTGATTCGACTCAGGAATTTCGCGTGCTTACCAATAATTTCGCACCCGAATATGGCCGCAACAATGGTGCGATCATCGACGTTATCACGCGCAGTGGAACCAATGAATTTCATGGCAATCTGTTCTACTTCGGTCGCTGGGACGCCCTCGGCGCACGCGACTATTTCAATCATCAAATAGATCCCGTCACCGGAGACATCGCTCCGAAAAATCCATACGTTCGCAACCTGTATGGCGGTTCCCTTGGGGGCCCTATCCGCAAGGACAAGACCTTCTTTTTCATCAACTATCAGGGCGATCGTTTCGTTACTTCGCTGACAAATACTTCCACCGTCCCGACAGCAGCGTTTGACAGCGGAATTTTTACCTATACAAATCCAGTAAACGGCGCGACCCAGGCGTTGAACGTCACCACGCCTGGCGCGAACAATAACGCCACTGGCGTGGGGCTCGATCCCGCCGTCCAGCAAATCTTGTCGCACTATCCGGCGCCCAATATTAACAATTCGGACGGAATCACCGGCCTGCTCTTTTTCCCCACGCAATCCAGACAAAAAGATGAAGACGCGACGGCTAAAGTCGATCAAAAAATAGGTCAGAACAGTAATCTATACGTTCGCTACGTTTTCAACTGGTTCCACGATCCCGATCCTTTCCACTCAGACACTCTGCCCGGCGGTATCGGCGCGATTGCCGAGTCCGCTAAAACGCAAGCATGGTCGATTGGTTTGACTTCGACTTTTGGACCTTCGCTCTCGAATGAAATTCGCTTTGGCGCCAATCGCAACACCAACCCTTTCTCGTGCAACGGCGCCCTGGCCGACACGATTACAAACTCAAGCGGAAACTTCCTGGACACGTATGGTCGTGGGGCGGACTTTAGCCTTCCCGGATTTAGCGTTCCCAATTCCGCGGACTTCGGGTGCGTCTCCTTGGGCGATTCCAACGGCCAGGAGCGCCACACTGGGACCTACCAAACGCTTGACTATGTGACGAAGGTTGTCGGTTCGCACACGATCAAATGGGGCGGCGAATTCCGCGATGTCTATTCGAACAACAACGACAATTTCAGTTCTCGCCAGCAGTTTCAATTCAACACCAACTCCGACTTTGGAGCCACGATTCTCCAGAACCTGAATCCCGGGGTGGACAATGTCACACTCGAAGATGAAGTCTCCGGCTTACTTGGCCTGGTCGCCGTCGCTAATCAGACCCAGTACTTCAATCTCGCCGGAGACAGACACGCCACTGATGAGCTGAATTTCGTCCAGCATGAAGTGGGCCTGTTCGCTCAAGATGTTTGGAAGATAAAGTCGAACATCTCGATCACTTATGGGCTGCGGTGGGATTGGTACGGTGTGCCTACCGAGAGAGGCGGCAATCTGTCCAACTTGTTCGCAGATCCTAGCGGAACCGCGCCCTTTACCTTCACCCCAGTCGGACCCGGAACGGGCCACCAGCTGTATAAGAACTACTACAATGACTTCGAGCCACGGCTCGGTTTTGCGTGGGATCCGTTCAAGACGGGCAGGACCTCCGTGCGCGGCGGCTTCGGGTTATTCAGCGACCGAGTTTACGGCAACCTATTCGGGGATGCGCGCGGCAATCCCCCCTTCCAGCCGAGCTACGTCAACTTTCCGTATTTTTCCACTGTAACTGGTCCCGGAACTCAACTTCAGAACCAAACGGCTCCCGCGTCGGTAGTTCCTTCCGCTGTGGTAGTTGACGGAACCGGGAGCTTCCCGGATATTTTCTCGGACGGTGCCGCGAACTGTCCTACGGGCCAGTCGTGTTCCAGCATCAAGCCGCCGCTTATCACGACCTGGAACATCGGAATCCAGCGCGAACTCGCTACCAATCTGACTTTCGAAGCGAACTATGTGGGCAACCATGGGACGCGCATTCTTCGCGTCGTCGATGGTGCACCCCCGCAACCAGCGCTGGTCTCACCGTTAAAAGCGTTTTGCGTGCCCGGCAATACAGCGAACACCGGATTCCAGACCCCAAGTGGCCAATGTGACGAGTCAACCCTGCAATTCGGCAATCTTTTCTTCGGCGCCGAAAACGGGGTATTGCCCTTCGACGCGGTTAACAACAATGCGTTTGAGGATGCGTTTTTTGATGAGAGCAGCGGGCATTCCTGGTACGACGGCTTGCAAATTCAGGTTACGGAACGTAACTTTCATGGACTGCAGATTCAGGGCTCTTACACCTATTCGCATGCGCTGGACGATTCCTCCGATCCTCTCGTCACGACTGGAGGGAACGGAAATTTCCCGATTAACTCGTTCGATCTACGGCGCGAAAAGGGGAATTCAGGATTCGATACCCGCCACCGCGGAGTCATCAATTTCGTGTATCCCTTCAATATCGGTCGCAGCAAGGCGCACTTCACCGAGGGAGCAGTTGGACGCGTACTGGAAGGTTGGCAGCTCAGCGGCATCGCCGCTTTTCAGACCGGCCTTCCCTACGACATTTTCGGGACCGCCGACACGCTACACACGAATTTGGCCGACCGCGCCACCGTGGTTGACGCCTCGATCTTAAAGACTGTTCCGACGATGGGCAGGTTCGTTCCCAGCAGCGCGGTTTTCACTGGCGAGAACCCTGCGGGCTTTAATCCGGATAACGCGGCCATCATGCCAATTCCGTTCGATATTCCATCCAACGTTGGGCGCAATCACTGGTATGGCCCGGGAATCAACAACTGGAACTTCAACTTGGCAAAAACCACAGCCATCACCGAACGGATCAATTTCCAGCTGCGGTTCGAATTTTATAACCTTTTTAATCGCACCCAGTTCGGCAAGCCCGATAACGTCATCGGTGACCCCAACTTTGGCTACTCGACCACACAGGTCGGTCAAAACGACGGGACTACCGGAGCGCGGCAGGTTCAAATCGGCGCGAAGTTTAATTTCTAGCTAGCAGGAACTTGCGGACATCGCCAGGCGCTTGGATTTCAGGCCAGCGCCTGGCGTAGATCTTCGATCAGGTCGTCGGGATCTTCCAGCCCGATTGAAACGCGCACGGTCCCGGGCTCCACTCCCGCCGCGCGCAGTTCTGCTACTGACATCCGGTAGTGCGAAGAATAAATCGGCAGCACCACCAGCGATTCCACTCCGCCCAGGCTGGCGGCTAGCAGAAACAAGCGCGTCCGGTCGCAAAAACGCCGCGCCGCCGCAAGCCCGCCTTTCAAATCGAAAGCCATCATCGCGCCGAATCCCTTCATCTGCCGTTTGGCCAGTTTGTGATCCGGGTGCGACGGCAATCCCGGAAAATGCACGCGCGCGACTTTGGGATGCTTTTCCAGAAATCGCGCCACTGCCAGCGCCGTCGCGCCCTGCCGCCGCACACGCAGCTCCAGTGTTTTCATCCCGCGGATTAGCAAGTAAGCGGCTTCCGGGTCCATCGAACCGCCCAGATAAATAATCATGTCCCGTATTTTTTCAATCAGCCCGTGGCTGCCCGCCACCACACCCGCGATCACGTCCGAATGTCCCGCCAGATATTTCGTCGCGCTGTGCATCACCAGGTCAAATCCCATGCCGAGCGGTTTCTGTAGCACGGGGCTGGCGAAAGTATTGTCAATCAACGCCAGCAAATCCCATTCTTTCGCAAATGCCGTCGCTTTTTCCAAATCGACCAACCGCAAAGTCGGATTGGTTGGCGTCTCAATGTAAAGCACCTTCGTGCGCGGACTCACCAGCCGCTCAATGCCGCCCAGATCAGTGTCCACGTGCCGCACCACAATCCCCATACGCGGGAAAATATCGCGCATCAGCCGGTAGCTGCCGCCGTAGAGCGCACGCGTGGCAATCACTTCGTCGCCAGCCTTCAGAACGGAAAGCAAAGCGCTCGAAATCGCGGCCATTCCGGACGCAGTCACGATCGCCGCTTCCGCGCCTTCCAGCGCCGCAATTTTTTCCTCCGCGATCGCCAGAGTCGGGTTGCCATAGCGCGTGTAAATGTATGCCGAGCTTTTTCCCTCCGCCCAGCGCTTCAATTCTTCCGAGCTAGCAAACGTGAAATTCGCGGTGCGCGCAATGGAAGTCCCCACCGGCGCGCTGATGTGAAATTTGTCTTGGCCGCCGTGGATAGCCAGCGTGGCATCCGCCCAGCGACGATGTCCCTGCGCACTCTTTTTCATGGCGCGCAGCTTGTGACGCAGCAGAGCGCGCAACCGCAAGCGCCAATTTGGCGAACCAAACCATCCCCGCGCGGAACTCTCTTCCCCGCGATTCCCCTCCCACAAAATCCGGTTGACAAGCAACTCCACTAGTACAATACTGACAGAGTCATGAATGACTTACTGCTGCTCGCTCTCCTGTTCAAAGGCCCGCAGCATGGCTACGCCCTAAAAAAACAGGCCGGCTTGATGCTCGGCCAAAGCGACATGCACAACAACCTCGTCTATCCGCTGCTGCGCCGCTTCGTCCGTGAAGGCTTGGTGACGCAGAAAAAAGCTGCCGGTGAGCGCGGCCAGACTCGCCAGGTCTATTCGCTCACCGCGCTCGGCCGCCAAACACTCGTTGCGCGCGTCTGCGATTTCGACGACACCGCTACGAGTTCCGCCGATCAATTCCGCCTGCGTGTGGGACTTTTTCCCGTGATCGATTCATCCGCGCGCGCCGCCATCCTCGAAAAGCGCGAAGCCTACCTCCGCAAGCGCGCCGAGCGCTTCGGCCCACTGAAACGCGAAATGGACATCGGCAAGTACGGCCGCGAGGTCGTTCGCTTCATTCGTCAGCAAATCGACGCCGAGCTTGCCTGGATCGCGCAACTTCGCCGCATTGATCGCAAAGAGCAGGGAA
This sequence comes from uncultured Acidobacteriota bacterium, assembly GCA_963828865.1. Lineage (GTDB taxonomy): Bacteria > Acidobacteriota > Terriglobia > Acidiferrales > UBA7541 > Palsa-295. The sequence continues at coordinate 1,020,955 of CAWHGI010000010.1, read as the reverse complement.
CAGCCGACAAGCGCAAGGAGTAAGCCGTGATGGGGACGAGTCCAAACGTACTGCTGCAGTGCTCGCGAATCGCCATGCAACTTTTCTGGCTGCTCTGGCGTACAACCACCGCGGAAGAGCCCGCTGCCATGAACACCACGCCCGGATATCTGATCGCCTGTTCTTGGTTCGTGTTCGCGGCCTATTGGCTTTTCGCGGCGTTGGGTGCGAAGCGGCCCGCGAAAAAGGAAAACCCCAGCGAACGCTTCATGCACATCGCCGTCTTGGCTGTAGGCTTTTTCATGTTCTACGGCGGTGCTTTTCGTTTCGGAGTGTTAAATCGCCGCTTTCTCCCTGATGAATTGTGGATCGCCTGGTCCGGCGCCGCACTCACGCTCCTCGGCGTGCTCTTTGCGATCTGGGCCCGCTTCACGATCGGAAAAGAGTGGAGCGCCGAGGTCCAGATCAAGGAAGGCCATCAACTCATTCGCAACGGACCCTACGCGCACATTCGCCATCCGATCTACACGGGTATCTTGCTGGCGTTGTGCGGCACAGCCATGGCCATCGGCGAATATCGCGCCATCCTTGGCGTGGTCTTGTTCCTGGTCGGCTTCATTCGCAAAGCCAAAAAAGAAGAGCGCTTCCTCGCCGGCGAATTTGGCCTGGCTTTTGACGAACACCGCCGCCGCACTGGCTTCTTCCTGCCGCGGGTTACCTGAGGGTTAACTGGCCTTGGCCAAGAAGGTTTCGCCTGCCGTTTGCTGATGCTTTCGCCTACCGCCTCGCGCGAGGTACTGGAACCTCTGCGGTTCTGTGCCATCATGCTTACATAGGGTCTGTCCCGTTCTTGCGCGATACGAGCTCCTCAGGGGTAAAGCGATGAGCAAGAAGCTCAGCGGTATACTGTTACTGTGCGTCTCGACGACGCTTTGGCTATCTGGATGTGCTTATTTCCGGGCCACGGGACCGTGTTTCGGCGTCGGATGCCCCGCTCGTACCGTCGGTGCGAACGGCCAGTATAAGCCCGGCCAAGCCCCGAAAGCGCAAACTGCAACAGCATCGCGCGCACCAGCGATAGTCCCGCAAGTCGCTGCAAACGCAGCCGTTACGTCAAGCCAGCAGCCAGCTGACGCGCCGCAAGCCGCGCCCCAGCCAGCACCCGCGCAGTCGAAGGCCGCCAACGCGAAACCGTCCGTTGCCGATAAAGTGGGCGATTTCTTCGCCCACCTGATCCCGCGCCACAAAACGGCGCCAAAATCCACAGCAGCAACCGACTAAGCCGAAGCCGCCTCCGTCTCCTCGTCGCCCACATGGTGCGGTTTGTGCGCCGCGATCACTTTTTCCGCAATTTCATTCGGCACGTAATCGTAGTGCGAAAACTCCATCGAATAACTCCCGCGCCCTTGCGTCAGCGAAATCAATTCATTCGCATAGCTGAGCATCTCGGAGAAGGGAACCAGCGCCTTGATCACCACGTTTCCCGCGCGCGCTTCGCTTCCGCTGATTTTTCCGCGTCGCCCGCTCAGGTGTCCCATCAGGTCGCCTGAATATTGATCCGGCGCGTAAACTTCCACATTCATAATTGGCTCGAGCAGCGCCGGTCGCGCCTGTTTCATCGCTTCCTTGAATGCCAGCGACCCGGCAATCTTGAAAGCCATGTCGCTCGAGTCCACGTCGTGATATTTCCCGTCGTAAAGGCTCACGCGGAAATCCACCACCGGAAATCCCGCCAGATAACCGCGTTCGGCCGAATCGCGTATGCCTTTTTCCACCGACGGGATCCAGTTCTTGGGAATCGCGCCGCCGAATACGTCATCCACAAACTCGATGCCCTTGCCGCGCGGCAGCGGCTCCATCTTGATGCGGCAAAGCCCAAATTGCCCGTGGCCGCCGGTCTGTTTCTTGTGCTTGCCTTCCGCGTCGGCCTTGCCGCGAATCGTTTCGCGGTAGGGAACTTTCGGCGGATGAATCATCAATTCCACGTGATAGCGCTTGCGCAGCTTGGCCACCACCACTTCGATGTGCTGCTGTCCCGCGCCGCTGAGCAAAAATTCCTTGGTCTGCGGATCGCGCCCAAACCGCAGCGCCAGATCCTCCTCCAGAATCTTGTGAATGGCCATGCCAATGCGATCTTCATCCGCGCGGGTTTTCGGCTCCACGGCAAAAGTAATCGAAGGCTCGGGTATTCGCGCCGGCGGATGAAAAATCGCAGCGTTCTTGTCGCCCAAAGTCTCTCCAGTCGTCGTTTCCTTCAACTTCGCGATGCAACCGATGTCCCCGGCGCGTAATTCACTCACTTCCGTGAACGTTTTTCCCTGCATCACCTGAATGTGCTGAAAACGTTCCTGCGAACCGCGGTTGAAATTCGTCAGCGTGGCGTCGTTCTTCAGCACGCCGGAAATCACCTTGAAGTAATTGATGCGCCCCGCAAACGGGTCCGCCAGCGTCTTGAACACAAAAACCGCCAGCGGCTCGGAATGCATAATCTTGCGCTCAATCGTCTCGCCCTTGTGATCCGGTGTCCTGTGGCAAGCAATCGCCGCTCGCGCCGCGGGCGAAGGAAAAATCGCGACCATCAGGTTCAGCACCGCGTCGCTCCCGATATTGTGCAGCGCCGAACTGAGCATCACCGGGAAAAGCCGCTTCGCCAGCACCGCTTCGCGCAAGCCGATCACGAGGTCGTGGACCGGCAGCGTGCCCTGATCGAAAAATTCCTGCATCAATTCGTCGTTGCCTTCCGCCACCATTTCCACCAGCGTCTCGTGCCCCAGCTTCGCTTCTTCCGCCATCGCCTGCGGAATTTCTTCGACCTTCGCGATGCCGTTGCCGTCCGGCGTGTAAATCAGCGCTTTCATGGTGATCAAGTCCACCACGCCGCGAAATCCCTTTTCCCATCCGATCGGCAATTGAATCGGCACCACCCCGCGGCCAAACACTTGCTGAACGGATTCAAGCGAGCGCTCGAAGCTCGCCAGGTCGCGGTCCATCCAATTCAGCAGGAACGCGCGCGGCAGATCGTATTCCGCCGCATAGTCCCACACTTTTTCGGTCACCACCTGCACGCCCGCTGCCGCATCCACCAGGATCAGCGCGGCGTCGGCGGCGATCAGCGAGGATTTCGTTTCGTTGATGAATGTCGAATATCCGGGAGTGTCGAGCAGATTGATTTTGGTTTTCTCAGGCTGCGCGGGCGCTTGCCATTCAGCGTATGCGATGCCCGTGTTGATCGAAATCTTGCGCGCGATTTCTTCTTCGTCCCAGTCGGTAGTCGTAGACCCCTCGGTGACTTTCCCCAGCCGCGGCGTCATCCCCGCCGTGAATAGCAACGACGACACTAGCTGGGTTTTTCCCGTGTCGCCGTGGCCGACAATGCCCACGTTGCGGATCCATTCAGTGTTGTAGGTTTTCATTTTTCACCTCGGTGGCATTAGACAGCTTGTGGAGAAAAGTTTCCTGGTATGCGTTGTTGACTTTGTAGCGGTCACCTTCAGGTGGGCGCTCTTGACTTGCATTTGCTGGAAGCGAAGAGCAGCGACATGCATGCTGTTCGGTCGGCAAAGCCCTGGCAGTGCGTGATTTGGCACACATGACAGCGCGGAGATCGGCTTCGGAGCAACTCCAGATAGGCATTTCGTGCGCGGAAAAATAGCCCTGCGAATTCGAGATGTGCGAAGTAACGTGCATCACGGCGCCGCCCCCCGGGGCGGTTGCGCGCATGACCCTGCGAAATGGCGATGCTAGCACACGGCTCGGCGAGGATTCAACCGGATGAATCGAAATGGCGTGATTCGTGATTTGTGACTCGTGACTTGTGCCGCCGGGGAGGCCGCCGGGTTGTGGTGAACGAGAAGCGGCGGATATCGTGTTCGTGTTGCGATTAGAAATGTGTTTGGCGTGTATTTTCAATAGGTTGCGAACGTTTTTGAATGAGATCGTGTTGCGGTTAGAAATTGCGCGATTCGTGACGCTTGACTGGCAAGTAGCGAAGAGCGGGTCGACTGTTACGGCGAGACTCCGCCTCTCGGATTGCCGTGCTCGCACTGTCGCCGATGTTGCAGCCCACATGTTGCATCCTGACGGGGAGGAAAAGTGCCCCGACTGACGTTAACACATCTTGCGACTGTTTACTATTAGGGAAGTTACTTAGCACGGCAGCTCCTCCCATTGATTTCAGAAGGATAGGTTGTGCACCCATCCGAACATGATATACAATTAGCATGTATATCAGGGAGGCGCTCATGCAGGTATCAAAATGGGGTAATAGCCTGGCCGTGCGGTTGCCCGCGACCGTTGTCGAGGCACTCGATCTGAAGGTAGGGGACCAGATCGAAATTCGGATTGCAGGCGACCGCGCGTTCGAAGTGATCCGCGATCAGAGCAAATCGCAGGCGCTCGCTCGTCTGCGCAAACTGCGGCGTCCTCTGCCTCCAGGGTTTGTCTTCGATCGCGAAGACGCTCATGCGCGCTAAAGTTTTCTTCGACACGAACGTCCTGATCTACGCCGTCGCGAAGGACGATCCACGCAGCGCACGCGCCGAGGAATTGCTCGATGCAGGAGGGATGCTCAGCGTACAAATCCTGAACGAATTCGTCTCTGTCGCCCGGCGAAAAATTCTGATGTCCTGGAGCGAAGTCACAGAAGCGCTCGATGCGTTTCAGGTTCTCTGCCCCTCGCCGCTCCCCATCACCATCGAAACGCACCAAACGGCGGTAGAAATTGCGCGGAAGCAAGGCTGCAACATCTACGATGCTCTGGTAGTAGCCGCTGCGCTAGCAGCCGGCTGCACGATGCTCTATTCCGAAGATTTTCAAGATGGCCAAACAATAGACGGCCGCCTCACGATCCGCAACCCCTTCGCCAGATAATCCCGCTACTCGCAAGATGGCAGCCCGCACCGACTAACGCTGTTTCAAGGTGCGCGGTGTCCACGCATCGCGGGGGATGCGGTCCATTTTGAAGAGGTCTGTGGTGCGGGCGTACCAGCCGGATCCATGCATGCGGCCGATCAGCTTCAGCGCTGGCGTATCAATGTGATGCTTCGCGGCGTCGAGCACGGCATCATCGCGCACGTGCATCGCGACGACGCGTCCCAGCACCAGTGCATTCTCCGGACTGAATTCGATGATCTGCATCAGCTCACATTCCATGGACACGGGACTCTCGGCGATGCGCGGCGGCTTCACGCGAAAGCTCGGAACAATGGTCAGCCCGGCCTCGTGCGGTTCACTGATCTCGCGCTCGAATTCGATGGCGGTGATATTCATCACCTCGGCAGTCTCTTCGGAAACTAGGTTCACGACGAACTCGCCCGTCTCCCGGATATTGTGCCGCGTATCCTTCGGCCGTCCCGCGTCGTGACTCCCGATGCCGATGCCTACCACGGGAGGATCGCCCGAAAGCGCATTGAAAAACGAAAATGGCGCGGCGTTCAATTGCCCACGCGCATCCTGGCTGACGATCCAGGCAATCGGCCGCGGCACGATCGTCGAGACGAGGAGTTTGTAACGCTCTCTGGCAGAAATTTCTGCGAAGTCGAACAGCATGGAAAGGCCTCCGGGGCGCGCGACGGCGACGCCGACAGCAGCAACGACGCCGACGGCAACTGCAACGGCAGGGCGCAGCCCTCCTGCGGCGGATCTTCGGCAAGCAGCGCCCCTACGAAGAAAAACGTGATGAGCGCCGAGTTGTTACGGCGCGTTCAAACCGCCGACGCGGCGCCGCGCGATGCCGATGCGGCTGACCGCCGGCCGAACGATTGCCAGCGCACGGATCGGAAGAGAGATCCCTGCCTGCGCCAGGCAAGCGTCGTCGCGCACAACAGCGGGACGCAAAATGCGCGCTCCGCTCGTGATGACAACGAGAGGCAACGGCTACTCCAACCGAAACTGCGACCGTGCGGTTTAGAATTTGCCTTCGTCAGCGGATGGGCCGTAGACGCTGGGTACGGGCACGTTGTTCAGCCGCAGGTAGACGCCCAATTGCGCGCGGTGATGAATGATGTGGTTCATGACGAAGCTGCGCAGGAACACCACGCGCGGCATGGCCATGATTTTCTGGCCGCCGCCGAGCAAGGTCCACGTCTTCAGCAGGTGTTCGTCGCTGGCGCCAGAGATTGCGGCCCGCGCTTCCGCCGCCTTCTTGTCGAAGATCTTGAGCAGTTCCTTCCGCGAGGTCATCACCACCGGCGTCATCGGCGACGCGCCCGCCGGACGGAAGTCGAGCTCGTCTTGATTAACGATCGTCGCGGCCCAGCCCGAAAGTTCCGCGACGTGGCCCGCCAGCCGTCCCATCTTCATGGATTTCTCGTGCGGGGCCCAGTCCCCTTGGCCTTCGGGCACTCGTTCCAGCGTTTGGCGGGTGCTGATCATCTCATGGTCGAATTCCGCAAGGATGGCGTCACGCATTGGCATGGTTTTTCTCCTTTTGGTTTTACCCCAGGGTGCTGATTTTAACTCAGGGCTTTAATGAAGGGCAAAAAGAACGTTGGCTCAAGGCCGCCCGAAAAAAAGGAGAAGGCCCGCGCGGGACGTCAAGGAGAGAGGATGGCGTTGCGCAGGCCTTAAGATGAAACTACCTAACCGTATGCGCAGAGTTTTACTCCCAATGCGGGCGCAGCGCAAGTGTTAATTCGATTAATTTTTCGACGTGACTAGATGAAGAAAGATGAGGAAGATCGCCTTCCGATATAATGAGCGATCCACGGCGATCCAACGGTTTACGGCGCAATCCGGAACGCGCCAGATTCTTCCACGTAGCCATAAGCCATCCGCGAGGTGTTGTATGCAGCGGCGGGATGGCCCTCGCGATCGAGCAGAATCAATCCGCCGGTGGTGTGCACGCGATGCGCAAGTTTGCGGACGCAAGCGTCGGCGACGGCCTGCGCCAGTCCGCCGCGACGCGCGGGATCCGAATTCTCGCGATGTGGCGCAAGCGCCTGCTGGCTCTGCAAAAGATCGGTCGCCATTTTGGCCATCACGATTTTCATGATGCCCTCGCCGTGCCCGGTGCAGGAAACGCCACCCGCTTCGGCGTCGGCGTAACATCCGCATCCGATCAGCGGCGAATCGCCGACCCGTCCGGGAAGTTTGCAGCAGGTGCCGCCGGTAGAAGTGCCGGCGACGAGATGCCCTTGGTGATCGAGCGCCACAGCGCCGACCGTGCCGGACTCATGGCCCACGTGATGTTCAGCGGCGTGTGAATCTTCCACGCAGCGTCCCCACGCTACGCGCTCGCGTTCATGTATCAGTTCTTCCGGCGCGCAAAGCCCGATGCCATGTTCGGCGGCGAATTTTTCAGCGCCCGCCGCAACGAGCATCATGTGTTCCGAGTGCTCCATGATCCGCCGCGCCAGCCGAATCGGGTTGCGCACGCACTCCACGGCCGCAACCGAGCCGGCTTTCAGCGTGTTGCCGTCCATCAGGATGGCATCCAGCTGGACGCGCCCATCAGTGTTCAGGTGGGCGCCATAGCCCGCATCGAATGTGGGGTCATCCTCCAGAATCACAATCGAGGATTCCACCGCGTCAATCGCGTTGCCGCCCGCGCTCAGAGTTTTCCATCCCGCTTCGAGCGCGCGGCGAATTCCGGCGCGGCAATCTGCAACGGCTTCGTCAGGGATATTCCATGCGCCGCCATGGATGATCAAAGAGGGTTTCATCGTTCGCGAAAATCGCTTTCGCTCGCAGGAATGATGATAACGCACCAAGACGAAGCCGGTGACGGCGAAGCGGACAACGAGTGCGGGGAAGTCACTGCCGCCGTTTCGCCCGGCTGGCGCGGTTGCACTAAAGATGCGCTATAGGTGAGGGTAATAAAGGAGCGTGACGCCGACGGCGATCAGCATCGGGCCGAGCAGAAATGCGAAACTGATGCCCAGCAAAAAACGCACCGCGCCGTGACGGTTGCGCGCCACTTCTTTCGCGGCGAAGTTGGGGAGTTCGGAATTGCGATCGCGCAGCAGCGCACGGAAAAACGTCAGGTACGCCGCGATCCAGAAGCGGATCTCGCGCCGCGATTGCCATAGCAGGTCAATCCCCGCGCAAATCACAAGCATCCCGATGATCCCCAGCAGTTTCGGCACGCTTATCCTCCGCGCCGAGCCGTGCGGGTGAGCACCGCGGGCGAAGCATCGCGCGCGGTGTTCGAAATTTTGGCCTGCAGAGAGGCAGGGGCGCCGGCATGAACGCCGACGTTCGGAGCTTTCGCATCGCGTGTTGCCGTTGCCGTGCGAGTCGCATCCGGAATCGGCTGGTTGCCACGTTCGGTTTGTTTCCAGGTGTCGAGGATTCGGTGGATGACGGTGATATTCGGGCCAATCGCCAGAATCCACAGCGCCCAGTCCATGCGATTCGTCAGCGCTCCCAGAATCATCAGCGTCAAACGCTCGGGACGCTCCCAGAATCCAACTTCAGCAGTAGGTACCAGCGATTCTGCGCGCGCTTTCGCGTAGCTGACCATCACTGAACCAGCCATGGCCGCGCCGGCCAGCATCGCGTATCCAAACCGGTTCACGTGGGAATAGTAGACAAGCAAACCAAGGAAGAGAATCAAATCCGCGTAGCGATCGAAAATCGAATCCAGGAACCCGCCAAACATCGAAACGCGGCCCTGGCGTCGCGCCACCGGGCCATCCAGCAGGTCGCACAAACCGGCCAACATCATGATCCCGCCGGCCGTCACGAATCGCCCTGCAGCAAAGAAAACTCCGGACCACAAATTCAGCAGCAGCGCCGTCCAGGTGATGAAGTTAGGAGGGATTCCCGTTGCTGCGACCAGCGCCGCAATCCGTTCGATGGGCCAGACCAGAAACCGGCCGATAGTGCGCTTCAGCATGTAATCAATAATACCCGCTATTCCTCGTCGTAAATCGTGGAGAGCTGGATGACTTCATATTCCTTCACGCCGGCGGGCGTGGTCACTTGCACCTCGTCGCCAACCTTTTTCCCCAGCAGCGCGCGCCCGATCGGCGACGTGGTGGAAATCAGCCCGTTGGCGGCGTCCGCTTCCTCCACCGTAACCAGCTTGTACTCGATTTTCGCGGACTTGGCAACGTCTCTCACCGTAATTCGCGAGCCGTAAGCGGCGCGATCCTTGGGCAAGTTAGTCAAATTGAGCATCGAAAGGTCGGCCATGCGCTTGTGCAGCTGCCCCAAACGCGCCGAAACGTACGATTGGCGCTCCTTGGCGTACTTATACTCCGCATTCTCGGAGAGGTCGCCGTGCGCCCGCGCCACGCTGATCTCCTTGGGGAGGTCGGTATGCAACTCGTGCTCGAGCACCGCGATTTCGTCCTTCAGTTTTTTCTTAATTTTCTCGGCAAGATCGGTCATTTTTTTGAGAGCGCCTGGAGGGGTGTGAGCTGGCGGGATCACCCCAGTCGAATTTCTTCGTATACCTAACGATTATAGAAGATTAACGCCGCGCACCGCAAATAGGGCCTGAGCAGCCAGTCAAATATGCGTGCTGGCCCCTCAACGCCGAGTCAACCGCGATGATCCCGGAACCGGAGTCCGGCGCTCCCGTGGCTGGGGACGAGCCGAGCTCATCTTCGGTGCCATTGACTTTATATTACAAAGTACTTGACAATATGAATCCAATCCCTCACCATGCCTCTGCCTCTGCCTCTGCGGCGGAGGTGAACACCTTACAGTTTCATCGGAGCACGCCGGTATCAATCGGCATGATCGAAGACTGGGACCGAGCGGTCGCCGCCGCGATCACAAAAGTTTAGATTCTGTAGAGACCGGTCGGTCGCACAATATTAGTGAAGGCGGTTACTGAATTGGTTGAGGGAATAGCGATGGCACAGGGCTGTCTAGAGGACGACTGAGACTGAAGTGCCGGCCGCCGCGAACACCGAAGCCATTTCCGCGCGCGCCAGCGGTAGGAAGCTGTTCACCACCTTGGCATCAAACTGAGTGCCGCTCGCTTCCAAAAGGCGGCGCTCGGCTTCTTCGAACGGCAGCCCCTGGCGATAGGGCCGATTCGAAACCATCGCATCGAACGCGTCAATCACCGCCACGATGCGCGATCCCATGGGGATCTCTTCGCCCTTCAGGGCGCCCGGATAGCCGCGGCCATCGTAGCTTTCGTGGTGATGCAGAATAATCAAGCTGGCGCGCTCCATTCCCGGCACTTGGCGCAGCACCGCCCAGCCATACTCCGGATGCTTTTTCATTAGCTCGTATTCTTCCGAGGTCAACTTGCCGGGCTTGTTCAAGATCGCGTCGGCGATCCCGATTTTGCCGATGTCGTGCAGCAGCGCGGCCACTTCGATGTCGCCCAAGCAGCTCTCATCCAGGCCCAACTCGCGCGCCACGTGCAGCGCCCATTCCGCCAGGCGCGTGCTGTGCACGCCCGTGTTCAAATCCTTCAAATCGAGCAGCTGATTGAAAGCGCAAATCAACGAGCTACGCAGCGCCGAAATCTGTTCCTCGACGTGTTTCACTTGCAGCGCGGCCGGAAACCAGCCCGGCGAGGTTTGCCTCGCGGCGCCGCCGGCAAATACCGATGCCTCCGCAAACGCTTCCAATCCAGGAAACGTTGGAGTGCCCTCGGTTAATTGCGTTCGATTCGTCCCCATTGAGTCCCGTCGAAAAAGAAAGTAGGGGCGGGTCTCAGACCCGCCCCTTGATGCAGAAATTACCGCCGATTCTCGCGCTGCCGTCCTACTGCAGCAGTCCTAGGAGCGGGTTAAAGGTTGAGAGCGTGCCGTAAACATCCAGCCGCCCGTTGCCCATGTTCAAACCAATCCACTTCGCGTGCGCTGCCGCATACGCCGCTTGCGATGGAGTGACTTTGGGCTGCATGTTTAGCATCAGCGAAGCAGTTCCAGCTAGCATCGGCGAGCTGAAGGACGTTCCCCATCCGGCGGCATACGAGCCGAAAGGATAAGTGGTGATGACGCCTTCGCCGGGAGCAGCGACCCATACGATTTGATCGCCGTAGTTGGAAAAGGTCGAGCGCTGGTCCTCGTTGTTGGTCGAGGCAACGCCCATCACGCCTTGCAGCGCCGCAGGATAGACGATTTCCTCTTTGCCGTCGTTACCCGCAGAGGCCACGCAGATCACATTGTTGCTGTTGGCATAATTGATTGCGGTGCCCAGCTCGGTGGAACTGCTGGTCAGGTCGAAGCTCATATTGATCACGTTCGCGTGGTTCTGCACCGCGTAGTAAAGCGCGGCCAGAATGTTCGAAAGTGATGCGGCGCCGCTCGCTGTGAAGGCCTTCAGCGGCAAAAGCTGCGCCGTGGGCGCCACCAGGTGAATCACGCCCATCACCATCGTGCCGTGCCCGAACGCAGCGTACTGCGAACCATCGAGCATCGCGGCGGTGTGCTGGTCGAGCATCGCAGCCGTGTGCTGATTCACGTAAGCCGCGGCGCAAGTTTCGCAAGGCGGCGGTGCAGACATCGAAACGTCGTTCAGTTCCGAGCCGCCGGGCTGGTTGCGCGTGAAATCGTAGCCGAGCAGCAAGTGTCCTTGCAGTGCGGGATGGTTGGGATCCACTCCGGTGTCAATATCAGCCACAATTCCCGAGCCGGACACATTGAACACACTTTGCGCCTGCCCGACGCGAATGATCTGCGCTGCGGGCTGATTCACGTACCCGTGCGTAACCGTGGTCCCGTAATAATTCACGGGAGTTGTATCCCACAATCCCTGCGGAGCCGTCGAAGCGGTCGCTCCATTGCCGGTGTTCGGCGGAATCACCAGCACCTGATCGGGTTCGGCATCGAGGATTCCCGTGACGAGCCGCAGAACATCAGCCAGCAGTGCGGGGAGCACACCCTGAGCTGGCCTTACCAGGAAAAGCTGATCTTGGTTGCCGTCGAGATTACCGACGACCGTGCAGCCATTGGAGAGGCACGCGTTCTGCAAGCCGGCCTTTCCCAAATTGGTCCGGACAATTACTCCCGGTTGTGGAGCACCAGTGACCGTGGCGAGAACTTGTCCCACGGTGTTCAACAAGCCCGTCAACAGGCCCTGAGCCGAGGCGGGTTGGCCCCAGAGACCGACGGCGAGAAGTAGTGAAAGTCCGATTAGGCGTTTCATGGTTGCAACTGCTCCTTTTGAGTGCCGCTCAGCAGCCGACTTTGCTCGTATGAGGGACCGTTCCAGTTTGGTTCAGTCCTCGAATCTTCGAGCAATGGTACAAGCGGCTACTTTCGGTACCGTGCGCATCACTCTTTCTTCCTAGTACCCTTTTTCTTGATCCGAGACTCACTTCTATCGTCTTTGGTATCAGATGCTTGCGGATTCTCGGAGTCCAGTGTCGCGCCGGGCTCGATTAACGGCAATGTCACTTCCCGCTGCCCCGGCAGCGTGATCATCAACCGGAAGCTTGAGTCCATTTCGCACTCGATTTGGAATTCGCCCTGGTGGTTCGTCGTGCTCACCGCCAGCATTTTCCGTCCCTTCCACAAGCTCACCGGCACGTCGGCGAGGCGTTCTTTCGGGTCCGCCGAGTTGAGAATCTGGCCGATCAAGACCACTTTCTCGGAGTCAATCTGTGGCTCGATTCGCACGTCAATCCGATAGGTAGCAGTCCCGTAAAGCAATTGGCGCGACCGGCCCGCCGACGACCTGACGCCTGCCAGCGCCGGAGTGCTGAAGCTATCGAAAAGCAGCTCAACGATTGCCGCCTGCGGCGCGCGCTGTTTTGCCGGCCACCGGCTGGCGAAGGCGCTCTTGACGATTCGCAGAGAGCCCTCCGAAGGTTGGTCGTTAGACGTGCGCTGTGCCACCTGATGCAGGTGCTGCCACATGGCCAGCTCCTGCGAACATTTCGCACATCCCGTGTCTAAGTGGCTTTGCATTATGTTCTTTACGCTGCCTTCGATCGTGTTCCTTGCGAAATCTACCCACTGCTCCTCAGAGTAATGTTTCATCGCGTTCCGTCCCCCGAATTTGAGCTACTGGCGGCCTGCCCAGGCCTTGCGCCAGTTACTTCCATCACCAACACATAAGGGTGACGACCTGCTCCAAAAATATAGGGAGTGCAAAAAAAGTTCGGAGGGAGTTAAACCGTTGAAACCTTGCCAATTAGGGTGAATGGAGCCCAGTGGTAGGGATGAGGATGACGTTCCCGCAATTCGGCCATCGCGCCCCGCAGGGCAGATGGCTTCCCGCTTCCATCTTGCACCCGGCGGTAAAAGCACTCCATGAGCTCCGCAGTGGTCTGATCGTGCACGTCCCAAAGCGTCAGCAACAGCGATTGCGCGCCCGCATAGAGCAAACCTCGAATCAACCCGAGCAGCTCGTCGCCAGCGGTGACGACGTTCATTCCAGTGGCGCAACCGCTCAGCGTCACCAGCTCCGCGTTCAGCTTGAGTTGGTAAAGGTCGTACAGATTCAGATACGCGTCGCCAAGGCGGATGGCGGAGAACATGGGATTATCCTGCCGGAATCGCCCATGCGTCGCGATGTGAATCAGCCGGCTATGCAATCCTTGCTCGCGCAGCACCTGCGCAGTCGCGCCTTCGCCGACAATCAACTCAGCGTCCGGCAAAATGCGCGCAACGGACTCGACCTCTTCGCGTATGAACGGCGCCTGCGCGTCCGGCACCCCCAGGATCAGCGCGCCGCGCCCGCCGTTCGTCGATTTTTCTTGGCAGTGTGCGAAGACGCTCGCACTCGGCGCATAAGAAATCGTGAACGAGTCAATCAGGTACGAGCCACCGTCGAACAGCGCGTGAAATGGCAGATAGTGCAGCACCCCGTGCGGCACGATGATCAAGTGTCGTCGCCCGCGCAGGCGTTCGTGCAGCGGTGCAAACACCTCGTTATAAAGTTCGCGCAGGTGGCCCAGCGCTGAGTCCAACATCGAACGCTCGAACATCTGCGTGTAGTCCGCGCCCAATTTAAATTTGGAAATCTGGAAATGGAAAAGTCGCAGCAGGTTCACGACGCGCGATGCAGGCGTCAGCGGCACGATTTCGACACCCGCCTGCGTCACGATGGCAGCGATGAATTGGTCCTTGAGAGTGAAATATTCGACGAGCGCGGCGTCCGCCGGCAGAGACGCACGAATCGCTTCGAGCGACCGGATCGCCGGGCCGTCAGGCTGCACGATGTCGCCCGACTGCGGCACCTCGCGCAGCACATGCAACAATTCGTTTTCGTGCGCCAGCGCTTCCTTTTGCAGTTTTTCGATGCGCGCGGGCGAAGGCTCCTCGGCGCGCAATTGCTCCATTTCGATGCGGCGGTAATACCAATTCAACTCTTCGCGCATCTCGCGAATCCGGCGGACCAAGTCGCTTTGTCCCGGATCGGCAATGGGCAGCGCCGGTCCCGAGCGCATCAAAAGTTCTGCGAGGCTGCGTGACTTGGCCATCTCGATATAGCTGAACGCTTCTTCCGTGGCCGGTGGTTTATCGCCTGCGATCAGGCAAATTTCCACGAGGCTTTCGTAAACCTCAAGCCGGTTCTTCATGAACGCAATCTTCAGTTCGTCGCCGCGCAGGCTCCTACGCAGAGTTTCCAGCGCTTCGCGCGCTTTCTGGCACGAATCGTAAGCCCCGGAGGGATCTCCCGAGGCTTGCTGGATCCGCCCCATCAAAAATTGCGCCTGATACCGCAGCAGGGGAGCCTCGAGTCTGGCGAGGCGATCGAGCGCGCGCGCGCAATCCGCCTTCGCCGCTGCCAGTTCACCGGTGCGCAAAGAGAGCCGCGCCAGTAGCAAGTGGCAAAGGACTGCCTTGCTCGGCAAAAAGGAACTGTCGAAAAAATTCGCGGCTCCCGCGCATTGCCGCCGCGCTTCGAATAAACGCCCTTCGTTGTAAAGCACCACGGCCTGGTACAAATCCATCAGCCAGGGCCACACGAGATTTTTCTCGCTCACAAATTTCGCGCGCGCCTGCGTAAATAATTCCAGCGAACGCAAAGCCTTGCCCAGTTGGCTCAGCGCCATCGCCTCATAGGCCTGGCATTTCGCCTCCTCGTAGCCCATCCCCAGTTTCTGAAAACGCAGATAGCCTTCGTGCGCCGAATCCCGCGCTTCCGTGCTCAGATTCAGTTCGAGATAAATTTCCGCAAGGTCCAGATAGCAAAGCGCCAGCACGTGCGCGTCGCCGTTTTTCTCGCACTCCGCGCGCGTCGCGAGCAGCATTTCGATCGCCCTGCTGTATTCGCCGCGCAAGTAATAAAGATAGGCAATGTTGTAATCGCTCTGCGTGACCAGCAGCGTCATCCCGTGCTGCACGCACATTTCGCGCGCGCGCTGATAGGTCGCCAAAGCGCGAGGAAAATCATTCAGCGTGATCAGGCACACGGCCATGTTGTAAAGCGCCACCGCCAACCCTTCCGAATCGCGAAAGGGCAGCAGCATTTCGTACGCGCGCTCGTAACACGCCAGGCCCTCCTCGAAACGGTCCTGCCGGTGATATATATTCCCGACGTTGATCTCGACATGCGCCCAGCGCTTGTCGTCGCCCAACGCGCGAAAGATTTTCTTCGCCGCTTCGGCCGCGGCAAACGCCTGATCGTATTTTCCAAGCAAAATGAAAGGTTGGATGGAGGGAATCAGCGTGCGCGCTTCTTCTTCCGCATTGCCGATCTTGCGAAAAATCTGCAGAGCTTCCTGGTGGAAGTCCAACGCCTCCTGATTATCGCCGAGCATGTAAAGCGCATTGGCTTTCGAGCGCAAACTGCGCCCCAGCGCTTCTTGGTTTCGCAATCGGAGCGCAATTAAGACGCTAACTTCGCCCAGAAATAACGCCTGGCGAGCGTTTTCGCGCAGTTTGCTGCGCACCAAGTCGTTGAGTTGGCTCACAACGGCATCGCGGACCAGCCGCGGATGCGCCGCGATATAATGATTTCGGCTCGAATCGTCGGCAAGACCAGCCAATTCGCCGAGAATCTTTTCGGAAAGCGGCGCGGCTTTTTTCTCAGACGTCACGAGAAGCCCGTTTCCAGCAGGCGCTTTCGCAATTTTTCCAGGCAACGCTGCCTAATGAATCCGATCGAGCCGACCGCGATTCCCAGCTCCGCCGCAATTTCTTGATACGGTCGCGCCGGCTCAACAAAAAACAGCATGTGCACCAATTGGCGGCAGCGCTCGGGCAATTCAGCCATGGCTTGCCGCAAACTTTGCTCCTCTTCCGCCTGCCGCAGAATTTCCACCGCGCGTGAAGGCGTGCTGCGCTCTAATACTTCGTCATTAGGATCGGAAAGTTCCACGCGCTGCTGCTGCTGTTTGCGATGAAAGCACTTGTGCGCCGTGATCTGCATGATCCATTTAGGCAAAGCCTGGGCCTCGCGCAGCTTCGGCAGTTCCGAAAGCAGCTCCAGGCAGACCGACTGAAAAATATCCGTCGCATCGTCCGGCGAAAATCCATATTTGATGGGAATCGAAAAAATCAGGTTCTTGTACTTGTCAATCAGCGCGGACCACGCCTCTTCGTTTCCATCCAGGCATTCGCGAACGAGCCGCGCATCCGGCCAAGCCGTGCGCTGCGCTTCGCGCTCCTGGCGTTTTTTCTCAAGCGTGGAGCTCGCGTTCGACATTTAATGGATGTAGAGCTCTTCTATGTTCCAAAGTGCGTACGGAACAAGAATCGCGGGTCGGAAGTTTGCGACGCGGTTGGACGCCCCCACCAGAATGTTAGGGCTCACCAGACAGATGACGGGCAAGTCTTGAGAGATAATTTCCTGCACGCGGTCGTAAAGCTTTTTTCGCTTGGCGTAGTCGAGCGTCGTGAGTTGCTGCTGCATCAACCGGTCGATCTCCGCTTCCCACGGCGTCGCCGGCTTCTGTTCGCCTTCGTGCCACAGATGTGTCTCGCCGCTCGATAGCCACACGTTCATGTCCGCCGTGGGATCCGCGTCGCCGCTCACCAGTCCCATCACCGCCGCTTCGTAATTGAATGAGTTTTGCAGCCGGTCCACCATCGCGCGAAATTCGAGCGAGACGACCTGCACTTTCATCCCCAGCTGGCTGAGGTCGTCCTGAATGATCGTCGCCATCTTCATTCGTTGCGCGTTCGAAGAGCTGGTGAGAATCGAAAATTCCACCCGAGTCCCGTGCGCATCGAGCAGCGCGCCGTCCTTGTTCCACGAAAATCCCGCGGACTGCAACAGCTGCCGCGCATGTTCAAGCGAACGAGGCGGATGAGGTATTGCGGAATCAGCCCACAACTTATTTCCCGGCGTACCCTGATTCCATAAAGCAGTCGCGCGTCCGGAATAAACCAGCCGCACGATCCCCTCGCGATCAATCGCCGAAGAAACCGCCTGCCGGAAACGCAGATCCTGAAACCACGCCTGCTTGCGCGCAATATCCAGCAGATTTTTCGACCCAAGATCGTTCAAATTGAAAAACAGAAAATTGTATTCGAGTCCCGCGCCCAGATCGTAAAGATGATAACCCTTCGCCAATTGCTGTTTCTGCAGTACGGCAAAGTTGTCCGCGCTGAAGCGGCTGAGCACGTCCGCCTCGCCCGATTGAAATCGAATCACCTGCGCGTCCTCGCTCGGAACAAACGAAAACACTACTTGATCCAGATACGGCAAGCGAGCGCCACTGCGATCCGCCTTCCAATAATATGGGTTCCGCTCCAGCACTACTCGCTGCCCGGGAACGTACTCCTTCAGTCGAAATGCGCCAAGGCCCGCAAATTGGTTCGGCTGCATCGAAAGATTCCACGCCTGCGAAAAAGTTCCGTCGTGGTAAGCCTTCTCCAGAAGATGCCGCGGAAGAATGGCGACGCCATCGAAAAGCCTTTCGGCGGCGGCATAAGGCTGCGCCAGTTCAAAACGAACCGTGTAGTCGTCGACCTTAACCAACGCAATCGGTTTTCCGCCAACGACAAGCAAATCCCGCTGCGACGAATCCACCTTCTCGTCGAGGTAAACCTGAAAACTAAAAACAACATCGTCCGCATTGAAGGGCTGGCCGTCGGAAAAACGCAGACCCCGCCGCAACTCCAGCGTGTATTGCTTGCCGTCGCGCGATACGCGCCACGATTTTGCGAGCGCCGGTTCGGTTTTCAGCGTTAAGCGATTGATGTGAATCAGGTCCGCGGAAAGGCAGCGAATCACGTCGCGCGATGGCTCGTCCTCCGCCGACGCCGGATTCAAAGTCTTCGGCTCCGAGCGCAAAGCCACGGACAGCCGCCCTCCGGCATGGCCCGGACCGTTGTCCGTAATCATTCGCTCTTCATTCACCTGCGCTTGCTTCTGCGCATACCCAGCCGGCGCGACGGAGCACGCGAACGCTGTGCCCAGCAAAAGGCCGACACACTGCCGCCTGAGAGGGGTCATTGCCATATCTCGAATTCTTGCAAAGAATTAACGGTTTTTACAGCGCCACGGATTTGTGAAGTTCCTGCA
This sequence comes from uncultured Acidobacteriota bacterium, assembly GCA_963828865.1. Taxonomy (GTDB): domain Bacteria; phylum Acidobacteriota; class Terriglobia; order Acidiferrales; family UBA7541; genus Palsa-295. The sequence continues at coordinate 1,002,643 of CAWHGI010000010.1, read as the reverse complement.
GAGCATCGGCTGCCGTGTAGAAAACCAGGAACAGCGGAATCAGCAAAATCGCGGGCAGGAACATCCACCAATACGAGGAAAGCACCGAATATTGCTGCAACGAAGATAGCAGCGCGCCCCAGCTAGGCGTCGGTTCACCGACACCCAGGCCCAGGAAAGTCAGCGTAACTTCCGCGAGAACGTACTGCGGAATCAGCAGCGTCATCTGCGTCAACAGCACGCCGTAGGTTTGCGGCAGGACATGCCGCCGCAACAGATACGTATCCGACGCACCGAACCCGCGCGCCGCCGTCACAAAATTACGCTGCTTCGCGCTCAGTACCACGCCGCGAATCAGCCGCGCGGGACGCGCCCACCCGATCAATCCCATGATCGCGACCAGCAGCAGAAAAACTTGCCACTGCGAAATGCGCAAAGGCAAAGCAGCGCGTACGGCAAATAACAAATAGAGCCACGGCAAAGCCAGGAATAGCTCTCCACCGCGCATCAGAATTTCATCAATCCATCCGCCGTAATATCCCGCGATGCCTCCGACGACCATTCCCAACGTCACGGAAAGCAACGCGGCGATCAACCCCGCAAGCATCGAAATCTGCCCGCCGTAGAGAAAGCGGGAAAATTGATCGCGCCCGTAGCCGTCCGAGCCCATCAACAGAATGTCGCCCCGCGCATCCACGCCAAACAGATGTCTGTCCGATGTAAACAGCCCCGCGATCTTGTAGCGCGAACCGCGTACGAAGAAATTGATCGGATACAGGTGTTGCTGCTGCGCATTTGCGTCGCTTAGCGATGCGTCCGAGCCAGAATCCTGAATGGCATAAACAAATGGGCGAGCGTGAAATGTTCCCTGAGCATCCACAAAATGAATCGAAGTAGGCGCCGCATAAGGCGTCTCGCGGTTCTGCGTCGCAAAATCATACGGAGCAAAAAATCCCGCAAAGAGCACGAGTCCGTAGAACCCCGCCAAAAACGCCGCCGCAAACGCGAGTTTGTGCCGCTGCGTCAATTCCTCACTCCATGCGAATCCGCGGATCGGCCGCGAAAAGCAGCATATCCGCAAGCAAATTCCCCGCCACCAGGAACAGCGACGAAAGCATCACGGTTCCCACCACCACAAAAATATCCTTCGCCAGAATCGCCTCCACCAGCAAAGGCCCGATCCCCGGCCAGCTCAAAATCACTTCCACCAGCAACCCGGCGCTCAGCATCGTCGCAATCGAAAATCCAAAAAGTGAAATTAAGGGATTGGCCGCCACCGGCAGCGCATAACGCAAAAGCACGCGGCGTTCCGGAATTCCGTGCGCGCGCGCCGCGCGGATGAACGGCGAATCCAGCACCTCGATCATTGCCGAACGAATGTGCCGCACCAAAGGCGGCAAAGTCGCCAGCGCCAGCCCCAGCGATGGCAGCAATAAATGATACGCAACGTCCTTCACTTTGTTCCAAAAACTCAGATCGCCGAACTCGGCGGAAATCATTCCGCCGGCAGGGAACCACCCGGTGCGCACAGCCAACAGCAGTAGCGCAAGAAACAGCACAAGATCCGGCACGGTAAGCAGCGTGGACGTCACAACGCCCCCGACGCGGTCTCCCCATTTTCCCTGGCGCGCCGCGCTCCAAATTCCGAAAGGAATCGCCAGCAGCCACGCGAGCAGCGTCGCTGTTCCGGTCAAAAGCAAAGTGTTGCGCGCGCGCAGCGCCAACAGCGGACCGACGGGGCTGTTGTACGCGAAAGAAGTACCCATGTCGCCGCGCAGCACTGCACGCAGCCAACTCCCGTAACGCGCCGGCAAAGGCTTATCCAGATCGTATTGCGTCCGTAGTGCGGCTATCGTGCGTTCGGAAACCTGCGGATTCACTTCCAGCGCGGTAAAAAAGTCGCCGGGCGCGAGTTGCAACAGCGCAAACGAAAAAATCGAAATTCCCAGCAGGAGAAAAGTCGCATGCGCCAATCGTCGGGCGAAATATCTCATGGCGGCGCCTTAGGCGGAGCGCTCCAGCAATATGGATTCGACAGAATGCACGGTCGAAAGAAGCTCGCGCGTGTGGAAATGCGCGGGATGAGCGAACAACTCCCGGGTTTTTCGCTGCTCAACAATCTTGCCCTGATACATCACGGCGACTTCGTCAGCAAATTGCGAAACCAGGCGCAGATCGTGCGATACATAGAGGTACGCAAGTGAACGCGCCGCCTGCAAGTCCACCAGCAGCTGCACGATCAAATCGCGATTCAGCGCGTCGAGTGCCGATAAAGACTCATCCAGAATCAGCAGCTCAGGCTCGAGCGCCAGCGCACGCGCGATCGCCAGCCGTTGCCGTTGCCCGCCACTGAATTCGAACGGCTTCTTCTGTGCCGCTCCGGCATCCAGCCCAACCTGTTCCATCAGCAGCAAAGCCCGCTCACGCCGCTCCGACTTCGTTCCCGCATTTTGTATCGCAAGCGGCTCCCCGATGATTTCCAGCGCAGTCATTTGCGGATTCAGCGCGGACGCCGGGTCTTGAAAAATCAGCTGAATCCGCCGGCGAATTGGGAAAAGTTGACTCTTCTCCAGTGCTAGCAGATCCGTTCCATCGAGCGTGATGTTTCCCTTGGTGGGGCGTTCAAGCAGGGCAATACACCGCGCAAGCGTGGATTTTCCGGCGCCCGATTCGCCCACTAGCGCCAGTGTTCTACCGCGAAAGAGTTGCAGGTTCACATCTTCAAAAGCATTCACCAGGAATTTCGTGCGCGAAAAATTCCGCCGCTGCACGAGCTGCTTGCACAGTCCGTTAACGCGCAGTAATGGCTCGCGCAAATTCGCATCAGGCTTCGGCCGCGGCTGTGAATGAACGGCGCTCATCTACGTCACCATCTCCAGATCGAGCTGCTCCACCGAATCTGCTAGCGAACTGGTCCGCAGCATCGCTCGTGTAATCTCCTGCGACGAACTCCCGTAAAGCTCGCGAAACGTTCCGTGCTCGATGATCCTGCCGCTCTCCATCACCATCAGCCGGTCGGCCAGATACGCCTGCACCTCCGCGGCGTGGCTGATCAGCAAAATCGCAATCCCCAATTCGCGCTTTAACTCGCGCAAGAGCGCCAGCAATTCCCTCTGGCTGCGCGCATCGAGAGACGCCGTCGGTTCGTCGGCAATAATCAACGCCGGCTGGCACGCCAAGGCCTGCGCCAGCACCACGCGTTGGCGCTGCCCTCCGCTCAATTGGTGCGGATAAGCGGAAAATATTCGCTGTGTGCTCGGAAGCCCCACGCGCACCAACGCCGCTTCCGCCTCAGCGCGACACTGTTTCCAGTTCAAGTTCTTGTGCGCGCGAATCACTTCCGCGACTTGGTCGCCCGCGCGCATCACGGGGCTCAGCGCAATCTCCGGCTCCTGAAACACCATCGAGATTGTCGAGCCGCGCAACGCTCGCAGCGCGCGCTGATCCATGGGAAGCAGTTCTTCGCCACGGAATTGCACCGAGCCGGAAACTTCCGCGTGTTGATCGGAAAGCAAGCCGAGCAAAGCCAGCGCAGTAGTGGTCTTCCCGCAGCCGGATTCGCCCATCAACCCAAGAACTTCGCCCGGCGCAATCGCAAAGCTCACGCCGTCAACCGCGTCGCGCACCTTCGCATCCGCGCCCCGATAGGAAACGCGAAGATCGCTCACTTGGAGCAGATGTTCCATCAAACTCGAGTCCTTTAAATTACTAGACTATTATTATACTTCGCGATGTTGCGCAAGAATGTGACCAAACGGCACGACCGACGCACCAATCCGCGATTGCCAATCGCACGAAATGCGCGCTAACCCACTTTGGAACGTGCTCTGGCTCCAGATCTTACGGTAGGCGGGCAGCGCGTTCGTGTCGATAGCCCGCTGGTTGCGGCTCATCCTGTAAGCCAATGGTACCGAAGTACAGCTCGTGAAAGCGCCGGGGAATTGGCATCGCATCAACTCCCGAGTGGCCCGCATTACGTTTTCATGCTATACCAGTGCCAATAACGTTAACGTGATCCCGAGCGAACCTCGGCGTCCCGCCAAAGGAAGGTGCCCCATGCCGGTTGCAGAAAATATTGAGTTAGTGCGGCGTTGGTTCAGGGAAGTGTGGAACGAGGGACGCGTTCAAACAATTTACGATTTGCTAGATGAAAACGTCATAGGAACAGGACAAGATCAGCCGGGCGTGGAAATTCACGGTCCTGCAGATTTCGTTGCGCTGTTCAATCGCCTGCACGGCGCTTTTCCGGACATTAAGATTACCGTGGACGACACCATCGGCGCGGACGACAAAGTCGTGGCCCGCTGGTCTGCCGTCATGACCCACACCGGCGATCATCTCGGGATTCCCGCGACCAACCGGCCAGTGCGAATCACCGGAATCACAATCGCACAAGTCAAGGACGGCAAGATTATTCGAGGTTGGGACAATTGGGACCAGTTGGCTCTGATGCAGCAGCTCTCCGTCGCCCGCGCCGCCAATTAGTTGTGCGGCGCTTGGTCCGTTCAGACAAAACACGAAGCAAACGCGAAGATTAAAGCTGTCGCTGAGGATTTACGAACCCACGCGAATGTGCGCCAGCGAATTAAACAATCCAAAAACTTGTAGGAGCCACAAAACCACCGCGATCACCACCACCGCGTTCAGGATCGACTTGATTGTCCCCTGCATCGGTATGAACCGGTTGATCAGCCAAAGCAACACGCCGACCACAATCAACACCAGCACAATATTAATCAACGGCATGTGGGTCCTCTCCTCTCACGCCGTTGTAACGCGCAAACCCACGGACCGGCCATACACGAAACGGAGTAGACCAGCACAATAATCACGTTACGGTCGCAGCGATCGTTGGGAGACGATTTCGTGGGATCAACCAAATTGGTCATGAAATTGACGGTGGGGAAGGGAAGTCTTAGGCGCGGGTCCACAGACTAGGATGGATCGCCGGGCTTTATTGTACCGTGACGATGTCTTTGATCTTCGCGTACTGCTCTTCGGACACAACATGCTTCGCGAGTAAATCTTCCCGGTCGTGGTAGGGACGGTTCCGAATAATCTTTCCCGCCGTACCCTCCGAAATGTCTGGTAGCTCCATTAGCTCGCTCTTGGACGCCGAGTTAATGTTCACGAGACGGTGCCCGCCCTCGCGCCAGCCCTGCCGCACGCCATCCGCGAACGCGCGCGCTTCTCTTGCTGCCTCATCCGCGGCGTGGCCCAGTTCCCGCCCGGCTTCCTGGATTTCTGGTTTGGCGCGCTCGACGGCCTTGGCGGCATCGTCCCGAGTCTTGTCCTCGCGCTCTTTTTGCTGCTGATCGGGTTGTTTTGTAGGGCAGCCGCTACTAACCAGCAATGCGAGTGCAACACAAGCCGTCGCACACACCTTTGCCGGCCGCCAACGGTTCATCCAGATCACGGGACGCGCTTCCCAGAAATCGCTCATATTGCCGCTATGCATCAATACCGTAAGAGGAAGCGCAAAACCATACATCGAACGCGGTATCAAGAAATGACCAAGTCGGATTAGCTGAGGGCTGCGGAATTCTCGTGAAGATTCTGGGTGCTTCTCAAAATTGGCGGAGAGGGGGGGACTAGAAACCCAAGGCCAGTAGGGAAGTCACTCGTTGGTGAGCGTTGGTATGTTCTTTAGAATCGGCCGTCGCCTGGAATAGCGAAATCGGCCAATGTTTATCGGCGTTCCGAAAAGGCCCTAATCTAGCCCTTCTAGTCACAAATTAGATACAAGAACTCCGTCGCACCCGCCCTCATTTGGTAGAAACAGCACCGCTATAAATCCAGTTCAGTTAGCGCGGAACCCCAGAACACACAGGCAAGATCGTTACCGTCGAGGCCAAACCTTACGTCGTATGGCCCATTAAATATATCCCGAGGAAGCGGCAGTCGCGCATAGACGTTCTCAAAGACGATCGCACCCTGTTGCATCTCTCCCTCGTCAAAGTCCTCGCCGAATCGTGATCTAGCCTCTGCTTGGACATCACTAAAATTCATTGCGGGATTTGTGTCGAGAATTCTTTTCATTCGGAGGTGACCTATTGAGATGTAGCGCACAGTGAGAAGTGCACTGATCGTGGTGTTTTTATTTGGGAGCATCTGTGCGCCACCGAGGAACGTTTGTCGGACTGGCGGCACGTCGCCTGGCGGTGGTCCGCCCCCTAGGAATACGGGGATAGCAAAACCGACATCGCCATACATGGCCCCGAACACCGTGTGTGGATCTTCAATCCGTGCAAACATGTTGCCGTTATTCCGCAACACCACGCAGCACGGGAATTCTTTGAACTCTTTAAATTTTTGCCGCCCCACCTCAATTTGTCGTCTGATTCCGGAATACATTTCGACTTGGCTAAAACCCAGTACCGGGGTCTTGGGATCAAAGTCTTTGACATCGAAGAGGAGGGTGCTATTGCCCCGAGCTAGTGTGTAGTCCGGCCGCCGCTTCTTTCCAGGCCACACCTTTTCGTACTCGAATGGATAGCCTGCCGTCGTCAAGTATTTCTCGAATTCCTCTTCGCCAATCGTACGGGGTCCGATGGGAGCATGTCCTAAGGCGATGTCAGGATTTTCGTCCATCAGGGCTCATTCTAATGCCGCATCGGCTGCATTCGGTCCTAACCAGCACATGCGAAATTGAGCGTCAATATGGTGTTTGATATCTGAGAGCCAGATCACACCGATGAATCCACCCGTACCAGGGATTGCCTCGCCGCAGTGTGCTATTTCCGGAAGTTTTGCAATCTCATCTAGGCAACCTTGGACATCGCAAATATCCGGGTCTTGTTCGATGAAAAAGAGGTCTAAGTCTTTTTCACTCTCGCCTTGATCGAGCACGCTGCCGTACAACGCAACTGAAAATCCGTGTCGTCGCGCGATTGGCGAGATCTTTCTGATGAGCGGAAGGGCGTTATCGAGTGTCCACATGAATGTAGCGATTCTCAGGGGCCGGCATCAAATATGACCACAAAATCCATTCCGGATTTGTCTATCAGTTCTTTCCGCAGTGGGTCAAGTTGCGCACGATTGATCTCTTTAACGTGATCTGCGGCTATGGGTTGGACAGCCAATGCGGCCTTCTCGATTGCTGCTTCTTCATGCTGGTGATTAGCGCTAGTAGAAAGGATGCAGGGAGCACCCCCCAACTGGCCAAAGTAAACGCAGCTATTTGTGTCAAACGCGATGAGTTCTTGCTCGGCAGAACTAGACCGAGCGGATAGATATACTGTGCCGAAGAAAACAGTGTAGGAATCATTCTGAAGGGCGCCCATGAAATGCGCCACGTCAGGTTGTAAACGAGGATCAGGGGCCAGTGTTCTCATTTGTATCAGAACAACAACGTAGATATCGGTCGGCTTCTTGTTCCTGATATCGAGAAACTCGCCATGGGTTCCTCTAACCACGTGTTCTCCGAAAACGGGGTAGAGTGCGCCAACTGATGCAGCGTTTTTATCTTGTATTACGGCAGACACTTTCTGTGAGAATTGCTGCACCTTGCTGTTGTCACGCAGGATAGTTTCGTCTAAGGCATCAACTTTCAGTTTTGATTTGGAAATATCCTTTTCGAGCGCTCCGACATGGTTTTGGCTTGTATCTACGGACTCGTTTAACGTTGTCAATTTGCGCTTGATGGAATCCAAGTCATCCGCGATTGCTTTCGCGGTGTGCACCGCTTCATTGGCTTTGTTGTTGGCGGCGTCGGCTTGCGATTTCGCGCTGTCCACTGATTTTTGGATGGTGCCGTGGATCGTTTCGCTTAAATCACGCGCATCTTTAATGTTCTTATGAAGGTAAATTCCTAGAAGGATCGCAGCCAAGGTGAGGAGCAATGCCGCTAGGCTTAGTGGGATACCAACAAAAAAGGCAAATAGTTTCGCCCATGATACCAACTGAGAGACGATACGTTCCGTGGTTTGCGTTTCTAGATATTTTTGCTCGATCCCGTTACGCGACTCTTGCGCTTGCTCAAGCACAAGCACACGTCTTCCAATCTCCTCAACGGTTTCCGGAGACAGCTTCTGACCGCAAAAGTTACAGAAAACGGATTGATCGGGGGCAGTCTTACCGCATTTACCACAAACCATCTATCAGCGACCTCGTCAACCGTGGACCCACAACTACGTTGACCACGGCTTTCTCTAACGCGGGAGTGTATCATCGAATACGTCTCCGTGTGAGAGACACACCGCTCATTCATTCGGTCTCGGCTTTTGGATGCCGCCTTCGCCATTCCTGCCGGCACAGTTCGTACTTCTGAGCCTGTTCTGATTTGGTCAGAGGGTCGGCAATCAGCCAATTGGCCGGCGCACACGCTCTGCCCATTTTGATTAGCTCCAGGTCGCTGTACTTCATAAGCTGGCGCCGGAAAAGTTCGGGATCGAATCTGGCGAAACCGATCATAACAGCGGCAAGATATCATGTTCGCTTTATTTTCGCCCATTGTTTTTTGAGACCGCTGTTTCTCCCTATACTTCCGGGAATTGGAATTACAATTGGACCCATGCCACGCTCATCAGTCGTCTACGAGGTCCTTATCGCCTCTCCTTCCGACGTTCGTATTGAACGCGACGTGCTGGTCGAAGTGATAGAGGACTGGAATTCGACCCATTCGCGGGATCGGGGGATTTCGCTTAAGGCTTTGAGATGGGAACTTGATAGTGTTCCCGGCTCTGGTGCAAGGCCGCAAGAAATTCTTAATCGGCAATTAGTCGAAAATGCGGATATTCTCATTGGTGTTTTTTGGACACGACTCGGGACACCGACCGGCCGTGCGATCTCGGGAACCGTTGAGGAAATAGACCACTTTCGCAGCACGGGAAAACCCGTCCTTCTTTATTTCTCTGAAGCAGACATCCCGCACGATCACGATACCGAGCAATTGCGCCGGCTGAAAGAATATCGAAAGACCTTAGAAGCCGACACTCTCTATCAGACGTTTCGCGGCGTCGAAGAATTGCGCAGGCGCGTCACGCGCGATCTTGCACGAACCGTCAACGCGATCGTTTCCGCCGACGCACAACTAAAAGAGAAAGTGATCGCTGATCGGAATGACTTGGCAGGGATCTCATTTCAGACGGTAACGCAGTTTACAAACGTGGGCTTGGCTCAACCATTGAAAGTTTTGCGAGTTTTCGGCACCATCGAAAATTGGTCCTCCGTCCAGCGCATCTCAGAATATTCTTGCACCATGTCCGTGCCCACTTGTTGTCTTACTTTTAACGATGCACGCCAGGCCGCCGAGATACCACCGAGTGAGCGAGATTATCGAAGGTTCCGATATACCGAGAAGAATCACGCGGGGGTTTCGATCCATCCCGGAGATCGTTTTCAAGTCATAAGCGTTGATATTGCCGTCGGGCATCTTTCTCCGGAAGACCAAGAAAAATGTCGCAAAATGGATTTAATTGCAGACGCCATTGTGAATGGTCGAATGCTTCAGGTTCGCAAAAGGGTGGCGGATCTGATGAACGATTGACCCAAAATCATGCGAATCCCTAGAAACATGCGAGGCGTCTGCAAAGTTTGCGGCTGCACGGATAAAAACCGATGCAGATACCTAGAGGTCCCCGGCGCTCCGTACATCGGCCAGAAAATGATCTTGCGCGCGTGGACGGACAAGAGCGAAACGCTTTGTACGCGCTGCCGCGATCGTCAGAAGCGTTGAAGTCCGATTGTAGAATAAGCGTGAGCGAAACGGAAGTGATACACTTCGCCGAATGATGCACGTCATCTTTGTCGCATCGCTTCTGGACGCGCCGCCTTCCACGCACAGTTACACCGACGTACTTCTCGCGGCGTTTACCGGACTGTTAGTCGTGGTGGGGATTTTTCAATGGCTACTCATCCGTCGCCAAGATAAGCATTTCAGGAATAGCGAGCGAGCGTGGATTATTGCGTCGCCAATTGAGCTTGCCCCTGTTCTCGGATTCATCCCAGGACCGGGTGATTCGCTTACGGACCCTGGCCGTGCGAAACGCAACGTCTTTATGTGTGCCTACAAAAATACCGGAAGAACCCCGGCGAGACTCGTGTAATCGTCGCTCCGATACTTGAAGGTCGCCAGCCTGAAGGACGTTCCGACGACACCGGATTACGGTAAGGCGATTTCGTTCGACGATTTGTTATTGGTTGTGAATGATTCAACGGGTGATGCGGTTGATCTTTGCCCTGAAGTTGTTTTGAATAAACCGGAGATCGAAGCAGTCAGGACGCGGAGGGCTGTTCTCTATGCGTTTGGGAAAGTGATTTACAAAGATGTGTACAATAAAATTCACGAAACAAGATTCGGATATGTGTACCACGTGCCGATCGAAGGCGATCCAAGACCGGCAGGCTTCAACCGAGGGGGTTTACCGCCGGCGTACAATGGAGCCACCTAGCCTTTGACAGCCGATGAGGCCCGCGTCTGCGGCGGTTTCGCATCAAAACTTGAAATTGTTCGAAGGCCAACCGAAGGAGTACATTCCGACCGCGACATTGTTGGCAGTGCTATTGCCACTTACCGAGACAACGGTCGTCGTCGGTTCATCCTGACCATTCGATTCGCCGTCGTGGTTGTGCGCCGGAAACGACCGCTCATCGAGCGCATCACACGATTCGCCGAACGGTGCGTGAAATTGTCTGCCCGATAGTTCACATCTAATGCTGGCGTAGAATTCACTGGCTTCTGCGCGAGCGCAAGCAAGCTCCTGAACAATCGGTGCGAAAACAAATCCTGCCGTGACGACGACAATTGCAATTTTCTTGGTTGGATTCATCCCGAATCCTCCTGTCGTGCCGACATCAATTGTATAAGTGATCGTACGAATGCTGTCAAACCGCCGAGGTCGTCAAAACACCGACGGTTGTATTGGCGGTGCCGTCACCAAACCCGTATGTAATTGTTCGCCCAGACTGGCTGCCAGCTTGACATCCGCAGGCGTCGGGGAGTAGGTTGCCGTTGCCAATGTAGGCGTCCCGCCATCCCAGCAAAGCGAGGCACCTTCCCATGACGTTCACCGTAGTTTGTTCCACAGATCCCGCGGATATGTTTGCGCCATATCGTATCGAACTCGACGGCGCGCCGTTTTTGACTGGCATTGAAGTCGAAGCTGAAGCGCACGACATTTGTCGCTTGCTGGTCGGTTGGGAAGCGGGGCAATGCGCCTACCCGCAAGCGATCCCGCCGCCGGAATCCAGCAATATCATCCCCATGCGTCCGCGGTTCGTTCCCAAAAAGATCGAGAAATGCAAATTGGAAGGCACCCGCAGACTTGCCTCCGAGCTTCACAAACAACGCGGCCAATGATCGCCCACGCAATGAAGCGCAGGCCTTCAGCGCCAGATTTGAATTGTCCGGTTAGGGCGTTATCTCTAACGACGCCGACCGTTTCAAGAGATTTCATTCGTATTTTTTCTGCGTAGGAATACACCATTCCCACGGCACGCGAATCGCGTCTATGGGGCTGCGTTGTTTCACTTGTGTCACCCTAACTAGTTCGGACCGTTTCCGCTTCATCGATTCGGCGTTGCCCACCAAACATCTCTTCGGTCACGATCGACCATGATGTGTTATGCGAACTCCCTGTAGGGAGGCGGGTAGCCTAATCAATCAGACGGTGACTCTTCGCACCATAACGCCCTCCAGGCATTCCCGCACAGGCACCGCTTTTCTGCTGCATCTGTCCACGACGACAGAACTCTTGGTAATCAATCTGGTCCCGCAACATGATCCACAACCGAATCCCGAGTTTTCGTGCCGCGGCAACTCGGGCTTTCCCCAGACCCTTCTGCACTAATTTGCGCCGATAGAACCGCCGCAAGTCCGGATCCCGGCGCACGGCATGTGCCGCCGCCTCACACCAGAGAAAGCGCAAAAGCGGATTACCTTGCTTGCTCAAACCTCCTAACCGCTGGCGCCCGCCGCTGGAGTTTTCCCGGGGAATGATCCCGATATAGCTTGCCAGAGCCTTGCCGTCGCGAAACCGTTTCGGATCGCCTAGAAAGACATCGGTCGCCAGGGCCGTGATCGGTCCTACGCCGGGATGAGTCATCAGCAGCCCAGCGGTGGGTCGTTGGCCTGCTTGTTCCAGGACTCGCTGATTCAGTTGTTCGATCTCCATTTCGAACCTGGTGTACATCGCCTGCAACTCACTGCGCCGATGAGCAGTATGTGTTGCCAGCGGTAATGACGCGATCGCCTGTTGTCCGCTTTCGCTCCACAGCGAACTCCCTCGCCTTAAACCATTCGCCAGTGCGATCGCCTGCAGCGCGTTCTGTATCCGCGTCCGCAGGCGTACCCATTGGTGACGGTGTAAGAGCAACCCTCGCAGATCCAGCAGTTCCTTCGACGGTTGCCAGATCGATGGAAAACGGTTTTCTACCAGCAGCTTTAGAAGTAACTCAGCATCGCGCTGGTCATGTTTCTGTCGGCGCGGTTCGGCCGCTCGAATCGTCGCCGGATGCCCGACCTGACAGTCGATTCCCAGTTCTTCCATCAGGTGCACAAACCACTTCATCGACCCGGTCGCTTCGATGCCTACACGCACCGGACCGGGAAGCGTGGAATAAAACTCCCGCACGCTGTTGCCTTCGTGCCTGAGAGTCCGATTCACTGCTTCCCCTGTTTCGGTGTCCAACATCGCCAACGTCTGTTGGCGAGCGTGCAAATCACATCCTATAATCTGCATCTCGGCCTCCTTCGGTCCGAGCACTGTTGGGGTGAACACCGAACAGTTTACTCAGGCCGTTGCGAGGCCGACGTCGTTATCACATCAATCAGGGCCTTGGCAGGTATGGTCTCCCCATCTCACATCACCTGAAAGAAACCTGCATTCTTCTTCGCGTATTCTTCAAGCGCCGACCAAATCGTTTCGTCCCCACACACCTGATCCCCAAGTTCGAACATCTCGTGGGACTCTTCAAGAGAGTCCATGAAGGCATTCCGCTTTTCTTGACATTGGTGCGGTTTTTCGAAAGGAAACATGGCAACGGCTTTATCAAGGCATTCGGCGGCGTCGACAGCGCCGATACGCCGATATGCGTCAGAAAAAACGGAATAGGGCGGGCAGAATGGGAAATCACTTTCAAAAATATATCTGAATCCGCCGTTGTCAATCATCGCTTGGGCTGTGTACAGCACAGCGACCGTTTGCATAGGGACTTCAAGCTTGGTCGGATCGCCACCGATTCGTTCAAGCTCTTTGTAGACGTACCTAGCAGCTTGATCTAAGAAACTGTTCGTGGTCACCGGATCAATTTACCTTTAATTCGTAGTTTCCGATTAGCGCGTTTACCAGGACTTAGACACATTGCGGTCGTGGGGTAAACAACGCGAGCCGTTAGTTGGTGAGCGAACCATCGGGAGTTACAACTGCCCCCACGCACCCTCCCAATACTGTGTTGTAATCACTGCACCGACGCGTGGTGAGTCCGGGAGAAGCCCGTTGCAATAGCCCTGCGGTCGTTGAGTAGCGCCAGAGAATCATTCTTCCGCCGGGAAGGACCAGCCAATAGCCTCCATAACCCGCTGCAACCAGCGCAACTTTGTCCTGGACCGTGTGCACCTCGTCGGCCAAGTCCGATTTTCCGATGGCCTTCATGTCAGCCTCAAAAACCGACATAGCTTTATCGCCGAACGAACGGTCATGAACAAAAGTTAGCTGAAAAAGAACCTTGGGATTTTCGTTGCGATAACGAGTCAGCCACGGCACCGATTCGACGAGGGCCTCGTATTCGCCGATTTTCGTCAAGAATAAATCCGCTCCGTGGACTTTACCGTCCTCGTACAAAAGAATGGCTAGTTCGGAAAAGTTCGAGGGGAAGGACGATTTTCTAAGCGTGACTTGGAGATTCGCCTCCTTGGCCACTCCCTCCTTCCATGCCTTTCCGTAGTCTACGTTGTGATATTTGTTGATGTCTGCGGCCTCAACGATATATTGGCTCTTGAGGAGGCTCAGAGCATCGCTCGCTCTGTCCTCAACTCCCAAAAGATTCCACTGATTCTTGATTTTCTGGCGGACCGCGTCGGCCAGGTCTATATCCAAACCGTCACCTATCAGTCGAGCGCGATTCGTCGCCTTCTTCGGCATCAGAGCAGCAACGGCGCGGGAAATATCAGCGTTGTATGTAGTTGTAGTTTCGCCGCCTCGAACAACCTTCCAGGGGAGCATAAATTGGTATGGGGTGCGCGAAGAAACTGAAATTGTGGTCCCGTCAACATAGTCCACTTCCACTTGCACCGACGGATAATCATCCATTCGCACGAAATTATAGAGACTCGGCAAGACCGCCCTGACCGTGTCCACGTCGGAAAAAGATGAAATAAATAATTGCTTCTGCGATGAAGTAGCGGCGTCCCAGGACAAGTCGCTACCAGTCAAGCTTGGAACTGTAGTCTTCAGCCTTGTCTCTGTAACCCCTAGATTAAGAAGGTCGGGCTGGGACAGTGGGCCTTCTTGTATCGCGGATACAAGTGCATCTATGAGCCGCGGTTCGATTTGGTCGTGTCCTCGACGATAAACTCCCCCTGTCTCCTCAATTACGATGTTCGCTTCGGGAGCGACGCCCAAACCCGCCCAAGAAGACCTGATTACGACCTTTGCGACCGCATGCTCGGCAGCCACGCTGATTGGAGTTAGGACACAGCAAAGTATTACCACTGCCGTCGAATATTGTTTCATTTCACTGAACATTAGACACCAAAAACATCTAACTGGCTTGCTCTCAGTTCAATTCTAAAAACGACTAGACACAAGTCCCGATTAGTCGCGTTACCGGACAAGTGACCTTGATCTGTGCTCGTCTGTAGCGTGAAGCGGGGAGCCCCGAAATCGCTGCTACTACTGATTCGCTCTCGCCTTCTTAAAAGCGCGTATGAACGCAAGGGCCGTGGCATTAATGCTCTCACGACCGACCGTTTCCGCTTCGTGTCCGGGTTTGACGACTTGAACAGTTTTCGCGGCTTTCACAACCTTCTTCGGTGGTTGAGACTGGAACGGATCAGGCATTCTCATTCTCCTTATATTGTTTCTTCATTTGCCGCCGCGGGATTCGGCGGGATCACTTCGGGTAAATCGGGCTGCGCGTCCATAAGTTTTTGGATGGTGTCGAAGCTCAAACACTCGTCGCCGTTACCGCTGGGCAAGCAATTGGCTGGAGCCGCCGGCGCGATTTGCTGCACTGTGGCCGGTGCAGACATGACAACCGCCGGGGCTGCTCCTGCCGGCTCGTTGTATGGCACGACATGCTCGACGCCGGCCACGAACACCGCCAGAATGAAAAACGTAATGATTCCGTGTATCAGCATTTTCGAATCGCTCATTGACGTGGCTCCTGTGCGATCTCCTTACGAGCTAACAGCTCGCGGACAGCCCGCCGGATCATGTCGCTAAGCTTCAACCCCTCCGCTTCCGCCATCGCCTGGAGCGCCAGCATGTCTTTTTCCGGGAGTCGAACACTCGTTTGTAATTTCAGCTTCATGGGATGATTTTATCCCTTTGGGATGCATTGTCCATAGTACGAAAGTACCGATCTTGCTGAGCCCGGTGCCTGCTGGGCAATCTTATTGTGGGTGACAGAATCTTCTTGACACCGCTACGCCTCCCCCGATAGACTTGCCCCTTGGACACCACACCCAAACGGGGGCGGCCGCCCCGCATCCAGAAAATGGTCAAATTCTCCGTGTTCGTTACGGAGCGGGACTACTGGGATTTGAAGACCCGAGCCCGGGAGGAAGACCGCCCCGTGACCTACATCACCACGCGCGCCATTAGCCGGGACGTGGACGCTTGGCGCCAAATGCGAGCCGCGAGCCTGTTTCCTTCCTCCCCTCTGCCGGCTCCGCCGAATGTCCTGGTGGACACTCCAGTAACGCCAGCCGCCATTCGGGAAGCCGTCAGGGAAGCCCTGGAAGCCCAGCGGAGGAAGAAGCCATGAGCAATGCAGGCTTGATTCAAGCCAAATGGGAACGCGAACGGAAAGCACTCGGGCGGCAACTTGGGTTTGTGGAGGCTAAGTGAAGGCGCCGGAGTTGACAAGCGGATGAGAACACTGGAGGAACTTTTGGCAGAGTACCCGCCCTACTATGCCAGCCAAGTTATCCCGCACCGCGGATGCTGGTTTTTTATGTTGTCTGACGGCCGCGTCATCGGTGGAACAGAACTCAAGAATCACTACAAGATGATGGGCATGGCTGCCGGGGAGTCAGCGACTGAGGATGTAAAGAAAGATTTTGTGCTGAAAAACAAACTTCTCCGCGTTTGCGGCGACATCGGTGACAACGGGAGGGGTAATGCATATGTCGAATTTTATGAAGCGATGATACCCAACGAGGCTCAGAGAGCTGCATTAGCCACACTGACGAAGATTTTTAACGGCCCTCTTATCTGGGATATGTGGCTGACGAATTCGGCGGGGAGTTCAAGTTGGCGTCGCGGGGAAGGAAGCATTAATCAGTTTTTAAGATTCTTGGAAAATGGTTTCACAAGGAGGGATATGAAGCATTTCAGTTTTGTGTTTCGGTTCACGGATCGCAGCATAGGGCCCTACGACACCCCGATAAAGGTGAAAACTTCCACACTCCCTGTTGGTCTCGGAAAAGCCGGCCGAGTGTTTTGGCAGTCGCTGGATCGCAAGGCGAAATTCGACGCACTGAAGAGCGGCGTGTCGATCGTGATATCAGTTTCGGAAATTTCGGAGAAGTCATGAAGGTCAACAAATCCATCAAATGGCGCTGCCTGCATTGCATTTATACCGTGAAGTCCCGGGACAGGATGCGGGAGCACTTGAAACGTGTGCATAAGATTTCTGAAATCAGGTGGCATGCAACTCGCTTGTCCTTGAAGCAGTTTGAGCGGGAAGAACTTCGTTGGGTCCCGCTTCTCTCGATTTCGCAGCAACCGGAAACTTTTCATAATCGAGACAAGAGAAAGCGCCGCCCTTCGGATCTAAGTTTCAAAGTTAGTCTTTATGACGAGACCGGCGACAATTCTTGGACTTTTTATGCGTCGGCAGATTTGTACGACAGGAAGCATCGCTTGCCAGCCCTGTTAAGAGATCTGGGGCCACGTATTGCAGAGTTAGAACAGATGAGCGCGAATGCTTTTTACCAGACTAGTGGCGGTCTTGAGCGTGACATTCAACGTCAACAGAAGGAAAAGGAATCGTGAAGAAATAAGCAGGACGCGCCGGTTCAAGGCCGGCGCATCCCTAGCTTGAAAAATTGGGGGTTCCAAAGATGCAAGCTGCCGCCACGTTACAAAAAATTCGCCCTGCACGCAAGCAGTTCCAATCCGCTCGTCCAAACAAAGCTGTCAACTGGAAAAAATTGCACAATCGGCATCTGGATGGGCTTTTCCCGCGCCGGGTGCGGACGAAATGAAGCGGAAAAAAATCCTGAAGCCGGTTCCGGATCCACTGGAGGATTTCCCGGTGAAGATCGTCTCGGAAGATCCGGATGAAGGCGATGATGACGATTCGGAGGAAGCGGATGAATTGGAGGAGCCGGATGAAGATAAGCACGCGTCCAGTGGACAAGGCGAATCCACGCCGCACCGGGGGGCCAGTCGGAAAGACCTGAATCTTCCCAGCGGTGTGCGCAGTGGCAATATTCCTGTCGTCCCCGGAGAACTAAATGACGAGGGGAAACCGATAAGGCCTATCGCCACCGATCTTCAAGTATTGAAGCGAATTGCGCCCAATTTCAAAGAAGCAATTGCGTCGAAATGCGATCACATCAACTTCGCCGTCTGCCCGGGCTGCGGAATCACGCTGCGAAAAATCGAACAGCCCCCACCGAAACCAAAGCCCAACGCAGTAATTCCAACAGTGACTGCGGAGCAGCTGACTGAGCAATTCACAAAGCCGGAAGAAAAAAATTCGCCCGTAAAAAGCCCGCTGATAACAGCGGCACAATTATCCGCAGCCTGGAATGTGAAGCCCAAGGGAAGAGTCATCCCGAAATCGGAACGGAAGATCACTCGGGAAGCTCTGGGCATCGGTCCAATACAGATCCTGGAGTGGCTGGATCGCATCGTGGATGTGGACATCGTGACGGAGTGGGACATGCGTCCGGTGTTGAAGCCGGCGCCAGCGGACTCCTGCCCGGAGCTGGAAAAAGAATTGGCGGCGGCGAAGATTGATCTGGAAATCCGTATGCAACAACACAAAGACTTGACCGCTGCCGGACAAAAGCGCGCGGCGGCAATGGGGCAGGCGCCCTATGATTCGAAACGGCGGAAAGAATTCATGCAAGTCGCCTATCGAGCGGAAATCGCTGCCGCGGAAAGAGTCCGCGAGCTTCAGGCACGTTTGCGCGAAATGAAAAAGGCTAGCGAGGATTGGGGCCGCGACATCAACCACTGGACCGCAGAGCGCATCCCGGGGACAAAGCGCAAAGTGACTGTGACACATTACCTGCGGGATTGCTGGCGGCGCCACGCTGCGAAGTACCGGGATTTTGTGGAACTCCGGGACGTCTGGGAGGAAGATTCCGCGCGGTGGATCCCAATTCATCCCCCGGGACATTGTTTTCCGCACACGACGCTGAAGCAGGAATATTTTTACACCGGCCTCATAATGCCGCGCGTAAGTTTCGAGCGCGAAGTGATCGTGTGCGCGTACCTCCTGTGCTGGTATGAACCGCCGCTGGAGATCGTGCGGAAGTTTCCCCGGTTGCATGACCTGAAGAACAAACGCCTGGGTACCTTGGGATGGCCAGGGGATCCGGACACCGAGGCCGAGGATATCGGCGCCGAGGAGACGCAATCAATTTTGAAGGACGGCGGGGTGGGCGCGGGACTGACGGTCCATGGGAAGACGTGGAAGAAGCTTAAAAGTTTTGAGACGTTCGGTCGAATGACGTACGGCTCCAAGGACGGAGACGGGGACGGATTTTATGGCGACATGGACTCCGGAGATTATGGATCCGAGGACGAATAGGGCGTATCTGTATGATCTGTAAGGCTTTGCGGCAAACCGTCATCAAGCCGTTCTTAAAGTGGTCTTATATACAGAGAGGGACCCAAGCTCAAAACGGGTTCCCGATGGGAGGACTAAATGGGCGAACGGATGTTCCGGATCAAGATCGACGGGGAAAATTTCTTCACCGGGCGGGATTTGACATCGGGCCAGGTGTACGGCTCGCCTTTACTCAGCGCCGGCCTGCGCGCGACATATGACGGAGCTGCCGCGATCGCTGCGCGCTTGAATGACGTTGGCTACGATGCGGTAGTCACGGATATCAGCGGCCGGGAAATCGGACCCAATAATGATCGACCGAGTACTGCCGCCCAAAGCGAAGTTGACGATTTGTGGGGACCGGCGCCATTGACGGCACGAAGCTAATAGCATTTTGCAGACACTTCCGGCCACGAGGCGATTTTCAATCTCACGAAGCGGAGGTAATTCAAATTGAAGGCCTGAACGGCCGATGGTGATTTATGACGGCAGCAGATTTTTGGACGGGCTACGCTCTCGCTTACAGCAATGAATTTCCAGCGATCGACTGTGAAATGGCTTGGATCGGTTTTGGATTCGGCGAGCGGGAGCGGACACGAGAATTGCAGAAGGGGTGGAAGTTTTCCCAAGGAATGACCTGGCAGGAAGTGAAAAAAGCCATTAAGCACAATGGATAGTTAGAATAAAGGAAAAAATGTCTAACGACAAAGTAGCAAGTAGCGACGTCAGTGAAGCAATCAGGGAATATGGCACGGACGCAAGCCTGTCAGAAAGTACTCGCCAAGTCGGGGAAGCATTGGAGAACGGATTGCACGAAGTAGCCATCGGGTTACACGCGACATCCGACGCGCAGGAAAAAATATCCGACGAGATAGCGTCTATGGGCGCCGGCGTATCCAATGGGTTGGATGCACAAGCCGAAGCCACGAATCGGTTGGCGGCGGCCTTGGAACGAATCGCTAGCGCGCTGGAGAAGAAATGAAGGTCACTGCCGAAATAAACGAGATCGAGTTGGACGGGGACTACGAGGACGGGATGACTCCCAGCGTCGAAGCGAAGTGTTCCCGCTGTGGCCACTGCACAGAGAGCTACGGCCAGCACGAAGACAGCATCACCCGGTGTCTCGTGCTTTTGCGCGAAGAGTGTCCGCAGGGTGAAAAGAATTTTTACGTGAGCGAGGAGGCGGAATGATCGTGACAACGGCGAACAGCCTACGGGCGGGCATCTTCGAACGATTGAAGAACCTGAGACCCCAAACACTCATCACGGGGGAAGCAGGATCCGGGAAATCAGTTTGTATCCGGAAATATCTCCGAGGCTGTTTCCTAACTGCCACAACGGGGACAGCGACCGCTAACCTTATGGCTGGAGACGATACCGGGGATGACGCTACCACGATAAACACCGCACTCGGCTACGGCATAAAAGAAGACTTGAGTAAGTGCCGGGAGATAGTCGCGCACAACATTGCGAAGATCGCAAAATACTATCGCGGCCTCGTGATTGATGAAATCAGCATGATGAAACCGCACAACCTACAGGTGATCGCGGAAGAATGCGCCAAGGCCAAACTGCCGCTGGTCGTTGTCGGGGATTTCGCACAACTGCCTCCAGTGCAGGCGGAAGAAGGCTACAGCAAAAAAATTCCGCCGATGGCTTTTGAGGCCCCTTGCTGGAAACATTTTCGAGAGAACACAATCGTTCTCCCGCTACCAGGGGACGAAGATCTCTGTCGCCACAAAGATCCAATGTTCAAAGCAGCCGTTGACCAACTGCGTGTAGGTAGAGGCGATTTGGCTCTTCCGCTGCTCCTGGAATCCGGCGTGAAGTTCGTATCGGAGGCGGATCCCTTATTCAAGGGTGCGACTTTGTTCTCCACAAACAATTCGAAGAACGCATTTAACGCGAACCACTACGTTAATCTGCGGAGTCCTGAAGTGCAATATGTTTCCTGCCGGGAGGGAACAACGCCTGGGGCCGGAGAGATCCCGCAATCCGTGAATCTGAAAGTGGGGGCAGAAGTTATGCTGACGGATAACCTGTGGCGCGGCGGCAGATTAATTTACGCGAATGGGGATAAGGGCAAAGTAATAGCGCTGTTCCGCAACACCGTGAAGATTTTGCGGGAGCGGGACGGGCTGGAAATAGATGTGGAGATGTATGAACGCAAATACTACCGGGAAACCGGGAAAATGCTAAATGTTCTGGTGGAAGCGCACTGGGATGGAGGCGAGTGGGTGGAGGATGAAATTATCCGGGTGCCGGAAAGAGAGCAGATCGGAAAAATTTCTTTCATGCCTCTGGAATGGGCCTGGGCTGTTTCCTTCCACCGATCACAAGGGCTCACGTTCGATGCGGTGCAGGCAACGATTCGCGGGGGCATTGTTCACTGGGCAGCGATGATCTATGTGGCAGTGTCCCGGTGCCGCACAGGAGCCGGCTTGACGCTTATCGGAAATCCGGATGATCTAGTTAGGAACTGTGGCGCGTCCATATTTGTTCACAACGCTGGATACCTGGACCTACGCAAGTAGCGAGATAAGTTTTTGATGTAGCATCGGCAAAAGCCAAAGCGGTTCCCCGGCAAAAGCCTCAACGATTCAAGGACCCGGCACAGCCGTCGTCTATTCATTTATCCGTTGAGGTTCGCATGTCAAATCGTCTGCAAGGCGTCGTTAACTCCTGGCACGAAGAAAAATGCTGGGGAACAATTCGCGTGGGCTCCAAATCATCCTTGGAACGCTACTGGTTTCATCAGAAATTTATTCGCAGTGGAACGGCTACGCCGGCTCCTGGAATGGAATGCTTCTTCGAAGTGGATGAATCAACCATCGGGATCGAGGGAAAACTTCCGAAGGCGATCCGTGTGGACATCATTCTTCTGGATGAATCGGAGCAGGCGGTGAACAATGGCGTCCGCTAACATGCTGCCGGAAGTCCCGCAAATTTTGAAGGACCTGCCCAACTGGGTGTCCTGGAGATTGGATCCGGAGAAGGGAAAAGTACCCTTTGTATCCGGGACTAACTTTAAGAAGAAAGCGAAATCGGATGATTCATCCACGTGGACGGACTTTAATACCGCCGTCACAAGCACCGAGCTGAATCATGTTCAAGGCATCGGTCTCGTTCTGGGTGGACGGGCGAAAGAACTGGGGCTGGCCGGGGTGGATATCGACGGCTGCCGCAACCCGGAGACTGGTGAAATTACTGAGTGGGCGGAAAAAATCATTCAGCAGTTGGACTCCTACACGGAGATCACGCCGAGCGAAACAGGCTTGCGTGTCTGGTTAATCGGGAAGTTAGTAGGCGACAAGAAGGTATTCAAGTTCGACCCCTCCATTGGCCACGGGGATAAAGTCCAGGTCGAAGTTTACAGCGAAGGCCGCTATTTCACCGTCACGGGGAATCCTGTTTATGAGGATCCCGGCAACGTGGAAGCGCGCGATCTGACACCGGCGTATGATTTGTTTCACGAGTTGAAGCGCAAGCATCCCGCAACCCCCAAAACCAAGACCGCTACGGCTACAGATTCAGCGGCAGGCGTTGCGGAATCATCGGTGCAGGTGCAGAAAACCGGCACAGCGATTACGGATAAACTGGAATTACTGATGCACGGGGAAGTGTCCGGCGACAAGCCATTCATTATTACTGACGCGGGTGGTTTCGTGGAATATCCGGATCGATCCGCTGCGGACATGGCTCTCTGCAATCTTCTAGCATTGAAGTATGGGGATAACCCGGACGCAATCTGGAACGATTATACGGAGTCCTCGATTGCTCGGGAGAAATGGCTGGGTAGGGAAAAAGACTTCCGCCGGCTCACGATTGCAAAAGCGATTAAGTCTGCGTTGGCGGCTCACGCTCCAGCACTGGCTCCAATTCCGGCAACACTCGATTCTCCGGTTTGTCCGCTACAATTTCTCGATAACTCTGCTCTCGCGGATGCTCTTGGGTTCCACGGCAGCATGGAGCAATTTGATCGAGAGCACGCAATCCGCGAACTGACAAGAATAAATCATCCCTTGGCCGCAACTAGCATTCAGCGGGTGCAGGGGCCATCGGATTACAGGTATTTGCTGGAAGCCGACCTGAAGGATTCCACGGAGCCTTGGATCCTACAGCACGTCAAGAAAGCATACGAGCTGGGAGACGCCCCGGAAAACTGGACACTGTTTCAAATGCTGTTTGAGGGCGGCTTCCATCTTTTTTCCGGGCACAAGGGCTCCATGAAATCGATTTTGTCCCTACTGCTAGCTTTCTCTCTTTGCACTGCGGCGGATTTCATGGGCCGGAAGAATATCGGCCATCCCATCACGGTAGTCTATATCGATCGGGAAAATCCGAAGTCCGTCGTGAAAACACGGTGCGCGGCACTCGGGCTGCTGAATTTGGAGAACTTCCGTATGTGGGGCGACTGGGATCCGGACGACACGGACCCGGCTCCGACTACGTTCGATGATCCCAGGTTGATTGAATGCGCCCGCCGCCTGGGCAACCGAGTGTTCTTCATTTTTGACTCCCTGTCGTCTTTTTCCGAAGGCGCGGAGGAGAATTCGAATACGGAGATGGCGCCGATCGCGGAGAAGGCATTGCGACTCGCTAGAATGTGCGCCGGCATCATCGTTCTGCATCACTTGCCGCGGAACGGGAAGGAAGCCCGGGGTGCCACGGTTACTGCTACCAAGGCCGACATGGCTTTCATTGTCGGGAAGAAAGAGAACACGTGCGAGATCTCGGAAGAACGCTTCCGGCCGTGCGGGGGCTACACGATGTCCTTTGAAATGAATTTCGGAACCATGCAGCCCGACGGAAAAATCGGAGCCTGGTCATACAAGTGTTTGGACAATGGACTCACCGGCGAATCTGCCATCAAGCCGGCGGCCAGCGGATTCGGAGATGGAGATCCCAAGGCTGCCGGGATGATGGCGGAAGCGGCGACAATTCGCATAGCCGTGGACGAGATCAAGAAGGCGTATGACGCGGGCGGCCAGATCAATAGCGCGCGGCAACTGGCGGCTGTTTGCGGTGTGACGTCGGCACGGCTGTGGAGCAAGCTGTTCGTCGGCGGGAAGAATCAGCCGTGGGATACGTTTCCCAACAACGGCAAGGGCGGTACCGGCGTCTGCTTCGTGCCGAAGGGCAAGGAAGCGGAATGGCGGGCTCGGGAAGTCCAGCGCGAGGCTGACAAGGTAGCCCAAAAGGCTGCTTTGAAGGCGGCAGCCAAGGAAGCGAACCGCAGGGAGAAGGAAGCGAATAAGGCCGCTCGGGCAGCGGAAAAAGAGGCTCGAAAAAAGACCCCTCCAAGTGTTCCGCTAAGTGTTCCAGAGGCCTAAAAAGTGGGTGGAACACTTCGGAGCACCTTGCATGTTATAGATAATGCTGGTACTTAAAGTGTTCCGCTGTATTTTATTTTGGTCTAAGTGTTCCGCAGGGCTAAGTGTTCCGCAGGGCAAAACGGAACACTTCGAGTGGTCCCATATGTTACAGATAATGCAGGTACTTAAAGTGTTCCGCTGAGTGGAACAGTTGGCTAAGTGTTCCGCAAATGCCCCAAGTGTTCCGCTGCTCTCTCCCCCTATAGTAAATAGGGGAGAGGCGGAAGGGGGTTGATTCTCGTTTGTGGAAAATTGAAAGTTGATTTATCCGTGGCGTCTTTGTCGGTGGCGAAGTCATCTCCATGGCGTCCGGTGTACGGCGCGCGGAGCCGTAATCGCCGGAGGCGCGGCGGAGACCCAATCGCCGCTAGGGGAGAGATCAATCCGGTTCGTCAAGCGGAGCACTTTTAAGGCACCCCGGCACCTTGACTCGATAGTAAGACGCCGAGCGTTTTTTCATTTTTGAAAAGCAAAGGCGAACGCGCGATTTTGTGTTAAAATGAGATTAAATCGTTTGTTCAAAGCACTTTATAACGCAAAGTTACACAAAACAAAGGCTTTATACTAAATAAAGCTTTCCCGGACTTCCCCGCGGCTTCGGAACGCCGTTGAAAGCACGCCAGATAGGGCGGTTTTGACGCCTACGGCTTGATTTCCGGGGCTCAATTCAGGGTTTGGGGTATTGGCCGCGGGCCGGCGCCGCGGGCGCGGGGAATCCGCAAGCGGGCATCTCTGGCTTCGCCAGCCCGAGGCCCGTACACCGGCAACGCAACAAAGTGCAACCGGCGTTACAGCCGGCGCCCAGATTCGAATCGCTGCCATGGGGAAAAATAGTTTAGGCAGGAGGGGATCCAAGGGAGAGTATTTTGCTATGGGTCAGCGCGGGAGAGTCTTGGGTACGTCGCGCCAGGGGTATCAGCGCGCTCCCGGAAATCGCCTTATAGTTCACTCCACCATTTTAGGATTTTCAGAAATGCGCGCGAGACAAAAAGGGAGTGGTGAAGGGGAATATTCGGCGAACAGGTATTCGCCTATTTTTGCGCCAGCAATTTCGTGGCCCAAGCACGGCCGACGAAATTCAGGCGAACACTTTCGCGAGGCTATCCGCCGCGGCCGTAGCAGCCTCTTCAACCGTGGTGTGGACGTAAAAACTCGTGCTTTTGATATCCCGATGGCCGAGCCTTCGCTGCATCGTGAACACGTCCATTCCAGCATCGCGGTACAGCATCGCAACGGAATGCTTCAAAATGTGCATGTGCCTTCGACGCGCATCAATACCAGCGGCCGCGGCAATGCCTTCGAACAAGTTGTGTAGTTGACGTCGGCTGATACCTGATCCTTGGCGTGATGTGAACAGGAAGGAAGATCCGTCAGCGTCTCCGCGAACGCGCAGCCAAGCTTCCAGGACGATGCGTTCGTCTAGCAAAGGATTGGCGTGTGTTTCCAGGGGCTCGATGCTGGGTAGGCTATTTTTCAGCCGGCGGACATTGATCTTGTTCGCTCGCACATCGCGCAGCGTCAACGCGCAGACTTCGGACGCGCGCAAGGCATGGCGATAGGCAAGCAGTATCGCGCAGTGTTCCCGCGGGCCAGCATCTTTCGCAGACGCGAGGACACGGAGTACTTCCTCTTTCGTGAGGTATTCCATACGAATTCCTCCTAGTCGAATTTTTAAAGCATCCCGGCCGGTCAATTCCTGTCGGTAGGGTTAGAGACTGCAATCGTAAATGACCGTGCCTTGTTGCTCAGCATGGCGCCTAGCTGCATCGTAGGTACTCTGGAAAGTGTTGACGCCAAGTATGCATGATCCGCCATGCGTCCGGCCGACGCCTACGATCGAATAGGACCATCCACCGATGCCATAACGGACGATGAAAACAGTACCGTCTGTTAGGCCGATTGCCCGTGCTTGCGTGTTCTTCTTCGCAAGCAAAGCCTCTTCCACCTCGGCGATTAAACGCGCCTTGATGGTTTTCTTCGCCTTGCTGGCCGATTCGTTGACGCCTATGCTTACATTTGAATGGTCAACGTATCCGAAGTACTGATTGTCTGTTTCGAGTTTTGCGACGAATGGGACGTTAATCGTAACTGTTTCCATTGGTGTTACCTCCTAGATTTGAATTTGTGGACCTAGTTGCGTTTCCAGACTTGCTTCGTGCGTTTGACGCGGCAAACCTCGTTGAAATCGCCGATTTGCGTACCGTGCCAGACGTAGTTATCCGGACCGACGAACCAAACATCGGTACGCGTTCGTCCGATGTTGTGTTTGCCTTTTCGGATAGAAAACGGAATGAACTCCAGGGATCCGGGCCAATTGCTGATCTTGCCTCCGTGAAAGTAGAAAAAAGACTTTCCGTCCTTGAGCATTTGTCCCAAGGCAAGATCCGCGCAGCAAGACCAGCAGATATCTAGCTGGACGCCATCGCGAGTTACGTGTCCGGTTCCCGTTGTGTGTTCGCCGTGTGCTGATGGTTCGTGTCCACATGAAAGCATATGAGTGCTCCTGTTCGAAGATCCGCCGTAGCGGTACTACTTGCTGTCCATTAATTTCGCGTAGTCCAATTTCTTGACGTCCTCGTACCAGTAGGCGCGAATGAATCCGGCTGCTAGGAATCCAAGGACGCGCGCTTCCGCCGCAGTCTTGCGCCAGACGAGGAACGTAATCGCGGGAGGCATCGCATCCAGTAACGATCCGTCCGCGACGTTGTGCATGATGAGTAGCTTTGCGGCAGTCTCAGACGAGAAACCCTTGATTGACGGGTGACCGTTGCGATGTCTGCGTTCGTTTGCAGTCTCCGTGTCCAGCAGGCCGGCCAACGCGTCAGACATCGAAATGTTTTCCGCGTAGTCCCGTAGTGCGTAGGTTGTGTCATCATTCGGTTTCGCGTCGTAGGCCTTGTTGATGGCCTCGCGCATTTCGTTCCAAAGTCGGTTAACTGTTTGGGTGGTTTGCATTGTCTTAGCTCCTTGTCGGTTCGGGCGTTACAACTGTTAACAGAATACACTAATGTATAACACTGTCAACAGGTAAAATACTGAGTTGCCCAGAAAGGAATAAGCGGAAACTGTAAAACGTGTGGAATCAACTAGCAGCAAATGTTAACGTATTGCGCACACGCACAGATATTGCTTGCACACGTAGAACGTTCTGATACGCTGTTTACATGAAGAAGACCAAATCAATCCTTACAGCCGTGCGATTGGAGAAGGAAACAGCCGACAAGCTCCAGGCAATCGCTACGAAGCTTGATATGCCTGTCTCGTGGTGCCTTCGTCGCGCAATAGAGCGCTTCCTAGAAGATCCGCCAACCATCAAAGGCTAATCCGCCGCAAACCAATGCACGTGCGTTAATGGCCGCGGTAGCGTCTCTGGGCGTCAATCTAGACGACGATCGAGCCGGCCGCGCGTATCGGTGTGTTCGCGCAACGAATCGGCTGCAACAAAAACACCAGTGTCTGGTAGCAGCGGGGAATCGAAATTTTGTCGAACGAAAAATCGTGGTCTTCGAATTGCGTAGAGAATAAAAATTGAAAAGCGAAAGCTATCTCTTGGAGTTAAACTGGAGTCCCTTTTCGAAATGCCAAGACGCGGGTCATCGCCCCCGGAGCCCTCGCAGCCGCAGATTTGTTCGTTGCAAGAGTGATTCGTACATTTTTTGTTGTCTTTCTACGCCATGCCGTACCAGCCGCCCACCCCTTCGTCTCTACGATCGGGAAGCCGGGTACGGTCGCCTAGCCGGGATACGTGACCCATGCCGGCGTTAAAGTGACAACCCTCTGAAAGGTTTAGTGGGAGTAAAGCCCGTCGGGATTTGAGACTTGAGTTGGCAACAGCAAATCTTATCGACTGTCGTCCTGATCGACATAATGTGATTGAGGAAATTTCAAAATCGGCGAAGCGCCCTTTCCGTATAACACGGTGCTATACAGCCGCGGTCATATGCCCAAGCATATGGCTTCGTGTGGGTACAACGGATATCTCGCGTAAGACGTTTGCAAGACAGTGCCTTTCTAATTGGGGGAGTGACAAGATGCCAGAAGAAACCGAAATCTTACAAAGTCATTGTGATCGTGTTCCTGTTCCATCTGTCAGAAAACTCGTCAAATTCCGCAGTCGTCTTAATAATTCTAGCCGCAGGCCACACGAAGTCGGCGGGCACTTCCGGCCACAGCGGTACACCGAATTCGTTCTGGACTTTGGCAGCCGAAACACCAAAGGATCTACAAGCAGCGACCTGAATCACGACGTGCTCAACAGAGTATGTAAGAACATACGCATGAAAAAAGTTGGGGGCGGGAAGGTTACTTTCAAAATAGAGAGTATTTGCCTCTCCGCGACCGCTAAGGGCCGACGCAGCAATAAACACGCCCACTCCCGCAGGAATGGTGAGTGAGTTTCTAAATTCGTAACGCACAGTATTATTAAAGAAGGGCTTTCCGTCTCTCATTAGATGGTCAAAAATGACAGCGGTTTTGAAAGCGAATAATGAGATTGATTTGGCGCGTGATCGGTCAATCAAAATACCTTTCTTGCCTGTGATTAGTTCAGATAGGGATGGCTTGGCGTGTTGACTTTCTAAATTGCTCATCCACCCGTTGTTACATGACTTGCAAACAACTTTTGCTTTCCAATTAAGTTCCGGAGAGGGCCAAGTTCTAATTATTTGGCGTTTATCGTTTCTAAGATTGAATTGCTTTCTTCCGGGCAGCAGAGGGTTTAGCCAATCACTCCAAATATGTTCTCCGCTTAGCTTGGCCGTACTCGGACAAAAGGCGCATTCTCTAGTCACGTAACAGATTCTACTATCACCTCGATAGGTCGGGCGATTAATTCAAACTGACCCACTACACCTTTCTAAGATAGGCGTCCCTCTCCGGGCGCCTTTTTTATTTCCGGAGCTCTATGTCAGAAACAGCAACGCTAGTGGAAGAAATCAAATTCGAGGAATTTAGGCTGAACGCCGCAATCATTCACGAATCCCGAGTGCCCGCGGGCGACACGATCATCATCGGAGACTATGCGACGAGCGCAGATACCGAAGCCCTCATCGGATTTTTCCGCATTGGCTCCGTTGCCGCTGCAAGATCGTCTATGTGGACAACGCCCCGCTATCCTTCTTGGTCGTCGGAAGTTTCTTGGAACGCTGGGAGAATCGGGAACTTGCCGGTCAGATCGGGGGCTTCGCATAAGCGTTACCCGCCTCGTTATGTGTACTTGGAGCAGGCGGGCTTCTGAAAACCTTCCAAGCGGCAGTCGAAGTCAGAAGCGGAAAAACACAAACGAATTCTCGGTTGCATTTTTTTCGGCCCAGCAACAAGAAATTGGCGAAAGTCATCCGCATTAAGGAATTTCAAAATCTTTTCGAAGGCGGAAGAGTTCACTTTGTCGGCAGACGACTTCATCAACGCTGCCTTTCGAGCAACTGACGAATTACGTCGGCGGCAAAGCTTCAGCGCGGCATGACGACGATGAATTCCCGACGTCTTCGGGTGCGTCGCTCTGTTACTTACGGGCCAACTTTAGGGGATCCAATGAATTTCGCATTTGATGGTTTGCTCATCCTTTTTAACGCCGCCAGCACAGCATTGCTTTTCCTGGGATATCGCGAACTCAAGCAACTGAAATCAGCGGCCGCCAAATCAAAGGATCCAACAGCGAATCTGTTGGCCGAGCTTGTCCAACAGCTTGTTCAACAGTTATCATAGCGATGACCGCACCGTTGTTGGTCTCAACCAGATTGTATACGGGCAGTGCGCGGTTTCCACCCCAATACGTCGTCCGTGACCGTAACGCTCGGTTCGGAAAATCAAAAATGTTGAAAAATATTTCGGACGGAGAAACGGTCATGACCGAATCGGAAGCAGCGATTGCGCAGAGCAGCACAGCAAATTCTACGGGAGAAGATGCAGCAGGAGAAGCAGAGAAAACAAAGAGAGAAACGCACGAACCGAGAGAATTTGGGCGGTGATAAACCGTACCGGACGTTGAAAAGGAGTTCACGCACGATCGAATACAAAGGCGACCGTGGTTGCAAGACAGTCCCGCGCGTGCCGCCGATAAAATATCGCTATTCCCAGTGAACCTCAGCACTGGGAGCACGGCCGCCGCGTTGACTGAAAACAATACGGCGGCCACTTTTTTGAATCTCCGGCAGAAGCCAACTCACGGGCTCGTGTCCTAAACGCGGGCCGAAGAGAGGCAAAAGCTGATGAACAGTCGGATCGTTTACGGACGTTGATAGAAACGGAATTCAAGACATCGGGAAGAAGAAAAACTTCGCAGCTCGTGTAATCAACACGCCTAACGAGGGAACCTTCTTTCACAATTCGATCCATCTTGGATTTTGTAGAAGTCGGCAGCCCGACAGGGACTCGATCCGACTGAACCTTTTTACAAACTACACGCCGCAATCAGCGGCACAGGAGAAACAGAATGACACCGCAAGAATTGGAAGTTTACAACAAGGGACGCCAGGACGCGCACACGGCGGCTCAGAATGAAGTCGCCCAGGCGAAATATACAGCCGAAATGACGCGCCAGAATTACATTTTTCTCGGCCGTCACGCGCACGATTATTTCGACTGCGATGCGAATGCCCATAAGATGCGCAGCCTGCTTGCGTCGAAGGGGTATTCGTGGACGTACGAGAATATGGAAGCTGTCTTCGCGGAGTTCAGGGATCAATTCGCCGCAAAGGCTGCGGAGCCGACACCGGTAGTCGTACCCGTGGAACCCACGGCGGAAGAAAAGGCCGCAGCGGACGCTGCCACAGCTAAAGCAGCCGAACTCGCGGCAAACCTGGGCATCGATCTGCACATGATCGCGAACTGGACCCGGGAAGAACACGCGGCGGCCATGCGGAATCCCCAGAAAGCCCGCGTCGTGAACCGCCTTATCCAATCCTACGCGGCGGAGAACCCGAACGAATCGCCGAGCAGTTTCCTGCGGAAGTACAAGGACGCCGCGCCAACGGATCGCCGAGATTTTTATGACGAGCAGTTGCGCGACATTAATAAAACTCTCCAAAGGGAGCCGCGATAATGTCACTGACACAAGAGCAGAAAATGCAGGATTACGGTGAGTTTTTGAAAGCTTTACGTTTGGTACCCCAACTGCGCGTGGCGTTCACAATGAACAATTATCAGAAGGCCAGGGAGCGAGCGTCCTTTGTTTTCAACTTGGCCCCGGATTCCTTGTATTCGGTTGGGGTATTCAGCGCCGTGATTGCTGAACTTCACAACCACATGGAGCACGGCGATCTTCCTGAAATCGTTGACCCTCATGAGTTCGACATCTTGACGCCGGAATTTGTTCAGAGCGCTACAGCAGCGCAGATTCGGGCGTTGACTCAGCGCCAGCTCGACAAACTGGTGGAGATCAAGGAGGCAGCACGAACGGCAGCTTTGGCGGCTCAGCGCAAAGTCGTGGCGGAGGTAGACTACACGGCTGAACTTGAGGCTGAATTCCAGAAAAATGTCGCCGCAGTTGGCGGCATTACGGTTGCTGAAGTCAAGCAACGCCTCGCGGAATTCAAAAAGAAATTCGGTGGCAAACCGCCGGAAGACCGAGACCCCACGGGACGTTTGGACCCTTGGTCCACAAAATCTTTACAGGGGCGCTGGCGCTTAGAGAAGGAAGAGGCGTTCAAAAAGATCGAACCTCTTCTCCGGCTCAAAGCGGATGAAAGTCGCGCGATCATTACGAACGGCCGGCACGATTATGCGAAGACGGAAAAATATCGTCAAGCGGCAAAATTGTTCAACGCTTCCAAGGGATTTTAACTATGGAACTCAAAACCGCGGAAGAAATTCTGGCGTACAAACTGCTTTACGAGCCAGATAACCCGACAGACAAACGCATTCTGAAGGAAGCCAGGGCGTTGGCGGCGCGAGTGTCCGCGGCTGCGGAAGCTGCAAAGAATCCTCCGAAGCCACTTCTGGACCCGAACGCCTTTGACATGGACGGCGCGAACGCCAGCTTGCAAGAAGCGCACGACATGTTGGTGATGGCGCAACATGAGAAGAGTCTGCGGAAACAGAACATTTAAGGAGAAGAAATCATGTTGAAGAAAGACCGTGAAATTGTGGCCTTTATGAGCGGATGTACTTTACCCGAGCACGATGCTCATCCAGCCAAGAAGTTCACGCCGGGTCAAATAGTGGCGTTCGTGCAGGCAGCGGATCCCAGCGACCTTCGCGATTATTCGAATCATTGCATCTACGGAAAGACTTTTCAAAAGAGCATGGAAAAGGCTTTCGCGGATTACAAAGCCGCGCAGGAGGCCGTTTAATGAGCGAACAATCTTTGCTTCTGGAAATTAAATCGTTGGCTACACGAGTCGCTGCCATCGAACGTGCGCTGGAACGCTCGGGAACTTCGCTGTCCAGTGTCGAGGGCACCATCCCGATTGAAGTGGAGTCCGCGGACATTCAGTGGAACTACATTGTGGCTCGGAACATTTATCACGTCATTGTTCCCGCGCACTGCCCGCGTTGTGATCGGGACGTAAAAATCAGCATCGAAGTCAGCCGGCAAGAGCAGGACGGCGCCGAGCACGTATTGAAATGCCCGACACCGGATTGCTCGGCAGAACTCCGGGCTCGTTTGTGGCACAACTTATTTGCAGCGCAGGAGGCTAAGCGTGGGAAAACAGCGAAGTAGAACAGACCCCAAAAACGACTCTTTGCGGCAGAATCCTGGTGTCGGCAAAGTAACTCAGCATCATGACACGGGCATTGTAGTTGATACCGGCGGAAAGGCTCGGGCCGCTATCCGGCGACAAGAGCTGAGCAAGGGCCCGGAATACCAAAAATAGGAGAATTTCACGATGTGCGATCGATGTCCCAGCGAATTACCCGTGAAGTTGTACAAGTCATGGCAGCTGTCCACGACGTTGTGCTTGTCCTGCGCATTGGATACAGGGCTGGCGGATCGTGAGGACCATGAACTTTGGGAAGAATTTGAGTTGGGTGAAATAGCCCAGCCGGGAGAGCTAGCGTGAGCAATCTTACTGATTACGTGAAAATTTTGGAATCACGGGTTGCAGACTTGGAGCGCCGGAGCGCAGCCGATGTCGCTGAACTCCGAAACGCCTTGCAACAAGTGCAGAAACAATTGGAGGGCGGGGAATCCGAAGTTGTCCAGCCGCGTCCTTCGGTAAAGGGAGCCGTTCTGAGCCATCAAGAAAGACAAGGTTTACCGGCTCCCAATCGAGCAGGCTGTATCGGTGTGAATCCTGAAATTTATCAGCGGAGACGTTGATAAGGTTTGGAAGCAGAGCCCGCCAGTAAATAGATGTTCGCTTCGCAGTACCCAATTCGCAGCAAACCCCATTAGTTAAATCTTGAAGTGAATCGAATTTATCGATTCGAGGAGTAAGAGATGTCACAGGTGTTTACATTGGATCTTTACACGGGATGGAACGTGCCCAGCACGGTCAAACCGAGTACCACAGCAATTACGTATTTTCCCCCGGCACTGAACACTTCAATCGGTGTTTCATCCACCGCGGTCGGTTACGTCGCGTGCCCGGGTAACAATCAGGCGAACGGCCAGCGTTTGTATGTGAAGGCGACGGGAAATTTTGAAGTCGGCTCCGGTGGGACTTGCCCTTCGGTAACGATCGGACTTTATCCCGTCACCCTCCTTCAACCGTCGTCGTTGGGAAATAGCTCGGCAAGCCCGGTCGGATCGATCGGCGCGACCGCGATCATCTCCTATCCTTCAACTCTTCAGAATCTCACCGGCACGTTGTACCCGTGGGCTTTGTCGGCCGAATTCGCCGGCGACGCTGGCAGCGGTCTCGTGCAGCAGGTTGATGGCTGGATCGCGGTGGACGGCACCGTGACTACTTTGACGCAGCGTATCGTCACTGGATTGTCCGGGATCAATTTCGCCAATCCCCTCCCATTCGGATTCGCCGTTGGTATCACGTACAGCGTGGCCGAACCCGGCAACTCCGCAAACATGTATCAGTTCTCGTGCTCCCGGCAATCGAACACGCAAAATAACAACAGCTAACGCTGGCCGCAATGGCGGCAAGGAGAAGTACAGATGTCTCAAGCAAATCCCGCCTATCCGTTTTTGGTTGTGAACGGAGGCAGCCCAGTCAGCGTCAGTGGCACGGGCACCACGATCAAGTATTTTCCTCAGAATAGCTACATCCCCGTGGGCCAAACTTCGTCCACAACGGCCATCGGGTATCTGAATGCTCCCAACCAGGTTCTCAACGGTCAGCAGTTTGTGGTGAAGGCCGGTGGGAATTTCGAAGTTGGAGCTGGGGGTACTTGTCCGTCCGTTCTGATCGGCTTGTATCCCGTCAGTTATTCCGGCATTACCCCGACGATCGGCAGCACGGCGATTCTTTCCTACTCATCCACGTTGCAGAACTTGACCGGGACGAATTACCCCTGGGCTCTGTCGGCAAAATTCGCCGGCGACACGGGCAGCGGCCTCGTCCAGCAAATCAAGGGCAGCATCGTAGTGGACGGAGCGAATACCAATCTCGTCGCCGGCCTAGTCACTGGTTTGTCCGGGATCAATTTC
Organism: uncultured Acidobacteriota bacterium; assembly: GCA_963828865.1. Taxonomy (GTDB): domain Bacteria; phylum Acidobacteriota; class Terriglobia; order Acidiferrales; family UBA7541; genus Palsa-295. The sequence goes on along the minus strand of CAWHGI010000010.1, from coordinate 967,795 downwards.
AACAATGCGATTCCATTCGGATTCGTAGTCGGTGTCACATTTTCCGTGAGTGAGGCGGGCAATGCGGCGTCGATGTACCAGTTTTTCATGGATTGGTAACTGGCCGAATAAGCGGCCAACCGCGTGCGGCGGATCCGCGCACAACCAACTAAAGGGGCGGGACTGAAATTCCGCCCCGAATTTTTCTTCGGAGACACCATGGAGAAGCAAGTCAGCGGTTATATCAGTACCAAGCTCCGCGCGGAAGCCGACGCATTCGCGGAATCCGACGTAATTAAGATTCTTCTGGAGCACGATCCACAGCGCGCGATTCGTCTCGCATACATCTGCGGCCACACAGACGCGCGTAACCAGTGGTTAGATTGGGCGGTAGAACAAGGTTTTATCCAAGAGTGGAGCGAAACGCTTCCGGAGGGCGCTGAATTAGCCGACGGGAACAAATCCTAGGCGATCGTCCAGCAATCCGCCGCACCGTAGAACGCGTCTGCGGCCTCACCAACGCGATTTAATTTCCAGTATTTGGAAAAATTCTGAACGTGCGTCCAAGGATATCAATGCCTGTAAGAGATGAAGTGAAAAAGAAACTCGGGGCTCGCCCCGGACCCGGCAACCCCGATTCCTATTTCGATGATGCGGCACAAGAATGGAAATGGAGACCGGAGTTAGAAGCACAGCGACTTGCTGAAGGTGCGGCCGCGATCGAAGCCGCCAAGGCCGCCGGTCTGACCGTGATGCCGGCGCCCAAAAGGCGCGGGCAGAAAAAGAACGCTATTTCCAAGTCCACTTACTACCGGCGGCTTGCGGAAGACGTGCGTAAAACGATTGACCTACCTGTGGAACAATACGATTCGCAGGTCGTCGTGAAGGATGACGAAGAGGCCACGCGACTGCTGCGCACTGCCGGCATCGATCATGCCGGCGTCGTCGCAAGTTTGCTGACGTTGATCCCGTTCACTTGCAAGGAACTCCATCTTATTCCGAATCGATTCCTGTACCTCAATGGCATTCTCGCCACCATGGCCAAATTCAGCGAAGCTAACGGACAGCCGACAGTGGAATCTCCGCTGGCAAGCGAGGAAGATTTCGAAGCGGCGCGCGAAAATCTGTTCCTGCGCGTCGAGTTGGATCGCATCTTCGGTGACTACGCTTACCATTTGGGCTATTACGCGGGCAGGCAGCAGGTTGATTGGCTCGAAGACCAATTCAAATGCAAATACGATCTGGAGTTTTGTTCCCAGGAAGTTTTTGATATCCGGTTGGATGATACTGGCCGCGAGATCTGCCAGTTCTTCGGTGATCGCAGTGCTGCCCAGAATCTTCCTCGGAATTACACGGAAGCCGATCTCGCCGCGATGTATAAGGGCTTCGCAGGCCCACTGCGCGAGCGGCAGCGTCTTTTGCAAGTATTCCGCGGCAGCGGGAAGACCGCGATCACCAGCTGTCACACCGCGCGCTCGATTGTGATGTCGCCGGATAGCCGCTTCCTTATTGTGACGGCGACGAAGCCACTGGCCAGAGAAATGCTGGATCTCACCAGGAACAAGTTCGTGATCCTGGACTACAGCCGCCCGGACAGATTTCAAAGCCTATTCCCGCACCACTGCATCCCAGCCGGCACGGACTCCACCAATTTCGATTCGCCTTTGCGCCGTTTGAACCTACGCGGCAAGAACATCATGACGTCGAGCAGCGATTCCGACAGCGCCGGTATGCGTTGTGATGAGCTCATCTTGGACGATTTTATGGGCACGTCGATCGGCACGAGCAAGAATCAGATCACGCACGCAAGCCTGCTGGCGAAATACGATCTGCTGCTCAGTCTGGGAATGCCGCACAGCCAACAACTTGTCGTCGGCACACCCTACCAACCCTCGTTGGATATTTATTCCACGATCAAACAGAGAAATGCAGCCCGGAAAGGGAATTTGATCTCGCTGGAGCGCCCGGTGTGGGTTGTGAAGGAAGAATTCAAACGCGCCCAGCCCCCGGATCTGGAACCACACATGGTAATCATGGCCAGCGATCGTATCGAGTTCGAAGATATGAAGACGCTCGCCGTGGACAACTACGTGAATTTCAGCCGTCAATATTTGGTTCAAGCGATCGCCAACGAAGACGACATGCCTCTATTTGATGAGCCGATGTGGGAAGCGAGTCTGGTGCATCCCCACGATGTGCACACTTTCAACGTGGAGCATTTCGGAATTGTGGATCCTGCCGGCAGCGCCAACGACAGGTCGGATGATAGCTGCCTGTTACGCGTCTCTCGGGCACGCGATATGCAGGGCGTACTTCACATTTACATCCACAATTTCTTGTTACGAAAAGAAAAATACGGTGACTTGAGCAAGACATTAGTGGACTTCTATCGTGACGATTTTCTCGCCGGACAGCTTCGCGCCGTCGCGATTGAAAAACCGCACCAGCACGAGTTGTGGGAAGCTGCCATCAAGGAAGCCTGTCGCATCCGGCTTCCCCAAGGAGTCTTGCCGCTGAAGTGGATACCAACGGACAACTTGAAAGGTGCGAAGCTCGCGCGCATTCGCAACGCGTCAATTTTGATGCAGGGACCGCCGATTCAACTGCACTTTGTCCGGGGCCCGTGGAATCAGGCGGCGAAGGAATATCTGCTCCGCTATTCAGGAAAAAAATCGAGCACGTCCGCCGGCACAAAGGACGATTTCGCGGACGCCGTGGCACTCGCCTGCGACTGGCTCATTGAGTCCACGCAGAAGCCAGCGGAAGTAAAGTCCACGGAGCCGCCTCGCCGGCCAACCGAGCAGGAACAGAAAGATGATGCCTCCCGCCAGGTTGCCGCGATGCAGGCCTCGTGGGAGGCCAGCATGGCTACCCGGGACAGTGCGGCCCAGCAAGCCATGTCTGGACTCCCGGGCCAGGTATCCATGACACACAGCGAGTGGCAGGCGAAACAGCGCGGTGGATCCCAACCGACGGACTCCTTTGCCCCGAAAGGAAGCGCGATGGCGAAACGGTTGGAAAAATATTTGGGAAAAGATCTTGTGCGGAAATCATAGTTGGAAAGGAGAATAAGAATGGCGATGTTAGATGATCTCGCCCCAGAATCGGATGAGGAAGTACGCGCACGACTAAAAGAGGAGCGAAGGAATTTTTATTTTGGGCCGGCTGCGGAAGCCGCTTCTCGTGTGAAGCCGACGCCCAAGGAATCGGAGTGGGTGCGCGCCCCCAGTGGCGGAAGCTTTCGACGGAACGCGTCTCCGAATTCTTGGGGCAGCGTGAGGATCCGAGAATGACGCTCAAACGCCTTTATATCCGTCCACCATCACCTGTGCACTGTGAACGGTATTGCCATAGCGGTTCATTCAGTAAACCAAGTGATATCATGATTATAACCAAGAAGTTTTGGCTTGACATTTCGGTGTGTTAGAGTACACTGTGCACGTTAGGAGGTGGGCCATGAATAGCTATAGATCACAGGTCCCAGCGCGTGTAAGACAGCTAAAGGAATCCCAGGCAGCATTTAGCCGGCTTGACCTGAAGATCGATGACGATTTCCGGAGACTTGTAGTCGAGGCCCGAGGTCTCTTCGAAATGTCAGACGGCGAACTTGCGGATGCGCTGTCAGTAAGTAGGCCGACCGTCAACAGATGGATCAATGGTAAAAATCTCCCATATAATGCCTTGCGCAAGGCTATTTTTGGGTGGATCGACCGTCAGCTTACGAAGAAGATCAAGCTCGTAGAGTTATCCGGTTCCGCGGCTGGTATGTCGGCTAGCGCCCACGAAAACGTCGCCTACCCGATGGTCGCGAAGGGTAATTAACAACCTCTAAAGTATCGGAAGCGCAGCCAATAGGCCATTTGCTATCATCTCTGACCTATGGCTAGCGCTTCCGACTCTTTCCTCTTCTGCCAAATTCCCTCGAAAGACGCTGTCGAAGCATTCGATTTCCATTTGAAATTCACCGACAACGAATACATCTGGCCTCGTACGACCGAACAGATTGAAAGCTACGCACAGAACGGAGAGCTTTTTGCCGTACGAAGCTCTTCCAGGGAGATTGTTGGAATCTGCTACGTCACACTTGACGGAAACCGCTGGGAGCTCGGGGGTCTAGGCGTTTCGGACGATTATCGAAAGTATGGTTTAGGGAGCGTGCTCACTCGGTTCGCATTATCTAGGAGCATTGCCGCAAGCAGACCGTGGACCTACGATCAGACTGTAATCGCCCACGTTCACGAGTTGAATCCGGCGCCTCGCAATGTATTGAAGGCTGCTGGTTTCGAGCAGAACGGCCAAGAAACTCCGCCCCAGGATCGAGTGCCACCTTCTATGAAGAGGAATGCCGCGGGTCTCGTTGTTGGCGATGTGTTCGTATTTCCAAAGGCAGCAGTTGGTCAGCTAATAAAACTGATCAAGAAGGATTTTTCTGATCCCTTACGCGACGGGAAGAGCACGGCCGTTTTTGACGAAAATGAAATTTGGAATCTTCAGACGCTCCTCGACAGTTTGGAAGAAGCCGCTGCTTAGAACTCAGACGGCGCCCAATCGCAGCTCGCATATCCGAGCCATGATCACCACCATGGCGATGCTGACGTCCACCATCATCATCATGACGTTGCCATACGATCCATGCGCTGACAGATGCGCGGAGCGCCTCTTTGGGATCCGACAGACAGCCTGTTGACTTAGTACTAGGACTACGCCATAATCGTCTTGCCCCGGACTTGAAGTCCAAATCCATGATCTTGACCGGAGGGGCGCCGCTGGACCTAACTTAGTGAAGTCGGCTAAGAGGGCGGGAAGTAGGTCAAATCTTTGGCAGGTTAGCGGCACAGACCGTTATCGGACAGGCCGCCAGGGACAGATCACTAACGGGCCAGCATCGGTGAAGCTGGCGAAGCAAGGACTGCAACACCTTGCACTCCGAAATACATGCGGCATTCGTCCGCTGATTTTGGGGTGCGTAATGGCTTCACGAAAAAATGCTTCCGTCGTTCTCCCTGAACTAGATCCCCTCTCATTGTTGTGGCCGCGCTCTATGTCTGTGGAAACGGCCGCGCGATACATTGACGCCACGCCTTGGAACGTCGAGGAACTGTGTCGCTCAGGTCAGATCGTTGCGTATAAGCAAGGCAAGCGATGGACCGTGGACAGGCTTGAACTGGATCGCTACGTCGCTCGGCGCCACGCTGAAGCAGCCGCTTTGTTGGGCGACTTCGTTAAAAACTTAGGAGCTAAGAGCGCCGCGTAGGAATCAATCGCCAACGGCGACCGACGCGGCCACGTCGATTTTATCGCCGATCTGATCCATGCCGGTGATGCCGAGGTACTTCATTGTTGTTTCGAGGCTCTTGTGCCCAAGCATATATTGGATCGTTCGGATCGGTACGCCAGCGCGCTCCCAATTCGACGCGCATGTTTTCCGCAGCCGATGTAGATAGATATGCTCGCAGACAGGATCGGTCTTGCACGTCACCACAACCTTTTTCTTCGTGTGATATTTTCCCTTCGTTACTGAAGTTTTGCAGTGTCCACAATTCAATCCTGCGTGTAGCGCAATCCTCTTGAGCTTCCTTAGAAAGTGATTATCCGGGCGCCCCTCTTCGTTGACGAAGATCCACCGCGCATCGGGATTCTCCCTTCTGCGCTTTTGTAGTAGGTTCACGAGATCGGTGGGGAGCCTGACCGTGCGGCTTTCGTGATTCTTCGGAGTGAATCCCACGTCGGGTTTTCTGCGAACGTGGTAGACCTTCTTCGCGAAATCAACGTCACTCCACGCAGCGTACGTTACTTCCTTGTCGCGCGCCGCGGTTCCGAGGAAAAACTTGTAGCGGACAAATTCTTCCGGGTTCATGGCGGCAAATAGCTTCTTCAGCATTTCGGGCTCAAACGGTACGGCCGGCTCTTCTTCCACGTCCGGAAGATCGCTCGCCAGGGAAAAGGTTGTTTTCGTCGCGTTCTTTTTCAGCAGGGATAGGACCGTGACGATCCGGTTGTGTTGCGTCTTTGCGCTGTAGCCCTTTTCCTGCATCCAGTCCCGGAATGCTGCAACGGTCTCGGATCCCACCTGATCCATAAATTCGATCTTCCCGCTGAGCGATTCAACGAATTGCTTCAAGTGTAAGCGGTAGTCTTGCACCGTTCCGGGCTTCTTTGATCGCGTTGCAGCCGCGATGAATTGATCCACGGCAGCCTGGATTCCTATGCGATTGGCAGCGGTGACCGCCGGTCCGTCGGCTCTGCCGGCCTCATATTTGGCGTCTTTGAAGGTCTTCGCGTCGAGCTTCCGCCATGTTTGTTTTCCATTGACAAAGGGTCGGATAAAGAACGGTGGAGCGAGTTCGCCGGTCTTCCGACCGCGCCCTTCCTCAACCTTTATATGCGTCCACTTTCCGTTAACCCGCTCCCTTACGTATATGCTGGGCAAGGTGGCTCCTTCTAATCCTTCGAAAGTAGTCACATTGTAGCACAAGCTGGAAAAAGTATCAATTGGCGTAGGAATGAGAGCGATGGCGGAGAGGGGGGGATTCGAACCCCCGTCACCCTTTTGGGGTGAAACTGCTTAGCAGGCAGCCCTGTTCGGCCACTCCAGCACCTCTCCGCGGGAATTGCGAATGGCTAGGATTGCTGCGGCCTGCGCGAGCAAGTATAGCATCAACAATTCAGCGCCGATATTGGCAGTTGGTCGCCACGCCCGCGCCGTAAATCGCCACGGCCGAGTACCGCAAAGCGCTACTTAATGGCAGGATCCTGCACGGTAGCCGCGCGATCTTCGCGCGTCGCCCGAAACACGCCCGATTCGTCCGTGTAGTAACTCAGGTACCCAAAATTTCCAGGCCGCGCCGTGAGCGCGTAACTCCCGATGCGGCCTTCCGCGTCAGGCCGTCCCGGAGTGTATTGCAAACTGTAACGCGAAGATTGTGCTGTCTGCGCGGCTTTGCGCACAGTCTCGCCCAAGCTCTCCAGCGACGCCGGATAGCTCCCCTCGCTCGCCTGATAAGCGTTAATGGCCTGTCGAATCGAAGCCATCGCATTGCGCGCGCGCGATTCCGCTTCCACCTTCGATCCCGAAATCTTCCAGGGCACCGCAAACCACGCAGTAGCCCACAAAATCGCCAAAAGAATTGCACAAATTAAAATGATGCGTTTCGCGCTCTTCTCTTTGACAGGCTTGCCGGCCAGCAGCGATTCCGCGTCCGCCAGCGCTTTCTGGTCCGCGCCGCAATACGGGCACACCTCGCTCGCCTGATTGATAGACCGCTCGCATTCCGGGCAGCTGTACATTCGCGAACATCTTAGCAGTTTTAAGAACGCCAGTTTCCTAGTGCGACGGCGAATCCGCCGGGCAACTCCGGCCGCACTTCGGGTATCATCTCCTTAAGCAGTCAGGCCAAATCAACAAACAGGCGCGCATGCCGACCACCAGCCCGGCAAAACAAATCGTGTCGCTCGATATGGCCCAAGGCCTGCTCCAGAAAGCCGCGCCGCCCGCGGAATGGCAGCTCACTCCTGAACGCATCCAGCCCACGCTCGAACGCAGCGTCGCGCATCGCTTCGCCAATGCCGCGCCGCCCGACGATCCACGCACAATCCAAAATTATCTCGATTCGCTGCAAGCCGCCGATCTCGCGCTGGCCTGCGCCTGCAGCGAAGGAAACGCCGCAGCCTGGGAATATTTCGTCGCGCAATATCGCCCCGAACTCTATCGCGCCGCCCGCGCCATCGCCGGCGAAGCGGCGTCGCGCGAGCTCGCTGATTCGCTCTACGCCGATTTGTACGGACTGCGCGAAATCGCCGGGCAGCGCAAATCGCTGTTCGATTATTTTCTCGGCCGTAGCAAACTCACCACATGGCTGCACGCCATCCTCGCGCGGCGTCACGTGGATAGCATTCGCCGCGCGCGCCGCACCGAATCGCTCGATGACGACGAAAATTCCGCGGACCGCACCGAGCTCGCCGCGCCCGCGCAGCTCACGACCGACCCCGAGCGCGAACGTTACCTCGTAATGCTGCAGGTCGCCCTGCAATCGGTGCTGGCAATGCTCGAGCCGCGCGACCGCCTCCGCCTGGCTTACTATTATGTGGATGGCCTCACGCTCGCGCAGATCGGCAAGCTCACCGCCGAGCACGAAGCGACGGTATCGCGGAAGCTCGAACGCACGCGCCGCGAAGTTCGCAAGCAAGTGGAAGCGGCGTTGCGCCGCGAAAAAAAATTGAGCGACGCGCAATTGCAGCGTTGCTATGAATACGCGCGCGAAGAATGGCCTTTTGATTTGACGCGAGCGCTTTCGGCGCGGGAATGACCACCGCGCCAGTGCAAGAAATGCGCGTAAGCGCGTTCTAATCTTGGAGAAGGAACGAATGGCTTCGCGGGAAGAAGACAAAGCGATGGCCGGGCTGCTGCAAAAAAGCCTCGCGGCAGGCTCCAGCGCCGGCGCGCCCGCCTGCCAAGATTGCCCCCCGCCGGAAATCCTCGCGGCCTATTTCGATCGCGCGCTCGATGCGCAGGAAACCGCCCGCTGCGACTTGCATTTTTCGCAATGCGCGCATTGCCGTGAACAACTCGCGGCGATGGCCCGCGCCAGCGCCGACACCGGCGCCGACAAAAAATCCGCGAGCGCCTGGAATTGGTTGCGCACACCAACGTGGCTGATGCCGGCGGCCGCAGCGTTCGCGCTGCTCGTCGTAATCGCGGGAGTTACGCTGCACAAACAGCACGCCTCGCAAGTCGCAAACGAAATCGCCATGGCGCGCCCGGAGTCCGCGCCGCTTCCAACTCCCGAAACCCGTGCTCCGGAACCGCTGCCCACTTCCCCTCCCTCCGCATCAATGCGAGAAAATCTTGCCGAGCAGAAAAGTTCACAAGCCCTTGCGCTGAACGGTCAGAAAAAATTGACCGAAGCGCCGAAGCCATCGCGCCTTCAGAGCTCGCCAACTGCCCCGGCCGCAGCTGCCGCACCATCAGCAGATGAAAACGCGCTCGTCGTCCAAGCGCCTCCCTCCTCAAGCGCTGAGACCGTGGAAGTCGCGCCGCGCAAATCCGCAGCGGATTCCACCAACGCCGATGCAGCCGCTATCGAAGTCACTCCTGAAGCGGCGGCCAAGCGGCCCAGTGCGGCGAAAGCAAAAAGCGCGGCTCACAGTTCCGCGTCTGCTCCATCCGCTGCCGCAAGCGGCTCGCGCTCCGTCAATGGCGCGAACTTCGCCGCGCACAACGCGCTCCAATCCGATGCGCGCGCGCGCATGCAACAAATGCAGTTGGCCTCGAACCTCTCGGGCCTTACAGTCCGCACGCCGGACTCCAATGTTCTCTGGCTGGTTTCGAATGGCGGCGACGTCGGGCGCTCCGAAGACGGCGGCGCCACCTGGAAATTCACGTCGCTCGGACTGCACGGCTTGTTTGTCTCCGGTTCCGCGCCCACCGCCAAAATTTGCTGGCTGCTCGGTGAACACGGCGCAATCTTCCGCACCACCGACGGCAAGACGTGGACGGCAGTTCCGTTCCCCGCCGCTGCAGACGACGCGGAATTCGAGCAAATTGAGGCCAAGGATGATTTGACTGCGACCGTAACGGCGGCCGACGGCCGTAAATTCTCAACCAGCGACGGCGGCAAGACGTGGAGTCCCACGAAATAGTGCTCGATGCTCGGGCCGATATTTTTCTGCAAGAAATTCCAGCGCGCCCGTTCTATGGTTGAGAGGAATTGTATGCGGTAGAGTTGCAACGCGTGCGCGTACTCGTAGGGGCGGCATGCGGATTCATCAAAGGAGCCATCTCATGCGCAAACGCGCGCTGAAAAGTCTTGCCACGACGGTCTTCGCCGCCCTCGTCGTGATATTGCCGCTGGCTGGATATTTGCAAAAGGTCTACGCGGCGCACGAGCCACAAGACGCCGCAAAAAACGCCGCCGAAACGCTGACCACGACCGACAAAGACCAGGTGGATCTCGCCGTAACGGTCTACAATTCCAATGTCGCCCTGGTTCGCGACGTCCGCCAGATCCACTTGGCCGCGGGCGTCTTCCCGCTGAAATTCGAAGACGTCGCCGCCTCCATCAATCCTGCTACAGTCCACTTTCGTTCGCTAACGGAGCCCGCGAAACTCAACGTAGTCGAGCAGAACTACGAATACGATCTCCTCGACCCGCAAAAGCTCCTGCAAAAATACGTAGGACGCGAAGTCACCCTGGTGCGCGCAGAAAAAGACGCCGGCTCCACAAAATGGATCGAAACGAAAGCGCTGCTGTTCGCCGACAACAACGGCCCCGTCTGGAAAATCGGCAACGAAATCGTAACGGGCATGGGTGCCGACTCCTACCGCTTCCCGGATTTGCCGGGCAATCTCTATAGCCGTCCCACGCTCGTCTGGACTCTCGACAATCGCGGCGCGAACGCGCAAAAAGTCGAAGCCTCCTACCTCACCAGCAACATGAGTTGGAGCGCCGACTACGTCCTCACGGTCACGCGTGACGAGAAATCAGCGGACCTTGACGGTTGGGTCACCCTTTCCAACAACAGCGGCGTTGCCTACGACAACGCCAAACTCCAGCTGGTCGCCGGCGAAATTCATCAGGTTGCCCCGGCCCGCGCGGGACTGGAAGTGTACGCGAAAGTTCAGGATGCACCGGCGGCGCCCCAATTCACGCAAGAAAACTTTTCGGAGTACCATCTCTACTCGCTCGAGCGCCGCACCTCCATCCAAAACAACGAATCAAAACAAATCAGCCTGCTCACCGGCACCGGCGTCCCGGTTGAAAAATATCTGATGGTCGAAGGACAGCCCTACTACTATCGCAATCCGCAGGGCATCGGCAACGCGATTCCAGAGCCGGTGAAAGTCTATTACCGCTTTAAGAACGATCAAAAGAGCCAGCTAGGCATGCCGCTGCCTGCAGGCACAGTCCGCGTCTATCAAGCCGATTCCAAAGGCGGCGTTCAGTTTGTAGGCGAAGACGCCATCTCGCACACCCCCAAAGATGAAACCGTGAAAATTTACATCGGCAACGCCTTCGACGTCGTCTGCGAGCGCAAGCGGACCGATTACAAGAAACTCGCAAGCAATCTTTACGAGATGGAATACGAGATTACCCTACGGAATCACAAAGACAGTGCGGTCAACGTCGAAGTGCGCGAGCCGCTGGGAGGCGATTGGGAGGTAGTGAACTCGAATTTCAAGCCGGAAAAGCTGGACTCCACGACGATCGGCTTCGAGATTCCAGTGGAAAAAGATGGCTCCGCGACGTTGACCTACCGCGTTCGCGTGAAGTGGTAAGCGGTGAGGAACTCAGCGCTTGCAGCAGGCAGGATTTTCCACTAACGCCAGCTCCCGCGCGAAAACCGCGTTCCGCGGAAATTCCGCCGTGAGTTCCGCCAATAATTCGCGCGCCTGCGCCGGTTTGTGTTCGCGCTCAAAAGCCAGCGCCAGCATCACCTTCGCGAACGGCTGCAGGTAGTGGCCATGTTCCGCGGCAGAACCCATCTGGTCCATGCCACGCTGCTTGTCGCCGTGCAGGCCGCCAAACCAGAGGAACGCACGCTTGTAACTCGGAAGGCTGCCGATCACGTAATTGCTCATCCCCAACGCGACGTTTGCATCTTGTTGCGTGGGATCAATCGCCAGCAGCGTTTTGGCGTCCGCTTCCGCCTGCCGCATCATGGAAAGCCCCGGCAACTGCTTCTTGATGACGATCGCGTCGTAGTCGGATTCCATTCCGTCAGCGATGGTCAGCGCCAGCAGTCCATGAATATCGTTGGGATTGGACTTCAATAGTTTCTTGGCTTGTTCGCGCGCCCGCGAATTCGCTTCCACAAACCCGGGATTGCGGTTTTCCTCCGCGCTTCCCGGCACGCCGCCCAGAAACGTCGCATCGTTCACAAAAAATTCCGAAGTCAAAACGCCTCGCGCGTGGAACTGCTCGAATAGATAGCTGGCGGCTTCCGAAGCTTTCCCGAGAGGATCGTCAGGCCGCGCCTTTTGGTAATCCTCGAAATCCGTGCGTGCCGCTGTGAAATTCAATTCGTAGAGATGCTGGTACCCGCTTTCCAGCAGATTCGCGGACGGATCCGCCTCTATCACGGCGCCTTGCGCTGGCTTTGGGGCCTCCAGCACCGCGCCTTGCGCCGGCTTCACGGGATCCTCGGCGGCGTTCTGCGCCGCCACCATCAAAGGGTAGAGAGCCGAGACCGCCAGAAGCCCCGCGCCGACACACAGGGCGCTAGCGAAGCGTTTGCATTCGTGTTCGTATTTTCCGCGCATTTAGATATCACCCGGCAAGTTCACCGCACGGGGAAGGCCCGGCTAAGAGAACCGTCGCATTATATTGGAAGTGTACTGCACTTCAACGGTTGCATATAGCGTCTCGGATTAAAGATTCCCTAATATAAAGTCCAGTGTCCGTTGGATGGACAACACACGAGCCGCGGGATCGCTGATGCCGTGCCCGCGCCCCGGAAACACCATCAATTGGTCGGGATAATGGAATCCGTCAATCATCGCGTTCAGTAATTCCACCGAATTCGCGAAGTGTACGTTGTCGTCGCCGGTCCCGTGCACCAGCATCAGCTTGCCCTTGATGTTCCCGGCCTGGTTCACCGGCGAAGAATCCTTGTATCCTTCCGGATTGTCCTGCGGGCGCCCCATGTAACGCTCGGTGTAAATCGTGTCGTAGAGTTTCCAGTCGGTGACCGGGGCATCCGCGATCCCCACTTTGAAGACGTCCGAGGCATTGAATAGCGCTTCCAGCGTCATGTACCCGCCGTAACTTCCCCCGGTGATGCCAATGCGCGCCGGATCCACGTAGCCGAGCGACTTCAAATATTTCACGCCGGCGAGTTGGTCCTGCAGTTCGATCTTGCCCATATGATGGTAAATCGGCGTCTCGAACGCATGCCCGCGGCCCCACGACCCGCGATTATCCAGCGAAAAAATGATGTACCCCTTCTCGGCGAGAATTTCGTGCCACAAGTAACCCGGCCCGCCCCAGACATTGCGCACCAATTGAACGTGCGGCCCGCCATACACGTAGATCAGCACCGGATATTTCTTCGTGGGATCAAAATCCGGTGGCTTAATAATCGAAGCGTTCAACTGCGTCCCGTCGTCGGCGCTGACTTCGACGAATTCCACCGGCGACAACCGGTATTCCGCAAGCTCCGGAATTTTGTCCTCGTTGATCACTGCCACGCGCGTGCCATCCATGCGCTCCAGGTCCTGCCGCGTCGGCGTGGTCACGTTCGAATAGGAATCAATGAACGTCATATTGTCCGGCGCGATTTTTACCGAATGGCTGCCGGAATCCTTTCTGATACGCGTGATGGATTTATCGGCGAGCGCCACGCGATAGAGCTGCGTTTCGCGCACGTCATCCTTATTCGAGAGGAAATAAATGTAGCCTCGCGCTTCGTCCACTGCCGGATGATTCGCCGACCCCGGCCCGAAGCCGCCCAGATCGGAAATCGCCCAGTCGCCGCTGGTCAGTTGCGCGATTTCCTTGCCGGAATTTTCATACAAATAGAAATGCCGATAACCGGTGCGTTCGCTCGACCACAGAAAGCGTTTGTTGTCCGAGAAAAAATAAAGATCGTCGCTGACGTTGATCCAATACTTGTCGGTCTCGGTCAGCACGGTCTTGGCAGCGCCGCTTTTCTCGTCGCAAAAAAGCAGGTCCAACTGATTCTGTGCCCGGTTCAATCGCTGGATCGCCACGTTGCGGCTGTCCGGCAGCCAGCTCACGCGCGCCAAATAAACGTCCGTGTTCGCGCCCGTCTCCATCCAACGCGTTTCCGGAGCCGCGCCTGCCGCCGCTCCGCCGCCCGTGACGTCCACCACTCCCACGCGCACGACCGGATTTGCTTCGCCCGCCTGCGGATAGCGCGTGTACTCCGTTGCGCCCGTCGGCGAACTCATATCCATGATCGGATAGCGCGTCACCGGCCGCTCGTCCATCTCGTAGTAGGCAATCTTCTTCGAATCCGGCGACCACCAATACGCCGTCCGCGCGTCGAGCTCTTCCGGATACACCCAGTCCAGTTTCCCCTTCAGAACTTCCTCGCTGCCTCCACTCGTCAGGGTCGTGGTCTCACCGCTCGCGATATTTACCGCAAAAAGATTCGCGCTCCGCGAAAAGCTGATCCATTTCGAGTCGGGTGAGAACTTCGGATCTTCGATTTCCTGCTCGCTGCTCGCAATAATCGGCTTCGAAGTCATCGAATGCAAATCCAGTAGCACCAAACTATTGCTCCCGATAAAGAGCAGCGATTTTCCGTCCGGCGCCCACAAATAATTGTCCGCCTGCACCCGGCCGAGCCCGGTTGCTTGCGTCGTTTTGGCCTTCTCCGGCTGCATCACTTCCTTCAAAGTCGCGGCGTTCACCAGAACCTTGCGCTCGCCCGTGGACGCATTCATCGTCCACAATTCCGTCGCGGCATCGCGGCCCGCGCCCTGCCGATCAAGATATGAAAATTCCTTGCCGTCAGGAGCCCATTCAATGCCTTGCGTCTGTCGTCCAAAAAGAAATGGCGGGCTGAAGAGCCGCTGCAGCGTGAGGTCCTTGCGTCCAGGCGCTGCGGCGGAAACTTGAGCGAATACCGCGGAAGAGCCGAACGTTGCAATTACTAGTGCAAAAATCGCGCCAGCCAGCACGGCGCGCAGAATACGGTGCATCGCTACCTCCTGGATGAAACGCGCCATTCTATATCCCTGGAGCCGATCGCGATATGGTTTGCAGCGGAAAATTCTAGAAGGAGGGAGCGCCGGTCTTGGTCGAGCCTTAATCAGCGCGCTGAGGACTGGAAACCGCTGCAACTGTCGCCGAAGTTCCACCGCCGCTGCGCCCGCGGCTGCGATGCAAAAGAAACGCGCCAATCGTCACCGCCAGCCCAAACGCCAGCAGCGACCCATCGCGTAAAAGCGTCTTCGGCCCCAATCGTTCGCCAGGACCGAAGCATCCGCAATTGATCTCCAGCCCCATGCGATACGTGCGCACCATCATCGCGAAAAATGCGCCAAGCAAGAGCGTCGTTACCAGCGCCGAATAACGCAGCCACACTCCGCTCAAGAGCCACAATCCCAAAAACAATTCAAACAAAGGCAGAAAATGCGCCGCCGGACTCACGAACTGTGGAGGAAGCAGCTGATAAGAATCCACCTGCATCGCAAACATCGAAAGCGAAGTCCGAATAGACGCCCCGGACCACGGCATCGCCGCCTGCGGTTTCAATTTCGCATAAGCCGCAAAAAGAAATATCCCGGCTAGCGCCAGCCGTCCCACGATCAGCAGGATCGGCCGAAGTCCTCCGCGATTTTCTGTAGTCGTCATGCGAAAAGTCCCGACCTACTGGCTCAGCAGCGTATCAAAAAATTGCTTCAGGATCGGCCAGCTCACGATCCCCGACGACGCCGGATAACTCTGCCCCTTGTAGCGCACAATAAACGTCGGAGTCGCCTTCACCGGCACCTGGTAGCCGAGAATAATGTCCTGCACGATGTATTGGTCCACCGGGCACGCGCGATCTGCCTGCGGCGCCGAACCGTCCACCCGCGACGTCGGCGCGGGCGAAGTGCAGGGCTTCAAAATTGCCTGCACGCGCTTGAAATCCGTGGGACTCATCGCCGCGGCCACATACTTCTCGATATCTCCGCTCGCGCCCCAGGCGTTCTGATTGTCGAAAAGCGCCGCGTCCACTTCCTGAAACTCTCCGATTTTTGCGGCGGCGTTGGCCCAGCGCGCGGCATCTCCGGAGTGCGCATGCATCTGCAGCGGAAAATCGTGATGGATCAGGTAAACCTTCCCCTGCGCCACGTACTCGTTGATCATCGGCCGCAAGGTAACTTCGAAAAAGTTCCCACAAGAGGGGCACTGATAGTCGCTGAAGACTTCCATAGTGATCGGCGCGTTTTTATTGCCCAGTGACTTCATCGGCACGGCAGCCGCCGCCGGATCGGTCGCCGAAGCCGCGCGTGTGTGTGCGTGCACTCTGGTTGTTTGCGCAGCAATCGCCGGCACAATGACGATCGCGGCGGCGAGCGCCGTAGCGATGATCCAACCGGACGAGGGGCGGGTGCATGAGGACTCCGTTCGCAAGCTCAACTATTCCTCCTAAACTTGGTTCTGAAAGAAGAGGCCACAATTGTAACTCGATTCTCGGCCGGTGCAGCGATGCCGTAAGCCCGATGTGCCGTTTTGGTCGAGCCTCGTCTAGGATGCCCCCACGGTTCCAATTGGTTCGATTTCACGACGTGCGCAAGTCCACATTCCGTGAATCGTGTCGCGCCGAGGACGTCATCATCGCAACGCCGCAAGCGCAACCAGCTTGAGACCATAAAATCATGAGAATCTGCATGATGCAGAGCGACTAAACGCCGCAATCCCGAATTCCGGCAGCACATCATTACCAACCTTCTTATTTACAATCGCTTAGAGACATCAACAAGAATGTTGACAATGATACACTCAACGTGTATTATACCCTTCGCATTCAGCTGTCGTCCCAGGCCCACGCCTGCAGGACGCTATAGGAGCACATTCCATGAGTAAGATTATAGGCATTGACCTGGGTACGACCAACTCGGTGGTCGCCGTGATGCAAGGCGGCGAACCCACCGTAATCCCCAACCAGGAAGGGGCCCGGACGACCCCCTCGGTGGTCGCCATCACCAAGAGCGGCGAGCGCTTGGTCGGCCAGGTGGCCAAGCGCCAGGCCATCACCAACCCCGAAAACACAGTCTATTCCATCAAGCGGTTTATGGGCCGCCGCTATGATGAAGTTCAGGAAGAGGCCAAGCGCGTTCCTTATAAAGTAGTCAAAGGACCGCACGACGACGCGCGCGTGGAAATTTCCGGCAAGACCTACAGCCCGCCGGAAATCTCCGCCATGATTCTGCAAAAGTTGAAGTCCGCCGCGGAAGACTTTCTCGGCGAAAAAGTCGCCAAAGTCGTAATCACGGTGCCGGCTTACTTCAACGACAGCCAGCGCCAAGCCACGAAGCAAGCGGGCGAAATTGCCGGGATGGAAGTCCTACGCATCATTAACGAGCCTACTGCTGCGGCTCTCGCTTATGGCCTCGACAAGAAGAAAGACGAAACCATCGCCGTCTACGACCTCGGCGGCGGCACGTTCGATATTTCCATCCTCGAAGTCGGCGAAGGCGTCGTGGAAGTGAAGTCCACCAACGGCGATACGCACCTGGGCGGTGACGACATTGACCAGCGCGTGATGGAGTGGATCGTTGCCGAATTCAAGAAAGAGCAGGGCATTGACCTCAGCAAAGACCGCATGGCCATCCAGCGCCTCAAGGAAGCCGCGGAAAAAGCCAAAGTCGAGCTCTCGCAATTGATGGAGACGGAGATCAATCTCCCCTTCGTCACGGCAGACGCTTCCGGCCCCAAGCACCTCGCCCTGAAATTGACGCGCGCCAAGCTCGAACAGTTGATGGAAGATCTGCTGCAGCGGACTGTCGGTCCCGTGAAGCAGGCGCTGAGCGACGCGGGCGTCACGCCGGACAAAATAGACGAAGTGGTTCTGGTCGGCGGCTCCACGCGTATTCCGCGCGTCGTGGACATCGTCAAGGGCCTCTTCAACGGCAAAGAGCCGCATAAGGGCGTCAACCCCGATGAAGTCGTCGCAGTCGGCGCGGCCATTCAAGGCGGCGTGCTCGGCGGCGAAGTGAAGGACATCCTGCTGCTCGACGTGACGCCCCTTTCATTGGGCGTCGAGACTCTGGGCGGCGTGATGACCACGTTGATCCCCCGCAACACTACGATTCCGACGCGTAAGTCGGAAACGTTTTCCACCGCGGCGGATAATCAAACGTCGGTTGAAATTCACGTGCTGCAAGGCGAACGTCCAGTCGCCAGCGGCAATCGTTCGCTCGGGAAATTCCATCTGATTGGAATTCCACCCGCGCCGCGCGGTATGCCCCAAGTCGAAGTCACCTTCGACATCGACGCCAACGGCATCTTGAACGTCTCGGCGAAGGATAACGCGACGAACAAGGAGCAGAAGATCACCATCACTGCGTCCACCGGCCTCAGCAAGGAAGAAGCCGAGCGCATGAAGAAGGAAGCCGACACGCACGCCTCTGAAGACAAAGCGCGGCTTTCCGAAGTCGAAGCCCGCAACCGGCTCGACAACTTGGTCTATCAGACCGAGAAGGTGGTCAACGATAACCGCGACAAGCTGGCTGAGTCCGACGTGAAAGCGGCGGAAGCAGCCATCGAAGAAGCGCGGCGAGCTCTGGCGGAAGGCGGTCTCGATAAGTTGAATGCGGCAGCCGACAGCCTGACGAAGGCGTCGCACAACATTGCAGCGACAATGTACAAACAGCAGCAAGCCGCAGGCGCGGCGGCAGGCGGTGGCACGGGTGGCGCGGACGGATCGAGCCACCAGGGTGGCGGTTCGAGCGGCCCAGCATCCGGCGGACAAGGCGACGTGGTTGACGCTGAGTTCGTGGATGTGGACGACTCGAAAAAACCAAATTGAAATCACGCGAAGCGTGATTTCATCCCGACGACCGGCAGCGCCGGTCCGAAGGATTTAGCTACACATGATCAACGATTAATCAAGCACGGTAGGGGCGGGTCTCAGACCCGCCCCTCTACGTATTTGCCAGATCAGATTTATTTGAAGATCATTCCGACATGGCCGCAACTACCAAACAAGATTATTACGAACTCCTGGGCGTCCCGCGCAAAGCGCCAGTAAAAGAAATTCGCGCCGCGTATCGCAAACTCGCGCGCAAATATCATCCGGACTTGAATCCCGGCGACAAATCCGCCGAAGAAAAATTCAAGCAGATTCAGGAAGCCTACGAAGTTCTTTCAGACACCAAGAAGCGCCAGATGTACGACCAGTTCGGCTTCAACGTCCCCGGACAGGGCGGAGCACCGCCTCCGGGTGCCGGCGGTTACGGTGGTGGCGGAGGCCCGCAGGACGTTCATTTCGATTTCGGCGGCTTCGATTTTGGCGGCGGCCAGGGCGAAGCAGGCGGCGGCACCAGCTTCCGCGATCTCTTCAGCCAATTTTTCCGCAGCCAGAATGCCGCGCAAGCCGCCAACGAGCGCGAGCCGGGCAGCGACCTTGAATTCCAGATCGAAATCACGTTCGCCGAGGCCATGCGCGGCGCGTTAAAAAAACTGAGCATCACCCGCCTGGACACCTGCAACGTCTGCCACGGCACCGGTGTCGAACCCGGCGATGAAAAAGTTTGCCCCACCTGCGGCGGCACCGGCCAAGTGACGCAAGTCAGCGGCAAGATGCGTTTTCAGGTCACCTGCTCGCGCTGCGGCGGCTCGGGACGTCTCCACACCGTCTGTCACAATTGCAACGGCGAAGGCCGCGTGCCGCGCGTCGAATCTCTCGACGTGCGTATTCCGCCGGGTGCGCAGACCGGTTCGCGCGTGCGCGTCGCGGGCCGTGGCAATGCCGGCCTGCACGGCGGCCCTCCCGGCGATCTCTACTTCGTAATAAAAGTCCAGCCGCATCCTTTCTTTGAACGCCGCGGCGACGATCTCTACACCGTCGTTCCGGTCACCGTGCCCGAAGCTTCGCTCGGCGCGAAAGTAGAAGTCCCCACGATTGACGGCCGCTCGCAAGTCCGCATTCCTCCCGGCACCAATAGCGGCAAGAAATTGCGCCTGCGCGAAAAAGGCGCTCCCTCGGCGCGCAATGCCGGAAAACGCGGCGACCAGATTGTTGAAGTGCAGGTAGTGGTTCCGAAACCTGAAGACGAGCGCGTGCGCAATTTGCTCAAAGAACTCGGCAAGCTCGATCCCGAAGATCCGCGGCGCGAAATCTTCGCCCACGCGGTGGTGTGAGGAGACGGCCCATGGCAGCGCGCCCCAGAAAAAAAGCCAAAGCGGGATACATGATCAGCGCGGTGGCCGAACTCTACAAGCTGCATCCGCAGACACTGCGCCTCTACGAGCGCGTGGGCCTGCTGAAGCCTTCGCGCTCGCAAGGCAATACGCGCCTCTACACCGATCAGGACCTCGAGCGCCTGGAAATCATCCTCAATCTCACCCGCGAGCTGGGCGTCAACCTAGCCGGAATCGAAATCATCCTCAACATGCGCGACAAAATGGGCGAAATGCAAACGCAGATGGAATCCTTCATCCACTTCGTCCGCAGCGAAATGGCCCGAGGCTTCAACGCCGGCGACGACCGCAAATTCCGCAACGCCATAGTCCGCTCGACGCCGCGCCAAGCCATCCGCATCCACAAATAAATAACGAAGCGCCCCGCGCTTTCCACAATCTCAATTATTTTCACAGCCTAGGTGACCTTGCGCGCCACCTCCACCCCGCATATCCTTCCAACATGGCACGAGCAGATTGTCCCCACTGCGAAGGCAGCGGCTGGAAAGTTGTCGAGCGCACTACCGAAGGCGCTCAGCCGTTAGCCGCTGATCGCCCAGGCGCCGGAATCGGCGAACCAAAGATGGTCTGGGCCGTCCCCTGCGCCTGCACCACAGGCGATCGCAGCGAACGCGCATTACAGCGCGCCCGCGTCCCGGAACGCTATCGTCACTGTGATTTCGAAAACTACGAAACCGATAACGACATCGAAAACGCCAGCCGCGAACAATTAGCCGCCTGGAATCGCAGCCTCGCCCAAGCAAAATTAGTAGTCCAGCGTTTCGCGGAAGAATTCACTCCCATCGCCTCAGCCCGCACCGAACACGGCTTGCTGCTGATGGGCCCATGCGGCGTAGGCAAGACGCATCTCGCCGTCTCCGCCATGAAAGCGATCGTCCTGCGCGGACTCAGTGGCCTTTTCTACGATTATCGCGAGCTATTAAAAGCCATCCAGGATAGTTACAACGCCGAAAGCCAAGCCACAGAAATGAGCGTCCTAGAACCGGTACTGAAAGCAGAAATCCTCGTCCTCGACGACGTCGGCTCCAGCAAGCCCTCACCGTGGGCGCTGGAAACCGTAGGCCACGTCCTCAACACGCGCTACAACGAAAAGCGCGTAACGCTGCTAACCACAAATTTCCTCGATTCAGATTCCGCCAACGCAGGCGCCGGCGTCGGTTCCGCAAACACCGCGCCGCCCCCTCGCATAGCGGGCATGCGCTCACCCACCATGGAAGATTCCCTAACCGAACGAGTAGGCAAACGCATCCGCTCCCGCCTCTACGAAATGTGCCGCACAGTAGAAATTTCAGCGCCCGACTACCGCAAAGAAATCCGCCACGCCGGGCGTTCGCATTAGTAGCGCGGCAGCCCACGATCAACGCCGTCGCTCACACGCCGTGTTCGCCGACGAAACACTTTCGTCCACTCATCATTCCGTAACATTAATTTGAACCATTACTTTCAATGTTTTCATATGTTTTCCGCGATGGTTTGTTGACAACGCGCAAACCCCGCGGGTATCATCCTCGTGACAAGAACGTCTAGCGTGGGCGCTCTTTCCCCTTCTTTGCTCCAAACCCCAGCGGGTGGAGTAGCCGAGTTCAAATCTCGGCAGCAGGGCACGATTCCGTACGGAGGCCGCTCCCCAATGTCACCCGAACACGACCCGAACGTTCCTTCTTCAGCGCTTGATTCAATCCAAACTGATCCTCCCGAGGATAGTTCGGCTGCCATTTCCGAACCGCGTAGCGGAAGCGGCTCAGGCATGTCCGCAAGCGGCGCCTCCGGCTCTGGCGGCGCGGCCACTGCCGTCGCACGTGCACCGAAACCGGTGATTCAGGAACCGGCATCCGTCGAAGAATCCGCGACGCCTGCGGAAACAAACGAATCTGCTTCAGCCGCAACCGTCGAAGCGCCCGCAACGGCCGCCCAAACTCCAGAAATCGCGAACAGTGCCGAAATCACCGCCGCAATCCACACCGGCGAGCCAACTGAATCCGCCGAGGCCGCTGAAACCACAGAATCCGCCGAAACGATGGATCAGTTAATGGACCAGTTCGCCGTCCCGGAACCGGTCGCTGCTGAAGGCGAAATCTTTGACGGCCGCGTCCTCGCCGTGACCGACGCCGGCGTAATTGTGGACGTCGGCGGCAAGTTCGAAGGCCTAGTTCCCGCGCAGGAATTCGTTGATTCCGGCAGCCCCATCGAATTCGGCGCCGGGCAAACCATCGAAGTCGAGCGCCTACATTCCCAAAAAGACGGCTACGTTCTGCTCTCCCACGTCCGCGCGCATCGCCGCCGCGTCTGGGAACGCATCGAAAAATCCTATCGCGAACATGCCACCATCACCGGCAAAGTCACCGAGCGCATCAAAGGCGGCTTGGTCGTGGACATCGGCGTGCGCTCTTTCCTGCCCGCCTCGCAAATCGAATTGCGTCCGGTACACGATCTCGACGGCTGGAAAGACAAAGATATTGACGTCCGCGTCCTGAAACTAAATCGCAAACGCGGCAACGTAGTCGTCTCGCGCCGCGCCATCCTCGAAGAAGATCAGAAATCGAGGCGCGACACGCTGATGGCCTCGCTCTCCGAAGGCGCCATCGTCACCGGCAAAGTGAAAAACGTCACCGACTACGGCGTCTTCGTGGATCTCGGCGGCATGGACGGCCTTCTGCATGTCAGTGATTTGGTGTGGGGCCGCGTTCCCCATCCCTCCTCCATCGTCAAAGCCGGCGACGACCTCCAAGTCCAAATCCTGAAATTCGATAAAGACAAACAGCGCATCTCGCTAGGCCGCAAACAATTGCTCCCCGATCCGTGGGCCACAGTCCCTGAACGTTTCCCGGTGGGCACTCGCGTACAAGGAAAAATCGTCGGCGTCACCGATTACGGCGCGTTCGTGCAAATCGAACCCGGCGTCGAAGGCCTCGTACACGTCAGCGAAATGAGCTGGTCCAAACGCACCAAGCATCCTTCCAAAATCGTGAAGGATGGCGACGACGTGGACGTCGTAGTCCTCGAAGTAAAAACCGATCAGCGCCGCATTTCCCTCGGCCTGAAGCAAACTCTCCCGGATCCCTGGGACGCCGCCGCCGAAAAATATCCGATCGGCACGGTCATCACCGGCCGCATCCGCAATCTCGCCGATTTTGGCGCCTTCGTCGAAATCGAAGAGGGCATGGAAGGCCTCATCCACATCAGTGACGTGAGCTGGACCGAGCGCATCAAGCATCCCAGCGAAAAATTCAAGAAGGGCGACACCGTCGAAGCCAAAGTCCTGAAAGTAGACTCGCAAAATCGCCGCCTCTCTCTCGGTATCAAGCAACTGAAAGACATCTGGGCGAACTGGTTCACCGAACACAAAATCGGCGACATCATAAAAGGTAAAGTCGCGCGCACTACCGATTTCGGCGCCTTCGTTGAACTCGCCGAAGGCATCGAAGCGCTCTGCCACGTCTCTGAAATCGAAGAGCGCCGCCCCAAGGGCGATCGCGACAAAGAAAAGCCCGCTCGCGGCGCGCGCGTCACCGCCGTCCTCGCTACCGGAAATGAATATGATTTCAAAATCTTGCGCTTGGAGCCCGAGCAGCACAAAATCAGCCTGAGTTACCGCGCCGCGCAAAAACAAGTGGAGCGCCAGGAAATCGAAACCTTCCGCTCGGCCACCGCCCGGCCGCAAAAATCTTCGCCGACGGCGACCATCGGCGATGCCATCATGGCCAAGCGGCAATCATCCTAGCTCGAGATTTTTCCGGCAAACGCGGGGGCGACGCCTGGAAAATTTCTCTCCCCGCAGGAAAGTCATTTACGCCGTGGTAGATTGGTGATATGCAAGGACATGCGGAAACCCGCCCCCAGCCCGCACAAGGCCCAGTTCCGACCGAAATCTTAACGAGGAGGCTCTCACCCATGGCAGATGTTGCCGGAGAGCACGAAAATAAAGAACACACGATGACGAAGGCGGAACTCGTCGAAGAGGTCACCCGCGTCACCGAGCTGCCCCGCAAGGAATCCGAGGCGGTGGTCGAAACGATATTCGAAAGCATCATCGCCGCGCTCCAGGCCGACGATAAAATCGAAATTCGCGGCTTCGGCAGCTTTCGCACCCGCCAGCGTCGCGGGCGTACCGGCCGCAATCCCAAAACCGGCGCCAAAGTGGAAGTCCCGCCCAAGAAGATCCCCTACTTCAAGCCCAGCAAGGAATTGAAAGACTACGTCAATAATCCGCGCTCCGCCGCCGCGCCCGCGGCGGGCTCGCCCGATCACGGCGCTCACAGTTGAGCAGGGGCTGAGCCCGATGGATTATTTGTGGACGCCCTGGCGATACCGCTACATCGCCGATGTTAAGAAGGACGACGAGTGCATCTTCTGCGCGGCGCTCGCGGTCAAAGATGACTCGAAGAGCCTGATCGTTTTCCGCGGCCAAAAGAATTTCATCATCCTCAATCTCTATCCCTATACCTCCGGCCACGTCATGATCGTCCCCTACCTCCACATCTCTGAACTCACCTCGGCCGAGCCGGAAACTCTCGCGGACATGATGCAGCTAGCCCAGCGCGTGCAAGCCGCGCTGGAAAAAATCTATCGCCCCCACGGCTATAATCTAGGCATGAACCTCGGCCGCGCCGCCGGTGCCGGAGTAACCGGCCACCTCCACATGCACGTTCTCCCACGCTGGCCCGGCGACGCCAACTTCATGACGGTAGTAGGCGAAACCCGCATCGAGCCCGAAGACCTAGCCACCACCTACGAGAAGCTCCGAAAAGCCCTCGGCCCTGATTAACGCGCAACTTGCGATACAATTTCGTCTGCAATCGGTCGCAGACGAGCGCGCATCACCGCGCGATGTCGCCACACGGATTTTGTAGCGGCGGACTTCAGTCCGCCACTGTATTCCGCACCTGGAGCAAAGCGTGAACCTGCAACTAACCGAAGAGCAACAGCTTCTGCAAAAAAGCGTCCGCGAATTCGCCGAAGCCGAAGTAAAGCCGCTAGCCAAAGAAAACGACGAAACCGGCAAATTCCCCCGCGCCCTGATCCAAAAAGCCGCCGAACTCGGCCTCACCGGCGTCGCCATCCCCGAAAACGAAGGCGGCTCGGGCATGGACCACATCAGCTACTCCATCGTCATCGAAGAAATCGCGCGCGTCTGCGCCTCCACCGCCGTCATTCTTTCAGTCCAAAATTCGCTCTACTGCGACCCCATCCACCGTTTCGGCACCGACGAGCAAAAGAAAAAATTCCTGCTGCCGTTCGCGCGCGGCGAAAAAATCGGCTGCTACGCGCTCACCGAGCCGCAAGCCGGCTCAAACGCCGCCGCGCTCGCCACCAAAGCCGTCCGCAAAGGCGACAAGTACGTCATCAACGGCACCAAAGCCTGGATCACCAATGGCGGCGCCGCCGACGCCGCCATCGTCTACGTGAATACGCACCCAGAAAAAGGCGAGAAGGGCATCACCGCGCTAGTCGTCGAAAAGGGCACGCCGGGTTTCGCCGTCGGCAAGGAAGAAAAAAAGCTAGGCATCCACGCCACCGCCTGCACCGAACTCGCCTTCAGCGATTGCGAAGTTCCCGCCACCAATCGCATCGGCGAAGAAGGCGAAGGTTACAAAGTCGCGCTCTCCACTCTCGATGGCGGACGCATCGGCATCGGCGCGCAAGCCACCGGCATCGCCCAAGGCGCCTTCGAAGCCGCGCTAAGCTACGCCAAGCAACGCCAAGCCTTCGGCCATCCCATCGCCGATTTTCAAGCCATTCAATTCATGCTCGCCGATAT
Source organism: uncultured Acidobacteriota bacterium (assembly GCA_963828865.1). Taxonomy (GTDB): domain Bacteria; phylum Acidobacteriota; class Terriglobia; order Acidiferrales; family UBA7541; genus Palsa-295. The sequence continues at coordinate 942,181 of CAWHGI010000010.1, read as the reverse complement.
GTCCACGGAAATCGAGGCGGCCCGCCTGCTCGTCCGCCGCGCGGCCTGGAAACAGGATTCCGGCGCGCGCTTTTCGATGGAAGCCGCCATCGCCAAACTTTTCGCCAGCGAAATGTCCACGCGCGTAGCCCACAAAGCCATCCAGATCCACGGCGGTTATGGTTACAGCAGCGAATATCCCGTCGAACGCGCCTACCGCGATTCGCGCATCACCGAAATCTACGAAGGCACCAGCGAAATCCAACGGCTCGTAATCGCCGCCTGGGTTTTGAAAAGCTACTGACGCGCCCGGATCTGAACGCTCGCGCGTAACGCTTCACGTCGCATCCTTCAGCTCCACCTGCACCCCGCGAAACTCCGCGCTTCCCACATTCTTGACGGAATGAGGAGGTAGCGGCTTCTGCCACACCGGCGAATGAAGCTTCAGCCCTTGACCTGCCTCGCGCGTATCCATCAGCGCGTCGCCTCGCTCATCAAACCTAACCAGATCGCTCGAAGCGAATACGAACAGCACGCTAGGCCAGCGATGTGTGTGAATGGCAGTCGAATCGCCCGGCAAAATCCGCGTCTGCACCACTCGGACGCGCTCGTTCTCAAACAACAACGTGTGGTTACCGGCAGCGGCCACCAACGCATCCAAAGAATCCGGCCAAGCCCAGCTGGCCTTGCCCGCCGCTGACATCTCAGGACTCATCGCTTCTCCTTTGCGCCCGCGATTTTAGCCGCCGAGCCTCACCACGTGCGTGACAATGCAAGAATCCTTGTAGGTCGTCGCTTCAGCGACGATATAAATCCGGCCAAAGGAGTGCGGCTTCAGCCGCTGAAGTACGACTTTCGCAGTTCCCGCCCCTTCGTTTCACTTGGCCAAAGTTTTGGCTAGATCCTTAGACAGCGCGCTATCCAACCCCTTCACAATTTCGTAGTGTCGCGATGCGTCTTCGCGGTTTCCGGCCTTCAGATAGCACTCCGCAAGAAGGAAATGAACTTTCGCGTCATTCGGTTTGATTTTCGCCGACCGCTCCAATGCCTGGATTGCTTCTTCAACTCGGCCCACCAGCGAGTACACTTCGCCTAAGTTAGCCAGTGCTTCAAACTGATCTGGGTCTAACGCAAGTGACTTTTGATAGGCGTTCGCTGCGTCCGAGTAGCTGTCAGACCCACACAGCGCAATCCCAAGACAAAGGTACGCGAGTGCCGAGGCTGGCGCGAGCCGCACGCCCTCCCGCGCAGCTTCGATTGCTTCCGGTCGTTTTTCCAATAGCGCGCACGAAACCGCCAAGCGCGAGTGTGAGTCGGGGTCATTTGGATCGAGCTGGATCGCCTCTTTGAAAGAGGCTGCGGCGTTTTCGTGATTACCCCGGGCGTCGTATGCGAGCCCCAAGTTGAACCGAAGATTCGCATTCGCAGGCTCAAGCTTCGTCGCCTTTAGGAAGAGATCGACTACTTCCGCCGAATTCCCGGTAGCCGAGACCGCCACGGCCAGATTATAAAGTCCTTCCGAGTCGTTGGGCCGCACCTTCAGGAAGGTTCGAAAGCTTTCCGCTGCTTTTTCAAATTGCTTCAATCGTATGTAAGCTCGTCCCAGGTCAGAATGTAGCGATTCCCGACTCGGATTGAATTCCAAGGCCAGCAAATAGGCGGCAACAGCCTCCGAGTCGCGGTTCAAATAACTGCAGGCCCATCCTATTCCCTCCCAGGCGCTCGCATCCTTTGCGTTCAGTTTCGCTTCAGCCTGAAACGCCTCCAATGATTCGTTCCAGAGCCCAAGTCTTCCGCAAACCGATCCAAGTTGGAATAACCAGAAAACTTGCGATTTGAGCCCGGGTTTAATGCGGAAGGCGCGGTTGAGCGACTCGAGTGCTTCCTGGTTGCGCCCAAGTTGACGGTAGGTAACGGCCAAGTACGCGTGCGCCTCGGAGTAGCTGGCTGAAAGCTGCAGTGCTCGCTCGAAAAACTCTATGGCCTCGTCGCATCTGCCGAGCGCCGTCAGGCAGTGGCCGGCTTGGACCAGAGCGAGCGCGTTATCCGGTTCGGCGGCGATGATTTTCTGGAGAAATCGCAAAGCTTCAGGATGTCGCTTACGATTGCGTTTCGCAGCCGCCTTCCACCACTTCGTTCTTAAGCTCGTAAGCCAGATTCTCAGGGCGTCTTCCATGCCGCCAAGCATATAACAGTCTCAACGTGTGTGCTTTAAGCGTCGTTTCGTATCCAGGTACGTTTCTCCTTTAGATATACATATCGCCGCCAATTTTATACTCGTCTGACATTAACCAATATGTTATCATAGAATCGCGCTTTTATCGCGCCGAAGGAAGGAAAGGACATGGCGAACCACGGACTGGCCACCGTCGCACACAACCGCCAACCCGCTCGCCTGCGCGCTCGCGCAACTAGTTCTAATCGCAACAACACCTCATTCATAATCGCGTACAACTCGCTGATAATAAACGCGAAACCAAATTCTAATCGCAACAGCAATGCCTCTAAATGGGGTTTCGAGGGTCACCCAGTGTGGGCCACCAATCACGACTCACGCGTCACGGGTAACAACTCGCGGTCCACCAATCACCACTCGCCAAATGCGCCGTTCCCCTCCCGGACGGTTTCGCCCGACACCAACCACTCGCCGTTCCTGCTCATGTCACATCGTTACAACCGCCCCGCCAACGCTTCTAGCCACTCGTCACTAACCACTAGCCACTGCCTTTTCACGGCCCGCGCACCGCAGTTCACCAATCACTACTCACCAATCGCTAATCACGCGAATCACACGCCGTTCCCGCCCATGTCACAATGTTACATCGCCGCGAATCACCCCAAAATCAATCGCAAACCTTGGCGATTAGAAACTGTTGTATCTCACAGAAAACAAACGAACGAGACCCCAATCAATCGCCAACTTTCTGCTACTTCTATTTCGCCGACTTTCACGCCCGATTTCTCACGTTCAACTTCCGCACGGTGTAACATCGTACCGATGCTCGAACTCGATTCCGCCCTCGATTTCTTCCCCGAATTCGACGCTGATTTCTTCGCCGCGCTTCCCGCCCGCCCGGGCATCTTCCTTCTCGAGATGCACGAATCAGGCGCGCAGCCGTACCTCGCCCGTACCGCAGACATCCGCCGCGCCGCCGAGCGCCTTCTGAGCCGGCCGGAAACCCTATCGAAGGCTCTGAACCTGCGCGAAGTGACCCGGCGCATTCGCTACCGCGTCACCGGCTCGAAATTTGAACAATCGTTCGCGTACTACGAAAACGCCCGCGCCTATTTTCCCCGCCGCTATCGCGATCTGATGCGCCTGCGTCCTCCGGCCATGCTCAAAGTGAATTTGCGCAATCCTTACCCGCGCTGCTACGTCACCCGCCGCATTCGCGGCGACGAAGGATTCTATTTCGGACCATTCGCATCGCGCCGCCTCGCCGAAGATTTCAGCGAAGGCTTTCTAGATCTCTTCAAAACGCGCCGCTGCCAGATTAAAATTCGCCGCGATCCCGATTATCCCGGCTGCATGTATTCGGAAATGAAAATGTGCCTCGCGCCGTGCTTCGCCGGATGCACGAAAGAAGAATACGACGTCGAAGTCGGTCGCGTTCTCGACACGCTCGAAACCTCCGGCGCCGCGCTCACCGAAGAACTCGCGCGCGAACGCGAAGCGGCAAGCAGCGCACTCGATTTCGAACGCGCCGCCGCGCTCCACAAGCGCCTCGATAAAGCCTCCGCGGCGTTGCGCGGAATGCCGGACATCGCCCGCCGGATCGAAGAGCTTGACGTTGTGATCCTGCAACGCGCCGCCGAACATCAGACCATCGCCGTGTTTCCGGTGCGCAGCGGCCTGCTCGATGCGCCTCTTTTTCTGCGCTTCGCCGAAATTTCCAGCGAACCGCGCTCGGTCGAAGCGATCTTGAAGGAGAAGCTGGAAGCGGATATTGCGATGGATGAAGTTGCCGCGAAATCGGAAGATTCAGCTCGCACGGAAACAGACGAGCAGCAACTCTCCGCGCCGCCCGTCGCTGCGACGACCGAAACCGTGCCGGCAAAATCAGCAAAAAACTGGCGCGCACGTTACGGGCTTCGCTCCGCGCCTCCCGAATTGCCGGACCATTTATCGTTACTCGCGCGCTGGTTCTATTCCAAGCCGCGCGAAGGCGAAATCCTCTTTCGCGACAAAGTCTGGCCTTATCGCCGCATGTTGCGCGCCTGCAGCCGCCTGCTAGCCGGCCCGCAGCCCGCGAAAATTCCGCCGCATCCCTCGCAGTAAACCGTCGCCGGAATCGCCATGAGCCGCGCAACCGTTGCATCGTACAATTGATACGATGGCCCTCGCTGACACTCCAATCCCGCCGCTTCCCCCTCCCGACAACACTTCCCGAGTTCGCGAGATGTTTCGCTCGCTCCGCCATCGCAATTTCCAGCTGTTCTTCAGCGGCCAAATGATCTCGCTGATCGGCACCTGGATGCAGACCATCGCCGAGGCCTGGCTGGTCTACCGCCTCACTGGCTCATCGCTCCTGCTCGGCACGGTCGGTTTCGTCGGCCGGATTCCGATTTTTCTCTTCGCGCCTCTCGGAGGTCTCGCCGCCGATCGTTGGAATCGCCACAAAGTCGTCATCGGCACGCAAGTAGCCTCGATGATCCTGGCCTTCGCACTCGCGGCGCTGACGCTGCTGCACATCATTCGCGTGTGGGAAATCATGGCGCTCGCCGCGCTGCTAGGTGTCGTAAACGCCTTCGACGTGCCTGCCCGCCAATCTCTGCTCATCGAAATGGTAGTGCGGGACGATTTGATGAACGCTATTGCGCTGAATTCCTCCATGTTCAACGGCGCGCGCATCATCGGCCCCGCCATCGCCGGAATCTTGGTCGCGCGCATCGGCGAAGGGTGGTGCTTTTTTGCCAACGCTGTCAGCTACATTGCGGTAATCGTCGGCCTGTTAATGATGAAGTTTGAGTCGTTGCGCACCGCCTCCAAGGATACTTCTCCGTACGAGCATATCGTCGAAGGCTTCCGCTTCGTCCGCCGCACGAAACCAATTCTGGCGCTGGTCCTCTTGATCGGTGTCGTGAGCCTCGTGGCCGTGCCGTATTCCGTCCTGATGCCTATCTTCGCCGACCAGATTTTGCATCGCGGCGCGCACGGACTGGGCATACTCATGGGCTCGTCCGGAGTCGGAGCGCTACTCGGCGCGCTCACTCTTGCCATACGCAGGGGTGTCCACGGACTAGGCCGCGTGGTCGGCTCCGCGGCGGCAGCATTCGGAGTTTCCTTGGTCCTTTTCGCGTTTTCGAATTCGTTCTGGCTGTCCGTGGCGCTACTGATTCCGGTCGGGTACGCCGTGATGCTCCAAATGTCGAGTTCCAACACCTTAATCCAGGCGATGGTGCCGGACGAACTGCGCGGCCGCGCCATGGCCATGTACACCATGATGTTTATGGGGATGGCGCCGCTCGGTTCGCTCTTTGCCGGCGCGCTGGCCGAAAAAATCGGAGCGCCCTGGACGGTGGCTATCGGTGGGGTTGTCGCATTCGCCGCGGCGCTGGTCTTTATACGCTATCTCCCAAGTTTGCGTTTCGAGGCGCGCCAATTGATCATGGCGCAGGGACTATCCCCAGTCGAGCCGCCGGAAGAAATTCAGGCGCGTTGACCTTGTGCTCGTTCCCGCGCAAAACCGCGGTGGATGTGGGTTCTGCTATACTGCGCGGAATGCAATTTTCTTCCAGCCTAGAGAGGTGCAATGTCGTCCGCCGTGCCGCTCAGTGACGAACGCAAGTCCGGGTCCGCCACAGCGGAAGGCACGCTGCGTTATGCGGCGCGATTTCAAGGCCGCGCCGCCGCGGGCCACTTCCGCGAAATTCGCGGCGGGTTGGTGCTCTCTTCGATTGGCATCGGGACGTACCTGGGTGAGCCTGATGAAGCCACCGACGGTGCCTACACCGACGCAGTCGTGGCGGCTATCGAAGGCGGCATCAATGTGGTGGACTCCGCGATCAATTACCGCTTCCAACGCAGCGAGCGCGCCGTCGGCGCGGCGCTTCGGGAACTCTTCCACCAAGGTTTCGGCCGCGACGAAATCATGGTCTGCACGAAGGCGGGGTTCCTCACGCCGGACGGTGAAATGCCCGCGGACCCGAATTCATATTTTTCGCACGAGTTCCTTGAGCGCGGCGTGTTTCGCGTGGAGGACATCGCCGCCGGATGCCACTGCATGGCGCCGGGCTTCCTGGCGGATCAACTAGATCGCAGCCGGCGGAATCTGGGGCTCGAAACGATTGACGTTTTCTACCTGCACAATCCGGAAACGCAGTTGAGCGAAGTCCCGCCGGATGAATTTCGCCGGCGCATCCGTGAGGCATTTCTGTTCCTGGAAGCCGCGGTAGCGTCGAAACAAATCCGCGCGTACGGCATGGCGACGTGGAATTCGTTTCGCGAGGATCCCAAGGCGGCTGGCTTCCTGTCGCTCGCGGACATGGTGAAGATCGCGAAAGACGTGGCGGGCGACGACCATCACTTCCGTTTCGTGCAACTGCCGTTCAATCTGGCGATGCCAGAGGCGCTGACGCGGCCCAATCAAGTAGTGGAAGGGCGTTCCGTGCCAATGGTGCAGGCTGCGCGCGCCGCCGGAATCGCGCTAGTTACCAGCGCGGCGCTCCTGCAAGGCCAGCTGATCAAAAATTTGCCTGCGTTCGTTAATAGCGCGCTGGGACTGAAAGATAACGCGTCGCTCGCATTGCAATTTGCCCGCTCGGTGCCGGGACTGACCACGGCGCTCGTTGGCATGAGCCAAGTGCCTCACGTGAAAGCCAATTTGCAGCTGATTGGCGTGGAGCCGGCGTCGCGCGAACAATTCATGAAGCTCTTCGAACAGAGAAGCTAGGCCTGCGAGGGGAGCGCTGTGGCGCGCGGATGGCGCTCGTCGAGCCACATGTCAATCTCCGGGGCGACTTTGTCGAGCTGGCCGGTGAAAAAATGGTCGGCGCCATTGACGATCACGAGGCGCTTGGGCTCGGGCAAAGCTTCAAAGAACGTTTCTATATTGGCGCGCGAGCCGAACTGGTCATACCCGCCCTGGATAATGAGTTTCGGCTTGGTGCATTCCTGCAAGTAACTCAAGTTCGAATTGTCCACGGGAAGTCCCAGACCGATCAGTTCCACAACGCGTTCATCCGCGCAGCCCACTCGCAGTCCCACCACCGAACCGAAGCTGAAGCCTGCGAGCAGAATCGGCTTCGCCGGAAAGCCCTCCGCCAGGTAATCAAGCGCCGTGCGGACGTCGTCTCGCTCACCGACGCCACGATCATGTGTGCCCTCGCTCGCTCCCGCTCCGCGAAAATTGAAACGCAGTACCGGTAGTCCGCGCTTGTGCAGCGCCTTCGCCGTCTGGTAAACGACTTTATTGTGCATGGTGCCGCCGAAGAGCGGATGCGGGTGGCAAACCAGGGCGGTCATCGGTGGATTCGTATGCGGCACGGTCCAGAGCAGCGCCTCGATCCTGCCGGCAGGACCGTTCAGAAAAAAATTGCGATGAAATGTGTCAGCCATGAAGTCGCGTGAATGAATGAGTGTAACGAAGAGCCGCGAGCGGCGCAAAGGTGACGAGCTTGGTTCAAGTCTTCGACGGCGAGTCCCAGCGAATCGCGACGCTGGTAAGCATGGCGCTCACGCCGGATTCCAGCTCGGCGCGAGGCGCGGGACCGCGAGGATTTTCTGCGGGTTCCACGCGGACAATTCGTGCCGGGATTTCGCCGGCGTGTTCCCATTCGCCCCACGGGATTTTTGCGAGCACGGCCTCGCCAGTGGTATAGATGTGTGCGGATTCGAAGCGAGCACCGGTGCGCGAGATGTTCTGAGTCATGGACTCTTCCGGCCAGGGCGAGCCCGACCCGCGGACAAATATGGGGAGGGCGAACGACACCCTGAAGGAAGCGCGGCGTTCGTTTTCCGGAGGTCGCGGCGGTCTGCGCGGCGGCAATTCCAGGTGCAATGCGACTTCATAGCCGCCGCGAGCGGCCGGTTTCACGCGCACGACATGCGCGGGCGTTTCCGGCGGCACGCTGGGGGAATTAGCGTCAAACGGAAACGCGATCCACACGCGAGAGCCAAGTACACACGGCTCGCGGCGCTTCACGCGAACGCCGTCACGCGCCACATCCAGCGTGCGCGCCGCTTCGAGGCGCATGCCGAGCGTCCCGCGCCAGCGCAGGCGCGCAGGCAAACTGAGTTGCGCGCGAGGATGCCTACGGAGTTCGGTGGGCTTGGCTACCGAAACCATGCGCCCATCGTAGCCGTCGCGGCGAAGCAGGTCAAACTTTGCTTACGGTCAACCGAAACTTCGGCGAAGTGGCGCAGCGATATCCCAAAACTGAATGTGCCGGAGTCTTAAAATCGGTTGCGCGCCGGCTCGCAGCGGTGATAGCTTGACGACATCGGAGGCTTTCCTGGGAGGTCCGATGGACAACGCGGTCGAGCGCCGGGCAGCGCGGCGTTTTACTATGATGCTGCCCCTGAAGGTGCGATTTTCGGCCGAGGATCGCGTGCTCGAACAACAGGGCGAAACGCGCGACGTCAGTTTCCGCGGACTTTACTTCACGATCGAGGCGCGCGTTGAAGCCGGCGCGCCGATCGAGTTCGTACTCACCTTGCCGCAGCAGATCACACTCGCCGGCGACGTGCACATCCGCTGTTACGCGCACGTACTCCGCGTCGAGCCGCGCAACGGCCATCGCGGCGTCGCTGCGCGCATCGACCGCTACGAATTTCTTCCCGCCACTGCCTGACGCTTCCCGCAAAACAGAGTAGAATTGATTTTTGCGTGAAACGGGGGGCACATGTATCACTACGATCCGATCACGGCGCTGGATGAATTGCGGGACGACGCAGTCCTGCCGCATCCCGTCCATTTGCGCGACATGATCTTGCGGACCAAGCTGGACGCGACGACGGCCCTGGATCTGAACCGCGAATTTCAAGATTACCTAGCGCGGTTCGGCGAAACGCAGAAAATTGCGCGCGCGATTCTGGACCAGCTTGCGGTCGGTACCCGCAAGGCGACAGCCTCCAGCTAAGCCTGCGTTGCGGCGTGACGCGAGCTGCGGTCCTGGTTCAGACGTGCGCTCGCGACGAGATTCTTACTTGCCTCGGGAAACGGGAGCGCGAATTTTCGAATGGCTCGGCATACCTTACTGATTGACGCGGACGACACGCTCTGGGAAAACAACATCTTCTTCGAGAAGTCCATCGAACACTTTATTACGCAGCTCGAGCATCTCGGTTACACCCGCGACTATATCCGCCACATCCTGAACGAAACTGAAAAGCGCAATATCCGCCAGCACGGCTACGGCGTACGCAGTTTTCGCCGCTCGCTGGAAGAGACTTATATGAAGCTGGCAGGAAACGCGGCGCGGCGCGAACTGGTGCAGGAAATCGCGCGGATCGCCGCGGAGCTGGAAGCCACGCCGCCGCACATCCTGGATGGCGTTCCCGAAACTCTCGCGTACCTCTCGAAGCATCACCGGCTAATCCTGCTGACGAAGGGCGAGCCGGCGGAGCAGGCTGCGAAAGTCGAGCGCTCGGGCCTGCAGCCTCACTTCGACGCGATCGAGATCGTGCTGGAAAAAGACGCGAGCGTGTACGAACGCATGGTTGAGCAGTTCAAAATCGTGAAGACACACGGCTGGATGGTGGGCAATAGCCCGCGCAGCGACATCAATCCGGCTCTGCAGATGGGCTTGAACGCAGTGTTCATTCCGCATTCGAATACGTGGCATTTGGAGCATGCGGAGCTGGAGAGCGGCACGGGGAAGCTGCTCATCTTGAATAGCTTTCGTGACTTGCGTGAACATTTCTAAATTGCAGGCTCCCGGGAGGTTGCAGTGACTGCATCACAAGGAAGCACGACGAACGCGAAACCGCGAGTTGCGGTGATGGGCGCAGGCGCAGTGGGCTCCTACTTCGGCGGAATGCTCGCGCGCGCCGGAGTTCCGGTGGTGTTGATTGGAAGGCCAGCGCACGTGGAAGCGATTCGCCGGGACAAGCTATTCTTGGACACGCTTACATTTCAGGAGCGCGTGGCGGTGGAGGCCTCGGCCGATCCTGCCGCCGTGGCGGGAGCGGACGTTGTCCTTTTTTGCGTGAAAGGACAGGACAACGAAGCGACTTCGCGAGCCGTTGCGCCGCATTTGGCGCCTGGCGCGATCGTTGTTAGTTTGCAAAACGGCGTGGACAATGTGGAAACGATCCGCGCGGCGTCGGGAATTGATGCGCTGCCGGCAGTGGTCTATATCGCAGCGGAGTTGCCCCAGCCGGGACACGTGAAACATTTGGGTCGCGGGGAATTAGCTGTAGGGGAATTGACGAGCAGGGCCGCATCTTTGTCACCTGCGTCGGGACACTCCGCGCGCACTGAAAAAATCGCTGCGCTGTTTGCATTCGCGGGCGTACCGTGCCGTGTTTCGGACTATATCGAAGGGGATATCTGGGCGAAGTTCATCATGAATTGCGCGGGGAACGCGGTAACGGCGGTCGCGCAATGTTCTTATGCGGAGGCGGTGCGGAATCCCGCGTCGCGAGAATTGATGCGGCGATTGATCGAAGAAACCGTGGCGGTGGGGAGCGCTACGGGTATCCAGCTACCCGACGTCGAAAAATTTATGGACGAGGGGATCAAGTCGCTCGGAAGTTTTGGCAGTGCGACATCTTCCACGGCGCACGATGTGGCGCGTGGTAAGAAAACCGAGATTGAGTCGCTGAATGGTTATGTGGTGCGCTGCGGCCAGGAACTAGGCGTCGCGACGCCTTGCAGCTTTTCGGTGTATGCGATGGTGAAGCTGCTCGAAGAGAGCGGCGTGCGGAGCGAGCGGCAGGCGAAACAAGCTGGTTCTTCGCACTAATACTCGCGCTATTCGCTGTGGAAGTGAAACGGAATATGCACGATCGCTTCGAGATCCACGGGTTGGCCGTCGCGCAGGGCGGGGTGAAATTCCCAGCGCGATAAAGCTTCCATTGCGTAACGGTCGAGTTGCGGGTCTACGCTGTGCACCACCTGGATGCTGTCCACCGAGCCGTTCTTGCGAATGATCGCATAGAGAACCACTTCGCCATCCACTCTTTGCTTGATTAGATCCGGCGGATATTTGGGATCCACCTTGCGGACCAGTTCCAATCCAGTCAGGTCGCCTTTCGGTTTGGTGTAGGGAGGATTGCCTTCCTCCAATTGCGCGAAATTTACGATCCAGTTTGTGCCATTGGCGCTGGTGAGATTGGGCATATCAATGTGCAGGGAATAAACTTTCGGGCCGGAAAGAAGCCGTTCGGGCGGCATGCCCGGATCAATCGAGCCGATCACCAACGGGCCGCGGCGCGGCGCGGACATTGCGTCCGCCGATTCCATCGGTTTCAGATTCAGGTGCGTGGGACGTCCTGCGGGAGCTAATCCGCCGCTTCCTGAATGTCCATTGCCGCCAGTGATGCTCACCGCGCCTGGAAACGAGCCGGCGTTTGCGCCTCCGGCGGCGCTGGCTCCTCGTCCGCCGCGGCTGGAGGCATCGCCGCCTGCGCCGCCGTTTCCCGCGGCACCGCTTTCCGCGCCGCCGGGAACGCCGGGCTGCTTTCCATCAGGTGAAATCGCAACACGCGCGGCGAGATTTCCTTGCGGCACGTTCACTTCCGGCGCTGGAGGTGCGGGCGATGCCGAAATCGCAATCAGGCGGTGCAGATTCGCGTCGCCTGCGGAGGCGGAAGAAACTTCCGGGGCAACGCCTGTATCTGCTTGCGTGGTGTGCTTCGCTGCAACCGCTCTGGATATGGGTTCGACGGGCATGCGCGGTTGCGCGTTGATCATGGGCGAAGCAGCGATATCGAGGGGCCCAGCATTTTTTTCTTGATTGACTTCGGGAGCTGTCAGATCAGCTGCGGCGCGATGGCGTATTTCCGGGGCGGCCGCAGCGGAGCCTAGATGAAGCTGAGGCTTGGGAATCGCCGGCGTTGAGGCCCATTCGGCAATGTTTGGTAACGGATTATCAATTTTCGGTGGAGTCGCCGGCGCGTCCGGCTGGATCAGCGTTTGTCGGGGATGCGTCACTCGAATTGGTTCCGACAGAATTGTTTGGCGCGGGTGGAAGGCATCCGCACCCTTGCGCGGCAACGGCTTTGCTGGATCGCCTTTGGGGCTGGGTTTGATTTCGTGGCCGGGCAGGGAAATGGGCGGCAAATCCTGTGTGGGATTGGTCCAGGTGAGTTCGATGCGCACGGGCGCGAGGTTCGGAGGATTGCTGGCGAGGAAATGCCAGATCGGGAGCAAGATAATCGCGATCGCGGCTACGTGCCACAATGCCGCCGCAGTGAAGGCGCGGCCCGGGAAGCGGCCTTGGATCCATTCGACGCGCAGATCGGAATCGGCAGGCAACTCCGCGTCTTGCGGGGCGCGCTCGCCACTGAAATGGGAGCGTAGACTCGAGCGAAATTCCTGCCACGGGGAGCCCCAATCCACGCCCAGGTCGAGCCGGGGCAATTTGGAATGCGAAGACAGCTCCACCAGCGTTTCCTCGGCGGGTTCAAGCGCGCGTTTTGCAGCTGATTGCATCGGCTTGGACATTATACCTGAGCGGGTTGGATGCGCCGACGTTAGGCTGCGGCTGCCAACCTGTAAAAAGTAAGCAGGGTATCACCTTGCTCGATTTCCCGCGTGCATTCCAGACGATCTAAACGCTGCGGCAACTCCATTTTGCTGAAGTGCTCGACTATGACGATGCCGCGGGGCGCGATCAGGTGCGAAGCGTCCAGGAATTCCAGGACGTCCGAGTACTCGTCGGCCTTTTCATATGGCGGATCGAGGAAGATGAAATCGGCCATCAGGCGGCGCGACGCAAGTCTTTCCAGACCGCGCACGGCGTCTGCTTCGATCACTTCGGCACCGGCGCGAATTTCGAGTGATGCGAGATTTTCGCGGATGAGGCGCGCGGCTTTCACGCTGGATTCGACGAAGAAGACGTCGCGAGCGCCGCGGCTGATTGCTTCGATTCCCACGGCGCCTGTGCCGGCGAAAAGATCCACGAAGTAGGAATCCGCGATTGAAGGTCCAAGAACATTGAAGAGCGTTTCGCGGAGGCGGTCGCTCGTTGGTCGTATACGCATGGTGCCCGGGCCTTTCAACCGCCGGCTGCGATATTGTCCTGCAATCACGCGCATCGTCTAGCCTACCGAAGCCAGCTGATATCGTTTGCGCCACGCGGGACTGAGTGCTTCGAGGCGCGCGACGATTTGGGCGGCGCGCTCGGGATTTTCCGCCAGCGCAAACGCTTCGCGGCGCGCGAGTTCCAGGATTTCGTGATCGCGCAGCGGCTGCGCCACCGAGAAGGCGGCGTCGCCGTGCTGCCGCGTGCCGAAAAATTCTCCCGGGCCGCGCTGCTTCAAATCCTGCTCCGCGATTTCAAATCCGTTGGACGTGGCCACCATCGTTTCGATTCTTGCGCGCGCCTCGCCGGTAATATTTTTACGAGCCACCAGAATACAACGTGATTTCTCCGCGCCGCGCCCGATGCGGCCGCGCAATTGATGGAGCTGCGCGAGGCCGAAGCGATCGGCGTGCTCGACGACCATGATGGTGGCGTTCGGCACATCCACGCCCACTTCGATCACGGTGGTGGCGACTAGGATTTGGATTTCGTTGCGACGAAATTGTTCCATCACTGAATCTTTTTCATCGTTTTTCAGGCGGCCGTGCAGCAAGCCCACGCGAATGCCCGGAAATACGTGCGTGGCAAGGCGTTCGTATTCGGCCGTGGCGGCTTTTAGCTCTTGTTTTGATTCTTTGATGACGGGATATACCACATAAGCCTGTCGGCCTCTCGCGATTTCGCGGCGCAGGAACTCCCACACGCCGTTCAGTTGCGTGTCTTCGGTCCAACGCGTTTCGATGGGCGTGCGGCCGGGCGGCATTTCGTCAATAACAGAAATTTCCAGGTCGCCGTAGAGAGTGAGGGCGAGGGTGCGCGGTATCGGTGTTGCTGTCATCACTAGAACGTGCGGAGACGCGCCTTTTTCGATCAGGCGTTTGCGCTGCAGGACCCCGAAGCGGTGCTGCTCATCCACGATCACGAGGCCCAGTTTCTTGAAGGCTACCGGATTTTCGATCAGCGCGTGCGTTCCGATGATCATTTGAGCTTCGGCGCTACCGACGCGCGCGAGTGATTCGTCCTTTGCCGAGCGGGCTCGGCCGCTCACGATCAATTCCACGCCGTAGCCGGAGGGTTCGAAGATGCGGCGCGCAGAGAGATAGTGTTGCGCGGCGAGAATTTCGGTGGGGGCCATCAACGCGACCTGGTAGCCATTTTCGATGACGATGGTAGCGGCTTCGAGCGCGACGATCGTTTTTCCGCTGCCGACGTCGCCTTCGAGCAGGCGATTCATGGGGTAGGGGCGTTCGAGATCGGCGGCGATTTCGGCGAGCACGCGTTTTTGCGCCGCTGTGGGCTTAAAGGGCAGGATGCGTTTCAACGCTGCGCGCACTTTTTCTTCGCGGACGCGCATGGCGATTCCGCGGCGAGTGTGGTCGTTCAAGCGACGCAAGGCAAGCGCGAGCTGATAGTAGAAAAATTCCTCGAAGATCAGACGAATCTGCGCGGGGCTGCGGTAATTATTCAGAAGCTCGATGTTTTCGTTTTGTGGCGGAAAGTGCGCGAAGACCAATGCATCGCGGCGCGAGGGAAAGCGATAGCGTTCGAGAATGTGAGGCGGCAGCGGGTCGGGAATATTTCCCTCGAAATCTTCAAGAACTGCGTAGATGATTCGCCGCAGCATCCGCGAACTGATGCCACCGAGGGCTTCGTAAATAGGAACGATGCGGCCTACTTCTGTGGAATCCGCCGCAGGGCCTTCGGTGGCGCCGACCAGCTCGATTTGCGGGTTGACCATTTCGAGGCGACCGGGGCTATAGAGATCGCGGTCGACTTTTCCATGCAGCACGAGTTTTTGCCCGTCCTTGAGGCGACCTTCGAGATAGCCGCCGTGAAAAAAGCGGACGTAGACCTTGCCCGAAGCATCGCGCACCGTCACGTGGAAAATCGAGCGGCGGCCGCGCGCGAAGCGAACCGTGGTGCCTCCTCCGCCGGTGACTTCCGCGAAAATTGTTTGGACTTGTCCGGGAATGATTTCGGCGATGGGCGTGAAGCGGAGGCGGTCTTCGTAGCGGAAGGGAAGATAGCCGAGCAGATCAGCCACAGTCAGGATGCCGCGCTCTGCGAGCGTGGCGGCGCGTTGCGGACCGACTCCGCGTAGATATTTGACCGGATTGGTTAGCGCGATGGGCATGAAGGTGAGGCGCGCGAGGCGCGGAACGCGCGGGCGCAAGTACAACACTTTTATACCATCGGTTTGCTGGACAGAAGCTCGTTTGCGTGGATACGAGCGGTGGCCTAAAATTGATTTGTAGGAATTATAGGGTAAGGTTGTCCGCTGTGTCCCGAAAGGCGGGACACAGCGGCCGCTACATAATTTTTTCTGGCTGCAAGAGGAATTCGTTTTGGAAATCATGGCGCGCAACTTTTTAGGCACTCCGCTGCGGCGCTGGATCGAATATCTGGTTGCCATTCTTCTGGGAAATGCGATCTATTATTTTTCGCTGGTGCCACACCTGCCGTCCGTGCTCCGCCACCAAGGATTTCTCTTGGACTGGGGTAGCCTGGTTGATTTCGTCGTCTGCCTCGGAGTCTACGGGCTCATTCGTGTCGGCTCGAAGATGAGGCTCTCGCGAAGTGGCTAACACCTTGCAATCCATCCATTTGCCGAGTTGCAGGCCGCCGCGAAACTGACCGAGGTGTATTCGCGGCAGGTCTAAGTGCTGCCTTTGCAGCGTTATGAGGCGTGCGCGCATCTCAGCAAGAGGTGTGCAGTGGCGCAGTTGTCCGATAGTGGGAAAGTAACGTCCGCGGGTGCTCACCAACGGCCACAAGGCCCGTCTATGTTTAGGGAACCCGCAGAAAGGCTTGATGCCGGGAAAAACCTAATTCACGACCCGAGTTCCGGTGCACTGAACTCAGGCGTTTCCAGGCCAACGATAAACACCATGGGGATGAGCGTCGCACTCGAGGGAGAGGCGCGCCAGGCAGCGGCGGTGAAGCTTGCGGAAGAGCAGGCACTCGTCCGTAAGGCGCAGGCGGGCGACCGTTTGGCGTTTGAGGAATTGGTGTGCAAGTTCGACCGCGAGGTATTGCGGCTGGCGTTGAATCTGGTGCATCGTCCCGAAGATGCGCGGGACATTTACCAGGAAAGTTTTCTGCGCGTTTATAGGAATCTCCACCGCTTCCGATTTGAGTGCAGTTTTTATACGTGGCTCTACCGCATCGTGACGAACGTGGCGCTCGATCACTTGCGGCGCCGAACGAGCCGTCGGGAAGATCAAGCGCCGGTGCCGGAAGATGCTGAAGGTGGGACAAGAGATTTCTTCGACCGGCAGCCGGAACAAAGGGCCGCGGCGAATCCGGAAAGAAATCTGCTGGGGCAGGAATTGGGCCAGCACATTGCGAGCGCGCTAAACCGGCTTTCCCCCCGCGAGCGCATGGTCTTTGAGATGAAGCATTATCAGGGATTGAAATTACGTGCTATCGGAGACATGCTAGGCACGTCAGAAGAGACAGTAAAGAATTCGCTGTTCCGGGCGACGCGAAAATTGCGCGCGAGCTTGGAAGGCATGCGTTAAGCGAAATCGGCGAGGACGGAAAGAATGCAGCAAGAGGGATTCGAGGGAATGAAGAGTTCGGCGTGCGAGGATTACGAGCCGCGGCTCATTCTCTTTGCGGCAGGTGAATTGGATGCGTCGGAAATGGCGGAGGTGGACGAGCACCTTCAGCATTGTTCCAGCTGCAGCCTGGCGATGACGGGCGAAAATGAAATGCTCGCGCTGCTCGCCGCGAATCATCACGAACCGGATGCGTCGTTACTGGCGAGCTGCCGCGCGACGCTGGACGACGTGCTCGATCAGCAGGAAGAACGTGGCTGGCTGCGTCGCGCGGTTGGCGCGCTGCTCCCTTCCAGTTGGATTTCCCCGCGGCCGGCGTGGAGCGCGGCGCTCTTGCTGACGATTGGATTTTCCGTGGGAATTTTGGGACCGCGCCTCCTGCGGCATCCCGTTGCGCCGAAAGGAAACGAACCGCTGGCCGCGTCCAACATCTCAGCGACTCAGCCCGTAGACAACAGTCCTGACGTTACTCCTTCCTCTTCTCTCAGCTCTCTCGATCTTCACACTGCTGATGTGGCGGGAATCAACGTGTTTCCAGCGTCTGATAACGAGCCTCCGCGCGTGCAATTGCAGATGCGGGCACAGCAGCCGTTCATGGTATCCGGCACCGTGAATGATGATGACGTCAAGCGCGTGCTGATGTACGTGCTGCACAATAATCAGCGTTTCGATCCGGATGTACGACTGGATGCAGTGGATTTGCTGCGTGCGCGCAACAACGATCCGGATGTACGTTCGGCACTCTGCCAGGCGGTCCACACGGATCACAATGCGGCGGTGCGATTGAAGGCGCTCGAAGCTCTCAACGGCGCCGAACCTCAGGACCTGGTTCGCCAGACGCTGCTTGATGCGCTGGTGGACGATCAAAACCCTGGAGTGCGCGTGGAAGCGATTAATGCGCTGCGCGACATGGCCGCCAAGGGTCAAGTGGACGCTGACGATCATATGCTGGCGGTTTTGCGCGAACGCATGAAAAAAGATCCCAGCACCTACATCCGGCTGCAAAGCGCTGCCGTCATCCGCGATCTCGGTCCGCGGCAAAAATTCTAAACATGAGCGGCAAATCACTCATTTTGCGGGCCCGGCCAAAGTTCGGGGAACGGTTTGGTGCGCCTGCGCATGTTTTGGTCGCGGGGATCGCCGCGGCATTTCTGGCGACGCTCGTTCTGCCGGCGCGACAGGCATCCGGGGACGGGCGCGATAAAACGCAGCAGGCCAACGCCCCGGCGTCGCGGTTGCGCGTCGCGCTGACCGGCACAGTGGCTACTCGCGACGGCCAGCGCCTCCATTTGGTTACCGACCTCGGCAACATCGTCATCAAGACGCAGAATTCCGGAAAAATAGATTACACGGTTCTTCTCGAAGCCGACGCTTCACAAAAAGATGCGAAACAACTTCTCAAGAGCTTCCTGGTCAGCGCGCGTGAGACTCCCGAAGGCGTCTACTTTCGCGGGCAGGGTTTGGAGCGCCGCGCGACCGGACGTTTGTGGGTGACCATCGAAGTAAATATTCCAAAAAATTACAGCCTCGATGTGATGACGGGCGGCGGAAATATCGATACGGACGACGTGAACGGCTTCGCCACGCTCGCGACTGCCGGCGGGAATATTGTTGCAGGAAACATCGGCGGACCGGCGCATCTGACGACCGATGGCGGGCACATCACGGTGAAGAACGTCGCCGGCGAATTGGTTGCCGCGACCGGCGGCGGGCACATCACCACGGGTTCGATTGATGGCAATGCCACGTTGCACACTAGCGGCGGGCACATACGAGTGGCATCGGTCAATGGAATCGCGCGCGTCTCCACCGGCGGCGGAAACGTCTCCGTGGAGCACTCCGGAAGCGAACTGGTCGCAGAGACGGCCGGTGGCCAAATCGAAGTAGGTGAGACGGCGGGCTTGGTTCGTGCGAGGACCGGCGGCGGAGGAATTCGCGTGGTGCGCGTTTCGGGTCCCACGGATCTGCAGACCAGCGGCGGCAGCATTTATCTGACGCAAGTAGATAGCGCGGTGAAGGCATCCACGGGGGCCGGCGGGATTACAGCGTGGTTTGTGGCTCCCGCGAAAAAGCCGGACCAGTGCGAACTGCAATCGGGCGAAGGCGACATCGTTGTCTACATTCCCCGCGAACTGCCGATCACGATTGATGCGCAAGTGCAATCGGGTGACGAGCACCACGTCACGTTCGACCCCTCATTTCCTATGACCGTCAGCCGCGACGCCAATGCCAACGGAGGAGAATCCATTCGCGCCGAAGGCGTCCTGAATGGCGGCGGTGAAGTCGTCCATTTGCGGGCGATGGCGGGCAATATCCGCGTCGCAGTCAGTGATGCGAATCAGCAACTGAAACTTTACAAGCAGCAAATGGAGCAATTGCAGCGGAACTTGCAGTTGCAACTGCGGCTGCTGGAGCGTTCACAGCCAACCGCCGAGAATACGCCTTAGGCGAGCAGTTAGCGGACTGCCTGGCCTCGGACGCGAGCGTTTACGTGACCGGAAATCGGCTGACTAGAAGCGGCCGAATGTCTAGTGAAGAGGGCGATTCACTCGAGGGGGCGTATCGTGCAAACACATACTCAAGGCCAGCCGTTGAGTAGGAAATCCCAGGAACGTCGAGCGCGGACTGCTGCATTCATGATTCGCGCACTTCTGCCGCTGCTCGGAGCCGCGTGCCTCGCGCTGCCCGGCTTCGCGGCTGACGAAAATTTCCATCAAATTTATCCTTTGCCGTCCGGCGGCAGCTTTGCGCTCGAAAACGTGAACGGATCTGTGCAAGTGGAGGGCTGGAGCCGCGATGAAGTGGAAGTGAGCGCGGTGAAGACCGGGCACAATGATCCGCACGACCTGGATCAGGTGAAGATCGAAGTAGACAGCCGGCCGGGGCAAGTGGCTGTGCACACTTGCTACCCCAAAGGACAAGGCGTCGAGGTGGCCGTCGAGTACCACGTGCATGTGCCGTATCGCGTGCTGCTCGGGAGCATCGAGACGGTGAACGGCAGCGTCACGGTGCGCGGAGTGGAGGGCGGCGGGGAACTGAAATCGGTGAACGGCAACGTGGAAGTTTTCGACAGCGCCGGACGGTTCAGCGAGAAGACCACGAACGGCAATCTGCGTCTGGAGCTGCGGCAATTGATGGCGGGCGGCCCGATGAATCTCGAGACGGTGAACGGGTCGGTTCTGCTGGGACTGCCGCCCGGAGCGCGAGGCGATTTGAAAGTCCTCAGCATGAACGGCGATTTCTATTCGGAATTGCCGGTCAGCTCATCAGCAGGTTCTCCTGCGGCGCGGGCGTTTCACGCGAAGCTGGGGACCGGCGGCGGCGAAATCTCAGTCCGTACAGTGAATGGCGGCATACGGCTGGTGGTGCAACGGCCAGGCGTCTGACGGGGCGAATCCACCCAAAGTGAGGACAACTGGCATGAAACGGATCGCACGCTCGAACCTAGCCGGCTGGGGCTTGCTTTTGTTGGCGTTCGCGCTTACGCCGATCGCTTTGCCCGGCCAAACCCAGAACCAAGCCGCAAAACCTGCTCCAAGTACTTCTTCCGCTGTCGCTCCTTCAACACCTGGCGGCCCAACTGCACAGTGCGCGGATTCTGATTTTTCCGTGGAACAAATGGAGGACGCGGTTCGTAGTATCGATAGTAGGGTCAGTCGAGAGCTGGAGGAGAACCTCGCGGGCCTGAGCGAGCGAGTGCAGAAGGAGGTCGAGATGAATTCGCCGGAGTTGCAACGGCTGCAAAGCCTCTCGGCACAGCTGCGAAGCAACCAGGGGCAATTCGATGCCAGCGCGAGCGAGCTGGCGGACCGTGCCGCGGAATTAGCGCAGATGGCGCAGGAAAAGACCCAGGAAGTATTGGGCCAGGACCCGGACGTCTTGGTGATGTCCAGCGATGATGGTAGCGGGTGGCTGGGCGTGGAAATCGGCGAGGTCACCGTGGACAAAGCGAAGGATCTGAAATTGCTGGCGGTGCGCGGCGTGGTGGTGACGGACGTAGAACCGGGCAGCCCAGCCGCCAAGGCAGGACTGAAGGACAACGATGTGATCATGCAGTACGACGGGCAAACCGTGGAAGGCACGGTGCAATTTCGCCGGTTGGTGCGTGAAACGCCCGCGGGACGGACAGTGACGCTCGAGATTTGTCGCAACGGAGTTACTCAGAATGTTTCCGTGGATCTCGGCGACCGCAGCGCGTTCTTCGAGAAAAAAATGAAGGGGAAGATGCGCGACTTCGATAACGCTCTTGCGTTTTCGATGCCCAACCCGGATTTCTCGTTTGCCGTGCCGGTGATGGAAGGCCGCAGTCCGCTTTTGGGGATTGGCGCGGAAGATCTTTCCGGACAGCTCGGGAATTATTTCGGGGTGCCGGATAGCACCGGCATTCTGGTGCGTGAGGTTCGTCCCGGAATGGCCGCGGAAAAGGCGGGGCTCAAGGCCGGGGATGTGATCATCAAGGTGGACGGCAAGCCCGTGCATACCCTTGCGGATTTACGGACGCAACTGCGCGATAAGACGGATCAAAAATCGGTGAACTTGGGAATACTTCGCAAGGGCGCCGAAATGAGTGTGGCGGTGATGATAGACAAGCAGCAGCCCGCGGAGTCAACGCACGTCGTTCATCGAGCGCAGCTTTAGCTGGTCGTTGAGCCAATGGCATTTCAGCGATGGCGCACTGAAGTGCGCCGCTACAAAGTCAAATTCCCAGACCCGGGGAAGTAGATCCCGGGTCTTTTTATTTTGTTACTTACCTTCGTGCGGTTCTTCCCGGATGATTTCGGCGTTGGCGGCCGGAGCGACTACGCGCATTAATTTCGGGCCGTCGAGATAGAGGTCAAGTTCGTTGTCTTCGGTGCGCACGCGCAGTTCCTGAACTTTCTTGCCGCTCAATTCCTGCTCGCCCATGGAATCCACCGTCAGCGTCCCCGGCGTCAATTCCTGCGGCACCAGGACGGAAAAGGATTGCGCGCCTTTCTTCTGCCAATCATAAAGGTGCGCGAGGAGCTCGTACTGGTGGTAGAGATTGTTGTCGAGGACGACGACCAGCGGAGAGGTGAAAGTAAATTGCTGGGTGAACGGGCGTGCGCCCTGGAGCTGCAACTCCACGGTGGCGCTCATGCCGTTGAACCCAATCACGGCGGAAGCTTTCTTCGCGCCTTGCGTGGCCCACTCGTAGCGCGAGGGAGTGCCGTCGGGATGAATCGTCAGAGTTCCGGTGACGCGGGTGTTTCCCTGCGGCGACTGAATCTCCGCGGAACCGTGTGCGATCCAGTCACTGCCGCTCGGTCCAATTTCAAAGTCTTCTTTTCCCACTTGCTGGCCATTGACCATGATGCGGAATTTGCCCTTGTCCGCGACAAACGAACCTTGTGATTTGTTGTCTGCATTTTTCTTGCCGTGAAAACTTGCTGACACGCTGCTGGATCGCGCGGTACCGGCTTGGGATGGCGTTTGAACAAGAAGTATGGAGACGCTGGTGGCAAGAATCGCCCCGGCCAGCACCGCTCCGGCGATCGAGCCGTGCGCGAAAGGTCTCGGACCGGAGTTCGTAACTTGCTTCATGCGGTCACCTTCGGAAAAATGCCCAACGCAACGATCTGCTCGACGACGCGGAGGGGTTCGATATTGGATTCAACGCGGTAATCCGCCAGTTCGTAAAAGGGCAGACGTTCCTGGTACAGCTTGCGGAAGCTCACTTCGTCGCGAAATAACGGACGATCCTGAATGTGCGCAATGCGCTTGAGCAAGTCCTCGACGGGGCACTGGAGCCAGATCAGAACGGCGCCGGACTGACGCAGCAGCGCCAGGTTCTGCGGCTGAGCGGTGGTACCGCCGCCGAGCGATACGACGCGAGGCTTGTGCTGCTCAACCGCTTCGCCGACGATGCGGGTGAGCTGCTCGTGCTCGATACGGCGGAATTCCGGCTCGCCACGCTTGGCAAAAATTTCCGGGATAGTCTGGTCCGTAGCTTCCTGAATGCGTTTATCGAGATCCACATGCTGCCATCCGATTTGGCGTCCGAGGAGGCGGGCGACGGTGGACTTGCCGCTGCCCATGAAGCCCGTCAAACAGACGAGCGTGCGAGTACGCATTTCATTCGTCATCGGTCAGGTTGATTGTGCTGTGGCGAGATGGCCGAATCAATCACGTTTTAGAATGTTGATTGTACCATCGAAGGAGGTCAGCTCGACCTTGGCGCGTCCCTGGTTGAAGGTGCCGAAGAGCGCGTTGCCCCATTTGGGTATGAAATGATGCTGGTGGGTCGGAGGTGTCAGTTTCGCTTCGTTGTTCACTTTTCCCTTCAGCGAGGTGGCGCTCATATCGAAGGAATCTCCTGGGGAAAAGCGGACTTCGATTACGCCGCTGTAATTCTTGAGGGAATAGGTGCCATTGGGGAGAAATTCGCCATTGAAAAGAATGTTGCCGGTGGAAGTCTGTGCCCAGACGTGATAGCTGCGGAGGTCAATCAGCTTGAAATTGCCGCTGATCGAAGAAACTTCGATGCGCCCGGCGCAGCGGAGACATTGGAAGGAGCCGCCCACCGTTTTGACGGTCAGGTAACCAGCGGCGTCTTCCAGATCCACGCCAGCGGCGACCGTTTCAACGTTCATATCGCCCATCACGTTGAATACGCTGACGCTGCCGGAATCGTTATGAATTTGCAGTTCGGCGTCTTCCGGGACGTTGAGCTGGAAATCAGCGCGCATATCGTCCGGGCTGACGGAATCCGATAGACCGTGAGTGGAAACATCCACGCGGTTGCCCATCTGTTCGGCGTCCACGGCGACCTGGTCGCTGGCGAGCGTCGAAATCACCATGACTTCGGACTTGGTCCACGCCTTCACAGTCACGAGGCCATTGGGATTGTGGATGGTGATCACCGGACGTGCGTCCACCTTGAAATGCTGTTCCTGACGGCGCGGGGAAGCCGAGGCTGCGTTGCAGAACAGAAAGCCGGCGGCCAAAATGCCAGCGGCCTTGATGGCTACTTTGCGATTACGGTGCACGGGAACCAAGCGACGAGTGCTCATTGGATGTTTTCTCCGCGTTCGCTCATCTGCGCCAGCAAGTCCGCTTTTTGCCGGTACGCCTCGTACAGATAATCCCGCGCCAGCTCGTTTTGGGGTTCTTCGTGTACGCTTTTCTCACACAATGCGATGTAGTTGTCAACAATCGCGAGGTTGCGATGCAAAGAGGCAGACACGTCCGAATTGGTAACGGGCAACGATGAAATCGAGTTTTGTTCGGCGGTGTTCAGTTCCGCGCGCAGCGGGGAAGTGGCGATTTGAGTGCCTTCGAGCCACTTCGCTTCGTTCACTTTCTTATGTATCGGTCCGCTCAGAGCAAATGCAACGGCGACCAGCGCGGCGAGATAGGCACCGGCAAGAACAGGGCGCGGCAAGGCACCAAACAGGCCGTGGAGCCAGCCCGCTCTTGCTGCTGGGCGGGCGAGCTCGCGTGAAACTGAGACCGGAACCGCATCGCGGATCAACCCTTCTTGCTCGAGCTGCGCCCGCAACGATACCCAAACTCGTTCGGGGGCATCCGTCTCGGAAGCGCCCCAGGTGCGGGCCTCCACGTGGATGGCATTCAAATCGTTTACGAGTGCGAGGCAACGAGGACAATCACGGAGGTGCGCTTGCGCGTCCTTGCTCCGCTCTCCATCCATCCAAGGCTCAAGACGGTCGAGAAAATCCTCGCACTTGATGATGGCCATGTTCTTCAGTCCTCGCCGCCAGCATCGGCGCTAGCAGCTTTGCGGTCTTCGCGGGCCTTGGCACGCAGCGCTTCGTGCAACAACTCCCGAAGCCGCATGCGCGCCTTGTGCAATTGAGATTTCGAATTGCCGATCGAGCAGCCCATGATTTCCGCAATCTCGTTGTGCTCGTATCCTTGCACATCGTGCAGGACGAACACCGACTTGTAGCCGGGCGGCAATTGCTCCACGGCACGCTGCAGATTCACCCGGTCAATCGAACCGCTCAGCCGTAGGTCCGGGCCGCCAAAATCCCGCCGCGGCCCTCCCGATTCTTCGTCGGGCTCGGTAATCTCTTCCAGCGAACTCTCCGTGCCGGACTTCTTGCGCAGCTTCATCAGCACGACGTTGACCGCGAGCCGGTGCAACCAGGTCGAAAACGCCGACTCCCCGCGGAACGTGGCAATTTTCCGGAAGAGTTGGAGGAACGCTTCCTGAGTGAGGTCCTCGGCCTCGGCCGTGTTTCCGACCATGCGCAGGCATAGAGAATATACTCGCCGATTATGTAACCGGTACAGGCGCTCAAAGGCTGGTGCATCGCCCTGCTGGGCGAGCCGGATTGCATCCGCCTCCGGCATCTCCCCAGTTTCGATTCGTCTCGTTCGGGCCACGCTACCCGTTGGGACGCGTCTTAAGCTGCGATGCGTCCGCTGCTCCTTGAGTTGTACTTAGTGTGCTACCCAGTGTGCTACCGAAGCAATAAATGTGCTACCCAGGCCGACTCGCGGAGCTGAATGTTAATAAGGAGAAATATTCAGCGTGATTGGATGCGAGAGCGGCGTCAACAGCTTGGGTTATTCTCGTTGCATTCGCAACAAACGTCCAGTGTGTACCGCGCGCGCGTTAGGCCGGCCAACCGCGAACCGCGAAGAGTCAGCGGGACTTAGAGCACAAGCCAATTGTGAGGAATCGGCTTCGGAGGTGAAGATCGCATCTACCAAGTATTTGGAGGCCGCTAAGCCGAGGCGCGAAAAGCGCGGACTCGCGTTCGTAGTTTTGCCCGCAGACGGTCCACCGACGGCGCTTTCGATACATCCGAGGCGAATGCGGCGACCTGTTCTGCAGGCAGAGCGCGCAGAAAGGATTTCAACAGGACTTCAGACTCTCGCAGACAGGTAGTGAAATCGTAGTGCAGGCACTCCAGCGCATCCCAACTGCCGCCAGGCCGAACCGAAAGCCCGGCGAAAACGTCCTCTGCTGCAGTGTCATATTCCCGAATCAGGCTTTCTAGGGTTTCCGACAATATACGCAACTTCTGAAAAAAGCGGGAACGGTCGGCGAAGAGGACGTGATGGAGGAAATCGTTCCACGAAGCCGCCGCCTGCGCGGTTTCGCCCCGGAAGAATTCAGTTTGCAGGGGCTGGACTCGCGGAATGTTATTCAAATGACGTCCACGGTCGGAGAGGCAGCGGCAAGCGCCGATCAGTTCGGCGGCCAGCTGCGCCAGCAGATCCGCGGAAACCGACACATATTGCCGGGCGCAAACCAATTCCCCGCGGGTGCGCACGGAAATCGCGTCGTCGAGCGAGATGCTCATCATGGCGTAGAAGGATTCCCAGCGCTGCACGACTGCGTCAAAAACACGCGCCTTTTCGCGCGGGAGTGCTGCGGTCCAGTCGTCTGAGACACTGCGCCGCAAGCGGGAAGTGCCTTGCTTCCTCTTGAACAACACGCCGCCCCCAAAGGTGAGTGCGGATTATACCACTGGTTCCGCGCGGCGGGGGGTTTCTTGACGCTCGCGGAAGCCGACCGCTATACTGCCGCTCGGCTCTTCGCAAGTTCCTCGCCATTTCGGGGTGCAGGCCGCCGAAAGGATGTTGACCGATTGGAATTTGAACCGCTGGATCAGTTTCAACAACGACTGAAAAAATTGGGCGAAATAGAGGGGCTTGGCCACGCGGCCTACCCGCGAAAGTTTGCCTGGACGCACACGCCCAGGGAAGTTACGGAGCGATTCGGAGAACGCACCGTGGAACAATTGAACGCCGAGCCGGTAGAGGCGCGCGTTGCCGGCCGGATTGTAGCGTTGCGGCCGCACGGCAAGGCAGCCTTTGCGCATATTGCCGGCGATGGCGGGCGATTGCAGATTTATGTGCGGCAAGATGTGGTGGGGGAAGAGGCTTACAAGCTCTTCCAGCTTCTGGATCTGGGGGACGTGATTGGGGTTGCGGGCCATCTTTTCCGCACCAAAACGAACGAGCTCACCGTGAAGGTGGAAAAGATTGAACTGCTCAGCAAAGCTCTGCTGCCGCTGCCGGAAAAATGGCACGGACTGGCGGACATTGAGCAGCGCTACCGGCGGCGTTATCTGGATTTAATCGTGAACGAACGTGCGCGCGAGATTTTTGTTCGCCGCGCGCAGATCATTCGCGGAATCCGCGATTTTTTCGATGCGCGCGGGTATGTGGAAGTGGAAACGCCGATGATGCATCCGATACTGGGCGGAGCCACGGCGCGGCCTTTTGTCACCCATCACAATACGTTTGACATGGATCTTTATCTCCGTATCGCTCCGGAGTTGTATTTGAAGCGGCTGGTGGTGGGCGGGATTGACCGTGTGTATGAGATCAATCGCAACTTCCGGAACGAAGGAATTGACGCGATCCATCAGCCGGAATTCACGATGCTGGAGTTTTACCAGGCCTACAGCGATTACCTTGAGTTGATGGACATGACGGAGGAATTATTTCGCGGCCTGGCCCAGAAAGCCTGCGGCACCACGCGAATCAAGTACGGCGAAGTGGAGATTGATTTCAGCCGCTTCGAACGCCTTTCGATGTGTGAAGCGATCGTGAAATATTGGCCGGCTGCAGCGGGCGTAGCGCCCACCGTGGATGAACTAGGCGCTGCAGGTGGACCTGCTGCCGTGGCCGAGCGCTACAACAGCCATGCGCGGGCACACGGTGCTGACGTGCTGGCGAACGTGCCGAAGCTGTCCGATGGGGAAGTGATCGGCGAGTTGTTCGAAGCCATCGCGGAAGTCCACTTGGTGCAGCCCACTTTCGTGTACGACTTTCCCACGGCCATTTCGCCGCTTTCGAAACAGAAGCCGGATGATCCATCGTTCAGCGAGCGCTTCGAGCTCTTCATCGCTGGAATGGAACTGGCCAATGGTTTCTCCGAATTAAACGATCCCTTTGACCAGGAGCGCCGGTTTCGCGCGCAGGTGGAGAAAGGCGGCCAGGAAGCGCCGAAGGAAGTGGACATGGACTACATTCGCGCGCTCTCGCACGGTTTGCCGCCAACCGCCGGCGAAGGGGTCGGCATAGACCGTCTGGTGATGCTGCTGACCGATTCGCACGCCATCCGCGAAGTGGTGCTCTTTCCGCTATTGCGCAAGGAATCCGACGAGCCCGCGGAATCGGATTCGATGGCGGGCGGCGAGCCGAAATGAGCTTCGAATGGCTGGTGGCGGTGCGGTATTTGCGGTCGCCGAACCGGCCTGCGGTGCTGCGAATCGTCACACTGCTCGCGATTGTGGGAGTGGCGGCCGGCGTCACTACGCTGGTGATCGCGCTTTCGATGAACACGGGTTTCCGCCAGGCGATTCGCGATCGCTTGCTCAGCGTTACCGCGCACGTCAACCTCAAGCCAATCGGACCGAACGGAATCCGCGATTATCGCGCGCTGATGGCGCGCCTCAGCGATACGCCCGGCGTGCGCTCAATCGAGCCCGCAATCTACGCGACGGTGCTGCTTTCTTCGGGTGGGCATGCGCGCGGAATCGTGCTGAAGGGAGTTGATCCAGAGCTCGAGCGACGAGCGAGCGAGGCGCTGCACCATCTCATCGCCGGCACCGGCGATTTTGCGCCAGACGCCGACGGAATTCCGGCGGTGCTGGTCGGCCGGATTCTAGCCAACGACCTGGAAATAACAGCGGGCGATTACGTTACGCTCACGAGCCCGCAAGGAAACTTGACTCCCTTCGGAATGTTGCCGCGCTCGCGGCGTTTTCGCGTCACGGGAATTTTCGATTCCGGATTTTACGACTACGACGCGAATTGGGGATTCGTGACGCTACCGGCGGCGCAGGCGCTTTCGGGCATCGGCGACGTGGTGAGCCTGCTCGAAGTGCGCGTGACCCACATGGACGACGCCAGCGCGATTGCCGCGGAATTATTGAAGCGCGCGGGTAACGGGTTCACGACTTCCACGTGGATGGACGAAAACCGTGCGCTATTTCGCGCATTGAGCCTGGAAAAGCTGGTGACGGCGATTTTCATCGGCTTGATCACGTTCGTCGCCGGGCTGAATATCTTGGTCGTCCTGACCATGACGGTGACCGATCGCGCGCGCGACATCGCCGTGCTGATGGCCATGGGCGCGCGGCGGCAACAGTTGCGCAAGATTTTTATCCTGCAAGGCTTGGCGGTGAGCGTCGCTGGGACAATTGCCGGCCTGGTGATCGGCTACACGTTTGCGGGCGTTGCCAACCACTGGCGATTGATCCCGCTCAATCCGGAAGTGTATGCGATTCCTTATGTGCCATTTCACACTAACGCTCTCGATGCCGTCTGGATCGCGGTGGCGGCCCTGCTGATCAGCGTCGCGGCCACGATTTTGCCAGCGCGGTCGGCCGCGAGCGTTCTTCCCGTCGAGATCCTTCGCTTCGAATAAAATAGGGCTTCCGAATGCCCCAAAATGTGCGCGAAGCCGCCAGCATTTCGCATCGCTCCGTGTTAGAATCGAACAAGAAGCGAAATTGGGGAGGTGGCCAAGGTTCTGTTTCGCAAAGATAAAAGCGCTGCTAGAGGTAACAGTACGGCAATAAAGAGAAATTCTTTGGATTTGCTAATACTGGAAGCCGTTTCGGGAATACTTAGTTGTTTGCAAGAAAAGGACATACCGATTGGCCGGTTCGGCATCTAACGTGAAAGAGGCTTATCCCTAGGCGATGGGTGTACAGTCCAAATCGAGCGTTGCTGTCCTGGAAGATGCTGGTGACGGAATCGCAGCCGGCGCCGCTGAAATCGTACGCGGCGAGGCATTGCGGAAGACGTTTCGTTCCGGTGCACAGGAAATCACTCCGCTCGACAGCGTCGACTTCTCAATTTGCCGCGGGGAAATGATCGCGATTGTCGGGCCGTCCGGCGCCGGCAAAAGTACTTTGCTGCACTTGCTGGCTGCGCTGGACACTCCGACGAACGGTAAAGTATACTTCGGCGGGAATTCGCTCGAGTCGCTTGCGGAAGCGGAGTTGGCGGAGTATCGCAATCGCGCCGTGGGTTTTGTCTGGCAGCGTCATCACCTCCTGCCGGACTTCACGGCTGCGGAAAACGTGGCGATGCCTTTGCTGATTCGCGGGACCTCTTTGGGGGAGGCGCTGCGCACCGCGACAAACTGGCTAGGCGAAGTTGGATTGGCCGATCGAGCGGAGCAGCGCGGGGGTCAATTATCCGGCGGCGAACAACAGCGAGTGGCCATCGCGCGGGCTCTGGTCAATGGGCCGCAACTTTTGCTGGCAGACGAACCTACCGGCGACCTGGACGAGCGCAGCGCGGAGAACATTTTCGAATTGATGCAGCATCTGCACAAGACTCATCAGCTGACTTCCATTCTGGCAACACACAATATTTCGATCGCCCGCCGAGCCGACCGCGTCCTGAACCTGGAACACGGCAAACTGGCTTCGGGCACAGCAGCGCTCGCAGGTTCGACGGTTCCTCTCCCGCGAACAGCGAGCGTTGGGGCGCAGACTCCGGCAGAGCGTGGGTGACCCGTGTTTGAACGCTATACAGAGAAAGCTAGGCGCGTAATATTTTTCGCTCGGTATGAGGCCAGCCAGTACGGCAGCCCATATATCGAGACGGAGCATTTGCTGCTGGGCTTGCTGCGCGAAGACAAGGCGCTGGCCAACCGTTTCCTGCGTTCGCACGGCTCGATCGAATCCATCCGCAAGGAAATCGAGGCGCGCATCACGGTGCGCGAGCGCATTTCGACCTCGGTGGAAGTTCCGCTGAGCCAGGAATGCAAGCGCATTTTGAATTTCGCGGCCGAGGAAGCAGAACGCCTGGGCCACAAGCACGTCGGCACGGAGCATTTATTATTGGGAGTGCTGCGCGAGGAGAAATCCTTCGGCGCGGAGATCTTGTTGGAGCGGGGATTGCGGCTTTCAACCGTGCGCGAGGAGTTGGGACGCAGCGCGGGAGAGAAGGTGCCAGTGAACCGACCAAAAGAAGCTTCGTTGTTAGCGGAATTCAGCCGTGATTTGACGCAGGCGGCGATGGAAGGCCAGCTCGATCCGCTGGTAGGACGAGATCGCGAGCTCGAGCGCGCGATTCAAATCCTCTGCCGGCGCACGAAGAATAACCCTGTGCTGATTGGCGAGCCCGGCGTCGGCAAGACGGCGATTGTCGAAGGCCTCGCGCAACGAATCTCCGACGGCGACGTGCCGCCGTTCCTCGCCGACAAGCGCATACTTTCGCTCGATCTGTCTCTGATAGTGGCCGGCACGAAATACCGCGGACAATTTGAAGAGCGCCTGAAGACCATCATGAAAGAATTGATGGAGAGCCAGAACGCGATCGTCTTCATTGACGAATTGCACACGCTGGTAGGCGCGGGGTCGGCGGAAGGTTCGCTGGACGCAGCCAACATCTTAAAACCCGCGCTGAGCCGCGGCGAAATCCAGTGCATCGGGGCGACTACCCCCGGTGAATATCGCAAATCGGTGGAGAAAGATCGTTCGCTCGAGCGGCGTTTCCAGGCCGTCAAGGTTTCCGCGCCCGAACGAAGAAGAAGCGATTCGCGTGCTTCAGGGCGTGCGCGACCGCTACGAAAAGTTTCATGCCGTCAGCTACACCGACGAAGCCATCCAATACGCGGTGTACCTATCGAACCGGTACATTCCAGACCGTTTCCTCCCTGACAAGGCGATTGACCTGCTCGATGAAGCTGGATCGCGCGTGAAGCTGCGCCAGGCGATGTTGCCGGACGAAGTTTCCGAAGTGCAGAAGCGCGTGAAATTCATCACGCACCGCATGGAAACCGCAATCGCCAACCATGAATTCGAGAAGGCGCGGTTTTATTCCGAAGAAGAGCGCAAAGAAAAAGAACACCTGCGTCTGCTTCGCGAGAAATTGAAGATTGACGACTCTTCCACCGGCGTCGTCACTCGCGAAGACATCGAAGAAGTTGTGGCGCGTTGGACTGGCATTCAGGTTTCCGCCATCAAGGAAGACGAGCAGCAGAAACTGCTGCGGATCGAAGAAGAATTGCACCGCCGCGTGATCAGCCAGGATAAATCCATCACGGCGCTGGCACGCGCAATTCGCCGAAGCCGCGCGGGATTGAAAGCTCCGGGACGTCCGGTAGGCTGCTTCCTGTTCCTTGGCCCGACGGGCGTTGGCAAGACGGAAGTGGCACGGCGCCTCGCCGAGTTCCTCTTCGGCAGCGAAAAATCGCTCATCCGCTTCGACATGTCCGAGTACATGGAGAAGCACTCCGTGTCGAAACTGATCGGCGCGCCTCCGGGATACGTTGGGTATGAAGAAGGTGGTCAATTGACGGAGCGCGTGCGCCGCACGCCGTATTCCGTAATTTTGCTGGATGAGATTGAAAAAGCTCACCCAGACGTGTACAACATCCTGCTGCAAGTCTTTGAAGATGGGCAGTTGACGGACGGGCTCGGCAACACAGTGGATTTCCGCAACACCATTATCATCCTCACGTCGAATCTGGGCGCGCGGCAGTTGCAGAAGCAAAGCGGCCTTGGATTTGCGTCGAAGGAACTGGCTGCGATGGCGAAAAGCCAGGATGACATGGTGATGAGCGAGGTGAGGCGGGTTTTCAATCCCGAATTCCTCAATCGTCTGGACGAAGTGATTTTGTTCAATTCACTCACGGACGACGACCTACTGCGGATTATTGACTTGCTCGTGGGCCAGATCAACGAAACGCTGGTGCATCGCCAGGTGCAGATTGCAATGACGCCTGAGGCGCGCCAGTGGATCCTCGAGAAGACCTGCAGCGATCGAAATTATGGCGCGCGGCCGCTCCGGCGCGCGTTACAGAAGTACGTCGAAGACCCATTGTCGGAAGCTTTGATTCAGGGAGGATTGCAACGCCCCGCCACTCTCGAAATTTATCTCGGGAGCGAGGGTTTGCGTTCCGCCCTGTCGTAGAAGCAACCCCAGTGGCCCACTAGGAATCCTACGCGCAAGCCGGGCGGGAGCGGTCCGGCGGGGGAGCACATAAATCTTGGGCGGGATACTGCGGCCTTGACCATGGCCGCTTGCAGGAAAATTTTTCTGCGTTTATTCCAACTTCTCGCCGGTGTGTCTTTGTTCGCGTATCCCTTCGCGCAAATCGTTGTGGCTCAACAGTCTCAGGGCGGTCAGGAAGGCAACGGCCCCCAATACGTGATCGAACGTATCGAATTTGTGGGCAACCGACGCATCCAGCGCGACACGCTTTTGGCCCGAATTTTCTCTCGTCCGGGCGATCCCTACAACGAAGAGGCCGTGCGGCGCGATTTTCAGGCACTTTGGAACACTCAATTCTTCGAAGATATTCGCCTGGAAGTGGAAGATAGTCCCGACCAGCCCAACGCGAAAATTCTCGTCTTTTATGTGCAAGAGCGCCCCATCATCCGGCGCATCGAGTACAAGGGCAATAAATCCATCACCGAGTCGGACATCCTGGACGCGTTCAAGGATAAGAAGGTGGGGCTCTCGGTGGAAAGCCAGTTCGATCCCACCAAAATCAAGCGAGCGGAAGTGGTGATCAAAGAGTTGCTCGCCGAGCACGGGCGGCAGTTCGCGACCGTGAAACCGACTTACGAACGCATCGCCGCCACGAATGCCGTGAAATTGGTCTTCAATATTGATGAGGGGCCGAAAGTAAAGGTGGGGGAAATCAAATTCGTGGGCGCCAAGGCTTTTTCCGACCGCAAGCTCATCCGCTCGATGCACAATGATCGGCCCTATGCGATTCCACTGTACATCACGGAAATTCCCGTGCTGAGCAAAACCTACGACAAGGCCAAACTGGACGAAGACCTTGGAGTCGGTATTCGCGGCATCTATCAAGACCACGGGTATTTCAAGGTCAACGTCAGCGACCCGGTCGTGAAGATTTCGGATGACGTGCGCAGCGGGATTCCCGGGCCATGGCCGCTAATCGGATCGAAGAATGGAAAACGCGCCGATATTACGATTACGATCGAAGAAGGCGATCAGTACAGGATGGGCAAGCTGAATTTCCGCAGCGCCGACCCCGATCAGGGGCTGGTTTTCAAACAGGAGTTCCTCGCGGGCGCGTTTCCGCTGAAGCAGGGCGATATTTTCGCAGCGGATAAGATCCGCAAAGCTCTCGACAACTACAAGAAGCTTTACGGCGGCTTCGGCTACATCGATTTTGTGGCCACGCCGCTGACGGACATTGACGACCAGAAAAAAATCGTCAATCTGACGATGGAATTCGACCAGCAAAAACAATACTTCGTACGCCGCATCGAATTTTCCGGGAATACGACCACGCGTGACAAGGTCATTCGCCGCGAGTTGCTGCTCGATGAAGGCCAAGTCTTCGATAACCGGCGCTGGGAACTGAGCTTGCTGCGCCTGAATCAGCTGAATTATTTCGACACGATCAAGCCGGAGAATGCCGAGCTGAAGCGCAACGTGAAAGCCGGCACTGTGGACATCAAGCTGAAGCTCAAGGAAAAAGGCAAGCAATCCATCAGCTTCAATGGCGGCGTAAGCGGCATCGCCGGCACGTTCATCGGCGGTTCGTATACTACCAACAATTTCCTGGGCCTCGGCGAAACTCTGTCGCTGTCCGCGCAAATCGGCAGCTTCCAGCGCGACATTCGTTTTGGTTTTACCGAACCGTACCTCTTCGACCGGCCGATTTCGACCGGGTTCACGATTTTTTCCACGAAGTTCGACTACAACCAGGCTAAACAGCTGGGCATTTTCTACGGCCAACAGGTCGCGCTGAACCCCGCGTTGGAAGAAAACTACACGACCAACACGAAGGGTATGACGGTATTCGCGAGCTATCCCTTGCGCAAGTTCTCGTTCACGCGCGTTGGCGTGACCTACGGCTACTCCACCACGAACATTCAGACGTTCAGTACTTCGGCGCAATTGCTGTTTGAGAGCGTGAAGTTCACGGGTCTGGCTGGCCCTTCCGCGCTGAACGGAATTGAATCCAGCAAAATCACGCCGACGATTTCGTACAGTTCGGTAAATAATCCGCAAAACCCGACCAACGGCAAGAGCTTCTATTATGGATTTTCGCTGGAGGGCGGCCCGTTGCAGGGGAACGTCAACACCATCACGAACTCCTTCGTGATGACGTACTTCCACCCCGTGAACAAGCGGCGCAACGTCATCGGATTCAAGTACCAGACCGGGATGATCACCGGTTACGGCGGTAAGAATATTCCACCGTACAGCCGCTTCTACCTGGGCGGCGAAAACGATGTGCGCGGCTTCGATTTCTACACGATTGCGCCGTTCGTCGAGATTCCGTACGCCACCAGCCAGACCGTGGAATTCTACAATCCGACGGTCCTGAACCAGCAGGGCCGGCCCACCCTGCAAGCGATTAACGTGCCGATGATCCAGTTCTATCCCACGCGGCCGGGCGGCGATTTCCAGAACGTCGCCAACTTCGAGTACCGGATTCCGATTGCGGGACCGGTTACGGTTTCGCTCTTCAACGACATCGGCGTGAATGGCATCCTGCGCAAATCGCAGCTGGCTCTGGATCCGGCGGCCGTCACCGTCTACCAACAGCAATATCCCAATCCCGACTTTCCTAATTTGAAGGTTGCCAGCAATCTACCAATCGTAGGAGGAACGAACTTTCGGCCGCACACTTCGGCGGGAGTTGAACTGGACGTGGTGCTGCCGATCGTCAATGCGCCCTTCCGAATCTATTACGCATATAACTATTTGCGGCTCAATGAGACGATTAACGGCCTAAGCGGTGGTTATTATCTGAGCGACGCGCTCAAGAATGCGTTGCCTCCGGGTGTGCTGCAGACGCAGATCGCGCCGGAGTTGCAGACAATTATTACCGCCAATACGCAGCATATCCCGGCGAATTTGCTGGAGCCGCAGCATGTCTTCCGATTCACGGTAGGCAAGACGTTCTAGCGAATCGAACGATCGAATCGAAAGTAGCACGGCCACGCGATTACAGATGACGCGATGGAAGCTTCCCAGCGCGCAACGATTTCAGCAGAGAGGGTGGAAGAAATGGGCAATAGGCTTTGGAAATGGGGCGCGGCGATGCTGGCGGTTGGCGTGTTGGTGATATCCGGCTGCGGCGGGAACTCGACGCCGGTCGGAGTGACGATCAACACGGCCACAGCGGCGATTCCGCTCGGCACGCAGTTTCAGTTCCAGGCGACCGTCACAGGCTCGGCAACCACGACGGTGACATGGCAAATTTGCCTGCCTCCCACTCCGACGAACGTACAACCGACCACTTGCAGCCCCGCGGCTGTCGGCCAAACGCAATTGCCAAGCGGCTACGGCACGATCACTACGGGACAGAATAATACGGGCGGAGGTCTCTACACCGCGCCGAGCGTCATCCCCTCCGTCAATCCCTTCCTGGTGGTGGCCACCAGTACGGTGGACACGACGGCATTTGGCAGCGTGATGGTGACTCTACGCACCGGCGCTGAGGTACACATCACGCCGAGCACCGCGACGGTAGCTGCGGGTGATCATTTCCAGTTCACGGCGAACGTGACCGGCACGACGAACACGAACGTCACCTGGCAAGTGGGCGGAGTGGCGGGAGGCACAGCGGCGGATGGCTACATCTGCCCCAGTTCGCAGATCACAGTGCCGTGCACAGCCGGCGAATATTTCGCGCCGGCGAGCGGGGCTGCAGGCTCGGAAACGATTACCGCGGTTTCCGCGTCCGATCCGTCGGTTAGCGGAACCGCTACGGTAACCATTGCATCGTCGGATGCTCCGACGCTCACTTCGTTGACGCCGAACACCGTGGGCGAAGGGTCCCGGCAGCAGGACGTCTATCTCAGCGGAACAAATTTCAATTCGAATGACGTGGTGATGGTTGGGAACCCGCCTGTTGCTGTTCCCACGGTCTTCATTACCGCCAGCTCGTTGCGCGCCACAATTCCCGCCGGGCCGTTAGCCGTAGCCGGACTTGCGCAGCTGGTCGTGCAGGCGCAGAACGGTGATGTCTCGGGCGGCCTGGCGGGACCGCAGGGCTTGACGGTGGTGCCGTCGCGTCCTGCCGTGGTCGCGGTTACACCGGATACGCTCGTGTCGGGCGGGACGACCCTGGGCGTAAATGTCGTGGGCGGATATTTTTCGTCGCAAACCACCGTGCAATGCGGTGGCTCGAGCGCACCGGCATCGCTGACCAGTGGCCAACAGTTGACTGTGACAGTTCCCGCCTCTTGCATACCTTCACCGGGACTCTATCCGCTCGTTGTACGAAACAATGACGTCGTAGCGCCGAATCCGAGCATGTCCGCGATCAATATCGCCGTCGAGCCTGGGCCAGGCGATATCGCCACCGGCGTGGCATCGAGCTTTGGCGTAGGCGCGTCACCGCAAGCGATTGCGATTGACCCTTCGTTGAACGTGGCGGTGATCGCGAACACCGGCGGCAATTCGGTGAGCATCATAAACCTCGCGACGAATACGCAGGTGGCGGGCTCGCCTGTTCCGGTGGGCAATGCGCCCACCAGCGTGGCGATTGACGATCAAATCACCACGTCCATCGGGACACTGGGCGATCACATCGCTGCCGTAACAAATAGCCTTGATAACACGGTGTCCGTGATTGACCTGACGACCTTGGCAGTCACCACACTGCCGCTGCCCAACAACAATACTCCGCCGAATCCGCAACCGGTGCCGTATGCGATCGGTATTAATCCGCTCACGCATCGCGGGATGGTGGTGTCGCAATCCACGAATTATGCGGTGGTCCTGGATTTTTCCGGTGGAGTTCCAACCGTCGTCCAAACTGTGGCCGGAGTTATTCCGACCGTCGGCACAGGCTTGAATCCACAGGTGGCGATTGACCCGAAACTGAACTGGGCGATTAGCACACCGGGTGGCGCCGGTTCGATCAGCATCGTGGATCTGGGGCGCAATCCGGGTGTCGGTGCCAATTCGACGGACCTGGCGCGTTCGCCGCTGCTGATCGGGAACATCCTGATTTCCATCTCGATGCGCGGCATTGGCATCAACACGGAAACGCACCAGGCGTTGCTCGCTGATCCGAATGGCCCGATTGACACCCCCAGTCCGGAACCGAGTCTTTCAACTTTCAGTTTGTTGAATGGAGGGGTTAGCACTACGTCATTCACCTTGCCGGGCGGAGCCACATTTTCGCCGACCGGTTTGGTCGCAACGGCCGTGAACCCTCTCGCGAATATCGGAATTGCGGTAAACGCTGCAGCGAATAACGGGTACGTTGTGGATTTGAAGACCGCGGTCGTGCTGCAGACCATCGCGGGATTTAATTCTCCGCAGGCCGTCGCGGTGAACCCGTTGACGAATACCGCGTATGTCGTCAATCAAGGAAATAATTCCGTGTCCGTTGTGCCCTTGGCCACCACGACGCCCAATCCGCTGCAGATTGTGGAATCGAGTCCGGCAATCACTTACACGCAGAACCCGGCGGCTGGAATTACTTTGTCGATCATCGGCTCCGGCTTTACCGGCAGTTCCCAAGTGGTGCTCGACGGCACCGCGGTAGCCACCACTCTCGTCAACGGCCGCCACGTGACGGCCGCGATTCCGGCCGCGAGTTTGGGGGCGGCACGGCGCTACGT
Organism: uncultured Acidobacteriota bacterium; assembly: GCA_963828865.1. Classification (GTDB taxonomy): domain Bacteria; phylum Acidobacteriota; class Terriglobia; order Acidiferrales; family UBA7541; genus Palsa-295. Next base: position 903,915 of record CAWHGI010000010.1, on the reverse strand, counting down.
CGTTTATGTGCAAAATGGAACGGCGATTTCAAACGTCACTGGCCTGACGGTGATTCAACCTGTGACAGTCGGTTCCACTCCCGTCGGCGTGGCAGTGGATTCCAATCTCGATCAGGCGGTAGTGACGAATTCCGGAAGCGGGACGATTTCCTTAGTGAACCTGCTGAACGGCACGCTGATAACCCCGCAATCTCCGAGCTTCTTCAATACTGGGACAACACCATACGGCGTTGCGATTCTCGGACGAACGGGGCAAGCAGTCGTCGCGAATAACGGGAGCAATGACGTGACGGTGCTCGACGAGAAAGGCCTTAACGGGGTGTTCAATAGTCCCATCACGCTGCCGCTTGAAGGAGGCACCCAGCCTCTCGGGGTTGCGATTAATTCGGACTCCGGCCTTGCGGCAATCACGAACACGATTCCTCCCGGTCCCAACGATAATCCTCCAGCGAATGAGGGAGGCCTAGGGACGTTCGTTGCCGCCGGAGCGACTACCTCAACGGTAGTTGCAAATGGATCGCAGATTGATTATCAACCCTTCGCTGTGGCCATTGATCCGGCGCCAAACAACGATCCGTCTCAAAACATTGGCGCGGTTACGATCGGTTCGCAAACCAGCGCCATTGATTTGTTGGTGCTGCCCGGCGGCGGCGTACCGATACCGCCGGTGAGCAGCTTGCAGCTTCCGACGGGCGTCGTGTTTGATGCGGCAAACCAGGATTTTCTGGCTGTGGATAGCTTGCTGAACGATCTGCTGATCGTGGATCCTTTGACGGGCCAGGTGCTGGGAACGATCTTCACCGGCATCAACCCGACGTCGCTTGATTACAATTTCAATTCCAGCACGGTGGTTACATCGAATGCGGCCAGTACTACGCTTTCGATTTTGGACTACGTCTGCCCGCCGAATCCTAATGGCGCGACGAGCTGCCCGACGCCGCAAGTTCGCGACGTTATAGACGTCGGCGGCACGAATCCATCGTCAGAGGTGATTGGGCCGAACGCAGTGGCCATTGATTTGAGGCTGAATCTCGCGGTGCAGGTGGATCAAACCAACAATCGCGTTTTGCTGGTGCCGCTGCCGCAGTAGGTCAAGCAGTTCGGGCTGAAGTCGCCTTAGGCGTGCTTTGGAGCACTGGCCGCAGGGCCAACCATGCGTCGCGGTCGGGCATCACAAAGTGGCCGCCACATAGTTCTTTTGCGGCGCGCCGCTGGCCGAAAGCGATTGACCTGTTTCTCGGGCGACAGCTATAATCTCCGATTTGTGTTTGGCGATTTTTGCTCTGCGGTATGTGCTGCGAGATTTTGGGAATCATGTTCCGAAAGACTATCTACTTTAAGGAGTGAGAATGAAGATTCGATTGGCAATTCCAGCCCTGGCGGCGTTCCTGATGGTTCCCGCAGTGTGGGCGCAGACGGGCGGCGCGGCGGCAGCAGGTGCGGTCAAGGTGGGCGTCATTGACGTGCAGGTAGCGATCACCAGCACGGCGGAAGGCAAACAGGCTGCCGCTGAGTTGCAGTCGCAGTTTGCGCCGCGGCAGACTGAGCTCACCAACATGCAGAAGCAGATGGAGGATATTCAGACGCGCATGCGCACCGGGCAGACCACGCTCAGCGACGACGAAAAGGCGCGGCTCGATCGGGAAGGGCAGCAGTTGCAGCGTTCCTACCAGCGTAAATCGCAGGACGCGCAAGACGATTTCAACGAGGCGCAGCGCGAAATTGTGGACCGCATCGGCCGCAAGATGATTGATGTCCTGAGCAAGTATTCGCGCGAAAACGGCTACAGCGTGATTCTGGATCGCTCCGGGCAAAGCTCGCCGGTGATTTTCGCCGCGAACTCGGTGGACGTCACGCAGGAGATTATTCGCCTGTACGACCAAACCTATCCGGTAAAGACCGGCGCGACGACGCGGCCACCCGCGCAGCAACGCGCTCCGGCGCCTAAACCACAAGCGCCGCAGCAGTAATCCGGCAGCACACGCCAGCCGCTCTCTGTGGCCCACAACGATCAAAGGCCTCCCGGACCAAAACCGGGAGGCCTTTTTGTTTCTGGGCAAGCTCGCTAATTCGGGAGCCACTCGAACGGAAACATCTTTCCGGCAGCTTCCGCGCTCACGGTCAAGCCGGCCAACTGAGCAGCGTGGGCGAGAGCTGGATCGCTGCCGGAGGCGAGGTCTTGCGCGGTGGGAATTACGATGTCGTCCGGCGTTACGCCGGTGTGCTCCAGGCTTTTACCGTCTTTCATGGTGAGATCGGCTTCCGTGATTGAGAAACCATAGAAGATCTTCGTGTCCATTCCTTGGGAACCGGGATAGCGCTTGGCTTCCATTACAGCTCCGGCGGTTTGGTCACCTACTACGATGCCCCGATGCTCGAGCTGGATCACGCGCGGGAAAAGCTCGGCGGCGGAGGCGGAAACGCTGTCCACCAGGACAATCAATTTTCCGCTGAAGACCTCGTGGCCGCGGGTTTTGGCGATTTCCGGCTTCAGTTCCTTGCGGCCCACGCGGTCTGCAATTTTCACATCGTGATCGAAGACGTTGCCGAGCATGCGGTCCAGAGTGCTGACGGCGCCGCCGTGATTTCCGCGCAGGTCCATAATGAGCGTCTTGTGTTTGCGCGCCTCGTCAAAAATATGGTCAACCTCGTGATCTTCGAGGAAAAACTCCGGCATCTTCCAGAACATCACGTCGCCTGCGTTCACCCACCGCTGGCGCACGACGTGATCCGAATTCTCTTCCTCCCTGATCAGGTCCCAGATATCGCTTCCGCCGTCCGCCCCAGTAAGGTCCAGCACTTTCTTCAGCTCCCGCACCTTCGCGTCAATCATCAGCTTGCGGCTTTGGCCGCTGACGTCGCGCACTTCCAGAATGGAACCCTTCTGCGGAGCCAAACTGTTGAAGTAGTAGCTCATCTTCCAAAAATCGCCGCGGTTCACGGCGTAGTTGTTGTAGCCGAGGACTTGGTCGCCGGGATGGACTTTGGATTCGGCATCCGTGCCGGGGCGCACTCTCGAGATGAAGCATTCGCTGCCGTAAATCTGCATGCGATAACCGTAGTCCACTCGATACGGCCGCGAGGGAGGGTTAAAGAACGTGTGAGAATCGTTCAAGCCGTCCAGAAATCCAGCGATCACGCCGAATGCGTGGCTTAAGGTTGGGGCGTTGCGGACCTTTTCGTCGTATGCATGGAACCGCGCATCCAGATCGATCCCGTGAAACTTCGGATCGTAGTAGTGCTTCTTTACGTTGTCGTAGGCGTCGCGCAACATTCCCCGCGCGCGATCCAGGCTGATGGAGTCCATCTTCTGCTGCGATCGAATGGGTAGGATGGGCAACGCCGCGACCACTATAGCCGAAGCGATGACTAGCTGCAGGATCCGACGCTGGGACATGGAATCCTCCGCGGGTACGTTTGGGAGACGTGCCGCAGAGATATATACACGAACCAGTCATCTGCGCCAAGGCGTCGTTTGAGCCGGATTTCCAGCAGGACGGGTGGTCTTGCCTTTTTTCGCCATAGAAATTATACTGAGTTGCTTCCAGACAGGTCGCATGAACCAGTGGGCGCGAGCCCACTTTTTTGTTGGACGCGACAAATGGCGAAGCGCCGAAGCGTCGTTGCTTGAGGTGCCTGCATACGATGCGCTAGTACTGCTGGAACGCGCGTTAGAATGGAAGTGGAGGGACTCGGGTTGGACGGCGCCCCGCTCCACTCTGGTCGTGAGCTAAATGTCGCCGTTAGAATAGAATGGAACTGGAAAAGATTCGAGAGGCGGCCGAGCGGGTGGCAGGCTCGCTGGGCCTGGAAATTTTCGACGTCGAGTGGAAGATCGGCAAGCAGCGATTGCTGCGCGTCTATATCGACCGGCTGCCCGGCCCGCAGAACCCGGAAGGTTTGGGTGTGACTCATAAGGATTGCGAGCGGGTGAGCGAGCAGCTCAGCGTGATCCTCGACGTGGAAGACCTGGTGCCTGGCCCGGCGTACGTCCTGGAGATTAGTTCGCCGGGCTTGGATCGCAAGCTGATCAAGCCGGCGGACTACGAGCGGTTTGCGGGCCGCCTGGCGAAAATTTGGCTGAACGAACCGATCGAGAAGCAAGCGTATCTGGAAGGTCGGTTGGCAGGATACGCGGATGGCGTCGTAAAGGTTACGGTGCGGGATCGGGAGTTGGACGTGCCGTACGCCGGGATCAAGAAAGCGAACTTGGTGGTGGAGTTGTAGGCGCCGCTGCAACCGGCGGAAATTTTAATTTGGAACGGTTTTCATAATTTCATGGACGAGCAGTACGGGAGAAGCGCGAATGGCGAGTCAGCTGTACCAGCAAATCGAGCTGATCAGCCGGGAGAAGCACATTGAACCGGAGATCATCGTCGCGGCCATTGAGGACGCGATGGTGGTGGCGGCGCGGAAATACTACCGCACCGAGGAAGAGCTGCGCTCGAAGTTCAATCCAGATACCGGCCAGGTAGACGTGTTTTCAGTGCATACGGTGGTGGAGGAAGTTGCCGACCCTGTGCGCGAAATTTCCTTGAATGACGCGCGCAAGCGCCAGCCCGAAATTGAAGTAGGCGGCGAGATCACCGAAAACAAGCCCACGGACGTGCTGGGGCGCATTGCGGCGCAGACGGCCAAGCAGGTGATCCTGCAGAAAGTGCGCGAGGCCGAGCGCGATACGATCTACAACGAATTTCACACGCGCGTCGGCGAGCTGATCAATAGCGTGGTGAAGCGCATGGAAGGGCCAGACATCATCGTGGACATGGGCCGCACCGAAGCGCGTTTGCCCAAGCGCGAGCAATCGCGGCTGGAAGCGTACAACGTGGGCGACCGTCTGCGCGTCACCATTCGCGCGGTCGAGCGGGCAGCCAAAGGGCCGCAGGTAGTGGTTTCGCGCGCCGATCCGGCCCTGGTGCAGCGGTTGTTCGAAATGGAAGTTCCGGAAATTTACGATGGCACGGTGCAGATTCGCGCGGTGGCTCGCGAAGCCGGCGAACGCACCAAGATTGCCGTCGAAAGCCGCGACAAGGACGTAGACCCGGTGGGCGCGTGCGTGGGCATGAAGGGCATGCGCGTGCAGTCCATCATCCGCGAACTGCGCGGCGAAAAGATTGACATCATTCCGTTCAACGAAGAGACCGTCGCGTTCGCGCAGAAAGCGCTGAGCCCGGCGAAAGTCACGCGCGTGCAGGTTGTTGATCCGGAAGAGAAGCGCCTGGAAGTGATCGTCGAGGATACGCAGCTTTCGCTGGCCATTGGCAAGAAGGGCCAGAATGTGCGGCTGGCCAGCAAGTTGATCGGCTGGAATATTGACATCAAGAGTGAGGAAGAGAAGCGTCGCGAGATCGAAGCGCAGATGGCAGCGCTCACCGCTCCCGGAACTGCGCTGACAGAACTGGCGGGCGTGGGGCCGAAGACCATCGAGAAACTCGAAGCCGCGGGAATCTCCTCGATCGAGAAGCTCGCAGACATGACGCCCGAGCAGCTGGTGGAAATTCCGGGCATCGGCGAGAAAATGGTGGAGAAGATTCACCAGTCAGTCGCCGCTTACTTTGAAGCGTTGGAAACTGCTGCTACGGCAGCGCCGGAAGGGGCAGCCGTCGCTGAAGGCGAGGCCGTCGCCGAAACGGAAGTTGCTGCCGTAGCAGAGGCTGCATCCGTGGACGAGGCGACCGAGGAAGCTACCGAGCAGGTCGCCGCGGACGAAATGCCTGGGCCCGCGGAAGATGCTCCGGTGAGCGCTGCGGACGCGGAAGCCGAGGCGGAGGCTCTCGACGAGGCCACCGAAGAGGCCAGCGAAGAAGTGCGGGACGAAGCGATTGGCGGCACGGAAGACGGCGCGGAAAAATCGTAGTTTGGTGTGTGACGCACCCGTACAACCGGCGGTGGAAGGACGCAGTCCGAATCATGAGTAGTGGGGCAAGAGACTAAGGAAGATCGTAGCGCAGCGTTTCCATCACGATCGTTGGAAGGTTGCAGTCTGAATCTTGAATGCTGTTGTAGGGGACCAAGGAAGATAGAGGCGAATGGCAGATTCCAATCAAGTCCGTATCAATGAACTGGCGCGCGAACTGGAGATCAAGGCGAAGATCCTGATCGAGTTCCTCCCGGAAGTCGGCGTCACCGAAAAAAAGACGCACTCCAGCTCGATTGACCTGAAGCATGCCGAGCTGGTGCGCAAGCATTTCCGCGACGTCGCTGCGGCGGAAGAAGCCGCGGAAGCGGACAAGTCTGCCAAGGCTGCGGGCAAGAAGCCTGCGCCCCGGCCGGGTGTTCCGGCGACCACGTCGGCGCCTGCCGCTGTGGCTGCCAAGCCCGCGGCGACTGCCACGCCTGCGCAGGCAGCAAGACCCGGAAGTGTGCCGCCAAGTCCTGCGACTGCTCCTGGAATCGCGCGTCCTGTCAACGTGCCACCGTCAGCGGCGCCTGCGGGAGTTCGTCCCACAACTCAGTCGGCCGGCGCTGCGCCCGCTACGGCGCGGCCCGGAACTGTTCCGTCCGCGACATCGGCATCGACTCCTGCGTCTGCGAGACCAACTGGAGCAGCACCTGCGCCATCAGCACCCAGGCCTGGCGTGCCGCTGCGTCCTACAGGACCCGGCGCGGTGCCGGGAGCGCCTGTGGGAGCGCGTCCTGCGGCTGCAGCGCCCGGTGCACCACGTCCTGCGGGAACACCGCCTCCCGCGCAACGATTTCCTGTCCGTCCCGGCGCCCCTTCGGGTCCGGGCCAAGGCCGTCCCGGCGCGCCTCAGGGCATGCGTCCAGCTGGAGCGCCACAACAGTATCGCCCGAGTAGCGCGCCGCAAGGTCGTCCTGGCGGCGCACCCGGCCAGCGTCCCGGCGGGCCGCCTTCACGATTCCCGGCGCGTCCTGGCGGTGGTGGCGGTCCGGGCGGTCGTGACAATAAAGCTCCCGTGGGCGGGCAGCGTCCCGGCGCGGGAGTACCAAAAGCTGAACCGGGCAAGCCGCTCTATGCCCGCAAACCTGCGGCGCGTGGCCGGCCACTCATCGAGAAGCGTTACGCGGAAGGCGAGCGCAAGCTACATCCAGTTCGACCTCGTGCAGGCGTGGGCCCGGGCGGCCGCGCAACCACGGTTGAGCCCATTGCGCCTGTAAAGCGCGAGCCGCGTCCTCTGACGGTGACCGAAGGAATCACGGTGCGCGAGCTCGCCGAGAAACTCGATATTCGCGCCAAGGACTTGCTGAAAACTTTGCTCGACCGCGGAGTATTCGCGAGCATAAACCAGGCTCTCGACGTGCCGACGGCCACAAGCCTCGCTGAAGCGTTCAACGGCGTCGTGCAGGTCGTCAGTTTCGAAGAGCAATTGGTGCAGGAAGAAAAGGTCAAGGAAGAGCGCACCGGCAATGAAGTGCCGCGCGCACCTGTGGTCACGGTGATGGGCCACGTGGACCACGGCAAGACGAGCCTGCTGGACGCCATCCGCGAAGCAGATGTGGCGGGCGGTGAAGCAGGAGGAATCACGCAGCACATTGGCGCCTATGAAGCGCACGTGCAAGGCAAGCGCATCGTGTTCGTGGATACGCCAGGTCATGAGGCGTTCACGCGCATGCGCGCGCGTGGCGCAAAAGTCACCGACATCGTGGTGCTGGTGGTCGCTGCGGACGACGGCATGATGCCGCAGACCGAGGAAGCTATTTCGCACGCGCGTGCTGCCGGAGTGCCGATCGTTGTCGCGATCAACAAAGTTGATAAGCCCGACGCACAGCCCGAGCGCGTGAAGCGCCAGCTTTCCGACAAAGGCTTGATGCCCGAAGAGTGGGGCGGCGATACCGTGATGGTCGAAGTTTCGGCCAAAACGAAAAAGAACCTCCCGAAACTGCTGGAAATGATTTTGTTGGTAGGCGACTTGCGTGAGTTGAAGGCCGATCCCGGAGTGCCCGCTAGCGGAACTGTGCTGGAATCGCGCGTGGACAAAGGTCGCGGCCCGGTGGCAACGATGCTGGTGCAGAACGGCACGCTGCACGTCGGCGATGTATTCATCGTCGGCGCGGTTTACGGCAAAGTGCGTGCGATGTTCGACGATCGCGGCGGCGCGATCAAGCAAGCAGGTCCCTCGACGCCGGTGGAAGTACTGGGCTTGCAGGGAGTGCCGGAAGCGGGCGACCAATTCCAGGTGGCGGATGAAGCGAAAGCGCGGCACATCGTCGAATACCGCCAGGGCAAAGCGCGCGAAGCCACTTTGGCCAAGTCGGCCAGCGGCCGCCTGACGCTTGACCAGCTGCATGAACAATTGAAGATCGGCGAAGTGAAGGAATTGCCGGTGGTCGTGAAGGCGGACGTGCAAGGCTCGGTGGAAGTGCTCAACGAAATGCTGCCGAAGCTTTCGAACGACCAAGTGAAGCTGAAAGTGATTCATGCCAGCGTCGGCGCAGTGAACGAAAGCGACGTGCTGCTGGCATCCACTTCGAGCGCCGTGATCGTGGCGTTCAATGTGCGCCCAGAGCGCAAAGCAGCCGAACTCGCGCAGCGCGAAGGCGTGGACATTCGCACGCACACGATCATCTACGAGTTGTTAGACGAATTGCAGAAGGCGGTGGAAGGATTGCTCGCTCCGGTTATCAAGGAGCAGTACCTCGGCCGCGCCGAAGTGCGCGACACGTTCCGCGTGAAGGGCGTGGGCACGATCGCGGGCTGCTCGGTGCTCGATGGCATCATCAAGCGCGACGCGGAAGTGCGCGTGATTCGCGAAGCCTCGGTGATCTACACGGGCCGTGTGAGCTCATTGAAGCGCTTTAAGGACGACGTGAAAGAAGTGCGCCAGGGATTTGAATGCGGCATCGGGGTTTCGAATTTCGCCGACGTCAAGATCGGTGATGTACTCGAGTGTTTTGCGATCGAAAAGACAGCAGCGCTTCCACCGCCTCCGCCAGATCGTCCACGGCAGGATCGCGCTGCGGCCGCAGAACGCGTCAGGACCCAGTAGCGCAACTACTTATTACTTACGCGGCATCGAAAGAAGTTGCGTCACTCGCCGCTGACAGGTGGCGTCAACGCAACGCTTCCGGTTCGCCGCAGCGTGAAGAAGGGTCTTGTTTTCTGACGTCGCAAGAGTTCCGCCGCGCGGCCCGGGTGGCTGCGCCATTACGAAAATGCCGATCGGTCTCCTCACCCTGGAAATTCACATCCTTGATGCGCAGTCCCTTAAGGACAAACGGCAAGTTCTGCGCAGTTTGAAGGACCGCCTGCGCGCGCACTACAATGTGGCCGTCGCGGAGCTGGAGCACCAGGATACGTGGCAGCGCTCGCGAATCGGCGTAGTCACAATTTCAGGGGATGTGGGGTATCTCGAGAAATCGCTGGCTGAAATCGCGGCGGAATCCGAACGCGTGCTGGGACGGGACCTGGTTTCGCAAGAAGTGGAATATTTCGAGGATGAGGAAGGCGCATGACGATTCAAGGGCATCGCTCGGAGCGCATCGCCGAGGAAATTCGCAACGAAGTGAGCCTGATGCTGGCAGGGGAGCTGAAAGATCCGCGCCTCGCGGCGCCGGTGCTGGTAACGGAAGTTCGCATGGGAGCCGGAATGCGCACGGTGCGCGTGTTCGTGAGCTTGGCGGGTAATCCAGCGGAGCGTGCGACCACGCTCGAAGGACTCCAGGCGGCGAAGGGTTACGTGCGCCACGAGTTAGTCGAGCGATTGCACATGCGGCGCGCGCCCGAGGTTCTCTTTATCCTCGACGAAACGGAAGAATACGGACAGCGCATCGAGAACTTGCTGCGTAAAGCGAAGTCTTCGGAGGATCACACGCCGTAACTCCGCCCTGCGTGGCTGATCGGGCCGCAGCGGCGGGAAGCTTTGGCTTTCCCCGCAAGATTGCAATGGCCTGCGAGTGCCAGCTTGCGACATTCCCGAAGCACCACTACAACATCATGTCTCGTGTACCCAAAACGCCTCCTACCGATGGCATCCTCGTCATCAACAAACCCAGCCAAAGAACTTCCCACGACGTAGTGGAATCCGTGCGCCGTCTGGTGGGTTTTCGCGGCATCGGGCATTTAGGAACGCTCGATCCTCTCGCGACTGGTGTGCTGGTGGTGGCTCTGGGCCGAGCTACGCGCCTGGCGCGTTTCTATGCTGGTCGTCGTAAACGGTACACGTGCGCGGTGCGTTTTGGTTTTGAGACCGACACGTACGATGCCGATGGCGAAGCGCTCGGTCCAGATTCGGCGCCGTCGCCGAACCCCGAGGAAATTGCGGCGCTGACGGCGCGGTTTCTCGGCAAGATTCAGCAAGTTCCCCCTGCGTATTCCGCCAAAAAAATTCACGGGCGTCCAGCGCACGAACTCGCGCGAAAAAATAAGCCTGTGAATCTCGAGCCGGTGGAAGTGGAAGTTTTCGAGTTTCGTCTGGCCGGCGTGGAAGGTTCGGTGGCCCGCTTCACGGTGGAATGCGGCGCGGGAACCTACATTCGTTCGTTGGCCTACGATTTGGGAAAGCTGCAAGGCTCCGGCGCGCACCTGGCGGAAATCACGCGCACCGCCGTCGGCGAATTCACTCTTGACGGCGCCCACTCGCTTCCCGAGCTCGAGCAAGACGCCAAAGCAGGATGCTTACTCGAGCGCATAATTCCTCTCGAGAAATTATTGACCGACCTGCCGCGCACAACCGTGCTGCCGATTGTGGAAAAACGCGTGCGGCACGGTGCGAAATTCAACGTCTCGCTTGCGCAGATTCAGCCGGGACAGACCACCGTGACGCAAAACGCCCCCGCGCAGCTTGATGCCGGCGACTGGAAGCCGTCGCGCCTCCGTGTATTTAATCAACAAGGACAGCTCATCGCGATTGCCGAACCCGTGGTTCCGCGCACGTATCAACCGCTCGTTGTTTTGGAAGCCATGCCGTAGCCAATTCTCGCCGTACCAGCTGGGCCGCAGCTGGCATGTTTCTATAAGCTCTAGCCCGCCAAACCGATTCGCGGTAAATAATCGCGGCGCTTTGCTTAGTTTGGCGGGTTCGGTTGCGGAGGTGTATTCGCTCGCGGTTCGTATTGTTGTTGCTCGGCTGGCGGGCGAGGGAATTGAGTTTCGGGCTGCGGCTCCGGCTGAGGTTGCGGCACGATCGGCTCCTGCCGCTCGGATTGCGGAAGCTGGAAACCGCCGCGACGTTCCTGAATTGAGGGGCCTAACGAAGTCGGGCCGCCCAATTGGCCGCGACCCGCGTAGATCATGTGATCTTTCCGCGGCGCCATTTCCACCAGCCGCGGCGTCACTAGAATCAATAATTCGGTGTCCGAATACTGCGTGTTGGTGGTGCCGCCGATGATGCCATTGAGCGGCAAGTCTCCCAGACCCGGCGAACCGTTCAGAGAAGTGGTGCGTTGTGGTGCGAGGTAACCCGCCAGCGCAGCTGTTTGGTCCGTGCGCACTCTCACCGTCTGATGGATTTCCTGATTGTTGATTACCGGGATGTTGTTCAGGCTGTTACCAGCGAGGCTGCTGAGCGTGAACTCGAATTGCAACGTTACATCGCCGTTCGGGTGCACTCGTGGAGTGGCCTTCACCTTCAGTCCGATGTCTATGTATTGCGCGCCGGGAAATTGCGTGCCGATACCGTTGCTGGACAAAAGCCCGATGAGCGACGAGGAATCCAGAATCACCGACACGCTGTTCGAGCCGAAATTCGAAATTGCGAGGTCAGGCAGCCCGTCACCGTTGAAATCGGCGGTCGCCGCCGAGTCCGGAGTGGTGCCTACGGGCACCTCAATCGGAGCGTTGAACAAGCCGCCGCCCGCGCCAAGAAGCAAGGCAAAAGAATTGTCTCCGGTCGCGGTGACCGCGAGATCCGGCAGGCCGTCTTGATTAAAGTCAGCGATGGCGATGGATGTGGGATTTGTCCCGGCGGGAAAATCCATCCGCGTACCGCCGGGTTTGATGAACGTGCCGTCACCATTGCCGAGAAAAATGGAGACGCTGTTTCCCACACCGTTCGTACTGGTGGCAACGCCGCTATCCGCAACCGCCAAATCCAGATTACCGTCAACGTCCAGGTCCGCCGAGGCGACATACACTGGGGTCACTCCCGTGGCGTAGGTAACGCCTTTCTGAAACGTCCCATCTCCGTTGCCGATAAAGATTTCGAGCGTGTTATCAACGGAATTGGTCACGGCCAGATCTATGAGTGACGGATTACTGGGATTGAACGCCTCGGCAACGATCGAAGTGGGCGCGCTGCCGGTGACGATCGTAGTCGGTGGTTTAAATGTGCCATCCCCGTTGCCCAGGAAAATGCTTACGGTGTTAGCCGACATATTGACGACTGCCAGGTCCGCAAAACCATCTTTGTTGAAATCGCCCACTGCGATTGAGGTGGGGCTTGAGCCGCTGGCGAGAACAAGCGGGGAGGACGGCGCCGCAACAAAGGTTCCATCTCCGTTTCCGAGCAGGATCGAGACCGTGTTGTCCAATTGATTTGCAACTGCGAGATCAATAATTCCAGTGGAGTTGGTCTTCGCGTTGAAGTTACCAGTGGCAATCCACGTTGGTCCCTTTCCGACCGTGACCGTGCTTGGAGTACCGAAAGCGCCCAGGCCGGCGCCTAAGAAAACCGAAAGTGTCCCGTCGGTAAAATTGGCCGCGACTATATCCTGAAAGTTATCGTTGTTCACATCGCCGGTAACTACGAAATCGGGATTTGTTCCGGTCGTGAGCGTCGTGATAGGAAGGCTGGAAGCCGTGGGGTTTGAGACCGTGGGTGTGGCCGGGGCTGTGGCACCGCTCTTAGAGCCGACCAGGCTCGACGAGTACTGGGCCAGCGAAACCGGATAGCGCTCGCCGACAAAGAAAGTTGCCGGTTGGCCGTCTTCCGCGCGCAGCAGAACGCGGCGCCCCGCGCGTACGGTCGAAAGCAAATTCGAAAAATTTGCACTAGCTCCGGGCAGAGTATACAAGAAAGTTGAGCCGCCTCCGCCAAAGGCCAAAATGGGCGGGATGGATGAAGACGATCCAAACACTTGTTCCAGCAAAGCGTTAAGCGCCGTTGCGCCGCCTTCCGCGATCAGTTGCGCCGAGTTCGATGGAATCGAATAAATCGTCGCGCTTTGTGGGCCCGTGATGCCCAAGTCCATGCTGCGGCTGCGATCCACTTCCAGGACTTCGATTTCTAGGACAAGTTCGGCTGGGGGCTGGTCCAGATTTTCAATGATTCCAGTGGCGACGGAGATTGCTTGCGGCGAAGCGCGCATCGTCAGCGTGTGGCTCTTGGAATCGAGATCCGTGCGCGTGATTCCGGCAACCTCACGGACCATTCGCGATACTTCCGTCATCTGCTCGGGCGATTCTGAAGCAGACAGCAGCACGGTGCGCACGATCGAAACGTCATAATCCTTGCGCTTCTGCTGCGTGTCCTGCGCGACGAAAAACAAGTGCTTGGTGAGCGGCCGCCAAAACGTTCCCGTTTCCTCGCCCAGCACGCGCATCACGGTCGCGAAGTCCACGTCTTTCAGATCGAGGTGTACCGGCGCGTTGCGCAGATCCACGTCGAAGGCCACTTCGACGCCGAATCTTTCCGCCACTAGTTGGTAAGCGCTCTGGGTCTGGCCGCGAAGCTGAAATGATTGGGTGCCGGGACGGTGCTGCAACTCAACTTCTGGCGCGAGTTCAGGTTCAGCCGCCACTTGCCTGGCGCGTGCCGGGTCGAGAGCCTCCAGTTCAATCAAGCGCTCGCTGACCGTGCGATTGGAAGGATCCAGCTCGCGCGCCTCACGCATTGCGCGCAGTGCGTCGGTAAAACGCCCGGACACTGCGTCGCGCTCCGCTAAATCCACTTTCATTTGTACAACGTGGCCCTTGGCCACCGCCTGCCGCACTAGGTACTCTCGGTCGCTGGGGTCCCAATCCACGGCATCGGAATAGGCATCATAAGCCGCCTGCCAGTCGCCCTCCGCCTCCAGCTTGAGGCCCTGCTTGTAGGCTTGTTTACCTTTCTTGACGTCGGCTTTGCGCGGTGGCGATGGCAGTTTTTGTTCGAGGGGCGAAGTAGCGACGGGATTCGCGGGATTTTGCGCCGGCTTCGGCGGGTCGGAAGACTGCTGGTCTTGCGGGCGCGGGGAGGCTTTTGGTCCAGCAAGATTTGGCATCACGACCGATGACAGTAAGAGCGGAAGCGCCATGAAGGCGGCAACGCAAAACGGGCTCGTGAGGATCGTCACACGTCGCGGCGTGCGGCCCAGGGAATAGCGCGGGGAAGTCATTCGCATGTAAGATGCTATTCTACAGGGAAAGGTGAGCATGGTGTTGCAGCAGGTGAATTCGCTTGATTTAAGCGCAGGTGGGAGCTAAACTTAATTTCCAGTTGTAAATCATTTGCAACTGGGAAACTTATGCTCTCTGCGTTGCTCCTGGCTCTCCGTGAAGGCGTTGAAGCCGCCCTTGTCGTCGGCATCGTCCTCGTCTATCTGAATCGCACCGGCCGTCGCGCGCTAGCGAGCTATGTGTGGGCCGGCGTCATGCTCGCTTCTGCAGCAAGCATTGCCGCGGCCGTGCTGCTCAACCGCTGGCAGGTCAGCGAAGATGGCTTTGAAGGCCTGCTGATGCTGGTCGCCTCCGTGCTCGTGATCTCCATGATTGTGTGGATGAACCGCGTGGCGCGGCATCTGAAGAAAGAAATCGAGCAGCGGGTGGAAGCCTACGCGCAAAAATCCACGCGCGCCGCCGGTTGGGGCATTGGCGTATTTGTTTTTCTGATGGTGCTGCGCGAAGGTGCCGAGTTGGTGTTGGTGTTGCGCGCGGTGGAGCTTTCGAGTGCGGGCGTGCAGGTCTGGATCGGGACTACTATCGGCATTGCCATCGCAATTGCGGTGGGCGTTTTCTTCTTCCAGGGCACGCTGAAGATTCCTCTGCACCGCTTTTTCAAGGCCACCAGCGCCATTCTCATGGTTGTGGCCTTCCAGCTCGCGCTAACCGGAGTTCACGAGCTCAGCGAAGCCATGTGGATTCCTTCGAGCAAGACGGAAATGTCCACCATTGGCCCGATCGTGCGCAACGAAGTTTTCTTCTTCGTTTTGATCCTCGGCGCTGCCGCGCTGGTGGTGCTTCGCGAATGGTTCAGCGCGAAGCAGCCGGTTGCGGATGCCGCCGCGAATCCGGCCGAGCGGCGCATGCGCGAATACGAATTCCGCCGCCAGCGGCGCTGGAGTTTTGCCGCAGCCATGTTGTGCGTCGCAGTCGTGCTGTGCTTCGCCGGAGATTACGTGTACGGCCGAGTATCTGCCGCGCCCTCGCCCGCCAAGACGCTGGTGGCTCAGGATAATGAGGTCCGCATTCCCCTGTCGGAGCTTACGGACGCGAGCCTGCACTTTTATAAAGCCGACGTGAACAACACGGTGATCCGTTTTCTTGTGATTCATAAGCAAAACGGCGATTACGCCGTTGCGCTGGACGCCTGCCAGATTTGCGGAACCGCCGGTTACCGCCAGGAAGGCCAGACCGTCATTTGCCGGAATTGTGGCGCGGCGATTTATATTCCTTCGATCGGCCAATCGGGCGGATGCAATCCCATCAGCGTGAAATCCCGCGTTGCAGGAGGCGAAGTGATCGTGGACCTTTCGGCGCTGGGCGACGCCGCCTCCAAGATTCACTCCTAACGCATGTTCGCTCGCCTGGTAAGAGAATCCTTTGTTCGCAATCCGCGGCGCAAACTTCTGACGGCTGCCGCGCTGGTCCTGGGCATGGCGGTGACGACCGCGACGCTTACCATTGCGCTGGAGGTGGGCGACCGGCTCGCGCGGGAATTCCGAAGCCTGGGCGCGAATCTGCTGGTTACGCCTGAATCGGATACGCTGCCGGTGGAAATTGGCGGCGTGGATTATCGTCCGGTGGATGAAGGCGCCTACCTGAAAGAAGCCGATCTCGGCAAATTGAAAACAATTTTCTGGCGGCACAACATTTTGGGTTTTACGCCGTTTCTCGATGTTCCCGCCGCGGTATCCGATCAGCAAAGCAAAACACCGGTTTCTGTGATTTTGATTGGGACTTGGTATCAACACGGCGTGCCGGTGCCGGACGGCACCACCTTCAAGACTGGCGCGAGCGTGACCCATCCGTGGTGGAAGATTGAAGGCCGTTGGTTTGCTGATGGCGCGGACGAATGCGTGTTGGGTGCGAAATTCGCGCAGACGATGCGAGGCGTCAAGACGGGCCAGACGATCTACGTGAGCGACCGGGGCGATGGCGACCAGAAGAGCGCGAACGTCACGCCGCTCTTGGTGACGGGTATTGTGTCGGCGGATGACGCCGAAGATAGGGCAATCCTGGTGCCGCTTTCGGTGGCGCAAAAAATATCCGGCCACGACGGCGAATTTCGCCAACTATTCGTAAGTGCTTTGACCAAACCCGCCGACGCCCTAGCCGAACGCGGCGAGCGTGCACAAACGGACAGGAGCATTCAGCTAACTCCCACGGAGTACGATCGCTGGTTCTGCTCGCCGTACATTTCTTCGATCAGCTACCAGATCAGGACGGTACTGCCCGGCACCGACGTGCACGCCATCCGGCGCGTAGCCGAAACCGAAGGGCGCGTGCTCGACCGCGTGGGCACGCTGCTCTGGATCGTCACAATCGCGGCTCTGATCGCCGCAGCGCTGGCCGTTGCAGCTACGTCCGCTACGACCGTCCTCGAGCGTCAAGCAGAAATTGGCGTGATGAAGGCTCTCGGCGCGAGTAACGCGCTAGTGAACGGGATTTTTCTCGCGGAGCAAGTATTGCTGGCAATTACCGGCGGCGCTATCGGGTTCGTGGCCGGCACATTTTTCGCCAGGTTCCTGGGCGCGAGCGTCTTCGGAAGTCCGGCATCGCCACGTCTCGTCCTGTTGCCGATTGTTTTGGGACTTGCTGCGATTGTGGCGATTGTCGGCAGCCTGTTTCCCCTACGTCGCGCGGCGCATTTCGAGCCGGCGCTGATTCTGAGGGGCGGCTGATGTTCTGGCGCCTGGTTTTTCAGCTTCTGCGCGGCAGCCGGGGAAGGTTGGCCGTCGCGATACTGGCGATCGTCAGCGGAGCCGCGGTGATTTCCGCGCTGCTCAATCTCGATCTCGGCGTGCAGAACAAATTGACGCAGGAATTTCGGTTATTGGGCGCAAATGTGGTGATTTCTCTGGCGACCGGCGCAGCAACGGAGAACGGCGATGTGCCGACATCCTTGATCCGAGAGGATGAGGTACTTCCAGCGCTGCGGCGCTTGCAATCGCCCGAAGTTGCCGCCGTTGCGCCTTATCTCTATATCGTGGCGCGCGCACAAGACGCGCCGGTAGTACTCGCTGGAACGTGGCTCGATCAAGCGCAAAAGCTCGAGCCGACCTGGAGGTTGGAAGGGAAGTGGGTCTCGTCGCGCGAAGACGACTCGCAATGCCTGATCGGCCGCGCGGTTGCGCGCCAATTCCATCTTGCGCCGGGCGGCGTGCTCAAAATGGAGTACATGAATCGCTCGGCGGAATGCACGGTCGCAGGAGTTGTGGATGCAGGCGGCACCGAAGACGATCAGGTCTTCGCAAGCCTGCACACCGTACAATCGCTGGCGAACTTGGAAGGCCAGATCGGTTTGGTGCAGATCAGCGTGACGGGCACGGCCAAGACTATCGCGGACTATACCGCGCGTGTGTCCGGCGCGCTGCCTGCTGGCGTGCAGGTTCGGCCGATTCGTCAAGTAACCGAAGCCGAGGGCGCGTTGCTAGGCCGCATCCAACTCCTGATCATTTCAATGGTGCTTTTGATCCTGATCCTTACGGCGCTGTGCGTTCTGGGCACGATGGCGGCGCTGGCGATGGAGCGGCGTAGAGACGTCGGCCTGATGAAATCGCTCGGCGGCTCGATTTCACGCATTGTCGGAATATTTTTGGCCGAGGTGGGCGTGTTGGGTGCTCTTGGCGGATTGCTTGGCGCGCTCATTGGAGTCGCGCTGTCCTATTGGATGGGATTGCGCGTCTTCGGCACGGGGATCTCGCCACGCTGGGAAATTTTCCCCGTGACGATCGCGCTGATGATCGTGGTCGCAATGGCGGGCGCGTTGCCGCTACGCACGCTGGGGAGTGTAAAACCGGCCGTAATTTTGCGGGGAGAATAGCGAATCGTGGCCACCGTGGTTGAGATCGAAAATCTGCGTAAGGAATTTGGCAGCGTGCGCGCCCTCGACGGCGTTTCGCTCCGCGTTGAAGAGGGCGAATGGATCGCCATCATGGGACCATCTGGCTCGGGAAAAACCACGCTGATCAATATTCTTGGCGGCCTCGATTCTCCTTCGTCGGGTCGGGCCGTCGTGGCCGGCACCGATGTTGCGCGCCTGGACGACGCCGGGCTGACGCGATTCCGTGCTGAAAAAATCGGCTTCGTGTTCCAGCAGTTCCATCTGGTGCCTTACCTTACCGCGCTGGAAAATGTGATGCTCGCGCAGTACTTTCACAGCATCACCGACGAAAACGAAGCTCGCCACTCGCTTGAGCGCGTCGGATTGGCCGATCGCGCGGAACATCTCCCTTCGCAGCTTTCGGGCGGCGAGCAGCAGCGCGTGGCCGTGGCCCGCGCGTTGATCAATCACCCCAGGCTGATTTTGGCGGACGAGCCGACCGGCAATCTCGATGAAGCGAATGAGCAAATCGTGCTCGATCTTCTGCGCGAATTGCACCGGGAAGGTCACACGATCCTGATGGTGACTCACGCAGCAACCATCGGACAACTCGCCGATCGCCGCATAGAACTCGCGCACGGCCGCCTGGCCAATGTCGGTTCAACAACACTAAAGCCCGAGCCTGTGTGAAGGCGCTGCTGGCCTCAGGTGTGGCACACTATGTTATGGGAACTGCGCGCGGCAAGTGACGGGTCAAAATCAGAATGCCAATACCACAGGATGTTCGTAAGAAGCCGATCAGTGTAAAGGTCCACGTCTCCACGGGTGAAGGCGTGGAAATCACCTGGGCGGACATGCACACGAGCCACTACGATTTTCCGTATTTGCGCGACCACTGCCCCTGCGCGTTGTGCAATGACGAGCGCGAGAAGAAATCGAAAGCCGGGCCCGCGAGCGCCGTTCTGCCGATGTACAAACCGCGCGTCACGGCCAAAAGCGCAAACGCGGTGGGTAATTATGCGATCCAGATCCAATTTTCCGATAGCCATGCCACCGGAATCTTCAGTTTCGAGCATCTTCGCGAGATCTGCCCCTGCGATGCGTGCGCACGCGAGTTCCGGTCGACCGCTGCCGAAACGACCGTTTAGTCTCCGGTGCACGCCGCCGGGCCGCCCTGCCCCCAGTTATCCGCCTACAACAACTATCATGCCGAGCCTTCCATTTTGGGCCGGTTTCAACGTATAGTTCATTTCCGCATCTCACGAGCGTATGGTTTCCAACTCCACGGGTCCCACATTCACGCCGGGTCGCATCCGCCCAGTTGCGAAAGTTCTCGTGGCCACCACGGCCATGCTGGCTTTCATTTCCTTCTGGCGCGCGGCGGCGATTGTTCTGAATGACCTGGCTTCCTCGGCGTATTACGCAGGCGGTGAGGCCGAGCAATTCATCGGCAAGACAGCGCCGTGGTTCATCCTGGGCATCATGCTGTTTTCCTACGCGGTACGCGCCATTTACGTGGAAAGCTGCAGCATGTTTGTGCGCGGCGGCGTGTATCGCGTAGTAAAAGAAGCCCTCGGCGGCACACTTGCCAAATTCTCCGTTTCCGCGCTGATGTTTGACTACGTCCTCACCGGGCCCATCAGCGGCGTTTCCGCTGGACAGTATCTGGTGGGCGTGATCAACGAGCTTTTCCATCACGCTGGGCTCGGTCTTCATTTGAACGTAAACGCGACCGCCGCCACGGTGGCCATCGCCATCACGCTTTATTTCTGGTGGGAGAATATCAAAGGCGTTCCGGAATCCAGCGGCAAGGCTCTGCGCATCATGGAACTCACCACCGTCATGGTGGTGGTACTGATCACCTGGTGTGTTTACACGCTGTGGGTCCGCGGGGGCTGGCATTTGCCGCCCCTGCCCACGCCGCAGAACATGAAGCTGGACAAGGGCTCCCTGGGCTGGCTGGACCGTTACCAGTGGGCGCACACGATTACCCTGATTATCATTTTTGTCGGGCTCGGTCACTCCGTGCTGGCGATGAGCGGCGAAGAATCGCTGGCGCAGGTTTACCGCGAAATTGAGCATCCCAAGCTCAAGAATCTGAAAAAAGCTGGGCTGGTGATTTTCATTTACAGCCTGGTGTTCACTTCGCTGGTGTCCTTCTTCGCGGTGATGATCATCCCGGACAACGTGCGCGGCAATTTCACTGAAAACTTGATCGGCGGACTGGCGATGCATCTGGTCGGGACTTTCCCGGTGCGCCTGGCGTTCCATGTGTTCGTGGTGGTAGTGGGCACGTTGATTCTGGCCGGCGCCGTCAACACCGCGATTGTCGGGTCCAACGGCGTTCTAAACCGGGTGTCCGAAGACGGAGTCTTAACGGACTGGTTCCGGCATCCCCACGCCCGGTTTGGCACCACCGACCGGATTATCAATATGGTGGTCTTGTTTCAGATCATCACCATCATTGCGAGCCGCGGCGACGTGACCTTTCTTGGGAACCTTTATGCCTTTGGAGTGATCTGGAGTTTTTCGATGAAGGGCATCGCGGTGCTCGTCTTGCGCTACACGCACCCGCAAGACCGCGAGTACCGCGTGCCGCTGAACCCCGTGATTTTCGGCAAAGAAATTCCGGTTGGGCTCGGTCTGATCACTTTGGTACTTTTCGCCATCGCGGTGATTAACCTATTTACCAAGCCGCAAGCAACGATCGCTGGAGTCACATTCACGATTTTGCTTTTCACGGTCTTCGAAATTTCCGAGCACCGCATGCGCGTCCGCGCTGCCGGCGCCGCGCACGTCGAACTCGATCAATTCAATCTCGCGCCGGAAGCCGAGCTGACTCCCACGAGCGTGGGCGTCGCGCCCGGGAATATTCTCGTGCCGGTCAGCACCTATTACGCCTTGTACCATCTGGAAGCGGCGTTGCGGCGGGTGCGCGAAAAAGAAGCGGAAATCGTGGTGTTGCACGTGCGCATGCTGCGCCGCGCGGCGTCTGGTGAATACGATTTGGCGCCGGATCAACTATTCAGCACCATCGAACAGTTGCTCTTCACCAAGGTGCTGTCGCTCGCCGAAAAAGAGGGCAAACCGGTGCGTCTGGCGGTGGCCGCGGCGAACGACTTGTGGGAAGGCATCCTGCGCACGGCGATGAACCTGCAATCGAGCACAATCGTGGTGGGCAGTTCGGCGAAAATGCCTGTCACCGAACAGGCGCGCGAAATCGGCCTCGCGTGGGAACGCATGCCCGAGCCGCGCCCGCGCGTCACGCTCGAAATTTTCACTCCGTCGGGCAAGGAACAAATTTTCTATCTCGGTCCGCACGCTCCGCGGTTGACCCCGACGGAAATTGATCTGCTGCACCGGGTGTGGCTGGAGTTGAGCGATAAGCTTCCCGGAGAAGAAGTGCATCACCACGACGTGGTGCATTTCGCGCTGACGGAGGTCGAGCGCGAAATGAGGCAGGGTGAAGTGGACGCCGTGGTTGAGCGGCTGCGCCAGCATTTGCGCGAGATTGAAAACCGCCGCCAGATGAGCGGCGACGATATCAAGAAGCTGCCGGGAAGCTGAACACCGCTTCCGCGATCAGCCGTTGGGCTTCCTGTGCTGGTGCCGCCGCGACCAGAACTATTCAAACAGTGATCATGCAGGGATTTGCGACGTGCAGTTTGGGCAGCGCGTCGCCTTCACCGGAATTTTTGAAACGCAATAGGGGCAATCCTTTGTAGTGGGCGCGGCGGCCGGCGCCGGCTTATTCCAGCGATTCACCACGCGCACCAGCAGGAAGACCGCGAAAGCAACGATCAGAAAGTCCACCACGTTATTGATGAAGACTCCGTAGTTGAGTGTGGCTGCTCCGGCCGCTTTCGCCTCGCCCAGCGAGGAGTACGACTTGCCGGAAAGGTTCAGAAACAGGCTGGAAAAATCCACCTTGCCCAGAATGAGTCCGATCGGGGGCATGATGATGTCCGAAACCAGCGACGTAACGATTTTTCCGAACGCCGCGCCGAGGATGAAACCGACGGCCAGGTCCATCACGTTGCCCTTCATCGCAAATTCTTTGAACTCTTTCAGCACGGTTGTTCTCCTCAGTATTTCGAATGGGCAGCCGGTTTCAAGCGAGACGGCGCTGGGCGTCCGTTATATGGCGTCCCATGCTGCTGCGCGGGAGATTATCCGGTAAGGCGTGTTGCAGGCAAGAGCAAACGAGAGATTTATCGGCATCGCTGCATCGCGAATCTCACACGGGGTGACAGCGGAGTCTTGTCGGGTGGCTGCGCTGCCGGGTCCAACGTTTCCGGCGCCACTTACGCGCGACGGAGTGAAAACACGGCACCCAAAAGACCGCGCAGCACCAGCACCGAACCTGCCACGCTCAATAGTAGCGGCGCATAGCGCACCGACAAGAACGGAATCGCCAACACTGCAATTCCCACCAGAGCCAGCGAACCGGCGCGGATCTTTGCTTCCACGCGCGAGGTCTTGGGGTCTTTGCGCATGCCCGCCCGCGCTCCCCAATAGATAAATACAATTCCCAACGCGATCAGCGCCGCAGGACGCCCCGGAAGTCCAATGCGGCCCGAGATTGAAAGCAGAATCAGCAGCGCGCCGAGAAGCAAGACGATGAATTCGCTCAACAGCTTGAAGAGGTTTTGCGGAGTCGCCATAATCGCAGTCCGTCTGCGGCCATTATCCCGCAGGCTATAGAGCCGCGCAAACGCGGCGCGATTGGACGCGCGCCAACGAGCGAAGGTAGCCGCCAAGGCTGTTGGCCCGCGCCTGGAATGGTACAATAGCTGATTGGGCCTGTATCGCCGCGCGGTTTTGAGTCATCCAATACTCGGGAGAGAAATTCAGTGCACAAGGTGATTATCATCGGTAGCGGGTGTGCGGGATTGACGGCGGCTATCTACGCCGCGCGCGCGGATTTGAGCCCTCTGGTGCTCGACGGCTACGAGCCCGGGGGCCAGCTCGCGCTCACTACGATGGTCGAAAATTTTCCGGGCTTTCCCGACGGCATACTCGGACCCGAACTGATCGAAAATTCGCGCAAGCAGGCGCAGCGTTTCGGCAGTGAGTTTCGTTCCGGTGCCGTGACGTCGGTGGATCTCAGCCAGCGGCCGTTCAAGGTCGTTGCCGGCAAAGAATCGTACGAGGCTGAGACGCTGATCGTCGCGGCCGGGGCGTCCGCGCGTATGTTGGGAATCGAATCGGAGCGCCATCTTCTGGGCCACGGAGTTTCCACCTGCGCCACGTGCGATGGCTTCTTTTTTCGCGGCAAAGAAATCATGGTGGTCGGCGGCGGAGACACTGCCATGGAAGAAGCCACGTTTCTCACAAAATTTGCGAGCAAAGTTACGTTGCTGCATCGCCGCAACGAATTCCGCGCCACCAAAATCATGCTGGATCGCGCTCACGCCAACGAGAAAATTGCATTTCTGACTCCGTACGTGGTCGAAGAAGTTCACGACATGGACAAGAAGTCCGTCGAAAAAGTGCGCGTCCTCAACGTGGAAACGACGGAAACCCGTGAGATCGAAGTGTCGGGCGTTTTCGTCGCGATCGGCCACGATCCCAATACCAAAATCTTCAAAGGCCAGCTCGATATGGATGAAAACGGCTACCTGATCACGCACGACGGGCCGAAGACGAATGTCGAAGGCGTCTTTGCAGCGGGCGACGTGCAAGACCATCATTACCGCCAAGCCATTACGGCCGCCGGTTCCGGCTGCATGGCCGCCATCGAAGCCGAGCGTTTCCTGGAACGATAAACCGGGTGATGACGCACTCTGCTTTGCTGCATAATCAAAGATTCATGCGCTCGTTTCTCCAGCGTCACTCCCACAAAATCTGCGCGGTCCCCGTCTAATGCGCGCGCTCTTATTACGTCTTTCGGAGAGCAAGCGTCTCGCGCCTCTGATGATGCACAATGGCGTCAGCCGGCGCGTCGCGCGACGCTTTGTCGCTGGTGAAACTCTTGATGACGCCGTGGTGGCGGCGCGCGAAGTGAATCGCCGCCTGCAACTGGCCAGCCTGGATTTGCTCGGCGAAAATGTGTCAGACGAAGAGGGAGCGTGGCGTGCCGCGGGTGACTATCGGGCGATTTTTGACCGTATCGCGGCCGAACACCTTGACGCGAACGTCTCGCTGAAGCTCACGCAGTTGGGCCTCGATTTGAGCGAGGAACTTTGCCTGGAGCTGCTAGAAAAAATCGTCGCGCATGCCACCAGCCAGGGAAATTTCGTGCGCATTGATATGGAGGGTTCAGCCTATACGCAGCGCACCGTGGATATCGCCAAACGAGTGCGCTCGAAATATGCGGGCGTCGGTACCGTAATGCAGGCGTATCTCTACCGCACGGAGCAGGACGTTCAGGATCTGCTGGCAGCGGGGTGCCGGTTGCGTCTTTGCAAAGGCGCGTACAAAGAACCCCCGGAAGTGGCGTTCCCCAAGAAATCGGACGTGGATGCGAATTATGTGAAGCTGATGAAAATGATGCTTCCGAGCGGGATTTACCATGGTATCGCGACGCATGACCCTGCCATGATTGAAGCGACCAAGGAGTTTGTGCGCGAACAAAATATCAAGCGCGACCAGTTCGAATTTCAGATGCTTTACGGCATTCGAACCGATCTGCAGGAAAACCTCGTGCGCGAAGGGTTTCGCGTGCGCGTCTACATTCCCTACGGCGTGGACTGGTTTCCTTACTTCATGCGTCGCCTCGCCGAGCGGCCGGCGAACGTCGCGTTTTTCTTACGCAACCTGCTTCCGCGATCTTCGGGCAACTCCCCAGATTAGCCCCAGGCCTGCACACACCGAAATTTTTTAGCGCGGTCGCGACTCATCCGGGCGCCCGTTCTCCAAAGGATTGAGAATACTTCTCGCCCGAATTAGAATACTGCCGCGTCGAAGTCCAGCCCCTGTCACGCAAGTCTATTTCGATCCCACAGGAGCAGAAAATGCGCAGCAACCTCGCCGCTCGATGCCTCATAGCTCTCATCCTATTGGCCGTTGCCGGATGCGGCAGCAAATCCACCACTCCCGAAACAAGCAACTCATCTCCGAATCAGCCCAGTGGCGCGGGCAACACTGCTCAGACTCCCGCTGCGCCGGCGCCAGCTCCCACGCCGCCACCTCCTCCGCCTCCGGTGGTTATTCCGGCGGGGACGGTGCTTACGGTCACGCTCGATCAGACGGTGAACTCCAAGGTCGCCAACAATGGAGACGTTTTTGCGGCCTCGTTGGCCGAGCCCGTCGCGGTTGACGGCAACGTGGTTCTTCCCGCCGGAACCAAAGTTTCGGGAACAATCGTGCAAGCTCAATCAGCTGGCAAGTTCAATGGCCACGCGCTCCTGCAGCTGACGCTCGATTCGATTCGGCTCAACGGAACGCGCTATTCGATTCAAACTTCCGAGTTCGAAGATGTGGGCAAGGGGCGCGGCAAACGCACCGCGATTGGCGCGGGCGGCGGCGCGGCATTCGGATTGATCGTCGGAGCGCTGGCAGGTGGCGGCAAAGGCGCGGCAATCGGCGCGTTGGCTGGTGGCGGCGCTGGCGCGGCAGGCGCTGGATTCACCGGGAAGAAAGATATCGTGCTGCCCGCCGAGACCCGGCTGCATTTCAAGCTGGCGCAACCCGTGTCAATCGCGGTCAGCCAGTAGCGTTTCAGAAGCAAATCGCTACGACTTGCGGCAGATAGCGACTCCATCGCGCAAAGGCACGATCACTGAAAAAAGCTCGGGCGAAGAGTAGATACTTTGGTTGAATTCCAGAATGCCACGCGTCTGCTCGTCCTTTGGCGGCTGCGTGACGCGGCCGGACCACAAGACATTGTCAGTGATCAGCAGGCCACCGCTGTTGAGCCGCGGCAATGATTTCTTGAGCGCTGCCGGGTATTGATGTTTGTAGACATCAATCAAAATGATGTCGAATTTGCCTTCCGTATGGTCAATCAATTCCACCGCATCGCCCGTCATGAAGCGGATGCAGTCCGCGACGCCGGCTCGGTCGAAGTTTTTGCGCGCGAGCACCGCGTTGGCAGGATCTCCGTCGGTACAAAAAATCTCGGCGCCCGGTCCGGCCGCTCTCGCGAACCAGATCGCCGAATAACCGATTGCCGAGCCCATCTCGAAAATCCGCTTCGCCCCGGAAATCTGCGCCATCAACGAAAGCAGCCGTCCGCAATCCGGCCCGATAATGGCGATGTCGTGCTGTTTCGCGTAACTTTCCATGTCGGCCAGCACGGGATCGCGCGCTGGCAGCAGGCTCGATAGGTATTTCTCGACGGCTGGCTCCAAAATTCCGGGCATGCGCGCTCCTCGTCTCTATCCTTGTGATGTGACGCTCGACCGCATCTCGCCGATGGACTCGCCGGGTTTCAGCGCGTGAATTTCCAACCCGCTGATGTCTTGCGTCAACTGCCGCACTTGTTCCGGCTTGCCGGTCAATACAGGGAACGTCCCGAAGTGCATCGGAATTACGTGGCGGACGTTCAGGAAGCGAATCGCCATCGCCGCTTCGCGAGGGCCCATCGTGTAATGGTCTCCGATCGGCAGTAGAGCGACGTCCGGAGCGTAAAGCTCGCCGATCAGCTTCATGTCTCCGAATAGCGCTGTGTCGCCCGCGTGATATACGGTGAAGCCGCCGGGCAGCCGGATGATGTAACCGCAGGCTTCGCCGCCGTAAACGATTTCGTCGGCATCCTTGATCCCGCAGGAATGGAGGGCGTTCACCATCGTGACTTCAATCTCGCCAACCTTCTGCTTGCCGCCCTTGTTCATCGCGTTGGTGTTGGGCACGCCCTTCGATTCCAGCCAGGCGCACAGCTCGTAAATTCCCACGATTTGCGGTTTGAATTTCTTGCCCAGATCCACAGCATCCGCGATGTGATCGAAATGCCCGTGAGTGATCAACATTGTGTCCACGCGGTCGAATTTCTTATTCGCATCAGGACACATCGGGTTGGTCTGAATCCAAGGGTCCACCAGGATCACTTTGCCGCTCGGCGTATCAATGCGAAACGCGGCGTGGCCCAGCCAGGTAAGTTTATTTCCGCGGGTTTGCAGCATGGCGACGCTCCTATTGAATAAATTGGGCGAAATGAATGTTGCTGTTAATGGCCTGAACTGCGAACGCTTCCTGCCGCAGCACCTGTGGTGGCCAACGTCGCGCGGAAAGCCTGCTCGAATTCCGCTCGCGGCCTTGTTCCGAGAAAAAATCCGACGATGTTGCCGTCGCGCCCGTAGAAGATCGTTTGCGGCATGGTTCCTTTCCACTGCGGATTCACACCGTCGTAGAAAGCGTCCAGATTAATTCCGGGCTTTTGGCGGAAGTTCGGAAACGGCGGTTGATTCTTGGCGATGAAGCGCCGCACCAGGTTCATGTCCGAATCGTCGTCCATATCAATGCCCAGCACGGTGACGCCCTGCGACTTGAATTCCTTCGCCAGCTCCACAATCAAGGGATATTCATCGCGGCACGGCTCGCACCAGGTTGCCCAGAAGTTCACCACCAGCGGCTTCCCGCGGTGCTTGGCAATAAGTTGTTGGTACCCCGCGAGATCAATCAGGGGAGGGTCCGCGGACCCAGCGGCTTTGCCGTTGTGCGGCGATGCCTTGGTCGAGGGAGCCTGCGCGTTTCCAGGGATAGCTGTGATGAGGGCGAGCGCCAAAAGGGATGAGAAAGCAAACAATCGACAATGCGCCATTCCAGGACTCCAAGGCTACACCGCCATTCTATCGGTTTGGCCGCGCTCCCAGCAACCCGGCATGTCCCAGCGCATTCGCGTATAGGGCCACGGCGCTTGTACCCGCCCTGCTTTGGTGATATAAAAATTGTTCCGGGTCTTGAAGTGAGGATTCCCGGCTGACCGTTCGTAAAACCTCTTCTTCGAGGAGAACTCGAAATGGCGTACGTAATTGCCGAGCCTTGCATCGGCACAAAAGACACGGCTTGTGTGGACGTTTGCCCGGTGGACTGCATCCACCCGCGCAAGGATGAGGCCGATTTCGAGGCTGAAAAGCAGCTGTATATCAGTCCTGATGAGTGCATTGACTGCGGCGCCTGCGTGCCGGTTTGCCCCGTCACCGCGATTTTCGCTTTGGAAGATTTGCCGGAAAAGTGGTCGAGCTTCACGCCAATCAACGCGGACTGGTACAAGAATAAGAAGGCTTAACAGTTAGTCATCGCGCGGGCTGATTAGCGCGGTTGAACCTGTGCGGGATTTTCAGACGCGGCGGATTTCGCTATCCGCCGCGTTTTTATTTTTCAGGCTGCACTTTACACTTCGAGGCCGAGCACCTGCCGCCCGTTTGGGCTGATCATGCTAGGATTCCACGCCGGTTCCCAGACGATATCTACCTTCACGTCCCGCACCTCTGCAATCGCCGCAACTCGGCTGCGCACCTGATCGGGAATCGCAAGAGCAGAGGGGCAGCCCTGCGTGGTCAGCGTCATTTTGACCGTGACGTTGCCGGCATCGTCGTGCTCAACGTCGTAAATCAGACCCAAGTCCACAATGTTGATGGGAATCTCGGGGTCGTAGCATTGCCGCAGAGCTCCCAGAATTTGTTCGCGGTCGAGCGGCATGTATTCTCTCCTTTGCAGCCTGCACCAAACTGAACGGGACCTTACGCGCCATCATTCTTTCGACGTCCCAGACGTGCGCCACAATCAGCGTTCCACACACCTGCCAGCGTGTCAACAAGTTCAACGTACTGCGATCAGCGCTTCGCTGCTAGAATGATCGCTCGCGACGCGCTGCGAAATGTTGCTGCGGCCCGCGATTCGTGTCTTATTCATTGTTGCAATCTTGTGCCGGAGGCGAAGGCGTTGAAACATATTCTTGGAATTACGGCTACGATGGTGATTGTCCTCACGCTTTTCGCGACGGCGCGCAGCGACGCTCGCGCATCCGCCGCGATAAGAGCTCAGGAACCCAGTCGGCAACACGAAAAGCCGCCCCGAATCGTCAGCGTCAGCGCCAAAAATTTCGAATTCGACCCTGCGGTGATTCACATGAAGGTGGACGAGCGAGTGGAACTAGACGTCACGTCCGAGGACCGCACACACGGAATCCGGATCAGCGCTTTTCCGGACGGGGCCAAAACCAATACGGCACCCGGACTGTCTTTTCCAAACGGCGAGGATTGCTACAAATTAAAAAAAGACGAGATGGTTGCAATCGGAATTGTGCCGACAGAGCCGGGAACGTACACCTTTACCTGCTGCAAAATGTGCGGCAGCGGCCACAAGAAAATGAAAGGCCAGATAATTGTAGATCCATAACCAAACGTCGAAATCGCAACCCGCGCTCTGCAAGCCTCTCCATGCGGGTTGGTTCGTTCCGTTGTTCGGCCAATGGCTCTGCTTCCTTAGTCACTTCGTTCCGCAATTGCGGTGACGATTCCCGTTGCTTGGGCGATACTACCCTCAGCGTGGCGCGCGCACGCCGCGCATTCCGCCGTTGCTTCAGCAGCATTTCGCCAGCATAAAGAACCTTCATGATCGAAAACATGCATCTGCACCCATGAAAGACTGGCTTCCAAGATCGGTGCAGTGTCTGAGAAATTACAACGGACGAACATTCTTGTCCGATCTCGTCGCCGGCGTCACGGTCGGACTAGTCGCCCTACCGCTCGCGATGGCTTTCGCGATCGCCTCGGGTGTGACGCCGCAGGCCGGACTCTACACTGCCATCGTCGCGGGTTTCCTGATTTCGGCCCTTGGCGGATCAACCACCCAAATCGGCGGGCCCACCGGCGCTTTTGTCGTAGTGGTCTACGCCATCGTCACAAAATACGGCTTGGATGGGCTCTACACCTGCACGCTGATGGCGGGAATCATGCTGGTCATTTTGGGCGTGACCGGCCTCGGCTCCGCCGTAAAGTTCATTCCGCGGCCCGTTGTCGTCGGATTTACGAACGGCATCGCTATCATCATCGCCAGCACGCAGATCAAGGATTTCTTCGGCCTGAAAGTAGACAAAGTTCCCGGCGATTTCACTTCGCGCATCGCGGTTCTCGCTCGCAATTTCCGCACGCTTTCGCCCGTGGCCACCGGCCTCGCGCTTCTTTCGCTCGTCATCATCATTTTGTTCATGCGCTACGCGAAAAAGATTCCCGGCTACATTGTGGCGCTGCTCGCCGGAACTTTGCTCGTCGTGATCTTCAAGCTGCCCGTGGAGACGATCGGCTCGCGCTTTGGTGGCATTCCCTCCGGGCTGCCTCACCTGGCCGTGCCGCCGATTCGATTCGATTTGCTTCGGCCGCTGATTTCTCCTGCAATCACCGTCGCGATGCTGGGAGCGATCGAGTCCCTCATGTCTGCGGTTGTTTCGGACCGCATGAGCGGCAGCAAGCACAATCCGAACGTCGAACTGGTGGGGCAGGGCGTCGCCAATATATTCTCACCGCTCTTCGGCGGCTTGCCTGCGACTGGGGCAATCGCGCGCACCGCGACGAACATCCGTTCTGGCGCGAAAACGCCGGTCGCCGGCATGATTCACGCGCTCACGTTGCTCGCCATCATTCTCTTCGCGGCGCCGCTGGCGCGCTTCATTCCTCTGGCGGTACTCGCGGCGATACTATTCGTCGTCTCCTACAACATGGGCGAGTGGCGGGAAATTCCGGAACTGCTGAAATTATCGCCCCTGGAGATTGGCACCTGGCTGGTCACGTTCCTGCTCACCGTGTTTGCTGATCTTACTGTGGCCGTCGAGGCGGGCATGATCTTGGCCGCGCTCGTCTACATTCACAAGGTGACCGAAACAACGACGGTTTCGCAGGTGACCGAGCAATACCTGAGGGAAGGTTACGCGCACATTTTGCAACACAAGGAAATTCCGGCTTACGTCGCGATCTTCCGCATTCACGGGCCGTTCCTCTTCGGCGCCACAGACAAGATCAACGAAGTCGTCGCGCGAATCCCTGAATTGCCGCCGATCGTCATTTTGCGGCTACGCAATATGACCGCACTCGACGCTACCGGTCTGCAAGCGCTGGAAAATTTCGCGGACGTAGTTCACCAATCCGGCCGCGCGCTGCTTCTTTGCGGCGCGCGCCAGCAGCCGGCGGAAATGATGCGTGCCGCGGATTTCGCCGAGCACGTCGGTACTGAAAATATTTGCCCCCATGTGCAGGATGCGCTGGAACGCGCCAAGAAGCTGTGGTCGTTGCGAACCGATCAGGGAGCAGAGACAAGCGCGTGGAAAGACGGCGTGTTGGTCGTAAAGAGCTGACCTTCGGTTAGTGCTTTTTCGTCTGCAGGCGTTTAGACATCGCCGCGGATTGGTGCGAGCGCAAAATCAGCGGAATCTTGTCGTCGGCTGGATTTTTGCTCTCGCCAAGTTGCCGCGCCCACCACTTCGCCGCGGCACGCAAATCGGCCACCGCCAGTCCGTGGTAATCATTTGGGAAACGCGTTATTTTCACGATTCCCGCAGCCAAAAGGTTTTCCGCCCCGTCCGAATTTCCGCGCCGGTAATGATGAAACGCGGCAGCTATCTGTATCAATCCTTGCAAGAAAGTACGCTCCGGCTCGACTTCCACCAGCCAGATTTCCTCCCACACTTCGTGCGCCTCGAAAAATTGACGCGCGTTGAAATGCGCGAGACCCCGTTCGAATCGCTCGTGTTTTTCCTGGGGCTGCATGCTTCGCCGCTTTGATTTTCGCTAGAATTTCGAGGTTGCGTGCCATCATAGCAGCGCGTCGCGAGTGAGCCGCATGGAAATTAAAATCGAATTACCGGGAGTGAAGCTGGGCATTGTGGAAGCGGACGATGTCCGCGCCGTCTCGGCGGATGCGGCCTTGGCAAAACTGATGGACGAAGTATGCGCTCGCAAGCGGCAGGAATTCACCGTCGAAACCCTCGCCGAATCCGAGCCTGTTCGCGCCGTCCGCGCGATGTTTCGCGAATGGGGCATGGATCCTTCGAAATACCGGCCATCGTCCGAAGCATTGCTGCGCCGCGTGGTGCAGGGCAAAGGTCTTTATCGCGTCTCGAATGTCGTGGACATCGGCAATCTTGGCTCGATCGAGACGGGCTGGCCGTACGGCTGCTACGACCGCGCCAAAATCAACGCGCCGGTCGCACTCCGTCACGGTGCAGCCGGTGAAAAATATGAAGGGATCGGCAAGCAAATCTGGCATCTCGAAGGCCGCCCCGTACTCGCCGATCCGCAAGGCCCGTTCGGCAGCCCCATCAGCGATTCGACGCGCAGCATGATCACGGAGCGCGCGACGCAAGTGATGATCGTAATCTACGCTCCGGCCCGGACGCCGGATTCGTCCTTGGGTGCGGCGATGACACGGCTGAAGGACCGGCTGAGCCAATTCGCATCGGCTTCGGCTACGCGTTCCGATATTTGCATTGCTTAAGCTGCCCCGATAGCGCCAATCCAAAACTTCACGCTGTTCGTACAGGATAATGTGTATTTCGCGCTAATTCCGCTCGCGGCGTTTGAGAACTTTCGCGAAATCGCGTTATCCTGTTAATGCTTCAGCGAGGTCCTGGGCCGTGAAGTTTCAACTGGTTCTCCTCATTCATGCGCACCAACCGGTCGGAAACTTTGACGACGTGATGGAGCGCGCCTACGCGCAATCCTACGCTCCGTTCGTTGAAGTTCTCGCGCGCCATCCCGGCATTCGCGTGGGATTGCATTTCACCGGCTCGCTGCTGGAATGGATCGAACGAGCGCACCCCGAATACTTCGCCGAATTGCGCGGTCTAGTGAAGCGCCGCCAGGTGGAAATGGTCGGAGGCGGTTTCTACGAGCCGATCTTAGTCGCCATCCCGCCGCAAGATCGCCACGAGCAGATTACGCGTCTCGCGGATTACATCGAAGAACATTTCGGGAAGCGTCCGAGGGGAGCCTGGATCGCCGAGCGCGTGTGGGAACCGCAATTACCGTCTTCGCTGGCGCCCTTTGGAGTCGAATATACCCTGGTGGACGACAATCATTTCCTGGGCGCGGGTTTTGAACTCAGTCAGCTGTACGGCTACTACCTTGCGGAAGATCAGGGCCACACCGTGAAGGTTCTCCCCGGCCTGAAATCCTTCCGCTATCTGATTCCATTTCGCGCGCCCGACGAAACCGTCCAACTTCTTCGGACCGCTGCTGCGGAGCATCCCGGCGGTTTCGCCGCGATGGGCGATGATCTGGAGAAGTTCGGGATCTGGCCCGGGACCAACGAGCTTTGCTATCGCAATGGCTGGCTGGAAAGATTTTTCACTGCGCTCGATCAGAATCAGGACTGGCTGGAGACCGCTACGCCGGGCGCAGCCGTGGCTTCCCACGCCCCTCTCGGGCGTGCCGACCTACCCGCTGCTTCCTACACGGAAATGATGGAATGGTCGCTCCGCACGCCCGCGCGAAATCGCTATCACGCGCTGGTGACGGAATTTGCGTCGCGACCCGATGCATTGCCGTTCGTGCGCGGCGGCATCTGGCGCAACTTTTTCACGAAGTACAGCGAGTCGAATTTGTTACACAAAAAAATGCTGCACGTTTCGCGCAAAGTGCACGCGCTCGACCACAGCCGCCGGCAAGACGCGGCGTTTCTTAAATCGCGCGAAGAGGCGCGAACGCTGATGCTGCGCGGGCAATGCAACGATCCCTACTGGCATGGCGTCTTCGGCGGCCTTTACGCGCCGCATTTGCGCACCGCACTGTGGCGCTCGCTGGCCGAGGCGGAAACGATCGCCGACAGGCTCTCGCATCGCGCGCATCACTACGAGGAAGCTATAAAGCTTGATTTCGACGCGGACGGCCACGAAGAGATCTATTTCACGTCGGATCGCTATGCCGCGCTGCTTTCTCCCGAAGATGGCGCGACGATTTCGGCGATCGAGTGCCGTCAGTCGCATGCGACGCTGATCAATTCTCTGGAGCGGCGTCCTGAAGCCTACCACGCGGGAATCAAGAACATATCCGGCAGGCAGGGGCACGCGCCGCAGTCCATCCACGAGCAGACGCGCGCTAAGGAAGAGGGCCTTGACCGCTGGCTGAATTACGATCGCTGGCCGCGCAATTGTTTTCGTTTGCTGCTTTTCGGCCGCGAAAAGCAGTATCCTGATTGCGGCTCGGCTCGCCTGGAAGAAAATGCGGCGCTGGCGGCCGGAAGATATCGGATCGTGGAGATGTCGCCCGGCAAGGCGAAAGTCGTTTCGGATGCAAGCGCCGATTGGCCCGCCGAAAAAACTTTTTCGCTGGCGACGACCAAGGACGGATTTGAAATCGTTTGTGGTGTTGTGTTGCGTCGCACGGCGCCCGGCACCGCTTCGGTTTATGTCGGAATTGAAAACGTTTTGAACTTTCTCGCCCCTTCGGCTCCGGATCGCTATTTTGAATCGGACGGTCAGCGCTATCCGTTGCGCTGGGGCGCCGCGGCTCCGGCTTCGGAATTGCGCGTTGTGGACGAGTGGCAGGGCATTAGCGTCACGCTTTCGGCTCCCGGCGCCAAGGATTTCTGGATTTCGCCGATCGAGACCGTCTCGGAATCGGAAGAAGGATTCGAGCGCATCTACCAAGGCTCGCAAATCATCGCGGTCTGGCCGGTGGAACTGGCGCAAGGCGCGGAATGGCAGTGCCAGCTAGGCCTCAAAGTTGTCAATCTGCGCTAGGCTTCCGGCCGCACGATTAGCGTCCTTGTACTCGCAACGTGAGCTGTGCGCTTGCTGCTACCCGCGCCGCTCTGCTAGAGTGCCGTGGGAGGAATTGCATGGCCGTCTCGCAGGAACTGCTCGATATTCTCGTTTGTCCGCTGGATAAAACTCCGGTGAAATTGACGAGCGACCAGCACGGCTTGAAGTGCCCGTCGTGCCGGCGTGTCTATCCCATTCGCGAAGATATTCCCGTGATGCTGGTGGACGAAGCTCGCATTGAAGCGGAATGAAGCATCGCGGCTGAACGACCCCGCAGCCCTGCTTCCCGGCCTTCCCCAGGGCGCGGAAATTCTGATCATTCGCCTCCGCTCGCTCGGCGATCTTGTACTCGAAACGCCCGCCCTTGCTGCCCTTCATTCCTGGCGCCCCGATTTGCGAATTTCCGTTCTGGTCGAGCCGTGTTTCGCCGCGGTATTGGAAGGCAATCCGGCAGTCACCGAACTGATTTTCTCTAGCGGCGGCGCGATGGAAACCGCGCGAAAGTTGCGCGCGCGCCACTATCCGATCGTTTTCAATCAACACGGCGGCCCGCGCAGCGCGATTTTAACGGGATTCTCCGGCTCTCCGCAGCGCGTCGGCTGGACTGGCTACCAATATTCATTTGTGTACAACGTCCGCGTCCCTGATGCGAAAGAGTTCTACGCTCGCGACGCCGTACACACGGTCGAGCATCGCATTTCGCAATTTTATTGGGCCGGTTTGCCGCGCGGACCCATTCCGAATGCGCGCGTATTTCCTCAACCGGACGCGGCACAATCGACCGTTCGGAAGTTAGCACCGAAGGGAATCGCGCCAGGTACGCCGTACGCGGTCTTGCAGCCCGGCGCGCGCCAGCCGGAAATGCGCTGGCCTGTCGCTCGATTCGCGAAGCTAGCGCGCTGGCTGCGCGAACGTCACGGAATAGAGAGCGTCGTGAACCTTGCCGCAGGCGATGCTGGCACTGCAGCCGAAGTCGGGCGCGAAATGCGCGATTGCTCTGTAATTCCCAATCCGCCGCTCGATATTCGAGAACTCATCGCGCTGATCGCCGGCTCGCGAATTGTCGTGGGAAATGATTCAGGGCCGATACACGTAGCGGCGGCGTTGCAGCGGCCCAGCGTGGCAATCTTCAGCGTCACCGACCCAGTGCAATGGCACCCGTGGCAATCGCCGCATCGCGTGGTGCAGACCGGCGCGAAGTTCCATCATCCACGCGGAGACAAAAGCATCGTCGCCAGCAATCCACGTCCGATTGCATCGATCACATTCGAAGAGGTTCGCGATGCCTGCGAAGATATGCTTTCTGGCAATCAAAGCTAGGTGGTGGGAATCAAGTGCGACGCGGAACGGATAATCGGAGCGGCGTCGGGATCGTGAAAGCTAAGGTGCAAATCCGAGGGATTGATCCTTGTATTCGACCTGCAGGCGTACTTCCTTCGTCTTGCCGCTCTTCAATGCATCATGATCACCCGGAAACGGCTGGTATGGACTCACTTCGACGGTGATCACCACTCCAGAAGGACGTTCCGGCCCTTGCTTGATTTCCTCGGCATGTTCGACGTGATAGCTCTTGATCGGCCCATAATAACCCTGCGGACCGAAATCGTCGGTGAAGTCCTTGAAGGAGTAGGAAGGCGCGGGCTTGTACATGCGATACGCGTCTTCCAGTTGCCCGGCGACAACGTAGTCCATAAAATGACGAACCGTTTTTTCTTCGGTATGGAACCGCATCTCATAGCCGGCCCAGAGCCCGATCAGCGCGACAAATACAACCGCAGTGATGATGTAACGCAGCACCTTAGACGGCGGATGTTCTTCCGTCGAATCGAAAATTCCCACGAAGTCTCCTCGTCGTGATTGGATGCTCTGCGTCGCGCTAAAGCTGCCGCTTGAATAGCAAAATGCTCGATGTCGTCATAATCGCCGCGATGCCCAGCAAAACTAGCACGTCCACATAGATTCCTTCAATGCCCGTGCTCTTGAGCGTCAGATTCCGCAAGCCGTGTACCGAATATGTGAAAGGATCAATCACTGAAACCCATTTCAGCCACCACGGAAACGCCGCGATCGGATAGACGGCACCCGATGGAAAAAACAACAACGTATTCAGCACGCCGAAAATAGCGCGCGGTACCAGCGGGTCATCCACGCGGACCATCAGCAGAAACATGAAACTCATCATCGCCAAAGCCGACGCGGCCACGACGACCACGAGATATAAAAGCCGAACCGGATTCCAGATTTCCGGCAAACCCACGATCAATCCGCCGATAATCGTCAGAACCATTCCCGTCATCAATCCCTTGATCACTCCGGAGCCAATCAATCCGAACACCAGCTCCGATTTTTTTATCGGCGTCACCAGATAGCCTTCATGAAGCCCGCGCGCTTTGTCGTCAATGAACGTAATTCCGCCGCCGATCATGGCCACCACAAACACCGAGAGAGCGATCGTGCCGGCCAGCAAGTATTTGACGTACTCGACGTAGGGATAAATTTCCACCGTGTCCAACTGCACCGAACCTTGCAGTCGCGGTGTCACGTCCGGAGCATTGAGCTGGTCAACCATTTGTTGCACGCGCTCGAGCAGAGCGCTCGATATGAATTGGTCCGTATTATCTTCGGTGAACGCGATGCGCGGCCGGTCCTTCTGATAGAAGCGCCGCGAAAAATCGTGCGGAATCACCACCAGCCCGCGCACCAGGCCGGTCTGCAGATCGTGCGTGGCCTGCGGCACCGAATCATACTCGACCACTTGGAATGTCCGCGGCCCCGCGGTGATGCCGTCGAACATCTCCCGCACTTTGCGCGATTCCACGGAATGATCCATGTCCACAAAACCAAGCTTTACGCCGGTGACTTTCCCGCCGAATGCATAGCCCAGGACGATCAGCTGCACCAGCGGCAGCACCATGGAGACCATCATGAGCGCCGGGCTGCGGAAGAATTTCCGCAAGTCGCGTTCGATCAGAGCCGAAATTCGCTTGAAGTTCATTGGTGGCAACCTCCGCGATGCGCCTGCAGCAGCGAGCGCCTAACGGTACAAGTGTCCGATGTCGTGCCTCGCCCCGGCGTCAATCGCATCGCGCAAGGCGCTTCCGGTGTAATGCAGGAACACGTCATCCAAAGTTGTGCTTTGCACGCTTACTTTTTTAACGTGTATACCGCGCGCGCGCGCCAGGTCCATCAACGCAGCGACCGTCACCGGACCGTCATTCGAAGAAATATGCACGACGCCGTCGCGATGCGAGACACCCGCAGCCTGCGCCAGTTTTCCAAGCTGCTCGTCCCAATCCGGCGGTGCGCCTTCGAATTCCGCTTCCAGCGTGTCGTTACCTGGAACGCTATCCTTCAGCTTCGTGGGCGTATCCAGCGCCGCCAGTTTGCCGTGATCCACAATCGCGATGCGGTCGCACAGCTTGTCGGCTTCGTCCATGTAGTGGGTGGTCAGCAAGATCGTCAATTCCGAACGCTCGCACAATCCGCGGATCAGTTGCCACACGTTGCTGCGCGACACTGGATCGAGCCCGGTAGTCGGCTCATCCAGGAAAAGAATTCGTGGCGAATGGACCAATCCGCGTGCTATCTCCAGCCGCCGGCGCATTCCCCCGGAAAAAGTGCGCACCAGTGCGTCCTTGAATTTGAGCAAATCCACGGATTCCAGCAAGTCGTGGATGAGCTTATCGCGCTGCGCCCGCGGCACGCCATACAGCTTCGCGTGAATCAGCATATTTTCCGAGGCAGTGAGCTCCGGGTCGGAAGTCAGCGCCTGCGGAATCACGCCCATCGCGTGACGCACTCCATCTTCGTCTGTGACGATGTCGTGGCCCGCGATTCGCGCAGTTCCGGAAGTTGGCGGCGTCAACGTGGTCATCATGCGAATCAGAGTCGTCTTGCCCGCGCCATTTGGCCCGAGCAGGCCAAAAATTTCGCGCTGTGCGACGTTGAAGCTGACGTCGTTGACCGCCACCAGATCTCCGAACTTCTTCGTGAGATGGTCCACTTCAACGGCGTTGATGGGTTTCAATTCCATGGCGTCAGAGCCGCGCGAACCAGTTCTTCGCCGGCGGATGCGGCAAGAGAACCGTTGCAGTCATTCCCGTGAACAACCGTCCTTCGGGATTCGGAACGGCCACTTTGATGGCAAAGGTTTTGATGTCGCGTTTTGTTCGGCTGACGTCCCGCTGCGTGGCAAAATCATTTTCCACGCCCTTAAAAATTACCGAACCTTCAATGATGTCTCCCGATGGGAGCTTCACCTGCAATTTCTGGCCGAACCGGATGGAATCAATGAGCGTTTCTTCCACGTCCGCGCGAACCCAAAGGTCATTGATGTCCACGACCACCACGATGGGCGAGCCTTGCGCCACCACCTCTCCCTGTTTCGCTACGCGAACCGAAACGATGCCGTCAATCGGCGCATAAATCTTCGTGTACGCCAATTGCGCAGCCATTTCCGCTTCCGACGCCCGCGCTTGCTCCAGCTGTGCGAGCGTGGTGTTGATTGCGCTCTTGCGCGCGTCCACCTGCTTGCGATTCGCCTGCGCTACGTCTACGGCTGCAGATTCCGCGCGCACGGCTTCTTCCAGCGCCTCGACGTTCGCTTGCGAAATTTGCACCGCCGCTTCGGAGTGATCACGGTCTTGCTCGGAGACCTCCCCTTTGGCGAAGAGTTTCTGCATGCGCTTCAGGTCTTTTTGGTCGCGCTCAAGTTGCGCTCGTGCCGGGCCGAGTTGCGCGTTGGAAGAAGTCACCCGCGCGCGCGCCTCGGTGAGCGAAGCATCAGTCTGGCCGTTGGTCCACGTGTAATTGTGGTTCGCTTCGTTTACCTGCTCTTCCAGGCTGCTCACATTCGCTTTTGTAGCCGCCAGACTCGCTTCCAGCTGCGTCGAGTCCAGTTCAGCGATCAGCTGGCCTTTCTTTACAGCCGTTCCCTCGTCAACGGTCAGGTTCACGATGCGGCCGGTAATCTGCGGACTGACAATCACTTCATTGCCGTCCACCACTCCGATCAACGGAATATCGCTGCCGCGTGGCGTAGTGAAGAAGTACGCGACGGCCGCAATCACGAAAATCACGAACAGCATGGTAAAGAATTTACGGCCGGTCATCGGCGCTTCTCCTGTGCGCGAAGTAACCCATGATCCAGAAAATCCAGCAGCGCGCGTTTGCGTTCAACCAGCGCATCCTCAGCCAGCAGATCTCGCCCCACGACACGCCCGAAAATCGCAGCAGCCGCGAAATAAGACGTCGTCATGCCCATGATGGTGAACGCCGCGTGGTCGGGATCGATATTTCGGAATTCTCCCGCCGCGATTCCAGCCTCCAGCGTTTGCACCAATCGCTTGTGAAATGGCCGCAGAAACTGGCTCACGATCCAATCGAATGCTTGGGTTGCCTCCATCGCTTCGCGATGCACCAGCCGGGGATAATTCGGATGCGACGCCAGAAAATCGAAATACGCGCTGATGAATTCGCGCAGCCGCTCGCGAGGAGAAGCCTGTTTTCGCGGCGGATCGTAAACACCAGTGCGCAGCTGGCGGAAAAGATTTTCGAGCACGGCGCGATGCAGCCGCCGCTTATTCCCAAAATAGTAGTAAAGCATCGCCTTATTGGCGTGCGCCGCAGACGCAATTTCCTCTGTCCGCGCTCCGGCCATGCCCTGTGCGGCGAATTGGTGCTCCGCCGCGGCGAGAATCCTTCGCGCCGTGGCCGGGTTGGAGACTTTTTTCCTGCCTCGTTTCATCGTTTTTCTGACTCCCACGCGGCCCGAAATGGCCGATTCGAGCGGTGCCCCTCGGCGACGCTGCTACGGGAAACTCGCTTCGGCGAGAAATATTAGTTAACTAACCGGTTAGTTTAATAAATCTCGCGCCGATGGTCAAGCACTTGCCATCCCGGCAAAGCGCCGAATGCGCCTCGCTAGTTACTACGTACGAAAAGAGGGTTTTATTACTAAGCGTCGAGCGCGCCGGCAGCGCCGCTGGGGAGTTCGATGGAATACTTCGTGCGAGCCTTGTCGCGATGGAGTTCGATCGCCAGCTCGATCAATCGGTCAATGAGCTTCGGATAGGGCAGCCCCGACGCCTCCCACAATTTGGGGTACATGCTGATCGAGGTAAAACCGGGAATCGTGTTCAGTTCATTGATGAAAATTTTACCGGTGCGAGGCTCCAGGAAGAAATCACAGCGGGCCATACCGGTGCCGTCAATCGCGCGGAACGCTCGCACTGCATAATCCTGAAAAATCGCTACTTGCTTCTTGTTCAGCTTCGCGGGAATCAGCAATTGCGTTCCTTGCTCCAGATACTTTGCGCGATAGTCGTAGTATTCGCGGTGCGGAACGATTTCGCCGGGAATGGACGCGCTCAGTTGGTCATTTCCCAGCACCGACACCTCAATTTCGCGTCCGGTCACCCCACGCTCGATGATGATCTTGAGCGCGAATTCAGCAGCCAGATCCATCGCCGCGGGAATTTCGTGCGCGTCTTTCACGCGCGTCATTCCCACGGACGAACCCAGCGTCGCCGGCTTCACAAAAATCGGGAAGCGGAATTTCTTCTTAATTGCCTTGAGCACTGCCGCCCGCTCGTGCTCCCATTCCGACCGGCGAACGGCCAGAAACGGCACAATCGGCAATCCCGCTTCAGCGAAAAGCCGCTTCTGTACGTCTTTATCCATGCCCACTGCCGACGCCAGCACGCCTGCACCTACGTATGGCAATCCAGCAAGCTCAAGCAAGCCTTGCACCGTGCCGTCTTCGCCAAACGTGCCGTGCAGCACCGGAAACACCACATCTACACTCACGCTCGGTTGACCTGTCGCGGGCCCCAGCGGAACGAGCGATGCTGCGCTGGGATCTGGCGGCAACACCACGCGGTCTCCTGATTTCAGCACGTCTGCCAGCATCTTCAGCGATCCCGTGCCGACCAGCCAGCGGCCATCTTTCGAAATGCCGATGGGCACGGCTTCATATTTTTCAGGATCGAGCGCGCGGATCACGGAGGCAGCGGAAGCCAGTGAGACTTCGTGTTCGCCAGAGCGTCCGCCAAAAAGCACTCCAATGCGCAAACGTTTTTGGGAAGCACTCATGCGGGCCTCACATCATTGAAAAGCGCAGCGCGAATGCGCATCACAGGATTTTCTTTCCCAGGCCGGAAAGCACCAGCTCAACACCCAGCGTAGCGGTCGTATTGTGCACGTCAATCACCGGATTAATTTCCACCAGTTCAAACGAAGCCATCAATTTGCTATCGGCAATCATTTCCAGCGCCAGATGCGCTTCGCGATAGGTCACGCCTCCGCGTACCGGCGTGCCCACGCCTGGCGCGTCCGTCGGATCCACGAAATCCATGTCTAGGCTGACGGCGATCCCGGAAGTATCGTCACCGGCAAAGCGCAGCGCCTCCGCCATCACTTCGCGCATGCCGCGCTCATCAATATCGCGCATCGTGAAAACATGCACTCCAGAATCCTTCACGAGCTTGCGCTCTTTCGAATCCAGATCTCGGATGCCCACCAGCGAGACGTTGCGCGGTTCCACCATCGGCTTAATCCCGCCCAATGCGGTCAATTCCGGCGGCCCGTAGCCCATGATGGATGCGAGCGGCATGCCGTGCACGTTGCCCGAAGGCGAGGAATCCGGGGTATTCATGTCGCCATGCGCGTCCAGCCAGATCACTCCGATTCGCTTCGAATCCTTGTTAAAGTGAGCCGCCGCTCCCGCGGTGGTTCCCACTGCGATCGAATGGTCGCCGCCGAGTACCAGCGGAATCATGTCCTCGTCCAGCGTTTTCTTCACCGCATCCGCCAGCCCTTTGCACGCCTGCGAAATCTCGTCCAGATAACGCGCCCGCTTCTCGCCGTACGGCTGCTCCTCCGGCTGCGGAACAATCACATTGCCGATGTCTTCCACCTGCCGGCCCAATTGCTTCAGGCGCGACTGCAATCCCGCTACGCGCAACGCCGATGGGCCCATGTCCACGCCGCGGCGACTTGCGCCCAGGTCCATCGGCACACCGATAATGCGAATTTTTTCGGGCATATTTTGTGCTTTCGCGACCCCGATTCGGGGGAGGGAACTTTAAGGATAAACTCGATAGAGCATCCGAGGGAAGGGAATCACCTCGCGGATGTGCTCCGTTCCGCAAATCCATGCCACCGTGCGTTCCAGGCCCAGGCCGAAGCCCGCATGCGGCACGCTGCCATAGCGCCGCAAATCCAGGTACCACTGGAAAGATTCTTCCGGCAGATTGTGTTCGCGTAGGCGCTTGACGAGCGTGTCGTAGTCCGCCAAGCGCTCGCCGCCGCCGATGATCTCGCCATATCCCTCGGGAGCGATCATGTCGAAGCTCAGTGAAAGTTCCGGACGCGCCGCATCCGTTGCCATGTAAAACGCCTTCATCGCCGCAGGGTAGCGGTGAATGACCACGGGCCGGTCGAACTCCTTGGAAATGATGGTTTCTTCATCGCCGCCGAAATCGTCGCCCCATTTCGCGGGATTGCCTGCCTTCTGCAGCACCTTGATCGCGTCGTCATAGGTGATTCGCGGAAATGGCGGCGTGATCTTCGTTAACTTCGCCACATCCCGCTCGATCAGTGCCAGTTCCCGCGTGCGATTCTTCGCGACGGACTGTACGACCGCGCTCACCAATCCCTCGCCGAGCTGGATCATGTCTTCCAGGTGCGCGTAAGCCGCTTCGGGCTCGAGCATCCAGAATTCAGTCAAGTGCCGGCGAGTCTTGGATTTTTCCGCGCGAAATGTGGGGCCGAAAGTGTAGACCTTGCCGAGCGCCGCGGCCAAAGCCTCGACGTAAAGTTGCCCCGATTGCGTGAGATATGCCTTCTGATCGTCAATGTAATTCACTTCAAAAAGAGTCGTGGTGCCTTCGCAAGCCGCGGGAGTAAAAATAGGCGCGTCGGTGAGCGTATAACCTTGCTCGTCCATGAAATTCCGTGCAGCACGCTCGACTTCTGCGCGAATGCGCAGAATTGCAGCTTGCCGCGGCGTGCGAATCCACAAATGCCGCCGGTCGAGCAGAAAATCAACGCCGTGCTCCTTCAGCTGAATCGGATAGGGCTCGGCATCCGCGACCCGCTGAATCACGTCGACGCCGATCACTCCAATTTCAAAACCGCCGGGCGCGCGAGGCTCTGCGCGAACCGCTCCGGTAACGACTACGCTCGATTCCTGTGGCAATCCTTTAAGCGCGCTGAATGCTTCGGGATGCTCTTTTAGCGACACCACGCCCTGGATTATCCCCGTGCCATCGCGAAAAATGGGAAATAGC
The DNA here is from genome assembly GCA_963828865.1 of uncultured Acidobacteriota bacterium. Classification (GTDB taxonomy): domain Bacteria; phylum Acidobacteriota; class Terriglobia; order Acidiferrales; family UBA7541; genus Palsa-295. Next base: position 859,906 of record CAWHGI010000010.1, on the reverse strand, counting down.
AGTTTCCCCGATTCACGCAGGTTGTAGAGCCATCCGCGAATTACGACGCTGCTGCCGGCGTGGGCGCCCGCTTGTTCGATGGTGATTGCCGAAATCGGCGCTTGCGCTTCCTGGGTCATCGGTTCGTCCGTAGTCTTGGAATCAGTGCGTGTGAGCTACCGCTGCGTCAGGTCCGGGCCGCGTCGGTTCCCAGCGAGTCGAATTTTTCCTCGAGTTTGTCGCCCGCGGCGCGAATCTGATCGAGCGTCGGCCCTGCGGTCCCTTGCGCCTTAATTTCAAACACGAACGGGACGGGCTGCGTGGCTCCGGCGATCGCTCGTAGCGCCAAATCCCATTGAATCGTGCCGTCGAAGGGCACAAGATGCTCATCCTTATCACCGTGATTGTCGTGAATGTGGGCGGTGACCACGCGCTCGCGCATCGCCTCGAAGCCGGCCGCCACACCGTCTTCTACGTGCGCGTGACCGATGTCGAAGCACAACTTCAAATCGTGTAAGTGCGTGTCCGTAATGAAATGGTGCAACGACGCGGGGGCTCCCAGCTCATCCGGCGTATTTTCCAGCGCAATCGTCACACCGCGCGCTTTTGCGAACATGGATAAATTTTCGAGCGACGTAAACGCCGCGTCCAGCTTCCGCGGATCCGCCATCTGGCGTCCATGCCCGATATGTTGTACCAAAAACTGAAACGGAATATGCTCGGCCACATCCAGTGCGCGCTTGATCTCATCCACCGCATCGAGCCGGCGGATCCTCTCGGGATCCGAAATCGAAATCGGCACACCACTCTCGCGCCCGGGTGCCAAGTCGCGTTCGGTAGGAGAATGTAAGGAATGCAGTCGCAAGCGATGCTCGCCCAAGGCATCGCCCAGTTCGCGAATCGCCTGCGAATCGCGATAGCTGAAATGTTGCGGCGCGCAGAAAACTTCCACTCCGGAAAATCCGGCGGCCGCGATTTCCGCAAGCATCGCTGACCCGAGCGGTTGGTTGATATACCGGTAAGTAGATAGGATGCGTCGCACTTTGTCCCCAGAGAAGGAACACTATCGTCAACGGAAAACGCAGTTACGTCAATAGCGCGCGATGGGAGTGTGGCGGAAACACTATTTGCCGGCCTGGAGTATTTCCGAGGTTCTCATCCTGGGTGAGGACCTCACCACTCGTTGCGGCTGTAAATTAATGATGCAGAGCGGCTCGGTTGCCAAGGTTTTAGAGTTCCCGCCCGATAGTCGTTTCCCGAATCGCCCGAACGCAACCCCATCGGCCCTAGCTAGCCCGAACTCAGCCAGAAAAGGCCCGCGGCGATCAGACCCCCCAAAAGCAACGCGATGAGCAGCCAGACCGGAAACGGCAGACGTCTGTCCATGAGGCCTGGCGGCGGAGGAGTGGGTTCCTGAAAGTCGAGGATCTCAATTACTGGCGCTTTTACCGGAGGACGTGCACCACGCCCGGATGAGGGGTTGGACTCTGGCTCTGGCGGCTCGTTGCTGAAGTTAAAAGCCATCTCCTAAATGTTAGCACCGTGGAAAACCACATCGCAACCAGGCGCACTCGAACTCAAACTTGGGATATTCGCGATTTCAGATGGTGCGAACAGAAGGGTTCGTGCGTAACACAATTCTTTCTAGCGGACGAACATCGTGATCAATCCAAACGCGGCAACGGCGCCGGCGAGAATCGCCACGAACATCCAGCGGCCAAGTTGTGGATGAGATTTCGGCAGGCCCAGCATGTGCACCGAGGGATCAGCTTCGCCAAACAACCTTGCACTGGCTGATCGAGAGGAGCTAGCTACTTCCGCCTCCGGTGCGCCTTCCGTCCTAGAATGTGATGCGTTGACAACTACTCCGCTGGGCATTGGCGGGATACTAGCACCAATCTTCAGCGTTCAGGCAAGCGAATTCCAAAGAATAAATACTGGGTCTGTTTCGATCTGAACCGCGACAGTCAGCAAAAACACTGACTCGCGTCGGTCAGCGAATCGCAAGCTGCATGAACGCCAATGCCACTACGCCGCCAGCCACCACCGCCAGCGCAATCCATCGCGAAATTCCGTGGTTGCGTTTGCTTAGCTCCCGCACGTGCGAAGATAGTCCGCGCGCCGCAGGCGACGAAATCAATCCTTGCTGGATGAGCGGCATGACGCCGGCGATCGGCGTCGTTTCGTGGCCCGAGAGGGAACCCAAGTCTCGCCGTTTCATCCTTCGGATGCTGGCACGGACATTTCAGGAGAATTATGGCGACGCCTGCGGCGAAGCTCAAACAGCTATTGTCATTTCCGCTAGATAACCTTCGGGATAAAAGAGGAAGAGCGAAACTTCAACTCATCAACCGTTGAGTTCTGCCAGCACCTTGGGAAGCAATGCGAATTTCGCAACCGCCGCATCGCTCGAAAGGTACTCGACGCCGCAAGAGGGCCCCAGATACGCGCGTCCTCCCTGAATTCGAGGGAACAATCGCTCAACTTGGCGCGCCACGTCCGCCGTATTCTCCAAGTGCTGTTTACGGCCATCCAATAGTCCCAACGCAAGCGGTTTCGGAGATCCGCTCGATGCGATCGTGTCAATCAATCCCGTGCCGCACGTGAAATCTATCCCCAGGACATCCACGGGCAATTCCACCAGATTTTCGTAAATCGCTGCGCTGTCGTGGAAGTAAACGTAGAGCGCCAGTTCAAGTTTTCGGTCGGCTTTTCTTACCTTATCTCGCGCTTGCAGCAATACCCCGAGCGATTGCTCAAAGATTGCCCAGTCGGCGGGGTGCCGCAGGATCGCCGGCTCATCAATTTGTATCAGCTCCGCCCCGGACTGCGACAGCGCTTCAATTTCAGGCGCCAGAACTTCTGCGTACGCTAACGCGCGCGCCTCCAGAGTAGCCGGCCCATGCGCGCCTCCGTTGTCCGAACGTGCGGAAAGAGAAAATTTCGCCAGAGTATACGGCCCGGTCAGAACCGGTTTGATCGCGAGCTTCCCCGCTTTGTGTTTCGGCGTGGGCAGATGCCCCAGCGCATTGCGCGCGAAGCTATATTCCGCCGTGATCAAATGCCCGCGCCGCAACGGCTGTCCCGTCAACACCGGCTGGCGGCAGCAAACGTCCGTGTCAAAAAAAGGGATAGTGCCTTGAAATTCGATGTTGTCCAGTTTCGCGGCGAGATAGGAGATCGGATCGCGCCAGCGGATTTGTCCGTCGGTAACAATGTCCAGCCCCGCCTTCACTTGCGCCGCGATCGCCAGCCGCGTCACTTGATTTTGCGCATCCAGCAAGTCCGCGGTCGTGCGGTCGCCGGAACCGAGAGACGCAATGGTCTCCTGCAATAATTGCAATTCGGGCGAATCTCCGACGCGTGGATAGCCGCCGGTGCTGGAGAGATAGAGCCCAGGAGCCGTGGTGCTCATCAAGATGCCTCGGGATTGGCGCGAGAAACTGGAAGAAACTTAGTCGAAACGGAGAAGGGCGTCAAGAGCAACGGAAAATGACCCGACGCGGCAGCAGCGCCGGCGCTTTTGTTCCATCTTTCTCTGCGCCCCCAGCGTCTCTGCGGTAAAAGAATTCCTCACGCGAATAAACCGGAGCAGCCGCTTCTTACGGCCCAGGCTGTTCGCCGACGGAGAAGTACGTGCAATCAGGATGGTGAAACGCCAGCGCACTAACGCTCGCTTCCGGATCCATCATCATCCCTTCAGTCAAATGCACTCCGATTTCCTCGGGACGCAGCAGCATCCATATGCCGGCCTGATCCTCCAGGTTCGGACACGCCGGATACCCAAAACTGTATCGTTTCCCGCGATAGCGTGAAGTAAATCGCTCCGGCATCGTCAATGACGGCGGGTCCGGGAATCCCCAATCCTCGCGGATGCGGCGATGGAGCCATTCCGCGCAAGCTTCGGCAGTCTCGATTGCGAGTGCCTGCAGCCCATGCGAAAAAAGGTACCGGCCCGCGGCTTTCGCTTCTTCGGATTCTTCGCGCACTCCCGCTCCCGCGGTAACCACGAAGATCGCCACATGATCGCGCTGCCCATTCTGCTGCGGCAAAATGTAATCGCTCAGGCACAACTTGTCCGCCAGAGCCTGCCGCTGAAAATGAAATGTGTGAACGGGCGCTGTCTCCCCGGGCGCGAAAAGCGCAATAGAATTCCCGCGCCGCTCCGCTTCGAAGAATTGCCATACGGCGCCAATTTTCATAAATGACGCGGCTTCGCGTTTGACCTCTTCCATATTTTCATGCAATTCGAGCGCACGTGGATCGCGCTCGGCGAGCGCCTTCTCGAAATTTCCGCGGAAGCCCAAATGGCGCCCGAAGAGCATGTAAGGATTAATGTAGCTCCATACTTCGTTCAAATCCGGCACGGCGCGAACTTTGCGTTCCAGGTACGCGACGGGCGGAATCGGCAAATACGTGCGAATTCGTGGCGAGCGCTCCTCGCCCGCCGGTTCCAGCGGCGCCGCTGACGGCTCTTCGAGCACTGCAGTCCCGGCGTGCGTGTGCTGCTGCAGCACGCTGTCGCGGCGCGCCGGGTCGCTGAGCTCATTCATCAAACGCAGGCCCGTCATCGCGTCTTTCGCATAACAGACCGCCTGACTGTACTGCGGCGCAATTTTCAGCCGGGTGAATTTATCCGAGAGCGCTGCTCCTCCCACCAGAAGTGGCACAGTAATGCCCGCCTCGCGCAAATCGCTGGCGGTCGTGACCATCTGCTGCGCGCTCTTCACGAGCAAGCCCGAAAGCCCGATGGCATCAGGATGATGTTCGCGGTGCGCGCGGATCAGCTCTTCAGGAGGGACTTTGATCCCCAGATTGATCACGTCGTATCCATTATTTTTCAAAATGATCTCGACGAGATTCTTTCCAATGTCGTGAACGTCGCCCTTTACCGTCGCCAAAATTACTTTGGCTCGTTTTTCGGTATCGGCCTTCTCCATGAACTGCTCAAGATGTCCGACGGCAGTCTTCATCGCTTCCGCGGATTGCAGCACTTCGGCAACGATCAGCTCGTTGTTGTTGAAGAGCCGCCCCACTTCGCCCATTCCCGCCATCAAGGGGCCATTGATCACATCGAGCGGCGGCACCTTCTCTTCCAGCTTGCGATTCAGATCGTCAATCAAGCCGTCTTTTGAACCTTCGATGATGTAATTCGCCAGCCGCTGATCCAGCGGCAAATCGGCCGCACGCTCCTTCTTGCGCCCGCCGCTCCCGCGAAAATGTTCGGAAATAGCAGCGATATGAAACTGATTGACAGCTGCCTTTTGCTCGCGAGTCTGCTGGCGCCAGTCGGTCGGAGAGCCACGAAGAAGTTCAGCCTGCGAATGTCCGTCGGGAATCTCGGCCGGGGGCGTATTGAAAAGCAAAGCCTCGGCCAGCTTGCGCTCGTGCTCCGGGATCGAACCAAACCGCTCGATGCGTTCGGCATTGACGATTGCGAGGTCCAGCCCCGCTTTCGTGCAGTGATACAGGAACACCGAATTGACCACTTCGCGCGCGCCAGCCGGCAGTCCGAACGAAACGTTCGAAATCCCCAGCACGGTGCGCACATATGGGATCTTCTGCTTGATCAGACGGATCCCCTCGATGGTCTCCACTGCGCCGCCGATGTAATTCTCGTCGCCCGTCGCGCACGGAAACACCAGCGGATCAAAAATAATGTTTGCCGCATGAATTCCAAATTTCTCGGTCAGCAGTTGGTAGGAGCGCTCCGCGATTTCGAGCTTTCGGTCGCGCGTGAACGCTTGCGCCTGCACCGGATCCTCGTCAATGCAGCCGACAATCAGCGCCGCGCCGTACGAGCGCGCGAGTGGGCAGATGCGCTCAAATTTTTCTTCGCCATCTTCCAGGTTGATCGAATTGATGATGCTCTTGCCCTGGCAATAGGTTAGCGCCAACTCCACGCCCCGCGCGTCGGTCGTATCAATCATGATCGGCGCTTTGATCTTGCGGATCAGCTGCTCATAGAACGGCGGGATGTCGCTCAATTCCTCGCGATCGGTGCTTTGCAGGCAAACGTCCACGATGTGCGCGCCGCTTTTCACCTGCCGCCGCGCAATCTCTGTAGCTTCTTCCCACTGTTCGGAAGCCACTAAATTCTTGAATAGCCGCGAGCCGATCACGTTAGTGCGCTCGCCAACAATCAGCGGCCGGGTGCTGTCTTCGGCCTCGATGATGTCAATCCCGGAATAAACCGCGCGGTGATTCGGCTCCGGCGGACGACGCGGCTTTTTGCCTTCCGCCATTTGCGCGATGGTGCGAATATGCTTTTCCGTGGTCCCACAGCATCCGCCGACGACATTCAGCCAACCGCGCTCGATGAACCGATCAAGTTGCTCCGCCAGGCTCGTCGGAGTTTCTCCATACAAACCCTCTTCGTTTGGCAAGCCCGCATTCGGATAGCAAGAAACAGCCCGGCTGGTCAGGCTCTGCAGCGTCCGTATGTGGTCGGTCATGAATTCCGGCCCAGTGGCGCAATTCAGCCCGACTGAAATCAAATCAATATGATCCAGCGATGCCCACAGCGCCTCGATTCCCTGGCCCGCGAGCATCGTGCCCATCGCTTCAATCGTCACCGAGATCATCAACGGAATCGGCGAGCCCAGCTCACGCCCGAGTTCCTGAATTGCCAGCACACCAGCCTTGATATTGCGCGTGTCCTGGCAAGTCTCCAGCAGCAGAACGTCCGCGCCGCCTTCCACCAGCCCCGCCGCCTGCTCGTAATAATTATTGCGAAGCTGCTCGAAAGTGATCCCGCCAGTAACGCTTATAGCCTTCGTGGTCGGACCCATCGAACCCGCCACGAACCGCGGCTTCCCAATTTTCGAGAATTCGTCCGCCGCCTTGCGTGCGAGTTCAGCCGCTACGCAGCTGATCTTCCGCGCATGTTCACCCAGGCCGTATTCCGCAAGCACCACGGGCGTACTGCCAAATGAATTCGTTTCGATAATGTCCGACCCAGCGTCCAGATATTGGCGGTGGATCCCCAGCACCACATCCGGCCGGCTCAGCACCAAATTTTCATTGCAGCCTTCCAGGTGCGGTCCACCGAAATCCGCGGCGGTCAAATTCTCCTGTTGCAGCATGGTGCCCATCGCGCCATCCAGCACCAGGATGCGTTCACGGAGCAGTTCGCGAAGGGCCAGGCCCTGTTGGATAAGGTTCGTCATCGGCTCAATAATTTTACCTGAAGACTGCGGGCAGGAAGCGCGGCAGCGGGCATCCGCAACCTGAAGGTAATGCAGCGGCCACCCGCGTCAACAATCGAAAATTCACACTTTAGGCAGATCGTGAAGGCGTTTCGCTCACCGTGCTGCTCAAAAATTCCACCGGCACGTCGCCGGGAAGCATTCCCGCCGCTGCTCCGCGCGCGAGCAACTCGCGCACGGCGCGGCGTCCATCTTCACCGTAATCCAGCGTCCAGCGGTTGACGTACATTCCCACAAACTTGTCGGCCAGCACCGGATCCATATCGCGCGCAAATTGCAGCGCGTAATCCAGCGCGGGCTCGCGATGATCGAGCGCATACGACACGCTGTCACGGATCACGCGCGAGATCTGGCGTCCCAAATCGTCGCCCAACGCGCGGCGAATCGCATTCGCACCCAAAGGCAGCGGCAAACCGGTCTGCTCCTGCCACCATTGCCCCAGATCCACCACACGGTGCAACCCGATTTGCGAGAAAAGCAGCTGGCCTTCGTGAATCAGCAAACCCGCTTCCACTTCTTTATTCCGCACGGCGTCGAGAATCTTGTCGAACGGCATTGTCACCGTCTCGACATTCGGCTCATACAATTTCAGCGCCAGATACGAAGTCGTCAGCGTGCCAGGGATCGCGATTTTCCGCCCGGCTAGATCGGTCTTCTTGATCGGATGCCCGGCGACGACGATAGGGCCGTAACCCTCGCCGAAGCTCGCGCCGCAATCCATCAAAATGTATTTGTCGGCGACGAACGGGTACGCATAAAAGCTGATGGCCGTGACGTCATACACTTCCTTTTTCGCGGCCTGGTTCAGCGACTCGATATCCGAAAGAATGTGCGTGAATCTCACTCCCGGCAAACGGACTTTACCCGTCGCCAACGCGTAGAACATGAACGCATCGTCGCTGTCAGGCGAATGCGCGAGTCGAATCTCTGCTGTCTTAGGTGAGGCTGCCGGTGTGGACATAGCGTGTCCGTCCTGGCTCTCACAGGAACCGCTCACCTGTCGCGGCTGGGCTGGGTAGACGATAGTCCCGCGGATGTCTGGCCCGCTGCGGTGATGTTGCCTAGGTGTGTACGTCTTCCGGCGTGAGCGCCGAATCTCTGCACCCAAAGAATACCACACGCCCCCACCGTCCGTACAGGTGCCTTGCACTCGGAGATCTCATGTCCCGCGCCACAGTGTTGCCAGATTAGTCCCAACGCAGTCGCAACTGTCCGAAAGAACACATCAGGTCATAGTACGCTCAAGTAATGAGCACTCCTCTAAACGTGATTTTGTTTCTTGTCCTGCTCGGGATTTTCGTTTCAGGCCTTCGTATTGCGCGGGAGTACCAACGTGCAGTTGTCTTTAGATTGGGCCGCTACAACAATCTACGCGGGCCAGGATTGTTCTGGTTGATTCCACTGGGGATTGAAAACGAAACCCGTATCGATTTGCGGGTCGTCACCAACCCTATTGAACAACAAGAGACCATCACCCGCGATAGCGTGACGGTAAAAGTAAACGCAGTTCTTTGGTTTCGGGTGAACGATCCCAAGAAGGCAGTTCTCATCGTCGAGAATTTCCGCGCGGCTGTGCAACAAGTGGCTCTGACGAGCCTGCGCAATGTAATTGGACAGCATGATCTGGACGAGGTTTTGAAGGAGCGGGACAAGATCAATGCCTTGCTGAAGAGAAACGTTCTTGAGAATACGAGTGCCTGGGGAGTGACTGTCGAATTGCTCGAAATGAAGGACGTGGAGATTCCGCAGGATATGCAGCGGGTGATGGCAATGGAAGCGGAAGCGATGCGCGAAAAGCGCGCCCGGATCATCAAGGCCGACGCCGAACTAGAGGCATCGCAGAAACTAGCCGATGCCGCCCAGTTGATGGTGGGAAACCCTGCAGCGCTTGAATTGCGACGTATGCAAATGGTTGCCGAGGTGGGAGCCGAGAACAACAGCACAACGGTGATCATGATGCCAGCTGATTTTGTTCACTTCGCCGGGAGTTTATCGAAATTTCTGGAGGGAAAGGGCGGGGCCTAAGGCTGTCGGGACGCCGCAGTTTGCGTAGGAGCCTATCTTGGCGCGTTCGCGGCAATAACCTTGAAAGAGTAAGCATACTTACCCGGAGCAGCGGCGGGTAGCCTAATTTCCAACGAGTCGTCCGTCTGATGCCATTCAATCTTCGCACTCGACCCTATCAGCTCCACATTCGTGATCTGCAATCCCTTGGCCTCTTGCGCCGCGCCCAACGAATGAATCACTGCGCGCCCATCTGCCGGCCACGCCATTTCGATTGCATAAAGCGTGTTGCCCTTCTGGGTGAACCTGAAATCTTCAGACGTGTAAGGTGTGGTGTCCTGGTCATGCCCCTGGCCCGTCTGAATCCTGGTGGGCCCTTCGCCGAAAACTTTCCAGGGAGTTGTATCGTAAATTGCCTCACCGTTCAGGTGCAGCCACCCGCCGATGTCGAGCAGCGTGTGGCGCACTTCGTCCGGAATCGTCCCGTCCGCTCGCGGACCGATATTCAGCAGCAAGTTACCGTTCTTGCTCACGATATCAATCAGCTCGTGCACTAGAAAATCTGGTGTCTTGAATTCGTCGTGCTCCAAATATCCCCAGGAAAGATTGCTGATCGAAGTGTCCGTCTGCCAATGCTGCGCTTCAATGCTCTCCTTCATCCCGCGCTCGAAATCGCGCGCGCCCGCGCGCCAATCGAGCGCGTAATCCTTGATGTTGATCACGCCGGAAATGCCGTTTTTCGCCGCGAAATTGTAGTAGAACGCAGCGAACCGCGTCACGTTCGGACGAAAGTTCGGCTGCCCCGCCCACCAGTCGAAGTAAACGACTTCCGGATGGTATTTCTGCACGATCTCCGCCGCGCGCGCCAGCCAATCGTCGGTATATTCCCGGCTCACGTACGTCCAGTCGTTCATCAAAATCTGATGCGGGTCTTGCAGCCAGGTATGCGCCGGGCCGTACAGCGACACGTATTTTGGATCGTTCACGTCCGAACGAAACGTGCGTCCGCCATCGAAAAACCAATCGTGTTCCGCGCGATGGAACGAAGTGCCGAAATGCAATCCCTCTGCGCGCACGGCCTGTGCCAGCTCGCCGACTACATCGCGTTTCGGCCCCATCTTCGCCGCCGTCCAATCCGACAAGCCCGAATCGTACATGCCGAACCCATCGTGGTGTTCGGCCACCGGAATCACGTAGCGTGCGCCAGCTTGCTTGAGGAGTTTCGCCCAATCAGCTGGATCCCATTTTTCGGCCTTGAATAGCGGAATCAAATCCTTGTAACCAAATTTGTCCTGCGGCCCATAATTCTTGATGTGCGCAGCGAACGCCGGGTCCGCTGGCTGATACATATTGCGCGGATACCACTCATTCTCGATCCCCGGCACGGAAAAAACTCCCCAGTGAATGAAGATCCCGAACTTTGCGTCCTTATACCACTGCGGCATCTCGTACTTTTCCAGCGTCTCCCAGTCGGGACGATAAGGCCCGTCGTTCGCCTGCAGATCTACTGCGTGCAGAATCGCCGCGCGCGCTCCATCGTATTTGGCGACCGAAACCTGCCATTCGTGGTCAATCTCCGCCGCCGATTTCACGCCGTGCGTCGGAGCATCGGGGTCAATCGAAGCGTTTTGTGCGGACGCAGGTGACGCGAAGAAAAGCGGCAGGAACGCCAGAAGTCGGATGAGGGAAGTTTTCACGGCAAAGGATTGTAGACAGAAGCCGCACGGCGAGGCAAGGAAGCGTGGGAGGCAGTTGCAACTCATTTGAAGGACAACGTACGTGATACGATTAGGCTGCGCCGTGAACTTGAGAGCCAACTATGCACTTCGATTCGCCATCGTTGGATTTGCGGTCGGAGTCGCGCTGTGCGGCTATGCTTTTCACTTGACTTCACATGGTCGAGTAGGAAATGCCGCTTTATTCCTTATCCTGTGTCCTCCCTCCTTTGGTGCTATGGCACTAGACAATGCTGGCACCGTTGGAGCACTTGTCGGGTGGTTCTTTATCAGCGTTATCAATGCTCTCTTTTACGGGTTGATAGGTTTCGGCGTTGGTGACAAACTTCAAAGAACACAAGACTGAGTCACTACCCAGGACCCATCACCTGTGGCATGCGAAACGCCCCAAGTTAGGGCGATTGCTTCAGCGTCCCCGGCTTTTCACTCGGCAGCACCCACGTCGCGATCGTATCAATCACCGCTTCCGCGACGTGCCCAGGCTGCTCGTACTCCGCCGGCGCGGAATGCCCGTCCCCGCCATGAACAGGTGATTCAAATCCGGATAAATCTTCATCGTGACGTTGCTGCGTCTCCCGAGCGCTTCGCCCCAAGCTTCGAAATTCGACGGCGTGACTTGGTAATCCCGCCCACCTTGCAGAATCAAGATCGGAATTCTCAGCTTGCGCGCCGTCTTCACCGCATCGTAACTGCGCAAGTCGAGCCAGTAAGCGCCATACGTCGTGGCACCTAGAAAAGGCACCACGTCTCCCGGTTTCAAATCGGGGCTTTCAATTTGTTTTACTGCCTCCTCGACTGCCGTGATTCGCTTCTGCTCTGCCTCAGTCGGTGTTCCATTTAACGAAGCCAGGTAATGAATCTGTTCCAGCACCACCTGTTCCAGCGGCCGCGCATTCGCTCCCAGCATCGCAATTCCGGCGATTTGCGCGTCATCCGTCGCGATCCGCGGGGCCAGATACGCTCCCAAGCTATGGCCGAGCAGAAAAACCTGTTTGGGCTCGATATGCGGTTGCTTCGCAACCAGAGCAACGGCAGCTCGCGCGTCGCTGATCACTTCATCCTCGACCGTTAATTTCGCCGGGTCGTCGCTGCTTTGCAGCCCGTACTGCTGCGTGCGCTTGGTGTAACGATAGACAGCGATTCCGCGGCTCGCAAGTCCCCATGCCAGATCGGCGAAAGGCTTGTTGGGCCCGACGGTTTCGTCTTCATCGTGCGGTCCGGAGCCTTGCACCAGAACAACTGCAGGGAATGGTCCGTTGCCCATGGGAATCGTCAGCTTCCCCGGCAATTCGAATTTTCCGTTCTCCAGCGTCAGCGGCAGCTCGGTGAACGTACTGACCTTCGCATATGCCGGAGGCGTCCACGCTGGCAGCTCCTCCTCGTGCGGCCGGAATCCCAAACCCGCAATTTTGCCGTTAGTGTCGAACGCCACGGTGGCGTCGAGAACCGCCTTCTGAAATTTGCACTCGAGCCGTACGACGTCGAGTCCTTGAATTTTCGACGTGTGTAGATTCGTCACGGATTGAAAACCGCCGACCTGCTCATTCAAGCTCCGCCAGCTCTCGGCGAGCTTTCCCGCAGGCAAAGCCGTTGCCATACGCGCGTCATATTGCGCTTCTATCTTGTCGAATTGACCGGCCGCCAATTCCTGGATCACCTGCCGCGCCGCGGCGACCGCCGATGAATTCTGCTCCTTGCTTTCCTGCGTAGCGCCGTGCGCAACCATACCTGCCGCGATGCAAGTGAATAAAATGAAAGTGACGAAACGAATTCTGGCGATCATCGGCGTGTTCCGCAAAGGAGCGATCTGTAGCGTGCCTCTCACTGCACCGGCGCGCGCGGGGAAGGCGGCAGTGGCGACGCATGATGCGCCACCAGGAGCCAGCGATTTTCTTGCCGCACAAAAATATTCGTGGCCTGCACCATCGCATCCTCAAAGCCGTCCGCAAACGCGGTGGTCACGTGCTGCGTGCAGGAAACCCAGCCCACGTCGCCCTCGATGCGCACCCACACGCCGCTCAAGGCGATGCGCACTCGTTTAGCATTGGCGAAAAGCCGCGCCCAGCGTTCGCGCACTTCGTCCCAGCCCAGCAGCAAATCCCAGCCCGGATGCACGCACGTCACTCCATCGTCGTGCGACCACACCGCTTCCATTTCCGCCAGGTCCAGCGACTCAAAAGCGGCGTAAAAACCGGTATTCGCAGCGCGCAAGGCATCTTCGGGAGTTTGCTTGTGCGGGGCAGTTTGTGCAGGCATGGGGAGAATCCAAAAACTGAAATTAGAAAAGAGAAATTGGAAACTACTTCCGAATCCTCGAACTTAAACTAAGACCTTCGCCGAAAGAGTTGCATTCCTCCGACGGCCGCGATAATCACCACGATTTTGACGACTTCGCCTGCAACGAACGGCAGCGCACCCTGCTGTAGCGCAAGTTTCCAGCCAAGTCCTAACCCAATAGCCAGCCAAGCACATCCGCCCGCAAAAATAATAGCCTCGCCAGAAACCAAGCCGCCAATGGGAGCGGTTGCCGACAAGCGCGATTGCTCCGTGCGGGGCTCCGCGATTTGCGTCCCACGTTCCGCCATCCAACCCGTTACGAAAGCCGCAAACGGATACGAGATAAGATACCCCGCCGTCGGTCCCAGAAACCGCGCCGGCCCCACCAGCCCCAGCGGCTGAAAAACGGGAAGCCCTGCCGCGCCTTCCAGCAAATAGAGTACGAGCGCCAATCCGCCACGCCGCGCGCCCAACAGAACGCCCACGAGCAACACCCCGAAAGTCTGCCCCGTGATTGGGACGGGCGTCCAGGGCAGCGGAATCACGATGTGCGCGCACAGAGCCAGCAAGATTGTCGCGGCCGCGATCCGCACCGCATCAGCGGCGACACCTTCTTGTGGAAAAATCTGGTCAGCCAGAACTCTCGATTGTGACATCCAGATTCCTTTTTTGTTTTTTCGCAGGCTCACTGCCGCCGTACCGGAAATCGCTGAAACTGCACGGCATTATACCCGAGCCTGCGGAATGTCACTCTGACTTTTCGACCGGAGCTTTTTCGCCGGCAATTAAAGGGTCCTCGTACGTCGCCACCGCGCCGTGCTTGTCGTCTCCATGAATTTTTCCTTTTATGTCCATGAAGAACGATCTATGCCCCAGCTTCCCGTAGGGCGCCGGTGTCGCCGCCAGCTCGAAATCATTGTCGTTGCCATTCGCGTCGGGCGCGATGCGATAGCGGAAGATGTAGCCCCCCTGTTTTCCTGAGGCGAGGTCCGCCGGTATCAGCGAAGCTTGCGCGGGAGAAATTTGATTTGGAGGCGCGGGACCGAGCTCAGCGAGTGATTCCGGCAGCTTGCCAAAAGAGCTCTTGTAAGTTTGTATCGCTTCGGCGAGCGAATGGAGCGCTGCGACAATCGCGTCCTCGTGCGCGACGAGATCCTGCTGCGCCCATTCCTTTGAGAGTTGCGGTACGTCCAACAGGACCAACCCCAAGGAAAGCAGCCGCCAGCCGCCCGCTTCGCGCACCAGCCCAAAATCAGCCTCTTCTCCATTCACCACATTGACCGGAATGAACGCCAGGTTCTCGTGCACCCGTGCCACGCCGAACCGGTATTCCACAGAGGTTTCCGGCGTGCGGCAAAAAAGCACTATATGATTGTGCTCGTCGGACGAAAGTAGCGGCCGGCCCGGGCTGTCCGCCAGCGAAAGCCGCTTCATCAGCGCGCTGCGCTGTGTCTCTGGTAGAGCGCGGAATGCGGCGCCATTATCGCCCGTCAAATAATTCGAAAATTCGGTCTGGTTCTCGCGGCAGGCGGCGGTAAGAACGTCCGCCAGCGCAGCAGCTGGATCTTTTTGGGTCGCCGTCGCAGTAGGATCCGCGTTCGCTTGACTGTGCGAATGGTGGTTTCCAGCCCCCGCAGCGACCATCGAGTTCGCCAACGTGAGGAGCGCCACGCAACCAACGATCTGCGCGGCGTGCAGAATTTTTTTCTTCATCACGATTGAGATTTCGCCTGCGCCAGGATGGTTGCAAGCTCGCGCGTGAATTGCGAACGCGGCATCACTCGCGAACTTCCAGCAGCGCTCGCCCGCTGTGCCAGTTCCACCTGAACGTGCGACAGAAACGCAATCACTGGCACATCCGGTGCCGCGGAGCGCACCGCTTCGATCGCTTCCACCGGTTTGTGGTGCGCGTTCAGGTCCACGATCACCACCTTAGGCGCTTGCTTTTTGATTTCCGCAAGAAGGGCCTCGGAAGTTGTGAACGTCCGCACCTCCACGCCCACCTGTTTTGCTGTTTCCAGGATTTTTGCCTGAAAGAATAAATCGTCCACGAACGCTAAAACAGAAGCCATGCGGAGCTACACCTCAACTGGAGATTAAATCCGTCTTGTACGGAACCGCCGCTTTCCGGTGTACCACGCGAGAGCCACCGGCACAAGCCCGCCTTCGACAACTTTCTCCGAGTGCGGTATAAAAGAATTTCTCAGCGCTTTTCGGGAGGGTTTCATGGCCGCTTCTCCAAGTCCGGACGCACTGCCGGGCCTCGCCGTTCTGGAGCAAACTCCGATCATCATCGAAAAAATCGTGTGGTCGGCTAATGACGAGCAATTGCATTGGAAGCCCGCGGCGGACCGCTGGTCTATCAGCGAGGTTCTCGCGCACCTCGCCGAGGTGGAAGTCGTCGGGTTTCGCGAGCGCATCCAGATGATGATAGAGAAAAACAATCCGGAGCTCCCGGCCTACGATCAGAATGCTGCCTACGCCGTAGGAAAGTATTCAGGCTCCAAGGCGCGCGAAAATCTGAAAAAATTCTGCCACGAACGCGACCGCACCCTCTCCGCGCTTCGTTACGTGCCGATTTCCGTGCTGGGACGCAGCGGCCAGCACAGAAGCATCGGCCGCGTCACCATCGGTCAACTGATGAATGAGTGGGCGTTCCACGATCTCGGACACATTCGCCAGATCGCCGAACTCTTTCGCTCGCGCGCATTTTTCCCCGCCATCGGCCCATTCCAACAGTTCTATACGATCAAGCCGTAGTCGCTATGCGTTAGGCGTAGCCGTGACGCTAGACTACTGCGGACACCATGGAAAGCATCGCACGACGGATTCTGGCAACGTTTGACCAACTCGAGCGCGACTCGCTCGATCTTCACACGCTATTCGAACTCGTTGGCGGTAACGCTCCCGCCGAACGCGAAGCCGTCCTCGATTCAGTGACGGATCTTGTGAAGCAAGGCTTGCTGAAGGCAGAGGGTGGCAGCGATTTTTACGAGCGAACGGAGGACGGCCGGTTAGCCATCGCTGGGCCGCTCGACATCACGATGTACATGCGCGAAGGCTGCCATCTTTGCGAGGAAGCCAAAGCCGCTATCACGCCGCTACTCGCAGAAACAAGCGCCAGGCTGCACGAAGTGGATATTGACGACGACCCGGCGCTGCTCGAGCGCTACACCAACGACGTCCCCGTAATATTCATCGGCTCGCGATTTTTCACGCAGCATCGCGTAGACCTCGCGCGCCTCCGTCGGCAGCTCAACGAAGCACACAAATAGCCCAGCCACAAATCTTAGCGGAACCCTGCAGGATGCGGGAGCAAGCCAAACTTAGTGTTCAGCCTCTTCGTGCGCTCCCACGCTTTCATCCGGCACGTCGCCCGGCCGGCCTTTCACGCGGTCGTAAACGCTATACGCGCAGGTCGAGCCAAGCGCTTCGTTGTAATACGTCGGCACGCCCAGCGCCGTGCGCAATTCTTCATTGAAAAGCCGCAAATTCCGCAGTTGCCCCACGTGCACCGGAGATTTCTTGCCCTCATGGCCAATCAGGAATTTCTGATAGCCGGCGTCCCACAGCGTCGTGAACTGCCCCTGCATCATAATGCAGGGAATTTCGGTCATCTGAAAGCGCCCTTCGGGTGTCTTGCGCAGTTCCGCGCCGCAATCGTATTTCTCGATGCGCACCACCCCGCCCGAATTGCGCACCAGAAATCCCTTGGCCGAAAGCGACTCCACCGCCGGCTGATCGAATAGTTTGTTGACGTACCACATAGCCGCTCCAGCATAGGGGTTCAGCACGCACTCTGTAAACGTAAAAATCAGCGCCTCCGGAGATTGCTCGCTCCCGGTTGCTATGCGAATATATTGCCCGCGCGTTCCGAAACGACCGGTCTGCGCGCGGCGGTCGAAGCAAACTGCTTCAAATAAGCTGAATACGTTGAGTTTCTCCCGCATCTAAAGCACTCAGGGGCGGAGCTTTTCGGGGACAATCTGTTCACTTTACGATTTTAGGCGCCACTGAACTTGAACGCTGCGAACAAATCGTCGGTCGTGTCCGTTTCCAATCCAGCTAAAGCTGAGGCGGGCGTGCGTCTTCTTGACCGCATCGGCAATACGCCCCTCCTTCGCCTCGAACGCACCGTCGCGGAGTTCCCGAACGTTGAATTTTACGCCAAAGCAGAGTGGTTTAATCCCGGCGGTTCCGTGAAGGATCGCCCGGCCTATTCGATGATTCGCGAAGGCGAGCGCAGCGGCGCGCTGCGTCCGGGCAAAATAATTCTGGATGCCACCAGCGGAAACACCGGAATTGCCTACGCCATGATTGGCGCGGCGCTGGGCTACAAAGTAAAGCTTTGCCTTCCATCCAGCGCTTCGCCGGAGCGCAAACAAATTCTGCAAGCCTACGGCGTCGAAATCGTCTACACGCCGGGCGACGAAGGCACCGACGGCGCCATCCGGCGCGTGCAGGAAATTTATCAATCCGATCGCGAAAAATACTTTTACCCCGATCAATATAGCAATCCCGCGAATCCTGCCGCTCACTACGCCACCACCGCGCCAGAAATCTGGCAGCAGACCCAAGGACGCATCACGCATTTCGTCGCGGGCCTGGGCACCAGCGGCACTTTTGTGGGCACCACGCGCCGCCTGAATGAATTGAACTCCGCGATCCGCTGCATCAGTTTTCAGCCCGACTCCGGATTTCACGGCTTGGAAGGCTTGAAACACATGGCCACAGCCATCGTCCCGCGCATCTACGATTCCAAACTCGCCGACGAAGACATCTCCGTGCGCACCGAAGATGCCCAGCGCCTGGTGAAGCGCCTGGCCCGCGAAGAAGGAATTCTCGCAGGCGTCAGCTCGGGCGGTGCATTTTGGGCCTGCATGGATATCGCGCGAAGATTGCCTCGGGGCGAGCGAGCCGTCATTGTCATGGTGTTCCCTGATTCTGGCGAAAAATATCTCACCGAACGCTTCTGGAGCGAAGTATGAGCGGCTTCCCGCTGAAAATCAGCGAACAACTGGCCGGCCGCATCCGCGCGCATGGCGTCGAAACCTATCCGTACGAGTGTTGCGGCGCGATTCTGGGCCGGGACGGCGAAGCTGCCCGCGAAGTGCTCGATCTGATACCCCTCGCCAATCGCCGCG
Organism: uncultured Acidobacteriota bacterium; assembly: GCA_963828865.1. Taxonomy (GTDB): domain Bacteria; phylum Acidobacteriota; class Terriglobia; order Acidiferrales; family UBA7541; genus Palsa-295. The sequence continues at coordinate 841,558 of CAWHGI010000010.1, read as the reverse complement.
ATGATTCTCCGCGCAATCGCTTTGAGGTCACGTCCGAAGACGTCCGCCTGGCCGAAAAGGCCGCGCGCGCGCAAAATCTCGAGCTGATCGGCTGGTATCATTCGCACCCGGATCATCCAGCCCGCCCCAGCGAGTACGATCGCGATCACGCGTGGCCCTGGTACAGTTACATCATCGTCAGCGTGCAATCCGGTCAGCCGCGCGACATGAATTCCTGGCGGCTGCGCGACGACCGTTCCGCCTACGACCCCGAGGCCATTGAATCCTCGGCGCATTCGGCGAGCATCTAATTGGGCTTTACGAGACCTTATTCCACGGTATCGATTTGCCAGGAGGAATACGAATGGCAGTGAAAGTAATTATTCCCACGCCGCTGCGCGCTTACGCGGAAAAGCAGGAGAGCGTTCAGCTGCACGCCGGGACCGTGGGCGAAGCCCTCAACGCGCTGACGGATCGTTTCAAGGATCTCAAAAAGCACTTGTATTCCGACGACGGGCGTCTGCGCAGCTTTGTGAACGTCTACGTAAATGACGAAGACATCCGCTACATGCAAAAGGATCAGACGCCGCTGCGCGAAGGCGACACCGTAAGCATCGTGCCTTCGATCGCCGGCGGCGCGCGCAAGTAAAGTCAGGGAGTCGTACGATGGCCACAAAACCAGATATCTCGACGCAACCGCAACCCGCGCCGGCCGATGCGCCGGTCACGCTTTCCAAAGAAGAAGTCCTGCGCTACAGCCGTCACTTGATCATGCCGGAAGTCGGCATGGAAGGTCAGCTCAAGCTCAAGCAAGCCAAAGTCCTGTGCATCGGCACGGGCGGCCTCGGCGCGCCGCTAGGTCTGTATCTCGCCGCGGCAGGCGTGGGCCGCATCGGCCTGGTTGATTTCGATCGCGTGGACTTTACCAATCTTCAGCGCCAGATCTTGTTCGGCACCGGCGACGTTGGCCGCCCGAAGATCGAAGCGGCTGCCACTCGCTTGCACGATTTGAATCCCGAAATTCAAATTGATCGGTTCGAAACTCATCTCTCCAGCGAAAATGCGCTCGATATTCTGAAGGACTACGACATCATCGTGGATGGCACCGACAATTTCCCCACGCGCTATCTTGTGAACGACGCCTGCGTGTTGCTCGGAAAGCCCAACGTTTACGGCTCCATCTTCCGCTTCGAGGGTCAAGTTACCATCTTCGGCTATCCGGATGGCCCGTGCTATCGCTGCCTGTATCCCGAGCCGCCTCCTCCCGGACTTGTTCCGTCCTGCGCTGAAGGCGGCGTGCTCGGAGTTCTACCGGGAATCGTCGGCTCCATTCAAGCCGCCGAAACGCTGAAGCTCGTCATCGGCAAAGGACAATCTCTCGTCGGGCGCTTGCTGCTTTTCGACGCGCTCGCCATGCGCTTCCGCGAACTCAAGTTGCGCAAGAATCCAGATTGCCCAGTCTGCGGCAAGAATCCCACCGTGACCAAATTGATTGATTACGCCGAATTCTGCGGAATTCGCGGCGAAGAAGCCCCCGCGCCAGAGCTCTCGATTCCAGAAATCACCCCGCGCGAATTGAAAACGCGTCTGGATCGCGGCGACGATCTCTTCATTCTCGATGTCCGCGAGCCGCACGAATATCAAATCTGCAATCTCGGCGGCCACCTGATTTCGCTCGGCGATCTCTCGAAGCGCGCCAGCGAACTCGATAGCTCGCGCGAAATTGTTGCGCACTGCCGCAGTGGCAAGCGCTCTGCGGAGGCCGTGGATTTTCTGCAACGCGCGGGCTTTCGCAAGGTCTTGAACCTGAAGGGTGGTATCCTTGCTTGGTCGGACGAAGTGGACTCGACCGTCCCCAAATATTGACGCTCTTCGCACAACTGCTGCATACGCACGCGCGCATTGCCGCGCCAATTAAACCGTAATCGATCGGAGGATCGAATGGCAGAGACCAAGGTAACAGTGGTGAACAACGGCCCGTTGCTGATTGACGGCGAAGTGGAAATTGTAGACCAAGAAGGCCACGCGTACGGCCTCGGCGGCCGCACCAAGATCGGTCTTTGCCGCTGCGGCTTTTCCGAACGCAAACCATTTTGCGATGGCTCCCATAAGCGTTCTACCTTCCAGAGCGTCGTCCAGGCGCACGAGCTTCCGCCTCCGCCCGCCAAGTCCTGACCCGTGCGGACTTGGGTAGCACCCGCCACACCTCGTAACCTTTCTTCCCACCCTTGCGAGCTGGATTACCAAAGACGGGGATTCCCCGGCCCTACGCCAGGCATGCATCTGTAGTTAAATATGAGTCTTACCTGGTACTAGAACCACTCACACGATTGGCATCACGTTTGCTCCTCTGTCTGCGGGGCAGTGTAGGCTACTTGGGGGCTTCGTGGGTCAATCGGGCCTATTTTGGGGCTTTCTCCATCGTTTTCGAGTCGTCTTGCTTTGGACGATCGTCGCCGGCGCGTACCTGGCTACGCTCTGGATTCTGCACAGTTCCAGCTATACCGCTGACCCGCTGCTCGATACCTATTTGCAGATGGCCGGCAGCCTCATCGCCTTCACGTTCGCAGCGAACGCCCTGGTTCGTTTCCGCGGCACCCACGATCGCATCTCTTTGATCCTCGCTTTTGGATTTGTACTTTCCGGTCTGATCGAAGCGGGCACAAGCATGACGTTTTACCGCGGCATGCTGGTCACCCCCTCGCCGGGAAATCAAATCTCGGTGGGCTGGCTCGCCGGACGCACGCTCCTCGGTGTTGTGCTGCTCGCGGCGCTCGCAGTGGAACGCCGCATCCCGGTAGCTCGTGACCCTGCCAAGGAAATGGCCGGCGCCACCCTGATCGTAGGCGGCGTCGCTTATCTCACCAGCGTTTTCTATTTCATGCTGCCCCACGCTCCGAAAATTGTTCCCGGCGCGCTCATTCCGCGTCCGTGGGATCTGTTGCCTGCGGGAATCTACCTCGCTGCCGCGATCGGCTTCGCGCGGCGCCTCAGCCGTGCCGGCGCCTATCTCGACCGCGCTTTATTCATCGCGGCAGGACTCAACGTCGTCTGTCACATCACCATGAGCGAATCGCAGCATCACCTCGATGCCCCGTACACCCTCGCGCACTTCATGATGGTCACGAGCTACGTGATCGTTCTCGGCGGCACGCTTCTCGATAACGCGCAGCTCTTCGATCAAGTCAGCCATATGGCTGCTTCGGATCCGCTCACGGGGCTGGCCAATCACCGGCGCTTGATCGAAGTGCTCGAAACCGAAATTCAACGCTCGCGGCGCACCGGCCGCAGTTTCGCCGTACTGCTTTTCGACCTGGACGGCTTGAAGAAAATCAACGATAAGTATGGGCATTTGGTCGGAAGCCGGGCCATCAAGCGCCTCGGCGCCGCCTTGGGCAGCGGCAGCCGCGCTATTGATACTCCTGCCCGCTATGGCGGCGACGAGTTCGCGCTCATTTTGCCGGAGTCAGGCGAGGCCGAAGCGACGCAAGCCGCCTTTCGAATTTGTGAGCAACTGAAATGTGACGGCCAGCAACCCGCCATTTCCGTGAGCGTTGGTCTGGCCGTGTATCCACAGGACGGCACTAACATTGACAAACTCTTGGGAGCAGCCGATAGCGCGTTGTATCGGATGAAAGGTAAGGGCCAAAAGAAATTTCGTCTGGGGCATGTGGCGGCCTGTTTATAAAAAGGGGGCAGCGGAGATGCGATTTGGGATGGGGGTCCCAAGATTGGCCACAGCACCGCGCCGTGAAACGCGCGTTCCCATGGAAGTCGGCGTTCAAATCACCGGACATCCCGCTTTGCCTGGAACGGAAACCACCTTCACCGAAAACGTCAGCCCGCGCGGCGCGCGTGTTCTCAGCACCAGACGTTGGAAGCCCGGCGATCGGCTGACCATTGCGACCATGACGGGCTCGTTTCGAGCCATTGCCCGCGTTGCTTACTGCCAACTCGTTCCGGAATCAGGCTTCGCGGTAGGACTCGAGTTCCTCGAACCCAACGGCAAGTGGGTCGTCGCCGATTCGCTCGCGCATTAAATCACCCGGGCTACTGCACGAATCCGAAATTTGTATCGGGAACTGGCGCCGATCCTTCGGGCAGCGTCCCAAATTGCGATTCAAATCGTGCTACGTTCTCCTTCAGCGCCTGCAAAAGCCGCTTCGCGTGGGCAGGACTCAGGATCACGCTCGAAACCAATTTGCCCTGCGGCACGCTAGGAAATAAGTAGATGAAATTCAGCGTAAATTCCTCGCCGTTATGATGGATCACAGCGAGATTCGAGTATTGCCCTAGCAGCTCTTTTTCGTCCGCCTTGATCTGCACTTGCTGCTTCTGTTGCTGAGGCATCTTTGCTTGTTCGCTCATTAACAGGCTCCTCTTAGGATTGCTCGTTCACTATAGCAGAGCAGGGAAATCGTCTGGCTGAATTCTTGGGCACGGCCCGCCATATGGGGATTGACGCTCGACGCTGTTAAGCGTAGTTTATTCCCAGAGTTCAACTCGGTTAACCCATGAACGGCTCGCACAAAAATCCCAACATCTTGAGCGAACATACCGCGCATCCGACCACCGAGTCAGCCGTCGAATCCGCCGCCGCGCCGGAACTGATTGGCCTGGTCACTCATGAGGACGTGGACCGCGCCCGCGACCGCTGGGAGGTCGCCCAAGCCCGCCGCAAAGGCCGCTTCAAATCATTCGGAGGCTTGCGTCTGCTGTGGCTTTTAGTCGGCCCGGGAGTGCTCGTTTTCCTCGGTGAGAACGATGCCCCCAGCATGCTCTCCTATTCGGCAGACGGCTCGCGCTACGGCGTCGGATTTTTCATCCCCTTCGTCGTGCTCACATTCTTGATGGGATTCATCGTGCAGGAAATGACCGTGCGCCTCGGCGCCGTCACGCACCGCGGCCACGCTGAACTCATCTTCGATCGCTTCGGGAAATTTTGGGGATTCTTTGCCATGGGCGATTTGATCCTCGGCAATTTCCTGACGCTGGTGACGGAATTCATCGGCGTCCGTGCGGGGCTGGGATTTTTTGGCATCCGTCCGGCCGTCGCGGTAGGCGGCGCGCTGGTCGTCGTTGCTGGCGCAATCACCACCGGCCGATACTGGACCTGGGAACGAATCACGCTGAGCCTCGCAATCTTCAACGGGCTATTTATTCCCGCGGCGATTTTGGCGCGGCCCGATTGGCACGCTGTGGGCCGCGCGATGGTCACCTGGTTGCCCTTACCCACTGGCAGCCGCTACGACATTCTCGTGCTGATTCTCGCGACAATCGGCGCCACCGTCACTCCTTGGATGCTCTTCTTTCAGCAAAGCGCGGTGGTGGATAAAGGGATGCAACCGCGCGATATCAATGCCGGCCGCTTCGATACCTTTCTCGGTGCTTTGCTCGCCGCGGCATTTGCCATTGCCGCGATTCTCGCCACCGTGCCGCTTTTTCACCACGGAATTAACGCCGCAGATTTTCAAGCTGCGCAATTTGCGGAGGCGCTAGAGCCTTTGATCGGCCATGCTGGCGCGGCGCTCTTCGCTCTGGGCATATTCGAAGCGGGGATTGTGGCCGCGATTGCGATCTCGACGTCGTCCGCGTATGCATTCGGCGAGGTGCTGCAAACGGGGCACAGCCTGAACCGCCCGTTGCGCGAGGCGTGGCCCTTTTACCTGACGCTGCTGGGTTCGGCTACGGCGGCCGCGGTCCTCGTGCTGATTCCGCGCTTTCCTTTGGAGTTCGTGGTGCTCACCGTGAACGTGATCGCGGTGCTCGCGATGCCTCCGGCACTCGCGTTTCTGCTGCTGCTCGTGAACGACCGCGAAGTGATGGGCGAGCATGTGAACGGCTTCTGGACAAACCTTGCAGGCATCACTGTTACCGTTCTTTTGATCGTCGCGGGGTTGGGATTCGGCGTCGCGACGGTGTTTCCGAAGTGGCTGGGAGGATAATCCGTTCCGCATTGATTTGGCGCGTTTGGGAATATAATTTTAATCGAGAGGGTGGAACTTGAATCCGGCATACACAGGCGCTTCTCAAGACCAACGCGCGCTCGCGGGCGTGGAAGTGAATTCCGACCAATTGACGCTGCAGGATCCGCGCGCCGTTCTGTCATTGCTCGAGGCCGACCAGGTAGTCGCGGCCAAGCGGCGCACGCATTTCGGTCGGCAAAACTTATCGGTGAAAACGCGAGTGCTGCTGTGGTGTTTGCGCGTGTATGTCGTGGCGATGCTGGTGATCGTCGCGATCTCGGTGTTCCAGGCCATCCACGCCCCGCGTTAATTCTCCCGCAAACGGTTGAAAATCCTCGCTCGCAGTGCGAAACTTTTGTGGTGGCTGAAAGGCTCTTCAGGAAGCTTCAAGAAGCATGACCTCCGCTAAATCCGCTGAAGGCAGAGCTAAATTCCCGTCGCGATCGCAGGTGCTGGGAATCTTTGTGATCTTCGTCATTGTCGCTGTTGCAGGCGGGATCATGGTGTACGCGCTGAGTGATTGGAGCGCGCCGCAACAGGCGCGGCAGATGCCCAACCCCGTTCCGGCGACGCCGCAAACGATCGCCGCAGGGATGAGCATCTATATGGACCGTTGCCAGAACTGCCACGGAGAATACGGTAACGGAAAGGGTTCGCGCGCGGACAAACTTTCCGTGCAGCCCTCGGATTTCACCGACGCGCACGCGATGATTTCGCAGACGGACGGGGAGCTCTTCTGGAAAATTTCGGAAGGACACAAGCCGATGCCGTCGTTCAAGAAAAAATTGACCGAGGAAGAGCGCTGGCAACTTGTGGATTTTATCCGCACATTTTCGCAAGGCGCGGGCGGCGCGGCGGCTCCCACTGCCTCATCCACCGCGTCGCCCGCCAAAGCCGCCGCGGCTGACTGACAGCGCGGCCAAACTATCTCTGGCCCCCCGAGCCGCCGCAAAAGCGAATTCCACCGCCGCTGAACTAATTCAATTTCGCGAGCGCCTCGGAAACTTCTTTGAGATCCGGGACCGTCGGGATGTCGTAGTTTTTGAACCAGGCGACTTTTCCCGAGCGGTCAATGATCGCAATAGCGCGCCCGGTGATGCCCTTTTCCGCGAGATACACGCCGAATTTTTCGCCGACGGCGCCGCGCGGCTGAAAATCGGCGAGCAGCGGATAGTGAATCCCCATTTTCTCCGCGAAAGCCTTGTGCGACCAGGCGCTGTCAACGCTGATGCCCAGCACCTGCGCGTCGAGTTGCTCGAAGCGCTTCATGTCGTTGACGAAGCAGGCGTGCTCGTTGGTGCACACGGGGCTCCAATCGAGCGGGTAGAAAACCAGCACGACGTTTTTCTTGTCCTTGAATTCCGAGAGCTTCACTTCTTTTTGGTTCTGGTCCTTCAACGTAAAATCCGGCGCGGCTGCCCCTACTGAGATTGCCATTCCTGATCCTCCCTGTTCGTTTAACGAACGAAAAAGTGCGTGCGCGTATTTCGTACAGCACCATGATAGCTGATGGTTGGTGCTCCAACAAACGCCGCAAAGATGAAACACAGAGTCCACAGAGAAAAACGCGAGAACACAGAGAAGGCAACGGCGAAACTGCGATGCGGATTTTGCACGGACGCGCTTTTTTGCGGCGGTCTGTTACTATACGGCGTTGGAGGCGCGTGGCGCGCGGAACACTTTGAACCGGATTTCGTATGACGAGGCATATCCCGGGATCGAAATTCTGCCGCGCAGCCGCAACTGGTGGGCGTGGCTGAAGGGCACGCCGCCGGAATGTGTGCATCTGGGCGAGGAATGCGGATGGATCGCGACGTTGCTGCCGGACACGTTGTACTTGAAGGGGAAGCGAGCACAGCGCAGCGAAGTCGTGCGGCCGGAAATCACCCTGTGCCGCGAGTGCCTCGAAAGCACGGTGCTTGCGGACTTGGAATCGTTCGAGGGGCGCGTGGTGGGGTTCGAACCGGACCCGGAACTTTTCACGCAGTACTTTTTTGTGGGGCAGCCGGATTTCGAGGCGGCGGGTTTGCGGCCGGAAGTGGCGCAGGCGATTGCCGCGAGGCTGAAGCAAGTTGATGCGGTATGTGGCGAGTGCGGATTCCCCGCGAAATGGTTGTGGCTCTCGCGGGAGCAGGTGCCGAGCCTGGATGAAGTGGAGCAGATTGCTGTGGCGCCGGGGGAATGGTACTGCGCGAAGCACGGCGCGCGGAATTTGCTGGCGACGTTTGCGCGCATCGCCGACGCGAATATTTTCTACATGAATTTGCCGTACGGCGAAGCCGGCGCGTACGTCTGGATCTGAAAATGGAATTGCGCGAAGTGGTGGATAAATATCTGAAGGTTGCGGGCGGCTACGGGAAACTGGTGCCGATCTCATCGCTCGGAATTTCGCACGAAGAGGCCGAGCGAGCGTTCGACGTGCTTGACGAGGATTACCACATCAGCCGGTTTTTTCATTTTCATCAGGGCGTCGGGGAGAAATTCAAGATCAACGGATTTCCGCACACGGATATTTCGATTGATGCGGGAGTTCGCGAGATTTTGTGAGGGGCGCGCCGCAGAGCCGCGGACCAGGAATCATTTATCCACTGTAAAGCAGGAGCAATGGCAAGAGTCGTAAAAAGCGGCGGCAAGCCGCCGCACTCCCAGAAAACCCGCGCAGCGATTTCGGTTTTCATTTTAGTGGCGGGTGGAAGTCGAATTCGGGGTCTATGTCTACCGGGATGTCCGCGGTTTTTGCGAGAAGCGCGCTTAATTCCAGAGGCATCTGGCCGTATTTTTTGAACCAGGCTTCGGTGCGGGCGCGGTCACCTGTGGCTTCCTGTTCGAGCAATTCTTTTGCTAGCGAGGCGATCGCTCCTGCCATTTTGTCGAAGTCAATTTCGTAAAGTCCTGTTGCGGCGTCGCGGCGGATGGCGCCTTGTTCCGTGTAGTAATTGAACTGCATGATTTCGCCCTGGCCGTGGGCTTCGGCGATTCCGAAACGTACCGTACGGAAAATTCCGGCGACGTAGGAAGCGTAGGTGGTGTTGCGGTTTTCCTTAGGAACCGCACCGTGATCTACCAGCCACCCATAGCAAAATTCTCCGACGACGTCCGCCTTTGATTCTTCGAGGGCAGAGTATGCAGAGCCGATGGCTTCATTGATCTCAACTTTGCCCTGCGCGGTGCGGGCGAAGGTGGGGCCGAGGCCGTGCGAGATTTCGTGCATGATCGTGTCGGCCATGTATCCTTCGCCGCTGGCCATGGCGGCCTGGTCGGCGCGCATCACGCGTTGCGCGAGCGGAAGAATGATGTAGTTCACGCGCGCGTCCATGAAATTCTTCCAGAACATTTTCTTCGAACCCTTTTCCTCGTGGATCCGCGGATCGTTCGGCAGATTGTCGGCCACCGCTTGATAGCCGTGTAGCAGATCACCCGCGCGATAGGGCGAATCCACAACTTCCATCGGCGCATGTTGTCCGCGCTCACTGGGCAAATCGGCGGCGGGCAACGGCAAGGCTTCCTGCAGTTCCGGAACGTATTTCTGGTAGAGCGCGAGCTTTTCGCTTTCGGCGTCGTTGCGAATCATGACGGAAGCGCCGTAGGTGGTTTTCACGCCGAGGAGCCCATCGTCGTAGACCTCGTAGGGTGCGAAAACAACGTCGAATTTTGGATTTGCGAGATCCAGCCAGGCGATATCGCTCGCGTAATAGTCGTCGGTGAGGAGTGCGTCGGCGCGCAGGCGGAGGAATTTTGCGAAGGCGGGGTCGTCACTGAGGGCTGCGGCTTCGCGAAGATCTTTGGCCATTGGCTTAAGAAAGGCCCCGTACATTTCGTGATACGGCATCGCGCCCGGCCCGATAAACTCAGTCTTTCCCGCCGAAAAAAGGCGGATGACCGTGTACGGAGAATATATTTCAGATTTTTTGTCCGGATGCTCGCTGACGTACTTCTCGAGATATGACCGCGTTGTCCCAGGAAGATAAAATCCGCGGCCGGGTGGCATGGGTTGGGTGCCGACGAAGGGTTTGTCGTCGTCAATTAGGTCGAAGCGGCTGCCGTTGATTTTCAGGTAGCGGCGGAGGAGTTCGTCCTGCGGGTCAGTGCTTTTGGCGAGTGAGCGGTAGAGGTTCAGGCCTTGGGGGTCGCTTTGGCGCCAGTAGATGCAGTCGAGGAGGCCGGAGGCGTCCACGAGTTTCTGGACCATTTTTACTTCGCGCGGGGTGAGGTCTTGGGAATTGAACGGCATGTGGACGAGTTTGAATTTGGCGACGCGTTGGGCGAGATCGGGGACTACGTAGGGTTTGGCGGCATCGGATGACGTGCGTGGATCGGTCGATTTCGGTGGGCCCGCCAAGGCGGCAACGGCTAGGAGGATGCATGCGCATGCTGCGGCGATCAATTCTTTGGTGAATTGTTTGGTCATGGGCTGGGATTCTATCGTGCGGCGTGAATCAGCGGTAGGCGAGAAATCTGGAAATTGCGGGGTAAAACACGCTGCACGAAACTGCACAAATGTTGGCGATTGAATTGGGGCGCGGATGTTTGTTTTGTGTGAGATACAACGATTTCTAATCCCGGGGATTGGCGATTGAATTTGGCGGGATTGTCGATTAGAAATGGCATGTAACATTGTGACGTTGGGGTGAATTGTGCGTTTGGCGGTAGTGTTTGTGGCGCGCGATCAGTGCGTGTGGTGACAGCGCTCGTTTTGTACGGCGTTGCGGCGGATTTTGTCGGGTTCAGGAAGTACGAGGTTACGATGGCAGGTTTTTGAGGACAGAGGCCGGCAACGTGAGTGGCGGGTGACCGCCCGTCTTGCGTTGCCGCTGGTAATGTTGGCTGCATGTTTTGTTCTCGGTCAGACGCAACAGCGACGCGAATCCATTATAACGCATTGGTTAATGGTGCGCAATCGTAAAATCGCGAGGCGTGGCCTTCCGATCAGAGTAAAAGGATCTAACACAGAGGACACCGAGGAAACCACGAGGGCACGGAGACGGCAGGCACGGCATGCCGTGCCCCTACGGAGCTAACGTGAGGTGGACGTCTGGGCAAGTTGGGGCGCAGCAAGCGCAGCGCCCCTACCTTTGGATTTTGCGGCTCGGTGAAATTGTTATTTCGCTACTACGGTGGTGCGGTTTAGGCGGCTTTCGAGGTTTTTTTGTTCTTCGCGGATTTCCTTTGGGAGGCGGTCGCCGAATTTTTCGAAGAACTTTGCCGTGGCGGCGGCTTCTTCGGCCCAGTCGGCTGGGTCTACGCGGAGAAGTTCTTCTACCGTGTCGCGGGAGATGTCCAGGCCGTCTAGCGTGAGCGAGCTTAGCGTGGGCACATAGCCTATGGGAGTTTCGGTGGCGGCGGCGCGGCCTTCGATGCGGTCTAGCATCCACTTCAGGACGCGGACGTTGTCGCCGTAGCCAGGCCAGAGGAATTTGCCGTTGGCATCCTTGCGGAACCAATTCACGTGGAAAATTTTGGGCGGATTTTTGAGCTTTTTGCCCATCTCGAGCCAATGGCCGAAATAATCGGCCATGTTGTAGCCGCAGAACGGAATCATGGCCATGGGGTCGCGGCGCGTGACGCCGACCGCGCCGGTGGCGGCTGCGGTGGTTTCCGAAGCCATGGTGGCGCCGACATAGACGCCGTGCTGCCAATTGCGCGATTGATAGACGAGCGGAGCGAGGCGTTCGCGGCGGCCGCCGAAAATAATGGCGGAGATCGGCACGCCTTCGGGATCCTCCCAGTGCGGCGAAATTGAAGGCGACTGGCGCGCAGGGACGGTATAGCGCGAATTGGGGTGAGCGGCGGGGCCCTTATCGGGCGTCCAAGGCTCGCCTTTCCAATCAATCAAGCCCGGAGGCGGAGGAGTGCCCATGCCTTCCCACCAGGGCTCGCGGGCGGCGCTGAAGGCCACGTTCGTGAAAATAGTGTTGCGATGGAGCGCGGCCATCACGTTGGGATTGGTTTTTTCGTTGGTGCCGGGCGCGACGCCGAAGAAGCCGTTTTCGGGATTGATGGCGCGAAGAGTGCCGTCTGATGCGATGTGCATCCAGGCGATGTCGTCGCCGACGGTCCACACGCGATAGCCCTGGGATTCGAGAGAAGAGACCATCATGGCGAGGTTGGTCTTGCCGCAGGCGCTAGGGAATGCCGCGGCCATGTAGGTGACTTTGCCCGACGGATCTTCGAGGCCCAGGATGAGCATGTGTTCCGCCATCCAGCCTTCGTAGCGGGCCATCCAGCTGGCGATGCGCAAGGCGAAACATTTTTTGCCGAGCAGCGCGTTGCCGCCGTAGCCGGAGCCGACGCTCCAGATCAGTTTTTCTTCCGGGAAGTGCATGACGAAACGGCGCTCGGGGTCCACTCCTGCGAGAGCGTGCAGGCCGGGAACGAAATTGTCCGTGTTGCCGATGCGGTCGAGGGCGGCTTTGCCCATGCGCGACATGATGCGCATGCTGGTGACGACGTAGCGGCTGTCCGTGATTTCGACGCCGAGGCGGCTGTAGGGAGAATTCTCCGGGCCGAGGATATAGGGCGCGACGAACATGGTGCGGCCCTTCATCGACCCTTCAAGGATGGGGCGGACTTTGGCTTTGCCGTCTTCGGGAGACATCCAGTTGTTGGTGGGACCGGCGTCGTCCTGGTTGCGAGTGCAGATGAAAGTGACGCTTTCGGTACGGGCGACGTCGTTGGGATTGCGGCGGTTCAAGTAAGAATGCGGGTAGGTGGCCGGATTCAGCTCGGTGATGATGCCGTCGTGCAGGAGGCCGCCGAGGAAGTGGTCGTTTTCGGCGTCGGAGCCATCGCACCAGACGATTTGATCGGGTTGCGTGAGGCGCGCGGATTCCTCAACCCATTTTTCAAGTGGCGTGGACACCAAACCTCCGAGAATTGCAGCGGGGAGGGCCGCCCGGCTGGCGGGCTGGGTTAGGCGCTCTTTTTTATAACGCAAATAACTGCGATTTATGACAGTAAAAGTCTAGGTCACGCGGTGGGGAATTGCAAGAGCGGGCGCGGGGGTGGTGGTGCGTTAAACGCGCGGGCGCAGGGGCGGCTGGGAGACGAGTGGGCGCGAAACTTGGCAGCGTGGCAAGCTGGCGCGCAGCTGAGCAGCTCCCTACGTCCCACTGCGGACGAGGCACGGCGGACGAGTTTCAGGTGAATGCTATAATTCGCGGACTATGTATGCGCGGAAGCTTGCGGCTGAGATTGTGATTGGGGCGGAGCGGCGGGCTGCGCCTTTGGAATGGTTGGATAGTTTTTGCATGCGAAATTTTACGGGGTCGGCGGAGTTTGACGATACTTTGCCTGTGGGCGAGGGACGGTTGGAGGCGGGATTGGCGGTGAATCCAGCGCGGTTGGCTGCGGCGATGGGTGAGTGGTTTACGAAGCGCGGGAAGGGCAACGGGCAGGCGGTTACGGTGGAGTTGCGGGAGATTCGCGCGGATTGATTGATTGCACGGCGTGCAGCTTTGTGGATATGAAATAGCGGTTTGCTACGAAATTTCGGACTTCAGTAAAGGCAAATCCTTCTTGGCGCGAAGCCGGTTTTAAGCGGGCGAACTTGATTGGGGATCACTACTAGAAAAAGAAGAGCCGAACCCTTCCTGCGTATGATTGGGGCGTTGCAGCGGTCATCGCAGGAGAAGTTCGGCTCCTCACACTTCATTTGACGCTTGCGCGGAGGGTCGGTTAGCAGCGGGTTTCGCAGCGTCGTGTGGATGACGAAGAGAGATCCCTCGTTGCGCTCGAGATGGCAAACGCTTGGCGCAGCAGCTAGGTTGGAGATTCGGCTGCGGCGTAGGCGCGGCGATGGATTTATTCGGTGGTGCCGTAGGTGTCGCCGTCTTCTTCGCGGCGGTAGGGGACGCGTTGCAGCAGGGATTTGATGCGGGGCATGGCTTCTTCGGCGGCGGCTTGGCCGGCGGCTATCAGTTGGGGGGATTTTACGAATTCGTCCCAGAGGATGTGGTGAACGTCGGGCTCTAGCAGGACGTCGCTGGCGGCGCGCCAGGGTTGATTGGCAACCGTTTGAATGATCGAGAAGGAGCGGGAGATGACTTCGATGGTGTTGCGCGGCGGAGAATCGAGCAGGCCCGGCTCGAGGTGAACGGAGATCACTACCTCTGCGCCCAGTTCGCGAACGGCGGGGGCGGGAACTTGTTCGGTGAGGAAGCCGTCCACCAGAAAATGATTGCGATATTCGACCGGGAGAAAAAGCCCGGGATAGGCGCAGGAGGCGCGCAGGGCCGGTCCGATTTCGCCGCTGGTGAAATGAACCGATTCGCCCTTTAGAAGATCGGTGGCGACGATTGCGAGCGGGATGCGCATCTCATGAAAATATTTCGCGGTGGCCAGGCGTTGCAGAAAATCCTGCAAGCGATCATTGGAAGCCATGCCCATGCGCGAAAGAGTCCAGCGGCCGAAATCGCGGAAGCGGGTGAGGCTGGCTTGGTGGGCCATGTCGTCAAGCGAGGTACCGCTGGCGTACGCGGAAGCGATCAGGGCGCCGACGCTGGTGCCGGCAATGAAATCAATGGGAATTTCATTTTGTTCGAGCGCGCGCAGGACTCCAACGTGGGCGATGCCGCGCGCGAATCCGCCGCCGAGAGCGACGCCCACTTTGGGGCGTTCGCCGGTGCCATAGGCGAAGTCCCGCAGTCCGCGGATCGCTTTGCCGAGCCATTTGGTAGTGGTTCCCCTGTCAGCCATAGCGCGCTCTATAGAACACTTTAACTCAGTTCTGGACTCGCGGTCTTTCCGGTTGACCGCTTCGTAGTGCTTTTGTAACCTCGCGGGGTTGCCCAGAGGTAACTAACTCATGAAGCGTCGTATTGAAAGAGTAGCGGTACTGGGAGCCGGGACGATGGGGGCGCGCATCGCGGCGCACCTGGCGAATGCCGGTATCCCATGTTTTCTTCTCGACATTATTCCACCCGAATTAAATGCTGATGAAAAACGCAAGGGGCTGACTCTCGAAAGTCCGGCGGTGCGCAACCGGATTGTAATGGCGGGCCTGGAGGCGGCGAAGAAGTCGCGGCCGGCGGCTTTTTTTACGCCGGAAACGGCGCGGCTGGTGACTCCGGGGAATCTGGACGACAACATCGCTTGGTGCGGTCAAGTGGATTGGATCATTGAGGCTGTGGCGGAGAATCTGGAGATCAAGCGGAATTTATTTGCGCGCGTGGAAGCAGTGCGCAAGCCCGGGACGATCGTCACATCGAATACTTCCGGCCTGCCGATTCACCTGATTGCCGAAGGACGCTCGGAAGATTTTCAGCAATATTGGGCCGGAACGCATTTTTTCAATCCGCCGCGGTACATGAAACTAGTGGAATTGATCGCGGGGCCGAAGACGCGGCCGGAAGTGCTGGAATCGCTCGACGAAATTTGCGATTTGCGATTGGGCAAGGGCGTGGTGGCGGCGAAGGATACGCCGAATTTTATTGCTAACCGCGTCGGTACGTTTTCGATGTTGAATGTGCTGCGCAAAATGCAAGAGCTGGAGATGACGATCGAGGAAGTGGACGCGTGCACGGGACCGGCGATCGGGCAGCCGAAGTCGGCGACGTTTCGCACGGCGGATTTGGTGGGGCTGGACGTACTAGCGCATGTGGTGCGGAACATTTACGAGAACGTGACGAGCGACGAGTCGCGCGAGATTTATAAGCTGCCGTCATTCGTCGAAGAAATGCTGAAGCGCGGCTGGCTGGGCGACAAAACGGGCGGCGGATTTTACAAGAAAGTCAAAAAGGGCGGCGACAGCGAAATCCTGACGCTCGACTGGCAGAAGATGGAATACCGTCCGCGGCAGAAAGCGAATTTCAGTTCGATCGAGGCTGGGAAAGGGATTGAGGACACGCGCGAGCGAGTCCGCATGCTGGTGATGCCCGCGCTCGCAGGAAAGGGCGGCGACAAAGCGAACCGGTTGCTATGGTCCGCGCTGAGCGAGACTTGCCTTTACGCGGCGCGGCGCATTCCGGAGATTGCTGATCGAATTGTGGATGTGGACCGCGCGATGCGTTGGGGATTTGCGTGGGAACTCGGGCCGTTCGAATCGTGGGATGCGATTGGAGTTGAGCGGATGGGGGCGGCGCTCGAGCGCGAAGGGAAGGGATTGCCGCCGGCGGTTCGCAAGGTGCTGGGGACGGCTGGCAAAACTTTTTACGAATCCGAAAGGGGAACTACGCGCTATTTCGATTTGGCCGCGAATGCGTTGAAACCGGTTGAAGAACCGGCCGGAATCATTATTTTGAAATCGCTGAAAGAGCGCACGGGAGTGGTGCAGAAAAATGCCGGGGCGAGCCTGATCGATCTGGGTGATGGTGTGCTGTGCTGCGAATTTCACTCCAAGATGAATTCGATCGGCGGCGATTTGGTGGCGATGATTCATGCGGGTATTAACCGCCTCAGCTCCGATTTCGAAGCGATGGTGATCGGCAACCAGGCCACGAATTTTTCCGTCGGCGCAAATTTGATGCTGGTGCTGATCAGCGCGCAAGAAGCCGAGTGGGACGACATTCACATGGCCGTGCGGCAATTCCAGCGGGTGAACATGGCGATTAAATATGCGCCGCGTCCGGTGGTGGCAGCGCCGCAAGGAATGGCGCTGGGCGGCGGGTGTGAGATCAGTTTGCATGCGGCACGAATTCACGCAGCGGCGGAAGCTTATATCGGATTGGTGGAGACGGGAGTGGGATTGATTCCAGGAGGCGGCGGAACGAAGGAAATGCTGATTCGTGCGAACGAACATTCGGCGAGCGGCGAGGATCTGGATTTGTTCCACGCGTTGAAGCCCGTGTTCGAGAATATTGCGATGGCCAAAGTTTCGACGAGCGCTGAAGAAGCGCGAACGCTCGGCTATTTGCGGCCTGCGGATTTGGTGGCGATGAATCGCGACCGGCAGATCGCGGACGCGAAGCAGACGGCGCTGGCGATGGTGCGCGCGGGATATCATCCGCCGGCGCCCACGGAAATAAAGGTGCTGGGCGAGGAGTTTTTGGCGGCGGCGAAACTGGCAATTCACACGATGGTGCGTGGAGGATTCGCGTCGGAGTATGACGGCGTGGTGGGGCGCAAGTTGGCTGCGATTTTAGCTGGCGGAGCGATCACCGCGCCGCAGATTGTCTCCGAGCAATATGTGCTGGATCTGGAGCGCGAGGCGTTTGTGAGTTTGTGCGGGGAACGCAAGACGCAGGAGAGGATGGCGCACACTTTGAAGACTGGGAAGCCGCTGAGGAATTAAGTCAAGAACGCCACTGAGGCGCAGAGACACAGAGAAAAGAGGCAAGGAAGCACAGCGGTAGAAGGCAGGCCAGCAGCAAACTGACTAGCATTGCCCAAACCTTACTGATTGCGCGTTCGGCGCCCTACAAAAACCGACAAAGTGCGGCTTTCTACTGCAACTTTTCCGGGGGTGATGGGTTTGTAACCGCCGGAGAAACCAAATCACGTTGAGCTGTATCTAACGTCCTGACATCCAGTAAATTTGGGAATCGGGGTGTGTGGAATTCAGGGAACTTTTTCAGCAATTTCAGGGAACACAATATTCATGCTCCTCTTACGCCTTGATTAGCGCCGCGCTGGTGTGCGGCGGGAGCGCCGAAGATTCATCCACCATCCACGATGAAAGTTAACGGAGAACTCTGATGCGAAAGAATATCGGGCTGTTTGCGCTCGTAGCGGTGGCGATGGCGAGTTCCATGGCATTGACGGCGTGTGGAGGCGGAGGAGGGGGAACGCCGCCAACTACGAACGACCTGGTGATCGTGCCGGGGTCGGCGAGCGTTCCGGTTTCGCAATCGGGGCAATTCAGCGCTTATCTGGCGGGCGTGGGGCAGTCGGCCACCTGGACCGCGAGTGGCGGAACGATTGATAACACCGGGCTGTTCATGGCTCCGTCTGCTCCGGGAAGCGTGACGATTACGGCGACGTCTGGCTCCAACACCGGCACCACCACGGTGCAAGTGGTGGCGGCGCAGCCGGTGGCGGTGAGTCCGGCGGTTTTGACGGTGCCCGCGGGAGCGACGCAGACGTTTACGGCGACGCCGGCGGCGGGAGTGTCGTGGAGCGTTGCGGGGCTGGCGGGTGGCGATTGCGTTTCGCCGCCATTCAATTCGGCGACGCAATGCCACGGAACGATTAGCGCTGCCGGTTTGTACACCGCGCCTCTATCTCCACCGACGGGACAGACGGTGACGATTACGGCGACGTCTGGCGCGAATTCGGGAACGGCCGCTGCGACGATCTTATTTTCTTCGGCTTCGTTGACGACCAACGGCACTTCGGGGCAGTATGCGCTGGCGTTCTCGGGCGTTGATTTGCTGCAAGGCTTTCCGCTGACCGTCGCGGGGAGCGCTACTACGAGCGGTTCTCCCAGCTCCGCATCCGGGACGATTACGGGCGGCGAGATAGATATAAATGCCGCGACGTTGGGGCTTGCGACAGGGGTGGCGTTGACTGGCGGAACGTTTCAAGTCGGGCCCTTAGATGGGCGCACCTCGATGACGATCAATCTAACGTCGAACGCTACCACCATTCCGTCATTTACTTTGCAGGTGACTATTGGCAGCAATCAACACGACTTGTTGATCGACTTCGATAACTTCGCGACGGGAAGCGGGACGCTGGACGCGCAGGATCCATCTAAATTCAACACGGCACTCAACGGCAACTTTTCGTTTGGGTATTCCGGCGTCGACGCCACCGCCGGGAACCCGCTGGTTGTGGCGGGGACTTTCCAGGCAAATAACTGTTTCCTCCCAATCAATTCCACGACCGCACCGGTTAACGTGCAGGATCTGGAAGACGTGTCGTTGACGACCCCGGTTGTCACCAACGACCAATCGTTGACTGGGTCATGTGTTGCGTCCGATGGTTCTGGACGAGGCCAATTCAACATGCAGAACACGTCTCTGAGTTCGATTAGCCTATCGAACATGACGTTTGCATACTACATGGTTGACGCGACCCACCTCAAGATTGTTGAGATTGATCCGGGGCCGGATGCGATTCTCAGCGGCGATATATACAGCGCGCCGAGTTCGCCGACAGGGCTGATGAATGGAGTGGCGATGACGTTCGGTGGGCTGGCCAATAATTCGTCTTACGCGGGTGGCGCGGTGTTCACGATCAACAGCGCCGGCACCTCGATAGGAACCGGCGGAGCGATGGATATCAATAATTTCGGCGCGGGATCATCGCAGAGCAACAATCCGATTACCAGCGGGAGCTACACGAATTCGACGGGTTCGGGGATCGTGCCGGCTCGCTACCTGCTGTCGCTTACGAACAATAAAGGCTCGAATCAATTTGCGGCGTATACGTTCACGTCGGATGGACAGACCGGCGCGGAAATCATCGAGATAGACAACAACAATGCCAACGGCGTGCAGGGCGCGAGCGGGATTGCTTACCAACAGGGATCGCTGAGCACTTCGCCGGCGGGAACTTTTGCGCTGAATTTGACAGGCCAGGGGTTTGCGAAGTCGTCTGGCTCGTTCGAGCAGGATCTGGGCGGCCAGATTGTGCTGACGACTGGCAGCACCACGATTGGCGGGACACTGGATTTCAACAATCCCGCAACGAATGGGTCGCCGTTCAGCGGATTGCCGGTGAGCACGACCAGTATGCTTACGACAGCGGCTTCGAACGGGCGCGGGACAATGCTGGTGAAAGCGACGGCCGGCGGATTGCCGGCGAACTTCAACCTGGTCTATTACATCGTGAATCCGACTACGGTGTTGTTGTTTGATTCCGACAACAACCGCGTGGCGAACGGCGTGCTTTCACTGCAGTACTAACCTCTTGAGCCAGGCGGATCGCCTGGTTGATTCTTTCGTCGAGAAGCTGCCGTCGCCATCGTCATTGTTGTGCGGGCAGAGCCGGGGCGGCTTCTCGACGAACTTTCCTTTTTAATCCACGCTGGAAAATCTGGGTAACGCGAGCGATTTGCGCGCGTCTGAAAGCGTAGCGAGAGGGTGTGTGGGTGTGTGCGTCCTGGCTGAAGGTGATTTCTGCTCGGGCAGTATAAGTCTTGCAATCGCCGGAACGTGCCGTTAGCATCGTGCGTTTTCAGAAATTGTGGTCGCGGCGTTTGTGGGTGCGACGTCTGCGATTGTAGGAGCCGCGCGTGGCGCTTGGGCGCATGCGTTGCTTGAGCTGCTTGGATTGTGGATGCACATGAATCGAGGGGTGCGAGATGAATGATTGTTCGAATCGCCGCGGGATTTCGCTGGCCGCGATTTTGCTTTGCTGCGCGGGAGTGATTGGATGGGCGTGTTCCGCGCGCGGTGAAGGCGGCGAGCCGCGATATTTCGCGATCAAGAATGCGCGCATCGTGCCGGTTTCGGGCGCGGTGATTGAGAACGGCACGGTGGTCGTGGCCCGCGGATTGATTGCGGCGGTGGGCGCCAACGTCACGATTCCACCGGAAGCCTGGGTGATAGACGGCACGGGATTAACGGTGTACCCGGGACTGATTGACGCCGGGACGAACCTCGGTTTGCCGCCCGAAGAGAACGCGGGGCAGGCTGCGTCGGGCGCAGGAGCGCGAAGGCGCGCGGCGCCGACGGGCGCGATTGCGTCGGGGCCGGAAGACCGGCCGGGGACGTCGCCGTGGCGCGTGGCGGCGGACGAATTGAAGATTGACGACAAGCGCATCGAAACCTGGCGCAGCGCGGGATTCACGACGGCGTTGACGATGCCCGACGGCGGAATTTTTCCGGGGCAGGCGACGGTGATTGATCTGGCGGGGGAACGCGCGGGCGATTATGTGGTGCGCGCGATGGCCACCGTCCCGATCTCGCTGAAGCCGACGGATGGATGGTTTACGTTTCCCGATTCCTTGATGGGAACGATCGGGTACGTGCGGCAGGTTTTCGACGATACGCGGTGGTACGCAGTGGCCGAGCCGATTTACGACAACAATCCGACGACGCGCGAGCGCGTACGTTACGACCGCACGGAAGTGACGCTGCATCACGCGCTGGAGAGAAAGGAGATTTTTCTGCTCCCCGGAAATAATTCGGTGCAGATTTTGCGCGCTCTTCGGCTGGCGGATGAATGGAAAATTCGCGCGGTGCTTTATGGCGGGCAGCAAGGGTACGCGGTAACGGATGCCCTCGCGGCGAGCAAGATTCCGGTGCTGGTGAGTTTGAAGTGGCCGGAGCGGCCGAAGGATGCGGACCCGCAGGGCGAGCAGACTTTGCGGGAACTGCAATTTCGCGATCGCGCGCCGGGCACTCCCGTGGCGCTGGCAAAGGCCGGAGTGAAATTCGCGTTTTATTCGGATGGGCTTTCCGATCCCAAGGAAATTTTCAAGAGCGTGAAGAAGGCGACGGATGCGGGACTCGCGCCGGACGCGGCTTTGCGCGCGATGACTTTGGATGCGGCCGACATTTTGGGGTTGAGCGACCGGATGGGCAGCATTGCGCCGGGGAAAATCGCAAATCTCGTGGTGACTGACGGCGACATTTTCGGCGAGAAGACGAAAGTGAAGAATGTGTTCGTGGATGGGCAGTGGTTCGAGATTCACGAGGAAGCGCCTGCGGCGAAACCAGACGAAAAAACGACCGGTGAGATCGACAAAGCAGGCGGCGCGGCGTCGCAAGAGGTCGAGGGGGTAGGGCGATGAAGCGAGCGAATTTACTGAAGGTGGCGCTAGCTTTCGCGGCAGCGGTTGTGATTATCGCCGCGCCGATAGCGACGCGCGCGCAAAATCCCAGCGCGATTTTGATTCAGAACGCCACGGTGATGACCGTGACACACGGCAACATCGAGCACGGCTCCATCTTGATTCGCGACGGGAAAATCGCGGCGGTGGGAACAGATTTGAAAGCGCCGGAAGGCGCAGCGGTGATTGACGCGACGGGGCAGTACGTGATTCCCGGAATCATTGATTGCCACTCGCACATCGCGATTGACGGCGGCGTGAACGAAGGCGCGCCGGCGGTTTCTTCGATGGCGAATATCAAAGATGTTTTGAATCCGGATGACATTGATATTTATCGGGACCTCGCGGGCGGCGTGACTACGGCGAATATTCTGCACGGCAGCGCGAATCCCATCGGCGGGCAGACGATCGTGATAAAGCTGCGCTGGGGCAAGCCGGCGAGTGAATTGCCGTTCGAGGGCGCATTGCCGGGAATCAAATTCGCGCTGGGCGAAAATCCCAAACGCTCGAATTTCACGGTCCCACCGGGAGTTCCGCCGCGTTATCCGGCGACACGGCTGGGCGTGGAGGAAGTGATCCGGCAAGCGTTCACTGAAGCGCGCGAATATAAAAAGCAGTGGGACGATTACAACCAGCGCAAAGCAGCCGGCGAGCAGAATCTGATTCCGCCGCGGCGCGACGAACAGCTTGAGCCGCTGGTGGAAGTGCTGGAAGGAAAGCGTTACGTGCACGTGCACTGCTATCGCGCCGACGAAATCCTGATGCTGATCCGCGTGTCCAATGAATTTGGATTCAAAGTGCGGACTTGGCAGCACGTGCTGGAGGGTTACAAGATCGCGGATGAACTCGCGGCTTATGGCGCGGGTGGTTCGACTTTTTCCGATTGGTGGGCGTACAAGATGGAAGCGTTCGACGCGATTCCTTACAACGCGGCGCTAATGACCGAGCGCGGCGTGGTGGTTTCCGTCAATTCGGATGACGCGCAGGAAGCGCGGCAATTGAATCAGGAGGCAGCGAAGAGCATGAAGTACGGCGGGCTTTCCGCGAATGACGCGTTGAAGCTGGTGACGCTGAATCCGGCGATTCAATTGGGGATTGATAATCGCGTTGGTTCGATTGATGTGGGCAAGGATGCGGACCTGGCGATTTACAATCACGACCCGTTGAGCGTTTATGCGGTGGTGCAGAAGACGCTGATTGACGGCCGGGTTTATTTCGACCGGCAAAAAGATATCGCGCAGCGCGCGGAGCTGGCCAAGGAGAAGCAGGCGCTGCTGGACAAGGAAAAGAAGACGGAAGAGGAAAAGAAGCCCGAAGAGAAGCCGGAGCAAAAGCCCGAGCCGAAGAAGAAAAAGCCGAAGGACGATAGTGGCGCGATTGTGCGAGGTGCGCTGTGAGACCTTTCGACGGGGTCCGCGAGAACATGACGTCTCGAGCTAAAAACATGGCTTTAGGGGCTGAAGCCCCTTGTCCTAGGCGACTGACGGCGGGGCTGAAGCCCCGCCCTTCCGCGGCTGGCAATTATTTACGTCCGGCGGGTTTTCGCGCGTTTTTCTTGTTTGTGGCGGCTTTCGTGGCGATTCCGGTTTGGGCTCAGTCGCCGGCTGCGACTCCGAGTTCGACTTATGCGATCAAGGGCGGCAAGGTGTTTACGCTGGCGGGAGCGCCGATCGAGCATGGCACGGTGATTATTCGCGACGGGAAAATCGTAGCGGTGGGAGCGGACATCGCAGTGCCGAGCGACGCGCAAGTGATTGACGCGACCGGACTGGAAGTTTATCCGGGTCTGTTCGATCCCGTCACGCAGATTGGGCTTACGGAAGTGAG
This sequence comes from uncultured Acidobacteriota bacterium, assembly GCA_963828865.1. GTDB lineage: Bacteria > Acidobacteriota > Terriglobia > Acidiferrales > UBA7541 > Palsa-295. The sequence continues at coordinate 818,131 of CAWHGI010000010.1, read as the reverse complement.
CGCGGTGAGCGCAACGCAGGATATTACCGAGCTGGGCGATTACAATCCGGAACTCGTCGCGGCAACGGCGGTGAATCCGGCGAGCGCGCACATTCCGGTGACGCGCGCGAATGGCATTACGGAGGTGATCTCCGCGCCCGGGAGTTCGGGGTTCGATTCGCAGGGCGGCGGAATCATCGCGGGACAAGCATCGGCGTTCAACCTCGCGGGCTGGACGATGGAGGACATGCAGATCAAGCGCTCGGTGGCGATGGTGCTGAATTGGCCGTCTATCCAGACGCGGACATTTGATTTTTCGTCGTTCAGCATAAAAGAGAAGCCTTACAACGACGCGAAGAAGGAATACGACAAGAACGTAAACACATTAAGCGACTGGCTCGATCGCGCGCGGCACTACGCGCAGGCGGTGGAGAAAGGTTCGCCGGCGCTTTACGAGCGAGATTTGAAACTGGAAGCACTGGTGCCGGTGGTACAAGGCAAACTTCCGGTGCTGGTGATTGCCGATGACGAACGCGACATCCGCAACGCCGTGGAATTTTGCAGTAAACAGAATTTGAAGATGATTTTAGCCGGCGGCGCGGAAGCATGGAAAGTGAAAGACTTGCTGAAGGAAAAGAAAATTCCGGTGATTCTGGGTCCGACGGAACGGCTGCCGGAAGAAGAGGATACGCCCTACGACAAGCCGATGACGCAGCCTTCGGAATTATTCGCGGCGGGGATTCCGTTTGCGTTTTCCAGTTTTGGCGCGGCGTTTTCGCGGCGGTTGCCGCAGTATGCGGGGACGTCGGTGGCTTATGGTTTGCCGCATGAGGAGGCTTTAAAGGCTGTGATGCTGAATGCCGCGCAGATATTCGGGCTGGCGGACCAGTTGGGAACGATCGAGCCGGGGAAATCAGGGAACGTAATCGTTACGAGTGGCGATCCGCTCGAGATCCAGACGCAGGTGCGCTATTTATTCATCAAGGGGAAGCTGACCAGCACGGACAACAAGCATCGCGAGCTTTACGAGGAATATAGCAAGCGGCCGAAGGAAGCGGAGCAAGCGGCGCATTGAGTGGCGGCGTGGGCGGCGCGAATCCGCCGCAAGGAATCTGCATTTTTCTCAGGGGCAGTGAAAAAGCAGCCCCCTCGCTGCGCTCGGGATGACACTCGCTTCGTTGATGGCGGATTAGCTTGTTTTCGCAAAAGTTTCGCCTCGTTATTTTCGCGCGGTTGGTTTTTCTCGCACCGAAATCGTTTGAAAATCCTCCAGTCGCTCCTTAGCGCTTGGTTGCGCTTGGTGCCCAAAGCGTTCCCCCCGAGTACCAAAGTACCATTGCCGCAATTTGGCACCCGCCTTGAAAATTCACTTATTCATAGGAATTTAGGCATTTCTGGGGGAACGGCGTACTACGCCGAGAACTATGGCACCACTCACAAAAGATTCCGTAGAAGCGGCGAATTCCGGCGGCGAAGCAGCCTTACAGCAACCACAGACGGGAGCCCCGGCGACACCGGCGGCCGCAGGCGGCGGTCACCTGCGCGCGGACGCGATCTCGCTGGAAGTTCCGGTGAAAGTGCATGGCTCGCGTGTGACCGAAGTCGCGCGCGGAGTGGCGCCCCGCACGGAGCCCTTCGAGGAAGAAACCAGCACGATGATCGTGTTTCCGCAGGGCGCTGTATTGAGAATGTCCACGGCCGTGAGCGCAAGCCAGATGCTGGTGGTGACGAATTTAAAAACGCGGCAGGACGCGATTTGCCGCGTGCTGAAAGTGCGCACGTTTTCGAATATGCAGGGGTACGTGGAAGTTGAGTTCACCCACAAGCAGCCCGGTTATTGGGGCGCAATTTTTCCTGGCGAGGGCCCAGCCCCCTCGAATTCAGCTGCAGCGCCGGTCGCGACTGTCGTGGCGCCGAGTGCCACGAATTTGCCGACGGCTCCGCCGCCGGTGATTACTCCGCCCGCTTCTGCTACGAGTTTGCCGAGCGTGAAGCCAGTCGCCCCTGCGGCCGTTGTTACGCCTCCGACGGTGGTCGCGCCGCCTGCCGCGACCACCGCGCCTCCGGAGACGTTCGTCGCAGCGAAAAAGCCAGAGCCGACGTTTGCACAGATTGGCACGCAGGAAGAAGTGCAGCCGGCGGCTTCAGCAACCTCGCCCACTGAAGTGAAATTTGTTGCGCCAATGCGCCCTGTCGCAGCAGCGCCTGTAGCGCCGATCGTGTCAGCGCCGCCGGCAGTGCACACAACTCCGACTCCGCAAGCCATGCCGCAGCCGACGCCTGTGCACACGGAGCACGTGGCGGAAAAAATTGTTTCGGAAACACCGGAGATGAGCGCGGCAGCACGAGCGCTGGCCGAGGCGCACATCGAGTTTGCGGCAGAGCCGGTGGCGCGGGCTTCCACGCTTTCTTTAACCGAACTGCGCGGCGACGAACAATCCGCGGCGGGAGTACTTGCGGCGGCGGCGGATTCAGCGGCGTTGGAAGAGAAGGACGAAGAATCCAGTGCTGCCGGCTCGCTGAGCGGCAGCGCCCATGGAACTTTCGGAAGCTTCAGCGGCGGTGCGGCGCTGGGCGGTGGCCGCGCGGCTTCCACGGAAACATTTGGCGCGCGGCTCGATGGGAGCCTGGATACGAGCGCTTCGCAGGCGAGCCAGGCGCGCGGAAATAATTGGATGTTGATTGCGGCGTGCGTCGTGGTGCTTTTCGGGGGCGTCTTCGGCGGCGTGTTTTATTTCCGGACGCATTCCGCCGCGCCGGCGAACAACTCCGCAGCAGCCAAATCGAATACGCCGGCTGTGCCGCAGCAACTGGCATTTCAATCGCCTTCGGACGCGCCGGAACAGCCGGTGCAGAGCAACGGTGTAACGCATAACTCGGCGACGCATCCGGTTGCGATCGTCACGCAATCGAACGCGCCGGCCGCGACCGTGCGATCGAGTTCCGCAGCGGGCGAATCGGGACCTCACGTCGTGGATTCTGAAAAGCAAAATTCGAAAATTACCGCGGATATGGTGCAGCAGCAGCTCGAAGAGCATCCGACGGCTCCGCAACGCAGCGATGCGGGGCAAACGGAAGCCGCGCCGGCTTTGGATCCCGCGGCTGCGGGCGAATCTTCGAATTCGGGCGCGCTGAATGGGATCGTTTCTTCGAACGTTCCTGCCTTGGCTGCGCCGGAAGTTCGGCCGGAGGGTGACGGGCCGGTTAGAGTCGGCGGAAATGTGAAAGAGCCGCGGTTGCTTTCGCGCGTGATGCCGGAATATCCGCTGGTGGCGAAGGAAGCGGGAATTCAGGGCGACGTGGTGATTAAGACCACGATTGATGCGAAGGGGAACGTGGTGAACGTGCAGATTGTTTCCGGCCCGCAGATGTTGCGCGGTCCGGCGCTGGCGGCGCTGCGACGGTGGAAGTACGAGCCGTCCACACTGAACGGCCAGCCAATCGCGGTGCAGATGCTGGTGACGATCAAGTTCAGCCGGTAACACTGGGCTCGACGCTGAGGGTTGTTTGAAGCGCGAGCCACGCCGCGTGCCGTGCGTTGCGTTATTTCCCGCCTCGACTTTCACGCTTCGCTATGAACAATAGCCGCTTGCTCGTGGCTGTTGCTTTTCCTGTGCTGCTGCATCCAATATACTCACTCATGGCTCTGAGTGAATCCGTGTGTTGCGAGGAATGCTGCGTTTGCGAGGAGAAGAAATGCGCGAAGCTGTGATTGTCAGTTCGGTGCGAACGGCGGTGGGGAAAGCGACGAAGGGGACATTGCGCGCGACGCGTCCCGATGATTTGGCTGCGGTGGCGATTAAGGACGCGGTGACGCGCGCGAAAGGTTTGGATCCGAAAGAGATTGAGGATGTGGTGTTGGGCTGTGCGATGCCGGAGGCCGAGCAGGGGATGAACGTGGCTCGGATCGCGTCGTTGCGCGCGGGATTGCCGGTGGAAGCGTCGGCGATGACGATCAATCGATTCTGTTCATCGGGATTGCAGGCGATCGCGATTGCCGCCGAGCGCATCATGGCCGGGCACGGCGAAGTAGCGGTGGCTGGCGGCGCGGAATCTATGAGCATGGTGCCGATGGGTGGCAACAAAGTGGCGCCGAATCCCTGGCTCATGGACAATTATCCGGACGCGTATTTGGGCATGGGACTTACTGCGGAAAATCTGGCGAAGAAATATGGGATCACGCGCGAGCAGTCGGACGAATTTTCGTTTGCGAGCCATCAGAAAGCGCTCGCGGCGATTGCGGCGGGAAAATTCAAGGATGAGATCGTGCCGGTGGCGGTGAGTTACACGGTGCTGGAGGCTGCGGCGAACGGCGGCACGGCGCCAAATGGCGGAAAGCCAAAGACGGTGAGGGTTTCGTTTGATACTGATGAAGGGCCGCGCGCGGATACTTCCGTGGAAGTTCTGGGGAAACTGAAGCCGGCGTTTCACACTCACGGCGTGGTGACGGCGGGGAATAGTTCGCAGATGAGTGATGGCGCTGCGGCGGCGGTGGTGATGAGCGGCGAGCGTGCGCGGGCGTTGGGGCTGAAGCCGATGGCGCGCTTTGTGGCGTTTGCGGTGGCGGGGTGTTTGCCGGAAGAAATGGGCATCGGTCCCGTGAATGCGATTCCGAAGGCGTTGAAGATTGCCGGGCTGACGCTAGATCAGATCGACGTGATTGAATTGAACGAGGCGTTTGCGGCGCAAGCCTTGAGCGTGATCAAGTTGGCGGGGCTCGATCCCGCGCGCGTGAATGTGAATGGCGGCGCTATTGCGTTGGGGCATCCGCTGGGATGCACGGGCGCAAAGCTGACGGCGACGATTTTGCGCGAACTCGAGCGGCGCAACGGGCGGTATGGTCTGGTGACGATGTGCGTCGGCGGCGGCATGGGCGCCGCGGGAATTTTCGAGCGGGCGGCTTAAGGGCGTTCGATCGGCAGCACGCGGAACTGGCGTTTTCCTTCGATCCGATAGGTGGCGAAGTCGGCGTGTTCCACGGTGAGGATTGCGGAGACGGACTCGCGTTTCGCGAGGTAAACGAGCGTGGCGTCGGCGAAATCCATGGGGCGATCCCAATAGCGCTGCATCAGCGTGCGTAGGTTCGGCAATTCATTGTCTTCGATCATGCCGAGCACAAGCGCGCCCGAGCGCACGAATTTCCAGGCGGCTTCCATCTCCATGCGCGAATCGCCGACCAGGTGAAATAACTCGGTGAGAACAGCTTCGGAAATCAGCAGTGGAAGATGGAGCTGGCGAAACGCGCGAACGCACGCGGGATGCCAGCGGTCGGTGCGATCTAGGAGCGCGAGAATCGCGCCAGTATCTATCAGGGCGCTAGCGGGCACGGGCGCGTTCGCGGCGTCGGCGCTGGATTCGATCGCGGACGGCCTTGCGCGCTGTTTCGGCGCGGCGAGAATTGCCACTGGCGAGAACCCCAAGGCAGCGCTCGGCGTCGGCGTGAAGCACTTGCTGGGCATCGTCCCCGGCAACGTCCGCGCCACTTTTCTTCAGCCAGTCACGGACCGCCAGATCCAAAACGGAAGAGATAGGCATCTTCCGCAGGCGCGCTTCACGCTCGAGGTCCGACTTGAGTTCGCCGGATAGGCGCCAGCTGTAGACTTCTTCCTTCATGCACTACATTGTAGTGCAGCTCTGACGATTCTGCAACCGGATTCGCTTCCATGAAAGACGGGCGGTAAATCGCGCCGAGAATTCCGGCGTACATTCCACGCACTCTTGCCGGCAACGGTACGGGCCACCTAATCCGCAGGGCTCGCATCTGCTGCTTCAGAAACCGGGACGCGCGGGATCTGGGACGTCGCGCGACTTAGCTCGAGCAGCGACACGGCATTTAGGCCCCAGGCAATTTTTTAACTCCGATGCTTTCAAATGACGGAGGGCATTATGCGCTGGTTCCATTCCGTGGGGATTTCTTGTGCCGCACTTTTCTGCGTGCTTGGTGTGTGCGGATGCAGTTTATATCCCGGCGGAAGCGCGGGGCCTGCGGCGGCAGCCACGGTGGTGCAGACGACCGATTTAGGGACGATTGCGACAAATCCAAAAATTGTGGGGAGGGACGGCGGATATAGCGGAGTGTTTGGTGGATATGCGGTTTGGGCTTTCGGCGACACTTTCCTTGCGAACCCGAACGCCGAGGGACAAACGCTCATCAGCGACTCTTGGGCGTACACCAGCGACTTCAACGCTCAGGATGGGATCAGCGGTTTTCAGGAGCGCGAGGACGCGGCGGGCGCTCCGACAATGCTTCTCACTCTGACCGCGGCGGAGCAGGCGTTCAACAACGCGCACCAGGGAAATCCGTGCGAGCAAACTCCATGCGGCGCGCGCTGGGCACTGTGGCCGGGAGCGATCATTGCGGATTCCACGCGGAATCGCGCGTTGGTTTTCTATCAACTCGTTTCCGCGCAGCCCGGCAATTTTAATTTTCAGGCGGTCGGTCATTCCGTAGCGAGTTGGCAGAACTTCACGGATTTGCCGCAACGCCCCACGATCAATCCGGGAGCGGCGCATCCTGATTTGCTTTTCAGCCAAAATGAACCGGGCTTCGGGTCCGCTGCGCTGGTGGATGGAGACACGCTCTACGCCTACGGGTGCTATTCGTCCAACTTCAGTGTTCCGTGTGTGCTGGGGCGCGTTCCGCTGGGCAGCGAAACGGAGCGAAGCGCGTGGACTTACTATGTGGGAAACGGAAATTGGTCGAGCCAGGTCGGCGATGCGATTTCGGTTTTCACCGGCAACAACATTCTGAACGTTTCGTGGAACGACTACCTGCAGCGGTACGTGGCCGTCTATAACTCGCCGCTTTCTTCCAACGTGATGTTGCGCACCGCGCCGCAGCCGGAGGGGCCGTGGTCGAGGGAAGTGATGGTGTTTGAAGCGCTGCAGCCGGCCGCGGGCGGAAACCCCGTAGACGATGCGCAGGCGCACCCTGAGTACAATCTCAACAACGGGCAAACGATGTTCGTGACGTACTCGCATGCCACGGGAAACTTTTCCAGTGAATTCCATCTTGTTTCGGTGCAACTTCAGCTCGCCAGCACGTCGGCTCAATAGAGCTGCATTTGATTTTGCACTGTTCGCCCCGACTAACATTTGTGGGTCGGACGGAATTTGCGAGCGACGCGACGCTCGCTGGGCTATTGCGCTGCGCGGCATTGCGCGAGAGAATCCGTGAGCACCGAAAGCCACGCAATTATACGGAGAGAAAATCATGGCCACTACACCGGTATCGCAGATGCTGCATCGCGGCGGCGAATTTCTGATCGCGAGCAGCCGGCCCGAAGACGTTTTCACGCCCGCCGATCTTTCCGACGACCAGCGCTTGATCGGCCAGACGGCCGAAGAATTTGTGCTGAAGGAAGTGACGCCGGCGATTCCGGAGCTGGAAGCGCACAAGGACGAGCATTTGATGGCGCAAATGCTGAAGAAGGCTGGCGAGATCGGGCTCCTGGGTGGCGGAATCCCTGACGAATATGGCGGCACCGGGCTGGATAAAGTGTCCGCGATCGTGCTGGCGGAAAAGCTGGCGGGTTACGGGTCGTTTGCGGTGTCGCACGGCGGGCACGCAGGAATCGGGACTGTGCCGATCGTTTATTTCGGAACGGAAGAGCAGAAGAAGAAGTATCTGCCGAAGATTGCTTCTGGCGAATGGCTTTCCTGTTATTGCTTGTCCGAGCCGCAGGCTGGATCGGATTCTCTGGCGGCGCGGACGCGTGCGGTGCTTTCGCCGGACGGCAAGAATTACATTTTGAACGGGCAGAAGATGTGGATCACCAACGGCGGATTCGCGGACGTGTATGTGGTGTTCGCAAAGATTGATGGTGAAAAGTTTTCCTGCTTCATCGTCGAGCGCGGCACGCCGGGATTTTCCTCCGGCGCGGAAGAAAAGAAGATGGGCATCAAGGGCAGTTCGACCACGCCGATATTTTTCGAGAATTCGCCGGTGCCCAAGGAAAACCTGCTGCACGAGGCGGGGCGCGGGCACGTGGTGGCGTTCAACACGCTGAATGCGGGACGCTTCACGCTCGGCGCCTATTGCGTCGGCGGCGCGAAGAAGATTCTGGAAGCGTCGTCGAAGTATTCGAAGGAGCGCACGGCATTCGGCAAGCGGCTCTGCGATTTCGGCTTGATCAAGGCGAAGCTCGGCGAGATGGCGATGCGCATTTATGCGATCGAATCGGAAGTGTACCGCTCGGCGGGAATGATTGACGCGGCGGTTGCGAATCCCACGCCGGGGAAAGACAAGGTGCAGCAGGCGATGCAGGTGCTGGAGGAATACGCGATCGAGAGCTCGATCAGCAAAGTGGCGGGCAGCGAAATGGTGGATTACGTGGTAGATGAAGGTGTGCAGATTTTCGGCGGGTACGGATTCCACGAAGATTATCCGGTGGCGCGGGCATATCGCGACAGCCGGGTGAACCGCATTTTCGAAGGCACCAATGAAATCAACCGCATGCTCATCATCCAGATGCTGATGAAACGCGCAATGGGCGGCGTGCTGCCGTTGATTCCGGCGGCGATGAAGCTGGGCGAGGAAGTTCTGGCCGGGCCGTCATTCGAGGAAGCATCCACCGGGTCGTTTGCGGAAGAAGAAAAGTCGCTTGAGCAAGCCAAGAAGATTTTCCTGCTGGCGTCGGGGACCGCGATGCAGAAATTCCGCGAGCAACTGGCCGAGCAGCAGGAAATCGTGGCATCGCTCGCGAATGTCGTGATGGCGGTGTACGAGATGGAATCGTCGCTGCGGCGCGCGCAGAAGGCTTTGGCTGCGCGCGGAGAAGCGGCCGAGGTGATGTGCGACGCGACGCGCGCAATCATTTATGAAGCGATGGACCGCGTGGAGAAAGACGCGCGCACGGCGCTGACAGCGACGGCGGATGGCGACACGTTGATCACGCAGTTGGCGGTTTTGCGGCGGTTCGCGAAGCATGCTCCGCTCAATACAGTGGCGATTCGCCGGCGTGTGGCGGAGGCGGTGCTCGCACAGGATCGTTATCCGTTTGAAGGACGCTGAGAATTGCAAGGGCCACGCTTGCGGCGCTTTTCATGCTGGCACGACGTTTTAATTTTTGCTCCTCGGGCGAAACACCTCAGAGAGATACCTCACTTCGTTCGGGATGACATACGTTTCTTTGGTTTGTGATGGTGTGTGATGCGTGCCCGGACAATTAAGCGTCTGGAAACAAGAAATAAGCGCGCTGTGATTATTGCGCGCGCGCGAAACTGCATTGCTTTTATTTCGCCACGAAACGAACGGTGATGATTATTTTTCGTGCGAATGGGAAAAAGCTGTAGACAAAAATCGTCCCTCGCTACGTTTCAGTTTGGACCATCGGCTTGCCTAATTCAGAGAAACGATTTTCCTCTCTGTGCGTTGTTTTAATCTTTCACGATTCGCCACCCCCTCATTTATCAATGACTTACGGGTGCGTCATTTGGGCATCCCCGTGCATCTGTTTAAGTGAGGGTAGGGAGGGTCATGAAAACGCAATTGGAAAACGTTAAGGGATTCGTTCTCGGGATGGGACAAAAGGCGAAGGTTCGCAAGGGGATGCTGTCGGTGGTCGCGGTATTTTTCATATTGCAGATGTACTTCGTGCGCGAACTTCTCGCAGCGGAATTGCTGTTTGGGTTGGGCTTCGCGGTGTTGCTGATGTTAGGCCTGCTTTTTTACGCAGTGGGCACGGTCGGCGAGAAGGGCTTGGAGTGGGCTGAAGCAGGCGTGCGCGTGATTGGCACCTCGGCGCGCCGCGGCTACGCGGGCCTCGAAGAAATCAGTAGAAAGCCATTCCGCCATCCACGTTCAGAGTCTGCCCAGTAATCGCGCTGGACTGATCGGAAACCAGAAACAGGGCCGCGGCAGCGATTTCATCCGCTGTTTGCGGCCTTCCTTGTATCACTCCCTGAAAAATCTGCTTCGAGACGGTCTCGCTGTCCGCGTTGAAGTGGGCGGCGAGGCCTTCGCCTAACTCCTGAAACATTTGCGTTTCGTCCACGGGGCCGGGGCTGAGCGCGTTCACGCGAACGCCTTTGCGCGCGCCTTCGGCGGCGAGCGTGCGCGTCAATCCCATTAGCAGCACTTTTCACCCCCTAAACCCGTAGGATTGCAGTGGCATCTTAGCACCCGGGAGGCGTGAAGCGCCTTGGCCTATGAATAGGCAACGGTTAGGGCGAACAAACTGGCAGGGAAGCGAGGCTTCAGGTAAAATAAAAGCCTTTACGGAGCACGAATTGACGCTAACGACGATTACCGGCACAAATCATGGGGCCAAGACGATGGTACGGGTACGCCCTCGCGGATTTTGTGCCGGAGTGGTGCGCGCGGTGGACATTGTGGAGCTGGCGCTGGAAGCGTACGGCGCGCCTGTTTACGTTCATCACGAGATTGTGCATAACCGCTATGTGGTGGACCAGTTGCGGCGGCGCGGCGCCATTTTTGTGGAGACGATCGAGGAAGTGCCAGTAGGCGCTGTACTGGTATTCAGCGCGCACGGCGTGCCGCCGCGCGTGCGCACCGAAGCGCAGGAACGCCAGTTGCGAGTGATTGATGCAACTTGCCCCCTGGTGACGAAAGTTCACCTGGAAGCGCTGAAATTTGCGCGCGAAGGTCGCACGCTGATTTTGATCGGGCACCGCGATCACCAGGAAATTGTAGGAACTTCGGGCGAAGCTCCGGATCAGACCGTGGTGGTGGGCAGCGTCGAGGAAGTGGACGAATTAGTGGTGCCCGACCCGAACCGCTTGGCGTTTTTGACGCAGACGACGCTCTCGCTTTACGACACCCAGGAAATTGTGGCGCGTTTGCGGCAGCGATTCCCGGCGATTGTGGGCCCTGCTTCCGACGATATTTGCTACGCGACGCAGAACCGGCAGGAAGCCGTGGAAGCTTTGACGCGCGAAGTGGAATTGATTTTGGTGGTGGGTTCGGCGAACAGCTCGAATTCGAATCGCCTCGTGGAAGTGGCCAAGCGCGCGGGAGTGGCTTCGCGGTTGATCGAAGATGCGAACGACGTAGATGGCTCCTGGCTGGAAGGCGTAAAGACATTGGGACTGACGGCGGGCGCATCGGCTCCGGAAATTCTGGTGGAGCAGGTGAGCCAGCGGCTATCGAATTTTGGATTCACGAACCAGCGCGACCTGGATTTGATTCGCGAGGATGTGCGCTTCACCTTGCCGCCGGAATTGGCGGCGCGGCAGAGCGCGCGCTGACGCGCGTACGAGATTCGCTGGATTGCTGATTGGGCGATTCGGCGAGAACTTGGGGTGCGATGGAAGGAAGCGAAGGAGCCACTGAGTGGCGGTGAAAATTGTCCGCCAGGCGCATAAGATTGCTCTGCTAGGAGCGCCCACCAGCGCGGCCGCAATGTCCGCCGGGCACGAAGGCGCACCCGCTGCGCTGCGAGCCGCTGGATTGGCGGAGCGCCTGCGCGAAATTGGTTACGACGTTACCGATCTGGGTGACGACCCCGTCCAGCTTTTCCAACCTGATGAAGAAAGTCCCCGAGCGCGTAATCTTTCGCGCGTAATCGCTTCACTCGAAGCATTGAAGCCGCGCGTGGAAATGGCGGTGAAATCCTCGGCGCTGCCGCTGATTTTATCAGGCGATTGTTCGATTGCGATGGCTACCGTGGCGGGCGCGCGGCGCTATTTCCGCAAGGTCAGCATGATTTACATGGACGGCGACGCGGACTTGAACACGCCGGCGACGACTCCTTCGGGCTGCGTGGACGGCATGGTGGTTTCGCATTTGACGGGCCGCGGCGCGGCGGAAATGGTGAGGTTCTGGGGCGAGCCGCCGCTGGTGCGCGAACCGGACCTGGCGATTTTCGGCGTGGCGCGTCTCGATCCTCCTGAGGAGCAGGCTCTCGCGGGTTCGCCGCTGCGGCGCTTTCTGGCAGCGGATGTGAGGCGAATGGGCGCCGCGGCTGCGGCCCGCGCGGCGATTGACCGCATTCAGGGCAATGGCTATCAATTTGTGCTGCATCTTGACGTGGATGTGATTGCGGATTTTGCGGCGACGAATTATCCGAATTCCGGCGGATTGTCGCTGGATCAGGTGCGCGAAGCATTGCTGGTTTTTGCGCAGCAGAAGGAATTGGCGGCGCTGGAAGTGACTGCTTACAATCCCGCCAAGGATCCGGGCGGAAGCGGCGCGAAGCTGATTATTGATTTGCTTGCGGAAGCGCTCGGCGCGCGTCTCGCGGCTCTGAAAGCTCCGGAACCTGCGGTGGCTGCGCCGCCAGCAGCCGTTGCGGCTGTGGCGTCGCAAGGCTCCGGCGCTTCGTCATCAAAAAATGCAGCACCCTCGACCGCGCCAGATCCGGAGCCGGGACCTGAACTTCCGGCGGCTACGGCGGGTGAAGCGTGGTCTTCCGAATCGCTCCAGGATTCGTCGGATCCGGCGGCGAATTCGGATTCGTCGGATGACGGCTCCGGGGAATCGGCCGCGTCCGAAGAATCGAGCGGCTCCCATTCGTAGTCCGCGAGATTCCTGCAACAGGCGGCGGGCTCGGCGCTGTGTTGCGCTCCCTTGGATCCCATGAAGCCTTTCCCTTCCGTAATTATTTTCGACGTGGATGGCGTGCTGGTGGATACGCGCGGCTCTTTTCAGCGCACCACGCTCGAGACCGTAAAATTTTTCACGAAGCAGCGCGTATCCGCGCGCGAACTGCACGCGTGGAAAAATCGTCCTGGATTCAACGACGACTGGAAGCTTTCCACTGCCTGGGTGAACCAACTCGGCCATAAATTCGCGTACGAAGAAGTGAAAACGAAGTTCCAGCAGATTTACTGGGGCTTGGACGGCCGCGGAAACGTTACGCGCGAAAAATGGCTGCTCGCGAAGCCGAAGATCGCGCGGCTGGCGAAACTGGCGGAGCTGGCGATTTTCACCGGGCGCATCTGGCGGGAGCTGGATTACACGCTCGATCGCAACAAGATGCGCGGAGTATTCCAGACGATCGTAACCACGGAAGACGTTGCAAACCCAAAGCCGGCTCCAGACGGGCTGCTGAAAATACTGAATGGGCGGGATCCGGACGAAGCGTTGTACCTCGGCGATAATGTGGACGACGCGCTGGCGGCACAATCGGCGAAAGTCCCGTTCGTCGCCGTGCTGCCGAAAACGGGCCACGAGCGCCGCGAGCGTAGTACCCGGCTGCGAGACCTCGGCGCGCTTACTATCCTTCCTGACGTCAATGAGTTAGAGCAATGGCTGGCGAAATCGCACGGCCCAAAATTCCTCGCTGGCTCCCCGCGCAAGCCTCGGGCTATTACTAAGCGTTAGTACTGAATAGGGCAACCGTACCATTGTCCTATCCTTTGTGAAGCCGCACACTTACAGGCTGAGGCGGGGTTTTAGCCCCACACGATCCTGATGAGTGACAACACACGCACAGCTGCGGCGCGCGGCTTCGTACGCAGCCTGAACATCCTGCTCAAGTTCGCGCGCATGTATGACTTCGGCCATCCGCGCACGGCGAAGCAATATGAGACCGCGTGGACCGAATTGCGCACGGCGCTGGGCGCGGGCACGGAAGGCGAGTCAGGCGTGTTGTTGGCGGTATCCGCCGATCAGCTGTTGCTGGATGGCACGGCCCTCGAGACGGCGCAAGCCGAGAAAAGTTTTGCGCGGATGCTTTCTTCCGCGGGCATTGCCAGCATCCACTTCGCACCTCAAGTTACGCAAGCCAGCCTGGCGCGCTTTGTGCGCGCATTTCCCACCGGCACTGGCGCAAAGCCAGTCCAACTTGCCGAACAATTGAAGGCAGCGCTGCAAGGCGATCCGCACATTCACGTGAACGAGGTTTGCTTCGTGCCGGCGGACTCGGCTGTGGCGAAGTCCACGGTCGCGGCGCAGCTTGCCGCGCGCACTTTGGGTCTTAATTCTGCGGCGTCTGACGAGCTTTTCAATGATCCGGAGCGATTGCTGCAGTTGATCGTCGCTGCGGAGGGAACGAAAGGCAAGGGCGGACCCGGCGACGGTCCGGGTGGTGGCGGATCTGGAAGCGGTGGAGGTTCCGGCGACGGCTGGGGCGATGGCTCCGGCTCAGGTGATGGAAGCGGAAGTGGCAGTGGCAGCGGCGAGGGCCAAGGCGGAGGCGGCCGCGTAGGCTCAGGCTACGGATTTGGCGGTTCGGGCAGCGGTGGTTCGCGACGTCAAGGTGCGGGTGGTGGCAGCGGCAGCGGAGCAGGCGATGGCAGCGAACCGGGCAGCGAGCATCCCGCAAACGCATCGGGTGAAGGCGGCGCGGGCGGCGGGTCTGGTTCCGGCGGCGGGACTTGGAGCGGCGACGGGTATGGGTCCGGATATTACACGCCTGCGCCAGCAGAAATCGTTCGAGATTTGTCCGCCGGCGGCGCGGGCCCAAGCGGCACGAGTCCGGTGATGGTGGACGGCTCAGCGAGCGCAGGCTCAGGCTCCGGCGGCGGCAATGCAGGCGGCGGAGCAGATCCAGGCACGTGGAATATCGTGGGCGGCAACGCAGGCGGCACTCCACTTGCGCCTGACGCACCTGGGTTCTGGTTCAACAAGGGCGGCGCGAGCGGTGCCTCCGGCGGCTCCGGTTCGGTTTCTGGAGCAGGATCCGGCGTTGGCTCTGGCGCGGGCTCTGCGCTTGACGGCATATCGGTTCACGGTTCTGGCGGTGCCGACGCGCCGCTCGGCGGCGGTTCGGCTTCTGGCTCGGGTAATGTGAGCACTGGTGGTGTAGGCGGAGGCCCAGGCGGTCCGGCGATGCCAGGCTTGCGGCAGCGCGGAGGACGAGGCGGCGCTGGTTCAGGCTCTGGCAGCGGCGCGGGCTGGGAAGGAGGCTCCGGCTCGGGAGGCGGATCCGGTAAAGGCAGCGGTCGCGGCAGTGAATCCGGTGCTGGCGGCGGTTCTGGCCGAGGCGGTGGATCGAGCCAAGGTGGTGGATCCGGTTCAGGTCCTGCGGGAGGCACGCGCGGACGAGGTTGGAACGCACCTGGCGCGTTGACTGGCGAAGGCGATGCCACGCCTGTAAGCCGCTGGGGCAATGCGACGGCGGGGATTCGCGGCAGCCGGTCGGCACGCGCGAGCTCTGGTGGTTCGATGGCCGTGGAAACCGGCCTGATGACGCTGCACGAAGACGAATTGAAGGGCATCCTGCAGATGCTCGCGCAGATCGCGCGCACCAGCGAAGCCTCCGGCCAAAAACTGGACGCCGAACCCTTCCAATCGCGGCTTTCGACTCTGCCACGCCGCGCGCGTTTCACCGTCAGCCAAGCGCTTTCGGCGCTGGCGGCGCAGGCGCCTTCGGACTCTTCCGACAAGCCCACCCTGCTGAAATTGGCCGAGCACATCGCGATTCGCTTCGCGATGGAAAGCTACGAGCGCGGCGACATCGAAGTGAACGCCGTGCGCCAGGTGCTGGACGAGATGAGCGAAGAGCTCGACAGCCTGCGCAAAATCATGGGCGTCTACGAAGAGAAAATGGAGCGCCACGGCATCGCGGTGCAATCGCACACGGATATTCTGGCGCAGCAATTTTGGGCGCAGATACCGGACGAAAAAAGAAAAGCGGTGCTCGATTCGCATGAGGCCTGGTGCGTGCCGCCCGTCCAGGTGAAGGAATACGTGGAAAGCTTGCTGGCACGGAAGGAAAACGACGAAGCCGAGAGAGTTCTGACGAACTACGCGAATTGTGTGACCAACAAAGCGCAGGAAACGCGCCGGCAGACCTCCATCGGCCTGGCGGAACTAGCTGCCACATTCGCCAAATGCGACGAACGCCTACTGATGAACACCATTCGCATGGTCGGCATTCAGCTTGCCGAAGAACGCGATTCCGAATTGCAGAGCTTGATGAGCGCGGCGTTCGTGCGCCTCTCGCAAGAGGCGGCCAACAAGCGCTCCTATGCCGCGATCCAGCGCGCCGTGGAATTGGTGGAGTACGTGGAGGCCGAGCGCCCGGGCCTGGGCAAGAATTTGCGGCCGAGGATCGCCGTGGAGAACCGGCTGCCCGAATTCATTGATGACGCGCTGAAAACGGGCGAAGTCCCCGGAGGCCTGAAAGATTTGCTGCGCCGCATGCCGGCGGTGGCCACCGTGCAATTGGCGGGACGCTTCAGCCGCGCCGGCTTCCGCGAAGATTGCGACTTGCTGGTTTCGATGATGCAGGTGCTGGACGCCGAAGGACTGGAAACTTTGCGCGTGCAGCTCCAGAAGGGCGGACCCACCGAGGCCATCGAAGCGCTGGGCTTGCTCACACGGCTTGATCCGGACATGGTCGAACAGGTCTTGCCGCAACGGATCAACGAATGGAAGCGCGTGGCGCACGATCGCGCCGTGCGGCAGATTGCTTCGAGCGGGTCCTCCGAGCGCGGGCGCCTGCTGCTGCAACTCTTGGATAACCTGGATCCGTTGATTCGTCCGCTGGCGGTGGATGAAATCGGCATGGCCGGCGATCAGTGCGCGGACATGCGCTTGCTGCGCATCGCCGAAGGCGATCTGCCGAAGGACGCCACGGATTATTTGCGCCTGAAGGCCATCGAAGCGCTGGGACGGCTGCGCACCTCCGGAGCCGAAGCCGTGCTGCGCAAGATTGCGGAAGCGCGCCGCGCGTTTCGCTGGGCCAGCCCCAGTGAATTGCGCCTGGTGGCTTCGCAGGCCATGGAGAAGATTGACCCGGAATGGGTGCGCAGTTTCGTGCCGCGCAGCGGCCTGAGTGTGGCGGAATTTTCCATCGAGCCGCTCGATCCGGATCCGAATTCATCGGCCATCCGGCAGCGCCGCTATCCGCGGCTGCGCCTGGATCGTCCGGTGCCGGCAATGACCACCAATTTGAAGGAAAATTGCCACATGGATATTCCCGAACTTACTCTGGGCGGCGGCGTCGCGATTTGCGAGCAGAGCCTGCACCCGGGAAGCGTCGTGAATATGAAGCTGGCGACGGCGCAGAAATCGGTGAAGGTGCAAACCATCGTGCGCGACGCGAATACCCAGGCGCGCGCGTTCGAGGTGGTGGACGTGGACCTGGAAGAGCGCGCCAAGCTGCGCAAGCTGCTGGTGCAGCTGGGCAACGCGCAGAAGCAGACTTCTCCGAAAGAACGCACGCGGCGCGGCACCCGCATGATTTTCTCGCAGCCTGCATAAACGCTGCGAACGAATCGCGCGCGATAGGCGCGACGTGCGCGCGCTGCGAGACGAGCTTTGGATTTAGATTTGTACGCGATGACTGCGCGGCTCACGCGGCCCCGAGCGCAGTGACCCCAGCCATATCGCCGCCGATAACAACGCAACTCCGGCGGCAGTCCCAACGAGCGCTGTCCGTTTTGCATCGCCTTGTATTGCCAACCAACCCAATCCAGCCAATAACGCCGTCAGCAAATAGCAGGTAATCGCCACGCGCTTCGTCGTCCATCCCGCCGCCAGCAGAAGATCGTAAAAATGGCGGCGATCTCCGTGAAAGGGCGAGCGCCCGTTCTCCAGGCGCCGCAGGATTGCGAAGACTGCATCGGCCAGCGGCAGAGCTGCGGCGAGCAGCGGAAAAATCAGCGCGGTTGCGGGCGCGGCGCTTGCGCCTTTGGCGGCCACGAAATCGAGGCAAAGGAAGGCGACGCAGAAACCCAGCGCAGAGCTGCCGGAATCTCCCATAAAAATTTTCGCGGGCGGGAAATTGAAGACCAAAAATGCGACGCTGGCGCCGAGCACGCTCCAGGCCAGCGCGCAGCCGATCGCGCCGAGCGCGGCGCCTGGGAAAAGAATATAGGCTGCGGCGATTACAGCGGTGACCCCGGCAGCGAGACCATCCGCGCCATCGAGAAAATTGAAAGCGAAGACGCGCGCGGTGATGTTGCTGGCTTCACGCGAGCGCGAACTGGTAGTTGAAGCATTTCGCAGCGGTGCCCACGGCGTGATTTTTCGCGATGAGCCGCTCGAAACGCTTTCAAAATGCATCCACGCCGTGCATCAAGGCCAGGTGTGGGCCAATAGCAAGCACCTCGGGTTTTTGCTGGAGGCGCTGGGCCAGACCAAATCCATCCATCTGCAAGACGCGCGGGGGGTGAACCTCCTTTCCAAGCGCGAGGAAACGGTCGTGCGCCTCGTAGCCGACGGTTTGACGAACAAAGCGATCTCCAGCGAGCTACACCTGAGCGAGCACACCGTGCGCAATTATTTGTTCCGAATCTTCGACAAGCTTGGAGTATCGTCGCGGGTCGAGCTGGTGCTCTATTGTTTGCAAGAGCGGCGGGCCGGCCCCGTCGAATTCGTAATCTGAAGTCGAACCGGCCACCCCTCGCGGCGTTTGCAGGATACTTCCGCCCGCGCACGGGGCCCGCGTGGCAATAGACAGCGCGCCAAGCGCCACGATAAAGTACAAGGCGCATTGGGACCGACCCACAGCAAGAAACGTGCATTCCTGCCAGCCACGCTATTCCTCTTTGTACTGACCTGCGCCGCGGGCAGCGCTCAGAACACTGGTCAAACCGCGCGCGTTCCGAAGTTCGAAGATATTTCCGTGCGCGCCGGGCTCACCGTCTCCCACATCGCCTCGCCCGAAAAAAAGTACATCGTGGAATCCATGAGCGGCGGCGTCGGCTTCATTGATTGCGATAACAGCGGCACGCTCTCCGCGCTGGTCGTAAACGGCTCAACGGTCGAGCGCTATAACCAGGGCGGCGACCCGATGGTCACGCTCTACCGCCAGACCGCCCCACTGAAATTCGAAGATATTTCCAAGCAAGCGGGCCTGACGCGCAAAGGCTGGGGCATGGGCGTGGCCGTCGCGGACTTCGATAATGACGGCCTGCCGGACATCTTCGTCACCGGCTACGGCGGCAACGCGCTTTACCGCAACCTGGGCGACTGCAAGTTCGAAGATGTGACGGACAAAGCCGGCGTGCGCGGCAGCGGCTTTATGACCGGCGCGGCGTGGGCCGACTACGACAAAGACGGCTTCGTTGACATTTTCGTCTCGCGCTACGTTCATGTGGACGTCAAAAATCCCGGCGCATTCGGCACCTGCAGGTTTCGCGGCATCATTGTGCAGTGCGGCCCCTGGGGCATGACCGGCGAAACCGACCTGCTCTACCACAATCGCGGCGACGGCACGTTCGAAGAAGTCTCGCAAAAAGCCGGCGTGAACGATCCCAGTAAATATTACGGCCTCGGAGTGGTGTGGGGCGATTACGACAACGATGGCTGGCCCGACCTGTACGTCGCGAACGATACGGGGCCGAATTATCTCTACCACAACAATCACGACGGCACATTCACCGATATGGGGATGCTCTTGGGCGCCGCGCTCAGCAGCGAAGGCGACGCCGGCGGTTCGATGGGCGTGGATTTCGGCGATTACGACCACGACGGGCGGCTGGACATCTTCGTCACGAATTTCGCCGACCAGGAAAACAATCTCTACCACAATCTGGGCGCGAAGGGCTTCGATGACGTCAGCTGGAAAGCCGGAGTCGCGAAGCCCAGTTATCCCTACGTGAAATGGGGCACCGGCTTTTTCGATTTCGACAATGACGGCTGGGTGGATTTATTTGTCGCCAGCGGGCACGTCTACCCGCAGATGGATAGCCTGGCCGATCCGCGTTCGCATTACAAAGAGCCGCTGATGCTGCACATGAACAACCACGACGGCACGTTTACCGATGCCACCGCCGCGGCTGGATTGGATGCGGTGCCGATGCAGTCGCGGCGCGGCGCAGCGTTTGGCGACGTCGCCAACGACGGCAACATTGACGTGCTGCTGCTGAACGTCGGCGAGCCTCCGACGCTGCTGCTGAATCACGGAGTGCCGGGAAATCATCGCGTGGAGTTCAAGCTGATCGGCAGCAAAAGCAATCGCGCCGCGATCGGCGCACGGCTCACCTTGCAAGCCGGGAAATTGGTGCAGTTCAATGAGGTGCGCGGCGGGGCGAGCTATCTTTCGCAGAACGACTTGCGCCTGCATTTCGGCTTGGGCAAGGAAGCGAAGCTCGATTCCGTCGAGATTCAATGGCCGAGCGGCGCGACGGAAAAGCTGCAAAATCTCCCCGCCGACAATATTTACACGATTATCGAAGGCAAGGGCGTCAGCGCCACGAAGCCCCTGCCAGCGCCGTAGCAGCGCACCTTCCACGAAGCTCGCTAGCGCTCATAGCGGATTGTCATCCCGCTTGCCTAGACCAAAGAAGGGAACGCAGTGAGGGATCTCTCTTCGTTTTCGGACAACTGTGCATCGCAATGAAAAAAAGGGCGCCGATTCGCTCGGCGCCCCTTTCCACTGCGGCTGTCTCAACTGTGAATTTCTCGTTTCTAGAACAGGAACTTCAGACCAAACTGGAAGATGCGTCCCAGGTGCGCGCCGGAGGGCTGCAAGAACTGTGAGGACCAGCCACCCGCCGTGCACGAAGAGTCCGCTGCGGAATTGTTCGCGCCGCCATAGCAGCTGATCGAGCCGTTCACGCCGTTCCACTGCGTGTGATTGAAAATATTGAAGGCTTCCGCGCGGAACTGGAACGAATAGCTTTCCTTGATTGGGAAGTTCTTGAAGACAGCCATGTCAAAGTTCAAGCGGTTCGGAATGTTCAGCGAGTTGCGACCTGTATCGCCAAACGTCAAGCCTTGCGGCGCCACATATGCCGCCGGGTTGTAGAGCAACGGGCCCGTGTTCGGTAGCAGGGCAGAGAGCACGTCTGCGGGCTTCGTGGAATTGGGGTTCCCCGCCGTATCGGGATACGAGCCGTTGGTTCCGACGCCGTTGGCGACGCCGGCATTGTCGCCAAAAACCGCATTCGTCACGCTGAAAGGCGTCCCCGTGTAAAACGTCGTGATGCCGGAGTATTCCCAGTTTCCGAACAGAATTTTCCGAACTCCCTCGAGATGGCCGGACGGAATGTCGTACACATAGCTCACGGTGAGGATGTGCCGCTCGTCGAAATTGGAACTGGCGTAGTTGCCCTTCAGGTTGTAGGAGTTCACGAAGTTCACATCTGCCCAGTCCGACTCGTCATCGAGTGAGTGGGAGTAGGTGTAAGCCACGGCCAAGGTGAGCGGAGCGATCGTGCGGCGCACGGCGATCTGCAGCGAGTTGTAATTCGAGCTGGCGCGGTACTCTTTTCCAGTGACATCGCCGAACCCCGGAAAGTTTGGACGCACCAGGTTGGGGTCAATGTTCCCGCAGGCCACGTTGAAGTTATTTTGCACGCTCATCGGTGAATTGGTAATCGGAGTCACTCCATTCACCACGCCGTTCTGGCAATCAGACGGAGTCAGCGGAACACCCGCGGGGTATGGATTCATGGACGCCGGCGCGGGAAACAGTTGGTTCAAGTCACGCTGATCGGCCAGATTGGTGCCTTTGCTGCCGACGTAGGCGACGGAACCGATGATGTGGCTGAGGAACTCGTGCTCGACGCTCAAATTCCACTGCTGCGCGTACGGCCAAATGGATCTGTTCGGAATGGAAACGACGGACAGCGGGAACGCCAGCGGAGGACCGCCGGCGGATCCCAGACATGTGTAACCGGTCGGCTGGCCGCAGCTCGTGCCGGTGATGTTGGACTGGCCCGGCGTGAGCACCAGCGGCGCGCTGCCCTCGAGACTTTCGGCGTTGGCTTCGTTGCCATTGCCGTGGTCGAAAAAGACGCCATAACCGCCGCGAATCGCCGTCTTGCCGTTGCCCCAGGGATCCCACGCGAATCCAACACGCGGCGCGGGATTGAGCCAGTGCGATTTCAGGCATCCATGAGGCTCGCCTGGTCCTCCGCACTGCACGATTCCATTGAAGAGATACTGCGCATCGCCGGGGTTCGAGTACGAAAGCGGCAGGCCTGTATTGGGATTGAGCAATGCCACCGTGTTCTGGTCAAGCAACGGAGCGTTCGCGGCGCTCCACACACTGGTGTTGAAATTATATTCGCGGTTGAATTTCTCATAGTAGGTGCCGAAGAAGCTCATGCGCAGCCCGATGTTCAGCGTCAGACGCGAGGTGACGTGAAAGTCGTCCTGGATATACGGCTCGACGATCTGATAACGATCGTAATATTTGATCTGGTTGTTAGTTTGCGAATAGGACGCGACGTTGCCCAGCAAAAGGTCGGCGAAAGCATTCCCGGTACTGACCGACGAGTTGGTGGAATCGAAGGTGAGGGCGCCCTCGATTTGCGGCGAGTTCTCCTGGTTTTTCTGGGCGATCACTCCATACGCGCCAAACTGCAGAGTGTGTTTGCCGATTATCTTCGTCACGTTGTCACGCAAGGTGTAGGTGGGATTGGCGTTGTTCCAGGGCTCGTCGGACGGGTCCGTCTGGAAGGCGTAGGCACTATTTCCAGTGATGTTGATAGCAGGCAGCTTGCCGCCGAAACCGTTGTCGAAGAACGAGGTCATGGTCATGCTGGGCGGCCGCTGGAAGGGACCTACGTTCGTCAGTTGAATGTGATCGGCCGTATAGCTGAAGACGAATTCATTCAGCAGCGACGGCGACGCCGTATAGGTGAGGCGCGCGACGGCGCTGGTGCCGGGCCCGACGAAATTGGTCTGAATATTGGGCAGCGTGGCGTTGGACCACAGGGTGGTGGGGGTGACGGTGGTCCAAGAATCATGGATGTAGTGGAACGAAGCGCGCAGCTTGGGAGTGATGTTGTGGTCCACGCGCAATAGCTCTTCGCGCCAGTCGGTGGGAGTTGGCTGCGAGGTGTTGTAGCACGACCCGGTGGGAGATCCGCAACCGACGCTGCTATTGGCCTGGGGAATGGAGGCCAAAAGAGCGGAAACGTTCGGATCCGTTGCGGGATTCACTCCCACGATCTGGTTGTTGACGATCTGCACGGGAAGATTCGGATTGTTTGTCGGACAGTCTTGGGGGCCCAGCGAGCAAATATCCGTGAAGTTGCCGCCGCGTTCCGCATTGGAAGGAACGGAGATTGCATAGGTGTTCGGTACGATCTCCTTGCGCCATTCCTGGGAGAAGAAGAAGAAGGTTTTAGATTTGTCGGTGTTGTAATGCCCCGGGATGTAGAGCGGTCCGCCGATGGTGTAACCGAAGTCGTTCTTCTTGTACTCGGGGGCGTTGGGCGAGCTGAGGTCAAAGTAGCTGCGGTCGTTGAAAAAATTGTTGCGGTTGAATTCGTACACGTCGCCGTGGAAGTGGCTGGTGCCGGATTTCGTTTCGGCCTCGATCGTGCCGGAAGCATTGCGGCCGTATTGCGCGCCGTAATTGGAGGTAAGCACGCGCACTTCCTGGATCGCGTCAATACTGGGATACACGTTCAGCGAGTTGTTGCTGCCGTTGTCCATGTTGTCGCCGCCGTCCACTTCCCAGTTGTTGTTTTCGCCGCGCCCGCCGTTGATGCTGTACACGACGTTCCCGTTGATACCCACCGTTCCTTCGTCCTGTCCCGATTGGTTGTTGACGCCGGGAGTCAGGTTGATCAGTTGAGTGAAGTTGCGTCCGTTCAATTGCAGTTGCGTCATTTCCTTGCCGGTCACTGTGCCGGCGATTTCCGAGGATTGCGTTTCCACCTGGGCGACGTCTTCGCCAGCCACCACGACCTCGCTTGAGACTGAGCCCACCTCCAGGTTCACGTCTACGCGCAGTTTCTGGCCGACGCGGATGACTACGCCGTTGGCGGAGTACTTCTTGAAGCCCGTGGCCGCGATGGTGATGTCGTACGCGCCGATGGGGAGTGCTGTGGTGACCCATTCGCCGTCGTTATTGGAAACGGTGTCGCGGGTCACGCCGATGGAGGCGTTGCTGACCGTCACATGCGCCCCCACAACTACTGCGCCGGAGGTGTCGCGCACCGTGCCAGTGAATGTGGCGGTGTCCTGGGCGAAGGCTGCCGCCGCGGCGCCGAGGATCAATAGCAGCGTGCAAAACGCGATGCGTAGTGTCTTCATGGCTAACTCCCTGGTAACGAAATTCGCGCCCACGTTAGAATTTCCGGTGCCGCCTGAATCCGCTTGCACTGCGGTTGGGGAAGAGAACACTTCGGCCCTGGCAGGAAGCCGATCGTTCAATGTAATTAGGCCTGAAGACTCGGAAACCGCACGTTCTAGGCCCCACCCCAATGCCTTTTATTAAATTTATTAAAACTCTTGTATCTTCGTGACGCCCATATGTCAAGCGAAAAACCGCTGTCCGGCCCGGCCTCGCATCCGCTTCCTCGGCCGGCCGGAGACCGGCGAAAGCGCCGGCCTGCCGCAATCTCCGGCGGCCGCGTGTACACACGCCCGCAGGACAACCCGCATGCTCCTGTGCTACCGTTGTCCGTGCTTTTTACGCTCAACTCGAAAATCGCCCCAGCCCCAGCCGTTGCACGCCAGCGAGGAAGGGCGGGACTTCAGTCCCGCCGCAGGCGCTCTGATCAATCTGGGGCTTCAGCCCCGGACGCCACAGGTTGCTGCCGGAAGGCCACCTGCTTCGCCCCTATCGTTCGGTCGTTCCGCAAGCGCCGACGCGCCATCCGCCGATTTCTAACCGCAACACCGGCGCGATTAGAATTCCCCGTAACCTTAAGAAAACAAAAGAAAATTCAAAATCTAATCGCAACACGAATCGGCTTTTTGGACGATTGTTGTTCCGCGCTCCGCGCGACGCGAATGCCACGCATTTTTGTGATTTTCGCTGCCCTCGCCGCTCTGGTAAGTCTCGGCGCCCGTCCCCTGAAAGCCTCAACCCTCCTGCACTCGCAATCATCAGCAGCATCGCCTCCAGCGAGTCCCGTACCCGAATCCGAAATTCCTGCGCTTTTTGCGCAAGGCGAAGCCGCGTTGCGCGCCGGGGAACTCGATCGCGCCGAAGCCGATTTCAAGAAAGTGTTGGCCGCGGACCCTACTGTCGCCGGCGCTTACGCGAATCTGGGCGTTATCGCCATGCGCAAGCAGCAGTGGCAGCACGCGCTCGAACTCTTGCGCAAAGCCGATCATCTGGCGCCGACCGTCGCCGGCATACGATTGAATATTGGCTTGGTTTACTACCGGCAGAATGAATTCCACGACGCGATTGCGCCCTTCGAATCGGTGGTGCGCGACCAGCCGCAGTCCCTGCAGGCGCGCTATCTGCTGGGCCTCTGCTACTTTTTCACCGAGCGATACGAAGATGCGGTGCAGACGCTTGATCCGCTGTGGCCGCAGGAGTCCGACGACCTGAATTACCTCTACGTGCTTGGCAACGCCGCGAACAAAGCCGGCAAGTCCGACATCGAAGACCGCGCGCTAGGGCGCTTTGTCGAACTGGGGCAGAACACCGCGGAATATCACATGCTGATGGGCAAAGCCGCGCTGAATCGCGACGAAAACGACAAAGCGATCGCGGAGCTTCAGAAAGCCGTCGAGCTCGATCCCAATCTGCCCTACGTCCATTTCAATCTGGGCCTTGCCTATATGGCGCGCGCCGATTTCGAGCATGCCCGCGACGAATTTTTGCGCGACGTCAGCATCGAGCCGGACGTCGCTTTCAATTACGACCGGCTCGGCACCACGTATTCCTATTTGCAGGACGATGCGAAAGCGGAAGAAAATTTCAAAGAAGCATTGCGGCGGGATTCACACCTAGCGAGTTCTTATTTTGGTTTGGCGCGTGTGTATCAACGCGAAGGAAAGTTGACCGAGGCGCTCGCGGCTGTGAATTCGGCGGAAAAGCTCCAGCCCGACAACTCGAATTACCACAACCTCAAAGGACAGACCCTGATCCGCCTGGGACGCCCGAAGGAAGGGCAGGCCGAACTGCAAAAAGCCACGCAGCTGCTGGAAGCCAGCCGCGAGCGCGGTCACAACGAAATGAACGAAGGCCCGTTGCCCCAGCCGGAACTAACCACGGAGCCGAAAGTGAAATGAACGACTTTAGCGAGCGTTCAACCTTTTTGTCATCCCGAGCGCAGCGCACATTTAGCGTCCCGGTTGATTTCGCGGGACGAGGGATCTCTCTTCGATCTATGTTGTGGCGGAATCATGCCTGCGCCACCATCTCCGTGCCCTCAAAGCTTTTCTCTGTGGACTCTGTGTTGCAGCTGTGGATTTTTCGCGGGCTAGTTCGAAGCTTTCAAGAACGCCGCCACCTCGCGCGCCGAGGGCATCGAAGGCTGTGCCCCCTTGCGCGTCACCGAAATCGCCGCGACAGCCGACGCATACCGCGCTGCCTCCAATGGCTTCTTGCCCGAAAGCAAACTCACCGCAAAACCCGCGTTGAACGCGTCGCCCGCAGCCGTCGAATCCACGGCCTTCACTGCGAACGCCGGAACCATCTGGCGCACGCCATCGGCCGTAGCAAGAAACACTCCCTGCGAGCCCATCTTGATCAGCACATTTTTCGGCCCGCGCGCGAGCAGCAAATCGGCGCAGCGCGCGGCGGTGGCGGGCGTCACCGGCTCCTGCGCACCGAGGCCGCAAAGAATGCGCGTCTCGCTTTCATTCGGTGTGATCCAGGTGATCACTTGCATCAACCCCGCCGGCAATTCGCGCGCCGGGGCGGGATCGAGCATCAACGGAATTCCGTGGCGATGCGCGAAAACGCCAAGCGTTTCGAGCGTGATCAGTGGAATTTCGAGCTGTGCCAGCAGCATCCCGGCCTTGCGCAGCAGCGCCGCGTGCCGCGCGATATCTTTCGGTAACATTTTGCCGTTCGCGCCCGGCACCACCACGATGTTGTTCTGCCCGTCGCTGCCGATATTTATGAGCGCGACGCCCGACGAACCTTTGACGGCTTGCACCGCTTTCACGTCCACTCCGGCCTTGCGCAAACCATTTTTCAGCGCGGTGCCAAAAGAATCGTCGCCGACTTTCCCGACCATGCTCACCGGATACCCGAGCCGCGCGACGCCTACCGCTTGGTTCGCGCCCTTGCCGCCATTAAATGTGTTGAAGTCGCGGCCAGTGATGGTTTCGCCCGGCAACGGCACATGATCGGCCGTCGCCACCAAATCCAGATTGATGCTGCCCACCACCACGATCGGTTTCCGCATGTTGGGATCCGCCTTCCGCGCCAGCCGCCAAGCCTACCACCAACCATCTCCGTGCGGTAATCGGGCGCAAAATTTCGCCGCGCCGGACAGGTGCCTCCAGTCGTTTGGCGTGATAATCTTTTCGCCGGACTTGCTTCACCCTCGCCCGGGTGGCGGAATGGCATACGCGGGGGACTTAAAATCCCCTGTCCTTTACGGGACGTGTGGGTTCGACCCCCACCCCGGGCACGTCTAAATATGAATCGAAAAAATAGAGTGTATTCGTCGGTAGACGAATGCGTCGCCGATATTCCGGACGGCGCGACGATCATGTTCGGCGGATTCGGCGGCGCCGGATTTCCCAATAATTTAATTCAAGGGCTGGCCCGGCGCGGCGCGCGAAATTTGAGCGTTATCAGCAATAATTGCGGAACCGGCGACGGGGAACTGGGCATTCTTTTCAAGAATCGCCAGATTCGCCACGTGGTGGCTGCTTTTCCCGGGCCGGGGGCTATTTATTTTCAGCAACAATTCGACTCGGGTGAAATTGATCTGGAACTGGTGCCGCAGGGTATCCTGTGTGAACGCATGCGTGCTTTCGGCGCGGGAATTCCGGCGTTTTATTCGCCGGTGGGCGTGGGAACCGACGTTGCCAAGGGCAAAGAAGAACGCGTGATTCGCGGCAAGCGTTACATTCTGGAGCAAGCGCTGGGCGCCGACTATGCGCTTATTCGCGCACACCGCGCCGACCGCATGGGCAATCTCGTCTATCGCAAGGCCGGGCGCAATTTCAACCCGATCATGGCCACCGCCGCGAAAACCACGATTGTGGAAGTGGAGGAAGTGATCGAGACCGGCGAACTCGACCCGGAGACGATCGTCACGCCCTCGATTTTTGTGCACCGCATCGTGGTGGCGAAAGGGCTGCGCTATGTCTAAGCATCGGCTCACGCGCGAACAGATTGCCGAGCGCGCTGCGCTTGAGCTGCCCGACGGCGCGTACGTAAATCTCGGCTGGGGCATTCCCAACCTGATTGCCGCGTACGTTCCAAAAGACATCACGATTTATTTTCACAGCGAGAATGGAATTTTGGGCATGGGTCCGCGCGCGCCGCAGGGTCAGGAAGATTTTGACCTGGTGGACGCGATGAAGGTGCCGGTGACGCTAGTTCCGGGCGCGGCGTATTTTTCGCAAGTGGACGCCCACGTAATGACCCGCGGCGGGCATCTCGATGTTTGCGTTCTCGGCGGCTTGCAGGTTTCGGAGAAGGGCGACTTGGCGAACTGGCGAGTGCCGGGAGCGAAGGGCGCAGGTGGCATTGGCGGCGCGATGGATATTTCGGTGGGCGCGCAGCGTTTGATCGTTACGATGGAACACACCGCGAAGGATGGGCTGCGCAAGATCGTCAACAAATGCTCGTATCCGCTCACGGCGATCGAATGTGTGAATACGATCGTGACCGATCTGGCGGTGATTGACGTGACGCCCGATGACCTGGTGCTGCGAGAGGTGGCTCCTGGTTTCACGCCCGAAGAAGTGCAAGCATTGACCGAGCCGAAATTGCGTTACTCCGGCAAAGTACCGGAGATGGCGATCAAGCGTCGCTGAAAGGCTGTCGGCATTACGGCGGCGCGGCGGCGCGCACGTTCCGGTGTATGATTTTTGAAAATGGAAAACGAACAAAACGAACGTAAGAAGACGATCACTTATTGGATCGGCGAGGGCGGCGGCTGGCTGTTGCGCCATGTAGTCAGCGCGTTGGCAGCCACTGGGATTACGCCAAACATGTTTACGTTTCTAGGCCTCGCAGTAAATTCCTGGGCGGCCGCGTTTTTCGCCATGGGCAAATTCCGCCAGGCTGCGGCGGTACTCTTTCTCGCTGGATTCCTCGATATGGCCGATGGACAAGTCGCGCGGCGTGTGGGACGCGTCACAGCTTTCGGCGCGTTTCTCGATTCAACGCTCGATCGCTACTCCGATCTCGCGCTTTACATGGGTCTGGTGGTGCATTACACGCTGATCGGCCGGTCGTTTTACATGGCGCTGGCGGCCGTGGCCATGGCCAGCTCGTTCATGGTGAGCTATTCGCGCGCGCGCGCCGAATCCATTATTCCATCCTGCAAAGTGGGATTCATGGAAAGGCCGGAGCGCCTGGTGCTGCTGATCATGGGCGGCGTGTTCAATCGCATGGCGCAAGTGCTATGGGTAATCGCTGCGATCTCAACCCTGACCGTAATCCATCGCGTGGTTTATACCTGGCAGGAATTGCGCGCCGGTCGCGCGCTGCCGGATGCGAGCGCGACGCAAACCTTCTAGGCCAGTCTGCTTGCAAAATTCTGCGCTTTAGGGTTTTTGAACTGGGTTTTCCCGCAGCGATTCTTCCACCGGAGCGGCCACGATCTCCTGCACGCGTTGCCTTAAAGCATCAACGTCGCCGCGTGGAATGTCCTTCGTCTCAATGGTATCGTGTAAATGGACCGTGATTTTCTCCGGATAAAGCATCCAGTTTCCCGTTTGAAAAAATTGGTAGGAACCAACCATGCTCACGGGGACGATGGGTATTCCACACTTCTGCGCGAGGCCGAAGATCCCCTTCTTGAATGGCTGCACGTGGCCGTCGCGCGTGCGCGAGCCTTCAGCAAAGGCGATCAAGCTGATTCCCGAATCGAGCGCGGCTTTCGCGCGCTGGGTCATTATTTCCAGGCCTTCGCGGCTGGGCGCGTCTGGCACGGGGATGTTGCCGAAGCGGCCCATCATCCAGCCGTAAATCGGAAGCTTGAAATGCGATTCCAGCTCGAAGCCGCGCAGGAATTGCGGAATCGCGGAATAGACCACGAAGGGATCGAAGAGATTTACGTGGTTGCAGATGAAGATGCTGGTGCGCTTGGGATCGAAGCGGGGGGAGCGACGCACGTCGAATTTTGCGCCGGCCAATCGCAGAATGTTCCGGAAGAAAACGCGCTGCGGCCAATCGTTCTTTCTAGGATCAATAAATACAGCTAGAACTATGAGGAAAATGCAGACTGCGGCGAAATGTATTCCGCTGATGGTCCAGAGCAGCAGCGAACGCGCCGTCAGATAGGCCTTCTTCATACGATGACGTCCAGCGCGCCGGGCAGAATTTCGAGCGATTGACACTGCAGCCGCATGCTTTCACCGTCCACCATCACGTTCGCCGGCGCCTCAAGATCGAAATCGATTCTTGTGGTCGCGGCGCGCGAGGCGAGCCGGTGATTAATGTGCGTCCCGGTGAAAAGACGCGGCAGGGTCCAGATCAATCCCATCCGGTCAATCGGTCCCCAGCGGACGTATTCGATTGCGCCGTCGCACGGATCCGCTCTCGGAGCGATCATCATTTTGCCGCCGGTGAATTTGCTGTTGTTGAACGAAAGAAACAGCGTCTCACCTCGGTCCCAATCCGCGGCACCGGCGAGGCGGTGCGGAAACGCGAGATGCTCTAGCCGCACCAGGCGCGTAAACACCGCCAAAATATATCCCAGTTCGCCCCAGCGCTTGAACCGCCGGTTAGCGGTGACCGCGACGTCGGCGGGAAATCCCAGCGTGAGCAAATTGTAGAAATAGAGTTCGCCTTGCGTGTGGCGGAGGCGAATCACGTCGCACGCGCGGCGATTGCCTTCTTGCAGCGCTGCGATCGTGTGTTCGATGCCGTGGGACGTGAAATCTTTCAGGAATGAGTTCCCGGTGCCCAGCGGCAAGAAACCAAGCGTCGGGCGTCCCTGTGTGATGGCTTCCGGGAACAGGCCATTGATAATTTCAAACGCAGTGCCGTCGCCGCCGACAGCCAGAAAATTGCGAATGCCTTCGCTGTAGGATTTGCGAGCGATTTCGGTTGCTTCGCCGGCACGCGTCGTCCGCGCGATGACAAGTTCGATTCCGGCGCTGCGCACGCGATCCAGCGCGGCTGGCGCGAGTTGTCCGGAACGTCCGCCGCCCGCAGCCGGATTGACGATTGCGAGGAACGCAGGTTTCACTAGAGCGCGAGCTCCCGTGCGAATCTGCGCGCGCGGATCACAGCGGCACCACGGCGGAGCGCTCGTGCTGCTGGCGAATCTGGTCGGCGAGGTCGTTGCGCTTGATTTTCAACGACGAGGTGCGAGGGAAATCGCTGTCCCAAATCAAATAGCCGCTGACACGTTTGTAGTTCAACAAGCGGCGATTGCGCTCGGCTACGTTCGCGGCTGCGGTCTCGTTGATCATCGGGCCCGCTTCCGGATGCAGCACCAGCACGAGCTGTTCGCCCACCATCGTCCGCGCCGGCCACAGATAATTCGCCGCAAAGACACAGAATTCCTTTATCGGAAGGCCTTCGAAATACGTTTCGATGTCCTCGGGATAAATATTCTTGCCTTCTTCAGTTACGATCATGTTTTTTTTGCGCCCGAACAGTTGCAGGTGGCCCATCGCGTCGAAGCGCCCAAGGTCGCCGGTCATCAGCCAGCCATTCACGATTGTTTCGGCGGTCATTTCCGGATCGTCGAGGTAGTGCGACATGATCGTTTTTCCGCTGACCGTGACTTCGCCGATGCCTTCCGCGTCAGGATTCACAATTTTCACTTCCATGCCCGGAAGCGGCTTGCCCACGGTGTCGGCGCGAAATGGCTTGAAGTCGTTCAGTGTGATGGACGTCCCGGCTTCCGTGCAGCCGTAACCATTGCCCACCTGAATGCCCAGATCGTAGAAAAATTGCAGCGTAGAAGGCTCCGTGAACGCGCCGCCCACAAAGAGCGCGCGCAGTTCGCCGCCGAAGGCCTTATGAACTTGCGGCAACAGCGTGCGGCTGGCGCGCAGATGCGGCCGGCGGCGCGTAATCGCGCGATTCACGCCGATCAGAGTATTGAGTATGGAGCGCTTCGCGGCCGGCAAATCGGCGAAGCGCTGGCGCAATCCCTTTTCCAGATTTTTCAGCACCATCGGAACCAGCGCCATATATGTGATTTTGTACTTGGTGAATGCTTCCCGGATGAATTCGGGACGAAGAGTGCGCAAGTGAACTACCGCCGCGCCGCACGTGAATGGACCGATAAATCCCACCATGAAATCGATGGCGTGATTCGTCGGCAGAATGCTCAAGTAACGCACGCCGGGCCAGAAGGGATAGAGCGACGTAAGAGCGACGCATTGCTCGAGGTAATTATCGTGCGTCAGGACGCACCCTTTGGGGCGGCCGCCGGTGCCGGATGAATAGACGATGCACGCCGCGTCCTTGCGTTCGCGCCGGACGAACACCGGCTCGCCCGATTCGCGAAAATCTTCCCAGCGTTTTGCGCCGGCGAGGTCGGCGTTGGGAGGCGCCTCGGTGACCAGGACCACGCGCGTGCCAAGATTCTTGAATTCCGGCGCCTGCATGATTCCGCGCCAGAGATGGTATTCGATTACCAGAAATTCGGCGCGCGAATGCGCGAGAAGCTTCAATTGCTCCTCGGGAGTGAGTTTGTAATCGAGCGGCACCAGCACGCCGCCGCAAAAGAAAATCGCGTAGGCGGAAATCAGCCATTTCGACTGATTGGTCATGATGATGGCTGCGCGCGTGCCACTCTGAAGGCCCGCGGATTCCAGCGCGCGAGCCAGCGGCAGCGCGGCTTCCTTGAACTGGCGATACGTCAGACGCGCGTTCTCGCGCTCGCGATCGGCTTCAATCAAGCATATTTCGTTCGGCCAGCGATCCAGCGCCGCACGAAGTGCAGCGCCTAATGAATTGTATTGGCGGAGGTCCAGCATTACAGGCGAGATTGAATCCGCTCGGCGAGAGTTCGGAAGTCGCTTACACCTTGGAGTTCGTAATCGGGCAGCTCGATTTGAAAGTGTTGCTCGATGCGCGTCAAGAGATCGAGCGCCTGCAGGCTATTGATCCCGAGCTTCTTGAAAAAATCGTCGTCGGGAGAGAGCTGTTCCTTTGCGACTTTGAAATGGTCCGCAGCCAGGCGCAGGACTTCATCGGTTGTACTTTGGAGTGTGTTCATTCTTTTCTATCTTGCCACAATTTCGGCGAGTTCGGATTAAGGCCTTACGCGGCTTTGGTCCGGCGTCGCGGTTGAATACGCTCAATTTCTTTAGCCAAGCGGCGGCGCGCATCGCGCACTTCGAACGACGTCTGCAAATTCATCCAGAAATCTTCCGTGGTTCCAAAAAATCGCGCGAGACGTATTGCGGTGTCGGCCGTGATTCCGCGCTTCTTGAGTACGATGTCATTGATACGCGGTGCGGGTACGTGCAGGTTCTTGGCAAGCTCGTACGAAGACATTTGCAGCGGCTTCAAGAATTCCTCGCGTAGAATCTCGCCTGGATGAATCTTCCAAGTAGGCGCATCTCGTAGATTCTTCTCTCGCGCACTCATCTTCTCTCCCTATCCAACGTCATTGATGATAATCGGTGATTTCCACTTCGTGGGGCCCATCCTGACGCCAGACGAAACAGATTCGATATTGATCATTGATGCGGATGCTGTGTTGTCCTTTGCGATTCCCCTTCAGCAGTTCGAGCCTGTTACCCGGAGGAATCCGCAAGTCATCCAATGTTGCAGCGCTGTCCAGCATTAAGAGTTTTCGCAATGCAGATTGCCGGAGGTTCGCTGGCGGAACCCGACGGCTTCTGCCAGTGACCCAGAAAGTGTGGGTTTCGGCATCAGCAAAACTTCGGATCACGCAACCAATAGTAACACGCAGCGTTATTAACGTCCATCGTTAATTGTGGGCGGGCGCGTCAAGGGAGATACGGGTGGGCGTCCGTGCTTTCGACGAATTTGCGGAGGCCGGCGTCTACGGCCGGGCGCGCAAAAAGGTCGCAGAAAATCTCGATTTCACGACGGAGCTCTTCGTACGGAATAGGCTTGATGAATTTCTTGGCTGCGATGGCGGTCTCGCGATCGAATTTCTTGAGCTGCGCCGCGGTGGCGCGGGCGACGCGCACTGCGTCTCCCTCCGCGGCGACTTGGCTCACCAGCCCAACGGATTGCGCCTTTGTGGCATTGATGCTGCGGCCGGTGAGCAGTAAGTCGCGCACAACCGCGTTGCCCAGATCGCGTTTCATGCGCGGAATGCCGCCGAATCCGGGAATGAGGCCGAGCCGCAGCTCCGGGAAGCAAAAGCGCGTCATTTTGTCGGCGACGATCAGGTCGCACACTAGCGCTAATTCAAATCCACCGCCGAATGTGACGCCGTGAACCGCGGCGATCGTTGTGAGCGGCGCTTCGTCGAGTGTGTTCATTACCGCGTGGATGCGTTCGAGAAAATCGTGCAAGCCCGCGAGCTTGTCGGCCGCGCGAAGAGACTTTCCCACTTGATATAGCTCGCGAAGATCGGCGCCGGCGCTGAAGCCTTCGGTTCGCGCGCTGGAAATGATCAACGCGTGCGCATCGCGTTGCAGGTCCGGAAGCGCCGCGACGAACTTTTCCAAGTCCGCCAAAGTGGCCTGGCCGATTTCGTTGCACGGCGCGCGATCGAGCGTCAGTTCAATCGCTCCGTCGAGCACCTGCCACGAAAGTGTTTTGCCCTGGAAACTTTTCATGAGGGCTTCTTCTGATATAGCGTCTCTATCTCATTCGCATATCGCGCGGTGATCGCGTCACGTTTCAGCTTGCCCATTGTCGTGAGCAAACCGCTCTCGATGGTGAACGGTTCCGGCACGATATGGAACGCGCGGACTTGTTTGTAATGCGGCTGGCCGGAATTCACGTTTTCGATCGCGGATTGAATGCGCGCATCGGTGAGGCCGTTCGAGGCGGTGGCCGTCACCAGCGCCGCGAGAAAACTGCGTTGATTGCCGATCAGAACGACCTGTTGCGCCTCGGGCAAAAGTTTCGCCAGCGTTTCCTCGAGAGGCTCGGGCGCCACATTGTGGCCAGAATTCAAGATGATCAGGTTCTTGATGCGACCGGTAATGCGCCAGTTCCCCTTTTCGTCGGCGTCGCCCTGATCGCCGGTGTGGAACCATCCGCCCTCCATGGCCTTCGCGGTTTCCTCGGGACGCTGCCAATAACCGGCAAAAATATTCGGCCCACGGACGAGAATCTCGCCGCTGTCCGCGCGTGTCATTTCGACGCCGGGCATCGCCGGTCCAACGCGTCCAGGTTCGACCGCGC
Organism: uncultured Acidobacteriota bacterium; assembly: GCA_963828865.1. Taxonomy (GTDB): domain Bacteria; phylum Acidobacteriota; class Terriglobia; order Acidiferrales; family UBA7541; genus Palsa-295. The sequence continues at coordinate 783,161 of CAWHGI010000010.1, read as the reverse complement.
GCGGATCGTCGGCGGTGCAAATGGCAGTGGTTTCCGTGAGGCCATAGGCCTGCAGCACCGGAATGCCGATCATCATGAAGAAAAGCTGCGTCTCCACGGCGAGCGGCGCAGAACCGCAAATCAAAGCTTTCAGATTTGGGCCGATGCTCTTGCGAATCGCCGGGAACATTAGCGAATTCCCGAGCGCCAGCCAAAAAGAATCGCCAAACACGCCCTCCTCATTGTAGCGGCGCACAAACGCCCGCTGCGCGCGCGGAAAAATCGCGTTTGCCACGCCGCCGCGCTCTTTCACGGATTCCTGAATTCTCGCGCGCACGCGTTCGAGCAGCGTCGGAACATTCAGGAAATACTCAGGCGAAGCCAGTTTCAATTCATCGGACAGCTTGCTCAGATCGGTAGAAAGGCTCAATACACTATTGCGCGAGAGGACCGTCAAAAGCACGATCCACGACGCCGCGAAGCAAAATGGCGTGTACTGGAAAACCTGCTCCGGCTCGGTGCGCGTGCCCATCAGCAGGTCGAGGCGGCCGTTCGTGCAGCCCAGCATGAAAGTGATGTTAGCGGTGGTGAGCACCACGCCCTTCGGCTCGCCCGAAGTTCCGGACGTATAAATAATGGTCACCGGATCAGCGTCATTTGCTGGGTGCGGCGGCGCGGGCGCGCCAGCGGTCGCGGATCCAGCGGCAGCAGCTGGTGCGGTCGCCGCTGCGTCCGGCACGAACACGCTTTCCAGCAGCGAAATGTGCGGCGCCTGCGGCCAAAGCTTTTTGATTTCGGCGGCGAGCGCGGCGTCGTGGCAGAAAATGCGCGACGGCGAGGAATCCTTCATCATGCCGACGAGTTCCGCCACTGCCTGCCGCGCGTAGAGCGGCACGTCGATCATGCCCTCGGCCATCAGAGCCAGATCGAGTGCGATCCAGCGAATGCTATTGGGCGCGAGCAGCACGCAGCGTTCACCCTTCTGCATTCCGCGCGCGGCCAGAAATTGCCGGGCCTGCTGGATCATGGCTAGCAAGTCGCTGCCCGTCACAGCCACAAATTTGTCGTCGCGAATTTCTTGCACTACCGGCGCGGCTCCGGCACGTTGCAGGCGATCGAAGATTTGCTCGAGAAACGTCATGCCGCCAGAACTCCGTTGTGAGTTTCGAGCAATTTCACGAGCGTAGGACTGAGCGGCGGAAGATATTCCTCCCAGCTCAGCACACCCGTACGCACGGGAAATTGCGGATAGCGGCGCGCCACCTGCTCTTCGAAATATGTGCCCATGCGAGCCATGAGCTGCAGGTTGCGCGCGACGGTTTGGCCCATCGCATCGCGAATTTCATCCGCCTGGGAATCGAGCGCTTGCAACGCCACGACAATCTTATCCGCCAGGCCAGGTTCGTCCACGCTCATCAGCAGATGCTCGTGGCCGCGCTCGCGCATGAGGTTGCGAATGCGCTCGTCCATGGTGACGCCCGCGGACGGCACGCCGGCCGGCATGGACGTGACGATCGCGTGGTAGCGCGACGAAAGCATGCGGTCGGCGACGCGCAGAATGCTCACCAGCTCATACATATTGAGTTGATCCGACGCAAACACGGGAGCGCCGCCTAATTTGTCGGCCACTTGCTCGCAGGCATCGCGGTCTAGCATTTCCATAGCGATCAGCACCGGGAAGACCTTTCGCGACGATCGATAATTCGCGACGCCCATGGCCATCTCCGAAAGATACTTCTCGTAAGCGTTATCCACTTGCGCGCCGGAGCGATGAAAATAAATCGTCCGGTAGTAGCTTTTTTTGCAGGCGCCGGCCACCGAGTGCGCCACCCATTTCGCGAGCGACGCTTTCACCGGCCACCAGAAAGGATTGATCGGGCACACGGCGAGAACGGGCGTAACGCCGTCCCAACCCGCATCGCGCAGCGCTTTGCGGCCATATTCCGGGCCGAGCGGCTCGAAAGTCCACGCCGTATCGGTTCCCAGCTCCGTAGGCACGCCGAGCTTGCCGAGAACCGCCTGCGATTCCACATTGCGTGTGATCACCAGCGAATCGCGGCAATAACGGCTGCACATTTTCTGCAGCACGGGATCCATTTGTCCCGCTTCGGCGCCGTACGCCACGCTCAATTTATTTTGCGCGGAAGCAACGCCCAGCGCGCCGATCATCATGGTGGTGAGTGCGTTCGCGAATTTGCTTTTGAACATGGAGCCTTCGCACGCGACCACGCCATCATTGCGGCGAACTTCGGAATGCAGGAATGGCGGAAACACGTCGGGAAGATGAACCTGCCGCGCATCGCCGAAATATCCGCGCGTGAGATTGAAATCCTGCGACATCACGCTGAGCGCCAGATTCTCCTCGCCAAGAATCCGGCGCACCTGCCGCATCATTTCTTCCACACGGACGTCGGAGCCGGTGTTGCGCGTGCCGTTGTATCCGGCGAAAAGTAGTTTCAGTTTTGTTCCAGGTTTCCAGGCTTCGCCCGCACCGAGCATCCATTCGAACTTGTTGAGTTCGATCAGGCCGCTGACCCAGGCTTCGAGCAGTAGGTCGGTCATGGCCGCGGATCCTCGGATGCAGCGGTGGCTGCGGTCGCGCTCGTATTCGCCTTTGCGCCGCCGCTCGCCGCAGCTCCTGCATTTACCGACGCGCCAGAAGGCCACTCGCGATATTTGTAGACGAAGTGATTTTCACGACTGAAGCGCAGCAGCGGCAGGCTGTACTGCGAAAAAGGCGCGGGATGTCGGCCAAGCTCTTCCACCACCCGCGTGTTATCGAAGACGGTATTCCATACCAGATACGGCAGAAAGACTTTGAGCAGCGTTGCCAACCCGCCGATCTTTCCGGCGCGCCCAGCCAAGGCATCCACCATCTTCGAAGTGGATTTTTCAAACCTGGGCACAAACATCGGGCCGCGCTTGCCCTGGGCCCTCGCAAGCGAATCGGTCAATTCGACAAAAGTCTCCGACTCGCGGCCCGAGGATAAATGATAAATCTCGTGCTCCGGCTTATCTTTTTGATGCAGTGTCGCTACCGCATCGGCCACAAAATCCACCGGCACGATATCAATGCGGTCTTCGGGTCGGAATGGCAGAACCGGCAGTCCCGCCAAGAATACAAAGGCCCGAACCATGTCGAATTGATTTGTCTCCGGCCGCCGGCTATCGCCCAGAACGATGCTCGGGCGAAAAATCGTGCGCGGCACGTCCGGTAGCAGCTGCCGCATCATATGCTCTCCGAATTTTTTCGTGCGCGCGTAAGGATCGTAGTCGGAGCGGTTCCAATCAATCGCGGTGTCTTCCTGAACCACTTCGTTCGTGCGCTGCCCGGCAACGGCAACCGTGCTGACGTGGCTGAAGCGCCGCAGGCCATGCTGATCGCGCGCGCGCATCGCCAGCTGAATCACTTCGAGCGTGCCGCGCAAATTCACGTTCAGGCAGCTTTTTTCGGATTTGCGGTTCAGCGACGCAGCGCAATGAATGATCGAATCGGTGGAGCGCACCAGCCGCGCATAGTCGTCATCCGCGAGTCCAAATTGCGCGTCGGTGAGGTCTCCGCAAAAAATATGGATACGCGAATTCAGGAACTCTTCAAAGCGCGGAAAATCCAGATGCAATTGCAGCGAACGCCATAGACGCTCGTGCGCTTCCTGCTCGTTGCGCGCGCGCACCAGCAGGTTCAACGGATCGGAATGACCCGTGAGCAAATTCGACGCGATATGGGCACCGATATATCCGGTGGACCCGGTCAGGAGGATGGCCACAGTGATTGAATGTCAGGACGCCGCCGCCGGAGCTGCGCCGGCCGCTTCCGCAGCGCCAGCTCCCGCGCGCGTTTCCAGCGGCACGGAACGCCGGGGACGAGCCTCCGGTTGACGCCCTTCGATGAGAGGATAACACCACTTGCGCAGAGCCGGAATGTGCACGTTGATCCAATAATCCCACCAGTCGAGAGCGCGAGCGTCGTAACCGAAATCGGCGCGCTCGGCCGCAGGCAGCGCAGCGCTGAGCCTTTCCACATTGGCCGCTTCGAAAACGTGGTCGTTGTGCAGAATGAACGGCTCAAAAAGCGAAATCAGCTTGATCACTTTTTCCAGTTCGCGCTGCTGGCGCGCGAGCGGCGGCTTTGAAGCGAACGGCTCCATCGTGCGATTGATCGCTTCGACGATCGTTTTCTGCGCGGGCGCCGAAAAGGCTTTATAGCGCGTCTTCGAAACCGGAATGGCGTCGAATTTCAGGCGCAGGCGTTGCTGGATGTCCGGCTGCGCGCGATAAAACTTGCGGTGGCCGAGGCCGGTGAGCTCGATGGACCGGCGCATGTTGCAGGCGTTCGCGACCGAGGTCGCGAGCTGATAGACGCGTTCGTGGCGACGCGCCACGAGCGCGGCGGAAATCAGCGTCATACCGCGGCACACCAGGTCCACCGGGATCAAATCCAGGCACTTGGTTTCGTTGGTGGGAAGCTGGCGGAAAAATGTTCCCAGCAAGTACGAAAGTGACGCGGAGGTGTTGATGCCTTCGTTCCAGCCGAGGAATGGCTTTTCCAGCGACGATTCTACGATCGCGGGACGCACGACTGCGATTGCGGCACTGGGATTCGCGTCCAGAAAATTGCGAATCAGCGATTCGGAGAGGCTCTTCGTGAACGTGTACGTGTTGGGCCAGCCGAGTTCGATGGCGCGGCGCGAAGCGGCGTCGGTGAGCGTCTGCCGCAGCCAGCGCATCCGATTTTTGCGGATTTGATTTTCCAGTGCAGCGCCTTGCAAATCCTTCGCGGCATGTTCTTTTTTCCGCGCAGCGCGGCTTAACTCTTCCGTGATTTCCGCCGATTCCGCGCGCGCTTCCGTTTTGCGCACGAGATTTTCGAGCGACTGCCATTCCTGCACCGCGTCGTAATCCTTGATTCCGCGCGGCGTGTAATTCGCGGGAAGCTCTTCGAGCACCCGGCCATCGCGCTGGCCGACGACGTAACACGTGGAAAGATGCAGCAGCGAAGCGTGCTCGCACTCGCGCAGAAAATCGAGCACGTACGCGGTGGCGCGGACGTTCGTCGCGAGCGCGTCGCGCAGGTCGGGATTGAAATCAGTGAGGCCCGAGCTGTTGACGATCACGTCGAGCGAACGTGCCAGGCGCTTTTTGCTTTCCGGGGCGAGACCGAGGCCCGGCTGGCTGACGTCCCCATCCACTACTTCGATACGGTCGCGCAAAAATTCTGCGAAGCGGTCGCCGTGGCGTTCAGCGAGACGCTCGAATACGGGAGATTCTTCGATCACGCGTTGCAATCGCTCCAGGGAGCTGGCCGCGCGATTGTGCCGGACGAGCAAGTAGATGCGCCCGATATCCGGGAGGTCGGTCAGCAGGTTTGCCAGCCACACTTTGCCGATGAAGCCCGTGGCGCCGATAAGCAGAATATTTTTTCCGCGCAGAGTTTCGCGCACCGATAGCGGCGCGCGTCCATTGCGCGATTCGAAGTGCACCACTGGAACGTAGGAGTTTGGTTTGGGCCGTCCGGCTGGCTGAATCGCGTCGTCCAGCACTTCCGGATTTTTCTCGAAGCCGAGCACCTTGATCAATTTTTCGCGCGAGAGGCGGCCATCGGGCTGTCCTTCTGTGAAGCGCGCAAACGCGCCGCGCGGGCGAATCACCGGCTCGAGCAAGCGGCCCGTCGCGATGCCTTCGCGAAAATCGAGGCGATTGGAGATGAAGCGCGCGACGCCCAGATGCTTCGCGAGCGGACGCATAATGTGGTCCAGGCCCTGGCTCACCAGAATAGTTTCGCCGCCTGCCGCCACGGCTTCGTTCAGTTTGGCAATGCCGCGCGCTTTCAATCGTGGCTTCAGAAAATATTCGAAAAATTCCTCGCCGAGCAGATCCAGGCGGTCGCGGCTCACTCCGCGCAGCACGGTGTGAAGAAGCCGCGTGGCGAAGACACGATCGGCAACGTAGAGAAACGGCCGCGCGAGCGCGAGCGTGGCCATGGCCCCGCGGCGCGTCCAGCGCTGCAGGAAACTTTGCGAATTCCACGCGAAAAAGCCCACCGGGCGCACTGCGGTAAGATTCAGCAGGCTGCCCTCCACGCGCCAGAAGACGGGTTCGCGCGCGGGCGTGGAAGCGTCTCGTTCGCGCCCCGCAATTTTCGGAATTTGGACGTTTGAATTCGACTGCGACATCGTCAGGTGATTTGCTGCGTGTGCTTACCGAAAGACAGAAATTATCACGCTATTCCGCCGCAATCAAGCGGGGCAGTTGTTGTGGACGCAGCGTCACCTAGCTATCGCTCGGGGCAGGTATTGACTGCGAGCGAAATTGCTCATAGCAGCGATGACAAAGAAGCTTAATCTTCATTTTCCCTTCGTTCCTTTCGTTCCATTCGGCTTCTTGCTGGAAGAATACATCACAGGCAGCACACCAGGCATCCGGCCACTTATTATCCTCAGTGGGATCTGACGAAAACCACTCTTGCGCTGGATTGGCGACCAAATGCTCACAGACATAAGTGCTGAAACCGGGGCCATGTGTATCGCAACGTATTCGCTCTGATTCAGTTTCGGTTTGCGGTGCTTCGGAAGCGAAGCTCAGCGAAGAATAAACGAGGTAAATGAAACCATTTGTTCCAGGGCAGCGATATGCTCCCTTAGCGCCAAGAACCTTTGCGGCAATCGCGGTCATCTCCCAGCCCAGATGCTCATCGTCCGGCCATTTCTCTTGACTGAGTTCGGGAAGCTGCTCTCTCTCTCCAAATTCTCGAACTTTTATTGAACCCTCTATTACGCCCGTCGGCAGGCTCTGGTTCGCCCAGGCCCAGAGCCAAGTGCCGCTTGAGATCGAGGTCGTGCCTACAACTTGAATCAAAGCGACAACTTTCGGCTCTCCGTCTTGAGAGAAGGTAAGTGTCCCACGGTCGAAATCGTAATACCAACGAGGGCACGAGGAGATGCGAAACTTCTCTTCGCACTCCTCGTTGAGGCGCATCAACTGATGTGTTGCCTCGTGGCGAAATTCTGAGAATTGCTCGGGATCCACTTTTCTCGACTCCGACGTAGAGCGTCACCGCAAAGGCATTTATTTTTCAGGCTTAACGTAGTTGAACTGGAAGCTATCGCCCGCAGGGCCTGCCACGCCGCGCGTATTGTAATCGAGCATGTATTTCAAGTGCGCTGGATCTTCGGGATAGGCGATGCCGTCGGGATACGGATACGGCACGGAGGTGTGGAAGGGCAGCGGCGCGACGGTATCGCCGTGCGCGGCGTAAAAATCCATGTCCTTGGCGAAGCCGTCGGCGTAGAAGAAATAATCGCGCGTCCAGCCGTCGGGAATGTCCGGCAGATGCGTCGAATCGAAATCCACCGCGACTTCATCGCCGGAGCCGAAGATGACGAACTTGTCGTCCGTCTTGCGCACCAGATCGGTGACGTCGCCATAGCGCGTGTAATTTCCAATTTGCCGCGAATACGGCCCCGTGGCGCTCACTTCCTCATACACGTAGCTCAAATCATTCTTGGGATTGCCTTCGACGACTCGCGGATAGCCGCGGAAATGCAGGTCGGCGCTTGCGAGCGGAACTTCTGTCAGCTTGTAGGGAACATCCTCGGGAGAATTGTCCACGCGAATGCGGTCCCAATAAATTCGCAAATTCGTGACGATGCGGATGGAGCGCGTTCCCGGCGGCAATTTTCCGGTGAGGTCGGCGACCATGGTGCGCGAAAGCCCGGCGGGGAAGCCCATATCGTCCACCACGCGCACCCACTTGCCGGAATCATCGAGCGCTTCGATGTAGGGTGGCACCGGCGTGATTCCCGCCTGCCACGCGGCGTACATCGAACTCGCGCTGAAATAATCGGTGAAGCCATCGAGCAACAGGCGCAGCGGCTTTGATGCGTCCCAGTCGCCGAGGTCCAGCTCGATCCAGTGCATCGCCGCGAATCCAGCGTAAGGCGCGAGCGGGAAATCGGTCACGTATTTGTGATCGGCCTCGCGCAGCAGCGGCAGCAAATCGTGGCTGTGTTCGTCCCACACGCCCGCAGGCAAATGCGCTTCGCGGCTCGCGATTACCTTGAATTTTGGAAATGGCGGCTCGCTCGCAAAACGTTCGTTCGGGTAAACCTCCACGTCTACCGGGTGATCTACTGCAATCAATCTGGTTTGGTCGAGATAATCGAGCTCCTCCATCGGCTCCAGCATGCGGAAATGAATTTTGCCTTTCTCCGGCTGCACCAGCGAGCCGGTCACTTTCAGGTATTCGTCTGAGTCCGGAATATTGCGCTGGTTGGGGCCGGTCCAGTGCCCGATGATTCCCGGGCCGATCATGTCCGCGAGAAATTCGAATTTATCGCCATTCCACACGAAAACGATCGGACAAGAACTGCCGCGGCGGTCAATTTCCGTGATGGTTTCGTCCTTGTACGCGGGAATTTGCATTTCGTCTTGCAGCACGCCGGTGGGCCACAGCAGGCGAATCACGTCCGCACCGCGCTCGGCGCCCAGGCCCGCGACAATCGAGGTTGGTCCCTGTCCCAGGTAGCCCGACGCGCCCGCAACTTCCCATTTCTGGCGCAGCGCACCGGCGTAGAGATCCACTTTTGTGCCGATGCCGGATTTATTATCGTTCTCGCCTTTGAATCCGATGCGAATCCAGTTGAAACGATTGCCGCCTTCATTTTTCAGCAGCACGGGCGGCGCATTATTCTGCGTGATCAGCAAATCCGGCGCGCCATCGCCATTGAAATCGAAGGCAATCACGCTCCGCGGGTTGTGCAGAACCACTTTATCGAGCCCCGTTGCAGCGGTGACGTCGCGAAAGCCGGCATCGCCCTCATTTCGCAGCAGCACGATGTGCCCATCACCGTTAAAAGTTTCGCCCACTGCGACTAAATCCATCCAGCCATCGTTGTCGTAATCCACCGCCGCAACGCCCCACGCGCGCATCCATTCCAGATCCGGCATCGCCACGCGCTCGAACGATTTTCCTTCGAGGTTGCGCCACAGGCTCAGCCCCGGCGCGCCCCAGTGCGTGAACGCGAGGTCCATCCATCCGTCTTTATCGAAATCAAGCGCAACGACGCCCGCAGTTGGTGCCGGCATGTCGCCCGACCACGGCGTGACGGCGCGAAACGCGCCTTCGCGCGGATTCAAATACACGACAGGCGATTTCTGCCAGCCGGTCACGACGAAATCAATCGCGCGATCGTTGTTGATGTCGCTGCCGATTGCGCCCACGGAGGGTCCACTGCCCGCCAGCCCCGCCTGGCTGGTCCAGTCGGTGAAAGTTCCGTTGCCATTATTGCGCCAAAGAACGTTGCCAGGTGCGGGGGCGTCGTTGGGAAACGCGAAAGGCTGGGCCGGATTTTCGAGAGGGAAGGCGTTGAAGCGCGTGACGTAGAGATCGAGGTCGCCATCGTGATCGTAATCAATAAAGGTGACGCCCAGCGCGAGCACGTCCGATTGCGGATCGGTCTTCAGGCCGGCCGCTTCGGTCACGTCCTTGAACGTGCCATTACCCTCATTATGAAAAAGCAGCACGCCACCGTTGATTGTGACGGCGAGATCGGGTTTGCCGTCGTTGTCATAATCGCCGACGGCGCAGCCCATCGCCGGGCCGCGAATTTCCAGCTTGGCCTCGTGCGTGACGTTTACAAATTTGCCGTAGCCAAGATTCTTGTAGAGCCCAGCGTTTCCACGGCCGTCCGCATCCACCAGAAAAATGTCCGGTTTGCCGTCGCCGTTGTAATCAATGATGCAGGCGCCGGCGCCGAGGAATCGCTCAAGCGCGTTCGCGGGATTATCTTCGGTAAATTTTGTTGCGCTTATTGTTTTTGTGGAGCGCCGAGTTCCCGCAGGCGCAGCGTCGAGTTTCGCAGCCAGCGGCGGGACCGTGATGCGCGGCGCGAACGCCGGTAAATTCGCGGCCGCCGTCACGTTGACGAAATGCACCGGCACGGCCGGCGGCACCGGCTCGGGCGCCGGCTGCATGATTTCCGCGAGCGAATATTTCCCTTGCTCGCCATAAATGAAACTGACCGGCTTGCCCAGTTTCAGGGAAGTCATGTGCTGGAAGCGATCGAAGTGTTCCTTGGCCTGTGCCGTCTTGCTGGTGCGCTGCAACGCTTGCGCCAGGCCAAACTCGGCGGAAACTTGGAAGGGATTCAGTTCCAGCGCGCGCTGGAATGCCGGAATAGCTTTGTCGTACTGCTGCTGCTGGGAATAAACCAGGCCGATGAAATACTGCGTGTCCGCGTCGTAGGAATCGAGCGTCGCAACCTTCACAAAATCCGCGATGGCGGCGTCGGCATTACCTGTGGCTTTTTCGAGCAGGCCCAGGTTGAACCAGGCGCGCGGATCGCGCGGATTGCGTTGCGCGGCTTTTTCGAGTATTTGGCGCGCTTCGTCGAAGCGCTGCATATTCAGCAGCGCGATTCCGGTATTCAGGCAGCCGACGTCGCTCTGCGGGTCAAGAATGCAAGCGCGCTGAAATTTGCCGAGAGCCTGTTCGAACTGCTGCCGGTTCATCAGCGCCACACCGAAATTATTTTCGCGGATGATTTCAGCGCGCGGGTCGGCTTTTTGCTGGTCCGTGGCTTCAGCGTTCTTTTTTGCAGCGGATACGCGCGAATGAGTGTGCGCTTGCGCAGGAGGCTGTGCCTGCTGATCCTGTTGGTACGGTTGCTGTGATCGACTGGCTCCGGAGAGTGCGCAAGCAAAGATGCCGGCGAAGAGCGCGGCGCGCGCGATGTGGTTCATCCCAGCCTCAATCCTGACATGCGGGGTATTCTACCGTTTCACGAGCGGCTTGGCAGCAATGCTGCCTTCTTTTTCTTTCACGGTGATGATCTGATCGGCGGCGACGTTTTTCAGATTATCCACTTGGCCGCTGGGCCAATGAATCTCGATAGCGTCGGCTTGAGTATGCGCGCCAAGCCCGAAGGTCAGAACCAATTCGCTGGACGAAAGATAGCTCGATCCGCTTCGCAGCATCTTCGATTGCGTGTCGCTACCGGCAGTCAAACGCACGGTGGCGCCGATGCCGTCGCGGTTCGATTTCGTGCCGATCAATTTAATGCGCAGGCTGTGATTCGTTGCGCCGCTATTGCGGAAGAGCACGGCCGGGCCGTTGTTCGTGCCAACGAGCAGATCGAGCGCGCCGTCATTATTGATGTCGCCGTACGCCGCGCCGCGCGCCACACGCGGCATCGCAAAAGCCGCTCCTGATGATTGGGTGACCTCGCTGAATTTCCCGTTGCCCAGATTTCGGAATAGATGCGGCGGCTCGGCAAAACGCACGCGCGGCTGCACGCGCTCGATCGCGTCTTCGATGTGGCCATTTGCGACGTACAGATCAAGCCAGCCATCCAGATCGTAATCGAAGAAAAAGCAGCCGAAGCCGAGCGTGAGCAGGGAATCGTGGCCCACTTCCGATTGCGGAGCTTCGTCCACAAAGAGGCCGTTGCGCTCATTGTGATACAGCGAAATCATCTGATTCGAGAAATTCGAGATCACCACGCTGGGATATCCCGAGCGATCGTAATCGGCGGCGTCCACGCCCATGCCGGCGCGGGCGATGCCGTCTTCGCTGTAGCCGATTCCCGCGGAAACGCCTTTCTCGGTGAACGTACCGTTGCCATTGTTGATGTAGAGCTTGTTCGGCTGCGTGTCGTTGCTGATCAAAATGTCCGGCCAGCCGTCTTGATTCGCGTCGAGAATCGCGACGCCCAGGCTTTTCGAGGTGGGATCGTACAGCCCGGCTTTTTTCGTTACGTCTTCGAAGGTGTCGTCGCCGCGATTGTGCCACAGGCGGACTGACGTGCCCTTATACGCCTCGGGCGTGCAATACGATTTCGTTTTTCCATCGAGCGCGCAGTAGATATCGGTTTCCGGGGACCATTGCACGTAATTCGCGACCACCAAATCGAGCTTGCCGTCGCGGTCGTAGTCCACCCACGCGGCGCTGGTGCTGAATTCGTGTGGACCTTCCAGGCCCGCGTGCTTGGTGACGTCCGTAAACGTGCCGTTGCCATTGTTGTGGAACAAATGGTTCTGGCCGAGCGTCGTGATGAAAATGTCGTCGTAGCCGTCGTTGTCGTAATCGCCGATGGCGACGCCCAAGCCGTACATTTCCACGTCCAGCCCGGCCTTTTTCGTCACGTCGGTGAACGTGCCATCATGGTTGTTGTGATACAGAACCATGGTGGAATGTTTGCGCGCGTGCCCCGGCCAATCCATTCCGTTGACGAGCAAAATGTCCTGCCAGCCGTCGTTGTCGTAATCAATGAACGCGACACCCGGGCCCATCGTTTCCGGCAGCCATTTTTTTCCGAATGCGCCGTTGTTGTGCACGAAGTGAATTCCCGCGGCGCGCGTTACGTCCTCGAAATGCACTGCGCTGGCCGTACTGGTTTTCTGCAAAGGCGCGTTCGACGATGTTCTCGCGACGCCGACGGAGCCAAGCGCCATGGTCGCGGCGGCAGCGCACACGATGACCATCCAGAGGCGACGGAAGCGGAAGCTCATCAATCGGATTCCTTGGCGCGATGCGGCAGCGCGGCGTATTTCGGGGCAATGCCGCCTGTCTTGGCGGGCGCACTGTTCTTGGCCGTCAAGAAAGTTTCGGAAACGTGCTCGTGAATGGGCTGCCGCTCGTTGTTGTCGTCCGGATGCGTGCGGACGTATGGCCCGACGAGCGCTTGCGATGCTTCGTCGGCTTTGAAACGCAGGTAGCGCTTTTGAAATTCCGCGGCGGTTTCGGGCTTGCCCAGTCCCGTGTAAGTGAGCATCAAATTGTAGTTCGCTTCAAGATCTTCGGGATCGATGGCGATCGTGGCGTTGAACTCACGGAGCGCGTCGTCGTAACGGCGCTGCAGAAAATAAATCCGGCCCAGATCGTCGTGCACCACGCGGTCGCGCGGATACTGCGCCAGCACTGTGCGCAGATGCTGGGCTGCTTCATCGTAACGGCCCTGCTGCCGCAACACTTTCGCGTAGAAGAAATTCGCGCGAGCAAGGTCCGGCTTGAGCGCGAGCGCCTTTTCCAATACTTGCTGCGCGGCCGGCAGATTGCCTTCCTGCAAGCGGACGCGCCCGACGTTCGTCCATCCGTCGAAATTCGCAGGCGCCATCCGCGTGATTTTCTCGAAAGCGCCCGCCGCGCCGGAAAGGTCACCCTGCAGGAAAAGCCCGATGCCGTAATCGTTCCAGCGCGTCCAATCGTCCGGATTTAGCACGACCTTCGGCGCGGGCTGCGGCGCACTGGCCGCGAGCACGTTCAAATCTGTCGAATCTTGCGCCATCACCACGATCGGCAGATTTGGAATGCCTTGGCTTCCGCCGGGTACTTTCGACGGATCGCCGGTGAAGGAATAATGCTGATCGTCATAGTTTGGCGCCACCGCGCCTTCCTGCTGATGCGGGTCCAGCGCGCCGGCGAACGCAAACTGCGTGTTGTACCACATGAATTTCCGGTAGTTCACTTTCGCTTGCAGATGGATTTTGTCTCCGGCATTCGGCGGAATCCGCAAGCGGTAGTGAATCGTATCGCCCGCGCCCGGCGGAATCAGCCGCACGTACACAACCGAGCGCGTGGCCCAGGCATTGCGCTTGTTGATGATGTTGCCGTGTCCATCAATCTGCAGCGAGCGGTAGAAATGCGCGCCGGGATCCACCGGCCCTTTGCCGCCATCTTCCACGCCGCCGCTCTGAAAAATAGTCTGGCCCTTATCGTCCGTCGCGGTGAGCTCCACCCAACAATCGAACGCGTCCACCGTGCCGCCGGGGAAAAAGTGTCCGACTTTGCGAGTACGCACGACCACATCCACGCGATAGGTGCCACCGCGCTTGACGGCCGCGTCCGCGCGATTCAGCGGCGCCGTAAGCAGCGCGACGGGAGTCGCCGCATCGGGCGAAGTATTCACGGGAATCGAAGCCTCGGACTCTTCGCCCACGGCAAAAGTAGTCTGCAATCCTGGCATGGAAGGCGGCGCCACCGCCGTGCCCGCGCCTGCCGCCGCGCCTTCTTCGCTGCCGGTTTCCTTGGCTTTCGTTTCCGGAGAAATCGCGAAGATATCCACGCTAACGTCGCCGCTGGTGAGGAAGTTCTCGACAGTTTTCAGCTGCGCTTCATCGTGATTCGCCGTCGGCAGCGCCGTATTCGCGGCAGGGAAGCGGTGCGAATGAATGAATCCCGCGATGTTACCGGCGTCGCTGGATTTCGTCGCCGGCATGTGGCAATCCGCGCACATCTGGCCCTTCGCCGGATAATAAAACGAGCGCGCGCCCTGAAACGAAACGCCGCTGGCCTGCCAGTTATCGTAATCATCGAAGCCGCGCACCCAGCGGTAGTGGTTCACCGGAACGTCCAGGTGGACTTTGTGGCACGTGGAGCAGAATTCCGCCGTCTGCGTGCGCATGAACGGCTTCAAAAACACGCGGCGGTGCGGCTCCGGATTCAGATTAGTAAGAAAATCGTGCAGCCGCAGGACGAAAGGATTCTTGCTCGCGGCCATTTTGTGCAGCGCGGGATATTCCAGGAAGAAATCCGCCTGCCCCATCGTGCTTTTCACGTTTTCGATGGAATGGCACATCATGCAGCCCAGGCCTGCTTGTCCCGCGGGCGTATCTTCCACTTCGCGCACCGGGCGATTGAACATTCCGCTGTACAGCAGCGCGGGGTCGTGGCATCCGGCGCACCACTTGGATGATTTCACACCGATTGTGTCCTGCATGTACTCGATGCTCTTGCGATACCACGCGTTATTAAACGAAGAAAAATGGTGCGCGGAACTTTGCCACTCCTTATAGATGTCCTGGTGGCAGCGTTGGCAGGATTGCGATTCCGTGAAGTAGCTCGCGGGAATGTGTTGCCGTTCGGCGGTTTGCGCGGAGCTCGGGAAGAATGGCCCTTCGGGCCCGTCGCCTTCTGCGTCCATCGTTGCAGGAGCAATCGTAGGATTTGGGATCCGGTGCGATTCCTGCCATGGAACCGTGCGCAGCCACCACGCGCCCGCCGTAATGAGGCCTGCCACCACGAGGCACAGCGCGCTGCGAATGATGCCGGATGGGAATGGCCCCGTGAGGAAGCCGCGTCTGCAGCCCCAGCCGGAAACCAGCAGCGCACAACCCGCCACGCAGGCACCGATGTGCACGTAAAGCAGCGGCCAATCCACGCGGCGCGTGCCGGTGTAAATCAGAATTGCGCCCAGAATCCCGCCAACCGCCAGCAACACCCATCCGATCCGCGAGGCGATGGGCCCTTCGCGCAGCATCGGCCGCAAAGTGAAAAGCAGCAGCACGAGGAACGCGACGCCCGCGAGTAAATGCAGAATAATCGCGCCGAAATACGGCACGTTTGCGGACGGCCATGCAAAGACGTACGCGGCCGTCAGCACCAGGATGAACAAGAGAATGTTCCTGAAGCGCTTCATGCGCGGTCCACACCGGTGTCCTTCATGAGGACGATTGAGGCTCGCAAATGGCCTGCTCCATTGAGTTTGGCAGTCTGATGATTTGGAAAGCCGGGATTCTGTCGCCGGGCCGGGGGAGAGTCAATAATACTTTCGCATTAGTCGCCGGAATGTCCGAATCACACTTTCTCGCGCACCACGAACCGGTTTGTGTAGCGGCCGGTGCGTCCCGCGATTTTCGGGACGCACCGGGCATCTTTGGAGGCAACCGAGGCGCTGCGGCCGCGCCGCCCTAAACACGGCCAAACGCGGGCATGTTAGACTCGTCGGTTTGCGACCCATGGAGGCAAGGCACTTGGAATCGGACGACCTCGTTTACAGCTCCCTCGTCGAGATGGCCGCGAATATTCGCCTGCGAAAAATCTCGCCGGTGGAATTGGTGGAAGCGCACCTCGAACGGATCGCCCGCCTGAATCCAAAGCTGAATGCCTACATACACGTAGACGCGGAAGGTGCGCGCCGCCACGCTGATGCCGCGGAGGCTGCGCTGGCTTCGCTGGCTTCGCGCGCGGCGGATGCGGATTCGCTCGGCCCGCTGCACGGCGTTCCGCTTTCGCTGAAAAGTTCGATAGATGTGGCCGGCTGGCCCTGCGAATGCGGCAGCGCCTTGCGCAAGGGTTACATTCCGGAGGAAGACGCGACGCT
This sequence comes from uncultured Acidobacteriota bacterium, assembly GCA_963828865.1. Taxonomy (GTDB): domain Bacteria; phylum Acidobacteriota; class Terriglobia; order Acidiferrales; family UBA7541; genus Palsa-295. The sequence goes on along the minus strand of CAWHGI010000010.1, from coordinate 767,085 downwards.
CGTCGCGCGGCTGCGCGCCGCGGGAGCGATCCTGCTCGGCAACACCAACGTGCCAGAATTTTTGATGGCTTACGAGACTGACAATATTCTTTACGGCCGCGCGAATAATCCCTGGGACCTTACGCGCACGCCCGGCGGTTCGAGCGGCGGCGAGGCGGCGGCGATTGCCGCGGGCCTCTCGGCCGGCGGCGTGGGCAGCGACGGCGGCGGCTCCATCCGCATTCCCGCGCACTTTGTGGGCATCTGCGGACTGAAGCCGACGCCCGGCCGCGTTCCCGGTACGGGACATCACCCGGCGTCGGCGGGTCCGTTCGCGGAGTTGGGAGTTGTGGGGCCGATGGCGCGAACGATCCCGGACGTCACGCGGCTCTTTGAAGTGATGGCCGGCTACGATATCGGCGACCCTGCTTCGGCGCCTGTCCCGCTGCGGCGCTGGCGCGACGAAGAAATTCGCAAGCTGCGCGTCGCCTATTTCGAGGATGACGGCGCAACGCCCGTCACTCCGGAAACGGCCGCAGCGGTGCGCCAGGCTGCCGACGCGTTGCGCGAGCAAGGATTTCAGGTTGAAGCGTGGCGGCCGCAAAATCTTGAGCGCGTCTGGCAGCTCTGGTGGAATTTGTTCGGCCCCGGCGTGCAGATGGCGATGAACACCACGATTGAAGGTCGCGAAGCCGAATTGAGCCCGATGCTGCGCTCCTGGCGGGAAAATATCGCCAAGCGGCCGTCGCTCGATGGACGCGATTGGTTGAACACGATGATTGGCCGCGACGCGTTGCGCGAAAAGCTGCTGCGCCAGATGGAAAAGTTTCCGATTCTGCTTTGCCCCGTGTGCGCCATCCCCGCGTTTCATCACGGCGAGCGCGCTTTCACCGTGCAGGGCCAAAAGGTGAATTACCTGAAAGCGATGAGTTATTCGCAGTGGTTCAATCTGCTGGGCTTTCCGGGTGCCGTGGTCCCGGTAGGCCGCTCGCCGGAGGGCTTGCCGATTGGAGTGCAGATCGTAGGCCGCGCGTGGGAAGACGAAGCCGTCATAGCGGTAGCAGCGAAAATCGAAGCGGCAACCGGCGGTTTCCGCCGCCCGCCAATGTAGCAGCACGAATTTGGTTTTGTAGCGGCGTCCGCCGCGGCGGACGCCATCGATCCAGCGTCACCACCGATGGCAGTCTAAAGACCGCCGCTACAAAACCCTTGCCTACGCCGCGGTATTCGCCCGCGCTATCAGCAAAATCGCCAGCACGTAAAAAATGAACATCAGCGCTAGAAACGCGCGAGCGCGTTTGTTTGCGCCATCGAATTCCTTCCACGCGAAAATGCCCCACAGCGCCGCAACCATCGGCGCGGATTGCCCGATGGAATACGAAATCGCGACGCCGGTATAATTCGCGGCCACCAGATTGAAAACCGTGCCGGTAGCCCAGATCGCGCCGCCGATCAATCCCAGCGCATGGCCGCTCGTCGGACCGCGAAAGAAACCACTGAAAGCGACAGGCTCACCGACCAACGGCTTCTTCATGAAATAAATATTCCACAAAAAGCAGGAAAGCAGCGCGCCGCCGGTAAGAAACACCGCGATGCTATAAGGACCAAGCGTGTGCCCATGCGTAAGCGCGCGCGTGGAAAAGGGCGCCCAGAGCCCCATTAGCACGCCCGAAACGACGCAAGTAATAATGCTTTTGCGCGACGCAGATTTTCCGGCGTTAATCTCGCCGTAAGCCTTGCCATCCAAAATCACCGCGACCACCGCGCACGCCACGCCCGCCGCGAGCATCGGCAAGTAGCCGCGCTGCTGCTGGACGTAACTGAGCACGGTGCCGACCACCAGCGCGATGCCGATCCCGATGGGGAACGCAATCGCGAGGCCCGCCATGTCAATCGCCGCGACCAGCAGCAGGTTCGCAAGGTTGAAAATCACACCCGCGAGCAGCGCCCAGCCGATATTCGAAAGGTCCGCGGACCGCACGTTGTGCAGGAAGCTAGATGCGTCGTTCGCGGTCGAGCCCATCGTGAACGCAAACAGCAGCGACATCAGGAAAATTCCCACCGCGTAGTCCCAGTAGAAAAGTTCGAAGCGGTAATTCTTCACGCCCTTGTAGGTGTTGGCCCACGATCCCCAGCAGATCGCGGAAATCACCATCATCAAGAGCGCGGTCCCGGAATTCAGCGGTGTGAACATGAGCTCCCTTTAGACCGCTTCGTCTGTGCACACAACGCGCGCAGCTCGACGAACATGCATACTGCAATTTTCACCAGCGTCTGTTGCTTTCTGAAAGCTAAAATGTGGTGGCGCCTTTTGGCGCTTGCGCCTTGATCAGCGCCATCGCTTCGTCGCGTTTGGCCATCGCGCGCGCCCCGACTCTCGTGCAGCAGAGCGCCGCGCAAGCGTTCGCAAACAATCCCACGTGCTCGAAATCCCAGCCCTGCAGCAAGCCGTAAGAAAGCCCGCCCATAAACGCATCGCCCGCTCCGGTCGTATCCACTACTTCCACTTTCAACGCCGGCACGCGTACCATTTTCCCGGAGCCGGCGATGATGCAGCCGTCCGCGCCGAGCGTCAGCGCGACAATCTTCGGCCCCAGCCCCAGCAATTGCCGCGCAATCTTTTCGTAATCCGCTTCGCCGGTCAGTTCGCGCGCAGCCGCTTTACAGGGCTTCAGCACGTCCGCCAGGCGCAACGCGCTGCACAATTCCTCCTGCGTGCCCAAATTCGAAGCCGCGTAAAAGCCGGGCGCCACGTCCAGATCGAAAATCACGCGCACGTTGGCATCGTGCGCCACCTGCATCGCTTGCTTCACCGGAGCGATGGGAAGCTGCGAAGCTTCCGTGTGAAAATGTTTCGCGGCCTGAATGTGCTGCGCGAAACGCGACAGCACCTGGTGCACGGAAATTTGTCCCGTCACGTTGGGGAACATGTAGATGCAACGCTCGCCGCTCACGTCCACCGGAATCCACGTAAGCGAAGAATGCTCTCCGTGTACGACTTCAATCCCCGAGAGGTCCATGCCGTCTTCGGTGAAAGCCTTCTGGATGATGCGGCCGTTTTCGTCATCACCAATCAACCCCAGCCATCCGGTGCTCGCGCCGAGCCGCGCCACTTGCGTCAAGTTATTGGCAGTGACGCCTCCGGCGTGAATTTCCATGCGCGTTGCGTTGATTTTCTCTTCTGGACCGAGCAGCCGGGGCACGATCGCAAAATAATCCACTGTGCAGCTGCCGATTCCCACGACTTCCGCTTTCGCGTTCATTTGCAAAGTGGCCTCAATTCTTTTTATTTACCGGCCGATGCTACTGCTCCTGCTGCCGGTGTTGTTGCCGTATGCGCACTCGCGGGTGGCATCGCCATCAAATTAATAAACATCTTGTAGAACTTTTCCTTGTTCAACTCTTCGGGAATATTCACGAACTGCTCGCCCAGCCCCGGCTGCGCGCCGGACGTCCATACCAGGACGTTTCCGTAGCCTGCCGTATGCGAGATGTCTATGTCCATATAATACTGAGTCTGCTGCGTGATGACGCTGGGGTCGAGCCATCCCGCCACGGCGAGTTCATCCCACATGTATTCTTCATCGGCATATTTCGCCAGATATTGCGAGGCGGGGCTCTTAGATTTCGCGATTTCGGCGATCAGTTCCTTGGTCATGCGAGCTTTCACCGAAATATCCACCGTGGTGATCGTAACCTTGTGCCACGGCGACGTGAGCACGATATGCACTGCCTCCGGATCCCACCAGAAATTGAATTCGCGGCGGTTTTCGGCGATCCAATCGTGCGGCACCACCGGCGCGATGCTGCCGCCCATCACCACGAGTTCTTGCGCCAGATCAGGAACCTCGGGATCCAAGCTGATCGCTTGCGCGATGTCCGTCATCGGCCCGCCGGCGTAAATCGTCACTTCGTGCGGATATTTGTGCACCATGCGGATGATGAAATGCGCCGCATCTTCGGTCTGTGCCTTGATTGTGGGATTTCCCTCCGGAATATCCGGTACCACAAACGGCAAATGGTATCTGCCGCGCAGCCCGTCGCCCAGATTCATTCCGGGACGATGTCCGTTCCACGCGCCCTGATAGTGCACCGTGCCGTAAAGTTTTTCCCAGCGCTCGATCATGTCCATGCGATTGATCAGGGGATACACCGCGCCAGGATACACGGGTATATCCGTATGCCCTGTAATTTCCAGCATGCGCAGCGTGTGCGCGATTTCTTCGTCGCGCCACATATCGCCGCTCACCACCGTGATGCCCAGGGTCTCCACATTCGGCGACTGCAGGAACATCAGAATGGACTGCTGATCGGTGGTCGCGGCACCGCGTGCGTCCTGGTCAATGATCACTTTGCGTTTGGTTTGCGCCGGCGTAGCCAGCGCGAACGCCACAACAGCAACGAGCGGAAGAATATTTTTCAGGCGCATGGTTCTGGCAACTCCCCTGGTTTTCTGGCGATAAATTTGAATGGAAACTCGCTTCCCCGAATCATTTGAGGTGGAAGGATGCTTGTTGTGCCGTCGCTGCTTATAGTTCTCTGCGTGATGCGAGTCAAGCGAAAACGGCGGTTTTTGGGCGCTTGGGAGCATTCCCGAATCGGTCCGAGTCAATACCGGATGTTATAATCCGCGAATGTTTTTGTGTCTTAGGCGTCAGCGGAACTTCGAGATGCACTCTATTTTTCGCCGCGATTTGCGTTCTTCAGGTGTGTTTGCGCTCAGCGTGCTCTCGCTCGTCGCGTTTGCGATCGTGGCGCCATCATTCGCGCGCGGACCGGCGCAAGCAGAGACTCGTGCCGATCAAGCTGCGGCGCTCATTGAGCAGGGCCGCGCCGCGGCCGCCGCGGGCAAGTTTCCAGACGCGATTGCCAGTTATCAGGAAGCCTTGCGCCTCGCGCCGCACAACTTGCAAGCCGAAATCGGCGCGGTGCAGGCGTACCGCGGCGTCCACAATTTCGACGAAGCCAAAAAAATTCTCGAAGAGGCCCACCGCGAGCATCCACGCAGCGCTGCGCCGCTCGCCGTCTATGGCGACCTGGATATCCAGCTGCAAACCTACGAAGCCGCCATCGCGCATTTGAACGCGGCGCTCGCGCTCGATCCCGGCGATGTGGACGCGCGCAACCGCCTCGCCGTCGCCTATAAAGCCAAAGGCGATGCCCCCAGCGCACTCGCACAGCTCGCGAAAATCCTGGCGCGCGATCCCAAAAATGCGCTGGCTCATTACACACGCGCGGACATCTACGCGGACCACAACCAGGATGACCTCGCGTTGGCAGACGCGGAAAAAGTGGTCGAGCTGCAGCCGGAAAATCGGCTCGGCCGCGCTCTGCTGGCAAAAATCCTGGTCCGTCCTCCGGAGAAGCCCGCACCAGGCGAAATCAAAGCGCGATGCGCGAAAGCCGTGGATGCTCTCGAGCCGCTCGTGGGAGCGGGTTCAGCCTCCGATGCAGCGTCCCAGCCGCCCGCGCCGGATTCCGAGACTCTCTTCCTGCTCTCGCGCGCCTATCGCTGTGCCGGGCAGGACGACAAAGCGCAACAAACGCTCGCCGCCTTCGAAAAATCCTCCCAGAACGACCGCACCTCCGCCGAAAATAAACTGCAGGCCAAGCACCTGGTGCAGCACGCGGACGAACTGGCAATGAAAAATGACTTTGCGGGTTCGCTCGCGCTGCTCAATCAGGCGATCGCGCTCGATCCCACCTACGCTGCCACGTATTCGCAACTCGCGAAGCTTTATTACTCCGCAGGCGAGATCGCCAAAGCCAGCGACGCGATCGGCCAGGCGCTCGCACGCGAGCCTTACCATCCGGAATATCTCTACGTGCAGGGAAAAATTCTCGAAAGGCAATCGAAGCTTGACGACGCACTCACCGCGTTCGAGGAATCAGCCCGCGTGAATCCGAAAGAGTCCGACGCCTATTTCGAAATGGGCGCGATCTACCAGCAACGCGGCGACCGCGAGAGCGCGCTTGCGGCGTACAAAAAGGCCGTAGAAATTTCGCCGGACGATCCCGACTACAAACGCGCCCTAGCCTCGCTCAATAGCAACGCGGCTCCGTCCCCGTGATCCCGATCGGCAAGCGAAAAGCGTGTGGAGTGCGGCGGCGCGCCGCCGCGCCGCCGCTTTTACAATGTCGTTAGCGGCTGGATCTAAACCGCGGCGAGGCGCGCCTCGCCGAAGAGAAAGCGGGAGCACGCTCCCGCACTCCACATAAATCCAGCCGGTCCGCGATTCGATTATTTCGCGTCATGCGCGCCGGGCGTCGGCCGCGTCAACAAACCCACAAATTCGTCGTAGAATTTCTGCTTATTGAGTTCATCCTGAATTTCCACTTCGCGCTCGCCCAAATGCGGACGCGTTTCCTCGGTCCACACCAATGTATCGCCATAAGAAGCCCCGTGATCAACCGATACGTCCATGAAAATCTTATGCGTCTTGGTGATGATCGCGGGGTCGAGCCACGCAACAGCCGCCAGCTCATCCCATAAATATCCCGGCTCGGCATATTTCGCGGTGTATTGCGCCGCGGGATTCGGGCTTTTTGCGATCTGCGCGATCAAATCCTTCGTCATCTGCGTCTTCACCGAAATATCCACAGTGGTGACCACCACGCGCGCCCACGGCGCATGCAGCACGCGGCTCGCCGCTTCGGGGTCAATCCATAAATTGAATTCGCGCCGTGGCGTCATCGTGAACTCCGGATCGTCCGTCTGCGGCAAAATGCTCCCGCCCATCAAGATCAATTCTTTCGCGAGCGACGCAAATTCCGGGTCAATCGCCTGCGCCAGCGCAAGGTTGGTGAGCGGTCCGCCTTCGTAAATCGTCACTTCGTGCGGATACTGATGCACCATGCGAACCAGAAAATGTGCGGCATCTTCGTTTGCCGGTCTCGTAGTGGGCGCGCCTTCCGGCATCGTCGGAATTTCCCACGGCCCGTGGACTTTACCGCCCCGCGCGTAATTCCACGCGCCCTGGTACACGACTTTGCCGTGCAGCGTTTCCCATCGCGCGACGTATTCCTTGGTGTTCACCAGCGGAAAAGCCGCGCCCGGCACCACGGGGATGTCCGTGCGCCCGATAATTTCCATCAGCCGCAAAGTGTGCTGGACTTCTTCCGCGAGCCACGCGTCGCCGGTGACCACCGTGATGCCCAGCACGTCGGCATCCGGCGATTGCACCAGCGCCAGCACCGCCTGCATGTCCGTCCCGCCGGGCCCCGCGCAATCCTGGTCAATGATGACCTTGCGCTTGGCCTCGCGCGTTTCCTGCGCGCGCAACGGCAGGCTGCCAGCGGCCAGCATCGAAATCATCACGAATGCGCAAGAAATGCATCGGCGAATTGTTTTCATGGGAGTTTCCTCGGCAAGGATGGTATCGCCGACCCGCGGCGCGAGATTGGTTTCGCATTTGTAGCGGCACACTTTAGTGTGCCATCGATCCAGCGGCGACAAACAATGGCGGTCTAAAGACCACCGCTACAAAATCTCACCCCAACCCCCCGTCAATACATGATCGTGCGCGTCAAATGATGCGGCCAAAAAGTAGTGTGGTAGTGCGTCCACAGCCGCGCGTCCACCTGCGGAATGATGATCTGCATATCCTTCGGCCGGATCTTGTTGATTTCCTCGCGCAGCAACGCCGTGGCGTACAGGCAATGCGCGCGGATTTCGATTTCCTGCGTGCTGTCTCGCGGAATCAGTTGATACGAATTGATGGCGTGCTCGAGTGCCGGCGAATAACTGGTGATTCCCAGCAGGCGCAGCGCCACCGGAACAATGTAGTCAGCGAATGCGGTCATTGAAGGAAGGTCTTCGATCTGAAAGCCATAAGGCTTGTGCAGATTCGCGTACAGCATCCAGATGCCCAGCTGCGGCAGTTTGTAGAATTTGATCTCGTGGCCGTCGTACTGGCTCACGTCGTTGAAGCGCGGGAACTCCGTCACCAGCCGGTCCACCATGCCATTCCCGTGATCGTAGAGCTTGGGCGAGCAGGCATGGATGAAATTCGAAAATCTGCCGCCATATTTTGCGACCAGCACCGGGCCCACCTGATGCAGCACCGCCAGCTTTTCATCGAGCATGGGCATCTCGATGTTGCCCGCGAAAATGCTGTTCAGCTCCGCGCGCGTCACGCTGGCCATCCACTTTCCGTCGAGGACGGGGATGCCGTTGTCCATTGCGCGCTTCAGGCAGGCGAATTCGGCGTCGGAATCCGACCAGTGCTGCCCGGCATAATCCGTCTGAAATTTTACGTGCGTGGTGAAATCGGTGAAGGCGGTGTCAATCGTGTCCGACGTCATGATGAAATCAATTGCGACGTTCACATCATGCGCGCCGATGCCGAAGGGCAAAGCGTATTCCGGCACGGGTAAATCTTCGTAAGCCATCCATCCCGCGACTTCCGTGATCTTGTCCACGTGCGTCTGCACGTCGCGCGAATGCTCGATCACCGGACGCAGACTATCAAGGACAGGACTGCCAATCGGTTCAGGCCAGCGCAAGGTAGGACTCCCAGGCACAAATGCAGCTGCGGCGTCGGCGGATGAAATAAAAGCGCCGGCAGCGCGGCCCGCCATCAGCGAGCCGCCTGCCAGCATAAATGAACTGCTCAGACCCTGCAAAAACCGCCTTCTGCCCAGACGCCGATGCCGCAAGTTCTTCAGAATACGAACTTGACGCCTGCCTGGAACGCGAAAGGCGTGCTGCCGGGTGCGATCTGCGTGATCGCGCGGAAGCCGTTGACGCCGACTTGTGGCATCGTGGCGGCTGTGAGAGGGGCGCAGGTGAATCCGATCGGACCCGGCACCGATCCCGTGAAACCAGCGGATGGCGCCGGTGTATTCGGCGAGCAACCGTTCAGCGAGATAGTGGCCGTACTGGGGCTATTCGGATTGGAGTAAAGGTTGCCGCGGTTGGTCAAGTTGAAGAAATCGCCGGACGCTATCACATGAAATCTTTCATGAATGGGGATGTCCTTTTGTAGCCGCCCATCCCACTCGAAATATCCCGGTTGGTCGAATGGATAACGAGTTAACAGGGACGTTTTGCCGCTGGCGTTTGTGAAGGTCGGACGGTCATTGTTGTGGCCAAGGTCGGAAACCCCGTCGCCATTGATGTCTTGAGCGACGTAAAGGGGAAACGGCACACCGGTGTGGGCAATCACACTCGAGCTGACTTCAAAGCCCCACGGCAACTCGTAAACACCGGCGGCTTTGAACTGTTGCCGGATGTCCAGACCGTTGCGGAAGTAATCGATCTTCAGATTGATCGGATCCTGCTGTCCGAAGTACGTGTCGGTGTCGCGCTCGCTCGCGCCATTGTCTTTATTTTGCGACCAGATGTAATTTCCGAACACCTGGAAATGGTTGGAGAAACGCTTGGTGACGTTTAGAACCAGCGACTCGTAATTCCCGTAGCTGAAGCTGGCCGTCTCATTGGTGGCATTGGGCAGGGTGGGGTCGAGCGGCGTGGGGCTGAAGCTTGTGAACGCGCCGTTGGTATAGTTGGTGGTGCCATCAAGGAGGGACCGCCCGAAGGGGTCGGTGCCGTCAATGATGTAGTTCCGCTGCCAGGCTTCTTCCGAATCATAGCCTCCCGTCCGCAAATGCGTGGAGTGGACGTAAGAAAAAGTGCCGGTCACCACCAAATTATACGCCAGTGATTGTTCGATCCCTCCGGTGAAGCTCGACACACGCGGGTTTTGAAACTGCGGGTCCACATATCCGCCACCAGACGTGGGAGCCGCGCAGCCAAACTGCGTCCCGCAAAGTTGGTTTACGCCCAAAGTTGTCGAGTTGGGGTTCAGATAGGGAAAGCCAACGGCCCCGTTGTCCGGAAACCCGCAACTGCCTATGCAGTGAGTCAGATTGCCTGCTCCCGCCGTGGGCATGAAGATCCCTACCGTGAGTGCATAGTAGAGGCCCCAAGCTCCCCGGATGACCGTCGGGTGCGCTCCCCGCCTCACGTTCCATGCGACGCCGATGCGCGGCCCCCATTGACTGAAGTCGGCTGGAACTCGCTGAGGCACAGCGGAGTCGTGCGATCCTGCACCTTGCCCAACTAGCACCGTCGTTCCCCACAGCGGCGTCTGGGGCTGAGGGTTCCAGGTGCCGTCCCAACGCAGCCCGTAGGTTACAGTGAGGCTTGGCGTCACCTGCCATTTGTCCTGCCAGTAGAGGCCCAAGTCGGTCTGGTAGTTGGGGAAGAGCGTCGTAGCCGGCCCTAGAAACGACAGCGGCTTTCCATTCAGAGCAACGCCTTGGCTGAGAAGACAGGTGAAGGCATTAGGCCCGGTTGCCGCCGGCCCGCATCCCGTTAATCCGGCCGCGACCCCGCTATTGAAGGCCGCGAGGCTGAAGTAATCGTATTCACCTGCGCCCCAACCTACGAAGGAATCCTTGCGGTCTTCGAAGGTCACCACATCTCCGCCAAACTTGATGTCGTGTTTGCCAAACGAGTAATCGAAGTTGTCCGCAGCCTCGAATTTACCGTCCTGGTTGTTGATGGGCAGGTAGTAGCGCTGGCCGATACCGTAGTTAAAGGCGCTGCCAACGGCCAGATCCGGGATGCTCGAATCCGAGATCGAAAGTCCGGGTGAGTTGCTGTTCGCATGGCGCTCGCGAACTTCGTCCGAAAGGCTGATACGGATTTCATTCACTTTTCTGCCGAGCACGGTATTCAGGCTGAAAACAGCGGACGCGCCCTTATTGGTGAAGTCCTCCGTATTGTCAAATGCCTGGGGGATTTCATTCTGGCCTTGCGCGCCGCTGAAACCATTGGTGTGGTTCCGCGTGAAATAGCTCCGAACGCTGAAATGGTTGGCGGGGCTGAACTGATAGTCGTAGTGCCCCAGGATCGTGAACAAATTTTGGAACTGATTGTGCGGCCCCTCGAAACCAGCCAGTGAGGAAACGCCATAACAATCTTGTAGGACGAGGTCGCCTGCCGCCGGAGTGCCGCAGCCGGAAGGCAGCAGCGTGCCTGCCGGGAGATTGCTGGGTAGAGGGACTGTACCCGCAGCGCACGTTCCTGGGGCGCAGTTCGCAAACGTAGGTCCCGTGGTGCTAGCCAAGGCCGCGAGGCACGTCGCTTGCCCCGCGCCCGGCGGACAAAACTGCGTCACGAGCGGGCCATTCTGCAGTTGGGTGTCTGCGGCCAAAAACAAGAACTGGCGGTCCTTGTGAATTGGGAAACCGACGGAACCGCCAAACTGATTTTGGGTCGTGATGTTTGGCGGCTCGCCGATGGCGTCGTTCTCGGTGAAGCGGCTGCCACGATAGTAATCGTGTGCCTCGCCGTGAAGCTCGTTCGTGCCGGATTTGGTCACCACGTTGATCAACCCGCCTGTGGCACGACCGAATTCTGGTGCAAACCCGTTGGTAACCACCTGGAATTCCTGCACCGCCTCCAGAGGAACCGTAAAGTTCTTGGTCTCCAGCGATCCGAAAATTTCACCGAAGTAATTGTTGAAAGTGTCTTGGCCGTCCACGACGATCCCAAGATAGTCACTCTGCTGGCCACCCAGGCGGATGCCTCCGCGCAAGCCCGGTACCACCTGCGCCGAAGAACTCAACTGCGCCAAGTCGCGATAATCGCGGCCGGAAAGCGGCAGAGTTTCCAAATCTTTTTGATTGATGACTTGATTGATGCCCGCCGTAGCGGTATCCACGGGACCGGTTGATTCAGCCGAAACGACGACCGTTTGCGTCTGTCCTTTAACGGGAAGCGTGATGTCGAGGCTCAGGCTGGCGCCGATATCAATGTGGACGTCCGTTATCTCGGTCGCTGCAAAGCCCGGCGCCTCCGCTTGGATTTTGTAGACACCCGGAAGCAACTGGGCGAAGTCGTAAGAACCGGTCGTATCCGTCGTAAGCTCGCGTTTATAGCCTGTCGAGGGGTTGGAGATCGTCACCGTGGCGCCGACGACCAGGCCGTGCGACGAATCGTACACCACGCCGCGAATTTCACCGCGCTCCAGCGATTGGGCGGTCGCGCTGGGCGCTGCGAGTAGAATAGCCGTGATCGAAAAGACGATCATCACTGCTGCCAGCACCACACTCTTCCACATTTTCATCGACGCTCTCCCTCAGTTCTAGACGTCTGCGAATCCTGAAACTGCGATGTCAACTCGGCTCCCGAATTCCGTACGCCCGCACCGCTCGAAATTCGCGCGAGCGAACCCACGCATCACTTTCCCGCCAGCCGCGCGTTCAAAAGCTGCAAAAACTTTTCGGCGTTCACTCCTGTGCACACCTGCACGTTCGGAGTGACGTGGTCCACGCCTTCAATAATGTAGCGGTCGCCGTGCAGGACGTTGCGCTCCACCGTATTGTGGCGATTCGCCACCGTCTCGCCGCGCGTAAATTCGCCGCGCGTCTCCACGTCCACATGCATCGCCTGCGTGGTGACAATCGCCGGATCCACCGCCGCGCCCACTGCCAGCGGGTCATACATCGGCGTCCCGCCGCCCGCGCCGTATTTCGCTTCCTGCCCGATCAAAAACGTAAGCACCTTCACCGCAAAATCATTTTCCGGGCCGTGCGTCTTGGAAAGCTCGTCCAGGTGCGCCTGGTCGTAGAGCGTCTGATTGCCCACGTCCAAGCCGACCATCGTCAGCCGCCAACCTGCCTGGAAAACGATCTGCGCTGCCTCCGGATCGTTGTAGATATTCGCCTCGGCCGCGGCGTTCACGTTGCCGCCGGAAATCGAGCCGCCCATGATCACCACTTCCTTCACCAGCGGAACGATCGAGGGATCCTTCAGCACCGCGAGGGCGATATTCGTCAAAGGCCCGATCGGCACCAGCGTGATCTCGTGCGGGTCCGCGTGAACCATCTGAATGATCAAGTCCGGCCCGAAGCGCGCGTCGGCTTTGCACCTGCTCGCCGGCAAATCCACGTTGGCCAGGCCGTTTGCGCCGTGCCACAACTCCGCGGTGATCAGCTTCTGAAAAAGCGGATGCTGCGCGCCACCCGCCACCGGGATGTCGCAGCGATTGGTGAGCGAAGCCAGCTTCAGCGCGTTTTCCAATCCTTGCTTGGCAGTCACATTGCCGGGAACAACGGTCAGCGCGCGCACATCCAACTCCGGCGAATTCATAGCCAGCAGAATGGCCAGCGCGTCATCGGTCCCGGGGTCCGTATCGATGATCACTTTCTTGGGAGCGATGCTCGCCGCCTGGATCAGCGCCGCACGCGCCGAAGCATTCGCTGCGCTCGCGCGCGCCAGCGGAGCAACGCAGAGTGGCGAACCAGTCGCAAGCAACACTAAAGCCGGAACGAACCGTCGAAGAAAAATATTGAGCGAGGATCTGCGCGAATTCGCTCGATCGGCGCCAGCGCGCGAAGTGCTGACTCCCTTGGCGGAAACAACTATGGCTTCCGCAACCGCACCCTGTGCGAATGCTTGAGAAATATTTGTGTGGCACTTCTAGAAAAGGGCCCCCACCCCGCTCGAATGACGTGAAGGCTATAACCGAGTCCGGCCAGAGTCAACACGAAACTGGCACATACGAAAAGATTTCCACAGCGACTGCGATTCGTTTTGCGAATCGGATCAATTTCGGTTCACTGCAGTCATCGGTGTGCGCTGGCGGTCATCTGTTCGATCCCGGTACGCGGCGAATCCCGATTTGGTCCGTACATCCATTGGCGCGACGTTTCGTCATGCTGATAGAATTTGGTCCGCAATGAACCGCGGCTCCTCCTCCGTGCACCGTTCCGTATTAATCGCAGCCGCTATCCTACTTATTGCGACCAGCGACGTGTGGGCGGGATTCCTCGGCGCATCGGCACACTCGGCAGTCCTTCGCTTCGCGCGGATGCAAGCACAACATGACGCCGGCAAGCCGCCCAAGGGCTGACGTCCGAGGACAAGAGGACGAGGACACGATCAAGCTGCGCCACCGCAGCGAGATCACCAATCCTTATCACGTCGAATTTCGTGACGTCACCCACGCAGCGGGAATCCATTTCCATCACGAACGCGCCGCCTCGCCCGAGCGGCTCTATCCCGAAACGATGGGCGCAGGCGTTGCCTGGATTGATTACAACCAGGACGGCTATCTCGACGCATTTTTCGTAAACAGCGGCGACACGCCGTTCTTTCATCCTGCGGAGCCGCCGCAACCCGCGCTCTATCGCAATAATCACGACGGCACGTTTACCGACGTCACCGCGCAAAGCAAAATCCATACTGACGGCACGATGTTCTTCGGCGTGGCCGTCGGCGATTATGACAACGACGGCTACCCGGACATCTATATGACCGGCTATCGCCATTCCGTACTGCTGCACAATAATGGCGACGGAACTTTCACTGACGTCACCGCCAAAGCTGGCGTCGGCGACGACGGCAACTGGGGCACCGCAGCGGGCTGGTTCGATTACGATCACGACGGCAAGCTCGACCTGCTCGTCACGAATTACGTGCAGTACGACGTGGATCACCCAGTGCTCTGCGGCGATATTCGCCCCGGCCTGCGCAACGTTCCGCAGACCAGCGCGTATTGCCATCCCGATAGCTTCAAGGGTTCTTCCGCGAAGCTGTATCACAATAACGGCGACGGCACGTTCACCGACGTCACCGAAAAGGCCGGCCTGACGAACACCGACGGCAAAAGCCTGGGCGTGGTGCTGGCGGACCTGAATGGCGACGGTTGGACGGACATCTTCATCGCCAACGACACGCAGCGGAATTTTTTGTATTACAACAATGGCGACGGCACGTTTCCGCGACGCGACTTACAAATCCGGCGCGGGCTTCAGCGAAGATGGCCGCACCGAAGCGGGCATGAGCGCCGATGCCGCCGACGTGATGAACAATGGCTTGCTCTATCTCTTCGTCAGCCACCTGGATTTCGAATTGAACCGCATGTATCGCAATAATGGCGACGGCACTTTCACCGATTACACCATTGCGTCTGGCATCGGTCAGACCAATATTCTGAATAGCGCGTTCGGCGCGCGCTTCTTCGACTTTGACAATGACGGCTGGCGTGACCTGCTCGTCGTCAACGGCCACATTCTGGACAACATCAAGCTCTACCACCCGGAAGTAAGCTACGAGGAAGAGAAGACGCTATACCGCAACGTGGGTGAAGGCAGTTTCGTGGACGCCACGCGCACCCAAGGTCCCGACTTTCGCGCGCCGCGCGTAGGACGCGGCCTGGCTGTCGGCGATTATGACAATGACGGCTGGCAGGATTTTCTGGTCAACAACAATGGCGAAGACGCGCAACTTTTCGAAATGAAGGCGGCAGCTCTCCCGCCGCGAAAAATAATCACTGGATCGCGGTGCGCCTGATCGGCGTCACCTCCAATCGCGACGGCATCGGCGCGTCGCTGAAATTGACCGCCGGCGATTTCACCAGCTACGACCAGGCCAAAGGCGGCATGAGCTACTGCTCCGCGCAGGACCCGCGCATTTATTTCGGCCTGGGCAAGCACGATCACGTGGACTCCATCGTGATCCACTGGCCCAGCGGCTACACGCAGGAACTAAAAGACATCCCCGCCGATGTAATCGTCACAGCCACAGAAGGCGTCGGCGCCAAAGCCGACCGCTACCCGCCGCCTCGCCCGGAGTAAGCATTCACGACGGTCTCGCGGCTTTCGCATTCCTAATGCGAGTGCCGAATGACGATTTCCATCATCTCGAAAAAAATCAGGGCCACTCGCCGCACCGGATTGAAGATCACCGTAATCAGAAACGTCAGCAGAAAAAGCGCCGGATAAAACGTTTGCGGGGATTTCTCGAGCCAGTACATCGCCGGCCCCGCCACTTTCATCCTTACGGCCGTAATTTTCGCCAACGAGGCCATCCCGACGCCGATTGCCGCGCCCGCCACAATGTCCGTGGGGTAGTGCATTCCCATATACACGCGCGTAAGCGACACAACGAAAAATGCGTGCAGCAGCGCTAGCGTTCCGGCGCCTCGCGAAACGAAAAAAACACTGGTCGCCAGCGCAAAGAACAGCGCGGCGTGATCGCTCGGAAACGAGCTCCACTTGATCATGTGGTCCAGAAAGTCCACGTGGTAGGGAAGTTGGAAATGCAGCGCGGGGTTCGCAAAGGGCCGTCTCGCGGAAAGGCAGAAAATCAGCAAGGGCCCGAGCCGCGAGCACGGCCATGAAACTCGCCAGGATCCCGCAAAAAAGGAATTCGTGATCTCTGACCTTGTCCTCGCCCGGCCGGAACCAGGCCCACCAGATGATGCAGGTGATCACGCCGCCCTTGGCCAGTTCGTTCGAGCCGATGAGCATGACCAGGTAGTCAAAATCCGCGGAACGGTGCGCAAATTGGTTCAGAAACGCTATGATGCTGGCGTCAAACGAGTTCAAGCTCGTCTCCACCTACACGACAACGCAACTCGAAACACGTGTCTGGTTCGCAGGTTGTAAGGTAGCTACCAGCGGCGTGGGCCCGGCACCGCTTTCGGGGGCATGAAGGCTAGGTAAACAAGGTATGACACATCGGTGAAGAATGCAAGTGGTAGCGCAGCGGAAGCCCAATGTTTGCCAAGGGATGCGGCGATTACCGCGCAAGACAGCCGCTAGGGCGTCTGCACGAACCCGGTGGCCACAATTTCGTCGCCGCGGCGCTCCAGAATCACCTCTGGCAGCGGCTTCGGCGGCGGCCCATCGAGCACTTTGCCCGTGGTAGCGGAAAATACCCCGCCATGGCACGGGCACGCGAAGACGTTCTGTTCCGGGCGGTAAAATACGGGGCAAGTGTGATGCGTGCACAACCGGCTGAACGCCCGATAAGTGTCTTCCGCCGGCCGCAGCAGAAAACACGGCCGGTCATCCTCCGGATAAGCGAACACCGCCGAGCCACCCACCGGAATTTCGCCAGCATGCCCGATCACCTTCACAGGGTAAGCAATCTTGCGTTCGCGCCAATAAACTGCGAACGCCCCGAGCGCCGCAGCCACGCCGGCAAAACTCAGCCACCGAGCAAATCCGCGGCGGCTGAGTCGAAGATTTTTCCGCAGGCAATTGTTCGGAGGAACTCAATGACGAAGTTCTTTCATCAGATGTTATCTGTGTTCATCTGCGTTCATGTGTGGTGATTTTGACCTGACGGAAACTACGAAGCCAAATGCCCCAGCTGCATGCGCGTCTGCAGCACGCGCAAAATCGTATCGCGTCCGATCATCCCCACGATCTGCCCGTTGGAAATCACCGGCATTTGATTGATGTCCTCGGCCTGCATGCGCTCCAGCACGCCCAGCGCGGGCTCTTCCGGAGTCGCCGCGTGGATGCGCTCAAAAGGCATCATCACCGCTTGAATCGAAGTGTTCGCCCACTCGTCTCGCGGCACCTCGCGCGCCGAGTGCAACGTCACCAGACCCACCGGCCGCCCCGCACCGGTCACGATGTGGCAGCGCCGCCCGGTGCGCAGCACTTCGTGGACGTAATCTTCCACGGAAATATTGCGTTCGACGGTCGGCACGTCTTGCGTCATCACGTCCGCGGCGTGCAAACCGGTCAGCGTGCTCTTGATCGCCACCTGCGCGTAACTCTCCCGCGCCGCGCTCAGCAAAAACCATCCGATAAACGCAGTCCACAGCCCGCCGATTGGATTGCCGTTAAATGCTTCCCACACGCCGATGAAAATCATCAGGTAAGCGAAAAATCGCCCCGCATTGGAAGCGATCTTCGTCGCGCGCGTGAAATCCTTGGTAATTCCCCAGGCGACTCCGCGCAGAATGCGCCCGCCGTCGAGCGGAAACCCCGGCACCAGGTTGAAAATCGCGAGCAGCACGTTGATTTCCCACAACCACGTGCACGCCGCCACCACCAGCTCGTTGCCGTGAACGTAATGCGCCACCAGCCAGAAGCAGCCCCCTAGAAAGAAGCTCGAGAGCGGTCCGGCGATCGCGATGTTGAATTCCTGCCAGGCGTTCGAAGGGTCGCGCGAAATCCGCGAAAGGCCTCCGAACACAAACAAGGTAATGGAATCCACCGGGATGCGGTAATGCTTGGCGATCACGCTGTGGCTCAGCTCGTGAAACACCACCGAGCCGAAAAACAATACGCTCGTGATGATGCCGAGCGCCCAATGCTGTTGTGGCGACCATCCGGGATGTTGGTAGGTGAACTGCTTCGCCAGAGTGAAGGTGATCAGCGCGAAGATGATCAGCCAGCTGGCATGCAAATAAATCGGGATGCCGAAGATGTGCCCGAGGCGGAAACCGCTAGCCGGAGGCTCCGGCCGTACGCGCGGGCTACCAGGCGGAGGCGCTCCAAATCCCGGCGGCGGATCCGCCACGTGCCCTCGATCGCCAGTAGGTGAAGGCGAAGCCATCGCAAGCCTCTAAGACAAGTCTAGCAGACGCCAACCGTTTTCGCCCGTCCCCGGCCGGAACGTAGATTGTTCACGCGTTCGTGCCGCCATCAACGGTCAGATTCGCGCCGGTGATGTACGCCGCCTCGGGACTCGCCACGAACGCCACCAACGCGGCCACTTCGTCAACCGTGCCGAAGCGGTTAAGCGCGGTATTAGCCTTTTGTGGCACGGCCCAATCGCCCGCCGCTGGATTCAAGTCGGTATCAATCGGACCGGGCTGAATATTATTCACCGTGATGCCCCGGCCGCCCACCTCTCGCGAGAGCCCCTGCGTGAACATCTTAATCGCGCCCTTCGTGGCCGAGTACGCCACCAAGCCCGGCGTCATCATCCGCTCGCCGACGCATGACCCGATCATGATGATGCGGCCGCCGTCCTTCATGTGTTTCAGCGCGGCCTGGGTCGCGACGAACGTCGCCGCGGAGATTGAGGTTAATCATCTGGTCCATCTCCTGCAGCGTGGTGTCCTCAAACTTCTTCGGAATGCCCGTGCCAGCGTTGTTCACCAGAATGTCAATCCGGCCGAAAGTCACGGCAGTCTTATCCACCGCGGCATTCACGGCGCTAGATCGGTCGCGTCCGCCTGAATCGCGACCGCCTTTCCGCCGCCGCGTTCAATCTCCTTGACCACCGCCGCAGCCGAGTCGGCGCCTTTGGTGTAGGTGATGGCGACGTTCGCGCCGTCCGCCGCCAAACGCTTGGCGATTCCCGCCCCGATGCCGCGTGATCCGCCCGTAATGAGTGCAACTTTCCCTTCGAGTTTCTTGGACATTGCTCTTCTCCTGTTCCCCTGACCTGGTGGCGTGGAGTATGACTCTTAGACTCCGACGGGCATTTGGAGATCTATTACGTTGGGGCTGTTAGCGTTTTTGTCCAGAACAACCGTGCCAATTAAGGATGAAAATCCAGACAGCGTGGTCTTGAACATATAGGTACCTTCTTTAAGATGGCGAAACTGGAACCGCCCTCGTGAATCAGTCTTAGTGGCTACGATTTTTCCCTCGGCATCTCGAAACTCAACGAGCACATTCCGGATCGGGTCTTTGCTTCCAGGGAGCAAGACTACACCCTTTGCCTTGCGGACTTTAAAAGGGTCCTGAAGTATGACAAGCGTGAACGCGGTGCACGCCATGAATCCTTTGTATTCGCCGCATTTGAATCTCTCGTGACGCTCCTCTTGACCACCGCTGGTGCCTGATAGCATCAGCAACGCGCCGATGAGAAGGACAAATCGTGTATTCATGAGCCGATTATATCTGCGATTTGGCCTATTCAATCCGCGCAGTATCAAACTCCTGATAACACCCTAATCGCAGACCGACCGCTCATGTGCTGCGGCGTCGGTCGGGACTCCTCTCTCCCTTCCATTGCGTGTCAATTTCCACGGCGTGTTTGTGCCGCCACGCCTTGATGCGCGTCTCCTCGCCGATCGTCACTCTCGCGTTGGCCATCACTGTTTCGCAAAGCATTCAAAACACAGCCTCGCCACCACGCACTGGCTGCAAACGCATCACCGTCGCGCATTGGCGCTCGTCCTGCATTCATCCCACACGCAGCCCAGCCGCAACGGAGGACAGGACCATGGGATACACAATCGATTTCGTCGGAGTGGCGAGCGCGATCTTCGTTTCGTTCGCCGTAGCGCTGGGTCTGGAGTGGCTGAGCCTCGTGCTAATAATGCGCCTGATGCCCGCCAAACCAGAGCCGCAAACCGTGCGCCAAAGAATGGCGGCTGCCGCAGCACCTCAAGCCGACGAGTCATACGAGCAGAAAGCGGCCTAGTGTGGCACAGCCACTCTTGGCTGTGCTCTTCGGTTCGCGGCTCAGCTCGACGACCGTGGAACTGATCAAGGTTAAGGAGGCTTCACATGCTTTTTCTGCGGTGGCTGTTGTTCGCGATCAGCTTCGGCTTCCTCGGCGTAGCAGCGATCATAGTCTTCTACGACGTCTACCTCGCATTTGAACTCAATCGCATCCTGCAACGCCGCGAGCGCCCGCCGGAAAAACCCGCCGCGGGCCAAACGACCGCCGCCAACGCCCCGGCGCCAACCGAGGGCGCAGCACCCGCGCCATTCGCCTCGGCAACACCGCCTCCGCCGCCCGCGCGCCCCAGCTTCCGCCTCCCCCCGCGCACGCCAGGACCACGCCGAGCCATCCGCTGGTCCGCAGCCGCGAAACTCGTAATCGCAGCCGCGCTTTGCACTCTTCTCGGCAAAAGCCTGCTGGTAGTTCCCGATGGCCATGCCGCCGTCCGCATCAGCCAGATTTCCGGCGTGCGACCCGGCACGCTCTACTCCGGCACGCACCTGATCATGCCGCTGATCGAACGCGCCCAGCTCTACGACATCCGCGACAACGTCTATTCCACCGCCGCCTCCGAAAATCTGCGCGATAAGGGCCTGGAAGTCCTCACCGTCGAAGCCCGGGAAGGTCTCTCCGTCGGCCTCGCGGTCACCGTGCGCTACCGCCTCGACCCCCGCCACCTCGATTACGTCCAGGCGAATCTCCCTGAGCCCATTGACCAGCAAATCGTCGCCCCGGTAGTCACCAGCATCTTCCGCGACCTCGGTCCCAGCTACGCGGTGCGCGACGTTTTCTCCACCAAGCGCGAGGAATTCCACCAGCGCGCCACGCAAGCCATCACGGCGCGCCTCGCTGAAGATCAAATCGTCGTCAAGGAAGTGCTGCTGCGCAAAGTGCAGCTCCCCGAAGAGTACGCGCAAGGGCTGCAAGGCTTGCTCCTCAAAGAGCAGGAAGACGATCGCACCACCGTGGACCAGAGCATCGAGCAGAAAAAAGTGAAGATCGCCGAATCGCAGGCCGAAGCGCAAAAAGTCCGCCAGATCAAGCACGCCGAAGCCGACGCGCGCACACGCGTCCTGATGGCTCAAGCCGAATCGGATGCCATGCAATACACCTTGCCGCTGAAACAAAAACAAATTGAAGAATCGCGCCTGGAAGCCGAAGCCCGCAAGCAAACCACCATCGAAGACGCCGACGCCGCCGCGCAAGCGCGCGTGAAGAATGCCGAAGCCGAGGCCCAGGCCAAAGTGATTGACACCAAAGCCGAGCAGCAGCGCCGCACCCTGCTCGCCGAAACGCAAAATATCGAAACCATCAAAGGCGCCGAAGCCGCCGCGCAAGCCAAAGTGATTGACGGCAAAGCCGAAAAAGAACGCCAGAACCTGCTGGCCGACGCCGAAGCCAACGAGATTCGCCAAAGCTCGCAAGCCGACGCCGAAAAATTGCAGCTCGAAGCTTCCGCGCTGAAAGCAAATCCCATGCTAGTGCAATTAACGGTTGCGCAGCGCCTGAGCGACCGCGTGCAAATCATGATGGTCCCCACCGACGGCAAATTTTTCTTCACCAACGACGTCCTGAAATCAGCGCAAGCCGCCGCAAACATGTCCGGCATGAACGATCCGCCCACGCGCGGAAGCGGCAGGCCATAACACAGCACCAACGAAATTCCCGGCCGGGGCAGCTCGCGGCCTGTCCCGCGAGGCAGGGCAGCCCGGTACCGGGAGTAACGCCGGCAAAAACCCTTGCGGGTGGCACGGCCAAAATCATGGGCACAACGCGACGCGACCGCCGCAGCGAAGCTTCAGCCCAAGACAAAGCCGCAGCCACCCAACCGGCGTGAATCACCAAATTTCAATGGCCGAGCCGACAAGCACGATCGTAACGCCGCGGGTGGCACAGCCACTCCTGGCTGTGCTCTTGGTTTTGACTTCGCGCAGAAACGCAAATGGCCTGACGATACCTCCGAATTTGTAGCGGCGCACTTCAGTGCGCCACCGAAGCAGTGCCACAAATCGCTCGCGCCACGGGATCGATCGAAGCGCTCCACGCGAACGCACTCTGATAACTCGGCGCAAAAAAGCGAGGGAGCTGTCATCCCGACCGCAGGGAGGGATCTCTCTTCTCTCACCGAACGGAAGGCGCAAAATGTTGCAGGTCCTCACACGATGGCGTGCCCATCCAACCTCGCCAAGGAACCGATGTGCTAATATGAAGCTTCGCGAACGCAACTCACGATTCGCGCACACGGATGCGCCTCTCCCTCCGACTCCTTCTCCCACTGCAAATCGCCCTGTCCGCAATTTGCATCGTCGCCTGCCCGCGCGCACTTCACGCGCAATCCCCGGCGCAACTTCCACAACAATGGACTGACGCCGTGAGCGAGCTAGCCGATAAAATCGCCGCCGAAATCAGCCCTCTGAATCCCGTCGCGCTCGAGACGAAAAACATCTCCGATCTCAGTCCAGCGGTAGCCGCCAACATCGAGTCCGCGCTGGAATCTGAGCTAAAAAATCGCAGCTTTCGGCTTTTATCGCCGGATGCCACCGCGGCCGCAACGCAATCCGCCGTGCAATTGCAGCTTACGATCTCGCAAGGCACCCAAAGCTATATCTTAGTTGCCGAGATCCTAAATGCCGCCAAGCCCGAAAACGAGTCCCAAATTGCCATCGTCGCTGCCCCAAAATTCGCGCCCGGCACGGACCAACAACGGGACGGTTTGCTATCACTCGACAAACGGTCGGTATGGCAGCAACCTACGAAATTCCTCGATTTCGCGCTCTTGTCTCCCGACGCCGCCGGAAATCCTTCACTGCTCGCGGTTCTCGAGTCGGACCGATTGGCCTACTATCGCGCGCAAGAGGGAAGTTGGCGCTTCATCCAAGCGATTTCAATCGTCCCGTGGCGGTTCCGTGACCCTCGAGGTCGCATTGATAATGACGGAGGACACGTCTATGTCGGCGATATGACGTGCAGTGGCGAACTGACGCAGCCGGACACTCTGAAATGCGAGCAAACGGGTTCCGGGTTTAACAGCAGTCCGGTGTTTATCGCGGGGGATCAGACGGGAGTTGGCGCACCCTGCAAGAATAGAGAGGCATATTTGGAGACCGGCAACGGCGATTGGACTCAGGCGGATTCGATTCAAGGGTACGAATCCAATGACGGCCAATTTAGCGCTTCAGGCGCGCCAATCGAGACCCCTGGGCCCGTAATGTCATTTGAGCCAGGGTTCGCGACGAATACTGCACGCGCAGTCGTCTATAACTTAAACACCAAAAACTACGAGGCGTATGTTGTCACGACGACTTGCAGCCATTAGCTTGGTTCTGTTCGTCGTATTCGCGGCGCTGCCGGCACGAACCGCCCGCCGCCCGCGCTATGGCGGAACGCTCCGCGTTGAAATCGGCGCAACCATCGCATCGCTCGATCCAGCGATCGCGGCCTCCACTCCCGAAGAATCCGCTGCAAAATCGCAAATTGATAGCCTCATCTACGATCACCGCGAAGCCGACGGCACTTTCGCGGGCGACCCCGGCAGCGGCCCGTTCGCCGTAGCTTCATTCGAACCCGGCAAACACGCCACTCTCGTCGCCAACAATAATTTCCGCGAAGGCCGGCCCTTCGTGGACTCCATCGAAATCACGATGGGCGTCTCCGCCCACGATCGCCTGCTCGATCTGCAACTTAATAAATCCGATCTCGCCGAAATTCCGCCGCAAGACGCCCGTAGCGCCTCCGAGCGCGGCGTGCGCGTCAGCATTTCGCAGCCCGACGAATTGCTAGCGCTAGTTTTCAACACTGCCGACAGCGCAGCCAGCCGCAATCCCCGCATTCGCGAAGCCGTCGCGCAATCCATAGACCGCGCCGCCATCGTAAATTTCATCCTGCAGAAAACTGGCGAGCCCGCCGGCGGCCTGCTGCCGCAGTGGTCAAGCGGCACCGCCTTCTTGTTTCCCACCGCCGCGGACCCGGCGCGCAGCAAGGAACTTTCTTCGCAATTCTCGCCCGCCGCCAAGTTGCTGTTGGGATATGATTCCGCTGATCCGTTGGAGCAGAGTGTGGCGGAACGCATTGCAGTGAACGCCAAAGAAGCGGGAATTTCCGTGATCGCGCAAGCGCTCCCGAAATCCGCAGCCGCCAATGGACGCGCCGATGCCAGCGTGCCGCAACATCACTTGGACGCGCAACTGATCCGCTGGCGGATGCCTTCGCCCAACCCCGCGGCCGCGCTACAAGCCGTGCTCTTGCAAATTTCCAAGAGCGGAGAGCCCGCGGAGGCCGGTACGAGCGCCGCGGCCCTGACTGATCAAGCATCGCCGCAGGACATTTACGATCAGCAGCGCGACATCCTCGCCAGGTTTACTATCGTGCCGCTAGTCTGGCTCCCGCAGGTTTACGGCCTGAGCGTTCGCGTGCGAGACTGGACAGTTCCTGGACCGGCCGAAGAGTGGCCGCTGGCGGATGTATGGCTCGACACCGGCGCCGCCGCGGGGACTGACAAGCAGCCATGAGAAATTTCATCATGCTCCCGTGCGAGATCGCATTCGCGTGGCCAACTGGCCCAACTCCGAAAATGCAGCTTCCTGCGGCTGCAAAGCTAAAGGCAAATCGTGACGTTTCGTACCAGATTATTCGTCAGCTTCATGTTCGCGCTGCTGCTCGCCGTCGCGCTGATCGCTGCGGGTGTCACCGTCGTCTCCCGCCGCGCCTTCGACGAACTGAATCGCGAACACAGCGACGCGCTCCTCGCCCAATTCCAGAAAGAATTCCAGCGCCGCGGCAAAGACGTAGTAGACCGCGTGAAAGGCATCGCCGACGCGGAGCCGACGGTACGCATGGCGATTGACCTCAGCCGCCCGAACGCCGACGTCTCCGTCTACGTTAACGATGCCAACGGCGTCTCCCGCTCGCACCAGCTCGACATCCTCGATTTCGTCAGCAACGACGGCACCATCATTTCCTCCGCGGAATCGCCCGCGCGCTTCAATTACAAAATGGAATGGGTCACCAAGCCCGAAGACTGGACCGCGCGCGGCGCTTTCCTCATGAAGCTGGACACGGAAGCCGGTCCCACGCTCGCGCTCTTGTCCGTCGCCACCGTCCGCGTCGGCGATCGCGACCTTTACGTCGTCGGCGGCGAGCGCCTCGCCAAGGAATTTCTCGCTTCGCTCGTCCTCCCTCCGAACATGCGCGCGCTGCTCTACCTCAATCTCGATCCGCAATTTCAGGAGGCCGACCTCGTTGACGCGAACGGCCCCGCGCAGGACGCCAACCGTTTCCAGCCGCTGGTGGAATCCGAAATGTCGAATCCTGTTCCGCAAACCGCCACCATTCGCTGGACCATTGATCCTGCCAGCGCCGAAGTGTTTCACGCGCTGCCGCTCCTCGGGCGCTCCAAGGAATTGCTCGGGGTTCTTTTCGTCGGAACGTCGCAGCGCACGGTCGTAACCCTCGAGCGCCGCATTCGCTGGCTCGCTATCGGCGTGATCGCCGTCGGCTTGTTGATCGGATTGATGCTCAGCTGGTGGGGCGCCGCGCGCGTCACGCGCCCCGTGCAAAAGCTCGCCGAAGGCGCGCACGAAGTCGCGGAAGGGAATTGGAGCGCCCGCGTGGAGGTTCGCGGGCACGACGAAATCAGCCAGCTCGCCAAATCCTTCAATCAGATGACCGAGCAACTCGTCGAGCAGCGCGAGCGCCTGGTGCAGGCTGAACGTGTCGCTGCCTGGCGCGAAGTGGCCCGCCGCCTCGCGCACGAACTCAAAAATCCGCTCTTCCCCCTGCAGACCACCGTGGAAAATCTGCAGAAGGCCCGCGAACAACAAAACGGGCAGTTCGACGAAGTCTTCCGCGAATCCACCGGCATTCTGATCACCGAAATCGAAAACTTGAAAGCCATCGTCGGGCGTTTCAGCGATTTCGCCAAGATGCCGCAGCCAGAACTCGCAACCGTGAACCTGAACGAAATCGTCCGCAACGTCGTGAAATTATTCGAAGGCCAATTCAGCGCCGTGGGGCGCCCCGCCATCACTCCCGAGCTGCACCTCGAGGAAGATTTGCCCACGATTCAGGCGGACGCGACGCTCCTTCATCGCGCGCTGGAAAATCTGGTGCTCAATGCCATGGACGCGATGCCCGCCGGCGGCGTTCTGATGCTCCGCACCCAGCACACGCCCACCGAAGTTTCTCTCGAAGTTTCCGATACCGGCACGGGGCTCACGCCCGAAGAAACCGAACGCCTCTTTACGCCCTATTACACCACCAAGCAGCACGGCACCGGGCTCGGACTCGCCATCGTCCAGGCCGTGATCGCCGATCACGGCGGGCGCATTTCCATTGAAAGCGAGACGGGCGTTGGCACCTCCTTCCACATCGAATTGCCGATGAAGCCGCCGCACAAGCCGCAGACGTTCCCGATGGTCTTCGAGAAAAAAGAAGACGAGGCCTAGCCTCCGGTGCCCGCGAAAGCCCACATCCTTATTATTGACGACGACGCGAACACTCTCGCCTCGCTCGCTCGCGCGTTTCGGCTCGCCGGCCACGAAGCCACCGTCTGCGACAACGCCACGCGCGCCCTGGAACTTGCCAAGGCTGAGCGCTTCGATCTGATTCTTTCCGATGTGGTCATGCCCGGCCGCGACGGGATCGCCCTGCTCGAAGATTTCAAATCCATCAGCCTCGCGACGCCCATCGTGATGATGTCCGGGCAAGCCTCCATCGAGATGGCGGTGAAAGCCACGCGCCTGGGCGCCAGCGATTTTCTCGAAAAGCCCATCTCCAGCGAAAAGCTCCTGCTCACGGTGGAAAATGCGCTGCGCTTGAAGCATCTGGAAGAAGAAAATCGCGACCTCAAGCGCCGACTAGGCCGCCATCACATCGTATGGGCCAGTCCCGCCATGAAAGAAGTGATGGCACAGGTGGAGCACGTCGCCGCCGGCGAAACGCGCGTGTGCATTCGCGGCGAAACCGGCACGGGCAAAGAATTGATCGCGCGTACGCTGCACGAAAAAAGCCCGCGCCGCGCCGAAGCCTTCGTTTCGCTGAATTGCGCCGCCGTTCCCAGCGAACTGATGGAAACGGAGCTATTCGGCCACGAAAAAGGTTCGTTCACCGGCGCGGCTTCGCGCCACACCGGAAAATTCGAGCAGGCCCACGGCGGCACTTTGTTCCTCGACGAAATCGGAGACATGCCGCCCGCGATGCAGGCGAAATTGCTGCGGGTGCTGGAAGAAGGTGAAATCGAACGCGTCGGCGGAGATAAGCCCTTTGCCGTGGACGTGCGAGTGATCGTCGCGACCCATCGCAACCTCGAAGACCAAGTCCGGCAGGGAACTTTTCGCGAAGATCTCTACCATCGCGTCTTTGTGTTTCCGATTAATCTGCCGCCGCTGCGCGAGCGGGTCGAGGACATTCGCGTCCTCGCCGAACATTTCGCGCGCCAGCTCGAAGACCAAAACAATTGGAAACCGCGAAGATTTTCGCCCGAAGCCATTGCCGAACTAGAACGCTATTCCTGGCCTGGAAATGTCCGCGAACTGCGCAACGTGGTCGAGCGCGTGTTGCTTCTCACGAGCGGCGAGGTAATTGACGCCGCAACCGTCACGCGCGCCTTGCCGCGCGCCGCTGTCTCAGCCAATCCGCGCTCTTCCACCTTCTCCGCCGAATTGGGAACAGGCCCGCTAGCCCAGCGTGTGGAAGCCTTCGAACGCGAAACGTTGCTCGAAGAATTGAAGCTGCATCATCATCACATGACCAACACCGCGAAAGCCCTGGGCCTCGAACGCAGCCACCTCTACAAAAAATGCCAGCAGCTCGGAATTGATCTCCGCGCCATCCGCCAGACGGAATAAAGCGTCCCAATCGCGACCGACCGCTAAGGATCGCCGTTACATAACCCCCTTCGCGCCGCGCCGGTCGCCGCGTTCGTCTGCCGGAACGAACCAGCGCCGGAAAATCAGGTGAGTCGGCAAGTAAACGCCCAACACAACCGCCAGATACGTAGTGGCCAAATGCACCGGCACCGGACCAAGCTGCCGATGAAAAAATGGCGCCGTCTGCGCGAAATTCAAATTCTGCGCTGGCGTCACGAACCGCGAAGCAATCACCACCGGCAGCGCAATCGCCGCTTGCAACGCAAACCCGCGCCGGTCGTATCCCATCCGGCTCAAAGACCACAGCAGAATGAACGGCATCACGATGTGGAAAAGCGATAGCAGGCGGATCCACAGCGGAATCGTGGCATCGAAAAGATACTCCGTCCCGCCGATAAAATGCCGCCGAAAAACCAGCCATGCCGCCGCGTCCAGCGTCCACAGCGCGTCAATCACCACCGACGAAATCGCCTGGCTCGCAAGCAGCAACGCGTTGCCAGTCCACAATCCAATGCAAGTAAGAATCACCGCCACGTCGCACAAATGCAAAAAATTTCCCGCGCCCCAAGCGTGCCAGTAAACCGGAAACCACACCACCAGCCACAAAATCGCCAGCCAGCGAACCCAATCCGGGATTTTGCCGCGCACGCTTGCAGGTGTTTCCATTTTTCGCGACGACCGGCGCCATCCTAACAAAGTAGCCACCGAAATCCCACGACGCCCGCTTGCGGCTCAGCGAATTGCTCGACGGCGTTGCGAGCGTGGAGATGAAAAGCGGAAGGGCGGGGCTTCAGCCCCGCCGAAAGACGCGCCATTTCGCAAGGGCTTTAGCCCCTGAAGCCTCGATGTCACCCATGCTCGCACTAGCGGTACTCCCTCGCCCATGCGAAAATTCAGCGAGCAATGACAATCCATCCAGCATGGCTCGCCGCCGGCGGACTCTGCGCCGCAAGCGGAATATTTGCCTGGGGCGCCGTCGCGCCCTCATCGCAACTCTTCGGCCCCACCCTTCGCCGCCTCAACGATCAATCCTCGATCGCGATCACCTTCGACGACGGCCCCAACCCCGCTGTCACGCCGGAAATCCTCGATCTTGTGGATCGCCACAACGCCAAAGCCACGTTCTTCCTGATTGGTCGCCACGTGCGCGCGTTTCCCGCGCTCGCCAAGGAAATCGCGGCGCGCGGCCACGCCATCGGCAATCACACCGAAACCCATCCGGCACTCACATTTCTTTCGCCGTCGCAAATCGCCGAACAACTAAACCGTTGCGACGATGCCGTCTTCGCGGCCACCGGCGCAAAGCCAAGGTGGATGCGCCCTCCCTTCGGCTTTCGCAGTCCGTGGCTTGCGGGAATTGTGCGGCGCTGCGGCGGACCGGGCGTCGCCATGTGGAGCAAAATGGCGCGCGACTGGCGCGTGCAACAACCTCAGCCGGTGATTGAGCGCTTACGTCGTGTGCAAGGCGGGGACATCCTCCTCCTGCACGATGGCGATCACCGCGTCCTGGAAGGGAATCGCGAACACGTGCTGCAAGCTCTCGAACACTGGCTTCCGCGTTGGAAAGATCAAGGCCTGCGTTTCGCGAAACTAGACGACACGCACTATAATGATGAAGAGGCGGCCTAAACGGAATGGACGAAAAACGCTACTACGACGAGAAGCCCGAAACCAAGCAGATGACTCTGGTATGCCCGCACTGCCGCGAGGAGAACACCTATCCCGTGCGTTGGATGGCGCGCAGCAAGAAAGCCCAACTCCCGCCGGGCGGCAACGAAGACGATCGCGCCAAATTCGCGAAAGCCCGCTCCTACATGGTCCGCATGGACGACATGGTCGCCTGCCGCAACATCCGCTGCCGCAAACGCTTCGACCTAACCGGCCAAACGGTAATCCTCACCTAGCATCTAACAATAAAAGGGGTTTGTCATCCCGAGCGCAGCGAGGGATCTCTCTTCGTTCTTTGTCCAAGCACGAAGTAAGAATCAACCCTCGTCCGCTTCCCCGCCCGAAAGCGCCCCCGCCGGAATCCCCTTCGAGCACCTCGCGCACCTTCGTAGCCAGCGCCTTCAAATTGAATGGCTTCTGCATAAACGACATCCCGCCTTCCAAAACCCCGTGCCGGAATATGCTGTCGTCCGTATAACCAGAAATGTAAAGCACCTTCAGCCCTGGCCGTGACGCGGACACCTTCGCCGCCAAATCCCGCCCGCTCAGCCGCGGCATCACCACGTCGGTAATCAGCAACTGGATCTCGCCCCGATGGCCCGCGGCAATCTGCAGCGCCTGCACGCCGTCGGACGCTGCCAGCACGCGATAACCGCGCGCCGAAAGGTATTCGGTCACCAGTTCGCGCACGCTGTCTTCGTCTTCCACCAGGAGTATTGTTTCTGTCCCAGGCTCGGGCCCCTTCGCCGCTTTCTCGGTCGTAAGCTTTTCTGCCGGAGCCGTCACTTCCGGCAAATACACTTTGAACGTCGTACCGTGATCCACTTCGCTATACACCCAAATATATCCGCCACTCTGCTTCACCACGCCATAAACAGTCGCGAGTCCCAATCCCGTCCCGCGTCCTTGTTCTTTCGTCGTGAAGAATGGTTCGAAAATGCGCGCCTGCGTCGCGGCATCCATCCCGCATCCGGTGTCGCTCACGGTAAGCATCACGTAAGGACCAGGTTCCACCACCGCGTGCTGCGAAGCGTAGCTGCTATCCAGGTCCACGTTCGAAGTCTCGATCGTCAGCCGCCCGCCGTCGGGCATCGCGTCGCGCGCGTTCACCACTAAATTGAGCACCACCTGCTCGATCTGGCTGGGATCGGCCTTCACGCGTCCCAGATTCGCGCCGGGCAAAAATACCAGCTCGATATTTTCGCCAATCACGCGCGAAACCATCTGGATCATGTTGCCCACCACTTCATTCAACGCCAGCACCCGCGGATGCAGCACCTGCATGCGGCTGAAAGCCAAAAGTTGCCGCGTCAATCCTGCCGCGCGCTCCGCCGCCTGCTGGATTTGCTCCACATTGTGTCGCACCGCATCTTCTTTTCCGGTCGCACCGCTGAAGAGCCTCTCGGTCAGCATTTCCGCATGGCCCTTCACCACCATCAGCAGGTTATTGAAATCGTGCGCCACGCCGCCCGCCAGTTCCCCCACCGCTTGCAATTTTTGCGACTGCCGCAATTGATCCGTCAGGTGCTTCCGCTCGGTAATGTCCAGCGCGACGCCAATTACTCCCAGCAATTCTCCGTCGCTGCCGCGCAAAGGCTGCACGTGCGATTCCAACACCCGCTTCTGCCACTCCAGTTGATAGGTAAGCGATTCCCCGGCCAGAGCCTTGCGGTGCGCAGCGATGGAAGAAAACTCCGGATTTTCCGTCTGAAAATATTCGAAAAGAGTCTTGCCTACCAGGTCGCCGGTACGCAGCCCCAAAGTTTCCAGTCCCGCGCCCACCGCGGACGTGTATCGCAGATTTTTATCCGTGGTCCACAAAATCGCCGGCATGCGCTCCATCATCACGGCCAGACGCGTGCGCCCCTCGTGCCGCTCGATCTGCGATTTCTCCAGATCCTTGAGCATGCCGTTAATCGCCGTCGCCAAAAACGCCAGTTCGTCCCGCCCTCGCACGTTCAGCCGCGCCGCCATGTCGCCGCTCGCGCCAATCTGCGTAACGTTGTCTGCCAAATCGCCGATCCGCGAGATCACGAACTTTTCCAGCAATTTCAGCGTCACCGCGCCAATCACCAAACCCATGGCCATCAGCAGCAGCAAGAATTGCAGCAAACTCGTGCGTCCTTGGTCGTGAATCGTTCTCTGCAGCAGTACCCGCATCAGCCCTACCGGTCGTCCGTAAATGTCGTCCAGCCGCTGATAGGCCGCGAAAGATTCCGGGTTCACCGCGTGCGTGAAAATCGGATGATCCTTGGAAATCAGGCCAGCAGCCGCGCGCAAATCCTCGTCGCGCATCACGTCGCTCTGCAATTCGATCTCGATGGGCATGTGCGTTAGTTCCGAAAGATGCCCGATTTCGGCATCATCCAGCACCCGTCCCATCACCATGCTGCCGGCGATCGGTCCCTGGGAATTGCTGGTGAGGATCGGACGCGAAACGACCAGCACCGGGCCGTCCGGAAGCGAAAGCATTCCCGCCACTTTGCTATCGAGGCCGGACTGCGTGAGCAACAAACTCCCGGGCTTTAGATCATCTTCCAGGCCACGTGGCAGCGGAATTTCGCCGCCGTGCGCCAAGTCGAAGCCCTTCGAGAAAAGTTTGCGCCCCTTCTCGTCGAAGATCGCGACAAAGCTGACTTTGAGTTGCTGGAACGTGCTGGCGGGGAACTCGGTCTTCACATACGTCGCGCTCTGGCCATGTACGAATGCGTAAGTGTCGTCCCACGAGGCGTATTCGCTGGTGGTCCGGTCCAGGGTATTCAGATCGTTGCTCAGCGCGCTCGAGGCGCGCTGAGCGTCCTCTCGCGCAAAATCCTCTTCCAGCCGGGTGAACCCGCTCATCAGCAAAATGTGCGAGAGCCAATACAGCCCACCGACCAACCCGATCATGGTGACGGCTATGATCAGCAGCGTCTTGCGCCGCAGCGACGACGGTACGTGTAGTTGGGCGATCTGCAGGGGTCCCAAGGCGAGCGCCTCAGTATCCATTATATCGGCCCGGGACGCGCGCCGGGCGGGCCGGTGCCCTAGTCGTACACGCTGTAGTCCATCGAACAGAGTCGAATAATTCGCCGCCGGACGCCGCCAGGGTTTATCCTGCAAGCATCTTGCCCGGCTCCAAAGGCATCCCTACTGGGGAGTCCGCTGGGGGAGCTTATGACCAAACGCCTGATCCACCTCCGTTACGCCGCTGCCGCCTGCCTCGCCCTGGGATTGGCGCTTCCCGCCGCGGCGCAGGACGCCGGACCAATGCCGCCCGCCCCTCCCGCCAGCCAGCCGGCTCCAGCTCCGCCGCAGAATTCTCAGCCCGCGCCGGCGCCTCCGGCAGACGCGCCTGCACAACCGCCCGCGTCAGCTAATTCAGCCCCGGCGGCCGGCGCAGCAGCCGACAACACGACACCAGCAGCTCCGGGGCCTAGCACAACGCCCGCCTCGTCACACGCGGCTGCTGCCAGCAAAACCGTCGGCAAGATCGAAGTGCCTTCCGGCACCCACATTCCGCTCGTACTGCACAATTCGATCTCCACGCGCAGCGCGCGCCCCGGCGACCCCGTCTATTTCGAGACGCTTTTCCCCATCATGATTGACGGCAAAGTCGTAATCCCGGCAGGCTCGTACGTCAGCGGAGAAGTCACGGAATCGAAACGCCCCGGCCGAGTGAAAGGCCGCGGCGAGTTGATGATCAAACTCACCACGCTCATTCTGCCCAACGCCTACATGGTCAATCTGAACGCCGTCCCAAGCAACGCCGGAACCGGCGGGAATGAAACCACCGATAGTGAAGGCAGGATCATCGGCGATTCCGAAAAGGGCCACGACATCGGCACGATCGCCAAAACCACGGCAGCCGGAGCAGGCATCGGTGGGGTCACAACGCGCAGCGGCTCGGGCGTCGGAATTGGCGCTGCAGCCGGCGCCGCGGTAGGACTCGCAGCCGTCCTGCTCACGCGCGGCCCCGACGCCGAAATGCCGCGCGGCTCCACGGTCGAAGCAGTAATAGACCGCTCCATCTACCTCGAAGCCGACAAAGTCCAATTCACCGGCCCGGGCCAAGCCTCCTCGCTAGCCGGCCCGCCCAATCGCGAGCCAGTCCGCAACCACGACCCATTCTAAATTCTAGATAGCGCAAACACACAAAGCGCATGTCATCCCGAGCGCAGCGAGGAATCTGCTTCGGCCTTTCTCTGGTCCGCGAAACGCCTAAGCCCCCGTCCGCGCCCTCGCCGCCGTAAACCGCAGCGGCGAAAAATTCTCCGCCATGAAACTCGCCTTCCCGCTGACAATCCAATCCCGCACAATCTTCGCCGTCACCGGCGCCAGCAAAATTCCATTGCGATAATGCCCCGTGGCGATCAGCAACCCCTTCATCTCCGTCGGCCCGATGATCGGCAAATGATCGGGACTATCCGGCCGCAATCCCGCCCACTGCTCGACAATCTCCGCGCCCGCAAGCGCCGGAGCCAGTTCCTTCGCGCCCTCCAAAATTTTGCGAATTCCCTCCGGCGTAACCTGCTTCACGAACCCAGCATTTTCCAAAGTACTACCAGCAATAATGCGTCCATCGCGCCGCGGCACCAGATAACCGCGCGACGAACGCAATACCTTTTTCAGCTTCACGCTCGCGGATCGCAAAGCGACTAACTGGCCCCGAACCGGCCGCACCGGCGCGTAACGCGCCATATTTCCGTCGCCGCCAGAAACGCAATCCTTGATCGTGCCGCAGAAAGTTCCGGCAGCGATCACCACACGCTCGCCCTCGATCTTTTGGCCGCCCGCCACAGCTACGCCCGTGCACGCTCCCCGTTCGCACAGTAACGACTCAACCGCGCAATCCCCGCGAATCTCAGCCCCCCGCCGTTCCGCGGCCACTAGCACTGCTTCCGTCAGCAGCCGCGGATCCACCGTAGCTTCGTAGGGCAGCCACGCCGCCGCGCTCACCGCCGCTCCCAACTCCGGTTCCAGCCCGCGCGCCGCTGCCACCGAAATCGTTTCAATCGCGAGACCCAGATCGCGATACTCCTCGATCATTTTGTCGCGCGCGTTTTCCCCGTCCGGCCCCGCGAACACCTCAAACGTTCCCTCGCGCGCAAAATCCACGGTCCGCCCAGACGCTTCTTCAATCCCCGCGACAAATGCGGGATAAAGCTGCAAGCTCTCTTTTCCCAACGGCACCAGCGTCGCCGCTTCCGGCGAATCCGGCCCCGGCGAAAGCATTCCCGCAGCAGCCCACGAAGCCTCGCGCGCCGGCTGTTGGCGATCAACCACCAAAACCCGCAGTTTTTCGCCGGCCAATTCAAACGCAATGGCCGCACCAATCACTCCGCCGCCCACAATCACCGCATCATAATTTTTCACGCGTTTATATTATCAGGAAGAAAGCTCAGGCGGGATTCGTAGCGCCGGCGTCTCGTCGGCTCTTCGCGTTTGACTTTGTGGCGGCGCACTTCAGTGCGCCATCGGCAAAATACCGTCCCCGGGGAGACAAGTTACAACGAATCCACCAGCTCCACCGAAAGCAACCGCGCCTTCTGCGAAAGATTCTGCGCCCGCGACCAATCTCCAGCCTTACTGGCTTCATCCGATTGGTTCAAAAAGCTCCGAATCTTGTCCACCAAATCCTTCTGCGCCGCGCTCAAAACCCGCCCCGACGATTGCTGCAAATTCTTCTGCGCAGCAATGATGTCGTCCTGAGTCTTATGCTGCAGGCTGGCCTGATCGCCCGGCGATAGCTGTGGCGAAATTTGCGGCGCCGGCGCGCGCGCAGGCTGCTCCGGCTGCGAATCCGCAGCCGATTCGACGGGTGGTTTGCGTGACGGCGGCGCCGGTTTCGTCTGCACCGGCTCTACCGGCAGCGGCCCAACGGTCGTAGCTGCGGGGTTCGGAGGAGTCGGCACATTTTCAGGCGGCGGCAGCGCGTCGGTATCCGGCGCAACATTCGTCAGCGGCTTCGCGTCCGACGGTTCAGGCGCCGGCGCCGCCGCCACTGGCGTCCCGGCCTTCGCGGTCTTCCAACAACCGGTCAATCCAAACGGCACGAGGCACACCAACACCACCAGCGTTGCCAGAGTGGTAGCGTCTAACCTGCGGCAGCTGGGCATTTATCGTTTTTCTTCCGCGAACGGCTGTCCGAAATCTCGTATCTTTCCGGCCAGCGCTTCCAATGAACGTGCCAACGGTAATTCCAAGCGAAACGTGGTGCCGCGCCCGGGTTCCGAATCAAATTCTATCCGACCGTTATGCAACTGCACAAACCGAAACGTGTTCGCCAGTCCTATCCCAGTACCTCCCGGTCGCGTCGTAAAAAACAGCTGAAAAATCTTTTTCTGGTCCTCCAGCGAAATTCCTTTGCCCGAATCGGATACCGCAATCACCGCGAATTCGCCGTTGCGCCGCAGGCTCAACGTGATCCTCCCGCCCGCGCTCGTGAAATCGCAAGCATTCAACAGCAGATTCAGCACAGCCTGATGAATAAGCTGTGAATCTACCAGCACGCGCGGGAATTGCGAAGGCAGCTCCACGCGCAGTTCGATCCCCGCTTTGCTGATGGCTGGCCGCGCCGCGTCCAGCACCTCGTCGAGCAAAATCCGCAGATCGGTTTCTTCCAGCTTCAATTCCACAGGCCGCGTGAAATTCAAGAACGTCTTCACGGCGCGATCCAGCCGGTCAATTTCGCTATCGAGCATTTTCACAGCCTGCTGCGGCTCGGGATCCACCGGCATATTAGCCTTCAGAACTTCCAGCCACAGCCGCATCGAGTTCAGCGGATTCTTGACTTCGTGCGCCACGCCCGCCGTCACGCGCCCCAGCGCCGCCAGCCGCTCGGAAACGTGCAACTGGCTGCCGATGCGCTCGAGCGATTCCACGTCGCGCAAGGTGACCAGCGACCCCATCGGCGCACCGTGTTCGCGAATCACTTGCGCGCTCAACCCGATTCGCTGCGGACCGTTCGCGCCGTCCAGCGTCACTTCCGCGTTATCTACCAGGCCGATCTGATCGCCGCGAATCCCCAGCGCCTCGCGCATCGGATGCCCCGCGGGGAAAATTTCGCTCGCGCGGCGCCCGCGCAATTCCTCCGGCGGCGTGCCCAGAAATTTTTCCACCGAAGGGCTTACCAGAACCGTGTATCCGTTGGCGTTGAAAAGCAGCAGACCGTCTTCCAAGCCGCTCATCACCTGATCGAGATTTTCCCGCAACGTGCTGAAAATTTCGCGCACGTCTCGCAACTGCTTTCCGATCCCGATGATTTTCGTGCTCACCGCCCCGAATTCGTCGCCGCGCTTCACCGGCTCCAGGTCGAATTCGCCCGCGGAAATCCGGTCCAATTGCGCGGATATGCGGTCAATCGGCGCCAGCGACGCCCGGCTCACGATCAGCGCCAGCAAAGTCGAAAGCAGCACGGAACCCAGCGCGTAATATCCCGCCGAAATCAGGCTCGGCGAAATCTCGCTGCGAATCAGCGCCGAGGAAAGTCCCACGCGAATATCGCCAAAGGGCCCGTTGCCCACGTTAAAAGGCAGCGAATCCTCGTAAACCAGCGGCGGCCCATACAGCGTTCGCAATTGCTGAAAAAATCCGCCGCGCACCAGAGAACTCACCGGAGGCCGTTGCGCCACTTTTTCACCGCGCTCCGCCGGATCGCTCGATTTCATTACAATTCCGTCGCGGTCGCTGATGCTGATCTCGTAAATCGTCGGCGAATATCCCACCGCCGATTCCATC
Source organism: uncultured Acidobacteriota bacterium (assembly GCA_963828865.1). Lineage (GTDB taxonomy): Bacteria > Acidobacteriota > Terriglobia > Acidiferrales > UBA7541 > Palsa-295. The sequence goes on along the minus strand of CAWHGI010000010.1, from coordinate 729,693 downwards.
ACCGAATCGAGTGTATTGCTCTGGTCCAGCGCCCGCTGCACGTACGCGCGCAAATCCGCGGCGCTGTCGGACGCCGGAAAATCGCCCCGCGCGGCGGCATCGGTCAGTGAATTCTTGCAGGCGAGAAAAACTTGTTCGGCTACGAAACGGGCCCGGTCATCTGCCTGGCGCAGCGTCTGCCGCGTCAGCCGCGCGATGTACAGCGTCGAAACCAGCGTCACCACTGCCAGTACCAGCAGCGCAGTCGCCAGCGTGAATTTAGTTTTCAGGCTGAGACGCATCTTTCCGCCCCGCCTCGTATTCTTTCAACTTATTGTGCAGCGTTTTCAAGCTGATGCCCAGCAGTTCCGCCGCGCGCGTCTTGTTCTGGCTCGTCGCGCCCAGCGTCTGCAGGATCAATTCACGCTCCACCGCGTCCACCGTCGTCCCGATCGGAAAATGCAGCCCACTCAGCCCCGAACTCGTCATCGCCGTCGCGTGCCCGAATTTCGACGGCAGATGCTGCCGCGTAATAACCCCGCGATCCGACGCGATCGCCGAGCGCTCCAGCACGTTGCGCAGTTCCCGCACGTTTCCCGGCCACGGATACGATTTGAATAAATCCATCACGTCTGTGCCCACGCCGGTGACCTTCTTTTCGTGCTTCGCGGAAATATCCGTCAGCAAATGCTCCACCAGCAGCGGCAAATCCTCTTTGTGCTCGCGCAAAGGCGGCAGGTGCACGTTGAAAACATTCAGCCGGAAATAAAGATCCTGCCGCAGATGCCCGTCCGCCACCGCTTGCTCGGGGTCCTTGTTCGTCGCCGCCAGCACCCGCACATCCACCGGCGTTTCCACCTTGCTGCCCAGCCGCCGCACTTTGTGATCTTCCAGCACGCGCAACAATTTCGCCTGCGTCGGCGCCGGCATCTCGCCGATTTCATCCAGCAAAAGCGTTCCGCCGTCCGCCAGCTCGAAGCAGCCGATGCGCCGCTCCGCCGCGCCCGTGAACGCGCCCTTCTCGTGCCCGAAAATTTCGCTTTCCATCAGCGATTCCGGAATCGCCGAACAATTAATCGCCACAAAAGGCCGCGACGCCCGCGGCGACAGCATGTGAATGGACCGCGCCACCATTTCTTTCCCCGACCCCGTCTCACCCGTGATCAGCACCGACGCCGTCGAAGGCGCCGCGATTTCCACCTGACGCATCACGTCCTGCATGGGCGTGGACGTCCCCACCAGCGTCCCCAGCTTTCCCGCCGCGCGCAAATCGCGCGTCAAAGCCACCACCGCCTGCTGGTCGCGCACTCGTCCCAACGCGCGTTCCAGCAAGGCTCGCAACACGGGAGGTTTCAGCGGCTTTTCGATGTACCAGTACGCGCCCGCTTCGATCGCCTGCACTACGCGCTCGTCGCTGCCGCGCCCGGTAATAATAATGACGGGGATGCGCAGTATTTCGTCGCCCAGTTGCTTCAAGAGGTCGAGCCCGTTCATTCCCGGCAGCTCGACGTCCGCCAAAATCAAGCTCGGCTGGAATTCCTGGAACTTGGCAAGCGCCTCTTCGCCGCTCGCCACTCCCAGTATTTCCCAATTCCACTTGCGCAAAAGCGCTTCATAGCCCTTGCGCGCGTTATCTTCATCCTCAACAATCAGTATCCGCTGCTGGTTAAGACCGTCGGGTGCCATCAATCACTGAATCTACCAGCACTACCGCCGAAAACCAATAGAGCGAACTATCGCAACCGTTTCGCCAACGCGTACCCTAGTAAGAGGTAGTGCTCGTCGCGTCTTAAACGCGACGATTTTGAAACGGCTATACTCGGCTCTTTTTCTCGCCCTTGCGGCTTTACTTGTCATAGATTGCCACGCAGCACCATGACGTAGATGTTCGCTCCTGCCCAGCAGCCATCCTTCACATCTTTCCTAACGTCCACGTCGCCCCCGACATCGCTCCAAGCGGAAACCACGCTAGCATTTTCACTTCCGTCGTAGATCATGAAGCATGCAAAATCGTAATCCCACGCTGCGTGGCGCTCGTCCATTGCAACGGAATAAGGCAAGGCGAGGTAGTAAAAACTCTGATAGATGCCGGTAACCAAGGCCGTTCTTGCAGCCTCAACTCCCCCGTCTCTAAAATATTTAGCCTCAAATACAATTTTGTGCGGGCGGCGCAGAGCAAGATCGGGACAGCTCTGCGAGATGCATGATTTTTGACCAGTCTTGTCCCACCAGCGCTGTGAGATAGCCGCCGCACTTGTACCAAGGGTCTTGGTAAAAGGATGTTTCAATAAACTTGCAGGGGACGCCGAAGCCATTGTCGGGTGGCTCTTGTAAGATTCGGAAAGCATAGAGATTCGTGCATCCTGAGGCGATAGCTTTGGTTCCGTTTTCATCGTCAGGAATTCATATGTCACCGGTATAACAAATTCGTTCAGGAATGCGCCTTCTGGAAAAGCACGGCTCTTTTCTTTTTTGCCTTTCGACGCCTTTGCAAACGCGACGGCCTCCCGCACTCTTCGTCTAACTTCGTCTCTTGAGGGGAGCCCTGCGTTAAGATGACACTTCAACTCGCCCAGGAATCGTTTGGGCTTCTGGATTGCCGACGCTCGTGGAAGAAGGCATTCCTGCACGCTCTCCTACGTAGGAATTCCGATGTGAAACGTTTGATTGCAACGCGCACTATATAACGAAGAGTATAAACATCGAGAAGTATTTTAATTGTAGCTCCTCGCTCTGAGCGCGGTGCGACTTTTTGGCGAGGTTCGGAGCTCGAAAGCGAGCGTGCCAGCGCGAAAATCCCTATAGGCCGTGGCTCTAGCCACGACGAAAACGGAATCGGCGCGCAGCGCCTTCCGCTCGGCGGACTTTTCGCCGAGCCGTTGACGTGCTTTGAACAAGGGCACGCCGGGACCGATTCGCTCGTCTCAAATCTTCCCGAAATACAGCGGCCGCGCGAGCGCCAACTCCAATTTGATATTCGGCTCCAGCGTCAATTCCTGCCCCAGCCCTGACGTCGCCATGAACGCCGTCGCCGCGTTCATCGCCGCCCCCATCGCCGCATCCTTCTTGTCTTTCTTCGAAAGCCCAGGCTCAGCCCCGACAAACGCAGCCTCCGCCATCGCCAGCATTTCATCGTCGCGCTTGCTGCTGGGAGCTTCGATCTCGCCCTCACGATCGAACAGGACCCGGATCGAATGAGTCCCCGGCGCGTCAATCAAATCCGCCACCAAAGGAGTCCACCCGCTAGCCGTGTGTATATCGTCAAACGTCAACCACAACCGCGCGCGCCCCACCTTCCCCGCGGACTGCACCTTATCAATGTGCCCACGCACCTGCACACCCGCAGGCAGCATGCTTCCATCAGACGTGGGAATTGGCTCAAGCGTCCGCGCGAATATCTGCTTACCGGATTTATCTTCCTTGGTGGAAATGCGCGTCTGCAGCGCAACCAGAAAACGCGTCCCGCGCGCCGCAGCATTGGGCGGCACATCCTGTGGCTGAGATGACGGCGACGGCGGGGGGTCCGAATTTTGCGCGCACAGCGGAATCCCCGAAAAAACGAAAAACGCAGCCATAACGACAAATATCCTCCAGCGATCCATAAACTCCTCCCAAAATTTTCATTTGGCGTTTTCAGCTGGAGGCGAAAGCGCTTTACTCTTGGCCACAATATACCAAAATCCCACCGGCAAGGCACAGGTTTTGTAGCGGCGCACTTCAGTGCGCCATCGGTCGCGCAGCACCAAAACTCTCGCCACTACAAACCTGGTTTGTGTAGCGGCCGCTGTGTTCCGCGATGTCTGCGGAACGCAGGGGGCACGTCCAGTAGTGCGTACCAAATAAAATGAGGGCAGGGAACAATCCCCGCCCTCATTCCTCTGCCGCCAAACTTCCGGGGGAACCCAAAAAACTCAAACAACCGCCGCCGCAATCAACCCTTCACTACGGCTTCACCGCCTCCGGACCAAAATGCCCAAACGCCAACCGCCGCATCAAGTGCTGCCGCAAACCATCCGGCACCGAGACGCTCGCAGCCGCCGACCACCCGCCGTCGTCATCTCCGCCCGCCTCCGGCATAGCCAAAAACGCCGGAATGTTGTTCCCCAGCGGACAACCGCCGTCCACCACGATGCAAGCCTCGCCCGTAATTTCGCCCCGGTCATTGATGCCATTCGCCTCAATCAAAAAAAGTGGCGAATCGTGCGCGATCAAGCTGTTCAGGTCCCACAATTTGCCATTCTCATAAATGAACGCGCGAAACGACGGCAGCGACACTCCCACAATCTGCCCTTCATCATTAATATCCAGCGCCTCGCTCAAGGAATCTCCGGGCAGTACGCCCAGGTCCGTCATCCGCCCGGTCTCCTTGGTCCACAAGAACGCGTGAAAATTTGCGTTCAGCGTTCCGCCGCTCACGTCGCCCGGAAGATCCGAAAATCCCACGATGTCGCCGCGCCTGTTGATCGCCATCGGAGTGTTCCAACCCTCGCCGCCAAGATTTCCCAGATCCGTCACCGCGCCGTTCTGCCAAAGCAGCGCGTGCGTCGCCGTAAACGCGCCCACCGCAACGTCGCACGTCCCGGAAATTCCCACCATCTGCCCGTTGTCGTTAATCGCGGTAGCCGCGCCGTCCGGATCGCCGGGAAAATTCGGCAGCTGTTGGATCTGACCCGCCGCCGGACCGTACACTACCGGCTCAAACTGGAAATATTGCGGCAACACGCACGATGTGTCGTGCGTAGCATTTTCCGCCCAGCCCACAATCTGCCCCAGGTTGTTCGCTCCCGCCGCAAATCCGTTCGGCCCGCCCAGCGTCGGCAGCGGAGACATCACGCCCCACTGCCAAGAAAATCCCACGCAGTCATGTCCGGTCGGCGTGCCGGTTGGATTAAACGCCGTGCAACTCCACGATTCGCCCTGCGGATTCATCTCCGCTGTCTCCGCCCAACCCGCCACCAGCCCGTGATCGTTCTTGATCGGCCACTGCACATCGCTGTTCGGCCCGCCCAGCGTCCCCAAATCAAAACGCAAACCATAAATCCACACAGTCGCGTGCTCAGTCGTATTTCCCGCCTGGTCCGCGCTGCCCATCGCCCATCCAATATTATTGATCGTGTTGCCGGAACTCGCCGTGCCGCTCAAATTTCCCAGATTCACGACGCGATAATGCTGCTGCTCCTGCGCGGCCAGCCGTACCGGCATGGCGGCACAGGCCAAAAGCGCCATTACGCTTACGCAAAGCAAAATTCTGAATTTCATAATGCCTCCGTTTGTCTCGTGCAGTAGCCAATCGCTCGCGCCGCGGGCTTATGCATTTTTATTCCGCGCTGTAAAAGTCACGGTTCTTGGACCGGCCAAACTCCCTGGGTGGGTGGCCGGTCCAGGCGCCGATTGCAAAATAGTTTTTTTGCGCGCACCGCGTCGGACGTTTCCGGACATCGCTCCACGCCAATCTGGACGTTTCCGGACCTCGCCCCTGAATCCCGCCGAGCCCTCAAGCAATCTCCCGCGTCCAACAGCACGTGCACAGCAACCACAGAGCGATACTCGCATTTGCCTTGTGGGTCGTGGCTTTAGCCACGACATCATCAACGCAAAAAGCGAAGCGGCTTTAGCCGCTGAAGTTCCCGCAGGAGTTCAGTATCGGCACCGGCAACAAAAATTGAGGGCGTTCCCGAACCTGGTCCGAAAACGTCCAATGCATCCAGCCGTTTCAGCTATCATCGCCTCGAAGGCAAAATGAATCTCGATTGGCAAATCTGTTCCCGGGCCCGCCTCTCGCGCGATGCGCGATTCGACGGCAAGTTCTACATCGGCGTGCGCGGCAGCAAAGTCTATTGCCGTCCCATCTGCCCCGCGCCCACCGCGAAAGAAAAAAATGTCCGTTACTTTCCCACCGCCGCCGCAGCCGCCGAAGCCGGCTTCCGCCCCTGTCTGCGTTGCCGCCCGGAATGTTCGCCCGGAACTCCGGCGTGGTCCGGCACCTCCAACACCGTTTCGCGCGCACTGCGCCTGATCGCCGAAAGCGGCCTGGAAGATGGCGGAGTCGAAGGCCTCGCCGAACGCCTCGGCGTCGGTTCGCGCCACTTGCGCCGCCTGTTCCTAAAACACCTCGGCGCCACGCCCAGCGCCGTAGCCCACACTCGCCGCCTGCATTTCGCCAAGAAATTAATCGACGAAACCATCCTGCCCATGAGCCAGGTGGCCATCGCCTCCGGCTTCAATTGCGTGCGCCGCTTCAACGCCGCGATCCGCGTCACCTATCGCCGCACGCCCACACAAATTCGCCGTCTCGCGCGGCCTTCCGCCGCGCAGCCCGAAAACCAATATTTCTTTCAGCTGCGTTTTCGCCCGCCGTATCACTGGCCCGGCATGCTGGATTTCTTCGCGCGCCGCGCCATTCCGGGAGTTGAAATCGTCGAGAACGGCGCCTACCGCCGCACCATCTCGCTGCACGGCCAGCCAGGTTACTTCGAAGTCTCTCTCCACCCGCGCGGCGAATCTCTCGCCATCCGCATTCAGTTCGGCGATCCCTGCGCGCTTTTCTCCATCATCGAACGCATCCGCGCCATGTTCGACCTCAGCGCCGATTGGACGGACATCGCCCGCACCCTCCGCGGCGACCCGCAGCTCGCGCGTTTCGTGCAAGCCGCCCCCGGCCTGCGCGTCCCCGGCAGCTGGGACGGCTTCGAACTCGCCACGCGCGCGATTCTCGGCCAGCAAGTCAGCGTCGCGCGCGCCCGCGCCATCGCCGGCCGCATCACCGCGCTTTTCGGCGCCTCATTTTCAGGAGGCGGTAATCTCACGCATCTTTTTCCGCCGCCCGCGATTCTCGCCGAAGCCGATCTCACCCGCGCCGGCGTGATCCCCGCGCCCGCCCGCACCATTCAATCGCTCGCCCGCGCCGTCTGCGAAAATAAAATCAATTTTGAAGGCGTGGTGGACTCCGAAGCGTTCCTCACGCGCCTCTGCGAAATTTCCGGCATCGGCAAATGGACCGCGCAATACGTCGCCATGCGCGCCCTCGGCGAGACCGACGCGTTTCCCGCCGGAGACGCGGCGCTCCTCCGCGCTCTCGACCTGACAAATCCGCAAGAACTCGAGCAACGTTCCGAAGCCTGGCGCCCCTGGCGCGCCTACGCCACCATCTACCTTTGGCACAGCGTGGGCGCCCGCGCGGTCCGCGGCGCAAAACCAGTTCGAGCCGAAACGCAAACTGCGCTAGTCGCACGGATGCCACGTCCCCAGCGCGTCTCGAAGGCCGTATGACGCCCACGCCGTCACAAGTAGCGCCGGCGTCCCGCCGGCTCTTGGCTTTTGAATTTGCTTTTGTAGCGGCGGTCTTCAGACGCGCCGTTTGGGTCCCGCTCGCGGTCGCGGGACCGCCAGCCTTTGAATCTTGGTATCCAAGGTCATCAGAAGGAGCTCGCGCAAAAATGAATCCTATCGCCGCGTCACTAAGAATCGCCGCCATCGCCGCCATCGCCGCCATCGTCACCTTCGCCACCACGACCGGCGCCTCCCGCGGCGTGCGCGCCTACTGCGCCAATTTTTCGCGCTCTTCCGCGAGCGGCGGCACTGCAGCGCCATTCAGAATCATTTCCAGCGTCGCATACAGCTCATTCGTGCGAATTGGTTTCGAAACGTACGCATCCATCCCCGCCGCAAGGCAGCGTTCCTGATCGCCCTTCAATGCGTTCGCGGTCATCGCCACGATCGGGATGTGCCGCCCGCTCGTTTTTTCACCCTCGCGTATCGCCCCGGTAGCCTCGAAGCCGTCCATCTCCGGCATCTGCACGTCCATCAGCACCAGTTCAAATTCTTCCTTCGCCAGAGCAGCCAGCGCTTCCCGGCCATTGCCCGTCACCGCAACGGCAAACCCTCGTTTTTCCAATAGCCGCACGGCCAGTGTTTGGTTCACCACATTGTCTTCCACCAGCAGAATGCGCGCGCGCTTGCGGTCCTCGCGCAAAGTATGCCGCGTCACCAGCACGGTTTTCTCGGGCTTCCGCTTTTCCAGCACAATCGCGAGCGCTTCCAGCAAATCTGCCTGCCGCACCGGCTTCATCAGGTATGCCGAAATTCCCAGGCTGCGGCACCGCGCGGCATCGCCCAGATGTCCCGCGGAGGTCAGCATCATGATAGACGCGCCCACGAGCCCCGGCTCCTGATTCACCCGCTCCGCCAGCATGAATCCATCCATCCCGGGCATCTGGCCATCCAGCAAAATCAACGAATACGGCCGTCCGGCGGCTTTGGCGATTTCCAGAGCTCGCAGCGCCGATTCGCCTCCGTCCACCGCTGTCGGATTCATTCCCCAACGCGCCAGCATCCCGTTCAGCACTTTGCGGTTCGTGAAGTTGTCGTCCACGATCAGCACTTTCATGTTGCGCAATTGCTCCGGCTGCAGCGCCGGTGGCCGCCGGATAGACGCTCGTTGCACGCCCAGGCGCGCCGTAAAGTGAAACGTACTGCCTTTCCCGACTTCGCTTTCCACCCAAATCCTCCCGCCCATCATCCCCACCAGCCGCGTGGAGATCGTCAATCCCAGTCCGGTTCCCCCGTACTTGCGCGTCATCGAGCCGTCCGCTTGCGAAAACGCCTCGAAGATTTTTGCTTGCTTTTCCTTGGGGATGCCCGCGCCGGTGTCTTTCACCTTGAAATGCAGCATCGTCGAATCCTGTTCGTGCGATTCTTCGCTGACGCTGATGAACACCTCGCCGTGCTCCGTAAACTTCATCGCGTTTCCCACCAGGTTGATCAGCACCTGGCGCAAGCGCCCGGGATCGCCGATCACCGCTTCGGCCACATTCGGCTGCACCTCGTACACCAGCTCCAGCCCCTTCTGATCTGCCCGAATGCTCAGCGACTTCATCGTCTCGCCCAGGCTTTCCCGCAGATCAAACGGAATCGCTTCTATTTCCATCTTGTTCGCTTCGATTTTCGAAAAGTCCAGAATATCGTTGATGATCGATAGCAGCGACTCCGCCGAGATGCGCACCAGTCCCAGATGTTCGCGCTGTTCGCCAGTCAGCTCCGTATCCAGCACCAGCTCCGTCATTCCCAATATCCCGTTCATCGGAGTGCGAATTTCGTGGCTCATCGTCGCCAGAAAAGCGCTCTTCGCTTCATTCGCTTCTTCCGCCGCGCGCTTGGCCTCCTGTAAAGCGTGCTGCGCCCGCTTTTGCTCCGTCACCTCCACCGCCGTGCCCAATACGAACTGCGCCTTGCCCGCGCTGTTCTTCAGCATCGCAAGTTCCACGGTGGCCCACACCTGCCGCCCGTCCCGCAGTACGTACCGTTTCTCCATACGTAAGTGCTCGCGCCCTCCATCCAGCATTTCTTGAAATTCCAGACGTTGCGTCTCGCGATCTTCCGAATGCGTCAATTCGTCGAACACCGTCACGTGTTGCATTTCCGCGGCGGTGCATCCCAGCATTTGCTGGTAAGCGCGGTTCACCGTCAGCGCCCCGGTTGCCAGGTCTGTCACCGCGATGCCGATCACCGCTCCTTCGAATACCGCGCGGAATCGTTCTTCGCTGTCCCGCAACGCCGCTTCCACTTTGTCCCGCTCCGTAATGTCCACAAACGTCACCACCGACCCGATCGCGCGGCCCTCGCGGTGAATCGGATGGGACCAATACTCCGACGGAAAACTCGTTCCGTCCTTCCGCCACATCAATTCACCGTCAGCGTGCGTCCCGCGTCCCGTGCGGAACGCCTCAAACGCGTGGCATTCCTCCGCGGGATAAGCGCTGCCATCCGCTTTGGTGTGGTGAATCATAGGGTGCACTTTCTTGCCTTCGACGTCCTTCGCTGATTCGAATCCCGTCAACTCCAGGAATTTTCGGTTGCAAAAGGTGCACACTCCTTGCGAATCCACTCCGTAAATTGCTTGCGGCGCCGATTCCAGCAGTAGCGTCACGAGCTTGTTACTCTGTTCCGCTTGCGCGGAAAATCGCCGGTCCAGCAGCGACGTCAACACCGTGAAACCCAACAGTATGAACGTGACCACCACGATCCCCGCCAACCCCAGCGTCGAAATGCTCAGCGCGTGTGACAAATCCCCATAAACTCCCGGCGTCGCCGCGAATCTTGCCGCTGCCATTCCCGTGTAATGCATCACAGGAATCGCAGCCCCCGTCACCACCGCGCTCAACGCTTTCCGCCATCCTCCCGAAGTGGTCTCCCCGCGAAAATGAAAAGTCAAAAGCAGTGCCACAAACGCAATCACGACCGCCAGCACCACTGACACCGCGACGATCGCCATCGAGTAGCTGCACATCGCCGGCAAGCGCATCGCCGCCATTCCGATGTAATGCATTCCCGCGATCGCGCCGCCCATGAACACGCTTCCGACCGCCGCGCGCGCCAATCCCATCGTCGTCCGGCTGGCCACAAATAAAGCAACCGCCGAAGCAAACATCGCCGCCAACAGCGATAGCAGCACCGTCGGCCAATCGTATTGCACCGGAACCGGCAGCCGGAACGCCAGCATCCCCACGTAGTGCATGGACCAAATTCCTGAGCCCATCGCTACCGCGCCGCCCGTCAACCACACCACGCGCGCCACGCCATGGGCAGCCGTCACTCGTCCCGTAAGGTCTAGCGCCGAATACGAAGCCAGCACCGCAATCACCACGGATAACGCCACCAGCCAGTAGTCGTACGAACCCGCCATGATGTGTGCAGGCGAAACCACAGCCCCTCCGTTGCTGCTGAAAAATGGGAGCCGCGCGAAAATCCTCCACAAACAAAAATTCGCGAGGTCGCTCCATCGGTCGGCGCTCGTGGCGATGAACAGACAAACGATCACGCCAAAGCAAGACCGGAGAGGGCAGTCTTGGACCAGTGGAACAATAAGGAAGGGATTCCAGTTTGACTCAGCCGCGCGCCAAGTCAAGCCCGCAGCAAAAATCTCAACGCATTAGTAACCGGCGGCGCGTCGCAAATCGCGCATGCTACACTCCGCTCATGCGCAAGACGCCGCGTCACAATCCCGCCGCGCGCGCATTCGCGCGATGGCGTACGGAGCCAGCTTGAATTGCCCGAAATGCAACGCGAAGCTCGTCCCCAAACCGGTCCCCGGCGCCATTCGCTTCCCGCAACGCCTGGAATGTCCCGAACACGGCTGGCTGAAAGAAAGAGTAAAACCGATCCGCATGCGCTTCCACAAAGACGCACCTAATTGGTGAATGACCGCGCGCCTCAACGTCTCTGGTGCGCCTACGCCGCTCCATCCGCAGCCCGCACCGCGTCGCGAGCATCGCGCGCGCCCACATTAAAAATAAACCCGCCGGCGCTCACTGCGCATTCCGGATCGCAAACCGTGGCCGCCTCGATCCCATAAATCCGCAGAACATCCCGCAGCGCCTCGGCTCCAACGGGCAAGCTGCCCGGCGCCGCAACCACCAGCGACAAGCCCGCCGTCCCGCCGTTCCAATTCTCCGACGGCACGCCTTCTTCGACGTCCCATCCGATCACCTTGAAGATCGTCAAAAAATCCTGCGCGTATTCGCATGCGTCGCTCGCCTCCCGCTGGCAGCACACGTGCACGCGCTGCTCGGGAAACGTCAGCAGCACCTGTATCAGCACCGCCTTCTGATGCGTGCTCAATCTTCGCGCGTTCGTTTCCATCGCTCGTCACGGCCAGTGTTGTCCCACGCAGCCGTCGCTGTCAATCTTTCCGATTCATGCGCGCGTGCGTCGAAAAAAAATCGAAAATCCACGCTGCGGAAAATTACGCTGGCCTCAATCTGTCCGCCCGGACAGTTGCCGCCTCCGTCCCGCCTGTAGCATCATCGCCTCGCGTTGCGGAGTCGCCCAGCCGCTACAAATTCCACGGACGCAACCCCGTGGAGTTGCGCGCCTACAGATCTCGTCTAAGGAGTCTTCGAAATGACTATCCGTAAATCCCTGCGCCTAGGGGTGTGCCTCGCCGCAGCTTCCACCTTCGCCGCAATCGTCGCACCGGGCGCCCACGCGCAATCCTGCACCTCCGGACAAAACGCCGCCGTCGAATGTTTCGTCGGCAACGCCGTCCGCACCAATCTCGTCACGCTGCAATACGGCATGACCATGGCCCAATTCAAGCAATACGGCGTCTCCGTCTCGAAAATTGTTCAGACGCAGCCCACGTCCCTCGCCGTCGTCGCCCTGGCCAGCGCCGTCGCCGACGCGCTTCCTCCCACCAACTCCGACGGCTCCGCCAACGCCGCTGCGCAATCCACCGCGATGAATTCCATCGTGGACGCCGGAATCGCCAGCAACTTCATCGCCGTCCCCGCCGACACCGATTCGCAAGACCTCAAATGGTTCTCCCTCGATCTCGTCACCGCGATGAACGCCAACAACGGCATCCTCCTCTCGCCCGGCACCATGCTCCGCGTCATCGATTCCTACGTAGTCAGCAACACCACCAGCGGCACAGTGAACTGGACCCAAGCAAACTCCGGCATAGCCACCATGATCACGAATCTCGCCGGCTCCGGCCTACTCAAGCTTCCCGCCGCCATCACCACCGCCCAAGCCATCCAGTTCGCGCAATCGCTAGCCCAAATCACCTACACCTACAGAACCGCCACAAACCGCGCCTCGCTGTAATATCGCCGCGCGGTCATCCTGAGCGCAGCGAAGCATCTCTCTTCGCTTCTCGCAGCGCCGGTGCCGCGCGCGCCGAACTGTCACTCGCCGCGAATCCAGCGCCAGAGGCGCGGCAGAAGTTAGCCCAGCGCGTGAGCGCTGGGAAAATTCCAAAAAACAGTCCCGAGCGCCGTAGGTGCGGCACGATCCCGCGACGGCACGCCGCAACCTCGGGAGGCCACCACTCCCCATCCTCCACGCCGCATCTTAATTGCGCCACCACCGCAAATTCCGCTACTCTCTTCCGCGATGCCCGCACCACCCACAATCCGCGTCGGCACCTCCGCCTTCACCGCCGCAGGCTGGGAAGGCTCCTTCTACCCCGCCGGCATGCAACCCCGCGACTTCCTCACCTACTACTCCACCAAATTCGACACCGTCGAGGTGGACTCCACCTTCTACCGCACTCCCGCCGTCTCCACCGTAAAAGGATGGGCCCAGAAAACTCCCGCCAACTTCGTCTTCGCCCTGAAAGTCCCGCAAGTAATCACCCACGAAAAATGTCTCGACGATTGCGCCGCCGAAATAAACGGTTTCCTAACCGCCGCCGAACATCTCGGCGATAAACTAGGCCCCCTGCTCCTGCAGTTCCCCTATTTCAATCGCACGAAATTCAAGACCGGCGCCGAATTCCTGGCCCGCCTAAGCCCCTTCCTGAAAAATCTTCCCAAGGATTTTCAATTCGCGGTAGAAATCAGAAATAAAAACTGGCTGGACGAAAAATTCACCGAACTTCTCCGCGAGCGCCAGGTAGCCCTCGCCGTGATTGACCAGGCCTGGATGCCCACCATCCAGGAAGTCACCAAAAAACTCGACCCCGTAACCGCCGACTTCACCTACGTAAGATGGCTAGGCGATCGCAAAGGCATCGAACAACAAACCAAATCCTGGGACCAAACCATCATTGACCGCCGCCCAGCCCTCTCCCACTGGGTAGACTACTGCTACACCACCACCCACCGCGGCAAAAAAGTCTACGCCTACGCCAACAACCACTACGCAGGCCACGCCCCCGCCACCGTAGCCCTCTTCCTGGAATTGTGGTCCAGCAAAAACGAATCCTGAGCAGGCGCGCCTCAGCGACTCGTACTCGCGTCCTGAGTGGGGAACTTTCCACAACCGGATTTTGCATCTTCAGCACGCAGAGCGTCGAGCTCAATTTCGGACGGAGCGCCGACGGTTAGAGCTAATTCGGCAACTGGTTCGGCATCGGACCAACATACTGGTGTGTTGCGGAAATCCTTGTAGAACAATGCCATTTCATCAAGCAGCGCGTGATTCGGCACAATTTGAGGGTCTGCAGCGGTGTAACGCATGAGATTACGAAGATGTATTCGTTCTGACGCAGTCTGAGGAGCCGGACGTTCTTTGTTAGTTTCAGACTTGATGGACGCAGCGAGCTTTAGCGCGTCCGTAAATCCATCGTTGTAACCCTCCAGCCAAAGAGTGCGCTCGGCCGCGCTAGCTCTTAGCCACCACACGCCATTGAGCGAGACATACTCGGCTTGCGCGTAGACCGACGACGCCAGTAGGAGTGCGAGCGCGGTAACACCCAATTTGCTCATTGTTCACCTCAATGAGCAGACACTATCACGCGAAATCGTGGCGCGCGTGAAATTTCTGACTGGTGGGGGGTGTGCTAACATGCACCTGAAGTTGTGAGGAGCACGTGTTCAACATAATTGTCGGCGTGGTCGCTACGCTGGCAGCATTGCTATACATGCTGGACTATTTCGGGGTCAAACCTAAGCAACCACTGTGGGGGCTTCAGATGCCCCTCAGTAAAAATTGGAAACTGGCTATTATGCTTGGGCTAGCAGCCTCGTCCTTGGTTATGTCCGGCTTGGGACTTTATCGCTCCCTCGATCCCAAGATCGTAGAGAGGGTCACTGAGAAGATTGTAGAAAGACCTGCGTCTATTCCTTGTCCTGAACCGCCAAAGGAGTCAAAGCGGGCAAAATCCGCGGTACCGTCTCAACAACAATCTGGAAGAGATAATGCTCTGGCTGGCCCAATCACACAAGGGCCGTGCAGCAACGTCCAATTGGGAGGCAGTAACAATCAGGCCACAACGAACTGTGCGGCTGTCCGCAGCCTTACACCAGACGAGAAGGCACAGTTTATTCAGAATGCACGAAAAGCCCCGGGAACCGTCACGGTGTGGGCTGTTGAAACCGGCCAGAGCTTGGGCGCAGATATATTCGATGCTTTACACGCAGCTGGATGGCAGATGCAGGAATCTGAAGTTCAAATAATGCTTGAAACCAAGCCGCAGCGAGAAGACATAGCTATTTTTATCCACGGAGAGCCTGGAGATACTGGGACATTTTCCACTTCAGATCCTAGTACGCTAGCTGTGATTCACTCGATTGAAGCATTGAAGAGGTTCAAATGGGGCTTAGGACGGTCCGAGAAAGTTCCCAAAGGAGTCATCAAAATAGCAATCGAGCCACCGGTGACTTGATGCCGCTGACTTTCTGCCGTAAATGCTAGTCTTCGACGATGAATGAAATCCGTAAGCTCATTCCAAAGGTCAAAAAAGACGCCTCCAGGTGGTTCGCGGCTGCATCTCTGGTGGCCTTGGTAATAGTTTTTCGTCATTTTCTCGTAGACCACCTCGCTCTCCTGGGAGGCGTCATCGCCGCCATCGGAGCACTCGCGCTGGGACTCATAGAGCGAGGTCATCAGGTACCAAGCCAAACTCGACGTATCGCCGTACTCGCTTCCATTTTCGTCGGAGCTGTCTTGGCGGTTGTCGGATCTCAGATAGATGGCGACAAACTGCTACACAAGCAAGAGGAACTCACAACTCTTGCGCGGCAAAACCTAGCTTGGGTAACTGGAGGTAACGAGTTTGTTGATCTACAAAACGATTTTTGGACTGACCAGCCTGGTACGATGTCGTTTAGCCTCGTGAAGAGGGGCGATTACCCCGCTTACGAAGTGACAGTTAGAATCACTGACGTGGATGCTCGGACTGAATTTGCGGGATCATATCTTCAGGCCCACCATCAGCTTCCGCCGATGGAGTTGATCAGCGCTGCTTCCACAAAAGTCGTAACACGATCAATTCTATTTCCCCACACCATCGAGCCGAGAGTAATTACCCTTCCAATCACTAACATGGATCATCATTCGTACATCGCTGAAATATTCGCCAGAAATGGACATGCTGTTTGTTTCTACAAGTTGGCCCTAGTCAGCAACCGCTGGCTAGTTGCAACTAGCATGGACAGAGAAATAGGCGGTAAGAAGCAAGAACCTATAGAAATAATTCCTCAGGGATTTCCTTTAAGTCCATCGGGGAAGGTGGATTGGTAGACGTAGCCCGAGCAACGCACCGCCTTTAGGTTGGGGGGCAGCAATGCTTTGCGCAGTTCGCAAAGGGTGCGTGGCACAACGTCAAGCCCTAGTACCCCGGCCCCACGGTTCGGATGCTGAAGGCCATAACGCCGCTCTAGTTTGTTGTGCATCGCATGGGCGACAGGCGAGCATTTCTCCTAAAACCGGTGTCTAATTCAAAAGCTAGTTCTAGGCTACATCGAATATCGAGGTTATGAAGATGAAGATCTCAAGGCTGCTTTTTGTCGCGGCCTTTGCGACTGTGCTCATTGCAGGAGCCATCGCGCCAGCGAGCGCACAGACGCTAAAGAATGACGTCGTACTCGGTGGCACGATAAACCTGGTCCTCGCAAACAAGAACGGTGCCGTCGTGCTCACGGACAGTATGCTTTCTGACGAATCCGGCCCAGTTCCCGTACCTCATCCTGAGATGCCTGGGCAGAAACTCTTCCAACTGGATGACAAGACTGTATGCGCGATAGCCGGCTTCGTGTCCGTCCCCGGACTATTCCCAGAGTTTTCCCCCAGCGTCAGCGCCGTTGTGAATACTTTCTCAGAGCAATCGAAGAGATATCCGCCCCAGCCCCTAAGGGTCAAGCTCACGGCTCTTGCGACGCTCATGGATTTCAATATATCGGCAATCGCCGATCTGCGCGCGGCTGTCAATAAACCGCTCCGCGCAAACAACTACCTTTCAACCATAACGCTCGTTGGATACGACCTCGACGGCGTATTGAAAATCGGTCAGGTACAGCTTGCTAGCGACCCCGAGTACCTGGCGGAAAGAGCTGTCATAACCGACATACGAATCATTCCGGTCAGCGACAATTTGACGGTCGGCCTCGCCGGAAAGTGGGAGACGGCGGCAAAATTACTGAACGATCCGGGATCTAAACCAAATAATACGAAGTTGACCCTTCTGAAAACCTCGCTCGCATCGGATAGGGGCGCGTCACTGACATTGGACGAATTGCGCGGAGTTGCGACGGCTCTGGCTAGTTATACGTCGAAAGCGGATATAACGGTGGGCGGGGACAATCAGATCGCTGAACTGGCACATGGCCGAGCGACTATCGTGGAACAACGGAAGTTCCCCGCTCCCCAAAAAACACTCGTCCAGTTTTCGCTCTACGATCATTACAGCGCAGAGGTCCTTAAAACGCCTGGCGAGAAGTCTGACCCCGCGCTCGCACTGTTCAAAAGAAATCCCATCCAGAATCCGCCCGGACTCTCCGGACTATACGTGGAGAGCGTATTCACCAATGTGCTTCAACCGCTCGATGACCAATACTACTATCTGAGTAAGTTCGACGACTGCGTGATCTCTTACAAGGGCGGCCCGTTCTACTTCGACGACAACAATGAGACCAAGGACGCTTATTTGTTTCTCTATCCAAACGTTAACACCAAAGATCCAAAGGTAAAGAGCCTGATAACAAACCACAGTTGGCTGCAAGTTATACACTAGGGGGCGGCCCATCCTCCAACAACGCCCGGTAATCGCTTTTAGGTTTTTGGTGGTGACGCACTCTCGCTGCAGGCGAGGGTGCGCGGCGTGAACTTGGAAGTCGCGGATTTCCCAGCAAGCTGACGCCCTGACGCACCGGTAGATTCACATTCCGATCCAAAGCACAGCTCAAATCGAGGCAAGGCACGAGCGCCGTCAGGCGCGGCATAAATTAGCCCGGCGCGGAAGCGCCGGGAAAAGACGGCGCGCAGCGCCAAACCGATCGCGGCGCCTTTCCCGCGAAGTTTTCGAGTTTCCCCGCCACACCTCGGCGTGATCCGCGTCCCCCCGCGCGATCCCCGAGCCCGCTAGCCCCGCCGCCCGAAAAGGCAGATTCCGACCACGCCCACGCGCATGAGGCTTTGCCTCGCTCGCCCCACACCTATTCCCATATTGGGACTGGTAATCATACAGTAAATGTGATAAAATAGACGCGGGCCACTTTTCCAGCCCACTGAGGACGCCACATGCACTCCGCCACAACGGCGACAGGCAGACCACTCCCACCCCCAGGGAAAACTCTACCCGAAAACCGCCCCGCGCCCCTCACCTCTCGCCCGGTTTGCCCTCAGGAAGTCCACGCGGAACTCACCCCACAAAAATCCTATCCGGAACACACCTTCATTCAAATTTTTCGTAACTGCCTGAAACGAAATGAGAAAGGATTTTCTAACCGGAACAAAACAGACGTTTCCGCAAAGTACCGCTTTCCCCGGACCTCTGACGGCACCGGGAAATCCCCTGCGGCGGAGGAGTCACGGCGCCAATCGGGAGATTGGCGCTCCCAGGCGATGAGGCGCCGGGACACGGGCCGCGCAACACAGATCACAAGTCACGAATCAGGCGTCACCAACCTGCCTCGCCGGCAGGCGGGTCACTACTCACCAACCTGCCTCGCCGGCAGGCGGGTCACCACTCACAGCCTTTCTAATCGTCATTTTTTGCAGGGTTCCGCAAGCCGCCAACGCCGAATCGCAGACGCAAATCGCCCGCCGCAAATCGCCAGCAACATCGTTTCTAATCGACAATGGCAGATATTAGAAATCACCGTAAACCTCTCAAAACAAACGATCGCGACCCGTTCTAATCGACACAAAAATGCGTTGTTTGCATCCCGGATGGGGCAGCGGGACGCGTTGTTTGCATCTCCGGTTTCAGGAGTCCGATGGACTCCACCGGAGTCCTGCCATCGGACCCGGATGGGGTCGCGGGACGCGTTTTCAAACGCCAGAAATCTCCCATCACAACCGCGCGCCCTCCCGACGTATTTGGAAAGCTTGCCAAAGGCGGCGTTAGCACGTAAAATAGTGCTGCACGCGATTCTGTGCTGGCCATGAAAGCGAATATCACACTGAAGCTCGACTCTGACGTTCTGCGCGAAGCCAGGATCCTGGCAGCCGAAGAGGGGCGTTCGGTGAGCGCTTTGCTGGCTGCGAAGCTGGAGGAAATCGTGCGCCAGCGCAAGGGATATGAGCGGGCTCGAAAACGCGCCGTGGCGCGCCTGCACAAAGGTTTTGATCTAGGCTGGGTTCCTCCTCATTCCCGCGACGAACTCCATGAACGATAAGGCGTTCGTGGACACCAATATTTTGGTGTACGCGCACGACCGTGCGGCAGGGGTCAAACACGAGCGGGCTCGCGCGCTGATCGAAGACCTCTGGACTTCCGGCGGCGGAGTGCTCAGCACGCAGGTGCTTCAGGAACTTTGCGTGAATCTTCGGCGCAAGACCGCTCACCCTTTGTCCATTGAAGAGACGATTCAATTGCTGCAGGACTACATGAGTTGGGACATCGTGACCAATACGGCTGAGTCCGTGATGGAAGCCCTCGCGATCGAGCGGCGGTTCAACATTTCGTTCTGGGACGCGCTGATTATTCAGGCCGCGGGAAGTTCCGGTGCGTCGGTTGTGTACTCCGAAGACTTAGCCGACGGCCAGAAGTATGGCGCGCTTCGCGTCGTCAATCCGTTCAGTCATCCCGCAGCCAAGTAGCCGGCGAGCCGGCTTTCAGCTGTGAACTTTCGAGCGTCTTTACATCAGCGGCTGGAGATACTCGAAGCTGATGCGCAGGCTCTCGAGCGGAGGCAGGTCGCCGGAATCGCGTTCGACGTAGAAATGTTTTATGCCGAGCTTTTCCGCGGCGGCGAGGATCGGCTTCCAGTGAATTGTCCCGGAGCCGACTTCCGTAAAATGCTCGGCGGCGGCGTCCTTCACCTGCGAGGTGGGGAACCCGGACTTGCGATCCTTCAGGTGCAGCTCTTTGATGCGCGTGCCGTAACGCTCAAACATATTCAGCGGATCTTCGCCGGCCTCCACGATCCAATAGCAATCCATTTCCAGGCAAACCAGCTTGGGATCCGTCTCATTCATCAAAGTAGCGAAGCCGGTGGTGCCGCCAAAGCGCTTGAATTCATAATTGTGATTGTGAAAACCAAGCTGCATCCCGGCCTTCTGCACTTTCTCGCCCCAGATATTCAACTGCTGGGCGGCGCGCTTGTAGCCGTCCAGCTCGTACCACATTTTTTCCGGCAGCATGGGGCAGATCATGTACTGCACGCCGAGAGTTTTCGCGTAATCAATCTTGGACTCCAGGCCGTCGTAATCGAAATGGCCGCTGGGAACGCGCAGCCCGTGATCGGTGATCATCCGCCGCAATTCCACGGCCGAATGCGTGTAGACGTTCCAGTAAGTCTCCACTTCCCGGAAGCCGATCTTGCGCACCGCCGCCAGCACGCCGGGAAGATCGCGCTCGGCGGCGTCGCGCACGGTGTAAAGCTGCACGCCCAGAGGACGATGCACCGCCGTGGCGCCTCCGCGCGCCAGTTTTGCCGCGGCCAAAGCGCCTGCTCCCGCAAGCGAAAGCTTTAGAAATTCGCGACGGCCATGTTTCGACAATGTCGTTGTCTCCGATTCGAAATTTTTCAGCGCGCCGGCGGTGCGGCAAATTCAGGCGGCGCGCGAGTTCACTTCGCTGGCAGCAGCTCGTAGCTCACAAACGCGAGTTGCGTGCCGTCCGGCGACCACGACGGCACATTGATCGTCCCCTGGCCGCCGAATAATTTTGCCAGAATCGTGATTTTACTGTCGTCGAGCGACATGAGCCGCAGCATCACGTCCTTGTTCTCGGGATGCCCCGAGACGCTCTTGTCGTACGAGAGAATCACCATCCACTTTCCGTCCGGCGAAAGGTGCGGAAACCAATTATTGAATTCGTCGTGCGTGATCTGCGTTTGCTCGCTGCCGTCGGGACGCATCCGCCAGATTTGCATGATGCCGGTGCGCACCGAATTGAAGTAAATATATTTTCCGTCCGGCGAATATTCCGGGCCGTCGTCGAGCCCTTCCGCTGTCGTTAAACGCGTCTCTTCGCCGCCCGTGAAGGGAATGCTGTAAATGTCGAAGTTGCCGTTGCGCTCGCCGACGAACGCCAGAGTCTTGCCGTCCGGCGACCAGCCGTGCCAATACGACGGAGAATTCTTGGTGATGCGCCGCGGCACACCACCGCCAATCGGGACAATATATACGAGCGAGGTGTGCGGCTCCTGCGATTGGTCGCTGATTGCAAGCTTGGTGGCATCCGGCGAGATGCCGTGGTCGTTGTTGCACTGAATCGCAAAGCCGGTATCAATCACTTGCGGCGTGCCGCCGGTCACGGGCAGCCGGTAGATGCGGCCCTTCTGGTTGAAGATGAACGAGCTGCCGTCGCGCATCCAGTTCGGCGCTTCAAAACGCTGCGGCGCGAGGTACACCACGCGCCGATCGGTGGTCGCGACGTTAATTATTTCCAGCGCGCTGTAAAGAGTGGTCGGGGTGCCGGCAGCGGGTGCGGCGAGCGCTTGCAAATCCACATTTGCAAATGTGGCCTTCGCCACTGCGTCTTTGTCGTGCGCGCACACGCCAATGCCCACATAAAATTTGCCATTGAACGGAATCCGCATTGCCGCGCCCGACGGCTCTACGTCGCCATCGCCCGCGCCTCTGAGCAGCGCGTAAACGTACTCCCCGCGCCTTTCAATCCGCAGCCTACGCGGAGCCCGCACATTCGTCTGGATCTCGTGCGTCGCAGCCCCTTTTTCCTCGCGATATTGCAACGAAGCAAGCCCGTCGCCGTGCAGCGCGACGTCGGCGTACGCCGAGTCTGCATCCAGGGTCTGCCGCAGCATCAGCACAGCCTTGCGATGCTCGTTTCCGCTGCTGCTCGCAAACGAAATATCCGCCGTGAGCGCGACGTCACCTGAAACCTGCTTCCACGCGAATTGAAACTCATCGGAACCCAGCCACATATTCGCGCCGCTGCCGCTTACGGTGTATGTCTTCGTCGCAGCGTCGTATTCCACCGCGCCAGGATGAAGCACCGCGCCGATATCCTGATGGCCTTCGAAGATGCCTACGGGCCCGCTCGCCGCCGACTCTTGCGCGCCGGATTTCATTCGCGCGATGGCAGCGAGCGGAAGAATGCAAACTAGCGCGGAAAGCCAAGCGACCCGTCTCGTGTTCATCGCACCATCTCTGTCCTTCTCAAAACAGGAATCTCTCACCCGCACGATTCGGCAGCCGCGAGCCATAGTAGCAATCCTGAGAGTGAAAAGGGGAACTCGGCGAAGAATTTGGCGAACGTCGGCAACCCAGAAGGGAATCAATGAGGCGAAAATTGCGACGCCATCTACGAACAGACTGCACGGGCCGTCTCGCGCGGCCTGGGGGCACAAACATTGGTATCGGTCCCATTCTCCTCGCTCGAACTTATAGCCGCCTTAAATCTCGATCGTCAACAGAGAATTCGGTCCGCGCGCGGCTCTGCTTGCAACCGAGGCTGCGAGACTTCCGGTGAGCACGCAAGCAGCGCCGCAATCTGGATTCCGTACCCCATTCTCTCGTGCCGTTGCACGCGCGCGCGTTCCCCGATTTGCGCTATGATGGCGCGCTTCGCTTGCGATCGGTTTTCGACCGTCAAGCCGACAGTCGCGCCAGAGGACCGTATGGCCAGGAAAGCTACCAGTGCACCTACGATTGAAGACGTCGCCCGCGAGTGCGGCGTCGGCAAGATGACCGTCTCCCGCGTGATCAATGGCGGCAAATTGGTGAGCCCAGGCACGGCGACGCGGGTCCGCGCAGCGATCCGGAAGTTGGGCTACGAACCGAACGAAGCAGCTCGTCTCCTGAAGGGTCAGGCTTCGCACACTATCGGCCTGATTATCCCCGACCTGGCTGATAGATTCTTCTCGACTTGCGCCCATGCGGTGCAACAGTTTGCCGCCGAGCATCGCTACGTCACGCTGCTCCTGGCTTCCGAGCGTGATCGTGACAGCGAGGCCCGCGAGCTAGCCATGATGAAATCGCGCAGCATCGCAGGCATCCTTCTTGTTCCCACCAGTCCAGACAGCATCGGGCAATTGCGAGACGTTCGCGCCAGGGGTGTTCCGGTCGTGATGATGGACCGTACATTTCCCGGCCTGGATGCCGGCGAAGTGATGGTCGAAAACGCGCAAGGCGCCGCCAAGGCCGTGCATCATCTGGTCGAGCACGGCCATCGCAGTATCCTGTGTGCGGGGTACGACAGCCAGTTCAATTCCATCGCTGAAAGAATCGAGGGCTACGAAAAGGCCATGGCCGAGGCCGGGCTGCACTCCGAATTGATGATTGCCGACGAACCAGCGGCCCTCGTCCCCCGGCTTTTGAAGCAATTGCGCGGAGCAAAAAAGCCGACTGCGCTTTTTTCCTTGAACGGCGTTACCACCGTGAATGTTCTGCAGGCTCTGCAACGCGAGAACATCCGCGTCCCGGATGAACTCGCCATCATTGGCTTTGACGATTTCGAAATGGCGGGATTGTTGAGCGTTCCGCTGACCGCGGTGCGCCAGCCGGCCGCGGAACTCGGCCGCAGCGCTACGCGCATGTTGCTGGACTGGATCCGTTCAGGCAGTCCCGATTTGCGTGCGGTCAACCAGCGAATATTGCTGCCCACCGAATTGGTGATCCGGCGTTCTTGCGGATGCGAAATAATCCGCAGGCCGCGGGAGTGACGCCAGCTCCTGCAGCACGCCGCCGAACCAGCACCCGACGCTCCTGATTGCTTGCTCTCACTGTGATTTTGACGAACTGGTTCGCTTGATGCGGATGCTCGCCGACCAGCTTAACGACATGCCAGGCGGAGAGGCAGAGTAGCCTTGTGTGTTGGCGACCTCCAGAGCGTTTCGTTCATCTATGTGTAAAGTAGACATGTGAACTCCGGAGGATTCATGGCGGATGCGCAGACACTGATCGCTCAGGCCTACTCTGCCTTCAATCGTCGGGATATAGACAGGGCCCTGGCGCTGATGAGTGAAAACGTTAGCTGGCCCAAGGCCTCGGAAGGCGGGCGAGTCGTCGGCAAAGAAGAGATTCGGGCCTACTGGACCCGTCAGTGGAAGGAGTTTGATCCTCACGTGGAACCACTTGAGGTAATCGACCAGGAAGGCGGCATTACCAACGTCAAAGTTCATCAACTCGTGAAAAGCCTTGGTGGCGATGTCCTTTCGGATAGCGAAGTGTGGCACGTTTATACCATAGCAAACGGTCTCATTGAACGCATGGACCTCAAGGAAAGCGACAAGAGCTCGGAAGCAACCCCATCTACGGCATTTTCGAGACTCTAGCGTGCGGCAGGATCTGCCACTGTTACCTGAGCGGGAACGCCATGGCGACCGACGTTCCTAACTTCCCGGCCCGCTGCGGAAGGATTCGTAATGGGATATCGCGTTGTCTTCAGTAATCATCAGAAAGTTCCAGCATCTGGCCGATTTGCGCGTTTCGTAACAGCTTCGAACAGGCCCGCCCGATGGTGATTTGCTACGACGCCTTTGCTCCACTGTTTTCATGGAGCAGGCTCCGGGGATGGTGGTATCGTTACCAAAGAGGAGTATCCGTTGGATACTCGCAACGCCCCAATCCTGGTCTTCGATGTGGGTGGCAGCCACATCGCCGCGAGCGTTTTCGATCCGCAGTCGAGGACCATCGGCGCGATTCGCGACCTGCAATTGCTCCCAGGCGCGGAGCTGGAAACATTCTTCAAGACTTTTGAATCACTCGTTGCCGACGTCCTTCCCGCGCCTGCTGCGTCGCCCGGAATTTCTATCGCTATTCCGAGTCCCTTCGACTACGAACACGGTATCAGTCGGATGCGCCACAAATTTCAATCGCTCTACGGCGTGGACTTGCGCCGCGAGCTTTCCCGGCGCATCGGTTGCTCGCCCGGCTCCATTCATTTCCTGAATGATGCAGCAGCCTCATTGATCGGCGAGTTGCACCAGGTAGGCGCATCTGGCGCAAGGCGCGCAATTGGGATTACGCTCGGCACCGGCGTGGGTTCTGCATTCGCGGTGGACGGGAATATCGTGGTGGAAGGCCCGGGCATTCCCGCCGGCGGCGAGATCTGGAATCAGCCGTATCGCGACGGGATCGTCGAAGATTATGTTTCCACGCTCGCGATTCAGCGGACTTTCGAGAAACTGACTGGAAAACGCTTACCGGTCAGTGAAATCGCTTCCGCGGCGTCGCACCGCCAGGAAGCACAGCAGGCCTTCGAGAAATTCGGAAGGGAACTGGGCAGCGTGTTGCGTCGGGTGAGTGCA
The DNA here is from genome assembly GCA_963828865.1 of uncultured Acidobacteriota bacterium. Taxonomy (GTDB): domain Bacteria; phylum Acidobacteriota; class Terriglobia; order Acidiferrales; family UBA7541; genus Palsa-295. The sequence goes on along the minus strand of CAWHGI010000010.1, from coordinate 704,614 downwards.
GGGTTTGCGCCGGATCGCATCGTGTTGGGTGGAGGAATCGCGCGCGCCGCGGACCGCTTCCTCGCTGCCGCGAAAGCAGAATTGGGTGATTTTCGAGACCAGTTGTTTGTTTCGGAATTATTCGAACGCGCTCCATTGATCGGCGCCGGCATCAGCTGGCTCAACCGAAACGCAGCAGTAAGCGCGCCGATGAAGCGGGAAGAGCCTTAACATCGCTCTCCCCGCCGCTGGAGTAAGCGTCAGCGCAACATGCCAAGCAGGTACAGAACCAGCACGATCACCAGCACCGTGCCGACGATTCCCAGGCCACCGCCGGCTCCCCATCGCGAATAGCCGTAGTAACCGCCGCCTCCGGCAAACAGAAGCACCAGCAGGATAATCAGTAGCAGCATCGAGAAGCTCCTTTCACACTGCGCAAGACTGCCTTGTTGGTCTGGAACCGGCTAGCTGGCGCGAAGACTTGTGCGCCCGCGCACCAGGTATTACGGATTCGCGGTGCGTACCTTCGAGCCGGAAGGAGAAGACGCTTCGCCCGTGGACGAAATATCCTCCGCGCCGGTTCTCTTCAAGATTTCCTTCGCGCGCTTGATTTCTTCGGAGGTATCGCAGTGCACGGAAAGAAGAATTCCGCCCTTTTGCAATCGTCCTTCGTAGCGCTTCGCTTCGTATTCCGGAATGCCCATGCCAATCAGCGCGCCGGTGAACCCGCCCACTGCTCCGCCCACGCCCAGTCCAGCGAGTCCCGCCATGATCGGACCAGCCGCGATCAGCGGACCCACGCCTGGAATCGCCAGAGTTCCCATGCCGACCAACAAACCGAGCGCGCCGCCCAGCACGGCTCCAGAACCCGCGCCGGCCGCCGCGCCTTCCGGAGCCTTCGTGGATTTTTCGGTCGCGATAGGACGGTTGCCGAGATTATCGGGAAGCAAAGCGGAAACGGACGCAGGAGAGAAACCTGATTTTACCAGCGCGTCAGTCGCCGAGTCGGCGGCCGCCAGAATCGTGTAAATTCCGAACACTGCCGTTTTCTTATTTTCCATTTTGAATCTCCTGTTCGTGAAATTGGATCTTTGGCGCGTTTTACTACTCGTGTTTCGCAGGTGCGATGGTCAATTGATCGTCCACATTGCCGGCGCCCGCGACCGCCTCGGCTTTCGCCGCGATCGTGGCTTTTTCATCTTCCGAGCGGACCGGACCCTTTAGCGTGACGTGGCCGTCGCGCGTGATGATCTTGATGTTGTGAGCGTAGGTGGAGAGCGATTTGTCTTTCGTCAGCGAGCTGCGAATCTGCTTGGTCGTTTCGCGATCGGCCGGATTCGCTTTCTGTTGCTGCGCCGTCATCGCATCTTTGCTGGCGTCTCCTTGATTCGTCTTGCTATTGTCCGGCGCGGGCGATTGATCCTGCTGAATCGGCCCCGCCAGCAACGAGCCGGCAAAAAACAGTGACGCTCCGGCTGCCAGCAATCCTCTTCTGATCTGCATTGCAATCTCCTTTTTATTCGTGCGCATAAAAAACGCGCCGCACCTGGCTGCGTGCACGCGCGCAAGTTTTGTGTCCCGCCATCCCGTTTGGAATTCCCGCAACGCTACATCGCGCGAATCACGCACCGAAATCCAATTTCTCGATTTCGTAGTGCAAATGCCCGATCGCTCGAACTCGCTGCGGGCATTGCTAACGGCAGGACAGCATCACGATGTTTCTTATAGCGTTTGTGTGAGCGGCGAACCATACGGAGAAGCGGGTAGCGGGGAATAATGAAACCTGTAGAAAAGCGCGTGAATCACCGATCCCAGGGATTTGCGGTTGACTTCGCGAAACTTTGTCGGATATACGACCAATGCTGGGGCCCGAAAGGCGCGGTTGCGGCCTCCGCGCTTCTATGAACCTCAAATCCGGCGACAAGAAAAGGAGAGCAAAGCCATGACCGCTCAACCGCAAGTAAGTTTAGTTCCGCCGTTCACTCGCGAAACGGCCGCGCTGAAAGTGCGCAAAGCCGAAGACTCTTGGAATTCTCGCGATCCCCAACGCGTCGCACTGGGCTACACGATCGATAGCCACTGGCGCAATCGCGCGGAATTCATCAACGGACGCGAGCAAATCATTCAATTCCTCACGCGGAAATGGAATCACGAGCTCGACTACCGGCTCATCAAGGAATTGTGGGCTTTCGACGAAGCCCGCATCGCCGTGCGCTTCGCCTACGAATGGCACGACGATTCCGGCCAGTGGTACCGCTCCTACGGCAACGAGAATTGGGAATACGACGCGCAAGGCGTCATGCATCACCGCCACGCGTCCATCAACGACCTGCCCATCAAGGATTCCGAGCGCCTCTATCACTGGCCGCAAGGCCCGCGTCCGCAAGAGCATCCCGGGCTGAGCCAGCTCGGCCTATAAAAAATCATCGCGGCGCAGCGTCACGCCTCGCGCATCGCTCACGCAAAATTGCGCGTAACAAATTCATGGTGTATCCAGCGCACATTCACCCCACTCCCGCGTAATCGCATCGCAATTCCGCAATCCCATCTCACTCGCCTTGACGCCCCAAGGCCGCCAGCCTAGCATGTGAAACAAAGGAGCAACCATTGATCGGCCAAGTCCTGGGCCATTGCCGCATCATCGCGAAAATCGGCGAAGGCGGCATGGGTGTTGTCTACCGCGCCCAGGACGAAATGCTGCACCGCGACGTCGCCGTAAAAGTCCTCAATAAATCCGCCGGCCCCGAGCCATCCGCGGGCGGGCGCAATCTCCTCGAAGAAGCCCGCGCCTCCTCGGCGCTGGCTCATCCGAATATCTGCACGATCTACGAAGTCGGCGAATCCGGCGGCGAACTTTACATTGTGATGGAGCTCGTCGAAGGAAAATCCCTGCGCGCCCTGAGCCGCGACGCCGGGTTGCCGCCCGAATCCGTCCTGCGTTACGGCATCCAAATCGCCAGCGCACTTTCCCGCGCGCACGATAAAGGCATCGTCCATCGCGACCTGAAAGCCGCGAATATAGTTGTCACCGACGAAGGCCTCGTGAAGGTCCTCGATTTCGGCCTGGCAAAACGCGTCAATGCCGATTCGCCGGCCGAAACCGGCACGCGCTCCCTCGCGACGATGCAAAGTAGCTCCAGCGTCAGCGGCACGCTCCCCTACATGGCGCCGGAAATTCTGCGCGGAGAACCCGCCGATTACCGCAGCGATCTCTGGGCGCTCGGAGTCGTCCTCTACGAAGCCGCCGCCGGCCGTCTTCCGTTCGAAGGCCGCACTGGCTTCGAAACCAGCGCCGCCATTCTCCGCGAAACTCCGAAAGCGCTCGACCCCAGCTTCCCGCTCGGCCTGTGGGCCGTCATTCAACGCTGCCTCACGAAGGAACCGCGCCAGCGGTATCAACGCGCCAGCGAAGTGCAGGCCGCGCTCGAAGCGATTCAGTCCGCGGTCGTCGTCTTCAAAGATCCCGTCGCGGAAAATAACACGCCGCGCACCACGGTGATGCACAGCGTGCGCAACATTCAGGTTCGCAAGGGCGATTCGCTTCTACTCGTAGGCACCACGAAAGGCGCGTTCCTGCTGCGTTCGAATCGGCAGCGCGCGCGTTGGGAATTAGGTGGCCCATATTTTCACGGCCATGGAGTGAACGCGATGGCCTTCGACGGCCGCGCCGGCCGGCATCGCATCTGGGCTTCGACGCAAAGCATTTGGGGCACGCTTCTGCGTTTCACCGACGACTTCGGCAAAACTTGGACGAATCCGCAGGAAGCGCCCATCCGTTTTCCCGCCGATGCCGGCGTCTCGCTCAAAAATATCTGGCAGATCACGTTAGGTCCGCCCGATGAGCCGGACGTTTTATATTGCGGCGTCGAACCTGCCGCGCTTTTCGAAACGCGCGACGGCGGCGAAAGTTGGTCGCTCGTCCGCGGCCTGTTCGATCATCCCCATCGCCCGCGCTGGATGCCCGGCAATGGCGGACTCGCGCTGCACACGATTTTGCAAGACCCGTCGAACCCGCGGCGTCTGTACGTCGCGATCTCTTCCGGCGGAGTCTATCGCTCCGACGATGGCGGCTCCAGTTGGACTGCGCAAAATCGCGGCATCCGCGCCGTCTTCATGCCCAATAAATATCCCGAGTTCGGCCAATGCGTGCACAAGATCGCGATGCATCCGGCGCATCCCGAGCGTCTCTTCCTGCAAAATCATTGGGGCCTCTACCGCTCCGACGATTTCGCCGAAAACTGGAAAGACGTCGCCAACGGCGTCCCTTCCGATTTTGGTTTCGCGGTCGTCGTGCACCCGCAAAAACCGGATTGCGTCTATATCGTCCCGGTCGAGTCCGACGAATTTCGCTGCACCTGCGATGGCCGCCTCCGCGTCTATCGCACGCGCAACGCCGGCGCGTCCTGGGAACCGCTCACGCGCGGCTTGCCGCAAAAAGGCACCTACGAAACCATTTTGCGCGATGCCATGACCGCCGATTCTTTCGATCCCGCCGGAATTTATTTTGGCACGCGCAGCGGGCAGCTCTACGCCTCGCGCGATGAAGGCAAATCCTGGCAAAGGTTGCTGGAAGGTTTGCCGCCGGTGGTGTGCATCCGCAGCGCAATTTTCGAGGAACCCGGCGCGGGCGCAAGATCAATGACGCCGAAATCGTCGCAGCCGCACAAGTCGCCGAAACACAAGCGGCCGTCGCACTCAGCGCAGCCGTCGAAGTCCGCGCCGTCGTCGCGCGGCCATTCCCGCAGCAAATCGCGCGCGTCCAATAAATCGCGCCGCTCCGGGAAATAAACGTGCCGGCCATCTTCCACATTCCCGGCCCGCTGCGCCAATTCGTCGCAGGACGCGACACAGTAGAAATCGCGGACACGCCCTCGACGCTAGCCGACGCCCTCTCCGCGCTCTGGCTCCTCTACCCGCCGCTCCGCGACCGCATCGCCACCGAGCAAGGCCACGTCCGCGAACACATCAACATTTTCATAGGCGAAGAAGATGTCCGTTACACCGGCGGCCTCCTAAGTCCAATGGCCCCCAACTCCGAAATCTGGATTGTCCCCAACATCAGCGGCGGAACCGGATAGCGGTGGGACGGCTCCGCACGACGCCAAAAAAGACACGCACCATAGCCGATATGCCGAGGGAAGATCGTGACGTGGATGGCGCGGCTCTCATAGCCAAGTTGATCACAAGCTAACAGCAGGATTACGTGCGATTAGTGGTATAGTGTCGCCGCCCAGCGTCTTCCCTTGAAGGCATTCCGAAAAGCGTAGTGACCCGCGGATGTTTCACAGGAGGACCTATGCGCGCTTTCCGTCCTGGCGCTCGTTGACTCCATCATCCCTTTCGGTATTTCACGTTTTCGCGAATTTCCAAATCAGGTAGCTGATGAGCCCCATCGCGCACGAGAACAGCACGAGGTGGACGCCGTCGCGAAGGTGCGCGATCGCCCAGCCCGAGAGCGCGGCGAAGCCCACGACGAGCCAGAGGGTGCGATGTTTCACGGCGTAGCTCTGTAATGTCTGATCCGGTCAAACTCAAATGCGCGCCCAGCTGTGGCGCCCGTGGCGACTGGACCTCGCGCCGCAAGGTTTGCCACTCCCGTTAGGGATTCTTACTCAGCATCTCCGGAAATCATCTTCCGCCACATCGTAAAGGGCAGCAGCAACGCTTGGCGGGTAGTCGTTACGCGCTCACCTGAGGACAGACCTGTGGGCGGGTACTCGCCCCTATTCGGCTGGTAATAGGTTCCAAACAGCACGTCCCAAACTGGGAAGAACGCCGCAAAGTTTTTGTCCATATGCTGTGGCTGCGGGGAGTGATGGATGCGGTGGTTCTGCGGCGTTGCAACGATCCAGCTAAACCGTCCAAGCCCAAGCCTAAGATTCAGGTGATTGGAGAGCTCTGTAATACTCAGAATCGACATCACTACTGCAAGCGAAAGGACCGGTGGTTTTATAAGATAGAGCAGCGGAATATTGACGAACATAATGGTTAACGGAAATTCTAGATAATGGTGGCGAACGCTCGTTGTCACGTTCATGGATTCTTCGCTGTGATGTAGGGCATGTTCGGCCCAAAGCCATTTGGAAGCGTGCTGCAATCGGTGAAACCAGTAGTAAAAGAAATCCCGCGCACCCAGCCAAGCGAATCCCAACCCAAAGCACTTTAAGACGCTCCCCCCATCCGACCTACCGATGAACGCGAACAACCCGGTCCAGGAATTCACGAAAGTAAGGGCCAATGCGAAAGATGTACATTCCCGGACAAATATAAAGCAGAAGCCAATGACACCGTTCCGCACAATCCCTGACGAGTTCACTTTTGGTTCCACGGGCCTGATCCGCTCGATTACGAAGCCCCAAATGAATATGCAGAAGAGCGAAAGCGACCCCTCAAGAGTCGCAAGGAGGATGTGTAACACTCTGTGCACCTATTCGTCACTATCTGCTGGGACTGCGATGGACCGTTGCGCGTTTTCGTTTCGTGTTCATGGCGTCACCTTCCGTGGACTGCTGGCCGCGACAGCGCGCGCCCGTTCGGTGACGCTCTCGCGGGCTGGGGCGCGCGTAACGTGGGCATTTTGAGCGTGCACGTTCCGGTCAGGCGCGGCGCCCGGTTTGACTATGCACGCGCAGGACCAACTCGTGTGCAGCGCCCGATCGACGTGGCCGTGAGGTTCACGGGCGCGAAGCAGCAGATCGATCGGCCGGGCAGGTGCGTCAGTTTCGGGTTACGCGCCTCTACCCTTCTCCTGGCAGGCTCAAACCGTACACTGCTCGACAACTAAAATGTTGGTGATGACATCACAAACGCATTAGGGACATGGGAGATTCTACTCATGACCACCAATGTAATCCTACTCAGTTCGCTCGCCCTCTTAACGTCGCTCGGCACCGCAACTTGGGAAAAAGCGCCTGAAAAATGGGATTTGAAGGACGTTTATCGCATTTTACAAGATTCTCCGTGGAGTCCTGCAGAATCCAAAATCGAGGGAAAGCTCTCGCCGGGGGAACTGAACTCCCAAACGGGGTTGGTTAACGACTCTCGAAGCAATCCGACCGATGCGACGACTCCTGTTCCCGGAATCCGAATGAGTCACAGCAAGCCTCAACCAGCAACCCCGGTACTTTGGTGGTCGTCGAAAACAATTCGGCTCGCAGAGCAGCGACTGCGTCAGTTGGAGAATCCTTCACAGTCCACTGGTCCCCTACGGGTGGAAGACCTGCAAGATTATGTTCTCGCGATAGAAGGCAGCGAGCAGTTGCGAATATTCCGCGACGCCAAAGACGATTTGCGTGACACAGTGTTTCTCGAACTCCCAAACGGCGCGACTCTGGACATCGCGAATGTGCAGTTTGTTGAAGGAGTGGAAGGGGAAGAGCCGCGCACCGAGTTCCATTTCTCCAAACAAATCGAAGGTAGACCGACCCTCGACCCAAGTTCAGAACGTGTCATATTCCATTGCAAAGCTGTGGCCAAAACAGTTTTGCCATCTCGGGAAAATGCGCTAGCGCTTCGCGCTGAGTTCAAACCGCGAATCATGCGCGTGCATGGTGTACCGGACCTTTGATGCTGAAGCGCAAATCCCAAGTCACACCGCCAAACGGGGAACCGCCGAAGTTGATGTTGGTGTCGGTGTCGGCCTAGTACCTGTGTTTCCGATTACGCGTGCTAATCGGGACTTGAGCGCTCGGTAAACCACTCGTCTGACGTTCCCTGCGGAATGACAGGCTCGTTTGAGACGCGTCATGGGGGGTCACAGGCACATTCGCCCTTGCCAGCGAGCCGACAGGAATACGGTCGTCCGCTCAAGTTGGCAATGGCCACCCTAGCTGCTGTGGCAACTGAGCCGAGACCATCGAAGTGAATCCTTGCATCATCATTGAGCAAAACACTAAGCCGCGGCAATGCCTCTTTGGCATTGAGTTTTTCAAGGGCACAGATAGCAATAACGCGCATATCTGGACTATCGTCGCCCAGAGTTTCAATCAATGGAGGAATTGCCGATTTGTCGCCGATTTCCCCCAAAGACGAAGGAACAACCCAATTGACCTCATTGTCTTTCAACAACGGAACTAGGATAGGGACTGCTCGGGAATCCTTCAGCTCTCCGAAGAGGTACGCAGCATAATAACGGTCCTCACGAATTTGTCCCGAAACGCTCGGATGACCTGCGCTGTCGAACGCGAACACAGTACGTTTGCTCGAATGGTCCTCCAGAATAGCCTTTATAACTTGGAACCCGCGTTCGTCGCCTAGGCTTGCGAAAATGAAAGCTGCGTTGCCTCTGCGATGCATATCGTCGTTGCTAAGCCAAGGTTCGAGGTCGTGAAGCACACTATTGTCGTGAAGCGCGACAATCTTTTTGGCCACCTCAAATTGCTTCCAGAATACAGTCGTGTTGTTGAACTGCTCAACGAGCACGCTTGCGGATTCGCTTGAAAACTGTGCGCTTTGGCCAAAAAGTGCGGACAGGAGGCACATGCTCGCCAACGAGGCCCCGCAGATGATGCGCAATGCGCGTGCCATAATCAGGAACCTCCTCGCACTTCTTAGTGCGAATTCTGTGATGCGTTCACATCAGCATAAAGCTGCTTTCTTCTTTCAAGCGGCCGGTAAACGCATTAACCGGAAACTAACCCTCATTGGCCGGGTTACGCGACTTGCGCGCGTGGAGTGCGCCTAAGACCCAAGTGGTACTCTTCCGTTGTATTCATGCGGTCAAGGAGCCCTTACCTATGAGTGAAATTGTGCCGCAACAGAATCCCGGTGAAGTATGTTTTCACCATTCCTGGACTGTGGAAGACTTTGTTCGACACTTGCAGGGGCTAAGAGGCCAGAGAACCGAGGCTCAAAAGCAGGCTCAGAAGGTGTCCCGCAAGGCGCTCGCTGCTAAAGAGCGCATGGCCATTCTGAGCAAGACTGACGGCAGATGTCATATTTGTGGCGGAGAAATTGATCCCAAGTCCTATTGGGAGGCTGATCATGTTCTGCGACACGCCGTCGGCGGCGGGAATAAATTGGACAACTACCTCGCGGCACACGGACTATGTAACGCGTATCGGTGGGACCATTTGCCCGACGAAATGCAGTGGGTGCTCAAGATTGGTGTGTGGGCACGGATGCAAATGGAAAAAAGGAATTCAGGTTTTGGCCGTGAGATGACGAAGCTTTTTTTCGAAAATGAGTTGCGCCGGGAGAGGCGGAAGAAGTCCAATAAGCTTTCTCAGCATCCACCCTCCCCGCCGGCGTACACCTGAAACCAAAATCCATTCCGGCGTTCGTAAATTCCAACATTAGGTCTAGAAGGGTCAAGGGGGCAAGGCCTGATTAACGTGCTTACCGAACAAGCCCCTGGCTCACAAGCAGGACACACATTTGGACGGGATCGGACGGTCCGAAGCTTTTGCGCCCCTATGCTTAAACTGGGCTTAATCTGGCAGCGCTACTCACGCTCTTTTTCGCCAGTCTTCGGCTAAAGACACGCTGTTTTATTAAGGTTTTGGCGCGCCCGGAGAGGTTCGAACTCCCGACCTTGTGCTCCGGAGGCGCTGTATCAGTTTCTGTACCGCTTCGGGAAAATCCGGTGCGCGGGTCGAACACAATTCGCTCGGGCGTTTCGCCCGCTGTAAAACCAGCGTAAAACTCACTGCCGCTCGACTGCGCTGGCGCTAATAACGATCTGTTTTGTTTGGGTTTGTGGCGCGCCCGGAGAGATTCGAACTCCCGACCCTCTGGTTCGAAGCCAGATGCTCTATCCAGCTGAGCTACGGGCGCGTGCCGCGATTTTACCATTTCTATGGCCCGAGCGCAGACGAAGCAACCAGCGAGCGCTGTGCTGGGAGCGTGTGGGGATCGCGTGCGCCATCCCATCAGCAGGACGCGATTGAAGAATCAGGAGTGAGTGGTCGGGGCGTGGAGATTTGAACTCCAGACCTCCTGCGCCCAAGGCAGGCGCGCTACCAGGCTGCGCTACGCCCCGACATGAAGTACGTAAAGATTATAAAGGACTTCCCAACAGAACTGTTGCTCCATCGGACCAATTTGGCCTCCATGGAGTGAACCCCTATTTTGAGACAATTAGTGTGGTCACATTCTCAAAGCTCCAGCGTGCGATGCCCGCTCTTATGGCAGGCCTGGCCTCAGTGGCAAGGCTCCTTAGGTGGTCTGCCACTTTTGCGAACAATGGCAGTCACAGATTTGCTGAATGGGAGCGCGCGGCGCGCATCACCTCAGGGTAACCGAACCGCCCCAGAAGGCAGCTCGCAGTCAGGACCCCACCCATCAATGCTCCCATGATGCCGAGCAAGGCTACGTCGCTGCCCGTCAGATACAGATTCTTGATCGGCGAGCGTGGGCCGAGCCATGCCTTGGAATATTTTTCCGGAGTGCCCGGATAGCCATAGATCGACCCTGACGGCGCCGCCGTGAAATGTTCGAACGTCAGCGGTGTGCCAAGCTCCGAATATTCCACGAGGTCTCCAAACCCGGGATGGCGACGCTCGACGATATCCAGCAATGCCTGTGTTATCCGATTCTTGGCAGATTCATAGTCTCCGCTGCGCCTGCGCCAGGGTTCATCGCGGTGTGCTTCGAGCGAGCCGTAGGAGAGCGGGGCAATAACCTCCGCAGTGTGCCGTCGGGCGCGAGGATCTTTCAGAGATGGGAACGAGAGATATGCCATCGGCGCGCGGCCTTCGAGCAGCTCCCTTCGCTTCGCATACATCTCCTCGTGGTCGAACGACTCGAAAATCCAATAATTTTCTCCTTTAAAACCCAGCTCTCGCGGATCTCGTCGCAAACCGAGAAAGAGTTCGACCACCTCGAAGCCTTCTGGCGGCGATTTGAGTTGGTCATGGAAGGGCAGAGCAGATGCGGGAAGCATGCGCGTAAACGTGTTCCACGCTCCTGCGTCAGATACGACAACCGACGCTCGAATTTCCGACCGGACTCCTTCTTTGCCTTTCTTGATGTTCACCTCGACGCCGACGGCGCGGCCATCTTCGAGAAGGATGCGGATGACCTCGTGGTTGGGCAGCAGTTCGCCACCTGCCGCGCGAATTACAGCGCCGGCGGCTTTGGCGATTTCGCCGGCGCCTCCAGCCGGGTACCAGGCTCCGTCCAAGTAATGTGACGCGATCACCGCGTGGGTCGCAAACGCGCTGAGGCTAGGTCGCACGCCGTAGTCGCCCCACTGCGAGGTGACCACGGCGCGAAGCCGGGGGTCACGGAAACGCCGCTCGAGATATTGCTGCGTGACTCCCAGTGGAAGACCTGAGGTAAGGCGATTCACCGCCCCCACCAACCAGCTCAACGGAGCGGGTGTCGCCATCGTTGTGAAGTAGCGCGTCATCCAGCCAGCAGCGGACCTAAGGTCGCGGAAATACTGTTCGATATTCGACCGCTCGTCCGGAAAGGTCTCGATCAAGGCGTTTCGAAAATTCGCTTCGCCTTTGCACGCTCTGACTTCGAGATTTGGGTAAACAAAAACATCGTAGACATCGGGAAGCGCGTTCCACTGGACTCCGCCATCCGTGATGAAATCGAACAGCCGGCGGCCCATCATGCCGTCACCCATCTCGCCCACATAGTGAAGCCCGACATCCCAGGACCAGCCGCCTGGCCGCGTGAATGTGTGCGTGAAACCCCCAAGCTTGAAGTGGCGCTCGAGCACGAGCACCCGCCACTTGCGCAGCTTCGCCATGATGCTCGCGAATGCGAGTCCGCCCATACCCGACCCGATAACTATGGCGTCATATTCAGGCTGCGACGGCATGCGGTTCGCCTCGGTTCTTCACCACACTGCATGTATCGTATGAGAATATCGGCCGTTTGTGTGAATGTTCTGCTCTGAATGCAGTCCTTCGGCTGATCTAATCGCGGATAAGGCATAGTCATTGGCAGAGCTTAACCAATGGCCACTTCTATCGGTTCCTAATAAACGCTTCCTTCTGACGCGCTACCCGTAGAGGTGGCGCACATCCCTTGCGCCAACGGCCATCGGTTCAATCTGTTCTCCATGATGTCTCTGTCGGCGACTGTTTCAATGAACGTCATTCGCTTCTGCGCGGCGGGCGATACCCAGGAGCTGCTTGCGCTGCATGATGAAATGGGCCAAGCGTCCACTGGGTAGGGCGAGCCATTCTGGTAAGCCATAGGGACGATAGCCAGGTGCCACACGCCCGCGCACGATCAGGCGTGTTTGGTCGGGCTGCAGTTGTTCGAGGACGAAGGCCCAGGTGGTCTGATACTTACCGTTGGGCAATCGCCAGGAAAGAACGAGACTGTGCTCGGGCTCACACTGCGCAACGACGAACACGTCCTTCGCTGCAGGGAGGGCCGGAAGGACATTCCCGATGTGGATGTTTTGAAAGTCGGGCAAGATGCGTTCGGCGCTGTGGTGGCCACCGTTATCAATGAAGTCGTAAGCATACCATCCTGCCCTACCGGAGCCCATCTGCGCCAGCCACGGCCACACGTCACGAGGAGAACGACGAATTGTGATCGCGTGGTTGACCGCGCCAATCGGCCGGGGAATCAGCCTGTCTCCGGCAAAGGTCCGAGCGCGCTCGTCAGAAGTAGCGCGGACTTGCATGCTAGCGCGAATCGCAAGTACCGCGAGCGCTGTCAGTATTCCGAAGGGTGCTAGCAGTAGCTTCTCCTTCATAAAGGCAGCCAGAATACGGTTGCGCAGTGCAGCTTCATATGCAGTGATGACGATCACAAAGGTGTGTCCGCTGGAGCCATGGTACCGGCAGTCGCGAGTTCGAGTTTGGAGGTTGTCATTGATATCCCCTTAAAACTTGGATCATCATAGTACGGTTCATTGTGCCGCGAATGTCCAACATCACATAGTTTCACGAACCTAAGAGAGAGATGATCCAATTGAAAAGGAGGGCCTAGTGCTCCAAAAACTGAAAGATCTTCCACGCGGAATCGACGGCGTTAAGGCAGTTGGAAAGATATCGAAGGAAGACTACGAACAGGTGTTCGTGCCGCTCTTCGACGAGATACGTCGCGAGGGGCGCCACACACGCTTTTTATATCAGGTTGGGCCGGAGTTCGAGGGCTTTACTCCTGGCGCGGCATGGGAGGATGCAAGAATCGGCCTCCATTTCCTGCGGCTCTTCGACGGCTGTGCCGTTGTCACGGATTTGGCCTGGATTCGGGAAATGACGCGATTGGCAGGTTTTCTCATGCCATGTCCTGTGCGAGTATTCGGGAACAAAGAGTTTGCTGAGGCCGTGGACTGGCTGCGCGCGCTTCCCGAAGGCCCCGCTGTTTCTCACCGTCTTCTCGCTGACTCCGGTGTGATTGTGGTGGAAGTCAAACAAGCCCTGCGCGCACAGGATTTCGATGCGTTGGCATTCACTGCCGACGCCTGGATCGAAGCGCATGGCAGCCTCCAGGGACTAGTGATTCATACGCGTGAATTTCCCGGTTGGGAGAATCTAGGGAGCTTCTTCCGGCACGTGCGATTCGTTCGCGATCATCAACGGCACGTAAAGAGAATTGCGCTTGCGGCGGATACCAAACTGGCGAGTCTCGCGCCCAAGATAGCCGAGCATTTCATTCAGGCTGAGGTGAAAAGCTTCGGATATGACCAGGTCAATGCCGCAATCGCATGGGCGGCGGGACCAGCCGTTCGGAGTGCGCCTTAGCAACGACCCGCTTCAAACTGAGCCGCTGTCTAGCGAGTACTAAAGATAACTCGTGACTACACCACACCCCGAACCTGTATCGTGGCCGTAGGCACTACAGACGCGGATTTCGATATTTTCGATTTTGGCTCTTGTTCCTCCGACTGAACAAGTATCAATTTTCTTTCTGAGGTTCCAAGCCCCACTTAATGCCGGCCCATGCACGCTCGTGCAAGAAATAGGCAACGGTGGTATAGATGTTGCTAACAATCATAAAGGCCGCCGCTGTCATCACCTTGCCTGTTAGTAAGTAGATTACAAGAAAATCGAGGCAGACGATGATGCCGCGGTATATGATGGCTTTGACAACGGAGCGCTTTCTGCTTGCACGACTCTGCATGGTCACCTCTCGTTCCGACCCCACGTGGTTAATATCCATCAATCAACCTAAGCCGCCTTGGGCTCCGTTGGTCCCAGCCAGGAGAGAGCGACCTTCCAGTTCTAAATGTTGACTCCCTTGGTCCCCCGCGGTGAACCGAGGCTGACGAATCGTCGCTGTCGTGTGGATACAGCAAATCGCTTTACCGTAGCTGCGCCAAAGTTTAGCTTCCGTCACGAATGATTCGGCAGGACTCGATGTCGAAGGTGACGTCCCCGATTGTCAATCGCGTCTGATCGCGGAAGCCGGTGACGAAGCGCAGAAAGCGCCAGATGTCGGGAAAATTCGTGGCCAACCCGATGGACGCGCGAATAGAACCGGCGCTCTTGTGGCTTCGGTCCTGCATCAATCTCACGAAAGTGAACAGATTGATGTCGGAGCCCATCGTGAGTCCGGCTCGCATGTCTTCTTCAGTGTCGCCTTTCGCCATAGACATAGCTAAGTCTTATGCCTTCACGCCTGCTTTACGAAGGAAGGTCATCATCGGGCACCAGTTCGTAAAGGCGGACTGGAAGAGGTTCAAGCCTACGAAGGCCGTAAACAGAAACCAATATGGATTCACCCAATATCCCAGCGCGAGTGAGAGTAAGACAAAAGCGCCTGCAATCAATCTGATATAACATTCTACATTCATGGCACTACCTCCTTTTCAGTCCGCTGCGGACACGAGATCGTCGCCAGCAGGCGGGACGGCTCTTGCGCCGCCGCGCTCACTCAAGTAATAGAGAACCGGAACGGTCATACGCGAGAGGACCGTTGAAGCGACCTCGCCTGCCATCAGTGAGATGGCCAGCCCCTGGAAGATCGGATCAAACAAAATCACGCTCGCACCCACGACAACAGCCGCTGCCGTTAACAGCATCGGACGAAAACGTACTGCCCCAGCATCGACGACGGCTTCTTCTAGCGGCATTCCATGCGAGCGGCGTAGTTCGATAAAGTCCACGAGGATGATCGAATTCCTAACAATGATGCCCGCACCGGCGATGAAACCGATCATCGAAGTCGCAGTGAAAAATGCTCCCATTAGCGCATGTGCTGGCAAGATGCCAACGAGCGTCAGAGGAATCGGGGCCATGATCACTAGAGGTGTCTTGAATGACTTGAACCACCCGACCACCAATATGTAAATGAGCACCAAGACAGCCGCGAAAGCCAAACCGAGGTCACGAAATACCTCGACCGTGATGTGCCACTCACCATCCCATTTCATAGAGAATCGGTCAGTGCTCTCTGGCAGGGTCGTGCCAGAGTATTGCTTCACATGATAGCCGTTGGGCAATTGGATTTTGTCGATCGCATCGCTCATCTTGAGGATGGCGTACACCGGACTTTCTATCTCACCGGCTACGTCCCCCGTGACGTACACCACGGAACGCAAGTTCTTGCGGTAAGCGCTCTGGTCAATCGCGGTCTCATGGATGTTGGTGACCTCGCGAAGAGAAACCTGTCCTCCTGAGGGAGTAGCCAACTTTAGATTTTCGAGGTCCTCAATCCCGGAGCGATTTGGTCGCGACAAACGCACTTCAATGGGGACATCTTCGCGAGATGCGGGATCGTGCAGCAGCCCCGCCGAGGCTCCACTCAAGCCAATCTGGACTGTGCGTGTAACTTCTGCGGCTGAAACTCCTTGCAGCGCGGCCTTGTCCAGGTCCACCTTCATGTCGTACTTCTTCTGGGGATCTTCCACATACCAATCCACATCCACGACACCTGGAGTTTCCTGGAAAATCTTCTTTATCTTTGCGGCGAGTTCGGTCTGACCCTTGTAGTCCGGTCCATACACTTCTGCCACAAGAGTTTGTAGCACCGGAGGACCCGGCGGAACCTCGGCGACCTTGATGCGTGCGCCGAAGGGAGCGGCAATCTTATCCAGCTCCGGCCGCAATCTGCGAGCGATCTCGTGGCTCTGCGCCTTGCGCTCGTTAAGCGAGAGGAGATTTACCTGGATGTCAGCTTGGTTGGGTTGGTTGCGGAGAAAGTAATGCCGCACCAGTCCGTTGAAGTTGTAGGGCCCCGAGGTGCCAGAATAGATTTGATAATTGATCACCTCCGGTTGTGCACCGAGGTAGGTTCCCAATGACTGCGCCACTTGGGTCGTCTGCTCCAGCGTGGTTCCGTCAGGCATATCAATGATTACTTGGAACTCGCTCTTGTTATCGAACGGGAGCATTTTGACCTGCACCCATTTGAGCGGAATGAAGGCCACCGCCGCGACGAGCAGCACGACTATGCCGCCGAAAAATATCCATCTCGGCACGGGCTTCAGGATCAGCGGATTCATCAGGCGGCGATAGAACCGCGTGGTCCAACTTTCCGCCTCATGCCCGGACTCGGGCCGATCGGAATAGTGGTGGAGGAGCCGCAACGCAGCCCAGGGCGAAACCACGAAGGCCACGAGCAGCGAAAAAACCATGGCCGAAGATGCGCCCACCGGTATAGGGCGCATATAAGGCCCCATGAGGCCTCGCACAAATGCCATGGGAAGAATGGCCGCAATCACCGCGAATGTGGCCAGGATCGTGGGGTTGCCGACTTCGTCCACCGCTTCTACCGCAACATCGGCGAGCGGCCGTCCACGATTGTCGGGCAGCCGGAAATGGCGAACGATGTTTTCGACCACTACGATGGCGTCGTCTACCAGGATACCGATGGAGAAGATCAGTGCGAAAAGAGTGACACGGTTCAACGTGTACCCATAGAGATAGAAAATGGCCAGAGTCAGGGCGAGTGTTACGGGGATTGCCAACAACACAACACCCGATTCACGCCAACCCAACGCAAGCGCAATGAGTAGGGTAACGGAAATCGTGGCCAGGAACAGATGCTTGAGGAGTTCGTTCGATTTGTCCTTGGCCGTTTCCCCATAGTTGCGCGTGACGGTAATGTTCAAATCGTTTGGCAGCGTGTTGCCCCGGAGAGTATCGACCTTGTGTAGAGCATTCTCAGAAATAAGCGTGGCGTTCGCGCCCTTGCGCTTGGCCAGCGTAATGGTCACTGCCGGATAATCTGTATTCGTCGCACTCCCGGTTGTTCTCTTTGCGCTGGCGAACATGACGTATGTGTCGGGTTCCGATGGAGCGTCCTCAATCTTTTCCACCACATCTCGCAGGTACACGGGCCGACCTGCATGGACCCCTACGACGACTTGTCGCACTTCTTCCGGGCGCGTAAAGAAGTTGCCTGCCTCGACCTGGAACTCTTGGTTATCGCGAGCAAAGCTGCCGGCTTGACTGCGGGTGTTCGCCGCGCCAAGTTGCGTGACAATAGAACCCGGTGTAAGGCCGTACGCCGCGAGCCGCTGAGTATCGAGCACAACGCGCACCTTCCGGGGCTGCCCGCCGATGATCGCAGTCTCGGAAACGTCGTCGAGTTGCTTCAGCGATTGTTCCAGTTCTGCCGCAATGCGCCGCAATTGGTAGGCATCGTAATTCTTGCCCCAAAGCGTTAGAGCGAGAATCGGCACATCATCAATCGAGCGCACCTTGATAATGGGCTGCGAAACTCCCTGTGGAATCCGGTCAAAGTTCGAATAGAGTTTGTTGTAGGTCTCGACGATTGCGTCTTCTTCCTTCATCCCAACATAGAAACGCACGATCACCATGCTCAGGCCGGGATGGCTGATGGAGTAGACGTACTCAACTCCCGGTATCTCGCGGATCAGCTTTTCCAGGGGAACCGTGGCGCGTTGCGTTACTTCTTCGGCGGATGCCCCTGGCATCTGGACGAAGACATCCAGCATGGGAACGACAATCTGCGGTTCTTCCTCGCGCGGAGTTTGTAGAATGCTAAAAGTCCCAAGCAGGAGAGCCCCCACGATTATTAGAGGCGTCAGTTTTGATTGAATGAAAATATGCGCAATGCGGCCTGCAAGTCGCAGGGCGTGAGTGGGATTGCTCGACTTGGCCGATGTGTCGCTCATTGTCCTATGGCGATTCGTTTGCCGCCCAATTCACGGTCACCGGGTGCGGCGACAAATTTCTCCCCAGCTTGAAGCCCTGAGAGAACCTCAACCTGTTCCCCGGTGCTCCTGCCGAGGGTGACGTAACGCAACCCCGCTATCTGGTTTGCGTCAAGCACGTACACTCCCTGGAGTTGGCCGCGCTCCACAAGGGATGTACGGGGAATCAGCAGTGCCGACCCCTCGCCGCGCGGGAAACGCGCCCTCCCGAAAAAGCCCGAGCGGAGACGCGTCTCAGCGAGCAATTCGACTTTCACCAAGAAACTACGGCTAGCAGCATCAGCCGCTGGAACGATTTGCACGATTTTCCCGGAAAGCTGGATGTTCCCGAGCCCGTCAATACTCACCGCGGCGATTTGACCGACATGGACGAAGTTGATATCGCTTTCATCCACTGTCACTTCGAGGCGAAAGCTCCGCGTGTCTTCAAGGGTGAAGATCGGCATGCCGGGCGACGCCAATGTGCCAGCATCGGCCTTTTTGTCGGTGACTACGCCCGAGAACGGTGCGCGAATCTGCGTGTAACCGAGCGTAGTTCGAGCCTGAGTTAGCGCGGCATTCGCTTGCGCCTGTCCGGCCCGTGCCATATCACGCCGCGCCTCCGCAGACTGGTAGCGGGCTTTGATCTCGTCGAACTCCTGCGGACTGACCGATCTCTTCTCGTAGAGTTGCTGATACCGCTTCAGCGTTGATTCTGCGAGGGCCAAGTCGGAATCGGCGGCGGACACTTCTTTTTCCGCCGAAGTCAGCGCAGCCGTCGCTTGGTCCACTGTGGAGCGGGGTTGCGCATCGTCGATGGTGGCCAGCACCTGGCCACTCTGCACGCGGTCGCCCTCACGCGTACGGATCTCTACGATTTTGCCCAACGTCTGGCTGGAAATTTGACTCGTTTGTGCGGCCTGCACCGTTCCGACGGCTTCCAGCCAGTCTGGTCGCGTCGTCTTTTCCGCGACAATTACCGAAACGTTGCTCACCGTCTCGGGTGCAACAGGTTCGGTGCGACGCTCGTTGGAACACCCGGACAACGTTCCACTCAAACCCGCGACTACGAAGAGGGCCACTGCGATCGCATCGTTCCTGGGAATCATGGCGTCACCACGGGAGACTGAGGATTTAGAGTTCCGCTGGCCAATTCCAGGTTGGCGTAGCCGGCGTGATAGCGATATATGGCTTCCCAATAATCTGTCTGACTTCGCCGCGCGGCTTCTTCCGCCGCAAGCAGATCGGTAATCGTTGAAAGACCTGAGTCGTACCGGTCCTGATTGATGCGCAGGCTTTCTTGTGCCGCTTCAATCGCTGCGCGAGCCACATCTACCTGTTGACGAGCGGCGTCCACGTTATAGTAAGCGCGACGGACTTCGAGCCGGATCGCGTCAGTAGCCATTTCCTTTACGGCTGAAACTTTTTCCTCCAGCGCTCGTTCATGGGAAAGCTGAGCCCGCTTGGCTCCGCCTTCGAAAAGATCAAACTGGACCTCAACCCCGGCTAACCAGCTGTTCCCGCCACCTCCGGCTAGCAGAGTCGGATTGTCGGCCTCCCATCCCCCAAAGGCATTCACTCTCGGACCGAATGATGATTTCGCGATGGACACGCTCTGCTGCTGCGCCGCTTCCTCCGAGCGGATGCGGTTCAGATCGGGACGCCTATCCACAGCTTGTTTTTCCAGATCATCAAGCGATGTTGCTGGGAGGTTTTTGTCTGCGAGGATCTCGACTGGATCGAATTCAGTCTGCGCGGACATGCCCATAGACGTGTTCAGCTGTGCCTGCGCCATCGCCATGTTATTTTGTGCGCGGATGAGTTCCTGCCTTCGCGTCGCCAGCCGCACCTGGGCGCTCAGGTAATCGGATTCCACGACGACGCCACTTTTGAAGCGATCCTTGCTGCGATCGAGAATGGCCTGCGCCGTCTTCATGCTTTGCTCGGCGACTTCCAGTTGCTTCCTCGCAAGCAGCACGCTGTAGTAAGAGTCCACAACGCGGAAGATGATTTCCTGGTCGGTGCGATCCAGTTGATGGCCAGCGGCGTCCTTCACGCGCTCCGCGCGGTTCACCGCGCGCCAACTACCGAACGAATCAAAGAGATTCCAGGTTCCACCGAGGCGGGTCGCGAAGTTACCGAAAGGCGCGGGAGTATTCAGTACATTCAGCGCAAAGTCCGCTGTCGTGAACCTCTGCTGCCGCAATTTGCTGCCAAAGACATACACAGGGTCGTTTCCGATGGTTGCCGTTTCAGAAAAAGTAGCGTGCGGCAATAGAAAGGACCGAGCCTCCTTCACTCCGGCTGAAGCGGCCTTTGTGTCGGCCATTGCTGCTTTCCGTTCTGGGTTCTTCTCCAGCGAGATGCTGACCGCCTGTTGAAGCGTAAGGGGAGAAAGTTGTTCTCCTTGCTGTGCGAAGAGGAACCCCGGCGTCGTCAACGCGAGAAGCAAGATTCTCAAGGCGTTCCCTGCAAAACCAGGCACACCCTCTAATCGCACAGAAGTTGTTGGCGGGCTCTGACTGTTTTCACCGGCTTGTCGTTCACAGATTCTCATCGGAGGTCTTCACCCTTGTACAGTTGCCGGAGTCGGTGCGAGCCATTGCGTTTTCTCTTCGACGATCTCGTAAGTGGTGTGCAGGCTAGCCGTTTGCTTCACCATCGCGCCCACCGAGCAATACTTTTCCTCGGAGAGCCGGATTGCTTCCTCGATTGCGGCGGGATCTATTTCGAAGCCAGTGACCACATGGTGGATGCGGACAGCGGTGAACACTTGCGGCGGGCGTTCCGCCTGGTCGGCTTCCACTCGCACTTCGTAGCCTGTCACTTTCTGGTGGAACTTCTGTCGCAGGATCGTAACCACGTCGAATGCCGTGCAACCGGCCAATGCTGTGGCAACGAGTTCGATTGGTTTAGGCCCCGTACCTCCGGCAGCGTCGTCGAGCAACATGTGGTGTTCGCTGCCGGTCGTCGCGGCGAACTGTCGCTCTGTCTTAAGTGGCTGAGTCAGCATAACTTTAGCGGTGATCATTTGTGCCTCTCACAGGCCCCGGTAATTCGGGGCCACACAAATGAATGCAAAGGATTGGATTTTGTTACAGGAAAATGCAGGAGGAATTGGGGGTGTGGGAGGGGACTAATTCGGGTTAACTTCGCTTGCGTCCTGCCTAGTGATCTTGCTCATTAATCCCTGATACTCCGCCATCAATTCGCGTCTAAGTCTCGCGGCGACACGCGGGTCGGGCGACTCATTTGTTGCCATTCGGCACTGTTGGATCGACTTCTCCAGGCTCGATAAGAATGCCTTGCAGGGCTCGCAGCCATCCATGTGCTTCTCCAGTTCTTCACAAAGGGAATCATCAAGCTCGTCATCAAGGTAGTTTGAGAGTTCGGCGAACATTTCCTTGCAGCGCCGTGGGCGCGGTTGCGTGGAGAGATGCATTTCCTCGGAGGGTTTCGCCTTTTGACGGCGCATACGATGCTGATCCTGTTTGGCTAGTTCCTTTCGGACAAAGAGTCGCGCCCGGTGCAGCCGTACGCGGATTGTGCCTAACCGAAGTCCTGTGATTTCGGCGACATCTGAGTCGGACAGTTCCTCCATATCATGCAACACAAGAATGAGCCGGTACTCCGCAGGCAGTCTCTGCACTGCTTCCCGGAGGCGCTTGGCACTCTCGCGACGCAACAAAGCAGTCTCGGGCGTTCCATCGGCATTGCCAGATAGCTTTTGCAATTCCTGACGATCAGGCATCAATTCTCCGAGAGAAAGATCTTCCTTGGGAGCGAATTTGCTCTTGCGTCTGCTCATCAGACAGCGGTTCTTGGCCACCTTATAGAGCCACACCATGAGGGCCTTGGGACTATCGAATTTAGGGAGGTTGGGAACCGATTTGAGCAGTACTTCCTGCATGGTGTCTTCAGCATCTTGCCGCTGCCCGCACACCTTCATGCTGAAAGAAAAAACCGTCTTCTGTAGCAATGCCAACGCTTCTTCCAATGATTTCGGGTCCTTGCGCTGGATTAATTGAACGACTTGCTCGATCTCGGGCCGCACGGGCTAACTGTAACACGACGAGATGAAATGACCGCCGCGTGGGTCAAGAGTCACCGCGCAATCTGCCAGAATGACCACGCGATTCTCGGCGTGATCGCGAATCGCCGGTGCAAGGAAGACCGTGATGGGCGAGTTCGTGACGCTTACCTTAACGCGCATCCGGAACTTCGAAATGGATAGATCCAGCGGCGCCAACGCTGTTGGGTATGCTGGCTCGTGGAGTGAAGCCCTGGAGTGAGACAAATTTCATGGTGTACAATTTGAACGAAGGAATATGGATTTTCAAACGCTCACCCCCCCAAAGCAGGCGCGTCCTGGAGTGAACCCGTATTTTGAGACAGTTTTTGGCGCCCACCCTCCCGAAGCACCTGCCTCGTGAGCAAGTGCTTCCGCGGATCAACCTGTGTAAGCGGAGAGGCAATCTCCTTGGCCTGCGGTGCAGAAAGCCCTCGGTCCTGCGAATCACTTTCGTCTTGGGATATCATGCAGGCGGAGCAAATCGAGCCGATGAGCGAGAAGAATGAAACGGTCCTTCGGAAAACGCCGCTCTTTGCGAATCTCACGGATACAGAGATGAGCGCGTTGGCCGGGCGAGTCAGCAATAGACGTTTTGAGCGCGGCGCTCTATTGTTCAGCGAGGGTGATCCGTGTACAGGTCTTTTTCTTGTGGCATCGGGCAAGATTCGCATTTTCAAGCTGTCGCCTGCGGGTCGGGAACAAGTTCTGGCCATGGAAGGACCGGGGAGTTCATTCGCAGAGCTTCCGGTGTTTGATGGAGGTAATTATCCGGCCTCGGCGTCTGCATTGGAGGACGCCGAAGTGCTCTTCATTTCGCGCAAGGATTTTCAGAATTTCTGCCGGGAACATCCAGAGGTAGCGCTTAAAGTGATAGCGGTAGTTGGTTCACGGCTGCGACGCCTGGTCGGAATCATCGAAGACTTATCGTTCACGACGGTGCGACACCGATTGATCGCCCTCATACTACGACTAGCACAGGCGAGCGGGACGGCCTCGAAAGAGGGCGTCCACGTGGAACTCACGAAGACACATCAAGACCTGGCGGCGGAATTAGGAACAGTGAGAGAACTCGTCTCCCGCAATCTGAGCCGACTTCAAGCTGAAGGGTTCCTAGAAGTGGACGGTCGGAGAATTATAGTGAAGGACCTCGCGGGCCTAAAACGCGAGCAGAAGGCTTCTGAGTAATTACCTCTCTTTTTTGATATTTGCAGGGCCATAGTGACTTTGGTCACTGCCTCTTTGTGTCTCCCCATCCACACTATGATCTGTCGCGGAGGTAGTTATGAATTTCAATGACGAAACTAAAGTAAAGGAAATTGCGCTTTCGAATCCAGCGGCCAGGCAAATTCTCGAAGATGCCGGGCTTGACTATTGCTGTGGTGGCGGAAAATCACTGCATGAAGCGTGCCTGCATGCAGATGTTCCGACTGAAGAAATCCTGAACCGTCTGCGTGAAAACAGCAAACACGTACATGCCGGCGAAGCAAGCTGGACATTGGCACCTCTCGGTGATCTGACACGACATATCCGTGAGAGGCACCATCGGTACGTTCGCGAGGCAATCGCGCGGGTTCAGCCCTTATCGGACAAAGTGGTAGCAAAGCACGGAAAGAATCATCCCGAACTCACAGATATTCAGAGACTCTTCGCCGAAGTTGCGCGAGAGATGATCATGCACATGCAGAAAGAGGAACAGATTTTGTTTCCGTATATCGATGCACTGGAGAAGGCGACAAATTCACATGGCTCCGTCGAGCCTCCCTTCTTCCAAACGGTGAGGAACCCGATTCACGCCATGATGAAAGAGCATGATGCTGCGGGAGAATTGGTGAAGCAGATTCGAAAAGCCAGTTTGGAATACACGACTCCTGCGGATGCATGCACAAGTTATAAGGCTCTGTACCAGGATTTGAGGGAGTTCGAAGCGGACCTTCACCAGCATGTGCATCTGGAAAACAACATCCTCTTCCCCCGTTCAGTGGAGATGGAAACTGCGGTCATCTAAGGAAGGGGCGGAGCCATGTCGATTTCACTCGAAGCACCAGTGCTAGGCGCCAAGAGCGAGCGTCATTCCTCGCTCTCTCCCGCCCAGATAATGGAGATCGCCCGCGCGCGTGAGGCGTCTCTTTCGCGCCTTCTCATGGCTTATATCAGCTCTGGGCTTATTTTCATGCTGCTGCCAGGCACATTCCTCGGAGTGTGGAATCTCCTCCAGATCAGCGGGCGCGAGAGCGCCGGGTCCATTTCGCCTGCATGGTTACAGGCTCACGGCCATGCCCAGGTGTTCGGCTGGATAGGAAGTTTTATTTTGGGCATTGGTTTCTACTCGATTCCGAAGCTACGCGGCGCAACGAAGCCAGCCTTCGGTGCGGCCTGGGCATGCTGGGTAATGTGGACAATCGGTGTGGGGGTACGCTGGGCCGCAAATGTTTACACGTGGCAGTGGCGTTTGCTGCTCCCGCTCTCGGGTGTGCTCGAACTGGCTGCGTTCCTGATTTTCTTCAGCGCGGTTTCACAGCACCGGCCTGAAGATTCCGGGAAGAGCCGACTGGAGCCGTGGATTTGGGTGGTTATCAGCGCAAGCGCGGGGTTGATGTTGACTCTTATTGCGAACCTAGCGGCGTGCTTCTACCTTGCGTTGCGGGGCGGAAGCCCAGCCTTGTCACACATTCTCGACCAACGCTATCTGGTGTTGGTCGCATGGGGATTCCTGGTGCCGTTCGTTTGGGGATTCAGTACCAAATGGATGACAGTGTTCCTCGGTCTCAAGCCGCTTCGTCCAAGGCTGCTCTTGGGCGCGCTGGTGTTGAACTTTGCGGGCGTTGTTTTGACGCTCTTGGGATGGGGAGCTGAAGCGACTGCCTTCTTTGTTGTGAGCACAGCTCTGGCAATTGCGGCGGTACGAATGTTCGAGTCCGCGCGACAGGAGCCGAAAACACGCGGCGTTCATCCCAGTTTCCCATTCTTCGTCCGCATGGCCTACGGCTGGTTGCTGGTGGCAGCCTTGCTTGGGGTAGGCGCGGCACTCTGGGATTCATCTGGAGGAATTTGGGGCGCTTCCCGGCATGCGCTGACGGTCGGATTCATCGCGGTGATGGTCTTTTGCGTTGGCCAGCGCATTCTCCCTGCGTTTGCGGGGATGCGGCTATTGTGGAGTACCCGGCTGATGTTTGCGGGGCTCCTGCTCCTCACGATTGGATGCACTCTGCGTGTCTCCAGTGAAGTTCTCGCATATCAAGGATATGCCAATTGGGCGTGGTCGGTTCTACCTGTCTCAGCTATGCTCGAACTGGCGGGGATCACGGCCTTCGCCATGAATATTTTTGGCACGTTCATTCTAGAGCCGAGTCACGTGCAGAAACAGCCCTTGGTCGTGCGGATAAACTAGGTACCTTCATATGGTTATTTCGAAAGGGGAGTAAGTCATGAGCGATAGTCTGAAACAAACCGCCAGTTCTGCCGCCATTCGTTCGCCGGGTCCGCTCGAAAGTCCAATCCTTTCATTTGACCTAAATGCTGAGATCGCACGATTGCGTAGCGAAAATGCGTGGCAGGGTGGACGGAATTCAAAAACACTGGTGAAGCATCCTGATTTTCGTGTGGTATTAACAGTCTTGAAATCGAATGCGCGCCTTCACGAACACAAAGCTGCCGGTCGAATTTCTGTCCAGGCCATCGCGGGCCACATCCGAATGCATGTGCAGGAGAAGGCGATTGATCTGCCTACCGGACACATGCTGGCCTTGGAACGCGCGCTTCCGCACGATGTGGAAGCTCTGGAGGATAGCGCATTTCTGCTGACCATCGCTTGGCCGGAAGGCACTACTAAAGCTTGACCGGGCAGTTCGGAGAGGCAACATGATCTCGTTCGATCCTGCACACACAGCCGTTCACTATCCGCCTGATCGCCGATTTCGCATCTGGATTCGACCTTCCATTCTGGTCGGAATCGGTATCGCGATCCTTTCTGTAATCGCGGCGTCTTGGATCGAGGTCGCCGTTGCCGGCTTGCCTCATGTTCCAGCGGTTCCTCAGATATATCCCAATAACTTCGTGGGGCCGCACGGGTTTCCGGTCTGGGTGCGTTACTGCCACTTCTTCAATTTCCTTTTTGTAACGATGCTGATTCGCAGTGGTTTGTCCATCCTGATGGATCATCCTCGCCTGTATTTCAATGATGGCTGCACGCCGGGGAGCGAATGGATTCGGCTTACGCCGCTAAAAGTTCCGCGTGACCGACTCTGGACCGCGAAAGACGACGCCCGATATATTTCGCCGTTAGTCGGAACGCCGGGCTACCGGCACACAATTGGCATTGCACGAGTGTGGCACTTCATCGACGTTCACGGTTTCATTATCACTGGCATTCTCTTCGTCATCATGCTCTTCGATACCGAGCAGTGGCGGCGTATTGTGCCCACTTCGCCGCTCGTCCTCTTGCAGGCATGGAACACGTGGGTGCACTACGCAACATTCCATCTGCCCGCAGAACCGAACGGGTTTTACGGCTACAACGCATTGCAACAGATCGCCTATTTCACGGTCGTCTTTGTCTTTGGCCCCTTGGCGATTCTTACAGGGATCGCCATGTCGCCCGCCGTAGTGAATCGCTTCCCCTGGTACGCGCGGATCTTTGGTGGCAGGCAATCGGCCCGATCGATCCACTTCCTCACCATGTTCAGCTTCCTTGCATTCCTCGTCGTGCACGTCACTTTGATTGTGATGACTGGATTCGCGCGTAATATGAACCACATTGTGCTCGGCACGGATGATCAGGGGCATCTGGGCATGTATCTGGGGTTTGTGGGCATAGGCGTGGTCGTACTTTCGTGGATCGTGGCGCACTACATCTCATGGAACCACCCCCGCGGATTGCAGCACGCGCTCAAATCCGTGACCTATCCGATGCAGCTTCTTACGTTGAATCGCCTGACTCCGCAACAGAAGTATACGGAGCAGGAAATCTCGCCGTACTTCTGGCCAAACGGCAAAGTGCCGGTTCGGGAGGATTGGAAGCGCATGGCGGAAGCAGACTTCGAGAATTTCCGCCTTAAGGTGGGAGGCCTCGTGGAAAGGCCGGTTGAGTTTTCCCTCGCCGATCTTGAGCGGTTGGGTGAAACCGAACACATCACGATGCATCATTGTATCCAGGGATGGAGCGGTGTCGCGAAGTGGGGCGGTATTCCCATGAAACGGCTCATCGAATTGGTGCAGCCAAGACCGGAAGCGAGAGTCGTCGCCTTTTTCTCTTTTGGGGAGGCACTCTACGGGGGCCCCTATTACGACACACAAAGCCTGGAGAATGTGTTGAAGCCGCAATGCCTGCTGGCCTCGCGGATGAATGGACAACGGCTTCCGCAGGTATATGGAGCGCCGTTGCGGTTGCGCGTAGAGAATCAGCTTGGCTATAAGATGGTCAAATGGATCGAGCGTATCGAGTTCATCGAGTCCGAGAAGGTGCTTGGCAAAGGAGAAGGCGGCACGAACGAGGACGATGAATATTTCGACCTGCTGCCCAACATCTGATGCGGAAGCTCGCTCCGCCAGCCCAAGAACATCCCGGCACTGATCACGTCCTTTCTTTGCTCCGACGGCTCCGGCTGGATTGGCTGCTGCATCATTTTCCGCCGCGACTCGTGCGATCACTCTACGTGTTTGTGAATGGCTTCGTCACCATTGGTTTGCTGGCGCTATTGGCGCTCCTGAGCCGCAATCCATTTGTGTTTCCATCGCTCGGGCCTACCGCTTATCTTCTGTTCTTCTCGCCACTGGCAAAAACGTGCAGCCCACGAAACACTATTTTTGGTCACGCTATCGGAATCATCTGCGGCTATGGGGCGTTCGTTGTCACAGGTGCCGGGGCGCTGCCGTTCGGTGTGCACCCAGGCATCTTCTGGCCAAGAATTTTGGCGGCGGCACTTTCGCTGTCGGCCACAGGGGCATTGATGGTTCTTCTCGGGGTTAGCCACCCGCCCGCTGGCGCTACCACACTGATTATTTCTCTGGGAATTATTTCGAAGCCGCGTGAACTGCTCATCATCGAAGTGGCCGTGTTCCTGCTTGTTGCTCAAGCGTTGGTGATCAATCGGCTCGCTGGATTGCCCTACCCCTTGTGGAATGCTGCGGCCTTGATCAACCCAGTGAACGAGGACCGAGATTAGCCCATCCATTAACTCAACTAATGAAATACAGAAATAGGAAAGCTGCCTAGAATTACGGACTAGACCGTTTAGGAACTACTTCTAACTCGCGCTCTACGAGTTACAGCCTCAACGCGCTTCAGCGCCTTTCCCTTGTGAATTGCAATGTGATCGGTTTTGTCACTCTTGATAATGTATTGAGGTTCGTCTTTCGAAGCATGGTGCAAATACCCTTTGAAGCGAATGGTAGAGACAACTTTCTTCAGGATCACTCCGCGAACTCTTCCTGCTTCGGAGTTCCATTCAACATGGTCGCCGCTCTTGAACGCCTTCGACATCGGACTCAACCCATTGTGCATGAATAGACCGTGAGGAGTCGAGGAAGTGCCGGGCCATTGAACGGAAAGAGCAGGGTCAAAGTTGGGTATCGCGCAGGCGGGTCCTGGAGTGAACCGTTGGAGTGAGACAGTTTCGTAGTGCACACTTTGCAGGAAAGGAGCTGCAAAGTGGAAAGAAAATGGAAAGAGCGATACAGCCAGAAATTCCGTTGCCGGACAGTGGAACGCATGAACGCGTGCGAGAACATCCTGAGGCTATCGCGAGAACTGGGCGTTCATCGTAGGCTGTTGTACAAGTGGCGGGATCAAGTGGACCCAGCGGATGCTGATGGTGAGGCAACGCTTCCGAATTCCCGGGAATCGACGCTTCGTAAGGAAATCAGCAAGCTCAAACGGTTACTGGCGGACAAAACGGTGGAGGTGGATTTTTTCAGAGGTGCCTTGCAAAAAGTCGAGGCTCGACGCCAGCAGAGCGATATCTCTGGCGAGAAGGCGTCTACGATGAAATCCAAGACGCGGTTGCAAGGCAGCTTGAGCATCGAGCGGATGTGCCAGTTAGCGCAGGTTAGCCGAGCGGGATTCTATCGCTACCTGCAAGGGCGGGCGCCGGTCGAGGAGTGCATGATCGTGCGATCTGCCGTTCAGGAGATTGTCTTAGAACATCGCCGACGCTACGGCTATCGACGGGTCACGGCGGAACTTCGGCGGCGAGGGATCACGGTGAACCATAAACAGGTAGCACGAATGATGCGGACGGACAACTTATTAGAGATTCAGAACCGTGAACTCTGCGCCGCAACACGGCGGGACGATGGGCTGGAGATTTATCTCAACCTAGCCAGTCGCGTGAAAGTGTGCGGTCCGAATCAGCTATGGATCGCGGATATGACCTACATTAGGCTGAAGGGCGAGTTCGTCTATTTGGCGGTGGTTCTCGATGCCTTCTCCCGTAAGGTGGTGGGATGGTCACTCGACCGGACCTTGCAGTCTAGGCTTCCACTCAATGCGTTAGAAAAGGCAATTGTGAATCGACAGCCGCCTCCTGGAGTCGTACACCATTCCGATCGGGGCATCCAATACGCGTGCGAAGGCTATATCCAGGTGCTTCGGGCTCACCAGATGATACCGAGCATGAGTCGGCCGGGGAATCCGTATGACAACGCCAGTTGCGAGAGCTTTATGAAAACCCTGAAACGCGAGGAGATCTACGCCAACGACTACCGTGACTTAGAGCACTTGGTTGAGAGCATCGAGGTTTTCATCAAACATTATTACAATCGATGCCGTTTGCATTCAGCGCTAGGTTACCGCCCACCGGAAGAGTTCGAAGAAGAATGTGGGCAGCGGAAAGCTGAGGCAAGCTTTGCAGCCTCGACAATGACCTTTTTCAGGGACCGGCAGTGATCCAATCGTCGTGTTCTGGTGAGTAGTGCTGCAATCGGTTGCCGCATGACAAGGCAGTATCAGGCTTTAGTGAATGGACTGGTGTGCCAGTGTGCCAATAAAAATTGTCTCACCAAGGGGTTCACTTACTGCTGCAAAAGCAGGCGCGTGCCCTGTGCCAAAACTGTGCCAGAATCCGATGTTTTCATGCCATTGGGGTTAGCTTTGAGCGAAAAGCAGATTCCCCAAATTACTGAAAACACAGAGAAGTCAAAGTAGAGAATGGAGCTGTTGGAGTCGGTCGGTCCGCGCCCAAGGCAGGCGCGCTACCAGGCTGCGCTACGCCCCGACTAACACGAGCACTGATTATACGCGACTTGCAATTTCGGATGCTGTTGCAAATGACCAATCCAGCCCTCCGCTCTGCCAAGACCGTGCGAGCAGGCTGAGTTGGCTCATGGGATATGGTTGAGGGAATGCGGCGAGATCGAAGCGGCGCCACGGACGCAACTTTGATTATGCTGGCGTTGCGATCTACTGCTTTTGCGAGACGGCTTGAGCGGGCGTTAATGGTGCGGCGCCGAAATTCACGCTGAAACGTTTGCACCAGACCGAGACCGCGCGATATTTCGTTAGGTCCACATCCGGACCGAGAGTGTAGTTCTGGTCGCCGATATTTCCCTTGATGGTGCCCAAATCGACGAAACCCGCGTGCAGCACGCTGGCGTTGTCTTTCGCGTCGTCGGCAGCCACCATGTAAACGTGAACGTCCGGGCCGTTCGAGGTCTTGAAGTTCGTGAAGCGAAGAATGTGAGTGCCGTTCCCGATGCTATAGATCGTTGCGGTACCTTCGGTCGGATGCAAAATGCTGTAAAAGGTTCCGGACTCAATGGCTTGTGCAGGCGAAGCGCCTTGGGCGGTTGGCATTGCTTCATCTACGCTGCGATTGACGTACAGACGTTCCGGGCGAAATATGTACCAGCCGACGATCAAAACGACGACCACGATGGGAACTGCGATTTTCCACTTTTTCATTTTCCTTCCTCCATCAACTTAATGTTGTAAGAGCAGTTGTTCGATCTTCACTGCGGAATTCGCAACGCTTGGAATTGGCAAGCGCGCGATCCCGGTTCAAACGCCTTTGATCTCGCCACCGTCCATGCGCACCGACGCGCCCGTCAACCACTTCGCCGCGGGCGATACTAGAAAACCCAACAGGTGGGCGATCTCCTCCGGCTTTCCAAAGCGGCTGATGCCGGCTTCCTCAGGGAATTTCTTAACTGCCTCTTCGACCGAAAGGTTGTGAGCAGGCGCCCACTTTTGAAAGAAGGACTCCCGGCGTCCGGTCATCACCGCGCCCGGCACTACGCTGTTCACCTGCACGCCATCCAAAATTCCTTGCTCGGCGAATGCTTTCGCCAGTGCGATGATCGCGGCGTTCGTCGCCGCCACCGCCGCGAACCCGGGTTTCGGATCGAGCGCGGCGCTCCCAGAAATGAACACCACGGATCCCTGCGAAGCCTTCAACGCATGCCAAGCCCGTACCGTCAATCTGCGTGCACCGTGCAGCTTGAGCGCCATGCCGTCGTCCCACTGCGCATCGGTCATCTCGAATAAGTCAATTTGCGGCACGGCTCCGGCAATGTTGAGGAGGGCGTCAATTCTGCCAAAGCGTTCGAGCGTGGCCTGGATGACCGTTTCCGCGGATTGCGGAACGCGTAAATCAATGGCGAAGACCATCGCGTCAGCTCCCGCGGACCTGACGTCCGCGGCGGTTTTCTCCAAGTTCTCCTGGTCACGCGCTGCGAGCACGAGCGCTGAAAAATCGCGCGCGAGCCTCAGGGCAGTGGCTCGCCCTATTCCCTGACTCGCGCCGGTCACCACGGCAACTGATTTAACGTCCACGGGAATGGCCTCTACTGCGAAAGAGTCTTTCGCGCAGCTTCGAGAATCACGTCAACCACGACCGCCGGCGCCGAGTACATCGGCGTATGGTCCACGGGATGCGGCCGCACTGTTGCGTGCATCCGATCGGCCATGAAATGCTGCGTCTTCGGGTTGATCATGCGGTCTTGTTCGGCGACCAAGTACCACGATGGTTTCGATTTCCAGAGCGGCGTGGGCGACGGCTGTTTAATGCACTGAACCGAAAATGGCCGTTGCACAGAAGCCGCAATCTTGGCTTGGTCGAGCGATGCGTTTTGTGCGAGCGCGCGGTGAAACGCGTCGTCGGGCATCCAAACAAGGCCGTGAGAATCGGGAACCATCTTGGGTGCTTGCGGACTCGGAGGCTCGCGATAGAAGACCTTTTCAACGGTCTCGCCCTCGTCCGGCGCCAGCGCCGAGATGTAGACGAGGGATTTGACCCGCTCTTCCTTCACTGCGGCGATCACGGCGCCTGAATAGGCGTGTCCCACCAAGACCAATGGGCCGCTGGTCCGTTCGAGTGCCCAACTTAATGCTGCAGTGTCGTTGGTTAGCGAAGTAAGCGGGATTGGCGCGCACATCACTTTGAGACCGTGCCGCTCCAGTGGGACAACGATGTTGCTCCAACAATAACCGTCGGCCCACGCCGCATGGACCAAAACTATTGTTGAGTTCTCCGGAAACTCGGTTTTCTTAGCAGCGCGCCCGGGCGAACTCTCGGCGCTTTGTGGGGTGCTTCGCGCTCGCGCGAATTCGGCGAGAGGGCCCTCCAGCGCAACGCCTGAAGATGCAGCCGTCAGCGCACCTAAAAAGCTTCGGCGTTCCATCTCTTCCTCCTCGTTCCAATCCTCTCTTGGTGAAAATTGCGCCGGCCGCAAGCACGCTTCTTCATTGCCCCGGCTTCAGATCGATTGTCGAGCTCGGCGGAAGCGTTTTCATCTTGCTGACTTCTCTTGGCTGCCGGTGCCGATGCGATTCGCGCTGAGGAATGCCTTCATCGCGGATGCGATTTCTACGACGTGGGTCTCTATCGCAAAATGACCGGTATCGAGGAATTGAACCTTCGCGTTCGGTATGTCTTTGCGGAAAGCTTCCGCTCCGGCGGGAATGAAAAAAGGATCGTTCTTGCCCCAGATCGCGAGCAGCGGCGGCTTTGAATTGCGGAAATATTCCTGGAATTTCGGATAGAGCTTCACATTCGACGCGTAATCCAGAAACAAGTCGAGCTGAATGTCCTTGTTCCCCGGGCGTTCGAAGAGAGCCGTATCCAACGTGTATGACTCGGGCGGAACGCTGTCCGGATCGGCGACGCCGTGCGTGTACTGCCAGCGCGTTCCTTCGAGCGTCAAAATATTTTTGCGAATCACCTCGCGGTTTTCTGGCGTGGGTTCAGCCCAGTACTTCCGGATCGGGCCCCAGGAGTCGCCGAGACCTTCTTCGTACGCATTTCCATTTTGTGAAACGATCGCCGTGATTCGCTCCGGGTGAGCCATCGCCAGCCGGAGGCCGGTGGGCGCGCCATAATCGAAAATATATATGGCGTAGCGATTGAGGTTGAGCGCGCGCGTGAAGGCTTCGATGGTCGCCGCCAATCCGTCGAAGGTGTAGAGATATTTTCGCTCGGCCGGGACTTCCGTAAATCCGAAACCCGGCAGGTCCGGAGCGATCACGCGGTAATCGCTGGCGAGGCGAGGAATCAGTTCGCGGAACATGAACGATGACGACGGGAATCCATGAAGAAGGAGAAGCACGGGTGCGTTCGGATCGCCGGCGGCCCGATAGAACACTTGGACGCCATCGGCTTTGACTCTGTGGATTGTGGTTAGGGGCACGGTGTCGTGACCTTCCGCCCGTTTTGCTGCTGCCTGCGAAGTCGCGTCACTCATAGAATGTTCTCCTTATTCCATGCGTCGTTTGGACGCATCGTTTTAAAGGTAAATTACATGCCAATAATCGGACGCAGTCAATCCCGGTGCCCGCCGCCGGATAACTCGTTCCATTCTTGCAGGCTCAGCCTCCATTTCGTCAGTGATGGCGCGACACACGCTCGTTGCTCCTGCGCAGGGAAGGTTACCTGCGGGCATCCTCGTTTGATAGCCGCGACAGTCCGGTGAGCGCGACGCCGGCTTGCCGTAGCGCTTTTGCCACTGCCGCGGCAATCGCAGGAGCACCCGGAGTATCGCCGTGAATGCAGATGGTCTGCGCGTCCGTAGCGATCTCCGTGCCATCGCAAGCAATCACGGATCCGCGTTCCGCTATGCGCAATGCCTGCCGCCCGGCTTCCGCGGGATCGCGTATGAGCGCATCTTCAAATCTGCGTGAACGCAACGTGCCATCGGGCTCGTAGCGCCGGTCGGCAAACGCTTCGGCGGCCACTCGAAAGGCAGCTTCGCGAAAGACCTTTAACATCAGCGATCCAGCCAAGCCGACGAGCACGACGTCACGGTTCCAACGCGCGACTCCCTCCGCGATTGCGTGAGCCACTGCGCGATTCTTCGCGGCTTGGTTGTAGAGTGCGCCATGGGGCTTCACGTGCGATACGCGCGCGTTACACCGGGCGGCAATTTCGGCCAGCGCGCGCACTTGCTCGAATACGGAATCGGAGATTTCTTCGGGCGGCACATTTAGTTCGAGTCGCCCAAAGTTTGCACGATCTGGGTATCCGGGATGCGCGCCCACGTCAAGCTTGTATCGAAGCGCCTGCTCAATCGTCGCCTTCATCGTGTGGGCATCGCCAGCATGCCCTCCGCAGGCGATGTTGACGGATGTGAGCGACGGCATGAGCGATTCTTGCGTGCCGTTCTGGATGGCTTCCGGCATTTCACCCATGTCGCAATTCAAATCTATCCGTTTCATTCCAGGATCAACTCTTCCGACGCCAGCAGCTTTTCCTCCTCGAATAGGAGGGATCGCGCTTCATCGAACGAAACTTGTTCAAATCGTACCTCATCGCGCGGACGAAGTTGGCCAACGAGATGAAGGTCTGCTGCGATGACGTTCGCGATCTTTGGATAACCTCCGGTGGTTTGTTGTTCCACGAAAAGGATGATGGGCGAGCCCCCGGCAGGCACTTGAATCGCGCCGAGCGAGACGCCTTCTGTGATCATCGAGCCGGCGCTGGATTGCACTACGGCCGCGCCTTCGAGACGAAGACCCATGCGATTTGCTTGCTCGCTAACGCGATACGTGCCGGCGTAAAACCTTTGTGCCGATGATTCGGAAAACCAGTCAATCTGTGGACCGGGTGTAACGCGCAAAGTACGGCGATCGGTGAAAAGCGCCCACGCCCTCGGAGAGAGCCTTCGCTTTCGGAAAGATTGATTTTGGGTCAGCGATCCGATGCGCACCGCATCTCCTTTTCGCAGCGGCCTGCCTTCGAATCCGCCGAGTCCGCTTAGAATGTGCGTTGATGCGCTTCCCAGGAATGGCTCGACGGTGATTCCGCCCTGCACGCAAAGATAACAGCGCGCTCCTGAATTTGTGGCGCCAAGGCGGATCGTTTGGCCGGGCCGCACCTCCACCGAAATTCCCATCGCGAGGCATTCATCGTCCAATGTCGCGCCGAAATCCGATCCGGTGAGGGCGACGACTGCTCCTTCCGGAAATATAAATGTTCCGCCGAGGAGCATCATCTCCAGTCCGGTGGCTCCTTCATTGTTGCCGACCAGCCGGTTTCCGAGCCGAAGTGAGATTGGGTCGGCAGCGCCGGACGATGAAACGCCGATGGGACCAAATCCTTCCCGTCCCAAATCTTGAACCGTGGTCTGGAGACCCGGTGCCAGCACTTGAATCGTGTTCATGTGCTCGCTAGCTCGCCGAATCGCGCGGGCGAAATCGGAATGAAGCGCACGCGATCGCCGATGGAGAGAAAATTCATGTCTTTGCGATCAGGGCGGAACATCGCGATGGGAGTGCGGCCGATCAATCGCCAACCGCCGGGCGTCGCAAATGGGTAGACGCCAGTTTGCTTACCGGCGATGCCCACGCTGCCGGCGGGCGTGGTGCGGCGGGGAGTGTCCAGCCTTGGCGTCGCCAGCACTTCAGGCAATTCGCCGAGATATGCGAAACCGGGGACGAAACCGAGAAAGTAAACCACGTAGGTGACGAATGCGTGCAATTCGATTACTTGTGCGGTCGTGAGGCCGTGCAGGACGGCTACGTCGTTCAAGTCGGGACCAAATTCACCTCCATAGCACGTGGGAATTTGCAGTTCCCGCGGCTCTGGGAGGTCCACCTCGTCGAGCCGATTGAGATGGCTTTGCAGAATTTCCTGCAAGCTGGCGTGATTCAGTTTCAGCGCATCGAAAGTGACGAGAATCGAGCAGTACGCGGGGTGGAGATTTCTTACGCCTGGGATCGGGTCGCGCTCGAGGCGGCGCAACATCTTTCTGACTCGTTGGTGAGCGGCTACCGTGATTTCTTGGCCGAAATAAACTAAAAGCGATTGGTCGCTCGCGGGTTTGCTGCACGCGGCTTCGATCATCGGACTCGGCATTTCCGGAGATTATATAGTATGAGAGATGGTGAAAGAGAAGGTGCGTGGTTGGCTCCGCTCACGTTCGCGGCGGTCAATTATTGCATCTAAGAGATTGACTATGACCAAATTGTGCCGGCGACTGACGCAATCAACTTTTGTGCTGTTTCTTCTCTGTTGCTGCGCGCGATCCGCCGCGGCGCAAATGGATTCCGCGACGTCTCAACGCACGCCCGTGATCGTCGAACTGTTCACTTCCGAAGGTTGTTCGAGCTGTCCGCCGGCGGATTTGCTGCTGCAGAAGTTGGAGGCAGAGCAGCCGCTCGCCGGAGCGGACGTCATCGGGTTGGAAGAGCATGTTGATTACTGGAATCACGACGGGTGGATTGATCCCTACTCCTCGCCGGAATGGACCCAGAGACAGTTGGATTACGGCGCGCGCTTGACGAGCGAGCCATATACCCCGCAGATGGTCGTGGACGGCGAGAGCCAATTTGTGGGTAGCGACGCGCGGGATGCTTCGCTCGCAATTCGAAAGGCGGCGAGTTCGCCGAAGACCGAAGTAGGGATTACTTCAAACGAACCCGATGCCAAGGGCGTGCAGAGCTTCGCCGTAGCGATAAAGAAGCTGGCCGGCGAGACGCCCGGGGACGCTGCAGAGGTATGGCTTGCGGTAACTGAAGACGGGCTGCGCTCGTCGGTTAACCGCGGAGAGAATGCCGGCCGCGTGCTCGCACATGTTGCGACGCTGAGATCGTTGCACAAGATCGGGGTGGCGGAAGAAAGCCAGGCGACAGCTTTTACGAGCGATGCGCGCGTGAAACTCGACTCACACTGGAACCGCGAAAATCTCGCGGTGGTGGTGTTCGTGCAGGAAAAGCACAGCAGAAAAATTATTGGCGCCGCATCCATTCGAATCGTGCCGCGAAGTGGAAATCTCGCGGTCGCCGCGCTGGGTGGAGCTGCCGCGAATTAAAATGCTTCCGGCGCGTCGTCCGCGCCGGTCCGCACGGAAGGCCAAGAGCGCGCCGCACCCCCCAAGCCGTCCGAGTCGCTTTCTACGCTGTGCTCTTACTGCCGGCAACCACGAGAACGATGCCGCCGACCAGGGCAAGTCCCCCCAGAATTGGAGGCAGCGGGATCGTGTGGTGCTCCTCTTTGGTGGCGTGCACGGGCCCGAGATCCACGACCTTCTTGTTCGTCGTGTAGTTGATGCCCTGGTATGCGAACGAAATAATGCCGAGCACCACGAGAATAATTCCCAGCACTGTGGTCGTCTTCATCAGTCAGTTTTCCTTCTGCCGCGTGCGAGCCGCACGTGAATCCGGCCCGAAGTTAGAATATGAACTAGCGGTGACCCGCGGCCTTTTGGCCTTCTGAAAGCCCTTTGACGAACGCGTCGGCTTGCTTCTCGGCTTCTTCGCGCGCCATGCCGTAACGCTCTTGAATGCGGCCAACAAGCTGGTCGCGCTTTCCGGCGATGACGTCGAGGTCGTCGTCGGTGAGTTTACCCCACTTCTCGCGAACCTTCCCTTGCGTTTGCTTCCACTTGCCTTGCAGTTGATCCCAGTTCATTGTTTTGATCTCCCCTTGGGCGTAACCGAAGCTTCAGTCGCCTTGCGATGCCTCCATCACAACAGCAGGGCCGCTTTTTTCATATACACGGAAGCCCCTATATCTGGGCCTTAGTTTCTTTACTGCAGAACAATTCGTGCTTGAAACCGGGCGCCGATCGTTTAGCGTTCTCTTGAGCGCGGACCGCGCGTGACTGTGTGGCGCACGCTGAGTGTCTTGGAGCTAGGCTTCCGCGATTTTGCCACGGCATGCCAGCCGCCGAGTTTGAGCGCCACAGACATGCAGGCCTGGCGCAGTTCGTCGGCTGCTTCGCGATTCAGCATGGCGCGAGCCACCACCATGCCGCCGACACACAAAGCAGCGGTCGCCTGAGCAGTGATGTGCCGAGGCCTGCCGTTTTGGTTTGAGCTTCTTTCGAGCACGCTGACCATTGCCTGGAAAACGGTTTCAAACGCGCGCTTGGCGTTTTGGTCGCAGCGCGAAACGTCGGTCGGCAGCGCGACCATCGGACAGGAATTTTCCACGTCCTCGAAGTGCTGCTGAGACAAGTATGCGCGGACGACCTGCGGGCCGACATTTGAGGATGACAGATCTACTTCCACGCCTTCCCAGCAACTCTTCCATTCCGGGTCGGTGAAGAAACAGCCCAGAACTTCAGCATAAAGGTCGCTCTTACTCTGGAAATAGTTGTAAAAGCCGCCGTGGGTGAGGCCGGCGCCGGCCATGATCTGGCCGATGGAAACATTGTCGAAGCCATGCCGGTTGAACAAGCGGCGCGCGCTTTGCACGATTTTCGTTTTCACCTGGACGCTGTGACCGGGAGGGTAGGGCATGGTGTCTCCTCGTGTGTGACCGGGCGAAGTATGGCGCGAATAGGCGTTGCTGGCCAGGAAAATATGTTCTTGAACATATTTTGCCCGCGTGGTCTTATGCGCGCACGATACGGTCTGAAAATTCAGGAGGGAGAGCGATGAGTGAGCGAGAGAATTCGGCGACGCTGCGCAGAAGTCCGACGCGGCGGCAAATGATCGCAAGTGCTGCGATGGCATTCGGAAGTCTGGCGGCGGGTTCTGAGCTGTGGGCAAAGGCGCAGCAGCAGGGCATGCAGCAGAAACCGAGCAGTGCGGCAAACCAGATGCGCACGTCGCTGCACCAGGAAGCAGAATTCAAGGCGGGGCCACAGCGCGTTTACGATGTGTTTCTGGATTCCAAGCAGTTTGCGGCGTGTACCGGAATGCCTGCTGAGATTGACCCGAAGGCGGGAGGCGCTTTTTCAATGTTCGGCGGAATGATTGTCGGCCGCAACGTGGAGCTGGTGCCGAACGAGCGAATCGTTCAGGCTTGGCGGCCGACGCATTGGGATCCGGGTGTCTACTCGATCGTTCGATTTGAATTCAAGCCCCAGGAGAGCGGCACCCTGATCGTTTTGGACCACACGGGATTCCCGGAAGGCGAGTACGACCACCTCGACTGGGGCTGGCACAACCACTATTGGGATAATCTGAAAAAATACCTTGCGTAGGTGAATTTCAACGTGCCGACGTGACGCCGATAAATAGGCCTAGGCCGCCGGAATAAGAATTTCGGTGATCAGCTGTTCTTCCGGCGTGGTTCTGGGATCGTTCACGTAGTTTTCGATGCAGAAATCGTCGCGCTGTGGGATTTTTTTCTCGGCGACGATCAGAAAAACGCGGCCGCAGGCTTCGGGCAAGTTGGAATAGGCGCCGGTGAGAACGAAGCGGACGTACTTTCCACCTTTGAAACTTGTGTACTGCACGCCATCAGGCAAATCGGCCGGCACGGCCTCGAGCGCGACGCCGGCGCGATAAATTTTTGGCTCGACTTTATACAGACTCATGTAGCCGGTGATTTTATGGCGTTCTGCGATCGTGGGGATTAGCTGGTGGATGGCTTGCCAGGCTTGCGGCGCGGTCTCCTGAAAAGGACCGATTTTCTCGATGAAGGCGTAGTGCGTTTCCGGCCAGACGATCTCTTCGGGTGTTTCATCGAGCTTCATGAAGCTGTGTTTTGCGGTGGCCATGCCGTTTTCCTTGCCCGCTTTCGATGAATTAAATCGTGCGCGTGTTGCGGCTGTCTATTGTTGCGCGGAAAGAGCACGGCGACTCCTGCTTTTTAACCGCCCGCGATTGCTCCAATGATGAAAAATGGTTCTTTGCCGGAGGCGATGGCGTCGGGAAGAGGAGCGTCGGGCGATTCAAGCGACAAATCCTCTTCACATGCGAAGAAACGCAAGAAGGGGCGCCGCTGCTTGGTGACGTGATCGCGAATGGTACCGCGCAACATCGGGTAGCGTTCTTCGATGGCATCGAGAATCGCGCTCGTCGTCACGGGTCCTGACACGTCGAGCGTCAATTCGTCGTCCACGTGCGCCAGCGTCCGCAGATGCGCCGGGATTATTACCCGAATCATGAAAGCGTCTGCACCTCGACGGAGAGTACCGCGGGAAGATCGCGGACGATGGGCGCCCAACTGTCGCCCGCGTCGGCCGATGCGTACACTTGCCCGCCCGTGGTGCCGAAGTAGACGCCGCACGAATCAAGCGAGTCCACGGCCATTGCGTCACGCAACACGTTCACGTAGCAATTGCTTTGCGGCAAGCCCTTCGTGAGCGCTTCCCATTCATTGCCGCCGGTCTTGCTGCGATAGACGCGCAATTTTCCGTCGGGCGGATAGTGTTCCGAATCGCTCTTGATGGGCACCACGTAAATTGTTTCTGGGTCATGCGCGTGCACGTCAATCGGAAAGCCGAAGTCGCTTGGTAAATTGCCGCTGACTTCGTGCCACGACGCGCCGCCGTCGTCGCTGCGCATCACGTCCCAGTGCTTCTGCATAAACAACACATCCGGGCGCGAGCGGTGCATGGCGATACGGTGAACGCAGTGGCCCACTTCAGCCGCTCCATCGGGGATTGTATTGGACTTCAGCCCGCGATTGATGGGTTTCCAGGTCTTTCCACCGTCGTCAGTGCGGAAGGCGCCGGCTGCGGAGATGGCGATGAACATACGCCCTGGATGATTCGGGTCCAGCAGAATTGTATGAAGGCACATTCCACCCGCGCCGGGCTGCCACTTTGGGCCGGATGCATGGCCGCGCAGGCCAGAGAGCTCGTGCCAGCTGTGGCCGCCATCAGTAGTTCGAAAAATGGCAGCGTCTTCGACTCCGGCATAAACGGTGTCGGGGTCGTCGAGCGACGGTTCGAGGTGCCAGACGCGCTTGAATTCCCAGGGATGCTGCGTGCCGTCATACCACTGGTGAGTGGTTAGGGGCTTACCGGTTTCGGCCGACGTGTCGTAGGCGAATTTATTGCTCTCGCCAGATGGCATGCCGCCTGGACCGGTGGTCATGCCGCCTCCCGGGGTCTCCCAAGTTTTGCCGCCATCGTTCGATCGTTGCAGAATCTGGCCAAACCAACCGCTCGTCTGCGATGCGTACAGCCGGTTGGGATCAGCGGGCGATCCTTTGAGGTGATAGATCTCCCAGCCGGCGAAGTGGGGACCGCTGACATCCCAATTCTGGCGTTTGCCATCGGAAGTCAGAATAAACGCGCCTTTGCGTGTGCCTACTAGAACTCGAGCTGTGCTCATCGCTCTCTCCCTCTTGAGTTTTTCGCCGTTGCATGCGGCGGCACTTCGTCAAACCTGGGAAGCAGGGGAGTGGAATCGCGTGCTTGCCACCGCCGGCGGGTTTCAGCCAGCACGGCTTCGCGATTTCTCTCCATTTCCGTGATCACCTCGCACGGAGCTTCGGTCTTTTCGTGACGCGCTCCCCAAATCAACAAATCCAAAAGTACCGGCGCGAGGTCAATGCCTTTTTCGGTGAGCCGGTAATTTTTCCTGCGGCCGTCGGAGTGCTGGTCCTCGGAGGTTACAATTCCCGCGGCTTCCAGTTTCTGCAGGCGGTCGGCGAGGATATTGGTGGCAATGCCTTCGCCGGCTTCCTGGAAGTCCTTAAAAGTCTTGTAACCGCGCACCATCAGATCGCGGATGATGAGCATCGACCAGCGGTCGCCCAACATTTCGAGCGAAATGCTCACCGGGCAGCCCGACCGATGCCTGGTTTGACGTTGCGGCGGCACAAACGGCACCATAGCAAACGTCACTTGCGATATGCAAGCGACGCTTCGAGTGCTTCGTTCATGCGGGCGGGGAAGTGAACTTGCGCGAAACCACGCTTGCTTCAGGCGCGGCTTAGCAGAATCGGCTCGCCGAGTTTAGACGCGTAATTCGGTCTGTAACGCTCGGTATTGTATTGCGTTGCGATGTCAATCTTGCGCACGCCAGAAGACGACGCGGGCAGAGCCGCGTGGGCGTAACAGCCGTTTTGCACGCCGACCATACGGCCAGTGATCCCATCGCGAATGAGATCGAGCGCGATGTTGGCGAAAGTAATCGCGACGATTTTATCTATCGCGTCCGGATCGCCGCTGCGCAGGTCATAGGTCAAGTCGCTGGCGACGGTTTCCTCGCCGGTGCGTTTTTGAATCTCGTCGGCCAAGGCGTGCCCGATATCCACTTTCTTCCGATGGCCGTAGGCGTCGGCTTCGCCGACTTCGCCGACCGTTCCTTCCTTCCATACGGCGCCTTCGGAAACCACCGCGACCGAATAATTGCTGGGATTGTTACGTTTGTCTTCCACGAGCAGCTTGCTGACAAGGTCCAGATCGAACGGGTATTCCGGAATCAAGCAGCGAGTGGAAGTTACGTAGGCGGTGTAAAGTGCTGTGAATCCGGAATCGCGGCCGAAAATGCGAAATATTCCTATGCGCTCGTGCGAGCCCAGCGTGGTGCGCTGGCGGGTGATGGCGTCCTTCGCGCGGGTGATTGCCGTGGAGAAGCCGATGCAATACTCGGTGCCGCGCACGTCGTTGTCCATCGTTTTGGGCACGCCGATTACCGGGAATCCATGGCTGGAAAGAGCTGCCGCAAAACTGAGAGTGTCGTCGCCGCCGATGGCGATCAGGCAGCCGACGCCTAGGCGTTCCAAATTCTCCAAGACGATTGGTGTGAAGTCATATGATTTGCCGTCGGTTGGAAGCTTGCCTAGCTGCGCGCTGGAGAGATGTTCGGGAACTTTGTTGATCGCCACGCGACGCGGGTTGGTGCGCGAAGTGTGCAGCACTGTGCCGCCGGTGCGGTCTATTGTCCTGGTATTTTCGCGGGTCAGCTCACGGGCGTAGGTCGCGTCGAATTTTTCGGCGGGGTTCAGGTGCGTCAAACCCTTCCACCCCTTGCGGATGCCGATCACGTTGCGTCCCATTTCAGTGGCGCGATATACCACGGACTTAATTACAGCGTTCAAACCGGGCACGTCGCCTCCGCCCGTCAAAACAGCAATGCTGGTTCTCGCGGTCATGAATCAATGGCTCCTTGTGGATTCAGAATTGCCGATGAGCCCTTCATTTTACTTCAGGTGAATTCCAGGAACGGCAAGGAACTTAGAGGAAGTGTCGCAGCTGCTTACGGGGAGGGTGCCGTTGCTGAGTTACCGGCGATGTCGCACGCAGATAACAAGCGAGGATACGCGAGGCGAGCCAAGCGTGGCCCGCCCGAAGCTTACGCGGCGTATTTGCTGCAGGAATGCTCGAGCACGAGGCCTTCGGACGGCGAGTGGATCAGATAGGTGCCGGGCACGATCTTCTGCAAACGCTCAACGCACGTCTTCGCCATTTCCAAATTTTGCGCTTCGGAGATCCAAACAAAATTGCCATCGGGGAGCCGTTTGAATATGTCGAACATGATCGTTGGTTCCTCCTGCGTTGGTTACTAGCATTTTCGACGCCAAGCGTCGCGCGACCGGTTTCCTCAACTGAATCAGTAGCTTAGAGACGTAAAGAAACGCTGCGGCGTTGCGCGGCGTGTAATTTTGCCCGCCCGGTTCGCATATGCTGCCTACCTGGCGAATCGCTACCGGAAACTTTAACCCGCCCTACTATCTTCCCGGTATAGCTCGCAAATACGACCCGGAATTACTATCTCGCGTGCATTCGGAGCTTTTTCTCGGGGCGGTGTTCCAGGGAAAGTAGTTCAGGAGGTTTTAAGATGCTTTACTACGCACTGCTGTTCCTAGTGGTTGCATTGATCGCAGGATTTCTGGGTTTTGGCGGTATCGCGTTTGCGGCCGCCGGAATTGCGAAGATCCTCTTCTTTGTGTTTTTGGTCATATTTATCGTCACGCTAATCATGCACCTCACGCGTGGCGGCGTCGCTCGCGGTTAGCGGTTCAGGCCCAATCAACATCAACAACCCAATCCGAAGGAGAGATTCGTGAAAAAAGCACTGATGTGCGCATTGATGGGAGTCCTGTTTCTTGCTACCGCAAGCCGCGGGGACGACAAAGAAAAGGACGAAGACCGCTTGGCGAATTGCGGCACGGTTCTGAAGGAAATTCTGGATGTCCCGGACGATATTCCCCAGGATTTGCTGGATAAAGCGGATTGCGTGGTGATCTTTCCTTCGGTGCTGAAGGCTGCCT
Organism: uncultured Acidobacteriota bacterium; assembly: GCA_963828865.1. Lineage (GTDB taxonomy): Bacteria > Acidobacteriota > Terriglobia > Acidiferrales > UBA7541 > Palsa-295. The sequence goes on along the minus strand of CAWHGI010000010.1, from coordinate 660,219 downwards.
TTGTTGTCGGTGCAAGCTACGGCCGGGGTGCGATGACGTGCCGCAAGGGCGAAAACTTCAACGGACCGTGGGGTCCACCGACAATGATGGCGTTGGAAGGAGGCAGCTTCGGCCTCCAAATCGGCGGCCAGGCGACTGACTTTGTTCTGCTGGTTATGAACGACCGCGGAGCGAACGGCATCCTCGCCAGCAAAGTCAAACTCGGTGCCGATGCTTCCGCAGCGGCAGGGCCTGTGGGCCGCGATGCCTCGGCCGAAACGGACGTCACGCTGCGCGCTGAAATCCTGAGTTACTCGCGAGCTCGCGGCGCGTTTGCCGGAGTTTCGCTGGAAGGCTCGACGATCCGTCCGGACAACGACGCGAACGAGCGAATCTACGGCAGCAAGATTCCGGCGAGGGACATCGTGCTCCGTGACGCGGCACCGGTTCCGCCATCAGCGCGGGAAATGATCGCAACGCTGGACGCCAGAACACCTCACCACAAGAGCTAACGAATACTCTAACCGCTGGCGCTCTCCGGGTGAACGCGGCCTTGAGAGCGCCGGCACAGCCTCCGGAATCGAGGGTTCTGCGATGGATCTCACACCGATTTACGATATATTTCGCCGTATGCCCAGCGGGGAACTGGTTTGGACGTGCGCGGCACGCGGGCTCGAGGAAGTAAAAGCGAGACTGGTCAATCTGAAATTGACGGCGCCGTCGGACTGCGTTGTTTACGTGCGGCGCGGTTAACAAGCAACCGTGGTCGGCCTGCGCGCGTTCCCGGCGTCACGATCAGACCTTTACTGCCGCTCGAATTCTCGGCAACCCTGTCACAGCCGCTTTGAAGTCCGGCTCTTTCGCCATCGCATTCAGCACGGCTTCGGTAACCTCCTGGTCTATCTCTGGTGCGGTGCGAAGTTCCGTCGGATAGCGCACCAGCAATTCGAGTCCCGTCTCAGAAAATTGCAATTTCGACTGCGGCGCGGGAGCCTTCATTTGGATCTCGATGCTGCGTTCCAGGTCGGTATGTTGGCGTTCGATGTCTGCGCGGTAGCGCTCATAAACCGAATTGACCGCGGCCAACAGTTTCGCTTCGACGGCCTTGAAATCAGCGCCTGGAACGGCTTGCAGCACGACTTCGTGCCAGGTGTACTCGGTGCCGGGAATTTGCTTGTACAACGGAGTGGTCGCCTGGAAGAGGACGGAATTTGAGAAGACCACAATTCTGCCCGTCGGAAACAGGTTGATGTCGCTGCCGGCCAATTCCATCAGGTAAAAACGGACCGGAGAGACGTCAATCACGTCGCCGGTTACGCCGGCGATGCTGATCCGGTCGCCAATCCGGATTCCGTAACGCCCAATCACAAAAAAGTACGCTGCCACGGAAAGCAGGACGGCTTGAAGTCCCACGGCGATTCCAGCGGTGGCGAAACCGGCAAATGTGGCGAGCGAGCTGAAATCACTGACGATCCCCAGCGTGAGAACCGTGCAAATTAGAAAACCCATCACGAAACGCCGCAACAGCATGAACTGGCGGCGGCGCCGCAAATCGTGGATGTAACGGAACGTCCACCTGCGCCAAACCTCGGAGAGAACCCAGAGCACTCCGAGAGCGAGGAGTATCGCCAAGGCACTCGTCAGTACGGAGCGCAGCGAGTCCTTGGACTCGCTCGCAATCGAATTGCGCCAGTTGAGAAAATTCGCGCGGCTCTGATCGAGAATCAGTTGTTCCTGGCTCAACGGAATGACCACGTCGGCGAGTTGCTTGAATTGGGCGGTAAGGGCGCGTACCTGTTGCTGCGTAGCTTGCTCTTGTGCCGGGTTAGCCGGCGTCTGGCTGACCAGATTGCGGCCTTGTTGAATAGTGGCGACGAGGTTATCGCGCAAGGGCTGCCGCAGCGCCGCGGCCACTGCGCGCACGTTGGCGGTTTCATCTGCCATTTGGTCAATTTGTTGCATCGTGCGAATTTCTGAATAAAGCGTCAGACCTTGACCAATCAGACCGGAGGATTTCGAAATTGTGGGCTTGACCTCGGCCGGTTTGGCCGCCGCCTTTTGGGCATTTGCGTTGCCCAGCACTTCGGGGACGGTTCGCGCGAGATCGTTGATGCTTCCTGCTAAACCTCCGGCTCCCGATTCGTTACTGGTCTCCACAAAACTCGCCAATTTCTGGACCGCGTCTTCGGTCGCCTGGTCCAGTTCTACTTCGCCCTGCAACTGGTCACGCTGGGCGATTAGGGCTTGACGTTTGCTCGGCGCCGCTTTTTCGATCTGCTTATTCAGGGCGTCTATTTTCGATTGGTTATCGCTGATGCGAGCTTTAATGGTGGCGAGCGTCTTGGCGAAATTCTGGGGCTGGTTAGAATTCGCTTGCGGCGCCGCCGATTGAGTCTCGGTCGCCTCTTCAATGGGGCTCATCAGTTGCGCCGCCGCCTGCGCGGACTGAAACGCCAGGCGAACAGCCTGCTGTGCGAGATTCTGCGCGGTGTCTTCGTAAATAGCGTCGCTGGGCAATCCCACCGATTGAATCTTGCCGGTTGAATCGCGGTACCAGCTGATGATGGCGTTCAGATGGTGAAGAATCGCGCCGCGGTCAATTGGCGCGGCGCTCCGGGAATTGGGAATGAAAGCGAGAACGGACAGAAATAAAAGGATGGTTGTTAGCGACGTTCGGAGACGTTTTCGCCACGGGATTGTGCTTCGCATTACTCGTCTTGCCCTCTGAGTCGGGAATTTCGAGCCGGGAACTTTCTGAAAAAATCGATCTGGCTGGGTGAGCCGACTTCCAAGACACTGGCCGACGCTACAAGGCACCATTATACAGATATTGATTGCGGCCACGGCCAGAAGTCGGGGCGCTCAGCACACTGTCCCGCGCGGCGACAGTTCTCACGCGCTCAGGCCCTTCAGGCAAGCCACCGGAAAACTTCCGAGCACTTCTTCCGCGCGCACAGTGGAGCTCTTGCGCCCCGGGGCGAGTTCTATGACTTCACCGGAGAGAACATTTTCCCAGCGCGAGGGAGCCTTGGGCGGCAGGGAAATACTTGTTCCGCGCCAGAAAGTAGTCATGCGTGCCCAAGTCATCGTAGCGCCGGCATCCGCCAACCATCTTGGGACAATCGTCAGCGTCCACTGATTTCCTTTGTGACGCGCGAACGCGACTAGATTGTTCGCGCGCTTGCCGCTGGCCGCTAGCGGCAGGAACGGGCTGTCGAGGAACAGGTCACGATATTGACGCCGGAGATTTAGCACCTTCCAAACGAGATAAAGTTTGGCGCGGCCATCCATCCAATCGCGCGTCAACTCCTTACATATGCCTGAAGGGCTTTCGTTCTCACGTTTTTCGATGGCTTCCAGTAGTCGCGATCTCCGATCGAAGTCAACCGGACCGCGATTATCGGGATCCACCAGGCGCAAGTCCCACAATTCGCAGCCCTGATATAGATCAGGCACTCCCGGCGTGGTCAGTTTCAGCAAGAGCTGCGCGAGCCCATTCAGCATTCCGAAGTAAGCGATTTTTTGGTGAAATTTCAGAAAATCCGCGAGGAAGAGGTTTCGGCGTCCGGGCTTAATGATTGCCGCGACAAAATCGGTCAAGGCACGCTCGTGTTCCACATTCGGGCGCGTCCAGCGAGTGTGAACCATGGCCTCGCGCGTCGCTTTGATCACGTACTGCTTCATGCGTCTTCGAAATGCGGGCATATCCTTGGCATCCAGCGGCCATGCTCCTAGCAGTGTTTCGTAGAGAAAAATCTCTTCGTTGCGGTCGGGCGCGGGTTCTCCGTTGACGACCTTCTTTTTCTTCGTATTCCAGCGCGACCACGAGTTCAGCCTGCGCCGCCATTCCCCCGGCAATTCCGAGAGAACGTTGATGCGAGCGCGGACATCTTCGCCGCGCTTGGTGTCGTGGGTGGAGGTGGTGTTGAGTCCGTAAGGCCAGCGGCGCTGCCGGTCATGAATGAACGAATTGAACTCGAAGGGCGAAGGCTCCGACGGCCGAGGATCACCTCCGACTTCGTTCAGAGAAATGAGCGGGCAATAAACGTAAAGAGTGGTGTCCTCGAGGCCCTTGGCAACGATCGGCCCGGTAAATTGTTGCCAGCGCATTACGAAGGCGAGGCGGGCTTCGCGCTGTTCGGCAAAATGGTAGCGCCCGTCTTCCATCAGCAGCACGCTGCGCACAAAATCAAAGCTGGCTGAATTCATATTTGGTTTGCGGGAGCGGGCAGCCGCCACGGCGGCTTCGATATAGCGTTTGGCGTCGCGGGGCACGTTCATCTCGCGAATATAGGTGCGATAGACGGAGAGGCTGGCGGTCACTTCGATCAACGCCTGCCCGAGTTCCGCGCGGGGAATATCGCGGGCGAAGCGGTCATGCTCGGCCAGGATGCCCAGTTGGCGGCCGAGATAGCGCATCTCCACCGCCAGAAGCGTAGACATCACCAGCCTTTTTTTCTGATAGAGAAGGTCCTGGTAATTGACCTTATTTTTCAAAAACGCAAAGTAAGCTTGTTCCGCAGCGCGGCCGCCTTTGGGATGCACGAACAAGCGGTTCACGGCATTCAAGTATTCGTAACCGGTAGTTCCCTGGACGGGCCAGTCACCAGGCAGTTCTTCTTTCCCGGAAAGTATTTTTTCCACGATAACGTAAAACTGGTTTGAACTTTCTTTGTCGGCGGAACTTTGCAATTTTTCCTGCACGCGGCGCAAATAAGCGAGGGGATCCCGCAAACCGTCAATATGATCAATGCGCAGCCCGGTCACTGCGCCGCGCTCGATTAAGTGGAAAGCGACGTTGTGGGTCGCGTCGAAGACCATCGGATCCTCGACGCGCACTCCGACCAAGTCTGTGATGCTGAAGAATCTGCGATAGTTGATTTCGGCGTTGACGTTCTGCCAATAAGACAACACGTAGGCTTGTTCGGACAGCAAGCGGTCCAGGTATCGAAAACTCGAAGCAACTCCGCGCTTCCCGTTGAAGATTTTCAGGTTCTCGTCAACGAACGTCCGGAACTCCGGTTGGTTCTCATACAACTTCCGAAGACGTTCCTTGATCGCCTCTATTTGCAGGCGCCGATCGCCTGCGGCGTCTATAGGTACGTATTCACGAATTGGCACGGCCGAGAGTGCGGCGATGATCCCTGAATATTCCTGAAAGCTCGCGGAATCCGGCCGCAGCTTCTCCTCGAGCACGTGCTGCCGGTGGGTCAGGATCATGGGGTAGGAACGAGGAGCTACCGGAAAAAGGCCATCGTGGTGCTTCACGAAGAAACTTCCGCGGACGAATATGAGTTGAAGTTCCTGGTTCTTCAAAGCGTCGGCGTAAACACTGCTAAGGACGGGAAGAAGAATCTTGTTATCCAGAATTCGCGAGGGCGGATGCCAGTCGACATCGAAGTACGAAGAGTAGACAGACGCCGGGCCGTTTTCGAGCAGGTCCATCCACCACGGGTTCTCGTCGCTGGCCGCCATATGATTCGGAACGATGTCGAGCAGCAATCCCAGACCGTGTTTCTGCAAATCCGCTTGAAACATGTCAAATTGCTGTTCGCTGCCGAGATCGCTATCGATTCGTGTGGGATCTGTGGCGTCATAGCCGTGGCCGCTGCCGCTGCGGCTTTGCAGCAACGGAGAAGCATAGATGTCCGTGATGCCCAGCTGCGATAGGTAGTTCGAAATATCGGAGGCATCTCGGAACGTGAAATTTCGATTGAATTGCAGCCGGTAGCAGGAAAGTGGGATGTGGCGAAGCGGCATAGATTTCAGGCAATTCGCAATTTCAGTTTTTCTTGCAAAACGCCCAGATGCTCCAGCCAGGTCTTCGCTTCAGGATTGCCTTTCTCTTGTTCCGACCGCCACTTCTGTTGCGCGGCCAGTAGCGCGGGGTATGCAAGGTTTTGTGCCTGCCAGATAACGACCGGGAACGGCAATTTATCGAGAAACTCCAATAGGCCTTGCAATTGTGTCACGACTTCGATTTTGGATGCCTCCGTCGCGAACGCCGCGGCGGCCTGCTCGACCTTCTTTCGCATGGCGTACTCCAGCGTTGGCACGTCCAACGAAACGCGAACGCTGGCCGCTTCCTTCAGCAGGCCAAGAATCAGTTCGGTATCCAGGGTGGAATTTTGCAGGGCCTGCAATAGCTGATCGTTGAGAGTTATTTCCGCCGCAGTTTGAAACGACTTCGGCACCGGAACTCCCAGATCAACCAGAAATCTCATCAGTTGGGCGTGTGGCTGATAGATTCCGCGCTGCGTAGCGGTTGCATCCAGATCGGCGTCCCGCAATATCAGGCCGAGGATTTTGCGTTGCTCGTCGCGGAACAGCGAGCGCAGGGAATACACTTTGTCGCCGAAGCCCTCGTCCAGCAGGCGGATTACCGCGGGAGCATCCGCACGGCCGAATGCCGCAAAGAGCTGCTCAGAAGTCGCCCGAGGATCCTTATCCTGCGAAGCCTCGTGAATGCCGCACGTGATATTGTGATCGCCCAGGTGCAGCACGCCAAAATCGAGCGTGTCCGTTTCGCGCGTGATCTGCGAAGAGACGCGCGCCCGGCCCGTCGCCAAGCGCATCTTTCCTTCGGTCTGACTTTGAAAAGCTTCCCGTTGCACGTCGTAGCAATAAATACGGGTGCAGTCCGTATACGTTTCAAAAAGCGAGCTGATGGCGTAGTGCGCGGCGACTTGCGGAATATCCGCAATCGCTGGTTTCACCCACTTTTCGTAAATGTGCGCGCCGTCCTGGTGCTCTGGCACGTTGCTCTTGGCGTTTCGCAGCTTGTCCACAAACTGCGCCTCCAGGTTATCGCCGTTCATCTGCTCGCCCAGCCGAACGGCGCGGCCCGCGTATTGGATGACTTGTACTGTTTCGATTCCGGAGAGCTCATCGAAGAACCAGCCGCAGCTTGTGTACATCAATTGGGCGTGCCGCTGCATTTCCAGCAGCTTGAGCGCGGCCACCTTTTCGTCCTCGTTCAATTCGTGAGTGGCATGTTCGCCGAAGTATGCGGCCAGGCTCTTGTCCGAACGGTCCAGGATCACGCGAATATATTCGTCGCGTGCGCGCCAGGGGTCCTTCAGAAGCGCTGCTGCTTTGGTTTCAAAAACGGGCTCGAGCGCATTGCGAAGCCAGTCCAGCGCCGCCCTCAGAGGCGCGCGCCATTCTTGATTCCATTCCGGGTGACCGCCGGAATTGCAGCCGCAGTTGCTGCGCCATCGCTCGATACCGTGAACGCAGCTCCACGAGGTATTGGGAAATATCTCCACGAAATGATTTGCGGGATGCCGTTCGAGAAACTGTCCGTAGTCGGTAAGCTCGGCAAGTTTGTTGGTTTCGATTTGGTCCAGAGCCGCCGTTAGCGCCATTTCGCCGTAGTGATGATGGTGGCCGTAACTTTCGCCGTCGGTGGCGATGTGGGAGAGTTGCGGCCAATCACGCGTGTCCGAAAAACCGCTGATGAGGCGGTTGGCAAAAACTTTGCCGTCATTGAGTAAGCCTTCAAAGGCGACGGCACGAGAAATCGGCCCATCGTAGAAAAAGATGTTGATCGTGCGCCGCGAAGGCAAGCGCACCAGATAGGCGCGGCTGGGATCAACGCGGTCGCCGCTGATATCCTTCCAACTGCGGCTGCCGAATCGGCGCACTCTCGAGGCCTGGCGCGGAGCAAGAATCGTAAACTTCAGCCCTTGTTCCGCCATGATGTCGAGCGTCTCGATGTCCACGGCCGTTTCGGGCAGCCACATGCCCTCGGGCGCGCGCTGGAAACGGCGCTGAAAATCGGCAATGCCCCATTTGACCTGGGTCACTTTATCGCGGCGGTTAGCCAGCGGCATGATCATGTGGTTGTAGGCCTGCGCGATGGCTGAACCATGTCCGCCGAATTTCTGCGCGCTGATTTTGTCCGCTTCCAAAATTGCCGAGTAGGTCTTCGCGGCGTGAACTTCCATCCAGGAAAGCAAGGTGGGACCGACGTTGAAGCTGATTGTCGAGTAATTGTTCACCATGCGGGTTATGCGCTGCTCGTTATCGAGGATCCGCGAAGTGGTGTTTGGCGCATAACAATCCGCCGTAATTCGTTCGTTCCAGTCGTGATAGGGGTACGCGGAATCTTGCAACTCGATCTCTTCGAGAGAGGGATTCTCGCGCGGAGGCTGATAGAAATGTCCGTGAACGCAAACGCAGCGATTGCTCATGTGTGGGATTTTTCCGAAACTGGCGTGCGGCGAAAACGAGTTCGGGGACGAGCTCCGTTCGGACTGGTATAGGCGAGTATAGCAAAAATTCCGCAAAATCTGTTGAGCGCGCTTACCGCCGCGCCAGCGCCTACACGAATTCGTAACTTGCAATCTCGCGCGCTGGGCATCGTATAATGAGTACGTAGATTCATCGCTCGCATCCAGCTCTGCGAGACAATCCAAGTCCGGCCCGTTCCCTTGCTACGTCGGAGGATTCATCTTGCACTCTTCAAGGATCGCCACCGAAGTGTCCCTGCCTTCACTCCGTCGAGTTGTAATCGAAAACGTGGAGCCCGAAGTTGACGGCGGGCGGTTCGCAATCAAGCGCGTCGCCGGCGAAAGTGTTGTGGTTGAAGCGGACATCAATGCCGACGGCCATCAGGTCCTTGACGCCGTGCTGTGCTTTCGCGCGTCGGGAGAGCGCGGCTGGAGCGAAACCCCGATGCGTCCGATCGGAAACGATCGCTGGCAAGGCAGGTTTCAGGTCCCCGAATTCAAGCCGTACGCCTACACGGTGCAAGCCTGGTTGGACCCTTACAAAACGTGGATTCGCGACCTGGGGAAGAAATCCGACGCAGGCCAGGACGTCTCGCTGGACTTTCTTGCGGGAGCAGAGCTCGCCGCCGCCGCAGCGACTCGCGCGCAGACGCCCGACGCACAAAAGCTTCTTGAATTATCGGCGAAGCTGAAAAAACTGACTCGTACGAATCGCGAATCGGCGCTTGCCGTGGCCAACAGCGAAGAGTTCACGCAACTAATGACGCGCTACCCGGACCGGTCGCGCGCTACGACGTACGAAAAGGAATTGCAGGTTTGGGTGGACCGTCCCAAAGCCCGCTTCAGCAGCTGGTATGAGTTGTTTCCGCGCTCGTGCACCACCGACGCGCAAAAGCCGGGAACGTTTCGCGATTGCATGCGGCACCTCCCGTACGTCGCTGAGATGGGCTTCGACGTCTTGTACTTTCCACCCATCCATCCCATCGGTCGCAAAGGTAGAAAGGGCAAGAACAATAGCCTCGAGGTTGCGCCCGGCGATCCGGGCAGCCCATGGGCGATTGGTTCCGTGGAGGGTGGCCACAAAGCAATTCACCCGGCGCTCGGCACGCTCGAGGATTTCAACCAGCTTCGGCAAAAGGCTGAGGCAATGGGCATCGAAATGGCATTGGACATCGCTTTTCAATGCGCGCCCGATCATCCGTACGTGAAGGAGCACGAAGATTGGTTCGCGCATCGCCCGGACGGCTCGATTCAGTACGCCGAAAACCCGCCCAAGAAGTACGAAGATATTTATCCGCTTGATTTTGAAAGCGATGATGCTTTGGAATTGTGCGAAGAATTGAAGAGCGTGGTGCTTTACTGGATCGATGAGGGCATCCGAATTTTTCGCGTGGATAATCCGCACACCAAGCCTTTCGGCTTCTGGGAATGGCTGATCGCTGAAATTCATCGTACATATCCCGAGGTGATCTTTCTGGCCGAGGCGTTTACGCGGCCGAAGGTGATGTATCGGCTGGCGAAGCTGGGTTTCACGCAGTCCTACACGTATTTCACGTGGAAGAATACGAAGACGGAGATTACCGAACTTTTCGAAGAGCTTACGCAGACGCCGGTGCGTGAGTTTTTCCGCATGAATCTCTGGCCGAACACTCCCGATATCCTGCACGCGTATCTGCAGACCGGAGGACGGCCGGCGTTTATCGTGCGATTGATTCTGGCGGCGACGCTCGGCGCCAACTACGGAATCTATGGCCCTGCTTTCGAGCTTTTCGAGAATCGGCCGCTGGCGCCGGGCAGCGAGGAATACCTCGAGTCCGAGAAATATCAAATTCGCGTTTGGGATATTGACCGGCCGGACAGCCTGAAACAACTGATCGCGCTGGTAAACAAGATTCGCCACGAGAATCCGGCGCTGCAAGGCGATTGGAGCCTGCGCTTTCATCCCGTGGACAACGATCAATTGATTGCCTACAGCAAGGCGAGCAGCGACGGTTCCAACATCATTCTGGTAGTGGTGAATTTAGATCCGCGGAGCACGCAGTCAGGCTCGATTTACGTTCCGCTGGAGTATTTCGGGATCGGTCCGCAACAGTCCTTTGAAGTTCACGACCTGCTAGCGGACGCGCGTTATACCTGGCAGGGCAGCCGCAACTACATCGAACTGAATCCTGCGAAGATTCCCGCGCACATTTTCAAAGTGCGATGATGCGCGGACAATTACACCAATAGCAGCATCCATGATTCGTGCGAGCCTTCGGGCTCAAGCCGCAAGAGGAGAACGCCGCAGTGGCCATAAGCAGCGACCAGCCGCTCTGGTACAAGGACGCGATCATTTATCAGCTGCACGTCCGCACCTTTTGCGACAGCAACAGTGACGGAATCGGCGATTTTCCCGGCCTGATGCAGAAATTGGATTATCTGCAAGATCTGGGGATCAACGTCATCTGGCTGCTGCCATTCTTTCCGTCGCCATTGCGCGACGACGGCTACGACATCGCGAATTACCGCGCCATCCATCCGAATTACGGCACGCTGGACGATTTCAAGGCATTCCTCGCAGCCGCGCACGCGCGGGGGATTCGCGTGATCATCGAAATGGTTCTGAATCACACTTCCGACCAGCACCCGTGGTTTCAGGAATCGCGCAGCTCCCGCGACAATCCCAAACGCGATTGGTACGTGTGGAGCGACACAGACGACCGCTATCGAGGAGTGCGCATTATTTTTCTCGATACGGAAATGTCGAATTGGGCGTGGGACCCGGTTTCAAAATCCTATTACTGGCACAGATTTTTCAGCCACCAGCCCGATTTGAATTACGACAATCCCGCCGTATTCGAGGAAATGTGGGACGTGATGAAATTCTGGCTGGAGATGGGGGTGGACGCCTTCCGGCTGGACGCCGTCCCTTATCTCATCGAGCGCGACGGAACGAACTGCGAAAACTTGCCCGAGACCCACGCCGTAATTCGGGAGCTGCGCAAGCGACTGGATCAGTCATTTCCCAACAGAATGCTGCTGGCCGAAGCGAATCAATGGCCGGCGGATGTGCGCGCGTACTTCGGCGATGGCGACGAATTTCACATGGCGTTTCACTTTCCGTTAATGCCCAGAATTTTTATGGCTGTGCAACTGGAGGACCGAAAGCCCATCATCGAAATTCTCGAGCAGACTCCACAAATTCCCGAAACTTGCCAATGGGTCACTTTTTTGCGGAATCACGACGAGCTTACGCTCGAAATGGTCACCGACATCGAGCGGGACTATATGTACGACACCTATGCCCGAGACAAAACGATGCGGCTGAATTTGGGCATACGCCGCCGGCTCGCTCCGATGATGGATAACGACCGGAGGCGCATTCAGCTTTTGAATCTTCTGATCATGTCCTTACCGGGAACGCCGGTTCTCTACTATGGCGATGAAATCGGGATGGGCGACAATATTTATCTCGGCGACCGGAATGGCGTGCGCACTCCGATGCAGTGGAACGGCGGCTGGAACGGCGGCTTTTCCGGCGCCGATCCGGAGCGGCTGTACTCGCCGTTGATATCCAATCCCGTTTTCGGCTACCAGGCGATCAATGTGGAAGCACAGAAGCGCTCTCCACATTCACTGCTGTACTGGATGAAACGGCTGATCGAAGTGCGCAAAGCTTCGAACGTATTCAGCCGCGGCAGCATCGAGTTTTTGCAGCCTTCGAATCACCGGGTTCTGGCGTTCATCCGCCAGTTGGGCGGGGAAAAAGTCCTCGCCGTCAATAATCTGTCGAGTTCCGCGCAAGCGGTCGAATTGGACCTGCGAAATCACAAGGGGTTAATACTGATCGAACTCGCGAGCAGGAACCTTTTCCCGCGGATTGGGGATTTGCCTTACTTGCTGACTCTGGGACCGTATCAATCTTTCTGGTTCCGCTTGCGGCGCATTTGATGCTGCTTGGCCGCGAGTTTGAATTTTTATCGGTGGCTTTTAGGCACATGTTATTCGCTTTCAAGGCGGAACAAGTCACGTCGCGGTTGAGATTTCGATTGTGCTTTCGGCTCGTTACTGTGAGACGGCCTTGCGGAGATGACGTTGGCTGAGGAAACCCTACTCTCGGACGATTTTCTACGCCAACTCATGGGTGTCGGCGAAGTGGATCTGCTGGTGGGAGTCCCTTCGCACAACGACGCTCATACCATCGGTACGACTGTGGCAGTTATCGAGGAAAGTTTTCGCCAAAACTTTACGCGTGACCGCGTCGTCATTGTAAATGTGGACGGCGGTTCTCGTGACGGCACTTCTGAAGCCGTTCTGAAGCCAGTTGCGGAAAATCACGCGAGCTTGCGCGGCTTGACGTCATTGCGCACTATCCACCGCGTTTCTACTCGCTATCCAGGCGGGCCGTCGCCGGGTATCGCCGTTCACTCGATTCTCGCAGCCGCGGATTTGGTGCGGGCGAAAGCCTGCGCTGTGGTTTCTCCTCATTCGACCAGCATTGATACGAATTGGATCAAGGGCCTCCTTCAGCCGTCCTATCGCGAGGACTGTGATTTTGTCGCGCCGCTCTACAGCCGGCACAAATTCGAAGGCCTGCTGGCGCGAAACCTACTGTATCCGATGACGCGCGCGACTTTCGGCCGCGGAATTCGCGAATTGCATTCCACCGAGTTTGGGTTCTCCGGCAAGCTTGCGACCCAGTGCCTGGGACAGGACGTTTGGGGCGAAGAATCGGTGCGTAAATCGCCCGAGATCTGGATGGTCACTTGCGCGATAACCTCGGGATTGAAGTGTTGCCAATCGTTCCTGGGTCCAAAGATTCAAACTGCAGCGACATCCGGCACGGACATCGTGGCCGCCGTAAGAGAAACGGTGGGTGCGCTTTTCTGGTGCCTGGAATTGCAGCCGGAATACTGGATGGGGGTAAGCGCGCCTGAAGCGGTTCCAACGTTCGGCTCGGATCACGAACTGACCACCGGCGCCGCGCGCATAAATCGCAAGAGAATTTATGAGTTGTTTCAAAAAGGCGTCACGGACCTGGCTCCAATTTTGAAAACGATTCTCACAGACGACACCCGCGCGGAAATTGAACGCATCGCGCAGCTCGATGAGCACAATTGCCGCGTCGAAAATGAGCTCTGGGTAAAGATTGTGTTCGAATTTGCGGCCGCCTATCACCGCAACGTGATGAACCGGGACCACCTGTTACAAGCGCTGGTGCCGCTCTACCGCGGAAGAATCTACTCCTTCATCGTGGAGCATCAGTCGTCAACGCCGGAAGAAATCGAGGCGGACACCGAAAAGCTGTGCCAGGAATTCATCCGCCAAAAACCGTACTTGCTGGAGAAATGGAAAGCGAAGTAGTGAGGTGACGTCATGAAACAGTTGATCGTTCAAGGACTGCAGCAGGCTTACCAGAATCTGGTGCACATGATCTCGGTGTTCCTGCCACGCTTGGTGGCCATGCTGTTGATCATGCTGGTAGGGTTGTTCGTCGCGCTCCTGCTGAAGTACCTGCTGCGGCTGATCCTGCGCTTCACCCAGCTCAATCGTTTGTCGGAGCAGTCGGGCGCATCGCAAGTGCTGCGCAATGCGGCCCTGCCCACGATTAGCGAGCTTTTGACGCGCTCCTTGTTTTGGGTCACGTGGCTTGCTTTCACTCTCGTCGGAATCAGCATTCTGGGCATTCCCGAGTTGCACGAACAACTTTCCCGTCTGTTTCAACTATTGCCGGAGATCTTCGTCGCCATTCTGATTCTGTTTGTGGGGGTGCTGGCGGCGAACTTTCTTTCGCGCGCGGCTTTGCTCGCTGCTGTAAATGCAGGCGTGCGTTCTCCGCGGCTCTGGAGCGGGTCGACACGTTTCGTGATCCTGATTCTGGCAATTTCCATGGCGCTCGAGCAAATCGGGCTGGCCAATCAGACGGTCACGTCTGCGTTTTCCATCATTTTCGGCGCGCTTATGCTGGCGGTAGCCATCGCGTTCGGATTGGGAGGGCGCGATCTGGCGCGCCAGACTTTGGAAAGGTATCTAGGTGACAGCAAAAGACGGGATCGCGAGACAGAGAAGGAAGAAGAGCCGTCGCCGCTTTAAGTCCCAATTTTTATTTCGTTTCGTGCCAGGGAATCCCAGCCTCCCGGAACCTTACATCTCCTGGAGGACGCTTTGACCGCGCCTAAAATGAAGACAGAAGATTTCGTCGAAATGCCGGAGTTGCTGCCGCCACTGCTGCCCGAATTTCTTACGGCGCAGCGCTGGTTCGGCGGCAAAGCCCATCGAATTCGCGCTGCGCAGGTTGCGGACATTATTCCGTTCGGTGCGTCGCAGTCGGAGGCGTTGATTGTTCTAGCCAGCGTGGAATATGAGACGGGTGTTCGAGAATCCTATCTGCTTCCGCTGCTCGTCTGGTCTGCGGAACAGCGACCGAGCGAAGGCGATTCGCAAACGCTGAAGGTCAGCTTTCACGGAAGGGAACTGCTCCTCACGGATGCGCTGCGCAACGAGCATTTTTTGCTTACGCTTCACGGAGCGATTGAAGCGCAGACGTCCTTTCGCGGATTGAATGGCGAACTTCGCGCCCGGCAATCGAGCACTTATCGCGATCTTTGTCCGTCGTCCGCCGGTGTGTTGAAGCCCAAGCCGATGGGGGTCGAGCAAAGCAACAGCTCGATTATCTACGGGAATCGGCTGGTGCTGAAGGTTTACCGCCATGTGGAACCGGGGATGAATCCCGATCTCGAAATCGGACGATTTCTTTCCGAGCGCGCGCATTTTCCAAATGTTCCGGCAGTCGCGGGCTGGCTGGAATATGCGGTGGACGACGGGCGGGAAACGACAGTTGGAATCCTGCAGGAATTTGTGTCAAATCAGGGTGACGCGTGGCGTTTCACCCTCAAGTCGCTCTCAGAGTTTTGGCTGCGAGCAAATGAGCGTTTGGCGGAGCTTTCATCGCTTGATCCGCCTGGTCTATTTCCGCTGAAAACGTCTGCACAGCCTGCACCGCATATTGCGCGCGAATTGTGCGGATCCTATCTGGATGCCGCGGTGCTGCTCGCGCAACGAACGGCGCAGCTGCACCGGGCTCTTGCGTCTGAACCCGGCGCAGCGGCATTCGCACCGGAATCATACACGCCGGAGTTTCAGGCGGCGATGCTCGAATCGCTGCGCGAAAAAGCGCAGCGTTCGTTCGAGCTCTTGCGCGAACACACCGCACAAATGACGGGCGACACGCAAGACGCAGGCGAGCGGGTGCTCGCGGCTGAGGATGCAGTGGCGCGAGCGTTTGAATTGGCGCTGAGCCGGCCCATCGCGGCGATGCGCACGCGAATTCACGGGGATTACCATCTCGGCCAGATTCTTTATACCGGCTCCGATTTCGTGATCATTGATTTCGAAGGCGAACCGGCGCGACCCATCTCGGAACGGTCGGTAAAACTTTCGCCGCTACAGGACGTTGCTGGGATGCTGCGCTCGTTCCACTACGCCGTGTTTGCGTCCGTGTACACTGCGACGGGCGCAGCAGAGGCGCACAGTGAGCGCACGCACCAGCGCTTAAGGGTGGCGCAGACCTGGTATTCATGGGTCGCCGCTGAATTCGCAAATGCGTATCTCGAGGAGGCGGACGGCGCTTCGTTCATTCCGACGGATAAGGAGCAGCTCGCAAATCTACTGCGGCTGCATCTGCTGGAGAAAGCAGTTTACGAACTTAGCTACGAACTCAACAACCGCCCCGATTGGGTTCGTATTCCGCTGACAGGAATTTTGAGCCTGTTAAATGCGGATGCCCGCCTATGAGCGGACCCGTTGAAAAACAGCGCAGCACGATCGCCACCGACGAAAGAGCTCTCGGCGCTGTGATGGCCGGCGAAAACGAGTGTAGTTTTGAGGTTTGGACACCGCGCGCGAAGAAACTCGAACTTCACATTACATTTCCGAACGACCGAATCATTCCGATGCAATCCGGGGAGCGCGGCTACTTCTGCGCGGACGTTTCCGACGTGCGCCCTGGCACGCTTTATTTCTACCGCCTCGATGATGGACGAGAACGCCCCGATCCGGCTTCGCGGTTTCAGTCGCAAGGAGTCCACGGCCCCTCGCAGGTCGTGCACCAACACTTTTCGTGGACCGACCAACAGTGGCGCGGCCTCGCGCTCGACAAGTATGTTTTGTACGAGCTTCACGTGGGAACGTTCACGCCGGAAGGCACATTCGACGCAATTATTCCGCGAATCGGCGCGCTCAAGGAACTGGGCGTCACCGCTATCGAGCTGATGCCGGTGGCACAGTTTCCTGGGAATCGCAATTGGGGTTATGACGGCGTTTATCCTTATGCGGTGCAGGAATCGTACGGCGGGCCCGCGGCGCTGAAGAGGCTGGTCAACGCATGTCACGAGCAAGGTATGGCCGTTGTGCTGGACGTCGTCTACAACCATCTCGGCCCGGAGGGAAATTATTCGTCCGAGTTCGGCGAATATTTCACGGATCTATACAAGACGCCGTGGGGCCAATCACTTAATTTCGATGACCGCGGCAGCGACGAGGTGCGGCGTTACTTCATCGAGAACGCCCTGCGGTGGATCACTGATTTTCATGTTGACGCGCTGCGGCTCGATGCGGTCCACGCGATCGTGGATCCCTCCGCCAGGCCATTTTTGCAGGAGCTTGCGGACAAAGTTCATGCAAGAGCGGAAGAGCTCGGTCGGCGCGTTTATCTTTTTCCAGAGAGCAACCGCAACGACGCGCGCGAGGTGGTTTCCGCTCGAGAGGGCGGGCTGGGGCTCGATTCCGTGTGGAACGACGATTTCCATCATGCGCTGCACGTCCTTTTGACCGGAGAGCAAACCGGATACTACGAAGATTTTCACGGCGTCGAAGATCTGGCGCAGGCATTTCGCGCCGGCTTCGTTTATTCGGGGCAGTATTCGAAATATCGCGGCAGGCGCCACGGGAATAGCTCGGAGAAAGTGCCCGGCGAGAGGCTAATTGTGTTCGCGCAGAATCACGATCAGGTCGGTAATCGCCTGCTCGGCGATCGCCTGGCTCAGACCGCGTCATTTGACCAACTGAAACTCGCAGCCGGCGCGGTTCTGCTCGCTCCTTACATTCCGTTGCTGTTCATGGGCGAGGAGTACGGCGAAACGGCGCCCTTCTTGTATTTCGTCAGCCACGGCGACCCGGCGCTGGTGGAAGCAGTGTGCAAAGGACGCGCGGAAGAATTTGCGCGATTTCGCTGGGGCGGCGAGATTCCCGATCCGCAAAGTGAAGAGACGTTTCGCCGCTCGAAACTGAACTGGGAATTACGAAACGCGGGTCGTCACCGGGTCCTCTGGGACTTCTACCGCGAACTTTTGCGGCTGCGTCGCGAATTGCCGGCTTTGGCGCGGCTCGATAAGACGGGCGCCGAAGTCGTCGCTTATCCCCGTGAGAACGCGTTGTTCGTCAGGAGATGGAACGGCGGCAGCCAGATCTTTGCGGTGTTCAACTTTAATACGCGCGCGGTTCAGTTGTCAGTGCCGGTCCCGACGGGGCATTGGCGAAAACAACTGGACTCAACCGAATCACAGTGGCAGGGGAAGGGAAGTCAAGTTCCTGAAAACTTGGATTCCCGAGGCGATGTGGGAATTTCGCTGGAAGGCTCGGCGTTCTGCCTTTTCGCTGAATCCAGGCCGCATGAGAAATAGCGAAAAGAGCTAGTCCTTCGCCAAGCGAGCCATCAAATCGGGCGGCAATTGATTCGATAGCTCAAGGAAGACCCCATTGGTCCAACCGAAGCCGATCACGTTCTGTTTATAGCCTTCGACGATGTGGGTTTTAGAAGTGCGAGTGACCACGTCGTATTTTTCCCGGATGGTTTTGGTGCGCTCGAAGTTCTCCAAAACCATGCTCAAAAATTTGTAGCTGACGCGCTTGGCGTCCGCGTCATAGCCGTAGCGCCGCATACCCTCGATGGCCAATAGCTGAATCGGCGCCCAGCCGTAGGGATAGTCCCATTGCGCTTGGGACTCCCTGCCGCTCATGACGATGCCGCCGGGCTGCTCGAAAAACGGAAGACTCCGCATCACTGCTTGCGCTTGCTCTTTCGACGCCAGTCCTGCCCACAGCGGGTAGAACGTGGTCGCGTACTTATATGTCGAGCGTGTGTGAGTTGTGAAGTCGTAGTCGAAATAGAGGCCCTTCTCTTGGTCCCAAGAATATTTGTCAATCAGCGCGTGACGCTCAGCCGCTCTTTCGTTCCACTTTTTCGTGTCCGCCGAACGTCCGAGCAGCTCGCTCATCCGCGCCAAATCCATTTCCGTTTTGTACAACAGGCTGTTCAAACAGACGGGCGCATAGTGATGGGTGTCAGCGCTGAACGGACCGAAGCGGAACGACACGTCGAATCCCGATTCGCGCATGCTCCGGTCGCCCTTGTAATACTCGGAGGTCAAAGCTACGCGCGTCACTTTGTGGCAATGCTCATGGGACGTTCCAGCCGCTGACGCTTCGCAAGAGGGAAGCGAGAAGACATGGCCGAGTATTTTCGTGGACGGCGGCGCCGAATCAACGCGAATCAAGTAGCGTTCGTTCGAACCGCCATGCACGAAGAAGAATTGCGCGACACCGCGGTAATAATTGTGCGGGCCGCCCACAATTTCCGGCACGGGACCTTCTCCGTGATCGAAGTAACGCGAGAGGCCCGTGTCCCCGGCGAGATGTGGCGGGGCGGTCCATTGCTCGTAGTCGCGGACCGCATGACCGTACGCCTTTTCCAGCCACTCGCGATCTTGCACACCTCGCGCCTTTTCGTCGTCATACACGGCCAAAATCATGGAGGTGAGGAACGGCGGCTGCGATCGCGTCAGATAGTAAGTGCGATTGGCGTTCAGTACGTCGCCGTAATTTTCGATCTCAAAGAAGAAATTTTCCACCATGCCTTTCGCCAGCTTTTCGCGATGATCGCGCAGCAGCCCAAGAATGATGAAGTAGCTGTCCCACCCGTACATCTCATTGAATTGGCCGCCGGGCACCACATACGGGTTCTCGAGATACAGCAGCCCTTCCGTCGGAATCTTCGAGAGATCCACGTCGCCACCCTTGCTGATGCGCTCGGGCAAATCCTCGACGAGAACCTTGCAAAGTTTTTGCATCTCGTCGAGCACGGGCGGTTCGGGCATCCCGGCGGGAAGATAAAGCACAGGCTCGCCCTGGGTCTTTACGTCCCTATAGGTTTTGCAATTGGTGAGCGAACGTGTAAGGTGGTCCCAGCCCTCTGAAATATATTGCTGGATGTTCGTCAATGAGTTGGACTTGCCGGTCATCTGCTCCTCGATGTCATAATACTTGCCTTCAGTGCGTGGATTAGTGCCGCATAGCAGTCCTAGCACCACGAAAGCACTTACAGCAGCGCGGCGAAATTCATTTGCTGACATCGGCTTCCAGTGTCGCCAGATTGCGTGGGTCTTGCAATAGCTGACTGCCCGTTCTAGCTAATCTCGCCGGCCGATAGAGTCGGGAATCTAAGGTTAAGAATCCCGATTTCTAAGGTGATTTACGGATTTGCGGGGTGATGGTCCGTTGGTAGTCTGGGTCAGTCATACCCTCATAATGCTTCGCCCATAAGGGGCAAGTCAGCTTCGGCGACTTGCCCCTCTTCTTTTGATGCCAAGAATTTGGCGGCGCCGTCATGTCGTCCCACGTTTCATCGGGGGGGTAGCGATCTACACTACGGTCAAAGCGTATCGTTTCTGTGTACAATATCGCGTCACTCTAGGATCGCAGTGAGGCCGTTATGTCCACTTATTACCTGCTGAAAACCGAGCCTTCGGAATACTCGTTCATTGATCTACAGAAAGATTCTGCTACCGTGTGGGACGGCGTATCGAATCCGGCGGCCGTGAAGCATCTGCGCGAAATGCAGGCGGGCGCGCAGCTGGTTATTTATGAAACAGGAGAGCGCAGAAGCGCCGTAGGCACAGCCACCGTCGTTTCCGTGGATGCGTCCGACCCGCGAAAGCCCGTAGTCAAGATCAAAGCCGGGAAGCCTCTCGCCGATCCGATTTCTTTAAAACAGATCAAGGAAAGCAAGCTGTTCGCGGATTCGCCACTGGTGCGCATGGGGCGGCTCTCCGTCGTGCCGCTGACGCCCGCGCAATACAAATATTTCACGAGCCACTGATCTGACTGGCGACGCGCAAGGTCGCGCGAGCCGCCGCAAACTTCAGTTCGTCTTGTCCTTCGAGTAGCACAGCTTTTCCAGGTTGCATTCGAGGCACTTCGGATGGCGGGCGTTGCAAACGCGGCGGCCGTGCCAAATCAATTGGTGGGAGAAAATGACCCACTTATCCTGCGGGATGATTCGCATCAGGTCCTGTTCGATTTTTTTTGGGTCCGTGTTCTTCGTCAAATCGAGCCGGATGGAAAGCCGCTGTACGTGCGTGTCAACGACCACGCCTGACGCAATGCCAAACGCGGTACCAAGGACGACATTGGCCGTCTTGCGCGCAACTCCCGGCAGAGTGAGCAACTGCTCCATCGTTCTCGGCACCTCGCCGTGAAAATTCTCCAGGAGTTTTTTGCTGGTTCCCACGATGGATTTGGTTTTATTGCGGAAAAAACCGGTAGGCCGTATCTCTTTTTCGAGTTCCGCAGGGTTTGCGTAGGCAAGTGCTTTCGCGTCCGGGTATTTTTGAAAGAGTTTCTCGGTCACCTGGTTGACGACTACATCCGTGCACTGTGCGGAAAGAATCGTCGAAATCAAGAGATGGAACGCATTGTCATACTTCAACTCGCAGGTGGCTTCCGGATACGCTTCTTGCAATCCTCGCAGAATAGCGGCAACCCGCGCCGGATTAGGCCCGCGTCCAAACGCCATGCCGTTTCCATGAGAGCGTCCCCCGATCCTTGCAGTCGCGGGCGATTTCTTCGCAACTGACTTCTTTTTTGCAGTTTTCTTTTGGGCTTTAGCCATCAGGCGGAAAAATATATCACATCCGAAGCGAGGAGTTCGTTTTTCAGCTCAACTGTGGGGAAAGCAATGGTCACACCGCAAAGAATAGGTTCTGCGCGAACGGCCACTCGGAGTCAAGCCACTGTTGCACGCAACGGAAGCCAGTGCGCGCTCCCATCTGAATCACATTTTCCGGATTGTATTTGTGTGAGCTCTCGGTCCAGATGGTCTCGCCTTCGCGCAAGTAGAACCGGAAACCCGCCTCGCGGATCGTCACGCGCTGCCACGCCTTCGATACCAGATGCATTTCGACGCGCCGTTCGGCTTCGTCGTAGCGCGCCAGGTGCCGGAATTGCTTCAGGTCGAAATCACCGCCGAGATCGCGGTTAATGCGCGCCAGCAGATTCATGTTGAA
Organism: uncultured Acidobacteriota bacterium; assembly: GCA_963828865.1. Taxonomy (GTDB): domain Bacteria; phylum Acidobacteriota; class Terriglobia; order Acidiferrales; family UBA7541; genus Palsa-295. Next base: position 638,687 of record CAWHGI010000010.1, on the reverse strand, counting down.
TGCGGCCGTGACCCCTGCGGGATCGTCGTAAGCCAGCAACAGTTGCGACACCGGCTTTTCCAAATCCGTCGCCAGCAGCAAAGAATCGCCAGCGCGCAATATTGCGCGCACTTCCCGGAGGAATTGATCACCCGCAGGACGGTCAAAGTTCCCAATGGTACTCCCGAGGAAGAGGACCAGAATCTGTTCGCCGTCGGCGCGCCTCGCGGAGACCTCTTGCAGGCCGTCCAGATACGCGCGCTCAAACCCGACGATACTTACGCGATCAATCTGGCCGATTTCGCGTTGGCAACGCGAGAGTGCGGTTCCTGAAATATCTATGGGATAGTAGTGTACCCTCTGTCGCCGCGAAAGCGCCTCCAGCAAGAGCCGCGTCTTCTGCCCGCTGCCGCTGCCCAATTCCGCGACGATTACCGGCGATGGCAGCAGCGACACGATCTCCTGCGAATGGCGCTGCAGCAAGCGCATTCCCGCGCGGCTGAGCCCATATTCCGGCAAAAGGCAGATCACATCAAAGAGGGCTGAGCCGACTTCGTCATACAAATACTTCGAGGGCAGCTCTTTTTGTCCCGGTTGACTCAAACCCACCACTACTTCGGCGCAAAACTCCGGGGCGACTTGCGCAGGCGCACCGGCACTGGCCATTCGCGGAGCGGTTCCCATGTATTATTCCTCCACGCATCGGAAGCTGCTGTATATGTATGGATAATGTGGCTGAAACCAGTTCCGGAAGGAGCGCCGGAGCATGCAACCATCAGTGCGCGGCGAACCGCCCTTCATTACGAAATGTTTTCCATCGAAAAAGTCCGCGGAATACCCGGCATAAAATTGGAAAGGCTCGAATCCTGGCAGCGGGCCGAACACCGTCGAAGTCCATTCCCAACCGTTGCCCAATAAATCGTGTACGCCGTAATCGCTGGCGCCCTGCACGTGCTCATCTACCGGCGTGGGGTCCCAGCTTTGATAGTGGAAATTTCCTCGCGTTTCATCCGGAGGTTCATCGCCCCATGGATATTGACGTTCGCGAGCTTCCGTCGTGCCGTACGCCGCGCGATGCCATTGCTCTTCGGTGGGAAGCTTCTTGCCGGCCCACCGCGCGTATGCGGACGCTTCCGCGTGGCTCACATAGACCGGCCACGATGGCGGCAGCGGAATCGAACCAAACATTCCGCGAAACTCCCATTGAGCATCGGGATCGTCCGGCGCCGAGTTCGCTTTAAGCGTCCAGAAGTGCGGAAAATCCACTTTATGTTTGCGGCGCCAGTCCCAATCTTCGTTGCGCCAATACTTGGCTTCCTGATATCCGCCGTCCTGGAGGAACTTCAGATACTCGGCGTTGGTGACGGGGAAGACGTCAATGGAAAAGCTTGGGACCAGAACGCGTTGCGCGCCAAATTCGTTGTCCCAGCCAAAGGACTTCGCGGCGCGCGGCTGGCCCAAGGTTGCGATCCCGGAAGGAATCGTCACCTCCCGCGCATAGGGCGCAGGTCGCGGATCGTAAGGCGGCCGTTTCTGTTCGATCTTTCGAGTGTGCGGCAAATTGTGCAGCAGATAAGCCAAAGTCTCTTCGTGCATCAGCCGGTGCTCGATGGCGACATTCAGTAGAGTGCCATCGGCGAGCAAGGGATCCGTCCCCACCGACGAACCGGGCTCGCGCAGGCGCTCATCGAGTTTGCCGCGAACGCCGCGATTGTATTGTTCCACTTGCGCCAAAGACGGCCAATCGCCGGGCTTGTCCATTGGCAAGCCGCCGCCCACCGGGTCAATTCCAAACGCAAACAGCTTGTCGAGGGCGCTGTCTTCCGACGAAATTCCCAGCGCCCCGCTCAAGAGATTCCGGTCGAATGCCTCCAGGTGCCCCAGGTAAAAAATCAGACGATGGCGTTCCGGAATCGGCCGGTCATAGAAGGCATTCGGAGGAAGCAGCCGGAAAAGCGCATCGGTGCGTTCGCGCGCTTCCTGCAAGCGCACCAGTAACGAGGGTTCCAGCTTCATCACTGCGCGGGAGGCTGTCACGGTTCACCTCGAAGAGGGAGGGACACCTTTTTACCCCTATGCCCCGTCGTGCGGCAAGCTATTTCGGTCCAGGCCGGATTAGATGCTGCTACTGGCAGAAGGTATCAGCCTTCGCGGGTCGAATAAAATACAGTAATCTCCGGAAGGCTTTACCGCGATGGCTGTAGACGTTTTTCTCGTAGGGCGCTAATTCGGCGTAGGTGCGGCCGAGGTCCTCGAAGAGAAAGACGGGATCGTAGCCAAAGCCAGAGGTGCCGCGCGGCTCTTTTGTGATTGCACCGCTGGCCATATCCGAAACGACCGCGAGGGCGCGGCCGTGGGCCGCAATGGCTGCGACACATACGAACCGGGCGCTACGCTTGTCGCCTTCCTTACCATCCATTTCGCGTAGAAGCTTTTGGATGCGGTCCGCATCGCTGGCGCCGGGCCCCACGTAGCGCGCGGAATGAACGCCGGGCGCGCCGCCGAGGGCCGGTACTACTAGCCCAGAATCGTCGGCCAGAACCGTCTCATTAGTGAATCGGCTGTAATGCAGGGCTTTGCCCGCGGCATTTTCCGCGAAAGTGGGAGCGGATTCGTCAAACGCGGGGAAGCTGGAAAAATTTGGAAGCAGCTCGATTTCTACATTCGTGCCGCGCGCCAGTTCCAGATATTCGCGCAACTTTCCGGGATTGGAAGATGCTAGGAGCAACCTCATCGGAGCGTGCGGCCGCGGCGCGGCCTACTTGCCGCGAACCATGAATTTGATTTGCAGCAATTCCTGCTGGGCGCGAACCAGCGAGCGAATTCCGCCGGCGGCCAATTTCAACAAGTCTTGCAGCTCAATGTCCGTGTAAGGACGTCCTTCGGCGCTGGCTTGCACTTCCACGAACTCGCCGCTGCCGGTCATCACCACGTTCATGTCCACTTGCGCGCGAGAGTCTTCTTCGTATGCGAGGTCGAGGAGCAGCTCGTCCGCCACGATGCCCACGCTCGTTGCGGCCAAGAAATCAATGAGTGGCACCTTGCGCAAAATTCCCGCTGCCACCATACGCTCCAGAGAAAGCGCGAGTGCCACGAAAGCTCCAGTTACCGAAGCAGTGCGCGTGCCACCGTCCGCTTGAATCACGTCGCAATCGAGCCAGACTGTGCGCTCGCCAAGCGCCTTCAAATCGGTCACGGCGCGCAACGTGCGTCCGATCATGCGCTGAATTTCCAGCGTGCGTCCAGATTGTTTGCCGCGGCTTGATTCGCGCGGCGTGCGGCTTTCCGTTGAGCGCGGCAACATTCCATATTCACCGGTCACCCAGCCTTTGCCGGAGCCCTTTAAGAACGAGGGCACGCCATCTTCGATCGTCGCCGTCACGATCACTCGTGTGTCGCCGGCTTCGATCAGCGCGCTGCCTTCCGCGTGGGGAATAAAGTCGGGCGTGATTTTCACCGGCCGCAGTTCGTCCGGCATGCGTCCATCGGCTCGCAACTATGAATCTCCCTTCGGTGCGTCTGGCGTGGATGTTACGGAAATTCTGAGGACTAAGTGTGACGATTACCCGCGAAAGTGTCAACCATTCCTGAACTTGGCACAGCCACTTCTGGCTGTGCTCCGGTGAATTCAAGCGAAGCTGCCGCGCCTGTGGGCAGCGACTTTTTCGAGAATCACAAATGGGCGCGTTTGTAGCGATCGAAAATGAGCAGGCTGAACGCCACCATCAGCAGGGAAGCAAAGATACGCACATGCGATATGAACCCGCCACTAATTAGAAGGAGCGCGAAACCTACCCACACGCGGGCGCCGAATTTGACCTTGGTTTTGGAGCTGGCGGCCTTGAATAGGATTGAAGGCACAAGCCGGGGCGATGTTTGCCGTTGAACGAAGTAATCAACCACCACCAGTGAACCGGCTGAGATGTTGAAGACGTCCCACAGCTTCATGTTTTTTGTGACGAAGACAAATATCAAGCCGGAGAGCCAGATAGATACGGCTGTCCATGCCAATGGCGTGAACCTGTCCGGAGAATCTGATTTGGCAGCGGGACCCGGCATTAAACGAACCCTAACATAAAATGATGGATACTTCGATATTCAACTTTTTCAGGATTACGAAGTTAGCTATGGCAAAGGTTTGGCGTGAGCAGCTTCAACGGGCGGCGCCGGTTTCGTGGAATTGGCAGATGGAACGGGTGCCGGCGTCGCAGCTGCCGGAGGATTCAGATCGAAGAAGCCGGTGAGATCCACGTGGCCGGCGAGCGTCTCGGCCTCCTGGCCGTGAATCAAAATTTTCAGACGGTGCAGAATCGGGACATTATTTTCCAGCGTCCGCGCGATTGAATTCACCGCCATTTCCTCGCTCAAGACTCCTGACGGAGTCTCGGACGCGAGCGCGTCGGAGAAGTCAGCAATCGCTGTTCCGTCAGGAAGGATGTAGAAACCCAAAACCGTGGCGTCGGCGGGCAGCGTGCGCTCACCGTCGCTGGGTACATTCGCGATGAGCGCATCGAGCACCTGGCGCCCGCGCTTTACCGGGTCCGCCGAGAGCGGCAGTGACACGTTCACGGGTGTGAGCGTGCCCGGGCCAGAAGCCCAGAACATTTTGGCCTCTACCAGAACATCGGTCGGCGTTGAAACCGTCGGTTTTAGTAGATCGCGGCGCGCTTCTTCTTCCGACGATTGCGCCTCGGACAGGTTTTGAATCCGCTCGTGCAAACCGCGCAGGCTGATTAGCCCGATGACCACCGCTACAGATAGAATCGCCAGAGTAATTTTCAGATTGCGCGGCATTATTTTGCCCCGGCCGGCGCGGCTGAGTTTGTGGGCGTAGAGCCCACCGGACGTAATATCTGCACTCCGCGTACGATCGCGGCCGCAAGCGGCGCGCCCATCGCCAGCAGGGTATTGGGATCACCGACGGAGACGCTGGAGAGTTCCACGGCAGCCGCCGGCGCCGCCACCGAACGCAGCTCGCGCACTGCGAAGCGCGTGGATATTGCGGGCGATCCGTTGAATCTCTGCGCCAATTGCGCCTGCAGTGCGTCCGCAAGACGGTAGCTGGATGCCATAAACGGTTGCTGCGCTTCATCCCACGGAACCAAACCGTTCGCGCGAGCGCTCGTTGGCTGTGCGGTAGCTGGCGCGCCTGTGCCGGAGCCGTCCGCTGAATTCGCGGGTGCCAGCGGAGTCGCAAACTGGTAGGAATAGGCGCGCGCCGTGCCAATTTTTCCCGTGGACGAGACGTGCAGGCTGATAAAGATTGCATCGCGGTAGCCGTTCGCGACGGCGGCGCGGTCTTCGTACGATGGGTTCGAATCGTCGTTGCGCGTCATCACCACGCGATAGCCTTGACGCTCGAAATCGCTGCGCAACATGCGCGCAAAAATCAACACGACGTCTTTTTCCACCTGGCCGTTTTGCCCGCGCGCGCCATTATCCGTTCCGCCGTGCGCCGGATTGATCACGATGGTCGGCCCCGAATGCAGCGGAGGCGGCAGGGGATTCTGACCGGGAGCGGTTTGCGGCGGGACTGGCGGCGTTGCGGGATGAGCTTGTGGCGGCGCCGGAATTTGCGCGGGAGTCTGAGACTGTTCTTGCCACGCCGCTGCACGCGCGGCAACTGGCATTGAAATCATGGTGAGCGCGATTATTACGGCGAATGGCAAGCGATGCACGGCGAAAAGGATATCAGAAATGCTGCGACACGGAGTCGCCAAGAAACCCTCGCGTTGCTGTGAGCTAAGCATCCTCGTGGATCATGTCGGCGGCCTTTTCCGCGATCATGATGACCGGGGCGTTTGTATTTCCGCCGGGGACGCGCGGCATGATTGAAGCATCCACCACGCGAAGCCGCTCGATACCGTGAACGCGCAACTTGGCATCAACGACAGCTAGCGCATCGTTTCCCATTTTGCACGTCCCGACCGGGTGGTAGAGGGTTTCCAATTCATTGCGCAGAAATTCCACGATCTCGTTGTCGGTTTTCGCCGCGTCACCCGGATGCAACTCGTCTCCGCGAAAGGGGTCGAACGCCTTCGCGTGCGCCAGACGACGCGCCAAACGTACGCCCTCGATCATGGTGCGCAAGTCCGTGTCCGTCGAAAGATAATTGGCACGAATCGCTGGAGCATCCAACGGATTCGCTGAATGCAGTGAAATAGTGCCGCGGCTCTCCGGCGTAATCAGCGTGGGACCGAAGCCGAAGCAATGCTCCTTGCGTCGCATCAATCCGTGGGCGCGATAATACGCCGGCCCGAACAGCAACTGCAGATCAGGCGTTTGCGATCCAACGCGAGTCCGAAGGAACAAGCCGGCCTCGGCAACGTTGGACGTAAGCGGCCCGGATTTGAGAATGAAATAGCGCAGCAGGTTTGCGAGCGTTTCCGCACCGTCCAGGCTGATCCGCTGCGTACAAAGGTAGCCAACCGAAACCATCGGATGATCCTGCAGATTCTGTCCGACTCCCGGCAAATCCTTAACCACCGCAATTCCGAGCCGCCTGAGCTCGTCCGCAGGGCCGACGCCGGACAACATCAACACTTGGGGAGAATTAATCGTGCCGCCCGCCAAAATCACTTCGGCGTCAGCGCGTTCCGTCTGCAGCTTGCCATCGCGCACAAATTCCACCCCGCGTGCCTGACCGTTTTCGATGAGTACCCGCGCGACGTGTGCGTTAGTGAGCACAGTCAGGTTCGGCCGGCTGAGCGCTGACTTCAAATAACCGTCCACCGCGCTGCAGCGCGCGCCGTTCCTCTGCGTCACCTGATACAGCCCGGCTCCCTCTTGTGTCGCGCCGTTGAAATCCGAGTTAGCAGGAATGCCGACTTCGCTGGCCGCGGCCAAGAACGCGCGCGTCAACGGATTCACGCAGCGCGGATCGGCGACATGAATGGCTCCGCCCACGCCGTGAAGGTCGGAAGCACCACGCTCCTGGTCTTCAGATTTCTTGAAGTAAGGAAGAACGTCGGCGAATCCCCAGCCGGGATTGCCGGCGTCGCGCCAGTCGTCGTAATCCGCGGGATTGCCGCGGATATAGATCATGGCGTTGATGGAGCTGGAGCCGCCGAGCACTTTGCCGCGCGGCCAATAAAGCTTTCGATTGTGAAGTTGCGGTTCTGGTTCTGTCGAATAGTCCCAGTCCACAGCCGTCTTGAAGAGTTTTGAAAACGCAGCCGGAATGTGAATTTCTCGGGCGCTGTCCTTGGAGCCGGCTTCGAGCAACAGGACGCGCGTCCGCAGGTCCTCGGTCAACCGCGCCGCCAGCACACACCCGGCGGAGCCGGCTCCCACAATAATGTAGTCGTATGCTTTGGCCGACGGCACCATGGAAGGTGCAGGGATTAAATGCTAACCAACGCGGAGCGGCAACCTCATTTGTGTAGGGAAAGACGCGATCAAGGATTGCGTGACGGCGTGAAGTTAAGCAGCCTCGCGCTCGCTTTTCAGCGCGGCAGGCTTCGAGCTTTCGCTCCTTAATCCAGAAGTCGCCCAGTACACAACGAACCCCGCGGCAATCAATAGCATCCCGAACGCCAGCTCGGTCATGCCGAGGATTTTTTCGCCCTCGCCGTGAACAATCGAGAATCCGAGCAGCAGCACCGGGGACACTCCGCAAAGAATCACGCCCCACAGCCCTCCAGGCACCTTGAATGGCCGGCGCAACGTGGGCTCCTTGACGCGCAATACGATCAAAGCGATGAACTCGAGCGACAGGCTGGTCCCGTAGAGCAGCACGTCAATTGTGACCAGCCGCTCGAATCCGAGGCCGAGGCACAGCGCCCAGCAACCTGCAAGGACCGTGATCGCCACCCAGGGCGCGCGCGTCTTCGGTTGCAGCTTGCTGAACACCGACGGCAGCAGGCCATCCTGCGCCATCGCCAAAGGCAAGCGCGAATAGCTCATCACCAGCGCGTTGAACATACCAAACGCGCTCATCATCCCGCCCAGGACCAGTGCCACGCGAAAACCGCGCGCCAGCAGCGGTCCGCCGACCAAGCCTCCCATCATCCCGGCCAGATCCGCCCAAGAGCCTGTCTCGAACGACGCCGCCGGCACGCCCGTCAGCCACATCGCCGCAAACGGCAGCACGTAAGTGAGCGCAACGACCATCACCGCAAGGAGCATCGCCCGCGGATAGGTCGTTTGCGGCCGCTTCACCTCGGTTGCAATCGTGGACGCGTTGTCCCAGCCCATGTAATTCCACATGCAGATGAGCAAGCCGCCGATCAATCCGACGTCAGAAGTGGTAGGCGCGGTCACTGCGCCAGCCAGCGCCCCCATTTTCATCGGCGCAATCAATACAATCAGCACAAACGGCGCCGACAACAGGAAGAACAGCCAAAGAGAGCTGATGGCCACCACGCGAATCCCGGCGATATTCATCAGCGTGCAGATTGTCACCACACCCAGCGCCACCATCCATCCGCGATGTCCCACAGCGAACCACGGCACCAGCCGCGTCAGATAGGCCACAAACAGTGTGGGATAGATCGCCATGTCGAAAATGCTGGCGACCAGCGACAGCCAGGCTTCCTGGAAGCCCCAGAAATTGCCCATCGCGCGCCGCACCCAGGCGTAATACCCACCTTCGGCCGGGAGCGCGCTGGAGAGTTCGCCAATCATGAACGCGGTCGGCAGGCTCCAAAGCAGCGGCGTCAGCAGCAGGAGCAGAATGCCCTTGCCGTAGCCCGCGCCATGAATGATGTCCTCAGTTCCGTAAGTGCCGCCAGACACCATGAAGAATGTCGCGGCCACCAGCGGCCAAAGTGTGAGCTTTGCATTTTTCTTTGTAGTGGATGTAACTGCCCGGGAAGGGAATTGGGCTGGCAGGGATAAAGTGCTCAATTTTTTGTCGCGTCCTCCATCAGCGATCCTCGCTCTCTTCCCGCTTTCGCGCGGAGCGAGTTCGCAAAATGCAGGATACGGATATTCACAGTCGATGCAAGAGAAATGTGCGGGAAAATGAAAATTTCTTCAGCGAGGGAAGTTGTCGCGACTGCGGCGATGTTCAGATTGGAACGTTGCTAGTGGTTCGTGCCCTTCCCGATCGGCGGTTTTAGTCTTGCGGCTTGCTTTCCGCGTGCCGCGCTTCCCGACGCGCACGCTGCTCGTTGGCCCATTGCTGCTGCTGGTCCGGAGTCATCGCGCCCCAAACCTGCGCGCGCGTCTCTTTGCGGATTTCCCGGACCTTGCGCTCCTTGGCCTCGTCGCTGAGGGAGGAATCCTTCTGGACGTCGAGCGCTTTCTGCTTCGCATCCTCCCGGATGGACTTGATTTTGTCCTTCTGCTCATCGGTCAGGTGCAGCGCGTCGTCATTCTCGGGGGCTTCGGCGTCCAGCTTGGCGGTCGGTTTGCTGCTCTGCTGGGCCTTGGTGGAGGGCGCGGCTGCGTTTGATGACCCTGACTCACCGGAGCCGCTTTGTTGGGCGAACGCTGTCGTTGCAAAGCCCAGAACCAGACACAAACTTGCGGCCAAAATGATCGCGCTATCCGATTTCATGGAATTATTCCTCCGAGGAAGCAGCCAGCTGTTCCGGGGCAACTGCCTTCGACCGTTCGCGTGGTGGCCCGACTTCCGCCGCCATTTTCGCACTACTTTCAGATTATGTCCCCCGCAGATTGCAAAACGGTAGCCGCGTCGCGCGGAAGCAGGGTTGTGGGTCGCCAAGTCGGGGCCGTCAAAAGCCTACTTCGACTGCGAACCTTGTTGCAATTCGGCGAGCGCCGCAAGCACTTCCTGGCTGTGCTTGGCAAGGTCCACGTCCAAGTACTCTTTGACAATGACGCCTTCCGGATTCAACAGGAATGTATGCCGAGCCGAGAGCTTCTTAAAGGGCAGGTTCAAGACTGAACCGTACTCCTCGGATACCTTATGGTCCGTATCCGCGAGCAGTTTGAAGTTCAATCCTTCCTTGGTGCAGAACTTCTCATGTGATTCCATCGAATCCACGCTGACGCCGAGAATCACGGCGTTCTTCTGCTCGTACTGCGCCAAGTCGCGCTGGAAATTGTGGGCTTCTTCCGTGCAGCCGCTGGTGAAATCCTTGGGGTAGAAGTACAGCACCACCCACTTGCCGCGATAATCGTGCAGATTGACCCCGTTGCCTTCCTGGGAATTGAGCGTGAAATCGGGAGCGGTAGTGCCGACTGCGGGCGCCTTTTCAGACGCGCCCAAGGTCCCGTAAATCCCGGCGGCTAGAACCACGGCCAGCGCGGCGAACACGAACGCGCCGACACCCACAAATCGCGGATTTCTCATGGTGGCTTCTCCTTCCCGCTAGTTCGGGTTCATTATGCGCTCTGTCCCCGCTCGGTCAAAATCTCCCCTCTTCGGCTAACGTACCAGCCCCGGACTGCCGATGAAGATTGCGAGTCCGGGTTCCGTCTGTGTCCGTGCTACCTCGTTCAGTTCTTGGGGCGCCGCAATCCTTCCCGGGCCACGCCAGGCACCGGGAGCAAGAGAGTTTCGTTAGGAGATCAAAAGTGAAGAAACTCAAGGTCCTCATTGTGGATGACTCTTCGGTCATGCGGAAAATCGTGGAGCGGGCTCTGCGTCAAGCGGGGTTGGACATCGGCGAGGTCGTGGAAGCCGCCAATGGCGCCGAAGCACTTGCTGAAGTCCAAAAGGGTTCGCTTGATCTCATTCTCAGCGACATCAATATGCCGGTCATGGACGGCCTGGAGTTCCTGAAGAGCGTCGCCGGAGTGGAAGCTGCCAAAGGCGTGCCAGTGGTGATGATTACGACGGAAGGCAGCGAAGCGAGGGTCGTCGAAGCCCTCTCCGCCGGCGCCAGAGGCTACCTACGAAAGCCCTTCACTCCAGAGCAGGTAAAGGAACGAGTCACCCCGCTGCTCGCCGCCGCTGTCTGAAGTTGATCGCCAACGAAGTACGGAGCTAATCCCACCGCAGCGGGATCGGCTACTCTTAGTCTCGACTGTCGCACATCAGCCGCGCTACATTCGAGACTCAATCTTTAGGTCCGCAAAGCAACTTCGCCTTCCAGTTGGGATCCCGTCAGAAAAATATGGTGGAGGCGGGGGGAGTCGGAATTCTGAGCCTGCCTGACAACGCGCAACTTATTGATTTCATTATGCGAGACAAATGTCAAAAACACCAGATTCGCCAAAGTAGGGTACACCGCGTGTACACAAAAACTCTACAACTCCGAACTTCATTTCTGCCCAGTGGTCGGCACTTGTCCGATAAGCGCGGTGCATTCGATAGGTCGAAGCAACACCATCTGATGTAAATCTGCTCGGTAAAGGTGGTGTTGGCATGAGACCAGGGATGCGGTTTGGGCTTTCTGCAATCGAGAAGCGGGACGTTTGGAGCCGCTGGAAGGCGGGACAGTCGCTGCATGAGATTGGGCGCGCTGTTGACAAGGCACACAGCTGCATTCGCGCCGTGTTGTTACCTCGCGGAGGGATTCCTCCCGCTGCTCGTCGCCGCTCGCGATTGGCGCTCACCTTCGCGGAGCGAGAGGACATCTCCCGAGGGATCGCTTCGGGTTCCTCGATTCGTGAGATAGCACGAGGTCTGGACCGAGCGGCCTCCTCCGTGTGCCGCGAGGTCGCTCGCCATGGCGGCCGTCCTGCCTATCGTGCCCAGGATGCCGATCACCAAGCTTGGGTTTCGGCCTTGCGGCCGAAGAAGTGTCTGCTGGGTGTCAACCGCAAGTTGCAGAACCTCGTTGCGAGTAAACTGATCCTGGACTGGTCGCCCGAGCAGATTTCCGGGTGGCTGAAGAACCAGTATCCCAACGACGAGAGCCTGCGCGTGTCCCACGAAACGATTTACCGTAGCCTGTTCATTCAGGCTCGGGGCGCATTGAGAAAAGAGCTGATGGACCATCTGCGGTCGAAGCGGCGCATGCGCCGCTCGCGTCATTCCAGCGAGCATGGACAGTCCCGCGGGCAGATCGTCGATGCCATCTCGATCCGCCAAAGGCCTGCGGAAGTGGCAGACCGAGCGATTCCTGGTCATTGGGAAGGTGATCTGCTGGCCGGTGGAAAGAACAGTTATATTGCGACTCTGGTGGAACGTCATTCGCGCTTTGCCATGCTGATCAAGGTGCCGAGCAAAGAAACGGAAGCTGTGGTTGCTGCTTTAACGCAACATGTTCGCAAACTCCCTGCTTCGCTAAAACGTTCGCTGACCTGGGATCGCGGACTGGAGATGGCCAAGCACAAAGAGTTTACGGTAGCCACGAAGGTGCAAGTCTACTTCTGCGATCCACAAAGTCCCTGGCAACGCGGCACCAACGAAAACACCAATCTGCTCCTGCGGCAATACTTTCCGCGAGGCACCGACCTGTCTGGTTTTTCGCAAGCGCAGCTCGACCATGTCTCGCTGCGCTTGAATCAACGACCCAGAAAAACATTGGGATTCGAAACTCCCGCGAGTAAACTTCGCCAGTGTTGCATCGACCATCTGAGCCGGCAGCCCTTATCGGACGTTTGGATTTCAAGTTTCCGGTTACGCGACTTACCAGGCACTAGTAACGAAAGCTGACCGCTGATCGGTTCAATGCATCGGAATCCGAAACAGATTCCCCTGAAACGCCGCGCTCGTGAAAGCATACGTTTGGGGATTCGGTCCGGGCGACACATCGCCGTGGGGTATCGATTGGATCGAGGTAAGTTCCGCCTCACTAGCGCGATCTATCCCGGATGCCGGCAAATCCAAAAGCTCGAAGCCGTGCGGGATCGGAATGACGTCTGTAGGGGTGCTGGATCCCGCCGCCGAAAACCGGCTCGTGAGCGAAACGTACATGTACTTTCCGTCGGCGGACCACTGCACATAGCACGCTCCGGCGCAGATCCTCCGTTCAGTGTGGTTCCGCACCGCTACGGCGAAGGTTCCAGGCACGGATTCGATGATGCCACCGACCGCCACCCATTCTCCGTCCGGGGAAACGGCGCCAATTTCGGCAATCTCACTGTCCAGGATGCGAGTCAGCCCGCTCCCGTCCTCTTGAACCCGCGCCAGGTAGTCCGCCTTGCCGCCCACCTGCCGGAAAAACAGTTGCCCCGCGCCGAAACTTACCAGGTCTCCACCTCGCACAACCAAGCGTGGAGGCGAGCTTCGATCGGTCGCCGCGAGAAAGATCTGCGATTCGCCTCCAATCAGGACCGTAAATGCGACTCGCGCCTCGTCGCGCGAAACATCGTAGTCCACGATGCGCTGGCCTGTGAGCAGCGGATCGGACTTACCCGATGCCAGATCCCTGCGCCACAGCTCGCTCACGTCCGACGAACTGCTTTTTCGCAGCAGATAGTACAGCCGCTTGCCATCCGGCGAAAGCCTGGGAGACTCCGCCGACCCTTCCAGCGAAACCGCATGATTGCCCTCGGCATCATGCGTCCACACGGAACTCTGCCGCACGCCCACCGAGGCGATCAGCGATTTCCCGTCCGGCGCGACGGCCAGACCCTCCTCTTCGGTGGGGCCGAAGGTGATCTGGTCCGGATCTCCTCGCGGAGCGCGCTGCCCCCATCGCTGCCGCCACAGGTGTGTACTGCCGTCGAGCTTGACGTTGAGGTACATCCATCGTCCATCCGGCGACCACGCCGCGGCCGTACAGGCGCCCTGCTGGCCCCACCTGAACGCCCGCAGAGCTTCCGTCCATCGGGACAACCCGGCAGCGCTGCCATTCCGTGGTGCCGTTCATCTCTGCGATCAGCACCGAGTCCCGATCCGGCGACAGCCAGGAGTAGTGCGCCATGGCGCGCTCGTGAGCCGGGAAGTAGATGGCGCGCTCCTCGGCCCGGCTCTCCTTCGCCGTCACGATGCCCATGTGCAGTGCGGTTCCGGCCATAATCTCGGAAAACAGGACGCGGTCCGGCCCGATCCAACTGAGGCCCGCCGCGTTCACCATCAGGCGCGCGGGCGTCCCTCCCAGGATGGGCACGGTCCAGGTATCAAAGCCAGCGGTTAGCGAAAGACAAGCCCGTGTAGGCGACGCGGGAGGCGTCGGGCGTGAATACGGGATCGTACTTCGCTTTCGAATCGAAGGTCAATTGCTTCGATTCCCCGTCCGGCAGCAGCTTCACATAGATCTGCCCGGAGCTCAGGAAATACCCCCCACCGCGGAAGAACGTCACCATGCGTCCATCCGGCGAAAGCGCGGGAGCGGTGGCCGAGTCACTGAAGTTGGTGAGTTGGATGTACTCGCTCCCTGAGGTCACCGGCCGGCGCGGCCCGCCGAGACGCCACGCCAGGACCGCACCGGCGAATAGCGCCGCCAGAGTCGCGGCCGCGTAGAGCGCCTGTCGACGTTTGCCGGGAGCAGCCGGACGCGTGCTGGTCGATGCAGGCAGCCGCGCCGATTCTATGTCGCGACGCAACCGCCGCAAATCAATCCGAATATCGGCGGCACTTTGGTAACGCAACTTGCGGTCTTTCTCCAGTGTTTTGCTGATGATTTCGTTCAGCTTTGGTGACAGTTCTGGATTGAACTGCGAGGCCGGAATAGGTGTGCGGTTCAAAATTGCTTCGTAGATGACCGCAGCACTACTCCCCGGGAACGCCATCTTTCCGGTCGCCATTTCGTAAAGAACCGCTCCGAAGGAAAAGATATCGGTACGAGTATCCAGATCTTCTCCACGGGCCTGCTCCGGCGACATGTAAGCGATGGTGCCCATTGTTGCGCCCGGGCTAGTCAAGAGTTCCCCTGCCGGGGCGGTCGGCATTTGCGATGCGACAACGTTCATGTCAACAGGGAGCACTTTCGCCAAACCGAAATCGAGGACTTTGGCGTTGCCCAGTTTGGTCACAAAGAGATTTGCTGGCTTTATGTCTCGATGGATGATTCCTTGGGCGTGCGCTGCTCTGAGGGCGTCGGCAATTTGAATTGCGAGTTCCAGAATTTCCTCCAACGAAAGAGGCTTGCCGGAGATATGGTGCTTCAGCGTTTGGCCGTCGAGAAACTCCATCGCAATGAAGGGCTGACAGTTGTGTTCGCCGATTTCGTAGATGGTGCAAATATTTGCGTGGTTCAGCGCAGAAGCGGCCTGTGCCTCGCGGTTGAAGCGACTCAGAGCTTGTGAGTCTGGCTCGAAGCCGTCAGGAAGAAACTTCAGGGCAACGAAGCGGTGGAGGTTGGTGTCCTCGGCTTTATAGACAACACCCATACCGCCACCACCGAGTTTTTTAAGAATGCGGTAGTGCGAGATGGTCCGCCCAATCAGAGATGACGAATGTGGCATCTCGCGCACATCTTAGGTAGCGTCTGAGGGCAAGTCAACGAAGAGGGCAGCTCGCCAGTTTTTCGATGACGCGATAGTGCGAGATCGTTTGTCCGAGGAGTGACTCGGAGTCCGCCATTTGCGCACATCTTAGGTGGGGGCAGAAGGCAAGTCAACGAAGAGAGACTACCTGCGGGCTAAGTCCTGATTGATGTGATAACGACGTCGGCCTCGCAACGGCCTGAGTAAACTGTTCGGTGTTCACCCCAACAGTGCTCGGACCGAAGGAGGCCGAGATGCAGATTATAGGATGTGATTTGCACGCTCGCCAACAGACGTTGGCGATGTTGGACACCGAAACAGGGGAAGCAGTGAATCGGACTCTCAGGCACGAAGGCAACAGCGTGCGGGAGTTTTATTCCACGCTTCCCGGTCCGGTGCGTGTAGGCATCGAAGCGACCGGGTCGATGAAGTGGTTTGTGCACCTGATGGAAGAACTGGGAATCGACTGTCAGGTCGGGCATCCGGCGACGATTCGAGCGGCCGAACCGCGCCGACAGAAACATGACCAGCGCGATGCTGAGTTACTTCTAAAGCTGCTGGTAGAAAACCGTTTTCCATCGATCTGGCAACCGTCGAAGGAACTGCTGGATCTGCGAGGGTTGCTCTTACACCGTCACCAATGGGTACGCCTGCGGACGCGGATACAGAACGCGCTGCAGGCGATCGCGCTGGCGAATGGTTTAAGGCGAGGGAGTTCGCTGTGGAGCGAAAGCGGACAGCAAGCGATCGCGTCGTTACCGCTGGCAACACATACCGCTCATCGTCGCAGTGAGTTGCAAGCGATGTACGCCAGGTTCGAAGCGGAGATCGAGCAACTGAATCAGCAAGTTCTCGAGCAAGCAGGCCAGCGACCCGCCGCCGGGCTGCTGATGACTCATCCCGGTGTGGGACCGATCACGGCCCTAGCGACCGATGTCTTTCTGGGCGATCCGAAACGGTTTCGCGACGGCAAGGCTCTGGCAAGCTATATCGGGATCATTCCCCGGGAAAACTCCAGCGGCGGGCGACAGCGGCTCGGAGGCTTGAGCAAGCAAGGCAATCCGCTTTTGCGCTTTCTCTGGTGTGAGGCGGCGGCACATGCCGTGCGCCGGGATCCGGAACTACGTCGGTTCTATCGGCGCAAATTAGTTCAAAAGGGTCTGGGGAAAGCCCGAGTTGCCGCGGCACGAAAACTCGGGATTCGGTTGTGGATCATGTTGCGGGACCAGATTGATTACCAAGAGTTCTGTCGTCGTGGACAGATGCAGCAGAAAAGCGGTGCCTGTGCGGGAATGCCTGGAGGGCGTTATGGTGCGAAGAGTCACCGTCTGATTGATTAGGCTACCCGCCTCCCTACAGGGAGTTCGCATAACACATCATGGTCGATCGTGACCGAAGAGATGTTTGGTGGGCAACGCCGAATCGATGAAGCGGAAACGGTCCGAACTAGTTAGGGTGACACAAGTGAAACAACGCAGCCCCATAGACGCGATTCGCGTGCCGTGGGAATGGTGTATTCCTACGCAGAAAAAATACGAATGAAATCTCTTGAAACGGTCGGCGTCGTTAGAGATGACGCCCTTACTGTACAAGTGGGTAATGCCGACGGACTACTGTCGTTTATGCCACCACTCGCGAAGGGACTGACAGCGACCCGGCGAATCCAAGGAGATCAAGAAAATGCCGTCCAGTTTCGTTTCTAGGCCAGGTGGCACGCGGACAAAAGACGCCCACCATCTGGCGACGCCATATTCCGCAGTGATTGCGACGATCTCATAGTCAAACTGAATTCTTTCTTCGGTTCTTGTTACGCCGATCCAATAATCGTAGATTGCGACTCGCCCACGCAGGGGTTCATCGAACGGCGTGATTTGATAAGTGGCATCGTCTGCGTACAGCGAGACGGCGGCTTCGGGGTCACGTCTCGTCCATGCGCTTCCATAAGAGGCTAGCCAATGGTTAAAGGTTTCTAGGTTCATTTGTTAAAGGCTGCCATCTGTTCTGGCAGACTACTACAGTTCCAGGGAAACAATTCGGGTTCTCGGAACGACTCGCCTGGTAAACGCGCTACTCGGACAAACGAAGCGCTACTTCACATCTCCGGTAACGCGACTAATCAGGACTTGGCCGCTCTCGTTGTGCGTGAGGCTCTCGGCGGTGTTGAAGCAAACCAGAAGAAGGGAAAATTGCTGGCCCAGCATCTATTTCCAGCCGCACGCCACGCAATCGGCGCCTCCGGGACTGGCGCCAGTCAGTGGAATTAGCTTTCGCGTCGCCAGGTCGCCGAGCACAAGGCGGGAGCCATTGAAGTCCATGAAGATTACCTCTTTTGAGTCCGGCGAAAATATCGCGCGCAGCGAAGGAGCGTTTTTCGAAAGCTGAAATTGGTCTTTCCCGCCGGCGGAGCTGATAACAACAGCGCCATCGTCGGGAGGGTAGTCCCCCTCCTCGGAGCCCGTGCCGATGGCGAGGAACCTTGCATCGGGCGACCAGTCAAAATCATAAACGCCGCGCATGATCCTCTCCGCCTTTTTCGAGTCCAAGTGCAGAATCCACAACTCGATGACGGCGCCGCCAGAATCGTTCTCCGATTCATTGTCCTTCGGATCGGTCATCATGAACGCGATGCTCGATCCGTCCGGCGCATACTTAGCTTCCCAGATTGTTGTAGGCCCCTTGTAGATCGTTTCGCGTTTGCCGGATTCCACGTTGACTGTTTCCAGGATATCCGGCGGGCCCGGAGGGCCAGTCTCATCAAATGATGGATGAACGATGAATTTCCCATTCGGTGAAACACTGATGGATTCATACCAATGGCCGAGATTGCGTGGCGCGTCCGCGGCGGGAGGATACGAGGCCAGAAACAAATCCCAGCTCTTCTTAGACACCACGTCGTAAGCCAGGTGCTTCTGGTCGGGCGACCACGCCACGCTACCGACGTCCCCTTCGGTAACCGCTAAACGGACAGACTGGCCGTCGAGCAGCGACAACACGTGCACGCTCTGTTTGTCGGCATAGGCGACTAAATTCCCATCGGGTGAGAAGGCGGCGGCCTCGGCGTTTTCGGCGATTTTGCGGCGGTTCGCGCCATCCGGATCCATCACCAGCAAGGTTCCGGCGTCCTTGATGAGGACCCGTTTGCCGCTCGTCCCGTAGCCGCCGGTGCCCGGACTTGTGGAAATGCCAATGCTGATAGCGCTCGCGTCTGGGGCGTTGCCGACAGAAGCGCCGCTCGCCGGCCCGTTTGCGGCAAATTGCGTCACAACCGGGGTTCCCGCCGGCGCGCTGCGAACGATTGCCGGTGGAGGAAGTTGCGCCGTGACGGACCGAGCAGGAGAAGTTGTAGATGACTTGCCGCTACCCGAGCATCCGGCGACCAAAAGCAGCCCTAGCGCGCACAGCGGCTTGGACGACTTCAAGAGAACCGGCATCCAGAACCTCGCAAACTCACTTCGCTCACCCGAGGCCAGATTGGTGGATCACTTCTCTTATGGTAGCCGCAATCCGTCTAGGCCGATTGCTATGCAGAACAAATGTTTCCTATCGCACATCAACGAGTCGTTTTCTTAAGTCCTGATTAACGCGGTGGTCTCAATGGGTCGACGCAACACTAAGCTCGAACCCACCTTACATTGAACACCAAAGCTAAAATCGCTCCCTCGGGCCAGACCAGCCGGAACGCTGCCCTAGCTAGGTTTTGGCCGCGCACACCCAAACAGATGGTTCTCCCGCGGAAGGATTGTCGAATCAATGCACTGGATGGTGTTGCATCGACCGGTTGAGCTGGCACGACTAATCAGGCAAGTGGAATTGAATCGGTAAACATAAGCACGTTTCTCGGTACCCTGTCGATCAGGCTCTCGGAAGTTTGAATCAATTTTCAGTCCTCAGTTATCCACCCGAACACTCACCATTTGATCATTCTCGTCCGGCTGGGTGGGAGAAAACCGATACGGACCCAGGCGGGTCATGAGCACGGCCGCGAGCAGAGTTGCGACAAGGAACGCCGCAAGAGGCACGTTATAGGAGCCAGTCAAATCGAAGCCTTTGCCCATGATGAGTGGACCCAATGCACCTGCTAAAGCAAAAGCAGCGAAGGCGGAGCTATAAATTTCGCCGAAGGCACGAAGACCAAAATAGCGGCTGGTTAAGTAGGCAATGATATCTACTTCTGCGCCCAGGCCCAACCCCACGAGGAAGCCGCCCGCGAACGCAACTGGCGCTGTCCCCAGCCATAGCAGGCAGATCCCAAGGGCGGCGGCACCAAAGAAAACAGCCGCGATACGAGGAGCGAAAAGGTGGTCCAGCAAGTAGCCCGTTCCCACTCGGCCCATCAAGAGAGCCGCGCCAACCAGCGAACTTCCCAGCGCGGCCGTTTGGGCGTTTATGCCGCGGTCGCTAAGCATGGCTGTTGTGTGAACCAAACAACCCTGCACACTTGCGCTTACTAAGAAGAAAGCGCAGACCATCAACCAAAACGTTGTACTGTGCCAAGCGTCACGTGCGCTAAGGCCAGACACGGAAGCTGGGCTTAGGGCTGTCGATTGCTTTGGCTGCGCTCCGTCGGGCAAGAGGCCCAAGTCCTGAGGCTTTTCCTTAAGAACGGTGGCCACCACCGGAAGAGCGACGAGCAGAACCGCGCCGCCAAGAATTGCGTATGCCATGCGCCAGCCAAATCTTGCGATTAGATATTGCGCGAATGACGGCATGATGATCGCTCCCACGCCAATCCCGATCATCATCAAACCAAGAGCGAGCCCCCTGTGCCTGTCAAACCAAAGCGTCATGACGTTCCCGTATGCAATCGGCCCTCCACCACTTGCCACCAGCCCTATCGCTATACAGCGAAAATAGAAGTGCTCAATGCCGCCCGACAAAGTCTTCATGGAAATCAAAATCGAGCCGAAAATCACCACCGCCGACATGATCACCCTGCGCGTTCCGAATCGATCAATGAGCCATCCCAGCGCTGGGGCGCTGACAGCGGTTGCCACAAGGTGCAGTGTGAAGCCCAAGGAAACCGCGGCACGACCAACGTGGAAATCCTGCATGAGTGGCTTGAGAAAGACGGGAAAAGAAAACACAGAAACCGGCGGGCCCCAGAAGAGGCCCACCGCGCATGCCAACACGACCCACCAACCGTAAAAAAAGGCACGGCGACGCTGACCATTCGTTCTGTCTGCTCTCGTCGGTTGCCTGGAACTGGTTTGCAAGGATGCGGCACTCATCGGCAGTCTAGTGCCTGGGTTCTGCATGGGTTATGCCGGAGTAGAACTTCCCTTGGCGAGCACCATCGTTTGAACAAAGGAGTGAAACGGCATAGTTTGTTCCGCCAAGCGTCGCTTCAGCTTTTCTTCCAAGCGGTCTGGGAAAACTTTGCGCTTCTCCTCGTCGGCGATCGCCGAGGCCAAAGAGGGCGCGAAGATGGCGCGGAAGAAGCCCGCGTGGCGGTTGACTAGGAGTTGCTTGTTGCCCTCGCGTTCGTAATCCGCCCATGCGGCGTCGGGCAGCACGGAGAGTTCGCAATGCTCGACCGTAAGACCGCGGAATTGACCGTCCGTGCTGAAGGGCGCGAGGAGCTGGCTGCGACGTCGCGGATAGGTCCCAAGCACCATGCGCGAGCGATCATCTTCGGCGATCGCGCCCTCGGTAACCATCTCCGCAAGCGCCTCGTTGGCGTGCCTGAAGAGAGGCTCAAACCCGGAGGAGCCGTCATCACCGAGACCTGGTAGCACCACAACGAGGCGGGCGCCGGACCGCAACTCGATGGCTCGCAGCGACAGGAAAGATTTCCAGTCCTCGGCGCCCTGGCGCTCGAACACCTCGCGCGCATCGCCCGTGCTCGCGATTGCCACAAAATGACCTGGAATCAGAGTGGGAATACGACTCAGCCACACGGCTGCGTAGGACGACCATCCCAGATGGACATAGTCCTTGGGAAATACGCTTTCATAGAACGACCTTCCAATCGCTGAGGGAAATACGTTCGGGTCGTCCACGGAATAGCGTTGCGGGTCGCTATGGAGCACTTCGAACAGTGTGTTGAAATCGTTTGCGGCTTGATCGATGTGCATTACGAGTATGGGTCGATCTGGGCCGAGGCGCGCCCGCAACGCTTTAATCGCGGCCCGCATGGGAGCGAGCGAGTTCTTGCCCTGCGACGATCCGTAGTCGCCGATGATGATTGGCTCGTTGCTATCATCCAGCGTGACCTTTCGAACCGCCTCTTCGAGGAACGGCAATGCTAGGTTGGCGCCTCCCGCCGGAACCACGGCATTCCGATTGTAAGAGCCGCCCCCCTCCATAACGCCGTGAGTTGCGATTGCCTGGTGTGCCATTTGTTTCTCCCAAGATTTGCCCGCGGCGGCAAACGGATGACTAGGAGCGTCGCCAACTGTAGCGGCATTGTCGCTCCACTGAATAGTGAACGTCAATGCTTGCGCGTTTCTCTGTCAGTGCTTTTTCAATCCCCGCGCAAGCTGTTTATTCTCAATCGAGTGACATTACTCCCGCTTTTTTTGCCGGGATGGTTAACTCCTCGTCACACTCTTCTGGGCGGGTTGTCGGCTCGGTAGTAATCTGTCCTGGCTCGGGATTGGTAATGGGAAGTCGGCTTGTAGTAAGTGATCTCGGTTGTTCCCGGCTGACGGGCAACTTGGAAGTAATCCACGTGCCTGGTTAACGCGGCGATCTCAATGGGTCGACGCAACACTAAGATCGAACCCACTTCACATTGAAAACAAAAGCTAATATCGCTCGCTAAGGCCAGACCAACTGGAACGCTGCCCTGGCTAGGTTTTGGCCGCGCACAGCCAAACAGATGGTTCTCCCGCGGAAGCATGGTTGAATCAATGCACCGGGTGGCGTTGCATTGACCGGTTGAGCTGGCAGCCCTAATCGGACAAGTGGGATCGTCTCGCTGACTCCTCAGAAGTCCGCTTCGGGGAACTGCGATGTAAATCCGGGCCGCGTGGTCCTAATCTCGTCGAACCCCGTTCCCGCGTAGCTGAAAAACCGGACGGAAATTTGAACGTGACGCGATAAGCTCGCCCAACGGGCAAGATCACTTCGACGCTGCCACCGGCTTCACCTGCTCGATATTCCGGGTTCTTCCACAGCTCACTGCGATACTCCATAAAGTTGGCGGTGACCTGCGCTACCTCGTTCCCGTAGTATCTCGCGACGACGTGTAGTGCCAGATCAATGCCCGAGGTCAAGCCGCCCGCGGTTGCGATTTTGCCGTTCTCCACGAAGCGCGTTCCACTGACGAAGCGCACCAGCGGGATACTGCTTCTGCATGCTCTGCTGATAGGCATGGTGCGTAGTAGCAGTTTGGCCGTCGAGAAGTCCGTACCCCGCGAGCATCGAGGCGCCGGTGCACACCGACATGGTCACATCGGCGTCGGCCGAATTGGCCAGCAGCCATGCTTTCTGGGCTGCGGTGCGACCACCCTGGGCGGGAATCACGATGATCTGCGGCTTGGGCGCGTTGTCGAAACTATAGTTCGGTACGATGGTCAGTCCATTGGCGTCCACCGGCTTCAGCGAATCGGATACGGTGTAAACGTTGAACGGCATGACCATGTCGTCGCCGTCGGATTCATGCCATGGCTTGCCATTGGTCTTAAGCATCGTGTCGCTGAAAACCTCCCACGGGCCGGCGATGTCTATGACGTTTGCGCCCTCCGAGATCAGGAACGCTACGATGATCTTGCCCGTAGCGGGCGGCTTCAGTGCCTGAGCTTCTTGCGTTGCAGCCGGTATTTTGTCGGGCGCCGCTGCGTGGCTCATGAAGACCGCCAGATTCAGAATACCGACGATTACGACGGCCACCCAGAGTCCTTTAGCTATGCTCCACATATGATCCTCCTGAGAACTGCTTGCGATACGACACACGATAACCCGATAATGAGAAGTCCCAAATGACATCGCTCCGGCGTTTCAGGACATTTTTGGCGGCAAGAGAGCCAAGTCCCAAAACGTCGGATGAACGTCATTGCGCACACAGACTCTATTCGCTATTTCAATGAGACGAACAACGTGACACCCAAACGTATCGTCATTGTGGGCTTCGATGACATCACCTCCCTCGACCTGACGGGGCCGCTGGAGGCCTTCAGCAGTGCATTCCTTGAGAGACTCGAAGCGGCAACCCGCAGCCTTGCTACGAGGTGAGCGATTGCCGCGCTGGGCGCAAAGACTTTCAGCTCCGAGTCCGGGTTGCGCATGACGGCCGCCTGCTCCCTAAGCTCCTTGCGCAACATGGACACGCTGCTCATTCCCGGCGGCCGTGCCATGCGCCTCTCGCCGTCCGGTCCTAAGCTGGCGGACTGGATCAGCCGCCGGGCCAATGGTATTCGTCGAATTGCCTCGGTGTGCACAGGGATTTTTGCGGTAGCACCGACCGGGCTGCTGGACGGGCGGCGCGTGACCACGCACTGGAAGTTCGCCGCCGAATTGGCCGGCCGCTTTCCTGCGTTGAAGATTGATGCCAATGCGCTGCTACATTCGTGACGGCAAGTTCTACACCTCCGCTGGCATCACCGCCGGCATAGACCTTTCCTTGGCACTAATTGAAGAAGACTTCGGCTCGCGAGTGGCGCTCGCGGTGGCGCGCGAACTGGTGGTTTACATGAAACGTCCCGGAGGACAAGAGCAGTTTTCTGAGCCGCTGAAGTTTCAAGTTGCCGCGATGAGTCGCTTTGCCGATCTGGTGGCGTGGATGCTGGGTCACCTCGACGAAGACCTTTCCGTTGAGGTGATGGCCGAGCATATGAATCTTTGCCCGCGGCAGTTCTCCCGCCGTTTCAGATTGGAATTCAATAGCAGTCCTGCGGCTTTTGTGCAGCGCCTCCGGCTTGACGAGGCGCGCAAGCGGCTATCCGCTCCGGGCTGTACCGTGGAGCGCGTCGCCGACTCGGTCGGCTTTCACGACCCCGACAGTTTTCGCCGCGCCTTTATGCAACGCTTCGGCGTTGCGCCCTCGCACTACCGTGGCCGTTTTCTGGCCGGCGCCGGAAACTAAGCTCCGAGTGGACGCTGTTGGTCGGGAATTGGCTCGCCGTATTTATCGAGCAGAGATCGCTCATTCGGAGAGTAACGGGCACAGTCAGAGTGTAAAAGAGCCAAAGAAGTAGCTGCGATTTTGCCTCCAAGTTCACACATTGCTCGGTTTTTTCTTCTAAAGTGCGTTACTCTTCCGGTTGACCCGGATTGGCGCAAGTGCGCCCGTCCGCGTTTGCTTTTTACTTGACAAATTATGCAGGGTACATCATTCTATAAATGAAGACACATTCTACGTTGCAGGCGGCGAAGCTTCTCGGTCTTACTTCGGCGACTCTTCACCGCTGGATTCGACAAGGAAAGATTCAAGCGCCGCCGGTTCAGTCGCTTGGCGGTGTTCACGTCCGGCTCTGGACCTTGGACGATGTGGAGCAGGCTAGGAAGTACAAGACCGACCACTATTGGGGCAAGGGCGGTCGAAGGAAGCGAAGTAAACGAACCAAGTGACCTAGCGGGACGCGCCGATGTTAGAGCACCGACGCGCCCCTGACCAAAGTGCACGTCTGAGGTGCAACGATGGTTGTAACAGAAGTTATCCATTTCTCATTGTGGGCGCAACGGCGCCCGCGGTTTCCAACTCAAATCCCATTTGACCCTGTCGTTTCGCTCCGTCTCAATCTGCCCCCTCAACATCGCTGCCCTGATGCTGGTGCCGAATCCTCTTGCTGCCTATCCGCTATGAGTGGAGATCGCCATGAAGCTCGGACTTTTTGAGCAGATCGTTGAACTCAACCAGTTGTTCGACCGGCTGGCCGTTAGCCTGGAAAGATTGGAGTCCGTTCCGTTCTTCCAACGAGATCTCATCCAGAACGCCCGCTCCGATGTTGAAATTGCGCGTGTTTACGCTAACCGGGAATTCTTTGACAACTTTGAGGCCATCGTCGAGAACGATGCCAAGTGGGCATACAAATTTCAGCGCGACTTAAGCAAAAAGCTAGAAGACCGTGACGATATCTATCTCGAAGTCCGGAACCTAGAAGAAAAACGAGAGCAGAAAGGCCTGCCGCCTCGTCTCGTCATCCTCCCTAATTGGGACATGTCCGACGAAGACCGGTACGACGAGAAGCAATCCGCGAGGAGAAAGAGTGCAGTCGCGAGGCGACTCCGCGTCGGCCAAAAGCTCTCCAGAAAGGCTGCACCTGCAGCCCAAGTATCACAGCGTCCTCGAGTGCCGAAGAGGGGAGGCCGCTAATGAGAAAGCAGAAGCCGACCAATCCGGGGTCCCGCAGTTTCACTCCCGGTCGTCGCTACCCCGGCTTACGTGGGAAGGTCGTGGGCTGGGTCGAACACAAATTTGAGGAAGGCCTCTTGTATCTCCATGTTCGGTTTACCGACAAGACTGAGCTTTGCTGGCGGATTAGCACGCGCATGACGATCGAGGAGGCCGACCTTAGCAACTGGAAATCCGGTGACTTTGAGCAACTTGGCGTCTTCGTTCGAGACGAGCGCGACCGGAGCAGCTGACGCACCGCAACATCGCGCGAGCCTACAATTGTCTCCAGGATGAGCACAACCGTGTCCGTACTGCTTGCGCCAAAATCCTCTCTCGAGACCATAGAGCTATAGAACGAGAGTTGCTACGGGCAAACGTAGATGACCCGAAACGTCACGACCAAGTGCTTCTCTACGAGGAGAGTCTATCGCGAGCGCAGCGGCGACGGGTCTTGGACCTGAATACTTACGGGAGCAGGATTGAGCGCCTCATGGACGCTCTTTTGAGGCTATAGCTCTGGATACGAGCGAGTCTCATAACTAATCCGCTGGCACCGTACTTAGGATTCGATGTGTAACTCAAGCGCTTATTCCCTCCCTATGCCTTCACTCGACGAGCTCGTCGACCCGTTGAGAAGCCGACCCATTTGTCGAAGTCAGGAACTTTGGAAATTTCAGACTTTTTCCGTCTTTGAGCGACACATTTTTCCCTCCAAACACTGAATAGGTAGATAGAGGCTGAACTCGCATCGATCTCCTTTGTGGAGGACAAACCATGAAGAAACCTCGCGCGCTTACCAGCCTTGCAATAGCGAGAGCCCTCCGGTCGCAGCGGACCCCGACTCGACTCTTCCAACTGGTGCCCGGAGCAGTTCTGCTCTCGGCCCTTTCACTTACTCAAGTGCATGCATGGCGTGTTCAGCTGCGCGGTTACAGTGGCCTGTTGGTGAAGAATGTAAGAATTTCACTCTTCAACCTCGTCTTCACCCAAGTCTTCACCCTCTTCCCGTTGAAAGTCTTGAATGAAAAGAACATCCGGAACAGGAATCTCGAAAGCAGCGGTGGAAAAACTACAAAAACGGGCGGGAGCGACCCCACTTTTTCGGCATTCAGCCGCCCAAAAAGTTTCGTGGGGTCGCTCCCGCCCGTTTTTTCTACAACACGAATCCTTAAAAACCGAACCTCAACAACGAGAACGCCAGCACTTTCACCGGAATAGTCCGTGTGGGGCACTGGCAGGATGATTCGTATGAATTTCGTATTAAGGCCTGCATGACAGGCCCACAGGAAGGAGAACCAGAGAAATGCCAGTCCTGAAAGCACCGCCAAAACTCATTCGCAATGCAACGATTCAGGTCCGCGTTGAGGAAGACGTAGATCTCAAACTCAGGAAGTACGCCGAATTCATTGATGCTACTCCCGCATTTGTCGTAGCAGAATCACTCAAGCTGCTCTTCAGCAAAGACGCTGAATTCCGCGAATGGCTCACCCACTACGGAGACAAACCCACCATCCAGAGTGGGCAGCCTGTTCCACAGGCGGCTGGGCAAACAAGATCAAGCGCGCGAACAATGTTTGAAGACTCACGCGAAAAGGCGGCGAGCCAATAACACAGTTCAACAAATCTCGTGTCTCCAGAAGTCACCAGCAAAGGAACGAACCATGGGAACCCTTACACAGCAGGAAACCGTCGTACCGGCAGAGCGTCACTATGCGGTGATTGAGGTTGCGCAGTTGTGGAATCTAAGCCCAGACAAAGTCCGCGAGATCTTTGAGCATGAGCCTGGTGTGCTTGTGATCGGCGATCGAAACCCCCGCCACAAAAGACGGTACCTGACCCTCCGAATTCCGGAGTCGGTCGTAGCGCGAGTACACACACATCTATCAATGAAGGACGCGGGAAGGTAAGGTATCTGCGCATGCTGACTATCTATCGCCGTCACAGAAAAACCTGCAAGCAACGCAGGGAAGGGCGTGGCTATCGTAGATGCTTGTGTCCCATTTGGGTCGATGGATGGTTGAACGGCGAGGACATACGCAGGTCACTCAAGACTCGCGACTGGACAGCAGCGCACGAACGTGCGCGGCAATGGGAAGCTGAAGGAAAGAGGGAAGAACGGCCCGTACCAATTACAGTGAAGGAAGCCTGCGACAAATTCATCTCCGACGCCGTGGCGCGAGGGCTTCGAGAACCCACGCTCTACAAGTATCGGCTTCTGTTTCGTCAGCTCCAAGAGTTCGCGACTTCATGCGGCCTAACAGCGATGCTGCATTTCGACGTGGATTGGCTACGACGATTTCGCGCGAGCTGGCCCAACAAAAACATTTCGGCTCGAAAGAAGCTCGAAGCGCTTCGCGCCTTCTTCCGGTTTGTACACGAGAGTGGGTGGATTCCGACTAATCCAGCAAGCCGCTTAAAACCGCCCAGAATTACGGAACCACCTACGGCACCGCTCGTCAAAGAGCAAGTGGACAGCATACTGAAGGCATGCGACTCCTATCCCGACAAAATGAATGCGATCCGCCTTCGGGCGCTCGTGCTGCTTCTGCGGTATAGCGGTCTGCGGATCAGGGACGCGGTCACGCTCGGTCGCAACCGGATTCAGGGGGACAAGTTGTTTCTCTACACGGCTAAAACTGGCACGGCCGTGTATTGTCCTTTGCCACCGGTGGTAGTGAACGCTCTCAACGCTATTCCTGAAAGCTCGTACTACTTCTGGACAGGGCTGTCGAAACCAAAGAGTACGGTAGGCGATTGGCAACGCAGCCTGAAGCGCCTGTTCATCCTTGCCGGGGTTCCCGATGCACATGCGCATCGTTTTCGCGACACATTCTCGGTCGAACTTTTACTTGCGGGTGTTCCTATCGAGCGTGTTTCCATCTTGCACGGGCACCAAAGTGTTCGAATTACTGAGAAACATTACGCGCCGTGGGTGAGGGCAAGACAAGAGGTACAAACGGCGTACACGGAAGAAGCTGCGAAAATAATCTCTTTCAAATCAATAAGAAAGAATGGTGGAGGCGGGGGGAGTCGAACCCCCGTCCGAGAAGCCTTGCAACACGAAGCCTACATGCTTATCCCGTTCCGAAGGTTTCGCTGGCGGAGCTCAGAGCGGGCAAGACGCGCCGCCAACTAGTCCGATGATCTCGCCGCCGCAATCCGGACCGAAAAGCGGCGGCCAGCCTACTGTGTGACGCCCTTACTCAAGCGCGTAGGTGACGCCTGAGGGAGCGCGTAGCCTAATTTAAGTTAGGCTGCGAGTGCCAACTGTGAGTTGCCAGTTGTTTTGTTCCACTCGATTACGGGCAAGTGGGGCCCGGCATGCCTTCGAGCCGCGACAGCTTCCGTCGAAACCGTGTCGCCCCCGTTGGACACCACTAGAATATCATCCCGGAGCGGCTTCAGCGAGTCAGAGCGGTGATCAGTTCGGCATGCTGCGGATAACGCACGATCAGCTCCTGGCGCTTGCCGGTCTCGTAATCATCGTATTCAAATCCCGGCGACATCGTCGTTCCCAGCAACGCGTATTTCCCGCCCTGCTTCAGGCGCGAGCCTTGCCATACCCCACCGGGAACGTTGTGCTGCAATCGCATGCCGGATGCGATGTCCTGGCCCAGCAGCAACACTTCGCCGCTAGCGTCCGGCTTGAGTTGCAGCATTTCCACCGGATCGCCGAGGTAAAAATGAAACATTTCATCTCCGCGCACCCGATGCACGGCGGAGAAAGTGTCCGGTGTCAGCAAATAATAGATTGCGGTGGAGAGCGACCGGTCGCCGGGGTAACTGGCAAGCGCACTGCGCGGCACGGTTCCAAACGACCGGTAGGTCTCGGCAAAATATCCGCCTTCGATCGGGTGAGGCTGCATCTTTAAGAGTTCGCGAATCTGCTCTGCGGTCAACATGCTCTGAATTTACTCCTCAAGAGGTTCATAGCCCACGCCAGTAACGACGCCCATCTTATTCCAGTCATCCCGCGGACCCCAATTTGGAATCGCGGCTGTGGCCGCTACATGGCAAGCACCGCGCTTTGGAATGTCAGTTGACACTCCCGGTGACCGTTTTCATAATCGAAAAGAGGCGAAGATTCCTTTGACGGCCCGGCCAAAGACGTTGGAGCATGCCCTGGAAGAGGCGGTTTCGCGCGCTCTGCGCGATAATCTCGCCCCTTTGCAGCGCACCGCGGACGAATTGCACCACGCCTACGCCGATCTCGTGGCCGCGTGTGCCTCCAGCCGCCCCAGTAATGCCTTGCCGGCTCTGTTGCGCGCCCAAACGTCTGCCTCTGCGCTGGCTGCCGGTCTTTCAGTGCTTTCGAACTTCGTTGCCGTGGCCCTTGGTCCGCGCGAACACCAATTTTCAGAGGAGCCGGAGTCCGCACACGCATCTCACGGCGTAGCGGTGGCAGAACCGCCCGCGCCAGCTGCTGCTCGTTCAGCGCCGCCCGAGCCGGAAGTCGAATGGGTCGAAGAACCTGAGGAAGTGCTGGCTGAACCGGCCGCAGAAACCGTGTCGCACGCACCGGTTGCGCTGCATCCAACTGCTCATGAGCCCGAGCCGCTCACCGAATCCGATGTGGAAGAAGCCGCCATTGCCGCCACTGAGGCGTTCGATGTCGCCAGCTTACCCGCCGAGATGCAGGATTTGCATCGCCGTGCCAATCGCGTGGCTAAAGTTGCCATGCAGGACATCAAGTTGCTCCGGCCGAAGGACGTACGCCTTGCCCGCGAGCAAAAAGACATTTGCAGCAGATTGCGCGGCGATCTGGACAAAGCCCGCAAGGAATACGATCGCCGCTTCCGCGCGATTCACGACCATCCCGTGGATTATTTCCATCATTGGCTCGTGGAAATACTCGCCGACGGCGACCCCGAGGCCCTCGGAGAATATCCGTACCCCTCGCCCGTTCTGCGGCATTAATATATCGGCAATGAAAATTCTCGGCCCTCTTGGTCGTATCGGTATATTCCTACTCGTGTTGTGTTCCGCTGCGCCGCACGCGTTAGCTCGCGTCGCGAACACCGCGGCCACGAAGCCTTCCAAAGCCAAAGCAAAATCTTCAGAGGCCATTTCTTCGAAACAGCTCGAGCAATTGTGCCGTGCGCTGAAACAGAAAAATTCCGCAGCGCCTTACGCCAAATTGAGCGTCATCGCGTCGCGGAGACCTTCGGGAGTTCTGGGGGCGCGCGCGGCGCTCGCGCTGGGTTATTACGACTACACGAAAGGCCACTACGCGCAGGCATCCAAGTGGCTCGGCATCGCGCAGACCGATCCGCTGTTGCAGGACTACGCGCTTTATTGGAGTGCCGAGGCGAATCTTGCTTTGAATCACAACGCGGACGCGCTCGCGCAATTGAAACGCTTCCGCCACGACTATCCCGATTCGGTGATCACCGACGAAGCGCTGCAAGCGCTCGGAACCTCCGCGCTGGCGTTGAATCAGCCCACCGAAATTCTAAATGCCCTCGACGCGTATCCACAGACCAAAGAGGAGCCTGCGTTACTCTTCCTGCGCGCGGAGGCTCACGAACAATCCGCGCAGCCGCTGCAGGCCGCCGCCGATTTTGAGGCGATCTATTTGCGTTTTCCCGCGAACGAACAAGCGCGCGAGGCGGGCGAAAAGCTGGGTTTCCTCCGCAGCTCGCTGGGCGACAAGCTTCCGGCAATTCCCATCGAGCGCCAGATCGAACACGCTTCCACGAGTCTCTCGGCGCGGCAATGGACCGAGGCGCGCAACGAGTATTCGCACTTGCTGCCGCAACTCACCGGCGCGGACCGCGAGCGCGCCGAGCTGCGCATTATGGAATGCGGCGTTGCGTTAGGTGCCGGGATATCGCAAATCGCCGCATTGAAGATTACCGACCCCGACGTAGACGCGGAACGTTACTACTCAATTGCGAATTATTATCGCGACATCCCAGCCGAAGCGGAGATGTCAGCGGCTATCGAATCGGCGGCAGCGCGCGCTCCCGCCAGCCGCTGGACGGAATCGGCACTGTTCCTCGGTGGGAATTATTACTGGGTCCAACTCGATCGCGACCGCGCAGCGGCGTACTATAAGCGCCTCTCGGACAACTTTCCGACGTCAGCCGAAGCCCTGCCGGCGCAGTGGCGCGTCGCTTGGACTGCGGTACTGAAACGCGAGCCTGAAGCGGCCGCCGACTTGGCCGAACATCTGCGCCGCTTCCCAGGCTCGCAGTTCACTCCCGACGCGCTTTACTGGCTGGGACGACTTGCCGAGGAATCACACAACACCGGCCTGGCGCGCAGCTATTACGAAAAACTCCAGGATCGTTTCCCACAGAATTATTTCGCGAATGCAGCCACGATTCGCCTCGATGCGCTCGGCTCCGGGCCTGACACCGATCCCGATGTGCTCGCGACGATTCCGGCGTTGCCGCCGGCGATGACACTCGGCCCCGCGATTCCTGCCGCGGCTGAAAATCGCCAGGCGCGGGCCGATGCGCTGCGCTCGATCGCTTTTGACGCGTCCGCGGAACTCGAACTGCGCGCCGCGTTTGCTGCGACGGGCGAGCCGCGGCTCCTTCTGGAGGCCGCACAAGAAGCGGTCGCCGCCGGCCACGTGGGCGCGGCTATCGTCACCATCCGCCAGATTTATCCGCAGATCGAATGGCGTCCGTTTACCGAGGTTCCGCGGGAGGTGTGGCTCACTGCCTTCGCGATGCCCTACCAATCTTCGATTCTTTCTCGCTCCACTCAGGCGGGCGTGGACCCGATGCTCACCGCCGGGTTGATTCGGCAGGAATCCGCTTACGATCCCGAAGCGCGCTCCGGCGCGAATGCCCGCGGTTTAATGCAGCTTCTTCCCAAAACTGCGCGCCGTTTCGCCAAGCAGGCTCGAGTTCGCTACTCCACTCCCATGCTTTTCGAGCCCGATTACAATATTCATATCGGGACGATTTATTTTGCAGGTTTGAAACGCGATTTTGGCAGCGTGGAGTCAGCGCTCGCGGCTTACAACGCTGGTGAAGACCGCGTCACATTCTGGACTACGGGCCAAACCTATCGCGAGCCGGCGGAATTTGTGGACTCGATCCCATTCACGGAGACTCGCGAGTACGTCGAAATTGTTACGCGCAATGCCGACATCTATCGTAAGTTGTACGGCACGACGCAATCCGTACGAGGCGCCAAGAATGAATCCCGCAAAACCGGAACCGGCTCTGGCCGCTAGTCCGCGCCTTTCCTCGAAGGCTGCGCAGTTTACCGAATCCGTCATCCGGGAAATGACACGCCTCGCCTTGCAGCACAAGGCCGTCAACCTCTCTCAAGGTTTTCCCGATTTTCCGGCGCCGGCTGAAATCAAGCGCGCCGCCCAAGACGCCATCGAGGCGGACATCAATCAGTACGCCATCACCTGGGGCGCAAAATCCCTGCGCAACGTTATCGCGGATAAATTTTCGCGAACGAACGGCATGGTGATCGATCCCGAACGCGAAATCACCGTCTGCTGCGGCTCTACCGAAGCGATGATTTCGGCGATGCTCGCGATTATCAATCCCGGCGACGAGGTGGTGGTCTTCGAGCCTTTCTACGAAAATTACGGGCCCGATGCCATTCTTTCCGGCGCCACGCCGCGTTACGTCAAGCTGCATCCGCCGCACTGGACATTCGATCCGCAGGAGCTCGCCGCTGCCTTCGGACCAAACACGAAAGCGATCATTTTGAATACGCCGAACAATCCCACGGGCAAAGTTTCCGCCCGAACCGAGCTCGAACAGATCCGCGACCTCTGCGTCGAACACAACGCCTTCGCCATCACCGACGAAATCTACGAGCACATGCTCTACGACGGCGCGCGGCATATTTCCATGGCCACGCTCGACGGCATGCGCGAGCGCACCATCACCATCAACGCGCTCTCGAAAACATACAGCGTAACAGGCTGGCGCGTCGGTTGGGCCATCGCGTCTCCCGAGGTGACTTCGGCGATCCGCAAAGTCCACGATTTTCTTACGGTGGGTGCGGCTGCGCCGCTGCAAGAAGCCGGCGCCATCGCGTTGCAATTTCCTCAGGAATATTACGCGACGCTTGCCGCCGAATACACGCAGCGGCGCGAACGATTGCTCGGCATCCTCACCCGCGCGGGCTTCCAGTGCTTCAAACCCAGCGGCGCGTACTACATAATGACCGATATTTCCGCGTTCGGCTTCCCGGACGACGTGACCTTTGCGAAATATCTGGTCACGGAAATCGGCGTCGCAGCAGTGCCAGGATCGAGCTTCTATCGCAATCCCGCCGACGGACGCACCCACCTCCGCTTCACATTCTGCAAAACGGAGAAAACATTCCAGGCCGCCGCCGAACGCCTGGCCAAACTAAAAAACGCGACGTAGAGAGCGGCAAAGCAAGCAATCTCCCGCCGTTCTCAATCTTTTCTCTGTGCCCTCTGTGTTAAATCTTTTGATTTTCCAGCGATGCCCGCAGCGCAAGTCCCAGCGCTCGCGAGAACTCTCTTCGTGCTCTGCGCCTCTACGGTAGATGTTTTGACTGCTTTTGCGTTCCCGGAAATCGCAACGCAAAACCTGTGCTAGAATCCGGCTAGATTTTCAGGAGGAGGCGACTCGATGCCCGTGGAATTTGACCTAATCCCTCCCGGCGCGCGCCTCACTTCAAACGGCGAAGGGGAAGCGATCAAAATAGACGCCAGCCATACGCGCACCTTCCTCTGCTCCATGGACATCACCGAGCAAATTGAACAAGAATCCGTTGACGTTTCGATTTGGGGATCCGCGGACGGGCAGGAGTGGGGAAAGATGCCACTGCTTAAAATGCCACAGCGTTTTTACCACGGGGATACGCACCAAGTTCTCGATCTAACCTTGAAGCCTGAAATTCACTTTCTTCGCGCGAAGTGGGAGCTCACGCGCTGGGGCCGCGTCGCGCCGCATCCCATGTTCGTTCTCGGTTTCTACTTGATCGAAATTCCAGCGTTCGCCGCGCAAACTGCCGCGCGTTAGCTCGACTCCAAGACCGGCCGCACGCTTTCCGATCTTTCGTTTCGTTCAGGGTTTCTGAGCCACGGCCGGCGTACTCTTCGCAGCGCCAACTTTCTGCGCAACTAGATCGCGCAATTGCTTCGCGCGAATCCCGGCCGGACTATCCGGGTCAAGCTTCAGGTAGGCGTCAATATCGGCCAGCAACGCCGGGTAATCGTTCCGCCGCAGATGAATGTTCGAAAGCAACCGGTACACAATTGGAGCGCTCGGGGCGAGTGACTTGGCCTGCTCGGCGGACTTCAGCGCATCCGAAAGCTTGTTTTCGGTGAACAGCGCGCGCCCCAGTTCATAGTGCCCGAGCCAAAAGTTCGGACTCAGTTCAATCCCCCGGCGAACGGCCTTCTCGCCCTGGGCAGTGTCTCCACGTTCCAGCATCATAGTGCCCAGCCCCACCTCTGCTTCTCCATAGCTGTCCTGGCTTACCTCGATCGATTTTCTCAGGCTGGCCTCCGCTTCGGGCTTCTTGCCCAAGGTCGCGTCCGCCAGCGCGATCTGGTAGTAGGCTTCGTAGTAGCCGGGCGCTGCAGCGATGGCGGAACGAAAATCCGCCATTCCGCCCTCCGTGTTTTTATCCACGTAGAATTTTTTCTCGCCCGAAGTCACTAAATCGCGCGCGGCCTTCGGAATGGACATTTCATGCGCAGAGATGCTTGCCGCGGGCGCTGACTCGCTGGCAGCAGCCGCGGTTGGTTTCAGGTAAATCGGTATTCCGCGATCGGAATTGAAGCTCAAATCTACGCTGGTGCTATTTGATTCGAAGCCGACAGCAGAAACCTGCAAAATGTAGTTGCGTCGCGGAAGCCCACGAAACGCGAAATCGCCCGAGTCTCCAGTGATCGTTTCCTCGAGCATATTTCCCCCCCCGTCGCACAGGCGGACGTTCGCATGAAGAATCGGGTGGTCGCCTTTTTCCGTGTAGATCGTGCCCGTCAGAGTCACCCTGTTGCCGGACGTCTCGCCGAACTGCGCCAAGGTACTCATAGGGTACGACACGATAAGCAGGAGGAGAAACGAGGGCACTGCGATTGGCCGAATCATGGGCCACCCCCAACCGAACCAATTGGCGCGATTATAACACCGCGTTGCGTGGAAGGGCGCTCTGTTCGCCGCTACATGCTCGGTGGCGTCTATCGGGAAATAACTGTGTTCAAACCGAACGTCTGCAAATGAGCCGGTACCACGACCGGCCAATGGAAGCGCGCGGCGATGCCGGCTCGCAGGGCTTCGAGCGCGTTTGGTTCGCCGTGCACCAGGAACGTCTGCCGCGGGGGCGCGGAAAATCCCGCAAGCCAGCGCAGCAGCTCGCTTCTGCCCGCGTGCGCTGAAAGCTGGTCCAGCGTCACAATTTCGGTGCGCACGCGCACCTCCTCGCCGAAGATCCGAAGATACTGCGCGCCATCCTGCAACGCCCGGCCGTTGGTCCCTGCCGCCTGATAGCCCACCAGCAGCACAGCGCTGCGCGAATCTGGCAGTCGTTTCGCCAAATGGTGCAGAACCCTGCCTCCGGTAGCCATGCCGCTGGCCGAGATAATGATGCAAGGGCTGACCACCTCGTTGATTTTCTTGGAATCCTCCACCGTCCGAGTCATATGCACTTCATGCAAATTCAGCGGGTCGCGATCGCCTTGCTGCTCCTCGCGCGTGAAATCAAGATCGTGATCTTCGCGGTGCCGCGCGTAAATGTCGGTGACGTTGATGGCCATGGGGCTGTCCACGTAGACCGGCAGTTGCGGTGTGCGCTGCGCATCGGCAAGCTCCCGTATGTAGTACATCAAGGTTTGCGTGCGGTCCACCGCGAACACCGGAATCACAATCATCCCGCCGCGTTTCGCTACGCGATTGATTACTTCCGCCAACTCATCCGGCACGGACGCCGTTCCATGATCGCGATCGCCGTAAGTGGATTCGCAGAGAAGAAAATCGGCGTGGGAAGGCGGCTGTGGATCTTTCAAGATCGGCTGGTCGTAACGCCCCAAATCGCCGGAAAATACTCCGAGCGTCTGCTT
Organism: uncultured Acidobacteriota bacterium; assembly: GCA_963828865.1. Taxonomy (GTDB): domain Bacteria; phylum Acidobacteriota; class Terriglobia; order Acidiferrales; family UBA7541; genus Palsa-295. The sequence goes on along the minus strand of CAWHGI010000010.1, from coordinate 602,178 downwards.
GCCGTTTTCCGTGATCGTCAATTCCAGCCACGTGGATCCCAAAATATGCCCGGCATCATGCGTGCGTACTGAGAATTCCGGGCTGATCACGAAGGCATCCGCGCGCGGAATGTCTTTGAATTGCTTCAGTGCAGCTTGCGCATCCGCCACGGTATAAAGCGGGAGCGGAGGCTTGTGGCTGCTGTACGCTTTGCGCGCCGCATAGGCCGCGTCCTCTTCCTGCAGGTGCGCGGAATCCGTCAGCAGCAACTGGCACAGCTCGTGCGTTGCGGCGTCCGCAAAAATCGGCCCGCGGAAACCGTCACGAACCAGGCGCGGCAAATATCCGGTGTGATCAATGTGCGCGTGCGTCAGCAAGACCCAATCAATCGTTGCCGGATCGATTGGCAGCCGGTCCCAATTGCGCTGGGTAAGCTCCTTCAGACCCTGGAATAGACCGCAATCCACCAGCAATCTTTTGCCGCCCGATTCGATAAGATACTTCGACCCTGTAACGGTCCCCGCCGCTCCCAGAAAAGTGATCTTGGCCATAGGGCCGCCATTGTAGACCTATCGCGCCCTCCGGTTCGCGTTCTTCGTGTCCGCAGCCGACCGCAGCCTTCACGCGGATACGCTTGACGACGAGGCCGTCCGCGCCTTAGTCTCACCAATTCGTAACTCGAGTCTACCGGCCAAGCCGACGAATGGTTTCAACTGCTTGAGGGAGAAACTCCGGTATGTCTGGAACAAAAATATGAAATTCGTATCAGCATTGATTCTTGGTTTCTTTCTCGCAGGAGTTGCATTCGCGCAGGATGCTACCTCCGCGCCCGCCGATCAGAACTGGGTTTCGCAATCTCTCAATAAAACTTGGGAGCTCGGAGTGCTGGCTGGTGGCGGAACGGGGCTCGGAAAATCGGGTGGCACGCAATTTGTTTACGGCGGAGGGCGCATCGGTTTCATTCTCACACATGACCACCTGCCTGGACTTCTTCATGGCAATTTTGAGTGGGCAGTGGACGTAATGCCCTTATACGCGGTCCTGCCGCCAGCCAGCGCGATCTACGGCGGCAGTTTCAAGCCCTTGATTTGGCAATGGAACTTCACCAGCGGCCGAAAATTTGCGCCGTACGTGGCGGCCGCCGGCGGCATCGTCTTTAGCACGAGCTACGTTCCGCCGGAGGGCAAGACGTCCATCGTAAACTTCACGCCCCAGGCCGTCGCCGGAACACGCCTGTTTGTGAAGCCGCGCCGCGCCTTGTTTTTCGAAGGCTCGCTCGGCCACCTCTCCAGCGCCAGCATCGGCAACCACAATCCTGGCTACAACGTGACGCTCGTCTTCACCGTCGGCTACACCTGGTTCAAAGGCGGCCGCTGAACGAATTCCAAGCCGCATTGTTGTCATCTCTTGGAACAGCATGAGGGTTAGTGGTGGAGCCGACGGGGTTCGAACCCGTGACCTCCTCGATGCCATCGAGGCGCGCTCCCAACTGCGCTACGGCCCCACTTGCTGAAGTGACTTATTTATAACACTCGAGCCGCAAAGCGTCAAACCAACTGCGACTCGCGCGTAGCCAATCGTGCCTACGGCGCTGAAATCAAGTGACTTGCTCTCGAACGGTCGTTCACTCCAGCCATGGTACTCCCGGCACATTCTCACACGCCCATTTTCTGCTATGCTTGCAACAGAGCAGGGCTTTTCGGTGTCTAACCTAAAGCAGGGACAGGCACTGGAGGTTACCTCAAGGATGGCGGCGTAAGGCATGTCCGACCTGGCGCAATCATTGCCGTGGGGCCGCGATGAATCTGAACTCGTAACGGAGTTGCAGTCTGGTTCGGATGCGGCTTTCGACTGGCTCGTCACCTATTATCACGCCGGGGTGTACAACCTCGTGTACGGCATTCTTTCCGATGCGGCCGATGCCGCCGACGTCACGCAGGAAGTTTTCTTGCGCGCTTTCCGCGGCATCCGGGGTTTTCGCCGTGGCAGCTCGTTGAAGACTTGGCTTTACCGCATTTCAGTCCGCCAAGCGCTGAATCATCGCCGCTGGTGCTGGCGGCATCACCGGCAGCAAGTCTCGATTGACGCCGATGAGGAAGGCACCAATCCCGCGCTCGATTTGAAGGATTCAGAAGCGTCACCTTTCGAACAACTGGAAGCGCGCGAAATGCAGGCGACCGTTCGCGGAGCTCTCGCGCAGGTGCCGGAGCTGTTTCGCAGCGCCGTTATTCTGCGTGATCTCGAGGGCCTGTCTTACGAAGAGGTAGCCGAAGTGCTGGAAGTCTCCGTCGGAACGGTGAAGTCCCGCATCTTACGCGGCCGGCGGATGCTGAAGGAAATTCTCGATCCGATGCTGCACGCGCGGCAAGCGGAATCCGCCACCGAATCAGCGCGTCATTCATTCCACGCGCAATCCGAACGACACTCCAACCAATTTGCTCCTTCACCAGCGGCAGCGGCGCCGATTCTCGCGCCGGCCACCGCGCACGTGCTTGCCAGATCGCAGAGAGGCAATCAATGAATTGCCGCCAAGCCGCGCCGCACCTTCCAGGGTATCTCGACGGCGCCGTCTCACCGCGCCACCATAAGCTCGTGCGCGCGCATCTTGCGTCTTGCCAGGAATGTTATGCGCAGCTCGAGCGCTATCGCCGCCTCGCGATCTGTCTCGCGAATGTCGCTCCCAGCGCGCCGCCTGCCGATCTCGCCGTGCGGATTCGTGTGCGAGCCGCCCGGTCCGGCGCTCCGTGGGCCGATCTTCGGAGGCTGTGGTCCAAGGCGGTGGTGGCTTTCGAAGATATCCTCAAGCCAATCGCGGTGCCTGCGACCGGCGGCATTCTGACGGCACTGGTTGCGTTTGTTCTGGTGGTGCAGAACATTCTGGTGGGCGTGCCGATGACCGGTATCGTGCCCAACGACTTGCCGCTCAACCTCGTGCAACCAGCGCGGGTGGAAAGCCTCGCTCCATTTCCGATTCCTGGCGTGATTGCCTCCTCAGGACAGGCGGACTCCGGCACGCTGCTGCTCGAAGCTACGCTCAACGCGCAAGGCCAAGTTGTTTCGTACAAGATCCTCGCCGGTCCTAACGACAGCGCGGTTCAGCACCAAATCGATCAGGTGATGATGTTCTCGCGCTTCAGCCCGCAGCTAAGCTTCGGGCGCCCGCAGGACGGCGGCCGGGTCCTGCTCAGCTTCAGCGAAGTCCGCGTCCACGGTTGATCGCTGCTGCTGCGATTCTGCCGGGAGCCTTTCCGGCTGCCCGCTTCCCGTGGTTTTCAAAGCTGCACAGCCATTCGCGCGCGTGCCTTGACCTTGACTCCGTCCAAGCTGCCATTTAGAGTTTGTCTGCATCTTTCACAGTAAGGCGTTTGCGCATCGGAACGCGGAAGCGCGCGCTTGGTTCGCAGACAAATCAACGGTAAATCGAGGAGTTAGGTTATCCGAAAGTTTCTGCAGAAATTTTCCGCGCCCATCGTCTTCGCTGCAATCATCCTCTCGCTCGGCGCCACAGCCACTCCCACAACGCTCGGTCAATCCCAAGCCGATGCCACCGAGACGGGTGTGAGCGTCGAAGCCAGCCAGCAGATTTTCGCCACGATGTGCGCGCTCGACGCGGCCGGCTTCGGCGCCGACGAAAGCACGCTCGCCGAAATGCCTTCGCGCCTCGCGCTGCGCGGCGAGCTACTGAAACTCCAAGGGCCCGCCACCGAAGCTTTGCGCGAATACTATAAAGACCATGCGCTAGGCGATCCCGGCGAAACCCTTTCGCGCTACATCGCCTTCGCGCTGGTGGTCGGTCCGCCGCCGCGGTTTGCATTCCTCATGGATCAAGACGTGCTTCCGCCAGACGTTCTAGTCATCCAGGATTTCGAAGAAATTCTCGTCAATTTTTATCATGAAGCGCATCTCGATTTGCGCTGGATCAAAGTCGAGCCCGAATACGCTCGCGCGGTGGATCGGAGCCAGTCGCCCGTGCGCCGGATCGTCACCATATGCAACGGCTATTTGCGCGAGATCTATAAAGCTCGCTATGGCCGGTCATTCACGGTGTACGTTGAGCCTTTGGTCGGCAATCGCGCGAATTTCCGGAATAACGGCGACCACTACGCGATCGTCATCGGCGCCGGCGCGGAATTTCCCACCGACGATGTCCGCCACGCTTATCTCCATTACATGCTCGATCCGCTTCCTCTCAAGTATCGCGACGCTCTGATGCGCAAGAGCGGCCTGCTGAATATCGGCGCGCGGGCGCCGCTCTTGCCTCCGGAATACAGGAGCGACTTCATAGCGTATGCGGACGAATGCTTCGTCAAGTCGGTGGAACTGCGCGTTAAGCATCTCTCGCCCGAAAAACACGAGGCTGTACTCGCAGACGACGACCGTTCCGGCTTCATCATGGTCCGGGTTTTCGACGTTCAATTGCAGAAGTTCGAGAAAGCCGAACCAGCCATGTCGTTGTATTTTCCCGACCTGATCGCAGGAATTGACGTTCCCGCCGAACAAAAGCGTTACTCGAATTTCAAATTCGCCCCCGCGGAGGAAAACTCCGCGCCCGAAGCGGCCGCGAACTCGGCGCCCGCCCAGCCCGGCCAGCAGCCGCCTCAGCAAAATGATCCGCAGTCGGAACGTGAGAAGCTGCTCGCGGAGGGCGACCACCAAATTGCGTTGCAGGACGCGCCCGCCGCGATCGCCGCGTTCCAAAAAGTCCTGGCCCAGAATCCGAACGACGCGCGCGCGAATTTTGGGCTGGCAATCGCATCTTTGCTCAATCACGACGCCGATCACGCTCAGGAGCTGTTTGAAAAACTTGTTGCCGCGCCATCCTCAACCGCCGGCGATGCGGCAAACTCGACAAATGGGTCCGATCCTGCGATTTTGGCCTGGTCCCATGTATATTTGGGCCGCTTGCATGATTTTGCCGAAGAGCGGGACCAAGCGCTCACGGAGTATCGGGCGGCGCTGGCAATCACCGGAGCCCCGGAAGCGGCTCGAGTCGCCGCGCAACGCGGAATTGATACGCCGTATAATCCTCGCGGAGCCGGCGGAGCAAATGGGCCGCAGAAACCGTGACGGTTCCTCGGAAATGTTTTAGGATTGGCCGCACTTTGGCGGCAGTTCAAGCACCCTGAAGTGAGGCGTGGCGGCCATCCAGGTGTAGTATCTGGTACGAATTTCCCAGCGCGTCCCAGCCATCTCAATAAAGGAAGGAAGTGAAATGAGAATGATCGTGCCATCAATTCGTAATGCCGCGGGGTTCGCGGTAGTCCTGCTGGCGTCCGCCATCATCTGTGCACCGCGAGCGTCTGCGCAAGCTCAGCAACAGCAGCAACAGCAGCAGACGCAGCAACAAGATCAGAACAAGCAGCCGTCGCTCGAGAACCTGCCTGCCAATGGCGCGGCCCCGCCGGCTGCCGCGGCGCCCAAGCCAGCTGACCCCGAAGAAGAGAAGGCCTACAAAGAACTCACCGATACCAAGACGGACGACCCGGACAAACGCATCCAGCTCGGCGAGCAATATCTCCAGAAATATCCGAACGGCCGTTACCTCGAGCAAGTCTACCAAGCCCTCACCGTCGCGGAGGAAGCCAAACAGGATCTTCCGAAGATGTATGCCGACGCCGACAAGGCTTTGGCTCTAAATCCGGACGACGTCACCGTTTTGGTGCTCGTCGGTTGGGTCATCCCCCACAACAGCGGCAACGATCCTGAAGCAGAGAGCAGATTGGACAAGGGCGAGCAGTACGAAAAGCACGCCTTGTCGCTTCTTCCCACGCTGCCGAAGCCCCCAAACATGACCGACGATCAATTCGCCAAAGCCAAAGCACAGGCGGAATCGCAAGCGCACAGCGGCCTGGGCCTGATTTATTTCCGTCGCGGTAAATTCGACGAAGCAGTCGAGGAATTCAAGCAGTCCATCGCCAAGTCGGATGTTCCCGATCCGACTGATTACTACGTCATGGGCGTGTGCTTGACGCGTCTCAGCCGCTTCTCCGACGCGATTGATGCTTACCAGAAGTGCGGGCAGATGCCCGGCGGCCTCCAGGATCGCTGCAAGCAAATGGTGGATCAGACCAAAAAGCAGGCGGCCACGGAGTTGCAAGCGCCCAAGTAGCGCTGGCGAACATGACTGAAGAGGAGCGCAACGAGCTGGAGACGATCCTGGGGCATCATTTTTCGCGTCCCGAGGAGCTTGACCGCGCGCTGACGCACCGTTCGCACCGCCAAACCTCGAACGGCACGGACAACGAGCGTCTCGAATTTCTCGGCGATCGCGTCCTCGGACTGATCGCCAGCGAGACGCTCTGCCGCTCCTTTCCCGGGTGGGACTCGGGGCAACTTTCTAAAGGGTTGGCGCGGCTGGTCAGCGCATCTTCCATTCATTCCGCAGCCAAAAAATTGGAGCTGGGTAGTCATCTGCGTCTCGGCCCTGGAGAAGAGAAGACTGGCGGCCGCGATAAGAAAAGGCTCCTCGCCGACGCCTATGAGGCCATCCTCGGCGCGATTTATCTTGATGCGGGGCTTCCCGCGGCCGCATCGTTCTTGCGCCGAACGTTACTCGATGCCGCACTCGCGGATTGTTCCGATGGGCTCGGGAGCGCTGATCATAAATCGGCGCTTCAGGAATGGCTGCAGCAGCGCGCGCGAAAGCCCGCTGAATACCGCGTGCGCAGCGAGTCAGGACCGGAGCACCAGAAGGTTTTCGAAGTCGAGGTGTGGCACGCGGGTGAGCGCCTGTCGGCCTCCGAAGGCCGCAGCAAGAAAGAGGCAGAGCAGGAAGCGGCCCGCGCGGCCCTGCGAATCCTTACGGCGCGCACCGCTGGAGCTTGAAGGACTTCATGGAAGTCGAAACCACCGCGCCGCTGCCCGACAATATTCCGGATCACGATCCGCAAGATCCTCAGCCGCACGCGGCCGCGCACACCCACCAGCGACCATCAAAAAGTTGGATCGCCGAATACGCCGAATCGCTTCTTGTCACGATCCTGCTGGCTCTCTTCGGCACTACCTTCATCGTCCAAGCTTTTAAAATTCCGTCGCAATCCATGGAACCGACTCTGCTGGTCGGCGATCATTTGCTCGTCAATAAATTCATTTTCGAGGGAAGCGGAGCGTGGTACGAAAAATTTCTGCCCTATCGCCCCATTCGCCGCGGAGACATCATCGTCTTCAAATTTCCGTTCGACGATCATCAGCATTACGTCAAGCGAGTGATCGGCCTGCCCGGCGATCGCATACGCATCATCAACCAGCGGGTTTACGTCGACGGGCAACGGATCAATGAGCCTTACATCGTGCACGATCCAACCTACGAAGATCCTTTCGGCGATAATTTTCCTCCCACGAACCGGTATTTTCTTCAATCGGCGGTGCGACCTGAGTGGGCGGCGCAAATTCTGAATTACGTTCACGATGGCGATTTGGTTGTACCCCCCGATAACTATTTCGCAATGGGCGATAATCGCGACCGTAGTTTGGACAGCCGCTACTGGGGTTTCGTGGACCGCGACGCGATAATGGGCCGCCCCATGCTCATTTACTGGTCTGTGCAAGCGACGCCCGAGGATTACAAATCCCGCGGCGCCTATGGCATCTTGCAAGGGATCGTCGAAACTCTGCGGCACGTCCGCACCAGAACCCGCTGGCATCGCATGCTCCGCGAAGTCCACTAGCCGTTGCCGTTCCAAGCCCGCTGACGATACTCCCCGGCGGAAACGTTGGGTATTTTGGTTTTCTCTGCGTCCTCTGCGTCCGTGCAGTGAACTCACGATTTCTCCGTGCTCTCAAGGCATTTCTCTGTGCACTCTGTGTTAAGCCTTAGGTCGTTGGGCGAAATTTCCGCCAAGCGAGCGCGAGGATCACGACAACTCATCAGCCCACACGAAGGATTGTGTATCATGGACGCAGCAGGCCGCATCGCCATGGCACAAACACTCTCCGAGCCAGCCCTACACGCCGAGCGTCTCGAAGCCTCGCCGCGCAATCGCCGCTGGGCCCGTTGGCTCAAATATCTCCTCCTATTCGTGATCTTTCTCTGGGCCGTGGATTTCGGAATATCTCTCCTGATTCGCCATACTCGCCTGCAAAAAAAATTGACCGCGCGGCTGGAATCGGCGTTCGGCAGAAGCGTGGAGGTGGGCCGCTATAATTTCTCGCTTTGGGGCGGCCCCACGCTCGAAGCCCAGTCCGTCACGTTCAGCGAAGATCCCCGCTTCGGCTACGAATATTTTCTGCGGGCGGAGTCGCTCACGGTTCGGTTGCGCTGGGAGAGCCTCTTTCGCGGCCACTTGCAGCTCGGCACCATCTCGCTCGTAAGGCCCAGCCTGAATCTCGTTCGCAACGCGGATGGCGATTGGAACGTAGCCGAATGGCTTCCGAAACCAAGCGGTGCCGCTGCCGCCGCCGCATCGCCGCGGCCTTCCACGATCCGCTTCGGCCGCATCGAGGTGGATTCCGGCCGGATCAATTTCAAGCGCGCGAGCGAAAAACTTCCGTTCGCCTTGGTCAACGTGAACGGCTATCTCGAACCCGACGGCCAGGGACGCTGGACCATGAACCTCTCGGCTGTGCCCACGCGTGCCGCGGTGGTCCTCCAGCAGGCCGGCACTATCTACGTCTCGGGCCACGTTGGCGGCACGTCCTCGCGTTTGCGCCCCGCCGTGCTTGATCTGGCCTGGGGAGATGCCGCGCTTTCGGACGTTTTGCGTCTCGCGCGCGGCTACGACTTCGGTGTGCGCGGCAATCTCGCTCTGATGGTCCACGCCGATACCGAAAACGATAATTGGCTGCTGCAAATGCACGCGGAGCTTCGCCAGTTGCATCGCTGGGATCTTGCGTTGCGTCCCGATAACCCCGCGCTCAACGTAAATGCGAAAATGACCTTATATCCCCTCGCTTCCGGATTGGACGTTACAGCCGCGACGCTCGAGGCTCCACATTCCTGGGCGCACGCTCACGCCCGGTTCTCCTGGCAAGTTCCCGCTCAATTCCAGCCGCCTCCCAAGGTTCAAATCGTTTCGCAGGATCAAATCGAAGTCACGCAATCGCGGGTGGATCTCGCGGATGTGCTCGCCTGGGTCCGCGCTTTCCATTCCGAAGTCGCCAGCGATCTGGCGCTCAGCGGCTCCGCCAGCGTCCATGCTGCCGTTTCAGTGTGGCCGCCGCGGTTGACTGGGGCGGCGGGTGCGATCGCCGGCGCGGACCTTACCAGCTCTCGCCTGCGCGTTCCCGTGCACCTCGGCCAAACGCAGTTCCGCTACGATCACGAAATATTCACGCTGCTGCCCTCCACAGTTAACTACGGACCGTCGAATGGGTCGCTGCGGTTGGAAACCGTGGCGCATACCGGACCGCGCGAATTCCCGGTCTATCACCTTGCCGGCAATCTCACGCAGGTTCGCGATCTGGTCGCCACTGCTGGAGCATTGGGTTGGAATATTTCACGGGGATGGGACCTGGCCGGGCCGGGCCGCTGTGATTTGCGCTGGCTAGGTGCGAAATTTCCGTGGCAAACGGTGCCGATTGGCACCATCGAATGGGGAGGGGAACTAGCCGCTGCCTCGCTGCTCACTCCCTTCCTGAATCAGCCTGTCACGCGCATTAGTGCACGCGCGGAATTGAAACCTGGTTCGCATCACATCGCGCTAACCGCCGCTGACGCCTTCGGCGCCCATTGGTCTGGCACCTTCGATCGCCGCGACGCAAACACGGGATGGCAATTCGCTCTCGCGACGGACCATCTTTCCACGTCGGAACTTGATCGCTGGCTGAATCCACGTTGGCGCGAAAGCTTTCTGGATCGCGTGCTGCCGTTCTTGAATTCCGCGTCGCCCACGAATGCCGTCCCGGAAAATTTTCGCGCCGAAGGTCAAATCGCCGTGGATCAGTTCACGCTGGCGCCGCTCGTCCTTCGCCATCTGCAAGGTGATTTGAAAATCGGAGGCCGCCACTTGCAGCTCTCCGCCGCAAAGGCGCAATTTTATGGCGGCAATCTCGATGGCTCTCTCGACGCGGAGCTGACGGCGCTACCTTCCTACCGCATCCACCTCGACTATTCCCATGTCGATCTCGCAGCCCTCACATCCAATTTCCGCACGCTCGATAACGCGTTCTCTGGCTCCGCTTCCGGCGCCCTGACGTTCAATTTCCGGGGTGCCGATCACGCCGACCTGGTTTCTTCGCTCGAATGTCGCGGCGACGCTCGTGTCACAGATCCGCAAATCAAAGCGCTCAACCTCGCGGAGTCCCTGCGCCAAGGAGAATTGGCACCGGGCGCAAGCTCGTTTGCGGGAGCCGCCGCCGAATTTGCCTGCCACGAGGGCAAAATCGCGTTCCAGAATTTGGCTTTCGTCAGCCCAGGCGAGGAGATCACCGGCTCAGGCTCCGTGGATTTCTCTCGCAACCTCGATCTGCGCCTGCGCGCGTCCTCCGCTGCAGCGAACGATGCGCCTGCCTCCAGTTCGCCCCGCGCCGCGGCCAACGGCACCTACGCGCTCACTGGCTCTCTGCAATCCCCCGCGATCGCTCCCCTTCGACCGTCCCCGAACCGTTAGTGAATCCAACCTTGCGGCCGTTTGCCTCGTCCAATGCCCTATGCTAGCGTTTAAACAAATGGCCAAGCGGTTGAGCGCATGCAAGGTTCGCTTTACGGCGCACACCACGCCGTTTTACGTCGCCGCATTCGCCGGCTTGGCGATCCTGGCTCTCTCGCCGGGAGCAAATCCCTCCGAGCGCATCCACCTAGTCCCAAAATTCGTCACCGGACAATCATTCCGCTACCAGATCGAAACGCGCACAACCACCACTAGCAACACCACCACTCCGGTCGTGAATCCCGAAGCGGCTTCGCAATTGAAGCAAGTCTCCGACCTGCAACTTCGCCTGGACGTTCTTGATGCTCAGTCCGGCTCCGGCGGCGAACTCGGCACCGTCCGCCTCCGTGTGACTTACGAAAAGGCCGGAGCCACCACGGAAAGCGACGCTTACGATCCCGCAGCCGACGCGCTCGAAGATCAATACAATCGCCTCCAGGGCCGCTCCATGGAATTTACGATCGAGCCGACGGGCGAAGTTTCCAAAATCACCGGCCTCGACGACGTGTATTCCAACCCCTCCGCCACTGCCACAGTTCGCGCGTGGCTCAACGCGCTTTCGGCCAGCGCAAAATTGCCCCACGAAGGCATCACCATCGGCCAGAAGTGGAACAACGAACGCCCGCTCGAAAATACGCCGCTCGCCGGCCTGATCTCGCGCACCGAATCCACTTATCTGCGCGACGAGCCCTGCGAGTCGCAAGCCAAGCCAGGGCCCTCGGGCCAGCCGGCGGCCAAAGCGAATTCCTCCTGCGCCATCGTCCTCACCCGCTTCGAAATCCTCCGCCACGGTTCCACGAATCCCGACGCGACTCCCGACGACTATCGCCACAACGGCCTGCGCACCTCCGGCACGTGGACCGGGAATGGTGAAAGTCTCGACGCGATTTCGCTGCAAAGCGGCATGATCACGCGCTCGACGCAAACGTCCAAGCAGGACATGGACTTCGAAATCGTCAGCGCCCTCTCGGGCTCGAAAATGCACTACGTGGGGCACGTGGAAAGTCAGTCCGACGTCACCCTGATGCCGCCGAACGCGCCGGACGCGACGCCCGCACCGCCAGCGCCCCAATTCCGGCCCTGAGTTTTTCGCCCGGCGCGGCGCCCCGAGCCCAGCGCTTAGCGCCATCGCACGGTTTCTGTCGTCATCCTGGGCGCAGCGCGCACTCTGCGTCCCGCGGGTCATGCGGGACGAGGCCTGCCTGCCGCAGGCAGGGATCTCCCTTCGATTGCAGCGTTCGCGACCGCCGCTTGCGGCATAAGGTATAATGGTCGTTTTGAACCCAGCACATTACGCGCTCTGAGAGTCCGGCGATGAATTTCAAACTAGCCAGTGATTACGATCCCCGCGGCGACCAACCGCAAGCGATCTCCCAACTCGTCCGAGGTGTAAACGATGGCGATCGCCACCAGGTTCTCCTCGGCGTCACCGGCTCCGGCAAAACCTTCACCATCGCCAAGGTGATCGAGGAAATCAACCGCCCGACAATCGTTCTCGCGCACAATAAGACCCTCGCGGCCCAACTCTTCCACGAATTCAAATCCTTCTTCCCCGATAACGCCGTCGAATATTTCGTCAGCTATTACGATTACTACCAGCCCGAAGCCTACGTCCCGGCCAGCGACACCTACATCGAAAAAGAATCCACCATCAACGACGAGCTCGACAAGCTGCGCATGAGCGCCACGCGTTCGCTCTTCGAACGCCGCGACGTCATCATCGTCGCCTCCGTCTCCTGCATCTACGGCCTCGGCTCGCCCGAAGCGTATTACGGAATGATGCTGCTGCTCGAAAAGGGCATGTCCATCACGCGCGAGGCCATTCTGCGCAAGCTCGTCGAAATCCAGTACGAGCGCGGCGAAGACCTCCGCCACGGCACTTTCCGCGTCCGCGGAGACATGATCGAAATCTATCCGCCTTACGACGACCTCGCCGTACGCGTCGAAATGTGGGGCACGCAAATCGAAAATATTCGCAAGATTGACCCGCTCACCGGACAAATTCGCGTCACGCGCGAAGGCGAAATCGCACGCCAGCCGATCTACCCGAAAACGCACTACGTTCTGCCCGCCGACCAAAAAGAACGCGCCATTCAAGGCATCTACGAAGAGCTCGAGTGGTGGAAAGGCGAACTTAGCCGCCAGGGAAAGATCGTCGAATCGCAGCGCATCGTGCAGCGCACCCACTTCGACATCGAAATGATGCGCACTATCGGCTATTGCCACGGCATCGAAAATTACTCCCGCCATCTTTCCGGCCGCTTGCCCGGTGAAGCGCCGCCCACTCTGCTCGATTACGTTCCCTCAGATTATCTGCTGGTTGTGGACGAATCGCACCAGACCGTGCCGCAGCTCCACGCCATGTATCACGGCGACCGCTCGCGCAAACAAACGCTCGTGAATTACGGTTTCCGCATGCCCTCGGCCCTCGATAATCGTCCGCTCACTTTCGAGGAATTCGAGCATCGCACCAATCAAGTCATCTACGTTTCCGCCACTCCAGGCCCCTACGAGCTCACGAAAACCGGCGGCGTGGTGGTCGAACAAGTTATCCGTCCCACGGGCCTCGTGGATCCGGAAGTCGAAGTGCGCCCGGTGAAGGGCCAAGTGGACGATCTTCTCGAACAAATTCGCCAGCGCACCGCGCGCAACGAGCGCATCCTGGTGACCACGCTCACCAAGCGCATGGCCGAAGACCTCGCCGAATATTTCGCCGAAGTCGGCGTCAAAGTTCGTTACTTGCACTCCGAAATCGAAACTCTCGAACGCGTGCGTATCCTGCGCGATCTGCGCCGCGGCGAATTCGACGTGCTCATCGGCATCAACTTGCTCCGCGAAGGCCTCGATCTTCCCGAAGTTTCGCTAGTCGCAATTCTCGATGCCGATAAGGAAGGCTATCTTCGCAGCGCCACCTCGCTGATTCAGACGATGGGCCGCTGCGCGCGCCACCTGGAAGGCCGCGCGATTCTTTACGCGGACAATATGACCGATTCCATGCGCCAGGCCATCGGCGAGACCAGCCGCCGCCGCGCGAAGCAGGAAGCCTACAACCGCGAACATCACATCACGCCGCAATCCATCATCAAATCCGTGGACATGCAGCTAGCGCGCATCATCGAAGCCGATTATCTTCCCGTGCCGGTGGATGACGCCGTGATCGGCGACATCAGTACGGAAGCTCAGTTGGTCCACGTCGTCGCGCAACTCGAAACCCAGATGCGTGAAGCCGCCAAAAATTTCGACTTCGAACGCGCTGCGGCCCTGCGCGATCGCGTACGCGCGCTCAAGCAGCGCGATCTCGGCGCGATTTTCGCGCCCGCCGCGACGGATTCGCAGACTGCAACTCTGGCGGAAGTATCTGCGGCTGAAGCGAGTGCTGGTCCAGCGGCTACCGTTGATGAGGCCGCCGGAGAAGCCGAGGTACCGGCATCCGTTGCTCCGGCGACGGAGCAGCCCCTGGACACTGCAGAGCCGCCGGTCAAAAAAAGATCACGCGCTGCCAAGGTTTCACGAAAATCCTGATCAGACGTGTAACGCCGGCGTCCCGCCGGCTCTGAGGTTTCCTAACTTCGCCTCGGACTGCGATGACAAGAATTTGTGGCTATCGTTCAGCGGACGCTTTTCTTCCGGGTCGTTTTCCTGAATACTAAGAGCGGAAAAAGACCATTGCAAAAAACTCTCGGTTTTTCGAATTCGCGGCAGCCTCGATTTCTGCTCCTACTGTTCGCAGCGCTCGCGTTTTCAGTCCCAGCGCACGCTCAAAGTTCAAATCCAACTCAGACGTCTGGGCAATCGCAGCCACAGGCGCAGCCCGCTCCCCTCTATCCGCCTGGCAATGAATTCGGCATCTGGGGCGGCTACTCTTTCGCGAACTCCCAAATCTTCGGCTCCACCTCCGACCGCCAGCTCGGAGTCTTCGCGCTCCGCTACGCCCGCACGCTGTACGACAAGCCCTCGACGGCGCTGCAATACACGCTGGACGTCGTGCCGCTCGAAACGCTGCGCCAGTTCAAATACGTGACATGCTCGCCGGCGCCCGGAGTAACCACTTATTGCACGAATGGCCGCGAAACGGTGTACGGCGGCGGCGTCAGCCCCATCGGACTGAAATTGAATTTCCGCCGCGAGCATCGCCTCGAGCCATTCATCGCTTCGACGGCGGGGTTTGTCGCATCCGTCAGGCCAGTTCCCGTGGATATACCCGGCGGCACCCAATTCAATTTCACTTTCGATTTTCAGGGGGGCGTGGACTGGTTCAACGCATCGCGCGACCGCGCCTGGCGCTTCGGCTATAAATTCCAGCACATTTCCAACGCCTATCGCCATAGCTTCAATCCGGGCGTTGACGTGCACGTCTTTTTTATCGGCTACTCATTCTTCAAATAGCATTTTTCGCCTGGATTTGGCGCGCGTATATTTGAAAGCAAATAGAGCCAAGAAGGAGCAAGTCACATGCGATTTCTGATGATACTTTCTTTGTTGTTGGGCTCTCATCTGGAATCGCGCTCGCTCGGTAAAGTTCTAGAAAAAGGTAGCACGATCGAGGTTACGGTTTCGGTTCACGATACTTCTGGCGGTCCTGTGAACAACGATCTTGTGATTCTGCAGAATCTCGACGAGCGCGAGAAGGAAATCGTGCGAGCGTTAACGGACCTAGACGGTAGAATTCCGCCCCTCCAGCTTGGCCCAGGGTTGTATAGGGCAATCGTTACCGCTCCTTACGGACTCTGGCAGACACGAGTCAGCGAGTTTCTGGTTAAAGATATCCCGGTCAGCCTTATCGTGAGTGTTGAGCCAATGCCGACGCATGGAGCCGGAGACGTCGTTACAGTCGAAAGAAAGCGAATAAATTTGCGGATCGTGGCAGCGGACGGACATCCAGCTTCGGGTGCAATCATCTTGGCGCGTGACGCATACGCCACGCTTCATCTGGAAAGATGGTATAAGGCGGATCAATTCGGCGAGACCGAAATCGAAATTACGGCGGATCCACAGATAATCGTCGTGGTATTCGGAGGAATGGTCGTTACGCGTGAAATAGCCTCGAGGTCGGCGCAGCAAGTCATCAGGCTGGCCCGACAATGACTTGTGTCGGACATCACACGATTCCGCGTTTCAGTTCCTTTAAGGGATAAAACGTCCCGCGCCAGGTAATCCCGCCCTGCCACAACGTCACAATTGTAGACCGCGTCAGCATCCAACCAAAAATCAAAGCCCCAACCGGATGCGTCGAGGCGTACAGCGGCGACACCCCATTCTCCATCGCCACGCCACCCTCCGCGCAAATCGCCAGTCCCACCGCAATCCCCGCAAACACGCGCGCCCATCCATGCGCGAACGGCAGCACCACCCACGGCAGCACGCTCAAGCTCACAAGCCCTAGCATCTGAATGCAAACGACCGGCAAATTGAACCCGGTCGTCGCAAAAAAATTCTTGGTTGTGCCTCGAATGATATTCCGCACCCCCGCATGCCAGTAGACGCTCACTAAAGTGCCGGCCTTCGCGATCCCGGACAAACACCCGGCTTCCTTCACCAGTTTGCCCATCTTCACGTCGTCCACCACTTCCATCGCCAGCCGCCGGTGCTCGCCCATCTTTTCGTAAGTGCTGCGCCGTATCAATTGAAACGCGCCGATTCCCACGTAGTTGGGCAATTTCGGATTGCTCGCGTGCCAGGGCCGGACGCCCAGCAGGAAGGCCATCCCGAAGAAAATCATCGCAATCTTTTCGCCGAACGAAAACATCTTCGTGTGGCAGAGCAATGGCATGTGGTCCCAATGTTGGGCTTCCGCCAGAGCAATCGAGAGCCGTAACACTTCAGGTTCGAAATGGACGTCCGCATCCGTAAAGATCAGCCAGTCCCCGGTGGAATGCTCGAAAGCCTCTTGCAGCGCGTGCGGTTTGCCCAGCCATCCAGCGGGAAGGGAAGAGACCGTTATAACCTTCAGCCGCGGGTCCTTGCGCGCCGCGTTCTGCAAAATGCTCTCCGTCGCGTCCTCGGAACGATCATTCACAGCGATCACTTCGTATTTCGGGTAATCCAGCGCCAGAAACGTATCCAGCGCTGCAGGCAATTTCTCGGCTTCGTCACGCGCCGCAAAAAGAATGGACACGCTCGGGCAATCCGCATCCTTCAGCGGCGCAACGCTCGTCAATGCGGGAATCGAGAGCGCCCCAAACGCCAGATCAATGGACTGCACGAACCAAATAAATGCGACCAGTCCCAGGTACCCGATCCAGAACCAATGCAAGATGGAATATCCTCCACCGCGTTGCGTGCGAACACGCTATGCTATCACTTGGCATGGCGCGCTCGGTTTCCATCGTCGGCGCAGGACGCCTGGGACGCACTCTGGGGCGCAACCTCCGCCGACTCGGTTGGCGCGTCGGCGCGGTTGTCACACAATCCGGCGCCTCGGCGCGCGCCGCCGTCCACGCAATTGGGGCCGGCGAGCCTCATTCCACTCTTACGCGCGACGTTATGGATGCCGATGTTATTCTATTGGCGACGCCGGATGATGCGCTTGCGGACGTGGCGCGCCAGTTGGCGAGTCTTGCGGGCAAAAGCTGCCGCGGAAAAGTAGTGCTGCACGCCAGTGGCGCGCTAGACAGCTCGATTTTGCGGCCTCTCGCACGCAGTGGCGCGGCAACCGGTTCGATTCATCCAATGCAAACTTTCACAAAGCATTCGCAGCCGAATCTGAATGGCGTGATCTTCGCCGTCGAAGGCGACGCGCGCGCCCGCCGCTCTGCTGGCGCAATCGCTCGCGCGTTGGGCGGCGTTCCGGTCCCTGTAGCAAGCCGCCACAAGCCGGCATACCACGCCGCGGGGACGATACTCGCAGGGCACGCGCTGGCTCTCACGGAGAGCGCCACGCAAGTTCTCGTGAAAATCGGTTTTTCGCGTGAGCACGCCGTCCAGATTTTGTTACCGCTGATGCGCCAGATGCTCGACAATTTCGAAAAGCATGGGCCGCGTGCCACATGGACTGGGCCCGCAGCTCGTGGCGACTATGCGACGGTCGCAAAGCACTACGATGCATTGCGCCGCTATCCGCGCGAATTCGGCGATTCGTATGCGACGCTCGTACGGCTGTCGGCGCGGGTACTTTCCAAAGACCCTTCCAAGACCTTGAAACAGCTTGATCGCGCGCTCAAAAATTCCAGGAGGAATCCGAAGTGAAGAACGTCCACATTCCCGTAGAGTACACCACGCTTGCAAACGGCCTGCGTGTGGTCGTGTCGCCAGATCGCTCGGCGCCGTTCGTCACCGTCGGCGTTTATTACCAGATCGGTTTCAGGCTCGAGCCGCGCGGACGTAGCGGCTTCGCCCATCTTTTCGAGCACATGATGTTTCAGGGTTCTGAGCATGCCGGCAAGATGGAGCACATTCGCCTGATCAATTCGTCTGGTGGAATGCTCAACGGCACCACCAACTACGACATCACCAATTATTTCGAATCGGTCCCGTCCAACGCGCTCGAACGCGTGCTCTGGCTTGAAGCCGATCGCATGCGCGCCTTGAAGGTTGATGACGAGAATCTGCGCAATCAGCGCGACGTGGTCAAGGAAGAAGTCCGCGTGAATGTGATGAACCAGCCCTACGGCGGCTTTCCGTGGCTTGATCTTCCGCCCGTGGCATTTCGCAATTGGCCCAACGCGCATAATTTTTACGGCGACTTTGCTGATCTCGACGCCGCCACGCTCGCGGACGTGCAGACTTTCTTTCACACCTACTATTCGCCGAACAACGCGGTGCTGCTGATCGTTGGCGACGTGGAGCCCGCGCAAGGATTCGCGCTGGCCAAGAAATATTTTGAGGACATTCCCGCGCATCCGCTGCCGCCACGCGCGGATGTGTCGGAGCCACCACAAACCGAAGAGCGCCGCGGCGAGGTGATCGAAAAGTTCGGGCCGCTTCCGGCTATCGCCGTCGGCTACACCGTTCCGCAGCGCGGCAATCCCGATTGGTACGCGGCTTCCATACTCGATCGCGCTTTACATGGCGGCCGCGTCGGACGGATCTATCGCCGGCTCGTCCTCGAAAAGCAAATTGCCGTCGAGACCGATGGCGGTGCGGACATCATCGAAACCAACGGCCCCACGCAAATGGTGACGCGCATATTTCACAAGGCGGAATTTGCCACCGACGACGTGATCGCCGAGTTCGACGAAATTATCCGCGAAATTCAGCAGCACGGAATCACCGAAGAAGAGCTGGCTCCAGTGAAAGTGAAGCTCCGCGCCGATTTTTATTCGAATCTCGAAAGTGGCATGGGAGCGCACATGCCTCGCTTCGGCTTGATGCACTATCTCGCGTGCTTCACGCTATTCGACGGCGACCCCGGCAAAATTAACACGATCCTTGACGGATTTGAGGCGGTCACGCCCGCGCAGGTGCAGGCCGCTGCGCAAAAATATCTGGTCCCGCGCAATCGCGCGATTCTGGTGCGGCGACCCATCGCCAAGGATGTGGCGGCATGAGCGGAACAACCACGAAACCGATGACTACAACGACCAGCACTCCCGCGTCCCCGAACGCGCAATTGAGCGCTGTTCCGCCACTTGGGCCGGAACGGCCGGTCGCGTGGCCCAAGCGGGCGGTTCACACTCTTGCGAATGGCATGCAGGTCGTTCTCGCCGAACTGCGCACGTTCCCGAAGATTTCGGCACAGCTTTTCTTCCGCAGCGGCAACGCGATGGTTGCTCATCGCGCGCCGGGCCTCGCAGAAATCACCGCCACGGTTGTGCGCACCGGCACCGCTTCGCGCACCAGCCGGCAAATCGAAGAAGACCTTCGCCGCATGGGCGCCGATCTCGGTACGCACGCGGGCGCCGATTCCAGCGCCATTTCTCTTTCCGGGCTTGCCGAGTTTTCCGAGGGCATCTTCGAGATGATGGCCGATCTCGCGCGCAACGCGTCGTTTCCCGCCGAAGAATTCGAGCGCGAGCGTCGCCGCAAAATCGAGGGCTTGCGCATCGAACGCACAACGCCGGCGTTTCTGGCGAATGAGCGCTTTCGCCATGTGATCTTCGGCCAGCATCCATACGCCATAATCTCGCCCACCGAAGAGCAGGTCGCAGCCTACCAGCGCGAACAGCTCGAGGAGTTCTACCGCCACAATTATTCGCCTGCGAACGCACTCTTGATCGTCGTCGGCGATTTCTCCAGCGACGCGTTGCTCGCGCAAATCGAAAGGGTTTTCGGAACCTGGGAAGCGCCGGCACCGGCGCCGCAAATTTCGTCGGCGCCGCCGCACAACGTGGGCCGAAAAGTTCACATGGTGCATTTGCCGGGCAGCGTGCAGACGCAATTGGTGGTGGGCAATCTGGCCATCACGCGGCGCGACCCGGACTGGTTCCGGCTGGTGCTGGCGAATTCGATTTACGGCGGGGCGTTTCATTCGCGGCTGGTCATTAATATCCGCGAGCAGAAAGGCTACACCTATAGCCCGCGGAGCGGCTTGCAGTCGCTGCGGCAGCATGGGTATTTCAACGTGCACGCCGCGGTGCGCAACGACGTGGCCGCCGCGACGCTCACGGAAATCTTCTACGAAATGGATCGCATGCGCTCGCTGCCAGTTACGGCGGAAGAATTGGAGAGTGCGCGCAGTTATCTTACCGGCGTGTTTTCGTTGGGAGTCGCGACGCAGGACGGGTTGCTCGGCCAGCTTTCCACGATTTATCTCGACCGGCTGCCGGAAGATCATCTGGAGACGTACCGCCAGAAAGTCCACGCGCTCAGTGCCGATGACGTGCTGGTCGCGGCGCGGCGGCACTTCGATTCAGCCAACGCGCAAATCATTTTGGTTGGGGATCGCGCGCAGATTGCAGATCAAGCCGCGCTCTTTGGTGAAGTCACGCAATACGATGCGCAGGGCAATCGCGTTTAGCCGGCTATCGTCGGCTCTCGCCGTTGCGGTGATTCTGCTTTGCTGCAGCGCGGCGGTGGCGCAGAAGAAGGCGCCGCCGGCGAAAGCTCTTGATTTGAACTCGGCTAGCGTTGAGCAGTTGCAGTTGGTACCGGGAATTGGGCCCAAGACTGCTGCGGCGATTGTAAATTTTCGTGTGAAGAGCGGACCGTTTCGGCGGGTGGAAGATTTGCTGGCGATCAAAGGGATCAGCAAGCGGAAACTCGAAGAGTTGCGGCCTTACGTCATCGTGGTTCCGCCGCCTGCTGCAAAATCTCACTAGCCTCGATGTTTTTCCGTTTTCTCCCCTTTTCTCTGCGACCTCGAGATTAAATCTCTCATTTTTGGACGGGTTACGACTGTCGCGATTTTGTGGCGTCTAGCGTCAGCGGGACTTGTTCGACTATTTCCAGGCCGTAGCCGTCTAGTGCTACTACTTTGCGCGGGTGGTTGGTTAGGACGCGGATGCGGCAGAGGCCGAGGTCTATCAGGATTTGGGCGCCGATACCGCTTTCGCGTTGGACCAGGCGCTGGCGGCCCAGGTCGTGCTCCTTTTCGTCGCGTGCGTGAAAGCGAATGCGCGGGAGCTCGGCGGCGTCGGCTTCGCGCGGCGCGTCAATCTGAAAGCCGCGGCCGGTGTGATGCAGGTAGACGAACACGCCGCGATCCTCGGCGGCGATAGCTTCGAGCGAGCGCTCGATAATGGCGTGACAATCGCAGGATGTGGAGCCGAAGACGTCGCCGGTGAGGCAGTGCGAATGGACGCGGACGAGCGGCGGTCCGGCTTTGTCCGTATCGCCTTTCGAGATGTCGCCGCGCACGAGGGCGACGTGCAATTCGTGGTCGGCGTCATTCGAGTAGGCGATCATGCGGAAATTTCCATGGCGCGTGGGGAGAACCGATTCGGCGATGCGGCGGACGTGGCGTTCGTGCTGCATGCGATAGCGAATCAGGTCTGCGACGGTCAAGAGTTTCATGCCGTGTTGGCGGCAGAATTCGACGAGCTGCGGGATGCGGGCCATGGTGCCGTCGTCGTTCATGATTTCGCAGATCACACCGGAATGATCGAGTCCTGCGAGGCGCGCGAGATCCACGGAAGCTTCGGTTTGTCCGGCGCGGACCAGGACGCCGCCATTGCGTGCGCGCAGGGTGTAGACGTGTCCGGGGCGGGCGAGATCTTCGGGATGAGTGTTCGGGTCGGTGGCGGCGAGAATCGTGGTGGCGCGGTCGGCGGCGCTGGTGCCAGTGGTAGTGCCGCGGCGGGCGTCAATCGGTTCGCAGAACGGAGTGCCGAACATGGAAGTGTTGCGCGGAGTGATCGAGGCTAGTGCCAGCGCGTCACAGCGCTGTTCGGTCATGGCGAGGCAGATGAGGCCGCGGCCGAACTTGGCCATGAAATTGATGGCTTCGGGCGTGACTTTTTCAGCAGCCATCGCCAGATCCCCTTCGTTTTCACGGTCTTCGTCGTCCACCAGCACGATCATGCGTCCGGCGCGGATTTCGTCGAGGGCCTCTTCGACGGAGGCGAACGGAGGTTTGCGGTCGGTCATTTGTAGCTGCTCCCGGGATATGGAGTACGGCTCGAATATATCACTAGTGGAGCAGAGGCGTGATTGGTGAGTGGTGAGCTGCGATTCATGATTACCTGTGCCCCACGTGCCGCGAACCCGTGTTCCGAGAGCTTGTTGGGGATGTGGGAAACGCGTCCCACGGCCCCATCCGGGTCCGATGGCAGGACTCCGGTGGAGTCCATCCGACTCCTGAAACCGGAGATCAAACAACGCGTTTTTGTGTCGATTAGAACGAGGCGCGATCGTTTGTTTTGAGAGGTTTACGGTGATTTCTAATATCTGCCATTGTCGATTAGAAACGATGTTGCTGGCGACTCGCGGCGGGATAGCCGCGGCTGCGATTCGGCGTCGGCGGCTTGCGGAAACCAGTAAAAAATGACGATTAGAACGTGTGCCGAGTGTTTGTTTTCTAGGAGATATAGTGTTTTCTAATCGCGGGGTGTGACGATTAGAAATGCGGTGCTTGGGGAAAACGGCGGTGGCTAGTGACGAGTGGCTAGTGGCTAGCAAGTAGCGGCGGCCAACGGTTACTCGGAGCGCGGGGTGACGTGCGAGTGTATCGCGGGATGAGGTTGGAATGCGCGAACTGCCATTTTGTTGGCGATTGATTTGGGTCGCGGGTGTTTGTTTTGTGGGAGATATAGCGGATTCTAATCGGCGGGGTTGGCGATTGATTTGGGAGTATTTTCGGCGGGCGTTGTCGATTAGAGGAGCTTGTAACATTGTTACATTGAGTTGAAGTCGGTGATCCGTTGTCGTGAGGCGTTCGTAACGCCGAGAATTTTGGCTTGCCGCGGGGCTCGGGACGAGAGTATTCCCGTATGCTTGTTGCGCTCGGCTCTCCGTCCGTGTTGCGGTTGCCATGTGGCGTCCTTTCATGAGGCGAACAAACGCCCCAGAACATTATATCACATTTACCTTGTGATTACTAGAAGGACAAGGTATGCATCGCATGTGAGTTGCTGCGGCAGCATATCCGCTGCGCCCTGCTAACCGTGAGACTGCAGGATGAACCGCGCACGGCAGCTTCTGCGAAGTCCCGATTATTCAGTGATTTAGCGCGTGCTAAACAACTACGGATGTAGTTGTATTTTAGGGATTGCTGGTATAGCGTTTTTGGTTGAGTGCGAGGATACTCTTGGCGGTTCGTGCGGGTTAGCGGTGCAAGGCGATGCGTAAGAGCGAGACAGCAGTTCGTTACGTGCTGGCGATCGTGGCGGCGTTCGCCGCGCTGTGGCTGCGTTACCTGTTGACACCCCTGCTGGGAAATCAGAATCCGTATCACACGGCGTGGCTGGCGGTGGTGTTTGCGGCGTGGTATGGCGGGGTTGGCCCGGCCATCGTCGCCACGGTGATTGCAACGCTCGGTGTTGATTATTGGTTTCTGCCGCCGTTTCATTCATTTGTTATTCAAGACCACCATCAAGTATTCGGAATGCTGGGTTTCATGACGTTCTCGATCGCGATCATTGCGTTGGGGGAATCGAACCGGCGGGGATTTGGGGCGCGGGCGCGGCTGGCGGCGATTGTGGAGTCGTCGGACGACGCGATCATCAGCAAGAACCTCGACGGAATCATCACGAGTTGGAATAAGGGCGCCGAGCGAGTGTTTGGCTATACGGAGGCGGAAGCGTTGGGGCAGCACATCACTTTGATAATTCCGCCGGAGCATCGCGACGAGGAAGTGATGATTCTGGAACGGTTGCGTCGCGGCGAGCGCATCGAGCATTTCGAAACGGTCCGCATGCGGAAGGACGGCAGCCGCGTGGACGTGTCGCTGACAATTTCGCCGGTGAAGGACGCAGTTGGCCGGGTGATTGGCGCGTCGAAGGTAGCGCGCGACATTACCGAACGAAGGCAAGCCGAGGTAGCGATCAAGGAGAAGGAGCTCTCGGCACGTTTGCTGAAGCTGCAGGATGAGGAGAGACGCCGGATCGCGCGCGAATTGCACGACGGAGTGGGGCAATTGCTTGCGGCGATGAGCATGAACACAGGGCGGCTTAATCAGGAGAAGGCGAAGCTCAGTCCTGAGGGTGCCCGCTGCCTGGAGGACAATTCCCGGCTGGTGCAGCAGATTTCGTCGGATATTCGAACGATGTCGTATTTGTTCCATCCGCCTTTGCTGGACGAAATGGGGCTGGGTTCCGCGTTGAAGTGGTATGTGCAAGGATTTACGGAGCGCAGCAAGATCGCGACGAAACTGGAGCTGGCGGTGGACGGCGAGCGGCTTCCGCAAGATTTCGAATTGTGTTTATTCCGGATCGCGCAGGAGTGCCTGACGAATATTCACCGGCACTCGGGGAGTTCGGTGGCAGCGGTGCGATTGCTGCGCACTGATCGAGAGATCAAGTTGGAAGTGAGCGACGAAGGTGCGGGAATCAGCACGGAAACGCAGTCGAAGGTTGCAGCGGGGGAAACGGCGGGAGTTGGATTGCGCGGGATGCGGGAGCGCGTGCGGCAATTGGGCGGCAGGCTGGAGATTCATTCGAATGGAACGGGAACTACAGTGAGGGCCACGGTGCCTTACGTGAAAGCTGAGCTGAGTGGAGATGGCTCGGGTGGGGATTATTCGAGCGCGTCCGAGGACGGGCATGCGGGGCATGGCGCGGCGTTTCGAGCGCCGGTGTGATTTTGGGAAGCGTGGTGGGGTTGTTACTGCGGCCATGGCGATTGCAGCGTGTGGTTGACAGGGGCGCGAATACTTGCAAGGATTGTGGAGATGAGATTGTTTTTGGCCAATGCGGAGGGGGTTCGCGCGCTGTGTTGTTGTCGGTGCTGCGCGGGAGTGTGCTCTGGCATGGGAGGAGTTGGCGAAACGCGGTAACTGGCTGACTCCGAATCAAGGTTGAACTTGACCCACCGCCGAGAGGTGACCGGCTGGTGGGTTTTTTGTTTTTTTGGGCGACATTTTCGGTCGAAATCAAAGGCGGGCTTCAGGGGCTAAAGCCCTTGGGCGTTTCGGAGCTTAACGGCGGGGCGGAAGCCCCGCCGTTCGGGGGGCGTAAATAGTGTTGGGGTACGAGTGTTTTTTTGTTCAGAGGCGCGGTAGCCAAGTGGCAAGGCACAGGTCTGCAAAACCTTTACCGGCGGTTCGATTCCGCCTCGCGCCTCCAAAATTTTAATTCGTGGGTTGGCCCGATTGTTTTTGAGTTTGGGCTTCGACGTCGGCGAGAGTTTTTCTGACGCTGTCGGCGTCGGAAGCGTTGGGAGCGACTTTGAGGTAGGCGCGGAGTTCGTAGGCGGCGCCGCGTGGGTCGTGGCGGGCGTTGTAGATTTGCGCGAGCAGTAGATGGGCTTGCGGGATGCGGTGGGAGTGGTCGGCGTCAATCGTTTTGAGGGCGTCGCTTTCGGCTTCGGGAAATTGTTCGAGATGAAATTGGGCCATAGCGGAGTAAAAACTTCCGTAGACATTGTGCTGCGGAACGAGCGCGAGGGAACGATCGGCCATATCGAGAGTGAGATGCCAGTCGTGAGACTGCGCGGCGATATCGGCGAGGCAGAGATAGGCGGGCGCATAGCCCATATCGGCGGTGGAGGCTTGCGAACAGGCGTCGCGCGCTTCGGGGATTTTGTTTCCCGCTTCGAGAACCTGCCCTAACAGCGCCCACGCGGCGGCGTATTGCGGATAATCCTCGATTGCTTTGCGGAGATGTTCCTCGGCGCTCGCTAGTTTTTTGTCCTTCAGTTCACTGCAGCTCTTGCGGTATTCACCTTTGGCATTTCCGGGAATTTTCAGAGTGGCGGCGCTGACAGTGGCGGCGTGCGATTGGGTGATAGTCCAGAGAAGGCAGGATTCATCGAGGTCCGGACCGAATGTCGGCATGGCGCCGGTGGCGTCCGCGGTGGCGTGATCGGGAGCGGAATTGTGCAGAGGCCAACCGGGAGTGGAATTCTGTTGGGCGGCTAGCTGGCGCGCAAAGGTGAGGAGCGCGAACGCGCACAGAGCAATGCGGCTGATCGTTCGGGGTGCGATGCGACGGAGCGTTCGCGGAACCACGACCGGCATGTAGCCCTCCGGTGTGGGAGATTGTACATCAGAACGAATGCGTACGGCGCCTGCGCGGACTTAGTTGGCCAGAAGGGTTTCCACTTGCTCGATTAGTTTGGTAATCCCGTCGGTCTTGTCGAAGACGGCGTCCACGCGGAAGAGCGATGCCAAGGTGGGGTTAATCTCGTCGGCGTACATGGTGACCATGATGATGCGGATGTTCGGCTGCGCGCGGCGGAGGATGCCGGCAACTTCGAGGCCGGTCAGGCGGGCCATGCGCAGATCGAGGAGGATCAAGTCGGGAGTGAGTGCTTTGGCTTTGGCGACGGCTTCGGCGCCGTCGGTGGCTTCGCCGCAGATGTTGAAAGCGGTTTCGCGCTCGAGCGCGCGGCGAAGGATGGTGCGGACACGCTGGCTATCGTCGGCGATGAGGATGCTGCGCGGCTTCACCGGCGGTGAAGTTTGGAGTGACGGTTCGGCAGGGATCACGTGAGTGCCCTCCTAGTTACATTGTAGGTCATCCGACAATACGGGGATTCATGTAGACACGAGTGCGTAGATGTTCACGAGAGATGTGCTCGTGCGTTTAATGGCGGATGAAGAAATAGGCGGACATGGCGAAGCCGACGGCGATGACGATCCAGCGGACGTGCTGCGGGTTCATTTTTTGCGCGTAGTAGGCGCCGCCGTAGCCGCCGATGAGGCTGCCGACGAGCATGAGGATGGCTTGCGGCCAGACGATTATTCCGGCAACGATGAAAGTGACCATGGCGACGCCGTTGACGACACTGACTAGGAGAACTTTTACGCCGTTCATCGCGTGAATATCTTCCATGCCGAGCAGGGCGAGGAGGGAGAGGACGAGGATGCCGACACCGGCGCCGAAATAGCCGATGTACATCGAGATGAGGAGTTCGAGGAAGAATCCGGCGATGAGGAGAGGGCGGGAAGTTTTGCCTTGGGCGGCGCGGCGCTTGACCCAGGCGCTGATGCGGGGGCCCGCGAGGAACAGCAGAGTGGCGGCGAGCAGGAGCCAGGGGACGAGGCGCATGAACGTGGATTGCGGCGTGCTGAGAAGGATGCGGGCGCCGAGGAAGCCTCCGATGATGCCGATGAAGAGCAGTGCGGGGAGGAGGCGGCGCGCGTCGGGTGTGAACGCGTTGCGGTAGGCAACCGTGCTGGCGACGGTGCCGGGCCAGACGGCGGCGGTGTTGGTGGCGTTGGCGGCGATGGGCGCCATGCCGGTGAAAAGCAAGGCTGGAAAAGAGATGAAGCTGCCGCCGCCGGCGACGGCATTGAGGATTCCGGCGATGAACGCTGCGAAAAAGAGGAAGAGCGGATGAGGGATGGGCACGGGAGAGGATAGCTGGAGGAACCGGCGGAGGCAAGAAGGCAGCGAAGCGCGGATATCGATGCTTGACAGCGCGGCGTTGATGACGGCAGAGTGGGCGCGCAAATCATGACTCCCGTGGAGACGGCGCTAGCGTGGTCGGTGGGATTGTTCGTGGGCATGCTGGTGTGCCTGGACGTCGGCTACCGCATCGGCAGCTATGGCGTGGAGCAGCGTCAGGAGTTGGAGCACGAGGGCACTGGAGCGATCGAAGCTGCGGTGTTTGCGCTGCTGGGGTTGTTACTGGCGTTCACGTTTGGCGGGGCGATGTCGCGGCTGGAGACGCGGCGAGAGTTGATCGTGCAGGAGGCGAACGCGATTGGCACGGCTTATCTGCGGCTGGATGTTCTGCCTGCCGCGGAGCAGCCGGAGATGCGGCAATTGTTTCGGCAGTATCTCGATGCGCGGCTGAGCGCTTACGGCAAGCTGCTGCAGCGCGACGCTGCGAACCAGGATTTCGCGCGGGCCGCGGCGATACAGCATGAGATTTGGTCGCACGCCGCGGCCGCGGGGGAGAATGATTCGACGCATAACGTCGTCAGGATCCTGCTGCCCGCTTTGAACGAAATGATTGACGTGACCACGGCGCGGGCGATCGCATTGGATACGCACCTGCCTGTGCTGATTTTTTTGCTGTTGATCAGCGTGGCGTTGATGAGCGCGTTGCTGGCGGGGCACGTGATGGCCAAGCGCAGGCATCGCAGCGCGCTGCACCTGATTTTATATGCGGCGATTATTTCCATCACGATTTACGCGGTTTTGGATTTGGATGAGCCGCGGTCTGGATTGATTCGGTTGGATCGCGCGGATCAGGCTTTGATTGAGTTGCGGGATTCGATTCGGTGAGGGGTGCGGCGGCTTGCCGTGGGGGCGATGGCGCACTGAAGTGCGCCGCTACAAACGCCAAAGCCAAAGCAAAGGCGACTGCGACGGAGGCGGTTTGTGGCGGGGGCTGCGAAGAGGGATCCCTCGCTGCGCTCGGGATGACAACACTCTGAAATTTGGCAGCGGGGAAATGTAAACGGCGCAACGACTTTTTTTGTCGTGGCGCCGTTTTGCTGGTGGGCTTGTTCAGGCACCTCGGGGTAAAGCGTTAGCGACGTGCGTGATTGTTGCTGCCGCCGCCTCCATGGTTATTGCCGCTGCCGCTGTTGCGTGAACCGCCGTTGCCCGCGTGTGAAGTTGCACGGGGTGCGGCGTTGTTTGCGTGCGAGCCGCCGTAGGTTCCGCGCGAGCTGGCGTTGCTGCGCGGCTGGGTGTGCGTGGTCCTGGCCGGAGCGGAGCGCGACGTGTTTTGGCGAAACGCCTGGTGGTTCGATTGCGGGCGTGACGCGTTGTTGTGTTGTTGCGCGTTGAACGAGCGTGAGTTCGTGGCGCGCGAGTAGGACGGCCGCGGATTGGAAGAGCGAGATTGCGGCGCTCTGGCGTTGTTCTGCTGGACGTGAGTTGCGTTGTTCGTTGAGCGCGACGCGAAAGAACGCTGCGCGTTGCTGTTCCGTGCTTGCGTTGCACCGTTCAAGCTTCGCGAAGTGTTGCTGGAGCGCGCGAAGTTCGAAGTGCGGTTGGTATTGGCTGCGCCGCGATTGTTAAATTCACCGGGGCGGGCAGTCGCTGCGACCGACGGGTGGCCGTGATTCACCGAGGCGAACTGGGCGCGGTTGGTGCTGGCTGTGTGCTCCTGGCGGAGTTGCGAGGACGTAGCTCCGATGTGGCGATCGCGATTCGCGGCCATTTCCGCGGAGGTGGCGCGGGCGTTGACGCCGCCACGTCCGCCGTTGTAGCTGACGCGATTCACGTCGGTGCGGTTATTGATCACGGTGCGGTTGTAGACGTTGTGAACGTTTGTGACGCTTACGTTGTTGACAGTGCGGTTGTAGAAGAAGTGGCTGCCGTTCCAGTAGCCGCCCTGGTAGCCGACGCCGAAATAGCCGAAGCCGTAGTTAATTCCGCCGTAGAAGCCGATGTGTGGGCCCCAATATCCGGCATGCCAGAAGTATCCGCCGCCGCCCCAGCCCCAATAACCCGGAGTCCACAGGAAGCCGACTTGCGGCGCGATGACCCACGTGCCGGGAACCCAGTAATAACCGTCAGGTCCGTAGGCCCAGTAGCCGGGCGTCCAGATGTAGCCGTCGCCGGGGCAAACCGGTTGCGCATATACGGGCAGTGGCGGAGGAGCGACGGTGATCGCGACGCCAAAGCCGAAGGCTGCCGAAGCGGTCGGCGCCGTGGCTGGAATGACCATGAGAACGAGAGCGAAAAGAAGCGCACGAAAGATGTGAATGTGAATTTTACGCATTTTGTCCTCCCTCCAAGCGAAACGTAAATCCCCTTTTCCCTTGGGCGCTTGATCCGCTGGGATGACTTGCGCCTAATTAGTTGAACACGGAGTACAGGCGAAAGTCGCGTGGGGAAACTCGCGAAAACATTGTAGTTATGAAAAGAGCGGTAGAGGACGAGGCGAAGGAACTAGATTTCCGGACAGTCGGGAAGCGAGTGCGGAGTTCGCTCTGTTAACACACCATTGTAGTAACCACGGGGAGATCATTCGTCTCCGATAGCTGAGTAATTTCGGGTATATTGACTCCACCCAGAGGTGTATCGATGAAACGCCCAGCCCTAGTTGTGCTCTTGTGTCTTTGTGGCGCTGCGTCCGCATCTGCCCAGCAAGCGACGCCGGCGCCGGCTTCGCGACTGGTAACGCAGGCGATCGACAATAGTGTGCGGACGCGGCTCGGGGGAAACGTGCATCCGCTAGCACGGGCGGAATTTGATCGCGGGGAAGCGCCGCCGGATTTGCCGATGGAGCGGATGTTGCTGGTGCTGAAGAGAAGCACGCAGCAGGAAGCTGCGCTGCGCGGATTGATCGACGATCAGCAGAATAAGAGTTCCGCGAACTTCCATCGCTGGCTGACTCCGCAGGAGTTTGGCACGCAGTTCGGGCAAGCGGATTCCGACGTCACGGCGGTGACAGGCTGGTTGCGATCAAGCGGATTCCAAGTCGCGCAGTCGAGCAATGGCCGGACGACGATCGAATTTTCCGGGACGGCAGGTCTGGTGAAGCAGGCGTTTCAGACGGCGATTCACAAATACGTCGTCAACGGCGCAGCACATTGGGCGAACGCGAGCGATCCTACGATCCCCACGGCACTGGCGTCGGCGGTGGCGGGAGTAGTGACCCTTCACAATTTTCCGCGGCGATCGAATCTGACCGTGCATGGCACACCGCTCGCGGCGCCGGCAGGGCAAAACGTGCTGCCGCTATTCACGTTCACGCCCCAGCAGACAACTTTTTACGGAGTAGGCCCGACGGACTTCGCGACGATTTACAACGTGCTGCCGCTGTGGAATGCCGGGATTGACGGTACGGGACAGACCATCGCGATCGTGGGCGAGACGAACATTCACGTATCGGACATCGAAAATTTCCGCACGCTCTTTGGATTGCCGGCGAAGGACCCGCAGATCATCTTGAACGGGCCGGATCCTGGAATTGGCGGAGATGAAACCGAAGCAATTCTGGATGTTTCGTGGTCGGGAGCGGTGGCGAAGAACGCGACGATTGAGCTGGTGGTGTCGGCATCGACGGAGAGCACGCTGGGAGTGGATCTCTCGGCGCTGTATATCGTGGACAACAACCTGGCGCCGATCATGAGCGAGAGTTACGGCATCTGCGAAGCCACGATCGGCAACGCGGGGAATTCGTTTTATAACGCGCTGTGGCAGCAGGCGGCGGCGCAGGGGATTACGGTGCTGGTTTCAGCGGGAGACGGCGGGTCGGCAGGTTGCGATGACTTCGACACCGAATCGGTGGCCGCGGACGGATTGGCGGTGAGTGGATTTGCTTCGACGCCTTATAACGTGGCGGTAGGCGGAACCGATTTCGATCAGACGACTTTGACCGCGCCCACTTACTGGAGTGCGACGAATAGTGCGACGACGGGCGCTTCCGCACTTTCTTATATTCCGGAAACAACGTGGAACGATTCGTGCGCCGGGATGGGCATTGACCAGTGCATATCTACGAGCCAGTTCTTCAACATCGTTGGCGGCAGCGGCGGGCCGAGCAGTTGCGCGACGCAGAGCAGCGGCGGCACGTGCACAGCGGGATACAGCAAGCCTTCCTGGCAAAGCGGCCCCGGAGTTCCGTTGGACGGCGTGCGTGATTTGCCGGATGTGTCTTTATTCGCGAGCAACGGGTTCAACAACAGTTTTTATATTATTTGCGAGGGAGATGCGGGGATCTTCGGGACGCCGGAAACGTGCAGCTTGACGAATTTCACGTTTGTGGGAGTGGGAGGGACTTCGGCTTCGGCTCCTGCTTTTGCGGGAATCATGGCGCTGGTGAATCAGAAATTGGCGATGACCGGAGGAGCTAGTACGCGATTGGGGAACGCGAACTACATCCTTTACAAGCTGGCGGCGCAGACTGGTGCGACCTGCGATTCTTCGACGGTGGCGCTGACCGGAAATTCGTGCGTTTTTTACGATATCACCAAGGGAAACAATTCGGTGCCGTGCAATCCGGCCACACCGAATTGCGGCGCCGCGCCGCCGGGCCTGGACAACTTTGGGGTCCTGGTTGATCCGAATAATCCCAACAACCCGGCATGGCTAACTACGCCGGGGTACGACCTGGCTACGGGGCTGGGTTCGGTGAACGCGAACAATCTGGTGAACGCGTGGAGCACGGTGACGTTTACGCCGAGCACGACGACGCTGACAAATCTTGCGCCGACGAGCATCGCACACGGGCAGACGGTGAACGTGAGCGTGAAGGTGACGCCACAAACCGGAACGGGAACACCGACGGGCGTGGTGGCATTGATGGCGACGCCTGCGGGCCAGAGTATGGGCGTCGAGTCATTTCCACTGAGCAACGGGATTGCGAGCGGGACCACTACTTTGCTGCCGGGCGGGACTTACGACGTGACGGCGCATTACGCGGGGGATGCCACTTATGGGGCGAGCGATTCGGCGGCGGTTTCGGTGACGGTTGGGAAGGAAAACAGCGCGACGAAAATGACGATGGAGGCGTATGACCCGAACAGCCAGACATTTTATCCGACCAACACCATACCTTTTGGGACGATCTTCTTTTTGCGCAGCGATGTGAGCGACGCGGCGGGAACCTCCTGCATTCCGAGTGCGCAGGTGACAAAAGCTTCGTGCCCGAGCGGGAGCGTGAATTTCACGAAGAACGGGCAGACGCTGGATGCCGGAAGCTATCCACTGAACAGCGAGGGGAACGTCGAGGACCAGACGCTGACGCCGGAGTTTGCGACGGTGGGAACTTATGCGCTACAGGCGCAGTACAGCGGGGACAACAGCTACAACGCGAGCACGGCGACGCTGAGCGCCACAGTGACGCAGGCTCCGACGATATTTTCGAATTTTGAGGTGTATGGCGCTTGTTGCGGTCCGATAACAATGTATTCGGGGCAATCGTTTCAAATTATTGGGTCGGCTTTCGCATTCAGCGTGTTGCAGGCGCCGAGTGGAACTATTCAATTTTTTCAGAATGGAGGTGCGCCGTCGGGCACGGTGCAGCTGACATCGCTGAATGGAAGCTACAGCGGAAACTACTCGACTGCGTCATTCAACTACGCCTACCTTTCGGGAACGCTGACGGCGGCGATTAATACGCCGGGAACGTACACTTTCACGGCGTCGTACGCGGGAGACGCAAACTATATGGCAGTGCAGAGTCCGGCGCCGTTGTCGGTCACGGTGGTGGATACGACATTCAATCTTGCGTCGCCGATTCCGAATGTGACGATCAGCGCGCCAGGGATGCCGGGGATGGCGACAGTGACGCTGGTGGGGACCGATAACTTCTTCGGACCGGTGAACGTGAGCTGTGCGCTGCCAGCGGCGATGACGGAAGCGACCTGCCCCATGACGACCGCGACTCTGACCGGTCCGATGGTGACGGCGCCGCTGACGATCACTACGACCGCACCGCATCCGATTGGCGAAGCGAAATCGGCGGGTACGGGCGGCGGCATCGGGTTGTACGGCGCGGGAATGCTGGTGGGAGTGTTGTTGATTGCGATTCCGGGCGCGCGGCGGCGGAGAGTGGCTTTGGTGTGCGGCGTAATTCTTTGCCTGATTTCGATCGGGAGCTGCGGGGGCGGCAATGGTGGAGGCGGCCAACAGACGGATCCGGGAACTGCGCCGGGGACTTATATGGTGACGGTGACGGCGACGTCCTCGAACATTACGAGGACCGGGACATTCAGCGTTACGGTGCAGTGACGGTTTCGCCCAGCCGGGGGGACATTTTCGGGAGGCGCGCAAGCGGGCGCGGCGGTGGAACGGGGGGTCTACGTTACGGTTTCTGATAGTGGGAGCCAGACTTGGAATTTTGTGTCGCCTGGTTCGGAGTCCACTTGGATGTTGCCGCGGTGCTTTTTTACTATGCGTTGGACTGTGTCGAGGCCCAGGCCCGTGCCTTGGCCTACTGCTTTGGTGGTGAAGAACGGCTCGAAGATGTGCGGGAGGACTTCGGGCAAGATGCCAGGGCCGTTATCGGCGATTTCTACTACCACGCAATTATCTTCGCGATAGGTGCGAACTTTTAGTTTGCCCTCGCCGTGCATGGCGTCAATGGCGTTGTCAATAATGTTGGTCCACACCTGATTGAGTTCGCTGCCGAAGGAATTTACGAGCAGCGGGATTTTCTGGTAGTCGCGCTCGACTTCGACACCGTGCTTGAGCTTGTGATTCAAAATCGTGAGCGTGGTTTCGAGGCTCTTGACGATGTCCACGTTTTGCAGTGGGGTCTGGTCCATGTACGTGTATTCCTTGATGGCACGGACCAGATCGGAAATTCGCGCGGTGCTGCTTTCGATTTCGTTGAGGAGCGAGTAGATCTCGACGGAAGCAGCGATGCGGACGAGGGCGGCGCGGGCCGTGCCGGGGTCGAGAGTGGCGAACAGGGATTCGAGCGCTTCGGGTTTGATATTCTTGCGCGCGAGGTCGGCGGCGAGCTGATACAAATCGTTCTGGCCGTGGCTGCGGAGCAGCGAATCTATTTGCTCTTCGAGGTCGCTGATGGTGAGCGCGTCGGGAGGCGGGTCGTTACTTTGGATGAAGGCGGTTTCGAGTTTTTCGATTTCGGCTCTTTGCTCGGCGGTAAGCTCACGCCGGCCCAGCTCGTGACTGGCGTTCTTGATTTTCTTGAGGATTTCGCGCAATTGCGTGGCGGCGCGGCGCGCGGCGGAAGCGGGATTGTTGAGTTCGTGCGCGAGGCCGGCGGAAAGTTTGCCTAAGGACGCCAAGCGGTCGCGCTGCTGCTCCATGCGCGTGACTTCGCGAATTCTGTCAGACATCAAGCCGACCAGACGCTGCGTCAGCTCCGGCATTTTCTGGACGAGCTCGGGAAACAGCGACGAGGGAAAACGCAGAAGGTGAACGTCCGTGACCGCCCGCGCGTCAATCGAATACTGCTTCATTCTGGAAAAAGGGAGCAGGCCGGTGACGTCGCCGCCCTTCATTGAAAAAATGACGGTTTCGCCGCCGATTTCGCCGCGCGCTTGTACTTGACCCTCCAGGATGACAAACATGGCATCGGCGGGATCCGCCTGGTGGGCGTAGGACTCGCCCGGCTTGAAGCGCAAATCTTCGCAACGGCTGAGAAACCAGGAGATTTGATCGTCGGGCAGACCATTGAAAACCGGGACGCGCAGAAGTTCGGAATTTTCGACCATTTAGACCTTGCTCAGATATTGATGGATGAATTGGACGCCGACGGAACCTTCACCGACGCCGGAAGCGACGCGTTTCACGGAACCGTGACGGACATCGCCGACAGCAAAAATGCCGGGAACGTTGGTTTCGAGCAGAAAGGGATCGCGATCGAGCGCCCAGCCCTTGGGACGCTGGCCATCGCGGATGAGATCGGGGCCGGTGAGGATGAAGCCACGATCATCGCGCTCGACCACGCCGGCGAGCCAGTCGGTGCGGGGCAGTGCGCCGATGAAGATGAACATGGCGCTGGCGGGGACGCGTTCAAGTTTCGCCGTATCGGAGCAGAGGAACGAGATTTCTTCCAGGTGCGTTTCACCGTGCGCTTCGGAGACGCTGGCGTTCGGCCAGATCTGGATGTTGGGAGTTTCTTTGACCTGGTCAATCAGATATTGGGACATGGTGCTGGAGAGAGACGCGCTGCGGACGACGATCACGACACGCTCCGCGAATTTCGCGAAGTTCATGGCGGCTTGGCCGGCAGAATTTGCGCCGCCGATTACGTACACGATTTCGCCTTTGCAGGAGAGAGCTTCGGTGGCACCGCCGCCGTAGTAAACGCCCGCGCCTTGCAGGCGATCTATGCCGGGAGCGTCGAGGCGACGCCATTGCACGCCCGTCGCGATCATTAATGCGTGGCAGGAAATTTCGTTTTCGTCCGCGAGCTTGATGATGCGATAGGGACCTTCGGCGCGGACGGCGTTGGCTTCCTGGGGCGAGAGGATTTCGACGCCGAAGCGTTCGGCTTGGACCACGGCGCGGCGGGCTAGATCTCCGCCGCTAAGGCCGGTGGGGAAACCAAGATAATTTTCGATGCGGGAGCTCATGCCGGCTTGTCCGCCGGGCGCTTCGCGTTCGATCATCACGGTATGCAGGCCTTCGGAGGCGCCGTAGACCGCGGCAGCGAGACCTGCGGGACCTCCGCCGACGATTGCGAGATCGTAAAAACTGGTTTGCGCGCGCGTGCGCAGGCCGACTTTTTGCGCGACTTGCGCGGGAACACTTTCCAAGAGTTTCGAGCCGTCCGGGAAGAGGACTACCGGCAGGCTCGCGGCTTCTTCGGGGCCGAGCGCGTCCAGGAGGCGTTTCGTTTCCGGATCGTTGGCGGAACTTTCGACGTCAATCCATTGATAGGGGACGCGATTGCGGGCTAGAAAATCGCGCAGCTCGTAGGATTTGGGCGACCAGCGCGTGCCGAGGACGCGGATGCCTTCGAAAGTGGGACGGAAGGAGGCGCGCCAATCGTCGAGTAGATCGTCCAGCTGCGGGTAGAGATGATCGGCCGGGGGATCCCATGGCTTCATAAAAAAATAATTGATATTGGCTTCGTTGATGGCGCTGATGGCGGCGTTGGTGTCGGCATAGGCGGTGAGGAGAGCGCGCTTTGCGTCGGGGAAGATGCGCATGCCTTCTTGCAGGAACGCGACACCGTCCATGTGCGGCATACGCTGATCGGCGAGGAGGAGCGCGACGCTATCGTTGCGGACTTTTAATTGTTTCAGGAGCGTGAGCGCGCCTTCGGGGGAATCGCTGCCTATGACGCGGTATTCGGCGCCATATTTCGAGCGCAGATCGCGTTCGATGGCGCGTAGGACGTCGGAGTCGTCGTCAACGCTGAGTAATATTGGTTTCGGCATGATTGGTCCCAGTTTTTGGTGCCGAGGATAATTTTAGACTGTTGGGCTTTTTAAACCAAATGAGATGCGCGGTGGGGGATTTGGTCGCAGGGGTTTGCGTTCTCATGCGGATTTAAGATCGGGCAGGGACGGGATGGTTCTTCACTGCTACTGTGGGTGGGAAATTGCTTTGCGGCGCGACAGAAAGAAAAGGGCGGCGCGGGGTTTTGTCCGCGCCGCCCCTTTTTGTTTTTGCTTGGAGTCTGCTGAAAGCAGATCCCTCGCTGCGCTCGGGATGACATTTCCGAGACGATGTATCTGACTAGATCCTTCGAGCCGCCACAGGCGGCTCGAAGGACAAATCGCGCTTCGCGCGATTTGTTTAGTACATGCCGCCCATGCCGCCTGCGCCTGGGGCGCCGACGTGAGCTGCGCCGGCTTCCTTGGGTTCCTTGATGTCCGCCACCAGAGCTTCGGTGGTGAGCATGAGGCCCGCGATAGAAGCGGCGTTTTGCAGGGCGAGACGCGTTACCTTGGCCGGGTCAATGACGCCCGCCTTGACCATGTCGCCGAAGTCGCCGGTGTCCGCATTGAATCCGAAATTCTCTTCCTTGGATTCGCGGATTTTGCCGAGAACGACTGCGCCTTCATGGCCGGCGTTGTGCGCGATCTGCCGGAGAGGCTCTTCGAGGGCGCGCTTGACGATGTTGACGCCGATGGCGTCGTCTTCGCTGAGCTTGAGCTTATCGAGAGCCGGGATGCAGCGAACCAGAGCCACACCGCCGCCGGGGACAATGCCTTCCTCGACAGCCGCGCGGGTGGCGTGCATGGCATCTTCAACGCGAGCCTTCTTTTCCTTCAGCTCGGTCTCGGTAGCAGCGCCGACTTTGATAACGGCAACGCCGCCGACGAGTTTTGCCAGACGCTCCTGCAGCTTTTCGCGATCGTAGTCAGAAGTGGTGTCTTCGACCTGAGCGCGAATCTGACGGACGCGACCTTCGATTTCGGCAGCCTTGCCGCCGCCTTCGATGATCGTGGTGTTGTCCTTGTCAATGGTGACCTTCTTGGCG
This sequence comes from uncultured Acidobacteriota bacterium, assembly GCA_963828865.1. GTDB lineage: Bacteria > Acidobacteriota > Terriglobia > Acidiferrales > UBA7541 > Palsa-295. The sequence continues at coordinate 564,318 of CAWHGI010000010.1, read as the reverse complement.
CGCCCGAGGTCCTCGACTTTTACGTTCTCCAGCTTAATGCCGAGGTCTTCGGTGATGGCCTTGCCGCCGGTGAGGGTGGCGATATCTTCGAGCATCGCCTTGCGGCGATCGCCGAATCCGGGAGCCTTTACCGCAGCGCACTGCAGGGTGCCACGGAGCTTATTGACGACGAGAGTTGCGAGCGCTTCGCCCTCAACGTCTTCGGCAATGATCAGCAGGGGCTTGCCCATCTTGGCAATCTGCTCGAGGAGGGGAAGCAGGTCCTTCATCGAGGAGATTTTCTTTTCGTGGATCAGGATGCGGACATCTTCGAGGGTGCATTCCATGCGTTCGGGGTCGGTGACGAAGTAAGGCGAGAGGTAGCCGCGGTCGAACTGCATACCTTCGACGACTTCGAGGTTGGTCTCCATCGTCTTGGATTCCTCGACGGTGATGACGCCATCCTTGCCGACCTTCTTCATGGCTTCGGCGATGATGCTGCCGATCTGCTTATCGTTATTGGCGCTGATGGTGCCGACTTGCGCGATCATGTCGCCCTTAACGTCTTTGTGCTGCTTCTTGATTTCCTCGACGGCGACGCCGACGGCCTTCTCGATGCCGCGCTTGAGGGCGGTGGGACTGGCGCCCGCCGCGACGGCCTTCACGCCTTCCTTGAAGATGGCCTGCGCGAGGACGGTTGCGGTGGTAGTGCCGTCGCCCGCGACGTCGGAAGTCTTGGAAGCGACTTCACGAACCATCTGAGCGCCCATATTTTCGAGCGGATCCTGCAGCTCGATTTCCTTGGCGACGGTGACGCCGTCCTTGGTGATGATCGGCGAACCGAACTTCTTTTCGATGACCGCGTTGCGGCCCTTGGGGCCTAGCGTGATCTTTACCGCGTCCGCCAATTGATTGACGCCGCGGAGGATCGCCTGGCGAGAATTTTCACCAGTTACGATTTGTTTTGCCATGATTGTCTATCTCCTCTTTCGATTCTCTTGGATTGTTAGTCCGGCAGCTGGGCCCCGATTGCGGCGGGGGCGGCGCTGGCCGGGAAGTTACTTTTTGCCACCGGCTGCTTTGGCGGTGGGGCCGATCTTGGCGAGGATTTCGTCTTCCTTCAGGATCATGTATTCCTCGTCGTCAATCTTGATGTCATTGCCGCTATATTTGCCGAACAGGATGCGGTCTCCGGGCTTAACGTCGAGCGGGATCAATTCACCCTTCTCGCGGCGTCCACTGCCCACGGCGATCACTTCACCCTCTTGGGGTTTCTCTTTAGCCGAGTCGGGGATGATAATGCCACCCTTCACGGATTCCTTTTCTTCCAGGCGCCGCACTAGCACACGGTCGTGCAGGGGCGTGATATTGACAGCCATTGTGCGATTCCTCCGATTGTGTGGTGAGTCTTGCGCGCGAGGAGATTCAAGGGTCGGGAGACCGATTAGCACTCCTCGAGTGCGAGTGCTAATTTAGCATGGCTGGGATGGCTGTCAAGCGAAAACCATGACAATTCGACGCTCACATTTTGAGTAATTCAATTTACGTATAATATGTTTGTTTTGTGCGGATTACGCGTTGTCGTCTTTTTCCGACACTTGTAGATTGAGTTGTGCGGGGCCTGGGAATAGAATCCATCGCGCGGGGAACCGGAGTGACTCTGCCTTTTTATGAACAGCTTGTCGGCTTTACCGCCGGAACACTCGTTTACCTCTTCCTGCTGGCGTTGATTCTCGGCCATCGACGACCTCGTCTTTTCGAACGACTTTTGTTTTTCGTGTGCCTCGCTTTGTTCCTCATTTATTCGGGAGGGTTGCTCGCCGACAACGCAAACATTGAATACGGGATGAGGCATCCTCGTTCGACATATCACTTTTATATGGCTCTCACCGATTTGGGAATGTTTCTTCTCCCTCCGCTCGTTTGGCACACGCATCTCGCGTACAGACGACAGGTTCGAAAGGCAAGCTCCAATGTGCTGGATGCGGCTATGACTTGGGTACTTTATCTAGTTGCTGCCGTCGAGCTAGGAGCCGGAATCGTGATCGCATATGGGGAAATGCCCGGAATCCGGATCCCGCTGTTTCCCTTTTTTTACCAGTGTGGTGTAGCCGCGCTACCTGCGATTGCTGGCATGGATTTTGTGCTTGAATTGAGGGAGCTGCGTACGTCGGCCGACCAAGTTGAGCGGCGGATGTTTCAGTGTTTGTTTGCGATCTCCGGCGCACTCGCTATTCTATTGGCTCTTCAGTTTTGGTTTCCACACGTCTTGCCCGACGACGTGAATTTTGTCTTCTTCGCCATCATCGCAGTTGGGATTTTACCGGGGGCGGTGCTTGCGTTTTTCTTCGCGCGACATAATGTCCTCGAGTTCGGAGCTCAACGAAACCTGATGTACGCGCTCCCGGTGACTTTACTCGGCGTGCTGTATCTGGCGTTCGTGAGACGGGTCGGTGGTTGGCTACAACCGGTGGTTCCACCGGAGGCGACGGCGGCCGTGATGATATTTATTTTGCTCGTATTGTTCGAGCCGCTGGAACGCGTCATTGGGCCAATGCTACATCGCCAATTCCAATCGCGTATGGGCGGGGTGCAACGTCTCAGCGTGGAGTTACAACAAGAAGCGCGGCAGGGGAACGTTTCGCATTTGGTTGCGGAGGCAGAGCGGAGGATTCGCGAGGAATTCGGATTGGCGGCGGTGCGGCTTGCGGTGCCGCGCGATCCGGCGCTTGCGGCTTTGGAATCGCCTGGCGGGTTGGGGCACGTGGCGCAGATTCGTTTGATGAAGGATGGACAGGAAGTTGGGTTGTTGGAGGCGGCTTCGACGGGGTCGTATTTGACTGGCGAGACTACGGCGGCTTTGGAATTTCTGGCTGAGCAATTGCCCGGGATGTTGGATTTGGCGCGGTTGATCGAGGAGAAATTACGTTTGGAGCGCGAATTGGCGGAGCGGGAGCGGATGGCGTCATTAGGGCAGATGGCGGCGAACGTGTCGCACAATTTGCGGAATCCATTGAGCTCGATGAAGACGGTGCTGCAGGTGCAGCTGGAGAATCCGGATTTGCCGCTGGATGTGCGTCGGGATTGTTCGTTGGTGGTGAATGAAATTGATCGCATGAGCGCGAAATTGACGCAGCTTTTGCGTTATGCGAAACCTTCGACGAACGGGCAGCGCGTGGCGGCGGTGGCTCTGGCGAATCAGACCGCGGTGCTTTTTCGTCATGATGCGGAGCAGCGGAATGTGCGACTGGAGTTCGAGCGGCCGACTTCGGAGATATTTGCTTTGGCTTCGGAGGATGGGTTGAGCGAGGTGCTTTCGAATTTGATTGTGAATGCGTTGGAAGCGCAGCCGGAGGGCGGGAGGGTGCGGGTGAGTCTGGCGCGTAGCGACGGGCGGGTGGAGATTATTGTGGATGACGATGGGCCGGGGATTACGCCGGAATTGCGCGCGAAAATTTTTCAGCCTTATTTCACTACGAAAGCTACGGGGACTGGGTTGGGGCTTTCGATTGTGGCGCGGAGGATTGACGAGATGGGCGGGACGATGGCGTGTGAGAGTCCTTTGCGAGGTGGGAAGGGGACGCGGTTTCGTTTGACTTTGCCGCTGGCGGATCCAGACAAGGAAGGGAAGTGAATTGATGCGAACGATTCTGGTGGTGGATGACGAGGCGGCGGCGCGATATGGGGTGCGGCGGGCGCTGGAGAGCAAGTACAAGATTCTGGGGGCTGGGTCGGCCGCCGCGGCGCGTGACGTCGTGGCTGCGGAGAAGCCGGACTTGATTTTGCTGGATTTGGTGATGCCTGGGGAGGATGGGATTTCGTTCTTGTGTTGGCTGCGCGCGGAGGGACAGGAGACGCCGGTGATTGTCGTATCGGCTTTGGATTCGGCGAAGACGGCTGTGGAAGCTTTGCGGAGTGGGGCAGCGGATTACATTGTGAAGGGTTACGACATCGAAGAGTTGCGCAAGCGCGTCGGGAATGCTTTGCAGCTGGCGGAATTGGCGGGAGAAAATTCGCGGTTGCGGCGGGAATTGGTGGCGGATGGGCAATTCGGGCGATTGTTGGGTGCATCACCAGCGATGCGGCGGGTATTTGAGATGGCTGAGCGCGTGGCTGGGACGGACGCTACTGTTTTGATTTTGGGCGAGAGCGGCACGGGGAAGGATTTGCTGGCGCAGGAGATTCACGAGCGGTCGCAACGGGCTGGGGATGCGTTTGTGGCAGTGAATTGCGCGGCGCTGCCGGAAAATTTGATCGAGTCGGAACTATTTGGGTATGAGCGCGGGGCATTTACGGGGGCGGCGCAGCAGCGCAAGGGCAAATTCGAGCTGGCGTCGGGCGGCACGGTTTTTCTGGATGAAATCGGGGACATGAATGCGGTGACGCAGGCGAAAGTGTTGCGGGCGCTGGAAAACCGAAAAATCGAGCGACTGGGCGGGACGCATTCGATTGATGTGGATGTGCGGGTGATCAGCGCGACGCATCGGGACTTGCAGGCCGAGATTGCGGAGGGGCGATTTCGCGAGGATTTGTATTACCGGTTGCGGGTGGTGACTTTGGAGCTGCCTGCTTTGCGGGAGCACAAGGAAGATATCGCCTTGCTTGTGGATTCTTTTCTGCGACAGCTGGGGGCGCGGCACAATCGTCGCGCGCGCTTGACCCATGAGGCGATGGATTTGCTGCGCGCGTACGATTGGCCGGGGAATGTGCGCGAATTGCGCAATGCTTTGGAGCGAAGTTTGGTTTTGTGCGCCAGCGATGAGATTGGCACCGCGGATTTGCCTGTGGAGATTCGAGAGTATGCTGAACCCGTCGTTGCTGCTGCGCCTGCGGCTGGCGCCGGCGTGGCGCCCGCGGATTCCGATAGCGATAAATTTTTGGCGGAGAGCGATTTTCGCGAGGCGAAGCGGCAGTTTGAGATTGTGTATTTGAAGCGGAAATTGGAGGAGCATCGCTGGAATGTGTCGCAGACGGCGGAGGAGGTGGGGTTGCACCGGCAGAGTTTGCAAGAGAAATTGCGGGAGCTGGGGATTCAGAGGCCGGGCAAATGAGGCAGTGGCTAGTGGCGAGTGATTAGTGGCTAGAAAAATTGTGTTTGAGTTTGGAGCGGGGGCGCGATTCTGAAACATGCGCGAGGCGCATTTCATTCAACCGATTGCAGGATTTATTTTGGGTGGCGGGGAAAGTTCGCGCATGGGCGTGGACAAGGGGCTTTTGGAGATTGATGAGGTGGCGGTGATTGTGCGGACGGCGCGGCTAGTTGAGTCGGTTGCGGATTCGCCGTGCGTGGTCGGCGGAGTGGAATTGTATCGGGGGTTGGGGTTGCACGCGATTGTTGATGATTGGCCTGGTGCTGGACCCTTGGGCGGGATCGCTACGGCTTTGCGAGCGTCGGAGGCGGAGTGGAATTTGATTGTGGCTTGCGATTTGCCGTATCTCACGCGGCCGTGGTTGGAATTTTTGGCGCAGCGGGCGCATGGATCTGCTGCGGATGCCGTGGTGCCGATGAATGTACGCGGAGCGGAGCCGCTGTGCGCGATGTATCGTGCGCGCTGCGAGCCAGCGATTCGCGGAGCGCTCGAAGCGGGAACGCGAAAGGTTACTGACGGTTTGGCGCGGATTCGCGTGGAATGCTTGGAACCAGTTGAATGGAAATGCTTTGATTCCGAGGGGCTGCTATTCAAGAATATGAACACGCCGGCGGATTACGAGGAAGCGAAGACCAGGCTCGCGATGCGCGCCCAACCATGAGCGGCCACTACTTTGAATTCAAGAACGTCTCGAAATCGTTCGACGAGAACGATGTGCTGAAGGACGTGAGTTTTTACGTCGAGCAGGGCGAGACGGCGGTGATCATGGGGCGCAGCGGCGTGGGGAAATCGGTGTCGTTGAAATTATTGCTGGGATTTTTGCAGCCGGATGCCGGGCAAATTATTGTGGCCGGGAAAGACGTGACGGGGTGGAGCGAGGAGCAATTTTCGCAGATACGGCGGCGAGTAACGATGGTGTTCCAGTCGGGCGCGCTATTCGATTCGCTGACGGTGGCGGAAAATGTGGCGTTTCCTTTGGAGACGCGCGGCGAGGGCGAAGATCCCGAAAAAATCGATGCGACGGTGCAGAGGCTTCTCGACGACCTGGAGCTTCGCGAATTTGCGGATCGCCTGCCTTCGGATTTAAGCACCGGTGTAAAACGCGCTGTGGCCATTGCGCGGGCGCTGGCGGAAGAGCCGGATGCGATTTTGTACGACGAGCCGACGACGATGGTGGACCCATTGATGGCCGCGCATATGAGCGATTTGATCGCGAAACTGAAGGCGAAATTGCATAAGACCTCCATTGTGGTGACGCACGACACACATCTGGCTAAGAAGCTGGCCGACCGAATTATTTTTCTGCAGGAAGGACGGTTGGGTTTTTTCGGGACTTGGCAAGAACTGGAAAATTCCCGCGAACCATTCCTGCAAAATTTCCTCGCACAGGATGAATTGATTCCCGCGCTGGATGCCACTGCGTGAGCACTACCCCTTCCTCGACCAATCCAAAAGATCAGCTGCGCCGGGTGATGGGTTTTTGGGATTTGCTGCTCTTTAATATTGCGGCGGTCCTGGGACCGCGCTGGATCGCGGCCGCGGGGCACAACGGAACTTCTTCCATTTCATTGTGGGCGCTATCGGCTGTGGGATTTTTCGTGCCGACGGCGCTCGTGATTGTTGAACTTACTTCGCGATTTCCGGAAGAAGGCGGATTGTACGCGTGGTCGAAGGAAGCTTTTGGAGATTTTCACGGATTCATCGCCGGTTGGACGTATTGGATTTACACGATATTTTATTTTCCGGCTTTGCTGCTGGCTAGCGCGGCGATGAGCGCGTACGTGATCGGACCGCGCGGCGCAGCGTTGGCGCAAGACCGCGGTTTTTTGCTGACCGGATCGTTTGTGCTGCTGGCTGTGGCGGTGGGGCTAAATTTGATCGGATTGAATATCGGGAAATGGCTGCAGAACGCTGGTGGAGTTTCGACTTATCTTCCATTATTAATTCTGGCCGGTGTGGCGATGATTTTGTGGCGCGCTCACGGCGCGGTGACTCATTTCACGTGGGCGAACATGATGCCGACGTGGGATTGGGGCACGGTGAATTTTTGGCCTCAGATTGCGTTTGCCTTCACGGGGCTGGAGATTGCGTCCATGATGAGCGAAGAGGTGCGCGATCCGCGGCGGGTATTTCCGCGCGCGATTTTTGCGTCGGGTGCGCTGATCGCGGTGATTTACATCGTGGGGACGTTTGCGGTGCTGTCGCTGGTGCCGGCGGAGCAGGTGGATCCGAAGAGCGGCGTGTTTCAGGCGATCACGATGGGTTCGACGATGTTGCGCGTGGGATTTTTGGGAGTGCTGGCGGCGCTGCTGGTTTCGGTGGGGAATGCAGGCGGAGTGGGTAGCACGGTGGCGGGAGTCTCGCGGGTACCGTTCGTGGTGGGGATTGACCGCTATTTGCCGGCGGCGTTTGGCAGGATTCATCCGCGATGGAAGACGCCGCATGTGGCGATTCTGGTGCAGGCGGGAATTTCCGCGGCGATTCTGCTGTTGAGTCAGATCAATGAGACGGCTAACAGCGCTTATCAGATTCTGGTGGACGCTACGACGATCGTTTATTTTATTTCGCTGATTTATATGTATGCGGCGGCGATCAAGTTGGCTTATCGGAAAGATCGCGGGGCGAACGCGAATGCGGTTTTGATTCCGGGCGGGAAATTGGGCGTGTGGATTGCGAGTTTGTTGGGGATTGTGGTGGTGACGGGAGGGATTGCGTTGTCGTTGATTCCACCAGCGGAGTCGGCGGATAAATTTATGTTTGTCGAGAAACTGGTGCTGGGGACAGTGTTATCGGTTTTGTTGGGATTGATTTTGTATTACCGCGGGGTACGGGCGAAGGCGCGGGAAGCTGCGAATTAGGATTGCGCTTCTGAGGAATACAGTGACGCTGGACGAGTTGAACCACATTTTGCCTAACGGATTTCACGACGCGCACATGCTTTCGTTTGCGCTGGACTATGTGGCGGGCGTTGCAACATTTCACCTAAATCTTTTGGTCGGGTGGCCCGACGACCCCGAGCCGGAACGAGAGGCCTACCAACAAGCGACACTGATCGTCCAAGGCCTATGTTTCTGCTCCATCGACGTTCCGGATTCGACTTACCCTTTCCTTCCTAATGAAAAACCGATTCAAATTGCCGGAGCAATGCCGAAGCCGGATGTCCTTCCCTTCACGCCCGAACTAGTCGCGAAATTTCCCGCTGATACGTGGTGCTACTGCTTCTTTGTAGACAATTGGAACGCGTGCATCAACATTGCCGGGCGCGATGCGGAACTCACTTGGATCGGCAAAAAGCCGAAGCACGCTTGAGAATACTCGCCTCGGGCGATGCTTTGACCTCAATGCACAGACCGGTTTTGGAAGGTTTGTTTTGCGTTGAGCGAGAAGCGGGGCTCGGTTTCGTTTTTTGCGAGGCTCGATTCGGTTACGCGGGCGGCTACGTATTCTCCGAGCGATGGGCCGTGCTTGAAGCCGTGGCCTGAGCCGCCGCCTACCAGCCAGACGTTGTCGAAATCCGGGTGGCGATCAATCAGGAAATCTCCGTTGGAGGTGTTTTCGTACTGGCAGACGCGCGTTTCGACGATGGGGGCGTTTTTCAGGGCGGGGAAGCGGCGGGCTACGAAATTTTGCGCAGCTGCAAGGGCTTCCGGGCTGGCTACGCGGGATTGCGTGTCGGGGTCCACGCGGGGGCCGTGGCGATCGTCTGCTACTTTCAGGCCGCGGGATTCGATGTCGGGCATGCCGTAGAATTCGTCTTTCAGGTAGAGCCAAGTGGGTAGAGCTGGTTGCGTGAAATTTATCTCGCCGGGAGGGATGCCGAAGAAGAAAATTTCCTGGCGCGAGGGGAAGATGCGGTTTGCTAGAAGGTCGGGGAAGATTTTCGCTAGCCACGGGCCGCAGGCGAAGATGTATGTGGCGGCGGAGATTGTTTCGCCTGTGGTGGTTTTCAGGTTTGTGATTTTTCTTGGCGTTGTGCCGGTTGGTGCGACGATGGCGGCGTTGCGATATGCTACGCCGATTTTTTTTGCTTGTTCGACTACGGTTTGCACGGCGCGGCGTGCTAGTAGGACGCCGCTTTCGGGTTCGAAAATGCCCCAGGCGTCTTCGTCGAAGGCGATTTGCGGGTAGTGTTTGCGCAGGCCGAGGAGCGAGAGGCGTTCGTGCGGGACTTTGTGGTCTTGCAGGGCGGCTAGCGTGTCTTTGGCGTATTGATATTGATCGTGGGCGATCCAGAGGACGCCGGTTTTTTGGAATAGCTCGGGGCGGTTGGCTTCGGCGAAGATTTGTTTCCAGAGGGGCAGGGCGCGGAGGGACCAGCGCGTGTAGATGTCGTCCGAGCCATAGCCCATGCGGATGATGCGCGATTCGCCGCCGGAGCTGGCACGCGAGTTGGCAGGGCCGTAGGCGTCGAGAAGCGTGACTTGGGCGCCGGATTTTTGCAGGAAGTAGGCGGTCCAGGCGCCGAAGACGCCGGCGCCGATTATGGCGATGTCGGGGTGTCGCGGGTTAGGCATCGCGCCGAGAGGAAACCAATGAGAGGGCCCTCGCTCCGCTCGGGATGACAACGAAACCCATTAGAAGCCTTCCTCGACTAGATGCTTCACGGTCAGGTGCGAGGTGGCGTTGGATTTTTCTGTGTGCAGCAGGCTCTCTACGTACTTTGCGAGGATGTCGGTTTCTAGGTTTACCGCGTCGTTGACCGTCATGGCTTGGACATTTGTGTGCTGATGCGTGAACGGGATGATGGCGATATCGGCGATGCCATCGTGCCAACGGGCTACTGTCAGGCTGATGCCGTCAATTGCCAGGGAACCTTTTTCGGCTACGTAGCGGCGGAGATTTTCGGGGACGCGGACGGAGAGCCACCAGTTGTCGCCTTCGGGGATCAGGCGCGTGACGCGGCCGATGCCGTCTACGTGGCCTTGCATGAAGTGGCCGCCGAGGCGGGCGCCGGCTGCCAGCGGGCGTTCGAGATTGACGAGATGGCCCGATCGCTTTTCGGCGAAATTGGTGCGGCGGAGAGTTTCGCCGGAGAGATCGGCGGCGAAATGCGTGGCTGTGAATTCAACTACGGTTAGGCAGCAGCCATTGACGGAGATGCTGTCGCCGAGTTTTGTTTCGCGCGCGATTTCGGATTCGGCGGTGGGGCTGCCGAAGCTGATACGCAGGCGTCCGCCGTCTTGCGAGTGCTCTAGCGATTCAATTTTCCCGACTTGCTCGGTGATGCCTGTAAACATCGTGAAAGTATCCTGTGACTGCAAAATCGCGAGCCCAAGGGGTGATTGTCACGTCGCGAAGAGGCGGCAGCCGAGGGAACAGGCGCGCGGGTAAATGCGCCATCGGGACGCCACCCGTCCCCATGATTCGCAGAGTATAGAAAAGAATCATCTTGTCCACAATTCCTGCTTCGAGTGCGGCGCCATTTAGCTTCGCCCCCGCCTCAATCATCAGATTCAAGATCTGTCGTTTCCCCAATTCATGAATCACCCGCCGCAAATCGACGCGTCCACCCCGGCCAGTTATGCGTACCACTTCCACACCAGCGCGGATTAGCGCGCGAGCGCGCGCAGAATCGGAAGGTTGTCTCGTGAAAACAACGACGTCGCCGCTTGCCGACCTCACGAGCTTCGATTTCAGCGGCAAGCGCAGCCGGGAATCAACGACGACCCGGAGAAGCTTTCGTCTGCGCGGCTTGCGAGTGCGGTCCGTTAGGAGGGGATCGTCGGCAAGAACTGTACCTATGCCCGTTAGGATCGCATCGGACTCGTGACGAAGGCCCTGGACGCTTCTGCGAGCTTGGACTCCCGTGATGGGCGTCGCGGTGCCGGGACGAGCGGAGATTTGACCGTCGAGGGTTAGGGCGGTTTTCAATGTAACAAGTGGACGCCCCTTTTGAATCCACATCGCGAAGTCTTCGTTATGCGAGCGAGCTATGTGCTCGCGAACTCCTAAACGTACCTCGATGCCCGCACGGCGGAGTTCCGCGAGCCCCTTACCTGCCACGGCCGGGTTGGGATCCTGCATCGCGGCGACGACACGCTTGATTCCGGCGGCGATGATTGCCTTTGTGCAAGGCCCTGTGCGCCCAGTAGTGCAACACGGCTCAAGCGTGATGTAGAGTGTGGCGCCGCGAGCTTTTTCCCCAGCTTTTTTGAGCGCGACGACTTCGGCGTGGTCGCGACGATCGTAATCGTGGAAGCCTTCGCCTACGACGCGATTGCCCTTGACGATTACAGCACCAACGACGGGATTGGGGTGCGCGAGAGCGACGCCGCGCACCGCCAGCCCTTCGGCTCGCGACATGTGCCAATCGTCGCGGTCGTCAATCAAAGAGTGAGTTGACGTAGGTTTGCGCGTCAAAGGGCACCAAGTCGTCGATTTTTTCGCCTGTGCCTACGAAACGGATCGGCAAGTTCAGCTCGCGTGCGATGGCTACTACTATGCCGCCTTTCGCTGTGCCGTCGAGTTTCGTCAGGACGATGCCGGTCACTCCGGAGTGGCTCCAGAATTCGCGGGCTTGATTGAGGCCATTCTGGCCGGTGGTGGCGTCGAGGACGAGCAGCACGTCGTGCGGCGCGCCGGGAATTACTTTGGCGGCGGTGCGCTTCATTTTGTCTAGCTCGGCCATGAGATTGGATTTGGTGTGAAGGCGGCCGGCGGTGTCCACGATGACGACATCGGCAGCGCGAGCGCGCGCGGCGGCGAGGGCGTCGAAAACGACGGCGGAAGGATCGGCGCCGGGCTTTTGTTTGATGAGTTCGACGCCGGAGCGGCGGGCCCAGACTTCGAGCTGCTCGATAGCGGCGGCGCGAAACGTATCGGCGGCGCAGAGGACTACCGTAGCACCTTCTTTTTTTAGGCGACTGGTGAGTTTGCCGATGGTGGTGGTCTTGCCAGTGCCGTTGACGCCGACTACGAATATGACGCGGGGTTCGTTGGTCGGTTTGCCATCGGAATTGGAGTTCCCGTTTGCGGCGGGGGCGATGAGGATTTTCAGGATTTGATTTTTCAGTTCGCGCTTGAGCGAGCCGGGTTCGGTGAGTTTGTGTTCGTTCACCTGCTGGCGGAGGGCGACGAGGACTTCTTTGGTGGTGCGGACGCCGAGGTCGGCGCTCAGCAGTGCGGATTCGAGTTGTTTCAGCAGCTCGGGGTCAACGGGACGGTCGCCGGTGAGGATTTGCTCGACGCGCGCGGATAGTTCCGTGCGAGTTTTGCTAACGGAATCTTTCAGCCGTTCGAGGAGTGTGGGTTCGGGTGGTCCGAAGAGCGTGATCATGATTTGCCGCCGTGGTGCGCGGAGCTTTTCATTGTAGCAAAGAGGCTGTGGTTGGGGAAAAAGGCAGTGGCTATTGATTAGTGACCAGTGGCTAGAAATTACGTGATCAGTGATGAGTGACGAGCGGACTGAAACTAGACTTCTACCAGCGTAGCGGTCAGGCGGAGGCGGCCTGAGGCTATGGCGGCTTCCAGGGATTTGACCACCTGCGGATCGAATTTGACTATCGCCAGGGAGCGGATGCGTTCTACGGCGAATTGCAGGTCCATGGCGGATTGGTAGGGGCGATTGGTGGTGATGGCGTCAAAGGTGTCGGCTACAGCGATGATGCGAGCCATCATCGGGATTTGATCGCCGACCAGACCGTAGGGGTAGCCGGCGCCGTCCATGCGCTCGTGGTGCAGTTCGATGCCGGGGAGCATGTCTTTTAGTTGAGCGACGGGCCGCATGATGTTGGCGCCCTTGGTGGGATGCTGCTTCATGAGGTCGAATTCTTCGTCGGTGAGCTTACCGGGCTTTTTCAGGACGCGATCGTCCACACCGATTTTGCCGACGTCGTGTAGAAGCGCGGAGATGCGCAGGCGATCGAGCGCTTCGGTATCGAGGCCCATGTACTCGCCGATGATGATGGAATATTTAGCGACGCGGCCGGAGTGACCACGAGTGTAGGGATCCTTTTCGTCAATCGCCGCGGCGAGCATGCGAATGGAGCCGAGGAAGAGCTCGCGATTTTCGGCGGCGGCTTGCTTGAGGCGTTCGATGTACTCCTCGATGTCGCTGGCCATTTTGTTGAAGGTTTCGGCAAGCTCGCTGATTTCGGCGGCACCTTCGACTTGCACGCGTTCGTGAAATTCGGCTCGGCTGATGGCGCGAACGGATTCGACGAGGCCGCGGATTGGGCGAGTGATTCCCAGGGCGAAAAGATATCCGAACAAGAGGGCGACGAGAGTGACGCCGACGACGAAGCTAAGCGCCTGGGCGGTGAGTTCGTTCACGCCAGCGTCAGAACGCGCTTCGTCGAGGCTGCGCTGGGCGATGACGGTCCAGCCCAGCTCTGGAATCGTGCTGTAGGTGCCGATCATTTCGACGGAATGCTTATCTTTGTCGGTCTCGAAGAAGTGCATCGTTTCGGTGGCGCGCAATTCCTGCGGGAGTTCCTTCAAGTGGCGGACGACGGAGGAAGTGGAAGTGACGTCGCGGCCGGGCACCATGTCCGTGGTGTCAGGGTAGGCGACGATGTGACCATGACTATCCACGATGTAGACGACACGCTCGCGGACGCTGGCATCGCGCAGGCGTGCGAGCAAACGGTCGGTGGAGACGACGGCGGCGAGCATGCCGGTGAATTGTCCGTCGGAAGAAAGGGGAACGGAGACGACGAGGGCCGGGCGATTATCCTTTCCCAGGCCGAAGGCTTCGCTGACGAAGGGTAAGCCTTGAATGCTGGCGGTGAAGGCGCGTTTGAGCGCGCCTCCGACGAAGGGATCGGGATCCGCGTTGAAACTGCCCGCTGATTGTCCCTTGGCTTGTTTATTGACGGCAGTGACGTAAAGGATATTGGGATTATTTTCGACGAAACTTTGCAGCAGGCGCGCGAGTTGTGGAGCGTGGGCGGGATCGTCCACGTTATCTATCCAGCCGGTGAGTGCGAGAACCTGGCGCTGGCTGAGCAGTTGTTCGCGGAGATTCTGCTCGAACTGCAGGGTTTCGCTGGCGAGCGAACGCGTGATTTCGGATTGCTGGACGCGCTCGGTGTCTTGCAATTTTTCTTCGCTGAGGCGCAGCACCTGGCGATGGTAAAGCCACAGCGGCGTGATGCTAACGAACAAAAGGGCGCCCAGCACAATCCAGAGGATGCGCAGCCGGCGGGTGGTCAGCTGTGTGAGGGCTTTTATGGGCATGGGAATCCCGTCAATAAAATGCTAGCGAAGAAGGAGAGGCGAAACAACGGAACGAAAGTACTGGGGTTAGCTGATAAGCCACACAGGGATTGGGACTTAAAGTGGAGGCGCGAGCGCGCAATTGGGAGCCCGCAGCGGGATGCATTGTTCTGATGGCGAACCCGCGGAGATGGCTAATCGCCTTTCTTTCGTGGAGAGCCGAGGCGAGGTTCTTCACCGGAAATGAGGCGCTCGATATTGGAGCGATGCTTGTAGATGACCAGCACGACGATCAAAAGCGTGCCAAAAGTCACGGTTTCGGGAGGGGCGTGGCCGGGCGCGTAGAGAAGGTAGATAAAAACAGGGAGAGCGGCGGCGGCAGCGATGGAGCCGAGCGATGAATACCGCCAAAAAATTACTACGAGCAGCCACAGAGCTATTCCTGCGACGACGGCCTGCCAACAAATCGGGATGAAGACGCCAAGGCCGGTCGCGACTCCTTTGCCGCCGTGGAAACCGAGCCATGCTGGGTACATGTGGCCGACCACGGCGAAGACTGCGGCGATGGTCATCCAGTGGATGTTGCCGCCGGTGTTGCGGCCGGCAAGCCATACGGCGAGGTAGCCTTTTCCGGCGTCGAGCGCGAGGGTGAGGATGCCGGCAAGTTTTCCGGCGTTGCGCGTGACGTTGGCGGCGCCGATATTGCCGCTGCCGATTTCGCGGATATCCGGTCCGCCGAAGGCTTTTACGATCAAGAGGCCAAACGGGATCGAGCCGAGTATGTAGGCGACGATCGGGATCAGCCACGCTGAGTTCACTGGGCACCCTGCACGAACGGAAATGTGGCGAGTTTTTTGTATTCGGCGCCTGAGCGCTTCAGTTTGCTCTCAAACAAATGAAATTCGGATTCGCGCGTCGAGCCGAAATCATACGACTTCAAGGCATCGGCTGCACGAACGAGATTTTCGATGCCTTTGGTCGAATTGATGCGCGCGAGAGTGAGGTGCGGGACGAAGGCACGGGATTCGCGCGGAAAACCGAGCGGCTCGAGCGTTTGTTCGATGGTGGCGGCAAGTTCGAAGAGATTTGCGGAGGCTGCGACGCCCGCCCAGATGACGCGCGGCTTGAATTCGTCGGGGAAAAAACCTAGCGCGCGAAAATGAAGCTCGACGGCCTGCGTGGAGCGGATGGTGGCGAGCGCCGCGCGGACGGCGTCGAATTTTTCGGCGGCGGTGTTGCCGAGAAATTTCAGCGTGAGGTGCGTGGATTCGGGGCGGACCCAGCGGGCGGAGCGGGATTTGGGTTTCAGTTGCGCGATCAAATCGGCGAGGGAGCGGCGGACCGCGTCTGGCAGGTCGAGTGCGACGAAGAGGCGCATGTATTTACGCTCGGCTGGGCGCTGGAAAAAGAAAATAACGGCGCACGGCGTCGAGGGCCGCTTGCGCGGCGTATTGGCGGATGCGCTCGCGGTCTCCGGGAAAGCGATAGGCGCGTTCGCGCGGGCCGAGCTCGTCGGCGAGGCCGATGTGCACGAGGCCGACCGGTTTTTCGGGAGTTCCGCCGGCGGGTCCGGCGATGCCGGTGACACCGACGCCGATGGTTGCGCCAGTGCGTTTGCGGATGCCGTCGGCAAGCGAGAGTGCCACTTCGGAGCTGACCGCGCCTTTGGCTTCGATCATTGTTTGCGGAACGCCGACCAGGGAAGTTTTCAGTTCGTTGCTGTAGCAGATTACGCCGCCAAGAAAATAGGAAGAGCTGCCGGGAACATTAGTGAGGCGTTCGGCGAGCATCCCTCCTGTGCAGCTTTCGGCGACGGCGACAGTGGCGTGATTTTCGGTGAGGACGCGCGCGACGACTTCTTCGAGAGCTTCGCCGTTCGTGGAATAGAGGTGTTCGCCGAGAGCGAGAGCCATGCGCTGCGTGATTTCGTCGAGCAGCTTTTCGGCTTTGGCGGGATCGCGCGACCAGGTGCGCGGATGGAGTTGCGTGCCGGTTGGCGAGGCGAGGATGGTGGTTTCCGTATCGGGATAGAGTTGGTAGAGAGGGCGGACTCGGGTTTCGACATCGGATTCGCCGAGGCCGGTAACGCGCAGGTCGCGGGTGAACAGTCGCTCGTCGTGGCCCATTTTCGCGAGGCGCGGCGCGACTTCGGATTCGAACATGTATTTCAGTTCGTTGGGGACGCCGGGAAGCAGGACAAGGATGTGGCCGTTCGCTTCGAGCCAAAGACCGGGTGCGGTGCCGCGGGGATTTTGAAGAACCGTGGCGCCTTCGGGGACCATGGCCTGGCGGACGTTGATTTCGGGCATGGTACGCGCGAAGCGGCGGAAGCGTTCCTGGATGCCGCGCAGGATTTCTTCGTCGCGGCGAAGTTTTCTACCGAGGAGATCGGCGATAGTTTCGCGCGTGCGGTCGTCGTCGGTGGGACCGAGGCCGCCGGAAGAGACGATGAGGTCGGCGCGATCGAGAGCGTGACGAAAGGTGGAGTGCAGTTCGGACGGCGAATCGCCGACGACGGATTTGTGGAGCACGCGAACGCCGAGGCGGTTGAGTTCACCGGTGAGCCAAAGGGAATTCGTGTCCAGGCGAAAGGGAGTGAGAAGTTCGGAACCGACAGCTATGATCTCCGCATTCATCTAGAAATGTTGTACTCGATGACGAGCGGGATGCGCAAGTCGGGTTCGGCATGTGGACGCAGCGAGCGGACGGCGTCGAGCGCGTCGGATGCTTGCTTGCGAAGACGCGTGAATTCTGTGAACTCTTCGCGATTAAGCGGATGCCGAGGCCGAGGCAGACTCTGGCGCGGCTGCGGCGGCTGCTTCCGCACGGAGGACGAGGACCGAACATTCGGCGTTGCGCACCAGTTTGTCAGTGACCGAGCCGAAAGCGATCCGGCGCCATCCGGTTACGCCGTGGGTGGCGATGACGATGAGGTCGGATTTTTCGGATTCGGCGACACGCATGATTTCCATGGCGGGATCGTTGCTCAGGCTGACGGTGCTGCGGGCCTGCAGGCCCTTTTGCTGCAGCTTGGCTACGATGTCGGCCACGCGCGCGGTAGCGCTGGCGATCAATTTGTTTTCGTATTCGCCCTCGGTGAAGATGTCGGCGTGGCCAACGAGTTTGGGGATCACGGGGACGACGTGGATGAGCACGAGTTCGGAGCCGTAGCGGGACGCAATGTCTTCGGCTACCTCGAGGGCTTGCATGGAAAAATCGCTAAAGTCGATGGGAGAGAGGATTCGTTTGGCTGAAAACATGGCTCAGCGTCCTTTGCGGCTATCTTGAGGCTCGTTCGAGAGGAGACTCTATGACATTGGGGCAGTTGCTGGCGTGTGAACGGAGTGTTGCTGGAATGTGAAACCGCTCTGGGCGCGTGGGCTGCGGTTTTTGTGTGTGGGCGGGATTCGGCTGCTGGAGAGCGAAAGGCGAAGACACGGGAGCTTTAACATTCGGCCTCGAGAGCGCCATCGTGCGTGGCGTCTGAGCAATGGCGCACTGAAGTGCGCCGCTACAAGGTCAACTGCGTGAATCGGGCTTAGAATGTTGGGCGCAATCGAGAATCAAAAGCGACTTGAGGAGTGGCGCATGGGCGACGTGGCGCGGGACGCGGCAGCCAAATTCAATCAGGTGGATCGTTACGCGGCTTTGATGGATGTAGTGCGGAACCGGATGACGAACCGCGCGTTCGCGGCGTACACGGTACCGCGCGAGCACTTTGAAATGATTCTGGAGGCAGCTCGCCACGCTCCCTCGGGAGCGAACGCGCAGCCCTGGCATTTTATTGTGGTGAACGATGCGGCGGTGAAGCAGACGATCGGGCAGTGTTTTGTGGACGAGCAGCAGCACCGCGCGCGATTGCACATGGGCTTTCCCACGCCGAATTACAATGGCGTGAAGAGCGCGCCGGGATTGATCGTGGTGCTGGCGGATTTTCGATTTGTGCGGGCGTTTCCGGTGTTGAATGACGGATCGGAGCTGGACCGTCTGTATCATCAGAATGCGGAGCGGATTTTGCTGCAATCGGTGGCGGCGGCGACGATGTCCGCGCATCTGGCTGCGGCCGCTTTGGGGTATGCGGTGTGGTGGATTACCGCGATTGGGCAGGATGAAATCCAGCGGGAAATCAAGCCGCTCCTGAGAGTGCCTGAAGAACTTTCGATAATTGATGTGATGTGTTTCGGGCCGCCGGCGAAGCCTTCGTACAAACGTTGGAAGAAACCGCTCGGGCAGATCATGAGTTGGGAGCGGTTTAATCCGGAGTGCGCGGCGACGGTGGAGCAGATTGACGAGTGGATCAAATCGATGCGGCACAAGGTGATGTATCGGGATGAGTCGAAGATTGACTGAACGAGGGGCGAACGGGGAGGGACGGACTTGGCTGAGGGAAGCGGCGGAGATTCTAACGGGGATTTGCGAGAACGGGGCCCGGGGGAAGGCGGTTCGGATTCGCGCAAGGTGACGGAGATGGAACCGCGGCGCCCGTGGACGCGTACCGACCGGAACAATTTGCTGATTTGGGTTGGTATTGGATTTATTTTGCCGGGAGTGCTGGTTTATGCGACGGGGCTGGCACGTAAGGCGACTAGCGGCGCTTTCAGCGTACGCAGCGAATTGCCGATCAAAGCGATCATGGCGTTTTTTGTGGTGCTGGCGACCTGGATCGTCGCGCGCGTCGAGAAACGCCCGCTTGCTGACTACGGCATTCCGCCGCGCGGCATTTTCGGGTTACGATTTTGGGAAGGCTTGCTGTGGGGATTCGCGATGCTGTCCGCAATCGTCCTGATTTTGCGCGCGATAGGACATTTTCAGATCGATTCGGTGGCGCTGAATGGCGCGGCAGTTTTGCGGTACGCGCTGGGTTGGGGCGCTGTATTTATGGCGGTGGCGATCAATGAGGAGTTTGCTTTTCGCGGGTATTGGCTATTCATCATGGCAAGACGTTGGCGGTTTTGGCCCGCGGCGCTTTTTCTTTCGGCGATTTTTGGCGCGGCGCATCTGGGTAATCCGGGCGAGAACGTGTTTGGGATTCTGCAGGTGGTGGAGATTGGTTTGTTTTTTTGTTTGACGATCCGGCGGACCGGGACATTGTGGTTTGCGGTGGGATTTCACGCGGCTTGGGATTGGGCGGAGACTTTTTTCTATGGGACGCCGGATAGTGGATTGGTTGGGGTGGGGCATTATTTGAATACATCGGTGAACGGGTCGAAGTGGATTACCGGTGGGTCGGCGGGGCCGGAGGGGAGTGTTATTGCGTTTTTTGTGATTTTGGCTTGCGCGGGTTTGGTGCATTTGCGATTTCCGCGGGCGATTTATCCGGATCGGCCGGTGTGAGGCCGGTGAATGGCGCGATTCAAAAGCGGGCACGGCATGCCGTGCCCCTACCGTCGCGAAAACCAGTTGGCCGATCGGAACGCAAACGTTGAAGAGCAACACCGAAGAGCAGGCGAGGCAAGCCTCGCCCAAAACCAAGGCGGCGGCAAGCCGCCGCACTCCCTGAACTGTCGGCATGATCGCGCTGATGATGGAGCAGCGCCCTTCGTTGCTAATGCAGAGGACTAGCCGTTGAGGAGGAGGCCTTCTACGTCCCAATCCAGGGAATACAGAGCGCTGGTGGTGGCGATCATGGCGCGGTGCGAAGGCAGGAGTGCGAGCCCGACGATATTGGAACCGGTGACAGCGAGCTGCGGCTCGGCTTGGGGTGTGAGGCGGACGATACCGCGCTTGCCTCCTAGCGAGCCGGCGACGTAGAGGTTGCCGTCGCGATCGAACGCGAGGCCTTGCGGGCGGCCGAGGCCGCGGAAGAAGGTGCTGACTTCTCCGGCGGGATTGATGCGATAGACCTGGTCGAAGCTGGAAGTGGTGGGGCCGGTGACGTACAAGTCGCCGGTTGTGCTGAAGGCGAGATGATAGGCGGACATGGACGGCTTGAGCGTGGCGAAAACGAAAATTTCGCGGTCGGGACCGATTTTGAAAATCGTGCCGCTGCGATCGCCAACGTAGAGGCTGCCGGCTTTGTCGAACGCGAGGCCGGTGGCGATGCCCATGCCTTCGACCCATTGCATTGAGCGGCCGTCGGGCGAGACGCGATGGATGGCGCCGTCGTGCCGGCTGGAGACGAAGAGAAAACCGTCGCGATCGAGCGCGAGGCCGGTGGGGTTCATCATTTCGGTGATGAAGGGCTTGATGGCGTGGTTGGCGGTGACTTTGTATAGCGAGACGGGAACTTTCTGGCCACGCTGGCCGCTGAAGGTGACGTAGGTGTTGCCGTCGGAGTCAATCGCGGGATTGGCGACGGGATGCAGGTTGTCCGCGATTTGCGTGCCGAGCGCGAGAGGGAACGGCGCGCTTTCGATGCTGCCCATTTTTACGCGGACGGCGCCGCCTGCGGCTCCTTCGGGGACGCGCGCGATCAGGAGATTATCGGCGGCCAGGATGAGCGAACCTTCGGCGACTCCGAATTGAACGAGAGGGCGCGTGTGATTGCGCGTGGCAAAGCCGGTGCCGCTGATGGCGACTTCGCCGCCCGGCAATGCTGCGGCGGGTTTTACGCTTTCGATTCTTGGCGTGCCGTTCATCGCTGAGTTCATGCGTCGTTCGCGGTGATGCTGGGTATTGCTATAGCTTGCACTAAATTCGGGGCGGTGTCATTTGTCGTGCGCTGGCCCGACTGATCGCTGGCGGTTGAACGCCTGCCCGGCGTCGCAATCGAAGAGAGATCCCTCGCTGCGCTCGGGATGACAACGTGTGTCATGTTATGCGTTTGCTAAAAGCCTGCGGCGCGCGCTAGCCACACGCCGATGGCCGCGTAAATTCCGGCGATCCAGTCGTCTGCCATGATACCCCAGCCGCCCGGTAGTGATTCGGCTTGGCGCGCTGGGAACGGCTTCCAGATATCGAACACTCGAAAAAGTATAAAACCCAGGAGCAGATATTTCCAGTTGAGGGCCGCGCGCAGAGTGATGAGGCCGAGCGGCAACGGGTCAAAGACCGGCTGCGCAGCTTTCCACCAGATCGGCACGCCACAGCCGAGCAGCAGAGTTAGGTGTTGTCCCGACACTTCGTCTATTACTACGTACTGAGGATCTTTCTCGCGGAAGCGCGTTGCGACGCGATCAGACGCCCAAACCCCAACAGCCGCAAGCAGAAGAAAGCCAAATACAGAAGCGATCAAGTTCGGGCTGACGGGGCAGCGGCCCAAAGCCATTGGGACATCGAAGCCAACACCCGAAAGGGCACTTATGAAACCGAGCGGCACCATCACAATTTGCACGAAATTTGCGAGCAGCAGAGCGACGGCCACTCCGACGAGCGAGCCCCAAGTTCCGGGAGCTTTTCGGAAATAACCGAGGCCGCCGGCAGTAGCGACCAGGAGCGCAAAATTTGGATTGGGCGGCGGAACTGGCGCGGCGCGGTCAGTTTTTGTGTTCATCTTTGGGGTTGTGGTCCACGTCCTCGAAGAGCGTTTCATCTATCGCGGGTTCGGTGATTACGTATTTTTCGCTGGCCCAGGCGCCGAGGTCGAGGAGTTTGCAGCGTTCGCTGCAGAACGGAAATTCGGCGTTGGCGTCCGAGTCCGTGGGTTTTTTGCAGATGGGGCAGCGATGCTGCATATGCAGAGGATACCGCAAACGGCGGGTTGATGCGCGGGGCGTTGACTCGTGCGGATTCTAAACGCGGGCACGGCATGCCGTGCCCCTACGAATTCGGTTTAGGCGAGGATTGGGAATGGTGAAGCTGCCGCGATCGGGCGGTGACGCTGTGAGTTGGGGCTGGGCTTTTCGAATTCGGTTACTCGACCGATAAGGTCGTAGTCTTTGGACTCTGTGATTTCTATTGTGGCTAGGGTGCCTGGGCTTGGCAGGTCTGCTGCGTCGTTCACTCCTGCGAATTCTGTGACGTAAACTTTGCCGTCAATTTCGGGGGCCATGCCTTCTGCGCGGGCTTCCCAGATCAGGTCTGTGTCTTTGGAGGGGCCTTCTAGCATGACTTGCAGGGTTTGGCCGATTTTCTTGCGCAGCTTGCGGGCTGAGATTTTTTTCTGAATGGACATTAGCGTGTCGCGGCGGCGGGCGATGGTTCTTGCGTCCACTTTATTTTCCAGCGCGAAACTCTTGGAGGTGTCTTCGTCGGAGTAAGCGAAGACGCCCATCCAATCGAATTCGGCGGCGCGAACGAAATCGCAGAGCTCGCGGAAGTCGGTTTCGGTTTCGCCGGGGAAGCCGACGATGAAGGACGTGCGAATTGAGACGCCGGGAATCGCTTTGCGCGCTTTCTCGAGCATCTTCAGGAACGCGTCGCCGCTTGAGCCGCGTTTCATACGCGCTAAAACGCTGCGGCTGGCGTGCTGCAGCGGGACATCGAGATATTTTGCGAGGCGGGGATGCGCGGCGATGGTATCGAGCAGGCGCGGCGTGATGCGGTTGGGGTAGCAGTAGAGAAAGCGCACCCAGTGCGGGTCTTCGATTTGCGCGAGACGCTCGAGCAAGGTGGCGAGGCCGTCGCGGATGCCGAGATCTTCGCCGTAAAAAGTGGTGTCCTGGCCGATCAGGGAGATTTCGCGGACTCCTGCGGCGGCGAGATTTTCGGCTTCGCGGACGACAGATTCGAAGCGGCGGCTGCGGAATTTTCCGCGCAACTGCGGAATCACGCAGAAGGTGCAAGGGTGGTCGCAGCCTTCGTTGATCTTGATGTAGGCGGTGTGGCCGGGCGTGGCGAGGATGCGCGGCGTGCCATCGTGATAAAGATACGTCGGGAGATCGGCTGCGTGCGGGTCGTCGGCCCGGAGCTGGCCTTCGCAGGCTTCTAGGATTTTTTCGATTTCGCCGGTGCCGATCACGGCATCCACTTCGGGGATTTGTTCGCGGATGTCGTTGCGATAGCGTTCGACCATGCATCCGGCAACGATCAGTTTTTGCGCGCGGCCGAATTTTTTGTATTCGGCCATTTCCAGGATGGAGTCCACGGACTCTTTCTGCGCGGGTTCGATGAAGCTGCAGGTATTGACGACCAGAACGTCGGCTTCGCCGGCGCGCGGCGTGAGTTCGTAGCCGGCGCGCGCAAGAATGCCCATCATCACCTCGCTATCCACGAGGTTCTTCGGGCATCCCAGGCTTACGAATCCAACTTTCGGCATACAGCGCGGTCCTTAGGTTGCTGCGGAATATTTAACTTTAGCACGGAGGCGTGGACGACATGTAGTGCAATGCTGCGCGACAGGTCAGTTCCCGGAATCTCGGGTTATTCGACCGAGCTTGGAATCGATTCGAAATCCAAGCAACTTCGCTTCTTTCTTCGCCTTCGACGCATTCCGCATTTCTCGCACGACCGTTGTGGGCCATGCTTGCAACCAAGCATGCCGGCACGCACCCGTCCACGTGAACACGTAGCGTTCTCCTGATGGCGCCTGTTTGTAATTGCCTTGATTCATGATCCTAAAGTGATGCTCTTGCACGAGTTGCATGAAAATGCCGATTTCCTCGCCTTGGCTTCCGATAACCGAGCGGCGGGTCGAAAAACGGAGTTTCAACCTAAGGTGAAGTTGATAGAGATCGTCGATCGAGCGGATTTGTGGAAAGGCAAAGACTTCGTGAGATGGATGGGCTCGAAACATGGACGTTCGTCGCCGATCGGTAGTTGAAAGCGAGCATCCGTCTTCAAAGCGGGTCTCAAATGCCACGAGCTTGGTAACCTTGATCCCCGAGCTGGTCCACGCTACATGAGCCGAGTCTTGTTTTTCACGGTGTATCATCAACGCAACCACGCTCAACACCGTTTCGCGCTCGTGAGCGAGGTACCCCGCCATTTCAAATCCCAAATTCGCAAGTTGAGAGATGTGAGTTGAAATTGCACGATGGATTCTTGCCGGGACTTGGCCGCTTTGTACAACTCGGTAACGAACATGCGCCGGTGCCGAATATCGGCGGTACAGGACCCACGGATCGCGAACGAATGGCCATACGACGACAGCGGCGAGAGCTACCAGGAAGATTCCCAATAAGTGAAGAATTCTCGTATCTCGGGTGACGATATATAAGGCAGCGAAGAGCGCGCAAGTCTTAACGAAGTCCCCGCGCACGGCGCCGCGTCGCGACCACCGCAACTTGCGCGTGGCAGGTATCTGTAGCAGTCGATCCTCCGGGAGCGGAGACGTCGGCGAGTCAATCGGTAAGGTCATGGCAAACGAGACTTGCTGGCGCGGATTATTTCGCGGAGGGCGCTTAGGAGAGCGGACATTTGGGCTACGGGCGGCAGGTTATTGCCGAAGCGCGCGGATTGATAGAGCTGGGTCAGCTGCGCGACAGGCGCGGCTACATCGGGCGAAGGGATGGCGGCGGCGAATTCCTGCGCGGTTTGCGACGGGGATTTTTTCCAGCCGCGTTTTTCGAGCAGGCGGAGCATTTCGCGATATTCGAGCGTGGCGAGCGAGGCAGTGACGTTGCCTCGATTGCGCGCGCGGAGACTCCAGCGCGCGATGACGTAAGCGATCAAGCTGCGGCCGCGCAGGTAGAAGAGCAGCGCGATCAAGCAGACCAGTACAGTAGGCAAGAAATACGGCGAAGCTTCGGTTTTCTTATCGAGAGCGAGGATCGCGTCCATTGCCTGACGCTGCTTCTCGCGGTAGTAGTTGCGGGCGCTTTCACTCCAATCGCGGGAAGTTTTCTGGACGTTCTGCGCGAGGGTGACCTGGTGCGCAAAATCGTAGTTGATGACCCATTCACCCCACGCGTATTGGAACCAGTCCCAATACATGCCGAAACGCTGCCACATTCCGGCGGACTTGGCGGCGCCGGGAGGCGTGGGGTCGAAAGTGATCCATCCGAAGCCCGGGAAAAAGACTTCGACCCACACGTGCGCGTCGCTGGAACGGACGATCCAATCGCCGCCAACGTCGTTGTATTCGCCGGCGAGAAATCCGCCGACGTAACGGGCGGGAATGCCGATGTCGCGGAGCATCACCGTCATGGCGGCGGCGAAATATTCGCAATTGCCACTGCGGCGAGTAAAAAGAAAATGCGCGAGGGGATCGTTGCTGCGCGGACCGCGCAGATCGAGCGTGTAACCGTAGTGAGCTTTCAGGTACAGCTCGATTTTCACGGTCTTGTCGTACTCGGTGGTGGCGCCCGCGGTGATTTGCTCGGCAAGTTTCTTGATGCGCGGATCGAGCGGAGGAACCTGCAGATCATCGGGCGAGAGCGTGGGAGGAAAGACTGCGGATGCGGCGCGCAATTGCGCGGGAGGCACATCGGGTACGTCGGAAAGGGCTTCGTAGCGGACTTTCGTGGCGTTGTGAAAAGGATTGGAGATGGATTCGGTGGGATCCACGAGGAGATAGTTGTTGCGGCGGCTGGGACCGACGCGTTCGACATCGTTGGCAAAACGCCCGCGGAGACTTTCGATACGCGAAGCGACGAAGACGGCGTCGCTGGCAAGAGGTTCCATGAGCACCGTGTAATGCATCGGATGGGAATCGCCGGCGGGCAGCGGCGGCGAGCCGAGGCGATAGATGCCGGCGGAATCTGGGAAGAAAGCGATGCGCTCGTGAGTGGGCGTGAACCAGCGGCGGCCGTCGAAATTGGTGAGGACGATGCCGCGCCAGTGCATGCCTTCCCCGCGGGAAGGCTCGCCGTCAATGTGGATACGCATGACCACGGCGTGGCTTTGCTGGATCTCGCCGATTTCGCCGAGCGTGACGTTGTCGCTGAAGCCGGTCATCAATTTGGGCTGGAGGCTGAGCGCACTGAGATAGCCGGCAGTAAAGCGCGGCAGGGTGAAGAAAATCACTCCGCCGATGGCGAGTGTGCCGACGGCGACGAGCACGGAGGTGAGTCCTAACGCGCGATTCAATTGGTGCGCGAGCGGCGAGCCGGAATCGAAGGGGGGCGAAACGGCGTCATTGGCGCCACGGCGAATTTCCAGCGCGACGAAGGTGGAGACCGCGAGAGTCAGAAAGATTGCGAGTGCGACGAGGAAGCTGGTTTCGACTGTGAGAATCGCCGAGGCCAGCATGCAGGTGACGGCGAGCATGGCCAGGAAGGCGTAATCGCGGTTGGTGCGCGCGGAAAAGAGGCGCACGAGGCTCGCGAATAGCATCAGGTGGACGGCGGCGAGCAGCGCGGAATAGAGCGCGGGGTTGGGCGCGCCTGCGGACAGGACGCGCGAGACGACCCAGAGATCGAATGGGAAGAAGAGGAAGTAGGCGAGCACCAGCCAGGTGGCGACGCGTACGGAAAGTTCGGGAGGGCGGCCGCGCCAGATGCGGACTGCTTTGTAGGTGAGCGCGATTACCGGGATGAAAGTCGAGA
Organism: uncultured Acidobacteriota bacterium; assembly: GCA_963828865.1. GTDB lineage: Bacteria > Acidobacteriota > Terriglobia > Acidiferrales > UBA7541 > Palsa-295. The sequence continues at coordinate 537,788 of CAWHGI010000010.1, read as the reverse complement.
AAATGTCGAGTTTGCCGGTGCTGACGACGGCGAGAATGCCGGTGGAGACGAGGAGGAACAGCGACACCTCGAAGTAACGTTGCACCGCCGGGAGGGGCGGCGCGCTGAGTCGCGCTGTGGAGGCCATGGCCTTTTATGATGCTAACACTAGCGAGCGAGACGGCGGCGTGGGCGACGCCTATCGTGTAATGGCGGCATGGCCAGGTAGCAGCGCGGCGGCGGCGATTTTTTTTGTGGCGCTAGAGATGGGAAGCTTGGCCAGGTTTGCAATGGGGAGGATGCGGGTGCGGGGGAGTTTGGGGAGATACTCGACACGGGCTAGGAAGGGGAGGAGTGCGATATTGCGGAACGTCAAGCCGTGGCGCGCGGCGGGCAACGCTTCGAGTTCGACGGGGGCGTTGTCTGGCAGGGTTAGAGTTGCGCGGAGATGCGCGGCTAGTGCGGCTTTCGGTTCGCTTGTGACTTCAATTGCAGGGAATTGCCACATCCGGGAGAAGAGGACGCCGTCGTGGGCGCCGGGATCTTTTATTAGCAGGGTACGGTTGCGGGGGTCGAGGAGGATGGCTGCTGCAATTTTGATGTGGATGGGGGCGCGTTTGCGGCGGCGGGCGGGGATTTCGTTTGTGAGATTTTTTGCTTGAGCGCGGCACCAGCGCGCTACGGGGCAACTTTCGCAGCGCGGGGATTGCGGCGTGCAGATAACTTCGCCTAATTCCATTAGGGATTGGTTCCAGTCGCTTGCGGAATTTTTGGCGAGTAGGCGATTGGCGATTTCGGTGAGGGCGCGCCAGGTTCTTGGCGCGCGGAGGTCGCCGCGGATGGCCCGGATGCGGGCCAGGACGCGGGCGACGTTGCCATCGAGCACGGCTAGCGGGGCATCGTACGCAATGCTTAAGACTGCGGCGGCGGTGTAGGCGCCGATGCCCGGGAGAGCCAGGGCGGCTTCGAGTTCGCGCGGGAATTTGCCTTTGTGGTGCGCGACGATTTCTTTCGCGGCGGCGTGGAGATTGCGGGCGCGGCTGTAGTAGCCGAGGCCGGACCAGAGTTTCAGGACTTCCGTTTGCGGGGCTTGTGCTAGCGATTCTACATTTGGGAAGCGATCGAGGAAGCGTTGGTAGTAGGGCATTACCGCGGCGATGCGGGTTTGTTGGAGCATTACTTCTGCAACCCATATGCGGTAGGGGTCGCGGCTCAAGCGCCAGGGGAGATCGCGTTGGTGGGTGCGGAACCATTTGAGCAGACGCGATTGGAAATTCTTTTGGGCGTGGCCTGTGAGATGAGCTTTCACTCGGGGATCATTCTCGCATCGGTTCAAGTGCGATGCGAGTCTTTACCCACGTTATCGCGCCGTCCCCGCTGTTTCGGGCTCACGGGGCCTTTAAACGTCAGCCAAAGAAAAACGACGGCGAGCATTCCGAGTCCACAGATATTGCGAGCGTTCGATTCCCAACACTCAAGACGTGTCTTGTCTCGGAGCGTGACGTATCGTATGAACCCGTGATTTATATTGACACCGTAAACTTCGCCGGTTTCTGGAACGGGGTGGTCAGGCGCCGAAGGATACATATTGAGCTCAACGTTGACGAGCATCGCGGCCGCGCAGAGGAACGCGAGAATACAAGAGACAATCAATACTTTTCGCCACCGCGGCAGCGCAGTGAAGGGCACCGGCCTACGAACCGTGGATTCCAGTGACACCGTTCGGCCCTCCTGGACTATCGAAGTGAATCAAGGAAAAGGAAGTATGAAGACGACCAGAGGGCTGTGGGGATGGTGTTTTGGGGGCGGGCGGTGATTATGATTTTGAAGATTTCGTGGTCGGACGCTAGCTCGTCGAGAAATTCGCCGCCGATCTTTGATTGGTCCGGCTGGATGGTGGCTAGCTCGCGGAGCGCGTCGTAGATGATTTCTTCGGCGGGAGCCATGGGCGTTGCGAAACGGTTGGTGCGGAATTGCAGGACTGAATTGATTTCGTTGAAGTGCCAGGCGATGCAGGCAGCCATGGAGACGGCGCGTTCGAAAAGCTGAGTATGCGAAGCAACTTCGAGATCGGATGCGGATGGCTGGGGCGCGGCGCTCGCAGGCGCAGCGGTGGCGACGCCCGCGGGCGGCGGGCCGATGAAGGGATCGAGGACCAGCATCACCCGGCGTTCATCTTCGCGCGCGAATTCGCGGACCATCAAGTGTCCGGCGCGGGCGGTGACTTTCCAATCCACGGTGCGGGCGCTATCGGTGGGGAGATAGTCGCGCAGGGAATGCAGCTCGTGGCCGCGTCCGCGAAAGTAGCTGACCATTTCGCCGCTCAGGAGCGGGAGCACTTCGTAGAAATGATCGGTGGGCTCGACATGCGGATAGACGACGATTTGCAGTTCGGAATCCACGTGGCGCGTTTTTTCGAAGAAGCCGAAGGGGAAGCGGGTGCGGATGCCGAAGGAATCCTGGCGATAGACGCCGCGACGCGGGAACGTAAGCTCGAGTTTTTGGCGGGCGCAGCCGAGACGCGGGATGTACGGAAAAAATACTGGGCGAGTGAGAATTTGTGTGGCGCCTTCTTTGGCTGCGCCGATCACGCGGAGGGAGAACGATGGCCACAATGGTTTTTCGTTGCGCAGTTCCAGTTCGGCGAGGACCGGTTGAGCGGCGAAAATGTGTTCGGGCAAATCGAATTTCAGGTCAATGCCCGTGAGGACCGCGCGGGAAAGAACGCCGGAGATCAGGATGCCTGCGATGGAGCAGGCCAGCATCATGAACAGGAGGTTGTTGCCGGTGTTGACGGAGGCGAGGATGAGAATCGCGACGACTCCGAGGTAGACCATGCCTTCGCGGGTGAGGCGGTAATCAACTTGATAGACAAACCAGCGGAGGCTGGTGCGCCGTGCGAGATTGGGCACGATGGTGATGCCGACCCAGGCGGCCATCGCGAGTGAAAGCAGGGTGGTGACTGCCGCGAGGAGGATGCGGCCTTGTTGGGCGACGGCGGCGGAAAAGAGCGCGACTGCTAGGGCGAGAGAGAGCACCAACATCGCGACGCCGAAATTGCGCCAGCCGGATTTGTCGCGGGCGCGCCAGAGGCGGAGGACTACGGAGTCGGACATTAGTGGGCGCTCCGGGATTGCGCGGCGGGGTGGCGAGCGGTTTGCGGCCGGGCTGCGCAGGAACGAAGAGAGGTACCTCGCTTCGCTCGGGATGACAACGTCTCGTACAGAGCGGCCAGCGGTCGGAATGACAGTTTTCGTTGCGGCATGACGTTGTTACACAGGGACGCGGGTGGAGTCGAGGATTTCGCCTAGGATCGTTTCGGCTTGCTCAGATTTTTTTTGCGTGGAGATGTAGCGCGAGCTGACTACTACGCGGTGTGCGAAGACGGGAACGATGAGGCGCTTGAAATCGTCGGGGAGGCAGTAATCGCGGCCTTCGAGGAAGGCGCGGGCTTGCGCGGCGCGATGGAGCATGACGGCGCCGCGAGGGCTGACGCCGAGGCTGAGCTGTTCGGTCTGCCGTGTACGTTCGACGATTTCGAGAGCGTAATCGAGCAGGCTTTCGTCTACTTTCACTTTGGCGACGGATTCCTGCATGGCGACGACGTCGGCTGCGTCCATCACGGGCACGATTTTTTCCACCGGCGAGTGGCCGGCGTTATTGCGGATGATTTCTTTTTCGCTGTCGCGCGAAGGGTAGCCCATCTTGATGCGCATGAGGAAGCGGTCGAGCTGCGATTCGGGCAGCGGATAGGTGCCGTGGTGCTCGATGGGATTCTGCGTGGCCAGCACTAAAAATGGATTCGGCAGCGGATGCGTGTGATTGTCCACGGTAATTTGCGCTTCGTTCATGGCTTCGAGAAGAGAGGATTGCGTTTTGGGCGTGGTGCGATTGATTTCGTCGGCGACGATGATATTGGCGAAAATCGGGCCAGGCTTGAATTCGAATTCTTGCGTCGCGGGATTGAAGACGCTGACGCCGATCACGTCGCTCGGGAGCATGTCCGAAGTGAATTGAATGCGCTGGAACGTGCAGCGAAAGGAGCGCGCGAGAGCCTGGGCGAGAGTGGTCTTGCCGACGCCGGGCACGTCTTCAATTAACAAATGCCCGCGGGCGAGCAACGTGGTGAGGGCGAGTTGGATGACGTCTTCCTTGCCCTTGACGACGCGCGAAATCGAGCGCAAAAGCTCGGCGAGGCGAGTGCTGGCGCTAGTGACCGTGGTTTGCAATTCGCGTGGCCTTCTGCTACAAAAAGTAGGTTCTGTGGGCGACTAGCTCAGTGGTTAGAGCGCTCCCCTCACACGGGAGAGGTCCAAGGTTCAAGTCCTTGGTCGCCCACCACTCACCCGCTCATTCAGATGCGGCCGGAAGAGCATTCGTAGCTAAAAATGGCGACTGAATTTCTTTCCGGCTTCCAATACGCGAGTCCCCAAGTAGCTCTGCTCCGGCCAAAAAATCATTCTAACGGAAATCATTGATGACCAGCATCCTGCGATTCGTACAGGTGTTCGCATTAGGTACATGGCTCGGTTCGATTTTCTACTTCAGCGCAGCAGTGGCGCCTGGGGCGTTTCGCGTTTTGCCGAGCCAGGACCTGGGTGGATTGTTAGTGGAGTTCACGCTGCGGCGCCTGCACACGGTGGGAGTGATCGCGGGGCTGCTGTTCTTGATCGCGTCGGCGGCGATGGCGTTGTCTTCAACGGGTGCAGGCAAGCGGCTGGTTCTGCCTGTGATGGGCGTGGTTATTATGGTGACTTTGACGGTCATTTCGCAACAAGTCGTGATTCGCCGGATGAACGTATTGCGAAGCGAAATGGGTTCGGTTATCGAGACGCCGAAGGACAATCCTTTGCGTGTGGAATTCGATCGGCTGCACGGCGTTTCGGTGCAATTGGAAGGCGCGACACTGTTGATCGGAGTTGCGTCGCTATTCCTGACGGTCCGAGCTTAGTTCACCTGCGCGTCTTTGATTTTCTTTTCGCCTTCCGCTTCGCCGACTTCGTCTTCTTCGCGCCTTTCTTCGCCGTGGCCTTAGTGTTTTTCGTCAGCTTGCGGGTTTTGCCGTAGTGTTCTACGGCGCGCCACATGTACCAGCTGGCTACTGTGCGGTAGGGGCGCCAGCGTTCTCCGAAGGCGGCTAGTTCGCGCGGCTTGGGGATTACTTTTTTGCCGTAGGTTAGCGCGAAACCTTTTTGCACGCCGTAATCGTGGATGGGCAGGACGTCTGGGCGTCCCAGGCGGAAGATGAGGAACATTTCCACCGTCCAGGCGCCGATGCCGCGGACTGAAATCAGGCGTTCGACTAGCTCTGCGTCCGTTAATTTTCCGGCTTCTTCGAGAGTGGGGACGATTCCTTCGATGGTTTTCTGCGCGAGGTCTTTCATGGCGGCGGCTTTGGCGCCGGAGAGGCCGGCTTCGCGGAGCTTTTGAGTGGGCGTCGCGAGAATTTCTGCGGGAGTGGGGCAGAGACCGTTTGCGCCGAGCGCTTTGATGCGCGAGTAGATTTTGGCGGCGGCTTTGCCGCTGATGCTTTGGTAGACGATGGCTTCGAGGAGCGATTCGTAGACGCTGTCGCATTCGTCGAGCTTGAACCCGAACGTGCCGATTTTTTCGATCATGCGGGCGAGGCGTTTGTCTATGCCGCGAAGAAATTCGTGGGCTTTGAGGTGATCGAAGGGGAGCAAGATATTTTCGGTCATGGGCGTTCTGAAGGATACCGGACAAGAACCGTCTTGCACAATCGGTTGGTGCCGTACACGATTTTGCGATGACGGACGGATGGCCGGTGCGTCCGGAAGGGCGCGGGACGCACCGGCCACCACAAATTCACAGCCCGTGTGCCCCTAGGGATGAAAGTGTGGTCGGTCAAGCCGAACGTCGCGTGCGAACAATGACGCGTGTCACGCAGAAAATTGCGACGGCATAGATAATCGCGTTAATCGGGATTGCTATTGCCGCAATCCGACCCCGACTTTCATCATGCCCGCCGAGTAGGATTCCAGCAACCCATCCGATGTATTGCGGCCAGTATAAGAAGTCCGGCCAGGCAAGAAAAGCGAAGGGATCCAAATAACGCCAGGAGAACGCGAACAGCAACACCGAAATAAAAGAACCGGCCAGGCCGGCGATCCACGCGTGTTTACAAATGGCGGTCCGGCTGGCAGTCACCGAACGATAATGCCACACACTTCCACGCCCCGCTATGCCGCTGTCAGCGAAGCTGCGCAGGCGAGGCGGTTGATGCGTGCCGCTGTGTTAGTATCGTGGGCTTATGAAAACTGGAATTATTGGGTTGCCGCAGGTAGGGAAGACCAGCTTATTCCGCATACTTACTGGAGCGCGGGTGGAGGGGCGTAGCGCGCCCAATCAAGCGCACGTGGGCATCGCGAAGGTGCCGGATCCGCGTGTTTTGAAGCTGGCGGAGATATTCAAGCCGAAGAAAAACACTTTCGCGACGATTGAATACGTGGACGTGGGCGGATTGCAGAAGGACCGCGAGAAAAATTCCGCATCGCTGGTTCCTTTGCGGGAGGCGGATGCTTTGGCGCACGTGGTGCGGCTCTTTGAAAATCCGGCTGTGCCGCATGAAGGCGGGTCGCTCGACGCTTTGCGCGATATCGAGAGTGTCGAAATCGAATTGATGCTGTACGACCTGGAACAGACTTCGAAGCGCATCGAGCGGCTGGAAAAGGATTTGAAGAAAAAGAAAGAGACGATCCTCGAGACGGAACTGGCGCTGCTGACACGCTGCCGCAAGGCGCTGGAAGCCGAGCAGCCTTTGCGCGAACTGGAGTTCAAGCCGGAAGAATTGAAAATGCTGACCGGGTTCGAATTTCTTACGCGCAAGCCGATGCTCTACGTTCTGAATCTCGGCGATGACGAGGCGGCGGAGATTGATCGGGCGATCGAGAAGCACCATCTGGAAAAATTGGCATCGAAACCGCAGACGGCGGTGGTGCCGTTCTGCGGAAAAATCGAAGCGGAGCTGGCAGAGCTTCCAGAAGCCGAAGCTGCGGAAATGATGAATGCGTACGGGCTGAAGGAATCGGGGCGCGACCGGTTGATCCAGGCGAGCTACCAATTGCTGGGATTGATTTCTTTTCTGACGGCCGGCGAGCCGGAATGCCGTGCGTGGACGATCAAGCGCGGGATGAACGCGCAAGAGGCGGCAGGCGCGATTCACAGCGACATCGAGCGCGGATTCATCAAGGCCGAAGTGGTCAATTGGGAAAATTTGATCAAGGCCGGGAGTTTCGCGGCGGCGCGCGAGAAGGCGCAGGTGAAGCTCGAAGGCAAGGAATATATCGTGCAGGATGGCGACGTGATTTTGTTCCGGCATTCTGGATGATAACGGCAGTGGCGAGTGATTAGTGGCGAGTGACTAGATGGGCCGTCGGACCGAGGTCGCCGAAGGATTGTTTACGGCTTTTATGTCCGCGGCTCGCTCCACGTGGTGTTGACACCAAGTTGACGCAATGCAGGCGAGGCGCGCCTCGCCCAAGAGAAAGCGGTGGCACGCCACCGCACTCCATGTAGGTTTATGGCTCCTGAGACAATGCGCATATTTGTGGGCCTGCTGTTGGGGTTGACGGCGGCGGGGGCTAATGTGCTGGGCGGGTCTTTGATTGCGCACCGGCAGTGGTCGCGCCATTACTTGAAATATTTTATCGCTTTGGGCGCGGGGTTCATGCTGGCTACGGCGGTGCTGGAGATGATTCCGGAATCGCTGAAATTGCGGGGCGATGGCGGGTCGTTTCTTTTTCGGGATACGAGTTCGGTGTTTGTGCTGGTCCTCGCGGGATACTTCGTGGTGCATTTTTTCGAACATACCTTGGCGCCGCATTTTCATTTTGGGGAAGAGACGCACCACGAAGAAATTTCGCATGCACATGCGAGTTACGCGGCGCTCCTGGGATTGGGGATTCACACGTTCTTCGATGGAGTGGCGATCGCTTCGGGACTTTTGGTTTCGACGTGGCTAGGCGGCGTGATTTTTGTGGCCGTGTTTCTGCACAAATTGCCGGAGGGGTTTACGGTGGCGTCGTTGATGCTGGCGAGCGGGCAGAGCCGAAGGGCGGCGTTCATTTCGTCGGTGATTTTGGGCGGGATGACTTTGCTGGGCATGGGGTTCATGTTTTTGCTGCGTGGGACGGTGGGAATTGCGCTGCCGCTTTCAGCGGGAGTGACGCTTTATGTGGCGGCTTCTGATTTGATCCCCGAAGTGAATCACGAGCCGGGAATCGGAGTGGCTTTGCTGGTGTTTCTGGGCGTGGCAATCATGCTGGGATTGAAAGCGCTCTTCCACGTCTAACCCGCTGACTTCAAAGAACTAAGGTATGTATCTCCACGATTCGCAATTGGCCCATCACGGGCAACTTTTCCGGCTGTTCCGGGTTTCATAGCTAGTACCGGAGCGCCACCGATGGCACACTCGCACGCGCTGCAACTTTATGGCCCCGCAGGTGTTAGGTACAATGTGGGGGCCATGACCAGGTCTGACGTCCAATTGATGCTGGACGTGAAGGCAGGGGATGATGCGTCCTTTAACCTTCTCCTCCAAAAATATCGCACACCCCTGATCAATTTCCTTTACCGCATGGTGCGGGATACGGCGACGGCGGAGGATCTGGCGCAGGAAGTTTTTTTGCGGGTGTACCGCGCGCGGAAGCAGTATTCTCCGAGCGCAAAATTTACGACCTGGCTATTTCGCATCGCCACCAACCTGGCGCTGAATTCGGTGCGCGACAACCGGCACCGCCAGATGGACGTTTCGATTGATGCGCCGGTAGAAGAAGATGAGGCGCCGTTGCAATTGCCCACACGCGAAATGCGCATTGACGAGCATATGATCGAGCGCGACCGGGCGGATTTCATTCGCCAGGCGATTGCGTCATTGCCGGAAAAGCAGCGCGTGGCGGTGCTGCTGCATAAGTACGAAGAAATGGATTACGCGGAAATCGCGAAAATTCTGGAATGCTCGGAAAGCGCGCTGAAATCGCTTTTGTTTCGCGCGTACGAAACCCTGCGAGTGCAGCTGGCGCCGCTTGTGTCCCAGCCGGCGGCTCATCGCGCAGGGGAAGGACGGCCATCATGAAGAAGTGCGAAGAAGTTTCAAAACAACTGGTTGCGTATCTGGATCGCCGGGCGAATTCGGCGGAGCGGCTGGAGGTGGAAGAGCACCTCGCCGCTTGCCGCGCTTGCCACGAGCGCGCGGAAGGATTCCGCAAGCTGTGGGGCGTGCTGGATGAAGTTCCGCTGGTGGAGCCTTCGCTCAGTTTCGATGCGCGGATACGCGCGCGAATCGCGGAAGAGCCGCGGCCGCGTTGGTTCCGCTGGCTGGTGCCGCAACCGCGGCTGGCATTTTCCATGGCTTTGCTGCTGGCGCTGAGCGTGTGGATGGCGCGATTGCCGCGCGAAGTGAATCCGGCGGCGACGGAGCAGCAGGATTTCGAAGCGATCAAGGATCTGGGCGTCCTGGAGAATTACGACGTGCTGAGCAAGTTTGATGCGTTGTCTGAAGTGCCGGCGGATGATACGTCCGACCAGCAGCAGGCGCAGCCGCCAAGCCCGGATTCGAATGGCGGCCAGCAGCCGCCGTCCGCCGAGGAATAAGGTTCGAAAATATATGCGTGGTGGCAAGACATTTTGCGCGCTAGCGATCGCGCTGGCGATCGGGTTTGCGGCGCAGCCTGCCTCGGCGCAAAGGCGCGTCGGTGGGCCGCGGTTTCGCCGGCCCGCGAATGGCGCAGCGGCAGAATGCGCGCGCATTTGGCTCCGGGGCGGCAGAATCGGAATCAAGCTGCGCGTCCGGGACATCCGGGCGGCTTTCATCCGCCGGCACATCCACCGGCGCTCCAGCGGGACAGCAGGGGCACCCGAACAACGGGCCGGGGAATCCGAACGCCGCGCATCCGCCGAATTCGTTTCGACCGCCGGCGAATCCGAATGGCGGTGGCGCGAATGGACCGGGCGCGAACGGCCGTCAGAATCCCAACGTGAATCCGGCGTGGGGACAACGGTTGCGGAATATGTCGCCGCAGCAGCAGGAACATTTCATGCAGAACAACGACCGATTCAGGAGCCTGCCGCCGGAAAAGCAGCAACAGATTCGCCAGAACCTTCAGAAGTGGAATAATCTGTCACCCGCGGAGCGCGATCGCGTCCAGCACAGTTATCAAACCTGGCAGCGCATGTCTCCCGAGCAGCGGCAGTACGTGCAGCGATCGCTCTTGCCGAAGTGGCAGCAGATGTCTCCGGATCGCAAGCAAGTGGTGACGGATCGTCTGCACACCTTGCAGGGCATGACGCCGGAAGACCGGCAGAAGGCTTTGAACGATCCGCAGTTCATGCGCGGGCTGAATCCGGACGAGCAGTCGGTGCTGCGCGGCCTCGATTCAGTGCGCAACCCCACCAACCCGTGACTCTCCGCCTGCGCGAAACTGCCTCTCGTGGCAGGGTCCCATGCGGAGCGTTGTAAAATTTGGGCCTGCTGTTAACTGTTACAAAACATTCCGGGAATTTTTTGGCGAGGCAGCGACTAGCGGTACGAACGCCATCGTGAGTGTACCCTACTAATTGTGGTTGCTCTCGCAGACGCCACAACGCGAGTGCGCGCGGCTACGAATTTCCACAAATATTTCTCATTCTAAGAAGAATTCCGCTTGACTTGTTTCGGAACCTATCTACAATCGGGGCACAAAGTGGGAGAAAGTGGCGCAGAGTGGTAGAGAGTGTAGGGCAGTGGCGATCCTAGAAGCAAGCAGTGGCGGACCCAGCGAGCAGTAAACGGCGCACCAGAACCACACAGTTCCACATTTAAACGCATTCGCAGGGGCGAACCAGCGAGTGATGGCACGGGCGCAAACGCCGGTCGAGCAAGCGAAGGGCTTTCATGCTGCGGGGCAACTATCTAGCGACAGTCGACGAGAAAGGGCGGGTGAAAATTCCCGCGGATTTTCTGGCCGAACTGCGCAAGACCGGCACGAGGTTCTACGTGACCTCGACGAAAGGCGATCGCGCCACGATCTACCCAATGAAAGCCTGGGAAGAGATCGAAAAGAAGCTGGCGAAACTTTCCTCGCACAACGCTGCGAAGCAAAAATTCCTATCACGCACAAATTATTACGGGCAAGTGGTCGAGGTGGATGGGCAGGGGCGCATTTTAATTCCACCCGTACTGCGGGAATCGGCGGAGATGAAGGGCGAAGTGGACGTTCAGGGAAACCTTACGTACCTGGAAGTCTGGAATCACGCCCGGTTCCTGGAGCAACTGAACCGTAATCCGATGACGGCGGAAGACGAAAAGGCACTGGACGATCTGGGCATTTAAGTTTTGAGCGTACTGCATACGCCGGTACTGGCCGCGGAGATTCTGGAGTGGCTGCGGATACGGCCTGAAGGAACGTATGCGGATGCGACGGCCGGCACGGGCGGTCATTTATTGGAGATCGCCAGGCGGCTGACGACCGGGCGAGTTTTGGGGATGGATCGCGACCCGCAGGCGCTGGGGATAGCGCGGGAGCGGTTGGGGCCGCACGAGCGGCAGGTGATTCTGGTGCAGGCGGATTTTTCGAACATCGGCGAAGTGGCGGCGGCAAATCAACTGCCGCTTTTTGATGGAGTGCTCGCCGATCTGGGAGTCTCCAGCCTGGAGCTGGACAGCCCTGAGCGCGGATTTTCTTTCCGCTGGGCCGGTCCGCTGGATATGAGGATGAATCCCGAAGCGCCGCTGACAGCGGACGAGATTGTGAATCACTGGCCGGAAAAAGAGTTGGCCGATCTCCTCTACCAGAAGGCGGAGGAGAGAGATTCACGCAGAATCGCCAGAGCGATCGTACGGGCGCGGCCCATTCGCGACACCGCGCATCTGGCAACGGTTGTGGCAGGGGGACGAAAAGCAAGGGGAAGGCAGAGACTGCATCCCGCGACAAAAACGTTTCTGGCGCTGCGGATAGCGGTGAATCGAGAAGAGGAGGAACTCGGGCAGTTTCTTTCGCGTACCCCTGCCACTTTAAATCTGGGAGGACGGTGGATCGTCCTCAGCTATCACTCCTTGGAAGACCGGCTGGTCAAGCATGCCTTTCAGCGGCTGGCTCGCGACGGCGGGTTTCAGGTACTGACCAAAAAAATCATACAGCCCGGCGACGCGGAAATTGCAGCCAATCCGCGGGCGCGGAGCGCGAAGATGCGCGTCATCGAGAAAGTGGCGACGGCGGAAGCCCGCTACGGCGGAGAACGCCCGGCGCCCGAGGTGCGGTCATGACTCAATATCACACGATCAAACGGATTGATAACTCGCGGTTGGTGCGGCCGATGGCGCCGGCGCGCTTGCGGGAATTCTGGCGGCGAGTGGCGGCGGGCGGCGCGATGGCAGCGTGTCTTTTGGTTTACGCGTGGCAGCATTTCGAGTGCATTCAGCTGCGCTACCAGGTGGAGCAACTGGCGGCAGCGCGGGCGCAATCGGCGCAATTGAACCAGCAACTGCATGTGGAAGTCGCGTCGCTGATGGGATACGAGCGGGTGGACCGCATTGCGCGCAATCAATTGGGATTGACGATTTCGGTTCCGGGCCAAGCGCTGCCGGCGGACGGGCCGACGGACGCAGTGGTGGCTCAAGCGCGCGCGGTGTTGCCGCCGCGGCCCTGATTTCTTCGCGTCGCGAGTCTGACGGCGAACGCCGCGACCTAAGATTTTCTGTGGCCTGCTCTACCGGGGCCCGCACCGGCAATGCAGATGGAATGGTTGCCGGGCAAAGTTTTCTGTAAGTTAGGGCGGAACCCATGGAGCAGCGCAGCCCGCGTCTCCGCTGGTTGGTGGTCTGGATCGTGGCGGTGATTTGGATGGGGGCGGTGCTGGCCCGACTGAGTTACCTCCAGCTCTTCTGCTATAGCGATTACTTCGCAAAAGCCCAGCATCAACAACAGCGCGTATTTGAAATCAGTCCCATGCGCGGCCTGATCTACGACCGCAAAGGCCGAGAACTGGCCATCAGTATTCCGATGGACTCGGTGTTTGCGGATCCGGTGGACGCGAAGGATCCGGAGATGGTCGCGCGGCTGCTTTCTCCTGCGCTGGGTATTCCCGCCGAAGAATTGGAAACGAAAATCCGCGAAGCTTCGAAACCTGTCCGCCTAGCGAAAAAACTTTCGCCTGAAACCGTCGAACGCATTGATGAGATGAATTTGAAGGGCGTTTTCTTCGAGAAAGAAAACCGCCGCGTCTATCCGCAGCATGAATTGCTGGCGAATGTGCTGGGCTGGGTGGACGTGGACGAAAAGGGCATGGGCGGCATCGAGCACGAATTGGATAAGTGGATTCGCGGACGTCCGGGGCGGGTGATGGTGATGGCGGACGGCAAGCGGCGTTTTTACGACCGTCATGAGGCGGCGGCCGATCCCGGCGCGAGCGTGGTTCTGACGATCGACGAAACAATTCAATACATCGCGGAAAAAGAGCTGGCGCGCGGGATGGATGAGACGCACGCGAAGAGCGGGACGGTGGTGGTGCAGGACCCGAATACCGGAGCGTTGCTGGCCGTCGCGATGTCTCCCACTTTTGATCCCAACGATTACGGAAAATATTCGGACGATGACCGCATGGACCGTGCGGTGACGGCGGCCTACGAGCCGGGCTCGACGTTCAAGGTCATTACCATGACCGGCGCGATTGAGAATCACGTGACGAATCCCGATGTGCTGGTGGATTGCCAGATGGGATCGATTCAGGTGGCCGGGCGCTTGATTCACGATTGGCATCCCTTCGGCGTGTTGAGCGTGCGCGACGTGTTGGCACATTCCAGCGATGTGGGCTCCATCAAGGTCGCACTAAACCTGGGCGCGCCGCGTTTCTACGACACCATGCGCAAATTCGGAATCGGCCAGCTCACGGGAATCGAATTGCCGGGAGAAAATCGCGGCCTGCTGCGTCCGCTGGAAAATTGGACAGCCAGTTCGATCGGGTCGGTAGCCATCGGGCAGGAAGTAAGCGTAACGCCTGTGCAGATTATTTCCGCGATCTCGGCGATTGCCAATGGCGGGACGCTTTATCCGCCGCGCATCGTGCAGGGGATCCACGCCGACTCGCCCATTCCACTGCTGTCGCGAGGCGAAGCGAAGCAAGCCACCGATTCGAAGACCGCCGCGACAGTGCGTGGAATGATGGAGACCGTCATGTTAAGCGGGACCGGCACACCGGCGCGACTGAATGGCTATACCGCGGCCGGAAAATCGGGAACGGCACAGAAAATTGACCCTACCACCGGACGTTATTCGCCGAATCAGTACGTCGCGTCGTTCGTTGGCTTTGCGCCCGTGAACGATGCGGCGGTCACCATCTTGGTGGTGCTGGATTCTCCCGAGGGGGCGCACCACGGCGGCGAAGTGGGCGGGCCGATTTTCAAACGTATTGCCGAGCAGGTGCTGGCGTATCTGGACGTGGCGCACGACGTGCCGGCGCAGCCGGACACCGAGACGGCGAAGAACCGTTCGAGCGCGAGCAATCCGGAAAAGACACGGGCGACGGCCGTGAATACCGCGAATACGGAAAGCGAAGCGAAGTTTCAGGCGGCAGTAGCGAAGACGAATCCAGCAGCGCAATCTTCGGGGCCGACCGAAGCGTTTGGCGAGGAAGATGCAGTTACGGTTCCAGACATGTCCCGCCAAACCGTTCGCGGAGTTTCCGAGGCGTGCATGCGGTTGGGGTTAGTACCGGAGCTGATTGGGAGCGGGGTGGCTGTGGAACAGTCGCCGGAGGCCGGGACGATCGTGATGCGCGGAAGCCGTGTGACGGTGAGGTTCGGGCGAACGGCGGCGGAGTTATTACAGGGGCGCTCACCGGAGCCGCAAAGGGGCGCGATGAGTGCAAACGTGGAAAGGACTGTAAATTGAGAACCGTTGTGGAAGGTGGGCCAAAAGTGCAATCTGCTACGAGACGTCAAAGGAAGCGGATAGAGATCGAAATGGACTTGGGAGAAGTAATTTCGGGGATCGCCGGCGCGCGGGTGACGGGGCGGGTGAGCACGCCCATTCTTGGCGTGGCTTGCGACAGCCGTAAGGTGACGCGCGATTCGTTGTTTTTTGCGTTGCCGGGCGCGAAGGCGAATGGGAACCAATTTGTCGCGAGCGCGATCGAGCGCGGCGCGATTGCGGTGGCAAGTCCCTTGCCGCGTCTCGCGGGAATTGCGTCGGAAGTGAGCTGGGTCGAATTAATGCCCGGCGAGGAGCGCCGGGCGCTGGCGCTGGCTGCCGCGAATTTTTACCGGCATCCCGCTAATGCGTTGCAGTTGGTGGGCGTGACTGGGACGAACGGCAAGACGACGATTACCTTTATCGTGGACTCGATTCTGCAGGCTGCAGGAATGACCACCGCAAGAATCGGGACGACCGGATATCAAACGCCAAAGGGTTTTCGTCCGGCGACGAATACGACGCCTGAGTCGCTTGATTTGCAGCAGATGTTTGCGGAAGTGCGCGACGCCGGCGGAACGCACGCGGTGCTGGAAGTCAGTTCGCATGCGCTGGCGATGGAGCGCACCTGGGGTTGCCATTTTGCGGTGGCCATTTTTACGAACCTGACGCGCGACCATTTGAATTTTCACAAGACGTTCGAGGAGTATTTCGCCGCGAAGCGCGTGCTATTTGAAGGAACGGGCGCAGGTGCGCCGGACACTGCCGTGATCAATATGGATGACGCTTATGCGCCGCGGCTGGAGGCGCTCGCGAAGCGCACGTTGACCTATGGATTGAAGGAAAATGCGGACCTGACGGCGCGAAAGTTTTCGCTGAGTTTTGAGGGGCTGGAATTTACGGCGCAGACTCCGGCGGAAAAAGTGGAAGTGCGCTCGTCGTTGGTGGGGCGAATTAATGTGTACAACATTCTTGCGGCGATCGGCGCGGCGCTCGCGCTCGATATTCCGGTAGCGAAAATCGAACAGGGCATCGCGAATCTGGAACTGGTGCCGGGAAGATTTCAGCGGATTGACGAAGGCCAGCCGTTTCTAGTGGTGGTGGATTACGCGCATGCGGACGACGCGTTGCGGAATCTGATTGCGACAGCGCGCGAACTGAATCCCGCGGGACGAATCATCACGTTGTTTGGTGCGGGCGGCGAGCGGGATCGTTCAACGCGTCCCCCGATGGGTGAAGCGGCCGGATCGTTGAGCGACTTGGTGGTGCTTACGAGTGACAATCCGCGCACGGAAGATCCGCTGCTGATCATCAACGATGTGGTCGTGGGATTGCAGAAAGTGAACGCGAATTATCGCATCGAGCCGGACCGCGACGCCGCGCTGGAGATTGCGATTGACGAGGCGAAGGCGGGAGACATCGTGTTGCTGGCGGGGAAGGGGCACGAGAATTACCAGATTTTGCGCGATCGCACGTTTGAATTCGACGATCGCGAAAAAGCGCGCGCGATTTTGCGGCGGCGAGGATTCACGAAGCAGCGGCAAAGCTGGTAGCGGCGGATTTCGGCAGCGAGATTGAGCACTTACGAGAGTGCAGGCTTGCGAGTGAAGCCCAGCCCATTGGAGACGCAATGCGGTGGACGGTTGGTCAAGCGGCTGAAGCTCTGGGTGTCGCGGCTCCCGCGCGCCTTGACGCCCTGGCCGGGCTGGCCGGCGTCTCGATCGATTCTCGCACGATTCAACCCGGAGAACTGTTCCTCGCCATACACGGTCCGCGTCACGATGGACACGATCATGTGGCTGCGGCTTTGGCGCGCGGAGCGGTGGCCGGGGTGGTGGCGGGCGAACGCGTCGCGCAATACCCGGAAGAAATCCGCGGAAAGCTTTTTGCAGTGGACGACACGCTCGGAGCACTGCACCAGTTGGCCTCCCGCGCATGCGCGCGGTGGCGCGGCGCGAAACCTGGGCGGCGGATTGGCGGCGTGGCCGGCTCGGTCGGCAAAACGACTACAAAAGAAATCCTTGCGGCGCTGGTGGCCGCGCGGTTCCGCGTATTGAAGACCGAGGGAAACCTGAACAACGAATACGGGCTGCCGCTGACGCTTTTGAAATTGGACGAGCAGCACGATGCGGCGGTGATCGAGATGGGCATGTCGCACGCGGGCGAGCTCGCGCGTCTCGCGCGGATTGCCGCGCCGGAAGTGGGCGTGATTACCCGGATTGCGGTGGAGCATCTGGAATTTTTTTCGTCGATCGAAGAGATTGCGCTGGCCGAGCGCGAGTTGATCGAGAATTTGGCGTGGCCGGGCGCGACGGCCGTGCTGAACGCGGATGACGAGCGTGTGGCGAAGTTTGCGGATATGGCGCGCGGGCGCGTGCTTTGGTTTGGCACGAATCCCGGCATGCCTGCGGACTATCGCGCCGAGAAGATCGTCGAGCGCGGCGTGCTGGGCTCGGAGTTTGATTTTGTGTCGCCGGCGGGGCGCGCGCGATTGGAATTGCCGTTAATTGGGAGGCACAACGTGATGAACGCGGTGGCGGCACTTGCAGCCGCAAGTATTTGGGGCATCGGCGTGGGTGATGCGGAGCGCGTCTTGCCGCAACTAACGCCGGCGGACAAGCGTGGCGAAGTGGTGCGGTTCGAGGACGGGTTCACCGTGATTAATGATAGTTACAACTCGAGTCCTACGGCGCTCGACGCGCTGGCACGGCTGCTGTCGGAAACCGCCGGCTTCGCCCGAAGGATTTTGGCGGCCGGCGAAATGCTGGAACTGGGAGGGTCTTCGCCGGACTTGCATCGCGAGTGCGGGCGGTTTGCCGCGAAGTTGAAGACGATTGATTGGATTATTGGCGTGCAGGGGGAAGCGGCGGCCTTCGTCGAGGCGGCGATCGAAGCCGGGCATCCTAAAGAGCGGGCGAAATTTTTCAAGAATTCCGCGGAGGCGGCGGATTTTGCGACGGGATTCATCCGGCGGGACGATTTGCTGCTGCTGAAGGGTTCGCGCGGAGTAAAGATGGAAAAAATTCTGGAGGCGATTGAGGCGACACGCAAACGAATGAATTTCGAGCCCCGGGCCGAAAAGTTGGAAGCGGAATCAAAAGGCCAGCGCTGAATGCTGTACTGGTTGTTTGTCTTCTTGCTGCGGCCGCACTTCAGCCCGTTGAATGTATTTCGCTATATCACGGTGCGGACGGCGATGGCGAGCTCGAGCGCCTTGCTGCTTTCGTTACTGCTGGGGCCGTGGGTGATCGAGCGGCTACGCGAATTGCAGGTGAAGCAGTACATTCGCGAGGAGGGGCCCAAAGGGCATCAGAAAAAAGCCGGGACGCCGACGATGGGAGGCGTGCTGATCGTTGCGTCCATCGTGATTCCGACATTGCTGTGGGCGGATTTGCGGAATCCATACGTGATTCTCGCGACCGGAGCGACGCTGGCTTTCGGGGCGATTGGCTTTGTGGATGATTACAACAAAGTGGTGCGCAAAAGGAACATGGGGCTGCGGCCGCGCGCGAAATTTTCCTTGCAGGTGCTTACATGCGTGGCGGTGGGGATCGTGTTGCTGTCGTTGCAATCGCAAGGCGTCTATTCGACACAACTGAGCGTTCCGTTCTTCAAGCGGTTGCACCCGAACCTGGTGATTTCGTCGCTGCTGGCGCGCGATTTTATTTGGCCGCTGGCGTATGTGCCATTCGTTTTGTTTCTGGTGCTCGTGATTGTGGGATGCTCGAACGCCGTAAATCTGACGGACGGGTTGGATGGATTGGCCATCGGCTGCGTGCTGGTATCCGCAGTGGCGCTCACGGTGCTGACGTACCTTTCGAGCAACGCGAAATTCGCGGATTATTTGGACATCCAGAAAATTCCGGATGCGGGAGAGCTGGTTATTTTTTGCGGTTCGCTCGCGGGAGCATCGCTGGGATTTCTTTGGTACAACGCGCATCCGGCGGAGATGTTCATGGGCGACGTCGGCTCGCTCGCGCTGGGCGGCGCGATTGGGACGGTCGCAGTAATCATCAAACAGGAAATTTTGCTGCTTTCGATTGGCGGCGTGTTTGTGCTGGAGGCGCTGTCGGTAATTATCCAAGTGGGCTCATTCAAGTTGACCGGCAAGCGCGTGTTTCGCATGGCGCCGCTGCATCATCATTTCGAGCTGCTGGGGTGGAGCGAGTCCAAGATTATCGTGCGCTTCTGGATTGTGGCGCTGGTTTTCGCGCTTTTTTCGCTGACGACTTTGAAATTGCGGTGAAGGCCGAGTGACGGGCCAAGTGAGAACCAGGTGAGGCCGGGATTCGATTTACAGGGCAAGCGCGTTTTGGTCGTAGGCCTGGCGAGGACGGGACTCGTGACAGCGTTATTCAGCGCAGGGTACGGCGCGACGGTGACGGCGACCGATGAGCGTCCGGAAAGTGAGATTGCGGATACCGCGGAAAAGTCGCGCGCCGCCGGAGTGAAGCTCGAACTTGGCGGGCATGTGGATGCGAGTTTTCTGGAGCAGGATTTGATTGTGGTGAGTCCGGGAGTGCCGGCGAATTTGCCCGCGCTCGCAGCCGCGCGCAAGAAAGATATTCCGGTATGGAGCGAAATCGAGCTGGCCTGGCGTTTTTTGCGCGGGAAGCTGGTGGCGATTACCGGATCGAACGGGAAGACGACGACGACGGCGCTGGTGGCACACATTTTGCAGACATCGAACATTCCTACGCTGGTGGGCGGAAACATCGGAACGCCGCTGCTGGCGCTGGTAGAGCGTTCGACGGACCCGGCGGTGACGGTCGCGGAAGTCAGCAGCTTTCAACTGGAAACGATCGAAAGCTTCCGTCCCGAAATTGGCGTCCTGCTGAACCTGACGCCCGATCACCTGGACCGGCACGGAACTTTCGAGGAGTACGCGCGTGCGAAAATGCGCATGTTCGAGAATCAACTCGAGCGCGATATTGCGGTGTTGAATGCGGATGAACCGGAAGTGACCAAGCGCATGCCCGCGAAGCCGCATATTTTCTGGTTCAGCAGGCAGAAGCGTGTGGCGAACGGCGCGTTCCTGCGGGAAAACGAAATTATTTTTCGCAATGAAGGATCGGAAACCGTACTGGCGCGTCGCGACCAGATTCCGCTGCGCGGCGAGCATAACGTCGAAAATGTGCTGGCGGCTTGCGCGGCTGCATATCTCGCGGGAGCGACTCCTGCGGCGATTGCCTGCGGCGTGAAATCGTTTCGTGGAGTCGAGCATCGTTTGGAGTTCGTTGCGGAGATCGCGGGCGTGCAGTTTTATAACGATTCGAAGGCGACGAATGTGGATGCGGCTGTGAAAGCGGTGCAAGCCTTTCCCGGGCCGCTGCTGGCGATTCTCGGCGGCAAGGATAAGGGCAGCCCATACACGCCATTGCGCGATTTGCTGAAGGAGCGGGCGCGAATGGCGTTGCTGATCGGTGAGGCTGCGGAAAAGATTGCGGCGGATTTGCAGGGCGCGGTGGAAATCGAGCGTGCCGGAACGCTCGAACGCGCGGTCGAGATGGCGTTGGAACGAGCGCGACCGGGCGATACCGTGTTGCTTGCGCCGGCGTGCTCGAGTTTTGACCAGTTCGAGAACTACGAGCAGCGCGGACGCGCCTTCAAGGAATTGGTTGCGCGACGCGCGTCGCAATCCGCCCAAGAGACGGCTGCGGCCGATGGTGCGGCTGCGGAGAAAGGATAACGGATGCCCCGAAGCGTACAGCCGGACAAAAAATTATTTGGCGTGACTCTCGCCCTGTGCCTGATTGGGGTGGTGATGGTGTTCAGCGCGTCGGCGATGACGGCGAGCGAACAATTTGGCGCGGGCTATATTTTTCTGTTGCGGCAGCTGATTTACCTGGTGCTGGGGATTGCGGGGATGTTCTGGCTGATGAATGCAGATTACCGCAAGCTGCGGCAGCCGCGCGTCGTGTTTACGGGCTTGGCGTTGTCGTTCGTGCTGCTGGTGGGCGTGTTTTTTCTGGACCGTTCGCATCAGACGCATCGCTGGTTTCGCATGGGGCCGTTCAGTTTTCAGCCGTCGGAGATGGCCAAGCTCGCGCTGATTATCTTTCTGGCGTGGTTTCTGGAATTGCGGCGGCTGCCGCGAAATTTTGGCGTGAACGATCCGCTGCATTCGCTCGCGCCGGCGCTCGGAACGACTTTGGTGATGGCTGCGCTGGTGGTGAAAGAACCGGACATGGGAACCGCGTTCATGATCGTGCTGATCGCGATGGTGATGCTTTTCGTGGCGGGGCTTTCGTACCGTTACATTGCGGGGACCGTGCTGGCCGCGATTCCGACGATTTATTTGTTGATTGTGCGCGTGCCGTACCGGCTGCAGCGCCTGGAAGCCTTTCTGCATCCGGATCCCAAGGGCGCGGGATTTCAGCTGATGCAATCCTTGATTTCGGTCGGATCGGGAGGGATGACGGGTGTTGGCTTGATGGAGAGCCGGCAGAAACTTTTCTTTTTGCCGGAGGCGCACACTGATTTTATTTACGCGATTATCGGGGAGGAGTTGGGGTACGTCGGGGCAGTCGTCGTGCTGGTGCTTTTCGCGGTGTATGGCTGGCGCGGATTTGTGGCGGCGATGAAGGCGGGGGATGAGTTCGGGAAGTTTCTGGCGTTGGGGATCACGACGATGGTGGTGGGTCAGGCGCTGATTAATTTGAGCGTGGTGCTGGGACTGATGCCGACGAAAGGGATTCCGCTGCCATTCATAAGTTACGGCGGCTCGAGCCTGATCGCCATGCTACTGGCCACAGGAGTGCTGTTAAACATCAGCCAGCAAGCGGACGAAACGTGAGCGCAGCTGCAAGCGGCAAAGCCGCGAGCACCGTTGTCGCTGCCACCGGCAGGGCCAAAAATTTGCTGATTGCAGGCGGCGGGACAGGTGGACACGTATTTCCGGCCGTGGCCGTAGCGAAAGAATGGCTGAGGCGCGAGCTGGAAGGAGTAAGAAGCGTCGTGATTGTGGGAACCGAGCGCGGGATGGAAGCAAAACTGGTGCCGCAGGCCGGCCTGCCTCTGGAAACGATCCGCGCGGCGGGGCTGAAGGGAATCGGCGGGATGAAATTCGTTCGCAATGCGGCGATGCTGCCTGCGGGAATGTGGGACTCGGAGAAAATTGTGCAGCGGCACCGGTTCGGCGCGGCGTTTGGAGTGGGCGGATACGCTTCCGGGCCAATGATGCTGACGGCACGCCTGCACGGGATTCCATCGGTGATTTTCGAGCCAAATGTCGAGCCGGGATTCACGAATCGCGTGCTGGCGGGGATTGCGACGCGTGTCGCGTGCGGGTTCGAGGAAACTGCGCAGCGCTTTGGCGCAAAAGCGGTGGCCACCGGCATTCCGGTGCGCAAGGAATTTTTCGCCGCGCCGCGTCGGGAGCATCATGAGCCGTTCTCCATTTTGATTACGGGCGGCAGCCGTGGGGCTTTGCCGATCAATCGAGCGGTAGTTGACTCTCTGGACTTGCTGGCGGCGCGAAAAAACCGGCTTTTCATCGTGCATCAGACTGGTGAACGCGATTATAATGCGGTGCGCGTGGCTTATGCGCGACGTGAATTCCGAGCGGAGGTTGTGCCCTTCATCGAGAATATGGCGGAGCGGTTTGCCCAGGCGGACTTGATCGTCTGCCGCTCGGGTGCGATCACGGTGGCCGAAATTGCCGCCGCCGGACGCGCCGCCATCCTCATTCCCTTCGGCGCGGCCACCGACGCGCACCAAACGCGCAATGCCGCGGCTATGCAAGACGCAGGCGCCGCTCGCCTGCTACCTCAGGAAGAATTAACGCCCGAGCGGCTGAGCAACGAAATTTTCTCGCTCCTGGACCAGCCCGCGAGGATCAGCGAAATGGAAGTGCATGCGCGGGGACTCGCGCGTCCGCGTGCGGTGGAAGATATCGTTGACCTGCTCGAAGGGCTGGTGCGGCCATGATCGCGTCCTTCCGTAATTTTCAGCAAATACATCTGGTGGGGATTGGCGGCAGCGGCATGAGCGGAATCGCGGAAGTGCTGCTATCGAGCGGCTACGCGGTTTCCGGCTCGGATTTGAAGCAATCGCAGGTGACCGAACGGCTGCGCAAGCTGGGCGCGAAAATTTTCGAAGGGCATCAGGCGGAGAACGTTCACGGCGCGCATGTGGTGGTGATTTCATCGGCGGTACGTCCGGACAATCTGGAGGTTCTCGAAGCCCAGAAGCTGAAGATTCCCGTGATTCCGCGAGCGGAGATGTTAGCGGAGCTCATGCGGTTGAAGTACGGCATCGCGGTCGCCGGGGCGCATGGAAAGACGACGACTACTTCCATTGTCGCTTCGGTGCTGGCGGCTGCGGGACTCGATCCTACTTTCGTCGTCGGCGGACGCGTGAATCACGCCGGCTCGAATGCGGGCGTGGGCCAGAGCGAATATATGGTGGTGGAAGCGGACGAAAGCGACCGGTCGTTCTTGCTGCTGGCGCCGGTGGTGGCTGTCGTAACCACGATTGACCGCGAGCATCTGGATCACTATCACTCGCTCGAGGAAATCCAGGATGTGTTTTTGCAGTTCGTGAATCGCGTGCCGTTCTATGGAACCGTGATTCTCTGCCTGGACGAGCCGAACGTGCAGGCGATTTTGCCGCGCGTGAAGCGTCCGGTGATTACCTACGGCACTTCCAATCAAGCTGACCTTGTGATCGCGGATGTGAAGCTGAATGGTCTCTCCAGCGAATTCCGCCTGAAATATCACGGGGAGGATCTGGGCTTGTTCGAGTTGCCAGCGCCTCCGGGAATTCACAACGTGCGCAATGCTGCGGCAGCCGCGGGCGTGGCGTTGTCGTTGAATGTGCCGCCGGACCTGATTCGCGCGGGCTTGGCGAAATTTTCCGGCGTGGGGCGACGATTTGAAATCAAGGGGACATTTAACGGCGTCACGTTGATTGATGATTACGGGCATCATCCCGCGGAAATTCGAGCCACGCTCGAAGCGGCGCGCGGTTGCGGATACCACCGTTTGCTGGTTCTTTTTCAACCGCACCGTTACACGCGCACACAGCATCTTTGGGAAGATTTTCGGCGCTCGTTCAATTTGGCGGATGTGCTGGTGCTGACGGAAATTTACGCGGCAGGGGAACAGCCGATCGAAGGTGTGACCGGCGAGAAGCTGGCGGACGCGATTCGCGGCGCGGGACACAAGAACGTGATTTTCAAGAGCACCATGCAAGCAGGAATGGAGTACATGTTGCGCGAGGCGCGTCCTGGAGATGCGGTGATGGCGATCGGAGCTGGCAGCGTCGGGCGAGTGCTGGAACAGTTGGCGATGCTGCTGGGATCGAAAATTTCGACGAGCGCGGACTAACGGCGGCGCGGGCCGGCCGCAGCGCGGCGCTGGGGCGATTCAGATTCGAGTTCATGCGAATTAGCGACAAAGCGATCGCAGCGCGGCTGAAGGAACTGGGCGTCGAGGTGCGTCCTGGGGTGCCGCTCAGCGAGAAGACTTCACTCGGCATTGGTGGCGCGACAGATCAACTACTCTTGCGCCAATTCGAGACGATTCCGGCGGTGATGCGGCTGCTGGCGGACGAAAATATTCCGCACCGTTTTCTGGGCGGCGGCACAAACGTCCTTATCGATGATGGCGAATTGCCGTACGTCGTGCTGCATCTGCCGACTTCGCAACCGGGAATGCGCGTGGAAGGCAACGAAGCGTTTGTGGACGCTGCGGCCGACCTTGGTGGCATGGTCACTTTTTGCGCCAAGCGCGATTTGGGCGGGATGGAAGGGCTGATCGGGGTTCCGGGAAGCGTTGGCGGTGCGTTGCGAATGAACGCCGGAGCCTACGGCACGCAAATCGGCTCGTACGTTCGCGAGGTGGAACTTTATCGCGCGGCCAGCGGCGAAATCGAAACTTTGCGCGGCGACGACATACGTTTTGATTATCGCCACACCTCTTTTGCGCCGGATGACGTGATGTTGCGTGTGAAGCTGGAATTGCCGTCGAAGCCGTACAAAGAAATTCTGGCGGGTATTCGCGTGTGCAACGAGAAGCGGCGCTCCAGCCAGCCTCTGAACCAGAAAAGCGCGGGCTGCATTTTCAAAAATCCCGCAGGCGGCTCGGCCGGACGGATGATTGACGAACTGAAATTGAAGGGGCATCGCGTGGGCGACGCGATGGTCAGCGACCGGCACGCCAATTTTTTCGTGAATGTTGCGAACGCGAGTTGCGCGGACATGTTAAAACTGATTGACGACGTGCGCGAGCGGGTGCGCGCGGCGTATGGCGTCGAGCTCGAGAACGAGGTCATTCTCTGGAAAAATTAAGGACCATGGACGCTGAAGCTTATCCCCAGGAAGTCCTGGCCGACGAAGAGCCGAAGTATCTGCGCCGGCAGAAGCCCCTCGAGATCAAGCGGCGGAAATTCGGCAAGAAGGCCTGGAAAACGTATCTGCGCGTGATGTTCGGGACGGCGGTGGCGGCGGGCGGCGTGGGCGCGGCGTACATGGTGGGGCATTTTTTGCTGGCGTCGCAGGAAATGGCGCTGATCCATCCGGAGCAAGTCCAGGTTTCGCAAAATCATTACGTGACGCCGGCAAGCGTGCGCGAGATTTTCCGCGTCGACCGCGGACACAGCGTCCTGCGCATCCCTTTGAGCGAGCGGCGGCGGCAGATCGAAACTTTGCCGTGGGTGGAGCAGGCCAGCGTGCTGCGCGCTTTGCCCAATACGATCAAGGTTGAGATCGTCGAGCGCACGCCAATCGCGTTTTTGCGCGACGGCAGCGATTTGGCGCTGATAGACGTGCATGGCGTGATTCTGGACCGGCCGCTGAAAGGTGATTTCCATTTTCCGGTGGTTACCGGGATGAGTTCGGAGATGCCGATGGAGGACCGCGAGCTGCGCATGCAGCTTTTTGCGAGTTTCGCGCAGCAGGTGGAAGCGGCGCGCGGCGGGGCGATGGACCAGGTGAGCGAAGTGGATTTGAGCGAAGCGAAAGATTTGCGCGCGACGATCACGGGATTGCAGAGCGGCGGCAGCCCAAATGGTGCGAGTGGCATCGCGAACGCCGCTGGCGAGTGGAGCAACGCCGATACGCCAGTGCTGATCCATTTCGGCGACAGCGATTTTGAGGACAAGTTTTTGACGGTCCTTAAGGATATCGGGCGCTGGCGCGCGGACGTTGGAACCGTTGAATCTGTCGACTTGCGATTCAATGGCGAGGCGGTAGTGAACCAGGATCCCACGCTCGTAGCGAAGGCGGTAGACCCACCGGTAGCGACTGCCGCGCCGCGTCCGGCTGCGACAGTGACTCCGAAGCCGGCGACGACATCGCACGCGGCCGCGCATGCGGCTACGCGCACGGTTTCACGCTCGCCTTCGCGTGCAACGACGCACACGAATTCGCATCCGGCGCGGCACGAAGCGTCGAAGAACGTCAAGAAAACCGCGGTAAAGCATTCGAGTGCGGCGGCTCAACAGTAGTCGGCGACGAGGAAGCGGAAGCACTAAGGAGCAGCGGATTTGACGAAGAAGGAACGGCACATTGTGGCGCTGGATATCGGCAGCACGAAAACGTGCGCCTTGATCGGCGAATTGGATGACGACGCGAGCGGCGTGCGATTCGCGGCGCTCGGCGCTGCGGAATCGAAAGGCTGGCGCAAGGGCCAGATCGTCAATCTCGATTTGGCGGTCAGCTCGATTCGTCGCGCGGTGGAAGAAGCGGAAACGATTGTGGGAGTTCCGGTGGAATCGGCGTTGATTGGCGTCGCGGGTGTGCACGTGCGCGGAGTGAATAGCCGCGGCGGGATTACGGTGGGTTCGCGGCCGCGCGATGTGCAGCGCGACGACGTGCGGCGCGCGATTGAAGCGGCGCGCGGCGTGCAGTTGCCGGAAGACCGCGAAGTGCTGCATGTGCTGCCGCAGGAATTTTTTCTGGACGCGCAGGATAACATCCGCGACGCAATTGGAATGGTGGGGCAGCGCCTGGAAGCGAATGTGCATATCGTCACCGCTTCTGGAACAGCGACGCAAAATATCGTGACGGCCGTGAATCGGGCGGGCGTGCGCGTGGATGACACGGTGCTCGAGCCGCTGGCTTCCGCCGAGGCTTGCCTGACGCAAGACGAACGCGAGCTGGGTCGTGCCTGCTCGACATCGGCGGGGGCACTACCGAGATGGTGGCGTTCACGAGCGGCGTCGTGCGGCACACGGCGGCGATTCCGGTGGGCGGCGATCATTTCACGAACGATCTGGCCGTGGGTTTGCGGACGCCCAGCGGGGAAGCGGAAAAAATCAAGCGGCTGCACGCGTGCGCGTTTCGCGAGTTGCTAAAAGAGGATGCCGCGATTGAAATCGCGAGCGTGGGCGACCGTCCGCCGCGCACGGTGTTCTCCCGGATGCTTTCGGAAATCGTGGAACCGCGCGCGCAGGAATTATTGATGCTCGTGCGCGACGAACTGCGCCGCGGCGGCGTGGAATCGCAGATTCCCGCGGGCATCGTGCTGACCGGCGGCGGCGCCCAATTGCGCGGCCTGTGCGAACTAGCCGAACGAATTTTCAATCTGCCGGTGCGCGTGGCTTCGCCGCGCGGACTCGCCGGTATGAGCGAAGAAGTTTCCCAGCCCGAGTATGCAACAGCCGTTGGATTGGTGCTCTACGGCGCGCGGACGCGGCGCGCTGCGGGGAATCGTCCTAGCGGCTGGGTGGGCAAGTTGAAAAGTATGTTTGCAGGGGCGCAATAGGCAACGGATTCAGCATTCGAAACTGGGGAAAGACCGGGGAGGAAGCATGGCGCAAAAAGAATCGAGCATGCGTGTGTCGTTTGCGGAAGAAGCACCGAACGGGGCCAAGATAAAAGTAATCGGCGTGGGCGGCGGCGGATCGAACGCCGTCAACCGCATGATTCGCGCCAAGGTGGAAGGCGTGGAATTCATTGCGGCCAACACCGATTTGCAGGCGCTGAAGCTTTCCCAAGCGCCGGTGAAATTGCAATTGGGCGCGAAGCTGACGAAAGGATTGGGCGCGGGCGCCAATCCCGAAGTCGGGCGGAAAGCGGCGCTCGAAGACACCGAAAAAATTCTCGAGGCGCTGGACGGTGCGGACATGGTGTTCGTCACCGCCGGCCTCGGCGGCGGCACGGGCAGCGGCGCGGCGCCGGTGGTCGCAAACCTTGCGAGCGAGCTTGGCGCCCTGACCGTCGCCGTGGTTACGAAACCCTTCGCATTCGAAGGCAAGCGGCGCATGGAACAGGCCGAGCAGGCGCTCGCCGAACTGATCGGCTGCGTGGACACCGTCATCGTGATCCCCAACGAGCGGCTGATGGATTGCGTCGAGCACGGCACGAGCTTTTTCGAAGCCTTCCGCATCGCCGACGATATTTTGCGCCAGGCCGTGCAGGGCATTTCAGACATCATCACCATCCCGGGCATCATCAATCGCGACTTTGCGGACGTGAAGACGATTATGTCCGGCCAGGGTTATGCAGTGATGGGCACGGCAGTGGCTTCCGGCTCGAATCGTGCAGTTGACGCCGCGAATCGCGCGATCAATAGCCCTTTGCTCGAAGACAATTGCATTCAGGGCGCGCAGGGGATTTTGATCAACATCACCGGCTCTTCCAGTTTGAGCTTGCAGGAAGTACACGAAGCTTCTTCGATCATCCAGAAAGCCGCGCATGAAAATGCCAATATTATTTTCGGCGCGGTGATGGACGATGCCATGAAGGAGTCTGTGAAGATCACCGTGATCGCCGCGGGCTTCCGCGAAGTGGCGGCGCGCAAGGCGCAGCAGAAGCCGTCGTACCTGCCGAAGACCTGGAAAGCGACGCGCGACCCCGAGCCTGCGCCGAACATCGCGCCGCAGCAAACCAATGTGGTCCAGCAAGTGGCGCGCAACGTAAAGGAAGTCGTGCACGAAGTCCCGGCCGACGATCTCGACGTGCCCACATTTCTACGCCGGCAAGCTCAGAAGGCGTAGCAGCTTCATCTACCGCGAGGGGCGGCGCGCAGGCCGCCCGCTCGTTGGTCATCGCAACCGTCCATGTGCGAGAGTAATCCACTCGTTCAGATATCGACTGTAGTAACATCCGCGCATGCGGTGGATTCTTTGTCTTTGGGTTGCCCTAGTTTCATCCAGCCCGACTTTCGCTCAAGCCAAGAGCCCCGTAACGCCCGCGCCGGGCCAATTCGAAATCGGACGGCACTCATTCTTCGATTTTGGACCCCCGTCGGATTTTTATGACTTGTTTATCGTTCGCCCCGCGGCCAGCGGCACCTCCATTGAAAGAATCTCACTGACTCCGCCGGGCGACTCGTGCATCCAGACCGCCAAGGTCGAAGTGGCCACCGCGACCGTCAGTCAATCTATTGCGACCATTTTGGGAAACACAAATCCTTGTGCGATACCTGAAAAAAAATTGCATCGCGAACTGAAACGGTGCAAGAAATGTCTGGTATTTAGCGGCGCGAAGATTGCTATGGAAGTTCAGTGCGGAAGTCAAACCCGGATTATCCGCTCAGACATTCTCGATAGGGATATGTTCGATCCGGCAGCGAAGACTCCCGAACATACTCAATGGACGATGCAATTAGTGCAGTTTCTGGACAAGGCCGTCGGGCCAGGTGTGATGGACGAACCAATGTTCCCGGTGTCGGAATCGGCTGAAGCTCCCGTGAAAAGCACAGATCCCGAAGCTCTGCGAGACGTGGGCGCCGGCAAATACGACGCCCTATTCCCGACCGCCCCGGATACACCGTCGGATTTATATCGCGCGTCGCAGACCCGCCCGATCTCGCCGAGCATTCGGTTGATGAGTAGCGCGCCACTCGAGCCCGAAGTCTTTGTGGCGCCGGTATATTCGCCGATTGCGAGATTGGGTCACATCCAAGGTTTCGTCTCTTTTACGATTGACACTGATTTCGACGGCAGAGTGAAGAATCTCATCTTTGATAGCGGTTCGCCTTTTCTTCAAACGTCCGTGAAGAAAGCGTCGAGCGAGTGGAAGTTTCCCCAAAACCCTTCCGCGTTGCAGATCCACGCTGTAATCGAGTTTTCTTTGAATTGCCCTCAACCCCCGAATTGATGCAATCAACGAGCAAATATGTGTATACTATACGTATATACATTCTAGGGGGTTGAGACATGGCTACCGCGCGCGTATTCCGGTCCGGCAACAGCCAGGCAGTCCGTTTGCCGAAGAAATTCCGCCTAAAAAGCAAGGAAGTTGAAATTGAGCGGCGCGGCGACGAAATCGTTCTCCGGGAGAAGACTGGAACGATGGCAAGGGCCTTCGATCTGTTGGCCGGCCTGCCGGACGACGTCGTCGTGCGCCCACGCGGAAAAGACAAACCGCAGAAGCGCAAGGGGCTCTGATGGAGCCGCGCTTCCTGCTGGATACGAACATTTGCATTTACATTCGACAGAAGCAGCCAGAGGAAGTCCTCCGCCGGTTCAGTAAACTGCGTCCGGGCGAGGCGGCGCTTTCGGTGATTACTTTTGGAGAGTTGCTTTACGGCGCACATAAGAGCGTTCAGCGAGCAGCCGCTCTCGAGCGCTTGCGGGAGCTTGTGCGCCTACTACCGGCGCTCCCGCTGCCGGAGACGGCGGCGGAGGCCTATGGTACGATTCGCGCCGATTTGGAAGCCAAAGGCGAAATGATCGGGAACAACGATTTATGGATCGCGGCGCATGCCCTTGCGGCAGATTTGACACTGGTTTCAAACAATCTTCGAGAATTCCGGCGCGTGCGCGGCTTGAAATCGCAAAACTGGGTCATCTAGTCCGTGCACACGCTTCCTCGATCGTTTCTGGCGATGTAGACTCCCTTCGTGACGGATGCAATTCGAATTGCAGGCGGTGTGTTGCGCCTCACGGCGGAGCATGCGCGCCGAGAGCCGCTCATGGAATGTTGCGGCATGTTTGCCGGGCGCGACGGATTGATTACCCGGGCGTTTCCGGCTGTGAATGCGGCGCGGCATCCGGCTACGGAATATGAAATTGCGCCGAAGGAATTATTTCAGTTCACGCGAGAGATACGGGCCGTCGGATTGCAGTTGCTGGGAATTTATCATTCGCATCCGAACGGCAAGAATGAGCCCTCGGCGCGCGATATCGAGCAGGCGTATTACCCGGACGTCGCCTACTTCATCATTTCGCCGTTGGCGGGGGCGGAAAAGCCGGTGCGCGCGTTTTCGATTTGCGATGGCCGGGTCGCGGAGCTGGAAATTCGCGTTGTGTGACTGCGCGGTATCGTGACGCCGCTCAGCGGTTCTGCTCGCCGCCTTGCAGGACGTAAAATCCGTCGCGGTTCGAAGATTTCGTCGGACTGGGCGCCGCGCTGTCCGCTGATTCCAACGGCACTTTCAGCGCGATGGCGGTGATGTCGTCATGCCGGCGGCCGGTGCCGGAGAACATCTGCACTTCGTCGAAGAGAAAATCGAGCGATTCATCGGCCGACCGGCAGCGACATTGATTCCAGATTTCGCCAAGCTTGCCCCAGCTCAAATCATCGCCCTGCGCGTTGCGCAATTCGTGCAGGCCGTCAGTCGCGAAGAGCACGGCATCACCCGGAGACAAATGCACAGAATGAACCTCGTAGGAAGTTCCGTTGAACATGCCGGAAGGAAATCCGCCTTCGCCGAGCGATTGGCATCCGCTGGCGGAAACGAGCAGAGGAAGCGGAACGCCGGCATTTGAAAAAGTTAGCCGGCCGGACGGCGGATCGAAGAGCGCGTAAATTGTAGAACTGTAGCGGCCGGGAACCGGGCGAACCTGAAGCCGTTTATTCAGAAGTTGCAGCACAGTCGCGGTGTCCTCGCCGGTCTTATTGATCCCGCGAATCGTGCCCATCACCAACGCCGCGTACATGGCGGCGATCAGCCCTTTGCCGACAACGTCTCCCATGTACAGTCCCACGAGCCCGTTCGGCAGCTGAAAAAAATCGGCGAAATCTCCACCAACTTCTCCCAGCGGCGAAAAACGAAACGCTACTTCAAATCCATCGCCACGCAACGTGCCGGACGGAAGCAGGGAATCCTGAATGAGCCGCGCTTCGTCCTTGGCTGCCTCGAGCGTGTGGGGCCACAGAACGGTATCCGCTTCCACGGCCGCGGCTGAGCTCATGCTGTGGATCACCCTCGCTTGGATAGAGCCTCGCAAGTCCAATTCCAAATCGCGAATGCGTTTTGACATTGCAACGCAGCACAGACAGGAGTTATCCGCAGTGGTTTGCCAGCACGGAAATCAATAAGGTGAAAATTGTCCCGCAACGGGACAAGTGAACTTGATTGGGACAGACGTCGTGTTGCGCACTATCGCCGCGGGCTGCCTTGCGCCGAGCCCGCGGAGATTTGAGCGGCGCATCCGCTGTGACCAGTTTGCAGCTTCGGCTATCGGGCGTTTTGCGTGTGCAGCGCGCTGAGGGCTTCGGCGGCTTCCAAACGTCCGGCGTAGAGCGGGAATTTTTCAGCGACGGCGGCAACTTCGCCTCGCACGCGTTGTTCGACGCTTGCGTCGCCCAGATGTCCAAGCACTTCCGCGATCCATCCGGCGATTTTCTCCATTTCTGGTTCGCGCATGCCGCGAGTGGTGACGGCGGGACTGCCGACGCGTATGCCGCCGGCTTTCATCGGTGGAAGGGGATCGAAAGGGATCGCGTTCTTGTTGACCGTCATGCCGGAGCGCTCGAGCGCGAGCTCGGCGTCACGCCCCGTGATTCCGCGCGAGTGCATGTCCACAAGCATCAAGTGATTGTCCGTGCCGCCGGTGACGATGCGGAATCCGCGCTTGGCGAGGCCGGCGGCGAGCGCTTTGGCATTCGCCACCACCTGGCGCTGGTAGTCCACGAATTCCGGCTCGGCTGCTTCTTTCAGGCAAACCGCTTTCGCGGCGATGATGTGCTCGAGCGGGCCGCCCTGAATTCCGGGAAAGGTGACGCGGTCGAGATCCTTGGCATATTTTTCACGGCAGAGGACCAGGCCGCCGCGCGGGCCGCGCAGAGTCTTATGCGTGGTGGTGGAAGCAAAATCCGCGTACGGCACCGGGCTGGGATGCACTCCGGCTGCGACGAGTCCCGCGATGTGCGCCATGTCCACGAAGAAGAGCGCTCCCACGGCTTGCGCGATATCCGCGATGCGTGGGAAATCAATGATGCGCGCGTAGGCGCTGGCGCCGGCGACGATCATTTTCGGCTGATGCTCGCGGGCGAGCGCGGCAATTTCGTCGTAATCAATCGTTTCGGTGTCTTTGGTGACGCCGTAGGCCACGAATTTGTAGGTCTTGCCGGAAAAATTCAGCGGATGTCCGTGGGTGAGGTGGCCGCCGTGCGCGAGATTCATGCCCAGAACGGTGGCGCCGGGCTCGAGCACCGTCATGTACACAGAAATATTCGCCTGGGTGCCGGAGTGTGACTGCACGTTGGCGTGTTCGGCGCCGAAAAGCCGCTTGGCGCGCTCGATGGCGAGGCGCTCGACGCGGTCCGCATTTTCGCAGCCGCCGTAATAGCGCTTGCCGGGATATCCCTCCGCGTATTTGTTGGTGAAGACCGAGCCCATCGCTTCGAGCACGGCTTCGGAAACGAAATTTTCGGAGGCAATCAGTTCGAGCCCGGTGGCCTGGCGGCGGACTTCGTCACGCAAGGCTTCGGCGACTTCGGGATCCACTTCATCGAGACGGCGGCTCATGCGTACCAGTTCGGGGAATTCGTTTTTCATTTTGTGGCACCCTGCCGGGATTTGCGGCGGCGGGAAAGCCCGCCGTGGAGTACGGCTCCGCGTGCGGCTCGCGCAACTTTCGCTTATCCGGAGTGTTTATAAATTCGAGAAGATTTTATCGGAGCGCTGCACGCTTTGCAATCAAACCCAGCTGAAAGCAAGCGGTGCTGCGCTACTGCGCAAGAAATTATTTATTGCAAGCACCTGTTCAAGGAGAAACGACGAAATGCGTCCTATTAAGCGTTGGCTGGGTTTGCTGTTGATGGCGGTCGCGATCACTTCACCGATCGTAGTCGCCGGATGCGCGGAGCACCATACAGTCCGGGTCTATGATCCTTATTACGGCGATTATCACGCGTGGAACCACGACGAAATTGTTTACTACCACCAGTGGGTCGCGGAGACGCACCGGCCCTACCGTGAATTTCGCGCACTGCCGCCCGAAGAGCAGCGCGAATACTGGAACTGGCGTCACCACCATCCGGACCACCGCTGAGGAGAAGGCCCAAATTCAGGGTGCATGAAAATGAGAAAGCCCGTCGCGACTATCAGGCCGCCGGGCTTCCTTACCTTCGCAGACCAAAATCAGATTGTCACTGCTGAGTTGAACCTGTCACGGTTGACACCACCGGAATGTGATGTTTGCCCAGCAGCGTGTGCGGGCCGCCATAAATGAATTCGTTAGCAACGTTGATAGCCGCTTGCACGGCGAGATTGATATTTCCCATCCGGAAGCCATCGCTTGCATCGAACCGGCTGGGATACCACAGCAGCGCGGCTGCCTCCGTGCCGGCATACGGGGCCGCGAGCGCGGAAAACGAGAAGGTGCGGTGACCATCTTCGCCGCGCCGTGCCGTGACTGTGGAAATCAATGCATGCCCCAGGCGGCGACCGATCCCGGTGCATTCGCAGCGATAGTAAAGGGTGTCTTCGCGAAAGATTTCAGCCAAGCCGTAGCGGGTCGTTTGTGTCACCAGGTTCACGCCAAAATTGCTTGCGACCCGCACACCATAAGCGTCCCAGCCCTGGCCCCAGTCCGGCGGTTTGTTGCGGGCCTGCTGAATGCCCGCCGTGGCTACCGCGCTGATGATGGGATACGGCCCGAAGGTGTCGAAAATGTATCCGCGCAGTTTGTCCTTTTCCGTTGGGCGCTGGTAGGGTTGGCCGGGCTGTACGTTTACGGCCCGCGGCGACAGCATATTCGGCTGGCTGGGCTGCTGCTGTGGCGAAGGTGTGGTCTGTTGCTGGCTCGAGGATGTGCCGGCCCCGGCGCCAGATTGCGCACTCACTGGAACGGACAACACGGTTGAGGAGGAACACACGAGCAATACTGTGAGAGCAAGGCGGATCTTCATTGCAAAACGACTCCTTATATTAGTTATTAAAGCCCAGCCGGCGGGCACCAGCGCGCCGGGCAGGCCACACCCATTTCGCATTGGATACGAAAAAAAAGCAAGGGCCCGTCAACAGGCAACCTATAGCTGCCACACCAAACAAAAAAAACTTTGCAGCGTGCGCCCTCTTGTGCCAGATTCCCCGAGCGTAGAGGAGAACTCGTGGACATGAATGTGAGTGGGCAGGCTGCTCGACGCAGGGGTTGAATCGTACTGCTTCGGGACAAGATACTTTTTACCCGCGACGGTAAAACTCATGTGGAAAAAATGACCCTGCCGCCGGGCCCTATCGCCGACGAGTTTTCAGCATCCGAACTGGTCGCGGCTATTCGCGGAGCGCAGGCGGACACCGTTCGCTATCCGGAATTCGTAAAGCGCTCTCGAGCGGCGGGCG
Organism: uncultured Acidobacteriota bacterium; assembly: GCA_963828865.1. Taxonomy (GTDB): domain Bacteria; phylum Acidobacteriota; class Terriglobia; order Acidiferrales; family UBA7541; genus Palsa-295. The sequence continues at coordinate 502,444 of CAWHGI010000010.1, read as the reverse complement.
TCGTTGCCTACTAGTCCTTGATGTAATATTGCCTTGGTTGACTTCGCGCTGGCTCTCCCCTAATCTTGAACGTTTATTGTGCTGGTGCGAGTGTGCACTTACACGCTCGCGGCCCATCTAGCGCAGAAAAGAGCCTCGAGAGCATGTCCGACCAGAAATTGCCTACGCGCGCCGAAGATTTTTCGGAGTGGTACAACCAGGTTGTTTTGCGAGCGGAGCTGGCGGATTACGCGCCGGTGCGCGGCTGCATGATTGTGCGTCCGTATGGCTGGGCGTTGTGGGAAAACATTACGGCGGCGCTGGACAGCCGGTTCAAGGCGACGGGACACGTGAATGCGGCGTTTCCCCTGCTGATTCCTCGCAGCTTTATTGATAAGGAAAAATCGCACGTGGCGGGATTTTCGCCGGAGTTGGCGGTGGTGACGCACGGCGGCGGTGAAGAGCTGGATGAGCCGTTGGTGATTCGTCCTACGTCCGAGACGATCATTGGGCACGCGTATGCGAAATGGATTCAGTCCTATCGCGATTTGCCCGTACTGATCAATCAATGGAACAGCGTGGTGCGTTGGGAGCTGCGGACGAAACTGTTTCTGCGCACACTGGAATTTTTCTGGCAGGAAGGGCATACCGCGCACGCGACGCTCGAAGAAGCAGTCAGCCGAAACGCGCCAGATGCTGGACATCTACACGGATTTCGCGCGTGCGCGAAGCCGCTGTGCCAGTGATTCCGGGGCGCAAATCGGATTCCGAACGATTCGCCGGAGCGGACCAGACATTTTCGATCGAAGCCATGATGGGCGATGGGAAAGCGCTGCAGGCCGGGACGTCGCACAATCTCGGGCAGAATTTCGCGAAGGCCTTCGAGATACGTTACCTGGATAAGGGCGGCGTGCTGCAGCATTGCTGGACGACTTCGTGGGGGCTTTCGACGCGATTTGTCGGGGCGATCATCATGGTTCACGGCGATGATCAGGGACTAATTTTTCCACCGCGCCTGGCGCCATTCCAACTGGTGATCGTGCCGATTTACAAGACCGACGACGAAAAATCGAGCGTGCTGGAGTGCGCGCATAAGCTTCGCAAGGAACTGGTCGATGCTGGCATTCGCGTGAAACTGGATGAGCGCGAAGGCTCAAGCCCCGGATTCAAATTCAACGACTGGGAAATGCGTGGGGTGCCGCTGCGGCTGGAATTGGGTCCCAAAGATGTCGCGAAAGGTTCCGTGGTGCTGGCACGACGCGACCGGCCCGGGAAAGAAGGGAAGTCATTCGTCGCGCAGCAAGGAATTGCGGCTGCGGTGGTTCAGACGCTCGACGAAATCCAGAAAGCGCTATTCGATCGCGCGCTCGCTTTTCGCAGAGCGAACACCGCCGAACCTGCCGACTACGAGGAGTTCAAGAAGGCTGTGGAGAAGGGCTTCGCGTTTGCATGGTGGTGCGGGAATGCCGATTGCGAAGCCAACATCAAGGAAGAAACCAAGGCGACAATGCGTTGCATTCCTTTGGAACAGCCCGGCGGAACCGGCAAGTGCATCCACTGCGGCGAGCTTGCGAAAGAAAAGGCCATATTCGCCCGAGCTTACTAGTCGTAAGCTGTCTGTCGCTACGGCGTTTACTCATTCAGAACACACCTCTTATCCCAAGCTTCCCCCGAGGTTCGCTGCTGCTAGTATAAAAATACCGCAGGTGTTCGAAGTTCCTTGGGAGGCTTTTCACTTTGGACGCGAGGCCAGTTCGGAACAAACAGCTAGGCGGGGGCAAGATCCAGTTCATCGTGACAATGGCGATCCTTGGCGCCTTGGCGTTTGCAGCCTACAAGACAGTTCCGGCTTACTTCGCGAACTACCAGCTCCAGGACATGATCAAGAACGAAGCCTTATTCGCGACCTCGGCGTATCCGCGCAAGACTCCGGACGACATTCACGGCGACGTTTGGAAAAAGATTCAGGAACTGGGCATTCAGGCGAAGCCCGAAGATGTCAAGGTGACCGGAGGGGAGCAGGCGGTGACAATCTCAGTGGATTACACAGTGCCGGTGGACCTCATCGTTTATCAGTTTACCCTGGATTTTCATCCCCACGCAGATAGCCATTCGATTTAGAATTGATATTCACCACGATCGAAACCCTGTTGAGCCAGCCGTGCCAGCCCGTCGCCGCCCAACCGTGTGGCCACGGATTGCGTCTAATAACCTGAGAGTGTTCTCGCGGAGACTTTGATTGCGGATTCGAATCGAGCGGGGCTTCTGGACATCGCGCGTTGGTCTGGCCGTGCTCGGCTCGGCGCTGTTGCTGCTGGTGGTGGCGACTTCGGTTTTCGCCTACTACTACGTTCAGTTCGGGAAGCTGATTAATCAGCAGCTTACCGGCCAGGTTTACCACAACACCTCGCGCGTTTTTTCCGCTCCGGGCCACATTTACACGGGCGAAACCCTGCGCGCCGGAGACCTGGCTACCTACCTGCTTCGCACGGGATATCAGGAAGGCGAAGTCGAGGGCGCGCCCGGAGAATTCAAGGTCAAGGGTTCGACGGTCGAGATCCGGCCATCGCGCGAATCCTATTTTCAGGGCACGAACGCGCTGCGCGTGAGTTTCTCGGGCAACACCATCTCCCGGATCTCGCAGCTTTCCGATGGCGCGCCGCGCGTGGCGGCGGAAATTGAGCCCGAACTCATTACCAACCTCTTCGACAGTTCGCGCGAAAAACGGCGCGTCGTTCGCTTTGACGATCTTCCTAAAGACATGGTGAACGCCGTCCTTGCCGCTGAAGACAAGCGCTTCTTCGAACACGGCGGGTTGGATATCGTGCGCGTCTTCGGCGCAGCTCTCGCAGACGTGCGGCGCGGGCAAAAGGCTCAGGGCGCGTCGACGATTGACATGCAAGTGGCGCGCAGCTTTTTCTTCACCACCAAGCGGGAGTGGACGCGCAAGGTGAAGGAAATCCTGATGGCCGTCGAAATCAACCAGCGTTTTTCCAAGCAGCAGATTTTCGAGCTGTACGCGAACGAAGTGTACCTGGGCAATCGCGGTAGTTTTGCCATTCGCGGATTTGGAGAAGCTGCCGAAGCGTATTTCGGCAAGGACGTCCGCGAGTTGAACCTCGGAGAGGAAGCGTTTCTCGCCGGGATCATCCGCGCGCCGAATCGTTATTCCTCTGCGGAACGGCACCTGGATCGCGCCGAAGAATCGCGCGATCGGGTGCTGGCGCAGATGGTCGAGGACAGCTACGTCACGCAGGACCAGGCCGACGCGGCGAAGAAGATGAAACTCAAGTTCGTGAACGGCGGCGTGAATACGGGTGCGGCGCCTTACTTCGTGGACATGGTGAAAGACCATCTGCTCGAGCAATTTTCCGAAACCGATCTGGAAACGCAGAGCTACCGGATTTACACGACGCTCGATCCGCAATTGCAGCACGCGGCGGCAGACGCCATTCAAATCGGCGTGCAAGGCGTGGACAAGCTTCTGGCCAAGCGCTACGCGATCTGGAAAAAGAAAGGGCAGGCGGTGCCGCAGGTGCAAGTGGCGCTGGTCGCGATGGACCCGCAGACCGGTGAAATTCGCGCGCTGGTCGGCGGCCGGAATTACGGCGAAAGCCAGCTGAATCACGCACTGGCACGGCGGCAGCCCGGATCCGTGTTCAAGCCGTTCGTTTATGCGGCCGCGTTTGACGACACCGTGCTGGGCGTACAGCCAGTCGTCACGCCGGTTACTACGGTGGACGATGTGCCTACCACTTTCGACTTCGACGGGAAGGAATATACGCCGGACAATTACGGCGAAGAATTTTATGGCACGGTGACGGTGCGCGATGCGCTGATTCATTCGCTGAATGTCGCGACGGTGAAGGTCGCCGAGATGATCGGTTACCAGCGCGTGGTGGACCTCGCTCGCCAGATGGGCCTCGGCAACAACATTCAGCCAACGCCTGCGGTAGCTCTAGGCGCGTATGAAATGACGCCCATTGATGTTGCCGCGGGCTACACCGCCTTTGCCACCAACGGAGTGCGCGCCGAACCGCTGTTCCTTCGCAGCGTGCTGGCGGCGGATGGCACAGTGGAGGAAACCGGGCTGCCCCGAACTCACCCGGTACTCGATCCGCGCGTCGCCTTTCTCACGACCAGCCTGATGGAGGATGTGATCAATAAGGGCACGGGCGTCACGGTGCGCTCGATGGGTTTCACGCCCGTCGCTGCGGGGAAGACCGGCACTTCGCGTGATGGATGGTTTGCGGGATTCACGTCGAATCTGCTGTGCGTCGTGTGGGTGGGATTCGACGACAATCGCGACCTGGGCCTTTCGGGCAGCGAATCCGCCGCGCCGATCTGGGCGGAATTCATGAAGCGCGCGGTGGTATTGCCTCAGTACAAGATGACCGAGGATTTCGATCCGCCGCCGGGCGTGCTGCAGGAAACGATTGATCCGCAGTCCGGGCAACTGGCCACCGCTTCGTGCCCGCAAACCGTACAGGAATATTTCGTCTCAGGCAGCGAGCCGACGCAACTTTGCGAATTGCACGGCGGTCCACACCTCGCGTCCACGCCGGCGAATTGGCTTTCCCATCTTTTTGGCAAGGACAATAATCCTCCGCCTCCGCCGAATACCGCCGCCAATCCCCCGAATGGCGCGAACCCGCCGACGCCTCCCGCGGATGACCAGACGGAAAAGAAAAAGGGGCTTCTGGGCAAGATTTTTGGTATCTTTGGTTCCAGCAAAAAGCCTGCGGACAGCCAGAAACCTCCACCGTAGGCTTGCTAGCGCGGTAAAGGAGTAAGGCAATGAGCCGATTGACTCTTGTTGCCGTTCCGCTGGTGTTGTGCCTAGCTGTTTCCATCCGGGCTCAGGAAACCCCCACTAAAGTAAGCAATACGACGAGCCCAACCGCCGCAACGGCGCCGCCTCTTTCCACGATGACGCCGCGCGAAGCGCTCGAAATGCGCGGAGATATTTTCATGGCGCGCAAGGAATATTCACAGGCGGCGGGCGAGTACGATCGCATTCTGATCACCGAGCCCAAGAACGCGGAAGTGCTCAACAAGATCGGAGTGGCCTACCAGCAGCTCGGCGACCTGCTGCGCGCCGAACGCGCCTACAAGCGTTCGATGCACGCCGACAAGAATTTCGCCAGCGCCGCCAATAATTGCGGCACGGTGGAGTACGAACGCAAACACTACGGCAAAGCAATCGGTCTCTACAAGAAAGCCGTCGCACTGCATGGCGATATGCCGACGATGTATAGCAATCTGGGCTACGCCTACTTCGCGAATAAAGAATATCCGGAAGCGATGACCGCATTCGAGAAGGCGCTATCGCTCGATCCCACGATTTTCGACCGTCGCGGGCAGGGCGGCACAGTGGTGCAGCAGCGCTCCACTCCCGATCCCGGCTTGTTTTATTTCTTCGTGGCGAAGACCTACGCGCAGACCGGCGACGCCGAGCGCGCCGCGCACTATCTGAAGCTCGCGCGCGACGACGGTTATGCGGGCTTCCTGACGGCGCAGACGGATCCGGCGTTTGCCAAGGTGATCAAAGACCCGGGCGTGCAGGAAGTGCTGCACCAAGCACCCGCGTACGCCAGCACACCGAAAAAGCAGATTCAGAACTGACCGCCACCTGTAGCTTTTCGCGGCCGATTTCCTCGCGGCGCACTTCCGTGCGGCATCATTGCCGGGCAAACGCCTGTCTTCACATCTTCGCTTCTGACTGGGAAAAATTCATCGTCCATCTATGAGCGGTTACTCGTGTTACCGTTAGCTGCATCGCGGCGGCTTTTTTGAATCAGGGGCGGCTTGCGCCTGAGGAAGGACATGGAGCGCAGAGAATTCTTGGCTCTGGTCGGAACTTCGGCGTACGCCGGATTGGCACACCGCGTCGGCTTGCAAATTGCGCCGCAGAATCCGAAGGCCGACGTAACGATTCACATCTCGCCTGTCGAACTGGAATTCGCGCCGCGGAAAACCATTAAGACAACCGGGTACAACGGCTCGGCGCCAGGCCCGGTGCTGCGCCTGCGCGAAGGCCAACCCGTCACCGTGGACGTATTCAACGAGACGAAAATTCCGGAGCTGGTTCATTGGCACGGTTTATTCGTTCCATCCGACGTGGACGGTTCCGAGGAAGAGGGCACACCCCTCGTGCATCCGGGAAGCGTTCGGCGCTATTCGTTCGTCCCGCGCCCCGCTGGAACCCGCTGGTATCACAGCCATATTCATGCCGGCCGGGATATGAATCGTGCCACCTACACGGGACAGTTCGGCTTCCTCTACGTAGAGCCGAAAGAAGAGGCGGGCCAGTATGATGCGGAAGTGTTTCTGGCGCTGCACGGCTGGGATCCCCATCTGAGCGCCCAGGGCGACGAGGGTAATCTGGAGGCGACATACTCGGTGTATTCCATCAACGGCCACACGCTCGGTTCGGGAGATCCAGTCCGAGTAAAAGAAGGTCAGAGAGTACTTTTTCGCATCTTGAATGCCAGCGCCACCGACCAGCACCGCATCGCGTTATCCGGTCACAAGTTCAAAGTCATCAGCCTCGATGGGAATGCGGTGCCAGTGCCGCGCGAAGTGGACGTGATCGAGATGGGACCGGCGGAACGTGTGGATGCCGTCGTCACCATGAATCAGCCCGGCGCGTGGATTTTGGGCGAGGCGAATGATCGAGTACGGAATACCGGCCTGGGTATCGTTGTAGAATATGCAAACCGCAGCGAAGCTCCGCAATGGAGAGCGCCGGCGAATACTCCTTGGGACTACACGATTTTTGGGCGCCCCGAAAAGGCTTCCGAGCCGTCGGGAGACGCGGTGCCGCTGGTCTTCCGCAAGAAATTCGCCGGCAACCGTTGGGTGGATAAGTGGACCATCAACGGCAAGTCATTCCCCAAGACCGATCCCATTCGGGTACGTGCGAATCAGCGGTATCGTCTACGCTTCGACAACCAAAGCGATGAGGCGCACCCGCTCCACTTGCACGGGCACACGTTCGAACTGACGACGTTCGCGGGCAAAGCAACGGCGGGCGTCCGGAAGGATGTAGTGGTTGTACCCGCCCGAAAGCAAGTGGAAGTGGATTTCACGGCAGACAATCCAGGCCCCACACTTTTCCACTGCCACCAGCAATTGCACATGGACTACGGCTTCATGACGATGGTGCAATATGACGGCTAAGAGACTTCGGAAGCATTTAGTGCCTTCTGGCTGACTGGCAACGTGCCGGAAGTTTAGGGCACACGCAAGTTCTATTGCTATAATGGCCCACGAAATGCTCCCCCGCGCAGTTCGCCGCTTTTTGTTGTTTTTGACTCTGACGGTTGCAGTATCGCTCGCCTTTTCCGTTGCTCTTGCTGCGCCGCCCACACCGCCAGCTCCACCCGCCGCAGATGCGAACTCCGCCGTGGTCGAGCTCCAAATTGATGGCGAGATCGAACCGATTCTCGCGGAATATATTGTCCACGGAATTGACCAGGCCAACGCTGAGCACGCCAGCCTGATTTTGATCACGATGAATACTCCGGGTGGCCTCGATACCTCGATGCGCGAAATTATTTCGGCGATTTTGCGCTCGCCGGTGCCGGTGGTTACTTACGTTTATCCCACTGGTTCGCGTGCGGCGTCCGCGGGCTTTTTCATTTTGCTTTCGGGCGATGTGGACGCGATGTCGCCGGGCACGGAAACGGGAGCTGCTTCGCCGCTGATTGAGATTGGCGGGTCGCCGGTGCAGATTGACGAGACTCTGCGCAAAAAAATCGTGAACGATGCGACTGCATACTTGCGCAGTTACACCACCAAGCGCGGACGGAATGCCGATTTGGCTGAAACCGCGGTGACCGACGCAAAGGCTTTCAGCGACAAGGAAGCGCTGGACGGGAAGCTGGTGGATATCGTCACGGGGTCGAAGGAAGATTTGCTTGCGCAACTGAACGGGCGGACGATCACGCGACTGGACGGCACGAAAATGGTGCTGGCTCTGCAACATCCCGTGATCGTTGCGCGTGAGATGACCGGCCGCGAGAGATTCCTCGCGCGCATCGTGCAGCCCGATGCGTTTTTCATTCTGCTGGTCATCGGCGTTCTGGGGCTGTACGTCGAGTTCACGCATCCCGGAGTGTTTGCGCCGGGAGTCATTGGCGGCATCGCGCTCCTGCTGGCGCTATTCGCGATGCACCTGCTGCCAATCAATTTCGCGGGACTTTTGCTGATCGCGCTGGCGTTTGCTCTGTTTGTTCTCGAGGCCAAATTCCCGACGCACGGCGTGCTGGGAGCGGGAGGAGTGGTGGCGATGATCTTGGGCGCGCTGTTTCTGATACGCTCGCCGCTGACGGGCATGGGAGTGAGCTTGTGGACTGCGGTTGCGGTGGTGATTCCGTTCGGCATCATCGTGATCATCCTGATGCGCCTAGTGCTGCGTTCGCGCCACTGGAAAGTTTCAACGGGCAAGGAAGAAATGGTCGGTGAAGTTGGCGAAGTGCGCGAGGCGCTAGGTGCGGCGGATGGTGCGGGCACAGTCTTCGTACACGGCGAGTTGTGGCGCGCCGCCACACCCTCGGGCCAGAGCATCGCAGCCGGAACGCGTGTTCGCGTGAAAAAGGTAAAAGGGCTCACGCTAGAAGTCGAACCGCTGGAGTCAAGATAGTCGCGCGAAGTCGGGCGTAGGGGCACAGCATGCCGTTCCCGCTGATACCCACTGCGCGTTCGCAAGGGGTGGAAGGGGCGGGTCTTAGACGCCCCTACGTAGAGCAACGCACGCTGTTGGATTCGGGACGGAAGGTTGGAGGAACCACGATGGATTTCTTCACGATTTTGCTCGGGGTCGCCGTAATCATTTTTCTGTTCTGGCTGGTGAACTCCGTTTACGTCATCAAGGAATGGGAACGCGGCGTGGTCCTGCGGCTGGGGCGGATGTTGCCGGAAGCGAAGGGCGCAGGCTTGCAGCTGGTATTTTTCCCGATTGATAAGCTGACGCGCATTTCACTGCGCATCGAAACGCTGGATGTGCCGCCGCAGGATGTGATCACCCGCGACAACGTCTCGGTCAAGGTAAACGCCGTATGTTACTTCCGCGTAGTGGACGCTAATCTCGCGCTGTCGCAGGTGCAGAATTATCTATATGCTACTTCGCAGTTGGCCCAGACCACGCTGCGCAGCCTGGTAGGCCAGTTCGAATTGGATGCGATCCTCTCCGAGCGCGAAAAGGTTAATGCCAAGCTGCAACAAATCCTTGACCAGGATACGGAGCCTTGGGGTATCAAGGTAACGAAGGTTGAGGTCAAGCAAGTAGATATTCCGGAGAATATGCAGCGCGCGATCGCGCGGCAAGCCGAGGCAGAGCGCGAGCGCCGGGCGAAAGTGATCGCCGCAGAAGGCGAATTTCAGGCCTCAGCGCGATTATCCGAGGCCGCGGCCGTGCTGCAAAAGGAGCCGGCGGCGATCCAGTTGCGGTATTTGCAGACGCTGGTGGAAATCGGAGTGGAGAAAAATACAACGGTGGTCTTTCCGCTACCAGTAGACATTATTTCGCAGTGGACGAAGGCGCTGGAGAAGAAATAAAGGCATATGGCATCGAGCGGCAGACGCGGAGGCGGCGAACGAGTGCTTGAAAGCCGGCACTTGGTAGGATTGTTTCTCGGCGTCGTATTGCTGTGCGGAGTTTTCTTCACGCTCGGCTATGTGATGGGGCGCCAGCAATATGGCGGGTCGGTGCACGCCGCCGATGCGACGCCGCTGCGCAGCACGCCGTCCGCGTCTCCGTCGGCTTCCGCAAAGAATAAGGAAGCGGCTCCTGCAAACAGCGGCACGCCGGGTGGCGATCAGAGCTGGGACTTTTACGGCAAGAACAACGCTGCGGCGAATGACCATCTCGATTCCACTCCTTCGTCGCGCGGAAAACAGCCGGCATCTTCGTCCGCGGCGAAATCTTCAGCGAAGCCGGCGCCGCCGGTTGCAGCGAAAGCACTTCCCGCCAGCGCCAAAGAACCCGGGCGCTTTCAGCCGCCCGCGCTGAACAAAAACTCGATCGTTCTGCAAGTTGCGGCGGTGAAACTGCAGCGCGACGCGCTGGAAATGGCCGATGCGATTCAGCAGAAAAGATTCCCGTCGTTTGTAGCCACCTCGCCCGCCGACAATCTCTATCACGTGCAAATCGGCCCTTACCCCGATATGGCCGCCGCGGAAAGCGCCAAGCGCGCCCTCGAACAACTCGGCTTTAAGCCTATAATTAAACACTGAATGAACTTGCCTCGTTACGCGCGAGTCTTGCTCGCCATCGGGAGCGGTGTCGCGCTCGGCCTCGCGTTTCCCAATTACAATTTGTACCTGCTGGCGTGGATCGCCATGGGCATGCTGGTGCTGGCCTGCTGCGGCGCGCCGCTGAAAGAAGCGCCGCTGTACGGATTTCTTCATGGTCAGGTTTTTTATCCGGTGTGCTTGCCCTGGGTGGACACCGTCATGCGGCAGTACGGAAATATTGATCCGTGGATTGCGGGCGCGTTCGTAGGTCTGATCGGTTTCGTCGGCGGGTTGATTTGCATGGCTTTCTCGACCGGCGTGGCGCTGGCGTCGAAGAAAAGCAAGTTGCTAGCCTGCGTGCTGGCGCCGTTTCTGTGGACCGCGCTGGAGTTTTTCCGCACGAATATTCCCATCATTGGCTCGTCGTGGGATTTGTCCGGTTATCCGGCGGCACGCAGCTTCGCACTGCTGCAGATCACGTCGGTGACTGGGATTTACGGATTGTGTTTTCTGATTGCCGCCTACGGTTCGCTGCTGGCCTACGCGTTCATCCAATTTGCAGAAGAAAGGCGGTGCTCAACAGCGGGTCGCAACCTCGGAGTTCCAGGAAGGGCGGGACTTCAGTCCCGCCGTGAAGCCGCAAAAAACGAAGGGGCTTCAACCCTGCGGCCATCCTTCGCCGCGTGGAAGCTCGCCGTGATTGTGACGATCGCACTGATCGTCGTGGCGCTGGGCGGTTCGTATCTCATACCGTCGTCGCACCCTCGTTACGTTGCGCACTTGGTCCAGACCAATTTCCCGCAGTCGGAGAGCTATCCCGCCGATTGGCTTACCGTGCACGCCGGAGAACTCGACCAGCTCGAACAGATCAGCGTGGATGCCGCGCACCGCGCGCCGGGAATTGTGATTTGGCCCGAAGTTCCGGCGCCCTTCACGTTTACCGAGCCTGCGTTTGCGCAACGCGCGGAGCGCATCGCGCGCGAAGCAGGTAATTATTTTCTGGTCGGCGTAGTGGATTGGAAAGTGGCTCCGGGAGGGAAGTGGCTGGCTTTCAATAGCGCAGTGATGCTGAATCCGGCGGGCGAGCGCGTCTATTCTTACAATAAGATTCACCTGCTGCCGTTCGGCGAGTACGTGCCGCTGCGCGGCTGGCTCACTTTTGCGAAGAAACTGACCGCGGATATTTCCGATTTCACGCCGGGTTCGGAATACAGCGTCGCGCGGCTGCCGGAGGGTAAATTCGGAACGTTTATTTGTTACGAAGCGATCTTTCCGAGCGAAGTCCGCCATTTCACCGCAGACGGCGCTCAGTTGCTGGTGACCATTTCGAACGACGGCTGGTTCGGCCGCTCGTCGGCTCCCGAGCAGCACATGGCGATGGCGCGTGTACGCGCCGTGGAAAATCGCCGCTGGCTGCTGCGCGATACGAACAACGGCTATACGGAATCCATCGATCCCTATGGACGGACCGCCGCGCAATTGCAATTAGACATCCGCGGCCAGCTAGACGCCCCCTACGATTTCCGCAGCGACATAACACCGTACGTCCGCTTCGGCGATTGGTTCTCCTGGATGTGCATCATCGTGACGATCGCGCTGCTAGGCATCGCCTTTGCCAAACGAACTCGCGAAACCGAATGAGCCAGCGACCACCTTGTGGAGTCCGGCGGCGCGCCACCGCTTTCGCGCTGTAAGCCGCGCCACAAAATGTTCCAGGCGAGGCATGCCTTGCCCACCGAGTTTGAAATCGCTAATGCCGTTTTGTGTTGCCTCTGCCGTTGAATCCGTAGGGGCGGGTCTCAGACGCATATTTTGCGTCCCGGTTGGTTTTGCGGGACCCGCCCCTAAAGACCCAGCGCTTGGCGGCGCGACGGTCTTGAGATTTTGTTTCGCCGTCATGCGATGACACCCAATCAAAAATCAATTAACATGTAATGTACCAATGGCCGAACACATCGAAGACCTGCAGCAACGCTTCGCCGAGTTGAATAAACGTATTCAGCTTGTGCGGAGCTTTCTTTGACGCTGAATCCGCGCGCAAAAAACTAGCCGAATTCGAAGCCAAAACCAGCGATCCCAATTTCTGGCAGGATCAGGCCAAGGCGCAAGAAACTTTGCAAGAACGCAAGGTGGTGGAAGACCGCGTGAACGCCGAAGTGGCGCTCGACCGCAAGAAAAGCGACATCGAAACGTACTTTGGCCTCGCGCTGGAAGAAAAAGACGACGCCCAGCGCGCGTCGTTGCTCGAAGACGTGGCTAAAGAACTGGCTGCGACAGACACCTACCTTTCCGAGCTGGAAACCAAGACGCTGCTCGCCGGCGAAAACGATCGCCTGAACGCAATTGTCACCGTGAAGCCCGGCGCCGGTGGCACCGAATCGCAAGATTGGGCCGAAATGCTTCTGCGCATGTATCTACGCTGGGCCGAACAAAAAGGATTTCGCGCGACGATCCTCGATTCGACTCCCGGCGAAGAAGCAGGCATCAAATCCGCCACCGTGCAGATCGAAGGAGAAAACGCCTTCGGCATGCTCTCCGGCGAAAGCGGCGTGCACCGCCTCGTACGCATTTCGCCGTTCGACCAAGCCGCCCGCCGCCACACGAGCTTCGCGTCGGTATTCGTGATCCCCGAAATTGACGACCGCATCGAAATCAACGTGAAGCCCGACGACCTGCGCATTGACACCTTCCGCGCAGGAGGCCACGGCGGGCAGAACGTCAACAAGGTGGAATCCGCCGTGCGCATCACGCACTTGCCCTCCGGCATCGTTGTGCAATGCCAAAACGAGCGTAGCCAGCACAAGAACCGCGAGATCGCGATGAAAGTTCTCCGGTCGCAGCTCTACGAGCTTGAGCTGGAAAAGCGCCGCGACGCGCTCAACAAGCTCGACGCTTCGAAGCCCGAAATCAGTTTCGGCAGCCAGATACGCTCGTACACAATGCAGCCCTACCAGCTAATCAAGGACCATCGCACCAAGGTCGAGCGCGGCGACGTCCAGAAGGTGCTGGACGGCGACCTGGACCCATTTATTCGCGCGTACCTGCTCTACCGGCGAGATATGGCGTGACCGTACCAGAGTGCAGCCTAGAGCCACTTTGCGGAAGGGGAGTTCCTATAAACCGCGGCCAAGCCATCCGAAACCGCCCTCGTGGAAGCATTTCCGCGCTCATAAGCAGCCGTTCAGTCGCGATTTAAAGCCTTTCGCTGCATAAAATTGACAGGGGTGGGGGCGCATGCTAGCCTTTTGTTTTTGCAGTTGCCTTGCCTAATCCAGCTTAGGCCCTTGGTTTGCCTCATATCCCCTTGGAGGATACTGTTTTGCCACACGCCGATGAGAAGTTCCTGTTTACCTCGGAGTCTGTGACCGAGGGTCACCCCGACAAAATCGCTGACCAAATATCCGACGCCGTTCTAGACGCAGTGATGACCGACGACCCCACCGGTCGCGTCGCCTGCGAAACGCTGGTCACCACCGGCCTGATCGTTGTCGCCGGGGAAATCACCACCTCCACCTATGTGCCTTTTTCCGATGTCGCTCGCAGCGTCATCAAGGACGTCGGCTACACCCGCGCGAAGTACGGCTTCGACGCCGAAACTTGCGGCGTGATCTGCGCCATCAACCGGCAGTCTCCGGACATCGCCATGGGCGTGGATACCGGTGGCGCGGGCGACCAAGGCTTGATGTTCGGGTTCGCGTGCGACGAGACACCTGAGCTGATGCCCATGCCGATCCAGCTTGCGCATAGCCTTACGCACAAGCTGGCGGAAGTCCGAAAGAAAGGCGTGATTGATTTCCTCCGCCCCGATGGAAAATCGCAGGTCACGATTGAATATATTGACGGCCGTCCCGTGCGCGTGGACACCGTGGTGATCTCCACGCAGCATAGCGACAAAGTTTCCCCGAGCGACCTGCACGACGCCGTTTTGAACGAAGTAATCAAGCCGGTGCTGCCGGCCGCAATGGTGGACAAGAAAACCAAATACCACATCAATCCGACCGGTCGTTTCGTCACTGGCGGCCCGATGGGCGACGCTGGCCTCACCGGACGCAAAATCATCGTGGACACCTACGGCGGTTACAGCCGCCACGGTGGTGGCGCGCTCTCCGGAAAAGATCCAACGAAAGTGGACCGCTCTGCGTGCTACATGGCGCGTTACGTCGCAAAGAATATCGTCGCGGCGGGCCTCGCGACCAAAGTAGAAGTGCAGATTGCCTACGCGATCGGCGTCGCGGAACCTGTGTCCGTGATGGCCGATACTTTCGGCACCGGCACCATTCCGAATTCGCAGATCACCGAGCTGATTCGCGGCTTCTTCAAGCTCACTCCGAAGGGCATCATCGAGACGCTCGATTTGCGCCGCCCGATTTATCGTCCCACCTCGGCCTACGGCCATTTCGGCCGCACCGGCTCCGGCTTTACCTGGGAGCGAACCGACAAAGCCGAAGCCATCCGCAAGGAAGCCGGCAGCCGCGGTGCCGTAGCCGTATCACGAAGTTAGCGGTAGGGGCACGGCATGCCGTGCCCTTCTTTGTCCCCGCCGGCCCCGTCGCCGTAGGGTTTATCTGCGCACTCTGCGTCTCTGCGGTAAAAAGATTTTCGGCCCGGATTTTCGCACTCTAAATCTAAAGGGAGTATCCAGTGGAAACAGCCACAAAGCTAGCCGGTGACGTGAAAGACCTCGCCCTCGCCGAAAAAGGCAAACGCAAAATCGAATGGGCCAATCAGCAGATGCCCGTGCTGCAATTAATTCGCAAACAATTCATCAAGGACCAGCCGCTCAAGGGTATTCGCATGTCGGCGTGCTTGCACGTCACCAGCGAAACGGCGAATCTCGCCATCACTTTGCGTGACGGCGGCGCGGACCTGGTGCTGTGCGGCTCGAATCCGCTTTCGACGCAAGACGAAGTGGCCGCATCGCTCGTGAAGGACTATGGCATCCCGACCTACGCGATTAAGGGCGAAGACAACGCCACGTACTACGCGCACATCGCCGCCGCGATTGACCACAAGCCGCAGATCACCATGGACGATGGCGCGGACCTCGTCACTCAGCTGCTCACCAAGCACCCCCAACTCGTGCCGGGCGTCATCGGCGGAACCGAAGAGACAACCACCGGCGTGATTCGTCTGCGTGCGATGGCGAAGGACGGCACGCTGAAGTATCCCGTCATCGCCGTAAACGACGCGCTGACCAAGCACCTTTTCGATAATCGCTATGGCACGGGCCAATCCACGATTGACGGCATCATTCGCGCGACCAACATGCTGATCGCCGGAATGAGGGTCGTTGTCGCGGGCTACGGCTGGTGCGGACGCGGCGTTGCGATGCGCGCCAAGGGCCTGGGCGCGGACGTGATCGTCACCGAAATCAATCCCACCCGCGCGCTCGAAGCCATCATGGACGGTTTCCGCGTGATGCCGATGGCAGACGCGGTTCGGATCGGCGAAATTTTCGTCACCGTTACGGGCAACAAGTCCGTGATCGCCCACGAGCACTTCGAGAACATGCGAGACGGCGCCGTGGTTTGCAATTC
Source organism: uncultured Acidobacteriota bacterium (assembly GCA_963828865.1). Lineage (GTDB taxonomy): Bacteria > Acidobacteriota > Terriglobia > Acidiferrales > UBA7541 > Palsa-295. Next base: position 486,689 of record CAWHGI010000010.1, on the reverse strand, counting down.
CGGCCACTTCAACGTCGAAATTGATATCCCGGCGCTCGAGAAGCTCGCCAGCTCGAAGAAAATCGCGCGTCCCTTCGTTGACGAATACGCGATGAAGGACGGCCGCAAAATTTATCTTCTCGGCGAAGGCCGCTTGATCAATCTGGCCGCCGCCGAAGGACACCCAGCGGTCGTGATGGACATGAGCTTCGCGAACCAGGCTTTGGCGTCTGAATATATGGTGAAAAACGCCAAAGACCTGAAACCCCAGGTCTACGCGGTGCCCGAGAACATTGACCGCCAAATCGCCAAGCTGAAACTCGAATCCATGGGCGTCCAAGTGGACAAGCTCACAGCCGAGCAAGAGCACTATCTGGCCAGCTGGTCCGAAGGCACGTAGTTTCAAGCTCAGAGTCGGATACATGTTTGTAGGGGCGGGTCTTAAGACCCGCCTTTTTTTTCGTCCGGTGCGGCGCATAAGCACTATTTTCTCTGCGAATCATTCTTCCGGTCCTCATTTCTCTCCAATACTTCGTTGTCCTCACTCCATGCACACACGTATTTGCTTTCTCTAGCCTCTCTCTCTAAGATAGTCCGATGATTTTTTTGCGCAATGACGGCCAGCGCCAACTTCGCAAGACGCTCCAATCCGCGTGTGTCGACGTCCCCATCGGCCCGTCACTTCTCGATACAAATTGCTGCTTTTCTAGAACAATAATTCCCGTAACTCATTCAAAACAAAGAACTGAGCCAATTCTTATTCGATACAAACTGTCGCTCCTATGCAGTTCGTTGTTCCACTGGAAAATCGCGCACATCCCCATTCCCCGCCTCCGGGTCCCCCGCGCATGATGCAGGATTGGGCCCACTGGGCTATCGAGACGGCCAAGCGTCGGGGCGCCAGCTACGCCGACGCGCGCGTGATGGACATCCGCCAGCGCGAACTCGGAACGAAAAATGGAGAAGTCGGGACACTGGTCGAATCCGAAACACTGGGGATTGGCGTTCGCGTCATCGCCAGCGGCGCTTGGGGATTTGCGTCTACCGACCGACTGACCCGCGAAGGTGTGCAGGCCTGCGCCGCCGAAGCCGTCGCCATCGCGAAGGCGTCCGCGCTCGCGAAACGCGAGAACGTAGCGCTTGCGCCCGAAGAAGCGTACGTAGACACCTGGCAGAATCCATTCCTGAAAGATCCTTTTCGCATTCCAGTCGAGCGGCAGATTGATTTGTTGATCGCCGCGGACAAACGGATGCTGGGGGTGAAGGGCGTCACGTTGGCGGAAGGCTCGATGTCCTTCAAGCGGATTGACCAGTTGTTTGTGTCGAGTATTGGTTCGTCCATTCATCAGGTCAAGATGCACGCGGGCGGCGGCATCGTCGCTACAAGTTTTGCGGGTAGCGAAATTCAAAAGCGTTCGTATCCGAATAGTTTCGGCGGGCAGCACTCATTGCAAGGTTACGAGCTGATCGAATCATTCGATCTGGTGGGCAATGCACAACGGATCGGCGAAGAAGCTGTGGCGCTGCATTCGGCGGCGCAATGCCCCGAAGGCACGCAGACGATTGTCCTGGGCGGGTCGCAGCTGGGCTTGCAGATCCATGAATCCATCGGCCATCCGATCGAGCTTGACCGCGTTCTGGGGCAGGAAGCGAATTTCGCCGGGATGAGTTTTCTTACAGTGGATAAACTGCGCAAATTGAAATACGGCTCGGATATCGTGAACGTGGTGGCCGACGCGCGGCTCGCGCATGGGCCGGGTCTCGGCACGTTTGCATATGACGATGAAGGCGTGCCGGCGCAATGCACTCCGATCATCACCGACGGGTTGTTCACTGGGTATCTGAGCAATCGTGAACTTGCTTCAGCCATCGGCGAGACGCGCTCGAACGGCACCATGCGTACGGAATCCTGGAACCGGCTGCCGATGATTCGCATGACGAACATCAGCATCAATCCTGGCACGTGGAAATACGACGATCTGATTGCAGATACCGATGACGCAATCTTGATGGAAACGAATCGCTCGTGGTCCATTGACGATCGCCGGTATCATTTCCAATTTTCCACGGAAATTGGCTGGGAGATTAAAGGCGGCAAGAAGGGCCGCATGATCAAAAATCCCAGCTACAGCGGCATTACCACGGAATTCTGGAACAGTTGCGATGCGATCTGTTCGCGGGACCATTGGACGCTGTGGGGCACGCCCAATTGCGGCAAGGGACAGCCGATGCAGACGATGGGCACCGGCCACGGCGCGTCGCCGGCACGGTTTCGCAACGTCAAAGTGGGAGTGGCGTTCTCCAAATAAATGGCCGCGAAGAAAAAATCGGGATCGAAGTCACGCGGGCGTCGCAGGGGCGTGCTGCGGCGTTCTTCATCGGGGAATTCCACAGGCTATGTGGCAAGCGCGCGGTATTCGGCTTCAGATCTGGAACACATCGCCGAACGCATTTTGAAATTGAGCGAAGCCGACGAGACGGAAGTCGAAATTGATTCGACCGTGGATGCGCTTACCCGTTTCGCGAACAACACGATCCATCAGAACGTCTCCGAACACACACTGGGCATTTCCGTGCGCGCCGTGGTGGATGGCCATACGGCGCGCGCGACGACGAACAAGACGGACGAAGAGTCCTTGCGCCGCGTGGTCGCTGCCGCAATGAATTTGGCGCGCAACCAGCCGGAAAATCCTGATTTGCTGCCGATGCTGGGTCCGCAGAAGTATGACAAAGTCGCGCACTTCTTTGCTTCGACGGTCTCGGCCACCCCGCAAGACCGCGCGCGAGCGGTTACGCGCGTCTGCAAAATGGCGGAGGAAGGGAAGCAGACCGCCGCGGGCATTTTCACCACCGGGTTTGTCCGCAATCTATTGGCGAATTCGAAGGGACTTTCCGCGCGGCATGACGACACGCGCGCGGAGTTTTCCGTAACGATTCTGGAGGAGAATTCCTCGGGCTGGGCGAAATCCAATTCGCCGGACATTTTGAACATTGACCCGGACGCTTTATTCGAAAGCGCGAGCGAGAAAGCGGCTGGTTCGCGCAAGCCGCGCGAACTGGAGCCGGGCCACTACACGGCCATCCTGGAGCCGGCGGCAGCGCTCGATTTTGTCGGCTCGATTTTTTACGATTTTGCCGGAACGGCGATTCTCGATAAGCGGTCGTGCTTGAACGAGCGCATGGGCAAGAAGATTTTCGGCGAGAACATCACCTTGTGGGACGACGTTTATCACCCGCTGCAAGTGGGTGCGCCTTGGGATGGCGAAGGCTTGCCACGACAGAAAGTTTTGCTGGTGGATCGCGGCGTTCCGAAGAATCTGGTTTATTCGCGCGCAACCGCGAAGAAAATGAAGGCTAAGCCCACCGGCCACGGCTTTACGCTGCCGAATGAATACGGCGAAGCGCCGATGAACCTGGTTTTTTCCGGCGGCGATAAATCGGTGGACGACATGATTCGTTCAACCGAGCGCGGCATACTGGTGACGCGGTTCTGGTATATCCGCGAAGTGGATCCTTACGAAAAGGTGCTTACGGGCATGACGCGCGACGGTACGTTCCTTGTGGAAAACGGACGCGTCGCCGGCGGCATCCGCAATTTCCGCTTCAATCAGGGAATTATTGATGCGCTGGCGAAGGTCGAGATGCTGGGGCCGGCGGTGCGCGCCACAGGCGAAGAATCATTCGAGATGGTAGTGCCGCCGATGAAAATTCGCGACTTCCATTTCAGCGAAGTGACGAAGTTCTGAGCTGAGAAGTGAACCGTAGGAAGTTGGAGAGCCCGATTCTTACTTCGTGAATTGCAGGCTGGTGATGGCGCGGGAAATTACGTTTTCCTGAATTTGCACCAGGTCCGTGCTGGCCAGCGTCATGCCGAAGATTGTGTACACGCTCGGCGCCGCGCGGGATGTAAACGGCGACTCCAGACCAGTCGTGATCGTCCACGCTGCCTCGAAAGCGCCGCTCGATTGCCGTGACGCCGGAAATCGTGACGCGCTTTTCGTCCAGCGGCCGGAAGTTATCCATCACGTCGTGCAGGCGCTTGTCCGCTGCATCCATCACGCTCGTCAGTGACTTGCCTCCAGTTTCCTGCCCGATCATCAAGTAGGTGGTCTGATCGTCCGTGCCCATCGCCGTGATTGCGCCGGGAAGAATCTTGCTCGCGCCCGGCGATCACGTGCCAGTCCGGCGGCTTGTACATGCGGAAACCGTACGTGTCGTTCGTGTAGATGTTTCCGCTAACTTCCTCGCGCATGGGTTCCGGCGCGGCAGGTTTCGGCGGCGGAGGCGCAGCAACCGGCGTAACTTTCGGCTGCGGCGCATTCTTCGCCGGTGCGGACGATGGCGCATTGTTCGCAGCTGCCGACGGCGCGTCCGTGTGCGGATATTCGACGATCGTCGTTGGATGCAGAGTCCGTTGCGGCAGGCTTTGGCGGAGGCGCGACAGCATGCTCCGGCTTTTCCGGCTGTCGGCGAGGTGCGGAAGCGGGCGCCGGAGCTGCGGCGACTTTCGGTGCACTCGGTTCGGGCTTCTTCGCGCTGTCGGTGACGACGATGGAGACGACCTGGTCTTTCTGCACTACCGCGAATCCGTAGCTGGTCTTCACCTTGAAGGAATTGTCCTCGAAGCCGACGATTGTGCCGATGATCTTCGAGCCGTCCTTGAGCTTGATCTCGTCGGCGCGAGCCGCGGCCGCCGGCAGCAAGACCGCAACTGCTGCGAGACAGCTTGCGAGTGCAACCCCTCGTTTCATTGCTCCGAGTATCACGCCGCGCGGCCTGAGCGGCAAGTATGCGTACGGTCGGGGTGCTTGTTTAGTCAGTAGAAGGCGGGCTTTCGCAGCCGCTCGTATCAGGATGAGATGAGTCCTTCGTCGGTGTGGCAGGTTAGTGGTTTACAATCCGGCGCATGATCGTCGTTGATTGTGCTGGTTGCTTCGTTGTTGCTGTTCCGCGCGGCTGGCGCGCTCGGTGTAGACGGCGCTGGCTTCGTGGGTCGCGTCCACACGCTGGGCGGTGGCGGCGATGTTCCTGTTCACCGGCATGGCGCACTTCACGCGCGCGCGCCACGGAATGGCGCGGATGGTTCCGCGAGCCTTCGGAAATGCCATGGCGATAGTGTATTTCACCGGGGTCTGCGAAATCGCGGGTGCCATTGGCAATACTGATTCCGCGCAAACGCGGACACTGGCGGGTGTTTGCCTCATCTTGCTGCTGATCGCGATGTTCCCGGCAAATGTGAAAGCTGCACGCGAGAGGTTGAATGTGGCGGGACGACCCGCGACGCCGCTCGTACCGCGCACGGTGATGCAGATCGCTTTCATAGGGATGATCTGGTGGTCGACGCTGCTAGGGTAGGGCGCCGCTATGCGTTTCTGCGCGGTCGCGCACTCGCGGAGCAGGGGGCGGGTGCGCCGCGATCCGGGAGAGCCGGGCGGTCATTGGCGATCACCCTGAAAGGCAATGGGACAGCAGCAGCACCCGCCGTATTGGTCTCATGCGAGATCCAGTGTAGGCGAACAAAAAGCGAAAGTCAAACGAACGAGGCGTTCTGGCGGCGAATTAGCGGCGGAAGCGCGCATCGCCGCGCGGGCGCGGGGCGCACTTTTCGCCGGACGTCTGGTTCCGGCGCGGATTGGATCACGTGAAGCTCTTGCTGGAGGATCGTGAACTCGGATTCGAGGGCATGCAGGGCGCTCTCGGCGCCGGCCAGATTGCGTTCGCGACCCAAAGCTTCGAGGTTGCGCGCGGCGGCGACGGCTTTGGGCGCGCCAAAAATTGCGATGGAGCCTTTCAGCAGATGCGCGGAGCTGGCCAGCTTGGTGTGATCTTTTTTGGCGATGGCGTTGCGGATGAGTGCAAGCGTCTTTGGCGCGTCCGCCAGGAAAGTTTTCGCGAGAGAGTGAATCAGCCTTTCGTTTCCGCCGGTGGTGCGGCGGAGGTGCGTGTGAGCATCTTCGGAAACGAGTGGCTGCGTTCGCGGCCACGGTTGGCATCGGATCCGAAAATTGTGATGCGGATGGGGCGCGCGGTGGTGCGAGCGGTTCGGTCTTCGCTGACGCGCGCGTCGCTGACTTTTGCATGCTTTGCGCCGTGGATTCCACTACCCAGTACAACTTGTCCATGTGCACTGGCTTTGCGAGAACCGCGTCCATGCCTGCCTCGCGGAAACGGATTTCGTCTTCCTCGGCGGCGTGGCCGCTCAGACCGATGATGATATGGTGTTTGCCCGACTTCGCTTCCCGCTGGCGAATAGCGCGCGTGGCTTCGAGGCCGGTCATGCGCGGCATTTCCTCGTCCATGAGAACGACGTCGAAGGCGTGGCGATCGAGAGCCGCGAGCGCGGCGCGGCCGTCGGCCGACCGCTTCCGCGGAATGCCCGCGCTTCTGGAGTAATTCGACGACGAGATCGCGATTGAGCTCAGCATCGTCAGCGATCAGGATGCGCAGAGGACGTTCGGCTTTTCCTCTTTCACGCGACTTCTCTTTTCCAGAGGATTTTTCTGCCGGTGCGGCTTTCGGCGATTCTGCGGACTTCGCCGCGCGGGGCAAGCGGAACCAAAAGCGCGAGCCGCGCGGCTCATGGGTTTCCGCGCCGATGGTGCCGCCGCAGCGCTCGACGGTGATCTTGCAAAAATAGAGTCCGAGTCCGGCTTTGCCCGGCATTTGATGCACCCTTCGCGAAAAGCGTAAAAAGCTGATCCACGCGCTGGCCGGGAGGCAGTCCGGGGCCTTCGTCGTCCACAAAGGCAAGCACGGAATTGCCCTGATCTTCCAGGCCGATCGTAACGGTTGAGCCCTTCGGCGTGTAGCGCATTGCGTTTTCCAGCAAGTTTCCGAAGATGCGACCGAGGCGCGAAGCATCGCCGACTACGTGCCAGTCGTGCGAGCCATTCGTGCGCGGATCGAGGCAGAGACGGATGCCGCGTTCACGAAAAGCGGTGGAAAATTCCTCGATCGCCTGTTTCGCGCAGCCGAGCAGGTCAGGAACTTCCTTTGCGGTGACCTCTTTGGTTTGCTGTGCGGCGAGGTCGCTGGAGAATGCTTCTAGAATGCCGCGAATCATCAGTTCCTGGCGTTGGGATTCGCGTTCGCCGGCCGTGACGTATTTCTTCAGCGCTGCGGGCAGAGCCTCGCGCTTGAGGAGAGAAAATACACCGTTCATGGCGCTGAGAGGCTGCGTGAGATCGTGAACGATGCAATGCAGCAGGATTTCTTTCTTCTGAATTTCCTTGAGGAGCTTTTCGTGTTCGAGCAGGGAATCGCGGGCGGTTTGGAACCAGGCTTGTTGCTGGGCAAAGGTGTCGGAAAGATTGCGAACGGTCAGAATCTGTTTTCCTTCGAGCCAGTAGGCGGAGGCTTCGAGAGGAACGTCTTTGGCGGAAACGCCGCGCTCGAGCCAATTGCCGGAATTCAGCGCGGCTGACGGCTTGGTATTCCAGAATTCCGCGGCTTCGAGAACAAAATTCTCGAGGAACGGGGATTTGTCTCCCAGGGGGATGATCCGTTCGCCAGCCGGCTGCGTGCCCCAGATGTCCGCGCACCAGGACGGCCAACCGCCGACCAGGCGGAAATTGCCGTCGCCAAGATATTCAAAGAGCGCGTAACCTTGCGCGGTGAAAAACGATTCAAAGATTGAGTTCGAGTACATTTAACCGGCCAGCATTGCTTGCCCGAGGTGGAGGAAAACGTTCTCGACCGCTTCGCCGGTCTTCGCGCTGGTGTGGCGAACGGTCCAGCCAGTTTCAGCGAGTGTCGCTTCCTGGGCGGCGTCGATTTCCCACTGATCCTTGAGATCGTCTTTATTGAGGACCAGGACTGCCGGAAGCTTCCCGATTTCTGTGACGATGCGCTCGTGCAGGGCTAGAGCATCCGCCAAAGTTTGGCGGCGGGTGCCATCCACGACGAGGAGATAGCCGGCCATGCCGCGCAGATAGGACATGCGCATTTTCTGGAAGACGTCTTCGCCGTAGATATCCCACAGCATCAAGGTAACCGCCTCGCCATTCACGCTGACAACTTTCTTGTCTACTTTGACGCCGATGGTGGTGTGGTACGTTTCATCGAAAATGCTTTCGACGAAACGGCGAACGAGGCTGGTCTTGCCGACGGAGAAGGAACCGAGCATGCACACTTTCTTCTGGAGCATGGCGATGTCCGCTCAGTATTCAGGGCCAGCGGCGGAGGATGCGCTGCCGGGTGCAGCGCTGAAATAAATCTTGAAATTGACGCTGCGATTGAGGCGGCGGCCGTCTTCGGTTTCCTCGCTGCGAAGGGGTTGCGTAGTGCCGACGCCGCGCGGGCGGAGATTCACTTCCTTGACGCCGTTACGCAGGAGGCTCCCGCGAATCTGGTCCGCGCGCTGCTGGCTGAGCGGAAGGTTGGTAGCCTCGACGCCGGTAGTGTCGGTGTGGCCGATCAGGTCCACGCTGACGGCTTCGCCCAGCCGCGCGGCTTGCGTCACCAGATTGCGAATTTCCTTTTCCGCTTGCGCGAGAGTGGCTTCCTGCCCGGGTTCGAGTTCGGCGCGGCCCAGGGGGAAGAGCAGTGCGATGGATTCAATGGCGGATTTCTGCGAATTCAATTCCTGGACCGTGGAATTCTGCAAGTGAGATTCATTCAGCTTGCTGACGCCGGCGATCCAGGGGCCTCTTTCTTCGAAGCGTGTGATCCATTGCTGCGGGGCGGCGCCCGCGGCGTCGAGCGCGCCGTCTTTGGCGGTGAGTTTCACACTGGCGGGAGGATGCAAGAGCGCGTTGGCGCGTTTGGCGACGATGCCGTCGTCGAGCGAATAATACGGCGCCAGTTGCAAGTCCGCGTAGTCCGGGTCGAGGCCCGCCTGCGCGACGAGTTTCCTGGGATCCTCGGAGAGCGGGTCGCGGAACCCCTGAATGTGAAACGTGCGGCCGTCTTTCGAGTAGGAAACCACAACGATGCCGGGTTGCTGGCGCAGCTGGTGCAGGAATCGCGACCATTCGACCAAGAGGTATGTGGAGTAGACGCCCCAGGTGAGGAGAATCGCTGCGGCCACGGCTCCGGCGATAATCGCAGCGCGGGGTTTTTTCTTGTCCGCGGGCTTCTCGCGATACTGCGTTTCGAGCAGCTTCGCGATGCGATCTTCGGCTGAACGGAACGGGGCAGCATCGCCTTTGAAATTCGCGAGCGCGGAGCCATAGAAGCGGTGGATATCTTCAAGCGCCTCGTCCATCGCGACGCTGTAGCTTTCAGGCGCGTGGCCGCGGATCGCCGCGGCGATCACGGCGCCGGGTCCTGTGACGACGCGAATTTGTAGTTCTTCGAACGTCATATTTCCGAGCGTTTCAGTCTTTTTCGGCGTGAAAGAATCGCGAGCGAATTGCTGGATCGCTGAGAGCAAGCCGGCGACCATGTCCGCATCTTGCGAGGCGGCGGTGGGCGCTACGACGTGGCTTAGAACGAGACCGGTTTCGCGATGAATCAGAAAAACTTGTTCGACGCGATAGAGTAGGCTGTGCATCAGGACGATTTCCGCGAAGGGTCTGCCGGTGCGGAAAGATTCGATGCGCCACCTCAAGCCTCGCCAGGAGAGACTGTGTTCGAGCGCTTCGTTGAAGGATTCCAACATCGAGCGCAAAGTTTCACTGATGGATTTGCGAATGGCGGGGCCCATGACGGGGAACAGCGCGTCGGCCAGGACTTGTGGGTCGCGGCGCACGGACTCGCGGAGGGTTTCCTGGATGGTGGGAGCGAGAGCGTCGGCGAGCGCTTCGTCATCGCCCTTCTCGCGGCGCAATTGAATGGCTTCGGCGACGACGGAGCTTACGTCCTGCGTGCGTTTTTCGAGGTTTTCCAGGCGATCCTGGATCGCCGCGATGCCTTCCTGCTCGGGCTTGACGATCAGTTCGCGCAGTTCTTCGTAGGCGTGATTATTGTCCGTCGGTGTGTCCGGAGCCTGCGCCACAGGGGCGCGGCGTTGCGCTTGCTCGGCCATGTTGGAAGGAAGGTCTCGGCCCGGCGGGTTCACGGCGCGCCTCCCGCTGAGTTCCGCGATTCCTTGTTCACTCGCTGGCTATTCTTCCGGCAGTTCGAATTTATTCTTCAGACGCAGGGAGAACTCGTTGAATAGGTCGGCGAGCCCGGCACGATCGGTTTTTTCATCGCGCAGAACTTCGACTTCCCGGTTCAACGCAGCAGCGGTGTCGCGGCGCAGCTTGTCAATTTCGGCGGAGACGGATTTGGAGTGCTCGAGCAATTTGGTGCGCAATTCGCTGTGACCGTCCGCCATCTGCTCTTCCAGCTGCGACAGCTTTTTCTCGATGATCTTGGCGCTATCCTTGATTTCCCGAGAAATTTCCTTCATGCCTTCGGTGCGCTCGGATTTTTCGGCCTTGAGGCGCTGGCTGAGCGAATCCACTTCTTCCTTCATGTAATTGCTCAGGGTATCGAGCCGCTTGGTCATGTCTTCGCGCAGTGTTTCCACTGCTTTCGTTACGGTGTCTTCCAGGCGAGAAAAGCGCTTCTCGTAGTCGCGCATTTGCGAGCCGAACAATATGTCGCGTATCTTGTCTACGTTGGCGCCTTCCGCGCTGTCCTTGCCGGATGAATTGGGGATCTTTGCGTCCGCCGGGGATGCCATTTTCCTACCTCTCCTTTGATTGCCCTTAACGCCATGCCGGGGGGACCGTCGCGTGTTGGGGCGGGGCATGGCGGGGACAGTACTACGAAAAGGCGGGGCTCGCAATATATAGGTGGTTAACAGACGGTAGAACGGAAGTAGCGGAAGTTCTAGGAATGGAACACATCTCAAGTTGACAACCGCGCGAACCGCTTGCGCGCTTATTTGTCGAGGAAGGCGCGCAGGCGCGCGTAACCTGCGCGGCTGACGGGGAGTTGCGCGCCGCCGGTGAGGACGGCGACGTGGCTATCTTTGGCGTAGGGTTCGACTTTGACGACGCGCTCTAAATTGACGATGTAGGACCTGTGGATGCGCATGAAGCGCAAAGGGTCGAGCGCGGATTCCAGGCTCGAAATCGTTTGCTGCTTCAGGTGCTTCTTGCCGTCGGCCGCGAGAGCGACGTAATCATCCTGAGCTTCGGCGTAATCGAGCTTGGCGACGGGAATGATGAAGACGCGCGTACCGTCACGCACGGCGATGCGATCGAGGAATTGAGCCGGAGGGCGGGCCGCGGCAGCGAGTTCGGCGGCGGGCGGCGCTGATTCGGGGAGTTTTCCTCCGAGGCGCTGTTTGGCGCGTGCGAGTGCTGCTTCGAAGCGATCGGCGCCAAAGGGTTTGAGCAGGTAATCCACGGCATGGACCTCGAAGGCTTTGATCGCGTAGCTGTCGTAGGCAGTGACGAAGACCACGGCGGTGTCGTTGCCGATCAGTTCGAGGACTTCGAAGCCGTCCAGCTTGGGCATTTGAATATCGAGGAACATCAGATCGGGCTTCTGCTCGGCGACGGTTTTAACGGCTTCGAAACCGTTGGCACATTCGGCGATGAGCTCGATTTCTGGATGGCTGGCCATAAACTCTCGCAGGACTTGGCGGGCGAGCTGCTTCGTCGTCAACGACGACAGCGCGGATTTTTTTGGCGGGTTCGCGGGTCATGATGGTTGCGTCTCGCTTTCTGCTGGGAGCGTCAAGGCGACGCGGTAACGGTCGCCTTCGGTCAGGACGCCGAAACGTGGCGCGATTGCCGTAGCGGGCCTGGAGGCGTTGGCGGACGTTGACGAGGCCCACGCCGCTTTTCCGGCGCGGTGGAGCTTCGGGGTCGAAGCTATTTTCGACGGTGATGGCCAAGTCCCCATTTTGCGAGCGGACGTCCAGGCGGATCCAGCCGCCTTCGACGAGATTGGCGATACCGTGCACGACCGCGTTTTCCACCAGCGGCTGCAAGAGCAGCGGAGGGACGGGCACGGCCAGCGCGGCTTTATCAATATTTTCTTCCATTTGGATGCGCGAGCCGAAGCGAACTTTTTCGACCGCGAGGAACGCCCGGATCAGTGAAAGTTCTTCTTCGAGCGGGATTGCGGCTTTTTCGCCCAGGCCGAGCGTACGGCGCAGGAAATCACCGAGCAGGATGCACATTTCGCGGGCTTTGGAGGCGTCGGAGCTGGTGAGCGCGCTGATGGAATTCAGGCTGTTGAAGAGGAAATGCGGATTGACCTGCGCTTTCAGGGCGCGCAATTCGGCGTCGCGCGCCAGGACGCTGGCTTTCATCACGCGAGCTTCGGCTTCGCGCGAGGCTTCGACGCCGATAATTACGTAGTAGAGAGCGACCCACAGCAGATAGAGCAGCAGGCCAGTGACGATCATCACCGGAATTTCGGGGCGGAAGCGCCGGCTTAAGCCTTCGAACGATGGAAGCCGGGACAGTGCGCTGGCAAGGCCTACTGCCGCGAATGCCCAGATGATGGCGGAAACGAGAGCGGCGGTGAGATGCGTGCTCAGCAGGCGTCCGAGACTGTACTTATCGAGAGGATTGCCGCGGCAGGAATACCAGGAGGATAGACAGACAAGCGCGTGCAAGAAGCAGAGCGGGATGGCCAAGGCCAGCGCCTCGACGTCGCTAATCTCGTGGAAAACCGTGAGGAGATACGCCAGCAGCCCCGTGATCGGAATCCAGGCGAAGAGGTAAATGACGATGCGCCGACGGCTGCTGAGAATTGGGTGCATTTTCGCGCTTAGTTCTTGACGACGATGCCGCCCATGATGGCGGCTCCCTTCACGATTAATTGTTTGCGGGGTGTGCCGGTTGGCGGCGGAGTCTGATCAGTTTCGTCAACGTATCCGCCCATGAAGCCGATGCCTTCCATCACCACATCCCAGCTATAGGGAACCTTGATTTCGCCGCCGCCCATCAGTGAGATGGCCTCGACGGCAGCGGAGTCGCCGTCAATGTCGGCTTGACGAAGGTCAATCTGAAAGCCACCGAAAATGGCGAGTATCTTTCCGCCTTTGAAATTCTTGGAAGTGGTGCGACGCTTAAAGCCGCTGAAGATGGCGACGTGATTGAATTCCGCGCCGGAATCGCTGGACCCGCCGGAGCGCAGATAGTCCCACCAATCGCGTCCCGGGGACCCGGGAGTTGCGGGACCGATCGCTCGCCAAATCATCAAGAGTCCGACGGCAATGACGATGAGGGGCCAGAACGTATCGAACCGGATGTGCACGAAGCCGGAATTTTCCAGGATCAGCAGGACGCCAAACGTGACCAATACCAGTCCGATGGTCCCGCGGCCGCCCCTGCCACGGCAATCCATCAACATTACCGCGCCGCCCAGAAGGAAGACGACCGGCCAAAAATAACTGAAGACGCGGTCAGCGTTGATCAGTCCTTGCTGATCGAGTAGGAGCACCACGCCGGCCGCGACGATGAGCGCGCCGAACGTGAAGCTCCAGCTGAACCGCCGGATATCATTGCCCATGCCGGTTTCCCTTGCGCGCACGACGCGAACGGTTTTCGTGCGTCGCGAGTAAGATCGCGAGTCCCAGACCGACCAGCGCCAGCGGCCAGTAGTGCAGCAGTTCGCCGAGCGCTGGAACATCGAGCCGCAACGAGAGGATATTCCAAATGTCCGTCAGCATCGTGGAAAAGAACCACAAGTTGCCGGATTGGAGATGGCCATAGCCGAGTTCGCCCAATTGAAAGACGATGCCCAGCAGGATTAGCAGCGTCGCTCCCGCTTCGGGGAAGCGCACGCCCTCTAGAGTGGATGTCACCGACGACCGGCCATTCGCGTTTGTCATTTGCTTGTCTCCTGCTGGAAGCTTGTTGCGATCTGTGTTGCCGTTCATGAGGCGAGAATAGAGGACGATGCGAGGGACGTCGCGCGATATTCGGCGAGTGGCGGTTGGTTACCGGCGAACGGAGGTTCGGAAGAGGCAGCGAGGCGACGAACAAGGAAGCACGAGGAGGCTAAGGATGGAAAGGTTCTAAAGGAGCGTGAGGAGGCAGGAAGAGCGCTGACCACACTTGCCTCGACGACAGAGCGGCCGGGCTGAGATTACGGTAATGGGACTTCTTAGTACGCAGGTGCTTCGCGGCGGGCTCGGCGAGGTGTCGGGCAAGTCTCCGAGATCGGCCTAGGATATGGTCATGCCGATCCAGAAGGCGGCGGTTAGGACGCCCGTCAGGATCATCATGAGGCGTAGGCGCTTCTTCCGGACTGCGACTATGATCACGCCCATCGTGCAGAGCAGGAAGCCCAGCTCGGGCAAGAACAACGCGAGTTGAACGGGCTGACCGAAGAGGCAGCCGTATCCTGAACCCAGAAGGATGCAAACGAACTCGCCGCCGTGAGTGAGGCGGCCACGACGCCCGCGAGCGCCATGCCCTTCGCCCACTCCGGCACAACCCAACCCTTTTTCGCATCGCGCCAGTCAAACCAAGTCTGCGCGACCACTAAACCCACCACCACCAGAACGAACAGCGCCATGTTACCGCTCCCCAAGCACGTGTCGATCCTGCCGGTGAAACTGCAATTGCTTTACACCCAGCCGGAACGGCACGAGGGCCGCTGCCGTCGAATCACATCCTCAGTACGCGGCCGCTCTTGCCGAGAGCGGCTTTGTTGCGTCGACTGACCCCGTTGCCTTTTCTTTCTTGTATTGCTCTTCTTCTTGCGCCAAACGCTTCAACATCGCCTGAATTACGCTGCTGCCTTTCGGTGCCATTCCCAAGTCCCCTTAAACTACTCTGAATTCGCTTGCATGCAAGCTTCTTCCGTCGCCTAAGACGGATTGAACTCGCCGGTCGTGATCATGCGCTCGCTCAAAACCCGCGCCTGAGTAAAGCGTTCGATTACCTCGGGTGGCGTACCCGGCGGCAGTTCGCGCACGATACGCGCCAGTTCTTCGTCGAAGAGCCGAGTGACGAAATCGGGAGTATGAGCCATAGGTTCGCCATTGTCATCGAGAATGTGGGTGGCATCGCGATGGCGCATGCGTTGCGCGATCATCAGACGATAGATGCGGTCGGTGGCGAGGTCTTCCATGTAGCCATCGAGCAGGCTGGCTCCGCGCCCGCCGAGCACGCCTTGCCGGTAGCGAATCACGGTGCGCACCGCGGCGCGCGTGCCGTTCAGAGTGCGTTTACCGACGCACACCGGAACGGGTCGCAGATCGGGATGCGTATTGTGATTGGCGGGACGCGCATACAACTGATTCGGAGCTGGGAACTGGCTGACGGCGATTTCGTTCTGATCGGGATGGCCGGTCCAGGCGCCATCCATGAGGGACATCGCTTCGTTTTTCTTGTCTTTTTCGAGCACCGCCAGAGCGCGCGCGTTCAGTTCGGCGTCTTCACGACTGGGATAGAGAGCCGTCATGCCGCCGATCGCGAGCAAGCCGTGTTTATGGCAGATTTCGGGAATTGTCGTGCGCAAGTTCTGGAAGAAGGCGACGTCGTGTGGAATCGTGTTGCGATCCGGCAGCACCCAGTTGCGGATCGTGAAGGTTGAAATGAATCAGGCTAGCCATGTAATCCCAGCGGCCAAGATTCAGCGCGAGGATGTGGTCGCGGAGATTGAAGGCGAACTCTTCCATTTGATATGCGAGCGGGTGGGATTCGACCAGCGCCATGCACTTGATGGAGTTGTGCGGCCAACCCTTCGCGCGCGCGATCGAACGGAAAAGGTCGCGCCACCAGAGAGCTTCTTCGGCGGATTCGGATTTCGGAATGTAGAACGTGAGCGGGTGTTTCAATTCTTCCGGCTTCACCTGGAAGGCAATCAAGGCGACATCAAAGAGCGAAGCCGGCAGCGATTCGCCATTGAGCACTCCGGCTTGGCGGAGATGGAGTCCGCGCGGGCGGAGGGAGATTACGGTCTTGCCGGGATCGATCTCAACGGTGCGATCACGCTTCTTGTCGAAATAGGTAAGTTCTCCGCGGAGAGCCGCGATGATGTTTGTGACGCCTTGCATCAGATGCGGCCAGGTGTTGGCCATGGAGTCTTCGAGATCGAGCATCACGCCGGGCGCGCCGGAGTTGAGCATCTTTACGACTAGCTCCGCGTCGTCTGCGGGTCCGGTCATCTGGTTGCGCTGATCCTGGCACCACTCTGGCAGTTCGATTTGCCAGGATTCCTGGGTGGCGTGCGACGGATGCAGGTAATTCGGCAAGTGGCCGTGATGCGCGCCGTCGAGGATGGAAGCGCGGCGGCCAATCAGATCGCGTTGGCGCGGAGTGAACGCGCGATGAAATGGCAGTAAAAATTCGATGAAGCCTTTCGGAAGATCGCGCGCAGGGTCGAAGCCGGCAGGGGCTGCGTTCATGGCTTGAACGGGCTCGGGTGTTAGGTTCAATTGAGATCTCGTGCTCGCCATTGCTACAAAAACTCCGCCTCCGGTCTCATTCAAGGTCTGTGTAACTTTTCTGTTGATGTTCCGTTCGCTCGGCCACGGGGCAACGTGTTGCACTGGAGCTGATCGCAGAATTTCAGCGGATTACCGCTGAGAGGCGAAAAGAAAGGGCAATCCGGATTCCAAAAGAGGTTACAAAGCATTTCGCCTAGCCTTGCGCTACATCATAGAAATTGTTGGAGATACATCATTCGTAAGGCAGTGCGAATGGCGAACGCACGCTTTCGCGAGCCTTGATGCTTGTTGGGGCGTCTTCCACCGGCAATGGATTGTCCTAATTAGGCAACGATTTACACCACCGTTAGGTCGGGACACGAACCAATCTGACAGAGCCTGGCGCCGGTTATCTAGCCGGTAAATCCTGTATAAGGCGGGGAACGCTCGAGCTGACAGCGCAGTGCAATTTGCATCACTCTCCGCAATACGCGGTAGGTGGCGGGCCGGATTTCTCTGCTAGGATAGCCGAGGTCATGCGAAAACCTTGGGTCATTGCGCATCGCGGGGCGTCCGGGCATGCCCCGGAGAACACGCTCGCGGCTTATCAGCGCGCCGTCGAATTGGGGGCTGGATTTATTGAAACCGACCTGCACCTGACGCGCGACGCGCGGTTCGTGGCGATTCATGACGCTACCCTGGAGCGCACCAGCAACGGGCGGGGCAATGTCCACGACTTTACTCTGGCGGAGCTGCGTAAGCTGGATGCGGGAATGTGGTTTGACCGCGAGTTCATGGGCCAGCGGATCCCGACGCTGGAAGAGATTTTAGAATTTGCGAAGAAGCACGATGTGATTTTTTATCTGGAAGTGAAATACGACGCTGCCTGGGGCATGCACCATTCGCTGGCAGGGGCGCTGCAAAAATCGCAGAGTGCGGCGCGCACGATCGTGATTTCGTTTGACGAATCCACCCTGACAGCTTTGCGGCAAGTGGACTCGACGATGATGATGGGTCTATTGGTGGACGAAGCACGCCGAGACCATGCCAAAGCCGCGATCGAACTGGGAGTTCGGCAGCTGTGTCCGCGGGCGGATCTGGTTACTCCGGAATTGGTGGAGGAGGCTCACCGGCTGGATTTGCAGGTGGCGACCTGGACCGTGGACGATACCGAGACGATGCGCGCGATGGTTGCGGCGGGCGTGGACGGCGTCATGACAAATTATCCGGACCGGCTGCGGGCCGTGCTGGAAGACGGGCAAAGTTAGGCTACAAAAGCCGGGAGAACAGCGCGGCGAATTGCGCGAGGGTGAGCTGTTCGGCGCGAGCGTCCGGGCGCAGGTTGGCAGCGGCCAGGGCTTCGTGGATTTCCTCATCGCCGGTGATTTCCAGCAAATTGTTTCGCAGCGTTTTTCGTTTCTGAGCGAAGCAAGCCTGCACAAATTCCAGGAAGCGCTTTTCATTTGCGACGTTGAGGTGTGCTCGCTCGCCCGGAAGCGTCATGCTCACGAGCGCGGATTTTACCTTAGGCGGCGGGCGAAACGCGCCCGGCGGAATGCGTAGCGCGACTTTCGGCTTGGCATAAAACTGGCAGAGCGTGGAGAGATAGCCGTAGTCGCGTACGTTAGGGCGCGCGACGATGCGTTCCGCGACTTCCAATTGGATCACGATGTGAATCGAGGAGATTTGGCCGGCCCAGCGAAACAGGTGATGCAGGATGGGCGATGTGATGTAGTAAGGCAGATTTCCATACACGTGAAAGTTTCCGGTGGCGAGGCTTCCGATGTCCGTCGCGAGCACGTCGCCGGGGACGATTTCGACTCTGGGCCAATGCTGGGGTTGCGTTTGCGCGGATGCGCGCAGGCCGTCGGCTAGTCTTGGATCGGCTTCGATGGCGATAACGCGGCGATCTTCACCGGTAAGAAATTGGGTCATTTCGCCGTGGCCGGGGCCGATTTCGATCCACGTGTCGTTAGGTGCGAGCGGCAAGGTGGCGAGAATTCGTTTGCGCCACCCGATATCGCTCAGAAAGTGTTGGCCCAGTTTTTGTCGCGACATGGCGACGCCGAGTGTAACAATGCACAGCGGTTGCGACCAAATCTCAATCGGTATCGCGATGCGCTCGGTAGCTAGGAGCACGAATTGCGCAGCGTTCAGTCGAGGCGCTACGCAAGTTGATTCGGGCCGGAATGCCTTGACGAAGCAGGTGGCTTCCGTTACCGTTTTTGATTCAACTGGCAAGCCATGAAAATTCTATTCATAGCGTCCGAAGGTCTGCCGTATTCGAAAACAGGCGGCTTGGCGGACGTAGTGGAGGCGCTTCCCAAGGCGCTGGTTGAAATGGGCCACGAAGTGTCTGTGCTGCTGCCTTGTTATCGCGGAAACAAGGTTACATCCACACTCGTTTCGAGCGTCACGGTAGCGCTCGGCGATCGGCTGCGGTTCCCGGCGATCGGAGAGGCAGCGGCTGTCGCGGGCGTGCGTTACTTCCTCGTGGGCGACCGAGGTTACTTCGATCGGGAACAGCTGTACGGCGAGAAAGGCGCGGATTATCCCGATAACGCGGAACGGTTCGCCGAATTCGCGCGCGTCGGGATCGAATTCATGAAGCGCGTTTGGCTGCCGGACGTCGTGCATTGCCATGACTGGCAAACCGCGCTGATCCCGGTGCTGCTGCGCACGCAGCACGCCGAGGATCCGGTGGTACGCGCACTGCCGTCGGTTTTTACGATCCACAATATCGGTTACCAGGGGCTGTTTCCGCAAACCGTGATGCGGACAATCGGGCTGCCGGACCGTCTTTTCACGATGAATGGGCTCGAATTCTACGGCGGAGTTAATTTTCTGAAAGGTGGCCTGACCTTTGCGGATTTTCTCACGACGGTAAGCCGCAGATACGCGCAGGAAATTCAGACGCCGGAATACGGGCACGGATTGGAGGGTGTGATCCGCGGCCGCGCGGACCGGCTGGTAGGGATTCTGAACGGGGTGGATTACGCGGTTTGGAGTCCTGAGGTGGACACCTACATCGCGCAGAATTATTCGGCACATAATCTTGACGGGAAAAAAGCGTGCAAGAAGGACTTGCTGCAACAGTTCAAGCTGCTGGGCAGCAAGCCGGAGAACCTCGAGCGGCCGGTGATTGGAATCGTCTCCAGATTTGTGGATCAGAAGGGTTTTGATTTGATCGCTCAGGTAGCCACTGAACTACTAAGGGAGAATATCTCGCTGATCGCGCTGGGAACGGGCCAACCCGAATACGAAGCGATGTTCAAGGAGCTCGCGGAGAAGCATCAGG
This sequence comes from uncultured Acidobacteriota bacterium, assembly GCA_963828865.1. GTDB lineage: Bacteria > Acidobacteriota > Terriglobia > Acidiferrales > UBA7541 > Palsa-295. The sequence continues at coordinate 467,139 of CAWHGI010000010.1, read as the reverse complement.
GACGAGTAGCGGTGAAGATCGGCTATGACAACGCTCTGGCACATAAAATTGAAGCCGGCGCGGATATTTTTCTGATGCCTTCGCGGTACGAGCCTTGCGGGTTGAACCAGATATACAGCCTGCGATATGGTACGGTTCCGGTGGTGCGGGCGACAGGCGGGCTGGACGATACTATCCAGAGCTTTGACGCCAAGACCCAGAAGGGAACAGGGTTCAAATTCGAAGCCTACGATGGGCACGCACTGATGGAGAGCGTGCGGGCGGCATTGAAATTGCACCGTGAACCGAAGGTCTGGCAGACCGTGCAAAAGAACGGCATGGGCAAGGATTTTTCGTGGAAGGCTTCCGCAGCGGCGTATGTCACACTGTATGAAGCAGCTAAGCGGTCTCGAATCCCGCGCGTTTCCGGGACATCTAAAGCATAGCGCCAAAAGCTCTTGCCGGCATTGAGGGGCGAGTGTGGGCGCGACAAGGGAAAAAAATGTCAGAGAATATCCAGGCAGTAAGTGACGCAAGCTTTGATGCCGATGTGGTCGAGGCGAGCAAGACCCAGCCGGTGATGGTGGACTTCTGGGCCGATTGGTGCCGGCCGTGCCACATGCTGACGCCGACGGTGGAAGAAATCGCGAAGGAACATGCGGGGAAATTGAAAGTGGTGAAGCTGAATGTGGATGAAAACATCAACGCCGCGGGCAAGTTCAATATTCGCGGCATCCCCACTCTGCTAGTTTTCAAGGGCGGCCAGGTTGCCGATCAGATCGTCGGCGCGGTGCCCAAAGAGCAGATCGAGAAAGTCCTCCAGCGCCACATCTCCTAGGCGCGATTCCCCGGCAGGACCATGGCTATTAGCGGCGGAAGCTCGAACGCGCGACCGGCCGGTTGTGGGCCGGAGCTGAAAGCATGCGCGGCATGCGGGGAGAGATTTCTCTGCGCGGCGAGGACTGCGGGGTGTTGGTGTGAAGAGGTGAGGCTCACGAAGCAGGAATTGCTGGAGCTGCGCGGACGGTACGCGGATTGTTTGTGTCCACGATGCCTTTCCGCCGCGGGTTCGGGTGCGGCTCCGCCAGCGAGAAATGCACAATGACTCGAACTGCCAAAGCAGAGCCGCAGCGGTGCCATTGGGCGCAGAAACCGCTCATGGCGGAGTATCACGATAAAGAGTGGGGAAGGCCCGTTCACGATGACCGCGTGCTGTTCGAATTTTTGATTCTGGAGGGCGCGCAGGCTGGTTTGAGTTGGGAGACCATCCTGAATAAGCGCGAGAACTACCGGCGGGCGTTCGACAGTTTCGACGCCGCGAAAATTGCGCGTTACGACTGGCGCAAAGTCCGCAAGCTGCTCGCCGACGCCGGTATCGTGCGTAACCAGCTGAAAATCTCCGCCACCATTTCCAATGCGCAAGCGTTTCTTGCGGTGCAGAAGGAATTCGGGACGTTTGACAAATATATCTGGCAATTTGTCGGCGGCCGCCCGAAGAAGAATGATTGGAGCAACTCGCACGGGATTCCTGCCCGCTCGAGCGAATCGGACGCGATGAGCAAAGACCTGAAGCGACGCGGCTTTCGCTTTGTGGGTACGACTATCTGCTACGCGTTCATGCAGGCGGTCGGGATGGTAAACGATCATGCTCGGGATTGCTTCCGCTATTAGGGCAGCTGCGTAGCACGCCGCTGGAGATGTTGGCTCTGAGATCCGCGCGACAATTTCTACCTTAGCAGAGCCGTGCTTGCGCGGGAGTCGGGCGAAGGGTAGGATTGAACGTTGCTGTTTTTCGTTTTGGCCTGCCTGTAATGCTTCTAGTGTGAATGAGAACGGGGGAAGGTGCGGCTTGCTGGAGCTTGGGGGGCGCCTAGGGTGACCGAGAAGTCGCGAGCGAAGGCGATCTGCGTGGTCGGCGCGCAGTGGGGCGACGAAGGCAAGGGCAAGGTGGTGGATTATCTTGCTCAGTCGTTTGATTACACGGCGCGTTATGCGGGGGGCCACAACGCCGGGCACACCGTCATCTTCAACAATCATCGCTATGTGCTGCAACTGATTCCTAGCGGAATTTTGCGTCCGGAAAAGAAAGCGGTGATCGGGGCTGGGACGGTTGTCGATCCCGCGGCGCTGGTTGCGGAGCTTGATAATCTAAAACGGTCGAGCATTGACGTGCGCGGGCGGTTGTTCCTGAGCGATCGCGCGCATCTGATATTTCCTTATCATCGCGAAATGGATAAGGCGGCGGAATCGGCGCGCGGCGCGGCGGCGATTGGGACCACTTCGCGCGGGATCGGTCCGGCGTACGAGGACAAGATGGCGCGGCGCGGGATTCGCGTAATTGACTTGTTCGATGCCGACGGATTCAAGGAAAAATTAGAGCGCGTGATTGCAGAGAAAAATGCGATCAGCCGCGCGACCTATGGGCATCCGCTGGAAACGGCGGGCTTGCTGGAGCAATATCTGGAAATTGCCGCGCACATTCGCGGATTGGTGACCGATACGTGCGTGCTCTTGAATCGTGCGCTGGATAATGGCGAATCGGTGCTATTCGAAGGCGCGCAGGGCACCATGCTGGATATTGACCATGGGACCTATCCGTACGTTACATCATCTAATGCTACGTCTGGTGGAGTGGCGACCGGTTTAGGAGTGGCTCCGACACGGATTTGCGGAGTGGTCGGCGTGACCAAGGCTTACACGACGCGGGTGGGCAGCGGGCCATTTCCCACCGAGATGCCGGATCTCGACGCGCAGGCAGTTCGCGAGCGCGGCCAGGAATTTGGTGCGGTGACGGGGCGTCCGCGGCGATGCGGGTGGCTCGATCTGGTCGTCTTGAAATACGCGAAAATGCTGAATGGCATTGATTCGCTGGTGGTGACGAAGCTGGATGTGTTCGACACTCAACCGGAGATCAAAATCTGCACCGGATACCGGCTGAAGGGCCAGCCGCTGGACGATATGCCAGCGGACGTGGAGACGCTGACGCAAGTAGAACCGGTGTATCGAACGCTGCCGGGTTGGCAGAAGCCGACTCCGGGGATTCGCGATGTGAAGGAATTGCCGGAAGCGGCGCGGAATTATCTGGATTTTATTTCGAATGAGTTGCAAGTTGAGATCGGCATGATTTCCACGGGGCCGGAACGCGATGCCACGATCGTTCCGCGAGATACGAAGCTCGCGTCCTGGCTGTGACACAGCATGTTTTCCTACGAAGCAGCGCGCGCCAAGGTGATGGAAGTGATTCGCGCGCGACCGTGCGCCCCTCCTCCCGCTACTGAAACCATCGAATTCGCGCAGAACCCCTCGCAAGTTCTGGGACGGATTGTGGCTGAAAATGTGGCGGCCGACCGGAATTATCCCCCGTTTAATCGTTCAACTCGCGACGGTTATGCCGTGCGTGCCGCCGACGCGGCGCATGCGGGCACGAAGCTGCGATTGATCGGCGAGAGCCGGGCTGGGGGTCCGTTCGATGGTGTAGTCGAGCCCGGAACATGCGTTCAGATCATGACCGGTGCGCCGCTGCCGCGCGGAGCGAACGCGATCGTGATGAACGAATACGCGCGAGCGGAAGGCGATCACGTGATTATCGAGCAGCCCGCGCGTGAGGGTGCTCATTACGTATTGGAGGGCCAGGAAACTCGCGTGGGAGAAAGCGTGCTTACCCAGGGAAAGCGGATCGGGTATGCGGAACTCGCGATTGCCGCGCAGGTAGGGCGATCGCGGCTGGTGGTTGCCAAGAAGCCGCGTGTGGCGATTCTTTCGACGGGCGACGAGGTGGTGCCCGTAGATCAGCCGCCCAAGAAATTCCAGATTCGTAACAGCAACAACGTCTCGCTGGCCGCACAGGTGGCGCTCGCGGGCGGGGAACCTGTGATGCTGGGCGTTGTGCCTGACAATCTGGAGCAATTGCGCGCCGGCATTCAGAGAGCTCTGGACGCGGATATCGTCGCGATTACCGGTGGTGTGTCGGTCGGCAAGTACGATCTGGTCGAACAAGTCCTGAGGGAACTAGGGACCGAATTCTACTTCGATACGGTGGCGATTCGGCCGGGCAAACCCGCGGTTTTCGGTTTCTGCCACGGGAAACCAGTATTTGGCTTGCCGGGGAATCCAGTCTCGACGATGGTGACGTTCGAGCTGTTCGTAACGCCGGCGATTGACTTGCTGAGCGGGCATACTCCGCATCCGTTGAAAGTGCTGAAAGCGAAGCTGGCCCACCCGGTGAACGAAAAGCCGCCGCTCGCTCATTTTTTGCCGGCGCGATTGAGCTGGCCGAACGGCGAAGCGACCGTCGAGATGATTCATTGGGAAGGCTCGGGGGACATTGGCTCAGTGGTGAAAGGGAATTGCTTTTTGGTGGTACACGAATCGAAACTGAGTTTTGCGGCGGGCGAGATGGCGGACGTTTTGCCGCGCCGCGGTTTGTTCTGAAATACTGCGTCCCTGGGACGCGTCTGAGACGCGCCCATAGATCCTCTTCATGACCGCCAGTCGAACTCGAACGCTTTCGCATTACGACAAAAAGGGCAACGTACGCATGGTGGACGTGACGGCGAAGCCGGCAACGTCGCGCACGGCGGTGGCGCACGCATTCATCCGAATGCAGCGCGCAACCGTGGAGAGCATTCGCCGGTTGAAATCACCCAAGGGCAATCCGCTGGAAGTGGCGCGGATCGCCGGAATTACGGCTGCGAAGCGTACCGCGGAGCTGATTCCACTTTGTCATCCCCTGTCGTTGACTCACGTAGATGTGAGCGCCAAGCTATGCCAGAATGGAATTGAGGTAACCTCCGCGGCAACAGCGACCGGCCCGACCGGGGTGGAGATGGAAGCTTTGGTTGCCGCGTCGGTGGCAGCTCTTACCATTTACGACATGTGCAAAGCGCTTCAGCGCGGCATGGAAATCACGGAAGTGTATCTGGTAAAGAAGTCGGGTGGGCGAAGTGGAACCTACTTGAGGCCTGAGAAGCGCGCGAAACGATGACTCCGATGAAGGACGTCAAAGTGCTGGTCGTGGATGATAATGCGTTGATCCTCGACCTGCTGATGAAGGGATTGATGCCGCATTGCGACGCGCGCGCGGCGGCGGACGGCGCGGATGCGCTGCTGAAAATTGTGGACGATCCACCCGACCTGGTGGTTTGCGATTACCGCATGCCCGGCCTTGATGGGCGCCAGCTATACGAGAAATTGCGCGGACGGCAGCAGACGAAATCTATTCCATTTATTTTCCTCGCCAGCCGCAGCGATATCGAAGAAAAATTGCGTCCTATCGTCGAGGGCGTCGAGGAATTTATTCCGAAGCCATTTTTTCTGAAAGACCTGGTACGGCGCGCGAAAAAGGTGGTGGACCGTTTGCAGCTCGAGAAACTGCAGAACCGCCAAGTGCGTCCGGGAGTGATTCAGGGGCGGCTGGAAGAAATGTCCATCATGGATTTGATGCAATCGCTTGAGATGGGGCAGAAATCGTGCCAACTTTCCGTGCGGCGCGGCGAAGAAAGCGGCGACCTCTTTTTTGCTTCGGGGCAATGCAAGGACGCGCGGCTCGGAGCGCTGGAAGGGGAAGCAGCCGTATTTCAGGCGGTGCGCTGGCCGGATGGCGAGTTTGAAATTGATTTCAACCGCGCGCCCGCGCGCGAGACCATTTCCCGCACAACCACTGGCCTGCTGATGGAAGCGCTACGATTGATGGACGAAGGACAGCGCGACAGCGAAAACCAAGACGCTGAGGTCACCGAGGGTTAGCTCCAGCGCTACCACCATGCGAGTTGCCATCCTCACCGTCAGTGATTCCGTAGCTAGCCAAAACTACGAAGACAGCTCAGGACCAGCCGTCGCGGGCCGCTGCCGGGAACTCGGCTGGCAGATTGTTGAGGCCGCGGTGCTGCCGGACGATCGAGATGGCATCGCGGCGTTTTTGAAAAAGACCGCCGATTCGAAAGAAGCTGATTTGATTTTCACGACCGGCGGAACGGGAGTGGGACCTCGCGATGTGACCCCCGAAGCGACAATCGCGGTAGCGGAACGATTGATACCCGGATTCGCGGAGCAAATGCGAGCGGAGGGTTTGAAGAAAACGCCGCGCGCGATTTTGTCGCGTGCAGTCACCGCGATTCTCGGCGCCACGATCATTGTGAATTTGCCCGGAAGCCCTCGCGGAGCGGTGGAGTCCCTTGATGCGATCGCCTCGCTGCTGCCCCACGCGATTGATGTTTTGCACGGCGCCCGTCACTAAACAATTCTTTACAATCGAAAACCTGCTCGTTTTCCTCGCTTTGGCGGCGCCCGCTTTTGGGAACCCAGCTTTGCGCGGATGACGCTAGCTGAGGCTTGACCGCTGTGCTAGGATGCGCTGTTCGTTCGAAGTTCTTTTTGGCGATGCCGAGCCAATACATTCCGATTTTGATTTATGCGCTGCTTGCGGCGGCGTTCCCCGCAGTCACTCTCGCTATTTTCAAATACATTCGGCCCGACTCGAAAGCCACAGGCGCCAAGCTCGAGCCCTACGAATGCGGCGTGCCGCCAGAAGGGACTGCGCGCGGGCGGTATTCGGTGCGCTTTTACATTGTGGCGATTCTCTTCGTGATCTTTGACGTGGAGACGATTTTTCTTTTTCCCTGGGCGATTCGCTACGGCCAGCTCGGATTGTATGGACTGGCCACCATGATTGTATTTCTGGGAATTCTGCTGGTTGGCTATGTGTGGCTGTATCGGAAGGGCGCGTTGGATTGGGTTTAGGCGCGGCGACAATCGTTGTGCGCCGTAGCAGACATTGGGCCTCGAACGTAGTGGAATTGACGTTGTTTTTTGGGGTGTGATAAAAAGGCGGGCTGCGAACGAAGTGCGCGGGGTAGTTGGTCGCGCACGTTCAGCAACCGCAGCCGATCGGACCGATGGTCAACGACCCCTCGGAAAAGGATCCCGCCGCAAAGCCGCCGGAAAGCACGGCGGAAAAAGCTGCTATTCCCGCCAAGCCCGCCAGTCCAGATGCTCCTTCGCAGACTGCCGCTGGGAGTCCGCCTGCCGCAACCGCGCCTCCAGCCAAACCAGCTACTCCCGCCGCCGCAGCGCCCCCCAAAGCGCCGGCAACAGCTCCTCCGAAAGAAGCCCCGCCAAAGCCGGTGCCGCTCGATAACGAATTGGTGGAGTGTCTGAAGAGGAAATTTGGCGAGGCCGTTCGCGAGGCTACGCTTGATCGCAAGCAAGCGATCGTTCTGATTGCGGTGGAACAACTCCGCGAGATTTCCCGGCACTGCCGCGACGAGGAAAAATTCGACATGCTGGTGGATTTGACAGCGGTGGATTGGCCGAAGCGCGAGAAACGGTTCGACATCGTGCTGAATTTGTATTCGTTCGCGAAGAATGAGCGATTGCGATTGAAAGCGCATGCAGCGGACGGCGAGCCGGTTCCGAGCGTTTGCGAAGTATGGCCTGCGGCGAATTGGCTGGAGCGCGAATGTTACGACATGTTCGGCATCGTGTTCGAAGGCCATCCGGATTTGAAGCGCATCTTGATGCCGGACGAGTGGCAGGGGTACCCGCTGCGCAAGGATTACGACATCTTGAAGCAGGACACGGATTGGGTCCGCGAAAATCTGGGGATTGAGAGCGGGCAGTAACAGAATCCGAGCGAACGAGCGCATGACCGAGCAACGCATCAACGAGATGAGCAACGTCAGCACCACGGTGCTGGGCGCGGACGAGATTATTTTGAACATGGGGCCGCAGCACCCATCCACGCACGGCGTGCTGCGCGTGAAATTGAAACTCGACGGCGAGCGCGTGGTGGGGTCGGAATGCATTATCGGGTACCTGCATCGTGGCGTCGAAAAAATCGCGGAACATCGCAGCTACCAGCAATTTGCGCCGTACGTGGACCGCATGGATTACGTGGCGGCGGTTTCGAATGGGCTGGGGTATTGCGAGGCTGTGGAGAAATTGTTGGGCGCGGAAGCGCCGCCGCGCGCGCGAGTGGTGCGCACGATTCTGACCGAACTGCAGCGAATCGCGAGCCACTTGCTGTGGCTGGGGACGCACGCGCTGGATATTGGAGCACTGACGCCGGTTTTCTATTGTTTCCGCGAGCGTGAAGAGATTCTGAAGATCTTCGAGAAATACTGCGGAGCGCGGCTGACCACGCATGCGTTTCGCATCGGCGGATTGCAGTACGAAACGTATGACGGGTTCGAGCAGGACGTAAAGCGTTTCTGCGACGATTTCAGCACCAAGATTGATGAATATGAAACGCTGCTCACTGAAAACCGGATTTGGGTGGGGCGCACCAAGGGCGTTGGCATTCTGAGCGCGGAAGATGCCATCGCAATGGGAGTGACTGGTCCGGTATTGCGCGCGAGCGGCGTGAAATGGGATTTGCGCAAGGCGCAACCTTACGCCGCGTATGACCAGTACGAATTCGAAATCCCGACGCGTGCGACCGGCGACACGTACGACCGTTACGTGGTGCGCATGGAGGAAATGCGGCAATCGCGCCGGATTTGTTTGCAAGCGATTGAGAATATTCCCGTGGGGCCGATCATGGCGCGCATCGGGAAAGTACTGAAGCCGCCGCCGGGGGAAGTTTATCACTCGATTGAAGCGCCGAAGGGCGAGTTGGGCTATTACATCGTCAGCGACGGAACCACCCAGCCTTATCGCGTGCGCGTGCGCCCGCCATCGTTCATTAATTTGCAGGCGTTCGACAAAATGGCGCGCGGCGCGCTGATCGCGGATGTGGTGGCGATCATCGGGACGATTGATATCGTGCTGGGAGAAGTGGACCGCTAAGTGATGAGCCATCTGATTTCACCAGACATTTTGCCGTACGTGCTGCCGGTGGTTTATGCGGTCGTGATCGTGATGGTGTTGCCGCTGCTGGCGGGCTACATCGTCTTGATGGAACGCAAAGTGATGGCGGACATGCAGGCGCGGCTCGGTCCGATGCGCGTGGGACCTCACGGTCTGCTGCAGCCGATCGCAGACGCCGTGAAATTGCTATTGAAGGAAGACATCATCCCGGACAACGCGGACCGGTTGATGTTTTGGCTCGCGCCGCTAGTGAGCGTGACAATGGCGCTGCTGGCTTACTCGGCGTTGCCGATCGGTCCGGCATTTCAAATCGCGGACCTTGACATCGGATTGCTTTTTATTTTGGCGATCAGCTCGCTCGGGATTTACGGCATTGTGCTGGGAGGCTGGGCTTCGAACAGCCACTATTCGCTGCTGGGCGCTTTGCGCAGCGCGGCGCAGCTGGTGAGCTATGAAACGGCGGCCGGGTTGGGCCTGGTGTCCGTGCTGCTGCTGGCCGGCTCGCTTTCGATGAAAGACATCGTGCAGGCGCAGCTCGACCAGGGAGTGTGGTTCATTTTTTCGGTGCCTTTTGGATTTTTCATTTACCTGGTGGGTTCGATGGCCGAAACCAATCGCGCGCCATTTGATTTGCCGGAAGCAGAATCGGAATTGGTCGCTGGATACATGACCGAATATAGCGGCTTTCGCTGGTCGCTCTACTTTTTGGCGGAATACGCGAACATGGTGATCGTGGCCGGCATCGCGACCACCGTGTTTCTGGGTGGGTGGCTAAGGCCGCTGGCGAGCTTCCACGAGCATTTTCCGGGGACGTCTATCGAGTGGCTGGATGCGTTTCCTTCGCTGCTGACCTTCGGCGTGGCGGTCTATTGCCTAACGCTCGCGCCGAAACAGCCGGTGAAAATTCAGAAAATGGTGATGCTCGGGGTGGCGATCTTGTGCTTCTTGCTTTCCGGAGCGTTGCTGGGCGCGCTATTCGCGCCGGCGGGTGTGATGCAGGGAATCCACGGCGCGTTTTGGTTTCTGGCCAAGGTATTTGCGTACCTCTATGCGTTTTTGTGGATCCGATTTACTTTTCCGCGCTTTCGCTTTGACCAGCTGATGCGGCTGGGATGGCGTTTCCTGATTCCACTGGCGCTCGTGAACGTGATTGGCGTGGCCGTGGCGATTGTGCTGCGGCAACAGTTGGGTTGGGGACCAATCTTGTCCTTGATTCCGACGATGTTGGCGACGCTTGGCGTCGCGATTTGGCTGGCGAAGGACGATGCGCCTGTGGCGGTGCAGACGGCGGATGGTGAATAGATGTATGTGCTGAACACCATTTTATTTTATTTTTTCAGTGCGCTGGCGGTGGCGTCGGCCATTTTGATGGTGACGCGGCGAAATATCGTGCACGCTGCCGTGTTTTTGATCACCACGCTGCTCGCGACCGCGGGAATTTTCCTGCAATTACAGGCGGAGTTTCTTTTCATCGTGCAAGTGATTCTTTATGTGGGCGGGATCATGGTGCTGTTCGTCTTCGTGATCATGCTGGTGAATCTAGACGTTTCGATGCGCCTGGTGCAATTCAACCGGCAATGGCTGGTGGCGGGCGTGCTGGCACTAGTGCTGGCCGCGCAGATCTTTTTCGCCCTTCTGGCGGGGCGGACGGCGCTACGACTGCCCGAGATGGCCGCGAATATCCCGCCCAAGAATACAGAAGCTGTGGCGGACGCGCTTTTTAGCAAGTACATGCTGCCATTTGAGATTGCTTCGATTTTGCTGCTGGTGGCTATGGTGGGCGCGGTGGTGATGGCCAAGCGGAGGGTGTGATGATCCCGGTGGATCATTATCTGTTTCTGAGTCTGGCGCTGTTCACGATTGGCGTGATCGGCGTGTTGACGCGGCGCAACGTGATCATCATGCTGATGTCCATCGAGCTGATCCTGAATGCGGTGAACATCAATTTGATGGCGTTTTCACGGCTGTGGGGAACGGTCGATGGGCAGGTGTTCGCGATTTTCATTATCACCGATGCGGCTGCTGAAGCTGCGGTGGGGCTCGGCATCATCCTGGCGTTCTTCCGCAATCGCGAGACCGTGCTTGCGGATGAGATGGACATCCTGAAATGGTGAGTGCCGCCGAATGAACGCGCTGCAGCCATATTTCCTCGAGCATATCTGGCTGATACCGATGTTTCCGCTGCTGACGGCAGCAGTGATGCTTTTCTATGGCCGTCACCTTGAAAAGAAAATCATAGACGCGTTATGCGTAGGCAGCGTAGGCATTTCGTTTCTATTTTCTGCCGGTGCGTTCTTTCAATTAATCGCGAAGCCCGAAGGCGAGCGGCTCGCGACCAAGATTCTATTCGAATGGATTCCCGCGGGACCGTTTCATTTGCTGGATGGGAGGCTGGCGAACTTCGTCGCTGACTGGGGATTTCAGATTGATCCGCTATCGGCCGTAATGATTCTGATAGTTACCGGGGTCGGCCTGCTCATCCATATCTATTCCACTGGATATATGGCGCACGAAGGCGGGTATTACCGATTCTTCGGCTATTTGAATTTGTTTATGTTCGCGATGCTGATTTTGGTGCTGGCGAACAATTTGGTGCTGCTGTTTGTGGGTTGGGAAGGTGTTGGGACGTGCAGTTATTTGCTCATCGGATTTTATTTTCATCGGAAATCGGCTTCGGATGCGGGGAAGAAGGCGTTCATTGTTAATCGTGTGGGGGACGCGGGATTTTTGCTGGGCATTTTTCTGACCTCAGCGCTCCTGGGTACGGTGCGCTTTACTGAGCTCGCTCCGGCGCTGGCCGCCGGACAGTTCAAGATAGGCGATCCGTTGATTACGGCGATCGCGCTGCTATTTTTTGTTGGAGCGACAGGAAAATCGGCGCAGATTCCGCTTTACGTTTGGCTGCCGGATGCGATGGAAGGCCCGACTCCCGTGAGCGCTTTGATCCATGCGGCAACGATGGTGACCGCGGGCGTGTACATGGTCACCCGCACAAACGCGATCTATCAGATGGCTCCGAAGGCCATGGCGCTCGTGGCACTGGTGGGCGCGATTACAGCACTCTTTGCGGCGTCCATCGGCGTGGTGCAGAACGACATCAAGAAAGTTCTCGCGTATTCGACTGTGTCGCAGCTTGGCTACATGTTCCTGGCCTGCGGCGTCGGCGCGTTTACCGCTGGAATTTTTCACTTGATGACGCACGCGTTTTTCAAGGGGCTCCTCTTCCTTGGGGCCGGCAGCGTGATTCACGCGCTCTCCGGCGAGCAAGACATGCGTAAGATGGGCGCGTTGTCGAAGAAAATTCCGGTCACGTATTGGACGATGCTGATCGCGACGCTGGCGATTGCCGGAATCTTTCCCTTCGCCGGGTTCCTGAGCAAGGACCTGATACTGGGCAAGACATACGAAAAAGACATCACGCTCTGGATCATTGGATACTTCACGGCGGGCATGACGGCATTTTATATGTTCCGGCTGGTTTTCATGACGTTTCACGGGACCTCACGCGTCGAGCATGAAGTCGAGCACCACATTCACGAATCGCCCAAGTCCATGCTTGTGCCGCTGGTGATTCTTGCCGGGCTTTCGATTGTGGGCGGTTGGGTAAGCTGGCCGGAGATTCTGGGCGGAAATAGCCGGTTCGTCCATTTTCTTCAGCCGATTGTGGGAGTAGCGCACGAGCTGCGGCCGGAGCCCGCGCGTGGCCCTGGGTCGCAAATGGGCGAGATCTACCTGATGCTGATGTCTGAAGGGCTGGTAGTGCTGGGGATTTTGTTCGCTTGGTATCTCTACATCAAGCGCACCGAATTGCCGGAGAAGATCGCGAAGAGCTTCGGCGGATTCTACAAGTTGGTTTACAACAAATATTACGTGGACCAGATTTACGATGCGCTGTTTGTAAATCGAGCGAAGGATTTGGGGCTGGCGCTGGGCGCGTTTGACGCAAACGTGATTGACGGGCTGGGCGTGAACGGCGCCGGCTGGCTGACACGCGCCATTTCACGGATTTCGATGTGGTGGGACACGTGGATCGTGGACGGTTCGGTAAAACTTGGCGCGCGGTTGGTGTGGGTGCTGAGTTTTCCGGTGCGGATGATTCAGGCGGGTCTGGTGCAGAGTTACATGCTTTTTATTGTGATCGGCTTGATCGGGTTCCTGGGGTATTACCTTTATCTGGCGCATCACGCGATGCACTAGTTTCTCGCGTGAGTGGGCGCGGCATTCCGTGCCCCCACGCCGCGTGGCGGCAGCGGCGCTTGGTCTGAAACTTGGTTTGAAAGGCGAGGGAACGGATGCTCTTTTCCGATAGCCATATTTTAAGCACGATTCTCTTCACGCCGATGGTGGGCGCGATCCTAATGCTTTTCATTCCGCGCGAGCGGGCCGATTTGCACCGCCTGATAGGCAATATTTTCGGATTCCTCGGCTTGCTGGTTTCACTGCCGCTAATTTTGAAATTTGATTCAGCCGCAACGGCTCCGCAATTTCAGTGTGTTGAGAATGCGGACTGGATTCCTTCGATCGGCGCGCATTTCACGCTGGGCATTGACGGCCTCAGCTTCCTGATGGTGATGCTGACGACGGTCCTGGGCGCAATTGCGATTCTTTCTTCGTGGTCGGCCATTCACAAACGGGAGAAGGAATATTACATCCTGCTTCTGCTGCTGCAGACTGGCATGCTGGGCGTTTTCATGTCGCTCGATTTCGTGCTGTTCTACGTTTTCTGGGAAGTGATGCTCGTCCCAATGTATTTCCTGATCGGCGTGTGGGGCAGCGAGCGGCGGCTGTACGCGGCGATCAAATTCTTTCTCTACACGCTTGCTGGCTCGGTGCTGATGCTGCTAGCGGTGCTGGCGATTTACGCCAACCGGAATACGTTCGACATACGGCAGGTGATCGAGCATCCGTTTACCTCGCAGTTCGGCAGCCTGCAAAATTGGCTGTTCTGGGGCTTTTTCTTTGCGTTCGCGATCAAGGTGCCGATGTTTCCGTTCCACACCTGGCTGCCGGACGCGCACACCGAAGCGCCCACTGCGGGTTCCGTCATCTTGGCCGGCGTGCTGCTGAAAATGGGAACGTACGGATTTCTGCGATTTTCGGTGCCGATGTTTCCCGACGCGACGGTGAAATACCGCGGGATCATCATTGTGCTCTCGATTATCGGGATTATTTATGGCGCATTGGTGTGCATGATGCAGAAGGACATGAAAAAGCTGATCGCCTATTCGTCGGTGAGCCACATGGGCTTCTGCACACTGGGAATTTTCGCTCTGACGCCGCTGGGGCTTTCGGGCAGCATCATCCAGCAAGTGAATCACGGGATCTCGACCGGCGCGCTGTTCTTGATTGTCGGCGTTCTATATGAGCGGCGGCATACACGGTTGATTTCGGAATTCGGAGGGCTTTCAACGCCGATGCCGAATTTCGCGGCGGTTTATCTGATTGTGACGCTGAGCTCGCTGGGCATGCCGCTGCTGAATGGGTTCATCGGTGAGTTCACGATTCTGCGCGGCGTATTTGAGGTGCGCTGGCAATGGGCGGCGTGGGGCGTGCTGGGCGTGATTCTGGGCGCGGCGTATTTGCTGTGGCTGTACCAGCGCGTGATGTTCGGCAGCATCACGAATCCAGCGAACGAGCATTTGCCGGATTTGAATGGGCGCGAGTATGCGACGCTGATTCCGCTGGTAGTGCTGGCGTTTTGGATCGGAATTTATCCGGCGCCGCTATTCCACGTGCTCGAGCAGCCGGTGCACCGCCTCGTGGAGGCCGTGCATCCCGGCTATTACGCGGTGCCCGAAGCGCCGCCGCCGGCAAGTTTGCCTTCATCTAGTGGCGTGAACCCGCAAACCGCGCCTTCCAATTCTCCTGCGACTGCGCCCGCTTCGGCGCACGCTGAGGCCCGTTAATGACCTGGCCGTGGATCTTCGAACGGAGCCGGGGAGACTTCTTCCTGATACTGCCCGAAGCGATGCTCGTGTTTTTCGGGCTGGCAATTCTGCTGACGGATTTCCTGCTCACCAAGCGGCAGAAATCCTGGAACGCACTCACCGCGATGCTGGGAGTCATCTTCAGCGGCGGATCTCTGTACATGCTGCGGGCGTATGCTTCGGCGCCGATTGGTCCGGTGGTGGGCTTCTTCAATTCGATCATGATTGATCCGTTTTTTATCTTCTTCGGGTTTTTGTTTCTGGCATCCACGGCGCTGGTGATTTTGTTTTCGGTGCGCTACATGGAGATCGAAGAAGAGCAGCATGGCGAGTATTACGCGCTGATGCTGTTCGCGACCGTGGGGATGATGTTTCTGGCTTGCGGCGACGACCTTGTGGTGCTGTTCCTTGCGCTCGAAACGATGGCGTTGAGTTTCTACGTCCTAAGCGGATTTTTGCGCCGCGAGCGGCGATCGAACGAAGCAGCGATGAAGTACATGCTGATGGGCGCGTTCAGCTCGGGAATACTGGCCTACGGCTTTTCGATTTTGTATGGCATCGCCGGTTCAACGAACCTCGAGGCGATCTTGATGGCGATGCGCCAGCGTTACGCGCAGCATCCGGGCACGGACTTTCTAACGTTCCTCGCATTGGCAACGGTGGCTGCGGGAGTATTTTTCAAGATTGCCGCCGTGCCGTTTCATCAATGGGCGCCGGATGTGTATGAGGGCGCGCCTACGTCGATTACGGCTTATGTGAGCGTGGCGTCGAAGGCGGCGAGCTTCGCGTTGATGTTGCGGTTATTCCTCACGATTTTCTTGCCGGTCACTCTCGATTGGGTGGCGATCATGGAGTGGGTCGGCGTGCTTTCGCTCACGATCGGCACCTTGGCTGCGATCACGCAGACTAACATCAAACGCCTCCTCGCCTATTCCTCGATCGCGCAAGTCGGTTACATCCTGCTGGGATTCGTGGCTTCGGTGAACCCAGACGGCACGCTGCACGAGCGCGGCCTGCAAGCAATGACGTTCTATTTGTTCGTCTACGCGTTTTTCAATACCGGCGCGTTTGCGGTGGTGATTTTGCTGCGACGGAAAGGCGTGATCGGCGACGATGTTGACGATTTGAATGGGCTGATCCACCGCAGTCCCGGCGCGGCCATCCTGATGCTGATTTTTCTGCTTTCGCTGGCGGGGATTCCGCCGACGGCCGGGTTTGTGGCCAAGCTGCTTATTTTCTGGGCGCTGATCGAGACCAAGCACACGCTGCTGGCGGTTCTCGGGGTGCTCTACATTCTTCCCGCGGTGTACTACTATTTCCGGATGGTGGCTGCGATGTGGGTGCGCGAGTCGAGCGATCCGGTAATGCCGGTAATTTCCTGGGCGCAGAAATTTGCGCTGGCGGCAATGGTGATTGTCACGCTCGCGGCGGGAATTTTCCCGGAGCAGTTCCTGCGCCTCGCAACGTATTCGGTGCTCACCACGTTCGGGCAGTGAACGGTAACGCATGATGGCCTCGCCAGATCCCTCGCCTCGCAAGCGGCCCGACGGCGGCCTCACGCAAGTAGCCATGGCAATGGAGCTGCCGGTCATCATGATTGCGTCCATCGTGATTGCCGGAGGCGCAGGCTACCTGCTGGACCGCTGGCTGCACACCTCGCCGCTGCTTACATTGATTCTCGGTTTCCTGGGTTTTGGCGCGGGCGTGTGGGACATCATCCGGCGGTTGTCGCGGTCCGAGAAGGCCGATGGCGGCGGATGACGCGTTTTATGCCGCGGCCGAGCGGCGGATCGAGTATTTCGCGTTGGGAATCGGCGCCATCGGAGTAGCGATTGCTTGGTTCGGCTGGGGCGGCAAGGCTGCGGCGGGATTCGCTTCGGGAGCAATCCTTTCCTGGATTAACTACCGTTGGATGAAGCAGGGCGTGGGCGCGTTGGCGAGGCTTTCGGTGGCTCAGGCGGGAGCGCAACGAGCGCAAGTGCCGGTGAGCGTCTACTTTAAGTTCATTGGACGCTATGCTTTGCTGATTGTTGCCGCCTATGCTATTCTGCGGGGCATTAAACCTCCGGCAGCGAGCCTGCTGGCCGGTTTTTTCACGATAATTGCCGCGGTTTTGGTGGAAATGGTGGGGCAGCTTTTCCATAGCGGTCCGCCTGCTCCGCGCGCGGATTCCTGAAAGGGTGGAAATGGGAGAGGCATTATCCTGGGTCACGAAGCTGCTGAATCATTGGCTGGGCAAACCCGTGCTGGCGTTGCTGACGCTACTGCACATCAAGCCCGCCAATCCTGAATTTCCCATTCCCAATCACGTCGCATTCGAGGTTGTGGTGTTTGCGCTGGCCGCTGTTTTCTTTCTGTGGCTGAAAGCGCGGATTTCGGTGGACCGTCCCGGCGGCACGCAGCAATGCATGGAAGCGCTGCTGACGAATTCGATGGGCGTGGGTGTTCGAGACCTGCTGGATGATAACGTGGGCCACGATGCGCCGAAATATGTCGCCATGCTTGGCAGCATCGGGATCTTCGTGCTGATCTGCAATCTGCTCGGACTTTTTCCGACGTTTATGTCGCCCACGGCAGTAGTTTCCGTGCCACTGGGTTGTGCAATCGTCGTCTTCCTGTATTACAACTGGGTCGGGATCGTGAAGCACGGTCTGCTAGGGCATGGCAAACACTTCTTGGGTCCTGTTCTGGCGATGTCTCCCATCATGTTGCCGATTGAAATCGTAAGCAATCTGGCGCGCCTGCTCTCGCTCACCGTGCGTTTGTGGGTCAATATGTTTGTCAGCGAGACGCTGTATATCTTGTTTCTGGGATTGATGCTGGAAATGTATCTGTTCCTAGAACATCTTGGGAAACTGGGTTATGTCGGAGCGATTGTTCCGCTGATTGGTCCCGTTCCATTTATTTTGCTGCACATTTTCGTGGCGGTTTTGCAGGCTTTCGTTTTTACGATTCTTCCCGTGATTTATGTAGCGGGCGCGGTGGCGGAAGAACACTAATATCCGGCGTTATCATTCGGCATGTTCGCGCCATCCAGTGTGATCCCGGCTGCTTGAGGATGACGGGAGCCACCTCCTGGCGGCAAATTCATAACGAGGAGAACACGATGAGAAGGTACGCGTTGTTTCTATTGGGAGTGATCGCGGTAATTGCTTTCGCTCCGGCGGCGTTTGCGCAGGCGACCGCGGGGGAAGCTACCGCGACGAATTGGGTGGCAATCACCTCCGGTTTTGCGATGGCGATCGCTTCGGCGGCGGGCGGTTACGCGCAAGCCAAGGCCACCGCGGCGGCTTGCGAAGGTTTGGCGCGCAATCCGGGAGCGGCTGCGGCGATTCGGTTTGCGTTGATTTTGGCGCTGGTGCTGATTGAATCGATGGCGCTGTATACCTTTGCCATCGTGTTCCTCAAAGTTAAGTAGCAATCAAGCGGGGATGCGGGGCCCGGCGCTCGCGGAGATGCGAGCCGCCGGGCCTTTTTCGTTTATGGGCCGCCTTGCGATTGGCAGTATTGCGTCCGCTGTAGGGGCGGGTCTGAGACCCGCCCCCAACGAAGGCATAAATCGCAGTGAGTGACTAGTGCAGTGCGAGGGAATCGGCTGCGGCTTTGGCGTAGTCGAGAACGTGTGACGGCAGGATCCCAACATACAGCGTGCCAATCGCGGCGATCGCGAGCGCGGCGACTAGCGCGAACGGTACTTTCGTCGGAATGTAGTCCTTCGACGGCTCCCAGAAATACATCGCAATGATCACGCGCAAATAGTAGTAGCTGCCGATGACGCTGTTGATCGCCGCGATGATTACTAGCCACACGATGCGCGAATCTAACGCCGCCTGAAACGCGAAGAACTTTCCGAGAAAACCGCCGGTGGCCGGCAATCCCAGAAGCGAAAGAAGGAATAGCGTGAAGCACGCCGCCAACATGGGCTGTTTTGTTCCCAAGCCCGCGTAATCGGTGATCTCGAGGCGCTTTTCGTCGCGCTGGCCCAGGTGCGCGATCACCAGAAACGCTCCGACCTTCATGAAGGTGTAAACCGCGAGGTAGAAGAGCACGGCAGCGACGCCGTACACCGTGGATGCCGCGAAGGCTACGAGGATGTAGCCGGCATGGGCGATGGAAGAATACGCCAGCATGCGTTTGACGTTGGTCTGTACGAGCGCTGCGAGATTGCCGACCAGCATCGTGAGCACTGCTGAGATCCATACGGCCCAAAACCAGAAGTTACCCGCCGTGCCGAACGAGACGTAAAAGATTCGCAGCATCAGCGCAAATGTCGCGGCTTTGGGTCCGGAGGCCAGCAGCGCGGTGACGGGCGTCGGAGCGCCTTCGTACACGTCCGGGCCATAAATTTGGAATGGGGCCGCGACCACTTTGAAGCCCAGCCCGACAAACATGAGCGCAAGGCCGGCGATGGGAAGCGAAGCCAGGTGGCCTTGCGTAGACATCGTATTTTCCAGCGAGGCCTGAATCAGATCAATGCGCGTGGTGCCGGTGGCGCCGTAGGTCATCGCGATGCCGTAAAGGAAGAACGCGGTGGCGAACGAGCCGAGGATGAAGTATTTCAGGCCGGCTTCATTGGATTTGACGGCGCGGCGGCGAAAGGCTGCGAGGATGTAGCTGGAAATCGAACTCATCTCCAGGCCGATGAAAGCAGTGACCAGTTCATTGGCTCCCGCGAGGATGCCCATGCCGGCAGTGGCGAAAAGCACCAGCGAATAGTATTCGCCGCGCTGGATGCCTTCTTCATCCAGATAATCGAGAGACCCCAGTATCGCCAGAGCTGCCGCGACGATCACCACGAGATGCATAAACACGCTGAACGCGTCCGCGCGGATCAAGTCGCTATAGGCCATGCCTTGGTCGTGCGCCATCAGGTGCACGCCGCCGAGCGCGGCCAGGGTGCCGATAAATGCGAGCCATCCCAGGGCGCGCTGGCGAGCGGCGCCGAGGAAAGGGTCAACGACCATAATCAAAATGCCGCAGAAGCACAGAATAATTTCCGGCGCGAGGCGGTGCAGGTTTGAGATTTGATCGGCAGGGAAGTGCATTACCGCGCCACTCGCCTTTCCGAGATCGTGGTAAGGGATGCGTCCCGCTCGCGCGGCGATAGGATCACAGTACGTCTTCCGGCGGGCGCTGCCGGCAGCGCGGGTTGCACAGCGTCTTGCGGACGGCCTCCGACTTGATGCACCAGATTATTTGTCGAGGATTCCATGCGCCGAGTGAAAAGCGGGGAAGCGACGCCCAGGAACAAGATTGCCAGCGCCGTCGCCGCTAAAATCACGCGCTCGCGACGGGACGCGTCGGGAAGGGTGCGATTTTTCTCGACGGTCACTTCGCCGAGCGCGACGCGCTGATAGGACCATAGCAAGTAAATTGCCGAGAGCACGGCGCCGCTGGCGGCCCACGAAGCCCACGCGTGGTGGTATTGGAAGACGCCGATAAGAATCAAGAATTCACCGATGAAGCCGTTGAGCGGCGGCAGCGCCAACGACGAAAGGCAAATGAAGAGGAAGAACGACATCAACACCGGCATGGGATTCACCAGGCCGCCGAATTCCTTGATCTCGTAGGTGTGGCGGCGGTCGTAGAGCATGCCGAGGCCAAGGAATAGCGCGCCGGTGGAGATGCCGTGATTCACCATCTGATAGATCGCGCCCTGAATCGAGATGGTAGTGAAAGAAAAAATTCCCAGCACCACGAAGCCGAGGTGGCTGACGGAGGTGTACGCGATGAGGCGCTTGAAATTCGGCTGGATGGTGGCCACTAGCGCGCCATACACGATTCCGATGATCGCGAGCACTCCGATGTAGGGTGCGAATTGGTGCGCTGCGTCCGGAAACAGCGGCAGGCAGAAACGCAGCATACCGTAACAGCCGAGTTTCAGCATCACACCGGCGAGGATCACGGAGCCGGCGGTGGGGGCTTCGGTGTGCGCGTCCGGCAGCCAAGTGTGCAGCGGGAAAAGTGGAACCTTGATGGCGAAGGCCAGGAAGAATGCGGCGAAGAGCCAGAGCTCGGTGTGCGGCGGCAGATGGATGTAGCCCGTTTGGATTCGCGCAGTGAGTTCCGGCAAATCGAAGGTGCGCAGCAAGCTGGCAGTGCCGCTAACGTTATAGAGCCACAGTATCGCCACCAACATCAGGATCGAGCCGAGCATCGTGTACAGAATGAATTTCACCGCGGCGTAAATTCGGCGGCCATGTCCCCAGATGCCGATGAGGAAATACATCGGAATCAGCGTCAATTCCCAGAAGAGGAAGAACAGGAATAGATCGAGAGAGATGAAGACGCCGATCATGGCAGTTTCAATCACCAGCAGCGCAATAAAAAATCCCTTCACGTATTCGTGGATGGATTGCCACGAACAGAGAATCGCGAGCGGCGTGAGAAAGGTGGTGAGCAGCACGAGGAACAGACTGATGCCGTCCACACCGATGTGATAATGGATGGCCTGGCCGATCCAGGGATGCATTTCCACAAATTGAAAGCCGGGCGCGCCGGAATCGAAGCCCGGCAGCAATAAGAGAGAAATTGCGAATTCCGCGAGCGAAACGGCCAGCGCGATGCGGCGGATCCAGACGTGGTCTTCCGAGCGCAGCAGGAGCAGCGCTGGCACTCCCAGCAGCGGCAGGAAGGCGATCACCGAAAGCAAATGAGATTGCATTTCCACGCTAGCGCCCCAGTCCCCAAAGCCCGAGCATCAGCAAAGTGACGCCCACCGCGCCGATCACTACCCAGCTGGCGTAGGTGCGCGCGTTGCCCGATTGAATTTCGCGCAATTGCGCACCCGATTCGCGCGCGACGCGAGCTGTGCCGTTCACCGTGCCGTCTATCACCCCTTCGTCCACTACGTGCCAGAGAACGTTGGTCGAAGTCCAGAGCAGGGGCTGGACGATGGCGGCGTTGTAGAGTTCGTCGATGTAATATTTGTGCAGAATCAGCGTGTACGGCCCACGCAGGCTCTGCGCCAGTTTTTTGGGTGTGTCCGGGCTCTTGATGTAAAACCACCACGCAAGCAGAAGACCGAGCAATGCAATGATTACGGGCCATCCAGTCAGCGCGTGCAGCAGCATGATTCCGCCGCTTTCAGAAGTCTCCGTCGCGCTTTCGGCCGCTAACGCACTGGCCGGCGCATACGCCGTGAAAACCGGATGCAGGAATTTTTCGAAGTAGTCGGTACCGCCAACCAGGTGCCGCGCGGCGACCCATCCGCCGATGATCGAGAGTATCGCCAGGAGAATCAACGGCACGGTCATGTTAGTCGGCGATTCGTGGACATGGACCTTATGCTCGTCGTAGCGAGGCTTGCCGAAGAACGTTAGGAAGATCAGCCGGAACATGTAGAACGAAGTGAGCCCCGCGCCGAGTAGCCCGAGTAGCCAGAGCCAGATATTCGCATGGGGCCCGGAACGCGCGGCGTCGAGGATTTCGTCCTTGCTGAAGAAACCCGCGAATCCCGGGATGCCGGCGATAGCGAACGTCGCGATCAACATAGTCCAGAACGTGATCGGAATTTTTGCGTGCAGGCCACCCATGTGCGGCATTTCCTGGTCGCCGCCCATGGCGTGAATCACGCTGCCGGCCGCGAGGAAGAGCAAGCCCTTGAAGAAAGCGTGCGTCATCAGGTGGAAGATGCCAGCGGCGTAGGAGCCGACGCCCAGGCCAAGGAACATATAGCCAAGCTGCGACACCGTGGAATAGGCAAGCACTTTCTTGATGTCCGTCTGCACCAGACCGATGGTCGCGGCGTAGAACGCGGTGATGGCTCCAACCAGCGCAACGATAAACATCGCAAACGGGGCGCGCGAGAATAGCGGATTCATCCGCGCGACCATGTAGACGCCCGCAGTGACCATCGTCGCCGCATGGATCAGTGCGCTGACGGGCGTGGGGCCTTCCATAGCATCCGGGAGCCAGACGTACAGAGGCAATTGCGCGGATTTACCGATGGCGCCGGTGAAGAGGAGCAAGCAAATAATCGTGAGAACGCCGGCCGGCGCGAAAGCTTCCACCGGCATGTTCGCGGCTTGCTGGAAAACAGCGCGGAAATCCACCGAATGGAAAGTCCAGAAGAGCAGCAGGATGCCGATGGTGAAGCCGAAGTCACCAATGCGCGTGGTGATGAACGCTTTCTTTCCCGCACTGATTGCGGACTGCTTCAAGAACCAGAATCCAATCAGCAAGTAGCTGCACAGCCCCACGCCTTCCCAGCCGACGAACATCAGGACGACGTTCGCAGCCAATACCAGGGTGAGCATGAAGAAGACGAATAGATTCAGATAGGAGAAGAAGCGGTAGTAACCCTCTTCGTGGGCCATGTAACCCGTGGAATAGATGTGCACCAGCAGGCTGACGAAGGTGACGACGAACAGCATTACGAGGGTGAGCTGATCAACCTGCAGGGCGAAATCCACTTTGAACTGGCCGGCGGTGATCCAGGTGAAATAGCTTTTCACCCACGGGATTTGCGCCGCAGAAAGCTGCGCGAATTCGCGAAACAGTTCGGCGACGGAAAGAAATGAGAGCGCCACCGAGCCGATGCCGACGGAATTGACGACGGGCTTCGAGAAATTCTTGCCCAATAGGCCGTTGATGGCCGCACCCAGCAGGGGCAGCGCGAGAATGATCCAGAGATGATCGAGTATGAGCATCAGAATTTCAGGAGGTTAATCTGCTCGATATTGAGCGTGCGCCGGTTTTGGTAGACGGTGATGACGATGGCCAAGCCAACGGCGGCTTCGGCCGCGGCAACCACAATCACGAAGAAGACGAAGACCAGACCGTCAAGCTGATTGTGCGCTCGCGCGAAGGCTACGAACGCCAGATTCACCGCGTTGAGCATCAACTCGATGGCCATGAAGATGGTGATGATGTTGCGCTTGAAAACGAACGCGACAATGCCCAATCCGAAGAGAATCGCGCTCAGCACCAGATAGTATGAAATAGGAACTACGTTCATTCGTCCTTCTTCGCGAGAACCAGCGCGCCCAATATAGCGATTAGGATGAGAATGGACGTCGCTTCAAACGGGAACAGATACTTCTGAAAAAGCTGCGTGGACAGCTCACGCGTGGAGGCCGCCGTGGCCGCGGCTTCCGACCCATTGGCGATCGTCTGGCCGATTACGGAGTGCGCCATCCAGTGTGCCAGTTCCAGCAGCAGGAACATCCCCAGTGGTAGCCCGGCATATTTGGCCAGCTTGCTGAAGTCGGTGCGTTCCTCGATTCCGGCGTTCAACAACATGATGACGAAGACGAAGAGAACCATGATGGCGCCGGCGTAGACGATAATTTGCACGGCGGCGATGAATTCCGCGCCGAGCAACAAATAAAGCACGGCCAGTGAAATCATCACCAGCACGAGCGACAGCGCGCTATGGATCGGCTCGCGCGCCAGAATCAACATGAGCGCGCCGCCCACAGCGATGAGCGCACAGACGAAAAATACGATGAAGGGCAGACTCATCCGTGGCTCACCAGCAGGGGCCAAACTTTTACCAGCGCCGTGACGACCAGGTTAGCGAGCGAAACGGGCAGCAGAAACTTCCAGCCGAAGGACATCAGTTGGTCATAGCGGAAGCGCGGCAGCGTGCCGCGGGTCCAGACGTAAAAGAACATGATCAATCCGACTTTGAGCAAGAACCAGAACGGCCCCTGGATGACGGTCATCACCGCGGGAAGCAGACATGCGAGGCCGATGACCGTGGCGCCGGTCGAGATGACGACGAGTTGGATGCGCGCGATGCCTCGCGCGAGCACCGCAGTGTCGTACCAAAGATAGATTGCCAGGGCGAGCAGGCCGACAGCGGGCAGGTATTGCATGAATGTCCAGCTTTCCGGGAAGGGAGAGAGCCAGCCGCCGAGAAAGAGAATCGTCGCGAGGCACGCGACCGTGAGCATATTGGCATATTCGGCCATGAAAAACATGGCGAATTTGAAGCTGGAATATTCCGTGTGGAAACCGGCGACCAGTTCGGTTTCGGCTTCGGGCAAGTCGAAGGGAACGCGATTCGTCTCCGCGATGGCTGATGTGAAATAGCAAAGAAAGCCGACGATTTGCGGAATGATGTGCCAGCGCGGAATCACATGCCAGTAATAGCCGCGCTGCACCTCGATCATATCGTTGAAATTCAGCGTTCCGGCGAGCAGCACGACGCCCACCACCGAAAGCGTGAGCGAAACTTCATAGCTGATCATCTGCGCAGAACTTCGCAAGCCGCCGAGCAGCGGGTATTTGCTGTTGGAGGACCAGCCAGCTAGAGCCACGCCGTACACACCCATCGAAGTGATGGCGAAGACAAACATCAATCCGATATCCACGTTCGCGACGATCAACGTGGATTGCCCCAGCAGTTGCACGCTCGGCGGCCCGAAGGGGATCAGTGCGAGAGTGGTCAACGCGAGTGACAGCGCCAGAAATGGAGCAAGGATGTAAACGAACTTATCCGCTCCCGGTGGCGTCACATCTTCCTTGAACAGGAATTTCACGCCATCGGCAAGTGGCTGGAGCAATCCGTGCGCACCAACGTAATACGGGCCCCATCGCGATTGAATGTGCGCGACGACCTTTCGCTCAAACCAGGTTAGGTATGCCAGCGTCGTCAGAGTCAAAAACAGCAAAACGACGATCTTAACTAGCGATACCACCAGGACTGGATGCTGGGCGACGAAATCCACGGCGTATCTTTGGCCTCTATAGTAGAAGTGAGTTTGGAACAGTAACGTCCCAGGGAGCCGCTGGTAAAGAGAAAATCATTGGACGAAAAAATATTTCCGATCGGAACATCATAGGCCGGTTCCTGCGACCGCGACGTGGCGCACGAAACCAGCGCGCGTCCCGCAAGGAGATTCGCGACAGAAAGATCATAGCCCGGCACATTCTGGCGGATTTCGTCGAAGGCAGCTTCGGGCGTGCGCAGACGGATGGGAGAGCCTAGTCCGAGCATGCCCAATTGATGAGAAAGGATGCGAATCAGGTCGAAATCGCTGCGCGGTCCTTGCGGATCAATCGAACGATGCGTCATTTGCACTTCGCCGGCTGTGTTAGTCAGCGTGCCATCTTTTTCGTAGGAAGAGGCCGCTGGCAAAACGACGTCGGCGCGCTGCGCGGTTTCCGTGAGGAACATTTCGTGGACGACGAGCAGTTCGAGGCCCGCGAGTGTGTCGGACTGCGCGACACTGAACGTTTTGACGGGATTGGCGCCGACGACGTATAGCGCTTTCAGCTTTCCAGTTGCGGCCGCGTCCATCATTTGGCGGGCCGTCAAGCCAGTCGCCGTGGGTAGCTCCACGCCGCCCCAGATTTTTCCGAAGCGGGCGCGTTCCGATGTATCGCTGACGTGCGCGTAGCCCGGCAAGCGATCGGGCAATACGCCCATATCCGCTGCGCCTCGCGAGTTCGAATAATCGCCGAGGGCCATGAAGTGCGTCTGGCCACCCAGGCGCGCGGCGAACGAGACCAAGTCGCGAATCGCCGATCCTTGGATGTCCGCGCCGAAGAGAATCAGCACGTCCTTCTCAGCTTCGAGCGCAGCTTTCAATCGAACGAGCGCTTCGGTGGTGGGTGCGTCGAACTGACCTTCTTCGTGGACGAGCCAGCGCAATGCCGCGCGCTCACCACCCTTCTGCGTCTTAACTACCTGCGCGGCCTTGCGGTGAATTTTGCTTTCCTGGCCATTGATTACGTAAAGGCGCGTCCCGTGGTGCCGGAGGCCGGTGCGAATCTGCCAGGCGACCAGCGGATTTTGGTTGGTGACGTCGTTGCCGATGAGCAGGATGGTCTGCGCGTTGTAAACGTCGCCCATCGTCGCGAGTGAATCTTTATATTTCGGGCCAAGCGCGGCCGCGAGGCCGGCATAGTCCGCGGTGCGGTGGTGGTCAATATTGTTGGTGCCCAGGGTCGCGCGCGCGAAGCGGTTCAGCAGGTAATTTTCTTCGTTGCTGGTGTGATTCGAACCGATTACCCCGATCGCGTTTGCGCCATGCTGGTCGCGAACCTGCTTGAGCCGCCGCGCGACTTCTTCCAGCGCGTCTTCCCAGCTTGCCGGTTCGAGTTTGCCATTGCGGCGGACCAGCGGCTGGCGGATACGTTCGGCGTTGTTCGTGAAATCGAAACCGAAGCGGCCCTTGCCGCAGAGAAATTCGCCGTTGATTCCCGAAGCATCGCGATTATTGGCGCGTAGGATTTCGTTGTTGCGGACGCTGAGCGTGGTTTTGCAGCCGTTAGAGCAGTGCGTGCACGGATTCGGGACGTACTGCATTTCCCACGGGCGCGTCTGATAGCGATATGTGCCGCTGGTGAGCGCGCCGACCGGGCAGATATCAATGCACATGCCGCATTCTTCGCAGGCAAGCTGGCCTGGCTCATTGGGGATGATGACGGAATGGACGCCGCGGGCGCCGACACCTAGAGCTTTCACGTCCATGCCTTCATCGCAGACGCGCACGCAGCGGAAACACATGATGCAACGAGGCGCGTCGTAATAAACCAGCGGCGACCACTTTTCTTCGGGGTAGTGCAACTTTTCTTCGGTGAAGCGGCTGTGATCGAGGCCGTAGCGGAAAGTCATGTCCTGCAGTTCGCATTCGCCGCCCTTGTCGCACACGGGACAATCGAGCGGATGGTTCGAAAGCAGGAACTCGATCATGTCCTTGCGCGCTTTGTGGACTTGCGGCGTATCGGACTTCACCACCATGCCTTCGGTGGCGACCAGAGTGCAGGCCGTCTGCAACTTGGGCATTTTTTCAACTTCGACGAGGCACATACGGCAAGCTGCCTGCAGCGAGAGGCCAGGGTAATAGCAGAACGAAGGGACTTCGACGCCTTGGCGCTTGGCCGCTTCGATGACTAGCGTGCCGGCGGGCGTCGTGATTTGTTGCCCGTTCAGACTGAAAGTGACTTGCTTTTGTTCGGCCATGCGGTTTCTAATGCGCTCCCAGAATCATCTCGGCTGGCTTGTGCCCGCATTTGCCCTGGAGATGATCCTCAAATTCATTGCGCCACTTCTTGACGATGCTGATGGTCGGCATGGCGGCGGCATCGCCGAGCGGGCAGAACGTGCGCCCGAGCATGTTCTTGGAAAGTTCGTCAATCAGCGGAATATCTTCCGCGCGTCCGCCGCCATCGTGGAAGCGGTCGAGCATCTTGCGCAGCCAGGTGGTGCCTTCGCGGCAGGGAATGCACCAGCCGCAGGATTCGTGCGCGTAGAAATGCATGATGCGCCGCGCGAGATCCACCATGCAGGTGTCTTCGTCAATGATTACCGTGCCGCCGGAGCCGAGCATGGAGCCGATTTTCGCGACGGCGTCATAATCCATGTTCACATCAATCTCGTCCGCGCTAAGCAATGGACAAGAGCTGCCGCCGGGGATGACGGCTTTCAATTTCTTTCCGCCGCGAACGCCGCCCGCGACGTCTTCGATGAGTTTGCGCAGCGGGAAGCCGAGAGGCAGTTCGTAAATTCCGGGCTTGTTCACGTGGCCGGAAATCGAATACAGGCGTGTCCCGCCATTTTTCGGCGTGCCGAGGCTGGCATACCATTCGCCGCCGCCGCGGATGATTGCCGGTACGGTGCTGAGCGTTTCAACGTTGTTGATCACCGTGGGCCCGCCATAGAGACCGACGACAGCCGGGAATGGAGGCTTGATGCGCGGATAACCGCGCTTGCCTTCGAGCGATTCCATCAGCGCGGATTCCTCGCCACATTCGTACGCGCCGGCGCCGGTGTGCGCGGCCAGCTCGAAATCGAACCCGCTGCAGAGAATGTTTTTGCCGAGATAACCTTTCGCGTAAGCCTCCGCGATCGCGGTTTCCATGATGTCAATGATGT
The DNA here is from genome assembly GCA_963828865.1 of uncultured Acidobacteriota bacterium. Classification (GTDB taxonomy): domain Bacteria; phylum Acidobacteriota; class Terriglobia; order Acidiferrales; family UBA7541; genus Palsa-295. Next base: position 438,600 of record CAWHGI010000010.1, on the reverse strand, counting down.
AGCGATATTCTCCGCGAATGTAGACGTAGCCTTGATGCGAGCCGATCGCCCGCCCGGCGATGACCATCCCTTCGATCAGCTGGTGCGGATCCATTTCCATGAGCGGGCGGTCTTTCGAAGTGCCAGGTTCGCTCTCGTCACCATTCGCCAGGATGTATTTCGGCTTGGGATTGTCCTTGGGAACGAAGCTCCATTTCATCCCCGCCGGAAAACCCGCGCCGCCGCGTCCGCGCAGATTCGATTTCTTCATTTCGTCAATGATCTGCTCGGGCGTCATGGCATTGAGCGCTTTATCCATCGCCTGATAGCCTTCATGCTGCAGGTAGACATCTATCGAGCGCGAGTTGGGGATTCCGAAGCGCTTGCTGATCACGACGACTTCGTTGGGATTGCGTTCGTGCAGCGCGCCGGAAATCACCGGCACGGGTTTGGGCACGCGGCCATCCTGCAACTGCTCGAAAATCACGTCCACTTTTTCCGGATCGAGATTCTCGTAGTAATCGTAATTCACCTGTATGGCCGGCGCGCCGGTGCAGGCGCCGATACACTCCACTTCTTCCAGCGAAAACGTGCCGCTCGGTGACGCTTCCTTATTGCCGATGCCGAGGCGCTTCTGGACGTGCGCGTAGAGTTCATTCCCGCCGCGCAACATGCAGGAAATATTGGTGCAGACTTGAATGTGATACCGCCCCACGGGCTTGCGCCGTAGCATGGAATAGTAAGCAAGCGTCTCGGTGACCTGCGTCATGTTCAGGTCCAGGCGCTGCGCGATGTCCGCGAGAAGCTCGTCGCTCAGGAAACCGAAATGATCCTGCGCGTACATCATCATCGGAATCAGCGCCGAACGCTTCACTGGGTAGCGGCCGAGCAGAGTGGCAAATTTTTGTTCGAGTGCCGGCGGCAATTGCATAGGTTTCTTATGTCCGCTTATACCTGCCAACGTCTAGCGGTCTACTTCCCCCAGAACGATATCGGTTGTGCCGATACAGGCGACCACATCGGCAATTAGGCGGCCCTCGGCGAGATTAGGCAGACATTGTAAGTTGACAAACGAGGGTGCGCGAAACTTCACGCGCAAGGGCTTCGCGGATCCGTCGCTGGCGACAAAAACGCCGAGTTCTCCACGCGGTGATTCGATCGCCTGATACACTTCGCCCGGCGGGGGCGCGAAACCTTCCGTGAAGATCTTGAAGTGATAAATCAGCCCCTCGATCGAGGTTTTCATTTCCTCGCGTGACGGCGGGATGATGCCGGGCATTTCGGTGCGGAACGGGCCGCTGGTGGCCTGGACTCTTTCCATAGCCTGTTTCACGATTTTGATGCTCTCGCGGATTTCGGCCACGCGCACCTGATAGCGCGCGTAGCAATCACCCGCGGTCTGCGTCACCACGTTGAAATCGAACTCATCGTAGCTCGAATAGGGAAACACCTTGCGGACGTCATACGCCACGCCGCTGCCGCGCAGCATCGGGCCGGAACAGCCCATCGCGATCGCGTCGGTGGCGCTGATGATGCCCACACCCTGCGTGCGTCCGAGCCAGATTTTATTCTTGGTGAGCAGGTCTTCGTACTCGTCAATGTGGCCGGGCAGGGAATCCATCACGCGGCGAACGCGGTCGAGCCAATCCGGAGGCGGCTCAAGAGCGAGGCCTCCGACGCGGAAATAGCTGGTCATCATGCGCTGGCCTGACAAATATTCGAAAATCTTCAGAATTTCTTCGCGCTCGCGGAAGGTATAGAGAAAAACGCTCATCGCGCCGAGGTCAATCGCGTGGGTTCCGAGCCACACCAGGTGTGAGGCGCAGCGCGTCAATTCCGTAAGCAGCACGCGAATGTATTGCGCGCGCTTGGGCACTTCCAGACCAAGAATTTTTTCAACGGCGAGGCAATAGCCCAAATTATTTGAGAGCGGCGCCAGATAATCAATTCGATCGGTCAGAGTGATAACTTGCGAGTACGTCTTGGCTTCGCAGGATTTTTCGATCCCGGTGTGCAGATAACCGATCACCGGCTCAGCTTTCACGACGATTTCGCCGTTCAACTCCAAAATCACGCGCAGCACGCCGTGGGTAGACGGGTGCTGCGGCCCCATGTTCAGGACCATTGTTTGCGCTTCGCCGGTCGGCGTTTCGACAGTGATGCTCATCGTCGCGCGAACTCCTTTTTCGGGGCCAGCGGGCAGCGGCTCATCGGTATCCCTCGGTGGGATAGTCCTTACGTAGGGGGTGCCCTTCCCAGTCGTCGGGCATCAGGATGCGCCGCAAATCCGGATGGCCCTCGAAGCGGATGCCGAAGAGATCGTAGGCTTCGCGCTCGTGCCAATTGGCGGTCGGCCATACGCCTGTGACGGACGGGAGCACCGGATCGCTGCCAGCCAGTTTGACCTTCAGGCGCAGACGGTCACGCCGGTCAATAGACACAAGGTGATAATTGATTTCGAAGCGCGGCTCGAGCGGAAATTGGTCCACCGGAGTGATATCCGACAAGTAGGAAAACCGGAGGGAAGGTTCTGTCGCCAGGTAATCCGCGATGCGTTTTAGGTGCTCGCGTGGGACTACCACGGTGATTTCGCCTCGAAATTCGAGCACTTCCGAGACAGCCTGACCGTCCCACTCTTTGAGTTTATGCACTACCGGGCTTTTATCGGCGTCCTGTGCTTGCACTATGAGTTCGTTTCCTGAGGGGCGGCCGCTCAATGACTCCAGTCGAGCGCGCCCTTCTTCCAGAGGTAAATGTAACCGGCCAGTAAAATTATAATGTAAAGAAGCATCTCCACAAAACCGAAGACCTTCAGGTCGCTATAAACCAGCGCCCAGGGATACAGAAAAATCGCCTCGATATCAAACAAAATAAAGAGCAAAGCGACCATGTAGAACTGGACGGAAATTGGTTCGCGCGCATCGCCGGTCGGCCGGATACCACATTCGTACGGCTGGTCTTTCTCGCGCGAACGTTTGTGCTTGCCCACAATGGTGGACACAACTACCAGCGCACCCGCCAAACCGCAGGCGAGTATAAACATCAGCAATAATGGTCCATAGTTGTCGAGGTAATTGCTGCTCATTTTGGTTGCGCTGCTATAATAACGGCCCGAGTGCAGCCGGTCAAATGAACTCTCGATTACACCGCAATTGCGTGTTTCACTTGAGTGCATGGTGAGCAGAGGGAACGATTGTCAATGAGTTCCGGCTTCAACACCGACGTCAGGGTGGGAGAGAGTGTCTTCCACGTGCAAACCGAAGATCGCGGGCCGAACCATCCCATCATAGACACCGCGGTGTACCAGAACGGCCGCATCCTCCACCGCCGCGCTTCCAATTACGAACAAGAGCCCGGAGCCACTCCTTATACGCCCGAAGAACTCCGCCGCCGCGTGGAGGAACAACATCGCGCAGTGATTGAAGCGATTCGTTCCGGCGCATTGGACGCGGAGATTGCTTCCGCTGAGTCGGAGACGCAAGCCAGCCGGCCTGCCGGCATTCAGGTGCAATTGCTTAATCCGGGCTCGTGGCTTTCCGCGGGCAAGGTGTCGCTGGAGCTGGAAGTTTCGCGGCGAGCAGATCGCCAGCCGCAAAGGGGCGCGCAGGTAAAGGCGGTAATCGAAGGTGCTCTGGACGGCGAGAGCTACGCAGGCACGAGCGACGATCAGGGCCGCGTGCGCATCCATTTTCCGCTGCCGCCCCTCGGCAAGGGAGATCTGGCGCTGGTGATCAACGCGCAAGCGGAGGCGTGGAGAGATGAAATTCGTTTTGCGATGCGCACGCGCGGCAAAAGTCCCGGCGCCGGCACCGCGCAATGAACGTGGTCATTAACGGCGAGCAGCGCGAAATCCCAGAGGGTGTGAACGTCGCCGGGATGTTGGAACACCTGGGCGTGCCGCGCGACCGGGTGGCCATCGAGCGGAACCTGAATGTCCTGCCGCGTGCGAATTGGAACGAAACGCGCGTCGAACCCAACGACAGGTTTGAGATCGTACACTTCGTCGGCGGGGGTTAGTGCGCGGATTTGGCTGGCGCGTTCTCGGCCATGATTTTGCGTGCCGGCTCGTTGTCGCAGTAGACCCGCCATTCCGCCACGCGGCCTTCTTTCACGATGGCTCGCCACGCGGCGGGTATTTCCCAGAAATTCTCCCTCTGCAATTTGCCGTTAACGGCGAATGTGCCGCGGGCCTTTCCGAACATCGCGACCACGTCACCCCGATTGAATTGGTCGGTCACTTCGATGGAATAGTCGGGGAATAAATCGAAAAAACCTTTCCAGCCCTGCCGCATCTGCTCTGCGCCGCGAAAGGTAATGCCTAAGGCGTCCACGAAGACGTGATCGCCGGTCATCAGTTCCACAAGGCCGTTTACCTCATGGGAGTTGATCTTTGCCACGAACGCCAATGCCACGTCCAGCGAATTTTGGTCGCTCATTTTTATTAGTCTCCGTGCGTAATACGCGCTCGCGCCGAATGTACCAGCGCCTCATCGGTTGTCAATGCGGTTTGAGAAATGGTTTAAGTAGCCCCAAACGAGAATCTAGTCAGCGAGAAATATCCGCTTAAGCGGGGACTACAAGCCGGATAGCAAATGCCCAAGTTTATTTTTTTTGGTGCGCAAGTAGGAAGCCGAATGGCGGCTGGTGCGCGGTCTGCAGGGACGCGTTCAACGACGCGAACACCCGCGCGCTGCAATTGCTGCACCTTATCGGGATTATTGGATAGCAGGCGCACGGCGCGGATGCCGAGCGCCTTGAGCGCTTCGGCGGCAAACTCGTAGTCGCGGGCGTCATCGGCAAAACCGAGGCGGCGATTGGCTTCCACGGTGTCGAGGCCGGCATCCTGTAGCTCGTACGCCCTGAGTTTGTTGATCAAGCCGATTCCGCGTCCTTCTTGCGGCAAATAAAGCAGCACGCCAGACGGCTCCTTGGCGATTTTGCGCAGCGAGAATTCCAATTGAGCGCGGCAATCGCAACGCTCGGAAGTAAAGACGTCGCCGGTGAGGCACTGGGAATGGACGCGCACCAGCGGTGCTTTACCGCCGCTCGTGGCGCGTCGCGCACGGCCATTTAGCGCGCCGTGCTGAATCGCGACGGCTTCTTCGCCGGGCTTGTGCCCTTCGATGCCTAAAATTCGAAAGTCGCCGAAGCCGGTGGGCAATTGCGCTTGCGCGACCACGCGAGCTTTCTTGGAGTTCCCGGACTTTTTTCGTCGCTTCATGGAATTCTTGATTATAGCAGGCTTGTTGGAATCGCCAGGTTCCGGCCTGCTACCAACGCGCGCGGACGCGATTGGCGAGTTCAGCGTCATCGTGGCTCGTTCCCTTTACATCCCTGCCTGCTTTGGCTAACGTAGCTCAGGGACGACCCGGGAAGCGCACGCTGCGCGCAAAATGAACACACTGATTGGCACGCAAGAGTTGATGTTCGCGCTAGTGCTGAAAGTGGGCTTCGCGGCGTCTCTCGCGGCTTTGCTCGTCCGCTTCCGTTCATTCCGCAACCTGCTTTTCACCGAGATTCGCGACTCCGATCAAAAAGTGATGCTGCTGCTGTTCCTGACGCCGCCGCTGGCGATCGGAGTCCTGTTGCGGCTGGTCGGCTACCGATTTTTTGACCTTACGCTGGAAGGTTCGTTCTTGATGGGATTGATCGGTGGACGCATCGTCGGACTGCTCGGCGGTTCCTTGATCAGCTTACCGGCGTTCGGCAATCACGAATGGCTGTCGAGTCCCTGGGCGGCACTGGTGGGTTTGCTGGCCGGTTTCGTGCGTGAGGCGATGCCCGAGAAAGAAGATGTTTGGCACTTCGGTCCGTTTCTTTTTCTCAGCATCCCCGAATGGATTTGGAAGCTGATTCGTTATCGCAAGGGAAATTGGGCGATGCTGCCGCTCTTTGCATGCGTGGCGGTGACAGTGGGCTGAAATCGAACTCGAGCAGGCGGTGAAGGACCAGTGGCTGTTCTTCTATCGCCCCACGAACTGGGGCTACGCGCTGCTGATCGTAATGTCTTCGATGATGTGCGTGGCGATGGCCATCAAAATCTGGAACAACACCCGCATCGAAATGAACCTGGAACAGAACCAACAACTCCTGCTCAAAGCGCGCATGGACGCGCTAACCAGCCAAATCAATCCGCACTTCCTTTTCAACACGCTGAACACGGTCTCTTCGCTGATCCGCTTCGATCCAGACATGGCGCGCGGCGTAGTGCTGAAGCTTTCCAACATTCTGCGGCGGCTCTTGCGCAAGCACGAAACCTTCGTACCGCTGCGCGAGGAACTCGAATTCATTGACAATTATCTGGATATTGAGGTGATCCGCTTCGGGCGGGATAAATTGCAGATTTTCAAGGAAATTGACGAGCAAACCTTGGAAACCTTCGTCCCCAGTATGCTGCTGCAGCCCATGGTGGAAAATTCGATCAAGCATGGCCTGGCGCCTAAGCTCGAGGGCGGCCAGATTCACTTGCGGACGCGACAGGTGGATGGCCGTTTGCTGATTGAAATCTCGGACAACGGCATGGGAATCCCAACCGAACGCCTGGCGGATGTTTACGGCGGGGGGATCGGAATCAGCAACGTCCATGAGCGCTTGCGCCTGCTTTACGGCGATCAGTTCAAGATGGATATACGCAGCCAGGAAGGGCAGGGCACGCAAATTCACATCGAAATTCCGGAGCTGGCCACAGCGGAGCCGTTCGCGGGGCTATAGGCGTGTCCACGGGAAGCGGTGGACGCGTCTGGCGCGGCGCCGGCGTCGCATATTCATTTCGTCGCGCGATTGCCGCCGATAGCGTAGAATGACGGCGCTCGATAAACCCATTTAGGCGAACAGGTGGAATGAGCGAAGACTCGGAAAAGGCCGGCGCGCGTTCGGCGATCATACTTCTTGTGGTGGTATTTTTGGTCGCCGGGTTTAGCGTGAAATTCGGATTGCAAACCCTCACTTGGATTGAAGCGAAACTTTGGACCTCTGAAAATCCCTGGCTTGCGACTGTTCCGCAACCGCTTCAGGCCCCCACCGCGCCCGCAAAAGGATCCGTACTGAAAGCTTTCGATTACGAATTCGATTCTCCCTGGCCCGGCAACCCAAAGGCGGTGGGTTCACTCACTGCCACGCAATTCCGCCACGACACCGGACAAGTGATTGTATTTTTCGATCCTGCGTCTTCGGTGGATACGGTTGGAGCGATGAAGACGTCCAATCCAGTTGATTATCAAAAGTTTGTCACCGTGTTCGCGGGCCACCCGATCAATTCGAATTACGAGCTATATCAGGCGGTTTACAGCGCGTCGCCCGCGCAGCTCTCTCCGCTGATGGATACGCGAGAGGCTCTTCGAATGAACGCGCTGTTGCTGTGGAAGCTTTCCTTCGGTTTCGATCTGCCGGCAGACGGCCAGTTTTATTCGTTTGATTGGGGAAAAGTTCGCGGGTTTCAGTTTGGTGATCCCGCGAAGCAGCGGCCGATTGCTGTGCGTGTCTTTGACGACCGCGACCGCCAATATCGTTTCATTCTTACAACCGCCGCAGGTTCCACCGGCAAAATAACGCAGGACGACATCGACACGATCGTCCAGACCGTGAAGCCGGTGCCGATCGAGGAGCGCTGAAGACCTTCGTGGCGCCAGCACGCAGCCGTGTGCTGGCATCGAGATTACCCCTGCTCAGTTCCCGGGCGATTCGTCAGCTCTTTTCCACCTGGATACTCTGAACAAGAATTTCGTCGGAGCGCCCTTCCAACGTCCCGGTCACTTCAACTTTTTTCCCGAGGTACTTTCCCGCTTCTTGTTGGTTATCGAGGTGGTACCAGACGTCATTGGCGTCATCTCTCAGGACGAACCGCTCGCCATTCATGGAAACGATGGTACCAACAAATTTTTGAGGTTGATCCGCGGTATTGCCCGGCTGTGAAGATATAGAACTTGGAACCGCCGGAACCGTGGCCAGTCTGATTCTTGGACTCGCCGGTGGAACTGCGGCACAAAATGCAAATCCCGCGACGGTCGCGACCGCCAATAGATGTTTCATTTCCTCTCCATTGTCACGAAGTGGGCTGGGCCGCAAGGAAAGAGTAGCAAAAGCTATGCCAGACCGGACCGGTTATGTGCTTTTGCAGGAGCGACTTACGGGCCTACAGGATTTGCTGTAACGTAAATAAATTGCTCGTATTCGGCAAGAAATTACATCCCATGATTGAAGGCGCACCGGTGACGCGCCACGCGTTGGTCGGCAATCACGAGGCTGGCACGCGGCGGGCGGCGCCGGTTTGTTCGAGCACTTTCTCGTAGTATTTCTCGTACTGAGGGATCACGTCGTTTGCGCAGTATTTCGCTCGGGCGTGGATCCGCGCTTGCTGTCCCATCAATCGCCCGCGGTCGGGACGAGTCAGAATCTCGAGTGCATATCGCGCACCTGCCTCCACATTGCGGGGCGGAATCAGATAACCGTCCACGCCATGAGTCACAACTTCGGGCAGGCCGCCGACATCGCTCGCGATCACCGGAACTTCGCAGGCCATTGCTTCAAGCGCCGCCAAGCCAAACGATTCTTCATCGCTCGGCAGGAGAAACAGATCGGCGAGGCCCAATTTTTCCTGCACGCGGTCTTGCTTGCCCATGAAGAACACATCCTTCGACAAATGCTTTTTGCGCACGATGTATTCCGCGGCGCCGCGGTCGGGGCCGTCGCCCATCATCACCAGTTTCGCAGGGATTTTTTCGCGCACCAGGGCGAATATTTCCACAACGTCAGTGATGCGCTTTACTGGGCGAAAATTCGAGAGGTGCATCAGGATAGGCTCGCCGTTCTTAGCCCACTGCTTACGGCCTGACTGGTCGTCGCAGCGCTTGTACAGGTCGCAGTTCACGAAATTCGGGATCACTTCGATGGGCCGCTTGATTTCGAATTCTCGAATGGTGCGTTCGCGCAGATATTTCGAGATGGAGGTGACTCCGTCGCTTTGCTCGATCGAAAATCGCGTGATAGGCAGGTAGCTGCGATCATTGCCAACCAAGGTGATATCCGTCCCGTGCAGAGTGGTGATAAACGGCAGCTTCTTCGGTTGCGCCATCAATCGAGCAAGCAAGGCGCTCACCGAGTGCGGGATCGCGTAGTGGACATGCAAAAGGTCCAGCGAGGCTTGCTCGGCTACCTCGCTCATCTTGGTCGCAAGCGCCAGCGTGTAGGGAGGGTGGTCAAAGAGGGGATAGGATGTGACTTCCACCTCGTGGAAGTAAATGCGTTCGTAGGTCGAGCTGAGCCGAATGGGCATCGCATAGCTGATGAAATGGATTTCGTGGCCGCGCGCGGCAAGTTCGATGCCCAGTTCGGTGGCCACCACTCCCGAGCCGCCGTATGTTGGATAGCAGGTGATCCCAATTTTCATGGTTGTTCCTGAGGAGTTTATCAGCCGACGCCCGCGCGCAGCGAGGGCGAATCGGCGTGCCGGCGGGGGCAGTCACTTGCGCCCGATGGCGGCCGGATGCTAGATTCTCGCCTTCCCGCATCGCATTAGACGAGCGAGCGGCGTTCTCGATGCTGCGACTTTCAAGCAAAGTAGCGCTCATAACAGGAGGAGGCACCGGAATTGGTCGGGCCTGTGCGCTGGCATTTGGCCGGGAAGGGGCCAAGGTGGCCTTGGCTGGGCGGCGAAGGGAGCCGCTCGACGCGGTGGTGCGCGAAATCGCGGCTGCGGGCGGTGAGGCGCTGGCAGTGACCTGCGACGTCACTGAAACAGCTGCGGTGACGGCTGCCTTGTCCCAAAGTGAGCAGTCATTTCGGCCGGCTGAACACGATTGTGAACAATGCCGGAGCCGTGGTGGTGGCGACGTGTCGAGCGCACCTCAGACGAAGATTGGGAGAAGGTGATTGCTGTGAACCTGACCGGAACCTTCTTGGTGTCGCGAGGCGCTCTGGCGGCGCTTCGCCGAGCCGGTGGCGGCTCGATCGTGAATATTGGCTCTGTTCTGGGGCTGGTCGCACGCAAGGAGCGAGCGGCGTACTGCGCCGCCAAAGCCGGCGTGTCCGGACTGACCAGAGCGATGGCGATTGATCATGCACCGGACAAGATTCGCGTGAATTGCATCTGCCCCACAATTGTCGAAACGGAGCTGGGAATGCAGTCTATTCGCCAGGCGGTTAATGCCGAGGCCGAAATTCAGAGAAGGATCAATGAAATCCCCTTAGGGCGAATGGGAACGCCGGAGGATGTAGCCTCGATGGCGGTGTATCTCGCTTCGGACGAAGCGTCCTGGATCACGGGAGTATCCTTCCCGCTCGACGGAGGCGTAACCGCTTACTGACATGGGACGTTCGCGCACACCGGAATCGATGGAGCGAATGGCTGCCGAAGAGCTTCGCCGTCGTCTGCAGGAGAACAACACGGCGAAGCAATTCGGGTTTGTACTGGTGGAAGCCAAACGCGGCAAGGTCATTCTTCGGATGAACGTCAATGAACAGCACCTGCAGGTCCACGGAGTCGTTCACGGAGGCGTGCTGGCGGCGCTGGCCGATACGGCGGGAGGGCTGGCGTCTTACATGGCTTCTCCGCCGGGCACGCGAGTGGCTACGATCGAGATGAAGATCAATTATCTTGAGGCGGTGGAAGATGGCAGCGTCATCGCCGAAGCGAATGTGGTACGCATCGGCCGGCACATCGCCGTGGTGGATTGCGATCTGCGCGACGGGAGTCGCCGATTGGTTGGGAAAGCGCTGATGACTTTTTTTGTCGGACCGTTCAAGAAAAACCGCAAACGGCGTCAGTCCTGACGCAACTCCAGCTCACAGCCCGCGAAGCGTTCTGAAACACAGTCCGCGTCTAGTGATCGTCCGAACCGCCAGCTCCATTTGACCCGTTCGATCCATTCGAGCCGTTCGGTCCACCTTGTGCGGCGTCTTCGCCTTCTTTGTAGAGATACTTGATGCAATGTTTGTAGACGAGCAGGTTTGGGCTGCCGTAGCGCGTGAGCTTGATGCAATCGCGGTCGTACCATTCGACGCTGCCACGGAGAATTTCGCCGTCCGTCAGCACCACTGCCACGGGAGTTCGCGACTGCATTTGTTTGACGTAGTAGAAATTTTCGGCGTGGGTCTGTTCCGGCGGCGCGGGTTTCTTGCGCTGCGGCGACTGCGGCGGAACCGCCTGCGGCGCGCGCGCTGGAAATTGATCTTTTACATCCGTAAGAGTAGGACGGAAAAGTTTACGGTTTACCATTAGGACTCCTTCGAATCGCTACTTCCTTATGACTGTGCAATGAGCGTTTGGGTTGCAGTATTTTTACAAATTTATCAATCGCTCACCGGAATTCGGACGTGGCTAAAGATAAGAGTAAAGCGTCCAGCCCCAACTGGCGGCTAACATTGCGTTTTAGGCGGCTTTCCAGGAGATCCAGCCTTTGCGTCGCCCGCGAGACCCACTCGAGATTTACTTTCTTGCTCAGCGCTTCCAGGTCGCGCCGTAAGTCCGGGTTACGAGAGAGACTGTTCTTCGGACTTTGGGAAAGTTCGAGAAGGTCTGTAAGCAGACTATAAAACAGCGCGAGGATATTTTCAAACGATTCCTTCTCTTGTTTGGCAAGTTGCGCCGTCGCTGAAAAAATTTCCGCGGAGCGTTTGCCGTCAATTGCTTTTTCGAGCAGGCTCAAGACGGCGCGGCGCAATCGTGCGGATTCGTCCAGATTCAAGGCGAGCGCCGCTCCGGGGCTGCCGCTGGAAAGTTGCGCCGCCAGTTTTCGCTCCGCTGGTTTTGCTTGCTTGCGTTCCTTGAGAAAGTCTTCGATTTGCGGAACCGGGACCGGCGCGAAGTGAAATTGCAGGCAGCGCGACCGGATCGTTTGCAGCAGGGAATCCGGGTTGGGCGCGAGAAGAATGAGCGTCGCGTACTCCGGCGGCTCTTCGAGGATTTTCAGGAACACGTCCGCATCGTTCCAGCGCATGGTATGAGCGTCGTCCAAAATGAAAACGCGCCGACGGCCTTGCGGTTTGAAATATGCGGCGCGTTGCACGGCGCGCAATTGGCCGACGCGAATCATCGGCCGCGCGACCGGCGCGAGCCTGCGCACCGGATCGGGCACCAACAGCCACACGTCGGGGTGAGTCTCGATGATCAGCGGCATGCGCTCTACTGCCGCGGCATCGGCGCTCTCGCCGCGCTCCGTCACGCCTGCGGCGATCAGCGGGGCGGGACTCGCTAGCGCCGCCATGCGTTTGCAGGAGTCGCATTCTCCACAAAAATCGTCCTTCTGCCGCTCGCAGTTCGCGGCCTGCGCAAACATGCGCGCGAGAGTGTATTTGCCAATTCCGCGCGGGCCCGTGAAAAGCAGCGCGCTCGGCGGACGTTCGCGCCGCAGCATACCCCGCAGCGCGGTCACGATGCGTTCATTGCCGAGGAATTCGTCAAAGCCCATGCGCGTTAACGGCTCGCATGCGACGCGGAAAAAACTCGCGCATCAATCGCGGCCAGTATCTCCCTGTGTATTTCTTCCGGGGAACGCAACGCATGCGCCGACGGGTCGTAACATTCGATCGTCACCCAATTCGGCTGGCGTGCGAGCTCATCATAGACCTCGGAAGCTGATCGCAAATGAGCAAGATTGGATTCCTGCAAGTCACGTTGAAGCTTGGTGTAATCGCGTTTCGCTTTTTCGCCGACGAGGCGCTGCGCCTCATCCGCAGGGACGCGAAGGTAAATAACCAAATCTTCTACCGGCAGTGCGTAGACTTGATATTCGAGCTGCTGGAGCCATGCGAGAAACTCCTGGCGCGTTTCGCGGGCTGCCCGCGCGCCCTGATGCGCCAGGTTCGAGGCAATATAACGGTCCGCGAGAAGCGTGCGGCCGGCTGTCAGGTCGTTTTCCAGCGCTGGACGTGACTCCCAGCGGTCGCCCGCGTAAAGCAGCGCCGAGAAGTGCGGATCCACTGCATCGAGCGGCCCGAACTCCCCATTCAAAAAGCGCGCGACCAGTTTGCCGAAAAAACCATCGTAGCGAGGAAAGCTCACTTGGCTGAACGCGATTCCGCGCGATGTAAAAGCACGCGCCAGCATCTCCAGCTGCGTCCCTTTTCCGGAACCGTCAATTCCTTCGAGGACGATGAATTTTCCGCGTGCAGGCATCGAGTTCGCATCAGTCTAGCACACGGCGCCTAAGAGGGACCCGAGCGCCACCGCTCCAAACGTCCGGAATTGTTGCCGGCATGATGGCGCGCCCGCGGAAAAGCCCCAATTCCGAACCTCCAGATTTCGCCGTGTTAGAATCTCAGCGATGGAAAATCTTTCCCACGCTATCGCTACGAATCTCGCGAATCTTCGCGAACGCGTGGCTCACGCCGCGCAGCGATCCCGACGCCGCGCCGAAGACATCACTCTGGTGGCTGTCTCGAAGACTCATCCCGCGGAATCAATTTTGGCCGCATACGAAGCAGGCGTGCGTCACTTCGGCGAAAATCGCGTGCAAGAATGGGAAGCGAAGCAGCCGAAGGTTGCGAATCTGGACGCCATCTGGCACCTCGTCGGCCACTTGCAAAGTAATAAGGCGCGGCGTGCCGCGCATCTATTTCGTCGCGTGGATTCGCTGGACGATCTGGATCTCGCAAAGAAACTTCATGCCGCTGCCGATGCCGAAGGGAAGTGCCTCCCCGTCTTGATTGAAGTTCACTTGGGAGGAGAAGAAACGAAAAGCGGTGTAGCGGAGAACGAATTGGCGTCGCTCGCGGCAAGCATCGCGCCATTCGCCCACTTGGACTTCGCGGGACTGATGACGATTCCTCCGTTTTTCGATGAAGCCGAGCGCGTACGGCCGTACTTTCGCAAGCTGCGAGATCTGCGCGACGGGCTAAGCCGCCAACTCGGCCGCCCTCTGCCCATTCTTTCCATGGGCATGAGCCATGATTTCGAAATCGCCATCGAAGAGGGGGCGACGGAGATACGCATCGGCACAGCTCTGTTCGGTGCGCGCCAGGCGGCGGCATAAGTTTCCCAGGTCGTTCGACCGCCGGTTCATTTTCGCTTCTTCCGCGGCCGAGGCCGTGAATGAGGGGTGGACGAGACGTTTTTCCTCGATGGGGGAGCCGCTTTTTTTTTCTTGCCGCGCTTTTTGGCCGCAACGCCGGCCGAGACAATGTGCTTCTGCAAATCGAGAGTAAATGAATCGATCGTGGAAACCGCGTCGGTGGCCTCATTCACTCCCAGCGCTTCGCACGAAATCGAAGAGGAATTCACGGTAAGACGGAGAAAGCCGTAGACCTGATCGTTGTACGCTTCCAACGTGACCTTGTTTCCTTTGCCGTCGTTTCCCGCTACACCTATTTTGGGGAGCGCGCCGTTCTTGCCCGTTCGCACAGGACTCAAATTGAAATAGCCGCCGTTGCCGGCTACGACGTAGGGAATCGCTCGCCCGTCGCTGGCCATCACACGCGTATACCTTTCGTATAAATGCGCATGGCCCGAAAGCACCAGATCCGGCCAAATTCCCGCCGCTTTGCAGGCGGTGTCAATATCCTGCAGCATTTGCGGGCTGGGGAAGTGCTGACTGCTGATGGTGAAGGGCGGGTGATGGACGGCGATGATCAACGCGAAGGGATTGCTGCCTTTCGCAGCTCTCTGCGTGGCGGCCGCTTGCAACTGCGCCAGCAGGAAACTCGCTTGCTGCGTCCCGGCAGCGCCCCCATTTATTACGCCGGTCGTTTCGCTCGTGTTGGAGTATAAGCCGATGATTTTCACGAAGGGAGCGTTGAGAGTGAAATAGACGCCCGGCTGCGTCATGGTCGTACGTGCGAAGCCCTTAGCCGAAGGATCTTTCGCTGGCTGCTTGCTGCAAAAATTTTGATAGAACGGCTGTAGCGAGTACTGCACAGGTTCGCTGGCAAACCGCACGCCGTCATGGTTTCCGGGAATGGCAAAGATGGGGCCGGCGTAATCGCGATAAGGGTCGTAGAACTGATCGTAATAGTAGCGCTCCTGCCCGAAATAATAGACAACGTCTCCCAAATGCAACAAAAACGCGGCGCGGCCGCTGCCATAATCTTTTCCGTTGGAGTCGGCACTCAGCGCGTCGCCGACGGCAAATTGATGCGACGGCTCTTTGACTCCGCCGGTATCGCCCGCCGAATGAAACACGATCTCGCCGGACTGTTGGATTTGCCGTGCCACCGCCGAGCCCACTACATCTGCTAACGCCATCACGGGCGGGTTCTTCCAAGGCGCGGGGATTGCTTCAGTAATCGGCGTGGTCGTGATGCCGGAATCGGCGTAAACATCCTGCGGGTCGAAAGTGTTAAAGTCGTCGGGAGACGGCTGTGGATTGGCGAAGGCAAAACCGCTGGCGGACACGAAGAATCCTCCTCTTTGGGCTTGAGGATTGAGGTGCCAGGAAAGCGAGTATACGTGCGTGCTTCGTCTCCGAGAAGTTATATTTCGAAAGTTGCATATTGGCTCCGAAGTGTAACGCTGCATTCATAAAATGGAAATGACCGTGGATGGAAATGCTGTCGGGTTTCGTGTCCGGGTGCAGCCTCGCGCCAGTCGCGACGCAATCGAAGGCGAGCACGATGGAGCGTTGAAGGTGCGGCTCACCGCGCCGCCGGTCGAGGGCCGCGCGAATGATTCTCTCCGGCGTCTTCTAGCCGAGCATTTGAACGTGCCAGTTTCGGCTGTTAGAATCGTCTCGGGCGAAAATAGCCGCAATAAGCGCGTCTCAATCGCAGGCGTTTCGCGCACCGAGGTTCTGGCGCTCTGCGCATCAGCAGGGAATACCGCCGGGAAGCCCAGAGGCTGATTTCATGCCGGATATCAAAGCAATCCAATCCGAACTGCGCGCGAACAAAATTGACGGCTGGCTTTTTTACGACCATCACCATCGCGATCCCATTGCTGGCAACATCCTCGGCCTCGACGGTCACGCGATGATCACGCGCCGCTGGTTTTATTTCATTCCTGCCAAGGGCGAGCCGCGCAAGCTGGTGCACAAGATCGAGCAGAGCTCTCTCGATTCGCTCGACGGCAAGAAGTATCTCTATTCCGGATGGGAAGAGCTGCACAAGACGCTGCCTAAACTGCTCTCAGGCAGTAAAAACATCGCGATGCAATATTCGCCCGAAAATAATATTCCCTACATCGGATTGGTTGACGCGGGCACCGTCGAACTGATCCGAAAGATGAAGAAGAAAGTGGTCAGCTCCGCTGACTTGGTGCAGAAGTTCGAAGCCAGTTGGACCCCAGCGCAACTCGAAAGCCATTTGGAGGCGGGCAAAATCGTAGACCGCGTGACTCGCGAAGCCTTCCAACGGGCTGCGACGTTTGTGCGCGAAGGGAAGCCGCTGGCCGAAGCCGAATTGCAGCAGTGGATTCTGGACGAATTTCGAGCTGGCGGGCTGACGACCGCCGAACCTCCCATCGTGGCCGTGCAGCCGAACAATGGAAATCCGCACTACGAACTGAAAGCCGGCGTGTCGCGGCCGATCCGCGCGGGCGATCTCCTACTGCTCGATATCTGGGCGAAATTGGACCGCCCGCAGAGCGTCTATTACGACATCACCTGGGTCGGGTATCTCGGCGAGCGCGTGCCGGACTCTTATGCCAAGATCTTCCGGATCGTGAAAAGTGCGCGGAACGCCGCGATCGAGTTCGTGAAGAGTGCTGTGACGAAGAAGCGCTCGATTCACGGTTGGGAAGTGGACCGCGTGACGCGCGAGACGATCCGCAAAGCCGGCTATGGCAAATACTTCGTCCATCGAACCGGACACAGCATTGGCCAGCAGGTGCACGGCAACGGTGCGAATATGGACGGCCTGGAAACTCGCGACGATCGCAAAATTGTGCCGTATACTTGTTTTTCCATCGAGCCGGGAATCTACATGCCGGAATTCGGAATCCGCAGCGAAGTGAACATGTACATCGGGGAGAACGAAGCGCGCGTCACCGGCGCCATCCAGGAAGAAATTCTTCCGCTGCTGGCTTAGGTGAATGTGAACGACGCTTCCGTAAACGGGGCTCCTCTCGAGAATCCACAGGCTCCGCCGCCAGCGCCTGCCATCAATAGGAAACGCAGCACTGCCGCGCCATTTGCCGCTATCGCAGGATGGCTCGTACCCGGCTTGGGACATTTGCTGTTGGGCCGCTGGGGAAGAGCGCTTGGATTTTTCGTGTCGGTCGGCGGCCTCGCGATAACAGGCTACTTGATGCGCGGCAACGTTTTTCCTCCGCATTCGACCGATCCGTTTGGCACTCTGGGATTCCTCGCAGACGCTGCGTCAGGCGTCTTCTACTACGTCGCGCACGTGCTCGAAGCCGCCGGGCCGGATGTATCTCGCGCGGCGGGGGACTACGGCACGCGATTCATCGCCGCGGCCGGGGTGGTGAACGTGCTGGCGGTGTTTGACGTGCTGGAAATTGCGTCCGGGCGAAGGGGCTGAACGTTGCTCGCCAGTTCTGCCATCTTGCGGTTACTGAGACTCAATCATTTTGGCGCGACGCTATTGTTTGCGTTGCTCGTTTCCATGGCGCTCGCATGCCTAACCCAACGGACGGCGGCGGGCTGGATCAAATACACGCTCTGGTCGCTCACTTTGTTTGTGGTGATTAGCGTGGGCGTGGGGTGGTTAATGTATCCTATCTCGCGTTGAGCCTCCTCGGCTCTGCGTGCTGGGATTCCCCCTCCGGGCGCGCGCCGTATTCACGAAACTCATTCCGGCCAATGTTTGACAGGTTTTTCGCCGCGATGTTACATTCGATGCTGCGCCGAGGTAGCTCAGTTGGTAGAGCAGCCGATTCGTAATCGGCAGGTCCCCGGTTCAAGTCCGGGCCTCGGCTCCAGATTTTCCAACCCGCTTCTTTTGAATCAGTTCACTTTTCCATTTTCTGAATCCGGCGAAAACTTGGGAACATTTGGGAACACTAAGCCAGCGACTTTGTCTACCGCACGTTTTTGTGACTCAGCTATCGCGTGCGTGTAATCGTTCAGCGTTGTTTTTCGGTCCGAGTGCTTCCCTCCGAGGGCGTCACCTGTGCAACCGATCGGCGCCTGTCGCGATCATGTGGTTAGCCATGAAGATGTGTAAGCGCCGCGATCCAGCTCAAGTTGATAATCAATTGGGGTATGGCACGCGCAGCAGGGTTCCTGAAGTTGACGGCAAGACGTAGCGAACGCCGGCGTAGACCATACTGAGATGCGCATTCCGCGGATTATCCGGCGCCACAAACCAGGGAGCGCGAGTCAAATAGGAATACTGCGTGTAATACTGCAGCGCGCCAAATCTCTGGCTCTTCCAAAAAGTCAGCAGCCAATCGAACGTGACCTGCTGGATGGCGCGATTGTTGGTATTGGGCGAACCGGGGCCGCCGTAGCCAATAATCGTTCCAGGATGCGTGGTGTTCGTGGTGTCCGCGAAGAAATTGCGCCCGTAATAATCGGCACCGTAATAAACGGCGAATGCCTCTCTTTCGCTCGCTCTCCACTCGAGCCCTGCAGAGCCTGCTCCGGCATGCAGCATCGATAGGTTAACGTCGGTGCCTTCAGTGTTAGGGCGAACGACGAGTTCCGGTCCCGTTCCTACCAGGTAGTGAGCGCCGCCGTCGCTCCAAAACACGTTCGCTAAGAGAACGAGCTTATTGGGTATCAATTCGTAGTTGATGGCGAATTGGCCGCCGCCGCCGAATGACTTGTGCGACCTGAATACCGTCGAACCAGCAGGCATCACCGACGCGTGGGCGCCGGTGAAAAAGCCGGTGAGTTCCGCATGAAAGTGCCTGGCGCCGAGGTTGGTGTCGTAGGTGGTCTTGGCGAGAATGTCCGGCATTAGGTTCGCCGCTCCCGCGTTGGCGTTGTTATCGAATTGAGATCCGATGGAGCTGAAGCCCGTCGGAAGAGCGACGTAGGTGCCGATATATTGGTTGGAGTTTTCAATTCCTGCCCCGATTGCCCAATGCTCGTTGGGATGGAAAGCGACGCGGAACTCGGCCGCGCGCGTGTAAGGCACTCCGACGCCGAGGTTCTGATCTTCGTTGTACGTGATGGCCAAATCAGAGGGTATTGGGCCGATCCCCTCGCGGTTCGGCGTCAGCCAGCTCCACGTTTGTCCGCCTAAAATCTCCAACTTGCCGCGCTTTGCGTACCCGAAGTAAAGCCGCAAACGATTCGTAAGTCCGTTCACGCTTTGATACACGTTGGGAGCGCTGTTACCGCTGAAATCGCCCTCGACATAGCCGAGGAAGTCAGTGTTTCTGAAATGGTCCTCGATCTTAAAGTTTAGGCGGGAGAACTGCGCCGTACTGCGGAATTCAGTCACACTTCCCTGAGGAGTATTGCTGAAAGGTATGCTGGCGAAACTGGTGGCGATGTTGCTCTGCGTATTCGTGGTTCGAAATATATTCTCGAAGTCGACGAATCCTCCGGGCGTCAGGACAGCATCGCCGATTTTGATAGTTCCTAGCGGAGGTTGCTGTTCACCCTGCGTCTGCTGATCACCAGATTGGGTCAAGGAGGTAGTAGTGCCACTGTTGATCTCCGGCGAAGTGCCTGACGGATTCGCGGTGGGCGGCGTCGGACTGGGCCGAAGTGCTTCGGCAGCCGGTACGAGAGCAGCGGCACCAGATTGACCGCCTTTCAATTGCGCCTTCAGGAGTTGGATTTCTTGCTGTTGTGCCGCTACTTGCTGCTGGGTTTGCAAGAGTGCTTCGCGAAGCGCGTCCAGCTGGGTCCCAACGTCCGAGGTGTTCGTAGAAGAATCGTTCGAGTGCGCGACGGCCTGGCCAAACGCGAGGCCAGGTACCATCCACAAGAGCCATGCAGTTCGCAAAAAAGTTCGCATCGTAATCCTCAGTGTGATTAGGCGATTGACGCTTGCCTGAAGCCGTCACCGACAGCACTCCGCAGGATTGCCACACTTCCACCTGGGCGTGTGGCAATCCGACGGCAAGTGTGGTCCGACGAAGATTGCGTCGGCAAAGCCGGTCCCAGCCATCACCAATACCGGTTTAGATCGACTCCAGTGACTCGCCGATATGTCGAATATTGCCCTTAACCGTGTCCATAACTTCTTCGAGGTTCCCGGCGAGTACCATCTTTCCAAGGGCCAGCGCGAAGCCCACGGCTTGCGACCGGTCGGCATGCGAAGGAATCGAAAGAGCATTTGGATCGGTCACTACGTCAATGAGCGCGGGTCCCGGATGTTGGAGCGCCTTCTTGAGGCCCGAGGTCAAATCAACGGGATTTTCGATTCTTACGCCCATCATGCCGACGGCTTCGGCGAGCTTTGCGAAGTTTGGATTCTTCAGGTCCGTTTGGTAGTCAGGGAATCCTCCGGTTTCCATTTCGAGTTTCACCATCCCCAGCGCGCTGTTGTCGAACACAAGCACCTTAATAGGTAGGTCGTACTGCGTGATCGTCAACAAATCACCCATAAGCATCGCGAACCCGCCGTCTCCGGACATGGAGATTACCTGGCGTCCGGGATAGGCACATTGCGCGCCGATGGCTTGGGGGAGCGCGTTTGCCATGGAGCCGTGGTTAAAGGATCCGATGAGCCGCCGATCCTTGGTTGCTTTGATATACCGCGCGGACCAGACATTGCACATGCCGGTGTCAGCGGTAAAAATCGCGTCGGGCGCCGCAACTTCACTCAGAGCCGCTGCCACAGGCTCCGGGTGCATGGGCAGGCGTTTTCCCACGTGGTCAACGTACACATTCATTTTTCGAAGTTTTTCTTTGTGTTTGGCGAGCGTGGCCGCCAGGAATTCTCCGGCTGGCTTGGTGTCCAACATCGGCAGCAGCGCCTGCAGCGTCTCGCGCACATCTCCCCAAATTCCAAGATCGAGCCTGCTTCGCCGTCCCAAACGCTCAACCCGGATGTCGATTTGCGCGATCTTGCACTTTGTCGGCAGGAATTTGTCGTACGGAAAATCGGTGCCGAGCAGAAGCAGAAGGTCGCAGTCGTGGATCGCCTCGTACGCCATCCCGAAACCAATCATGCCGGTCATTCCCACGTCATAAGGATTGTCGTATTCGATAAAGGGCTTTCCCCGGTAGGAATGCCCAACCGGAGCTTTCACTTTCTCCGCGAGAGCGACCACTTCATCGTGAGCGTCCTCGCATCCGATGCCGCACAAAAGCGCGACTTTCTTTGAGGAATTGATCAGCTCCGCCAACCGCGCCAGGTCCTTTTGACCGGGACGCACGGTCGGCCTGCGACCGACCAGAGAACGGGGTGCGCCCTCGGCGGGTAGATCCGCGCCAGCCACGTCGCCGGGAAGCACGATCACGCCTACGCCACCTTTCCCAATGGCATTCTGCATTGCGATGTGCAGAACACGCTCAAACTGAGCCGGATTCGAGATCAGCTCGCAATAGTGGCTGCATTCCTGAAACAGGCTTTGTGGATGGGTTTCCTGAAAATATCCGGTACCGATTTCACTGCTGGGAATATGCGAAGCAATCGCCAGCACCGGAGCATTGCTGCGATGGGCATCGAAAAGGCCGTTGATCAAGTGAAGGTTGCCGGGGCCGCAGCTGCCGCCGCAAGCCGCGAGCTTGCCGGTGAGCTGCGCCTCCGCGCCGGCCGCAAACGCGCCGGCTTCTTCGTTGCGCACATGGATCCATTTGACTTTGGTGTTCAGCCGTAGTGCATCCGTCACCGGGTTCAGGCTGTCACCCACTACACCGTAAATCCTTTCCACGCCCGCTTCGGCAAGTCTGCGAATCAATTCGTCGGCAACTCTATGTGGCATTTTTTCTGCCTCCTTTATTCGTTCCCGTAGTCTTGCAACGAGATGAATTCGACTTGCAGCTGCGAAGTCAGTTTCACGCCGCGCTGCACTTTGTAGCTATTTCGATTGCACCTGCACATGCGCCGCAGGTCCCGTCTCCCGGACAAAAAACGTAACGACCACCGCGGCCGCACAGCAAGCGATCCAAAAAAATGCGCCCTTCTGAAAGTGCAAGTGCAGGTTCGCCGAATTTCCGATGCCTTTGCCGACGTGCTTTGCATAAATCGGGCCCAGAAACGCGGTGATAGCAAAAACGACGAAATTGATACCGCCTGTGGCGCTGCCCTTCACGCTGTCGGGGTTGACCTCTTTGATGATGCTGTAAGGGATCATCGCGGCGCCCGACCCGACGCCAAACAGAAACATTGCGACATGCGGCGGAATTGGGAGGGGCTTCAACGCGATTTGGACGGCCGCCGCAATCATGAACAACGCGCTTCCCATGATTACCGGTTTCCGTCTTCCAACGCGGTCCGACAGCCATCCAAGCACTGGGCAACCGAAAACCCAGCCGAGGGGAACCATCGAAGCGATGACGACGGCGTTGTGATAAGTGAATTGAAGATCCTTTTGAAATGCCGCTACACCCCAGATCATGTCTCCGATCGTGGTTGGGGCGAATAACAGTCCGGCAACAATTCCGCAGAGATATGACTGAGGATTCGAGAAGACTATCTTGTACGGCTTGAGGAGCGAGCTAAAGCCGCCTTCCTGAGCATGGGGTCCAAACTGTTCCTTCGGCGTCGCGATGTACAGCAGCGAGGCGATCGCGAGGATAATGACTCCCAACGCGATCCAGAGAGTATGAACGCCCATTCCGTGCTCGATCATGGGCCCGACTACAAACTGGCCGGCCGAACCGCCGAGCATTCCCACACACTGCGTGACGCCGATTGCTGTTGCCAGGTAGCGTGCGGAGAATCCGTGCGCGGCGAGGTAAACGGCGCCCGTGAACGCGAAAGCTGAGCCGGCTCCTTGGAGCAGTCGCCCGACGTCACCTGCTGACATGGCGGCTGCGCTAAAGCAAAGGCATCCGATGCCCAAAATCGCGGCGCCAACCGGCACCGTGCGCTTGGCTCCCAAATGATCAAGGGCCGCTCCCGCGACCAAGCTCATTGTGGAATACGTGTAGTAGTAAGCCCCCAGAATCGCACTGAGGCCGAGCGCCGTGGTATGAAATGACGATTCCAACTCTGGAATCATCACGGCCGGGCAAGACCTCACTGCATACTCAAGGAAGTAGAAAATAACCGTGAAACCCCAAGCGATGACGAATGCTCGTGTTTGAGTCGCAGTTTGATTTCGCTCTGTAGTAAGTGTGCTCATGGCGCAGACAGTGGCATTTCAGCGACCAAATGGCCATTCGACCGGGATGATGAATACGCGCGGTTTACGTCGCTAGCGCAAACTTCCGGGCCGATGCTTCTGTTGGCGTGCTCACAACTGCTCAGGTATTGACACTCGTCCGGTAGCTCCGTGCGCAGTAGCAAAACAGCGAGTGATATTCTCGAAGTTGGCCGCGGCGACAAAGAATTGGCTGGCTTGAAAATGAAAGACGGCAAGTCAGTCAGTGAGTTGAGCCAAGAAAGACTGGACGTCGGGCGTGCGCAGGTTTCGTCGCCATTCCGCCCGTCGTTCTTATAGGTGGCCTTGCAGAGAATCGAGTTCCGCGCGGCAGGTCTCGCTGAACTGTTTCAGCGGATCGTTGCCTTGCAAGGCTTTGGATCGGATTTGTTCGGGGGTGAGGTTCGGCTCGCTGTAGTCTTTGACGATCTCCCTTACCACTCTCTCTGCGCTCGCGAATACCTCATTCGAAGCAGTCAGTCGGATGCGGTTCAATAAAGCGTACGCAGGTATAAGTTGGTTGGGATCCTTGAAATTGTTTTCCAGCGCGTCCACCAAGACGCGCGTGCTTTCGGTGATGAATTCGGAATACAACTGTACGCGATAGAAAATCCTTCTTGCGAGCAAATCGCGCTGGTCCGCATGTCGCTGGGTAATCCAGGTGCTGGCACTGGAGCCCAGCGCCCCGACGAGGGAACCAAAAAGAGCCGCTATGGCTGGATTCATTGTCACGGCTGGCATCGGCGTCATTTCTTAAAACGCTCGCAAAGAGTGACCGAGCTTGTTTCGCTTCGTGGCCAAATAGCGAAGATTCGAAGGGGACGCTGGGATTTCAAGTGGTAAGCGTTGCGTCACGGAAAGACCGTGACCTTCCATGGCGACGAGTTTTCCGGGATTGTTGCTGAGAAGTCTTATCGAAACAACTCCGAGTTCCCGCAAGATTTGTACGCCGACGCCATAATCCCGCTGATCCGCCTTGAACCCCAGCCGCTCGTTGGCCTCGACGGTGTCGAGTCCCTGGTCCTGCAGGGCATACGCGCGAATCTTGTTCGCCAAACCGATTCCGCGGCCTTCCTGGTTCAGGTAAACCAATACACCTCGTCCTTCCGCAGCAATGCGACGCAACGCTCTCTCGAGCTGGCCGCCGCAGTCGCATCGCACTGAACGAAAAGCATCGCCAGTGAGGCACTGCGAATGCACCCTAACCAGTACATCCTCGCCATTTCCGAGGTCCCCACATACAAGAGCGATGTGCACCTCTTTGTCGAGCTGATTTTCAAAGGCGTGCAGATCAAACTGGCCGTATTGGGTCGGCAAGTTCGCGGACGCCACCCTGTTGACGGTAGGGAGCGCGTCCGCGTGCCTGCCGCCTCTCTCCGGATTATTCAGGTGCAATTCCCATCGCTTGAAGCAGTTCGTCATGCGCCTGGAGATAACCGAGCTGTGATTGGAGAAGCAGCGCCTTGGCGTCAAGTTCTTGAGCGGTCGCGGCGTCGGCTTGTGACTGGAGCGCTTCGCCTCTCAAAAGTTTTTGAGAAGTTACGCGACTTGATTCGTCTCGCAAAGCCACAACTTGTTCCGAAACATCCACCATTTCTTTGGTGCGGTCGAGCTTGTTCAACGCCGTCTCGACCTGGAGTTCCACATCGTCTGTAACGCGCACGAAGTTTTCCCTGGCCTCCGCGAGCTTCGAATTGCTTTCCCCCAGGGCCGCGCGCCTCTTGCCTCCGTCGAAGAGGTCATAGTTGAGCGCCGCTCCGAAGCTCCCGAAGTTGCGCGCGAGAAATGGAACGTCGCTCTGATAGCTGTATCGCGCGAAAGCGACGATATCCGGGAAATAGTCGGCTTTCGCCAAACGCACCCCGGCGGAAGCCTTTTTCACTTCCTCACGGGCGGCCACAACTTCGGGATGCGATTCCAGGGCGATCTTTAGGCATTCTTGCCTCGCGCACGTGTCCTGAACCGCGGGAACTTCCGAATCGAGCGTGAGTTGGGTGCTTACTGGCAATCCCGTCACGTCGTCGAGCTGCATGGTCAGGTCAGAAATCTGCAACTCCGTTGTCAGCAAATCTTGCTTGGCTTCGAGCACCTGGGCGCGGATGTCGATCAGCGCTTCATTCAGCGCACTTCCGTACTTCACTTGCTGGACGCGTTCGCCTTCAAGGTCCTGATCCGCCCGGACCTTGGACGCAATTGCGCTGCGGTGAAGTTGGGCGATCAACAGCTGGTAGTAAATTTCGTGAACTTTCAATGCAACTTCATTCTGCGTTTCCTGAGCGTTAGCGCGCGAAGCGTT
The DNA here is from genome assembly GCA_963828865.1 of uncultured Acidobacteriota bacterium. GTDB lineage: Bacteria > Acidobacteriota > Terriglobia > Acidiferrales > UBA7541 > Palsa-295. The sequence goes on along the minus strand of CAWHGI010000010.1, from coordinate 413,227 downwards.
TACGTCGGCCTGCGCGGCCTCGTTCGCGGGTTTGACCCTGGTAAACAATTGTGTGAGCGGTTGTGACAGCATCGTGCCGCTTGTTACAAACGTCTTCCCGCCCTGATTGAGAGTCGTTGACTGTGTCGGAATCGGAGTGCCACCCACGCTTCCCAAGCTCCCTGCCGCAATTTGAATGAACTGAGTGTCGGTCACGGTGAAAATGCGGCTCTCGTTCGTTATGCTGGGAAAATATCCGCTGCGCGCAACTTCCTTCGCGTGTTGCTTTTCCTCAGTTTCGAGCTTGGCGATGCGCACCACGTGATTTTGTTTCAGGGCCAGTTGAACTGCTTCAGCAAGTGTTATGTGTCGCGTCCCCGTTTCGTTGGTTTGCGCTCGAACGGAGACAGCAAGATTGGACAGAAGTAGTGCAACCACCACAGCGCCGCGCAATTTCATCACTTCGTCCCCTTCGCCGTAGCGGGATGCGGCTGAAAAGCGGTGAGGTCGCCATATTTCAGCGGCGATTCTCGCAAGCAGGCTACGAAGATCAAGGCAATCACGCACGTCCACGCGACCAGGTAGAATCCGTCGTTCACACTCAGCGTGTACGCTTGAAGACGCACGCGCCCGCCCACAATATCTACAGCGCGACCGGCCGCCTGACTCAAACCGGCCGACTTCGCAAAGGCTCCTGCCGTCAATTGCCGGATACTTCCGTCCGTAATCCAAGTGCCTTTCTGCACGTGCAGCCCGAGCATGTTCGAGTGGAACTTCTCGCGCTCGGCAATGAAACGCCCCATGAGGACGGCTCCCAGAGTTCCTCCGAAAAGCCGGACAATATGAAAGAAAGCAGAAAACGTGAGGATGCGCTGGGGCTTCGCCAACCCACCCGAGAAAAGTCCCTGCAGTATGATGGCGGCGACCAGACCGATGAACGCGAAGCATTGACCAAATCCCATCAGAAATTCGGTGCGATAGAAATTTGCTGCTGCCCAGGCGCTGGTCATCTCGGCGTTCAGGAGCGATGCGAATGCCATGCTCGCAAAACCGGCGGCGAGCAGTAAGCGAGCGTCCACGTTCGAAATTAGCAGGAAGCCAGCCACCAGCGCGAGCGGCAGAAATGAAGCAGCTGTCCAAATCACGGCCGGCCCGATTTGATCCGGTTCGAAACCGTGGATGGCCAGTGATTGCGGGACCAAGATGATTGTCGTCACCAGAAAAAAGCGAAAGAAGAACAGGCCTATGCCCAGTAGTTGCGTATTCCGCTGACGGAGGTAAGGCATATCAACGAGAGGGTTGGGTCCCCGCAGGCGACGAACCAGAGAGCTCAATAAGAAGAATGCGCCGCTGACGAATAGCGCGGTGAATACATCGGACCGCCACCAGTCGAGCCTTTCACCCTGTTCACACGCAGCTAAAATCAATGAAAGGCCTGCACTCGCGTATAAGAATCCCGCGAAGCTTGGCGCCTCGCCGTGCTCTTTCGCAGGAGGAGATTTCGGTATTCCGAAGTAGATGCAGGTCATCATCACCGGCGTAATCACCGCCGAATTCCAAAACATCCAGTGCCAGGAGAGATGATCCCTGTACCAGCCGTAAAGCGACGGGGCAATGTTCACCGCGCCGTCCACGAATGAGGCGTACAGGGCTATCGTAAAAGGGAGATAACGGAGGGGAATGTTGCGCAAGGCAAAGGTGAGTGTGAGCGGATAGAAGGTCCCGGAAGTCAAACCAGCCAGACCCACGGCCACGATCACAAGGGAGTAATCATGAATAAACGGCAGGAAAACCGAGATCAATGTAAACATCGCCGCAGCAGATAAGAGAATTCGCCGTGGGCCAATCAGGCCGCCCAAGTACACGGTGAATGGCCCGATGAACATCAGGCCGACATCGAAAGCGGTGCCGATCCAAGCGCCCTCGTCGTAGCCAAATCCGAGGTGGCCCTTCAAGTCGGGAAGACCGAGCGAAATCATCCTGCTCGTAAGAGTGACAACTCCCGCGCCGATGATCACACCGAGGATTCCGAGCAGCGGGCTCTTGGAAAGCTCGCCAGGCACCGCTCCCGCAATTCCACGCGCCAGTTGCGCTGGAGTGGGTTGCGGCAAGGCTAGACTTGAGACGGACATCGCAGGCTCCGATTAGCGTCTCGTCCGGACAGTGGCGATCACGGAGAGTCCAGGCTGCAACGTCGCGGCGACGCTTTCGTCGTCGAGGGCGATCTTTACGGGAATACGCTGGACAACTTTCGTGAAGTTGCCTGTTGCGTTGTCCGGAGGCAGTAAAGCGAACTGCGAACCGCTTGCCGGAGCGATCTCGAGGACTTTGCCCTTCAAGATCTTTCCGGGATATTCGTCAATGCGGATCTCGGCAGGGTCTCCGACCTTCACGTTCGTGAGCTGCGTTTCACGATAATTCGCTACCACCCATTTGATCCGGCTGACGAACGAGATCACTTGGGTTCCAGGTGATACCAGCTGCCCCGGACGAACTTGCCTCTCGCCGACAGTGCCATCCTCCGGTGCCGTGATGCGCGTGTATCCAAGATTTACTTTTGCGCCTACGAGAGCCGCTTCCTTGGCATGCAAGTCCGCCGTGAGTTGTGCGTCCTGCGACTCCAATACACTTTTGGTCCGGCGTTCAGCTACAACAGCAAGCTCGCTGCTGTGTAACGATGCCTTCGCTTGCGTCAAATCAGCGTCACGGCTCGCCAACTGAGAACTGAATCGTTCCTGGTCTGCTTCGGCCTGCTCCACCGTCTGCTGCGTGGTCGAGCCCGTCAGGATGAGTGCTTCTTGCCGCTTGCGTTCCAATCCTGTGCGCACCACATCCGCTTGCACCGCCTCTTTGCCGGCTTGGGCCGCGGCGATTTGAGCGTTCGCCTCGTCAACTCCCGCCAAGGCACGCTCAATACGTGCGTCCTCGAGGTCTCGCTGCCTGCGGTTGTCTTCAATGGCAGCCTTCGCGGCCTCCACCGCGGCGCTGGCTTGGGCCACTTGAGCGTTGAAATCGTCGTCATCCAGCTGAACGAGCAAGTCCCCCTTGCGAACCGATTGATAGTCGGACACCATAACTTCCTTCACGAGGCCGGCGACCTTTGTACTGAGTGGAGTGATATCGCCGCGGACGTAGGCATCGTCCGTAACCTGTTCGATCCGGCCGCCCTCCCAGGAGTTCCAGTTCCAGGTGATCGTCGCAAGAATCACAATAGCGAGCAGCACGACCAACGCGGGTGTCCCGTACTTCCGCAGCTTCCCGTTGGAACCGGTCGAGGACTGCTTCGGCTCGGGCTTTTGCTCTGGTCCCGCCGTGGACGCGGGTGTACTGTCTACAGCCATATTCGATGTACCTCGATGCACTTGCCAGCGCGATCCGTTAAAAGCAATTCCCGTGCCGAGCCGGCTTTACCTGGATCCTCATGAAAGAAGGCTGTTTACCACGGCGAGGGGGAAAGCTACTTCCGATGTAGGTGCTAGCATTTTGTCATTTGCAATAATGCTGACAGAGGGAACGGGATTAGAATAACGTCGAATAGGTAATATAATGCGCGTCATGGCTTCAGCAGGACAGCAACCCGAGTCATTGAACATTCAGCTTCTCGTGGATTCGATCCCTGCACTGATACACACCGCCAGGCCCGACGGCTACCTCGATTACTTCAATAAACCTTGGCTGGAATACCTGGGCGCGACACTGGAACAAGTAAGCGGCTGGAATTGGAAGGATTTCATTCATCCCGAAGATCTTGACGGGATTATCACGAAATGGCTGGCCTCCCTCGCGTCCGGAGAGATCTTTGAATACGAGACTCGCGTCCGCCGCGCAGATGGGGAATACCGCTGGATGTTCCATCGCAAGGTGCCGCTCCGGGACGAGCGCGGCGACATTATCAAGTGGTATGGATCGAGCCTGGATATTGAAGAGCGCAAAAGTGCGGAAGAACAGCTTCGCAGAAATGCCGAGGCCCTGCAAAGAAGCGAGTTTTATCTCGCCGAAGGGCAGCGCCTTGGCCACATGGGAAGCTGGGCCTTCGATCCGGAGGGATTCGACTACTGGTCTCCCGAGTTATTTCGAATGCACGGCCTCGATCCCGCGGGCAAGGTGCCCAGCGTTCAGGAATATTTAGGCTTCGTCCAGCCGCAGGACCGCCAATCCATGGCAGATCTGATCGATCGACTCGTGGCGGAAGCGACGCCCTTCGACGCCACCAAGCGCATCGTGCGACCCGATGGCGAGGTCCGCTACATTCGTTGCGTGGGTGTTCCGTTTGTCGGCAGCCAGAGCGTCAAGAAATACGTCGGCAGCGCCATAGACGTTACTGAGCACGAGCTGCTGGCCCAGGAACTCCGGCGACGCGAAGCCGATCTGGCGGAGGCGCAGAGACTCAGTCAGACAGGCAGTTGGGCATGGAGTCCAGACAAGGATATCAGGTACTGGTCGGAGGAATGCTACCGTGTTCTAAGTTTCGATCCACAGGATGGTTTGCCTCGATTCGATGAATTCTTTCAACGTATTCATCCCGATGATCAACCCGGCTTGACGGAAGTGATTCAGACGGCTATCCGCGACAAGGCAGAGTGGGAGGCGGACTACCGCATCGTGCATCCGGATGGCCCTGTCAGGGACATTCACGTCGTTGGTCATCCTGTTCTGGGCGCCTCTGGCGATCTCATTGAATTTGTGGGCACTGTGATCGACGTCACGGAGCGTAAACGAGCAGAAGAAGAATTGCGCAGAAGTGAAATGGAGCTCCGGCAGATGCTGGACCTCGCGCCTCAATATGTTGCGGTATTTGGAGCCTGTCGCGAACGTCTTTACGCTAACCGCATCTTGCTCGATTACCTAGGTCTTACCCTTGAAGAGTGGCGGCAGAGAGTTGATCGCGATGAGTTCGTTCATCCTGATGACTGGGGACGGGCCAACGGCCTTTTTGATCGTGCTCTCTCCAGCGGAGCTGGTTTCGAATCGGAGTTGCGCCTACGCAAAGGCGACGGAAGTTATCGCTGGTTTCTGGCTCGTTGCAACCCGGTGCGCGGCGAGAAGGGACAGATTATGCGTTGGTACGTCGCTTCTACGGATATTGATGAGCGCAAGCAGGCCGAGGATAGGCTTCTGAGCGAAAACGTCGCTCTGCGCGAAGAAATCGACAAAGCTTCGATGTTCGAAGAGATTGTTGGAACGTCTCCCGCCTTGCGAGCGGTGCTTTCGCGCACCTCCAAGGTCGCGCGGAGCGATTCTACAGTCCTGATTACGGGTGAGACGGGAACGGGCAAGGAGCTTGTCGCACGGGCCATCCACCGACGATCAGTTCGCAACTCGCGCGCATTCGTCAGCGTGAACTGTGCGGCAATTCCACGTGATTTGATCGCCTCGGAATTGTTCGGCCATGAGAAGGGCGCCTTCACCGGCGCAACTCAGCAGCGCCTGGGTCGGTTTGAACTGGCAAATCGAGGCACAATCTTCCTCGACGAAGTCGGAGACCTTCCAGCCGAGACTCAAGTGGCCCTGCTGCGTGTTTTGCAGGAGCACGAATTTGAGCGCGTCGGAGGGACTCGTCCAATTCGTGCGGACGTTCGGGTGATCGCGGCCACCAACCGTGACTTGCAGGCCGCCATTGGCGCCGGGTCTTTCCGCAGCGATCTGTTTTACCGCCTGAATGTTTTCCCGATCGAGATTCCGCCTCTGCGCGAGCGAGGAGAGGACATCGCCCTGTTGGTTGAATACTTCATTGATCGCTACGCGCGAAAAGCCGGTAAGAACATACGGGATATCAGCAAGAAGACTCTGGAGTTGCTGCAGAGCTATCCTTGGCCCGGAAACATACGCGAATTACAGAATGTCGTCGAGCGTTCCGTGCTGCTTTGCGAGACGGAGAGTTTCTCGATTGACGAAAGCTGGTTGCCGCAGCAGCCGTCTCCGGCAGAATCGAAGGACCAAACTCATCTCCCTCTGCAACTCGTCGCACAAGAGAAGGGCATGATTGAGGCGGCGCTGCAGGAAAGTCGCGGGCGGGTGTTCGGACCCGCCGGAGCTGCGGCTAAGTTGGGCATTCCGCGGTCCACGCTGGAATCGAAAATTCGGTCACTTAAAATCGATAAGAACCGGTTCAAGGCTCAGTTGAATACTTAAAACGATTCGTCGTGGCATCCTCCAGAACGAACTGGTGTTGAGATTTGGCGACTTTCCGACATTTGGCGAGAACCCACCATCAACCATCCGCGTAAGTGACCTCTTTTCATAGGCGAATTTTGGCTACCGCTTTGCATTTGTCGGTACGTGTTCAGGATACTTCGAAGCGCAAATGGGGAAGTGGTTCTCACGCTTATCGGCCGAATGAGCGAGGAGAACGTCCCGGAATTGAAGTCAATGATCGCGTCGGAGCAGAAGCTCTCTCGAATCATGCTGGACTTGAAGGACCTGACTCTGGTCGATCGCGAAGTAGTTCATTTTCTCGGACAGTGCGAAAGGAGCAAAGTCACACTCAAGAATTGCCCAGCCTACGTTCGAGACTGGATTGATGGAAACCGGAAACGAAAACCGAGGCGAAAGAAGTGACGCTCGCCATGTTCTCGTATCGCTTCTAAAGCGGACAAGGAAGGTGCTGTTATGGGATTACACAGTTTTGCTTTCGAGGATGTCTGTGACGAGCCACATCTTTCTGACGGCGAGCCGGTCGTGGCCGATGTCGTCGGCGAATTGACTGCAAATCAGGATGTATTCGAGGGAATCATTGGCCATAGTTCAGCGCTGCGGAGGGTGCTGCAAATGGTCGAGCACGTCGCACCCGGCGATTCCACCGTGCTGCTGCTCGGCGAGACAGGCACCGGCAAGGAACTCATCGCGCGCGCGATCCATAATTGCAGCCATCGAAGAGACCAGGGCTTTGTAAAACTTAACTGCGCCGCAATCCCGGGCGGTCTGCTCGAAAGCGAGCTCTTCGGACACGAGCGCGGCGCCTTCACCGGAGCCATCACGCAGAAGGTCGGACGCATCGAGCTTGCTGATCAAGGCTCTTTGTTCCTGGATGAAATCGGCGATATTCCGCTTGAACTCCAGCCAAAACTCCTGCGCGTGTTGCAGGAGCGGGAATTTGAACGACTCGGCAGCACTCGGACGAGGAAGGTGGACGTTCGCGTCGTGGCTGCGACGCATCGCGACTTAGAGGGGATGATTCTTGAAAAAGAGTTTCGCAGCGACCTCTACTATCGCTTGAATGTTGTGCCTATATTCCTTCCGCCGCTGCGCAAACGGCCAGACGACATTCCGCTCCTGGTGCAGCATTTTGTGCAGAAGGTCGCGAGAAAAGCCGGCAAGACGACAAACGTGATCTCGTCGGACACGATGGACTCGTTGCGGCGTTATCCCTGGCCGGGGAATATTCGTGAATTGGAAAACGTAATCGAACGCGCCGTCATTCTAAGCCCCGGTCCTGTCCTGCGGATTGCACACCATGACTTAAGTAGTCGCATCGCGCCTGGCCAAAACGCCGACCGGGCGCAAACCTTGGAAGAAGTTGAGCGCAACCATATCCTGACCACACTGAAAGAGACGCGATGGATAGTCTCGGGACCAGGTGGAGCAGCAGCGCGCTTGGGACTCAACCGATCAACGCTTTACTTCCGAATGAAAAAACTCGGCATCGCTCGAAGCCTGGATGCGCGCTTCGATCGGTAAGAAATGGGCCCAGGCGCATTGAACTCACATAGACATGCTACCCGCAGACATAAGCGGTTGTCGCCTGCGTGCCATTCGTAGCATTTTGTTGTTGCCCATCGCCATCTCCCGTCCTTAGTTTTCCCACTCGACTATGAAGACCCGCTCGCGCATTCCCGTCAAACCTCCGTTCGCCCTTGACTCTGCGCGCACGATCGATTGGTTGACGGCTGCCATCTGCCAGCTTGTTAACACGCACGCAGAGTTTTCATCAACTCGGACGCCTTCCTGTTTCTCGAAACCGTTGCGGGGAAGCAACTTACGGCCCTGTGCGGGCGCGCACTTCGGCAAGGTGATTGCATTCCACAAAGAGCCTTTGGCTTAGGAGGACAGCAGCGATGAGCGCCCTACAACATCTCACCGCGTATCAGACGATGACCGGTCGGGCTTTCGCGACCAAGCAGCCTCGCGCTCGAAAGCTCCGCCCTGTTGGTCCGCCTCCTGCGGCGAGCGAGCAACCGGATCGCGCCACGGCCGATGAAGATCTAGCCTTGATCCAGCGAGCGGTCGCGGGAGACTCCGAAGCTCAGACGCGACTTTTCGCAACGCACACGCCCAGACTGCATCGAGTAGCGTTTAGTGTTTTACGAAACAAAGAGGACGCGGAAGACGCCGTGCAAGATACTTGGCGCAAAGCCTATTCGAAATTTCACACCTTTGAAGGTCGCTCGTCGCTTTCCACCTGGCTTACACGAATTACGATCAATTCAGCCCTGATGATTCGTCGCAGACACAAAAACGTCTTTGAAATTTCACTGCAAGAGACGGCCAATGACGACCAAGGCTCGCTACCACAGCCTGTTGACCTTGGACCTACACCCGAAGAGTCTTGCCGACAGGTGGAATTGCGCGAGCTGCTCGCACAACATATTAATCGGCTGCCTTCCTTGACGCGCGCGGCATTTCTGCTTCGCGATATGGATGGATTTACTACGACGGAATCGATCAAGCTGCTTGGCATCAAGAAGAGCGCGCTAAAGTCTCGCGTCCAGCGTGCCCGCCGGCGGCTCGCACAAAATATTACGGACTGCTTGGCCGGGATGCGTCCAAGACCTGAATCGATTGAGTGACTCGGCTATGAAGACGAGGAGCGGCGGCGCATGAAACCCAACGAAGAAAGACGAGACCGCGGCAGGGCGAACAGCAGCGGGACGGTCAACGCTGCGAGCGGCCGTCACATGCGAATCGGCCTTGGGCTCGCGGCGATCGTTCTTTTCCTCCAGCTTCCCCTATTTTCGCGGCCCGGCTGGCAACAGTCCGCGAGCGGCCCAAGCGCAGAGCTGGACAAGTTCTATCGCGAATACGTCGGTCTCACCGACGGTCAGATCGCCTCAATCCACAGCGGCAAGGCTATCGCAAAAATAATTGACTCGCCCACCCCGGACGAAGTCTTCGTCTTCGGATCCGTCTACATCAATTCCACGCCGGAGAGTTACCTCAAGTTTGCCGCAGATATTGACCAGCTCCGCAAGCTGCCGGGTTATCTCGCGATCCGTAAGTTCAGCGATCCGCCTCGGCTGTCCGATCTCGAGGGCTTCACTCTCGATGACGACGACATCAAAGAACTGAAGGACTGCAAGCCAGGTGATTGCAAACTCCAGCTTCCCGCCGAGTCAATGGAGGAATTTCAGAAACAGGTGAATTGGTCCGCTCCCAATGCCGCGGACCAGGCAGACCGTCTCGGCCAGCAAATGGCCCTTGAAGCTCTGCAACAATATATCCATGGTGGAAACGAAGCCCTCGGCGTTTATCGCGATAAGAAACATCCGACGGTTGTCGCCGAGACGTTCGCGTCATTGCTCAGCCGCTCCAAAGGGCTTCCGGTGTACCTGCCGGAGTTGGACCACTACCTGCTCGATTATCCTGCCGCGCCCTCGGACCAAATTCAGTCCCAGTTTTATTGGGAAAAGGTGAATTTCGGCTTGAAGCCCACGCTCCGTATTGTGCAAGCCATCGTCTTTCATGGCGTGAATTCTACGCAGCCTGCATACGCGGTGGCGGTCAAGCAGCTCTACGCGAGCCATTATTTTGAAACCGCGCTGGATCTCACGGTCTGCGTCCGGGACACGAGCGCTTCGGGTCCTCCGCATGGCTTCTACCTAATTACGATCAAGGGTTCCCAGCAGGCCGGTCTCACGGGATTCAAAGGAAGCATCGTGCGCAAGGTCGCCGTTGATAAGACCCGCTCGTCGCTCGAGCGGGCGCTAGCGTCAATCAAACAGAAGTTGGAGAGCCAAACGCAGACGCAGTAGCGCTGGAGCCATCGCTTCGTTCGGAAAACACATGGCATTTCCTGATCGCCGCACCGTCAACGTACTCTGCACGATTCTGCTTTTCACCGTCGTGCTTGCGATCGTCTATGTGGCGCGCGGCGTGCTCGTGATCTTTACTTTCGCGATTCTTTTCGCATATCTGATCGATCCCATCGTCCGCTTTTTGCAGCGCCACTCCTTCATTTTCAGAAACCTCAGGGGCCCCCACGTGGCGGAGGCTTATCTCTGCCTTCTGGTCCTCATCCCCCTCACCATCCATTTCGTGGCGCCCGGCTCGCTCGGCAAGACCACGAAGCTCGCGAAGCAAATGCCCGCATTCGTTGCCAGCATTGCGACCGGTGAAATCGCTACGCAAATTGGCGGCAAATATGGCTGGAGCGAGCCTCAGCAGCAACATCTCAAGTCGCTTCTCGTTCAGCACCACGCCAGCATCGAAAGCGTAGCTGGAGGATTGGAGCGGTCTGCTGTTTCGGCTGCCGCCGGCTTCGTCGTGATACCCATACTCGCAATCTTCTTCCTCAGCGATGGCGCGGTTATGGTCGATTCGCTCATTCGCATGGTTGCCACGAAAGATAACCTTGAAGAATTTCAGTCTCTTGCCGGCGAATTGAACTCCATGCTGCATCACTATATCCGCGCGAAAGTGACTCTGGCCGTACTCTCATTAATGTTCTTCTCCCTCGCTACTCTCTTGCTGGGTTACCCTCACTTTCTCGCCCTCGGCCTCCTCGCCGGAGTTCTCGAATTTATCCCCGTCGCCGGCTGGATGACGTCAGCCGTGGCAATAATAAGCATCGGCGCGATGACGCACGCGCACTGGATCTGGATGGCCGCCCTCATCGGTCTTTGGCGCATGCTCATGGACTATGGGATTTCGCCTCGCGTAATGGGCCACGAGCTGGAAATTCATCCGCTGATGGCTATCTTTGCGGTGATGGTGGGCGGAGCGATCGGCGGGATCGTGGGTATCTACCTCTCAGTCCCCTTCGTCGCCATGCTTCGAGTATTGTGGCGCAGCAAGGTCGTGGAGCAGGTAGAGCACGCTCGTGAGTAGAGAATGCTCGACGCGCGATTCGCCAAATGAACCGAAGATTGCTGAAGTCTTCAGACTTCCCTTGAACGGCTCGCGGCGGACCGGCATTAGTTCGTCGCTTCGACCATCGGCGCTAAGCGATGCAAGAAGTCTCGCGCGATCGCATGACAATCAGAAAAAACGCGTGCTTTCAACTGTGCCAGAAATGTCCCCGTCCGTTTTGGCCGCTTGGCTTAGCTTCCGAGCGAAAAGCAGATGCCACAAGCTGTTGGAAACAGACAAGAGTGAAGAAGAACGCAAGAGGGTTGGAGCTGTCTCGGCGGCTTGCAAAGCAAATGCTTCTCCGTCAGTTTCTAGCAGCAAATGATCGTTGCGGACAAGTATTCTTCGGAAGCAGTTAGTCGGCATGCCATCCGCGCCACGAGATTTGGGCCCCAAGCCGACTTGCAATGCGGGGTGCTGAGCGAAAATCCAAAAGTAGGGAATTGTGCAGGGCAGAAATGCGAGGGAGCTTTAAGGGAGCAACACGGGTTCCTTGACATCCCCCGCCATTTCTTTTCAATGAATTAGCGCTTCTTCGCATGCCTCGTAAGTACCTGAAATCCCTGCCGTTGTTGTTTTCGATCCCCACCGCCTCTAACCGCTTCGCGCCCGCGGAGTAATAATAAACTCGGAAACCGCGCCTCCAAGCGTTATTATCGCGTCGTCGGCTAGCGCTCGGGAACAGGAAGGGAACAGTAAGCCCCAAACACCATGCAAAACTGCGATACGAGACGCAAGAAAGAGATAGACAAATCAACAACACAAATTGTCTGGAGCAATCGGCAGGTCCCCGGTTCAAGTCCGGGCCTTGCAGATTTCTCGTGAGTTCGCGCTGAATTCCAATTCTCCATCAAAATTTCCAATTCAAGCGGCCGAATTGCGGCGTCAGCACATGGAGCTTGCGTCTCTTCGCAACGCGGGTGCGAAAAATAACATTCAACCGGCCAATTAGGTCGATACTGTCCGTGCACCTTAACACTGGAATTGCCAACGCGGTCTATTCGTGTCTGCGATTATGCTAGCAACCCGCGGGCGCTCGAGAACATCTCTCAGAGTTTGGGAATCTGGAAATCGCGCGGATTTCGATTTGCGGCACAACGCGGGTTGCTAATTACTGCTGTAACATCTAAAGCGGCTGGACTCTTAATCGCGTTACAATTTTATATTTTCGAAAGGAATCGCTAGCGGTGGAAACATCTCAAATAATTCGAGCGTGGGGAAAGATACTGAAGGGGGAAGCGCCTTCTCTTTCGATTGAGATTACCCGCGAATGTCCGTTGAATTGCCCGGGTTGTTATGCGTACGATGCCGCGCACCTCGGCGGCGAGAAGACCTTGCGCGATTTGAACGACCGAAAAGGGCAGGCGCTAGTAGACGGCGTTCTGGAAGTGGTGGACCGGCTGAAGCCTCTGCACTTGTCTATCGTGGGCGGCGATCCTCTGGTGCGCTATCGCGAACTCGAAGCAGTTGGTTCCTTTGCTGTTGGATCGTGGTCTTCATGTGCATATCGTCACCAGCGCCTTTCGCGCGATGTCTCCCGCCTGGGCAAATATGGAACGATTGTTGATATCAGTTTCGATTGACGGATTGCAACCGGAACATGACGTGCGGAGAGCGCCCGCAACGTACGAACGAATTCTTAAAAACATCGTCGGACAAAAAGTCACGGTGCATTGCACGGTCACCGGACAGATGATGAAGCGGCCGGGATACTTGGCCGATTTTCTGGAGTTCTGGACGCCGCGCCCCGAAGTGAAGAAAGTTTGGTTCAGCCTCTTCACGCCTCAAGTAGGCGACAACTTGCCTGAAATCCTGACCCCCGAAGAGCGAGCGCAGGCGATCGCGGACATGTCGCGACTGCGGAAGCTATATCCGAAACTCGACATGCCCGAGGTCGTGATTCAACAATTCGCTTCGCCGCCGCACAACCCCGAAGAATGCATTTTCGCGATGACGACCCAGACGCTCTCAGCCGACCTGAAAACAATGATCACCCCCTGCCAGTTCGGCGGAAAACCTGATTGTGCGTCTTGTGGATGCATGGCGTCCATGGGATTGGCTTCCGTGGGGGCACATAAATTGGGCGGATTGATTCGCGTGGGAAGCATTTTCCAGGCCTCGCACAAGATCGGGCAGCATCGCGGCCGGGCCGCGGCGAAAGCCACCGCGAAATTCCCGGTCGGAAGCCCGTTGCCTATTTTAGAAACGAGAGATGGCAAGCACGCCGAGTGATTCGCTCGCGCAGGATCAGCCAGCCTTGCCTCAAAACCCGCCTTCAGCGCGCCGCAGCATGGGAATTCTTGCTGGACACCAACGTGTCAACTTCTGTCCCGGCTAACAAGAACGCGCCGACACCGTACACATAACTAGCGCTAGGACTATAAGCGTCAGGCGCGGCGCCGATCGGTTGAATGGATCCCAAGCGTCCGTCGGCGTATACGTGCTTGGTTAGACCCTTCCATCCCGCGCGAACGATCGGAACGTATTGCTTCCGATCGAGCAAACCATGGTCCACGCCCCACGCGAGCGCATATACGAAAAACGCTGAACCTGAAACTTCCGGAAGCGGATACTCTTCAGGATCGAGCAATCCTGGCCGCCAAAGTCCATCCTTGCCCTGCAGTCCCGCAATGCGCGCCGCCATCTGCTGAAATTGCTCTATGAACGGCTTGCGCCGCGAACCATTTTCCGGAAGCGCTTCGATCACGCTCGCCAGCCCGGCAAGAACCCAGCCGTTTCCGCGCGACCAGTAAATTTTCTGCCCGCTGGCTTCGTGCCGGTTGAGAAACGTCGCGTCGCGCGAATACAGATGGTCGTTCGGGTCGTAGAGTAGATTCGAGGTGTTCCACCACTGCCTGTCCATGAAGTCGGTGTAGGCGGGATTTCCGGTGGCATCCGATAACCTTACCCACGCGACCGGAGCCATGAAGAGCGCGTCGCACCACCACCAGAGCGGCTTGGCACTGTCTGCTGGAGCCGAGATGACTTGATCGAACGCGGTCTTGGTGGGAGCGATCATCGACGGATCGTGCGACTGAAAATAAAAATGCAAATAGCTTTGAGCTACCGCCTCGTCGTCAGCAAACGCGATGCGCGGACCAAGCTTCCATTCGAATCGTTCGGATGCATTTCTGACCGCATCCTCATATTTGCCGTCACCCGTCGCGTGCGATGCGGCGATTAGCCCGCGATACAACGCGGCGTAGGTCCAATCCTGGTCGAAATGGCTTTGCGCACGAGCCAATTGCCAATCGGCGACCTTGCGGAGGACGTGCTGGATCGCGCGCTGATTCAGTGCGCCCGAGACGTCTTTGGCCAAAGGGCCGGGATCGGCGGGAGCATCGCCGACATAGGTTTCATGCGCAGCTGCCTTCGTATTTTGCGCGCGCGAAGCAAACCGAAACGGCGCGACGAGGAGAATCGCGACAGCCGCTACAGCGCACACGGATGTCTTAATCGCCGCGCGAAATCGACTCCCTCGACGGCTCATCGAGCTATTGCGCCCAGCTCATCTGTAACGGATTTTGCAGGTCCATCGAAAAATCACGCAGATATTTTTGCCATGCGGCCTGATCGCTCATGTCGCTCTTCGACCAGCTCGCTCCAACGTAATAGACAGTCGAGACGTCACGCTTGGCGTCCAACACAAAGTAGATATTTCCGTCGGCTCGAGCAACCGTGGCCATAACGGCAGCGGGGAGCACAATGCCCGTGCCGTCCATCCCCGCGGAAGAGTCCGTCAGCGGCTCCCAAACGGATAGGATTCCCTCCCGGGGATTCTCGCTGATTTCGGCGTGAGCGTGGGTCGCCAGCCCAATCCCGGCGTGCACCGAAGGCACTCCCTCGAACGAAAATGTGGACTGAATCCGGTTCAGGTATGTTCCGGCATCGAGAGTGATGATCTTTTCTTCGCTCACATCGAGGCCTCCAGCTGGCCACGCTGCGTAGTGCAGGCGGAATTGAAAGCGTATCGGACCGTTCGCCAGGATTTCTGCGTTCGTATAATTCTTCGAGACGAAGAATTTCCCGCCGCTCTCGATCGCGGTGCCTCCGCAGCCGCGCGTAAGCCCCACATCATAAGAGTCCAATCCCTGGCCGGAATCCTTGTGATATGTGAGCGCCGGATTCTTGGTTCGCTGGCCCTCCGCGTCTTTTGCGTACCAATCTTTGATAATCAAATCCGAGACGCGCTTGGACCACACGTCAATCCCCGAGCTAATCTCGCCCGTAGCTTGCAACGCGGGTCCATAAACCCGGTAAGCAACTTTGTCATTCTCCCATGCGAAATCGTCCTTCCTCTCCGGGACACCGCGTCCGAACACCAGTGGTTTGAGCCCGGAAGCAGTTTCGCCGTCGCCCACGAAGAATCTCAGCTGACTTTTCTGCGATGCTCCCACATTCACCAGCGTCAGCAACGTGTCGGGCGCGGCGCCCGCGACGCTACCAAAAATCTGAGTAGGCAATTCGTGCCGGTTAGGCAAAATTTCTATACGAACGCTTCTGGCGTCGGAAGTGGCGAGCCGTCGAAGTACCTCCTTGAGCGGCACAGCGATTACTTCTTCCCGAACGTTCGGCGTGGGATTGGAAACGTTCAGAACGGTCTGCTGCTTGGCGGTTGGCGCCACGTCGCCCAACGCGCATGGCACTAAAATCAGCGCCAGCAGCGGAAGTCGTGCGAACCAAAGATTTCGCATGGGTTCGTTACGCGAGAAACGCGTCACTCCTCGGTCTTAAGGTCCTGCGTTGTGCCGTCTGCGGTCAAACCCGCTCGAGGAAATGAGCAATTTTCTTGCCCACATCTTCGCTCGAATAAACGACCACTTGGTGCCTTTTTCAGTCTCTTTCGCAATGCCGTAGGCGATCGAACGAGTCTCCAACGCCCATTTTTTGGCAGACACCTTCTGCGACGGTATATTGACCTACTGCCATCGCGGCTTGCAAGCGCCACTCGATCCACTGATTTTCTAATTGAATGCACCGGAGCGCTCCGTCCGGTAACCAGGCGTTCCTCGCTTCAGCAAAGTACTATTAACCACCTTGGAGCAACCCCGGACGCTGCGCGTTGACACTCTTTGGCCCTCTGTCAAAATCACTAGACAAGCCCACAAGTAATCAATAAAGGAGTCACGCATGAGTTCGTTTAGGCGCTTCACCACGATCGTACTGTGCTCGCTACTCACAGCCTTGCCTGCGATGCCGCAGGCTCAGACGGGCCAGGCCGCAGGACAGATCAACGCCATGATCCCATCGGCCACGCGAAATTCCACGCCCGCAAAAGTGAAAGAAGAGCTGGATTGGAACGATTTGCTGAAGACCGAGCATAGCGGCCGCGTCCGCGCCGGCCTGAAAGACGGCTCGATCCTCAACCTCGGCTCGGATAGCGAACTCCGCATCGTGCAACACGACAGCGCTTCCCAGCAGACGTCGCTCGAAATGGACTTCGGCAAAGTGCGCAGCCAGGTGATGAAGATCACCAAGCCGGGCGGAAAATTCGAGATGAAAACGCCCAATGCCGTCATCGGCGTCATCGGCACGGACTTTTACGTGAGCTTCGAATCGAACACCACGACCGTAATTTGCTACAAGGGTCAGGTTACCGTAACGCCCCTCGACGGAGCGCACGCCGCAAACAACTCAGGGCAATCGAGCACGGCCTCTAATTCCATCGCGGTGAGCGCCGGGCAAATGGTGCAAATCACTTCTGAACTGCCGCCCTCGGGCTTCCAGACCACGGACACGCCTCCCGCAGTTCTGCAAGCCAGCCTCACGGCGACCGACATACCGGTGGAGAGTGGTATTCCGCACCAAGGCCACGGGCTTCGCTGGGCCATCATCGGCACTGCAGTCGCGGTTGGCTTGGGAGTAGGCATCGGTCTGGCGGTAACGAGCGGTGGCGGAAACAAGCAACTGCCGCCGACGAATGGTGGAAACCGGCAAATTCCGCCCAGCGCGCAGTGAGTCATAGTTCCGAAGGCCCTTGTCGCTAAGCGTCCAATCTCTTTGCGGGCAAGGCCACTCGTGTGGGCGGCAGTCCGTCCGTTAACTTCTTATGAGCTCGCACGAAAGGCCGTGGCTCCGCTGGCGGGACTGGTCGAAAGACTTTGCACTCGATCACGTTGATCTCGGCTTGGCGCTGCTCATCACGCTGCTTGCGCTTGTCCTTTTCCGCTTCTCCGGGATCGGCGAGCGCGACTCGCGTGCCGGCTTCGCGTTTCTTCAGAATATCGAGCAAAGCTCTCTCGACTTGCGTTTTGAGACGCGCGGTAAGCGCCCGCACGACGACCGCATCGTCATCGTAGGCATTGACGAGAAAACACTCCAGAAAATCGGCTCGTTCCCCCTTCCCAGAAAAAGTTATGCGACGCTCGTAGACAAATTGAGCGCCGGCGGAGCGCGCGTGATTGCTTTCGACGCCACGTTTCCGGTTCTCGAGAGCAATTCCGCTGTGGAGGCTCTGCAGAAACTAAAAAATGATCTCGGAGCATCGGCGTCTCCGGCCTTGTTGCAACAGGTGCAAACTCTAGAAGCCGCCAGCGATCAGGATGCGATCTTTGCCGCCGCGATGAAGAAGAGCGGTAACGTCGTGCTCGGCCACGTTTTTCTCGATTCCCAACCCGATCCGAAACTGGCCGAGGAATATTTCAACATCGCGTGGGCACACGTGTTTCCGCAGGTTTTGCCGGTTGGATTCAAACGCGGGGAGGAAGTGGATTTGGGCCGCACGTTCGCTGACAACGGCGGATTGGTCCGCAAGGGCGTGGAAGCTAACATCACGAAACTGGCCGATGCGGCCGAGTCGTTTGGGTTCATCAATATCGTTCCGGATCCTGACGGCACGCTGCGCCACGCCTTGCTCATGATTCGTTATCAGGACCAGGACTTTTTCCCGTCGCTCGATTTGGAAGCCGTGCGCGCGTACGAAAAAATTCCAGATCAGGAAGTCGCGGCGTACATTGCGCCGAACGGTCTCGAACGAATTCAGCTCGGCCAGCACACGGTGCGGCCCGCGCGTGATGGCAGCGCGCTCTTGAATTACGCAGGCCCTTACGGCACGTACGAGCAACATTCGATGTGGGACGTGATCAGCGGAGCTCTGCCGCCGGATACGTTTCGCGACAAAATCGTCTTGGTCGGTGCAACAGCACTGGCGATGGGCGATATCCGCAACACTCCCTTTGAAGGCGTCTACATGGGCGTGGAAGTCCACGCCAATATTATTGACAACTTGCTGCACAGCGATGCACCAGGCCGCACCTTTCTGAAGCGCGGCTACACAGAAGAAATGGTGGACCTGGGTTTCATCCTCCTTTTTGGTGTCGTATTTGGATTCTGGTTCAGCCACGTAACTCCGCTGTACTCGACGATCTCCGTGCTGCTGACCCTCGCGGGCTTCGCCGCGTTTGTCTATTTCAGCTTCGCGCACAAAGGCCAGTGGCTCAGTTTCGTGATTCCCGCCGCCACGCTTGCCGCTAACTACGCCGCGATCACCAGCGTGCGCATGATCCGCGAGGAGCGCGCCAAACGCAAAATCCGCAAGAGCTTCTCGCAGTACCTTTCGCCCGGCGTGATCGAGCTGATCGAAAAAGATCCGGAGAAGTACATCCGGCCCGGGGGCGAAAGCAAGGAACTCTCCGTGCTGTTCAGCGACATTCGCGGATTTACCACGATCTCCGAGAGTTTGACGCCAGATCAGTTAGTCCACCTGCTCAATGAATATTTCGGCCAAATGACCGAGATCATTTTCGCTACCGACGGCACGCTCGATAAATATATCGGCGACGCGATCATGGCTTTTTGGGGATCGCCCTATCCGCAGGAAGATCACGCGTTCCGCAGCTGCTCCAGCGCTTTGGGCATGGCGCGAGGCCTGGCCGCACTCAACGCCAAGTGGCAAGCTGCCGGGCAACCTCCAATATCCATCGGCATCGGCCTGAACACCGGGATGCTGAATGTGGGAAACATGGGTTCGGCGCGGCGCTTGTCGTGGACCGTGATGGGCGACAATGTGAACCTGGCGTCGCGCCTCGAGGGCATCACGAAGCAGTATCACGTGCAGATCGTCATCAGCGAAGCGACCTATCGCCAGGTCTCGAGCCAATTCGTTTGCCGCGAACTCGATAAAATTCGCGTGAAGGGAAAAAGTCAGCCCGTAAACATCTATGAGCTGGTAGACCTCGTCGCCGAAAAATCAACGTATGAACCGCTAATCAAACGGTTCGACGCAGCGATGAAATCGTACAAGGCTCAGAATTGGAGTGAAGCGGCCAGTCAGTTCTCCGAAGTACTTGTGAATTTCCCAAATGATGGGCCCAGCCAGGTTTTCCTCGAGCGCGCCATCGAGTTTGCGCAAAACGCTCCGGAAGGCGAGTGGGATGGCGTTTACGTGATGAAGACAAAGTAGCGCTGAATCGGGAATAAGAAGGGCCGTCGCGCCGCAATCTCCAACGCGAAGCCGAGGCGTTCAGTTATCGACGGCTGATGCGGACAGAGTAAAGGTCCCTTTGACCGGCTTCTCATTCTTCCAGTCGTGATAGGTGTGACATTCAAAACAACGTGATTCCGCCGCTTCGCGCCCGCCGCGATGGCACTTTTCGCAAGTTTGTATTCCCGGCAGCAGCACGTCAGACGTTTCCTGACTCTTCGGCGCCGCGGCGTGGCACTCGATGCATTGCTGAAATTTGTGCGCGTCATGATTGAAAACTGCGTGCTGGAACCATCGTTGCGGAATATTGGACCTTGCGACGGTAGGCAAAGCCGCATTCGCTGCGAATCGTAACGCGTGGCACTGCGCGCACGTCTTCCGCCAAAGCAGCTCTTCCGATTCGGACACGCGAAACGCAACCCACTCCTGCGGCGTCAGCACGCGAACTTCCGGTGGGATCGGCTTCTGCGGAATGTTCCGGTGGGGCGCGAGCACGCGAAGCTCCGCGGGATGACTCGGAATATATTGCTGAAATTTTTGCACGAGGAACGCGTGGATGACTTCTGGAGTATCGTGCGGCGCGGCTTCCTGGAAGCGTGGGTCAAATTGTAAGCCGTGGCAAGCGATGCAGTGCTTGGCGTATGTGACCGGCGACATGTACGCGCGGCCGGCGTCCATCGAAGGCGGAATCCCGGTTTGCGTCGCGGGAGCATCGAGCGCCGTCGCGGTTCCAAATCTCCATCCGGCGGCCGGCCGCACGGTGCGATGGCAATCTTCGCAGTCCATCTGAACCGGACCATTCGGCCCGCGCAGATTATGCTTCAAGTGTACAAAGTGATTCAGCTTAATCGTCCCAGGATCACTCCCGCGATTGCGCAAGATCGCAAACTCCGGATGCCCGCCATTGAATCGCGTGATTTCGGCAGTGAACCGAGTCGGAGCACCGATCGTGTGCAGGTCCGCATGGCACTGCGTGCAACTGATATCGGCCGTGACCGCAAGCCGCAAATGACCGCGATGCTCCAAATGGCAGGACGCGCAGATCGGCGCGAAAGTCTGATTGCCGTGGTGAAACGGAGCGCTATGGCAGCTGTCGCAAGACTGGTCGGTGGCCTTGGCGCTAAACGAATTCGCTTCTTTCACGTGGCATGAGCTGCATTTCGCCGTCAGCACGGCATGTGCCGAGGACATTTTTCCGGCGCTATAAACGCGATTGTTGCGAGCGATTGCATACCAGCCCAACCAAAGCAGCGCAATCACCGGAATGGAGATGGTGAGAATTGAGCGCAGACGCCGGAAGGGATGTGGATGCTTGAAATAATCCAGGTCAATGCGCTGCGCCAGCGTTTTCGTTGTGAGTTTGGCTCGAGCCACGATTACTCGCTTTCAACCGCTTCAGTAACGCAAAGCCATAATTGCGTGCGCGCATCCCAGTAGCAGAAGCGCGAGCGAAAGCGGAACGTGCAGCATCAGCCACCCATGCAGCCAGCGGTGATAGCGAATCTGCCGCCGGAATTGCCGTTCCTCTTCGCATAATTCTTCCAGGTTATGGGCGATCGTATGCAGGTTACTAGGCAGCAGTGTGCGCAAACCCTCGAAGGCCCCGGCCGCTTTCGCGCGGGTAGCAAAAACGGGGTTCTGATTTTCTTCGTTTCGCAAAAACGGGCGCACCTCGCTGTTATAAAAATTGCACAAGGGAATCGTTGTGGTAGCGACCGTAGTCATTGTCGCGACGCGTCCCCTCTGGCTTGCAGCCGGGGCCGCCGGTGGGGGATTTCGCGGCCCGCAGACTTCTTCGACCATTGCGTCGGCCTCGGCCACTAATTGCGCTCGCACGCGGTCGATTTGCTCGAAGATGGTTTCCATGGGGATGCGCACGGTCATCACTGGCGGCATGTAGTGCTGCAACACGGCGCCGAATATTCCGCTGGCCACAACGACAATCAGCAACACCATCAAAACCGTGGTGAGCAGTCCGCCAAACCGGAATCCAGCATGAAAGAAAATTATGGGAAGACTGAGCAACCCCAGCCACAAATGTCCGCGCATCCAGTCCTGTGCGCGGCCGAGCCTCCACACCGGCACTTTTTTTCGCGCCGCCAGCAGGCCCGCAAAGATCATGAAGAGTGAACCCACGACTCCGAACATCAAGCCGATGCCGCTCCCCCCGCTCGGGCCCGACGGCGAGGTTTGGACGTACGCGAGATAAATGGCTGTCGCCACGCTTAAGATGATCAGCGAAGCAATCAGCCACGTCCGGTGTGTACGGTCAATACGCAAGTTGTCCTATGTCGGCGCGATCAAAAGCGAAATCGCTAGCTGTCGGGTACCTTGGCCGTCGTTTGCTTCAACAAATTTGCGAAAAAAGCCCGCGGGTTCACACGATGCGCAGCGTCATGCGGACACGCATATACGCAACTCGGCTCCGCGAATTCGGAGCACAGGTCGCAGGACGTTGCCTTCTGCTTGACCATTGCTTTTTTCATTCCCGGCATGCCTGGAACGTCCGTGAACACATTAAACGGGTGCATGTTGATATTGCCGTACGGGCAATTGTCCGCGCACAAGCCGCAACCGATGCACCAATCCTCGATAATTACTTCGAGCGAATTGCGCCGCCGGATCGAGCCCACCGGGCAGCCGACCATGCACAGCGGGTCCAGGCATTGTCGGCATGAGGTAGCCACTAGATAGTGATCGAAACGTAAACCCTCGCGGACCAGGCGGGTGACTCCATCATGAGCATCGGCGCAGGCGGTGACGCAAGCATCGCAACGCGTGCAAGAATTTAGGTCGAGGAGCAATAAGCTCTGCGCTTCCATCAAACCTTGTTTCAAAAAACTGTCCAGCGGCGTGCTATTGATCACCGCGAGCCGCTCTTCGTTCATCTTCACCCGCTCATGCCCGACTTCTTCGAGCTTGCGCCGCACGCCGGGGAATTGTTCGGTCATGCTGGCGAAATCTTCCGCGCTGACGCGCACGACCTCCACGTGATCGAGGGCAGTGCACGTGGCGCTGCGCATGGTGTGTTCCAGCAGTCCCGTTTCGCCGAAATACTCGCCGCGCGAAAGATAAGCCAGCACCATTTCGCCGCCCGGATGCGTTTGCGACACTTTGACGAAGCCAATCCGCACCAGGTAAAAACTATCAGCCGCTTCGCCCTGGCGGCAAATCACCTGGCCCGGAGTGAATCGCAGTAGCTCTACCTTTTCGCGTAGCCCCTCGACGAACTCGTCGGTCAATTCGGCGAAGACCGGCACGGCGCGCAAATGGCTGTCCAGCGCGCGCTGTCGATACGATTGGTCCAGCTTCGCGCGAAACGTTTTGTTGCGCTGCATAATGTCCAGAACGTTGCGCAGCATTTCGAGCGCCGTGCAATCGGTCTCGGCGCGGATTGTCGCCGAGCGCGGATACAAACTCATGCACGTCATTTCGCCGAAGAGGTCGCCGGGCCCCAGCATCGCGACGGGATTGTCGTAGTCCAAATCCATCGGCGCATCAATATGGATCCAGTGTTGGCTGGTTTCCTCTTCGCGCTGGTCGTTCTGGCGCTGCGTCAGCCGGCTGGAGAGTTTTCCCAGAAACTTGCGGACCGCGCCTTTGGTCTTCACGTGCGCGATCGGGCTGGCGATCGACACACGAGCTTGCCCCTCCAGCAGGTAAAACGCAGTGGATCCGTACTCCCCTTCGCGGCAAATTATTTCACCGGGTTTGAAATGCCGCCGGACCACCGCGTTGCGATTCAAGCTCAAAAATGTTCCAGAAACTCCCCCGAAGAAGGGAAGCTCTTGCAGTTCGTGAAGCGGCACTGCCTCGGAGTCCGGCGTTACGGCAATTTCGGTTTGCGTAACCAGGCGGTTCGTTAGAGCGCCGGTTGGGCAGGAGACCATACACTCACCGCACGATACGCAGGAGGATTCGCCCATCGGCTCGTTGTTGTCAAAAGCGATCCCCGTTGACGCGCCCTTGCCCATGCGCCCGAGAACGAGATTCTCGCGAATTTCGTTGCAGCCGCGGACGCAGCGGTCGCACAAAATGCATGCGTCGAAGTCCACGGCAATACTCATCGAGGAATTATCGGGGCCGCGCCGCGCGGCGCGGGGAGCGTAACGTGCGCGCGTAATGTTTTCGTGCTTGGCGAGCGCTTCCAGTTCACAATCGCCGGATTGCCGTTCGCGAGCGCACGGGCTGGGATGATCGGACATTAGCAGTTCAACCAGCGTATGCCGCGCCCGTTTCACTCCGTCGGAAGCGGTGTTCACCACCATTCCCGGTTCCACGGGTCGAATGCAGGAGGCCGCGTACACCCTGGCGCCTAGGTCCACCACGCAAACGCGGCATACGCCGACAGGGTTCTCGTTTTGCTGGTTGCAGAGGGTGGGAATTGGGATGTTATTCGCCCGTGCCGCGTCAAAAATAGTGGTTCCCGCCGGCACCGAAACTTTTCGGCCGTCAATCGTAAGCTCGATCAGCTGGCTCGCGCTCACGCGGGCCTCACGACGGGTTTGAAGGCATCGCCAGCAAATTTCTGGCAGGGGCAAACTTCGGCAGGACATTCATGGCGCACAATGTGCGATTCCACTTCCTCGCGGAAATGTTTCAGGACGGAGGCGATCGGCGCGGGCACCACTTGGCCGAGTCCGCAAATCGAAGTCTGTCGCAGTGTTGCCGCAAGCTCGTCAATCAGCTGCAGATCTGATGACGAGCCACCGCCTTCGGTCCATGCCGTCAGCATTTCCACCAGCTTCTGCGAGCCAACGCGGCAAGGGACACACTTGCCGCAGGATTCGTTGCGGAAAAATTGCGTGGAGTTCAGCGCCATGTCCAGCATGCAGCGGTCGTCCGCGCACACCACCAGCGCACCCGAACCGAGCATCGAGCCCGCGTCCGCCAGCGATTTGAAATCAAGATGAACGTCCGCCATGGAGGCCGGCAAATATCCGGAAGACGGTCCGGAAGGCGCGAAGGCCTTCAGTTTCTTGCCATCGGCGATTCCACCACCAAATTTGAAAATGAGATCGGAAACGGGCGTCCCCATCGGCACTTCGTAAACTCCCGGATGCACCACGTCGCCGCTCACGCCAATGAATTTCAGGCCCACCGCGCCGTTGATGCCCTGCGCCTTGTACCAATCCACGCCGCGAATCAGAATGATCGGCACATTCGCGAAGGTCTCGACGTTATTGATCACCGTTGGCTTGTTCCATAGGCCCTGCTGAACAGGAAACGGCGGTTTATTGCGCGGTTCCGCGCGCTTGCCTTCGATCGCCTCCAGCAACGCCGTTTCTTCACCGCAAATGTAGCCGCCGGGACTGACAAAAACCTCGAGGTTGAATGCAAACTCAGCGCCGAGCACGCGCGGTCCCAGCAGCCCATTGCGTTCGCAACGGCGAATCTCATCACGCAGGATCTTTTCCTGTTCTTCGTATTCGTGGCGGATGTATAGGATGCCGTTTTGCGCGCCGGTCAGCAGCCCGGCAAGGATCATTCCCTCGACAACCAGATGCGGCAGGTGCGTCATGATAAAGCGATCCTTGATCGTGCCTGGCTCGCTTTCATCCGCGTTGCAAACAATAAATTTTTCGGGGCCTGGCGCTTGGCGCACCAGTTGCCATTTCGATTCGGTCGGGAATCCCGCTCCGCCCAGCCCGCGAAGGCCCGCCGCCTTCAGGAGTTCAAACGTTCCAGCCCAATCCCGCGATTGCACGAGACGCTTTACAGCCTGATATTGCTCACCTTCCTCATAGGGATCGGATATGCAGTGCCCGCGGCGGTGCGACTGCGCGAGCTCTGGCAACGGGCGTCCCACCAGCACATCGCCTACGATAGCCGTAATCTGGTTTTGCGAAAGCCCCGTGTAGATATGTTCGTTGATGGAAACAGCCGGAGCCTCGTTGCAGCGGCCCAGGCAGGAAACGCCGCTGACTTTCGCATCCGCAAATCCCGCTTGGCGGCACGCTTCGTCCAGCCCCGCGCAAAACTCGCGAGCGCCGCGAAGATGGCAGGACATATCCTGACAGACGCGCACATCGGCTTTCGGAGGCGGAGTTAGATGGAAGTGAGGATAAAAACTGGCCACGCCGTGCAGGCGATACAGCGGCACATCTATTTTTTTCGCGAGCGCGCGCAGCTGATCGGCGGGCAAATATCCGAACTGGCGTTGAATATCCCTCAGTTCATTGAAAATCAAAGGGAGGCTTCCTCACCGGGGAGATTATTCATTCCCAGCCCCGAAAACAACTGTCAGTCTTGAGCGGTGTAGCGTAAGGGGACATTAGCACGGGCTAGGCGTGGAAGCTACGGTGCCGTTATTCTTGCGCGAAGCGCGCGCAACAATTCAGGCCGGATTTGATTGACTTCGATACTATCCGATAGTACAAGCAGGCAGATTCACAGTATTTTCATTCGCTGCCGGTCTGCAAGCGCGTTGCCGGGCTCTACCAAAGTGAAAAAGAAATGAAGTTCGCCGCCCAACTTCAGCGTTCTGCATCTTTGCGCAACCTTGCGCTGTTTTTCGTAGCGATTACGTTCGGTTCGTGCTCCATCGCCTATTCGCAGAGCTTGGTTCTGCCTCGATACGCGACGAATGCTCAAGCGGGTGTGGCGCCGGGCTACACTGGACCTGGATCTTGCGCTTCGACTACTTGCCATGGCAGCGTCACTCCGCGTTCAGACAATCGCGTCCTGCAGAACGAGTACAGCATTTGGATCGTGAAAGATAAGCACTCCAAGGCCTACGCGTCGCTGCAGGGAAATATCGGCGAACGAATGGCGGCGATTCTCGGAATCGGCAAAGCAGAAAGCGCGCCGAAGTGTCTCGCGTGCCATGCGCTGGACGTCCCGGCCACCGAGCGCGCGCGAACGTTCGACCTGAGCGAAGGAGTGAGTTGCGAGAGCTGTCATGGCCCCGCTGCTGCCTGGCTTGGCCCACACACCGAGCGCGACTGGACGCATGAGAAATCGCTCGCGCTGGGAATGTATGACACGCGCGACCTCACCAAACGCACCGAGAAATGCCTTGGTTGTCATCTCGGCAGCGACGAAAAATCAGTGGACCACGAAATGATCGCCGCTGGCCATCCCGACCTTTATTTCGAACTCGATTCGTTTTCCGCCGTGATGCCGCGCCACTGGAAAGAGCCCGGGGAACCGGGCGAGCCGGAAAATAGCGATCCGTGGTATGACGTTCGCGAACTTACCACCGGCGAGGCCGTGCAACTCCAGCAGTCGCTTCTGCGCCTGGCCTCTCGCGCCCACGGCAAGAACTGGCCTGAATTTTCCGAATTGCAATGCTATGCGTGCCATCACAGCCTGACGACGCCCGAAAATAGCTGGCGCCAGGCGCGCGGATATCCCGGACGCCGCCCCGGCGATCCTCCGTGGAATCCTTCGCGCTATACAATTTTTCATGAAGTTACTTTCCTGGCGGATGGCGATGGCGCCACAAAGCTGGATTCCGATCTCGGAAAGCTCTCGCAGTTGATGAGTCAGCTGAACCCGGACCGTGATGCCGTAGCTGTTTCCGCAGCCAGTTGCGCGCATCAAGTGACCGATCTCTCTGCAAAGATCAAGTCCATGCCGAACGATCCTGCATCCACGCAGCAATTGCTACGCAAGATATTGGGAGACTCGGATGATATTTCTGCCCAGGGCGAACACGCGGCGGCGCAGGCGGCCATGGCCATCCAATCGTTGTTCGTGGCTTGCCAGCGAAACGTGAAGCTGGAAAACTCTGCGGAAATTCGCACCGCAATCAGCGCGCTCTTCCAGGACCTTCAGGACCCTTCCGCATACGATCCGGCGCGGTTCGCCGGAAAGATGCGCGCGGTGAACGCCCTGCTGCACTAGACTCGTGCGCCTTGGAAACAATTCCCGCGAGTCCTGAAAAATTATCGGCCCGGCGCGCCGGGAGCAGAGGAGGCTTGCGTGCAAAACTATGATCTGATCGTGATCGGCTCCGGCCCGGCGGGTGAAAAAGGCGCTGCGCAGGCGGCATACTTCGGCAAGCGCGTCGCTCTGATCGAATGTGGAAATACGGTGGGAGGCGGGTGCGTCAATACCGGCACGATCCCCAGCAAAATTCTCCGCGAATCCGCGCTTTATTTTTCGGGCATCCGCCAGCGTGGTCTGTATGGAGTTGACTACTCGCTGAAAGAAGGCCTCACGGTCAAGAATTTCATGCACCGCACCGACGTGCTGGTGGAGACGGAACGAGAAAAGGTCGGCGAGAATCTTGCAGTACATGACATTGATCTCGTGCGTGGCCTCGCTTCGTTCGAGGATGGGAGTACAGTTTCCGTGGCCACTGAGCCGGGTCAAAGCTCGCAGCTGCGCGCGGAAGCCATACTCATCGCGACGGGCTCGGTTCCATTCCGCGCACCCGAAATTCCGTTCGATGACGAAGTTATCTTTGATTCTGACTCCGTCTTGCAAATGGATGCGATTCCGCGAACCTTTGCGGTGGTCGGCGGTGGCGTGATTGGCTGCGAGTATGCGTCCATTTTTACGGCGCTGGGAGTTGAAGTGTCGCTGGTGGATGGCCGCGATCGCCTGCTGCCGTTTTTGGACGCCGAGATTTCCGCATGCCTCCGCGAAAGGCTGGAAAATCTCGGCGTGCGCTTTTTCTTGAGTGAGCGTACTGCGAAAATTGAACGCAACCAGGCGGGTGTTCGCATTACGCTGCAGTCCGGCAAGACGATTGAAGCGGAAGCGGCCTTGTTCGCCGCGGGCCGCCGCGGTGCTATCGAAAACTTGCACCTCGAAAAAGCCGGGGTGACGCTGAATAAACGCGGCTACATCGAGGTCAATGAGGATTACCGGACTGCGGTGCCGGGAATCTACGCGGCCGGGGACGTGATCGGGTTTCCCGCGCTCGCGTCCACTTCCATGGAACAAGCTCGTGTGGCGATTTGCCACGCCTTCGGATTTCAATACAAGCAGCGCCTTGCTTCTATGCTGCCCATGGGCATTTACACGATTCCTGAAATTTCCGCCGTCGGCGAATCCGAAGAGACCAGCAAGGAGAAGGGGATTGACTATGCAGTCGGCCGCGCGCGCTATGCAAATAATGTCCGTGGACAAATAGCCGGTGATATCAATGGCATGTTGAAGTTGATTTTCGCCAAATCCAACCGCCGGTTGCTCGGCGTGCAGATCATCGGTGAGAACGCCACGGAGCTGATTCACCTGGGGATGATGGCGCTGGAGTCCGGTATGACGATCGATGTCTTCATTGAATTCGTCTTCAATTACCCCACGCTTTCCGAAATGTACAAATACGCCGCGTACGATGGCTTGGGAAATCTTTCCGGTCACAAACTCAGAGAAGGGTAAGATCTGGCAGACCCTGCTGACTGAGCGCACAGCGAACGTCTACTGTGTAGGATTTCGCGGAAACTTCAAATACGGAAGCCGCACATCATCAATCACGATCTGGTCCGCGCGAATCGCGGCCGGAGCTTCGAATCCCACTCCTCCGCCTGACGTGACGTAATCATCCTGATCCACGCCATCCCCGCTGACGCCCAGCCCGCCGACCAGCACACCATTCACATACAGCGGTTCTGAACCTGGAAAAAACACAATCCCACTCTGATTGAATTTCGGCCACGCCGCGCTCGGAACCTGAAATCCTTGCGTGCAAGCGTTTGCCACGTCCTGCATGTACAAATTAAAGAACGGCCCCGGCGGCGACGCATTGATTCCGGAGGGGAAGAAAGGCTGCGCGCCGAATCCGATCGTACGGTTCGTGACGGCTGTTCCCATCGGAACCTCATTCAGATCCATCACCTGGCGCGCCGCCCCGCTGAAATAAATCACATTGCGGGCCTTGCTGGCCGCCACGTCAATGCTGAAGACGGTCGCGTCCGTCATGCGGTACAGGCCGATCAGCGTGCCGTCCAGATCGCTCACCGCAATCACCATTTTCGCGCGAACGCCGATCGGCAGGCGGATTTGCGCTCGGGTTTGATTTGCGGTGGCGACCGCGTTGTCGATGATAGACGTCACCTGTGCAGCCGTCAGACCGCCCAGTGGGCCATCCATCGCGGCTATGAGTTCGCCTTCGGGAGGCGGCCCCGGACTAGCCACCGGGCCCACCGTAAAATCTGCAGGATTGAACGTGCCCGACGTGACACCACTCGGGGGCGTGGTTTGATTCACAAACGGCAGCGTGATTCCGTTGATGGAAACGATCGCCGGCGCCGGAAATGCCGGAAAACCAACTTCATCGGTGGCTGTGCTCGGTCCGTTCATGGCAATCATACCGGCGGCCGCGAACGCAACGTATTCCGCGGTGTTCGGATCCGCGGCCGCCACGCCGATTCCTCCCACCTCTTGCCCATTCTTGAAAATCGGGACGCCGCCGGGATTCACGGCCGTGGGGTCGGAGTCATTCAAATCCGCTTTGCCTGTTGTAATTCCGTACCCAGGAGACGTCCCGGCAATCGTTGTAGCCGGAGGCACCGTCGCGCTCAAGCTCGCCGCCAGATTGCACCCGCGATTCGTATTCTCGATGCCATATAACGCCGCGCTCGCCGTATTCGCAACACCGGGCGGAAAGTGCACGCCGCTGATGAAGCGCACGGTGCGGGATGAAAGCGGCGCTTGATCGTTGCTGAAAAACGCGCCGGTGCGAGCGAGCGAAACGGCTAGTTCGTCGGAAGGAATCGTCGCGCCGAAATTGCCGGGCAGATTGGCAGGCGCGGAAGGCCCTTTGTACACCGCAAGAATGCGTCCGAGGCGATCCACTACGGCGATTGCCATGGAGTCCGCGTCCGCGGCCGTCGCCGCGGCTTGCACCAGCATTTGAACATCCGCCTGCGTAAGGCTTTCCGTCGCAGGAGGAGGCTGCGTGGTGGGCGCGCTTCCGCTTCCTCCGCAGGCGCTGAGTGCCAGGCAATATCCAATCGTCAGCACCAGGCAAAGACGCAGCGGCACGCGAACTGGCTTCCACAGCCAGCCTCGAAGGAATCGCTTAGAAGGCAGGTCCATGCGGTTGAGCTATTGGTATCACAGCCGCACATCGTTCTCAATGATTCTGCAATTCAGATGTTCAATCGTGGTTGAATATGCCCAGAAATCAGGACCCTGATCTTGCCCGCGGAACCGCCCGAAATCATTTGGCGGTTCCGGAAAAACTGTGATAGCAACACGCATCGACTTATCGTATTCCGAACCTCGCGGTACGCCTGAGGCCTGAGCTAATGCGCGCTCCATGTCGCATATTTTTTGCGAAACCGGCGGGTTTTGCCTGGCTCGTTTGTTGCCTGTGCGCGGTAACCTTCCACGCAGCCGCCGCAAAGCCATGCTGCGCGGCGAAACTTTATGCGATCCATTCGTCGCCGCGCAAGCACCAATCGAGCGCTTCCCACAAATCCGCGGCACAGCAGCGTCTGCCGGGGCAATCGTCTCCCAAATTCGGCGCGGTGCAAGGACTGGTGCGCGGCGCAAATGGACGGCCAGTGCTCGGCGCTACCGTAATTTTGCGAAACGTGGTCACGGGCCAAAGCCTGCAAAAAATCAGCAACGCCCAAGGTGTCTTTCGCTTTATTGACGTTCCCTCGGGAACTTACGACCTGAACGTCGTCGCGACTGGTTTCAAGGATTTCACGAATCCCGGGCTCCAGCTGAAAGCCGGAGACAGCCCGGTGTGCGAAATGACGTTGATCGCACTTCCATCGTCGGCTGTAGCGGTGCGGAAGTTTCCTCAACTCCCAGCCGGGACCACAAATCCGCCTGAGGGATCTCAGCCCGCGCCCGTTTCCAATGCTCCGCCCACTGCACTAGAGAACGAGACTCTCGAACGAACGGGGCAGCTCCCTCCGCAACTGCCCGTGCCTCCAGTCGCAGAGGTATTTCAACCGGAACCCGATCGCTGGTCCGTTGCGATGCCCGATTGGGACCGCTACGGCATTGGCGGCGAGCACCCGTACGTAAGAGGCAGCAAGTGGGATCCCTTCGATAAAAATAAATGGAAAGGCGACGTTCCTATTATCGGCCAGCAGACCTTCTTGAATTTCACCGGCACCAGCGATTCCTTTTTCGACGGCCGGCGTTTACCTACGCCTACCGACGTCAGCTCTGCGCGCCCTGGGAGCCCCGGATTTTTCGGCAGGGGCGACCAAATTTTCTTCGACCAGACCTTTGCGTTCTCGTTCGACCTATTCCATGGCGATACATCCTTTCGCCCCATTGATTGGCGCATTCGCATCACACCGGTAGTCAGTTTGAATTACCTGGACGTGCAGGAACGCGGCGTCGTCAACGTGGACGTAAGTAAGGGCACCACGCGCCTAGATTCGCATCTCGGCTTGCAGGAAGCATTCGGCGAAGTGAAACTACACGATATCGGACCGAATTTCGATTTCATCTCCGTTCGCGCGGGCATTCAGGCTTTCAATAGCGACTTTCGCGGTTTCCTCTTTGTGGAAGAGCAGCCGGGCCTGCGGATCTTCGGCAATCTCGATTCGAACCGCTGGCAATACAACGTCGCCTATTTCAATTTTCTGGAGAAGAACACCAACAGCGGGTTGAATTCCATGGCGCTGCGCAATCAGCAGGTGATTATCGCCAACGCGTATCGCCAGGATTTCCTGTTTCAGGGATACACAGCCCAAGTGAGTGTGCATTACAACAAGGATGACGCCACAATCCATTACGACGACAACGGTTTTCTGGTGCGCCCCGCGCCCATCGGTGCCGTATTCTCGAGCGGGATGATCAGGCCGCACAGCGTCCATGCCGCTTATGTCGGCTGGACCGGCGACGGCCACATCGGCCCCGTGAACTTGACGCACGCCTTCTATCAAGCTTTCGGCAACGACAGCTTCAACGCTATCGCTGGCAAGCCCGTCACCATCAACGCGCAATTGGCCGCCCTGGAACTTTCCTATGACAAGGATTGGTTCCGCATCAAAGGCTCCGTGTTTTACGCGTCGGGATCGGCGAATCCGTCCAGCAGCCGCGCGCGCGGCTTCGATTCTATTTACGATTTTCCGGAATTCGCCGGCGGTATATTCAGCCTGTGGAACCGCGAAAGCATTCGTTTGACCGGTTCGGGCGTCGCATTGAATCCCGGTGATAGTCTGCTTCCTGATTTGCGCGCGAACAAGGACGAAGGCCAAGCCAACTTTGTCAATCCCGGAATTCTTCTCACAAATCTCGGCGCAGAATTTGATATCACTCCCAAGTTGCGCGGCTTTGCCAATGTGAATTATCTGCGTTTTGAGCACACCGAAGTTCTCGAGCAGATACTCTTTCAATCGCCGATCCGCCATTCGATCGGAGTGGATTCCAGCGTCGGTGTTCGTTACCGCCCGCCGCTAACGGAAAATATCTCGATCACGGCCGGTGCGGCGACGCTGGTGCCAGGCCAGGGTCTGCGAGATATCTATACCGGCCGGACGCTGTTTTCGCTTTTCACGGACGTGCGGTTCCAATTTTAAGGGAGCGAAATTGTTGAGGCGCTTCATGAGCGGCTGGCCCGAGGACGGCGATACCCGAAATCGGCAGATGCAGCTCCGCTGTGTCGTCTTCTTCTGCATCGCGACAACACTCGTCGCGGCATTCTTGCTTGCTGCGCGTTCCCGTGCCCAGTCCGCCGCGCAGCAGCCGAGCCTGCTGGGCCAAAGCCAAGCCGATGTGGATCGCAAGAGCGCTGGTTGTGTTTCCTGCCACACTCAGACCGACGAGCCCTCGATGCATCCCACCCGCACGGTCCGCTTGGGATGCGTGGATTGCCACGGCGGAGACGCCACGGTGATTCTGCCGCCGGGGACCGGCAATACCACGCGGGAATACGAGCAACTGAAAAATCGTGCGCACCCGCAACCCGACGATCCCGCATTGAAGGACGTTTCGGCAAATCCAAAAGAGCTCTACGCGAAATGGCTGCACGAAAATTACGCGTACGTTCGCTTCGTCAATCCTGGCGATTTGCGTGTGGCCGCCGAAACTTGCGGCGCGTCGGGCTGCCATGCGTCCGAAGTGTTCCGTGTGAAGACGAGTATGATGACCTACGGCGGCCTGCTGTGGGGCGCCGCACTCTATAACAACGGCGCGTACCCTCTTAAGAACGAGCATTTCGGCGAAAGCTATTCTGCGCTGGGCCAGCCTCAAGAGGTCCACACGGTTCCGGCTCCAACTCCAGAAGAAACTCGCCTGAAAGGCGTCATCCCCGAAATCGCTCCGCTCCAGCGTTGGGAAGTTTCTCAGCCGGGAAATATTTTGCGCGTATTCGAACGCGGCGCCGGCAAAAAAGGTGAAATCGGCAATCCCGACCGCGAAGAAGAATCGGGGCGCCCTGACGACAAACTCGGCGAGCGGGGCTTCGGCACTCTGCTGCGCACCGATCCGGTATTTCTCGGTCTCCAGAAAACGCGGCTGCTCGATCCGTTGCTTTCGTTGCCCGGCACCAATGACGAACCCGGCGACTATCGCGCCAGCGGCTGCACCGGTTGCCACGTGATCTACGCCAACGATCGCTCACCGGAGCACGCCGGCCCTTATGCGCAATACGGACATCTCGGCGAAAGCTTTTCAGCGGATACCACGATTCCGAAAAACGAATCGGGCCATCCCATTCGCCACACCTTCACGCGCTCCATTCCGTCGAGCCAATGCATGATCTGCCATGTTCATCCCGGGACGAACATGGAGACCACCTACTTCGGCTATACCTGGTGGGACAACGAAGCCGATGGGAAGGCGATGTATCCCGCCGAGCAGCACAATCCAAGTGAGGAAGAACGCTATCAAGTCGCGCTACGCAATCCGGAGGGCGCTGCAGCGCGTGGACTGTGGGCCAATCCCAAATTTCTCGAAAAAGTCGGCAGTTCGGAGTTCAACTCACAACTGCAACAATCCCAATTCGCCGATTTTCACAGCCACGGTTGGATCTTTCGAGCCGTCTACAAAAGAGATCGCAAAGGCAATCTCCTCGACTCCGACAATAAAATCGTCCAGCCCACCGACCCGGACAAATTCAAAAAAGCGGTTCACCTCGCGGATATTCACGAAGAAAAGGGCATGCACTGCGTGGACTGCCACTTCGAGCAGGACTCCCACGGGGATGGCAAACTCTACGCCGAGCCGCGCGCCGCGATCGAACTCGATTGCGTGGATTGCCATGGCACGATCGACGCGCGCGCCACTCTGATTTCTTCCGGTCCAGCGTCGCCTCCAGGTGGCACTCATTTCGATGTGTTGCGCACCCCCTGGAACGCCCGCCGCTTCGAATTCCGCGACGGCAAACTTTTCCAACGCTCCATGGTCGAACGGGACAAAGAATGGGAAGTCGTGCAGGTTCTCGACACGATCACGCCCGGCAACGCGCATTACAGCGAAAAATCACGCTGGGCGAAAACGATTCGCACCGACGGAAAATCCTGGGGCGACGTTCCCACCGACGCTTCGCAACTTGCCCACGCCAATAGCCGGATGACTTGCTACGCGTGCCACACGTCGTGGGCCCCAAATTGTTTTGGGTGCCACCTCGCCATGATGGCGAATCAGCGGAAGCCGATGCTGCACAACGAGGGCTTGGTCACCCGCAATTGGACCGCGTACGATTTTCAGGTTCTCCGCGACGACGGCTTCATGCTCGGCATTGATGGCACGGTGACCGGACATCGCGTCGCACCCGTTCGTTCTTCCTGTGCCGTTTTAGTGAGCTCGCAAAATCAGAATCGCGATTGGATTTATTACATGCAGCAGACGGTCTCCGCGGAAGGTTTCAGCGGCACGGCTTTCAGCACGTTCGTTCCACATACCGTGCGCGCCAAAGAAACCAAGGCCTGCGACGATTGCCACATTTCCAATCGCAACGACAACAACGCCTGGATGGCGCAGGTGCTACTCCAAGGCACCGATCTGCTGAATTTCATGGGCCGCTATATTTACGTCGCAGATGGTTCGAAGGGTTTCGATGCCGTCGCCGTCGCTGAACATGACGAGCCGCCCGCGATCATCGGCAGCGACTTACAACGGTTTGCGTACCCTCGCGATTTTCAGAAGCATGTATCTCGCGGTCGCGAATTGCAGGAGGCATACCATCACATCGGGAATGTTTTGGATGTGCAGCTGCGCGGCGAATACCTCTACGCGGCGTTGGGCAAGGGCGGCTTCCGCGCCTACGACGTCGCCAACATAGACAACAAGAACTTTTCGGAGCGCACCATCACCGCTCCCGTATCGCCGTTGGGTCAGCGCTTTTACGTAAAAACGAAATATGCGACCGCCGTCGCCAGCCCTTCGACGCAAGCCCTAGATCCCGCGCGCACGCGCAATCCGGTAAACGAAGAGCAAAGCATTCATCCGCTCTACGCATATCTTTACGTAGCAGACAAGTATGAAGGCCTGGTCGTTATCGGCGATTCCAATCCAAAAAGCAAAACTCCCGGCGTCAGCACCCTGCTCAACGGCGATCCGCGCGATAATTTCCTGAAGCGCGCTCTCGCCTTCAATCCGGAGGGCGTTCTAAATGGCGCTCGCCGTATCATCATCGCCGGAACGTATGCTTACATGCTTTGCGACCGCGGCCTGGTAGTGGTCGATTTGAACGATCCACTAAAACCGACTGTGTCCGCAGTAATCGGTTCACCGGAGCTGCAAGATCCGCGAGGAATCGCCATCCAGTTCCGCTACGCTTTTGTGGTGGATCGCGAGGGACTCAAGGTTCTCGATGTGTCCGACCTGGGTCATCCCCGCGTCGTACCGAGCGCCGCCGTTCCACTCCAAGATGCTCGCAACATCTACGTCGCGCGCACCTATGCCTACGTTGCCGCCGGCAAACAGGGTATAGCCATCATTGATGTCGAGAAGCCCGAGCAGCCGCGCCTCGATCAGATGTTCAGCGCCGATGGGAAGCTCGCCGACGTCCAGGACATCAAAATCGGAATGGTGGATGCGAGCGCGTTTGCATTCGTAGCCGACGGAAAAAACGGTCTGCGCGTACTGCAGATTCTGTCGCCCGAGGATTCGCCCAACTCTTACGGCTTCAGCCCGCGCCCGGCCCCCAAGCTGATTGCTTCGTTTCGTACCGCCGGACCCGCGCTAGCAATTTCCAAGGGAATTGACCGCGACCGCGCCGTGGATGAAAGCGGCAATCAGATCGCCGTCTTCGGACGACGCGGCGCTCGTCCTTTCAATCGCGCAGAAGCATCGCGCCTGTACATGCGCGATGGCAAACCGTACACCGTTTCCGATGATCCGCCCACCGCCGCACGCGCGATCGTTGGCGGTGCCAAAGCCAACAGCGACACCTCCACTGCGGCACGACCTAACTAGGCGCAAACGTTTCCAGACCGCTCATGGATGTGAAGCCGGCGGGCGAGTTCCAGGTCGAGGTTGATACTGTGGAGGATATCCCGCCGGCGGATAAGGTGCCCCGGGCACTTGGTCATTGACCGGCGCTTGATACCCGCCAGTCCGGCCGTTCGCCGCCAGAATTTAAAGGCGGACATCCGGAATACGCTACTCGTCACAACGCGCTGGCGCTTTTGCAAAGCACAATACATGCGCGATTCCGCCGCTGTGACCGCGAGGCCATCCACTATCAGAGATGCTACCAATGGACCGCGATCTTTGCAGTTGGCTTCGGTGCGCTGACGATTCTTCTGGCGATACTGGAATTCATCTGTCAAGGCCCCGGAGCATCCCATTCTTGCCTCCATTCTTGCCTGGGGCGAGCCAATCGCCGCCGTCCTCACGCTTATCCTCATCGGCATGGGCACCTTTGGAAAGTTCAAGGAAAAATGGCTGACCGCTCGTTACAAAGCCGAAAACCTCAGGCTTCTCAAGTTCCGAAAATTAACCGACCCCCGCCTGTGGTGTCCGCCGATTGACGTGGGTTTGCTGCCGGAAGAATTGCAGGATGAAGTGCGACAGTTGGAGGCGCAAAATTATGAAGAGGCGAAAGAGTGGGCGTCACACGGAGTGCATCCCGGCATTTGTGGTCCGCCGTGCACGGATACCTGCGACGACGCGCTTGCACGAACTGATTGAATACTACCGCCCCAAGCGGCTGCATGTGCAGATGCGTTACCTTCCCGCAAATCCAAAGCCGATGAAAAATCCGGCTCGTGGACTGCCACTGTCGTTCAAATCGATATTTTTCGCGAGTTTTGCGTTTGTTTTGGCACACGTGGCCGTGCATCTTAGCGACCGCCGCAGCGGACAAGGGAACGGGGCCCACTCTCCTGGAGCACGTGCTCATTGCTTTGGCCGCTGGCGTCCCCGTCATCGCTGCCGGATTTAGGACTTACCGGGCTTCACGGGAATTTGAACGCAACGCGCTGAGGCATCGCGCGACGCTCTATTCTTTGGAGACGCCGGAAGCATCAACTGCCTGAGACCAAAGCACTTGGCCGATAAATTCCGACTGCTCGGTTTCTGTGAATTGGTCCTGGAAGCGGACTGCCGCGATTTTATGCGCTTATTGTGCGAGGTCGAGTGGTACGGTTAGCCTCATCCCAGAAACTTTAGCGTTGGCGTCGTGAAATTCGTCAGGTTTGGGAAAATCGTCGGCAAATCGGAGGCCTGCACGCCGAACCACTGCGCCAGCGTCGCCCCGTATTGGTCAACGGATGTACTCGGTATCCAGCGCCCGTTCGTACCGACGTCGTCCGGCCCACCCAAGCGCCAATTGCGGGAACGTGCCGTACAGATCGCCGCCGTGAACCGCGCCGCCCATCACCAGATGGTGGCTGCCCCAGGCGTGGTCCGTGCCGCCATTGGTCCCGGGTTGGAACGTCCGGCTGAAATCCGACAAGCGTAAACGACGTGACCTGTTGCTGAATCCCCAATTCTACCGTCGCGTTGTAAAACGCGGACATCGCCGGATCGAGCTGCGAATAGAGACTCTGCTGTGTTGCAATTGCGCGGTATGCGTGTCAAAGCCTCCGAGCGAACAAAAGAAAATCTGCCGTTGCAGCCCCAGTGTTGACCGCACTTGCATAATCTGCGCCACTTGTTGTAATTGCGGACCCAGTCCGGTCGTCGGAAATTGTGTTTGCAGCGCGGGCGTTCCCTTCAGAGCGGATGCTAAAATCTGGCTTTGCGCCAGAGATTGGCTCATCACCGCGCTGGAATCCTGCACCAGCGAAACCCCACTATCGAACGTAAGCAACTGCTGAAACGAAACCAGAGCGCGCGTTGTCGCCAGCCGAACCGTAGTAGCCAGTCAAACCGGGCGAGGAGCCCGGAATCAGAGCGTAAGGCTCCGTTTGTGCTCCATTACAAAAAATCGCACCACCCGCGACGGAAGTGATCGGAGGATACTGCGCCCCGGCGTTCAACGTCTGCAGTGCGTCGGCTGTGCGCCCAGCCCATCCCGTCGGAGCATAACCGTCAAACTGCGCCGTCTGCCATTGTCCCTGCTGGTCCGAGTGCGAAAACAAATTGACCGGCACCGTCGCAGTGCCTTGCTGGTATTGCGTACGCGTAACCGGCTGAGCCAGCGTTCCGACGTTCGCCACCACCGCCAGTTGTCCGCTGTTGAATAGACTTTGCAGTCCTGGAAGCTGCGGATGCAATCCGTAAGGCACATTGCCGGTCTTCGTCACGATCGGCAGCAGGGAACTTTGCGATAACGCCAGGTTCGAACGAATCGTCGCGTAATTTTGATAGCCGGCCGAATCGTTCGGCACGATCAAGTTGTTGCTGTCGTTCCCGCCAAAAAGAAAGACGCACACTAGTGCCTGGTAGCCGCTCGAAGGGC
Source organism: uncultured Acidobacteriota bacterium (assembly GCA_963828865.1). Classification (GTDB taxonomy): domain Bacteria; phylum Acidobacteriota; class Terriglobia; order Acidiferrales; family UBA7541; genus Palsa-295. Next base: position 374,045 of record CAWHGI010000010.1, on the reverse strand, counting down.
CTGCCGCCAGCGCGTGAATCATGTTCAACCGGCCCAGCGCCGCCGTCATGCCGAAGGAAGCGGCGGTGCAGCACCCCGCGCGCAAGAGCTCCCTGCGTGAAATCCCTTTTCCCCGAGCCATTGTCAACGCTCCCGCGGCCGAGCCGCCCGCTGCAAATTTAGTGCTGCACCTGGTACTGCGAAGAACTCGCGATCAGATAAATTGCGATTTGCGCTTCTTGCATCAATTGCTTGTTTCCCGCGGGCACGCTTTGCATGGCGGTCACGATGTTGTTTTTCATGTCCGAAGACATCGCGCCATGCATCAGCAATCCATTCAATGTGTCCACCAGTGCGCCGGGATTCGCTGCGTGTGTCGCGTAGCTTGAAAAATCCAGCTTGTTTCCGGAACCCATCGAGCCAAACACAAGACGTGTTCACCCAGTTCACGCGATTCAACGAAGTGGCCGTGGTCAATAGCTGAAATTCCGGCCCGAAGGACGCCGTTCCAGGAATCACGTAATTCGGCGAATAAAAGTTGAATACGCTGGGTGAGAAAAGCGGTTCCTGGCCCATATCGCTGCTGTAGTAAGAAAGGTTCGAGCCGTCGCTGGTGGCGTTGAACGCCCGCATCAAACCCGTAATGAACAAAATGGGTTCTTGCAGATGGCCGTCTGTGCCCACGGCAGTAGCAGGGTCGTCCCCTCTTCGCGCTTCCTGATCCATCAGAATCGCAGTAATCACCGATTTCATGTCGCCGCGGACGCCGGAGCCGTTGTCGTTAAATACGCTCGTGACTCGTTGAATGTAAGCGGGGCTCGGATTGCTCGTCACCAGATGCTGGATGAGTTCGCGACAAACGAATGGCCCGACGTTCGGATGATTGAAGACATTGTCCAACGCGCCTTTTAGGTCCTGGGCCGCCGTTTGACCGGCGGGTAGCAGTCCGCCGCCGGCAACTCCCGGATATATGAGCAGCTGCTTGGGATCGGTGTCGTGATTGGAATCCACGGCCACCATCGGACCCGTCCAGTAGGCTGGGTTATATTTTTGCTGCGTCATTCCCGGAGTCAGCGGGTACGTCCAGCCTGTGTATGCGCGGGCAAACGCCTCGACGGTATCTTGCGTGTAAGCTCGGAATTTGATTGCCGTTCGAATCCAGCTGGTAGGATCCGTCTGGATTGAGCTGCGACGTCCCAATCGTGAAAAGCTGCATGAATTCGCGCGCATAATTCTCATTGGCGTGGTCGCCCTGCGCGATGTTGGGCTTGCCGTTGTTCACCATGTCCAGCCAATGGCCCATCGCCGGCGATAGCGTGACGTCATTCATGATCTGCCGGTAGTTCGTGAAGGAATCCGTTCTCCAGTAGCTGAAGATAATTCGTATACGCCGTTGGATCGCCCACCTTCGCTCCGCCGATCACAAAAATCTGGCTGAGCGCAAACGCGACGCGCTGCCGCAATTGATCGGGCGCGGTAAGCGCCTGCACAAAAAACCTCTGCTGCAAGAGGCCCAAATCCGTCTCACTTGTGCCGGGCGTGGGGTACGGAGTAACGGGCAAACCATACTGCTGCGTAAGAAATCCTTGCAGGCCGCTGTACTGGACCTGCGTGACCAGCTGCGGCGTAGCGCCGAACGTGGTCTGTTCCAGGAATCGATTCGCGACGTTTGCCGCGATCGAGATCGTTCCGACGACCTCGGCGCTGATGCCGTTCGAACTAGTCGCGCCCGGATCTGGGTTCGTTACCGTCACCGCCACGGATCCCACTTGCGCACTCGTTGCGGTCCCGCTCGCAGTGAGTTGCGTGCTGGATACAAAAGTCGTTGATAGATTCGCACCCCCGAAGGAGACCGTCGCCCCATTCACAAAATCGCTGCCGTGGATTGTCAGCGTAAAGGTGCCAACGTTCACCGAAGCGGGCGTTACACCCGAGATTTGCGGTATCGGGTTCAGCAGCGTGACTCCGCTGCTAGCGCTCTGCGACGACTTGGATGTCTCCACCGCCTCAATCGTGATCGTGTTTGGCGACGGCAAAGCGGCGGGTGCGGTGTAGTTTCCATTCGCATCAATCGTGCCCATCGCTGCATTTCCGCCGGCGACTCCATTCACAGACCAAGTGAAAGTTTTTCCGGTCAGAGAGGGTGTGAACTGTTGCACGGAACCCGCGCGCACAGACGCGCTGCTGGGCGAAAGCGTCAGAGGTTCCGTGCTGGGCGAAGTGGGAGGCGTGTAACCGGCTGGCGCGAGCGAACAACTGGCCATCATGATTACCAGCGCAAAGATGACCGGTGCAAGGATCGCGCGGCGCAACGCTGCCCCCAAGACGGCCTAGAATTGCTGCGGTTTTGGCTAGACGATGCCAGTTCGAAAATGATGCCGAATTTCTCTGCCGCGTCCAGCTGGGTTCTAAGGTGGTAGGCACGTTAGCAGCGCAAAGGAAGATTCGAAACTGACACAACGGACTGATTAGGTGTGCTGTCCCTGCGTACTACGAAGGATTTGTGAGCGTACGAATGGATTTGGTGTGAACGACAACGTGCATGAAGGTAGCGGTTGGACAGAACTATTCGAGCGCCATGCGGAAGTGACAACCCCGGATCAATCTTGATCGCCAGAGCGCTTTTTCCGTATTTTTCGCCGAATGTCCGGCCAGAATTCTTTCACGAAATACGCCAGCCCATCGTAGGCCACCTGCGTTCCCCACACGCTAGCGGTGTTGCCCAGAGTCTTGTCATTCTCCGGATGATAGCCGTAAGTTGAAATCGCGGCTGCGCTGGCGGAGCCGAAAACCTCAGACGCATTGAACTGAGCGGTCCCCGAATCAGAACGCGTGATAATCAGCCGGCTAAGAGCGTACTCGGTGCGACGCCAAAATCCACCCTTGCCCAGCACATAATATCTGGGGTCCTGCTTCAAGACGGAGGGGAAGACCGCACTCGTCATATATCCTTCGATCGTGCCGTCGGCCAGGTTGGTCGCGTAGCGCTTTCCATAGGCGCCCCAGCCCTGGCCATACGCCGACTCACTGTTTTCAGCCTGCCCCACTGCTGAAACTAGTCCGTACCATGCGAATTCCACCGGATCGAAAGAGGACCTGGTGATGACCTTGAATTTTTCTCCCGTCGTCATTGGAGGAATATTGGCGGCATTCTCGACGCTGAGAAAGTTCGGCAAGGTGTAAAACAGGCGGTCCTTTGATACTGGGCTATTTTGCTCCGGCCCCTGCTGATTTTGATCTTGCCCAATCTTTGCCTTGTCTGCGGACTGATCCGCGCCGCCGGTCCCGTTGGTAGCTGTCTGCCCCGGCTGATGAGCCGGTTGCGTTGTCGGCGGTTGCGCTTGTGGCGGAGCAGGGTCCTGGGCAAGTGCTACCGAGGAAAATAAAAAGAGTGCAGAGATTATTCGGAACCCGTGCCAGTAGGCTCGCCAAGGGCTGATCATCATTCTAACTTATAGTCTCCTCAATCCTGGGCGCTGTGCAAAAACTGCCGCGGGTGTGTAGTTCCAACGATCCCGGGTTCAAGATTTGATTCGCTGGCCTAGCCATGCGTTGCACACGCAGCTGAGAAAATGTCCCGATCTGCGCTTCGAACGCATGCGCGTAGCCAGCAGGCCGGTCGGCAGTCGAGCCGTTTGGCGGGAAGGGTGTTTCCTGTACCATAGCTCGTGACATTTTCGCCTGCAAAATCGTCAGCTCGATGAAGACGCTTCTTGCATTCTTGTTCTTTGCCGGTTCTCTCTACGCGCAGAGCAATACCGGCGAATTACGCCTGAAAGTGACGGATCCGTCCGGCTCCGCCGTCAAGACCACCGTCGAACTGGTCAGCGAAGCCAGCCAATACCGCGAATCATTCGAAACGGACGAAGGAGGCCGTGTCGTCGCCCGGCGCCTGCCGTTCGGCCTTTATGAACTCCACATCGCAGTTCCGGGCTTTGCTCCTTATTCGGAGACGATCGAGGTACGGTCCACGATCCCGGCCGACCGCACGATCAAGCTAACCGTGGCCGCAGTGGACGCCACAGTGAACGTCACCAGCGCAGACACCCTGGTTGACCCTGATCGTTCTGGAGCAGTCAGTGAGCTCGGCCCCGATTTTTTAGAGAATCGTCCCAGCTCTCTCCCGGGCCGTTCGCTGCAAGACCTGGTGAACTCGCAGCCAGGCTGGCTTTACGAAGGCAACGCCGTACTCCATCCCCGCGGCGCTGAATATCAGACTCAATTCGTCCTCGATGGCATTCCGCTAACGGACAATCGCTCACCCGGATTCGGCACCGAGATCGAAGCCGATGATGTGGACTCGATGACGATCTATACCGCCGGCTTTCCTGCGGAATATGGCAGAAAGCTGGGCGGAGTCGTTGAAATTAATACGCTGCAGGATGCCCAGCCTGGCCTTCATGGCGAGTTAGTATTGTCGGGAGGCAGCTTTGACACCGCAGGCGCCTTCACAAAAATTGAATATGGCTGGGGAAAAAACACTTTCGGAGTAAGCGCCAGCGGCGACGAAACGAGCCACTATCTGAATCCTGTCGTCCCACAAAATTTTACGAACACTGGCACCACCGGAGATTTCTCCGCGATTTACGAGCGCGATTTCACTCCGAACGACCGGCTCACCATGAGCGTCCGGCACAGCCTGGCCCGCTATGAAATTCCCAACGAGCAACTCCAACAAGCGAACGGTCAAGAGCAAACCGCCGACAATTTCGAAACCATGGGTACGATTTCGTATTCGCACATTTTCTCTTCGAATGTCGTCGGAGACCTGCACGGCATGGTGCGCGATACCTCCAGCGACCTCGACTCCAACCCTTTCTCCACGCCGATCATCGCTTTTCAGCACAACTGGTTTCGCGAAGGATATTTCAAAGGCACGATCTCCATTCATCGCGGAAATCAGGAATGGAAAGCGGGCGTTGAATCGGACGCCATGTTTCTGCACGAGAATTTTAGCGACGTCATCACAAATCCAATCTACTTCGATCCCGGGACGCCTCCCACGTTCTCATTCGCAGGTAATCGTCCGGACCTCGAGCAATCCGCCTTCGTCCAGGACATGATTCGCCTCGGCAAATGGACCATCAGCGCCGGCCTGCGCTGGGATCACTACCAACTGATCGCCAATCAAAATGCGGTGAGCCCGCGCCTTTCCGTCGCGCGCTATTTTCAAGCTTCGGATTTGGTCGTGCATGCTTCCTACGACCGCATCTTTCAGACTCCATCCTTCGAAAATATCCTGCTTTCGAGTTCGCCCACCGTCGTCGTGTTGAATCCGGATGTTTTGCGGCTCCCCGTGCAGCCCTCGCACGGCGATTTCTACGAAGCGGGCATGAGCAAAGGACTTCTTGGCCAGCTCCGGTTGGACGCCAATATCTATCGCCGGTTCGCGCGCGATTACGCCGACGATGATCAGCTCTTGAACACCGGCGTGAGCTTTCCCATTTCCTTTGACAAAGCCATCATCTACGGCGCGGAAGGGAAGATCGAAATCCCGCACTGGGGCAATCTATCCGGTTTTCTCAGCTATTCGTACATGGTCGGCAACGCGTGGTTCCCCGTAACGGGCGGATTATTGCTTGGTGTTGATGCCATCAATGCCTCGACCCAGTTAACCGGCCATTTCCCGGACTCGCAAGATCAGCGCAACACGCTGCGCACGCGCTTTCGTTATCAGTTGTGGCCGCGTCTGTGGCTGGCGGGCGGAGCTGACTACGGAAGCGGACTGCCTTTCGACTATGGCGGCACATATTCTGATGCGGTCGCGCAGTATGGCCAGGCCGTAGTGGACCGCCTCAATTTCGATCGGGGTCGCGTCAAGCCGTCGCTCGCCGTCAACGCGTCCATCGGCGCCGACGTGTACAAGACCGAACGTCTCACCATGCGTGTTCAGGCCGACGGCCAGAACCTGAATAACCGTCTCAACGTGATTGACTTCGGCGGCCTTTTTTCCGGTAACGCAATCGCACCGTCGCGCAGCTTTTTTCTGCGATTTTCAACAAATTTCTAGAGCCGCTGGGCAAGCCTGCCGTAGGCGGCCGTTCACTTGGACTCGGTCGCACGGACTGCCGAGAGCCACATCACAACTGTCCCGCCATAGTCCGTGCGAAATTTGAGTTTGGCCCTGCGACCATGTAAAGTTTTTCACGATGAACGACGGTCCCATTCAGAACCCAAACCGATCACGCGCTGGTTTCCGCGTAGCGCAACTCCTCTTCATCGTCTGGCTGCTTTTTGTGAATATTTTCTACTATCTGCAATTCCGTGGAGTGTTTCTCGCCCGTCTCGCCTCCTGGATTCACCGGTGACTTTGCTCTTCGCCGTCTTGCATCTCCTGGTCGTGCTGCTGATATTTCTGATCGCCTCTGCGTGGGGACTCCGCGTTCTCGAACTCTTAAGGCTTGCGACCGGGGATCATTTAGAATCGCTGCTATTCGCCGCTGGATTCTCATTTGCGGTCCTGGAAGTCGTTCTGTTTTTCCTAACCTTTGCTGGATGGCTAAGTTTCGCTGCCGCGATCGCGCTGCTGGTTTTGATGGCCGCCACGGCTGGCCGCGGATGGCACCAGCTTTGGAATCTTGTTCGCGCGCTGATCGAAGCCGTGCGCGGCTCATCGTTACTTCTCTCCGAACGGCTTGTGCTTTTTCTGATCGTCGGCTTCCTCGCCATCGGTGCGCTCGCGGCAATGGCTCCTCTTACCGGCTCGGACGCGATGCATTACCACTTCACCGCGCCACTTCTCGAACAGGGCCGGCCCCTCGCGCCAATCTACTGGATGGTCCATAGCTTTTTTATCGGACAAGCTCATCTCCTGATTTCGCTCGGGCTGGCGCTGGGCAGCGATCGCATTTCGCTCGGCTTGATTTATCTCGGCGGCGTGCTGGCTGCCGGCGCGCTCTTCGCGCTCTCACGGCAGTTGATGACGAAGCACTGGGCATCCCTCGCGGTGCTGATTTTCCTCGCGACGCCGTTGGTCTTCTGGCAAATGAGCACCTCGGGATCGCCCGATATGTGGATGGCCTTTTATGTCGCCCTCGCTGCCCTGGCCGCGGCCCGTGCCAGCGTGCCCGATGCCACGCGATGGCTAGTGCTCGCAGGCTTTTTCGCCGGTGCCGCAGCGGGAGTGAAATACACCGGGTGGATTATTCCCGCCGCCCTGATCGTGTATGTACTCGTAGCGTCGCGCTCTCTCAAGACGACAATCACAAGCGGCATAGCCGCGCTCGTCGCCGGGATATGGCCGCTGGCGCGGAACTGGTATTGGACCGGAGATCCAGTGTTTCCATTTCTCACCGCGACGCTCACGCCCGCTCGCGTGAACGGGTACGCTCTCGGCTGGATCAGGGCGGACACTGGCGCCGGGCGCGTGCTGCGCGACTTGCCACATATCCTCGGCTACCCTTTCACGATGGTGCTCAAAGGCGCTTCTCACGGGTTCGGCCAATACTTTGGACCGATCGTTCTCGCGTTCGCACCGCTACTGCTGTTCGCTCGGTGGAAAAATCCCGTGGCAAAGGTAGCGGCCGTTTTTTGGGCGGCGATGTTTCTCTCGAACGTCTGGTCATCCCAGATGGGGCGTTTCCTGATGCCAGTGTACGCGTTGAGTCTGGCGCTCGTGCTTTCAGGCGTCTCCGCCGTCGCTGAAAGAGGCTTCCGCGCCCCTTCAGCAGCTTGCGTCGTGACGATTTTCGCGTTTCTCGGTTTCGCGGGAATGTCTGACGCAGTGTACGCGCGTGATTTTCTTCCCGTGGTTTTCGGAATGCAGGCCGAGGACGCGTTTCTGGAGCGCATGGCTCCCGACTATCACACCGTCGAGTTCATTAATCGGACTTTATCGCCGCAGGCCGAGGCGTCTCGCGGTGTCCGGGTGATGGTTTTCTTCCGCCATCTTTATTACATCCGCGTTCCGTTCGTGGATGGCTCGCCGGAATACTCTTGGCTGATGGATCCGGCGCGCTACAACGATCCCGAAAAACTTCTCGCGCACCTGCGCGATATGAACGTGCGGTGGGTCGTTAAATCAGCGGACTATCCGAAGGCACTGGCTCCCGCGTTTTCTGCATTGGAGCAGGAAGGCAAGTTGGTCGCGATCGCGTCCACGGAGGTTGAGAATCTTACGGGAACAGGACGGATTTACGGACAACGCCAAAAGATCCGAGTCGTTCTGCTGGAAGTTCACGAATAGAATTATTCTCGCGCGAATGGCCCCAAAAAGCAGAAGGCCCGCTGTGAGCGGGCCTTCGAGGGGAGAAAGCTCCAAGGCCACTGCGCGGTAGGCCACAGAACCCTTTCCTCGACCGCAGTCTAGTACGAGCCGCAGAAATCAGTCAAGCGGGAAAGACACTTTTTGACTCACTCGTAACATATTGATAGTGCCGTATTTACTGGAGATTGGCGCGTTTTCCACCGGGTGCTCACTTCGATGGTCTGCGCTCGATGCCGTAGAAGTCCTCTGAATTGATGGGCTTACTGCCGAGCCCCAACTGCAGCACTTGCATCTGGCTGCTGCGATCAAAGACTTTATCGGGAAGCCAGCGCTTGATTACCAGTCGAAATCCCCCGAACGCCAACCCGGAAATGAGCGCAAAGCAGCAAATGACTCCGGTTCCGATTATCGCACCGACGATCATCGTAGTGATGGGCGGTTCCTTGAATTGGAACGTCGGCTCGTTCCACGTCACTTCCGTCCCGGATTGAATCTGGTCCAGCAATTTGTTCGCTTCTTCCGAGCGTGCGCGCGCCGGAAACGATTGCGAGCAAAGTGATCGAGCGTCGCGCAAAAATCGGCGAGCCGTTCGGGTCTGCCGCCGGAGCGTTCACGTGATAATCCTGCTGCAGTTGCGCTAATTTTTTCTGCGCTGTTTGCGGAGTAGGGAAGTCCGCGAGCAATAGATTCAATTCGCGGCCGTCCACGTGATATCGTGCGACCTCGGCCTCGGCTCCTGTTCCAAATCCCAACCAGTCATTCGAATTTACCGGGAAAAATTGGTTCAGCGTCACCGGTCCGAGGACGTACTTGTCGGATCGTTCGATGAATCCTTTCGTCGGCAAATGTTCGGAAATCGTCGGCAGCGGCCCTTGATCCGCCTTCGGATTTACGGCGGCAACCAGCGCATTCAAATCGCCGCTCCAGCGCTGCAGATCCGCGCCGCGAATGTCGAGCACCAGGTTCCCATCCAGCACCAGCGCGCGTTCCCGCGACATCGCCGAATGGTCCGTCACTCCGGCGCGCGGCATATCCGGCGATCGCAGGTACGAATACATCCCATAAGGCGCCGCTGGGGTCCTTCATCCGGTACAGTGTGACTTGCAACGTGTCGCTTGCCGCGCGAGTACGTGCCTGCTCCCCTGAGACGAATCCATATTCCTGTCGTGTCGCCGCCTGCTGGCCCGCGCTCGTGCTTGCTCGCATGTCGCTGTTGGACGTAGCCGGCTGCGCCGGAAGACTCCGCCTGCGGGGTGCCGGTCCATCCCGCAAAAGAGCCTGGCAGAATGCTTTGCGCAGACGCGGGAATCGCGCACAGAAAGACAAGAATTGTGAGAGCGAATAGCGAACGACGCATGGATACCATCTTACATTAGACGCCGGAATTCTACTTAGGGTTCCCTTCGGCGGCCACTATTGCGGACCCGCCTCCGGAGCCGCTGTGGTTGTCCGAGACCAGCTTGGACTTATCGTAGGAAAGGCTATTCAAGCTTTCGAGGTAGGAAGCGATGCCGCGATACAGGCCGTCTGCGACGCGCTGGCGCTGATCGGTCTTCTTCAGCAGCCGCTCGTCGCTGGGATTGCTGATGAAGGAAATTTCCGATAGCACCGAGGGCATATTGGCGCCGATCAGCACCACGAACGGCGCTTTTTTCACTCCGCGATTTCGCTCGTTCTGGCTGACCAGCTGGAGGCGATGCGTCAATGAATCTTGGATGTCGCTGGCAAGCTCCTTGGATTCCTCGACTTTTTCATTGCGCGCGATCTTCTTGATGATGTCCTGCGAGATCGTGCAAGGATTCCTGGGATAGCGCGTTCTCTCTCGCCGCGACTTCCATGGATTCCTCGGACGTCGCAAAGTTCAAGTAGTAAGTTTCGATTCCGCGCGCTGCTTCGTCGTGGCTCGAATTCGCATGGATCGAAATGAATAGGTCCGCCTTCGCCTCATTGGCGATGGCGGTGCGCTGCTCGAGCGGAATGAACGTGTCGTCTTTGCGCGTGTAAACGACTTCCGCGCCCGGCAACTTTTCCTCGATTTCATGTCCGAACCGCAGAGCGACATCCAGGCACAGATCTTTTTCCATCAGGCCGTGCGGACCGATCGTTCCGGTGTCGTGGCCGCCGTGCCCTGGATCAATCACGATGCGGCTGATTTTCAAACCGAGCGCGCGAGTGAGCGAACGCTGGCCGTCGCGAGTCGGTTTCGACTCGCTCGGCGGGACCAGCACGGCTGTCCTGATCGCCTTTCGCAGTCGCGGCCGCTTTCTTCGCGGCGGCGGGAGATGTCGATGTCTTGCCCGCAACTCGATGGGCGTGTCGTCCGCGCGAGCCGAAGCAATTTCACTCGGGACTTCCGCTCTTGCCGCGGGCTTTTCGGCTACTCCCTTCGCGGCGTAAACCACCGAAGGTGTAGGAATGGCCGGCGGCGGGGCGACGACGGCGGCAGTCACCGGCGCCGGGTCGTTGACTTTGGCAGTCGTCACCGCAGGCTTGTTGCGGACCTCGATCACCAGCCGATAAGGATTCGCCAGCAGGCGCGCTGAGTAATCGCGTGCGCCATCCACATCCAGGACGACGCGGACGACGCCGGCTTTGTTTTGCGCGATGCGCACCGACTTCAGCAGCCCGTCTTTTACGTCCAGATCTCTTCTTCGCGACTGCGGGCGTCAGTTGCGCGCGATGCAGGTCGAAATAAATGCGGTCCGGCGAAGCGATGCGCGACGCGTTGAATGCAATCGTGTCATCCAGCGTCACGACGATGCGCACCGCATTCGCCGCGTTCCAGGTCTTGATGTCGAGAACGCGCGGCGTGCCGTTGATCGCTCTCGCGCTGCTGCACCTCTTTGCCTTTAATTTCCGGCAAAGCATCGCTGGCAGACACGGCAGCGGCTGCCGCAGCCGCTGCCCAGCTGCGGCCAAGCCTCCTCCTTCACCTTCTACGCGCCCCGCGGCGATTTGCTGCAGCAACGCGCGGGCTTCGTCCGAGTGTTCCGCCTTCGGAAAATGCTTCAAGTAATCTTTCAGCGAAGCTTCGGCCACATCCGGCTGATGCAATCCTTCCTTCTGGATTTCGCCGATGGCGTACATCGCCTGGCTGCGGAAGCGGCTGCCGGGATATTGTTTCAGCAGAAATTGATAGGTCTCGATGGCGGACTGGAAGAATTTCTCGTCAAAGAGGCGGCCCATTTCGTCGTACAGCTCGGCTTCGGCGACGAGGCTGGGCGTCACTTCTTCGGCCTGTGGAGTGATCAAATAGACTTTGTGGTAGGCAGTAAGCGCCTGGCGGTAATCAACGATCGAACGTTCGTTATCCGGAGTGCCTTCGAGAGTGGTGCGCAGCTTGACGGCGTGCTCGAACTGCTCGCGCGCCTGCAGCTTACGATCCACGGCCTGCGGACGCGGAAAGAGCGAAAGCTAGCGCCAACGCTAGAAACAGCCATTTGGCCGAAAATTGAACTCTGCGAGAAAACACGTGCGTCATTCGTTCGTGAAAATTACCCGGCCATTCGCGTCCACTTCCTTGCGCACTGGATTTCTTGGCGGAGTCCAGAGCGCTTGGTCGCGGCCGGAGCCGGGGCGAAAATATGCGTTGGTGACCTTTCTGTACGTATCTCTGCGTTTCCGGATACGCCGGAACGCCTCTGCTCAAATCCACGGCGTGCTCGCCGGCGTTGTATGCCGCGAGCGTCTTGGTCAGGTCGCCGTTGTAACGATCGAGCAGCGACTTCAGATACGATGTCCCGCCTTCCACATTTTGCGCGGGATCGAAAGGATTGCCGACACCAAAACGTTGCGCCGTCCCAGGTATCAACTGCATCAGTCCCACGGCTCCCTTGCGGGAAACCGCACGCGAATTCCATCCGGATTCCGTGCTGATGACGGCTTTAACCAGCGCGGGATCCACTTGGTGGCGTGCCGCAGCGTCACGCACGATGCGATCGAGCCGCCCGTCCGTGGCGCCGAGCGTCGAGGCTGTCTCCTCTGACGACATGGCTGAAGAACGACCCCCAGCGGCTGAGGGAGAACTTATAGTACTCCCACGACGCGGTTTAGGGGAATCCCCATTCACGAAGACGAGCTTGCCGTTCTCGTCAAACGCGGTGGAGATCTGCGCGTGGCTTGGCGGAGCCAGCGTCAGCATCGCGCCCGCGATCAGCACTGCAACTGGGATGCAGTTTGTCTTCATAGATGCTTGCCGACATCCGACGACAACGAACACCGACAACTCGACTCGACTACTGGCCCTGGGAAGGCAGAGCGCAATTTCGCGAACAAACGAGCGACACGCCTACGCCCGAGAAGGAGGCTTCTCCGGCGTAAGCATCTGGCGCAACAGGAATTATAGCAATCGGTCGAGGAGGGGGTAAACGCGGTCAAGGGCCTTTTGTATGGCCGATGTGTCTTTTCCGCCAGCCTCCGCCAAATCGGGTTTTCCGCCCCCGGAACCGCCCACGATCTTGGCGATTTCCTGGACGATCTTGCCGGCGTGAAGCTTCGGAATGAGATCTTTGGTAACTCCTGTGATTAGAGCGACTTTGCCGTCTTCGGCGGAGGCTAGAACGACTACTCCGGAGCCGATTTTCTGGCGCAGGGCGTCCACGAGTTGGCGAAGAGCTTCGCGGTCAAGGCCGTCTACTTGGGCGGCAATCAGGCGAACATCCTTGACGGTGCAGCCTTGCTCGGCCAAATCGGTGGCGAGCGAGCCTGCCGCTTTGCGTTTCATCGCCTCCAGCTGCTTCTCCAGCTGCTTGGTGGCTTCGAACTGGCGCTCGAGTGCGGCGATGATTTCGTCCTCGCCGGCGTTCAACATTCCGGCGACGGTGCGGAGAGTCGCGAGCGACTTCTGGTATTCGGCGAGAGCGCGATCGCCGGAGATGGCTTCGATGCGGCGAACTCCTGCGGCGACGGATTGCTCGGCGACGATTTTGAAGACGCCGATGTCGCCGGTGCGAATGACGTGCGTGCCGCCGCAAAGTTCCTTGCTGTAGAAGCCGCGCGGCTCGGAAGCATCGGGGATGGTGACGACGCGGACGTTGGCTTCGGGATATTTGTCGCCGAAGAAAGCGAGAGCGCCGGAAGCGAGCGCGTCGTCAATGTTCATGATGTCCGTGCGCATTTCGAGGTTCTTGCGGATTTCTTCGTTTACCTGGTGCTCGATTTCCGCGAGTTCGCTGGGATCCACGTGCGCGAAGTGCGAGAAATCGAAGCGCAAGTGGTCGGGCGCGACGAGCGAGCCGGCCTGCTTCACATGCGTGCCGAGAATATTGCGCAAGGCGGCATTCAGCAGATGCGTGGCAGTGTGGTTGCGCATGTCGCGAACGCGGCGTTCGGGATCGGCGATGGTGGCGAGGCGATCGCCGACGTGGAGATCTTCTTTCGCGACGATGCGGTGCGCGATCACGCCGGTGACGGGATAGTAGGCGCCGCGAACCTCGGCGAGTTCGAGCGATTCGGAGTTGTCGTAAAACGCGCCGGTATCGGCGACCTGTCCACCGGATTCGGAGTAAATGGAAGTGCGGTCGAGGACAACTTCAGCTTCGGTTCCAGCCTTGATTTCGTTTACCGTGCCGTCTTTGGTGACGATGGCTTCGATGCGAACGTCGCGCGCCTTGGTGCCAAAGTAAAAATCCTGTTCGGTCTTGTAGGATTGCGCGAGTTTCGAGTAAACAGGATTCGCCGCGTCTTTGTGTACGCCCTTCCATGCTGCTCGGCCTCGCGCCTGCTGTTCTTCCTTCGCGCGGTCGAAGCCATCCCACTCGACGTGCACTCCGGCGTCCCGCGTGACATCTTCGATAAAGTCGCGAGATAGCCCAAACGTGTCGTAGAGCATGAATGCTTTGTCGCCTGACAGTACCCCTCCGTGAGGTGGATTTACGGTTCCCCTCACTTCGGCTAGCATTCCGTCGAGCTTTTCCATGCCTACTTCCACGGTGCGTGCGAAGCGATGTTCTTCCTCGTCGAGGACCCGACTGATCCGGACAGCCGTATCTTCGAGTTCAGGGTAGGCATCTTTCATCCCGGCGCGAACGGCGCCGGACATTAGGGACAGAAACGGAAAAGGGGCGTCTAACAGGCGCGCGTGATGCAGCGCGCGACGAATTATTTTCCTGAGGACATATCCGCGACCTTCGTTTGACGGTATCACGCCATCGGAGATCAGAAACGTCGCTGCCCGGGAGTGATCAGCGATGATTCGCAGCGACGGCTGGAATTGAAATTTGATGGATTGGCGTTCCTTGCCAGTCAGTCTCGCGGCCTCGTCCATAAGCGGCGTAAACAAATCCGTGTCGTAATTCGAGATGACGTGTTCAAGGACGGCGGTGGTGCGTTCGAGGCCCATGCCTGTGTCGACGGAAGGCTTCGGAAGTCGGCTTAGGCGGAAGCAATCGCCGTGCTTGTGATTCGGATCCGGCTTCCACGCTGCGGCCTGAGGTATAGATGGGGGAGCCACATCCAGGTCCCCGGGCGGGAATTGTGCCGTGCAAAACCGGTTAAATTGCATGAAAACCAGATTCCAAATTTCGACGTATCGGCCGCAGTCGCAGGGGAACGCGCATTTTCCTGCTGCGCAATCTGGCCCGCGCGAATCGTCCACGGCTGCGACGCCCATGTCGTAGAAAATTTCGCTGCAGGGGCCGCAGGGACCAGTATCGCCCATGGCCCAGAAATTATCTTTCAGGCCGGGGATCGCAAAGATGCGGTCTTTCGGGGCGCCCGCCTGGAGCCAAAAGTCAGCGGCTTCGTTGTCTGTTCCGAGCGTATTGCCGGGCGCAACGTCCGCGCCGCCGAAAACGGTGAAGTAAAGATTCTCCAGCGGGATGCCGTACCAATCCGGCGAAGTGATCAGTTCCATGGCGAAGGCGATAGCGTCTTTCTTGAAATAATCGCCGAAGGAAAAATTGCCGAGCATTTCGAAGAAAGTGTGGTGGCGGTTGGTGAAGCCGACATTTTCCAGGTCGTTATGCTTGCCGCCGGCGCGGACGCATTTCTGGCAGGTGGTGGCGCGCCGGTAATCGCGCTGTTCGAGGCCGAGGAAGACGTCCTTAAACTGGTTCATACCGGCGTTGGTGAAGAGCAGGGTGGGATCGTTGTGCGGAACGAGCGAGGAGCTGCGCACAACGCGGTGGCCGCGCTCTTCGAAGAACTTCAGGAATGTCTGGCGGACCCGATTGCCTGTCCACGTGGTGCTGGGTGCGGTGCTGTTCAAGGAATTCCTCGGTGAAAGCAAATCATTATTGCAGATGGATTCGCCGGCGGCAACGGCGGCAATACTTTGGTTGGTGTTGCGATTAGAATTTGGTTCGGTGTTTGTTTTCATGAAGTTGCGGCGCATTTTGAATGCGGCCTTGTTGCGGTTAGAAAGCGCGCGAGTCGCGATTTGTATCCCGCGAAAATTTCCCCTTGGGCCCGCCTTGCGCGATGCGCGCGGCGCGGACGCAGAGCCGGAAAAGGCACGATCTGCGATGCGCAGAGCGCCTGGCGCCGCAAAAAACGCGGAATCTAGAATGCGCAAAAGTTGGCGATTGATTTGGGTTGCGGCTGTTTGTTTTCTGAGAGTTACGATGATTTCTAATCGCGCGGGTTGGCGATTAAAAATGCAGTGACTAGTGGTTAGCGACGAGTGGCTAGAACACTGCGGAGGGAGTGTTCGGGCGACACTTTTCCGCCTTGACCAGAGCGTCGAGCGTTTCGTTAGCGCTGCAGTTCCCATGTTGCGTCCTTGGGGCCAAGGAAAAATGCCCCAACGTATTTTATCACGTTTACTTGATGATTACTATGGCTGCGTGTATCTCCCCCCGGTGTATCTTGTAGCGCGGGTGCGATGGAGTGAAAAGATTCAACACAGAGGGCAGGAAGAAACCGCGGATGTCTCGAGATTCAGCCTGCGCGTAAGGCGGGAGGCGCGCCTCGCCCAAGAAAAGCGGGGGCGCGCCCCCGCACTCCATACGCATCGCGATGGTTGCTCCGCAAATCGCAGGGCGGGTCTCTCATCCGGGACGCATATGGCGCGTCTGAGACCCGCCCCTACGGATGAGATTCGGCTATTGCTTGGAGTCGGCAGCTTTCTTTGCGGCGGCCGCTTGGGCTGCTACGGTCCAGGGCGGGACGATGCCATTGGCGCGGGCGTAGGCGATGGACTGGCCGAGGTGTTCGTGGAGGTCGGTGATTATTAGATAGATGACATCGCCATCGTTGGCTTGCGGGCCGAGCTTGGGCAACGGCTTATTGAAATCGGCGTTGGACATTTTTTCGATGGTGGCGTGCGCGCTGTCGAAGGATTTATTCAGGGCGTCAATGATTTGGGATTTGTCCGTGGTGGATTTGTCGAAATTCTTCATGTCCGTGTTCGCGGGGAGCGGAGTGCCGAGAAACTGCAGGAAAAAGTAGTTTGATCCGGCGACGTGGAGGAAGACTTCGCTCAAGGAGCGAGCGCCATCGGCCGGGCGCCAGGTGTATTTGTCCTGGGGAATGGCGGTGGCGAGGTCCACATATTTTTTGTGCATGGCGTCGAGATCGAGGAGGGATTGCGGTTTCATGTCGTAGCTGGGAGGAGTCTGGTCGGTGGACTGAGCGGCGGCTTGCGGGGCCATTGCTGGCGGTGCAGTCGTCGATTGCGAACCAGCGCGGGCGGCCGCGGCGGACAGCAGGGTTACGGCTAGAGCGGAAAACAGCAGCTTCTTCATGGTGATTATCTCCTTTGAGAAGTAGAAGAATTTGGGCCGCTGATTCGGGGGCCGCGCGACTGTCCGAAATCAGAAAAAAGCAATTGGTAGTGTCCGGAGTTGAGGCGTTTTTCGCCTGATTTCATGGGGTTTCCGGCACTTCCGCTGTGAGGCTTAGACGTGGGAGGCGGGGAAAAATCTCTTTTGTGCGTTTAGTTTTTTGCAGGTATGGACTGCACAGATTTAACACAGAGTGCACAGAGGAACGGCTGAGAACACAGAGGAAACAAAGGCTAAGCGTCGTCTTGTTGGGCTTGGTCGTCGTCGGGGAGGTCGCCTTTGGTGATGCGTTTTAGTTCGTTGCGGATGGTGTCGGCGGAGAAGCCGGCGGTCAGGAGATTGCGGTAGAGGGAGGCGATCTTTTTTTGGTCTAGCGGGGTGCTGGCTTCGCCGGACTTTTTATTTAGCAGGGTCAGGCGGCGTTTCAGGCGGGCGCGGACCAAGGCGGGCTCGTCGGTTTCGGCGAAGACTTTCGCGATGGCTTCGTCAATGTAGCGGTCGGGGACGCCGCGGGCGCGGAGTTCGCGGGCTATGCGGAAGCGTCCTTGGCGGCGGATCTTTACGTGCTGGCTCGCGTAGTTCAGGGCGTATTTGGCGTCGTCTAGGTAATTGAGTTCGCGGAGGCGGGCGATCACTGCAGGGATCAATTCTTTATCTTCCGCGCGGCGTTCGAGATGTTTTTTCATCTCGGAAATCGAGTGCGCGCGGCGCATTAGGGCGCGTTGAGCGGACATGTAGAGCTGGGTTTCGGTGGAGAGTTTGCGGCGGGCGGCTTGCTGGCGCATGGGATGAGCATAGTTGAGGAGGTGGTGGAAGGAAAGGAGGTTTGCGGAAGGAGTCAAATTCACCACAGATGCACACAGATGAGAAATAGAAAAAACGGAGGTGTTAGTTATCGCCCGAGTAGGCGTGAGATCGAAGAGGGATCCCTCGCTGCGCTCGGGATGACAACCTGAAGCCTTGCGTTTCCGATTCCGCGATCTTAGCGGCCGCCGATGCGGTCGAATTCGCTCATGGCTCGTTCCATGTCTTCTCTTGCGGAGTCGGCGGAGGAGCGGACGCCCTGGACGCGCAGGCGGAAATCGTCCGGGTTGCTGGCGCGCAGGATGGCTTCCTCGAAGGTGATGAGGTTGCGGGAATAGAGCTCGAAGAGCGATTGATCGAAGGTTTGCATGCCGTACTGGCTGGTGCCGGCGGCGATGGCGTCGCGAATCATGCGCGTTTTGTCGGGGTTGATGATGCAATCGCGGATGTAGCCGGTGGAAATCATGACTTCGACGGCGGGGACGCGGCCGGAGCCATCGGCTTTGCGCACGAGGCGTTGGCTGACGACGGCTTTCAGAGTGCCGGCGAGCTGCAGACGGATTTGTTTCTGCTCGGGCGGCGGAAAGACGGCGATGATGCGCTGAATGGTTTCGGTGGCGTCGAGAGTGTGCAGGGTGGAGAGCACCAGGTGGCCCGTCTCGGCCGCGAGAATCGCAGTGGAGATGGTTTCTAGGTCGCGCATTTCGCCGACGAGGACGACGTCCGGGTCCTGGCGAAGTGCGGCGCGCAGCGCGGTGGAGAAGGACGCGGTGTCCACTTCCACTTCGCGCTGGTTGATGAAACCTTTTTTATCGCGGTGCAGATATTCGATCGGGTCTTCGATGGTGATGATGTGCTCGGAGCGCAGCGAGTTGATGCGGTCAATCATCGCAGCGAGCGTGGTGGATTTGCCGGAACCGGTGGTGCCGGTGGTGAGAATCAAGCCGCGCTGCTCTTCGCAGACGGTGGAGAGAATGCGCGGGAGCTCGAGTTCTTCGATGGTGCGAATTTTTGTGGGAATGACGCGGAGGACCATGCCGACGTTGCCGCGTTGCTGGAAAACGTTGACGCGGAAGCGGCCGAGGCCGGCGACGCCGTAAGCCATGTCGAGCTCGGCAGTTTCCTTGAACTTTTGCTTCTGGCGGTTGGTCATCATGCTGAAGGCCATGGAGAGCATTTCTTCAGGCGTGATGCGCGGCACGTCATTGAGAGGATTCAGGATACCGTCTACGCGAAGGTAGGGGTGGTTGCCGACTTTCAGGTGCAAGTCGGAGGCGCGGCTTTCGACGGCGCGGCGCAAAAGATCGTCAACATTGATTGCCATGAAGAGTCCTTGAGCTCGATGAGCTTCTAGTCAAGCTAGCATGGTTTACGGAGTGTGCAACTGGAGTGGGTGGAGGTTGGTGCGAATTGGACAACCTGAACTTTGGGACAGGTGCAGCGTCAAAGGCACCACAGATGAACACTGATTAACACAGATAACGGCGTGGATAACTAGATTTGGCGCGATTTGCGCGATTCGGTTTGGTTGCGATGGTGAGCAGGTTTTTTTTTCGAACGCGACGGCTGGGCGAGGTTGAGATGCCCGGTCTGGCGTAGCCAGATCGGCCGCTACACAGGCTCACGACTGTGCGCCTGAGCGTCGCAGGCAATTGAAGAGAGATCCTTCGCTTCGCTCAGGATGACGACACACCCACTCAATCGCGGCTTACAGCGCGGGTTGGTCGCGGAGGAAGATGCGGTCGTAGATTACGGCTGCTAGGACGCCGCCTAGTAGCGGGCCGACCCAGTAGACGCCGTGGTTCATCCAGTGATTGCGGGTGATTAGGGCGGGGCCGAAGGCGCGGGCTGGGTTAAGGGCTGCGCCGGTGAAGGGGAAGCCTACCAGGACGTCGGCGGTGACTGCTAGGCCGATCGCGAGACCTGCGATTTTGTTGAATGCTCCTTTGACGTCTACCGCTGTGGCGAAGAAAACGAAGACCAGGAAAAACGTCATCACGCCTTCTAGGAGCATGGCGTGGAGGCGCGTGAAATCGGAAGAGAGTGCCGGATTGATGGCGCCGAGAGCTTCGGGGCGCCAGTTGGAATCGGGGATGATGACGGCGAGAAGGTAGGCGGCGGCGATGGCGCCGAGAAGTTGCGCGACGGCGTAGAGCAGGGATTGTATGGTGCCGAGACGGCGGGTGACCCAGAAGCCGATGGTGACGGCGGGGTTGAGGTGGCCGCCGGAAATGTGTCCGATGGCGGTGACCATGACGGCGACGGCGAGTCCGTAGGCGAGGGCGAGGCCGAGGAGGGTGACGCTGCCTTGTCCGGTGGCGCGGAGATATTGGTCGGCGCAGATTACCCCGGCAGCGAAGAAGATTACGGCGAAAGTACCGAAGAATTCGGCTAGCAATTTTTGGGTGAGGCTGTACACGCGTGCTCCCAGGAAAAGCGCGGCGCAAACATGGTGCGGTTGAGCCGGGCGCGATTCTAACGGAGAGAGTTGAAAGTTAAAAGTTGAAAGTTAGCAGTTTCAGGCGGCCGATACGAGCGCAACGCCGACTGCAACGGCGCCCACCTAAAGGTGGCCGCTACAAAGTCAACTGCGACGGCGAGTCCAACTTCTTGCCTACCTGATGACTACCGTGGCATTGGCTGTGGTGGTTACTGGGGAAAGCCAGTTGTGGCGGTCGGGCTTTTTGCCTTCGGCTAGAGCGAAGAATTCGTCCTGGATGCGCTTGGTAACCGGACCGCGGGAGCCTATGCCGATTTTTACGCGGTCAACTGAGCGGATGGGAGTGATTTCGACTGCGGTGCCGCAGAAGAAAATTTCGTTGGCGATGTAGAGCATTTCGCGGGGAATGATTTGCTCGACTACCGGGATGTTGAGGTCGCGGCAGATGTTGATCACCGAGTGGCGAGTGATGCCGGGTAACGCGGAATTCGACAGCGGCGGAGTGACTACGGTGCCGTCCATGACCAGGAAGATATTTTCGCCGGAACCTTCGCTGACGTAGCCGTTGGTATCGAGCGCGATGCCTTCGACGTAGCCGTTGGCGCGGGCTTCCATGCGGATGAGCTGGGAATTCATGTAATTTGCGGCGCATTTGGCCATTTGCGGCAGAGTGTTGGGAGCGGGGCGATTCCAGGAGCTGACGCAGACGTCCACGCCGGCGCGCAGGCCCTCTTCACCAAGATATTTTCCCCAGGGATAGCAGGCTAGATAAACCTCGATGGGGCAGCCTTGCGGGTCCACACCTGCTTCGCCGTAGCCGCGCAGGACTACCGGGCGGATGTAACACGCGCCAATTTTATTTACGCGCAGCAGTTCGAGATTGGCTTCACTGAGTTCTTCGAGATTGTAGGGAACTTCCATGCGGTAGATGTAGGCGGAGTTCAGGAGGCGCTGCATGTGGTCTTTCAGGCGGAAGATGGCCGGACCTTGCGCGGTGTCGTAGCAGCGAATGCCTTCGAAGACGGCGGAGCCGTAGCTGACGACGTGGGAGAGGACGTGAAGCTTGGCGTCGTCCCAGTGGATAAATTTGCCGTTGTGCCAGATCTTTTCGGTCTTTGGGATGGGCATCCGATGCTCCGGTTTCGTGCTGGTTATGCTTGCGAATCCAGACTAGAGCAGGCTTGCGGTGGTGTCAATTGGACGTGCGGACGGTGTGCGGGGGTGCGGATGTCCAATTTGGACGGCTGAGAGACGCGAGTGGAAGGCAAAGAAACCGCAGAGAGTGCCCTTCGCACCGGCACTGCCGGTTCTCAGGATGAATCGCCCTGTACGGCGATTCACAGAGAAAATCTACGGCAAAAGATTTAACACAGAGTGCACTGAGAAAAACTTTGAGGACACGGAGAGGCTGTGCTTTCGATCGTTCGGTGATTATTCTTCGCGAAGGGCGACTAGCGGATCTACGTGCGTGGCGCGGCGGGCTGGGATGTAGCAGGCGAACAGGGCTACTGCTGCTAGCAGAGCTGCGATTGAGGCGAAGACTAGCGGGTCCGTCGAGGTTACGTCGAAGAGTAGCGTGCGCAGGAAGCGCGTGACGATTACTGCGCCGATTAGTCCGGCTGCCAGACCGAACGCTACCAGTTGCATGCCTTCGCCGAGGACCATGCGGAGAATGTCGGAGCGTTGTGCGCCTAGCGCTACGCGGATGCCGATTTCGTGGATGCGGCGGCTGAAGGTGTAGGACATGACTCCGTAGATGCCGATGGCGGCGAGGAGAAGCGCGACGGCGGCAAAGACGCTGAGAATTTCCAGAGCGAAGCGGCGTTCGGCCATGGAGCGAGCGATCACTTCGTCCATGGTGCGCACGCTGAACAGAGGAAGGTTCGAATCAATGGACTGAACGTCCGCGCGGATTGCAGCGCCCAAGGTGCCGGGATTCCCGTTGGTGCGCAGAAAGACGACCGAGGCGTACGGCGGAAACTGATAGACGGATATGTAAACGTGCGGAGCGGTGGGAGCGTCGAAGCCGTCAGACTTTATGTCACCGACCACGCCGACAATCGTCATCCAGGGATTCTGCGGATTGAACTGGGTGAACTGAATGTGCTGGCCGAGAGGACTTTGACCGGGCCAGTAGCGATTGGCGAGGGTCTGATCAATCACCGCGACGCGTTGGGAATTGGTGTCGTCGGATTCGGCAAAGACGCGGCCGGCGATGAGCGGAGTGCGGAGGATGTCGAAGTAGGTGGGACTTACGCCGGCAAATTCGGCGACGGGCTGACGCTCCGACTCGCCCGGGCGACCTTCGATTGTGAAGGGGAAGCTATTGCGCGCGGCGTCGAGCGGCAGACTATTCCCGCCGCCGATGGCGACGTCTTCGACTCCGGGGATGGTGTGGACGCGCCGGACGACCTCACGGAGAAACGCGGCGCGTTTTTCCGGCGGACGATAGCGGTCGGTGCTGGGATCGTTGGGGACAGGCATCCAGATTTGCGCCGTAAGCACTCCGTGCGGATTGAAGCCGGGTTGCACTTGCAGGACGCGCCACAGGCTGCGGAGCAGCAAGCCCGCGCCGACCAACAGAATAAGAGACAGCGCGATTTCGGAGATGACCAGAAATCGCGATATGCGCGTGTGGCTGCGGCTGGAGCCCGAACCGCGGCTGCCTTCGCGGAGACTGGCGACTTGACTGGCGCTGGAAGCTTGCATCGCCGGAGCGAGACCAAACAAGATTCCGGTGGCGATGGAAAGAAAGAAGGCGAAAAGAAGAACGCCGGCGCTGACGTTGACTTCGCTAAGGCGCGGGATATTGGCCGGGGCTAGATGCAAGAGCGAGGACTTCATCCCAATCACGGTGAGCAGCGCTATGATTCCGGCGACGACCGCGAGGAAAAGGCTTTCGGTAAGCATTTGAAGCATCAGCCGGCGGCGTCCGGCGCCGAGCGCCAAGCGGATGGCGATTTCGCGTTGGCGGCTGGCGGAGCGCGAGAGAAGCAAGTTCGCGAGATTGACACAGCCGATTAGAAGTACGCAGCCCACCGCGCCGAAGAGAATGAAAAGCTCGGTCCGAACTTTGCCCACCAAATCCTCTTGGACCGACATCAGGCGAGGAGTCCAGCGTGCGGCCGGCGGGTATTCAGTGGGATATTGCGCGGCGAGTTGCGCGGAAAAAGTTTCGAGCTTGGCTTGGGCTTCCCCGACGGTGAGGCCCGGCTTCAGGCGCGCGATGGCGCCGGGAAGCATTCGAACGTTGCGTTGCGCGGGATGAGGAAACGGATTGGCGTCGTAGCCTGCGGCGATCCAAGCGTCCACGTCGGTCTGAAGAGTGCGTCCGGGATGACGGAAATTCGGAGGCATCACGCCGAGGACGGTGTACGGATCATTATCGAGGCGAACTTTTTTGCCGAGGATGTGCGGATCGGCGCCAAATTGGCGGCGCCAGAAGCCGTCGCTGAGGATTACGCCGTCAATGAAGCCGGGGACTGCGTCCTGGTCGGTGTAGACGCGGCCGATGCGCGGTTGGACCCCTAGCAGCGTGAAATAGTTTGGGCTGGTGGCGAGAGCTTCGATACGCTCGGGGCGATCGCCGCCGGTGAGATCGGCGCTGATGGGCCAGACCACGGAAATTTGGTCGAATACGCCGGAGCGCTGCTGGAAATCCCAGAGCTCGGGGACGGACATGCCGACGTTCGGAACGTTGGAGCCGCGGAGATCGTCGAAGACGCGGACGAGTTGTTCCTGGTGCGGGAACGGCAGCGGGCGGAGCAGGACGGCGTAGACGATGCTGAAGGTGGCGACGTTGGCGCCGATGCCGAGGGCCAAGGTGAGGATTGCGACCACGGCGAAGCCGGGGCTTTTGAGCAGCATCCGCCAGGCGAAACGTAGGTCCCTGAGGAATGAGTCCATGCGGCCCTCCTGCGCAGGGCATTTACTGATGATAGAGACGAGGTACGCGAGCAGAGCGTTAGCAGTGCGGACGGAAATAAGCGTGCGTTCGCTTGTGGGATGGGTGTGCGGCTTTAGCGCTGCCAAATTGGAGCGATCGTACGATCGATCGAAAAATCAAAACTACCGCAGAGTTCGCAGAGAACTTCAAAGGCTTAACACAGAGTTCACAGAGAAAAACTTTGAGGGCACGGAGAAATTCGGGACGCACACAGTTACCGCAGAGAGACCCTTCGAACCGGCACTGCCGGTTCTCAGGGTGAATCGCCGTGTCGGGCGATTCAGTTAGCGGCCGGCGGCGTTTTCGCCTCTTAGGACCATGCAGGTGGAGCTGGAGCGGGCGACTATGGCGCCAGCGGAGTTGGTGATTTCACATTCGGTCATGCCGACGGTTTTGCCACGGCTTACTACTTTTCCTATGGCGCGGAGCTTCTCGTTCCAGACGGGGCGGAGGAAATTAATTTTCAGCTCGAGAGTGGTGAAGGACTCGCCGTCGTCGAGAGTGGAGGCGAAGGCGATGCCCATGGCGGCGTCGGCTACGTCGCAGAGAACGCCGCCGTGGAGGGTGCCCATGGGGTTGGCGTGCTTGTTGCTGGCGTCGAATTCGACCACGGCTTCGCCTTTTTGGATTTGGGTGAGGCGGAAGCCGATCAGGTGGGCGATGGGAGGCGGTTGGACTTCGCCGCGAATCATTTTTTCGAGTCGTTCGAGATGCATGGTCATACGTTTCTCCGGTTCAGATACGTCACGCGAGTTCGGACCGGGCTTTGATTTTTCCGCAAGGCCCTGAACCTGTGCTCGCAGCCTGTACTGAAAGTTGCCGCGACACGGATGGCGCACTGAAGTGCGCCGCTACAAAGTCAAAGGCAAAGAGCCGGCGGGACGCCGGCGTTACAAGAGCAGCTAAAAGTGATCGTCCGCGTCGCTGGCGGCGTGGCGGCGGACGGAAATGCCGGAGATGCGGCCCCACGCGCTGGTCTTCCAGTTGTCGGTGATTTCTTTCGACAGAATCCAGGGCGGCAGCTCGACGTAAAGATAGTGCGCTAGGGCGTGGAGATAAGGCTCATACATGTCGCGCAGTTCTTTGAGCTTGCGGTTGGAGGCCTCGTCGTTGCGCAATTCGTAGCCGGCGTGAGCGAGGCTTGCACGCAGGCGGGCGAAATCGGCGGGAGGGAGCCGGTCATAGCTTGCGGCGCGCGGGCGGGCGGAGAAAACCTGTGCCAGATCGGCGATGGTGTGGCGGCACATCGCGAAGGTGAGGCGCGCCTGACGCGAGCAAGGATTGTCGGAGGTCGCAATCAGAAGGGCGCTGGTATCGAGAATTGCGGCGAGCGCCGCGACCCAGGATTCGTTGGTGTGTTGCGAACGGAAATAACTCACGACGGGATAGGAGATGTGGCTTTCGAGCAGCTCGGCGGACCAGTGCTCCCAGTCGCGGAAAAGCACCTGAAGGGCGTCAAGGCCATGGGGCCCGGCGTGGCGAATCAGGAGTTCCGAAGCGGTGGGAGGAGAGCCGGCGCGGGCGTCGAGGAGAACGATGCTGACTTCGCGTTTTGAGAACGCCTGATAGATGACTGGCAGGTAGCTGATGATGAGCGCGAGAAAGCCGAAACCGATGCCGCTTTCGAAAATGGCGAGGACACGCTCGATGGAGGTGTGCGGGGTGACGTCGCCGAGGCCGAGAGTGAAGAACGTGGTGCCGCTGAGATAGAAGCAGGTTTGCAGCGACGGGCGAGTGGGATCGTGAGGCGTATTGCCGTAGTACAAGAAGCCGAAGCCCAGGATCAGCAGCGTAGCCCAGAGAGCGAAGAGAACGAGCAGCGAGAGGGGACCGAAGAAGCTGAGGAAGGTCTCGCGTTTTTTTGTGGAGTGGATCCGGCGCGCGATAGCTTTTGTCGGAATCCACAGGGAAACATAGAACGCACGAGTGAGGCGAAACCAGCGCGTGACGCGGCGCGGCAGGATGATAGTTTCAAAGGCCTCGAGAAGAATGATGCCGATGATGAGGAGGCCGAAGACGGCCGGAAGAATCATGCAGCTTGCTCCAATTGAGTGGCGAGGGTGATTTCGGCTTTGAAGAGGCGCGAGACCGGGCAATTGGCTTTGGCGCTGGCGGCTGCTGACTCGAAGGCTTCGCGGGAAATGCCGGGGACGCGGGCGGCGACGTCGAGATGGATTTTCGAGATGGTCCAGCCAGCGTCGAGTTTTTCCAGGGTGACGTTGGCGGTGGCGCGAATGCTTTGCGGTGTGAAATTCATGGTGCTGAGTTGCGCGGAAAGCGCCATGGCGAAGCAGCCGGCGTGGGCTGCGCCGATCAGTTCTTCGGGATTGGTGCCTTTGGCGTTTTCAAAGCGAGTGAGGAAGCTGTAAGGCGCGTCGTTGAGGACGCCGCTGGGGGTGGAAATTTTGCCGGAACCTTCTTTGAGGCTGCCGGTCCAGACTGCGGAAGCGCTGCGCTGCATGATGGTCTCCTTTATCGATCGTCAGAATGTGGGGCTTGGAAAGCGAAGCCGTATCATATTGCGTTCGAGCGAAAAATAGAATCCTTTCGAACGCGCCGAGCCGGCTGATTCGGCCGCGGATTGGATTGGATGTGGAAGAAGGCCGTGCGGATGCGGAATGCTGAACGGGCGGCGGGAGGACCTCAGCGGTTATCCGGACCGTTCGTGGCCGGGCGCTCGCCGGAGGAGAGCATTTGGAAATTGTAATTGACGCGGCTGAGGCGATCGCCATGGATGTTTTCGTACACGCCGAAAGCGATGAAGGGAATCATGGCGGCGAGAACCCATAGTTTGGCGCGGCCGGCGACTTTGGCTTCGGGCTCCCAGCGAAACAATTGGCGGGAGATTTCGAAAGCGACGACCAGGCCCACTGCGAGGGCGATTACGTCCGTGAGGATTTCGGTGTGGGTGGCGAGATTGGTGGCTGCGAATTCCAGGCCGGTGGCGAGGTAAGTGGCCGGCATGAAGAGCGAAGCGCCCTGGATCCAGTGGGGGAATTTTGCGAGTGGGACCGTGGCGCCGGAAAGGAACAGGAAAGCGGTCCAGATGATCTGGTTGATGACTTGGGTTTCCTGCATGGTGTTGGTGACGCTGGCGACGATCAGGCCGAACGCGGAGAACGTGGCCGAGCCGAAGGTGACGAGCAGGAAGATCGCCCAGAGATTTCCCCACGATTGCATGTGCAGGAACCACTTGGTGACTAGAATTTCGATGGCCACGGAGGGGACGACGAGCAAGGTAATTCGCGAGGATGCTGGAGGCGAGCATGGGACCGGCGCCGACGGGCGCGAGGCGGAACCGGCGGAGGATGCCGGCTTCGCGGAACATTACGAGTTGGACGCTGAGGCCCCAGAAGCTGCCCATGACCGTCATGGTGAGGATGGCGCCTAGGATGTAGGAAATCCACTGCGATTCATGCTTGGCGAAAATCATTACGAAGAAGAACAGGAAGCCCAAGGGCATCAGGAGGCTGAAGAAAAGGAAGGTACGGTTGCGCATGGCCAGGCGCACGCGGATTTTGGTGAGCGTCCAGGTGTTGCTGATCGGGTTGGATGACATTTTGGTCCTTTGTGACGGTTGCGGCGTCGTCGCGACAGATTTTAGAGCGCCGCGGAACATTGCCGCTTGACAGATGGCGCACTGAAGTGCGCTGCGACAAAATCAAAACCACGAACCAATTCTAATCACGGAGGCGGCGGCCGGTTAGCTCGATGAAGACGTCTTCGAGCGACGGCGAAAACATTTCCAGGCTTTGCAGCTCGTTGTTGTCCGCTTCCAGCTGTTTCACCAGCGCGACGATAGTGCGCGGCGGGCGCGTAGAGTGGATCACGTAGGTGCCGTCGAATTCGCGCGCGTCGGAGACGCCTTCGAGCGTCGAGAGCACACCGTTCGTGAGCGGCTTGGCGAGGCGGACTTCGATGCGCGTGGTACCCGCGGAAGAGTGTTTCAGTTCGCGCGGCGAGCCGGTCTTGATGATGCGGCCGTGGTCGACGATAGCGACGCGGTCGCAGAGGCGTTCGGCCTCTTCGATGTAATGGGTGGTGATGAGCACGGTCTTCTTGTCGCGCTTGAGTTCTTCGATGATGTCGTAAATTTCGCGGCGGACTTGGGGGTCGAGGCCGGCGGTAGGCTCGTCGAGAAAGACGACTTGCGGGTTATTCACGAGCGCCATGGCGAGCGCGAGGCGCTGCTTTTGGCCTCCGGAGAGTTGGCTGTAGAAGGCGGTGCGCTTTTCCTCGAGTTGGAAACGCTTCAGCAGGAAATCGGTGTCGGCGCGGTTATCGTAAAAATTGGCGAAGAGTTCGATGGCTTCCTTGACGCGCAGCTTGTCCGGCAGGGAAGTGGATTGCAGGACGGCGCCGATTCTTTGTTTGAAGGCGGTGCCGCTTCTTTCAGGGTCGAGGCCGCAGACGCGGGCGGTGCCGCGGTCGGGGGTGCGCATACCTTCGAGGATTTCGACCGTGGTGGTCTTGCCGGCGCCGTTGGGGCCGAGGAGGCCGAAGACTTCTCCTTCTTCGACGGCGAAGCTGAGACCGCGGACGGCTTCGACCGCGCCATAACTTTTATAAAGACCTTCCACCTGGATGATTGTTTCGGCCAAGAGACATTTCCCATGAAATGCGGAGCTATCTTTTGTATCACATTCGGGTGGCGGGTGCGTAATGCCGGTACGCATTGGAGTTGGGCGCGACGCGAAAGGAAAGGTACCCGGTGCCTCCCGAAAGGCACGGGAGGCACCGGCCGCTACATAAATCCGATTCGTGCGGACGCGACGATCCCGCTAGGAGCGGCGATGGGGCTTGCGTTTCGATTTAGGCGTCTTGCTTCGCGGTTTTTTCGGCGTCCAGCCGTAGAGCTTCATGTTTATTTTGGCACCGTCGAGCGCGACGCCTTCCGATGCTAGAAGCTTGCGCTGCAGGCTGGCGTGTGGTTCGGGCATGCGCGTGCGGCCGCCGGCGCCGATGACGCGATGCCAAGGGATGCCGCCTCCGCTGGGGCAGGCAGCCATCGCGTAGCCGACGGCGCGTGCGCCGCCGGGCAGGCGCAGAGCTTTCGCTACGGCCCCATAGGTAGTAACACGGCCGCGCGGAATTTGTTTCACGAGGCGATAAACCGGGTCCCAGGACATATCCACATCTTACCTGATTTTACATATTCGTTTTTTGAATGGAAGTTGCGGCGAGCATGCCGCAGAATGACGCTAGAACGCCGAGAAACGGGGGATGTGCGGCGTTCGCGCGAAGTAATGACCGATACGATACAAACTTTCGCTAATTTGTCGCATCGTACCATTGACGGTGTAGTGGAGCATCAATACACTACGCGGCAAGTTACAGGTTCCCGCCCGAAAAGGAGCTGTCGTGGCTTTCGTTCGGCGCAAAGGCAACACGTACTTTCTGGTGCACAATGTGCGCCGGCAAGGAAAAGTGCAGCAGTTGCATTTGGCGCGGCTGGGGGAACGGCCAAGGATCACGGACGACGTGGTGCGCAGCGTATCGCGCAACCACCCGTTCCTGGATCTGGATTGGTCGCAGCTGCGGGAACAAGTAAACGGGCGAGTGGAGCTTTTCGATATCCGGTCGCCGTACGTGCAGAACCTGATGCATTCGTTACGCAACCTTAACCTGGACCTGGCCGATCTTTCGCCGCCGCTTTTGCTTTTGGCAGATCGAGCCAATTCGAGCCGGGAACTGGTCACGCAATTACGATTGCTGCGGTCAACGCTCGATGTGAAGCTGGACCAATTCGAGCGAACAGGGCCGAGCAATGCGGAAAGCGGCAGAAAGTTCCGGTAGGGGAGCAACCGTGGGCGCGCAAGGACTACAACTCGATCCAACCCAACGCAGCGTGGAGTCACGCGATTTTGAGGCGGGGCTGCGGCGGAAGATTGTGGGGCAGGACGAAGCGGTGCAGGCGGTGGTGGACCTGTATCAGGTGTTTCGCGCCGGTTTGAATTCGCCGGGACGGCCGGTGGGGAATTTGCTGTTTTTGGGACCGACCGGAGCGGGGAAGACGCGGGTGGTGG
Organism: uncultured Acidobacteriota bacterium; assembly: GCA_963828865.1. Lineage (GTDB taxonomy): Bacteria > Acidobacteriota > Terriglobia > Acidiferrales > UBA7541 > Palsa-295. The sequence goes on along the minus strand of CAWHGI010000010.1, from coordinate 343,921 downwards.
AAGCGACGGCGGAAGTGCTGTTTGGGGATCCGCGCGCGGTGATCAAGGTGGATTGCGCGGAATTCCAGCACTCGCACGAGATTGCGAAATTGATTGGTTCGCCTCCGGGATATTTGGGGCACCGCGAGACGCATCCTTTAATCACGCAGGAAGCGCTCGCGCAATATCACACCGAGAAGCTGAAGATCAGTTTCTTGCTGTTTGACGAGATTGAGAAGGCCAGCGACGCGTTGTGGCAATTGCTGCTGGGAATTTTGGACAAGGCGACGCTCACATTGGGTGATAACCGGCGAGTGGATCTCTCGCAGACGATGATTTTCATGACGTCGAACCTGGGCGGAGTGGAAATCACGGAACTGATGACGGGCGGGATGGGATTTGCTCCGGTACAGCGCGCGGACACGGTGGTGCGTCTGGACGAGAAGGTAGAGAAGACGGCGGCGGAAGCAGCGAAGCGGAAATTCGCGCCGGAATTCATGAACCGGATCGACAAGACGGTGGTGTTTCATCCGTTGCGCTCAGAGCAGCTGGAACAGATTTTGGAGATTGAACTCGGGATGGTGCAACAGCGCGTGCTGGAAACGGCCAAGGGACGGTTCCTATTTCGTGTGACGCAGCCGGCGCGGGACTTCTTGTTGCGCGAAGGCACGGACATGAAGTACGGAGCGCGGCACCTGAAGCGCGCGATCGAACGTCACGTGGTGTATCCGCTGGCGAGCTTGCTGGCGACCGAACAAGTCTCGCTGGGCGACGTGATTTCGATTGACTGGCACAGCGGCGAGCTAGGGCTGACGTTCCTGAAAGAAGCGGAAGGCGCGCTGGTGCCGATGGCGTCGCCGGCAACCGAAAAGTTGGCGGATGCTGCTGCGGCAAATTCCGACGGGCGGACGGCTTTGTTTCCGGCGGCGACGGCTGCGGCGGACCTTACTTCGGCAAAGATCGTGGCGCCGCCGACGGCCGCGCGTGGTTTGCCGGTGGAAAAGGCCAAGAACGACAAGAAGTAGAGGTTTCTGCGGCAGGTTCCTTCCTTTTGCGGCGGGCGCCGAAGGCTTTTCCCGGCGCCCTTGTCGTTTCCTCTTGCGGTTCTCTGGTGGTCACTCAGGATTATCGCGCCTTCGTGATCTCCGAGCGGGCGGGTCTGAGACCCGCCCCTACCGGAGAGCAATGTGGGCTGGCGCTTCGATTTCAACACCGACGAGGGCTGCGATACTTCGGAGCGGTTACTCGACGGCGATTTTGGTGCCTTGGCGCGTGGCTTTGGAGACTTTTTCTATGCGGGCGTCTATTACTTCGCGGACGGCTTTAAGGAATTCCAGGCGCGAATTGGCTAGATGTTCTTTGGCGGCTGGGGGGACGCCGAAGACGTCTTTGAAGTGATCGAAGACTTCGTTGCAGACGCAACGTTCGTTGTGCACGTTGCTGGCGCGCTGATGCGATTGCGGCTCGGATTGCTGATTTGCGCGTTGCTTGCTCATACTGCCTCCTTCATTTCTACGGTCAGGATGCGATTTTCGAGTTTGGCTCTGCCGGGTTGCAGCGCGGCCATGGAGCGCGGGAGGCCGATGTGACGGCGGAAGGTGCCGACTTCGACCACGAGTTCATCACCCTTCTTGAACAGGCCGATTTCACCTTTGGTGGCGAACGGAAGATTCACGCGGACTTCGTAAAATCCGTTCTTTTTTCCGAAATGATAGGGGCGCTCGGTGCGCGTGACGGCGGAGGGATCGTCTTTGCCGGGATAGAGGATGCGGGCGAGATCTTCGAGGCGCTGTTTGCCGAGAACTTCGTGCGCGAAGAGTGGAACGCGTTTGACGGGGACTGGCGCGAAATATTCTTCGATTTCGTTGAGGACTTTTTCCTGGGATTTGTGCCACTCGGCGAACCAGGCGTCTTTGACGTCCGCGGGAAGGACGCGATTGACGATGACGGAGTCAACTGTGAGTCCGTGAAGCGAGAAGTAGACGAAGGCTCTTTGCGTTTCGCGCAGGACCATTTTTTCGGGATTGGTGACGAGGCGGACGCTGGTGACTTTCGGATCTTCGAGGAGAGCGTCCACGCCTTCGAGTTTGTCGAAGAGATTGCGGATGTTGACGAAATAGCTGTCCGTGGGCAGGTCGAAGGGCGCGACGCGATTGGCGATGGGGCGGACGGCCTTCAGGAGATTCCGCTGAAAGGGAAAGATGTGCTTCATATACCAATCGAGAGTGGTGGGCATGCTGATGAAGCGCAGCGATTCGGCGGTGGGAGCGGCATCGAGGATGATGACGTCGTAACGCTGCTCGCGGCGGTATTGGTTGATGTACATCATCGCGCTGAGCTCTTCCATGCCGGGAAGGATGGCGAGTTCTTCGGCTTCGACTCCGCTGATGCCGGTAGTGCGGAGGACGGAACTGACGTAGGAGGAAATTTCCTGCCAGTGGCGCTTGATCTCTTTTTGGATATTGAGCTCGAGGATGGAGAGGCGGTTGTTGATCGCGAGCGGGTCCGAAGTTTCGTCGTGGAAAAGCTGGGTATCGAGGTCGAAGGAATCGGCGAGACTGTGGGCCGGGTCAATACTCATCACCAGAGTGCGGTGACCGAGGGCGGCGAGTTTTACGCCGGTGGCCGCGGCGAGGCTGGTCTTGCCTACGCCGCCTTTGCCGCTGAAGAGAAGAATCCTCATGGAGACATTATATCGCCGATGACGGTTTTTCCCGCTGGTTTGCGCATAGCGTAGTAAGTGGGACAGGCGCGCGGCCTGTGGCGGGATGGACCGCGCGGACGCACCGTTGCAGTGGGAAGAAATTTTGCCCGCGCGGAGTGGGGCGGGTGTATAACGGTGCGCAACCGGGCGGTCCAAACCGAAATCCCGCTAAGAAAAAAGAGATGCGGATATTCGCGCATGGAGATTCCGTGCGGATTTGCCGCTCAAATTAAGGAGAGGAGCGAACATGGCCGGATACGACAGTCAGAACGTTGGGGACGGAGTTGAGATTTCGACTACGCCGGAAAAAGTGCCGGCACCTTGGCTGCTGGTGGCGATACCGGGGACTCTGCTGGTGCTGCTCGCGCTTTCGACGGGATTTATTTACGGAGTGATCGCGGCGGGGTTCGTTTACGGGGCGATGTATTTGCTGATGCATTCGAAGCAGGCGACGCAATATCGCGAGCCGGCGAAATTTCGCGTTTCGAAGAATGGGATTGATGTAGCGGGGAACAACATTCCGAAGGATGCGATTCACCGGGTGATCGTGCGCAATCACGTACTGAAGGCGGCTGGGGACGTGATAATTGTGGCGGATCCGCATCCGAACAGCGGGCAGCAGAATGTAGTGGCGGGGATGAATTGGGCGGTGAGCAAGCTGGGGCCGATTTCTTATCGCGTGGATGCGGAAGCGCGGGGAGTGCCGACGACTTTGGCGGGAGGACTGACGGAGCCGACGGCTTCGGCGATTATGATGGATGTGAATAAGGCGCTGCAGATTTCGTAAAGAGACTAGTTGAGGTTGTGATCGGCTGATCTGACGCCGGGCGGGTGTGTATTTCGACAGGCTCTGCGCAGAAATAAAAAAAAGGCGGCTGTGGTCGAGCCGCCTTTTTTTGTTTGCGTGTGCTTAGCGCGCGCGGATACGGCGTTTTGATTGTTATTGCTTGTCGTAGACCTGGACGTCGTGCTCCTTGCCGCCGGCTGCGGTGGTGCCGGTGGAGTCAACCGTGGTGACTTTTCCATCTTTGGAGACTGTTACTTTGGAGGTGCCGATGGGCTTGTCGCCTTTTTTCAGGGTGGCGACGAAGTGATGAGAGTCGGTGCGCTTGGCGGAAATGGTGTCCGCGCCGCTGGGAATGGAGCCGGCGATGGAATTGTCCTTGCCGTCAAATTTGACGGAGAAGCTGTAGGCAATGGGCTTGCCGTCGGCGGCGACGCCTTCAAAACTGTATTTCACGCCATCGCCATCGGCTTCGACGGTGCGGTTGAGGCTCTTGGGCGCTGGTCCTGGATCGTATTTCGATTTTGCGGTGTTGAGTTTCCAAGATCCGACGAGAGGGTTGCTTTGAGCACGCAGAGTGGAGGAACCGGCGATTACGAGCAGAGCAATCGCGGCAAACCGTAAGGAACGCTTCATGTGTGACCCTCCTTGGGTCGTGTGGTGCGTGGTGCTAGCGCGGGAGTTCATTTGGTTGAAAATTTCTTGGGTTCGACAACCGTGGGAAACGATCGGGCGCAACGATAGGCTGCGTCGTCTTGCAAGTCAACAGCGAAACCAAAGCTGTCCGCTGCGTTCCGCTGACGGCGCGGAACGCAGCGGCTGCTACACAAACCTTTTTTTTGCCGACTGCGGGGCTGAGGCTTAGTTGGTTGAGTTTGGGGCGTTGACTTTGGTGAGCATGGCGCTGGCGCGGGCTTCCAGCGGCTCGGCTTCGGCGGGGCGATTTGTTTTGCGCAGGAGCTGCGCATAGTTGGTGAGGGTTTGGGCGTCGTCGGCGTTTTCGGGGTAGCTGGTTTTGGCCCAGACTTCAAGAGAGCGTTTGTAGAGCGCTTCGGCTTCTGGGTATTTTCCCTGGTCGCGAAGCAGAGTGGCGTAGTTGCCGAGCATTTGAGCGAGTTTGGGATGGCCCGCGGCCAAGTGCATTTGCTGTGTCATTTCCAAAGATTGCTGGAAGAGCGGCTCGGCGGCGGCGCTATCGCCTTTTTCGCGGTAGATCTCGGCGAGTTCGATCAGACAGAGCCAGGCCCAAACCGAAGGACCGGCAGACTGCTCTTTTAGTTTTCCGAACTTTGAATTTTGGATGGCGTCGTCAAACGCTTCGGTGCGCTTCATGGTATCGAGGGCTTCATCGTAGCGGTGCTCGGCGAGATAGACGCCGGCGAGGCCGCGCAGCTCGTCGGTCAAGGACATGTCGTTCAGGAGTTTGTTCCGATTGGGGTCGGATTCCTCGGTGGAAATAATCCGATTGTACAATTCCTCAGCTTCGGGATTCTTGCCGGCGCCCGCATAGGCTTGCGCGAGCTGCTCATTTAGATGGCGCTCATCGTTCGCGTCGAAGCGCTTGTCAATTTTCGATTCGTGCTCGCGGGGCGGCTTGGCTTGCATGACTTGCTGGCTGTGCTGCAAGAGAGGCAGCGCCGCGGCGAACTTGCCTTCGTCGAGGTAAAGCTTGGCTAGTCCTTGTTGGTCGCCGGCAGTCTTGACGTCGTCGGGGCCAAAGAGTTTCTTGTCCAATTCGAGGATGCGGAGGTAGTCCTGTTCGGCGTCGGCGCCGCGCTGTGTTTGCGCCAAGCGGCCGAGTTCCGACCTTAGGTCCGCGTCCGAGACGCCGGTGGATTCGCTGAGATCGAGAATGTACTGGTAGATCTGCGCGCTGGCGGCGGGGTGATACATCCTGATGAAGCTGGCGTGGAATTTCAGATTGGAAATTTCCTGGGAGTCTGAGCCTCCGCTATTTCTAAGGATGGAAAGGGAGCGGGCGTAGAGCGGGGCAGCCTGGTCGGTCTTGCCTTGCGAATCGTAGATCAGGGCCATGTGCACGAGGGCGTAGCCGAGGCGGGGATCGTCGGGCTTCGCGGATGCGTCCATCAGAGCGATGGCCTGAGTGCCGCGGGATTCGGCGTCGGCGAATTTGCCTTCTTCCATGTAAACGGAGGCGAGGGCGCCGAGGGTTCGGGCCTTGCTCATGTCGCCGGGGGGTAAAGCATCGGTTTGGGCGAGAGCTGCCAGAAATTCTTCTTCGGCTTTTGCGAATTGAGGGTTTGGGGTGGCGTTGCCCCAGCCGTGAAAATATTTTTGCTTCATGCCGTCGTCATAGGCTTTGGCGCCGGATTTCATGTGCTTATCCCATTGATCGGTCTGGGCGTGGAGCGATGGAGTGGTGAGAAGGAAGGAGAGTAGCGCGAGGACGAGGGCAATTTTGGTAGCGAGCGTATGGATCATCAGGCGAATCCTCCTCGCATGAGAGCGGGCAATGAGAATTGAGAAACATGGCCTGGGAGATGAGAGCCGGAGACCGTTAATGGGAAATGGCGAGTTGCGTTTCCCGTTGGCGAGAGGGTAGCCCGGGAGGTTTTTGGTGTCAATCGCGGGAGTTGGTGGCGGAGACTTAATCGAAAACGGTGAAATGACGATACAAGCTAATGAGGAAGCGCGTTGGTGTGTGGAATTGGGGCAGGGCGCTTTGACGAGCTCGGAGCGTAGGCAACCGTGATGCAACCGGGAGCGGCGAGGCAAGCCTCGCCGTGTAACAGGCGGGGGCAAGCCCCCGCACTCCAAGATGTAGCGGCTTCGCGTGCTTGGCCGTTGAGGTGCTGGTGGGAGTAGGGACGAGCGGCGGTAAACCCTAGTCATGAGACCTTTGCGTGTATTCGTGGTGGACGATTCGCTGGTGGTTCGCAAGATGGTTTGCGACACGTTGGCGGAGGATCCTGCTTTGGTGATTGCGGGATCGGCGAGCGATGGGCGATCGGCGCTGGGGAAATTGCCGCAGATGAATGCGGATTTGGTGACGTTGGACATTGAGATGGCGGGGATGAGCGGCCTGGAGACGCTGGCGGAAATTCGCAAAATTTATCCGAAGCTGCCGGTGATTATGTACAGCACGCTGACGGAGAGGGGAGCGTCGGCGACTTTGGAGGCGCTGTCGTTGGGGGCTTCGGATTATGCGACGAAGCCGGATCACGCGACGAGTCCGGCGGAGGCGCGGGAGAATATTCGGGCGGAGCTGATACCGAAGATCAAGTCGTTGTGCCGGGTGGGCGGCGAGAAGCGGGTGGCGCCGAAACCCAGCGCGCCGATTTTGCTGGCGAAAATCGTGCGGCCGAGCCGGCGGCGGATTGAGATTGTGGCGATTGGGACGTCCACGGGAGGGCCGAGGGCGCTTTCGGAAGTGCTGCCGTTTATTCCGCAGGATTTTCCGGTGCCGATTGTGATCGTGCAGCATATGCCGCCGGTGTTTACGCGGCAATTGGCGGAGCGATTGTCGTCGCGGAGCGCGATTACTATTTCGGAGGCGAGCGAGGGAGTGGCGCTGGCGAGCGGGCAGGCCTGGATCGCGCCGGGAAATTTTCACATGACGGTGGGGCGGTCGCAGAATCGTCATTTGCTGCATTTGAATCAAGGGCCGTGGAAAATTCGTGCCGTCCTTCGGTGGATGTGTTGTTTCGGTCTGTGGCGCAGGTGTATGGCTCGGGGGCGCTGGCGGTGGTGATGACCGGGATGGGGAGCGATGGAGCGCGGGGAGCGGAGCAGATACGCAACGCGGGCGGGGAAGTGATCGTGCAGGATGAGGCGACGTCGGTGGTGTGGGGGATGCCGGGATTCATTTATGCGGCGGGAAATGCGGATGGAGTTTATCCGTTGAGTCATTTGGAGCGGGAGGTTACGCGGCGGGTGGTGGAGAGTCGAGGTGGTCGAGTGGCGGGTAGCGAGGGGGCGCGCGCGGTGGAGAATGTGCAGAAGTGAGCGGATGGGAGGTTGAAAGATCGACGCAGAGGAAGCAGCGGTGAGGGCAACTGCGAAAGATTTAACACAGAGGACACCGAGTAAAAGCGGAGAACACAGAGAAAGAGAAAGATTTAACGCAGAGGGCGCAGAGGTCGGAGCGCAGAGTTCGCAGAGGAAGCAAAAGCAAGGAAGCGAGCCGCGAGAAATTCGCGCGGGTCCAGTTCAGACGCGTTCGATTATGGTGGCTATGCCTTGGCCTACGCCTATGCACATGGTGCAGAGGGCGTAACGGCCTTTGGTGGCTTGGAGTTGGTACATGGCGGTGGTGATCAGGCGGACGCCGCTGGCGCCTAGTGGGTGGCCGATGGCTATGGCGCCGCCGTTGGGGTTTACGTGTTCGGCGTCGTCGGGGAGGCCTAGGTCGCGCGTGACAGCTAGTGCTTGGGCGGCGAAGGCTTCGTTTAGTTCGATTACGTCTATTTGGGATAGCTGCAGGTTGGTTTTTTGCAGGATTTTCTTTGTGGCTGGGGCTGGAGCGAAGCCCATTATGCGCGGAGCTACTCCTACTGTGGTGGTGGCTAGTAGGCGAGCGCGCGGAGTGAGATTGTATTTTTTTACCGCTTCTTCGGAAGCCAGGAGCAGGGCGCAGGAGCCGTCGTTGATGCCGGAGGCGTTGCCGGCTGTTACGGTGCCATTGGGTTTGACGATGGGTTTGAGTTTGGCGAGGCCGTCGAGAGTGGTATCTGGCCTAGGATGCTCATCGGTGTCAAAAATTTTGGGGTCGCCCTTTTTTTGCGGGATGGGGACCGGGACGATTTCATTTTTGAAGAATCCGGCTGCGTGGGCGCGGGCCCAGCGTTGCTGGGTGCGGTAGGCGAAGGCGTCCTGATCGGCGCGGCCTACGTGAAATTCTTCCGCTACGTTTTCGGCGGTTTCGGGCATGGAGTCTACGCCGTATTTGCATTTCATCGCGGGATTGATGAAGCGCCAGCCGATTGTGGTGTCGAAGGTTTCGTTGGTGCGGCTGAAGGCGCTGTCGGATTTGGCGGTGACGAAGGGAGCGCGGGTCATGCTTTCGACGCCGCCGGCGATCATGAGGTCGGTTTCGCCGGAGCGGATGGCGCGGGCGGCTGTGCCGGCGGCGTCCATGCTGGAGCCGCAGAGGCGATTGATGGTGGCGCCGGGGACTTCTTGTGGCAGGCCTGCGAGAAGCATAGCCATGCGGGCTACGTTGCGATTATCTTCGCCGGCTTGATTGGCGCAGCCGAAGATTACGTCGTCGAGTGCGGCCCAATCTACTGTGGGATTGCGTGCGACCAGGGCGCGGATGGGGATGGCGGCGAGATCGTCGGCGCGGATGGTGGAGAGCGAGCCGCCGTAGCGGCCGAAGGGAGTGCGGATTGCGTCGCAGATGAAGACTTCGTTCATTTTATAAGTATAGCTGAGCGGTGGGTGCTGGGGAGTGCGGGGTGAGAGAACATGTGCGATTAGCGAGCGGGGTGGTTTGAGGGTGGGTGGCGCGGATTCGGACTTGGCTGACGCGGTGGTTTGGGTGGAGGGTTTGAGTTCACGGCTCGCGGGAAATGCGCCGCGAAAGGTGCGGGCGCTGCGCGCCTTTTTTTTTGTCGTGGCTGAAGCCAGGACCTACAAGGAACTGTTGCGCTACTGCGCGATGTGGGGCTTGGTGTGTGGAAATCGCTCGCGGCGAAAAAAATCGGGGGCGTGGACATGTGGGTGGAGGCGAATCGGGCGAGAGTGCATCGTACGTTAAGCGGGCACGGCATGCCGTGCCCCTACCGATCTTGGCGATGGATTGTCGTTGGGGCTGGATTTTGCGTTTGGGATTTTGCGGTAAGATATGGGGATGAGCGAAAAAATACGGAAGAGCGATGCGGAGTGGCGGGCGAAGTTGGATGACAACCAATATTATGTGACGCGGCAGCGGGGGACGGAGCCGCCGGGCACGGGCGAGTATGAGGATACGGAGACGCCGGGGACCTATGTGTGCGTTTGTTGCGGGCAGCCTTTGTTTGCCTCGGAGGCGAAATATCATTCGGGGTCGGGGTGGCCGAGTTATTACCAGCCGGTGGCGGTGGAAAACGTGGAGATGAAGCGCGACACGAGCCACGGGATGACGCGTACGGAGGCGATTTGCAGCAAGTGCGACGCGCATTTGGGGCATGTGTTTGAGGATGGGCCGGAGCCGACGGGTTTGCGATTTTGCATTAATTCGGCGGCTTTGAAATTGGTGGAGAAAAAGAAGGATGAGAAGTAGTTTCGTCTAGCAGGTCGCGAGTACGTGTGAAGCTTGTGTCCGGCCTGTCGCGCTTGACCGGCCCTTCCTCTGGGTTCTAGGGTTTCTAGAACTTGCTAGACTCGTTAGTCAGAAGGTGATGGATGATGGAGGAGCCTGCAAAGAAAAGGCGGTTCCCGTGGTGGGTCTGGTTGTTCATTATTCTCTTTCCCATCCCGTTTGGAGTTGCACATTGGTGGGTAACACTCATCTTCTTTGCGATATTCGCCGCGCTGATGTGGGCGATAACCGACTACTACACGAACTAAAAAGCTCAAATCTGCTCGCAAGGAAATCTGTTTTCGGATTCGAACTCATGTCCCTACGTCAAACGTAGCCCGTTTTTGTCATCTGCGCAAATGGCCGAAAGTCTGCCCATTAATTACGAATTTCGTCGTCTTTGTTAGGCAAAGCCGGTGTGCCCGGGCCTATTGCGTTGGGGTCGAGAAATCGGCGCGGCCCAGTTGGATTATTGTTTGTGCCATCCTCAGGCCTGAGTATTCTTCGGCGTGCTTCCGGGTTCTTTCCGTTGGGTGCCTTTGCGGCTGACGAATTGTTCGACTCAGATTTAGGCTGAGACGTCGAGGCGTGGCCGGTCCAGACTGCGTAGACCTTTCCTTGCAGGGCTGCTATTCCGCTGTAGTCACCGATGAAATTTCCTTCGGGGTCGAATGGCGGGGTGGGCCAGGCGTAATTGGTGAAGGTTTGGCCGCCGTCTGTGGAGCGGGCCAGGACGACCGAGACGGCGCGATTATTGGGGTCGCGGCGGCGGTCGTAGAAGACTACGTTTGCTGAGCCGTCGGTTGGGTCCACGGCTAGCCATTGGAAGAATTGGTCGGCGCCATTGTGGAGAGGATCGCTGTTGACGCGGGTTGCGGGACTCCAGGTGGTGCCGCGATCTATGGATGTGGAGCAGAAGACGTCCACGTCGCCGTTGCGATAATCGCTGAAAGTCAGGAAGAGGCGATTGGTCTGGGGATCTATGCCGAGTTGGGGGAAGCCGTTGGCGCGTTCGACGGCTTCGACACCGTAATAGGAGGGCGCGGTATCGAGGATGGCGCGCGAGGGACCGAAGGTGGCGCCGCCGTCTTTTGAAGTGGCCATCGCGATGGTGCTGCCGTCAGCCCAGGTAGCGTAGAGGGTGCCGTCGGCGGCTGCGGCGGCGGTGAAACCTTCGACGGCGCCGGTGTCGTCGCGCGGCAGACCCTCGTGCGTGCTGATTTCCTGCGGCGGGGACCAGGTCTTGCCGCCGTCGGTGGAGCGCGAAAACAGGATTGTGGTTTTTTCCAGAGTGAATTCGGTCCAGCCGATGTAGAGATTTCCCTTGTACGGCGATTGGGGATTATTGTCGGCGACGATGTCGGGCTTGTCTTCGAAAGGCATGATTTTGCGGGTGGGTTGTTCGTCTACCGAGATGGCATTCGATTCCCAGGATTTGCCGCCGTCGAGCGAGCGGCGGATGAAGACGCCGTTGCGGGTGGCGTTGTGCGCCCAGTATTGCGAGGTGCCGAGTTTGTCGAAGGCGATGTAGCAAAGGATGGCGTGGCCCTTGGAGTCGTAGGTGAGGGAGACGTCGCCGGAGATGGCGTAATTTGCGGGGGCGGTGTGTTGGGCGATTTGCCAGGTGGCGCCGGCATCGGTGGAGTAGGCGACGCTGGCGGGGGCTTGGAAGGCTGCGGCGATTTGGTTGGGATTTTTTGGGTTGATGGCGATGCTTGGTTCGGTGTAGCGGCCGGGGGCGGGATTTAGCGCGATTATTTTTGCGGCGGGTGGAGGTTGCAACGTTTGTTGACTCTCGGCGTGAGGCGAAAGGATCGCGGTTGCGGCCACGGCTAGTGAAATGGCTAGAAATTTTCGTTTAGTGGTCATTGGAGTTTGGCGGGTTGAGTTTAGCGGAGGTTTGGCTGCGCGGGAAGGGTTTGCGGAGTTTGTGGCGAGAGGGCGGGACTGAGTCGTGCCCCTACGGTAGTCGGATGAATTTGGGCGCGATTGAAATGGCAAATGACGGCGAGGCGCGCCTCGTTTTGTAACAGGCGGCAGCAAGCTGCCGCACTCCCAGATGGGGGTGGGCGATTTTGTTGATCGCGAACGCGGATTGATTCGGAGATTAGTGATCCAGGTAAAAGACAAGCGGATGCTCGTTGCCTGGGTTGGAGTCGGTGGAGATGGCGCGGAAACTGGATGGGCTGGCTACGTAAATCACCAGGTTCGAGGGGAAGCCGATTTTCCCCACTGAGAGCGTCGGCGTCAAGGTGCCGCGACCCGTGGCCGTGTTGGTGATGGCGTAGGAAGTTCCTGCTACGGAGAGGCCAGTGTGCGCGGTGCCGTCGTTGTCCACTTCGTCGAGGAGGCCGGTGATGCTGCCGGTGCCGTTGGGCGAGAGCCATTCGCCTAGGAAATTCAGGGTGGCGCTATCGAGAGTTGCCGGAGCGCTTAGAGTGTAGCCGCCCTCGATGGAGGCGGAGTTGAAGGGCGGGACGATGGTTTGCGCGTCGAGGCGGCCGTAGGTGACGGCGGCGTCGGAGCCGATGAGGATGCCTTGATTGGGTGCGGTGAGATAGGCAGCAGCGATGCGCGAACCTAAGCCGGAGAAAGCGAATCGTCCGTTGGACGTGGGGTCGGCGGTGAAAGTGCCGGACGCGGAACCGGTGGTGACCGTGCCGCCATCGTTCTGATCGAATGTGAGAGAGGCGGAGCTGACGCCATTGCCGGTGAGCAGTCCGGCGAAGACGCTGGAATTTGCGCCGTCCAAACCGGTGCCGGTGGCGACGCTATTGGCGCTGAGGGCGCCGGAGCCGAACGAGGCCATGGGATCCTGCAGGAACAATTCACCGGCGAGGCGGGGATGGGTGTTGTCCGTGGGATCAACCGCGATCAAGAAAATGTCCGAGGATGAAACGAAGTAGAACGTGTATTGGAGCTGAACCTGCGCCGTGTTGGGAAGCTGGAAGGTCACGTCCAGTACGCCCTTGTTGTTGGTGGAAGTGACTCCAAAATTGCCGGAGAGCGCGAGATTGGGCGTGTAACTGCCGGCGTCGTTGATGTCAATCGCACCCGGGCTCAACTGCGAAGAACCATCCGCGTGTACCACGCCGACGATTACCTCGGGCTTGTTGGCGGCGTCCTGGCCGTCGAGTTCGAGGACGTAATTTCCGCTGAAGTTTGCGGCGGTGAGAGTGCCGCCGATGACGGGTTTGATGGTCCCGGCACCGTGGGTTTGCGGAGTGCCGAGCGTGTCACCCTGAATTACATTCTCAATCATGGCGATGGAGCTATCGGAATTGAGCGCCAGCAAGTAATTGAATACGGCGATTGCGCCTTTGCTATTGGTTACGGTGAGTTGCATGGAGCCGCGGCCGTCGTTGCCGATGGCGTAGGTTCCGGTGAAGGTGGAACCGGTGAAGATGCCAAGGGTGCCTCCGGTGCGGTTGCTATCGAGCTGGCCGCCGGTGATATTTCCGGAGCCGTCGGCATTGAAATTGCCGGCGATGATGACGTTGCCACCGGTGGTATCAAAACCGTGGAAGAGGAAACTGTACGGACCGTTGAAAAGGATATTGGTGTTGGCGGTTCCGGCAGCGACGGTGAGAGTGAGCGCCTGAGGGGCGGAGACGTCGGAATTGGAGTCCATCACTTCGACGGCGAAATTCGCGGTGGTGGCGAGGATCGGAGTGCCCGTGATCTGGCCAGTGGCGGCATCCAGATGCAGGCCTGAGGGAAGCTGGCCGGAGACAAGGCTCCAAGTGTAAGGCTGAACTCCGCCCGAGCCTTTTAGAGTGCCGGTGTAGGCGACTGCAACGGCGGCGGAAGGAAGCGGCGGAGTGACGGATTGCAGCGCGGGAACGGTGGTGACGGTGATGGTGATGCCGGTGGCGGAGACGGCTGTTTGCGGCGGAATCGCGGAGTCTGTGACCTTGGGAAAGAATGTGGAGACGCCGGCGGTCGTCGGGACGCCGCTAATCACGCCCGTAGTGGTGTTTAGCGTCAGGCCGCTGGGCAGCGAGCCGGAGGTGATGCTCCACGTGTACGGCGGAACTCCGCCGGGACCGGCGGGAACGATTGCGGCGTTGTAGCTGGTCTTTACGAGACCACCGGGAAGTATGGTGGTGGGAATGGCGAGCGGCGGCGCGGGGTTGATCGTGATGGTGTACGTCGGCGAAGTGACGACAAGATTGGGAGTTTTGCCGATGTTGTCGGTGACGTTGATCGTGAATGTGGATGTGCCGTGAGAAGTGGGAGTTCCTACGACAGTGCCGATGGTGTTCAAGGTGAGCCCTGGTGGCAGGCTGCCGGACGCGAGACTATATTGGACGGGTTGAACTCCGCCGGTGGTGGTGATGGTGGCGCTGTACTGGGTGCCGTTCGCGCCATTGGGCCACGTGAATGTGGTGGGGAAGGCGGCGGGGAGTACGATGGAAATCGTGACCGTCTGGGTGGTGCTCGTGTGAGCGTTGACCATCGCTTCGAGGCTGACGCTGATGCCGGTGGTGAGGCCGGTGGGCGCGGTGTAGGTGACAGAGGTGGTGGTTATGTTGGATAGCACGCCGCAGCCGTTGCCGGCGCAGCCGGAGCCGGTGAGGGTCCAGGTGACGCCCTTCATTTGCGTGTCGTTGCCAAGAGTGGCGATGAAGAGAAGCGGCTGGCCTTCGTCGAGGCTGGCGGTGCTGGGAGTGACTTCGAGCGTGATGGCGGTGCCACCGCCGCCGCAGCCGGAGATGAATGCGAGCGAAGAAAGGGCCAGGAGAGCGAGGATGAGAGATGCGGCGCGATGCGCGCGGCGACAGTTCCAATTATTTGCAGCTGTGAGCCACAAGCAGTCCTGCATGCGGGCATACGCCTTCGATATTTTCATGGCACCTTGGATTGCTTTTCGGATCCGCCCGGCCGGAGGGAGTTGCTCCCACATCGAACCATTGGCTCGTTTAGCGAAACTAGTTGAATAACAAAAGCGCCGCAGTGTGTCAACGCACATCTCCGCCTACCTTTGGCCGGGGGTGGGCGTCAAAGGGATATAATGCGGGAATTTGATTTGGGATAATTCGCCCCGTCATTCTGCCATGTGGATGCAATCAAGACGGCCGCCGTTGCCCGGCGCTTACGCGCTGATGCTGGCGCTGGTGATGTGCGCCGGCGGGATGAGGATTGCTCGGGCGCAGAATCCGCGGGGAACTTTGCGCGGGGTTGTGCAGGACGCGAGCGGCGCGGTGATTCCGAAGGCGGCGATTGCATTGCGGGCGAAGGAGTTGTCCATCGAGCGGACGGCGGTGAGCGGGCCGCGGGGCGAATTTCGCGTGGAGGATTTGTTGCCCGGGGAATATTCGCTGGCGGTGAATGCGCCGGGGTTTGCGGAGGCGCATTCGAGCGTGACCATCGTGGTGGCGCAGGTGCGCGACGTGACGATTTCGCTGCAGCCTAGCGCGATACAACAATCGGTGCGCGTGAACGGGAAGCAGGCGGGCACGTCCATCACAACGCAAATCATCGATTTGACCAGCGCGGTGCACGAGGGAGCGGTTTCGGCGGAGGATTTGGAGAATTTTCCCTTGGCGCACCGGAGTTTTGCGAACGTGGCATTCCTGGTGCCGGGGACGGAGCCGGTGGAACCTTCGGATCCGACCAAGGCGAGGATTACGGCAGTGTCGTTCGGCGGAAGCTCGGGATTGAACGTGGAGCTTTCGGTGGATGGCGGAGACAATTCGGACGATTACATTGGCGGATTTTTGCAGAATTATTCGCCGGACGTGATTCAGGAATTCGTGGTGCGCACGGCGCAGGAAGATGCGGATACCGGGCGAACGACGGGCGGTTCGGTGGTGATTACGACCAAGCGGGGCACGGACGATTGGCACGGGGACGTGGCTTTTTACGAGCGAGCGGCGGCGTTGAACGCGCGATTGCCGATTGATAATCCGCCGCCGGCGCCGAAGCAGCCGTTTTCTCGGCAGAATTATATTGGGACGGTGGGCGGGCCGCTGAAGACGGGGAAGGTGTGGTTTTTCTCTTCGCTGGAATATGTGCACGAGGACGCCAGCGTTGCATACAGTCCGGACAGCATCAGCGAGTTTCAACGCGCTGGCGCAATTGGCGTCCGAGGGGCTGGTGCCGGGAGGTGAATTCGATTGCGGTGCCGACGAATGCGCCGGTGCCTTTTGATGATTATCTGGCGACGACGAGATTTGATTGGGCGCAGTCGGCGCGTTCGCAATGGTTTTTGCGCGCGGCTGTGGATCGTTATACGACCGATAACGATTTGGTGCAGCAGGCGACGCTGCCTTCGACCGGGGCGACTTCGCGTTCGAACTATATGAATTTGCTTTTGAGCCAAAGTTTTACGTTCAGTCCTACTTGGGTAGGGGCGCTGACTCTGGAGGCGAGCGGACTGCATCGTACCGAGACGCGCAACTCGGATTTGGGATTTGCGCTGGCATTTCCCTTTAGTTCGACGGACAGCACGATTTCGGGGTTTGAGACATTTGGCGACAACCAGTTTGTGACGCCGATCACGGCGTTTCCTGTGCTGCGCAACCAGGAGAAATATCAATTTCGCTATGACGTGAGCCACAGCCGCGGGAATCATGCGCCGCGCGTGGGAATTAATTTCATTCACGAGCCGGTATTGAGCGGCGCGCTCGCGGGAAACGCCGAGACGCTGATTCAGTATCCGAACAATCCGAGTTTCTACGCGGCAAATCCTTCGCAGTTCTATAACGATCTGACGTGCACGCAGCCAGTGCCGGTGGGCGTGACCTGCACGGCGACGCCGGCTGCGAATGGAAGCTTTACGCAGAATGTGCAGCGATTGGGATTGTATGCAGAGGATTCGTGGCGGGTGACGCAGCGGCTGACGGTGAATTACGGGTTGCGTTACGACACTTCGTTTGGATTGTTTACGGCGTCGGGACGGAGTCCTTTGGAGAATCCCGCGTATCTGACGCTGAAGGCTTTGGGCATTCCGCTGGAGAGCGGAGCGCCGCATGATTATCGGCACGCGTTTGCGCCGCGATTGGGGATTGCTTATTCGCCGGGAGAATCGAACAAGACGGTGCTGCGCGCGGGATTTGGGATGTATTACAACGATCTGGCGCAGAACGGGTGGGTTACTGCGTTTCAGGCGGTGAACGAGCCAGTGGGGATTTGCGTGGTACCGACGGATCCGGGATGTTTGCAGGCGGGATCGCAAGGCGCGTTGATTGATGGAAGATACCGGACGCCTTATGCGATTCATTCGACGGCGGGGATCGAACATGCGTTCAATGCGCAGTGGCTGGTGAGCGCGGATTACACGCACGAGCAGGGAAATCATGGTTACCGGCGATATGACTACACGGCGGGAGTGAATTTGCCGGCGGATGCGCCGGACATTGCGCTGTTCAAGAGTGACAACCGGTCAAGTTACAACGGGCTTTCGATTCATTTGCAGGGAAACGTGTCGCGGCATTTCAATTTGATTGCGAATTACACTCTGGCGAAGGCGCAGACGTGGGGATGCGTCCTGGGCGAGTTGTTTGATTATGTGAATGGCGTGTGCGATCCGTTGAACCCATTTGCGCGTCGGGATTATGGGCCTTCGGGCGAGGATGTGCGGCACCGGTTTGTGTTGGCGGGATTATTGAGATTGCCGGGGGGGTTTGAGTTGACGACTTTGTCGCAGGCAGAGAGCGCGCGACCTTTTACGATTACTACTGCGGATGGGACAGACCGGATTTTTGTGAATGGAGTGAAGACCAGTTTGGATGAATTTCGGGGGACGCCTTATGTTCAGGTGGATTTGCGGGTTAGCCGGCCTTTTACTTTTCGGGAGAGATTTACGGCTACGCCGTTTATTGAGTTTTTTAATCTGTTTAACCGGAACAATCCGGGGGCGAATTATGTGACGAATGTGGCGGCTTTGCCGGATTTGAACGCGATATGCGCGAACCCGCCCGCTTGTTCGCAGGTGGCTGTCAGTAATGTGAACCAGTTGCGGTTTCCGGCTGGGGCTTTGGGGGATTTTTTTGGGCCGGGGACAACCGTGGGAGTGCCATTTGCGGCGCAGATTGGGGGGAGATTTACGTTTTGAGGTGGGGCAACGGCCAAAGATTTAACACCCCGACTGCGTCGGGGTAAACGCCGGGCACAGAGAAATGCTTTGAGGGCACGGAGAGTTCTTGCCTGCGGCAAAATTCGATTTACCGCAGAGACGCAGAGTACGCAGAGAAAACCTGCGGAGGTATATCGGCATCCGATAGAATTGCGGCGATTTTCAATTTCGGATCATTTTTAGTATAAATGTTGGTTCGGGAATGCCTGGCGCGGTCCTGTTCGGTCCCTTACATTTTTTGGCTAGCATTTATTTTCGGAGGTGGCATTGATTGAAGTACAGGACTTGACGAAGACGTACGGTGCAATCACCGCGGTTGATCACGTTTCATTCACAGTAAATAAAGGCGAAATTCTCGGTTTTCTGGGGCCCAATGGGGCGGGGAAAACCACGACCATGCGAATTTTGACCGGCTATATGCCGGCGACGTCGGGAACTGCGCGGATCGGGGGCTTCGATGTGTTTGGAGATTCGCTGGAAGTGCGCAAGCATATCGGTTACCTGCCGGAAAACCCGCCGGTTTATCCCGACATGACGGTGGAGGGTTACCTGGAATTCGTGGCGCGGATCAAGAATGTGCCGGCGGAAAAGCGCGCCGAGCGCATCAGCGATGCGATGCGCAAGACCAGCCTGGAGGATCGCCGCCACGAATTGATCAAGCGGCTTTCGCGCGGTTACAAGCAGCGCGTGGGGATCGCGCAGGCATTGGTGCACGATCCAGACGTGATTATTCTGGACGAGCCTACAGTGGGGCTCGACCCCAAGCAGATTATTGAAGTGCGGCATTTGATCAAGAGCCTTGCGGGAACGCACACGATTATTTTGTCCACGCACATTTTGCCGGAGGTGAGCATGACGTGCGACCGCGTGGTGATCATCAACAAGGGGAAAATTGCGGCGGTGGATACGCCGCAGAACCTGACTTCGCAATTGAAGGGCGGGCAGAAAATTCGCGTCGAGGTGCAGGCGCCGGAAAAGGAATTGCGGGAGGCGCTCGCGCAGGTTCCCGGTGCGACGCGTGTGCAGGTGGAGCAGATTCCGGCCGGCGGCCACGTGGCGGCGACGATTGAGACGGAGCAGGGCGCGGACATTCGCAGCGCGATTGCGGCGAAGGTGGTGCAGAGCGGGTGGCCGCTATTTGAATTGCGCGGAGTGAGTTTGAGTCTGGAGGATATTTTCCTGGAATTGACTACAGACGATGCAGCGCATGCGCAGGCGGCGGGGAGTTGAGTCGCGAGTGCGGTCTTCGCGACGGAATTGATAGTTGGCGCCACAACAATGGCGCACTGAAGTGCGCCGCTACAAAGGCTTGACTAGAGGAGACGATGCGTAATTTCTACGCCATTTATCGCAAGGAGATGGGGCATTATTTTGTTTCACCCATTGCCTATGTGTTTATCGGGATTTTTTTGTTTTTGAGCGCGTACTTTTTTAATTTTTTCCTGACCGTGGTGTCGCAGCAAGCCATGCAGATGGAATTGCAGGGAATGCAGTTCGGGATGCCGCAGCAGGTGGATGTGCCGAGCGAAGTGATGCGGGCGTTTTTCGGACTGCTTTCGACTTTGATTCTTTTTTTTACGCCCATCTTGACGATGGGAATTTTTGCGGAGGAGCGCAAGCGCGGGACGATGGAATTGCTGATGACCTCGCCGATTTCCGAAGTGCAGATCGTACTGGGCAAATTTTTCGCGTCGCTGACCTTGTACGCAATCATGCTGCTGCCGACGGCGAGTTACCTGGCTTTTATCTTTTTGCGGAGCGAGCCTACGCCACCGTGGCGGATGCTCTTGGCGGGATATGCGGGAATTATGCTGCTGGGAGGGTCGCTGTTGGCGCTGGGGGAATTTATTTCGTCGCTGACGGAAAACCAGCTGATTGCGGCGGTGCTGACGTTTGCGGCGTTCTTGTTTGTGTGGGTGCTGGATTTGGGAAGGAATGCGAGCGGCGGAGTGGGGGCGGTGCTGCAGTATCTTTCGGTGATCCGGCATTATGACGATTTCACGAAGGGAATCGTGGATACTTCGAGCTTGATTTATTACGGGAGTTTTATTGTATTTTTTGTGTTTTTGACGGTGAGGTCGATTGATTCGATGCGGTGGCGGAGAGCTTAACAGAGACGCCGAGAAGGGGGGAGTTTATGGAGGAAATTGCAGGATGAAATGGGATCGGGAGGAGACGGCGCGATTTATCGGAACGCTGGGCGTGGCGATGTTGATCGCCGGGTACCTGCGTTATTCGATTCAGGGCGAATTTTTGACTTTCAGCAAGGCGCTTTTGATTGCGGGCGGCGTGTTTGTGCTGGCGGCGATCGTGATTGGATTTCGCGGACTTATCCGTTTTTTCTCAAAGCGTGGGACACAGCAGGGAACGAACACGTCAGTTCTGGTGCTGGCGGTGCTGGTGATTCTGGTGTTGTTGAATTTTGTGGGGTACCGGCACCACAAGCGATTCGATCTGACCACGGAAAAACTTTACACGCTTTCCGACCAGACACGGAATATCGTGCGGGATCTGAAGCAGGACGTGACGGTGCTGCGGTTCGACAAGACGCCGAGTTCCGCGTTTGACGATTTGATGGGTGAGTACAAGAACCTTTCGCCGCATTTCAAATTCGAGGATGTGGACCCGCAGCAGAAGCCGGAAGTGGCGCAGGAATACGGTGCGACGCACATGGGCGATGTGATCGTCGCTTCGGGGACCAATAAGGAGCACGTGCAAACCGGCGCGCAAGGCGATGTGGGCGAGCAGGACATCACCGGCGCGATCTTGAAAGCGACGAGCAATAAGGTGAAGACTGTTTGCTTCGTCACGGGCCACGGCGAGAAAGCAACGGGCGATGATGGACAGGATGGCTATAGCCAGGCCGACGCCGGGTTGAAAAAAGAAAACTACGCGACGAAGTCCGTAAACCTAATCACCGAAGCAAACGTGCCTTCGGATTGCAGCGTGCTGGTGATTGCCGGGCCGAAGCAGTCTTACTATCCGCAGGAAACCGCGGCGATCGGGAAGTATCTGGATGATGGTGGGGAAGCGTTGATCATGGAGGATCCGGCGACGGATCCGAAGCTGGACGACATTTATAAGTCCTGGAACATCGCGGTGGGCAGCAACGTGGTGGTGGACGCGAGCGGGATGGGCCGGCTATTCGGCGGCGGACCGATTATTCCCCTGGTGGCGGATTTTGGGGTTAGCCCGATCACCAAGGGATTTCAGGGGTCGGTGACATTCTTTCCGCTGGTGCGGACGGTTTCGATCGCAGACAAGAGCAAATCCATTCCGCAGGCAGTGGAATTGCTGAAGACTTCCGAGCGGAGTTTTACGATTCCAGCCTTGAACCCGAAAGAAACGAAGATTTCGTACGATCCGAAGACGGACACGCTGGGACCGCTTTCGTTAGGCGTCGCGGCGAATCGCAAAGCAGGCGACAAGGAGGCGCGGCTGGTGGTGATCGGGAACTCGCAGTTTGCGGGGAATCCCTGGATCGGCCAGCAGCGCAACGGCGATTTATTCTTCAACACGATTGACTGGTTGTCGCAGGACGAGGCATTGATATCCATCCGGCCGAAGGCGCCGACCAACCGGCGCGTAACTTTGACCGAAGCCCAGGAAACCGCGCTGCACTGGGTGGATCTGGCGTTGCTGCCGGGCCTGGTGATTTTCTCCGGGATTCTCATCTGGTGGAAGCGGCGTTAATTCCAGAAAGCCATGATTGAACAATGATAAAAAAATCGACGCTAATCGTTTTGCTGCTCGCGGTGGTGGGTGGCGCGGCTGTTTATTATTTTGATTGGCAACGCGGGCAAAAAGAGGCCGCGAAGGCTGCCGTAGATACGACCAAGCCGGCTTTTTCGGTGCAATCGGGTGATATTTCTTCGCTGAGCATTTCTTATCCCGCTGATGCGAAGTCGCAGACGATTGAGCTGGCGAAACATGGCGACACGTGGGACATCACACAGCCGATTCAGACCGGCGCGGATGAGCCGTCGGTGGAAGGGATTGTGGAGGAACTCGCGACGGCGCGCATGAGCCAGACCGAGCCAGGGGCGCCGGATCGTTTAAAAGCTTATGGATTGGAACCACCGGCAGTTTTGCTGGATTTTCAGCTAAAGAACGGGACGAAGCACTCGTTGAAGCTGGGCAAGAAGGATTTCACGGGTGTCTCGGTGTATGCGCTGGCAGATAACACGAAGGATGTGGCGCTGTTGCCGGAATCGTTGCTCGTGAGCGTGGATAAGCCTTTGCAGGAATTGCGGGATCGTGCGGTGCTGCATATCGCAAGCGACCAGGTGAATTCGTTTGAGTTGAAGAATGCGGCGGGAGAAGTGGCTGCGGCGAAGGGGAAGGATGGCGACTGGAGATTCAGCAAGCCGGCTGCGACTTCGGGGGATACGGATGCGATCTCCTCGCTTTTGACGACCGTGGCGAACGCGAAGATGGTGACGGTTGCTAGCGAGACGGCGGACAAGCTCGGTGCTTATGGGTTGACGAACCCCGCGGTTGCGGTTACGGCTACAGATGCGAAAGGGAAGACGGCGACTTTGCTGGTGGGGAAAAAAGAGGGCGACGAATATTTTGCGCGAGACACTTCGCGGCCGACGATCTTTCGTATCAATCAGGATCTTTACAAGAAACTCGCGGAGAATTACAGCGATTTGCGCGACAAGCGGATCGTGCAATTCGATCCGGCGAACATTTCGCACGTGGAAATTCACAACTCGAACGGCGTGATTGAGCTGACGCGCAAGAATGAATCGGAGTGGACTTATGATGCGCCGACTGAGCAGAAGGGGAAGCCGGCTAGCGCGGAGAAGCTATTTTCGCCGTTGCAATTCGCCCGGTCGGAGCAGATTTACGATCACCCGGCGGGGGATGTGGCGGCGAGGTTGAGCAAGCCGGCATTTGAGGCGACGCTTGCCGATAAGAGCGGGAAGAAGATCACTGTGCAGATTTCGAAGGAAGTAGGCGGATTTGTTTACGCGCGGTCTAGCGAGGGGCCGGCGATTTATAGGTTGAAGGCGCAGACTTTGAGGGATTTGGATTTTAAGGCTGGGGATATGGCGTTTTAGGTGGCGGCGGGCTGACGCGTTTTCGCGGACTTTGGACGAAAAGCGGATTTCTCGGGGGCAATGCGCCCTCGGAATGACATTTGGTCAGTGGTAGCTGACCCCTTTGTTTTTGCATTTGCTCCGACTACACTCTCGCGGAAATCGCCGCCGAGGTTTTGCGGACAGGTCCGACTTACCCACCGATGGCGCACTAAAGTGCGCCGCTACAACGCCAAGGGCCAAGTCAAAACCCTCAGAGCCGGCGCTTCACGGCGTCTGCTTATTTATGCTGCGTTGTGGGTTGCTTCCAGCACGTTTTCGCTGGGCCAGGTGGCCAGGAGCAGAATCTTCCCGGTGATAGGGGAAATGTGGACGTAGTAGACGCGATTATCGCTTTCGATTTCGTAGAAACCCGGGTGATTAGGGTCGGGATTGGTGCGGGCGCCGCGGGTGACTAACGAACGCAGGCGCATGACCAGTTCCGCGGGATGATTTCGCAAGTCTTCGATCTGCACTTCCGGTTCCCAGCACATAACCATGGTACCCTCCAGCCCGTTGCTTTGCCCTTCACTTACTATTACGGTTGGACGCCGTCAAATGTTCCAGGACTCATGAAATTTTAAGTTTATTTCGGGCTATGTTGCTATATCCTCTAGGGATTGCGCTGCGCTGTGCCAAAAGAGTATAGGAACGTTAACCCCTAACTTGTTACTTGCGCGGTGGCCCTAAAATTGCCATAGTCGCGAATCTTCTAGGGGACTACCTAACGTGAAAAAAGCCAAGCCAAAGAAAACCAGCCGAATGCGCCACGATAAACGGCGGAAGCATCATCACTGGCAAGTAACTGTTTATTACGCGGATGGCGAGAAATTCGCGCGCGTGTATATTGATCGGGAACGCGCGCAGAAATTTGCCGAGCGGCAAAAAAAGTCCCCGGTAGTGAAATCGGCGCGCATCATGGAAGTGGATTAAAAGGCTTGACGACGTGTGGTGCGAGCGGCCTTTCGTTGGTGCGGCGCGTGGAAAGCTCGTTGATTGCATCGTCAAGATCTCGGCGGCGGGCCTTGTTCGCCCGCAAGCGCCATGCTATAAATAAAACGCTGGCCGAAGCCTTCCGTAACGCGGGATTCGTATAGTGGTAGTACGCGACCTTGCCAAGGTCGAGGCGAGGGTTCGATTCCCTTATCCCGCTCCACTGTTGTTCTGCGGTGGTTCATCCTCCGTGTGGCGAGTGTTTCTGGTGCATGCTAGAGTTTCGGCTGCCCAATCCTGATGCTGGCCTACCTTTGCGGTCCTATCGAATATGCGGAAGACGGCGGCAGACTTTGGCGCCGCAAGCTGGCGCCTTTTTTGCGCGAACAGCTGGGGCATCGTGTTTATGATCCGGCGGAAGACGAGCAGAAAAATTTGAGCGAGGAAGAGGTTGATCATTTCCGCGAGTGGAAGACTACGGACCTGGAACGATTTCGGCGGGTGATACGGAAGATTATTGCGTTCGATCTGGATTTGATCGAGAACCAGGCGGATTACCTGATTTGTTTTTGGGATGCGCTGGCGAAGAGCGGCGGGACGTCGGCGGAATTGACGGTGGCGCATCGCAAGGGGATTCCGGTGTATTTGGTAAGCACGCTTCCGGCGCAGGAGATCAGCGGGTGGATGCTGGGGTGCTCGGACCAGTTGTTCGGTTCCATTGAGGATTTGAAGGAATTTCTGGTGGCGCGATTTTCGCGAGAAAAGCAGAACCCGTTGTGGAAAGATTGATAGAATTTGCGGCTAATGGAAAAGATTGTCGTTGCTGTGGGAAGCACGCGCCGGCCGAAAGTGAACGCGGTTACCGAAGCTCTCGCTTCGATTCGTAATCTGTTCGAAAATTCTCCGGAATTTGAAGTGGTGGAGGTGGAGGTGGCTAGCGGTGTGCGGCACACGCCTCTAACGCGCGAGGATTTGATGGCGGGAGCGCGGCAGCGCGCGGAGGCTTTGGCGCGTGTGGGGCGCGAGAGTGGGCGCGGTTGGAAATATTTTGTGGGGCTAGAAGGTGGATTCGATGTGATTCCGGGTTTGGACGCGATGCCGAGCCTGGATGTGTTGCCGGATTTGGATGTGGTGCGCGAGGCGCAGCAGCGGTGGGTGTTTTTGGAGAGTTGGGCGTATGTGGCAGATTCGTCGGGACGCGGGGCATTTGGGCGTTCGGGGGCGGTGCTGGTGCCGGAGGCGTTGGCTGAGAGCGTGGTGGATGACGGCATCGAGCTTTCTGAGGCGATTGATGCGTTTGCGAATGGGCATAATATTCGGGATGCGGAGGGAGCTTGGGGAGTTTTTACGCGGAATTTGATTACGCGGCAGGAGTCGTTTCGTGTGGCGGTGATTAATGCGTTCGCGCCGTTTTTTAATCGGGCGATTTACTTGAAGGAATAGCCAGCCGGCTTGGGGATAAATTCAGTGGCTAGTGTTTAGTGATTAGTGGCTAGAATAGTCGCGGTGCTGGTTGCGGGAACGGTGGCATGAATTTGCACAGCGCTGTGTGTTAGCCTGATGATTGGCGCGTGATTTTCCTCGCGCGGCGGAGAAAATTTATAAGCTCCGCAACGGCCATGCCAACGGCAACGGCAACGGCAACGGTAAAGATCTAACACAGAGTTCACAGAGGAACTGCAGAGGACACGGAGAAACGGAAGAGGTCATGGAGGCGTAACGCGTGGACATTGTTAAGGGGAACATGGGGTGGATCGAGGTTGTTGTGGGCCCGATGTTTTCGGGGAAGAGCGAGGAATTGATCCGGCGTTTGCGGCGGGCGGAGATTGCCAAGCAGCGCGTGCAGATATTCAAGCCTGCGATTGACATGCGTTATGCGAAGAACGGGATTGTGTCGCATTCCGGGCTGGAGCTGGATTCGGAATTGGTGAAGGATGGGGCAGACATTTTGACGAAGGTGGCGCCGCGGACGGAAGTGGTGGGAATTGACGAGGCGCAATTTCTGGGCGAGTCGGTGGTGGAGAGTTGCGTGAAGCTCGCGGATATGGGGAAGCGGGTGATTGTCGCGGGGCTGGATACGGATTTCATGGGGCGGCCGTTTGAGCCGATGCCGCGTTTGCTGGCGGTGGCGGAAGAGATTGTGAAATTGCTGGCGATTTGCATGCGATGCGGGAATCCGGCGGTACATACACAGCGGCTGGTAGCGTCAGAGGAATTGATCGTGGTGGGCGCGGGGAACATGTACGAAGCGCGTTGCCGGAGATGCTTTGAGCCGAATTTGGCGCACGAGAAGATTGAGGAAGCGAGGGCGGCGGGGACGAAGGTGCAGGCTGCGACGCGGTAGAGGCAGAGAAAGACTTAACACAGAGTTCGCCTTTCGAACCGGCGCTGCCGGTTCTCAGGGTGAATCGCCCTGCAGGGCGATTCACAGAGAAAGGGCGGAGGGCACGGATACAGCTAAGCTCGGCAATGATTACCGCCTCGACTACGCCGGGGTAAACGCCGGGCGCAGAGAAACCAGTTTGATTCCTACCTTGATTGGCCACGCTAGGGCCTGGCCCGGCGATGCCTGCAACCATCCGGCCAGTTGGCGAATCCATATTCCCGGAAGGGCCAAAAAACACTAGAATAGGCGCTGACCGATAGCAATGTACTACCGGACTACCATCGTGTTGGCCGCGGCGCTGGCTCTATGCGCCGATCTAAGGGATGTGAATCGCTACCGCACGCCCCTGCTACCCGACCCGCCCGATTTGAGTTCGTTGCCGACAGCTGGGCCGCTGCCGGAAGTCTACCTTTCCGTGGGTCAACAAAGTTCCGGGAAACAATCGCCTCTGCAGCCGCAATCGCGGCTGGAAATCGTGCGTTATGTGGCGGGCGAATTCGCGAAAGTGCGCAAGCCGATTCCTGCTGGAAAGAAGGGTTTCAAGATCGAAGTGGGGAAGAAGATTGATGATGGCGATTTGCGGAATGCGTTGCGTTCGCATGGACAGGCCGCAAACCCTGGAGATACCGTGCAGGTAACGGGGATTGAGTTCCATCCCAAAGAAATTGTGATCGAAATCAACGGCGGCGGGAAAAGCCATTTCAATATTCGCGACCATCTGCAGATCGGCATGGGCGGAGGCGGCGGGGTGGATCCGATGCCGGTGTCAAACGCGCCACAGCGGCCGAACGGCGGGACATTGATACTGGATTTCGGGAAACCCGTGCCGGATATGAGCGCGGACGACCTGATGACGTATCTGCAAGTGTTCCTCGATTTTTCGAAAGAGCATTCTGGGGCGGTGAATTGGATTGATACTTTGCCGCTGCCATTCAAGCAGGCGATTACGGATCATGAAGCGCTGGTGGGGATGAATCACGACATGGTGCTGGCGGCGCTGGGTCGTCCTGAGCATAAAGTGCGCGAGCGGGACCCGGATGGGACGGAGACCGAGGACTGGATTTACGGAACGCCGCCAGCGCGGACGACTTTTGTGACGTTTACCGGGGACAAAGTGATTCGCGTGAAGGAATTTGATTGATCGTACATCGAAATTATATTTTGCCGCGTGCCGGCCTCGCCGATTTGATATAGTTTCACGTTCGAGTCAGTGTAGTTCGCTGCAGTAGCTTCCGCTGTTGGAGTGGCCTCAGTCGAGCCATCTGCGAACGAGCGCGAGTTGCGCGCAGTTTTGGATCTGAAGCGTTTCGGAGCAAATACTAAGCCGCATTTAGCGGCAACTTTTGGGGACTCGCTAGAGCCCCGTCGGAGGAGTCATGGTAATTAAGGTGGGAATTAACGGATTTGGGCGCATCGGCCGCAACATTTTTCGCGCGGCGCTGGGTGACCCGGCGATTGAAGTGGTGGCGGTGAACGACATCACGGATTCGAAGACGCTGGCGTACTTGTTGAAATACGATTCGATCCTGGGAAATTTGCCGAACAAGGTGACGCATACGGACGACTCGATTTCCGTGGACGGCAAGAGTTTCAAGGTGTTTCGCGTGAAAAATCCGGGGGAATTGGATTGGTCATCGGTTGGCGCGACGATCGTGGTGGAATCCACGGGACTGTTTACGAATGGCGCAGACGCGCGGAAGCACATTCGCGGGACCGTGAAGAAAGTGATTATTTCGGCGCCGGCGACGGATCCGGACCAGACTTTGGTGCTGGGCGTGAATGAAAAGACGTACGATCCGGCGAAGCATCATGTGATTTCGAACGCTTCGTGCACGACGAACTGTCTGGCGCCGGTGGCGAAGGTTTTGCAGGATACGTTTGGAATTAATGTGGGGACGATGACGACGATTCACTCGTACACGAATGACCAAAAGCTGCTGGATCTGCCGCACAAGGATTTGCGACGGGCGCGTGCGGCGGCGCTTTCGATGATTCCGACTTCGACGGGGGCGGCGAAGGCTTTGCAGTTGGTGATTCCGGAACTGAAGGGGAAATTGGATGGTTATGCGATGCGGGTGCCGACGCCGAACGTTAGTGTGGTGGATTTGACTGTGTTTACCGAGAAGCCTGCTACGGTGCAGAGCGTGAATGGGGCTTTGAAGGCGGCGGCGGATGGGCCTATGAAGGGGATTTTGCAATTCGAGGAAGAGGAATTGGTGTCTGTGGACTTTCGGGGGAATCCACATTCTTCGATTGTGGATTCGGGGTACACGCGTGTGGTGGGGACGAATTGCGTGCAGGTGCTTTCTTGGTATGACAATGAGTGGGGTTATTCATCGCGTTGCCGGGATTTGATTAAGTTTTTGGCCAAGTAGTGCGGACAGTTGACAGGTGCTTGGTTGGGTTGGTGGCTGCTCCGGTCGTTTGGGTGGAGGACTTTAGTTCACGGCTCGCGGGAAAGGCGCCGCGAAAGGTACGGACGCTTCGCGTCCGGTTTCTTTGTCATGGCTGAAGCCATGACCTACAAGGAACTGTCGCTTGACTCCGTGATATGGCGGGCGGTCTGCGTTTCGCTTGCAGGCTGCGCGAAAAGCAGATTCCTCGGGCGCCGGGCGCCCTCGGAATGACAACGCGTTAATTTTTGTGACTTGAGTGGTTCGTGCAGGTTGCGGCTTTGAGCGAAAGTTGGATGAACTTACGGCTATGAACAAGCTTTCGATACGGGATTTGGAGATGGGGGGGAAGCGCGTTTTTGTGCGCGTGGATTTTAATGTGCCGATGTCGGCGGGGGAGGTCGAGGACGACACGCGAATTCGCGAGACTTTGCCGACTTTGCGGTTGGCGATGGAGCGTGGGGCGCGGGTGGTGCTGGCTTCGCATTTGGGGCGGCCGAAGGGCAAAGTGGATTTGAAGTATTCGCTGGCGGCGGTGGCGGGGCGGTTGGAGGAATTGCTGGGGAACAAGAAGGTTGCGTTCGCGGCGGATTGTGTGGGTGCGGATGCGGAGGCTATGAGCAAGGCCTTGCATGATGGCGACGTGTTGCTGCTGGAGAACGTGCGCTTTCATCCGGAAGAAGAGGCGAACGACGCGGAATTTGCGCGGAAGCTCGCGGCGCTTTGCGACGGATTGTTTGTGTGCGACGCGTTCGGGTCGGCGCATCGCGCGCATGCGTCGGTGGTCGGAATTACGAAGTTTGTGCGGCAGTCGGCGGCTGGCTTGTTGATGGAAAAAGAGCTGGCTTATCTGGGGAAGGCGATTTCGCATCCGGATCGGCCGTTTGTCGCGGTGCTCGGTGGGGCGAAGGTTTCGGACAAGATTGAAGTGGTGCAGAATTTGATGAAGCTGGCGGATGCGATGTTGATCGGCGGGGCGATGGCTTATACGTTTTTGAAGGCGCAGGGGCTGCCGATCGGGAAATCTCTGGTGGAGAATGACAAGCTGGATTTGGCGCGTGATCTTTTGAATGAGGCGCAGCAGCGAAAGTTCCGGTTGGTCTTGCCGGTGGATCATGTGTTGGCGGAGTCGTTTAATTCGACGGTTACTCGCGTGACCGATATTGCGCACACGCCGGACGGTTGGATGGGATTGGACATCGGGCCGAAGACCGTGGAATTATTTCGCAAGGAGATTTCTACCGCGCGGACGATTGTGTGGAACGGTCCTTTGGGGATGTTTGAGAAGCCCGCGTTTGCGCAGGGGACTTTGGCGATTGCGCGGGCGGTGGCGGCGGCTTCGGGGGCGGGAGCGACTTCGATAGTCGGTGGCGGGGATTCGGTGGCGGCGGTGGAGCAGTCGGGATTGGCTGCGAAGATTTCGCATATTTCTACCGGGGGCGGGGCTTCTTTGGAATTTTTGGCCGGGGAGAAGTTGCCGGGGGTGGAGGCGCTTACGGA
Organism: uncultured Acidobacteriota bacterium; assembly: GCA_963828865.1. Lineage (GTDB taxonomy): Bacteria > Acidobacteriota > Terriglobia > Acidiferrales > UBA7541 > Palsa-295. The sequence continues at coordinate 313,837 of CAWHGI010000010.1, read as the reverse complement.
TTCGACGGCGAAGTAGGAGTTGGCAAGCTGCCGCAATCCCAGATGGTGGCGGCGGTCGAGCGGAGTTGGTACCGAAAATATTGCTGATGCTGTGGAATGAGTGAACATTGCGAGTAGCTTGTTGATTGAGGAGAGAGCTTGCGGCGACCGGCGATTGCTGGGAATTGGAAGATGTATAAGACGCGGGAGGAGACGCGCGCGTTTTTTGAGGCGTTCAAGCTGCTTGTTGCGGGGACGCACTCTTGCGACATAATTGTGGCGCCGCCATTTACTTCGCTAGCGGCTGCGGCGGAGGCGGCGCGCGGTAGCAATATCAAGATTGCGGCACAGAACGCGCATTGGGAGCGCGAGGGGGCGTTCACGGGCGAGATTTCGATGGGGATGATTGCGGATTGCGGGGCCGAGGCGGTGATTATCGGGCACTCCGAGCGGCGCCAATATTTTGGCGAGACGGATGAGACGGTGAACCGAAAGTTGAAAGCGGCGCTGGCGGCGGAATTGACTCCCATTGTGTGCGTGGGGGAATCGCTGGCGGAGCGCGAAGCGAATATGACGCATGCGGTGCTGAAACGGCAGTTTGAGGGCGGAATGGCCGCGTTGACCGCCGAGGACTTCTCGCGTATTCTTTTAGCTTACGAGCCGGTTTGGGCGATCGGCACGGGCAAGACCGCTACCCCTGACATTGCCGAGGAAGTCCACCGTTATCTCCGGGGACTTGCTGCCAAGCATTTTTCTCCCGAGCAAGCGTCGGCAGTGCGGATTTTGTACGGCGGGAGTGTGAAGCCGGACAATATCAAGGCGCTGATGGCCGAGGGGGAGATCGATGGCGCGCTGGTTGGCGGAGCGAGCCTGGACCCGAAGTCGTTTGCGGCGATCGTGAATTTTTAGGGTCGCTAACTTTTAGGTTGATTGGGAGTGGAAATGCCAAGTTGGGCAAAATGGGCGTTGTCACTGCTGGTTGCGGTGGGAATCATTTCCATCGGCTGGCGCGTGATCCCCGTACTGGTGACCCTGCACATTGTGGTGTGCTTCGTGCTGATTATCGTGATCATGCTGCAGAGCGGGTCGGCCGCGGATTTGGCCGGAGCGTTCGGCGGGGCGGGAAGCCAGACGGCGTTTGGACCGCGCGGTGCGGCGACTTTTCTTTCGCGGGCGACGACGTGGTGCGCGATTGTCTTCATGATGACTTCTTTGGCGCTTTCGGTGAAACGCAGCCCGAATGAGGAAATCGGCACCGGTTCGGTGCTGGAACAGACGCAGAAGTCCGGCACGACACCGGCGAAGCCCGCGCAGGCGCCGCCGATTCAGATTCCGGTTCAGCCGGCGCAACAACCGCCGCCAAGCCCGGCTCCCAAGAAGTAGCGGCTTCTGCTATACTGCGGCAAGTTTGAATGAATTGCGGTCGTGGCGGAACTGGCAGACGCACCAGCTTGAGGGGCTGGCGGTAGCAATACCGTGGTGGTTCGAATCCACTCGACCGCACCAACCTTCCTTCGATTCACTCTTCGGTTAAGATTTGTAAATTGCGAAGCGATTGCGACGCCATTATTTCGTTTTGCGGTTTCCGTGCGTCAGATTCAACTGCTTAACACAGAGTCCACAGAGAAAACCCGGAGGGCACGGAGAACTTTAGACGATGTCCTGCGCCTGAGTTTGTTGACGTGTCCCGCCGCTCGGTGTTCCTCCTGGCGTTTTTTTATTTCGCACAATCGTTCTTGATATTCGTGGTCCGTTGTATATGATGTGCTGTTTTGAAATCGGCCATGCGGTCCTATCGAACGCTTTTTTGCCAAAGTTTTACGGGGAGCAAAAGCGATGCGGATCAGGAAACGCGCTAGCGGTTCTGCGGCAACACCGGCTGTGCTGTCCCTCCTGTTGGTAATTCTCGTAGTCGTCACCGTGTATGTATTTGCGTCGGGAGCGTATGCGCCGCCACCGGCAATCACTGCGGTGGGCCATGCGATCGATCATCAATACGATCTGACGCTGGCGGTGGTGGCGACGGTGTTCATTTTGTCGCAGCTCGGATTAGCATTTGCGATTTTTCGTTTTCGCGATCACGGGCAGAAGGCGCACTTCACGCGCGGCAATAACACCATGGAAGTGATTTGGACTACGGCGACCGTGATTCTGTTTGTGGGACTGGGATTGATGGGGCGGAAGGCGTGGGCGGAAATGCGGTTTGCGGAGGCCGCGCCGGGCGCGATTCCGGTGGAAGTGACGGAAAATCAGTTCGTATTCAATTTCCGTTACGCAGGACCGGATGGAAAATTCGGCAGGCTGGATCCGAAACAGATCAGCGCTTCGACGGGGAATCCGCTGGGGATCGATCAGAACGATCCTGCGGGAAAAGACGACATCGTGGTGCCGACGCTTACGGTGCCGGTGAATCACGAAGTGCAGCTGATGATTCGTTCGCAGGACGTGATCCACAATTTCTTCGTGCGGGAACTGCGTTTGCAGCAGGACGCCACGCCGGGGATGGTGGTGCCGCTGCATTTCACGGCCAACGTGATCGGGCAGTACGAAATTGTGTGCACGCAATTGTGCGGGCTGGGACATTCGCGCATGCATAGTTATCTGAACGTGGTGTCTGACGCGGATTACGCGGCTTTCCTGAAGCAGCAGGAAGCGGCGGCACAGTGAGCGCCGGATCGATGGCGCGGTCGGCGAGACGATTGAACGAAACCCAAACTTCAGGAGGCCAGGAATGAGTTCGCACGCGCATCCCGCTGGAGCAACTGTGCATGCGCCGATGGCAGAGCCCTCGGGTTTCATCCGGAAATATATTTTCAGCGTGGATCACAAGGTGATCGGCATCCAGTATTTCCTGCTGGCGCTGACCGCGGTGGTGATCGGGATCGTGCTATCGATGCTGATGCGTTTTCACCTGGTGTGGCCGAACGCGACCTTGCCATTTGTCAGCGGCGGACAGATGTCGCAGGAGCAATACCTGGCGCTGGTGACGATGCACGGGACGATCATGGTGTTCTTCGTGCTGACGACCGCGCCGCAGGGCGGCTTCGGAAATTATTTTCTGCCGATTCAGATTGGCGCGCCGGACATGGCGTTTCCGCGACTGAACATGCTTTCGTTCTGGGTGACGTTTCTCGCGTTCGTGTGCATCGTGGCGGCGTTCGTGGTGCCGGGCGGCGCCCCGATCAGCGGATGGACGGGTTACACGCCTTTGAGCGGGCTGGGCGAGATTACGGGGCCGGGTGAAGGTTGGGGCCAGACGATGTGGATCGCGAGCATCTCGCTGTTTTGTCTCGCGTCGTTGCTGGGCGCGCTGAATTTCATTGCCACCACGATTGATTTGCGCGCGCCGGGAATGACGTTGATGCGGATGCCGCTGACGTGCTGGGGCTGGCTGGTGACGGCGGTTTTGGGCTTGCTGGCTTTCGGAGTGTTGCTGGCGGCGGGAATTTTGCTGTTGCTGGATCGTTCGGCGGGGACGAGCTTCTTTTTGCCGGCGGGATTGGTGGTGAACGATCAGATTCAGGCGCACAGCGGCGGTTCGCCGCTTTTATGGCAGCACCTCTTCTGGTTTTTCGGGCACCCGGAAGTGTACATCGCGATTCTGCCCGGCATGGGCGTCGCTTCACATGTGCTTTCGACTTTTTCGCGCAAGCCAGTGTTTGGTTATCGCGCGATGGCGTATGCGATCTGCACGATCGGGTTTCTGGGATTCATGGTGTGGGGCCACCACATGTTTTTGAGCGGAATGAGCCCTTATTCGGGATTTACGTTTTCGGTGTTGACGATGGCGATTGGCGTTCCTTCGGCGATCAAGACGTTCAATTGGCTGGGGACGCTATGGGGCGGGAAGATTCAGTTCAAAAGCCCGATGCTTTTTGCGCTGGGATTCGTTTCGCTGTTTGTTTCCGGCGGGCTTTCGGGGCTTTTCCTGGCGCAACCGGCGGTGGATAACCTGCTGCACGCGACATACTACGTGGTGGCGCATTTCCATCTGGTGATGGGCGTGGCGGCGATTTTCGGGATTTTCGCGGCGACATATTTCTGGTTTCCGAAAATGTTTGGGCGGATGATGAACGAGCCGCTGGCGAAGCTGCATTTCTGGTTCACGTTTGTGGGCGCGTATTGCATTTTTATGCCGATGCATTTTGTGGGGCTGGCTGGCGGAATCCGGCGTTATGCGGATCCTTCGGCGGTGGGTTTTCTGGCGCGACTGCAGCCGGTGCATGAGTTTATGACGATTGCCGCGTTTATCACCGGAGCGGCGCAGCTGGTGTTTCTTTTTAACTTTTTCTATAGCTTGAAATTCGGGCCGAAGGCTACGAAGAATCCGTGGAATGCGACGACTTTGGAGTGGAGCACGGATTCCCCGCCGCCGATTGACAATTTCGGCGGACATTATCCGAGCGTCTATCGCGGGCCTTATGAGTTCAGCGTGCCGGGTGCAGTGGAGGATTTCATTCCGCAAAATATTGAGCCGGCGCAGGTGGCTCGTGCAAAATAGCTAGAGACGAGTGCGGTCGGGGCGATGAGTTAGAAGCTTCGGCGCAACGGCTCTAGGAGCGACGCAATGCCACAGACAACGGTTACCGAAGAAATCATCGAGCTGATACACGAGGGGAAAGGTCCCGGAGGCGGAGCGCCCTCTGGGAATGGCGGGTTCGGAGGAGATGGAGGCGAGGGCGGAGGTTCTTCCGGCGGGGCGCGGACGCCACAGCGCGCGTATGTGACGGGGATGGTGGTGGCGCTGGCGGGAATTTTGATGTTTTTCATGGCGTTCGTCAGCGCGTATGTGGTGCGGAAGGACATGCCCAACAGCGCGTGGATTCCGCTGGAGCTGCCGCGGATCCTGTGGCTGAACACGCTGATTCTGATTGCGAGTAGCATTGCACTGACGCGCGCGCGGAAACTTTTTATCGCGAAGGATCAAGAAGGTTTCCGGCACTGGTGGGCGACCACGACGATTCTGGGCGCGCTCTTTGTGGTGGGGCAGATTATTGCGTGGCGGCAACTGGTGGCGGCGGGGACGTTCCTCGCGACGAATCCTAGCAGCAGTTTCTTTTACGTTTTCACCGGGGCGCACGGATTGCATTTGCTGGGCGGAGTGCTGGCGCTGCTGTACATCCAGTTTCGCACGCCCCGGAAAGTGGCGATGGACACGGCAGTGGATATCGTTTCGATGTACTGGCACTTTATGGACGGGCTATGGATTTTCCTGTTTCTACTCCTGTGGGTGGTGAGGTGAAGCGTGAGTGAAGCGGAATACGAGGGCATAGTCGAATCGCCGTGGTCCGGTGGCGCGTCCCCTTTTGCGATTAATTCGAAAAAATTGGGGATGTGGCTGTTCATCATTTCGGACTCGCTGACGTTTTCGGCGCTGCTGATCAGCTATGCCTACGTGCGCCTGGAGACGCCGGAGTGGCCGCGGCCATTTGAGATTTGGCCGGCGATCGCGAAATCGTCGCTGATGACGTTCGTGCTGCTTTCGAGCAGTTTGACGATGGTGCTGGGGGTGAATGCGGCGTTCAACGGCAACGTGAAGAAGACGGTGCGCTACCTGATCGCGACGATTGTTTGCGGCATCGCTTTCGTGTTAATTCACGCGACGGAGTGGGTGACGCTCTTTCATGAGGGCGTTACTCCGTGGACGAATCCGTGGCATCCGATGGTGCCGCTATTCGGCGGGACGTTTTTCGGGTTGACTGGGCTGCACATGCTGCACGTGACGATTGGCGTGATTTATCTGGCGATTATTGCGTGGGGATTCGGCAAGGGGAAGTACACAGCGGAGCATGTGGAGGTCAGCGGGCTTTACTGGCACTTCGTGGACTTGGTGTGGATGTTTATTTTCCCGATGGTGTATTTGCTGAGCGTGAATCCGAAGTGACGATCTGGGGCGAAGACCTCAAGTAACGGGGAGAGAGTGAGACGATGAGCGCACACGCACACGCGGCGGAACTGACGCACGAGCATGCCGTCGGGACGACCAAATTATTCGCCACGGTTTGGGTATGGTTGCTGCTGCTGACGGCGGTGGAAGTGTTTTTGGCTTACGAGCGGCTGGAAGTGCATTTGATGATTACGATTCTGGTGGGGCTGTCGCTGATCAAGGCGGCCTTGATCATGTCGTACTTCATGCATTTGCGATTTGAGAGATTGGGATTGTTTCTCTTGTTGGTGCCGGCGATGGTCTTTTGTATCTGCATGATGCTGCTGATGTTTTTCCCGGACAGCATACGATTGATGAATTTGCGGCCGCATTAGGCGGGATTGAGGCGCGAGAATTTTGCGTGAGGGATGAATTGAAGCGAGAGATTGCAATTCGATTTGGATTGCTTGCGGTGGGGTTAGCGGGTTTGATTGCTCTGCCGATGCCGTGGGTGGTGGCGCAGGGTTGCGCGATGTGTTATCAGAGCGCGGCGGCTTCGGGGCCGCAAGGCGCGGCGGCTTTGCGGGATGGGATTTTGATTTTGCTTTTTCCTACGATTAGTATTTTCGTGGGGATATTGGGGTTGATGTACCGGCGGCGGAATGTGGCGCGGTGAGTGTGGGACCGCACATTCGTAATTTTTTTGGAACACGTCAGAATCGTGGCTTCAGGGGCTAAAGCCCCTCGTTGGTCTACTCGCCTTACGGCGGGGCTGAAGTCCGCCCTTCCGTTTTCCTGGAAGGCGTTTCACGTGTGTGGGGTTTTGTAGCGGCGGTCTTTGGACCGCCATGGCGCAGTGAAGTGCGCCGCTACGACGACCTTGACGGACGTTCTGCCGCGACGTGCGGCGGCGCACTGAAGTGCGCCGCTACCCAAAAGCCCCCCGCTCTCAACTTCGCGTACTGGCCTTTCGGTTTGTGCAGGTTGGTGCAGATGGCTACGGCGCTATTGGGATTGACCGCGCCGTCGCCTTGCTCTACGTGCTGAATTTTTCCGTCTTTATCTACCACGATGGTGGTGCGTTGCGCCCATTCATATTTGTCGCCTTGCACGTCGTAGGGCTTGAGGATGCCGTACTCCGTGAGGACCTTGCGATTCATATCGCTGAGCAGGGGGAAGGTGACGCCAATTTGTTTGGCGAAGGCGGCGTTGGCGGCGGGACTGTCAATGCTGATTCCTAAGACCACCGTGTCACTGGCTTCGAGCTTGGCCATATCAGCCTGATAGGCCTGCAATTCCTTGGTTCAACCACCGGTGAAGGCGAGAACGTAGAAGGCCAGGACGACGGTTTTCTTGCCGCGAAAATCACTGAGCTTCACGGGTTTCCAATCGTTCGCGAGCAGAGTGAAATCCGGGGCGATGTCGCCCACCTTCAAGTTCGTCTTGGCGATGGCGTCTTCCTGCGCTGCGGCGGGAAACTGGGCCGCCGTTAACAGCAGCAGAAGGAGCACGGCAAAGGACGCGGCGATCCTCTTCATGGTTATCTCCTGTGCATTTTGAGCTGTGGCGCAATGATTATAGGCGGAGATTCGCGCGCTGTCCCGAGTCTTCGAGGGCGGAGATGCGATTTTACAATTCCGAGACAAGGACAAAATCCCGGCGTCGGGAGCGTTTCCTCAGCGGCTAAAGCCATGCCCTGACGAAAATCATGGTTCTCACACAGCCTCTAAGCCGCCCGTCCGTTTTCCGGCAAGGTGCTTAGTCGTTCGCGGGTTCGGATTTCCTTCTAGTTCGGGCGTCTGCTAGGCTGTGAGCCCTATGTTTGCCGAGCGAACTCATTGGAATTTCGAGCCGAACCGCTTGAGCGAAGCGCTCGCGCGGCGTCGGGCGGCCGGGAAGGCGTTGCTGGATTTGACGGCGTCGAACCCTACGGATTGCGGGTTTGAATACGCCGGCGGCGCGATCCTGGAGGCGCTGGCGAATCCCGCAGCGCTGGCTTATTCGCCGGATCCGCGAGGTTTGCGGAGCGCGCGAGAGGCTGTGGCCGGGTATTATGCGGCGCGCGGCGTTGTGGTGCCGGTGGACGACATGATCCTGACGACCAGCACCAGCGAGGCGTATTCGTTTGCGTTTCGCGTGCTATGCAATCCTAGCGACGAGGTTCTGATTCCAGAGCCTAGCTATCCTCTGTTTGAGTTTCTCGCGGATATTCAGGATGTGAAGTTGGTGCGTTATCCGCTGGTATACGACTACGGGTGGCAGATCAATTTCAATGCACTGGAGGGAGCGATTACGGAGCGGACGCGGGCCGTGATTGTGGTGCATCCGAACAATCCGACTGGAAATTATGTGAAGGCGCGGGAGATGGAGGCACTCAATCGGGTGTGCGCGGCGCGCGGGGTGGCGATTATTACCGATGAGGTGTTTCTGGATTTTGCTTTGACGGATGAGGCGCGGTTCAGCTTTGCCGGAAATGGCGGCGCTTTGACGTTCACGACGAGCGGATTATCGAAGGTTTCCGGATTGCCGCAGATGAAGGCGGCTTGGTTGATTACGAGCGGGCCAGAGCATTTGAAGGCGGCGGCGCTCGCGCGGCTGGAACTGATTGCGGACACTTATCTTTCGATGAATGCGCCGGTGCAGGCGGCTTTGCCGGTATTTGTGGAGCAGCGGCAGGCGTTTCAGAAACAGCTTCTGGCGCGCGTGATGAAGAATCTTGCGGAGTTGGATCGGCAGATTGCGCTGCAAAAAGCTTGTTCGCGATTGATGGTTGAGGGCGGGTGGTATGTGGTGCTGCGGGTGCCGGCCACTCGACCGGACGAGGAGCTTGCGATTGAGTTGCTGGAGCGAAAGGGCGTTTACGCGCATCCGGGACATTTTTATGATTTTCCGACGGATGGATATTTGGTTTTGAGCTTGATTACGAAGGAAGAGGAATTTCGGGAGGGAGTCAAACTCGTGCTGTCTATTTTATGAATGTACCGCAGAGAGCGCGTTTGGCCGGAGGAATCTGATTTCTTCTTAGGGTTTGAGCGAAAAGCAGATCCCTCGCTGCGCTCGGGATGACACCCGTCTTCCCTTTTAAGTAACCTCTTTACGTTACTTCCAGTGCCGCATCCTTTAGCGACCGTTCCGATTCTTGGACGGGCATTCGGGATGTGCGGTTGAAGTGTAAGACTAGCGGAGGCGGCCGGGCGGGTCGGCGGGGGCGGGGACTTCTAGCTTCAGATCGGGGCCGGTGCTATCGGGCATTTTGCAGGGAGCGGGTTGAGGGAGTCCGATGCCGCGATTTTTTTCGAGATGTTCTTTCGCGCAACTTGGGCAATAGCCTTTGCCGGTTTCGTCGTCGCGCTGGCTGGCGAGTTCGTAGCAGCCACAGATGCAATCGCAGTATCCGGTGGTTGACGCGGTTTTGATGGGGACTAAAGCCATTAGATCCTCTCGAACGATTATACGCGGTGAATCCTACCCACGCGCACATTTCCACGCAAGCACTCTCAACGAGAGGTAGTACAGCGGCAGAAATGAAAGCTGCCCTGCTGTGTCCTGAAAGGCTCGGGCGCGATGGTTTAGGCGTGTTCGAGCTGGGTGAGGCGGAAGGGATCGCCGATTTTTTCGTGGAGGTCCATCCAGACTCGGTCGGGATGCGACAGGAAGACTTGGACTACGCGGGGGTCGAATTGTTTGCCGGAGTAGCGTTCGATTTCTGCGCGAGCGGCGGAAATCGGGAGCGCTTTGCGATAAGGGCGATCGGAAATCATGGCGTCGAGAGTGTCGGCGACCGCGAAAATTCTGGCGCCGATGGGAATTTGCTCGCCGCGGAGGCCGCGCGGATAGCCGGAGCCGTCGAAGCATTCCTGGTGCGACAACACGATTTCTGCCGCTTCCTTGAGGAAGGGAATGCGTTCCAGCACGGCGAAACCGATTTCGCAGTGCTTGCGCATCACGTCACGCTCTTCGGCGGTCAAGGGACCGGGCTTGCGCAGGATGCTATCTGGAACGCCCATCTTGCCAATGTCGTGGAGGAATGCGCCGCGCGCGATGTGACGCAGCAGGCCTTTATCCACGCCCATGGAGCGCGCAATCGTGATGGTGAAAGCGGTGACGCGCTGGCAGTGACCTTCGGTTTCGGCGTCTTTGGCATCGAGGGCGCCGCCGAGAGCTTCGAGAGTGTAGTCGTAGGATTGTTCGAGATCCTGCAAAGCGATGGATAGCTGCTGGGTGCGCTCGGCGACGAGGTGCTCGAGGTCGCTCTGGTAGGTGCGATTTTCCATGACCAGGCGGCGATGCTCGAGCGCGCGGCGAACGCTGAGGTGCAACTGATCTTTTTCGAAGGGCTTCAGGATGTAATCGTAAGCGCCGGCGCGAATGGCTTCCAGAGCTATGGAGATATCGTGCATCGCGGTGACCATAATCACTGGGACGTCGGGATCCTGATTGCGGAGTTCGGAGAGCAGCTTGAGGCCGTCCATTTCGGGCATGACAATGTCGCTGAGGACGAGGTCAAAGGTATCCCTCGCGAAAGCGTCCAGGGCCAAGCGGCCATTCGAGCAAATGGTGCAGGTGTAACCCTGCGCTTCCAGAAGCGTGGAAACTACTTCGCGGATAGCTTCTTCGTCATCCACTACGAGGACTTTTTCTGTTTCCACGATGTGCTCCCAGAGAATGGCCAATTATACGTTAGGGGCAAGGGCTAGTTCGGGCGCGGACGCGCGGTGTTGCCGAATCGGGTAACCGCTTCGGAGCGATCGTCTCCTGGCGGAGCGCGCGGGTTTTGGGTGTGCGCCAGTGGAAAGTGGCGGGGTTGACGGATCAGTCTGGCCGAATCTTTGAGAGCGGCGCACACGGTTGTTCCACGGGGAGGTGCGTCAGCTGCGCCATGCTTGCCTCGGTGTGGGTCGAGAGGTTTCCCAGGAGTTCTGCGAGCCTGGTAATGCGCGGGGCGAAGGCGGGGCTTCCCATGCGGAGAAGCAGCAAAGCGAGCCGGTAATTAGCGCGGAATTGCAGAAGCAAGGAAAGAGAAACGTTTCGTTGTTGCGCGAGTTCTTTCGGGCGCATTGCGTTTGCTATGGCGACGAGTTGTTCAAGGCGCGCGAAGTCGTCGCCCAACGCACGCAAGAAGCTTTCGAGTACGTGTTGACGGTCGTCGCGCCAGTGCTTCTCGATTTGCGGCGATGTGTAGCGTTTGACGAACGGAGCGTCGGTTCCGGCCAGGGGATGGCGCAGTTGGGAAAAATGCTGCACGTGCTCGGCCGGAGGGCCGTCGGGGACGTCCCTATAGGTTGCGAGCGATTCTTGCGGGAGCGGCCGTGCAAGCAGCCAAGCCATTGCCAGAAAACAGGCGATACTCGCGGCGATGATGGAGATAGCGAGGAGCGTCATCGGGCGATCTCGAAATCCGGCGATTCGGGATTCGGGCTGGGTGCCATCAAAACACCTTCAATGTTTTTCAGGTCCCAGTTGGACGAAAGCGCGGCGAAGCGGCGTTCACCGGCGGCGCGGCGAATCGTGAGAATGCGCAGCGCGGTGATGGAGATAGCACGAATGTGGGACGCGCAACCGTTCCGCTTTGGAACACGTCCGCGTACCGCACGCCTTTCCATGCGTTGCCGCGCGGTTTGGGAGTCACTGGGGGCTCATATTAGCACTCAAGCGGGCAGTGCACACGGGCGAGTTGATTGTGTTGTTCTAAAATTTACCAAACATTTATTGACACGGATAACAATTAGAAGTAGCATTTCGGGCGATCGCGGCGGCGGGGCGGCGATCGAGCGCGCTAGTCCTCCTGGATGGACGAAGTGCGTGATGTACGGCGATGGGCTGGTTGACCGGGCCGGTCTATTATTTTTTGATTGCGCCGGGTACTTGCGATGTTTGCGAGGGGGTTGCTGTGGATTCGCAGGAGCGTTTCGCGCAGAACCAACGAATCATTGAGGAATTTGTCTTGCGGTGGCTTGGCGACTTGCCGAGCACCACGGCGAGGCTTGCGCACGTGGCGCTGCTGCGCGATGTTTATACCGGCCACTATAGCCACGTGATCCTCGAACAAACCTACGGCAAAGTCGCTGTGCACGAATCGCTTTTGTATTGCCATGAAGAGCTCTTCGAAAAAACACTGGAGAGCGGCCTTCAGCAGCAGGAAAGCGATCTGCGAAAGTGCCTGGCGAACCGCAACACTCCCGCGTCGGAAATCGCGCGGCGCTGGATTGAGTCCGAGATTTACCGTTGCTTCGTGCCGCAGGGAGCGCCGCGTTACCTGGCGGAACTCTTCATTTCGAACCTGCGCGTGATCCTGGGAACGATCGCTGCGGAACACGATTGGGTGCATACCGCGGCTTAGATATCCGAACGCCGCTTCGACGCGTTCGTCGCCTTTGCGGCACGTTGGAAACCCTTGACGCGCACCGGTGCATCAAAGCACGATGACAGCCACCGTGCGCAACATCCTTCGCGATCCCTTCAAACAACTACTCTTCGAACTCGGTGCGGGGTATTACGCGCGCAAGCTGGCGACTGGGCCGGAGGCGGATATCCGCCGCGAGTTCGTGGACTCCTTGCAACTGCCTCCTTCGGGCAATGGGCACGGGACCCTGCGCGTCCTGGATGTGGGCTGCGGCCCGGGACACGTGGCGCGCGAGTTGGCGCAGTCCGGGCACGAGGTGACCGGAGTGGATCGCAGCCGGAGCCTGCTGCGGATTGCCAAGAAGCTCGCGAGGCGTGAAAGCAGCGGCGTACAGTTTCGACTTTCCAATACGGACAAGTTGCCCTTTGTCGACGCGTCGTTCGATTGCTGCTACGCAACTGGAGTAATTTATTGGGTGGAAAATATAGCTGAGACGCTGCGGGAAATGGTGCGCGTGACGCGTTCCGCGGGAACGGTGGCGGCGCTGGATCCGCACGCGTCCATGTCCGTCTCGCGCGTCTTGACGCACGCGCGCGAAAATCGGATGAACGCGCGTGATACGCGAAAATTGCTGGCGTGGGCGACGGTGGCCCAGTGCAATCGCAGGTTCGAGGAAGGCTATTTGCGGCGATTGCTCACGGACGCGGGGCTTGAGAGTCTCACATTAGAGCAGCGGTTGGGCGGCATGGTGTGGTTCTGGCGGGGAACGGTGCCGGCGCGGGCGTGAGGGACGGTAAGGGTGAGATTTTGCAGCAGGCGCTATTTAGTGGCGTGAGAGGAAATTAGTGGAGGTATGGATGAGGTTTTCCCGGGAAAAGAAGATATGGGTTGGACGCCGATGGATTGTTGGCTTGGCGGTGGTGCTCGCGTGCGGCGTTGCATTTGCTGCGCAGCAATCCGTTCCGGCAGCGAAATCAGTGGCGGCTGTTGCGTCGCTCGGACCCTCGCAGACGGCACAAGCGGCGTCGAGTCCTGAATTTATCAAGGCTGCGGATGAAGTTCTGTTGGAGATGAGCAAGATTTTGGATTTGCCAATCAAGGAGCCTTTGAAGAAGAGCCTGCGTTCAAAGGAGGAAGTGCGCGCGTATTTGGTTCGCGAGGATAAGGAAGACAAGAACGACGCGGAGCGTTATGCGGACGACAAGACGCTGGAGGCTTTCGGATTGATCCCCAAGGATTTTCCGCTGGATACGTTCATGCTGAACGTGCTGACGGATCAGGTGGCGGGTTTGTACGACCCGAAAGCGAAGGAATTTTATATCGCCGACTGGATTCCGGTGGACGAGCAGCGCACAGTGATGTCGCACGAATTGACGCACGCGTTGGAGGACCAATCGTTTCACATCGATAAGTGGATTAAGGCGGCGCGTCCGAATGATGATGCGGAATTGGCGCGGGATGCTGTGAGCGAAGGGTCGGCGATGGCGGCAATGGTGGATTACCAGATGCTGGATCAGAAAGTGGGCGTGCGCGATTTGCCAGACGTGACTTTGTTGATCCGGGCTGGGGCGGTGAGCGAGATGGACAAGGACCCGAACCTCGGGAAGGCGCCGCCTTATATTCGCGATGAACTTTTATTTCCGTATTTGGCAGGGACGGGATTTACGCAGCAATTTTTGAAGGCGCACACGGGTTGGCAGGATTTGCATTTGATTTTTCAAAATCCGCCGGTATCCACACAGCAGATCATGCATCCGGATTTGTATTTGCAGGGAGTGAAGCCGGAGGCGGTGACTCTGCCGGAATGGAAGGGAGTGGTACCGGTAGATTGGAAGCTTCTGGAAGAAAATACGATGGGGGAATTTGGGTTGCAGGAAGTGTTGAGGCAATTTCTGGATGAGAAGCGCGCGGATTTGCTGGCGCCGGCTTGGAAGGGCGACCGGTACGCGACTTTTGAGGATGCGAAGAAGGAGCATCCTTTGGTGTTTCGTTTGACGCTGGACAATGCGGACGATGCGGGGGAGTTTTTTAAAGAGTACAGCGAGGCTTTGGCGGCGAAGTATGAGAAGCGCACGCAAGTTTTTCGCGGGGCGAACTTTTTACAGTTTCAGAGTTCGGATGGCGGAGTGTTTTTGCGGTGTGTGGGGAGTGCTTGCATGACTGTGGAGAGCGCTTCGCGGGAGACTTTCGATAAGATTGACGCGGCTATTGGGTGGGGGCCTGCGCCTGTTGCCGGGGAGCAGGCTGGGATGGCTCGGACCCTCAGCGTTGAGTTCGCTTCGCGGTAGGCGAAAGATAGAATTCACCGCAGACACTCACAGGACGCAGAGCAAGACCACTGCTAAGGCTTAACACAGAGCACGCCCTTCGAACCGGCACTGCCGGTTCTCAGGGTGAATCGCCCTGCAGGGCGATTCACAGAGAAGAGCGTTGAGGACACGGAGAAATCCTGGCGCTGCTTCAGACGCGCGCTCCGGTCGTACAAAATACTTCCTCGTAAATTAATCGTTGAGACTTAGCTGAATGGTGTCTGCACGGTGGACTACCATTAGCGTTTGATCGTCGGCTTGTTTGCGGCCTGCCGAGTGATTTTGTACGTCCTTCATGCAGGCTGCGGCCAATTCATGGGGCACCCAGCCGTGGCGCTCTGCCGCGATAGTTGACAGGCGCGAGACGCCGTACTCGGCGCCTGTCGTGTTGGTCGCTTCGGAAATTCCGTCAGTGTAGAGGAGCAGGCTGTCGCCGGGTTCCATTTGCAGGCGGTCGATGGTATAGCGGCTGGTACCGAACATTCCTAGCGGAACTCCCGTGGAGCAGACTTGGCGGACGCCTTCTTTCGAAATTAAGAGAGCGGCGAGATGACCGGCGCTGCCGATTTCGATTTCGCCGCGTCGTCCGGCACGGCCGCAGATCAGCGTGGCGTATTGTCCGGCGATGGTGCTCTGACAGAAGACGCTATTGGCCATTTCGAGGAGTTTATCGAGCGCCAGATCCACGCTCGCGAGGCTGCGGAACATGGCGTGGAGATGGGTCATGAGCAGGGAAGCGGCGACGCCTTTGCCGGCGACGTCGCCGAGCAGGAAGACGAGTTCGCCGTCGCCATTGGCAGGGAGAATCAGATCGCAGTAATCGCCGCTGACCATTCCGGCGGGATGGTAGCGGTAGTGGACGCGCCAGTCCTGGAAGCCGACGTCGCTGCGCGGCAGCAGGCCACGCTGGACACGCGCGGCGAGTTCGAGATCGCGCTCGAGGGCGCGCTGCTCGTCGCTGGAAAGGTGATCGAGGCAGAGCGTGACGAGAGGATCGGCGAGCAGCCGGTCTGTTTCTACCGAGCCATTGCAGGCCGGGCAGATTCCGTAGGTGCCTTCGTCCATGCGATGGAGCGCGGAATCCACTTCGCTGAGCAAATCGAGGAGAGGAGCGGCGGGACCCGCGGGAGCGGCCGCAGAGATTACGGTGTGCAGTTCGTTGCGGCGTTTTTCGAGTTGTTCACGAATGTAGGGATCGCTTACTCCGGGCATTTCTCTTCCCTCCGGCGTAGAGGTTCGCACAACGCTTGTGGCGACGCTATCCGATTCAGGCATGCCAATTCCCCTTTGCCCCTGTGGATTGGATTCTCATGGTTGGGCTCGGGACTCAGCATCTATGGGGTCCAGAAGGGGCCGGCCTGGCTTTTGATGTTGGCGCTCGAGGCGGTCGAGGCGCTTCAGGCGGTGCTCGAATTGGGTTTTGTAGCGGCGATGCAGGGCCGCTGAGAGCGATAGCGTGGCGGCGGGCGCGCTGGAGTTCTCTGAGGGCGTCGCGTACGAGCGCGGCGGCGCGTGGGGAGTCGTCTGCTTCGTGCTCGTAGTGGATGGCGAGTTGCTCGTAGGCTTCGAGACCTTCGCGCGAATTTCCAAGGATGCTTTCCCAAAGCTGGCAGGCCAGCGGGAGGTCGCCTTCGCGCTTGGCGAGGCGGGCGAGAGAGCGGCGGGCGGCGCGATCGGTTTCGGCGGGCAATTCGGCGGCTAGCGACTGCGCGTAATGTTTTCGGGCGCGAGCTGTGTCGCCGCGGCGTTCGCAGATACGGGAGACGCCGAAGAGTTCGAGGCCGTCGGTCGAGTGGTGGGATTCGGGATCGGCTAGAAGCGCGATGATGCGGCTGGCGAGGCCAGCTAGGCCGCGCAGGTCCATTTGATTGTGCAGGAAGACCTGCACGAGCGGTTCGGGCGCGCCGCCGCGAAGATAATCGAAATAAAATTGCGGGATCATTTCGGAGATCAGGTCGGCGCCGCGGTGCCATCCGAGGACGTGCTTTTCGAGTTCGGCGAGGCGGACCGAGCCGAGGCGGATGCGCCAGAGATTGCGGGCGGGATGCAGAAAATCGAGCTGGGCGCGCGGGGCGGAGGGTTTGATCGAGCGCGTCATGCGGTAACGAGTTTCGAGCAGCGGCCAGTCGAAGGATTTGCCGTTGAAGGTGACCAGGACGGGGCGGGCGGCCATGCGTTCGGCTAGCGTGACTAGCAGGGCGTGCTCTTCGCTGAGTTCGCGCATGAAAAATTGTTCGATTTGCAGGCCGCCGGCGTCCCACCAGGCGATGCCGACTAGGAATGGGTATGTGCCGGTGCCGCCCATCAGGCCGGTGGTTTCGGTATCGAGGAAGAGCCATTGCGATGGATCAGCTACTTCTTGCGGAGTGTTGGGTGCTAGCAGGCGGAGCGCGGAATCATGGACGGTGCCATCGGGTGGCTCGCAGCCGATGGGTTCGGAGAACCATTTGCGGACGGTGAGATGCTCGCCGAAGTCGTTTGTGGAGGTGGCGGCTTCGAGCAATTGCGCGAGGCGTTCGGCGCCGTCGGGCAAGGCGGGGCTGAAGCCTCGTGATTCGGCTGCGGTGGGGCGAGATATGGCGCTCGTCTTCTTCGCAGGTCTCAGCGCTGCTAGGGATGCGAATTTATCTAGGACCGCCATTTTTCGTTGGGCCTCGTCTCAGGCGCAGAGCCTTTCTAAAATCGCCAGCGCGGCTTCTTTGGTTTTTTCGCATTTGTCTCCTGCGGGGCCTACGCAGGAGGGGCAGCCGCTTTCGCAGCCGCAGCCAGCGATTAGCTCGCGGGTGCGGCGCAGCAAAATATCGTGGACGCGGAAAAGCGGCTCGCTGAAGCCGATGCCGCCGGGATAAGCGTCGTAGAGATAGAGATTCGGCTCGAAGAATTCTTTGATTTGCGTTGCATCGGCGGCCGCCATGGCGGCTGTGGCGTCAAATTCGGGCCAATCGGTTTCGATGCCGGGGCTGGCTGGGCGTTCGCCTACGGCTGTGCCCAGGTCGCGTCCATCGCACATCAGGAGCAGAGTAGCCATGGAGGCCATGGCGTAGAGCAGGCCGAAGATGCCGGTCTGGCGGTCGGAAAGCGCGTAGGGGAGATCGGCGAGGAGCTTGCGGTCGAGAGTGATCCAGAACGCGGTGGTGTGCATTTCGTTTTCGGGGAGTTCGAGTTTTCCGGCGCCGATATTTTCGTTGGTGAAAAATTTGATCTTCTTGAAGCCGACTACCTGCGAGCGGACTAGAACGTCGCCGTGGGCTTTGGCGGCGGGTCCGGCGATGGCATCTTCTTCCGCGATTTCCAGCACGCGGACTTGCGTGTAGCGGATGGCGTCGGTGTAGTAATCCACGTTGACGCTTTTGACGTAGGCTTTGCGCTGATCGAAATCGAGGCGCTCGACGTGGTATTGCTGGCCCTGGTGGAGATAGATCGCTTTGGGATGGACGGTGGTGAGCGCGGAAGAGAAATCCACTTCGCCGATCACTTCGGGTTCGCCGTCTTCGTCGCCGTTGGTGCCGCCGGTGATGTCCACGATTACGAAATTATCGGAGGTGACGGAGCGCAGGCTGACGGTGTCGGCCGGATAGGCCTCCTGGACCCAGTGCCAGTGCTTGCCGCTGCGATGGAGGAAGCCTGCTTCGGCGAGGCGTTCGCAGAGCGCGGGAAGGTCTACGGCGCCGAAGCGCTCGTCGGGAGCGAGAGGGAGTTCGAACGCGGCGCATTTCAGGTGATTGACGAGAATTTCGAGATTGTCGGGCTGGACGTAGGCGTGTTCGGGAGAGCGGCCGAAAAAATAATCGGGATGCTGGACGATGAATTGATCGAGCGGCGCGGAAGAGGCGACCATTACGGCGCAGGAAGTGCCGCTGCGGCGTCCGGCGCGACCGGCGCGTTGCCAGGTGGAGGCGATGGAGCCGGCGTATCCGGCCATGACGCTGGCATCGAGCGAGCCGATGTCTATGCCGAATTCGAGGGCGTTGGTGGCGACTACGCCGCGAATGCGGCCGTCGCGCAAGCCGCGTTCGATTTCGCGGCGCTCTCCGGGCAAGTAGCCGCCGCGATAGCCGCGAATCGGTTCGGGCTGGCCGGGCTGCGGGCGATTGGCTTGCTGCAGATAGGTGAGCAGCAGTTCGGTGTGCAGGCGGCTATTGGCGAAGACAATGGTTTGCAGCTTGCGCGCGAGGAGTTCTTTGGCAACGCGGGTGGTTTCGTTGACATAGCTGCGGCGGATGCCGAGATTGCGATTGACCATCGGCGGATTGTAAAAAACGAAAAGTTTTTCGGCGGCGGGGGCGCCATTTTCTTCGACGACTTGCACCTGATCTTCGATCAATTGCGCGGCGAGTTCGCCGGGATTGGCGATCGTGGCGGAGCAGCAGATGAATTGCGGCTTCGAGCCGTAGAATTCGGCGATGCGGCGCAGGCGGCGGAGAACGTTGGTGAGATGGCTGCCGAAGACGCCGCGATAGGTGTGCAGTTCGTCGAGGACGATGTAGCGCAAATTTTCGAAGACGCGCGTCCATTTGGTGTGGTGCGGCAGGATGCCGGTGTGCAGCATGTCCGGGATTCGAGAGGATGATGTGGCCGCGCTCGCGGATGGCTTTGCGCGCGTCGCTGGGCGTGTCGCCATCGTAGGTGAAGACGCCGAAGGAATCGTCGAGGCGCGTGGCGAGGTCGTGAAGCTCGGCGAGTTGATCTTGAGCGAGCGCTTTGGTGGGGAAGAGATAGAGCGCGCGGGTGTCGGTATTTTCGAGGATGGCATTGAGGATGGGCAAGTTGTAGCAGAGCGTTTTGCCGGAGGCGGTGGGCGTGACGACTACCAGATTTTTGCCTTCGCGAGCGACGGCCTGCGGCGGCGGCTTGATGCGAATAGAGCTTTTCGATGCCTTTCGCGCGATAGGCTGCGGCTAGCTCGGGTCGCACCCAGGCGGGCATCGGGCGGAATTGGGCTTCGCGGGCGGGAATGTGCTTTACGGCGGTGAGGACTTCTTCGGAGCGATAGCGGGCTACGAGCGCGTCAAGGGCTTGCTGTACCGTTTCAAGGGCAGTACTGCCGCGGACGGCGAGATGCCCTGCGATTCCTTGTTGAGAAGCAGCCACTCGATCCTCCAAAGACGCGCGCGTGACCGCGATGCCGCAGTTGCGCAGGCTTCCGCCCGGTTTGTGCATTTCGCCTTTTGTTCGCTGAGGCTACCACGCTGCTTCGTCGCGCGCAACCGCAATTTTCTGAGCGAGTTGGGGCAGTGGCGCGCGCCGCATCGTGAGGAAAATGCAGAGCATCTAAAGCATGTAAGTAGGAGAAAACCATGAGGCCCAAAACAATAACAAAAGTCGCGGGAGTCTTCCTCGCGGCGTTGCTTTCGGCGCCGGCCTGGGGCGCGAACGCCAGGCAGCCGAACACAATTGCGACACCTGGAACGGTGAATTATGTGGAAGGGCAAGTTTCGATCGGACAGGAAGTCCTGAACTTCAAATTCGATTGGGACGGCGAAGCTGGAACCGAATCAATTTCTTTTTACGGGCACGGGCAAGGCGGAAGTGCTGTTGACGCCGGGTGTTTTTCTGCGGCTGGGAGACAACAGCTCGCTGCAGATGATTTCGCCGGACCTTTTGAACACGCGGGTGGCTTTGGAGAAGGGCGACGCTACCGTGGAAGTCGCGGAGATTCAGGACGCAAACAATATCGAAGTGACTGCGGACGGAACCACGACGCGGCTCTTGAAGCGCGGGCTTTATGAGGTTAACGCGGACCAGGGCGCGGTGCGGGTGTTCGACGGTGAAGCGATGGTCAGCAATGATTCGCGGCACGTGAAGGTGAAGGCGGGCCACGAAGTCAACATTGCGAACGAGAGCGTTTCGAAGGCGAAGTCGTTTGACAAGGACACGTACGAGGCGAGCGATCTGTATCGCTGGAGCAGTTTGCGATCGGCTTATGTGGCTGAGGCCAATGCGGACGCGGCGCCGTTGTACGTTTACGGCGGATCGGATTGGTTTGGCGCGGGATGGTATTGGGATCCATGGTTCAGCGCGTACACGTTCATTCCGGGCGACGGAATTTTCTATAGCCCGTTTGGCTGGGGATTCTATTCGCCGTTTTATGCGGGATGGGCGCCGTTTGGTTTTGGCTACGGATTCGGCTACGGCGGATATTACGGGCGCTACAATCACCACTTTGGGCCTGACTATCATGCTTGGGGGCCTGGACCGCATTACAATCCTGGCGTTCGCGGCGGTGGATTCGGCGCGGGGCGTGGCGCTGTTGGATTTCGCGGTGGTGAAGGCTTCCATGGCGGGAGCTTCGGCGGTGGATTTCATGGAGGCGGTGGAGGATTCCACGGCGGTGGTGGTGGCGGTGGATTCGGCGGCGGGCATGGAAGATAAGGCTGCTTTGTAGCGCGACCTTTGAAAGGCAAGAGGCTGCGGGTGCTGAGGCGCTCGCAGCCTTTTGTGTTTCTAGGATGGCTCTTGTTCGATATCTTTTCGCCTGCTGTAATCTGCTTCGGGCGCAGCACTAATTGCTAGCCCTCGGCAGACTACTTTGTTATAGATAAAGCATGGCTCATGACTTTTTGATTTTCGATTTCGAGACGAATGAAGAGGCGGCGCAGCAGGCGCGTCATAAGGTGGAGGGTTGGACGCAGGGATTTCGCCTGGGCAAGAAGATGCTATTGAAATTCGAGCGCGAAGATGCGAAGGAGCCGAGCGACGGCGAGACGGCGTTGTCTGGCGCGAAGGCTGGCGGCAAGAAGAAGGCCGCGGCTAAGGATAATGCCGCGTCTGAGGCTACGAAGGTGCGCGTTTTGGTGCGGCTGGATTTTTCGGAGCATGAGAAGCTGTCGCACCAGCGGTGGCTGGATCGCATTCCTAACGAGGAGCCGTTCAAGTCCGCAAAGGCGGAGATTATTCGGCAGGGCGATCCGGAGTTTGCGGAGACGGCGGAGTTGTTTGATTCGCTGACGTAGTGTGGCGTGCTTCAAGCGGCGAGGGTGACCGGACTGCGAAATTCGTACTTCGGCGCTCAAACAGTTTCCGGAAAAAGCTCAAAAAGCCGGGCTTCAGGGGCTAAAGCCCCAAAACAAAGGCACGACTTACGGCGGGGCTGAAGCCCCGCCCTTCCTGTTATTCGCTATAATGGTGCGACACTGAGTGCTGCGTTGCAATCTGAGGCGAAAGAGAGCCGATGGCCACTCAAGCCAAAATAAAAATCGGAAAATTCGACGCTGCGAAGTATCAAGGCCTGGAACGCGAGGCTTTGATCCGGATTTATCGCACGATGTTTATGTCGCGGCGTCTGGACGACCGCGAGATTCAACTGAAGCGGCAGAACCGGCTGTTCTTCCAGATCAGCGGGGCGGGGCACGAGGCGGTGTTGGCGGCCGCGGGGTTGGTGCTGAAGCCGGCCTACGATTGGTTTTTTCCTCATTATCGCGATCGCGCTTTGATGTTGATGCTGGGCGTGACGCCTTACGAAATGCTTTTGCAAGGCGTGGGCGCGAAGGACGATCCGGCGTCGGGCGGGCGGCAGATGCCTTCGCACTGGGGGCATCAGGATTTGAATGTGGTGACGCGGTCTTCTCCGACCGGGACGCAATTTTTGCAGGCGGCGGGCGCGGCGGAGTGTTCCTACTACTACGAAAAATTCCCCAAGGCTCTGGATCAGGCGCGCAAGGCGCCGATGGGCGGTACGGTCGCGTTTCATCGCGATGAAGTGGTGTACGTTTCCGCGGGAGATGGCACGACCAGCGAAGGCGAATTCTACGAATCGCTGAATACGGCGAGCAGCAAGCGGCTGCCGCTGCTTTATTTGATCGAGGATAACGGCTACGCGATTTCGGTGCCGGTGGAAGTGCAGACGCCGGGTGGAAATATTTCGCGGCTGCTGACGAATTATCCGCATTTGCATGTGGAGGAATGCGACGGGACCGAGTTGCTGGAGAGTTATGCGGCTTTGCGGCGGGCGGTGGAACATTGCCGCACGCGCAAGGGTCCGGCGTTAGTGCATGCGCACGTGACTCGTCCTTATTCGCATTCGCTTTCGGACGACGAAAAACTTTATAAGAGCGAAGCGGAGCGGTCGGCGGAAGCGCAGCGCGATCCTTTGCCGAAGTTTGCGTTGTTTTTGGTGCGCGAAGGGATTCTGGAGGAGAGCGAGATCGAGACGCTGGAATCGGAAGTGGACAAAGAAATTGTGGAAGCCACCGACCGGGCGCTGGCGGCCGAGCTTCCGGCGCGCGAATCGATTTACAGGTGGGTGTATTCGCCGGACGTTGATCCGAGTTCGGCTGATTTCGAAGCTACGCCGAAAAAAGAAGGCCATCCGAAAACGATGGTGGAGATGGTGTCCGCGACGCTGCTGGACGAGATGAAGCGCGACGAGCGGATTGTGGTGTTTGGCGAGGATGTGGCAGATTGCAGCCGCGAAGATAGCCTGAGCACGGTGAAGGGGAAGGGCGGCGTTTTTAAGGCGACCGCGGGTTTGCAACGGAAATTCGGGCCCTTGCGCGTTTTCAATTCGCCGCTGGCTGAAGCGAATATTGTGGGCCGTTCGATTGGAATGGCGATTCGCGGATTGAAGCCGGTGCCGGAGATTCAGTTTTTCGATTACATCTGGCCGGCGATGATGCAGCTGCGGAATGAACTGGCGACGATTCGGTGGCGCTCGGGCGGACATTTCAAATCTCCCGTGGTGATTCGCGTGGCGATTGGCGGGTATCTCACGGGCGGCGCGATTTATCACAGCCAGTGCGGCGAGGTGACGTTCACGCATATTCCGGGATTGCGCGTGGTGATGCCTTCGACGGCGCTGGATGTGTGCGGGATGCTGCGGACCGCGATTCGTTCGGACGATCCGGTTTTATTTCTCGAGCATAAGCATCTTTACCGGCAGCCGTATAACCGGTCGGAATATCCGGGAGCGGATTTCACGGTGCCGTTTGGCAAGGCGCGCATGGTGCGCGAAGGCACCGATGTGAGCATCATCACTTATGGCGCGGTAGTGCATCGGGCGGAGGTGGCGGCGGCGGAGCTTTCGCGCGACGGGATTTCGGCGGAAGTGCTGGATTTGCGGTCGCTGAGTCCTTACGACTGGGAGGCGATTGCGGCGACGGTGGGAAAAACCAATCGCGTATTGGTGGCTTACGAGGATACGCGGTCGTGGGGTTACGGCGCGGAGATTGCGGCGCGGATCGCGGATGAGTTGTTTGATCAGTTGGATGCGCCGGTGCGGCGCGTGGCCGCTACGGATACGTTTGTGGCTTACCAGCCGAAGTTGGAAGATGCGATTTTGCCGCAAACGGAAGATATCGTGCGGGCTGTGCGGGGGTTGGTGGATTATTGATTGCGGTGGGGTTGGGCGTGATGAATCTGCATTTTTCTTAGGGCTGCGGTGCAAAGCAGATCCCTCGCTGCGCTCGGGATGACACGCGTTTTACTTTTGTGCTGACAGCAAAGTCCTGAACTGCGGGATTCGAACTTCAGACGTCTACCCTTCTTGGATCTGCACGGCCAGAACAGGATTGAACTTGGAAATTGTTGATTCACATGCGCATCTGGAGTCTGAGGATTTCGACTCGGATCGCGCGGCGATGCTGGAGCGCGCGCGGGCTGCGGGCATGCAGGCGGTGCTGGCCATCGGCAGCGGCGGGTCGGGGCCGGATCGTTTGGACGCAGCGATTCCTTTGGCTGAGGAATATGACTGGGTTTATGCGACCGTGGCGATTCATCCGCATCATGCCGGACTTGCGACGGAAGAGCATTACGCGCGATTGAGCGAACTGGCTGCCCATCACAAGGTGATTGCGTGGGGCGAGATGGGTCTGGATTATCACTATGAGGATCCGCCGCCCGAGGTGCAGCAGACTGTCTTTCGCCGGCAACTGGCGCTGGCGCGCGCGGCGAAATTGCCGATCGTGATTCACTGCCGCGATGCGTGGGATGATTGCCTGGCGATTCTGCAGAAAGAGTGGGCGCCGGCGGGACTGGGCGGGATTTTTCATTGTTTCACCGGGACGTTGCGGGAAGCGCGGCAGGGAATCGAGATGGGATTCGTGGTGTCGTTCGCGGGGAACGTGACGTATCCGAAGATGCAGCTTTTGCGCGACGTGGCGCGCGAATTGCCGCTGGAGAGTTTGCTGACGGAAACGGATTCGCCTTTTCTGCCGCCGCAGGGACGGCGCGGAAAACGAAACGAGCCGGCGTTCGTGGTGGAGGTAGCGCAGACGCTTGCGAGTGTGAGAAACTTGGGCAGCGAAGAAGTTGCCACCGCGACGGCGGCAAATTTCAGGCGGTTTTTCAGGCTGAGCGCCTAGGGGCACGGCGCTGCGGCCGAGGTGAACCTCGAGGATGGCTTTCGCTGTCCAATTAGCAAAAGGAATTTTTGACCTGGTTCGCGAGGATTTGGCGCTCGTCGAACAGGAAATTGCCGCGCAAAATAGCGCGGCCATCGAGCCGGTGTGTGAAATTTCGAGTTATTTACGGGAAGGCGGCGGGAAGCGGCTGCGTCCGGCGCTGCTTTTGCTGGCGGCGGGAGCGTCCGGGTATCGCGGGAAGAGCGCGATACGGCTGGGCGCCGTCGTGGAGATGATTCATAGCGCGACTTTGATCCATGACGACGTGATTGACGGAGCCGATACGCGGCGGGGACGTCCGAGCGCGAACGCACGCTGGGGAAATCACATGAGCGTGCTGGCGGGGGACTGGCTGTACATGCAGTCGTTCGAGATGGCTTTGCGCGAGCGGAATTTTGCGGTGCTCGATATTTTGATTGACCTGACGCAGAACATGGTCGAGGGCGAACTGCTGCAACTGACGCGGCTGGGGCAGATGGATCTGAATGAGGCGGAGGCTACGGAGCTGGCTTATCGCAAGACCGCGTGTTTGTTTAGTGGATGTTCGCGATTGGGCGCGGTTTTGGGGAAGCAGCCTAAGGAAGTGGAAGACGGGTTGGCGGATTACGGGCGGAATGCGGGACTGGCGTTTCAGTTGGTGGATGATTTGCTGGATTTTACAGCTTCGCCGGAGAAGTTGGGAAAACCCGTATTGAGCGATTTGAAGGAAGGCAAGGTTACCTTGCCTTTGATTTTTGCTTTGCAGGCGCAGGCTGCGGGGCACGTGGGCGACGGGAATGGCTCCGCGCATGCGGGCGCGAATGGCGACGGGCGGCGAATGGTGGCGAAAGTTTTAGAAGAGCGCGATTTCCGGAGTGTGCGACCGGAGGAGATTACGTCTTTGGTGCGGGAGACTGGGGCTTTGGAACGGGCTGCGCAGATGGCGAAGGAATATGTGGTGCGGGCCAAGGCTAGTTTAGAGGTTTTGCCGGATACGGAGTACCGGCAGGGCTTTGTTGGCTGTGCCGGATTTTATCCTCGAACGTGAGAATTAATTCCTCGCCGTAAGAACTTATTCACCGCAGAGACGCCCCGACGCTGTCGGGGTAAACGCCGTACGCAGAGAAAACCTGAAGCAAAATCCAAACGAAAATTTGAAGGGAAACGCGTCGGGATCAGGACGCCACGCCCGTCAGCGACCGTAGGGCACGGCATGCCGTGCCCTTACGACGTCAAATGCGGACGCCGGCGCCGCGAGACCGGGCGTGGGTTAGTAGTGGAAGCGCCAGCGGAACTGGACGTACATTTCGCGGGGGTCGTTGTAGTGAAAGCCGCCGAAGGTGAGGCTGTTATCCAGCAGCACACGACGGTTGGCTACGTTGAGAGCGGTGAACGAGACTGTGTATTTTTCGGCGAAGGTCTTGCCGAGAGAAATATCGAACGTGGTGTGCTGCGGTAGGTAGTTGCCGGGGTACGGGTTGCCCGGCATGCCGTTGGTGAATCCCGAGCCGTAGTACACATTGGTTGAGGCGAACGATTGCCAGGGAAGAACGGCATTGAAGCCTACGTTGAGCGTGTTTCTCTGGTCGTGATCCACCGGCGAATATCCAGGTGATATAAGGAGTGGGCATTGTCGGGTTGTTGGGATCGGGCAGATCAGGCCCCCGGTAATCGGTCCGCTGGCTTGCGCGATTTGGTTGGAATAGGCCAGATGAAATTGGCCGCGATTCCACAGGCGCGGGGAACGCAGTGTGAGTTCCCAAGCTTGAATCAAAGCCTTGTCCCAGGTAATCGGCCAGAAGATGTTGGATTCCCCGATATTGTTGTGATCCAGCCAGTTGCGTGCGTAGGTTTGGAAGGTGTCGGCGTCGAGAGACCAACCGCGATACGGAATCGTGACACCCAACTGATATTCGCGGTCGCGCTCGCCGTGTAGAGGGCCAAACGTGAGGTTCTGGCCGTTCGCCAAGTCGAGAAGAGGGCCGGTTGCGGTCAACAAGGGCGGAGCCTGATAGAAATCGCCCCAGAACCCGTGAAAGACCCAGTTCAGACGAGGCACGCGGATGGCGACGCCATAACGGGGATAGACGTGGTCCTCGACGATATCGGCGGTGAAGTGAGATTGGCGGAAGCCGACGATCAGGGTGAGCCACGACGTCACTTTGAACTTATCGTCGACGTAAAATTCCTCGAGTCCTCCGGTAATCGCGCCTGTGGAAGGGCCGTATTGGAGCAAGGGCTGACGCACGGGTTGAAGACGTTATTGAAGTATTCGCTCTGGTGCTGTGCGAAGCCGTAGATGCCAACTGAAATGTCATTTTTCCAGACGTGTGCGTTGACGGAAGTTTGCAGGCCACCGTAGTTGGACGTCTGGGTGACGTCGGAGATTACCGGCATGTCGTTGGGCGACGCGTCGTAGCTTGCCTTGTTGTAATGGTAAAAGGGCGATACGGTGAGGAGAAGATTGGGATTAAAGGTGTGCACCCAGGAAACGGTCACGTAGCCATCAGGTTCACGTTCGCTGTCGCGCAATCCGTAGCTCGGATAGGCAATATTGCCGTACGAGTTGGGGTCGGGATCATACGGAATCTGGTAAAAATCCTGGCGCAGCGAACCGACGATCCGAAATTGGTTATCGGGGCTGGGGTTGAAGATCAGGGATGTAAATCCGCCGTAACCGTTTTCCGCGTCGTGAAACACTTGGCCGACGGGCGGCTGGAGGCCGTAGTTGCTGCGGTTGGCGTTGATGCTGGCGTAATAGGCAAAGCGCTGGGTATGCCCCGCGAAATTGAGCTGATCATTGGTCTGGAACCAATTGCCGATAGTGGTGACGAGTTCTCCTTCATTGTTGCTCTCGAAGCCAGTGCGCGGGACGATGTTGAAAATTCCGTAGGTGCGGTCTCCATAGCTCGCATCGTAACTACCGCGCTGTACTTCAAGATAATCAATGTCCTTAGGATCAATCTGCGGGCCGAGATTGGTGGCGATATTGGTGTTGGGGATGGGTACTCCGTCAATAAGCCATTCCACCTGGTGGCCGCCGCGCATGTGCAGCATGTCGTGGGTTACGTATGAACCCGGGACGTAATCCGTGATCATCTGTAGGCCGTTGGTGCGGTCAGCACCGGGAGTCTGGGCGATGTCGAGGCGGTCAACGAGCGTTGTCGGCGTGACCGAGTCCATGTTGACCACCGGGGCTTCTCCGGCGACGACGGTGGTTTGGTTACCGAGGCGATGGCCAGTTGAAAGTGCAGAACCGGCGAGGAGCCGGAAGTGACGGTGAGGGTCTGCTCCACAGTCTGGAACTTGGCTTGCGTGACCGTGATTTTGTAATCGCCGACCGGGACGGCGGTGAAAGTAAACTCGCCGTTATCGTCGGACTTTGAGGTTTGAGACCAATCGGAGGTCACGGCCTGCAACAAAACCGTCGCTCCAGACACCGGGCGGTGCTGCGGATCGTGCACGATACCTTGAATTTTTCCGAAGATGGTGGCTTGGAGAAGCGAGCCACCCAAGAGAAAGACAACTGCACCCAAGAAGAAAGCGAGCCTGCGCATAAAGCCTCCGTCGAAGATTTTTTAATTTGGGGAACTGCTCGACGGGATTAGCTGCGCGGAGGCTGGAAAGGATTCGCGGCGAAGCCGGCGGACGTGGTTTCGGTCCGAGATTGGAAACGCGTGACGCGCGGCAGATTCAGGGCTTCGATGGACGCCAGCGCGGAGGGCCTGGTGGGCGCCAGCGGCGAAACCAAGCCGTAGTCCATGCGTTGGTGGCCGGGCTTCATGGTGCATTCGATGATGGGTGCGAGAGCGCCGTGTTCGCAGGACATGCCATTGTGGGCCGAATGCTGCGGAGTATTGGCGGCCATTGCATGGTGCGGTCCGTGCGGCAGGCAGCACATGCCGTTGCACGCCATCGAGTCCATTCCCGTCGCGCGCGCGAGCAATGCAAGCGGCGTCGCTAGCAGCGCGAGGATCACGAGGATGGCTTGGGTGCGGCGCATCGCCAAAAAGGGTACCACAGATTGCGGGATTTGGATTTTTAGGGAACTGACTGCCCGTCGGGGGGGCTTTTGTGGTGGGAGTTTGCGTTCGAAAAGGCGACGAGGTAGGCTGGCGCTATCGTGTTGCCATTCAAACTGATTTACGACGATAAGTACGATTTGAATCTGGGAGCGCATGTTTTTCCTTCGCAGAAGTACCGGCTGGTGCGCGACAAACTCCTGAAGGACGGGATTGCGGACGCGGGAGATTTTCTCGCGCCGGAGCCGGCGACCGACGCGGACATATTGCGAGTTCATTCGCAGGAATACGTGCGGAAGCTGAAGACCGGAACGCTTTCTTATGCGGAAGTGCTGCAAATGGAGGTGCCGTACTCGGAGGAATTGATTTATGCGTGCTGGCTGGCGGCGGGCGGCTCGATTCTGGCGGGCCAGCGCGCGATGCAGGATGGATATGCGGCGAATATCGGCGGCGGATTTCATCATGCGTATCCCGACCACGGCGAGGGATTTTGCGTGATTCACGACGTTGCGGTAGCGATTCAAAGGCTGCGTTACGACCAGGTGATTCAGCGCGCGATGGTGGTGGATACGGACGTGCATCAAGGAAATGGGACGGCGGCGATTTTCAGCGGCGATGGAGATGTGTTCACGCTTTCGATTCACCAGGAACACAACTATCCGTATCCGAAGCCGGCCTCTACCGTGGATATCAATTTGCCGGACGGGGTTGGGGACGACGACTATCTGGCGATTCTGGAGAAACATTTGCATCAGGCGCTGAACGACTTCGGGCCGCAGATTATTTTTTATCTCGCGGGGGCGGACCCTTATCGCGACGATCAGTTGGGGGGCTTGGCATTGACGATGAAGGGATTGGCGCAACGGGATGCGTTGGTGATGGATTACGCGCGGCGGAATGGATGCCCTGAGGTGATTACTCTCGCCGGAGGTTATGCGCTACGGGTCGAGGATACCGTCGCGATTCACGTGGGCACTATTTTAGCGGCGCGGGATGCAGCGAGAGGAAGCGCGGCGAGCGGAAAAGCAGATCCCTCGCTGCGCTCGGGATGACAGCCGCTTCACTTTTTCGCCCAGCAGTAACGTCCAATTGATTTCGTGCGGATGACGGCCCGACTAAGGCCGCGTAACGAAGGCTGGCTATTTCGATTGGGCTACGGCGGCGGTGGCGGACTGAATTGCGGTGTTGAGATTTTCGGTGAAACCTTCGGGCGGGAAGCCATTGATCCGATAGATGATTTTGCCGGCGCGGTCGAGGACCATCACGGTGGGCAGGGAATCAACCTTCATAAAGTCGTCGAGACCCTCGGCATAGACCGTAGGAACATCCCACTTTTCATGGACCACGAATTGCGGGACAAGAGATTGGTCCTCATCCGTATTCACGGCGTAGAAGAGGATGTCGTTGTTGCCGGTATAGCTTTTCGCGACGCCCACAAACTCCGGTTCGAGTTCCTGGCAGGGCCCACACCATGTAGCCCAGAAACTGAGCACCAGAACTTTTCCTTTGGCGGCTGAGAGCGGGACCGGTGAGCCATCGAGTTTGCGCAGCGTGAAGGCGAAGGTGTCTTTCGCGTCTTTATTGTGCGACGCTGGCGCGCTGGTTGGAGCGGCAGCCGCTCCCTGAAGATCGTAGGCGGCGAGAACGGCCTGGCCGAGGCCGTCTTCGTTGCCGTGCACCTGGCGCCAGACATTTCCCAATTTTTTTCGAACGTCGCGGCGATTTACCTTTCCTGTGGGACCGTTTTCAGGCAGGACGAATGCGAGCATGTATTCGTCAATTGCAGTGGCGGAATCGCGGCGCATTTCGGCGAGTTCGCCGAGCTGTTCGGCGGCGATGGCGCTGGGGTGGATGGAATAGCTCATGTGCAGATCTTTGGCCGCGGCGTCGTAATCGTGCTGAGATTTTTCGATCTGGCCGCGGAGATTGTAGAGCGCGGCGCGGAGCTGGTCTTGGTTATCGTGCCAATCCTGCAAGGACATGCGCGGAGATTTGTCCGTGGGCTGAGATTTTTCGACGCGGTCGAGTACGCGAGTGACGTAGCCGGAGGCACGCGTGAGGCTGGCTTCGTCGCCTTGCTGCTGCAGCAGGCCGACGGCGAGCATCATGATTTCGGAATCGTCAGGACGAACAGCGATTAGCTGCTCGGCGTATTCGAGCGCGCAGGCGTTGTCTTGCACTTGTTCGCAGGATTCGACTAGCGCGCGATAGACGGCGGCTTTACGCGGGGCGTCGGGGAAGCGCTTTAGATAATTTTTGAGATTGCGGACGAGGGCGCCGCGGTCGTTGCCGGCATCGGCGATGGCTTTTTGCAGTTCGGTTTCGGGGTCGGCGTCTTTTTTCGAGATTTTGTCGGTGAGCTGGCTGGGTGGGGCGGCGGGCGGTTGAGAATTTTGCGGGTGGGCGGCGGGGGTAAACGCGAGAAGCAAAGCCGCGGCGAGAAACGGGGCCACGCTGATTTTGCGTCCGCGGGCACACGGTTGCGACGGCATCTACAGGCTACCTTTGATTGCGGCTGCGCGGGGCATCTGAGGTTAATTCTAACGCGAAAATGCGTGGGAGACGCGAGTGTGGCATGCGGGAGCGGCTAGTCGGGGTTGACGTGAGCGGGCGCAGCGAGCAGCGCCCCTACGAATCCGATTTTGGATCGAGTGCGTAGCGTTTGAGGCTGGCACGGCATGCCGTGCACCTACCGACCTGATTGCGGACTTTTGATGATTTGCTTGAGGGTTCGTTGCTTCGTGAGCGCTGCCTTTACTTCTGTTACTTCAGCGAGATGCTGCCGGAGGAGGTTTCGACTTCTACTCGGGCTTTGCCGTCGCCTATGCGGGCGCGGAGTTCGTGTTTCATGGCTGTGCCTTCCATCATGATCGGAATTTCGGCGTCAATATCGCTGGAGCTGGAGCGCGCGTAGAGGCGGAAGCTTGCATTGGGCGGGACCTGCAAGACTACGTCGCCTGAGCTGGTGTGAATGTCCCAGTAATTCGAGTTACCGGGATTCCCGTCCACGGTGACATCGCCGGAGGAGGTGCGCACGCGCAGGTCGGCGGAAGCACCTTTGATGGTGACATCACCGCTGCCGGTGCTGCATTCGAGCGTGTCGCCGGGACTCGTGATGTCCTGATCGCCGGAGCCGGTGTGCAGGCGAGTTTCGCCGTGCACGGACGTGAGCGTGACGTCACCAGAACCCGCGGTGGCTTGCACCTGGCCCTCAATATTGCTGAGCTCGATGGCGCCGCTTCCGGCCACCGCTTGCACATCGCCGCCGATATTGGAGGCGGTGATGCCGCCGGAGCCGGAGGTAAACGTGGCCGGTCCTTTGATGCCGTCCACTTCCAGGTCGCCCGAACCGGTGGTGGCGCGAATTTCCGCTTCGGCAGGAACGACGATCGAGTAGTCAATCGAGACTTCGTGCGGATGCTGGCCGGAGCCATTGACGCGGATCAGATTGCCCTCTTGCGAAACGGGCGGATTGGATTCGAGTTCGTGGACGAGCCGCTGGCCGCCTTCTTCGGACCAAGCCTTCACTTCGA
Organism: uncultured Acidobacteriota bacterium; assembly: GCA_963828865.1. Taxonomy (GTDB): domain Bacteria; phylum Acidobacteriota; class Terriglobia; order Acidiferrales; family UBA7541; genus Palsa-295. Next base: position 281,469 of record CAWHGI010000010.1, on the reverse strand, counting down.
TCTCGCCGTGGATAGTGACTTGGCCTGAAGGGCCCGTGGTGACGTGGGCGTCGCCGCTGCCGCTGGTGAGTTCGAGGTGGATGGGGCCGTTTACTGTGAACGTTTTGTCGAAGGTGCCTTCGGCGGTTGCACGGGAGCTGCATCCGGCGAAGAATAGGCTGGCGAGAGCTGTGGATGCTGCGAATATTTTGAGCGCTGCGCGTGTGTGCGATCCGCGCTGTTGTGAGTTGGTCACTTTGGTGGCTGGCATGATTGTTTGCGCGATTATTGCTCGCGGCTGGGCTTCCTTCCTATCAGAGATATACGAGTTTGCGCAACCGGAAGTTCCCGAGCATATCTCAACCAGAGGAACCAAAGCTGCCCGCTTTGTCCCGAAAATCACGGGACAAAGCGGCCGCCACACAGGCAACAGCAAATGCTACGGCCAATCCCACGGCGTGAGGCCTCACTTCAATTTTAGGAGGGCGTTCAGGGAGCCTGGGCGGTAGCCTTCCAAATCTATTGTGACGAAGGAGAAGCCGGCGGCTTTGATGCCTGCTGCGATTTGGCTCGCGGTTTCCGGGTCGAGGCCGCGGGCGAGTTCGTCCTGCGCGAGCTCGATGCGGGCTAGCTCTCCGTGGGCGCGCACGCGAAACTGGCGGAAGTTGAGATTGCGCAGAACCGCTTCCGCACGATCGACTTTATCGAGCAGTTCGGGGGTGACGGCAGTGCCGTAGGGGACGCGGGACGAAAGGCATGCGGAGGCGGGGCGATCCCAGGTGAGCAATCCGGCGCGCTTCGAGAGGAAACGAATCTCGGATTTGTGCAGCGCGGCATCGAGCAATGGGGCGAGGACGTGGTGTTCGTGCGCGGCGCGATGGCCGGGTCGGAAGTCGCGCGTGTCATCGGCATTGATGGCGTAGGCGACGGCGCGGAACTGGCGGGCGCGAGCGAGCGAATCCATTTGGTCGAAAAGCTCGTCCTTGCAGTAGTAGCAGCGGTCGGCGTTATTGGCGACGTATAGCGGATTCGCGAATTCGTTAGTGTCGATGAATTCGTGGCGCAATCCGGTAGCGGCGATGAATTTTTCGGCTTGTTCGCGATCGTGGCGCGAAAAGCTGGCGGAAAGCGCGGTGATGGCGAGCGCGCGGCCTTGCAAGGTTTGTTGCGCGGCCCAGGCGAGATATGCGGAATCCGCGCCTCCTGAAAACGCGACGAGGAGCGAATCGAGCCGGCGCAGCGCGGCGAACAGATTTTCCTGCTTGGCGAGCGCGCAGGCGGCGTCAATTGCGGGAGCCGCGGCGGTAGCGGATGTCGGGGCCGTGTGCGTCATGTCCAAGCCAGTATAGCTGATGTGCGGCTACTGGAAATCGAGCATCACATCAACCTTCGCGTTGGTTTGATCTTCCTGGAGGAAGCGGCCGATCTTTTCATAATGGACGGGCAGTCCCGCGAATGCCTGTTTGATCCCGGTGGCCAGGAACTTTTCGTACATGTCCTTATCGAAGACCGCGTCCGAGGCAATGGGGAAGCCCGCACGAATGCGGCGCTCGCCTTCAAGAGAAAGGCCGGTGAGCACGAGATTGCCCATGTGGTACTGCGGACCTTCCTGGATGGTGACGCGGTAGATGACGTGACCGGTTTTTTCGTCGAACTGCGGTTCGTGATCGAGGGACGCATCGAGGAAGCCCGCTTGACCGTAGGCGGCGCGAACGCGCTGCCAGATAACTTCGATCTTATTGCCGTCGGCGGGAGAGCCGGGTTGCAGGTCAACGAGCTGATCAAGATTGGGTGACGCGATGGAAGAGTTTCCCTTCCATTCGACGCCGCCCCACTGATAGGCCGGTCCAACGATGATCGGCGCGGAAATTATGAGCGGGCCGGAAAGCGAATCTGGCGATTTCGAAGCGAATTGGGCCACGGTGGGTCCGAATTGAACTTGCAAGTACGAATGCTCGAGGTAAATCGGGCGCACTTGTTCGAATTCGAAAAGCTCGATGCGGCTGCGGGAATAGGGCTTGCCGATCAGGTCGGAAAGGCTTGCCTGGATGGCGCGATCATTCTTCGCGAGCGCGTCGTTGAATTCGATGGATTGCACGGTGAGGTCGGCGTCGTCTACTCGGAATTGCTGGACCGTTTGATTTTCTACCGGCTCGGTGATGACTTCATGAATTACGTGGACGTGGACGCCGTGCTGATCGAGCGTGCGGACGAGCGCCGCGGACATGGCGTCAAGAATTGTGCCTTTAGCGGGAGCGCTGCCATCGAAGAGAATTCCGGATGCTTTCAGGCCGGCGGCGAGGTCGTCGTCGCTGACCCACGGAAAATTGTCGAAGGTGACCGGGAGCAGGGGAGCGTCCGCGACTTCGTAGGTGACTTTGACGCCAGTGCCGACGGTGGAGAAGCGATAGTGGATATTCTCGAAGAGGCCGAGTTCGGCCAATTTGTCGGCGGCTCCTTGCAATCCATCACGGTTGACCTCTTGGCCCACGCGCAAGCCGATTGCTGAGGCGATTTGCGCGGAAGAGAATCGCTGCGAACCGGTTATCAAGACGGAATCGAGGTGAGCGGTTCCAGCCGGAGCGTTCTGCGGAAAGGCCAGAAGCGTGGAGGAAGGCAAGACGGCCATGATGCAGAGAGATAGCAGGAAGGTCACAGCGAACAGAAATGTGCGAGTCGAATTATGGATATGCTTCATTCCGTAATTCTAGAACAGAGGATGCGGAAGAGAAAACCCGGAATCGCCGGACGACGGCTGGCGACGGTGCACAGCGCGATTATTCCACAGTGACGGATTTGGCTAGGTTGCGGGGTTGGTCCACGTCGCAGCCGCGGCGGACGGCTATGTGGTAGGCGAGGAGCTGCAGCGGGACGATTTCCAGGATGGGCGAGAGGATCTCCGGGGCTGCGGGGACTTCGACGACGTGATTGGCGATGTCGCGGGCCTGGCGGTCGCCTTCCGTGATGACGGCTACCACGATTCCGTCGCGCGCTTTCACTTCCTGGATGTTGGATATCGTCTTTTCGTAGCGGGTCATGGAGGCGGGGTCGGATTCATCGCGCGTGGCGATGACGACTACCGGCAGATTTTCGTCAATCAGGGCGTTGGGGCCGTGCTTCATTTCGCCGGCGGGATAGCCTTCGGCGTGGATGTAGGAAATTTCTTTCAATTTGAGCGCGCCTTCGAGGGCGATGGGGTAGTGGATGCCGCGTCCGAGGTAGAGAAAATCGGTATGGCGGAAAAGCAAGCGGCCTAATTCTTCTAGTTCCGCGTCGTGCTGGAGGATCGTCTCGATTTTGTGGGGGATGCGCGTGAGCTCCTGCATCAACTTGGTCGCGACGGCCGGTGTCAGCTTGTCGCGGACTTGCGCGAGATAGAGCGCGGTGAGCATCAATGCCGTGAGCTGGCCGGTGAAGGCTTTGGTGGAAGCTACGCCGATTTCCGGGCCGGCATGCGTGTAGATCGTGCCGTTGGCTTCGCGCGTTAGCATCGCGCCGACGACATTGCAGATGCCTAGAACTTTCGCGCCTTTGAGCTTCGCTTCGCGAACCGCCGCGAGAGTATCCGCGGTTTCACCGGACTGGCTGATGGCGATGACCAGATTTTCCTTGCCCACTATGGGATCGCGATAGCGGAATTCGCTGCCATAGTCCACTTCGACGGGAACGTGGGCCAGGCGCTCGATCATGAACTTGCCGGCGAGGGCGGCGTGCCAGCTAGTGCCGCAGGCGATGATCTTTACGGACTGAAAATTCTGAAATTCCTGCTCGCTGATGTTCATCTGATCGAGGAAGACTTGGCCCGTCTCCTGCGAAATTCTGCCGAGGAGCGTGTCGCGGACGGCGCGCGGCTGTTCAAAGATTTCCTTCTGCATGAAATGCTTGAAGCCGCCCTTTTCCGCCATGATGGGGTCCCAGGCGACGTGCTGAGCGGGGCGGTTGATCGGATGGCTTTGAAAATCCATCAGCCGCACGCCCTGGGGCGAGAGGACTGCGACTTCGCCGTCGCCGAGGAAAAAGACGCTGCGGGTGTGCTGCAGGATCGCGGGAATGTCGCTGGCGACGAAGAATTCGTTTTCGCCAAGGCCGACGACGATTGGCGGGCCGAGGCGCGCGGCGACGATTTTCTGCGGATCGCGCGTGGAGAGCGCCACCAGGGCGTAGGTGCCGCTCATCACGGTGACAGTTTTCAGGACGGCTTCTTCCAGTGATTTGCCTTTGGAATATTTTTCGATGAGGTGCGCGATGATTTCGGTGTCCGTCTCGGTGACGAATTTGTGGCCTTCGGAAATGAGTTGGTGCTTGAGCTCGAGATAGTTTTCGATGATGCCGTTGTGGACGACTACGATTTCGCCGGTGCAGTCGCGATGAGGATGCGCGTTTTCTTCGGTGGGACGGCCGTGAGTAGCCCAGCGCGTGTGGCCGATGCCGTAGATTCCATCGAGCGGAGTGATGCGGATGGATTCTTCGAGGTTTTGCAGTTTGCCGGGGGCGCGGCGGATTTCCAGTTTGCCGTCGGGTTGCACGACGGCGATGCCGGCGGAGTCGTAGCCGCGGTATTCGAGGCGCTTGAGGCCGTCGAGGATTACGGGGACTACGCGCTTAGGGCCGATGTAACCGACGATACCGCACACGGATTTTGCTCCTGGATGCTGCCTTGAGATTGAGTGCGTGGGCAGCTGGCCTTTTACTAGGTTAGCATATTGGTTGGACTAGCGAACGACGCGGTCGCGGACTGTGCGGGGAGCGCAATTTCATACGGGATGCCAGCAGCGCGTTTTCTTCGGATTCGACGGAAAAGCAGATCCCTCGCTCCGCTCGGGATGACACTCGCTTCACTTTGTCCACGAGAAATGTCTACAACACCCGTGGCGGCTGCGAGCTTGCTATTCGACGATTTCGAAGCGGAATTCTTCGATTATAGGGTTGGTTAGGACGTCTTTGGCGATGCGTTCGACTTGGGTTTTGGCGTCTTCGCGGCTTAGGCCGTCTAGGGCGAGGACGAAAAATTTGCCCTGGCGGACGTCTTGGACTTTGGAAAATCCCAGCGAGGACAGGGCTCGCTGGATCGTTTGACCTTGGGGATCAAGAACGGTGAGTTTCGGCATGACCCAAACGTGTGCTTTCATCGTTGCGATTATACCAGTCCCGGCGGATTTTGCTGCCGCACGAAAATCAACGAGCAATTTACGTTTTTCGTCGGGCGTGAGGAAAGCGGCGTTAAAACTTTGTTCGGCGAGCTGCACGAGTTCCTGATCAGTGAGGCCGAGGGATGCGACTTTGGAATATTCGGTGAGCAGGTCGGTATGAAACATTCCGGGATCGTCGGTGGAGAGCGTGATGCAAAGCCCACGACGGATAAAAGCGGGCAGGGGATGGTCTTTCAGCGTGGCGTCGAGTTTTTCGGTTTGCCTCGCCAAGGCGCCGGTACACAAATTGCTAGTCGGGCAATTTTCCAGGATGATACGCCGGGTGGCGAGCGATTCGGCGAGCGCGGGATCGCGCATCACGGCGATGCCGTGACCGATGCGTTCCACACCGAGCAAGTCAATCGCTTCGGTTACGGATGATGGACCGCCAACTTCGCCCGCGTGGCAGACGATGCGCAAGCCCTCGCGGCGCGCGAAATCGAATGAAGCGCGAAAATTGATCGTGGGGTAGGCGAGCTCGTCGCCGCCCATGCCGAACGCTACGACGCCCAGAGGCTGCAGCTTGGACGCCCAACGGGCGACTTCCATGGCCGGATCGGGACCGAATTGGCGGGTGGCATCCAGGATGAAGGCGATGCGCAGGCGGCTGAACGGCACGGACTGCGCGACTTCGCGAATGGCCGTGACATTCGCTTCCAAATTTTGCATGCGGCGGAGCATGACGCCCGCGGAGATAGTCACTTCGGCGTAGACGACATTCTGGCGCAGTAATTCTTCGCAAAGCTGACGGGTGATGAGCGCGTAATCTTCGGGGGTGCGCAGGAACGACGTTACCCATTTGAAGGTTTCGAGGAATCCGTTGAAATTCGCGTATTGGTAGCGGCGATTGGCTTCTTCGAGCGTGATGGTGACGCCGTGACGCGCGGCGAGTTCGACGGCCACGGCCGGGCGAATCGTACCTTCAAGATGCAGGTGAAGTTCGGCCTTAGGGAGCGCGTCAACCACGGTCGGTGTTCTGGTTGTCTTCGATTCTGGGCTCATTTTATTGCGACGGCAATTGCGGCCGGCCTGCGTTGATCCACGCAGACATCCAATAGGAGCCTACGTCAGTGGAAGCGTCGGAAAGCTGGCGAACGAGAATCACGCCGGCGAGAGCGTAAAAGCGATCGTAATAATCTTCCTTGTAATCGGTGAGGCCTTCGTGGGCGCGACGGTCGGCGAGCAGTACGTTTTCCAGCCAGGAGTGCGCGGTCAGGCAATCGTCGAACGCGTGATCGGTGGGATCGTGAATGAAGGCGGCTTCATTGGGCTTGACGAAGAAGAAGAGCTGGTAGCGGTCCACGAGGCCGCTGGAGAACCGTTCATTCACGCCGGGCTGGCTGGATAATTTCCCGTCCATGTTCAACGTTGTGTTGAAAGGGTCGTGCGCGGCGTTGACGTAGTGGGCGAGGATCGCGGCGGAAAGGCGGGCTTGGCCCCAATCCTTGTCGCGAAAGGCGTCCGTGAGTTTCTTGCTGTAAAGACCGATTTGCCAGGGCAGCAGGCCGTATTGTTCGAGAGTGCGCCGATTGTATTTGGCGATGGCGGCGTTGTACTCGCGGGGCAAGGCGAGATACGGAAACGGGCCGTAGTGGTCGAGCTGAATGAAGTCCGCGCGACGGCCTGCGGGGCTCGCGGCAGCGGATTCGTCAGTGGCGGTTACGTGCTGCACCAGAAATTGGCGGTTATTGTAAAAAAACGGCTGCATTTCGGGCGGGAGCGTGTCCACGGCTTTGTTGGTTACCAGCCGGTCGGCGGTTTCACCCCATCCGAAAGCCGATGCGATACCCAGGACAGAAATTCCCAGGGCCACGACTAGCGCACCTTGAAGCCCGCGACGCATTACGGCATTTTCCTCTTTGCTGCCGCAGCTTGCAAATTCGCGTCGGAGAGTTGGCTGTGCTTGCGGCCATAAGAATAATAAAAGCACAAGCCGATGATCAGCCAGACGAAGAAACGAATCCAGTTCGTAATCGGCAAACCGGCCATGAGCAGCAGACACGTGAGGATCGTGATGATCGGAGCGAGAAGGCCGCCGGGAGCGCGAAACGCGCGGGGACGGTCCGGTTCGCGAAAGCGCAGGATCAAGACTCCGGCGCCGACCAGCGCGAAGGCGAAGAGCGTGCCGATGTTCGAGAGGTCCGCGAGAGTGCCGATGTCGAGAAGTCCGGCGGGAATGCCGACGAGGAAACCGGCGACGATCGTCGAGAAATCCGGAGTGCGAAAGCGTTTGTGAACGCGACTGAAAACGCCGGGGAGGAGTCCGTCACGGGACATGGCGAACCACACCCGGGCTTGCCCCAATTGAAACACTAGCAGGGAAGAAATCATTCCCAGCAGCGCGCCGATCAGAACGATCAATTGGATATTTCCGAAATGCAAGCGCTTCAGCGTGTTGACTACGGGCGCGGCGTCGTCCATGAGGGTTTCCCAGCGCACCAAGCCGGTGAGGACCACTACCACAGCGATGTAGAGGATCGTGCAAACGATCAGAGTGGCGATGATGCCGATCGGCAAGTCGCGCTTGGGATCTTTACATTCTTCGGCGGCCGTAGAAACCGAGTCGAAGCCGATGTAGGTAAAAAAAATGATAGAGCCGCCGGTGAGGATTCCGGGCCAGCCGTTGGGCGCGAAGGGATGCCAATTGGCGGGATGTACAAAGTGCGCAGCGAATATGACGAAGACCATGATGGCCGTGATTTTCAGAGCGACCATGATGTTGTTGGCGTTGGCGGATTCGCGGATGCCGCGCACCAGAATGATGGTGAGCAGCATCACGATGATGAAGGCCGGCCAGTTGAAGCCGAAGTGCCAGCCGGGACCGTAAAGTGGATTGCCCTGGAGATCGGAGAGGCCCGAAGGAAGGTACGCGGGAGTAATCCAGCGCAGATTCGGATGAATGTTGAACCAATCGAGAAGATTGACGACGTGCGCGGAGAATCCGACGCTGACGGCCATATTGGAAACGGCATATTCGAGGATCAAATCCCAGCCAATGATCCAGGCGATCAGTTCGCCCATGGTGGCATACGTGTAGGTGTAGGCGCTGCCGGCGATGGGGATCATGGCGGCGAGTTCGGCGTAACAGAGCGCGGCGAATGCGCAGACGATTCCCACCAGCACGAAGGACAAGGCGATCGCAGGGCCGGCGCCGGGACGTCCGAATGAGGCGGAGTGATAGATCAGATATTCGAGCAGCGGGGCATTGAGGATGGATTTGAATTCGAGCTTTTGGCCGGCGATGGCGGTGCCGATGATGGTGAAAATTCCGGAGCCGATCACGGCGCCGATGCCGAGGGAAGTGAGGCTCAGCCAGCCGAGGGATTTCTTGAGGCGCTTATCGGGCTCCTCTGAATCGGAGATGAGTTGGTCAATATTCTTTCTGCGGAACAGCTGTGCGCCCAATCGTCACCCTCCTTGAGCGAAGCGAGCAACTGTACCTTGCGATGCGCTTCTGCGCAACTTCTCGTGACGGCGTTGCGAATGCGTTATGGACGAGCGAGTACTCGCTTCATACTACAGCACACCGCGCTCTGCAGAGCGGGCTTGTGCGAATTCGGAGCGTGATTGGAACTTTTGGAAATACCATTTTACGCGAGCTGCAGGTTCGCGTAGCGCTCGACGAGCTTCTTTGCGCCATAGTCCTGGAAGCTGACGGTCAGGCGGCGCTCTTCACCTTCGCCCTCGACTCCGATGATCGTGCCGACGCCATATTTGGCGTGGCGGACACGTTTGCCGATGAGAGGATCTTTGGTTGCGCCGCGGGGAGAGCGCGCGCCGGGCTGGCCGTAGGGTGTGCGGCGCTTCTGGCGATAGGAGTTGCCGTCGGAGTAGTCGGGATCAGGCTCGTAGCGGCGCTTTTCGCCGGGATCGGATTGCGAGCCGAAGGCGGCTTCGATGAGGTCGCCGGGAATTTCGGCGAGGAAGCGCGACGGCAGCGAGGCGCGGAGGCGCTCTTCGCCGTAGCTGCGGCGGTAGACCGCACGCGACAGCGTGAGAGATTGCTTCGCGCGCGTCATGCCGACGTAAAAGAGGCGGCGCTCTTCTTCCACTTCCGCAGCGGTGCCGAGCGCGCGACCGTGCGGCAGCAGGCCTTCTTCGAGGCCGGCGAGAAAGACGGCGTCGAATTCGAGACCCTTGGCGCTGTGCAGAGTCATCAGCGAGACGGGAATTGTGTCGTCATATTCATCGGCATCGCTGGCGAGGGCGGCGCTATCGAGGATGTCTTCGAGGGTTTGGCCTTGCTCGGTGGCTTCGGCCATCGCGTTCGCTAGTTCGCGGAGGTTTTCCGCGCGCGAAGAGTGCTCGAGATTATCCTGCTGCTCGACCCAATCGAGATAGCCGGTGCTGCTGAGGACGCGTTCGATCAATTGCGCGGGCGGCAGGTCTTTGCATTCGGCTTGCAGGCCTTCGATCAGTTTGCAGAAGGAGCGTAGCGCGCCGCTGAATTTTTTTCCGGTGAGGAATTCGCCGTTGCGGATCACGTCCCAGAGTGACTGCGAGGCTTGCCAGGCGCGGTCTTCGAGCGCAGCTACGGTGACGGCGCCGATGCCGCGCGGTGGGACGTTGAGGACGCGGAGCAGCGCGACATCGTCTTCGGGATGGAAAATCAGGCGGACGTAGGCAAGTGCGTTGCGGACTTCAGCGCGTTCGTAAAAGCTGAATCCGCCGACCACGCGGTAGCGGATGCCGAGGCGGCGGAGGACTTCTTCGAACGAACGGGATTGCGCGCCGGTGCGATAGAGCACGGCGAGGCGTGCGTCCGGATCATTGCGCACGAGCGAAGAGAGCTGCGCGCTGATGTATTCCGCTTCGGCTGATGAGTCCGGCGCTTCGTAGAAGCACAGGCGGCCGCCGGCGCCGAGCGTGGCTTGCAGAGTCTTGCCCAGGCGGTCAGAATTATTTTTTACGACCGCGGCGGCGGCATCGAGGATGGTTTGCGTGGAGCGGTAGTTTTCTTCCAGGCGAATAATTTTCGCTTCGGGAAAATCGTGGGTGAAGCGCTTCAGATTGCCGGCGCGGGCGCCGCGCCAGGCGTAGATGGACTGGTCTTCGTCACCGACGACGCAGACATTTTTTCGCATTCCCGCGAGCAAGCGGACAAGTTCTTCCTGCGAGCGGTTGGTGTCCTGAAATTCGTCCACCATGATGTAGTGAAAGCGCGAATTCCAGGCGGCGCGGACGTCGGCGTGATCGCGAAGCAGGTCCACGGCGCGGAGAAGCAAGTCGTCAAAATCGAGCGCGCTAGCTTTACGCAGGATTTCGTTGTACGCGCGGAAGACGGCGGCGGTTTCTTTGCGCGATTCGTCGCGGGCTTGCGCGGCGCTGGCTTCCATGTCGTCGGGCGTGAGGCCGTGATTTTTGGCATAGCTAATTTGTGCGCGCATGGCGCGGGGCGGGTAATCGTCGGTGGATAGATCGAGCTGGACGAGGGCGCGCTTTACGGCGGCGGTTTGGTCGTCGTCATCGTAGATTGCAAAATCGCGCGGCAGTCCCAGGTGACGGGCTTCGCGGCGGATCAGTCGCGCGCAGAAAGAATGGAAAGTGGAAACCCAGACGTCGGAGGCGTCGCGGCCGGTGAGGAGGAGGAGGTCGCCGATGCGGTCTTTCATTACGGCGGCGGCTTTATTGGTGAACGTGACGGCCAGGATGGCGCTGCCGGGGACACCCATTTCGATGAGATGGGCGACGCGATAGGTGATGACGCGCGTCTTGCCGGTGCCGGCGCCGGCCAAGACGAGCAGCGGGCCTTCGGTTGCGAGAACAGCTTCGCGTTGGCGCTCGTTGAGTTTGTCGAGAAGCGTGGATGATGATGTGGAATTGTTCAAGCGCAAATTCTAACTGATGGGATGAGATTGAGCAATTTTCGATTCGGAAGTGATTTTGGTTGTGTGCGAGTCGTGACATGCGACTCTGTTACAATCGTGTGATTTTTCCGGGGCGTTTTTGAAATATGAATCGCAATCACTTTTTCGTTTGGCTGCAGGGGCTTGTCGCAACGATGGGCGGCGGCGGATTATTTGTGGTGACGTTTTTCGATTCTTCGTTTTTGGCGTTTCCGTTTTTTCCTGATGCTGTCGTGATGGAACTTTGCATTAACAAGCCTTCGCACATGCCGTATTACGCGGCTATGGCGGCTTTTGGATCTTTGTGCGGATGCGTGCTGCTTTACTGGGTGGCGAAGAAGGGCGGGGAAGCATTCTTTCACCGGCACGCGCGCAGGAAGGCCGAGAAAATCAAGGAGTGGGTGGACGCGAACGGATTTCTGAGCGCGTTTGTGCCCGCGATTTTGCCGCCGCCGTTTCCGTTCAAGCCGTTCGTTTTGGCCGAGGGAGTGTTTCAGGTGCCGGCGCGGACGTTTATTATGGCGATTTTGCTGGGCAGGGGATTGCGATACGGCATCGAAGGTTTTCTGGCGGTGCGCTACGGAGAAGCGACGCTGACTTTCTTGAAATCACACGGCGCGGCGTTTGTACTGGGGATCATCGCAGTGGTTCTGGTGTTCTACGTTGTTACCCACTTTGTGTTTCACGGAACTTCCGCGAAATCGTAAGCCCAAGAGTCCCCTTGAAAGCGGGAGTGTGTGCCGGACTGCGGTCAGTGGTCGTCGGAGCCGGCGAATAGCAATCGTTGGCTGATTACTTTCAGATTCGGATCGAAGTCCACGACCGCGACGATATTGTCTGGGCTGGTGTCGTTTGGCGCGAAGCGCAGGTCGCGGATGGTGACGCGGTAGCCGGTTTCGCACGGCTCGCTGCTGGCTAGCGGGAAACGAGCGTAGGCGAGGAAGCGCTTGGCCGTTCCAGTTTTTTGCGCGGCTTCGAGCGCGGCGGAATCTTGCGGTTTGTAGTGCGGTATCGCGCGATCGGGGTCGAATTGCGCGCCCGGAGCTAGCGAGATTTCGGCGTCGTTGATTGCGTTGTCGGTGGATATTACGGCGCGCCACCGGAATGGCGAGTAGGCGGTGGGAAACGCTGCGACAGTGAGCGGAGGCTGGCCGTGGTATTCGCGGGAATTGAGGAGGTCCATCGCGCGGCTATGGAGTTCGGCTCGCGCGCCGAGATAAATCAGAAGAAAGAGCAGCGCGATTACCGCCGCGCCTTGGCCTCGAGTTTTCATCTTACGTTCTCCGATTTCTTCTCCTACTAGGCGGAAAAGCTCGGGCAGCGCGATGCCCAGCAGCAGAATCACTAGAATCCAGAGATCGAGATTGGCGAGAAGATCTCCGCCGATCCATCCTTCGCGAAACGGCCAGAAAAGGCGCACGCCGATGCCGCTGCCGAAATCGAGCAGGACACGCGCGGCGGCTCCCACAGCGCACACGGCGAAGGCGGGTAAAAAACTGAGGGTGGGGAGCGTCGAAGCGGAATCCTTAATTCGACGATCGCGAGCGAGCAGACAAAATATTCCCGCGAGCGCCGCAGCGAGGAGAGCAGAACCGAGTACAGAATTCAGGACGGTGCGGTGAAAACGGAGGAAAGCACTGGCGCCGGCAAAGTAGCTGACGTAATCGAGGTCGGCTGCGACGCCAGAGACCAGGAGCATGGCCGTGCCGAAACGCGGTAAGTGTTTCTGTCCGGCTCGCGCTAGGACCAGCGACGTCAGCGCATGAGTGACTGGCTCCACTCTCGCGTCCTTTTTGGTTTGCTACTTCAGGGTCGCGGGCGTCAGCAGCGAGAGCGCGTCGGGCACGATTCGGAATTTCAGCGGCAGGCTGCCGATGGGCTCGCCGTCCACTTGCGCGAAGACTTTTGTGCCGTTCGTGGATTCGCACGTTACTTCGGTGTCTTTCCAGGCTTCGATTCCTTGCATGTTGCGAAGCTTTCCGAGCCAGAGCGCGGGCAGGCAGGCAAGGTAACGTAGGCGGCTGCGCGTTGCATTGGTGAGAAATTCGAACGAATCTTCGAAGAGGCTCGCGCCGGTGGTGATTTTGAATGGGCCGCCGTAATTTACCGTGCGGCCGACTACGATAATGGAGGCGCGGCGCTCGTGGCCATTCGAGTGCACGCGCATTTCGGGAAAATTGTAGCTGAATAGTTGGCGAGCACCTTCGGCCCAATAGGCCAGCACGCCGGCGCGTTTTTTCAATTCACCATTTACCGCGTTGACGATCGCGCCGTCCGGCCCCGCTCCACCGACGCTGAGAAAGTAGCGACCTTCCGGTGGCAGATCGGCGGAATGCGCGCCGTTCGTGGAGGTGGCGAGGCCGAGCGCGATGCGGCGAATCACGCCCTCGGAAATCAAGCGCGAGGCATGCGGGATATCCCAGGGAATGCCCAACTCTTTCGCAAGAATGTTGGCGGTGCCGGCTGGTAACAGCGCCATCGGCACCTGGCTTCCTGCTAGGCCGTTGATAATTTCGTTGATTGTTCCATCGCCACCGCAGGCGATCACCATGCCGCGGCGCTGGTTGACGGCCTGGCGTGCAATTCCCGTTGCGCTGCCGCCGGCAGTGGTGGCGGCGAGTTCCACCGCGATTCCGTGGTCCTTGAGAATGCGGACCGCTCGCTCGATTTCAGCGAAGCGGTGATGGCGCCGCGTCCCGCTGGTCGGGTTATAGATCAACAGCGCGTCTTGAATTCCGTGGGGCATCGGTTCGGCGAATCCTGTAGAAGCAAACGCACATTGTATAATATTTGGCGAATTTGTGGATTGCGTTAGTCCGAGGTTTCCATGGCCAAGAACACTGCGCTGGTGAAAGAAGTCGAGCGGCTGCGGGAAAAACTCCGCCATCACGAATATTTGTATCACGTGCTGGACGATCCGGAGATTTCAGACGCAGCGTACGACAAGCTTATGAACCAGCTGAAGAAAATCGAAGCCGAGCACCCGGAGCTGGTGACACCGGACTCGCCGACGCAGCGGGTGGGCGCCGCGCCGCGCGAAGGATTCCAGGCGGTGCGTCACAAGACGCCGATGATCAGCCTGGACAATGCATTTTCGTTCGAGGACCTCGCGAATTTCGACTGGCGCGTGCGGGAATTGACGGGGCGGGAAAAAATCGAGTACGTGACGGAGCACAAATTTGATGGTTTGAGCATGTCGTTGATTTACGAGAAAGGCGTGCTGGTTCGCGCGGTGACGCGCGGCGATGGCACGACCGGCGAAGATGTAACGCCGAATGTGCGCACGATCCGTTCGATTCCGCTGGGGATCGGCGCAGCCGATTTGAAGAAGGCTGGGATTCCGAATTCGTTCGAGGTACGCGGCGAAGCAATCATGACGCGCAAGGCGTTTGACGCGATGAACGAGCAGCAGGACGTTCTGGGGTTGAAGCGTTATGCCAATCCGCGCAACGCGGCTGCAGGTTCGGTGCGCGTGCTGGATTCGAATATCACTCGATCGCGGAATTTGGGATTTTTCGCGTACTACCTGCAGGTGGATGGGCGGGTGCCGAAGAAACGGCACTCCGAGGTGCTGGAGACGCTCGGTCTGCTGCGATTCAAGGTGAGCGAGGATTGGGAATTGCTGAAAGGCATCGAAGAGGTGGAGAAATTCATCAATCGCTGGGATTCGAAGCGCGAGAAATTGGGATTCGAGATTGATGGGATCGTGGTGAAGGTGAACGAAATTGGTTTGCAGAATGAGCTCGGGCACACGTCGAAAGCGCCGCGCTGGGCGATCGCGTACAAGTATCAGGCGCACCAGGAAACGACTTTGCTGAAGCAGATTGAGGTGAGCGTGGGGCGGACAGGTGTGCTCACTCCTTTTGCGGTTTTCGAGCCGGTGCAAATCGGCGGTGTGACGGTGACGAAATCCACTTTGCACAACATGGATGAAATCGCGCGGTTGGGAGTGCATGCGGGCGATACGGTGTTGGTGGAGCGGGCGGGCGAAGTGATTCCGCATGTGCTGAAAGTGGTGAAACACGGGACCGAGGAGAAAGAATTCAAGATGCCGGAGAAGTGTCCGGTGTGCGGGACGCGCGTGCACCGCGCGGAAGGGGAGGTGGCGTATCGGTGCGTGAATGTTTCTTGCCCGGCACGGCGGCGCGAGTCGTTTCTGCACTTCGCGGGGCGACACGCGATGAATATTGATGGGCTAGGCGAGAAAGTGGTGGACCAGTTCCTCGAAAAACAGATGATCAAGGACTTCGCCGACCTGTACAAGCTGGACCTGGAAGAGGTGGCCGCTCTGGATCGCATGGGCGAAAAATCAGCGCAGAATTTGCTGGATGAGATTGCGGCGAGCAAGAAAAACAGATTGGCGCGATTGATTTACGCCATCGGCATTCCGTTCGTGGGAGAGCGCACGGCACAATTGTTGTCTGAACATTTTGGTTCGATGGATAAATTGGCGGAGGCGAGCGCAGAGGAACTGGTCGAAGTGGGAGAAGTGGGGCCGAAGATCGCGGAAGGAGTACGCGAGTTCTTTTCGGAGTCGGCCAACCGGAAATTGATCGAGCGCTTGCGCGCTGTGGGCGTCAATATGAAGGAAGCGCGACGCGAACTGAAGGATACGCGGTTTGCGGGGATGACGTTTGTGTTTACCGGGACGCTAGAGCGCCGGTCGCGCGAAGATGCGGAGGCCTTGGTGGCTGCGCATGGCGGGAAGGCGGGGTCTTCGGTGAGCAAAAAAACGACTTATGTGGTTGTAGGCGCTGATCCGGGATCAAAATTCGAGAAGGCGAAATCGCTCGGCGTTACCATTCTTGATGAAACACAATTCGATAAACTGCTGACAGCAAAATCGGCCTAGAGTTCCCTCACGTTCAGCAACTTTGGAGAATTTCCATGCGCAGAATTCGCTACCGAGTGGCGATGAGCCTGGATGGTTACATTGCCGGCCCGCATGGCGAGTTCGATTGGATCGTCCCTGATCCGGAAGTGGATTTTGCCGCGATCTTCAGCGAGTTCGATGCGGCGCTGATCGGCCGCCGGAAGTTCGAGATGATGGTCCACGCAGGGCGTGCCACGATGCCCGGAATGAAGATGTTCGTTTTTTCGCGGACGCTGCGGCAGCGCCAGTATCCGGGAGTGACAATCGTTGCTGAAAAACAGGAAAACACCGTCGCGTCTCTCCGCGCGAAAACCGGAAAAGACATCTGGTTGTTCGGAGGCGGCGCGCTATTTCAAAATTTGCTGCAGGCGCGGCTTGTGGACACCGTGGAGGTGTCGATCGTCCCGGTGCTTCTCGGCGGCGGAATTCCGTTGCTCCCGGCACCTGCTGACCAGAAAAAGCTCGAACTGACCGGCAACAAAATCTACAAAAGCGGCGCTGTTTCGCTGCAATACGCGGTCAAATAGCTCCCAAAGCTTGGACCGGGGCGCTATAATTGTCTCAGCGGGTGAGTTGGATGATCGCCGGTTTGTTCCGCGCGAGCGGGATGGACGGGAGGAAAGTCTGGACTCCGGCCGCTGCGACCTCGCAAGAGACGGCAGCGACAGGGCGACGCGCCTGGTAACGCCAGGGGGACGCGCTTCATGATGAGTTTGCCGGCGCGAGCTGGCAGTGAAGTTGCGTCTACGGAAAGTGCCACAGAAAATTAAACCGCCGGTGAGGCTTGTACCACGGCGGCAGGCCTGCGGGAAACCACAGGGCTGCCTGTTTCGGTCGAGCGCATTTGGCAAGGGTGAAAAGGTGGGGTAAGAGCCCACCGCCCGGATGGCAACATCCGGGGCACGGAAAACCCCGCGTGGAGCAAGGCCAAATAGGAGGGGAGGGCTGGCCCAGCCCGTATGCAGCGAGCTCGAAGGAGCGGACTGCTGCGACCCTCGGGTAGGCTGCTGGAGTTCCGGAGCGATCCGGGACCTAGAGGAATGATCGTCGCGCTGTGAGCTGGGAATTTCGGATGCGAATCGGGATGACTTGGCTCACGGCGAACAGAATCCGGCTTACAGGCTCACCCGCTAAAATTTCGTTTCGTTGGCGACCCGCTTACATCAACATGCGCGGCAAAGAGCCGCGCGGGACGCCGGCGCTACTCGCTTTGCGGCCTTGCTTATCCCCGTTATTCGATCCAATCGAAGCTGCGACTTACTGCTTTCTTCCAGGATTTGAAGAGCGATTCGCGGGTGTTTTGATCCATGTGGGGATTCCAAGTGCGGTCAACCGCCCAATTGGCGCGGAGGTCGTCGAAGTCGGTGTAGAAGCCAGTGGCTAGGCCTGCGGCGTAGGCTGCTCCGAGTGCCGTCGTTTCCTTTACTGCGGGCCGCACCACCGGGAGGTTCAGCATGTCTGCCTGGAATTGCATCAGAAGATTATTTTCGACCATGCCGCCGTCGGTGCGCAGGACGGAGATGGGAACGCCGGAGTCTTTTTGCATGGCTTCGACTACTTCGCGCGTTTGAAACGCGGTGGCTTCCAGCGCGGCGCGGGCGATGTGCGCCTTATTGCTGTGGCGGGTGAGGCCGGCGATTACTCCGCGCGCGGAGGTCTTCCAGTACGGAGCGTAGAGTCCGGAGAACGCGGGGACGAAATAGACACCGCCATTGTCGGCGACGGTCGCGGCAAGCGCTTCGACGTCTGCGCTCGCTTGAATGATTTCGAGGTTGTCACGCAGCCATTGGACCAGCGCGCCGGTGATGGCGATGCTGCCTTCTAGAGCATAGCGCGCGGGCTCGACGCCAAATTTGTAGGCGACAGTGGTGATCAAACCAAATTTCGAAAAGACAGCGGATTCTCCGGTGTTCATCAACAGGAAACTTCCCGTCCCGTATGTGTTTTTCGCTTCGCCCGGTGCGAAGCAGGTTTGACCTACCAGCGCGGCTTGCTGATCGCCGATGATGCCAGCGATGGGAACGCCTTCGATCGCGGGGAGACGGGCCTTACCGAAGATTTCGCCGCTGGAGGCGATACGCGGAAGAATCGTCGCGGGGATGCCGAATATTTCCAGAATGTCGGGATCCCAGGCGAGCGCAGTGAGATCCATCAACTGCGTGCGGCTGGCGTTGGTCACGTCGGTGGTGTGGATGCCTCCCGCGGGACCGCCAGTCAGACGCCAGAGAAGAAATGCGTCCACGGTGCCAAACAAAAGCTGGCCCGCTTCGGCTTTTTTTCGTGCGTCTTCCACGTGATTTAGAATCCAGCGAAGTTTTAGCGCACTGAAGTATGTTGCAAGAGGCAAGCCGGTCTTGCGGCGGAAGCGATCTTGGCCATCGTCGCTGTCGCGCGAAAATTCGGCGACGGCACCTTCGACTCGCGTGTCCTGCCAGACGATGGCGTTGTGAACGGGCTGGCCGGTGCGGCGATCCCAGGCGATGGTGGTTTCGCGCTGGTTGGTGATGCCGATGGCGGCGAGATCGCTGGCGCGCAAGATTTTTCGCCTGCATGGCGTCGGCGATTACTTGCTGCGTGCGCAGCCAAATTTCATCGGGATCATGTTCGACCCAACCGGGTTGCGGATAGATTTGCTGGTGCTCGTGTTGCGCGGAGGAGACGATTTGCCCCGAGCGATCGA
The DNA here is from genome assembly GCA_963828865.1 of uncultured Acidobacteriota bacterium. Taxonomy (GTDB): domain Bacteria; phylum Acidobacteriota; class Terriglobia; order Acidiferrales; family UBA7541; genus Palsa-295. The sequence goes on along the minus strand of CAWHGI010000010.1, from coordinate 262,902 downwards.
AGACGATGAAGCGCGTGCTGGTGGTCCCTTGATCGAGCGCGCCAATGAACTCCTGCATACAGTTTCCTCGGTCGTGGGTCTGTGGCGCTTCTTAACGAATGCGCGCGCGTTTGTGCGGCTCTCTTATGTGCAGGTGCAGGAAGGATTCCATCAGGTTCCAGGCGAGGCTGGCAGCGCCGGGATGATACGCCGGGCCGACATCGCGAAAGAATGCGTGGTCGGCTTCCGAGAATTCGACATTGACGTACGGTTTTCCCAGGCGCCTACATTCGTCCACGATCGCGCGAATCTGATCCTGACCTATGTGCTTATCCTGGCCGCCCCAGAAAAATAGAATCGGCGCGCGGAGTTCGGCGACGTGCGCCAGCAGCGTCGGGGCGATGCCGCCTCCGTAGAAGGAAATGGCGGCCTGCAGCGGCAGTTTGGCGCAGGCAAGAAACGAAGCGCGGCCGCCCATGCAGAATCCTACGCTGGCAATGCGATCTGTGTGCACGCCGGAATCTTTTGTGAGCCACTCATAGGCGGACCTGATATCGAGGACCAATTGCTCAGTGGTCGCGGCGCGGGCGTGCCGCATCGCGTTCGAAGTATCGTCATAGGCGATTTCCGCGCCGGGAGCGGCGGTGCGGTGGAAAAGCTCGGGCGAGATAGCGACGAGGCCCGCTTTTGCGAAACGGTCGGTGACATCCCGAATATGGGCGTTGACGCCGAATGCTTCCTGAAAGACGAGAATACCGGGATGCTTTTCAGGGCTGGCGGGGCGCGCGACATAGGCGTCCATGGTGTTGCCGTCCGCCACTGCCAGAGTTATCTTCTGGGTCGCAATCTCCGCCAACCTGGGCCCTCCGGCACACAAGTTACCGGAAAGCAAACTACCATAACGTCGGGTGCGGCACATACCAAATCGGATTCGCGCTTCGCGCACGGGGGCGAGCCGATTTATGATGTGGGCCGAAAACTGTGGAGCGGTCGGCGCCGGGGAACTTGAGCGAGTCGCACGCCTCGCCCACGGCATCCAACCGGGTGATAGGGAGGTTTTCTAATATGAGCTTGCAGGACTACATAACGCTGGGGCGTTCGGGATTGCGCGTAAGTCCGCTTTCTTTGGGCACCATGACGTTTGGAACCGAATGGGGCTGGGGCAGCGATGAAGCGCAGGCCCGCGAGATTTTTGATAAGTACGTGGATCAGGGCGGAAACTTTGTGGACACCGCGAACTTGTATACGGGCGGCAAGAGCGAGTTGATGGTGGGGAAGTTCATCGGCGAAAAGAAGCTGCGCGACCGGATCGTGCTGGCGACGAAGTTTACCTTCAACACAGAACAAGGAAATCCCAATAGCGGCGGCAACAGCCGCAAGAATATTTATCAGGCGCTGGACGCTTCGCTGCGCAGGCTGCAAACCGATTATATTGACCTTTACTGGCTGCACGCGTGGGACACGGTCACTCCGGTGGAAGAGGTTGTTGCGACGCTCACAGACCTGGTGCGCCACGGCAAGATTCGCTATTACGGCTTTTCGGACACGCCGGCGTGGTACGTGGCGCGCGCGCAAACACTCGCGGAAAAAGAAGGCAAGGAACGGCTGATCGCGTTGCAGCTCGAGTATTCGCTCGTCGAGCGCAATATCGAACGCGAGCACATTCCGGCGGCGCAGGAACTGGGGATTGGCGTGTTGCCGTGGAGCCCGCTGGCTGGAGGTTTTCTGACTGGCAAGTACAAGCGCGAAGGCGCCGCGTCTGGAAAAGGGGAAGGACGCCTCGAGACGACGAAGGGATCCGGGAATCCCGCGTTCAACAAGTTCAGCGAGCGCAATTGGCGAATTCACGACGTGCTGACTGACGTGGCGAAGCAAATCAACAAGCCCGTTGCGCAGGTGGCGTTGAATTGGGTGATCACGCAGCCGGGAATCACATCTACGATCATTGGTGCGACGAAACTCGCTCAACTAAATGACAATTTGCAAGCGGCTGATTTCACGATTCCTGCGGAGCTGCGCAAGCGGCTCGATGAGGTGAGCGCGCCCGAAGCGATTCATCCGTATGTCTTCTTTGGACCGGACATCCAGCCGATGGTGACGGGCGGTACGTCGGTGCGAAAATGGGAACCGGCACAGGTGTCTGGCGCCCCTGCGACGAGCATCGCTGCCGCGAAGGCGCAAGCTGCAGGCGACAAGTAGCCGGGGCCGCGATCGCGATGGCGTTTTATCACGGGCCGGTGTCCGACCACTTCGACGGCGAGCATTTTTACAATTCTCCGAATGGGATGCCGCACGGCGGCGGAAGCGTTGTCAAATGGCTGGCGAACCGCGAGCCGGGACCATGGCCGAAGTGGATTGACGCCGCGCCCGGGCCTCCGCCGCCCGAACGCGTGAGCGACGGCGGCCTGCGCGCGACTTTTGTGGGACATTCAACCGTCCTGATTCAGATGGATGGCGTAAATATTTTGTGCGATCCGATCTGGTCGCAGCGGGCGAGCCCACTTTCGTGGATTGGGCCGCGGCGGCATCGCGCGCCGGGCATTCGCTTCGAGCAGCTCCCTCCGATTGATTTGGTGCTGCAGAGCCACGATCACTACGATCATTTTGACGTGCCGACCTTGCGGCGAATCGCCTCGCAATGGCGGCCGGGCTTCGGCGTACCGCTGGGAGTTGCGCGGCGGCTCACTTCCAAGCGCATCGCGCAGCCGGAGCAAATTCGCGAATTGGATTGGTGGCAATCCGCAGAGGCATTCGACAAGCTGCGCATCACTGCCGTTCCAGCGCGGCATTTTTCAGGGCGCAGCTTGCGCGACCGCAACAAGACGCTGTGGTGCGGCTACGTGATTGAAGGCTACTCCGGTGCGGTCTATTTCGCGGGCGACACTGGCTACGGTGCGCATTTTCGCGAAATCGCCGCGCGCTTTCCGCAGATTCGTCTGGCGTTTTTGCCGATTGGTGCGTACCGGCCGCAGTGGTTTATGGGACCGGTGCACATCTCTCCGGAGGATGCGGTGCGGGCGCACGAAGAAGTGGGCGCGGCTACGAGCGTCGCGATTCACTTTGGCACGTTTCACCTGGCAGACGACGGCCCGGATGAACCGGTTGTCGAATTGCAACGCGTTCTCGATGCTCGCAAAACAGCGCACCGGTTTTGGGTGCTCGACGCCGGGGAGGGAAGAGATATCCCCTGATCGCCATCGCGGTCGGGGCTCGCATGCTAGAGCTGGATCGGATCGGGAGGTCGCGGGTGCCGCGCGCGGTGCGCTTGACGAGCAAGGGCAAAACGGAGTTGAGCAAGAGATTGCAGCTGAAATTTACCGACAATCAGAACGTGATGTACGAAGCAAGCTGAACGCCGGCGTTGGTCCGTTAACTTTTGTAATTTCCCGCCATTTTTCGATGTTTACGTGTGTCGGCTAGAACTGCGTCAAAGACGAGTTCGAGCAGGCGCCGGATCTCCCCGTCGGAGAGAGCCTTGGGATCCACCAGATGCTCTAGAAAAAGGGTCTGCGAGAAACCGCCCAGCGCCGTAGCTGCCGCTGCGCTGGAAACCGGGAGCGAGCGCGCCAGCGACTTCGCGACGCGCTGCAATAACTTGCCGCCGCAATCGGCCAGTCCCTGCCGTCTGGCGCGCAAACGAGCCGCGGCCTCTGGATGGCGCACGGCGAAGAGCTTAAATTCCAGAGACAGCAAGACAAGCAGGCGGTCCTTGGCGTTTTGTGCGTAATACTGGCGCAGGGCGCGCAGACGCTGCGCTGGATTTTGGTGCAGGCGGAGCAGGGCATTGACCTCTTCGATTCGTTGCGCGACCCAGTGTTCGAGCAGCGCGAAGAAAATATCTTCCTTGCTGTCAAAATTGGCGTAGAACGCTCCCCGCGTGTAACCCGCCTCCGCTGCAATGTCCTCCAATCGCGTCGCCTCAAAGCCGTCGCGCGCGAAAAGCTGTTCGGCGGCTTGCAGGAGTTTTCTGCGAGTGGCAGCCGTACGCGCCTGTTGGCGTGAGCCAGTGGAGACGGCCGCGCGGGACGCAGTAGCGTGGGTACGGATGGATCTCATCGCTTGCTTAATACTACACCCCTTGGAGCTTTACAAGATACATACACGCATGTATATAATATGAGCCACCGCACAGCAAGCGCGATCACCACATGGCCACCGCCGAACTCACATTCGATGCCGTTCTGTGGCGTCCGCGCCACAATCCCTGGCTCATCGCCCTGACGGTGACCTTGGCGACATTCATGGAGGTGCTCGATACCTCCATCGCCAACGTGGCTCTGCCGCATATCGCTGGCACGCTGGGCGCTAGCGCCGACGAATCCACCTGGGTGCTCACCAGTTACCTGGTTTCCAACGCCATCATCCTTCCGATTAGCGCGTGGCTGGCCACACGGCTGGGGCGCAAGCGCTTTTACATGTCCTGCGTGGCACTCTTTGCCGGCAGCAGCTTTTTGTGCGGCCTGGCTCCGAGCCTGGGGATGCTGATTTTGTTCCGCGTTATGCAAGGGGCAGGCGGCGGGGGATTACAGCCGAGCGAGCAAGCGATTCTAGCGGATACATTCGCGCCATCACAGCGCGGGATGGCGTTCGCGGTGTACGGAATGGCTGTGGTGGTGGCTCCGGCGATCGGTCCCACGCTCGGAGGATGGATCACGGACAATTACAGCTGGCGCTGGATTTTTTACATCAACGTGCCCATCAGCCTGATTTCGCTTTATCTGACGCATCGGCTGGTGGAAGACCCGCCGTATTTGCACGAGGAACGGGCCCGGCGAAAGAATATCCGAGTGGATTACATTGGCCTTGCTCTAGTGGCTCTAGGTATCGGGGCGTTGCAGATCGTTCTGGATAAGGGGCAGGAGTCGGATTGGTTTTCCTCGCATTGGATCACGGCTCTTTTGGCCGTTGCGGTTGTGCTGCTGGTGACTTGGGTGATCTGGGAGTGGCGTCACGAGCACCCCATCGTGGAACTGAAGCTGCTGAAAAAGCGCAATTTTGCCACGGCGATGTTTTTCATGTTCGTGCTGGGCATCGTTTTGTACGGGACCACGGTGTTGATTCCGCAGTTTTTGCAATTGGAACTTGGCTATTCGGCGGTGAGCGCAGGAGAAGCTTTGGCCGGCGGCGGCTTCATGATGATGCTGATGATGCCGATTTCGGGAATGCTGGTATCCAGGATGGACCAGCGGGTACTGATGTCTGTGGGGTTCGCGACCACCGCAGCGGCGCTCTATTACATGGCCACGCACATCACGTTAGGGATGGATTTCCAGACCGCGTCCATGCTGCGAGTGTATCAAGTCATGGGACTGGCCTTTATTTTCGTGCCGTCCAATACTCTTTCCTACGTGGACGTGCCGCCGGAGAAGAACAATCAGATTTCCAGCATGATCAGCTTCATTCGAAACATTGGCGGCAGCATTGGAATCGCGCTGATCAGCACGTTTATCACGCGCTCGACGCAAGAGCGGCAGACCTACCTATCGAGACACATGAACGAAGGGAACCTGCGTTTCCGCCAGATGATTGACGGGTTGACGGCCAGTCTGCGTAGCCAAGGATTGAGTCCTTCGGAAGCGGTGCACCAAGCCTATGGCCGGATGGCTGCGCTTCTGCAAACGCAAGCCGCGACGCTGGCGTACACGGATGTCGTGTCCGGAATGGCCTTGATCGTGGCGTGTCTGGTTCCGTTGTGTTTCATCATGAAGCGCCCTCCGAAAGATTCCGTAGCGCCTCCGATGCATTAGCCGATTCGTATGTGGCGTTCCATCACAACTTTTGCGTGCAGAGCGATCTAGTGAGCGGCCGGTTCGTCCGTGGGATACGTGATTTGCTTGCCTCGGACGCGGGCGAACGGCGTCAGCTTGTGCGGCTCGGTGCGTGCAGCCGTCATGATGTCTTCGACGGGAACGCCGCGGACGATTAGGGCGTCGGCAACTAGCGAGCGGTGGCAGCGCCACGGCACTGCTTCGGCGCACATCAGCGCGGATCGTTTTGTGGCGGCAAGTTTCATAGCACGGTCAAGCCCCTCCTCAAATTCCGGAGTCTGCATGTAGTCGGCGAAGCCGCGGAAGCTGGCGTTGTGCCAGCCCAGATTCTTCGAGTCTGCTTTCGCGTGCCGAAGGCCGCCCAGTTTTTTCAAATGCGCGTATGCGATCTTGGCTTTGCGCAGAGAGGGGCCGAGCGTCTCGCGATTAAATTGCGGATTGTGGCGGGAGCGCGGGATCGAGCGGATGTCTATCACTCGCTGGACGCCGTGCGCCTTGAGAAGCTCGATGAATTCTTCCAGGGGACGCGTGGAGTGGCCGACGGTGAAGATTGTCGGCTTCGCGTTTTTGCGACGGGCGGGCATCGTCATTCACTCAGTGCTCCAAGGCTAGGATTATAGGCCGAGCGCGCGGCGACAGACGCAAAACTGGGCGGCAACAAAATTGATTTCGGCTCGCACTGTTATCCGGCGATAATGGAGCCGCGGGCGCGGCGCGATTTTTGGGTATGCCGCGAATCGCGAGTTGAGGGCATGATGGGTAAAGTCAACGCGCTGTTCTGGGATAATGGCGGAGTGATTCTGACCAACGGTTGGGATCGCAACTCGCGCCGCGCGGCGGTGGAGAAATTTCAACTGGAGTGGGCCGACTTCGAGGACCGTCATGAATTGATGCTCAATGCTTTCGAGACGGGCCGGGCGACGCTGGACGACTATCTCCGCCGGACGGTCTTTTACAAGCCGAGGACGTTTACTGTCGAGGACTTCGAGAAGTTCATGTTCGAGCAGTCGCAGCCGTTTGCCGAGCCCCTGGAGTTTCTGGGAAAGCTCGCGCAGACGCGTGCGTACCTGATGGCTTCGCTAAACAACGAATCGCGTGAAATCAACGAATACCGGATCCACAAATTTCATCTGCGGGATTATTTTCAGTCATTTTTCAGTTCTTGTTATTTGGGAGTGCGGAAGCCGGAAGAGCAAATATACCGGCTGGCGCTGGAAATTGCGCAGCGCGAGCCGGAAGAAACCGTTCTGATAGACGACCGGGGATTGAATCTGGAATGCGCCCGGGAAATCGGCATAAATGGAATTCATTTTCAGAACGTCGGCCAGTTGCGAGCGGACCTTGCGCAGCTAGGAGTCAGTCCCGACGCCCACTGAAACCCTTAACCCAGACCTTGCAGCAAGAAAACCGCTGAGCTAGCCAGGAATAATCTTCCATGAATCTCGATACTCGCATATTTCCGGACATTGACGCCTTGAATCACGGGGCGCTCGAAGAAGTGTTGCGCAATCTTCATGAAGCCGTCGCGCAGAGAGGTCGCTTCGCGATTGCGCTTTCTGGCGGGCATACCCCGGCGAAGATGTACGCGCTATGGGGCGCGGCGGGAAAATATCGTGACGAAACCCCCTGGGACCGCGTTCATATGTTCTGGGGCGACGAGCGCTACGTCCCGGCCGACGACCCGCTGAGCAACTATCGAATGACGCGCGAGGCGCTGCTGGCGCACGTGCCGATTCCCGCTGCCAATGTGCACCCCGCGCCGACGAGCTTGCCGACGCCGGAAAAGGCGGCGGAAGCGTATGACGCGCAACTGCGCGGCTTTTTCGGCGCGGCCGAGCCGGCGTTTGATGTGACGCTGCTGGGCCTGGGGCCGGAGGGCCACACCGCGTCATTATTTCCGGGGTCGGCGGCGCTGGAAGAAAAGCAGCGCTGGGTAATGGCGGTGCAGGTGGCAGCCAAGCCTCCGAATCGGCTTACGGTTACGCTGCCTGTACTGAATCGAAGCCGAAACACTTATTTTCTGGTGGCGGGTAAGGACAAGCGCGAAATCCTTAGCGCCCTGCGTTCCGAACCCGATTCGCGGCCTAGCCAATATCCGGCGGGCAGGATTCGCCCGGCGGACGGGCGCGTGCTGTGGTTCCTCGATCAAGCCGCCGCCGGTTAAGCTTAACTACTTTTTTTGATGCCTTCTGCGGAGTGGCACGTCTAAAGAAAGACCAGAGCGGGGTGCCCAAGATGTACGTCGAGGCGCGCCAAAACAGCCTGAATGTGGCAAGAAATTTCGAGTGCCTGCGCGCGGAAGGCTGTAAAATAAGGTGAATTGCAGGCCGCGGTTTAACCGTTAACCGGATCGCCGGCGATACGCAGTTTGATCCCTTACGCCGACGGACCGAATCAAACCGAGACGACCTACGCGAATCATGACGCGACGACCTACGAAGAGGACATCTGTACCTGCCGCAGCGCCGATTGCCTTGCTGGCAATGTCGCTGGTTCTTTCCGCTTGCACTACCCGGACTGCGGAAACGGCGCCGAATCTTGCCGTGCCGGTGACGGTGGCGAAGGCCGAGCAGAAGACCGTACCGATCAACCTGACCGCTATTGGGACGGCGGAAGCGTATTCGACCGTTTCGATCAAGAGCCAGGTGAACGCGATTCTCAACGAGGTCCATTTCAAGCAGGGCGATTTCGTGAAGAAGGGCGATCTACTTTTCACGCTGGATGCGCGGCCGTTTCAATCGTCGCTCGCGCAAGCACAGGCAAATCTTGCGCGCGATAAGGCGCAGGAAGAATTGAATCAAGTGCAGGCCACGCGGTACCAGAAGTTGTACGCGGCGGGAGTGGCACCGAAAGAGCAGTACGACCAGATGCGGGCCAACGCCGACGCTCAAGACGCGCTGGTGCACGCGGATGAGGCGGCGGAGGAATCCGCTAAGTTGCAACTGCAATACTGCACGATCTATTCGCCAGTGGATGGGCGGACGGGCGCGCTGCAGGTTTATCCGGGAAATTTGGTGAAAGAGAATGACGTGCCGGTGCTGGTAGTGATCAACGAGATTTCTCCGATTTTTGTGGATTTTTCCGTGCCCGAGCAATATCTGGGCGTGGTGAAGAAATATATGTCTGGCGGGCGCTTGCAGATTCAGTCCACGCCTTACGGCGATACGGTGCCGGAAACGGGTTACCTCACATTTGTGGACAACAATGTGGACAACACCACCGGAACGATCAAGCTGAAGGGCACGTTTCCCAATGGCGACCACCGGCTGTGGCCCGGACAATTTTCCACTGTGTCACTGCGGCTCGCAGAGGAAGAGAAGGCAATTGTGGTTCCGTCGCAAGCGGTGCAAACGGGCGCTTCGGGCGATTTCATATTCGTCGTGAAGTCTGACGACACCGCGGAATCGCGTCCGGTGAAAGTGGCGCGGCAGGTTGACGGCGAATCGGTGATTTCGAGCGGGATCGCGCCAGGCGATACCGTTGTGACGGACGGACAGCTGCGGCTGATACCCGGCATCAAGGTGCAAGTGAAGAAGAGCAGCCAAGGCAGTTAGAGAATTGCAATGATTAGTATCGCCGAACCATTCATACGCCGTCCGGTCATGACCACCCTGGTCATGCTGTCAATTCTGCTGTTCGGCATCCTCGGCTATCGCGCGCTGGCGGTCAGTGAACTTCCCAACGTAGATTACCCGACGATTGAAGTGGGAGCTTCTTTGCCCGGAGCCAGTCCGGAAACCGTCGCATCCGCAATCGCCACGCCTCTGGAGAAGCAGTTCTCCACGATCGCCGGCATCGAGACGATGACCTCGTCCAGTTCGCTCGGCGGGACGTCCATCACGCTGCAATTCGACCTGAGCCGCAACATTGACGGCGCGGCGCAAGACGTGCAAGCCGCGATTTCTCGAGCGTCGTCACAACTCCCGCCGAACATGCCGACACCGCCCACCTACAACAAAGTGAATCCGGCGGTGCAGCCGATTCTATATATCGCGATGGGTTCCAAGACGCTGCCTCCCTACACGGTGGATCGCTACGCCGAGACGCTCATGGGACAGCGCATTTCGATGGTGAAGGGCGTCGCGCAAGTGCAGGTGTACGGTTCGCAGAAATATGCGGTGCGCATTCAGCTGGACCCGCAGGCGCTGGCCACCCGGCAAATCGGAGTGGACGAAGTTCACACCGCGATACAAAACGGCAACGTGAATATGCCGGTCGGGACACTGTATGGAGACCACCGGGCGTTCACTCTGCAGGCCAACGGACAATTGACGCATGCGTCTGAGTATCGGCCGCTGATCATAGCTTATCGAAATGGTTCACCGGTGCGGCTGGAAGATGTTGGCAAGGTGTACGACAGCGTGCAGGACAATCGAGTCGCGAATTGGTGGAACGATACGGAATCCGTCGTGCTGGCCATCGAGCGCCAGCCCGGCACCAACACCGTAGAAGTTGTGGATGCGGTGAAACAGTTGCTTCCGCAGTTCCGCGCGATAATCCCGCCTTCGATTCACATGCAAATTTTGTACGACGCGTCGGAATCCATTCGCAATTCCGTGGCGGACGTGAAATTCACGCTGTTCCTGGCCGTGGCGCTGGTGATCATGGTCATTTTCTTATTCCTACGGAACCTCTCGGCCACGTTGATTCCGAGTTTTGCGCTACCGATGTCCATCATCGGCACGTTTGCGGTGATGTATGTGCTGGGCTACACGATTGACAACTTATCGCTGATGGCGCTCACGCTTTCGGTCGGCTTCGTGGTGGATGACGCCATCGTGATGCTCGAAAACATCGTCCGGCACATGGAGATGGGCGAGAGCGTGATGGAAGCGGCGCTGAGCGGATCGCGCGAAATCGGGTTCACGATTCTTTCGATGACGATTTCGCTTGCCGCCGTGTTTCTGCCCGTGTTTCTGATGGGCGGAATCATGGGACGGCTGCTGCATGAATTTGCGGTGGTGATTATCACCGCGATTCTGGTGTCCGGCTTTGTGTCGCTGACGCTCACGCCGATGTTGTGCAGCCGATTTTTGCGCCCAGTGGCGGAACAGAAACACGGGCGCGTGTACATGGCGCTCGAGCGATTTTTCGACCGGTTGCTGCGCTACTACGACGTCTCGTTGCAGTGGGCCTTGCGGCACCGGGTATTCGTAATGGCCGCTTCCGCCGTGATCTTGGTCATCACAGCCTGGCAATTCATGGTGATCCCCAAGGGGTTCTTGCCGCCTGAAGATCGCTCGCAGATATTTATTACCACCGAGGCGGCGCAGGGAATATCGTTCGATGCGATGCGGGCGCACCAGTTCGAATTGAACAAGATTGCGCTGGCTGATCCGAACGTGCGGGACTTCTTTTCGGGAGTAGGCGACTTTTCGTCGAGCAATGTGGGAATCATGTTCCTACACCTGAAAGATCGCCCCGAGCGTCCCGTAATTCCCAGCCCGACCCTGACCGCTCTAGCTGCGAAGTACGGCAACGTCCCGATCGTCGGGAGCTCACTGCGCGCGATTGCGCGGCTCTTTGCACATCACGAAACGATTGACGAGGTGATTGACGAATTGGGCGCGAAGTTTGCGCCGGTGACTGGCATGACGGCGTACATGCAGAATCTTCCGCCGATTCAGGTGGACTCCCAACTCAGCAAGAGCCAGTACCAACTGGCCTTGCAAAGCCCGGACACGCAAGAGTTGTACCGCGAGTCCGTTGCGTTCCAGCAAAAAATGGCTAAGCTACCCGGGCTGGAAGACGTGACCAGCGACCTGCTAATCTCGAATCCTCAGGTAAACGTCAACATTGATCGCGACAAGGCTTCGGCACTGGGAGTGACAGCGGAGCAGGTGGAGGATGCGCTGTACACGGCTTACGGGCAGCGCCAGGTTTCGACGATCTATGCACCCAATGATGAATATTGGGTGATCATGGAGCTCGAAGACAAATACCAGAAAGATCCTGCCGCGCTTTCGATGCTTTATATTCGTTCGAGCAACGGCACTTTGGTTCCTCTGAATGCAGTGGCGAGCCTTTCGTCGAGTCTCGGACCGCTGACGGTGAACCACTTCGGACAACTGCCTGCGGTGACGATCTCTTTCAATTTGGCCAAGGGTGTGGCCATCGGCGACGCGGTGGATTCGGTGAAGAAACTGGCGCGCGAGGAATTGCCGCCGTCAGTAACCGCGCAATTCCAAGGAACTGCGAAGGCCTTTGAAGCGTCGCTGACGGGTCTGGGCCTTTTGCTATTCATGGCTGTGCTGGTGATTTATATCGTGCTGGGCATTTTGTACGAGAGCTTCATTCATCCGATCACGATTCTTTCCGGACTGCCTTCAGCGGCTTTCGGCGCTCTGCTCACGCTGCAAATTTTCCACTTGAGTCTGGATCTCTACGGCTTTGTGGGCGTGATCATGCTGATCGGCATCGTGAAGAAAAACGCGATCATGATGGTGGACTTCGCCGTGGAGCGCGAACGCACCGGACAGAAGACGGCGACGGAAGCGATTTATGAAGGCTGCCTGATTCGGTTCCGACCGATCACGATGACGACGATGGCGGCATTGATGGGCACGGCGCCCATTGCGTTTGGGATTGGTCCCGGAGCTGATGCGCGGCGTCCGCTGGGCCTGGCGGTCGTGGGCGGATTGATCTTCTCGCAGATGGTTACGCTGTATCTGACGCCGGTTTTTTACACGTACATGGATACGTTCCAGGATTGGCTGGAAGTCCGTTTTGGGAAAGCGACCGGAAAAGGGAACCGCGAACTCGCGGGCGGCCACGCTTCGGCCGACTAGCAGGCGCCCAGCGCGGAATTGCTTTTCGCGCGAATTCCAGGAAGCAATTGCCCTCTCGTACAGTTTCGCCCGTCAGCCTGTACCAAAACTACCTGTCACTTCGTACCATTGACCCTAAAAATGCGGCTCTTTAGCATGGGTGCAGGACGCGAAAGCGACCCGGAATGTGGGGATTGGATGCCCGTGTTTCGTCCTGGCCTCGCGGGGACTCAATCAGAATGCCATTTGGCGAAGACCTGCCAAGAGATATCAGAATGCGCCGCAACCGGCGCGGCCCGCGGATGAATTCGCGCGTGCCGGTAATCATCGAATGGAACGGCAAGGTGGGACCGGTGCATCTGGCGCCGGCATTTACGCGGGTGGTGAACGCATATGGCTGCCTACTGGTGTGCCCAAAGGAAATGGAATTGCAGACACGTTTGCGTGTCACGAACATGGCCACACGGCGAGCGGTGGATGGGCACGTGGTGTGGAAGGGAATGCAACGGCCCGACGGATGGGATCTGGGAGTGGAACTTATTTCAGCTGACCAACATTTCTGGGGTGTCGAGCTTTGAAAACCGAAACGTTTAGGGCTCCTGCGGCGAAATCCTCGATTCCGCACGCAAAAACGACGACGGCTGCGCGCGCAGTGGGGCAGCCGGGAACGCCACGCGCCCACGCGTCGGGCGCAGCCGGGTCCAGCCAGGCGCTTGCGGGTGAAGAGCGGCGACGCAGCCAGCGGGTGCTGCTGCGCGTCCGCGCCAATATCCACGTGGCTTTGCAGGGCAAGCCGACGACTTTCGACACCACCACGCTGAGCGTGAATAGTCACGGCGCGATGATCATTTTGAAGCAGAATTTGCCGCCGGATACGCGCCTGGTGCTGGAACATTCCGGCACGAAGGAACGGGTCGCTTGCAAGGTGATTCGTACGGCGCGCGAAAACCCCGAGGGGTTTCAGATTCCTATCGAGTTCGATTCGCCCTCGCCGAATTTCTGGGGCATCGCTTTTCCGCCGAGCGATTGGCGACCGGACGATCTCTAGTCTTTCCCCGCTTTTTGTGACTGCTAGGAGTGCTGCGCGAATGGCAGTTTATGTAGGTCGAGGTTGCCGCCGGAAAGTATGATTCCGATTTTTCGTCCCGGCGCGCCAATTTTTCGAAAGAGCGCCGGAGCAGCTGCTACGGCCCCAGAGGGTTCCACGACGAGTTTCAGGCGCTCCCACAGCAGCAACATCGCTTCCACGATTTCTTCTTCTGTTACAAGCGAAACCTCGTCGAGTTTGTCGCGCAGAACCGAATAGGTCAGCGGGCACAACGCAGCGCGTAGGCCGTCCGCCATGGTCTCCGATGCGGCTTGCGGCTCAATCTTTCCGGAGGCGAGCGAACGGTAAGCATCGTCGGCGTTGCGCGGCTCGCCTCCTACCACACGAATTCCCGGACGCATCCCCTTCGCGGCAATTGTAGTTCCGCTGAGCAATCCGCCGCCGCTTACAGGGGCGAGCACTGCATCCAGATCGCGAACTTCTTTCATCAGCTCCAGCGCCGCCGTGCCTTGCCCGGCGATCACGCGCGTGTCGTTGTACGGATGCACCAGGTGGGCGCCGGTGCGATTCATGATTTCGGCGGTGACCGACTCGCGCGAAGCAAGATTGGGTTCGCACTCCGTGATCTTGCCCCCATAGGATTGCACCGCGCGCATTTTCGCGACGGATGAATTCGAAGGCATGACGATGTAGGCAGGAATGCTCCGCCAGCGCGCCGCTTGCGCGAGCGCAGCCGCGTGATTTCCCGAAGAAGGGGCCACAACTCCGTTGCGGGCTTCCTGTTCGGTAAGTGAGAAAATCGCGTTGGTAGCGCCGCGGATCTTGAACGAACCCGTTTTCTGCAAGTTTTCGCATTTGAAAAAGAGCCGCGCGCCGGCGATTTCGTCGAGCGAGGACGAAGTCATGACAGGCGTACGGTGAATGTGCGGGGCGATGCGGCGATAGGCGGCGCGAATGGCGTCCAAGTCTGGAGGGGTGGATCGAAATTTGCTCGGCTTGTAATCAGTCAGCATAAGAGGAGCGCCGGTTCATTATGGCACATCGGTTTTGTACACATTGAGCGCAAATTCCAGCCAACATTACCTTAAAATTGTTGACTCGCACTTCGCCGAGTGTAATTCTCGAATTCCCCTTCCGGAAGTGCCTTCGTAAAAATCAACAGTGACAGCATCGAGGGAGGAGTCCATGTCCGACAACGAGCGCCGTATTGTTCCTCGCAAGGCTTACACCATACCCGTGCGATTCAATGTGATTTCACAAGAATTGGCAGCCGTCGGCCCACGCGGGAAAATGGGCATTCCGCGCGGAGCCTCGAAATTCCTGGAAACGATTCCGCTCCCGCAGCAAGGGGAATCGGTAAACCTATCGGAACGCGGGATTCGCTTCAAGACCCGTCATAGCCTGAGCGTCGGCGAGAGCGTGGAATTATTTTTTACGCTGCCCACGGAACTGACGGGGCGCGCAATCGAGGACGTGAAGTGCAATGCACGGGTGGTGCATGTGGACCGCGAGCCGGACATGTCCGGCCACATCAGCGTCGGCGCATCCATCGAGTGCTTTGAACGCACCTCGGTGGCTCGCAACTGGGATAATTAGGCGCCCGCTGATCGCGAGCTATTTGGCGTGGCGCGTCGCCACCGTAAACGTGACCTTCGCGGCGGCGGTATTGTCAAACTGATCAGAAACCTGTACCGCGACCGTATGTTCCCCTGGCGGCAAATCCGCGATCGAGATCTGGTAGCTTTCCTTGGGCGAGTCGGAGAGCACTCCGACTGGGAATGTGGTCAGCCAATCGCCGGCGTCCACGCTGTATTGAGCGTGCGCAATCGCGACCGCGGAGCTGACAGCGTCAAAAGTGACTTTTACGGTGGACCCGCCGGTATCGGCATGAAGATTTTCCACGTGCGGCGGAGTATTTTCGATTTCGAAGCGGTCGCTGGCGCGTTCGTTTGTCAGCGCTTCCTGCGGCGGGTTCGACGGCGAATCCGACGCTACAATCTTCAGATAGTAGGCGCCATCGGGCATCGTAGTCGTATCCCAGGAATAAAAGTGTTGCGTTACTTTATCTTTCAATAACCGCCAGTTCTGTTCGCCTTCACCGCGGTAATAAATCGAGAAAATCAGATCATCGTCGTTGTCATCATGCGCGTTCCACAGAACGCTTTCGTAGCCTTTCTCTTCGAATCCTTGCGGTGGAACTTCGACCTTGGGCGGTTTTGCGGCAGCGTCCGTGATTATGATATTTACCGGGAAGGGACTCGGCCCGGGACGCTGCGGCATTTTGAGCTGCACGGCCGCAGCAGTGGCCGGGCCGCCTTGAGCCACGGTAAATCCTTGCACGCGGACTCCGGGATCCTGAATCGCGATATCGTCCACCACCGGCGCGACGTTTTCCGGTTGGTAGGCGACGCTTACCCAGGAAATATTCGGGGGTGCGCCCTTGTCCGTTTCGAGGAACACCGCCTTCCACTGGATGAAACGCGCCGGCGGGCAGGCGACCGCTTCGCCGGCTAGGCTCGAGTACGGCCCGGACCACGGGCTCCAATTTTTCTCGGGGCTGGAAGTGTTGCCGGAGCGCGCGTAGAAAGCGACCTTGCCTTGCATCGCACCATTGTCGCCCCACCACGTCAGGCGTCCCCAATGAGAAAAAATCTTCGCATCGAAGGGATCTGATTCGAAGCTGCCTTGCGATTCGTAACCCGGACCGAGCGTAAATATTTTTCCGGGGTTTGCGGTGCCGACCAGCACGGCGCCATCGCGGCCCGCGATTAGGCTGGTCACTTGCGCGGAAGCCGTTTTGGCGATGCTGGAATAGACGTTGTTGCCTTCCAGTTCGATGATCGCGCCCTTATTGCCGGTGCCGAGCAAGATCTTGCCGTCGGCGGAAAGACCCATCGCGAAAACGAGGTCCTCGCGCGAAGTCCACACGGTGGTGGGTGCGCCTTCTGGCGAAATCTCCACAACGTCCGAGCCGCCGGTGGTCGAGGGAAAGAAAGAAAATGGCGCGGCGGCCTGCGTGGGCTGCGCCTGAATCGAGAGCGTGGTGGTGCCTGGCTGCGCGTTCAATGGGGATGCCTGCTGCGGCGTCACAATCGCGGTGAGCGGCGCTGGCGAAGGCGGCCGCTGCTTTTCGCCAATCGCGGCGGCGTAGATTTTGCCGGCGGAGTCGGCGAGTAGGGAAGTCACTTCTTTTTTGTCCGTTTCGTAGAGGACGAACGCCGGGCCGGCTTTTGGCGGTCGCTGCGGTTCTTTGCGGCTGATTTCGATGCGCAGGATCAGCCCGTCAGGGTCGGTGCCGGCGAGCAGGTTGCCCTTCGAATCGAAGGCCAGCGACCGCGCGTGGCGTTCATCGCTCTGATAGAAAAGTTCGCCTTTGCCGTCCGGTGCGACTGCGAAAATCTTTCCGTCGTCTCCGGTGCCGGCGAAGAGGACGCCCTGCGCGTCGATCGCGAGCGCCCAGATATATTTCGATTTCGGGTCAAAGAATACGGATTTTTGCCCCTCGGGACTGACTTTGTAAATCTTGCCGTCTGGAGAGGTGCCGACGTACAGATTATCGTGCGAATCGAAGGCGATTGCTTGCGCCGCGAGCTCCGGAGACTCGAATACCGTGGTGGGCTTGGCGGGATCGTCGAAACGGAGCACCTTGGCGTCCGAACCGCCGGCGCCATAAATGCGCCCGCGCGAATCCACGCGCAGCGCCCAGAGATAAGCCAGATTCGGATCAGAGTAGGCGGCGAATTTGAGCGCAGGCATCAGCCGACCGTCGCTGCGGATGGCGACGCCCTTGGCTGTGCCCTTCTCGAAGTCAGAGAAATCCGATTGCCGCCAGAAGCGCGTATGTTCGGCGTAAACCAGCGCAGGCGCCGCAACCGCCAGGATCAGCACGCCCGCGAGAATGGTTCGCCGTATCATCGTTCGAAATCTCCTTTGCCAGGGAACGTCACTTCACCGTAATCGTAAGCGTGCGCTCGCCCGTCACCACTTGGTGCATGTCGACCGACCATTCTCCCGTCATGGACTGATACACCAGGCGGGCGCCGCCGGGACTTTGGCGCTGATCGAGCACGTTGATCGCGGAGGCAGGAGCGTTGGGCATGATTTTGTCCTCGACCATCAACGTTGGCGTGGGCTGCAGAAGCGTGGCGTACAGGCGATCGTTCTGGTGCTGGCGGTTGATCAGCTTAATCAATTCTTCGAGGCCCGGCAGTTGGCCCTGTGAGGTGGCTTCGAGCGTGTCCACGGTGCGATTGGCGGTTTCGGCGTCGCTGATCACCAGTTGTAGATTGCCTCGAGCCGCCTGCTCGGGAATCTTGATCGGGATTTCTTGCACGAATGGCGCGCCGCGATACGGGCGTAGCTGCACTTTCACGGCGACGGTGTCACCGGGATTCACTTCGTTCTTTTCGATCCAGGCGTTGTCAATCGTGGCCCAGCGCCGCTCGGCGAGCGCGGTGACCCGCAAATGAATGCCCTTGACGTGCGGCACTTCGTACGGGTTCAGATAAATCTGTGTAAAGACGCTCTGCACGCTGCTGGCGACGAAGAAGCCACCCGGCACAGGCATGTCGGTGGGCGCGTAGAGATCTTTTAATTCCACCGGCGTGTGGCCCTGGATATCAATCTGCCCGTCCAGCTGTAGGGTCGAGCCTTCACCATAGGCGGCATTGCCCACGATGCCGTTATAGGTGGCCAGTGCCACGAGGACAGGAGTGATCTGGGGGCTTTCGATCATTTCGAAATGAAATTTTTTTTGGGTGACCGGCGTGACGAGCGTCACATCGAGCGGAATCATCGGAGGGCCCGCGCCTAACTGGCCGGCAATGGCCGTGACGCGATCCTGGGTCAGTGTGCCGATCGTCCCGCCGGTGCTGATGATTTTTGTGGAGGCCATCGCCGAAGCGAGCGTCGTGACTACGTAGGCACGCGCGAGGGGCATGGATACATTGCCGAACGAAAAAATCGGATGTCCGCAGGCCAGGATTTGGCCTTTCTCGACCGTGGTGACCGTGCAACCGGGCGTGAGCGAAAGGTCGCCGCGGATCAGCTCCACTCCCACCATATCGCCGGGCTTCAGCTGCGAATCCGCGGGCGACGGCGCCGTGGTGCCTCCGGCCATTATGGACATTCCCCAGGGGGCGAGTTCCTTGCTGAAGCGCGCGATCGTCTCGGGATATAGGCCCGTCGAAACCAGCGGCGTCTCGATGGGCACCAGGAACTGGCCGGAGCCTACGCTGGCTTGCCGCGCAATATTTTCGGGCAGCGGAACTTCCGGCGGATAGGTGTTGCTCGCGCTGTTCGTGGGAGCAGCGGGTGGAGTGTGAGGCGACACGTCGGACGATTTCTCCACATCCAGCATATTTTCGATGGGGGTTACGCCGCCGATGGCTTCCTTGGTGAAGACGCCCAGTTTCAGCGATAGCGCGCCCGCCAGCTTGCCGTCGAAGTAGACCGGGCTGCCGCTCATGCCAGCCACTACGCCGGTATGCTCGACTTTATCGCCCAAGAGCTGCACGAGGATGACGTGCTGCTTCGGTCCGAGCGCGTTGTGCAGGACGCCGAGGACGACGAGATCCACTTTTTCGATCGTGTCGCCCGTAAAAATCGTGTAAACCTCGCCTTTCATTCCCGGTTGCACCTGGCTCAAGGGAAAAATCGCGGGCGCGTCGTCGGCGTTCGTACCGAGAGCGAAAACCAGAATCAGAGCCGCAAGAAAGGGTGGGAGCAATCTCCGGAGGGCCACAGGCATGAGACATTGATGATACCTGCCGCATATCCGGGAAGCAAATCTGGCCGTGTTAGAATTTCGCCGTGAGCAAAAAGAAGATTTCGCCCGGAGGACAGATCACGGGCGTGGTAGAACTCCCCGGAGACAAATCCATTTCGCATCGTTACGCCATTCTGGGGTCGCTCGCCGAGGGGACGAGCGAGATTCGAAACTATTCGCCGGCTGCGGACTGCGCCAGCACGCTCGAGTGTTTCCGCCGGCTGGGAATCGAGATAGACGCAAATCGCGAGCGAGTGCGCATCGCAGGCAAGGGACTGGACGGTTTGAAAGCGCCGCGGAAGATCATTGACGCGGAGAATTCCGGCTCGACGATTCGCATGGTTTCGGGCGTGCTAGCGGGACAGCCTTTCACTTCGAAAATTACGGGCGACAGCTCGCTGCGGCGCCGGCCCATGCGCCGCGTGACCGATCCTCTGCGGCAAATGGGCGCGGATATTCGCGCCGAGGATGGCGACCGCGCACCGCTGGAGATTCGCGGCGGCAAATTGCACGCAATTGATTACACGCTGCCTATTCCCAGCGCGCAGGTGAAGTCCGCAATTCTGTTGGCAGGGCTATTTGCGGAGGGCGTGACCACGGTACGGGAATCCATCCGCACGCGCGATCACACCGAGCTGGCTTTGCGAGAGTTTGGAGCTTCCGTGCCCGTCGCGTCGGGGCAAATCAGCATTCATCCTCGGCCGAAATTGCAGCCGCGGCAATTGATTGTGCCCGGGGATTTGTCCTCCGCGGTCTTTCTAATTGGCGCGACGTTGATCCTGCCGGAATCTTCGCTGATACTGCACAACGTGGGTTTAAATCCTACACGCGCGCGCGTGCTGGATTTTCTGATTTCGATCGGAGCTTCGATCAATCTGGCGTCGGTGCAATTGCGCGACGGGGAATTGATCGGCGACGTTTCGGTGCGCCACGCACCGCTTGCGGGCGGCAATATTTCCGGAGCGCAGGTGGCGGAAATGATTGACGAATTGCCGATGCTCGCGGCGCTTGGTCCATTCACGGAAAAGGGAATCGAGATTCACGACGCGCAGGAATTGCGCGTGAAAGAAAGCGACCGGATCGCTGCGCTCGCCGCGGGATTGCGCGAAATGGGCGCGCGCGTGGAGGAGTTTGCAGACGGCATGCACGTCGAAGGGCGTGTCGCCGGAAAACTGCGCGGCGCGAAAGTGGATCCTCAGCGCGATCACCGCATCGCCATGGCACTGGCAGTTGCGGCGCTGGGTGCTGAGGGAGACACCGTGATTCGCGGTGCCGAGTGCGTGGGCGTTTCGTTTCCGGATTTCTTCACGATCCTCGAGAAACTCCGCGGCGGCGGAAGAACGCCGGACCTATTGGTTTAAGAACACGGATTGGACGAAGGACTTGTGATCGGTGTACACGCCGGTGGTGCCGCTCCAGGTCGCGTTGCGGGTTTCCGAACTACACTTCGATCTGTCATTCCGAGGTCGAATTTGGCCGGAGGAATCTGCTTTTTCGCGAGACATAAACAAAAAGCAGATCCCTCGCTGCGCTCAAGATGACACTCGCTTCGTTTTTCTTGCGAGGTGATTGTCCGGAACGCGAGGTTACGAGGACTTGTGCAGGTAAATCGTTCCGTAGCTGGTGGCGATCGAAATTTTCGGGCCTTGCGAACCGACGTTCCCGCTGAGCCGCCCCATACCATTCTCGTTTTCCAGTTTCAGCGTGGAATCGTCGAAGTCGCTCTGCACCTCGCCCGAGCTCGAGACCGCCGAAATTTGGAATTTCGATTCCGATGGCAGCGTCAGATCCACCTCGCCCGACTCGTTCGCAATGTTGACATCCGCGCGCGGCGCCTGCGAATAGGACACCTTGATGCTGCCGTGCGTGTCCGCGATGTCCAGCCGCCCAGCGACGTTTTCGACGTCCATGTCCTTGTCGTGCGTAGTGAGCTTCGCGGAGCCGCCCACATCCGAGACGTCAATTTCGCCGGAATCCAGTTCCAGGCGCCCGGTCATGTGCACCAGCGTCAGATCCGCTTTCTCGGAGGCGTAGTGCGTGGTCTTGGCGACGTTGCGGACGCGAATCGGGCCGAAGAATTCGCCGTCGAAGGTGGCGTCGCCTGCCACGTCGTTTACTTCGATCTCGTTCCCCCGGCCGGTGACGCGCAAATTCCCAGAGACGTTGCTGATGCGTGCATCGCCTGACTGGAGTTGCGCCGTAACGTCCGAACCGGCGTCGTGAATTTCGATATCGCCATGCTGCGTGGCCGCAGTCACCGCGCCGGCGACTCCGGAAATCTTTATGTCGCCGTGGTTGGTATTCGCGGTTAGGGACGTCTTCGCCGGAAACGTGACGTCGAGGTCCGCGGTTGTCTCTTCGCCATGGTCCGATGAATTCACGGGATGCACCGCATAGCCGTCGCCGGTCTTTTCGATTACCACTTTGATGGACTTCAAGCGATCCTGCGCGGCAGAATCCGAATCGGCTACTGCGGTTTCGTTGACGTTCACGCGCAGGTCGTTCCCGTCGCCCACATGAACGGTGATCGAGCCGCGGCCCGTACTGACGGTCACGTGCGAACCAGCGGGGATCGTTTTGGGCGGCAGTTCCTGGCTTTGCGTCGCCTTGTGGTCGAAGAGGTCCATGTTGATATTCAGGTCCGGCATCTTCTCGCGCACGCGCGAATATATTCCCATCCCCGCCAGAATCAGAACCACCAAGATCAAAAGCGCGGCCTCTCCCCCTGTGAGCAGCGGCGGGCGCGTTTGCCCCGTGTGATGCGCGCTTACGTTGTCTATGAGTTTTGCGATGCCCCACAGAATGATGAGCACAGGCCAGTAGCGCCCAAAAAGATGCCACATGCGCAAATCGGGATTGAAGCGTGCAAGTAAGAAGAGGACTCCCAGCAGAATCAGGAGCAAGCCGCCGAAGATCGAGCTGCGCTGCCTTACGCCGTTGCTCACGCGTGCCTCACGAGCCGGTGTGACCTTCTTTGGAAGCCAGTGATTGCGCCGTGAGCACGATGCCCGCAACGATCAAGAGCACCGGCCAAAGATCTCCGAAGCTGTAGCGGCTGTACTGTGCGATCAGAAAGAGAACTCCCACGGTGATGATCATCAGCGGACCCATCAGCCCGCGCACCCGGCAGTGGGCACATCGGCAAGTTGTGCTGTTGGGACTGGGACTGGGATTGGGACTGGGATCGGCCATGGCGGGTTCTCCTAGGACACTTTCTTCATGCGGTCCCACAGGAGCCATCCGCCGATGATAATGAGCGCCACGGGCCAGGACCTTTCGAACCAGTCTCGCTGCAAGAGTCCGAAGTTCGCGAGCAAAAGCAGAACGCCGATGCCGATCAGGACCATCGCCCCGATCGGTTTGCGTCCTTCGCCTTCGATCAGGTTCACGGGCTCAGGCTCGCCTTGGCGGCGGGCGAGGGCGGTGCGGTAGGCTTCAATGGGCATGTAAAAATAGAAACAGCCGAGAGCGATTCCGAAGAAAGCGTCGTACGAAGCGGGGATGTCGCTGCTGAGCAGCGCGATTAATCCGCCGAAGATCAGCACGTGTATGAGCGCCTTCACATATTGCCCGTTGTAGACTGCCCCGAGGCCAGGTATGAATCCGAGAGTCGCTGCGAGGCCTGGATTCACGCTCGACTTGGGTTCGAGCGACGCCGTAGAACCGCTGAGTAACCCCGCGAGGCACTCTTCACAGTAAAGCGCGCCGCGCACTTCGCGTGTGCACTGCGGACACAAGGCCTTGCCGCAATTGCGGCAATAGCCGGTAGCCTCCACATCTGTGTGCACCGCGCAGTTCATCGAGAGCTCCTGTTAAAGTTGTTGAGCGTTGCGCTGTTGAGAATCACTCCACCGATACACGCCATCCAGCTTCCGTCCATCAATACGGCAAACATTGCGCCGCCGCGTGCCTGCGTATGCCCCGGATGCGGCGCGGCCTGCGATTTCTCCTGTGGGTTCGTGGAAGGCGGCTGCTCCTGATTCTGTTCCGGTGCGGGAGCGGGCGCCGGCGACGGCTGCTGCTCGGTGTCCGGCTGCAGGCGCGACTGGATTTCGTAGACCACGCGCAGGTCGTTCACGAATTTGGCGCTGCGCGCGTAGGTCAGGTGCGCTTGCCGGTTGGCCGCGCGAAACATGCTTGCTGGATTCAGGTCCACCCTCTTCAATTTCGCGGGCGAGAGTCCGGTGGTATACAGGACGATCAGCAGGGTGGCGACCACGGTAGCGACTCCCATCGTGAAGCGCGGCTGCCACAATACTGGAATCCACGTGAACCAGCGGCGCCACGACTGTTTCTGCGTGCGCGGTCCGAGCGTCGCGTCCAGAATCTTGGTGACCAATTGAGGCGGCGCTTCGAGCGGTTCGAGCCGCTGCATGCTATTGACGAGGCCGCCCACTTGCGCGACCAGCTTGCCGCACTGCTCGCAGCCGGCTACGTGCGCGGAAAATGCCGCTGCTTCGGCGGGCGAAAGCAGCCCGTCGAGATGATCGCTCAGCCGTTCTTCGGTGAGTACGCAGTTCCAGTCCATAAGTCTCTCGCTTCGGCGGCTAATGCGGCCGAACTCCCATTTCATCTAAGATGCGCGCCAGCTCGATTCTTCCGCGATTGATTCTCGATTTTACCGTGCCTTCCGGCACCGCTAATACTTCGCGGATCTCGCTGTATTCCAAACCTTGCAAATCCCGCAGGATGACGGCGTCGCGCAACTCCGGCGAAAGTTTCGCGAGGCCTTGCTGCAATTGTCCGCTCAGTTCCGACGCCAGCGCCAGCTTGTCCGGAGTCCGCGCCGCCGAATGTTTCTCTTCCAGCTTGGGCATCGCGTCCTCGATCGAATCCGTCAGCCGATCGCGCCGCGTGCGCCGGTAATTATCCACCAGCAAGTTGCGCGCGACGCTCGTCAGCCATGTGGGGAACGCGCCGTAGGCAGGCCGGTAGCTGGGTAGGGTGCGATAGATGCGCAAAAAGACTTCCTGGCTGAGGTCCTCGGCTTCCGTGGGGTTGCCGGTGAACCGGTAGCACAGATTAAAAACGCGCCGCGTATGGCGCCGCACAAGTTCCTCCCAGGCCGGCCCTTCGCCCCGGAGGCATCCCTGCACCAGTTGGGCGTCGGGCTCCAATCTTTCCTTGCCTCGCGAATTGCATTCCCTTTCAGCCTCACAAGATGTAACGCAATCCTGGGCCAAAAAGTTCCGTTCCCGAGTTGTCGGGATGGCCGCACAGACCGATGATTCAGCGGGCTCTTACACCGTGCGGCATCTTATCCAGCTTGGCGCTGCCAACACAAGCGCCGTGATTAAGCCTCGCGCGCGCCGCGAAACAAATGCGAAGGGCTGCCTTGACACTTTCGGAAGCTTGCTGTTACGGTGCGAAATCAATGCTGCGCAATTCACGAAGGCTCATCCTGCTCCTGCTCGCCGCGGTTGCGCTGGGCTATTTGTTTTACAAGTTCCGCCATTCGATCACGCTCGAAGGTTTTCAATGGTCCACCGTGGGCCAATCGCTTCGCGACGCGCGTCTTTCGTTGCTCCTGCTAACGATGGCCACGATATACCTGTGTTTTGCGATTCGGGCGCTGCGCTGGATGCGCTTTTCGCGCACCCTGGGAGCTACTCACTTTCGCAACGTGTATTCCGCGACCCTGATGGGCTTTACGTGTACTTTTTTGCTGGGCCGTGCTGGGGAACCTATTCGACCGCTACTGATTGCGAAAAAAGACAAGCTTTCGATTCCGCGCATGTTCGGCGTTTACGTTCTGGAGCGCATCTTCGATGTAGCCGCGACGGCTGTCATCGCGGGCTCCGCGCTGGTGCTGTTCGAACGGCGCGGTTTGGTGGGCAATGCAGGCGACATAGTAACGAAGGTGCGTTCGGCGGGGATTTTGTTGCTCGCCGGATTGGTCGTGGCGGTCTCCTTCTTGATTTACTTTCGCTACCACGGTGCTGAATGGCTGGCGAAGCGACTGCAGAAACCCGCATGGCGAGTCGGCTGGCGCGGCAAGGTCGTTGTGCTGCTCGAAGGATTCGCCGAAGGACTACAAGGCATCCGTTCGTGGAACGATTTGGCCGTCTTGGTGGCTTTGTCGGTCGTCCACTGGTTCTTGATCGTGCTCTGCTATACATGGGTCGCTCATGCGTTCGGCGGCCAGCTGGGCACGCTGAGTTTTTCCGACACGGCTCTGGTGCTGGCGTTTTCCATGGTGGGGTCGGCGGTGCAACTTCCTGGCGTTGGCGGCGGAGCGCAGGTAGCCACGTTTCTTGTGCTCACGCTGATCTTTGGAGTAGAAAAGGTGCCGGCGGCGACCATGTCGATTGTCGTTTGGCTGGTCACTTTCGCGTCCTGTTGTCTGATTGGCCTGCCGCTTCTGTTCCGCGAAGGATGGTCCATGGGCGAACTGCGAAAGATGGCGACGGCCGCCGAGCACGAAGCCGAATCCGTAGCCGAAGAAATTGCGCTTGGCGGACATCTCGCAAAACCGGGAGATGAAACTCGGTGAAATGCCCCTTCTGCACGAATCTGGATGACAAAGTAGTGGATTCGCGCGAAGCGCGTACCGGCGACCTGATCCGCCGCCGCCGCGAATGCCTGAAATGCGGTCGGCGTTTCACAACCTACGAACGCATTGACGAAATTCCCTACATGGTCATCAAGAAAGACGGACGCCGCGAAAAATTCGAGCGCCAGAAATTGCTGCAGGGTTTGCTGAAAGCGTGTGAAAAACGCCCGGTGCCGGTGGCCAAGTTGGAAATGATTGTGGACGAAGCCGAACAGTTCGTCAGCGAAGCGCCCGAGCGCGAGCGCACCACGAAAGATATCGGTGAGCACATCATGCAGAAATTGAAGAAGCTGGATAAGGTCGCGTACGTGCGTTTCGCGTCCGTCTATCTTGATTTCAAGGATGTGAAGGAATTCATGGACGAACTGAAAGTTCTGCTGAAGGACCGCGCCAAAAAATAACTCTTCAGGCGTGCCACACTCCGGCAGCAAACTTTTTAATCGTGCGAAATCCGAGGTGTTCGTAGAGCTGTACGGCGGAAGTATTCACGCTCGTCACGGTGAGCGATAGCGATTCATAGCGTCTGCGCCGCAAAGCCTGAATCGCGCTTTCCATCAATGTACGGCCGATGCCGTGGCCTTGATGTCCCGGCATCACGCAGATTTGGGTGGTGTGGCCAACTCGTTCGGAAACCGTGGAAGTCAGGACCATCCCGATCGGGCGATCGCCACTCGCCGGGCGCACCAGAAACGAAGCCTCGGGCAAAAATTGCCCGCACCCGGGCAGCAGCACGATATTTCGCAAAAATTTCATCCCGCCAGCTTCGCTGCGGTACTGATCGTTGATTTCGCCATCCACGTGATTCGCGTAGGAAAGCTGAATCAGCCGCGCGGCTGACTCAAACGCACGGTCCGTCCAAGGCTCGAGGCGCAGGCCGCTCGAGAGCGGCTTGCCGCTGAGCTTTGCCTCCGCCAGATTCAGCAGCATGAACTGGCGTCCGTAGAGCTGGAAGTGTTGCGAAAGGAAATTCGGATCGAGCTCGGCGCCAAAGGGCATCAGCTGCGCTTCCACGCGCTCCAGGCGCGGAGTCGCGTGCAGCGCCGTCACCATTTCAGTGACCAGCGACCTGGTGATGGGCTCCTGCGTGAAATTCGAGGAAACGAACAGCCCGCCGATCAGTCCCTTGTGGTCTTCCAGCACGTAAAAACCATAACCGGCGGGGCAGCCATTTTCGGACGCCACGAAACCGCCGAGCGAGCGCGAATCAATGAATTTTCGAATGAGTTCAATCGACGGGCGGTAATCCCAGTGCAGCTCATCACGCCAGTGATGAGTTTCTTCCTGGAATAGCTGTTCCAGGGTACGCGATTGAATCTGCCGGAGATCGACAATCTGCATGAAGTGCCGAAACAACCCCCAGATCATTATAGCCGCGCACAGCGGCAGAACCCAACTGGATCGAATTGCCCGAAGTATAACGAGCTGAAACGCGACCCGGCACGGTACTGGCGGCAAGTTGTGCTAACATCCAGTTCGCCGAGGCGAGATTTCTCGAAGCCCGCGCTTACCGGATGGCCGTCCTCTCAGAGCTACGCTATCCCACCACACGCCTCGCTAAGTTCCTCTCCGGAATCTTTGCGATAGCGCTGTTCCTATTTGTGTCTATTGCGGCTGTTTCCGGATTCTTGCTGTATCAAGTGCTGCATCCTTCGCGCGCGCCCGCGACGATTGACCTGAGCGTCATGATGGGCCATCCCGTCGCATTTTCATTTCCCGTGCCGAATGCTCCGGATCGCGAAGGCTGGTTTTATCCTGGACTGCGCGGCGCGCCCACGATCGTGGTTTGCCACGGATACCATTCGCAGCGCTCCGATGTGTTGACACTGGTCACGGCGCTGCAGGATCAGCAATTCAACGTGTTCTTGTTCGATTTCACGGCGCATGGAACCAGCCCCGGCGTAACGACGTTGGGGTATCGTGAAACCGCCGAGCTTCAAGCGGCCATCGCGGCACTGGCTACGCGCGATGACGTGGACCCCAAGCGTTTCGGTCTTTGGGGCGTGGATATGGGCGGCTACGTCGTGCTCGAAGACGCGGTTTCCGACCCGCGAATCTCCGCGTTTATTGTGGACGACGCTTATGCGGATCCGCGCGACATGCTGCAGATCGAGATCCAGCGCTCGGGGCTTACTGTGCTGCCCTACGTAAGCAAGTTCTGCGACATCGGATTCCGTCTCGTCAACTATCAATTCCGCGACGAGCCACCCGTAACTCCGCGGCTCATACGGACCAAAGACATTCCGAAGCTATTCTTCGTGTCGGACAACCGTCCGGCGCTCGCCGCTGACACGGTGAACCTCTTCTCGCATGCCCCGGATCCGAAGCAGCTGGTGCGCGACCGGGTGGGCTACTCGGATATGTCCGACGATGACCGCAAGAACTACGAGAGTCAGGTGGTGAGCTTTTTTCTCCTGAACTTGACCACGACGCCTCGATCAAATCACTAATAAATTAATGCGGCGCCGCTTCGATCGGCACGAGGAAAATTCCGTGGCGCGGCCGTTCCAGTTCTCCGTGGAAGCGCCCATCTTTCACAATTTGTGCGAACCCGGCGCGGTTGGTTAACACCAGCGCCGCGTTGGGATCTTCGGGAGACCACTCCGGAAGTTCGCGGCGAAAATAAAAGGAGAGACCGTAGTCCCATGCGCGCGCCACCTGAAATTCAAAAATGCGGTCGGGGTGAAGATCATGTTGGAGCATCTGCGCGTAGGGTCTCGCGGACACGGCTGGATCAAGTGCGGGCAAAACCACGATATTCGCGACTTCGACCACGATGAGCACGCTAAGGCAGCAAACTCCTACCGTCAGCCGTAAGTCTTTCCTCGCTCCCGCCCAGCTGAGCGCCGTCGCGATCGCGGCTACGAGCGCAATGATCACGGCGGTGAGAAATGCGCCGTGATCCGCAACGTCGTTGAGCGATCCTGCGTGCGCCGCGTGAATAAAAAATATCGCCAGACCAATCCAGGCCAGCGCGCTGCCGGCGCAAATCAGTAATGCGGTGGAACGGCTGCGCTCGAATGCGCGAATCGCGCCGACGCTGGTGATCAGCGCCAACGCCGGCACCGCCGGCAGGATGTAACTAGGCAACTTGGACTCGGAAAAGCTGAAGAAGGCGACGGGGAAAATTCCCCAGCAGGCGAAAAAGAATCCGGGCGACCTTGTCCAAGATTTTCCGCGCCACACGCGCAGTCCTTCCTGCAAGCTGCCGATCGAGAAAACAGTCCAGGGCAGCAGCGCCAGCAGCGTAATCGGTACGAAAAACCAGACAGGCTGCTTGTGCTGAAATACAGGAGTGAGATAGCGCTCGAAATTGTGCTGGAAAATAAATACGTGGAGGAAATCGGGATTGCGCCGCGCGCAGACTGCGTACCACGGCAGCGCCACCAGCGCGAACACCGCGATACCGATCGGGTGCGCTAGCCGAAAAGCTGCGCGCCACTCTTGCGTGGCGAGCGCCCAAATTCCGATCGCGCCGCCCGCGAGTATTACTGCAGCCGGACCCTTGGCGAGAACTCCCAATCCAAGAAACGCGCCTAATAATGAGAGCGTGGCGAGATCGCGTTGCTGACTTGGCACGGGAGCGGCGCGGCTCGAATCGCCCTGCGCGCGCAGGTCACCGCGGTGACGCAATACGCTCGCAGCGCAAGCCATCGCGAGCGTGATCGCAGAGGCAAAAAGCATATCTGGAGTTGCTGCGCGCGCAAAACCGATGGCGGCGACGCTGGTACAAAACATCACCGGCGCCAAAAGCCACGGAGCGCGCAACCAATCTTCGCCGCTGCCATAATGCTTCCATCCCAACCATGCAATCGCAATTGCCGCGGCCAGCGCTGCGAACGCGGACGGCAGTCGCGCGGCCCATTCCGCCGGCAAATGAAGGCGAAATCCAATCGCAGCCGCCCAGTAGTAAAGCGCCGGTTTCTCGAACCACGGTTTTCCGTAGAGCGTCGGCGTGACCCAATCGCCCGTTTCCGCCATGGCGCGCGCGATCCACACGTAACGCGGCTCGTCGGGGCCGACCAATCCCAGCGCGCCCAAATGGCTGAACAAACAAACGAAGCTGACGATGGCTACGCCGGCTGCCGCGGCGATGTTCCTCTGCTGGACCGATTGTGTCGGTGATCGCAAACCGCGAGTCTAACATTCCCTCCGGGAAACTTGTTCCGCGAACCGCAATGCGCGTTCAGCGACGAACGCCAGCACAAGGAACCATAAGCAACGCCGCCTGCGCAATCACTGGCTTCCACTCTCCGGCCTCTTGCATAATGGCCCGCTATGCGGGAATGGCTGGAATATGCCGTCGCCTGGGCCGGCATAAAATTGCTGGGACTGCTGCCGCGACCCGCGGCGCGATTTGTGGGCGCGACTTTTGCGTCGGCGGCTTACGCGGTGCGCACGCCACTCAAGCGGGCAGCGATGTTCAATTTGCATTTAGCGTTTTCGGATTGGACCGAGGAAAAGCGGAAGCAAACCGTCCGTGGAATGATTCGACAGGTCGGCTGGATGGCCGGTGAATTTTCGCAATTCCCGAAATACACGCGAGAAAATATCGAACGCGTGGTATTCGTGGATGGCTTCGAAAACTTCGATGTCGGGCGACGGCGCGGCAAAGGCGTGCTATTTCTCACCGGCCACATGAGCGCTTGGGAATTGTCGTCCTTTGCGCATGCGTTGTACGGCTACCCGCTGCATTTTCTGGTGCGGCCAATTTCGAATTCGCGCGTGGACGCGCTGATTAACCACTACCGCTGCCTTTCCGGCAACCGGCCGATAGATAAGAACAAATCCGCGCGGGCCATCTTAAAGGTGCTCGGCGAAGGCGGAACGGTGGGGATTTTGTCGGACCACAATACGTCGCTTGACGAAGGCGTATTCGTGGATTTCTTCGGCATCCCGGCGTGCACGACCTCTGGCCTGGCGCGTATTGCGCTGCGTACGGATGCAGCGGTGGTGCCCGGATTTCTCTCGTGGGATGAGTCCCGCCGGAAATACCGGCTGCGGTTTGAGCCTGCCGTGGAGCTTGCGCGCACAGGCGACGAAGAAGCCGACGTGCGCGAGAGCACGCAGCGCTTCACACGCGTGATCGAGGATTTCGTCCGCGCGCATCCCGATCAATGGCTGTGGGTGCACAAGCGCTGGAAGACTCGGCCACCCGGCGAGAAACCAATTTATCCATTTTGAAGTGCGGGCACGAAGCCCGAGGCCCTGCTGATGTATGAATCTTCATGAACCGAGGACGCTATGGCTCATACCGCTGGTGAACTAGCCAAATATTTGGAAGCGAAACTTAGTGGAGACCCGCAGGCGCAGATCAGCGGGCTGGCGAATCCCGAAAGTGCCGCAGCCGAAGATTTGATTTACGTGGATGCGCCTAAGCACGCGGATCGCGCCGCGCGCTCGGCGGCCCGCTGCGCGATCGTTCCGGCCAACACCACACTTCCGGGGAAAACTCTCATCGAGGTCGCAAACCCTAAGCTCGCGTTTGCGAAAGCGGCCGCGTGGCTTTTCCCGAAATCGCCATTGCGTCCAGAAATCCATCCGACCGCCATCGTTGCGGACACGGCGCGCCTCGCGCCAAACATCCGCGTAGGCCCATACGTTGTGATCGAAGATGAGGTCGAAATTGGCAGCGCCACCGCCGTGGACGCTTTTTGCTTCCTCGGCCGCGGTGCGCGCGTCGGGCAGAACTGCTGGCTACATCCGCGAGTGACGCTGTACCCGGGCGCGCAACTGAAGGACCGTGTCGAAGTGCATTCGGGCGTCGTAATCGGCGGCGACGGGTTCGGTTACGTATTCGGCGGCAAGCAACACATAAAGTTTCCACAGATTGGCGGAGTCGAAATAGGCGACGACGTTGAAATCGGCTGCAACTCCACAATTGATCGCGGGTCGCTCGACCGTACGCAAATCGGAACCGGCGTGAAGATAGATAACCTCGTGCAGGTCGCTCACAACGTTCAGATCGGCGAAAACTCACTCGTCGCCGCGCAGACCGGAATCTCCGGCAGCAGCGTTTTGGGCGTTGCAGTCGTCGTGGGAGGCCAGGTAGGCGTCGCGGATCACTGCACCCTGGAGGACGGTGCGATTATCGGCGCGCAGGCGGGTATCCCGACGGGGAAGATAATTCGCCGTGGCCAAACGGTGTGGGGAACTCCGGCGAGGCCCATCGAACGCTTTAAGGAACAGTACGGCTGGTTTTCGCGCTTGCCGGACCTTGCCGCGCGAATTTCAAAATTGGAAGAGAAGATCAGCTCATAGCTGGCCACCAAGCGTGACGCTGGGTTCGTCTTCCATTCGCTTTTATTTCCAGTCTGGCGATGAATGAGGGTAGTCTTGCATCGGTATAAGCAAACTTTTGCACATCTCATGAGAACCCTTTCGACACTTACTGCAATCCCCGGGTGCACCCTTTCGTACTTCCAGCACATCCTATTCTGGGAAACGAGCGGTTATTTTTAGTTGACCGTAAGTCGAAACCCAAAGATAATACTAATCTTAGCGAGCGTTCCTGGCGTGGCAGTGGGCCATCATTAGAAGATTCGGACGGTTCCCCTCGGAAGGATGTGGCGAAGGCGAGGACTATCCAAATCGCTCGTTGGGGATTTTGAGAGCATCCTGGCACCGGGGAAATCGTCAAATTGACTGAGGGAATGGATGACACCGGAAGCACAACTGCGTTTTGAGGTACCGAACGAGGGCGGCACCAAGGGCACCGCGACCGTACGTCGCAGAAACGTCGAGTTTCAGGTCGAGCAGGCGATCGCCCGCAGTACGGAGTGGCTGCTTTCGGCACAGACCCAGGAAGGCTACTGGTGGGGCGAACTCGAAGCCGATACTACGCTTGAATCCGACTACATCCTTTATCTACACATTCTTGGCGAGCTGGATTCGCCAAAAGTCTCGAAACTGGCGAACTACATCCGCCGCAAGCAGCTTCCTGACGGCGGCTGGAACATCTTCGAAGGCGGTCCTTCCGAAGTAAACGCGACGATTAAGGCGTACGTGGCGCTGCGATTGGCGGGTGAATCCGCGTCGGCACCGAGCCTGCTGCGTGCCAAAGAAAAAATACTGGCGCTGGGCGGTCTGGAAGCGACAAATTCCTACGTCCGCTTCTATTTGGCCATGGTCGGTGCGGTGGATTGGAGCATTGTTCCTTCGATTCCGCCTGAATTGATGCTCCTGCCGGATTGGGTTCCGATCAACATTTACGAAATGTCATCGTGGACTCGCGGCATCGTGATCCCGCTGGCGCTGGTTTATGCACACAAGCCCGATTGGCAGTTGCCAGAAGGCATAACGGTCACCGAGCTTTTCAAGAAGCCCGGCGGCAAGCCAAAGTCCTTCGATTGGGATAAGCGCGTCGTTTCTTGGCGGAATGTATTTCTGGCGGGCGACCGCTTCCTAAAACTTTACGAGCGCATTCCCTGGAAACCCTTCCGCGCGAAGGCGCTTTCGATGGCGCGAACCTGGATGTTGGAACGCTTGGAGCGCAGCGAAGGCCTCGGAACGATTTATCCCGCGATGATGAATTCAATTTTCGCGCTCCTGGCGGAAGGCGCCGACGCACAGGAGCCTCTCGTCGCGCGCGAAATCAAGTTTCTCGAGCGCTACGAAATTGAAGAGAGCGATACGATCCGTGTCCAACCTTGCATATCTCCCGTATGGGATACGGCAATCGCGATGGTTTCGCTCGAAGAGGCGGGAGTTGACCCCGCGCATCCGTCGCTCATCGCCGCCGAACGCTGGGTGGTGGGGAATCAGATTCTTGGTCCGGGCGATTGGCAGGTGAAGAATCCCAGCGCTGCTCCGGGCGGCTGGGCATTCGAGTTCCAGAATGATTTTTATCCGGATGTGGACGACACCGCTTTCGTGTTGATGGCTCTTGGTCGCGTGGCGGATCCGAACCCTGAGCCGTTGCGACGCTCCATGCGGCGTGGCTTGGCCTGGCTGCTCAGCATGCAGAACGAAGACGGCGGCTGGGGCGCGTTTGACCACGAAAATAATCTGCAATTCCTGAATCACATACCTTTCGCGGACCACAACGCGATGCTCGATCCTTCGACCGCGGACGTTACCGCGCGCGCAGTGGAATGCCTGGGCCAGATGGGTTGGTCTCCGGAGCATCCGGCATTGCAAAGGGCTCGCGCGTTTATCCGCCACGAACAGTCGGGTGACGGATCGTGGTTTGGCCGCTGGGGCGTGAACTACATCTACGGCAGCAGTGGAGTTTTGCGCGCGCTGGAAACGCTGGGACTTTCGACCGGTTCCGATTGCCAGGCGGCCGCGAAATGGCTACGCTCGGTGCAGAATGCCGATGGCGGCTTTGGCGAATCCATACTTTCCTATTACGATCCCGCGTTGAAGGGAAAAGGCAAGAGCACCGCGTCGCAAACGGCGTGGGCCATTATTGGATTGCTTGCTGTCGCGGGGCCGGACGATCCCGCCGTTCAGCGCGCCGTTGCCTGGCTGCTGGCGCATCAGAACGAAAACGGAACGTGGGACGAAGCGGAATTCACCGGCACTGGTTTCCCGTGCGTCTTCTATTTGAAGTATCACCTATACCGCAACGCCTTCCCGCTGTACGCGCTTGCCCGTTACGACAATATGCGAAAATTGCGGCGCAGGTTCGCCGGCGTTCAGATTCCTGCCCAAGAATTGCAGAACTGCAACGCACTACGGACGTAAGCAATGCAAATTCCTCTCGCTGTAAAACACCGCTGCGCCGTTCGCGACGGGAATGCTCCCCATTCAATCCGCAGTCGTGTCGTACAGGCGGGGCGGCGCACCGAATTGCTCGCGGCGGCTTTATGTGAACGAGTAACGGAACACCTCTCCTGATGAAGACGCTTGTTACGGGCGCTACCGGATTCGTGGGCAGCCACGTGGCGCGGCAACTTGTCTCCGCTGGGCATACGGTTCGCGCACTAGTGCGCCCCACGAGCAACATGAAGGTGCTGGACGGAGTGGCCGTCGAGTTTTTCGAAGGCGATTTGCGCGATGCTGCTTCGCTCGCTCGCGCGATGCAAGGTGTGCAGCATGTGTATCACGTGGCAGCGGATTACCGGCTTTGGACGAAACATCCCGCCGAAATTTATGAAAGCAATGTGGAAGGAACGCGTCGGCTAATTGATGCAGCGCATCGCGCGGGCGTCGAGCGCATCGTATATACCAGCACGGTTGCGACCATCGCAGTTCCGCGCCACGGCGCGCTGCCGAACGAAGACACGTGGGCGACGCTGCAAGAAATGATCGGCCATTACAAGCGTTCGAAATTTCTCGCGGAGCAAGTGGCGCTGGACGCGGCAAAATCGGGTTCGCCGGTGATTATCGTCAATCCCACGGCTCCCGTCGGACCCGGCGATTGGAAGCCCACGCCGACCGGCCGCATCATTCTTGATTTTCTGAAGGGCAAGATGCCGGCGTATGTGGACACCGGACTGAACGTCGCCCCCGTTGAGGACGTCGCCGCTGGACACTTACTCGCCGCAGAGAAGGGACGAATCGGAGAGCGTTACATCCTCGGTGGGCGTAATATGACGCTGAAGCAGATTCTGGACGCGCTTGCGGCGATCTCCGGCCGCTCCGCTCCGTGGATTCGCTTGCCGCACGGTGTGGCACTGATGGCCGGCTACGCGGATGAAATGTTCTCGCGCGTCATGGGCCGCGAGCCGCAGATCCCGGTGGAAGGCGTTAAAATGTCGCGGCATAAAATGTTCGTCGAGACCGACAAAGCGCAAAGGGAACTGGGCTACCAGCCGACCAAGGTGGAAGCGGCCTTGGAGCGTGCGGTTCGCTGGTACGAAGAGCACGGGTACAT
Organism: uncultured Acidobacteriota bacterium; assembly: GCA_963828865.1. Taxonomy (GTDB): domain Bacteria; phylum Acidobacteriota; class Terriglobia; order Acidiferrales; family UBA7541; genus Palsa-295. The sequence continues at coordinate 227,203 of CAWHGI010000010.1, read as the reverse complement.
TGCGAATCGGGCCGGAAGCAAACGCGTCGCGCATGCGGCAGCATAGGCGTATTGATATTGATGAGGATATTGGTCACCTTCGCGCTCGAAAATGAATTTGCGCCATGGCGCGCCATGCGCAAGTTTCATGCCGAAGAATGGGGGCCCGCCACTGTGTACGTCACCGAGATTGGCGGCGCCGATGTGGGCGTGGTGCTGACCGGCGCGGGACCGAAGCTGGCGCGAATCGTCGCAACGAAAGTGATGAGTCACCAGGACGAGATCAATGTTTGTATTTCGTCCGGCCTAGCCGGAGCGTTGCGACCGGAGCTTCGCGTCGCACAAATCGTGACTCCGCGGGCCATATTTACCGAGCCCGTGAACGTGGAAGAAATTACCAATCTGATCGAGCCGAGCGGAACACTGCTTACTTTTGCCGCCGAGTCGGGCGCTACGCTCGTGGATCGCTTTTACAGCGCGGGGCGCGTGGTCGCTCGTTCGGAAGAGAAACGGCTGTGGGGCAAGCAAGCCAGCGCCGTCGAGATGGAGAGTTTCGATATCCTCTCAGTTGCGGCGGAATCCGGCATTCCCGCGGTTGCGATTCGCTCCATCAGCGACACGGTTGATGAGGATTTGCCGCTGGACATGAACCGAATCTTCAGCGACGAAGGCCAAGTGAGCCTGCCGCGCGTGATTGGCGAGGTCGTGCGCAATCCCGGATCGGTTCCAAGCCTGGTGCGCCTGGGCCAAAACGCCAAAGCCGCCGCCGAATCGCTGGCGCGATTTTTGGATGGTTACGTCGCGCTCATCGCGGAAAAATACAAAGAACTCGAAGCAGAAGCGCGAGCCACTGGCGGCGCCGCGTAGATAGCGTCATTCATTTCAAAATGAGCCACACGATCGAACACGTCGAATCGCACCACGCGCCGCACAACGCGGGCAAGATGCGCGCGGGAGTGTACCGCGGTAAAGGACAAGTGGTCGTCGAATCCGTTCCGATTCCGGAAATTGGCGAAGGCGAATTGCTTTTCCGCGTCGCCGCGTGCGGAATCTGCGGAACGGACATCAAGAAAATTCATCACGGCTTCGTCGCCCCTCCGCAGATTCTCGGTCACGAATTGGCGGGCACGGTGGTCGCAGTGGGCCCCGGCGTCACCAAGTTCAAACCGGGCGACCGCGTCGTCAGCTTCCATCACATTCCCTGCGGCAATTGTTTTTATTGTGAAGAGAAACTTTTCTCCCAGTGCGCGGGTTATAAGAAGACGGGGCTTACCGCCGGATTTGATCCGAACGGCGGCGGCTTCGCGGAGTACGTCCGCGCGATGCCCTGGATCGTCGAGCGCGGCATGATTGCGCTGCCGGCGGACGTCAGCTTCGAGGAAGCCACTTTCGTCGAGCCTGTGAATACGTGCTTGAAAGCGGTACGCAAAGCGCGGGTAAAACCGGGCGAGAAAGTTTTGGTGATCGGGCAAGGTCCGATCGGAATGTTGCTGATGATTCTGGCGAAATACGAAGGCGCGGACGTGTACGCGAGCGATCCGATGGAGGGTCGCCGATCCGCCAGCCTGCGTTTCGGCGCGAAGGAAGTTTTCGATCCGACCGCGCAAAATCTGCAGCAGGAAATTCGCGCGAGAGCCGACGGCCGGGGGGCGGACGCCGTGCTGCTCGCCGTGCCTAACCCATCATTGGTTCCCGAAGCTTTGGCGCTCGCGCGGCCGGGCGGTCGCGTGCTACTGTTTGCACATAACGACCCGGTGCTACGCTTGGAATTTCCGGCCGCCGCGGTTGGGGTGGAAGAAAAGGAAATTCTCGGCAGCTATAGCGCCGATTTAGACGACCAGGCGGAATCCGCCGCGCTGGTCTTTGAGCGGCGATTGCCGGTACGTGAATTGATATCCCATCGCTTCCCGCTGGAGCGAATCGCCGAAGCGCTGGAATTGGCGGCTCGTCCGACGGATAATACGTTGAAAGTAGTCATAAGGCACGAATGAGCGTTTATACGGTAAAGAACGGACACATGACAGCAGCCGTGCTCTACGGCGCGGAAGACCTGAAGATTGAAACTGTGGACATTCCGGAAGTCGGCGACGACGAGGTTTTGGTCCGCGTGAAAGTAGCGTTGACCTGCGGCACGGACTTGAAAGTGTGGAAGCGCGGATATCACGCGCGCATGATTCAGCCGCCGGCTCTTTTCGGCCATGAACTCGCGGGAATTGTCGAAGAAAAAGGCAGCGGAGTGAATGGCGGTGTGCGCAGCGGCATGCGCGTCCTGCCGGCGAATTCCGCGCCGTGCGGCGCTTGCTTCTTCTGTCGCAAGGGCCAGCCCAATCTTTGCGAAGATCTGCTTTTCAATAATGGCGCCTATGCGGAATATATCCGCATCCCCGGGCGCATCGTTCGCCAGAACATGCTGGAAATTCCCGACGGCGTTTCGTTCAAGGACGCCGCGATGGCGGAGCCGCTCGCGTGCGTGTTGCGCGGGATTCATGAGACGGGCATTCAGCCGGGCGACACGGCCGTCGTAATCGGTTGCGGTGCCATCGGTCTGAAATTCATTCGCATTCTCTCGCAGCGCAACGTGCGCGTGATTGCCATCGGCAAACGCGCCAGCCAGATGAAAGCGGCGGAGCGCTTGGGCGCAGTGGCCGCTTTCGATGTAGATAAAATTGAAAATCCGGTAGAGCAGGTCCGGCAATTGACCGAAGGCGCGCGCGGCGCGGACGCCGTCATCGAAGCCGTGGGCCGCTCCATCACCTGGGAATGGGCGCTGCAGATGGTGCGCAAAGGCGGCACCGTGAATCTTTTCGGCGGCTGTCCCTCGGGAAGCGAAGTAAGAATAGATCCCGCCGCGCTGCACTATTCCGAAATCACCATCAAATCCACTTTCCATCACACGCCGCGCTTCATGCGCGAAGCCATGGACACGATCGCGCGCGGCGAAATCCGCTCCAGCGATTTCATTACCGGCGAAGTGCCGCTTGAGGGCTTGCCGAAAGTTTTCCAGGACATGAAGAATAGGAACGGCGAGCTGAAAACCGCCGTGATTCCGTAATTGCCTCCTGCTACCGGTTTTTATGCTGGCCACTCCTGAACTGGAAATCGCGCGCAATTTGCCGCCGGCGAATTGCGCCCCCTCCGAAGCCGAGCGCTACACGCGCTGGCTGGCAAAGCATCATTACGAAAATTTCAACGTCGTATCCTGGTTGCTGCCGCGGCGCTTGCACCAGCATTTTTACAATCTATATGCGTACTGCCGCTGGTCGGATGATTTGGGCGACGAAATCGCAGACCCCGCGCGCGCACTGCAACTGCTCGATGTGTGGGAGGAGGACCTGCGCCTGATTTACGCGCAAGGCCGCGGCCCCTCGCATCCGGTTTTGATCGCTCTCGCCGAGACGGTCCGCGCAAAAGACATTCCGATTCAGCCCTTCAGCGATTTGCTGCGCGCGTTTCGCCAGGATCAAACTGTTCAGCGTTATCAAACCTGGGAAGACGTATTGGAATATTGTGTGTATTCGGCGAATCCGGTGGGACGCTTGGTTCTGTATCTTTGCGATTATCGAGATGAAGCGCGCCAAAAATTATCGGATCAAACCTGCACCGCTTTGCAGCTGGCGAATTTCTGGCAGGATGTTTCGCGCGATGTGGAGAAGGGGCGTATCTACATTCCGCTAGAGGCTCTCGCCGCTCACGACCTCTCCGAAGCGGACATCTTCAACAAACGCTTCGATGCGCGCTACGTGGCGCTGATGAAAGCCCTGATCGCTCGCACCCGCGCCATCTTTCATGCCGGCACGCCGCTCGCGAAAACCGTCGCACCTTTTCTGCGTCTGGATCTGGAAATGTTCAGCCGCGGCGGCCTCGCAATCCTCGACGCGATCGAAACTTCCGGTTTCAACACGTTGGAGCATCGCCCGGCGCTTACGAAGTGGACGCAGCTGAGTCTTCTCGGCCGCACGCTCCTCACCATGCCGTTTTCACGCGGGACCGGCGCTGCGCCGGAGCGATTCGCGGAAGTGACTGACTCCGCTACATCCCCGCGTGCGGAATCAATTGCGTCCCACACCGCTGTGGCAAGCTCCGGTGCGCCATACACCGATTCCGTTCGGGCTTCGTACGCCGAATGCAATCGCATCGCCCGCACCGCGCGCAGCAGCTTTTATCTTGCGTTTTTCGGGCTGCGCAAGGAAAAACGCAACGCGCTTTGCGCGCTCTACGCCTTCATGCGCCTGGTGGATAACGTCTCCGACGATCCCGGCAACCTGGATGCCAAACGCCAGGGCCTCGCACGTTGGCGCGCCATGCTCGATCAAGCCGTCACTGGCCGCACCAACTCCCACGCGATTCTTCCAGCGTTAGCCGACACCATTGCGCGCTTCGAAATCCCCACGCGCTATTTCCACGATCTGATCCTCGGCGCCGAAATGGATTTGACGGTCACTACTTACGCGACGTTCGATCGCCTCTCGGAATATTGCTATCGCGTGGCCGGGACCGTGGGCCTCACCTGCTTGCATGTTTTCGGCTTCGACGATCCCAAAGCGCCCGACCTCGCCGAACGTCTGGGTCTCGCGTTTCAACTCACCAACATCATTCGCGACGTCGGCAGCGACTACGCCATGGGACGCATTTATCTTCCGCAGGAAGATCTGGACCGGTTCGCAGTGCGCGCGGAGGAACTGCGCGGCCCCGTCACAGAAAAGCTGCAGCAGTTGCTCGAATTCGAAGCGGACCGCGCCTGGCAAATGTATCGCGAAGGTGCGCCCCTCGTCGCACAGGTGAATCCGGATAGCCGCGCCACACTCTGGGCGCTTGTTCACACGTATAGCGGCCTGCTTGCAAGAATCGAAGACCGCGATTTCGACGTGTTCGGTCCGCGCGTTTCACTTTCCAATGCCGAAAAAATCCAATATCTCCTGACGGCGGGCCTCGCGGCGCGCAGAGCCGGCCGAGGGAAGGGTGATGCTCTCGCAAAGCGTTCTAGTGATCGGCGGCGGCCTGGCGGGACTGTCCTCCGCCGTCGCGCTGGCTGAAGCCGGCCTGCGCGTTCGCCTTCTCGAAAAGCGTCCGCATCTCGGCGGCCGCGCAACTTCCTACACGCTGCCGGACGGCAGCGAAGTGGACAATTGCCAGCATGTAACCCTCGGCTGCTGCACGAATCTCGCCGACTTTTATGCGCGCATCGGAGCCGGCGACAAAATCCGTTTCTACGACCGACTGTATTTTGTGGACGCGCACGGCCAGCGTTCCACGATTGAAGCAACCCCCCTACCTCCTCCACTGCATATGGCGCCGTCGTTCATGCTATTCGGCGCGCTCACGCTCGCTGACAAGCGCGCGATCGCCAACGCCATGCTGGCCATCGCAACTTCCGGCGGTCATCCGTCGGGCATCGAGGGCATCTCGATGCTCAATTGGCTGCACCGTATGAAGCAGACGGCGGATGCCATCGAACGGTTCTGGCGCGTCGTGCTGGTCAGCGCGCTCGATGAAGAACTATCGCGCACCGACGCGCGCTACGGTATTCAAGTCTTCTGGAAAGCGTTTCTCGGCAATAAAACCGGCTACCGCGTTGGGATTCCGACAGTGCCGCTTGCCGAGCTGTACGAAGGTTCCCGCGATGGAATCATCCGCCGGGGAGGGGAAGTCGAGTTGCGCAGAGGAATCCGCGAAATTCGCGTGCGCGACAATCGCTTTCAAGCGGCCGCGCTGGATGACGGAACGGAAATTTCCGCCGACGCCTGCATAGCGGCGGTGCCGCACGACGTGCTGCTGGATTTGCTGCCGCCGCAGTGCGCTGAGCCAGATGCTCCGCTGGAAGGCCTGCGGCACATCAAGACGTCGCCGATTACCGGAGTCCACCTTTGGTACGACCGGCAAGTAATGTCCGAGCCGTTCCTGACCCTGCTGGACCATACAACGCAATGGGTCTTCAACAAGACGCTTTTATATCGTCCGGATGAAACCAATCGCCACGCCGAGCGTCCAAGTGAGAAGTCGGCGGCACAGCCGGACAGCGAAGGGCAATACCTGCAACTCGTCATCAGTGCTTCGTACGATCTGGTTCCGCGCTCCCGTCAGGAAATCATTGATATGTGCCGGCGCGAGCTTGCAGACGTTCTGCCCGCGACGCGAGAAGCCGAGCTGAGAAAAGCCACCGTAATCAAGGAAGTGAATGCCACCTTTTCACCCGAGCCCGGCGTGGATCGCTGGCGTCCTGGGCAGCAGAGTGGCATCGAGAATCTTTACCTCGCCGGCGATTGGACGCGAACCGGCTGGCCCGCAACGATGGAAGGCGCGGTCCGCAGCGGGTATCTTGCAGCCGAAGCATTGCTCACATCGTCCGGGCAACCGCGCAAGTTTTTGCAGCCAGATTTGCCGTTCGAAGGGCTGTCGAAGTTCTGGGCGAACCGCAGCAACCATGCAAGCCAATGAACTCAGCACCAAATCCGGTCTTGGCACCCGGTACGCCGTTGCCGCCCCGCACCTTTTCCACAAAAAGCATGTTGCATTTTACGCGAGAGGAGTATTCTATAGACAGGATGGCGGCCAGTCCTGGCAGCCTCTCTACCGCGGCACTCGCGCCGGTTTTTTTTGCCAGAGCATCATCCCGACCTCGGTCAATGCGTGTACGAGTTGCTTTCCGCGTGGGGTTTTACTCGCAATTTGGATTTTGCATGGAAACGCACCCAAGTGAAAACTGATAGGACCGAATCCGCCGGAGTCTAGCTCGGCCCTGCGACGGACAATTCACTTGCATGCGCGATGAAGTCCACCAGCAATGAATTTTGGAAGATTTTCCTTCCGCGGATTTTGCCTGGTGGACTCGTTTGGACCATTTGCACGAAGCGGCGCGACCGCCGATGTACATCGCGCTGAATTCAATCGTCTTTCCGCGTAGGAGTTTTGCAGCAGCCATTTGCAAGGCCACTTTCACAGTCTGACAGTTTTACCCCTTAGGAGGTCCGATGGACCGGAAGTATAAGCAGAGGGGCTACGCCGACCGCGACGCTCAAGACAAGAAGCGCGAGCGCAGCGATCGTCCGCCGAGCGGAGAGCCCCGCCCCAAGCAGGACGCCATGGGCCCGCGCACGCCGCGCATGGTGGGAACCGTCATGAGGGCGCGCTGTTCCAGCTGCGGCGCCGTCCTGGCGCCCGGTTTTGATCCGAATGGCGAATGTCCCCGTTGCCACACCGCGCTGCACTGTTGCAAGCAATGCGTGCATTTCGACACCGGCAAGCAATTCGAGTGTACGCAGCCGATCCCCGAACGTATCGCCAAAAAAGATGCCAAGAACGATTGCACCTTCTTCGAGTTCCGCATGACCGTGGAAAAGGACACTTCACCGGTAACGTATGCCAGTGCTACTCCGGCTGCGGTTAGCCCGGGACGGCCGAACGACGCGCGCAAGGCTTTCGAAGACCTCTTCAAGAAGTAACATTTCCCGCACGGCGGCTTCCTCCAGCCCCTCAATCATCTGGATTCGCTTCGTCGTTTTTTGTTTTACAAAACTATCCGACTATTTCGGCGGCAGAGGGAACAGCATGGGTTCTTTCGAGGGTTCATCTGCGATCGCTTCCAGTTGCGGATAATGGCTGCGCAGCGTGTCCGGCACTTTCACTTTATTTCCCGTCAGCAAATGAATCAGCTGCAGTGCGTTGACGATTCCCTTGGCCTGAAAATGATTGTTGGTAACGACGAACGTGGCTCGCGCGCTTTCGGCAACGTGTTCGACGCGCTTAGCCCATGGTTCAAGTTCCTCCTCGGAATACAAATAGTTGTAGCGTTCGGACGGCGGCGATGCGGGATCGTCACTGAACCACGTGTCGTACCGCCGACCGTGCAGCCGCACGTAGCCGATCGGTGACGTGACGCGCTCGCTCGGTTTGATCGAACGGCCGATCACCGGCTGGTCAATGTTGCAGAAGCCCACGCCGCGGCCGTGTAGCAATTCGTAAAATTCCTTGCGCGCCCAGGACGCGTGGCGCACTTCGACAACCAGCGGGTAATCCCGGAAGTCGTCAAGAATCTGGTTCAGCCGCGTGAGGCTTTCGGGCGTGTTATGAAACGAAAAAGGGAATTGCAGCAGTACTGCGCCAAGACGGTCCGCGGCGCGCAGGACGTCGAATCCGGCATGCACGATGTTGACGTCTCCCGCAGTGGTGCCGCCTTCGTGCGTGAATTTCTGCCACAGTTTCGCCGTGAATAAGAAACGCGGATTCGCGGCGATACGCTCGAGCCATTGCGCTGCTAGGTTCGGCTTCAGCGGGTGGTAAAACGAAGTATTGATCTCGATGGTGTCGAAAAAATCGGCGAGAAATGTGGCCTCATGAAAGCTCTTCTCGCGATGCGACGGGTACACCACGCCCTTCCAATCCGCGTAGGACCAGCCTGCGGGTCCGACGTAAATTCGCGGCGCATCGGATTTTGGCGATTTTGAATCTGCGCACATTTTAAATTTCTAGGCGAAAAAGATGTTGCGCCGGCCTAGTTGCAACTCGCTGCGCACAGCGCTATGCTGACTTTGCCGCAATGCGAATACCCCCTCCATTCGTAAACCAAGCTAAGCCAGGGTGCCCGAATGAAAATAACATACAGCCATATCGAACCCGAATTTCAGGAAGCCATTGAACATGAAACGGAGCGTCAGGCGGAAAAACTGAATCGCCTGCTGAAACATTACGCGGCGGATTTGGTTTATTTGCATGAGTCGCTCGAAAAAACGCCACACAAGCCGGAATTCAACTTCTCGGTGAATTTGAATCTACCGACGGCAACGCTTCACGCCACCGGGGTTGGCCCGGACGCGCTGGGCAGCGCCAAGGCCGCTTTCGCCGAGCTGGAAAAGCAAGTGAAGAAACATCAAGCCAAACTGCGCAAAGACTACGTGTGGAAGCGCAAGCGCGCCATCGGTGTGCCCACGCCGCACGAAGCTTCGTCCTCAGATTAGTCGCGCGGCCGGCCGCGCATCCTGCAAACGAGCCGCGATCTTCGTCACGCCGCGCCTGCCCTCGGCGCCGCGCACAGCGGCGTTGTGCGCGAGCCACGCGCTTCGTCGCCGGATGCAGGCACGACATTACGACCACCAGCGGGCAGCGCCGCATTCAGTGGGGAGTCGCGACCTTAGAGGAATCACGGCACGCACGTTACGATCGAATCGCAACGAATCGCAGCGAATTGCAGCACCGAGCCATTCTTCCAAGTTTATCGAGATGCAACACGCCATTCGGCGACTCTACAATCGCCACCGACGATTTGCTCCTGTACCGATCAAATTGTTTCCGTGTAAGATGTTAACTCCCATTTAGGGGCGTAGCTCAGTGGTAGAGCAGCGGCCTTTTAAGCCATTCTCAGCGCTTCGCCGCGGCACGTCCCAAGACGTCAAGTCAAGCCATTTCCGTCACATGTGAAAATCGCGAGCAGTCAGGATGTGCCTGCGATTGTCCCAATATAGCAAACCAACTGACACCAGAACTGACACCAGAATTCTTTCCAAATCGGAGAGTAGAACTTCAAACGCTGTTTGCCACCAAGTACGTCTTGTTTTACTTTTAGTGCTTCGGACGTGGGTTCGATCCCCACCGCCCCTACCATCCATCTTTCTGATGGATGGACACTTAACAAAAACACGCAGGGGCAAAAAGGGGCAGATTAGGCCAATGATCCGGTTCTGTGTTTCTTTTCAGCGGCACGGGTGACAACCGAATGCGCGGATTTTAGACGTTCAACAGACATTTCCCGGAACGTCGTTTCCGGATAATTGTAGCAGTTACAGACTTCCTCCCTTTTTTTAGGCCCCGCACTCTTGTCCGTTCACCAGTTGAACGTTGTCGGCGACGCGAATCTCTCCGCCCTGAATCACATAGCAATTCAGTGCAAGTTTGCCCCCGAATTTTTGCACCATTTCCTTGAGCGTCCTGTGGTCCTGTTCCAACGTGTCCGGATCAAACGTCATCATGACGCAGCGGCTGTGAAGATCTTCAATGCCGATAGCAACCTCTGCGACGCGCAGGCAGCGTCCGGGGCGCGAGTGTTCATCCAAGCCTTCGACAACGCCGATCTCGAGGTTCGGTCTGAACCTGCGCTCATGCCCAAAGGCACCAATTGCGCCGCTTTCGTCGCACGAAGCCACGCATGAAATCTGCTGTTGGCATCCGTTTTTCCACCCTCAATTGACCGGCTTCACTGAATCCATCAGCCCGAAAAATCCCTCCGCCAATGTCGGGTGGATGTACACCGCGCCCTTCAGCACTGTGTACGGCGCATCCGCCAGAATCAGCGCGCCGAGAATTTGAACCAGTTCGCCACCCTCGATACCGAGAATCGCAGCCCCCAGAATTCGATCCGTCCCGGCGTCCACGATGATTTTCATGAAGCCCGCCGTCTCATCGCGCTCGATCGCGCGCGCCACGTAGGCCATTGGGTATGTTCCGATCTTCAGCTTCCGGCCGATCGCGCGAGCCTCTTTCTCGGTCATTCCCACACGCCCTAGTTGGGGGTCGGTGAAAAGCGAATAAGGCAGGTACCGGTTCTCAACTGTCAGGCTCATTCCCTCAACGATATTCGCGTAAACAATCTGATAATCGTTGTAAGAAATATGCGTGAAGGCAGGCCCGCCTTTCACGTCACCCAGCGCCCAAATTCCCGGCACCAAGGTTTCAAGCCGCTCATTCACTTTCACGTAACCGCGTGTGTCCACTTCTACTCCCGCCTTGTCGAGCGCCAGGTCGTCCGTATTGGGTCGGCGGCCAACGGCGACCAGCAGGTGCGATCCCAACAATTTCTGGGGGCCCTGCTTGGTCTCAATTGTCAGCGCAATCTCGCCATTTTGGTTCTCGACGCGAGTGGTGCTGGCGTTGAGCTGCAGCGTGATTCCCTCGGATTGCAGCGCCTTCTGCAATTCGTGGGTAACGTCTGGATCTTCGCGCGGCAATATTCGATCTCCGCGATGCACGATCGTGACGCGGCTGCCAAAACGGTTGAACATTTGTCCGAACTCGAGCCCGATATACCCGCCCCCGAGGACCAGCAGATGTTTCGGCAACTCCTGCAACTCCATAATGCTGGCATTCGTGAGGTAAGGCACCGTTTCGATGCCCGGAATCTCCGGCGTTTCCGGGCGAGTGCCGGTGTTGATGAAAACCTTGTCGCTCTCAAGGATGTCAGGGCCTACTTGGATTAGCTTCGGTGAGATAAATTGCGCATGCCCGTGGTAAAGATGCAGATTGGGGCGTTGGTTCACGCGTCGCTGTTGGCCCGCCCGAAAGCTTTCCACAACTTTCCTTTTTCGCGTCACGATTGCGGGCAGATCCACGCGCACTCTCTCCGCTTGCACTCCCCACTTCGCTGCATTGCGCGCGTAATGCGCTACCTGCGCCGAAGCGACCATCGTTTTTGTCGGAGTGCAGCCGGTGTTGACGCACGTTCCGCCTAGATTTCCTCGCTCAACGAGAGCAACATTCCAATTCAGATCGGCGAGCCCCTGCGAGAGTGGATTGCCGGCCTGGCCCGAGCCGATAACGATTGCGTCGACTATTATTGATGACTCCATGAGAGGTTGCAGTGCCGGGGCCTGCGCAGATTCCGACATTCACACTTCCGTCTTCTCCAGCCGCCCCCGGAAGTGTTCTTTCCAACTTTCCGGCAATGCAGTCGCCCGCAGGGCACGCTGGGCCACTAAAATTTCCGCATCGCCGTACCTTTTCGCGATGTACAATCGAGTGATTTCTGAGACTGGCACGGCGTTGGGATCTCGAGCAATCACTTTGATCTCGTCGCCCGCGCTGATTTCTCCCTCGCGGGTGATGGCGAGGTAGAAACCCGTCCGGCCACTTGCGAGGAATCGCCTCACCATGTCGTCCGACTCGAATCTCACGCCAAGTTTGTAGCAAGGGAGGCGAGGCTGCGTCACTACAACTTCCGCAGAACCGACAGAGAACTGATCGCCAAGATGCACTGAGTGTTCCAGCAGGCCGTCCGTAGTGAAGTTTTCGCCAAAGATGGCCATCGGCAACTCCCGGCCGGGTAGCTCTCGCTTCCAATAGTCGTAGTGTTCAATCGGGTAACAGTAGACAGCTTTATGTTCGCCGCCGTGGACACTGAGGTCCGCCTGACGGTCTCCATCCAAATTGAGCTTGCGCAAGGCGACGCGGCCTTCGACCGGTTGCTTATAGATCGCCGTAGTTACACTTCTCCCGTGCCACATCACTTCTCGGGGAAGTCCAGTGTTGACGGAAACGAGTTCCATGTTCTGTGGGCCCTTTCCGATTGCTCGACACAGCAGAAGGCGTCAGTGTGACCGCAGCTCGGGACTGCAACGCCTCGACCGGACATGCACGGTGACGACTACTTCGCGGCCTTCCGGGTCGCCTCTGGCTGTGAAACCGAGGACACTCTCTCGTCGTAGAAACGCCGGATGTTTGTGGCGATTTCGTCGAGGCTATCCTCCACCGCAAAGTGACCCGAATCGAGCCGGTGCATTTCCGCGTTGGGCAGGTCGCGGAGGTACGCTTCGCCGCCTTCCCGAGTGAAGAAAATATCGTTTTGTCCCCAAAAGATCAGCGTCTTCGGCTGACGTTCCCGTAGGAACTTCTGCCATTGTGGATACAGGTCGACATTCGTCCTGTAATCGTAGAACAAATCCAGTTGCACCCGCCGGGCATTCGGTCGTTCCATGAATCGGAAGTCCATGTTCCAGTTATCGGGGCTGATCAATTCCGGCCGCTTGTGACCGTGGAGGTAGACCGCCTTCACAGTCTCGAACTCCAGCAACCCAGCAACTCCCTGCTCCGTCTCCGGCGTACGGTTCTTCCACAAAGCATTTCGCAGACCTCCCCAAGCGTCCGTGAAGCCTATCTCGTAAGCGTTGGTGTTCTGGATGATGAGCCAGTCCAAGGCTTCGGGCCTGCGGGTGACAATTCTGAAGCCGACCGGACCGCCGTAATCCTGGACAAACAAACCGTAGCGCTCAAAACCCTTCTCCTTCAGAAACCGCTCGGTCACCTCCGATAGTTTGTCGAAGGTATAAGCGAAAGTTGCGGGGTCAGGCATATCACTGTTGCCAAATCCTGGATAGTCAGGGGAGATCACGTGAAAGCGGTCGGCCAATACCGGAATCAAGTTGCGATACTGATGCGAAGAGGCCGGAAAGCCATGTAACAGGACCAGCTTGGGGTTGGCAGGATCGCCGGCCTCGCGGTAGGCGATGTTCAATCCATCGACTGGCACAGTTCCATACGTGACACTCTGCGAGACGGAATGAGTTTGGTGGGTCTTCATAAGTCCTCCTTCTGAGAGTTTGTTAGGCTGATGCAAATCCTTGCCGCCGTGTCGTCGGCGAAGATCTCGGCACGTCCGTGATCGGCTCTGCCAGTCGTAGTCCATCTCCAATGCTTTCTTTGGAATTGCTCAAGCCGCGCTACACCGAATACAGCATGGAATCGCTCGCAGTGGATACGAGACTTCCAAGGCGTTCAAGTTGACACTTAACGTGCATGCAGCGCGCGACACATTCACCGCCCGGGTTTGCGATGTTTCGTAACATTCGCCCCCCGATTTCGCCCATGAATGTGACCGGCTTAGCTCCATAATCCACGCCCGTTTCCGGGTGTCCGATGCACGTGCCTCCGGGTTGCTCTCAGCCCATCGACCCATGGCTAGACTTTCAGTGGTAGCGAGGCCCGCCATCCCCAAAGAAGGACGACGTTAGAAGTGGTTGGCCAAGCACCCGCTTCGATCGGTCGCCCGGCGAGCCGTCATTTCTGTGTATCTCCTTTTTCCTTTTTCGCTCATATTTCCTTCTACCGGGGTCCGATCATGGGTCATTCGCGCCGCGACGACCTTGCTTTCAGCAATTCCTTCACAAACGGAGTGCAGTTGCCTAGAACAACTGATTGACTCCACTTGTGCAGCATGTCGACTGCATGCGCATCGATGAACCGTACTGCGGACATCTCTAGGACCACCCGTTTATCTTCGGAAAACAGTTCCGTGACCATTCGCTCCAATTCGTCCGTCCATGGCTGGGTAACCTCGCCCTCCAAGCGAAGGATCACTTCGTCACTCGCCCAATCGCTCGAGATTCTAAGCAAGACTCGTTTCCTTTCCGACTCCAGATGGCAATCGAGCGGCCAGAATGCAACGAAAAATGCGCCACCTAAATGAATGAGAACAGGAAGAGAGAATGCGCGGACCGGCCGCACCTTACGCGGAAGCCACGACATTTCGCGGGCGCCTCGGCCCCGGGCGGGAATTCCACGCAATGTCGTGGGAGCACGGCTTGTGCCTAGCCGCCCCAGATAAGGTGGGCACGCTAGTCCCAAGAATCCAATTGGCGAGAACAACTCCCGATCATAAAGTCCGACTTACTCTCCTCAGTCTGACAAAGAAATCCTGGAGCAGCGGACCTGGGATTGCTTGCAGAATTGACGATGACTGCCACCGACCGAGACTTCCCAGGCGGATATAGCGCATGCAAAGCCCGGTGCAACTGTCAGAGAGAGCGGCGCGATACTGTTGTTTTTGCCTGTGCTCAAATCCTTCTGGTTAGTGCTACCTCACGCAGGTCCTTCGACGCAGAGGTGATCGGGCGTACCGGCGATGGAGGTCCGAAGCTCGTGAGCCGTCGCTGAGGATGCGTTGCGGGCAATAGACAAGCTGTACGGCTAAACCAAAAGGGAGGTTATTACACGAAATCTGAAACCGAAAATCACGGCTGAAGATACGGCGCACAGAGAACATGAGGCGGCCGAATCGGAAACCACGCAACCGGAGCTTTCCAACGCCCCAGGCCCGGAGGAAATCCGGCAGCGAGCATATGAATTGCATTTGGAAGGCGGTTACGTACACGGACGAGATTTGGACGATTGGCTCCAGGCGGAACGAGAGCTGAAGGAGAGGTAGCAGATCAGGGCTAAGAGGTCTTGCTCTCAGCCACGTTTCTGATGACCGATCAATCGCGAACCCGGCAATGCCTAGCTGCGATCGTTGTTCCTTCGCTTGTTGTCCGAACCACCCAAGAGAATGCGAAGGTAGGAATCGGCTTGCTCAACGGCTCCTTCGCGACGAGGGCGAATATGGACTCCCATCCTTAAGAGAAGAGCACAACAAAACGTGTACCGGAGAGAGTCGCTTACGATACGTCGCGGAGTTTAGAAGAGGTGCACGCTTCATCGCTCTCAAGTGGAGCAATTCTTCAGGAAAGCAAATGAAGTACAGCCTTCCAAGAAATGTAAAGCGTCGAGCGTGTATCGGCGCCGCTGCGGGCTTTCTTAGCAGCGTCCTCCTCGTCAGTACTTTCCGGAATTTACCCTTAGCTTTAGCACTCGCTGTTGGAGTAGGTGCCCTTTACGTTCTTGTTTATCGACCTGCGCCGGGAGCTTACCTAGAAAACCTAGTGACCGGAGCGACCTTAGGAGTGCCCCTGTGGACATGCTTGAGCGTTGTCGCCCTGCCCGTAATAGCGGGTTCCGGGCCGCAGTGGACAGCCGACGCCATGCGCATTCTATTTCCTCAGCTGGTGGGCTGGGTCTTATTTGGAAGCGCACTGGGACTGTTGGCGCAGGCGGGAAGCGACGCAGCATTACGCTGGCTGGAGCCGTTACCGGTGACCGAAGACGTTCTGCCAAAGAATCCCCATAGGATTTTAATTGTGGGCGGGGGATTTGCTGGCATGGCCGCCGCTGACAACCTGGAGCAAGTGTTTGGAGCGGACCCGACCGTTTCGTTCACGCTGGTAAGCGAAGGAAATGCGATGCTATTCACACCGATGCTGGCCGAGGTGGCTGGGGGCAGCTTGGAACCGTCGCACATTAGTGCCCCTTTGCGGACGAGTCTGCGCCGGACTGCGGTGGTGCGTGGCCGGGTCGTGAAACTAGATCTGGAGCGGCGCTGCGTGCTACTCGAAGCCGACGACCTGGCTTCCGACTTGACCGAGCGCGCGACAAACGAAATCTTCTACGACGAGTTGGTGTTGGCTCTGGGCGCGGTAAGCAATTACCTGGGGCTGGAGGGCGTACGAAAAACTGCCTTTGACTTCAAAACTCTGCTTGATGCCATTCGAATTCGTAACCATGTAATCGATCTCTTTGAGCGGGCCGAACGCGAAATTGACCGCATCCGCCGCCGGCAGATGTTGACTTTTGTCATCGCGGGCGGCGGCTTTGCTGGCGTCGAGATCGCGGGCGCGTTGAACGATTTCGCCCGCGGAATACTTGTCGACTATCCTCGGATCGAATTAGACGATCTTCAGATAGTGTTGGTTCACTCTCGGAATCGCATTCTGCCAGAACTGAGCGAGACCCTTGGCCGCTACGCACTCGACCGGCTGCGGGACCGAGGCGTGACGTTTGAGCTTGAGGCGCGTGTCGTGGATGCCCAACCTGGCAAGGTAATGCTCACGAGCAAGGAGATTGCGACCGAAACCCTCATTTGGACGGCTGGCACGGCACCGCATCCTCTATTGAAAGAACTCCCCTTTAAGTTGGAACGTAAGGGAGCGGTGCTCGTGGATTCCACCCTCCAAGTTAGGGGTCAAACTGATATTTGGGCCCTGGGTGACTGTGCTTCCGTCATAAACGCTGAAACAGGTCAGGCGTGTCCGCCTACAGCGCAGTTTGCCTCACGCGAGGCTCGGACGTTGGCTCAAAATCTCCATGCCAAACAGAAAGGTCGATCGCTTATTCCGTTCCACTTCAATTCGCTTGGCACGCTTTGCCTCCTAGGCCACCAGACGGCGTGTGCCGAGATCGTCGTCCCGTATGCGAATAAAGTTCTGCGGTTTTCCGGTCCGTTGGCATGGCTGTTTTGGCGAGGCATCTACCTATCTAAACTTCCAGGCCTCGAGCGTAAGGTCCGTGTCTTGGTCGATTGGAGCATCGAGCTTTTTTTCCCAAGAGATATTGTTCAGACGATCGATCTGAAATAACAGAAAGCAGCTCCTTATGAAACCGTCTCATGACCGCGCAATGGCTGGCTTGCTCGGACTTGTTGTCGGTAGTTGTGGCGGTGTTCTGCTTTGGTGGCTAGGCCTCGGGTCGAGTCATGCGAGCCCCTTGGTGGGAGGCCTCTGCGGATTGCTGTTTGGACTGCTCATTCGACACCGGGCGACGGGGCCCGGAACGGGGTTGACATGGGGCGTGGGCCTCTCATTCCTGTTCTGGTTAGCAATACCCGCTGGGATTGTTCCAGTCCTGATGGGAAGCATGCCTTCTATGGGGATGCTCGACGCCGCACGATCTCACTTCCCGCAGCTGATCGCTTGCGTCCTCTGTTTCGGTGTACCTCTTGGCTTAAGTTTGGGCCTCTTGACTGCGGCGCGCCTGGAACCCACGAAGTCTTCGATGTATCTCGGTCGTAGGATCTTCGGGGGAGGCCTCGCAGGCGTTTTGGCCGGTTGGATAATCGCAAAGTGGATGGATCAAGTTGGGTTTCTCCCCCAAGTCACTCAGATGGTTGGCTCGCGAGCAAACCTTGTTGGTTGGCTGCTGTATATGGCGGTCGCTTCAGCAATAGGCGCGATGTTCGGGCTTCTCTTCCAAAAGGAAGTGCGAGGCTATGGTTCGGGCTTAGGTTGGGGCACCGGCTACGGGATGCTGTGGTGGTTTCTCGGTCCCCTCACACTGCTGCGCGACCGCTCAGGCCAGCCTCTCGACTGGTCAGCTGCCTATGCTACTTTGCAATTCGGTTTGCTAGTGGGTCACGTCCTCTTCGGTGCTTTGCTGGGGCTCTTGTACGCCGTCATCGACCGGGTATGTGTGTGGTTTCTAACCCAAACAGACCCGATCCGGCGCGAACCGGAGGGGCTTGGCGCTACCACCCTGCGCGCTCTGGGATGGGGAGCGGCGGCCAGCCTTGCCGGCGGACTCGTCTTTAGCGCGGTAATGGTGGAGGTAGGCTTCTTCCCCACAGTCGCAAGTCTTGTCGGCGGCACATCGCCATGGCTAGGTTTTGCCGTTCATGTGGCGATCAGCACGTTAATCGGGATGACGTACGGAATCCTGTTCCGCAACGAGGCGCCCAATTTTGGCTCCGGCATCGCTTGGGGTCTCGTGTATGGCTTGGTTTGGTGGTTTCTCGGCCCCCTGACTTTGCTCCCGGTGCTCCTCGGCGGTTCAGTGACGTGGACCACGAAGGCAGCTCACCTTTTCTTGCCTTCCCTTGTCGGTCACCTGTTCTACGGCGCGGTAACAGCAGTTGTTTTTCTGCTCCTGGAACGCCACCACGGGAGATGGCTCCGGATGGATCCGCGACTGCTCTCGCGAGAGCTGAGCCGGCGGAGACCTTTCGGGAGCGCGGCGCCCGCGCTTTGGCTTTTCGTGCTGGGTGTCGGTGTGCTATTGCCAATCATACTCGGGTGAGCGCGATTGGATAACTCGGAGAACATTTTCGACCTCTTTATAGGCCGGCATACCAGTCGTAGCCGAGCTTGGTCCAGTAATCGTCGGGTTTCTTGTCAGTGTAGGCGATGAGTCCAATACGCTTAATTTGTTTATACCCGTACTTGGTCGGAGTATGCAGCCGCAATGGAGCCCCGTGGAACTGTGTGAGCGGTCTGCCGCCCATCTCGGTTACGAGCAAGGTTTGGGGATGCATGCAAATCTTAAGGTCATAACCGACATAGTAATCGCCGTTCGGAGTTTCCATGTAAACGTAGCGCGGAAGCGTGCCGTCTTCTCCCCGTGCAGGCGGGTAAGCGTCAATTAAATCCGCAAAACGCAGACCGCTCCAATGCACGATCTGGCTCCAGCCCTCGATGCACTTGAATTGCGTGACGAGATCGTATTTCGGGAGCTTCAAGATATCAGCGATGGCCAGGAGTAGCCCGGGTGTGCCCGAGTCCAACGCTGAAGCGCTCGCGCCCGCCTCCTCCTGACCGCGAGGCATTTTTACCACGCGCTCCTCGCGGATTTTTTCCCTGGCGACCATGTCTGCCGGGGCCATCTTTTCCGCGGTATCGGCGCTAGGAGCGACCTTCGTGTCATGCCCCCGGTCCTCGTTCGTTTTGGCGGTTTCGTATTTATATTCCCAGGCCGTAACGTCACTCGTGTATTGCGGAAATCCCCTCGCGTTTGCCACGCCAACTAATTGCAGTCGCCAACTTTCCGGAACGAGCCCTTCCTTTAAACCGTACACACCATTGACCCGTAGATCTTCGGCTTGGTTCAAAGAGTAGGTTGGTGCCAGGGCCCGGTCGTCGAAAACCGCCCGCGACAGCTTTGCATTTGTTTGAAATGCCCTCCGAAACGGCTTCGGCTGTCTTCCTTCTACATCGGTGGAACCGATCCAGTGATATACCCCGAAGCCTGCGGCCGCACCCGCTGCGGCGATGACAAAGCTGCGCCGAGTGTGCTTGCGGCTCTCTTTCAAGACTGCCGCGTCGGCGGCCTCCTGCTCTTCGGCGCTGGGCGTCGACGCAATTTCAATTTCCGGCGATTGCGCGATGTTTTGTGGCTCCTTGCCTGTCTTTTCGGTCTCTGGATCGTTCATACCCAGCTCCTTCTTTCTGCCTCCACAGACGGTTCGTCCACTGGCTTAACTTCCAATCCGCTTACCATGCTGCGAAAATTGTTCCAACCGGCCAGCACGACCTGGGTGACATGCACCGCGAAGAATCCGCAAAACGACAGCGCCAGCCAAAAGTGTTCCCATCGCGCCATTTCATAACCACCCAGTACCGTAGTCAGCCAATGCGCCTGTGTGGGTTTATAGATAGCCAGCCCGGTGAGCAAACTTCCCGCGCCCATCACAATCACGCCCGTGTACGCGATTTTCTGCGCGCCGTTATACTTTTTCTGCGGTGGCAACTTCTTGCTGAGGTGAAGATCGACCAGCGTCACCTGAATGGCTTCTTTGAAACTGTTCCGGTCGGGGAGGACAAAGTGCCACTCGCCGGAAAGGATCGTGAACAGCACGTAGAAGAAGCCATTGATGGCGAAGATCCACATAAAAAAGAAGTGGTATCCCAGACCTTGGGTCACGTGGTACGGAGCGTTCGCCGCTTTCCAGAACCACTCCGGGAAGAAGCGGATCAATGTGAATGGTCCGACTCCGACCCGGTACACCGCGTGCGGATGTTGGTATGCATTGTCTGAATCGTTCCAATAAATCAGCATTCCGCTCCAAATCATCGTGAAAAGCACCGGAAAATTGATCCAGTGCATCCAGCGGATAGCGAGAGGGTGTTTCCGCTCCAAACGGATTCTGGGCACGACCGGCTTACGTCTGATGGCTGCTGGCGCGATATCGAGTGGTGCGAGCGGCTCGCTCGGAAGTGCGGGCATACCTGCCGGCGTGGGAGCGACATCCGTTGCCGCCGGCGGCTCGTTGCTAACGCGTGGGATCTCCGATGGCGCGGGCGAACCATCGGTTGCCGCGATCGGCTCCTTCTGGGGTGGAGGGTTGCCAGGGGTCTTTGGCTCATCCATATATTCACCTTCTGTTCTCGTGTTCAGTTCTCACGGATACTGCGAAACCCTGCGCGCTAGCGGCCATGCTTGCCTTGTAGACGGTGCAGCGCGATTGCCCGGGCGTACCGAACGACAGCAATTCCCCTAACTCCGCGCGATCTTCCCGCAACGCTACGGATACAGGATCGCCCTCACAGGCGATGACGTAGTCGGCATCGCCGGGCGGACCTATCAAGGCCCCCTCCCAGTCGGGATGGGCCCATTCGGAAATAACGTGACGAAGCGGAATTCCCGCTTGCTGGAGGGCTCCGACGTGGTCCGACCCGTACATCCATAGAGTGGCAGGACGCGGGAGTGCGGCCAGATAATTCCCGAGCGCCCGCTCCAACGGAACTCTGTCCCGGGAATTCATCTGTGCTTCCTGCAGGGTAATCGGTGTTTCGCGCCAAGCCGACAGATACCCGACAGCCACCGCCGCGACCAACACGTACGGAGTCACAGCCTTGACACTCGTTACCTTGGTTCGCTCGAAGATGACCCCGGCCGCAAGCGCGATAAAGACGGCGAACACCGGCAACAGTTCGAGCCCGTATCGGACGTTGTAATACGAGTGCGGATACCAAACCGGCATGAAGATGGGAACGCTGCCGTACGCGATCGAAAGCCCGTAAAACGGTAGAGGCAACCAGAGCAACAGGTAGATCCCGTATCGGCGAAATCGCCAAACAGCTACGACGGTTCCAGCCAATGCCGCTATGAACAGCAGCTGCCCCCAGACAGCTGGTCCCATATTGAGTTTCGCGGACTTTAGAAAGTACAGCGCCGCGGTAAAGATATGGTTCTGGCCAGGGTAGGGCGGCGCGCCGTGAGGGGTGGTACGCGCGGCGATGGCCTTGGCTGAATATGGACCGTCTAGAAAATCAAGCGCATGGCCGGACACGCGGTTATTGTAGACCAGCCAGAAAACGGGGACGAGCGCATTCAGCAGCAGAAACTCGATCAGAGACTTCGCCATGGCGCGTTGTTGGCGAATGTCTCTTGTTCGACGCCACCAGACCACGACCGCGAACACGACGATTGCGCCGACAATGGCACCGACGAACCATCCGTCATAGCGCGTGAATGCTCCTGCAGCGAGGGTGATGCCGCAGGCTTCGAGCGCGAAGCTGGGGCGTACTCGCGCCGGCCTGATCGGTGCGTCGAGATTCGGAAAGCAATTACAGAGAAAATCATCCAAATAGACGAGCGTCCATATGAAGAAAGCCAGGAAAATTGCCTCGTTCATCGCCGTGCTCTGCATGTAAAGCAGATTCGGATTGAACGCGTAAATCCCGGTCGCGATGTAGGCGACGATTTTCGGGGCGTGGCCGTTCACGAGGCGAAAGATGCCGAGCGCCCCAAGAATGTAAGCGAACATGCCGGGAATGGCCCCGGCGATCCCGCTGCGCCATAGCGAGTCACTCCACACGAACGGCAGCATGGCCATGTGTTGCAGCGGAAGCCACACCGTGCCCAACTGGCCAAACGACTCCAAGGGATGGCGGTTATCTACTACGCGCCGCGCGATATTAATGTGCGCCACTGCGTCGCCATAAAGCAGCAATTCCTGTTTTGCGGAATAGAAAAAAACTGCGGCGAGGGATACTGGAAGGAGCATCAACGTGAGCCGTGTCCCGCGACGTTGAAGGAATCCAGTCTCGCCGTTCACATGGAACTCCTCTTGCATAATTGCGGTCGCTCAACTCCAGTGATGAGTCGCCAGGGCCATTCTGAACATCACCTGAGTAAGCCTGGACGCGGCTCTGATTGATCCCTCAAAGGATCCGGCAACCTTCGATTCGCCGCCCTGACGGCAGCGGTAGGCGACCGGCAACTCCACTGTGCGAAGCTTCATCGCCGCTGCTTTCACTTGCATTTCTAGATTCCAGCCGTATGTCATCTCTGTCATCCGCATGCGCGAGAGAGCCTCACGCGAAATAGCGCGCAGAGGGCCCATGTCTGTGTAGCGCACGCGATAACGTAGACGAATGACGGTGCCGAAGAGGCATGCTGCGAACACCTGCGAAGCGAGCAGGCTCCCTTGCTCGCGCTGGCCCCGGATTCGCGAGCCGATCGCGAAGTCGTAGTTGCCTCCGATGACGTGCGCAGCGAGTACCGGAATTTCTGCGGGAACGTCGCTCCCATCCCCATCCAGAAAAACCAAGACGGCGGACTGAGGGTCGGCCTGTTCGACGCCGGTGGCGCAAGCGCGTCCGTATCCGCGGCGGGGTTCACTTACCACGCGCGCTCCAGCACTCGCTGCCACTGCTCGCGTGTCGTCGGTGCTGCCGTTATCCACCACGATGCACTCCCGCATCAGCCCGCCCACCTCGTGTTGCAACTCACGAACGACGCCGGCGATGGTTGCTTCCTCGTTCAATGCGGCAATAATGATGCTGATTCGATTGTCCACGTGGCTACAGACTCCAACGCAGTCCGCAGTTGGCGCATGTTTGCGGAGGATCCGGACTCAGCAGCTTCCGGCGGAAGTTCTGGTACTCCGCGCCGTTCCATATTTCGCGAAGCGTGTGTTGCGTCGCATCGCCTAGAGTGAAACTGCCGTATCCGCGCATTGAGAAAGGAGCTACACAGCATGGGATCGCCCGGCCCGTGGCGGTAAAATACATGAGGGTCCAGGGGCGACGGCACAATGACCAAGGCGAGCCAGATCGCTTCTGCTTAATGCTGGTCTCCGGCTCCGTTGCGCCCGATGCGCTGAACGCGATGTCAAGCGACTGCGCGAGAGCCGTGGCGCGCGCGATGATTACTTCCTCTTCCCGCGACGTGTTCTCGAACAGCGCGCTGTCCGCGCGGGCCATGCCGTTCGAGTTGTCCGTGAAAAAGACAAGCCGTTGCAGATAAACCTCCCGCACACCCACCGAATCGGCGATGCGCACGAAAGCCTCCAATTGGTCGAGCGTTTCGCGCAATCCCGTGAGCCACAGGGACACTCGGGGCAGCTCCCGAGCCTGCTCCGTTTGCATCTCACGAAAGCGCCGGACATTGAAAACGATCCGGTCGAACATGTCCTTGCCGCGAACCATCTGGAAGACCGTCGGCTCCGCGGCATCGAGCGAAACACGCAACTCGTCGAGACCCGCATCAATGAGCGCCTGCCCATTTTTCTTCGTAAGAAGTGTGCCGTTGGTGTTGAACAGCACGTAGACACCGCGCTGCTTTAAGTAGGCAACCATCTCGGGCAAATGCTTCACGAGCATTGGTTCGCCAACGCCATGCAGCACCACTCGTTTCACGTTTGGGACCTGGTCCACGATCTTGGTGAAGAGCTCCCAAGACATATCGGCCTCTGGCTCCAGCTGCTCAAAGGTCCGCGGGCAGGTGGTGCACAGGAGATTGCAACGGTTGGTGACTTCGAGATACAAGCAGACGGGCTCTTGTTGAACAAGAATCGATAGCTGATCCTCGGGCTTCTCGAAGTATCTGTGTCCGCCTGTGGGTGCGCCCGCGACTGCTGTGCTCATAATTGCTCCTGTGCAGAGACCTCGCGCGAGGCGTCATGCGGTGGCATGGGGAGTACCGCTCTGAACATTTCCTTTGTTTTTCGTACCAACAATTTTGGCACGTAGTTCGAAAGCCACTCATTGACCAACAGCAGGGAAAAACCTCCATACAACAAGCAATTCAACCGGTACATCGGCTCTCCCGGCATTCCCAACTTAGTTGTCAGCAGGTACGTGGGAGCGAGTGCCAGGAAGAACGCCGGGGGCCAAGGCCGCAGTGTGAGAAAAGGAAGAAGCCAGAGGAAATACCATGGATAATGTGGCGAGAAGCAAAGCGTGAGAGCCGTGGCCAAGACCAGCCCTGAACCGACGCATGTCGCGGGCGCCGCGCCGCGCCGTAAAGCCCACCAGGCCAAGGCACCGAGAACAGCTACGCATACTAAGAGGTAAGCGAAGGTCGGTATGGTTACGTGCAGATTGCGTTCGACGAACACTAGTGGGAAATATCGCGTGCCGCTCTCCATGCCCTCTTCCTGAGCGAAGGTCGGGAGAAAACCGAATACTGACACCCCGCTTCTCAGATAGAACGCGTAGCCCATGGCGATAACCCCGACCGTCACCCACGCTGCGCGTGATCGCCAGCCACGCAAAAACGCGGGCAGAAGCGCGACTGGATAGAGCTTGACCAGAGCTGCTGCGCCCAGCCATCCCCCGGCTAGTTTGTCGTGGTTGGTCAGTCGCGCGAGTAATGCAAAGGAAATAAACGTAAGGGCGGCGGCGTCCGCGTGCCCACTGCTCCCTATCTCCCAGAGACACACCGGGCTCCACGCATACAGCAGAACCCGCTCCGGCCGCATCTGCAGCAGCTTCAGACACCGGATCAGGGCGTAACAGGTGGCCGCTTCGAAGCCCACCATCGCGCACTTCATTGCAGTCACAGTTGGACGAATTCGCGTGACCGCCCAGAAAATCATCTGCGATCCGGGTGGATAGATCGTGTGGGCATAGTCCCGCCGGTTGATACTCGGATAAATGTTTGCATCGCGCAGAAAAGCCAGATGGGAATCCGCCGGGATATAGCGGAACGGGCTGATACCCGCCCCCTGTACCAAGCCGTCCCACACGTAGCGGTAGATATCCGTCGACAGAAACGGCGGTGCAATCAGGGCGATCAGCCGGACAGCAAGAGCTATTAGTAAAACGATTCGCAGGGTCCAATTGTTGGTGGGGCAAAGTTCCAGGAGCAGGATTGCGCCAAGATAAACGACGATCTGCACCAAAACGGTTTCACTGAAGCCATGCACATAGTGGGAATACTCGCCGACACCCGTACCTGTAAATTCAAGCAGAACGGCGCCCAATAGTAGTACCGCCGCATTCGTTAGCAGCGGAGTTCCGTTGCGCCACCATTCAGTTAGGAAAATTGGCGACCTCGGCCTCACTGAGATTTTTTGGTATCGCATCACTTGCCGCATTGTTCAGGGACAAACCGATCTCTTGTAGGTACGCGCGCGTAAACGGTGCCGGGTAAGCGCCCGGTCGAGGCGACACCTGGAGACCGGGCGCGAAAAACTCCCGTCGGAGTCGCTCGAGCGACAGCTCCTCGTCTACGTCGTACCAGGTTGGTAACGAAACTACCGGCAAGCCGAGTTGCTTCGCCCGTTCGCGTGTTTGCTGGCCAACTTCTGCCGTGCTCCACGAAATATTTTCAAACAAATGCCTGTGTCGCTGATTGACACCGAGAAGATAGTAACCACCGTCGTCGGACGGGCCGAGTACAACGCGATCGCCGAACGCGGCAAGTTCTTCCGCTGCCCGAACAAACACACTCGTAGGGACGGTCGGACTGTCCGAGTCGATAAGACACACCGAGGAGAAGCCACAAGCGAAGAGATCTTCTGTAGTTCGCAGCAACCGCTCGCCGAACCCGTTTCCCCGCTGCGGGAGTAGCAATGCTCCCGGCGGAAGAATCCCTCGAAATGCTCCTTCTTCGCCGGCTGGCACGTAGGAAATAACCCATCGCGCACCGGTGGCGGCCGAAGCATCCGCAAGGCTGGCGACCGTATCTCTCAGGAAGCGCG
Organism: uncultured Acidobacteriota bacterium; assembly: GCA_963828865.1. Classification (GTDB taxonomy): domain Bacteria; phylum Acidobacteriota; class Terriglobia; order Acidiferrales; family UBA7541; genus Palsa-295. The sequence goes on along the minus strand of CAWHGI010000010.1, from coordinate 201,237 downwards.
CATTCAGCCCAGCGGCCTGCGCAGGAGTAAGCGGCGGAGACAGCCGGGTCTTCACCTGGCCGGCAATCGGGGCTTTGGCCATGACGGTGAGGGCGCACCTGTTGCGGAAATCGACGGACGGTTGCCGTCGATCCAGCAGAATGAATGGTTGGCTCACGCGGGCTTCTCGCAAAGAGCGTACTGATAGCGATTGTCCTTCCACACCCGAACTCTGCCCCACGGTTCGCCGCCGATAAAGCTTTGGAAGCGCCCTTCGCTCAACACCTCACACCGTACTGGAATGCAGCTTCGAGCTCGTGCGCTTCGAGCAGGCATTGTTAACCGCATGAGCCAAAGTGGCAGTGCCGCGCGTAGCGCGGAAGTAGGCTCCGCCACAAAGCAGACGCCGCCAGGCCGCAGGGTTTGAAAAATTGCGTTGAGGGCTTGCTCACGATCCGCCAGGATGAGGAAGAGCCGCGAGGCAACGACAGCGTCCACTGTGCCGGGGAACTGCTCCAGGCTGTTCGCGTCGGCTCGCAGAAAGGTGCAATTTAGGAGGCCCGCGCGATGTGCTCGGTTGCGCGCGCGAGAGAGAAGACGTTCTGAAATATCGATGCCCGTCACTCGAAGATTTGGAAATCTGGCGGCGAGACGTCGGGCGTAAAAGCCGGGTCCGCAGCCGACCTCAATCAGATGTCGCTGCTGACCGTCCTGCAGCAAAAGCCGAAAAGCATCCGCGATCGCTTCCGTGTGATCGGTGAATAGTCGTTCACGACAAAGTGCGTAGATCCACCAACCCCGTTCGAAAAGAGGTTCAATCGGCAGTTGCACCGCGCTCGTCTCGTGCATAAACCCCTATTTAGCTCGTCTGACGCGGTAGCACCACGGTGGTAGCGCTCATGGCCACCACGCGGTCAGTCAAGCGCCTCGTGCACCGGATGGCAATCGAGCGGCCAGATTGCGTTGAAAAATGCCGCGTCTAAATGAATGAAAACAGGAAGAAAGAACCCGCAGACCGGTCCCACTTAGCGGAGGAAGCCACGACATTTCGCGGGCGCCTCGGCTCCAAGCGGGAATTCCACGCAATGTCGTGGGAACGGGCCGGGTACGTAGCCAGGCGGGGTCAGCTGGGACAGCTCAGTCCGTGCGAAACGGATCAGCGAGAACAGCTCCCGAGCGTGAAGCCCGAAGTCTCATCTTCAGTCCGAGAAATTCGGGGTGTGCCCACAAAAAGTGAGTGCCACCACTTCCTCCGGGCGAGCATCTCTTTGATGACTGTGGGCCCCCTCTGGCTGGCGGCTACGAGGAATTGCCACACTTTCGATCTATTCTCAGCTTGGTGATTCTACTGCGGAGAGTGCTTGGACGAAGGCCCAGACCTTTGGCTGCGCCTTTCGCCCCTTCGATAACGCCCCCGCAACGATTGAGCGTACTCAGGACGTGTTGTCGTTCAATCTCTTCTAGAGTGGAACCCGGAGTACCCGGGAACGCGGGCGAGTCATCGGCCGGACCGCGGTCTTTGCGGATTTCAGTCTCTGGCGAAGGCCTGATTGCGTCTACGACAACACAACCACTAGCGGCCCTCGGAAAGAAGCCCGGCTCCAGATCCAAAACCGACCCCTTCGATAAAACGACCGCGCGCTCGATCAGGTTCTGCAGCTCGCGAATATTCCCCGGCCACGCATACTCCATCAGCAAATCCATCGTCTGTTTCTGGACCGAGTCAATTTTCTTGCCGAACTTGCTCGAGAAGCGCTCGAGAAAGAACATAACGAGCTGCGGGATGTCGGAACACCGCTCGCGCAGGGGAGGCAGTTCAATCGGAAACACGTTCAAACGATAAAAAAGGTCCGAGCGGAGGCGGCCCGACAGTACCGCATCGTCAAGATTCCGATTCGTCGCGGCGATAATTCGCACGTCGACACGGGTTGTCTTGTTGCTTCCCACAGGTTCAAACTCGCGTTCTTGCAGCACCCGCAGAAGTTTCGACTGAGTTTCGAGCGGCAGCTCGCTTACCTCATCCAGGAAAAGCGTACCACCGTCGGCAAGCTCAAATCGTCCGATGCGTCGGTCCAAGGCCCCCGTGAACGCTCCCTTTACATGTCCGAACAATTCGCTTTCGACCAGTCCCGCCGAGATGGCCGTACAGTTGAGTTTCACAAGCGCCCGGCTCTTTCTAGGGCTTCCTTGGTGGATGGCGCGTGCAACCAGTTCTTTGCCGGTTCCCGTCTCTCCGTAGATCAGAACGGTTGAGTCGAGCGGGGCAACTTGCTCGACCTTTGCGAGAACTTCCTGCAGAGCCGAGCTGCTGCCAACGATTTCTTCAAAGTTGTGCTCAAGGCGGATTTCCTCCTGGAGATAAGCATTCTCGGCAGGAAGGCGATTCTTCAGTTGTTGCAGTTCGGCGAGCGTCTCGCACAGTCTGCGGTCGGTTCTCCGGCGCTCCAACTCGGCGCCGGCACGAGCTGCGAAGATTTTCAGGATCGCGACGGCCTGTGAATGTTCCCTCATGAACTTATCATCGATAACTGCGAGATGACCGATGACTTTGCCCGAAGAATCAAAGGCCGGTGCACCAAGGAAACTTTCGGCCTCCATGCTCACGAGTCCGGTATCCAGCGGAAAAAGGGACTGAAGACCTTTGGGGTAATGGCAAACCCTTCCCTCCAAGACCTTATGGCATGGGGTGGGAGCGGTTTCGTATTCAAAATTCTGCCCGAACTTGTCGCCACTCCAGAAGGCCAGGGACCGAGCTCTGGATTTCTCCCCATCCAGGCATTCCGTCACGAAGGCGTATCGGACTTCGAGGGCTACTGCCAGGTGGCGGACCAGAGAGGAAAAGAAATCGCTGCCGAGAGCGTCGACCGTGTGTTCCGCAATGGTTGGCAGGGCGTGTTCGAAGTGTTCTTGTGCAACCTTCATGGACCTAGTCCGTTTCAATTCGTACGGCATGGAATCGCTCGCAGTAGATGACGACCCCGTTGCCCTTGCCTTTGATTTAGCTTGCCTGATACTTCCCCACTATCTCTCGCTCCGCCTAGAGTCAATTGTCTTGGTTCCATCCGTGTATGCCACCGCGTTTGACATGGGTCTCATAGACGCGCCGCCGCACCTTTACTACGCTCCGGCTACGAAATTGGATTTTCTAACAGCTTCAGCGAACGTTGAAACAGCGGCCCCCAACAGTACGATATCCTTCAGAAGGAACTGCCCGGGCAGAGCTGACAAGGCAGGGAACCCGCCCAGACTAGGCTCCCAACCGGGAGTCGAGAACAGAAAACTCAGGGTGGTGAGGAACATCAGCACTGCCGCAGCACTTCCGATGGCGGAAAGCTTGGCAGACAAGGGGCGAAGGGCGATGAGAGCAGCGATGGCGATTTCCACGATGCCGAGGAGGTTGGAGAAGGCTTGGACACTGAGGAGCTTGTACATCCAGCCCAGCAGCGGGCTATGAGCCACCAAGGGTTGGATGCCGTGCGCCTCGTAGCTAGTGAATTTCATGGCCCCAATCCAGCCAATGACCAAAACCAGCCCATAGCGAATCAGTAGATTTGCCGCGGTCTCAATTTGACTCTTCGCCTCGCCACTATTTTCCATTTATGCTTACCTTTCGATGAGCGCCTGCTGGCGCTCATCTCTCACGGGCGATAGGAGTCATTTGGCGCGAGAAAGTTGCATGGATGAACAGAAAATCGCCCTAGCCGGGCAAACCCCGAAGACGCGCGTGGGCGTGGATCGTAGCTCGCCCCCGGAGGACAAATAGGAATTTACGAAGGACTCAAACGGGATGAACGACGCTCGCCAGATCAGCTTGCGAATACTGAATTTCGACGAACTTACAGCAGCAGCGGTGTGAATAACTTGCGGTCAAGAGAGGATTTTCGGCCGCGTTAGCTGCGCTCAGTTCGCAACTTCGCCATGACACGGTCTATGATTGGGTCGGACACGCTTTGCGGTAACTCGAATGAACTACTTTCTGTCACGATCTTGACAGTCTTGCGGCTCGAATCATACAGCACATGGCAAGCGCGGCACTGGGACAGATGTAGCTCGAGTTCCTTACGAACCTCCGGCGATACTTGATTCTCGAGATAGTCTCCGAACTCAGCGAAGAATTCCTCGCAGGTGATCATTGAGCTGTCCCCCTGACGCTGGCCGTGAAGTGAGGTGAGAGCGACTCTCGCAGCATTAGCCGGCCCCTAAGAAGCCGGGTCTTTACTGCCGGGACGCTTAGCCCCAACTGCCGGGCGACTTCATCCGCCGAAAGCCACTCGATATCTCTGAGCACCACAACAATACGGTACTTGGCGGGAAGTGCCAAGATCCCACTTTCAACGAACTGCCGGATCTCCGACTTAGAGTAGCGCTGCTCGGGGTTGTCCTGCCAAGCTCTCACCTGACGCGGGCGAAAGTCCCGATCATCATCGAACTCAGCTCCATCCAAGCTCTCAACGTTTTTCCGGACTCGCAGATGTTGAAGCGCCGTATTCCTGGCGATACTTACCAGCCAAGTCGAAAACTTCGAGCGGCCCTGGAATCCGCCGATGTGCTTGAACGCACTCAAGAAAGCATCCTGCATGGCGTCCTGCGCATCGACGGGATTGCCCAGGATTGCCGTCATAGTGCGATAAATCAACCTGCTGTGGCGGTGAACCAACTCTTCGAAAGCCTCCAGCTTCCCGCCCTGCGCCTGGGCGACCAATTCGGCGTCCGGGTCCTGCACTGTACCGGGAGCGTGGACACCGCCGACATCCTCAATAGGACGGCGAGCTGCCGCAGGAAGATGCACTTTATTTTGTTCAAAGGCCGGAGGCAGCTCGAAATCCGGCACGATGCCCAGCCCGGCTTGGAGTGTGTCAATGAAAATGGCGAGAGCCGTCACAGCGACACATTCCAGAATTTCCGCGTCTCTAAAATTCAGTGTTCGCAACCGATCGATGTCCTCTCCGGACACTTCGGAAGCACGCACGCCAAGTTTGACAGCGAAATCCAGTAATCTCTTATCAGCTTCAGACAGGTTGGCCTGGTGGTAGTCAACGGCTACCTGGTCACCTTCCTCCGGCGAAATCCCCAAGCCTCGCATAATGTTGCAATGCGCTGCCACGCAATATGAGTTAAGGCGCACGGCCGAGACGGCCAGGAAGATGCATTCTTTCTGCGCTCGGGTGAGGATCCCTTCTGAGAACAGAATCTTCAACACACTACCCGCTTCGGTTTCAACAAGCTCCGGCCACAATGTCTGCGCCCGGAAGAAGTTCGGTATGAAACCAAGAGTCTTCTGCAGCTGCGCGAAGGGAGCGAAAGTAGTCGGGCTTTGATAGACGGTGCGAATGTACGGTCCCGTTTTCCGCGCTATGTGGTGAGAGTGGGAGACCCCCGTCCTCTGAGGCGGTCTTATTGCGGTTGGATTGCTCATCTTCAACTGCAGTTCACGTGCTTCAGAATCCGGCCGGGGATTCAGTCCAGCGGATAAAGTGCAAAGGAAGGAGGATAGGGCTGTCACAAGGGCGGCTTCCAGGACGGAGGCGTCGTCAAACCCGCTCGCGCGTAGACCCTCGATGTCGTTTGATTCTACGGAGAGCGGATTCTGGCTCAACTTGTGACAGAAATCTATTAGATCCAGCTCAGCAGCGGAGAGCCCAACGGAACGAAAATCACTCAAGAGCTGAACCAATTGAGCTTGAGGCAAGCCTAGGGTCCGTAGCACCATCGAGCGCGCGGTGACGCAATAAATGTCTCGCCTCTCAGCCGCCAAAATCAAAAGAATTTCTTCCTTTAGTACCCGGGACAGTGCCTTTGCTTTGCTAAGCGCAATCGTTTCAAGCGCTGCGTGTGCTTCAATCAGACGTGTTACCAACGTCTGAGCGCGAAGGAGGTTAGGAATGAACCCAAAGGTTTCCCGATAGGCCGCAAAAGGGCCGAATTCGTCGCCTAGAGAAACTTCGCTGAGAAAGCTCATATGCGCACCCCCGGCTGGCGGGAATCGACAATGGTGGAGTGTACGTCTTCGGCCTCTCTTGGTGCAAGTGACCACCAGGGCTAGGCTCCTCGACAGCAGCTTGGACAGGGAACTTTACTTGAATGTCTGCTCCCCTGAAGCGCGGAAGTTCATAGAGGAACTGCTGACAGGTAAACGAGAGAGTTATCGTAAGTATCTCAATCCACTCTGAGGAAACCATTAGCTGACGGAAGAACGTGCCAATGCGCCCAAAGGAGAAAAGCCCGCACTGAAGCGGAAGGTTTGGAATCGAGTGTCCTGCTTAGACGGCAGAGGCACCTGACGCCTGTTCCGTTTGTTCCAGTTGGAGAGCGGCGGTGGCCGCAGCGCATTGAGGGCACAAGCCTTATTTAGTAGCTTGTCCTTTCGATCCCCACCGCCCCTACCAAGGTTTGCTGTTTTCAATGGGTTGGCTCGTTGCCGTCCGGCCAACTGGAACACCATTTCTGAGTGACGTTCCGCGCTGAAGTAGGAGGTCGGCGATTTCAATGGTTTGCAGCATTTCCGAAGAGGTCTCACAGGTGCCTACGGGCACGAGAATCCCCACCGCCTTCACTAATACGCTGTGGGCTCGGAAACTCGACAGCGGTCGTCGCGTGAGTTTGATCTGTCGCCGCAGGGCAACGCGGTTGCCTCCCAAGCGAATGGTAACAATGGAGGAGAGCGCCTGCTTCGTGAGCAGGGGCGCTGTTGAACTACTGGAGGTCGTCAGCTCAAATCGAGCCTCGCCAATTAATCGTATTTTCATTTCAAGAAGTTCCCGATACCCCGCAACCATCGGAATTTGTTCCTGCGATGTCGGGCCCGTGCTGCAATTAAGTCCCCCTACACAATACCTCAAATAAGTTGTAGTATTGTGCTGTGCGAAAAGGGCGGAAAGCAGCCGCCAAGCGGCTTTACGAGATAGCGGAAGGGCAGCAGGGTTTCTTCACGACGAAGGAGGCTAAAGCTGCGGGGTTTGCGGAGAATACTCATCCGTACCACGTTCAGACGGGAAACTGGATTCGTCAGCATCGGGGAATCTATCGGCTGGCCAGCTTTCCGCAAGGCGAGCGCCCTGACCTGATGCTTTGGTCGCTCTGGTCCAGGAATCGGGGAGAGGCCGCCCAGGGAGTCTACAGTCATCAAACAGCTCTGAGCCTTCACGATCTATCGGACGTAATGCCAGCGAAGCTGCACATGACTGTACCGAGACGCTTCCGGCGAAATAGTGAAATCCCCCGCGTGCTCGTCCTGCATTTCGCTGATCTCCCTCAGAGCGATATCGGAGTTGCTCACGGAGTGCGGGTAACAAGGCCTATGCGAACAATTCTTGACGTGCTCGCAGGTGGGGAGGTGCCACTTGCGACCCTTCGGCAAGCAGTGCGTGAAGGGCTACGGCGAGGGCTCATTCGCAGAAGCGAAATCGCAGAGGCTAGGAAACGCCTCGCTGATAGTAAGCAACTGCGAACCTTATTTCAGAAAGTAGCCGCCTGATGGAGCCCAAGAGATACGGGACACCCGCAGCCATTCGAAGGGCGCTGGAGGACAGGCTTCAGGATATCGCCGGGAAGGAAAGCGTTGACTTGCAGCGACTGCGCCGTCAGGTTGCCTTTGACCGGCTCTTGGCGCGACTGTTTCGGGCGGTACAGCCTAGCGCGCTGCCTTGGGTATTAAAGGGTGGTTACGCGATGGAGCTGCGGATCAAGACCGCGCGCACGACGAAGGACATTGACCTGACAATGCGCAGCGCCTCTAGTTCAGGCGAGAAGAAAGACGACAAGAAGAATCTGGCCAACAAAGGATAATCGTCAGGATGCCCAATGCGAGCCCGCTGGGGACGCCAGTTGCTTTCAGGTGAAAGGTATCAATGAACGTATATAGAAATGTGCTCAAAACCCCGGTGGTCACCAATAGCAGGACAGCATTGGCGGCCAACGTTTTGAAGGCGAGAGGGGATTTGGCTGCGTTGCGGGTCCAAGTGTCGACCGTGTCTGCTGCGGCTTCGAGTATGCTAAAGACCAAGCTCACGAGTCGCGTCGCCAGCTGAACTGCGCCAACACAAAGCTGCTGAGATGGCGGGATGTTAGCGGCCCAGACGCTAGCATCCAGCGCGGCGACGTGTCCGAGGCATGGCAGTCTCAATGCTCACGCGCCGCCAAGGGCCCTAAAACGAGCGACGGGCGAGTCTGTAAGCCGGATTCTCCGGACGACTTTCCCATCTCCCAGCCCTTCTGTAAGTTACTGAAATACAAGCGGTGGCAACAAGCATTGAATGTCAATTACGGTAATTGTGGCAACCCCGAAATAATTTTGGACACAGTTTGGGCACAGTTTCATGGGGTGACTCTACGGACGAATCTACTGAAAACACGGGGCGCAGGCTGGCGGGACAGAGATAGCTTTAATCTTGGGACAAGATCACCACGGCGGTGACCCACATCGGGAGACCGATCCCTGCGCACGCTGTTACATTGCGAATGCCGCCCTCGGGAACCAGAACCGAAGCGAGCGCGCACAAAATCCAGCCGTCCCCATAATGTAATAGCGAGGCGCTCTCAATAGCCTCGCGAGAGGGAGAAAATGCAATCCGATGATGACTCCCAGGAAGTGGGGTATTAGCGAGTAACGGCGGAAGTGAGCGAGTGCGATCACCGCGCCCGCCGCCAAGACCCACTCCGCAGCGGTGTCGATCCAAAACAGAGGGGCGATTGAAGCCCATCGTTTTCGGTCGGCGACGGAGTCCGCATAACGCCGAGCTGTTCGAACGTGCATCACCGTCGCTACGCCGATTAAGACTGTCGTCACGGTGACCAACAACAACGAAGCGTTTCGTGCAGTCGGAGCGAACGCCGCAGCCCAAAACATCCATGCACTTCCAAACACAGCGCAAATTAGCGCGCCTCGCGCGCGACCCTTCAATCTGGCTCCGCTTGATATCAGAGGCATGCGGATTGCGCTTACTGTTTCATACATTCATTCCGCCACAACTGTAGCACCCGAAAGCATTCCCCCTGGAGTGGAGCCGCGGAAGGGACGCGGCCTCCAAGACGCCTCGATTTTCTCAGTACATTCCGCCCATGCCGCCGCCATGCCCTGCCCCGACGGCGGCCGTTTCTTCGTCTTCCTTGATGTCGGCGATCAAAACCTCGGTGGTCAGCATCAGCGCGACGATGGACGCGGCGTTTTGCAGCGCGAGGCGAGTGACCTTAGCCGGATCGATTACGCCCGCCTTGATCATGTCGCCGAACTCGCCGGTCTCTGCGTTGAATCCGAAGTTCTCTTCCTTCGAATCGCGCACACGACCCACGATAACCGCCCCTTCGTGCCCGGCGTTCTGGGCAATTTGGCGGGTGGGTTCCTCGAGAGCTCGCTTCACGATGTTGACGCCGATGGCCTCGTCTTCGTGCAGTTTCAGCTTTGTCAAGCGCGGGAATGCAGCGAAGCAGAGCCACGCCGCCTCCGGGAACGATGCCTTCTTCGACGGCCGCGCGCGTGGCGTGCATGGCGTCCTCGACGCGAGCCTTCTTCTCCTTCAGCTCGGTCTCGGTTGCCGCACCCACCTTGATGACTGCTACGCCGCCAACCAGCTTGGCCAGGCGCTCCTGGAGTTTTTCCTTGTCGTAGTCGGAAGTGGCTTCCTCGATCTGAGCGCGGAGCTGCTTGATGCGAGCTTCGATCTCGGCGGCTTTGCCGGCGCCCGCGATAATCGTGGTGTTGTCCTTGTCGATGATCACCTTCTTGGCGCGGCCGAGCTCTTCGATCTTCACGTTCTCGAGCTTGATGCCAAGATCTTCGCTGATGGCCTTTCCGCCAGTCAGAACGGCGATGTCTTCCAGCATTTCTTTGCGGCGGTCGCCGAAGCCGGGAGCCTTCACCGCGACGCACTGCAGAGTTCCGCGAAGCTTGTTCACCACCAGTGTCGCGAGCGCCTCGCCCTCGACGTCTTCCGAGATGATCAGGAGAGGCTTGTTCATCTTGGTGGTCTGTTCGAGCAGCGGCAGCAACTCCCGTCAGCGAGCTGACCTTCTTTTCGTGAATCAGGATGTAGACGTCTTCGAGCACGCACTCCATGCGCTCGGGAGCGGTAACGAAATAGGGGGAAAGATAGCCGCGATCGAACTGCATTCCTTCGACCACTTCGAGCGTCGTCTCCATCGTCTTCGATTCTTCCACGGTGATGACGCCGTCCTTGCCGACCTTCTTCATCGCTTCCGCGATGATCCCGCCGATGTGCTTGTCGTTGTTGGCGCTGATCGTCCCGACCTGGACGATCATGTCGCCCTTCACGTCCTTGTGGAGTTTCTTGATCTCCTCGACGGCAACTTCAACGGCCTTCTCGATGCCGCGCTTCAGCGCCATCGGGTTTGCGCCCGCCGCTAGAGTCTTTACGCCTTCGCGAAAGATGGCCTGCGCCAGCACGGTGGCTGTGGTGGTGCCGTCGCCGGCAACGTCGGAGGTCTTGGAAGCGACTTCCTTCACCATCTGCGCGCCCATGTTTTCGAGCGGGTCCGGCAGCTCGATTTCCTTCGCGACTGTCACGCCGTCCTTGGTGATGATCGGCGCGCCAAACTTCTTCTCGATCACCGCATTGCGCCCTTTCGGGCCCAGCGTGATCTTGACGGCGTCGGCCAGAATGTTGACGCCGCGCAAAATCGCCTGACGTGAACTCGCGCCCGTTACAATTTGTTTTGCCATTGGACTTCACCCTCCTGGGTGAATGCACACTCCTGCCCGGATCAAACATTCTCAACCGGGGAATCTACTTTTTGCCGGCTGCCGCTTTTGCGACCTTGCTGAATTTCGCGAGGATTTCCTCTTCGCGGAGAATCAGGTATTCCTGATCGTCGACGTTGATATCGCTCCCGGTGTACTTGCCAAACAAAATCCGGTCTCCCACCTTCACATCAATCGGCACGCGCTGGCCCTTCTCGATTTTTCCGAGTCCGACGGCCACCACTTCACCCTCTTGCGGTTTCTCTTTGGCCGTGTCGGGAATGATGATGCCCGACTTTCGCGATTTCTTTTGCTTCCAGTCTCGTTACCAGATATGCGGTCGTGCAGTGGTGTCACATTCACAGTCATTTCTTTAACCTCCGTTTAATTCATTTCGAAAAGTTCAACGCAAGATCGTGATAACTGGGACTAAGACTAAGGTCGAAACGTTTTCATGTTTTTCTGCCGGGCTATATCAAGGTCATCGGCTACCTTTTTCTGGCGGTCGATTTCCTTCTGAGGCGCCTGTTCCTCGTCCAGCTTCACGGCTTCGGCGATGGCACTCTCCGCCTCGGCATCCAGCCGTTTTGAGGACACCACAAGGCCGAAAGAATCCGAACTATTGGCACGAAAAAGGGTCACCGAGTTCTGCGGATCGTCCCAACGGGCGACGACTTTCTCCGGCGACACGTACGGATCGTGGGTGGGAAGGTCGATCTCGGGATAGAGCCTCGTCCCAGTTCCGTAGCGCGTGGAGACGGCTCGCACCATGTCGTCCTCGGTCATGCCTTCGATGGCGCTCTGATCATATGTAACTGCGATGCGGCAGAGCTCCCCGTTGTAGAACCTAAATAGAATCTGCGAAACCGGTTCCGCCGGCACCGCAGAATAAGAAGTTTCCACCGGCCAGTATTTCAGCTCCTGGATCACCGCGGGGCTTTGGTGGATTACGGTTGCCTGGTGCGGGTCCTGGCCGATCTGCTTTGAGAGCGCGGCCAGACTTGTTCCCAGCGCAAATTTCCGGTACCTGGAAAGATCCTGAGCGGAAATCAGGGGAGTCGTAAGCACAACAAGCGCAAGAGAAATTGCCGCTTTGCGAATCATTTTCATATGCATGTCTCCTTCAAACGATTGCCGATTCAGGACGTTGCCGCATTTGCCTGCGGGATGATTTCTTCCAGAGACAGTATCTTGTCCTTAGCGCGCACTACACCGGGGTTCGCGTCGCCGGACATCTTTGTTTGTTCCCACTTCTGAACGTCCTCGTCCCGAAAAAGGAACATGCTTTTCTGAGCGTGCCGGGAGTGGGCATAAACCTGGACGCAAGGCACTCCCAGGAAATTCTTTGAGACTATTTGCGTAATTTGCAGGGAGTTAAATTTCTCCCGGTGCACGTTCGCCAAGATACGCTTGACTGCTCTGCGCACCGTTTTTTGCGCGTCAAGACCAAAGATGGTTGCCTTGATTTCACCGGCCAGGTAGAAGAAGGTCCATCTCGCATCGTGGATTTTGCGATCCAATTCGTACCCATCGAGATCCTTAACTAATCTCCAACCGGTCGCACAGGGTTCACTTTCGAACTGCAGCGCGTCCGGCAAGAGTGTCCCATCCTTGATCAGGACGGTCCCCGTTTTGATTGTCTCTGGCATCTGTGTTTCCCTCGCGCCTAGGCTGATCCATTGTTTCGAAGTAACTGGCGTCGGCAGTTAGATGTTAGCGTTAGATTTGATCATTCATATCTACCGCCCTTCATGCAATTGTCCGCATAGCGGTTTTCGTCGCAGGGCATTGGCTTGTCTAAGCGGCCTTACAACAGCCGCAGGAATGGCTCCACGAACAGTTCTTTCAGCAGGACTTACGCCGGATGTTCCATTAAAAAACCCGGCTGCCCACCAAGTGCGGTCTCCCGACCGTTCCGAAGTACCTTGTTGCATCGCGCAGGGTTGCACGGGGGAAGGCTGAGCTCGCGGGCGATATCCGTGTTCTTGATGGCCAGTGCCTCCTCGAGGTCTTGCCCGTGACCCACTCGGCGGGGAGCGAAGAGGTGGCATTCGCCGAGCCACATCCGAACTCCGCCTCCTCGACGACTTCCGTCTCGGATTTGATATTCATGTGCAGCTCCATCACGTGGCCGCATTCGGACGGGCCCAACAGCCCGGTGCTCACATTCAGCTTATGCTTCGGCAGACCACCGGCGTTGTGCGGGTGATTGTAATGATCAATTACCTTGTCCGACTGAGCCGTGTTGCCTTCGCGCGCGTACGGGCTTTGTTTTCCAGACGCATTCCGCGATTCTCGAATGATTTCACCAGCCATGTAGAAAGAGGTCCAGGGCTCGCTTTCGAACCGCAAGGATTCTGGCATAAGGGCGTTTTCCTCGGTCGGCTCAGCTCCAGTGTTGATTGTGTCTGCCATTATCGTCTCCCTAGAGTTTTAGTGACCCTCAGGACCTCCACGCTCACAGCCTAAAGTGACTCGCTTGTTGACGGCGTATTGAGTCTCGATTCTGGGATTCATAAAGACTGAAGCCAGAATCACCATGATGGCACCCGCACAAACCACAAAATGCAGCAGTATTTGATAATTTGCGGAGGGCCGCCATGTCACCGCCATTAGCAAGGCCGTAATGAGAGCCCACTGCCTGATTTTCCCCTCTCTCCTCTTCCCTCTCCCACTCTCCAATCATTGCTAACCCCCGTTTTTCTGTCGAACTCCCTCTTCTTCTCCGCACGAGTGGGGGACGGACCGACCCGGTCCCTGTGAACGAGAGTTCGGTCCGTTCTCGGCTGCTAGGGAAAGCCGGCCGTCAAGCCGTAGGGGCTGTTGTGTCGCTCAGGCCACTCGCGACAGAGGATGTTTACCCGCGCGCGAGGCGTCAATTCACTATGTTATGGCTGTTGGGTGCCCTCGTTTTCGGTGATCCCGCGACAGGTTCGTCGCTCAACTCCTTTTCGGCTCTTACCCAGTCCTCGACATCTTTTCCGTGTTCGCCGCCGCGTTGAAGATACAGATCATGAGCGAGGCGAGCGATCTCTTCTCCCGATGGTTCTCTGCGTCCAAACATGGCAACCTCCTTGGCTGTCAGTGCGAGGGCCGGACTCTCGACCTCCGCAGTTGAGATTCAAATTACTTAACGTTTGCTGCGACGCTGATCTTCACCTGCTTCGGCTTAGACTCTTCACGCTTCGCCATGTGCAGGCTCAGGACCCCATTGCGATACTCGGCCCGAATGTTCTCGGAGCTGACCGTGTTCGGCAGGGAGAAGCTCCGCATGAACGGACCATAGGCGCGTTCAACTCGGAGGTAATTCTCCTCGTTGACGTCCTTCTCAAACTTCCGCTCTCCACGGATGGTCAGCGTATTGTTTTCGACGCGTACGTCAATGTCCTTGTCTTCGAGATCCGGCAGGTCGGCCTTTACGACCAATTCGTTCTCGGTTTCGTATATGTCCACTACTGGCGCCCAGGTTGCCAAGTCGGCAGAACCCGAGCGGTCGCGGGTAAAGGTGTCTTCGAACAAACGATTGACTTGGTCCTGTAACGATGCCAAACCGCGGGACTGGTCCCAACGTGTAATGGTGTTCATGGCAACCTCCTTGGTTGTCTTGCCGGTAGTCGCGTTCGTTTTGTAGGTGCCCCTTCGCCGGAGAAGTGAGGGGCGGGCGCACTTACCCGCCGACCACCGAACGAAGAGAATTGTCGAACCTAGGCTGCTACGGCAGCGGCAATCTTGTGGAAGGTCGAGTTGGAAACCTCATAGGTTTCAACCTGAGGAGTTCCCTCAACGACTCTCGCCAGGATCTTCGCCACTTCTGGATACGTTCCGCGGTTGTAGGCTTCGGCGTTCTCTTTGCTATCCCACAAACTGATTCCAAACGCTGTCGCTTCGCCTGGGCCGATAAACGTGATTTCGTCCTTGAACCCGGTCTGTTTTCGAAGCAGGGGAAGAATGTCCTTTTCGATTCTCTGGGTGAATTCCGCGACGCTATTGGGTTTCAGATGCATGGAGACTCTGCGTGCAAACATGCCAACCTCCTTGGTGTGTTGGCCAAGGGCCGATTCCAGATAACCTAATCTAGTTTAGATTACCTCATCACTTCCTCAGTCACTTAACCAACGTAGGTCAATTAACTTGACGTGTCAAGCATAATCTGCGATCCTTTTTAAGGATTAATCCAATCCGGTTAATCGTGCGGAGGCGCCCTGTGGATGTTTGTTTAGTGATCAAACAGCGACTGGAAGAATTGGGGTTTGAACAGAGAGATCTGGCGGCTGCCGCCGAAGTTACGGAGTCTTACATCTCCCAGCTGCTCACTCGGAAGAAACTACCTCCCGCGCCTGGCCGAACAGATATTTACGACAAAATGGGAAAGTTCTTGAAGCTCCCGCTCGCTGAGCTTTCGAAACTAGCTGACCACCAGCGCAAGGAGGAATTGAAGAGATCCTTGGGGGACGCACCGCCGCCCTTATTTAAGGAAGTTCGAGAGTTGGTTCTCCGTAAGTGCGCTCCCGACAAAGAAAAACAATTTCGCGTCATTTTTGAGAAGCATCCCTTCGGTGAAGTCGAACGCCTAGTCACACAAAAGCTTTTAGACGTTGGCAAGAGAGTCGCCAAAGAAGAATTGGAAAGTGAAAACTGGGTCCACCAAGTGGCTCGGCTCACCGGCCGAAGCTATGAAGAAATGCGAGTCAGCATCCTCGAGTTCCTAGACACGGATGCCGCAAACTTATCGGTTGAGAACTGCGTTACCTTCCTGGATCCGCTGGTCGAATCCTGGGACATCGACCTTGCGACCTTTGGTATGGAAATTGTGTTAAACGGGAGACTAGCCCCAGGGGACCCCAAAAAATTTGAGTTTGTCGAAAGGGAGCCTGTCCAACCTGAGGAAGAGCGTGGGCTGAGAGAATTCTTTCGTGACACTTCCCTGAGCCATGGTGCGACGGAGGAAGAAATTGAGTTTCTAAAGAAGCTGAGGATCAAAGGAAAACGGCCCACTGCGCTCTATTATTACCGGGAATTGCAAAACCTCAGAGACCCGCTCAATTTTCAAGCACTCCTGACCCAAACTCCGCGAGCGAAAATACAGGGCCGGTCCCAGCCGGAAGCGTCAGTTCTCCCGATGCAGAAGTACCAGACTAGTGACATTAATAGAAAACTGCAGTTTGACAACACGAACAGGGCAACGCAGCGCTTTGCGGGGAACAAGGGCAGTCGGGGCAAAAAACAAAAGGCAAAGTCGTAGGATTTTTAATGACTTCAGCATCACGAGATCGCGTCAACCAAGCTCTGCGCTTGGCCTCGAACGGACCGGCGGGCAGAGAGCTCCCCTTGCGTATACTGATTGTTCATAGTGATGCCGCGGGTGTAGAGCTTTGCGTCCAGGCGCTCAGTCGGGCGCATTTCAAGGTCAGCGCAGACGTAGTTCTGACTCCGGAGCAGTTTGCTGGACGCCTGAAATCAAAATATTACGACATGGTGCTGGCTGAATACCCAGCCCCGAACTGGCAAGGACCGTCGGTGCTGGAAATCCTGCATGTGGGCGATAGGCAGATTCCCTGCATCTTCCTGACCGAAACAATAGTACTGGAAACCGAGGCGGAACTTATTACAGCAGGCGCTGCCGATTGCGTGGGAATAGATCACATTGGGCACCTTCCTGTAGCCATTCGTCGAGCGCTCAATGACAACAAGCTGCGCGAAGAGCGCGATCAAACGGAAAAAAGACTGCGCCATTCAGAAGCACGCTACCGGGCTCTTGTAGGAAACCTGATCTATGGAATGTGCCGCTGCAGCGTCAAAGGCAAGTTCCTGGATGTCAATCCCGCGTTGGTGACCATGCTTGGTTATCCGTCCCGCGAGGAACTCTTGGCAGTGAACCTTGCTGCTGACATCCTTTGTGACCCCTCCAAACGAGCACAATTACTGGAGCACTCCGTCGAACGAGATGGCGCGGACCCCCTGGAAATTGAATGGAAGCAGAAAAATGGCACACCCCTCAAAGTTCGGCTCAGCGGACGCAAGGTCAGCAATCAGGGCGATATGGACAGTTACGAGATCATCGTCGAGAATGTCACTCAACAGCGCAAGCTCGAGGATCATTTGCGTCAACAGGCAGCCAAGGATTCTCTGACCGGACTGGCCAACTACCGCCATCTCGTGGAAACCGTTGACACTGAGATTAAGCGTTCTGAGCGGACTGCGCGTGAGTTCGCGCTCTTGTTCCTTGACCTGGATGGGTTGAAACGGATCAATGATCGTTTCGGCCACTTAGTCGGTAGTCAGGCGCTTTGCCGTCTGGCCGACGTTCTGTGTATCTGTAGCCGGAAGGTGGATACTCCGGCCCGTTTCGGTGGGGATGAGTTTGCACTTGTGCTTCCCGAGACAGGGCAGATCCAGGCTAATTTAGTAGCCCAACGCATTTGCCACAGTCTTGCGAATGATGGCAGGGAGCCAAAGCTGTCGGTCAGCGTCGGCGTCGCTATTTATCCTAAAGATGGCCAAAAGCTAGATTCCCTCTTGGGCGCGGCAGACGCGGCATTGTACTCGATGAAAGCTAAAACATGCAGCCCGGAGGCGAGCACCCGAACAACGACGACGGAGCTCCGTCTTGGAGCGGCTGCGGGTATTCCCTAACGCGCAAGGAGAACTGCTCGCGCCCGGAAGTCAGGAACTGAAAGCGTCATGCGCCCAGATTGGCCGCAGTGGCTTCCTCACTTAAACGCGGGGATGTTGCAAGCCCAGCAATCTAAGCTTCATGCCCAACGTTGCTAGAGCGGCGACATCCATGTCCTTCCCCGTGTTGCTCCAACGCTCGACGGGCGTTACGGCATTTCACGTGCGTCAGGTCCGCGCGCTTCTTAGCTTCCGCGAAATCTTCATGCCGTCCTACAAGCGCAGTTAGGTTGTCGGTGGCCTCGAAGTACTCCATCGTGGCCCTAGCGTAATCCTCAAACAGAACGCGAGCGGTCGGACATGCCACGCAAACCATGGTTACAGGGATGGGTATAATGCCGACTGGGGACTCTGTAATGCGCACGAACCGATTCTGCATTCGTTGGTAGCAATTCCGACCGCTACGCGGAAATGTCGCGTCAATCCAGACCACGCGTTTAGGAGTCTTGCATGACGCTCTCCCAAGCGGCCAAGGAGTGATCTAAACAACGCAGCAGAGTACAATCGAGCGGGCGAAGAGGAGCGATCTGAAAATGGGTTATGGTAACCGCGATAAACCAGAACGCAAATCAGGACGAGCTGGATTTGTGGATGCCCGACTCGAAGAGCTGCGGCGTCGGTGGGAAAATGCGACAGACGAACGCGAGAAGAGTGAGGTGTCCGAACAAATCCGCGAGTGGCAATCATTTAAGCCAGAAAGATCCGCACCCTCCGGCGGTAGACGATAGGAGTGCCTGTGATAGCGCTTGTAGCAAACACGCGTCTCAAAGTTCGTCAGTAGGCGCGCGCTAGATTCTCACTTCAGCCAACTCCCATCTGATCGATCGTAGTGATGGTGAATCACATTGGAGTAGGCATGTTACAATCGGCCCGCGTTTGTCGCTCTTGTGAACCCTTAGATTCGATCAGAGGGGCAGGTTCAAACTTGCAGCTTTTAATCTCCTGGAGGCGGTCGAGTAGCACAAACAGCTTAAAAACAAAGAAGGAAGAAAATCGATGAGAGAACAAGGAACAGTAAAGTGGTTCAATGCCGCCAAAGGATTTGGATTCATCCAGCGCCAGTCCGGCGAGGACGTTTTCGTTCATTTCTCGGCCATTCAAGGAGACGGATACAAGTCTCTGAACGAAGGACAGGCGGTTGAATTTGAGGTAACAAAAGGCCCCAAGGGCTTACAGGCGTCGAACGTTTCAGCTCTATAGTCATTGAACGCGGGCCTCTCGCATTGGCGAGGGGCTCACGCTTTCAGGCGGCACCGAGATCGACCTTGGAAGAGCAGATTAGCGACGGTAAAGAGCGTCAGACTAATCGCGACATACACGGCTCACTAACTGTTCAGAGCCTTCAGCGCAGTCCACGACACATTTGGCACAACATGCCCGCTTCCATCTATCAATCTAACATTTGCGGTCTGCATGAGTGCGTTGACAAAAACAACTTCAAAAACGCCTTCCTGCTGAGTGCTCCTTACATGCTCGCCTTTCTTCGGAGTGGTGAGTTTTGTTCCAGTTGACATATTCTCCTCCCGTTATCCGTACAGACTCGCAAAGGGCAGTTTGACAGGATACGGGGACCATCGCAACGGCCAAACGCCCCTCAGCTGCGTTCAAGTGCATAAACTGGACAACTGGGCTCTAAACGGTTCACACCAATGGTTCTCTACGAAACGGGAAATGCTGGACGGCTGGACAGGCTTGCCTTGATGTCCTTTCGCGCGGTGCCGCTTAATTTCGACGTATAAGTTCTCTCGTTGTTGCTGGACTTCCTCTCGTGCTTGCTCGCTGTGTAACAAAGCGGGACTGAGAGTATTCAGCTTGTCGTTCAACGCTATGAGCTGATTCACAAGGCCGTCTTTCACCTGGCACTGGTTTACCGACGTCATATGGTCAAAACCTCAGGTACATTGGATGCATGAATGACTCGGTTCGACTGGAAGCTACGTGGCCTTCGATGAATTTATCAATCCGGATTGGTGCGCTTTCCACGGCGGCTGTGGTGCTAGGCTTCGTCCTCTGGCGACTGCTTTTCGCTGCCGGACAAACGACTGCGGGGGCGGGACCGGGTCGCAGGCGCAAGTTATCGAAAAACTGGCGAGGCTGGCTCTTCGGCGAACACAACATTCCTTTTAACTAGACCACCGAGATTGCATGCTAGCGGAAGTGGTACACTGCCAACGGGGTCCCTGCAATGCCACACTTCAATGCACCCTGTAGTCCCAGCCAAAAGTTCGATTGGGAAAGTCGTTTTTACCAGTGCTTGTTGCTGCCTCATGCTGAACTTGCCGACCGAGCTTCCAAAGCCGCAGGCGTTCTCTCCGAGCGTGTCCGTCAAGCCAAAAGCCGAGTAATATCGGCTGCTGAGCAGGAAGCTCTTGACGATGCCCACCTGCATTTACGAGAAATTCAAGTATTCCAACTCGGCTTTCCTGAGATTCCCGGTGAGTTCGTCAAAGACCATTCTTTGGTGTTGAGAAACGACGAAATTGATCCGTCGCGCGACTCACCGGGCAGACGGACCCCTTTGAGTGAACGAAGGCATTTGTGGAAAATTCCCGCCGGGTCTTTGTCCAACTTTTCCGCGATACCTGCATCAAGAACGGACTCGAAATTCCGCTAATAACCGCCACCGCAACCAACGGAACGCTTGTTGTTGTGAAGCCCTCCCTAGAGTCTCGGGGTATCATCTTGGCGTGCCATGTCAGACCGCTAACGATCTTTTTGAAGAGTTTTCTAAAGCCACGCACGAGCACTTTGAGGCTACTGGCAACTTGTCTGTGCTTACGGGACAGCATGAGAGTTTTGCGGAAGCCAAGAAAGTCGTGGACGAGAAGCATTCGAAATTACGCGCCGCGCGGCAAGCCTTAGAACAGCACTGGAAAAAACATGGGTGCCGAGGCGTTAGCAAAACGGGGCATGAATAGACTGCTGATAACAAGATACCTATTTTCTCTAGACGGTCTAAAGAACTCCCGCCAGAAATTTGACCATGCGCCTTCCCAGATGATCTTTCTGCAACTCGATTTTCCGTTGAATGGTGACGTTTAGGCTTGGCGGCGATTGCAGCTTTTCCCACTCCAACTTCAGTTTGGATGCCTCCTCGGCTGCGTCTGCTAAATAGGCACCAGGATTATCTGCGACCCGCTGGCAAATCACCGCCAGCTCGGCCGAGCCTGCTCTTTCAAGTTCCAGTATCGAAGTCATGACGATAATTCTAACATGCAATACTATCGGTCTACGCTGGGCAGTTCGGCTTTTCGTGCGTGCCTTGTAGGCGAACTTTTTGATCCCGCAGAAGCCCCCTGCGGTCCCACAAGGAAAACCAGATAGTCGGTTGCGCCGAATTGGGCCCTCGACAGTTAAGGCGAAATCGTCAAAGAGTGCGTGAGCGGTCGGACAAAACACGGGCGTTTGGAATTGTTCGTTCGTCATTTTGATGCCGTCGCGGCAGCATACCTAATCGTTTACCGAAAGTCGTCAGTGGCTTACACTCCATAAATGAAAGAACCTTCGCACCACGACCACATCGTTCCTTGTCCCCGCTGTTATACGAGGATGCGGATTCGGTGCGCGTCTCCAGGCGAAAGCGGCGGAACGTTTGAAAAGTTCGTTACCTGCTTAAACCCGCAGTACAAACACGTTTTTGTAGCATCGCTGCTCGGACCATTCTTGGAAGGCCCGTTCGCCATTAGGTGAGCGTCTAGTTCACGAAAGTTCATTAGCTGCACGTATCGTCACGTCTTCGAAAACATCTCAATCAGATAAACGACTAGTCCCATTCCGCAAGCGAACAGCACGAGGTCGAATCCGTTGTGCAGCTTTGCGATGGTCCAGCAAGCGAGGACGACGAAACCGACACCCAGCCATATTGTTTTCTTCTTCATTCGGCGGAATCCTGTCTCCAACCTAGCACGTTCGCAAGACCAACACGGCCAGCAGACACCGGCCAGGCGGGCCACATTCTTCTGCGGCCCGGACAGAGTGTAGGTTATCTGTGACGTGATTCCAATTTGGTGTCAAATGGCAAGCAAAGGGGGTATTGTCACTAGGTCTCACTAGCATGTGCCGTGCCCCGCCTTTTTGTCCGGCCTCCTGCGACATCAGACAATCTCGGAACCAGACTCAAAGCCTGGTTGGAGGCGTCCTTTGTACCGGCAGGAGTTTTGGTGGAAGCTTTATAGGGAAGCAGTTTCAGAGACGGACGACCACAAGCTGCACGAACGTATTCAAGCGGCACAAAAGGCGATTGCGGCACGTTCATCGCCAAACACACGGGTGCCCACCGAAGAACGCTTGGCGCTTCAGGAATCGCGAGAGACGCTGCAAATTCTGAAGCAGGAACGCGACGAATCTCACAACCCTTCAGACTCAGCTTAGGAGGAGGGTGTAATGGTCACTCGGACCCTACACGAGGGCGCGTTGTTCGTGGGAGACTGCACAGATGGGAAGTTCACGCCAGGCGAAGTTCGATGTTCGAATTGCGACGGGCTTCTTGAGGAAGAAATCGCAAAAGCAGGTGAGGCTTATTTGGTTTGCAACTCGATGCTAAAAGTGTGTGCCAATCCAGTTAAGGTTTTCATAGGGGCTCGTGAGATGCAACGATGGCGTGATCGAAGTTGGGAAGTCATCGCTAGAATTTGCAAATCCAAGGGTTGATCGACTGCACTTTTCTTTTCTCGACCTAAACTAGAAGTATGCACCGAAACCGCAAAGCCCCGTTGACTCAGCGTCAAGCCATCGCGCTTGCTCGGCATTCTCCAAAGTTCCGCACGTGGCATTCCGCCAGCAGCGTCCACATTTTTACGAAGGACTATATCAGCAACACTGGTCCCGAAAGCGAAAGGCATTTTACTCCTTCTGAACTGGCGGCTACGTGGGGGCTTAGCGTCGAAACGATTCGCAGACTTTTTGCCAATGAGCCCGGCGTACTAGAGATGCCAACAGCTTCAGCCCCCACACGTCGCCGCCGATATCACACTCGTATTCCTTCAACCGTGGCTATTCGCCTGCACAAACGCCTTTCTGCACATGCTCCCGCCTGGAACGCTCACACCTGGCAATCTACTTCTTGGCTGGATTAGGCTCAGCTTCCCATGCCGCCTACGAACAGACCGTTTTCCCCCGATCTACGACCCGTCAAAAAAAAAGTCATCACGCAGAAAGGTGAGGTGCTGATCCGAAACGAATGTAGCTGCGGAGCTGAATTCATGGGTTCCCGCCACTCAGAAGCAATGCGAAAAATGCCTTGAGAAGAAAGCAAAACGGAAAGGAGAAGTCAGGGACAAATGGCGAGGCGGAAATGCTCCATTTATTCTGGAAATGGCCCGCCGATAATCGGGTCCGAAACCAGCACGTCAAATTCTTTCTTGCACGTTATGCAGTTGACAGTTTGGTTGTTCATCGGACTTCGTCCTAGTCGTACAAAGACGTGAACAATCTGTTTCTGTTTGCAATGCGGGCAGTAAACAGGGATTTTTGACTTTTCCATGCCTGATTCTATAACGCGCTCGGCGCAACTTCATTAATTACCTGTCTCGCTAAAGATGACGTAATAGAATTCGCGCACAGAGCAAATCCTAGTTTCCTGCGGAAGCAAGCCCCGGCGAGGGAAACTGGCATTCTCGGCGGACCCGATTTTTGCGGGGGACAACTGCGAGCGTGATAACCTCTTGGCATGGAAGCAGACCTGCATGCAGCGGTTAAGATGCTCCAGGGACAAGGCCATACAGTCCGTCCATACATCCGCTACGGTACGTTATGGTTTGAGATCAACGGTAACATGTTGGCTACCCGGCAGGAGATGCTGGAATTGGCTGACGGCGTGTACTCGTTGCAGGAATTGGCCGAACTATTCGCGCGGAGACCCCTGAAGAAACGAGCAGGCCCTAGCCCGGGCCCGGAATCGTTGTCTTGAGCATGCGCTGCTGAGTAGAGAAACGTCATTGACCCGCCAGTGGCTGTGCAGCTCACACGGCTTGCCTCGGAATCGGAGGACTCATCAATGAGCACAGAAATTCGCAGTTACTAATCGAAACTTTTTGGACTGTGATACGCAAAGGAGGAACGTATGACGGCGCAACAGCAGTATGACAGCCTGGACAGTAAGCAGAGACGTGAACTCCTGCTGAAAATTGGCGAAACGCCTGAAGAGGCGCAAGTATTAGGTCAGCGTGATTACCTGGCGCTTGGCGGGTGGGCGAAGACCCGGCTCAAGAGATACTGGAATAGGAACAAAGCCTAGCCACATGCCAAATGAGGTAAGCAGATGTGCCAAATAGGCGATACAACGCGCGCTCCAGAACTGAGCGAATTGGATTTTGGCTGGTGGCGCATTCACATAAAAACTGATTGGCGACCAAAAGGTTGGGACGAAGCAGAGTTTCAAGCCCGTTTATCTTGCTGGCTGGACGACTACTTGCGTTCCTCCCGCCAGACCGATTTGGGAAACCAACTATGATCCTGGGTCGAACCTTCTCCCGCTCATCCCTTGTCACGCGTTCCGCTCACGGGAGTCTGCGCGATAACCGTTGCATCCAAAAGCACGCTGTTGAGAGTGTGACTGAAGGCATCGACTCCTAAAGACCAGTCGATCCCTTTCACGTCTGCGAGGCTGGGGCTGTACTCAAATACATCCTTCGCGGTGACTCCGCACCACACCGGCAATACGACGCTCCGCTTCTCAAGAATCTCTCGCGTGAAAATTCCGGTGAATTCTTTCTTCGTCCAGCCTTGATTCGATAAGAAGTTTGGCGACAAAATCAAAATACAACGAGTGCATTGCCGAATCCCTTCCTCAATTTTCCCTCGAAGCGACTCACCAACTTTTAGCGAGAACTCGTCAAACCATACTGGGTACAGTTTCTTTTGCAAGCTTATCGCAAGCGGCCTCGCGATATCTGCCTTATCCCGCGTGTCGTGGGAGATGAACGCGACCGGTTTTTCTCCGATGGAGTGTTGCTTCGCAAACTGTGGCCCCCGCCATCGGAGATGTATGGAGTTGCGAGTGGCGACAACCGCAGACGAAACTCAAGGCCCAGCAAATCACCGCACAAGCGAGCGGGACTCATTTCGACAAATCGTTTCTTTTGTGTGTTGTTTGGCCTTATGCAACCCACATTCAATGCGGTGTTCGCGTACCGCATCCAAGGCATTGACAGAGACTCGCGGAGCTAGTTGGAATATCCCACGCCGACATTTGATTTTAATGCTTCGATGTAGGAAGCCACGTGTGCGAGATGCAGCGAAGCACCTGCTCCCCATATGTAAGTGGTCATCGAACTCGCAGCTCCCGATGCCAGAAGCAACTACCGCAATTTTGTCTATTAAAGCCAACAAGCTTATGCTTTAATACCAACAGGGCTTATTAAAGCAAGCTTGCATAGCAACCAATGGCGGACGAAAAAAACTCAAGGCTCGGCACGTATCTCTCTACAACCACGGCGGGCGAGACGGTGCGGGCTTTCGTGCCTGCGCCGCTACCTCCGAATCCGCCCGTCGATCTTAGCGGACTATACCAGCAACTCGACCGCGCAAATCAGGCCCTTGGACGCTTAGATGGCTTGACGACGCTTTTGCCAAACACTCAGCTCTTCCTCTATCTCTATGCTCGCAAGGAAGCCCTTCTTTCTTCACAAATCGAAGGCGCTAAATCTTCCTTTTCCGATTTGCTCCTATTTGAAAACGAAGCAGCGCCTGGGGTTCCTATCGATGATGTTGAGGAGGTCTCGAATTACGTCGCGGCGATGCAACATGGTCTTCGTCGCATCAAGGACGGTTTTCCGCTTTCGCTGCGGCTCATCCGGGAGATTCACGAAATTCTGCTGCGTGGGGGACGCGGCGCGAACAAAACACCCGGCGAATTTCGCAACTCCCAGAACTGGATTGGCGGCACCCGACCTGGAAATGCTGCGTTCGTTCCTCCTCCACCGGAACGCATGATGGAGTGTTTGGACCGCTTCGAGCATTTTCTTCACGACGAAAAAGACAAGCTGCCCATTCTCGTCGAGGCCGGAATCGTCCATGTCCAGTTCGAGACGATTCACCCTTTTCTCGATGGCAATGGGCGGCTGGGCCGTCTACTAATTACACTGCTTCTCTGCGCCAAAGGCACTTTGCGTGAGCCACTCCTCTATTTGAGCCTTTACTTCAAGACTCACCGTCAACGCTACTATGATCTGCTTCAACGCGTTCGTACGGAGGGTGTTTGGGAAGAATGGCTCGGATTTTTTCTTGAGGGCACGGAGATCACGGCGCACCAGGCAGCCAGCGCAGCCGTTCAGATTCTTCGCCTCTTCGAAGCCGATCGGAAGAAGATCCAAACATTGGGTCGAAAGACAGCGTCTGCCCTGCTCGTTCACGCGTATATGCAAGGACACCCGCTAATCAAGATTGGCCCGACAGCGCTGGCCCTCAAATTGTCCGTTCCCACGATTACAGGTGCCCTAGAAAGTCTGGCAAAACTCAAGATAGCAAAAGAGGTGACTGGCAAACGCAGAGATCGCCTGTTTGCCTATCCTCGTTATTTGCATATTCTGAGCGAAGGAACCGAGCCACTACCGAATCATTGATGTGGATCATTCGCGTCAAGCGGTGAAACAGTCCAATGGAGTACGGTTTCTATCCTACGTCGGTACGGAGTGTCAATTTGTTTAGGGGCAAAATGGATGTAACGCTCTGCCTCATCCCGAACCCTGTCCCCGAGCAATGGAGGCAGTCAAGATTGCGCACGCCTGCCCTCCGGTTGTGGCCGGGGCCCTCTTGTGTTGGTCGCCCGCGGCCCCGAGACGGACTCCAATGAAGAACGCTATTGCGTTCTATATGTAAGTTATACTTGACATATAGAATTGCTTGGCGTACTGTTAGGGACAGTCCTGGGAGGCACCGGTGCCCCTTGAATCCTTTAGCGATGGCCTTGCCGAGCGCCGCCGATCTGCGCTCTTTCTCTTCTACGTTTCAGCGCTGGTTTCGGCCGCCGCCTTTACTCTTGTCGGAAAGGTTCCGTCCCTGCGCACCTTCCTACTCGCTCTGGCAATCGTAGGGGGCGGGGCGGCCATCCTGTTCCTGCTGCGCTTTCTGCGTTCCAATGATGAGCGCGAACAGCAGGTCAACTACCGCGCGTTGACCTTCGCCTTTGCCGGAACGCTCGTCTTTTCCGCCGCTATCGGCTTCTCTCAGAGCTTCGGATTTCATCCCCTCTCATGGCTTGGCATCCCGCCCCTGATGATTATTTTGTGGAGCGTCGGATTGATTCTGTATTCCTGGCGGTACCGATGAAGACCCGGCTGCGTGTGCTAAGAGCGGAAAAGGAATGGTCGCAGGCAGAGCTTGCCGCGCAAGTCGGAGTCGCTCGCGGCACGATCAACGCCCTTGAAACGGGCAAGTACGATCCCAGTCTGCCGCTGGCTTTTAAGATCGCTCGCATTTTCGGAAAGACGGTGGAAGAGGTGTTTTTGTGTCCCGAGGGGCAAGACCAGGCTCGTTCCCCGCAAGTCTGAGTTCGCCTCCAGTAAGAGCAACACGATGAGTGATAGCTCGCAATCTCGGTTTCTTCACTTTGTGCGCCGCTCGAAGCCTTTCCCCACGCTCGCACCAGGGTGAAACGAGAGGAGATTGTCCGTGGACCATCCCTATAGCGTTTCCGACTTCGCGTTCTCGTTCAGAAGACGCGAGGGGAGCACGCGCGATCTAGTCGAAAGGAGCGGCGATTCCCTGGGCCGAGGCGGTTCGCACGGTAAACCAGAGCGCGACAGAGAGCCAAATTCGAGTCGGTCCAATCGTGGCTCTGACCGTTCGCGAACGATCTATCGGGGCCGGAACTGCGAATACTCGTTGTGCGATTCCGAGGTTCGTACCCTCACTGAACTGGGCAAGTTTCGCGTCGTGCCGGCAGACGATCTGGCTCGGTTCAGCTACGACGGCGACCGCTCGCAGATGGAAGGCGACGTTAGAAACCTGGCCCGGCACGCATTGGTCGAACAGAAGGCCATCGAAGGCCACGCATCCTATTCGACGAAAGTTCTAACTCTGACCAAGGATAGCCATTGGCTTTTGGAGCGAGCCCAGCTCGTCTCCCATCGGCAGGCCACGTATCACGGCCTAGTCAAACCCAAGGAAGCCCGGCACGACGCCGATCTCTACAGACTGTATCAGCAGGTCGCAAGAGACATCGAAGACTCAGGCGGGAAGGTCCGCCGTGTCGTCCTCGACTTCGAATTGAAGAAAGACCTCTACCAAGCCCTCTCGCGGATGCGGCCCGACAAAGACCCGAGGTATGAGCGAATTTTCATTGCGAACCAGTTCGACCTCAAGGTCGTAAACGGCAAGATTCCTATCCCCGACCTGCGCATCGAGTACGAGGACGACTGCCGGGAAATCCGCCGCCTCGACCTCGAAGTCGCTACCCGCGACTACCGGCCCCAAGGGCTTGGCGAGAAGGCCAAGGCCGGATTTCATCTCTTCGCCCGGCAGCAGGACCACGCCAAGCTGCGCCGCGTTCTCGACACCCATGAAATCAGCGCGAGGATCTTCGCCCTATGAAAATCCTTCCCATCCACACGCAAGCGCTCTGCGGTTTCGGTTACACGGAGGAGGAAGCTCGCTTTCTCTACCTTGTGGCTACACATTCCGGTTACTTCACCTGCCAGCAGTTTTTGCAGTTCGTCGGGACAAAGCCCGGCAAGCGCAGCGTCGCCTTCGCACGGAAAATGGTCGAGAAGAAGCACGCCAGCTCCAAGGAATACCTCCGGCATGGCCGAGTATTCCACCTCTTCTCCCGCAATCTGTATGAGGCGATCGGCAGGGAAAACGTCCGTTTCCGGCGCGTGCATTCGACCGAATACATCCGAACCCGGCTCATCGCGCTCGATTTCATTCTCCACAATCAGGACTTCACGTATCTCGAATCGGAGGAGCAGAAGCTCTCTTTTTTCTGCGACCAGTTGGAAATCGACAAGAAAATCCTGCCGCACAAACGTTATTCCGGTGCCATCAAGGAGAACTTCACCGACCGCTATTTCGTGGACAAATTCCCGATGTGCTACAGCCCCGCCGCCTCTCTCTCTCCTGTGGTGACGTTCAGTTTCATCGACCCGGGTTTTGAAAGCATGGACAGTTTCAGGACCCACCTGGATGCGTACCTGAATCTTTTCACGAAACTCCAAAGCCTCAATTTCCGTTACATCGCAACCCGCGACACGAATTTCGAGCGTGCTAAGAAGGTATTCCATGGGACGTTCCAGAGGCTTTGGAACGCGGACGGCCCCTCTGGACTCCTCCGTTACTTCCATACACGGCGAACCTGGGACGAGAGGAACTTCAGCAAGTTGAGCAACGACGACATCGCCTTCATCAACGAAGGCAAAGAACGATTCGGCAGCCCGGAACTGGAAAATCTATACCGAGGATGGCGTGCGGGAGAGATCACGGAAAACGCCGTGCGATCCGATTCCCTCAAGTTCCGCACGCCTTCGCAGGTGAGCCTTATCTTCTCGACCGTGAATGGACAGACGGCGCTATTTGAGCGGCACCCGCATTGGGCGGTAAACATGCCCGTGAAAAGTTCCGAGGAGACATCTTTCTCAGGGGATTTCACCTCCGACTTCAGCCCAGGGCAGGGATAACACGCAGAAAGAGCAGACAGATGCAACGGAAAGGGCAAAGAAATGAAGCGCGGCCAAAACACGACCAGAGGCGGGAGCGACCCCATCGTGCCGCAAAATCGCGGCCCGATCCCTCCGGGCCTCGGGGGTCACTCCCGCCTCTTTCTGCCGGAACCCGCAGATCGTGTTTTGGCCGCGCAGGAGAAGGGAACTAGCGAATTTGTAAGACAATCCGTATGACAAAACCAACGAGGAGGAACGAAACCAAAACATGGCGATCATTAAGGCACCACCCAAACAACCGAAGGCGGTAACGATCCAGGCGCGAGTCGAGGAGTCGGTGAAAACGCAGCTCGATCAATATGCAAGATTCATCGACTCCACTCCGTCATACGTAATTACCGAGGCTCTGAAGGTTCTTTTCAAACGCGATGACGAATTCAAAACTTGGCTGGGCCAACGATCCGGCAACGGAAAGATTCACGAACTTACAGGAGGCGGACTCAAAGAGACCGCGTAACACGAATGAAGGATGCACGAACACAACTCGACATGCGCGAGAACACAGCGTCGTCGCGACAGCATGCCCCGCGCGTAGTAGTAGATATCGAGTCAGGCGTAAATTGGACTGAGGGAGAGAACACACTATCGTCCCTGAATGACCCATTGGTGGAGGCTTCCCCCGAACCCCCACATGCCGCGCAAGTCGCGGCCACGGGGGAGAAGTGTTACACCGACGGCACGGTGCGACCAGTTCATTTGTTCTGCGAATATCTTGCTTCGTGGCGCATGAGGAACGCCGTACGACACGGCGTCCGCTTCGAACAGGGGGAGTTATGATGGAGACAAAAAGGCCGGGGCCGGAACGAGTGCCGGAGGCGCTGACCTTAAGTAAGGTCGAAGCCGCCCAAATGCTCGGGATCAGCCTTCGGACGATCGACAGACTTATTGCGATGAAGCAGCTCCCGGTGAGGAGATTAGGACGGCGCGTCTTAATTCCGCGGGATGGTCTTCGCAATCTCTTAAGCGCTGATCGTCCGACACACGCGGCTTGACAATATCGTGGCTAAACGAATCGATGCAGGGTCTGCCGAACGGTGACTGACCCGGCCCAGCTCTCGGGGTTTTTGCTCCACGGTCGGAGTCAACGGTGGGACGACGCACGCTTGGGGGCGACACGGGATTGTTCAGTGAGTTAAGTCGTCGGGAGTCGATCTCGCCCCCGCGTCTTCCGAGGAGGGGAAATGAAGCAACGCGGAATTTTTGAAAAGGATCCAGGCTCGAAGGTCTGGTGGATATGCTACTACGACCAGTTCGGCAAGAAGCGGCGTGAGAAGGCCGGCACAAAGAGCGTTGCACTCAAACTCTACCGGAAGCGCAAACAGCAGGTGCTGGAGGGTAAGAAGCTTCCGGAATTGTTCCGCAAGCCCTCGGTGAATTTTGGTCAACTGGCCGACGACGCCCTGGCCTATTCAAAGAGGAACAAGCGGTCGTACCGAACCGATGTCCCGCGCTTTGCCAGCTTGAAAGAATGGTTCGGGTCGGAACCGGCGGAGGAACTGACCCCTAGGGAGATTGAATACAAACTTGCGAAGGCGGCGGAGAAGGAAAAGTGGGCGCCTTCAACATTCAATCATTATCGTTCACTGATGTCCCTCAGCTATCGTCTTGGAATTCTGAATCGGAAAGTTACTGCAAATCCCGCGCGCTCGGTGACCCATCGCCGCGAAGACAATAACCGTGTGCGATTCCTCACCGAAGACGAGGAAAAGAAGCTGCGAAAGATTGTCCAGGCCAAGTGGCCCTCGCACATTCCCGAATTCGATCTCGCAATCAATACCGGGTTACGGAAGGGGAGCCAATACGGTCTGACTTGGGACATGGTAGACTGGAAATCTCGGATGCTGAACATCTCACGGACGAAGAATGACGAAGCCGTGCATGTGCCGCTGAACGATGCGGCGGTGGCGGCTTTGAAAACAGTCTTCGAGCGTGGCAGTGGACGAGGGCGCGTTTTTCGGTCCAGCAAGACGGGCGAAGCGCTCCAAAATGCGAGGCACTGGTTTGACGACGCGGTCGTTGAGGCTAACCTCAAGAACTTTCATTGGCATGACCTCCGGCATACGTTTGCCAGTAGGCTGCGGATGAAAGGCGCACCGCTGGAAGACATTGCGGATCTTCTCGGGCACAAGAGCTTGACGATGACGAGGCGTTACGCGCATTTGGGACCGAATCGGCTGCACGAGGTGGTGTCACTTCTGAAAGCAACTGACACCAGAAGTGACACCGAGCAAACGGCGGTTTCACCGACTGTCGTTCAAGTATCAGTAAACTAACCACTTTAGGGGCGTAGCTCAGTGGTAGAGCAGCGGCCTTTTAAGCCGAAGGTCGTGGGTTCGATCCCCACCGCCCCTACCAAAACTTCCTGCGGTCAACCACTTAGCAGAAACCCGGCACCAATTCATCGGGTTGGCACCAAATCAATTTCCCAGCACCCAATTCGCCAGTGAATTGACGACGGAACGCTGTGCATCGCCAAAGACGTGGCTATAACGCTGTAGCGTGATCCGAGCGTCGCTGTGCCTCATCTGATGTTGCGCCGGGTGCCTACCTCTCAGTGCCCTTCGTTGCCGTGCTTCGAGTATTGTGGCGCAGCAAGGTCGTGCAGCAGGTAGAGCACGCTTCTGAGTAGAGAATGCTCGACGCGCGATTCACCGAATGAACCGCAGATTGCTGAAACCTTGAGTCTTCCCTTGGACGGCTCGCGGCGGCTCGGCATTAGTTCGTCGCTTCGACCATCGGACCAAAGCAATGCGAGGTGTCCCGCGCAGTTGCACGTTGATTAGGAAAAATGTGTGCTTTCGACTGTGCCAGGAATGTCCCAAAACCCTATCCGTTTTTTGACCGTTCGGCTTAGCTGTCGAGCGAACAGCAGATCCCTCAGAGTTGGAAACTAACAAGGGCGAGGAAGAACGCAGGAGGACTTGGAGTTGTCTCGGCGTCGTGACTTCTTCCTAATATGCGGGCTGGCCGTCACGGCTTCGGTCGGCACAGCCGAAACACCGGACCCGAGAGGGTAGCTGAGTGCGAAACCTGAGCTAACCTCATGCTTGGCTGGAAGGGTCGCTTGCGCTAGGCTAAGGACGATTTGTCACCGAGGAGACGTGCCCAATGACGCAACAGGCCCCAACGCAGCCGGTTCTCGCGTGTTCGCAATGCGGAAGGATGTTCGCACAATCGGATTTGGTACAGATCGCCGGGAACTGGGTTTGCGCCGAATGCAAGCCGGCATTTTTGAGTCGCTTGATGGCGGGCGGTGCAGCGACGAGTTCTCAACGGCATTACGGCGGGTTTTGGATCCGCTTCGGCGGAGTGTTCATTGATGGCATTCTCTTGCAGGTCGTGAGAATACCGATGTCGCTGCTCTTTCTAGGGACCGTAATGTCGCCGTTGGCGGCGTCCAGGCCGAACCCGCCGGCCCTCACCGGGGCCATACTAACTCTGACGTTCGTCAGTATGCTCATCGCCTGCCTCTACGAAGTAATCATGATTCGCCACTTCGGCGCGACGCTCGGCAAGATGGCTGTCGGAGTAAAAGTCATCCGAACGGACGGAAGCGGCGTGGGCTGGGGAACCTCGATCGGCAGGTACTTCATGAAGATCGTAAGCAGCCTCATCCTGGGCATCGGGTACATTATGGCTGGGTTTGATGATGAAAAGCGGGCGCTGCACGATCGTGTGTGCGACACGCGGGTGATCTACAAACGGAGTTTGGCGTGAATGTGAACCTCAACCTATTCACTCTGCCCCGAAGCATTTCCGGAGTTGCGGCGCAGGCCGCAGAAGCGCGAGAAATGGTGGCATGTCCAAACTGCGGCCTGGAGGTAGCGGCGGCCGAGACGGAGACGGGATGGCAGAGCTGTTCGGGTTGTGACAAGCGACTGCAAATTCGCAGGTGGCCCGTCGCGTGGCAACGCGCGAATCCGGCCGCCGCGCTGCCGGACCAAGCGACGTGCTTCTTTCATCCGGACAAGGGGTTTCAAGCTTGCTGCCAAAGGTGCGGGCGGTTCGTGTGCGCGCTGTGCGATTTGCAGTTGGGAGCGGAGCACGTTTGCCCCACGTGCTTCGAGCGCGGGCGCGCCGATACTGGGCTGAACAGCAGCAAAGCCGAGTGGCGACATCGCGACGTGCTCTATGATTCGATCGCGCTTGTGCTCGGGTGGGGCTGGATTATCGTCTGGCCAGTGATTTTGGCCGCGATTCCGGTCGCGATTGTTCTGCATGTGAAGTACCGGAAGGCGCCGCGTTCCTATTTGATTCCACGCTCGGGCTGGCGCTTCTGGGCATCATACGCCGGCTTCGCCTGGCTGCCGCTGTTGATCGCCGGCGCCTTCTACGCTCGGTGGATCGCGGGGAGACACTGATTGCGAACAGCGTTCCGCAAAATATCGCGCATCGGCAGCCTCTCGGGCGGGACGAAGTGGTATCTGAGCGAGGACTGTTTGCTAGCCGCGAAGCGCGTGATGTACGTGGTCGAGTACCGGCGGTTTTACTTGCGCGACCTGGAATCCATTGTGGTTTGGACCAGCCGCACTTGGCTATTGAGGCCGATCATTCCCGGCGTGCTGTTTGTCGCGCTTGGCGCCGCGCTGTGGCACTGGGAGAATTTTGCGGCTAGCGCGATTGCCGTCGGCGTGGGTCTGACATGGGCGGCGTTGGAACTCGCGCTCGGGCCGACGGCGTGGTCACGCATTCGCACTACAGGGGCGTGCGTTGACCTGCCGATCGTGAAACGAACGCGCCGCGCCAGAAAGGTTCTTGCCGAGATTGATGCGGCGGTGCGTGCCACTCGCGGTGGCGTGATGGAGCAGCCGACCGCTCCGGTAGACGGACCCCAACCAGCCGCGGCCTCCACCCAGGCAAACTCCGAATCAGTTCCCGCAACCGCTCCCATCGGGGACGTCACCTAAACCAATGGCTCTCGACACGCCAGCCGCCCGCTCCGCCGAGCCCGCCGTGTCGGGCTTGCGCCATGCGCGCTGCTTGTTTCATTCCCTGCGCGAGGCGGCAGCCCGGTGCCCGCACTGCCAAGGAACGTTTTGCCGCGAATGCGTGACGGACGAGGACGACAAGCTTGCCTGCCCGCCTTGTTTGCGCCGGATGGCGCGTCCGCCCGCGCCGAAACCGTCACCGGTGCGCCGGTTCCGGCAGGTCCTGGCGGGATTTACAGCGCTCGTCTGTCTGGCGACACTCTTTTTTGCATTGCTGCGGTGGCGTGTGAATAGGCCGGAACTGCATCTGAATTTCGGCGGCGCAGCCTACGATCGGTTGGGCGGGCAAACGCATGAGTGAAGCCGCCGTCGCTCCCGTCGCTGCGCACGGTGGACATTCGCTGTTTCCGCGCACCCGCCGGAACCGACTAAACCCGCTCGAAGCGCTGGAGTGCGGATTCGCGCTGTTTCGATCCACATTCGGGCGCGAGGCGTGGCGCTATTATGCCGGCGCGGCGCCGCTCGCCCTTTCTTTCATTCCGATGTGGGTGGTTGATGGGCAGGTTCGCATATCTAACGGCATGCTGCTAATGGAGACGGTGCTACTTGCCGGCGCGTACCTGCTGCGCGTGTGGGCGGTCGCTCGCTACATGCACGGCGTTCGCGAGAGCGCGTTTGGCGTGTCGGCAGCGAAACCCGCGGGCCCTGCCGCGAAAGCTGCTGCGTTAGGACGCGTCCTGGCGTGGAAAATCACTTTGAGTGCTGCCGCGTTGGCAGCGTTGCCCACCGTTGGCGGGACGTCGTGGTTCTACACCGCTTGCCAGTTCGCTAGTTTCGAGGCCAGTGAGGACGCGGCTGAGCGGCATTCCATTCGCGACTGCCTGGCTCTCGCGAGCCAATGGTTCGGCGGCGGGCTGCTTCTTTTTCTGATGCTTTTCCCTCTTTGGGTCGCCGTGTGGCTGAACAGCTTGATCCTGGCGATAATTCTCCCGCAGCTGCTGCACTCGGTTTTTGGGGTGAACACCCTTTTGTCGACGGAAATGGGGTCCTACGCGTTGGTCAGCAGTTCCGCATTCTGGCTTTCGCTTTTCGGGGGTGTGTGGCTTGCACTCGATCCGGTCGTCAAGTGTACGTTCGTGGTTGTCTTCTATCAACATTTGCGGTCGCGGCGCGAAGGAGATGACCTGCGCGGGTTACTTGCCAGCCTGCCGCGCGAACGGAAAAAGAAAGCCGAGATGATTGTATCCGCCGGAGATGCGCGAGCGGCCGGCGTAGCTTCGCTGATCATCCTTGTCGCGATTCTACTAGGTTCTTCCCAAACAACCGCGCGTTCGATGCAAGCGCCGCCAAGCCGCAGCGCCGCGGAACCAGCGGCCGATTCCGCGCGCCAGGAACGCGTTCAAGAATTGCGTCAAGCCCTCGATGAGGAATCCCAGCGCGCGATTTATCGCTGGCACGACACCGAGCACCCGAGCCCGCCCACTTGGTTCGACAAGATGCTCGCCAAGATTGGGGCTGCCATCAAGAGTGCGTGGAACTCGTTCTATGATTTCCTGCGCAAGCTTTGGCCGCGTGGGCTGAGTTTTTCGCCGGCAGCGGGCGGTGCGTGGCGGCTGAAAGACCTCCGATTATGGCTAGGGCTGGTCGCGGGGTCGACCCTGGCGGTGGGAGCGATGCTCTTTTGGCTCAGGCGGCGCCGCGAGACGCCGCAGCTTTCCATTCCCGTCTCGGCAGCGCCGCTACCCGACCTCCACGACGCGGCGGTTGCCAGCGAACGTTCCGAGGACGAATGGTTTGCGCTGGCGAACCGGTTGGAGGGGGAGGGCAATTCGCGACTGGCACTGCGTGCAGCGTACCTGGGCTTGCTAGCCGGATTGGCGCAGCGCGCATGGCTGACGATTCGGCGCGATCGCACCAATCGCGAATATCTCGATGAGTTTACGCGCCGGTGGCGGCGGCGTCCGCAAGCGGCGGTCGAGGCGCGTGCGGAAATTCCCGAGAAACTGCGCGGCAGCCTACGGCAGTTCGATCGCGTGTGGTATGGGTCTCATGCGCCAACGCCAGAGTCAGTCGCCGCCTACCGTCAAGATCAGCGTGAGTTGCTCAACCATGTCTGAAATTAGCTCGGCCGAAAGCACGGTTCTCAACTGGCGAGGCCCGCTGCTGGCTGCTGCGATTTTCGCGGTTGTATTTTCCGTGCTGCTGCTCATGGCGCATCAGAATCAATCGAGTACGAGTGATATGGGATCCAGCTTACGTCAGGACCCGTACGGCACCAGCCTGCTGTTCGATTCCTATCGGCGCGCCGGGTACCAGGTCGAACGCAGCCAGGATGCGGACTCTCTCTCCGATCAGAACGCGCCGCGGACCACTGCGTTCTTTATAGGCGGCTATCCGATTGGTGATTGGGAAACGGAGAATGGAAAGCTCCGGACCGGAGGGAAATTCCTCGGGCGCCTGGAGAATTTTCTTGCGCGCGGGGGGCGTGTCGTGCTGGTCAGGCCCGCTTGGCAAGTAAAGTCCCAGTCGCAAGGCTGGGAAGTCGAGAACAAGTGGAACCAAGCTCCACAGCAGTCGGGTCCAGCTTGGGTCTCTCCCGATCCCCGCGCCATGCCGGCGGGCAGCGAGATCATGTATCTCGCCGCGGAGGCCCCGTGGCTCAAAACCGATGCCGACTGGACCGCGCTCTATGCGAGTCCCGTGGGCGCGAATCCAAACGCTGACTACTCCGCGCATGTTTATCTGGCGATGCGGCGAGTGGCAAAAGGCGAATTGGTCGCCGCGAGCCAAGAATCGTTCTTGCTGAACGAAGCGATCAAGACGCATCCGAATCCGGTGCTGCTGGATTTTCTCGCGGGCGGACGGCCAGTGATTTGGGTCGACGAAACATTGCACGGGCTGCACCAGGACCAGGGCGCGCTCTGGCTGGTTCAGCGGTATCGGCTGCAAGCAGCCCTCCTGCTTTTCTGGGCTACCTTGCTGGCTTTGCTCTGGAGTCTGAGTGGCGATTTGGTGCGGCTTCCGCCGCGCGACTGGAGCGCGGAGGTCGTCCGCAACGGCGAAAGCGCTGGAGTGGCCGGGCAGCGCCTCCTCCAGCGCAGTACTTCGACAGAGCAGGTTGTGGCGGAATGCTGGGGGCAGTTCGACCGCCGCTCGCCACAAGATGCGAAGGCTATTGCCGCTGACCCGCATTGGGGCCCGCGACTGCGCGCCGCGCTCGCGAAACCGCCTTTACTGGGGTACAAGGAATTGACGGAACTGATCAGCGAGCGCCGCGCGACCGCAAAGGGGCTGGCACACCTGGTTCATGCGGACCGCGGACGGCCCGACAGCTTTCCCGCTTCGCCGAAGACGACTCCCGAGGAGGCATGAATCGCATGAACGAGGAACCATTACTGGATTCAGACCTGCATGCGCGGTCCGCGAGCACCGAAACGCAACCGCTGGCCGCGGTCGCGGCCGTCACGAGCGGCGCGCGGCGCGTTAGACAGACGCTGGGCCGCGTGATTGTCGGCCAAGACGAAGCGATTGATCTCGCGCTCGTGACGTTGCTGGCTGGCGGGCATGCGCTGATCGAAGGCGTTCCCGGAGTAGGGAAAACGCTGCTCGTGAAGGCGCTAGCTCGCGCGGTTGGCGGCGAATTTCAGCGCATTCAGTTCACGCCGGACCTCATGCCTGCGGATATCACCGGGACGAGCGTCTTCGACCTGAAGACGCAAGAATTCCGGTTAGTGCGCGGGCCGATTTTCACGAACTTTTTGCTGGGCGACGAAATCAATCGGGCGCCGGCGAAAACGCAATCGGCTTTGTTGGAAGCCATGCAAGAGCGGCAGGTAACAATCGATCGCGCGACTTACGCGTTGCCGCAGGTATTCGTTGTCTTCGCGACGCAAAACCCGATCGAGTATCAGGGCACCTATCCTCTTCCAGAGGCGCAGAAGGACCGCTTTCTCGTAAAAATCCGCATGGGCTACCCGACAGCAGAAGACGAAAACGAACTGGCGCGGCTCGTGGCGGAAGGCGACGCGCCGGAGCGCCGCCTCACAGAAGAACTGCGGGTGCCGGTTTTGCAGGCGGGCGAACTGGATCAGCTGCGAGCGACGACAGCGCGTGTGCGCGTCAGCGACGCAGTAAGCAGCTACATTGTCAGTTTGGTTCGGCAGATGCGGCAGCACGCGGCCGTATGGGTTGGCGCCGGGCCGCGGGCGACGCTCGCGCTGCTGTCGGCATCGCGGGCGCTCGCGGCGCTCGAGGAGCGCGATTTCGTGCTGCCCGAGGACGTAAAGACGCTGGCTGGTCCCGTCCTGGAGCATCGCATGCTGCTGCGGCCGGAGTTCGAGATGGAAGGCGTCGAGCGTCGTGAAGTCATCAACGCCGTGTTGGAGGCCGTGGAAGTGCCGCGATAGCAAGCGAGCGGAGCACCCGATGCGATCCCGGTAAAGAACGAAGCAAATTATGACGGCTATAAATGCAAACTCGACCGGCGTTGCGCCCGGTTCGCCAGCTATGGTCGCGAAGATCGAATCGACAGCGGAGCCAACGAGCCGCGCTCTGCAAGCGCGCGACAAATCGGCTCAGCGGATTGGGTTTCGACCGTCCGGAACGCTGTTGAGCCCGACGGCCGCAGTGCCGTGGTTACTGGGATCGTTGGGCGTCGTGGCGTGCATTGCACCGTGGCGGGCGCGCGGATGGCAGTGGCTCGATGTGATTGCAGCCACTGTGGTAGTGGTCGCGTGTTATGACGCATTTGCGCTCTGGTTTGCGCGCAAAGAATTCGTGCCCATCCTGCTGTCCTCGAAAGAAGGGCTTCGCGGGCGCGAGGGGCAGAGCATCCAGATTCCGCTTGCGCTCGCGGGCTCTGGGCGCCGCCGATTGCACAGCGAAGTGCAACTCGCGATCATGGCGGCGACGCGAGAAAGCGAAACCGCCATCAGGGTGAAAAACAGTCCTCAACGTTTGAAGCTCGAGCGACCGGAACCCGCCGGGGGCCGGCCGGGCTCGACCAGCAACTCGCTCGTTCACCTCTGGCCCTGGACGCCGGCGGTCGCGTTGCTGCGACGAGGGCTGTGGCCTGTGCCGCGCGTAGGAATCGAGTGCCGCTCGCGCTGCGGGATTTGGCGCTTGCGTCAATGGTTCGATTCACCCGTGCCGCTGAGGGTGGATGCGGATTTGCGGCCCGGGCGGCGGGAAATCTTGCGCAGCCCCATTTACCGCACGCTGCTCGCCGCGCGAGAAACTCCTTGGACCGGGCACGGGCGCGATTTCGAGCGCTTGCGCGAATATCAACCCGGCGACAACTACACGGAAATCGCCTGGAAATCCACGGCGCGACGCGGCGCGCCGGTTACGCGGCTGTTCCAATGGGAGCAGAAGCAGGAAGTATATTTCGTGGTCGACCAATCGCGGGCTTCCGCGTCGGTTGTCGATCCGGCACTGGAATCGAATGCCGACACCCCGCAGGCGCGCGCGCCGCGGCGGCTGCTGGATCTGGCCGTAGAAACAGCGCTGGTAGGCGCGACCGTTGCGTTGGAACTGGGCGACGAATTCGGGCTTGTAACCTACGCGGAGGAACCCAAATCCTGGTTGCGGGCGGGAAGCGGCCAATTCCAATTTAGCCAATTTCGCGATCGGCTGCTGAATCTCGAACCTCTGCCCACGACCGCGGATTACGAGTCGCTTTTTAGCAAAATTCGGCTGCAGCTGCGCCGGCGCGCTTACCTGGTGTTGCTGGCGGAATTGGCGGAGCGTTCGATTTCGGATTCGATGCGTCGCGGAGTCGCGCTGCTCCGCACCTCGCACGTCGTTTTGATGACGAGTGTTCTGCCCGCTTACGCTCGCCCGGCATTTTCGCCCGGGGAGCAACCACGGACGGACCAGGATGTGTACGCGGCTCTGGCCGGAGAAAAGGAAAACCAGCGCCTCGCAGCGCTCACGCGTCAACTGCGCCAATTGGGCGCGGAACTGCGGTTTGTCGCGCCTGGGAAATTTTTGCGAACGGCCGTGGAAGGTTATCTCGAAAGTAAGCGGGAGCAGCGGGTATGATTCTGGACCTCCAACGGTTTCAGGCGCAAGGGCAGCCCCGCTGGAACAAACTCGAATCACTGCTTGTCCAGTTGGAAAGCAGGCCCGATCGGCTCCTGAAGCCCGGAGAGCCCGAGCTGCTGCAAGAGCTCTACGCCCAAACATCTGCGGATTTGAATCGCGTTACACACGGAGCGTTGGCGCCCGAGTTAAGGCAATATCTCGAGCGGCTGGTGGCGCGGGCTTATGCGGAACTTTACTACGCTCGACCAACACGCTCCGAACTTTGGCAGCCCCGCCGCTGGCTCCGGATTTTCTCGGCCTTTCCAGAAGCCTTTCGGCGGCAGTCCCGCTATTTCGCGCTCGCCGTGCTGATCACGATTCTGGGCTGCGCCCTCGGCGGGTTGGCCGTACGCTACGACCCGGCGTCCGTGGATGTGCTGCTCCCAGCCGATTACCTGCGCAATCCGAGCCTGCGCGTGCATCAAGAGGAGGAGGGGAAAAACCGGCATTTGAACTCTGCGCAGACGGAGGCGGAATTCTCAGCGCAGCTCATTACGCACAACATCCAGGTCGCGCTGCTAGCGGCGGCGCTGGGCGTAACGTTCGGCATCGGGACGGCCTTGCTGCTTTTCGAAAATGGCGTGCTGCTCGGCGCCGTAGCGGTTCGCTACACGCAGCAAGGCTTCGGATTGTTCGTCACGGCATGGCTGCTCCCGCATGGCGCGTTCGAGATCCCGTCTATTTTGATTGCCGGGCAAGCCGGATTCTATCTCGCGCGCCTGCTGCTGCGGCGGCGCGAGGACCGCAACATGCGTCAATCCATGCGCGAATGGCTGATGCTGATAGCGGGGCTGGCGATGATGCTGGTCTGGGCCGGGACTATGGAGGCTTTTTTTTCGCAGCATCAGGCTCCAGTGCTGCCGTATGGGTTCAAGGTCGCGGTCGGCGTGGCGGAGCTGGTGCTGCTGACAGTCTACCTACTACTGATTGGGCGACGAGAGACCGGCGCGGATGCGCCCACGAGCCCGCGTACGGAGAGTAAATGAATAGTTCTCCGCCGAACCGGTTCCCCACGAAGGCCGAACTGACCATCGCGACACCCGAAGGCGTGTTCTTTCGACTGCCGCTGGCCGGTCCCGCACCGCGGCTTTACGCGATGCTGCTCGATATCGTAATCGTGTTGGCCGCGATAAACGGATTGGGTTACCTGGTTTACTGGATTTTCGCGAAGGCGCCCGGATTTGCAGGAATGACCATCACGCTCGCGGAATTCGCCATCGGCTTCGCCTATGGCGCGTTGCTGGAAGGTTTTTGGAATGGGCAGACGATCGGGAAACGCCTGTTCCATTTGCGTGTAATTGACCAGTCCGGGCTTCCGTTACGGATCGAACAGGCGTGGGTACGCAATCTGATGCGCACCGTTGATGCGTTGCCGCTGGCGTATCTGGTCGGCGGAATTTCAATGCTGACCAGCCCGATCATGCAGCGCTTCGGCGACCGCGTGGCGGGAACCCTGGTTGTCCGGGAAACACCTCTGGCAGCTCCCGCGGAGGAAGCCTGGAGCCATCAGAAGTACAATTCCTTCAGGGACTACCCTGCAATTGCCATGCGTCTGCGCCGAGCAGGGACGCCGGAGCTAGCGGGTCTCATCCAGGATGCGCTACGCCGCCGCAACGAACTTGCGCCCTATGCGCGGCGGGAGATTTATCGCGAGCTGGTGACGTATCTACAGAGCGAGATCGCTCCATTCCCCGACGAACTGGTTGAGATACTTAGCGACGAGCAGTATTTGACCAATGCGGACGGCGTGCTGCTCGCCAGTCAACGCACGTGGTAGGCGGCAACTCGCTGTGGTAGCAAACCTGGGCAAAATCAAGGCTCTTGTCACGGTTATCTCGAAGGGAGTCCGACTCACCGCATTCCACGTAGCCGTCCATTTGAGGTAGCGCTTCGCTCATCTGGCAACGGCTCGTGATTGAGGTCCAGAATATCCAAAGATCTGGCGATTCCTATGAACCCTAGGACCGAGCGAAACTTTGCAATCGGATTGTTCCCTTGGACGATTCGGAACCTTCGCGAATTGTTGCTAGTTGATTGGCAGTGACGTTTTTGAAAGTGTCGGTATTGCCGAGAGGCCAGCGCACTTCGATGTCCGCGCTCTTCTCGGCGCCCAAGCCGAAATGCAGGCGCGGATCGCTCGCTGATACGTAACACGATTGGCTCATCACTTCCTGTGCTTGCATCTTGCCGCCATACCGTACCACCACGCGTCCCCCGATTCCGCATACCAGCCCTTCTTCGCGAAATGTCCCATCGTGGTTGTTCA
The DNA here is from genome assembly GCA_963828865.1 of uncultured Acidobacteriota bacterium. Lineage (GTDB taxonomy): Bacteria > Acidobacteriota > Terriglobia > Acidiferrales > UBA7541 > Palsa-295. The sequence continues at coordinate 158,961 of CAWHGI010000010.1, read as the reverse complement.
TCAGCAGCAGGCTCGGCGTAGAGTCGCAAGCGAGAAGAATGTCGGGCCAGCCATCGTTGTCCGCATCGAAGGCGGCGGCCGTTAAGCCGTAAGAACCGCGCGGCGCCGCGATACCCGATTCCGCGGAAACATTCGTGAAAGTCCCGTCGCCGTTATTACGATAGAGAAGATGAGACGGCAGCGGCAGTCCACTGGGTCCGCACCGGCTCAGTCGAAAAGAATGTCCCCAGCGGCGATCATATCGATACGGTAGGCCTAACCAAGATTCAACCCAACGTCCACGTAGCCGTAGGAGTAGAAAACCGCCGCTTCATTGACATGCTGATCACCCGCTTGGGAGCGAAGTAAAACGACTGGCGATCCGTCGCGTGTATTTCGTCGGCGAGCGTTGCGTCCGGCCTCCGCCTCGCATTCGCTTCGGCAGCCGGAGCGCTCCGCCCTGAGGCCTGGACGGGACCCTCGCTTTCAACTACTGCGTGCTAACTATCTGTTTCCAGCGTTCCGATTTTCCTGGCGCACTTCCGAGTCGTGAACGGCTGCCAGGAAGACCTCTGCCGCTTGCGGAGGCGGAGCCTTACCGGTGAGAACTCGGCTCGAAGGGGTAGCCCTCCCGATACATCGCTTTCGTGGAATCGCCGTCGCGCTCGGTACGGGGTTCCGTGAAAATATTTAGGCGCGTACCCCTGCGAAGCGTTATGATTTCCGCCGCATGTTTGTGCAGGGTTTCAACTCAGCCAAATTAGCAGCGCTGTTTTTCGGCACGCTCCTGGCCGCCGGCATCACCGCAAATCTCATTGCCTCACCTGCACGCGCGCAGCAATCCGATTCCGCTGCCGGACCTGTGGTGGTGCAACCGGGCGCGCCGGGCCAGCCCACGAAGCGGCTTTCGGCATCCACGAAGGGCACGCTCCCGCCTCCGTCGTCGGCCGATGTGGAATTCATGCAGGGCATGATTATGCATCACGAGCAGGCGGTCGTGATGACCGCCTGGATTCCCTCGCACACCGAAAACAAAGATTTGCGGCTTCTCGGCGAACGCATCAGCCGTTCGCAGTCGGACGAGATCAATTTCATGAAGCGGTGGCTGGCGACCCGCGGCGGTCCGCTGACGATGGCCATGGCGGGGATGCCGGACATGGACAAATCCGGCAAACCGATGCCGCTGATGCCCGGAATGCTCACGTCCGAGCAGATGGACGCGCTGCGCGACGCCAAGGGCGCCGAATTCGATCATCTATTTTTAGTCGGCATGATCCAGCATCACAATGGCGCCCTCACGATGGTGAAGGAGTTATTCAACACCGCAGGCTCCGGGCAGGATGCCGAGCTTTTCAACTTCGCGACGGATGTGGACAGTGGGCAACGTGCCGAAATTCGAATTATGCGGTCCATGTTGGACAAGGAATCGCCAAAGGAGAAATGATGAACTCAGCGCAGCGTGTTGTTTTCCGTTTCGGCAGCCTGGCCGCGGCCGCGTTTCTGTTGTGTTGCAGTCCGAACAGAATTTATGCGCAGGCCGCCGCGCCGGACGGTTCCGCGCCCCAAGCAGCCGCTCCCGCGGAGGCCGCGCCGCCGGCAGACGCGAAGGCGCCGGACGAGGACCGCAACCCGTTTGCGCCATCTCCCGCACCGCCGCTGCCGCCGGGGATGAAGGGCTCAGACGTGAACGATCCACGCTACACGCTCTCGCCTGGCCTTTATGATGCCGGTGAAACGGCCGAGGGCATGAAGCACCTGCTGCTGCTGAAGAAGCCCGAGGCGTTTCAACTCGGCACCGATCAGCCGGACGATCCGAAAGTGCAGAAGACGATCGCCCAGCTCGGCATCGGCGGCGGCATGGTGTCCAAGATGCCGAAAGAGTTTCAGCTGGTGATCGCGCAGCTCGCTTTCTCGAACTCGGACATGGCGTTTGAGGGCAATCACCTTTTCCAGGGGAATTTTTACGGCATGAACATTTTCGACATCTCCGACCCTGCCAAGACCACGCTTGTGACCTCGATGGTCTGTCCGGGCGGGCAAGGTGATGTGTCGGTGTACAAGAACCTCATGTTTATGTCCGTCGAAATGCCCAATGGGCGCCTCGATTGCGGCACGGAAGGATTTCCGCCGGAGCCTCCTCCGCCTGCCCCGGCCGCAGGGCAACCGCACAAGCGCCCCATGCCGGCCGCGCAAAAAGACCGTTTCCGTGGCGTCAGAATCTTCGACATTTCGGACATCAAGAACCCCAAGCAAGTGGCGGCCGTGCAGACCTGTCGCGGTTCGCACACGCACACGTTGGTGGTGGATCCGAATGACAAGGACAACGTTTATATCTACGTCTCCGGCACATCTTTTGTCCGCCAGTCCGAAGAATTGGCAGGCTGCTCAGACGAAGCTCCGGCCAAAGATCCGAATACCGCTCTGTTTCGCATTGATGTGATCAAGGTTCCAGTTGCCGCACCACAAGATGCCAAGATCGTCTCCAACCCTCGCATATTTATGGATGCGCGGACCGGAGCGATCAACGGCCTCAACAATGGCGGCAGCCATGGCCGCGATGCGACGAAGCCCAACGAGAAGCCGGAGGACACGAACCAGTGCCACGACATCACCGTCTATACGGCCATCGGCCTCGCTGCGGGTGCCTGCGAAGGCAACGGTATTCTGCTGGATATTAAAGACCCGGTGCATCCCAAACGCGTAGACGCGGTGAACGATCCGAATTATTCCTACTGGCACTCGGCGACGTTCTCGAACGACGGAACGAAAGTTGTCTTCACCGATGAGTGGGGCGGTGGGCTCGGGGCGCGCTGCCGTCCGAACGACCCGAATCATTGGGGCGCGGATGCCATCTTCCACCTGAGCGATGACAAACTGACCTTCGCGGATTATTACAAGTTGCCGGCCGCGCAAACGGACACGGAAAACTGCGTCGCGCATAACGGCTCGCTCATCCCGGTTCCGGGGCGCGACATCGAAGTGCAGGCGTGGTATCAAGGCGGCATCTCGGTGATGGATTTCACCGACGCGGCCCATCCGTATGAAATCGCCTACTTCGATCGCGGGCCGATTGATCCGAAAATTCTGGTCCTCGGCGGCGACTGGTCCGGCTATTGGTACAACGGCTACATCTACGGATCGGAAATCGCCCGCGGCTTGGACGTTTTCGAACTGACGCCCACGAAGTTCCTCACGCAGAACGAAATTGACGCCGCGAAATCCGTCCAGGTGGCTGATCTAAATGTGCAGGATCAACAGAAGTTCGTGTGGCCTTCGACGCTCGTGGTGGCGAAGGCGTACATCGATCAACTGGAACGCTCGCAGGCTTTGCCAACGGAGCGCATCGCGGCCCTGCGCACCGCAATTCAAAACGCCGAAAGCTCGCGCATGAGCAGGAGCAAAGTCTCGAAACTCGAAAAAATGGCGCCGTCGCTCGAAAAGGACGCTACGACCGGAAAGTCTCCAGCCGATGCAAAACGCTTGCAAGATCTTGCGGGCATCCTGAAACATCCGTCAGCATAACGGCATCGTGGGCCCGCCGGGGGCGGCTAACAGCCGCCCCCAACTCTCCCCTTGACAGCTTAGGAGTGTCTGCGGTACCCTCCTAATCATCTTAGGAGGGGTCCAGTGACCGACCAGGCCCAGCTTCTTCCCGGCACTCTCGATCTCCTCATCCTTCGCGCCGTTTCCCTCGGCCCACTGCACGGCTACGGCATCCTTCTCCGCATCGGCCAGATTTCCGGCAACGCGCTGCTCATCGAACAAGGCGCGCTCTATCCCGGCCTCTTTCGCCTCGTGAAGCAAGGCCTCCTGAAAGCCAACTGGGGCACGTCGGAAAATAATCGCCGCGCCAAGTTTTACGAACTCACCGCCGCTGGCCGCAAGCGTCTGCGCGAAGAAACCGAAAACTGGAATCGTCTCGCCTCAGCGATCGGATCCGCACTCGCCGCGCGACCGGAGGAAGCATGAAACTCCTCGACTCGCTGCGCTTCCGCCTCACCACTCTCTTCCGCCGTTCGCACCTTAGCGCCGAAATGGAAGACGAGTTGCGTTCCCACATCCAGCATCGCGCCGACGATCTTGAGCGCTCCGGCCTCAGCCGCGCCGAAGCCGAACGCCGCGCCCGCCTCGAATTCGGCGGCCGAGCGCGCTTCAAAGAAGAATCTCTCGAAGCTGCGGGTGGCACTATGATCGAATCGCTCCTCCAGGATCTGCGTTACGCGCTGCGCACGCTCCGCAAAAATCCCGGATTTACCGTCACGGCGGTACTGATCCTGGCGCTCGGCATCGCCGCTAACGTAATCGTTTTTGGCGTTCTACAAGCATTGGTGTTGCGTCTGCCGGATGTGCCGCATGCGGACCGGGTGATGACGCTTGCGCACACCAATCAAACCTATCCGATTTTCTCCTATCCGGAAGTGCGCGACGTGCGCGACGACAATACGGTATTTTCTGCTGTCGCCGCTTTCACCATGGGAGATTTCGGTCTGGAAGCTAACGGCGCCACCCGGCCCGCCTGGGGCTACGAAGTAAGTGGCCAGTATTTCGAACTCGTCGGCGTCAAACCTTTCCTCGGACGTTTGCTGCAGCGCTCCGATGACGATCATCCCGGCGCATCTGACGCCGTCGTTCTCTCTTGGGCCACTTGGAAGAGTGATTTTGCCGCCGACGCTGACATCGTGGGAAAGAAAATCCGCCTGGACAAGCACCCCTACACGGTCGTCGGCGTGGCGCCACCAGGTTTCAACGGCACCGAGAAATTCATGCAGTGCGACGTCTTCGTTCCTATGGCGAATCAAGCGTCGCTGGACGGCTTCGACTGGCTCGAGTCGCGAAGCATCAAGGATAGGGTTTGGGCGATTGTGCGCATCAAAGACGGGGTCAGCATGCCCCAGGTGCAGGCGGATTTGAACGCAATCGCCGCCCGCGTGACTAGGCAGTTTCCGAAGGACGAAGACGGCTTGGGACTGAAGCTGGTTCATCCGGGTTTGGCCGGCGACTTTATCGGCAAGCCGTTGCGCGGTTTTCTGACTGGCGTGATGGTGCTGGCTGGCATCGTGCTGCTCGCCGCCTGCGCTAACCTCGGCAGCCTGTTTGCGGCGCGTACCGCGGACCGCGCGCGCGAGATCGCTATCCGTATGGCCGTGGGAGCCAGCCGCTGGCGCGTTCTACGGCAGGCGCTGGTCGAGGCCTTTGTGATCTCGCTCGTCGGTGGAGCGTGTGCCTGCATCCTGGCGTGGATCGCCCTCACGAACCTTTCGAACTGGCATCCACCCACGCAATTTCCGATGAGGTTTATCGTGCTGCCGCAGCCATCGCTGATCCTGATAGCCTTCCTGATCTCGGTGGTCGCCGCCATTCTCTTTGGATTGCTGCCGCTTCGCCAAATATTCAAGGCCGATCCAAACGACTCCATCAAGGGCGGCAGCAACTCATCCCCCGCAGGGCGCCGCTGGGCCATGCGCGACGTCCTGCTGGCGGCGCAGATCGCGCTGTGCTGCGTAACCGTCACGGCGGCGTTTGTCGCGTTGCGCGGACTGCAGCGGGCGCTAACCATGGACTTGGGTTTTAATCCGAAGAATGTGGTACGCACGCAATTCGACCTGACGCAGGCCGGCTACTCGGGCGATACCGGTGATCGCTTCCAGCGTCAGTTGCTCGAAAAGGTCTCGCATATGCCGGGAGTAGATGCCGCAGGCTACGCGGATGTCACCCAACTATCTCTCTATCAGGTCACCTCTCCCGTCTTCTCTGAGCAGAGTGCCGATTTCAGGGCCTCCAACAGTGCACTTGATCCATTTCATTACCGGGTCTCTCCTGGATTTTTGGCCGCGTGCCAAATACCGCTTCTGGCCGGCCGCGACGTGAGCTTTACCGACACTTCCAGTACCCCTCTCGTCGCGATTGTCAATCAGGAGTTCGCCAGGAGGCTCTTCCATTCCCAGGATGTCGTGGGGCGCTACTTCAAAAATGAATCAGGTCATTCGGTCCAGATCGTGGGCCTCATGGCCGACGGCAAGCATTTCATCCTTAGTGAAGATCCGGAACCCGCGGCATTCTATCCGATTTCACAAGAAGGAAGTTCGCAGACGGCGCTCATGGTCCGGACTCAGCGCGATACCGGTGATATGGTCGCCGCCATTCGCGGCGCGATTCGCGATCTTGACCGCGCCGTTCCGATACAGGAGTCAGGCGCCTGGAATAGCCAGCTGGCGCTCAGCTACTTTCCATCTCAGGTCGCTACCATCGCCCTCGGCATTTTCGGTGCGTTTGGATTGCTGCTCTCGATCGCCGGGACCTTAGGACTCGCCTCTTATACCATCAGCAAGCGCCTGCGCGAACTGAGCATTCGCGTCGCACTTGGAGCGCGGCCCCCGCAGATTCTCGCGGCAGCGCTTGGCCGTATGCTCGTTGTGCTGGGGAGCGGTGCCGCGGTTGGTATGGTGTTGGGCGTGGCCACCAGCCGCGTACTTTCGGCGATCGTCTATCAAGCCACAGCGCACGATCCGTTCGTGATCGCCGCCGTTGCGTTCACTGTCCTGCTCACTGGATCGCTTTCCGTCGCCGGCCCGGTAAGCCGCGTCCTGAACCTCGATCCGGCAACCCTGCTCCGCGAGCAATAGTTTTCTATCCCGGAATCCGAACAGCGCGGCGGCAGATCTGGGACGAAGAATTTCGTGGGTAATAGCAACTAGCGCCCCAGGTAGTATCCAGCTCTTGTTTGCACGATCAAATCCTTCTGCTTCACAGTGAGCTGAATCTTGTGGTATCCCGGCGTGGCATCGACCTTATCCGGAACGTAGCCGATCCCGTACTGATTGCGCAGCTCTTCGTTGATAGCGTCGTAAATGTCGCCAACCGACTGCTTCTTGGTCACTTCAAAGAACCGCCCACCGGTTTCTTTCGATAGCTGCTCCAGAACTTTTTTCCCATCCGGGCGCGATTCCTCCGGGTAACGATGCCTCCCTCCGCCACCCATCCCGCCGCCGCCCATTCCGCCTCCGCCCATCCCGCCGCCATGGCCCATGTGCGGCCCGCCGTATCCACCGCCGTTGTCGTATCCTTCTTTGTCGGCAAATAAAATCGAATAGACGAGCGTGTCGGCGCGCTGCGCGGTCTCGATCGCGTCTTGCAGTGATTCCTTGCTGCCGTGATCCACTCCATCGGTCAGCACGATCAGCGCTTTGCGGCCCTGCTGTTTTTGCATCAAATCATGCGACGCGAGATACACCGCGTCATAGAGCAACGTCCCGCCACCATGGTGTCCGTAGGAACCCTGTCCGCCGCCGGCATCTGGATCGCTCCCGTGTGTCTGCGAAAATTCCGGCGCGCCCAGTTGGTCGAGCGAAGCCTCCAGCTTCTGCCGCGACGAAGTGAGGTCCTGCAGCAGCTCCACTTCGTAGTCGAAGTGGATCACGAAAACTTTGTCCTTATCGTCGCGCAGCACTTGCTCGATAAATGTGTGGCTGGCGTTCTTTTCCTGATCCAACACGCGCCGCTGGCTCATGCTGGTATCCACCAGCAAGCCCAGAGTCAACGGTTGATTCGATTCTTGCGCAAAATAAGTGATCGTCTGCGCGTGGCCGTCTTGCTCAACCGCGAAGTCATCTTTGGTCAGATTGTTGATGAGGTGACTCTTCTTGTCGCGCACCGTCGCCAGCATCTTCACCATCTTTACTTCCACCGCGATGGGCGGCCCTTGCTGGCCCGAAGGTTGACTGGTCGTTTGCGCGGGTGGATGATTGGTCGCCTGCCCGGTCGCCTGCGCCTTCGGTTGGCTCGTCGCCGGACCGGTTTGCTGGCTCAGCAACGGCGCAGCGCCGAGCGCGAGAAAGCCCGTGATCAGCACCAGACAAAATTCGACCGACGCTCGGAACTTCCGCACCGCCGGATGAGAAGTACCTATGGAGGATGCCCGCGGTAGTCGTCGCATGATGGACATGAATTTGGCGCCTATTGGCTATCCGCTCGAAAACGGGGAAATCATCGGCTGGCCGCACCGCCCATCCGATGGTCCTACCTCAACCATTCCCCTCGCAAGCCGGCAAAGTTCCAGAATTTTGTAGGGCCTTCGGGCTCCGAAGCATTTCCGACGCGCCACCTTCCGTGCGATCCGGTCTCAAAACCCACGAATCTTTGCAGGTCGTTGCTTCAGCCGCGACACAAGTCTCGCAAAATCAGTGCGGCTTCACAGCTTGCGGAAAAACTCGTCTCTTTAGGGGGCCGGAGCTTTAGCTCCGACATAAAGCTCCGGCGATCATCAGGGGCTTTAGCCCCTGAGGCGAGCTTTTGACTCTTTCCGCAAACTGTTCAGCGGCTGAAGTACTCGATTTTGCTTGTGCTGCACAGCTTCCCACGGGCAACGCAATTTCTGGAACTGTGGCGCGCCGAAAACTGAATTATGAGTGCCCACGGGCCCTATATGCGGGGGGTATGGCGACACCTGTCCAATTCCGACTGCGCACTCGCGGCCGCTAACCAAATTGCGATGATTTCCTTGAATGTGGCAAGCAAAACCTGTTGAGTGGATAATAAGCGCAATTGTCACAGGCAAATCGCATGAGGTTATCGGTTCGAAGAAGCTTGCGTGGTGGTCCGCTACACGTACGGCTCTTCATGTTGCTTCTGTTTGGCCTGCCAGGGGCGCATTCGTTCGCAGCTCAACAGCCTCCAGCGCCGCCAGCCCCGCTCACCGGGATCGTCAAAACCTCCGAAGGCACACCCGTTCCCGGCGCCACCGTGCGCTTAATCAACGACGAAACGCACAAAATCTGGCTCAGCTGGACCGACGAATCCGGCAAGTTTGAGTTTCCGCAGATTGTCCCCGGCCACTATCGTATCGAAGCCAATCAGCTCGGCTTTACTCAAACGTCGCTCACGATCCAGATTCCGGTCGTTCCGCCGGGAGCGATTCCGATCGTGTTGCGAGTCGCAACTCTCGCGGAACTTTCCACGCCCGGGAAGCCCGCATCAAGCTCGAATAGGCCGCCCCCGCGCGGCAACGGCGCAGGCAACGGCAACGGCCGGAGCAATAGTGCGCAGGGCAACGGTCAGAACCGTGGGGGAGGGGCCGGCGGCCGAGGCCAAGTGCCCGCCGGTGTCGCCAACGCGCTTCGCGAGGGCCTCGCGGGCGGCGGCTTCGAACAAACCGATTTGACCGGCGAAGGCAGCAATCCGCAAGCCCCCGAAGCGAATGGCGCCGCTGCAAATGAAGGACCGCAAGCCGAAGCTGCGTTGCAAGGCGGCGCCAATTCGAACGCCACTTCCGATTCTTTTCTGCTGCAGGGAACTGTCGGCCAAAGTTCCGCGGGCAACGGCCCCGGCGGTTTTGGCCAAGAGGGTTTGATCCCCGGCGCGCCGGGAGATCAAGGTGGCCGGGGAGGTCGCGGCGGTGGGGGCGGCCAAATGTTCGGCCCGGGCCCGGGCGGTGGCGTGCCCGGTGGCGGCGGTCCCGGAGGTGGAGCAGGCCCGGGAGAATTCGGAGGCGGTGGCGGCCGCGGCGGCGGCGGTGGAATGTTCGCAGCGGGGCGGGGAAGACTCGGCCGTCAAACTGTAAATCGCATCCGCTTTAGTTTTTACAATCGCTACGAAAGTTCCGCGTTCGACGCGAGGCCCTATTCGATCACGGGCAGCGAGGTGCCCAAGCCCAGCCACTACGACGAACGCTTCGGCGGCAATCTGGGCGGCCCGCTGAAAATCCCGCACATTTACAACGGCAGCGACAAGACTTATTTCTTCGTCAACTACCAGCACGAAACTCAATCAAGCGCGCTGGACACATACTCCACCGTGCCCACCGCCGCGGAACGCACCGGCAATTTCTGCGGCCTCGGCATCACACTCTACGACCCATTTTCAAATTTCAGCGGACCGCGCACTCCGCTCGGCAACGGCTGCCAGATCCCCACAATTAATACCGCCGCGGCGGGGCTTCTCACGTTTTATCCGCAGCCGAATCTGCCCGGCACGGTACAGAACTATTTGCTGCAGACGACGGTGCCAGTGAACGACGATCGCTTGAACCTCCACGTCCTGCACACCATTAACGCCAAGTTCAGCCTAAACGGCGGCTACAACCTGGATTCCACACGCCAAAATACTTTCGGCAATTTTCTGGATACCGCCGGCACGCAATCGTCTCTGAGCCAGTCTGTCACGCTCGGCCTCTCGCACAATTGGAGTTCCCACGTTGTCGAAAGCACGCAACTCAATTGGAGCCGCAGCCGCACGAAAATCCTCAGCGACAATTCTTTCACCAATGACGTCGCCGGCGATCTCGGCATCAACGGCGTTTCCACCGACCCGCTCACCTTCGGCATCCCCGCCGTCCGCTTCACCAGCTTTTCGGCGCTCAACGACCCGGTCCCATCGCTCGTGCGCAACCAAACCCTCCGCTTCGCGGACAGCGTGAAGTGGGTGCGCGCCAAACACACCATCACCTTCGGCGGCGAAATCCGCCGCATCCAACTGAACACCGAAGCCGATCCGCAACCGCGCGGCTTATTCAATTTCACCGGTGTGATGACTTCGCAGCTCTCCGCCACCGGCCAGCCCGTCCCCGCTACTCCGCTCACCGAGCCTTACTACGAACTCGCCGATTTCCTTCTAGGCCTGCCGTACAGCACCACTGTGCAATTCGGCCCCAACATCTACCTCCGCAGTTGGGATTTCATCACCTACGCGCAAGACGACTGGCGCATGAACAAGCAATTCACGCTTCTCTACGGCGTGCGTTACGAAGCCGCCACCCCGCCCGTGGACAAATACAACCGTATCGCCAATCTCGATCTGAACTCCACGGCTACGCAAGTGGATGTCGTTACCCCCGGCCAAACCGGAATGTTCAATGGCAATTTTCCCCGCGCGCTCGTTCATGGCGACTACAACAATTGGGCGCCGCGCATCGGTTTTGCCTGGCTGCCGCCATTCATCAAGCCGAAGACCGTCGTCCGCGGCGGCTACTCGATTTTTTACAATGAAGCCATCTACAACACTCTCGCGCAGCAATATCTGGAATACGAACCGCCGTTCGCAACATCCGAAAATCTGATCACTTCCGGCAATCAGGTGCTCACGCTCCAAAACGGTTTCCCCAGCATCAGCACCATAACCAACAAGGGCGGCGTGAATCCTTTCTACAAGGACGGCTACGCCCAACTCTGGACGCTCGGCACCGAAACCTCTTTCTCCCAGAACTGGATTCTGGATCTGACCTACACCGGCACGAAGGGCACCAACCTCGATCTACTGCGCGCGCCAAATCGCGCTCCCCTCGGCACCAGCCCGCTGAACACGCAGAATGAATTTCAGATTCCCAACGCCAATAGCTTTTACTACGACCAGTCCGGCGCAAATTCCATTTACAACGCGCTGCAAGTTCGCCTCGTCCACCGCTTCACCAAAGGCGTCTCCTTCCAGGCCTTCTACACGTTCGCAAAAGCGCTCGATAACGCCAGCACCATCGGCGGCAGCGCTCCGGTAGTCGTCCAGCAAGACGGCAACTACGCCGCCGAGCGCGGCCTATCTTCATTCGACATTCGCCATCAAGTCCGTGTCTTCTCCGTCTACGAATTGCCCTTCGGCGAACACCATCGCTATGGCAACCACGGCTGGGCCGTGCACGTCCTTAGTAATTGGCGCTTCCAGAATATCGTCACCTGGCAAACGGGGACGCCCGCCACTGCCTACCTCGGCGGCACCGCGTCGGACAACGGAACCGGCGCAAGTTTTTCTCTGCGCGCCGAACAAATAGGAGATCCCAACGTGGGCATTTGCGGCGGCTCACCGCTCGCGTACTTCAACACCGCGGCTTTCACCACGCCTGCTGCCGACTCGTATGGCAACGAGCGTCGCGGTGCAATCGAAGGCCCCTGCAAATTCAATTGGAACGCATCGCTCGCGAAATCCTTCCGCTTCGGCCCGCAGGAGCGTCATCATCTGGATATTCGCTGGGAAGTGCAGAATCTTTCGAATACGCCGAGTTTCTCGGGACTTTCCACCACGGTCGGCTCATCATCCTTCGGACGGGTAACAAGCGCAGGTTCGATGCGCACCATGGACGTGATGGCCAGGTTTAATTGGTGATGAAAAACATCGCGCACAAAATCGTGAATGCGTTTCTCGTAGCACTGCTCGTCGCGGAAATGGCGCTGGGCCGGGCGCAACAGCAATCCCCACAACCCTCGCAGCAACAGTCTCAACCGGAGTCCGCCAATCCGCCTGCCCCTCCTGCTGCAAATCCGTCCGCGCCGGTCGCGGTGCCCATGCCTTCTACTCCCCGCGCCGCGCGCCAATCTTCGAAACAAACTCCCGCGCCCGTTCTGCGCGCTACCTCGGATTTAGTCCGCATCGACGTCGAAGTCACCGACAAATCCGGCAAAGCCATCAAGGGGCTACGCGCTGACCAATTCACCGTCACCGACGATGGAAAAGCCCAATCCATTGCCACCTTTTCATATGAAGACATCGAACAAGTCGAAACCGCCGCAACAGTAGACTCGAAACCCATCGTAGTCCCCGTGGATAACGAAGGCCCGAACACACCCTCCGCCGCAGCCGCCAGCGACCAGTTGCGCGACCGCCGCCTCATCGTCCTCTTCTTCGACCTCACTTCCATGCAGTCCGACGATCTGATCCGCGCCCACGACGCCGCCGAAAAATTCGTCAAGCAGCAGATGACCAAAGCGGACGTCGTCGCCGTCGTCGCTTTTTCTTCGAAACTTACAGTCCTCGCGAATTTCACCAACGATCACGCGATGCTCGAAAAAGCCATCGCGCAAGTAACCGAAAACAGCACCACCGATCTTTCCAATCCGCTCTACGCCGCCGCGGAAAATGGTGAATACGACGTCCAGGAATACACCGGCGCCGCCTTCACGCCCGACGAAACCGAATTCAACGTCTTCAATACCGACCAGAAACTCGCCGCAGTTGAAGGCCTCGCCAACGTCCTCGGCGGAATTTCCGGCAGAAAAGCGCTCGTCGAATTCACCGGAAGCATCACTCAGACCGGCGAAGAAAATCGCACGCAACTGCGCGCCGCCACGGACGCCGCAAATCGCGCGGACGTCTCGATTTATTCGCTCGACTCGCGCGGTCTGTTCGCGACGCCGCCCGGCGGCGACACCACCACAAACGCCGCAACCGGAAATTCCATGTTTACCGGCGCATCCGTCTATCACCAGACCGATCAGCGCGAAGATTCCCGCGACACGCTCGCCACTCTTTCTACTGACACCGGCGGGAAAGCCTTCTTCGACCTCGGAGATCTCAGCGACGCGTTCCCGAAAATCCAGCAGGATAATGGCGGGTACTATCTCGTCGGCTACAATCTCGGCGCCGACGTAAAACGCGACGGCCGCTGGCGCACGATCCACGTGAAGGTCAACGTGTCCGGCGCGCACGTCCGCTATCGCGACGGCTACTATGCCCCGCGCGATTTCCAACATCTGGAAAAAGAAGACCGCGACCAGCAGTTAGCCGATGCCGTCAATTCCGATAATCCCGTCGTCGAGCTGCCCGTTGCCGTCGAAACCGGAATGTTCCGCCTGAGCAACGATCAGACCTACGTCCCCGTCGCCGCCAAAATTTCCGCGAGCGCCCTCGAATGGGCCGAAAAACATGGACACCGCCAAGCGCAATTTGATTTTGCCGTGGACGTTCGCGCCGTGCCCTCCGGCCAGGCCGTCGCGCAGCTCCGTGACACGACGCAAGTGAATCTCGATCCGCAGCGTTTCGCGGAAATCAACAAGAAGAACCTGCTCTATCAGGGCGGGGTAGTGCTCGCCCCGGGGAATTACCACCTGAAATTTGTCGCGCGCGAAAATGAGTCCGGCAAAATTGGTACGTTCGAAGAAAATCTTTCCGTGCCGGTGGTGCAACCCGGCAAAATGACGCTCAGCTCCGTCCTGCTCTCCAGCCAACTCGTGCCGGTGCAAAAAACTTCCGAAGTCCAGACGAAAGGGCAAGGCCTGCGCGCGAAACTCGTTAGTTCGCCGCTCGTCGTCAATGGCGAAGCGATCGTCCCCAGCGTCACACGCCTCTTCATGCAGGATCAAACGCTTTACGTTTTCTTCCAGGCCTATTACCCGGCAAAACTCGAAAACAAGGAAACGCTCGACCCCAACACTCTCCGCGCCGGTTTGATTTTCTTTCGCAACGGACTGCAAGTGAACACTACGCCGTTGCTCTCGCCCGCCGAAGTCGACGCAAAAAAATACACCGCAACCTTCCGCATCAGCCTGCCTCTCACGAAATTACAAGGCGGACGTTACACCGTCCAAGCCGTCGTAATCGCTCCCGGCACGCAACAATCCGCCTTCCGCCGCGCCTACCTCGCCCTGCTGTCCACGCCGCCAGCTCCTGGCACAGCTCCGCGACCACCGTCCGGCACAGCTGCGCCCTCTAATCCTGCACCCACGAACGATTCACCTAAGCCGCCCTCGCACTAACACTTACAGCCACCTGCAAGCGGCGGTACGATCTTACGAGGCACCGTAACTTATTAACTCCTAAGACGTTGTAATCCTTGAAGCCACTCCAATGCTCTCGTCCGCGACCGCCGAAAGCCCAGCTCCTCGCCTTCAAAAAAATCACTTGACATATTCCTATATGGGAATGTATCATCTGCCCATGCCGAGAGCAGCCACAACCTCCGATTCCTTCAACGCCATCGCCGAACCCCGCCGCCGCGAGATCCTCAATTATTTGGCGCTCCAGGAACGACCCGTCGGCGATATAGTGGACCAGTTAGGACTCGAGCAGCCCTCCGTCTCCAAACACTTGCGCGTCCTGCGCGACGTCGGCCTGGTTCACGTTCGCCGCGAAGGCCGCCACATCTTCTATCGCACCAACGCCGAACAGATCCGGCCCCTGCACGAATGGGCCGCCACTTTCGAACGTTTTTGGCGCCACCAATTAATTCGCGTGAAAGAACGTGCCGAAGAAGCCGCGACGAAATCCGAAGAGCTTCGTCGAACCACGGAGAAGGAGAAACCATGAACGCAACAAAACAGGCGAGGAAGCAGGACCAAAGTCTGACGTACGCATTCACAGTAGATCAGACGCCGCAAGAAGCCTTCGCTGCCATCAATAATGTTCGTGGATGGTGGTCGGGAGAGCCGGGCGTCGAAGGCAGTACCACAAAACTCGGCGATGAGTTTACCTATCGCTATAAAGACATCCATTGCAGCAAACAAAAAATCACCGAATTCATTCCCGGCAAAAAAGTCGTCTGGCACGTTCTGGATAGCTCCCTGAATTTCATCGAGGACAAATCCGAATGGAACGGCACGCAAATCATCTTTGATATCGCCAGCAAGGGCGGCAAGACTGAAGTCCGTTTCAGCCACGTAGGCCTGGTGCCCGAGATCGAATGTTACGACGGGTGTTCCAACGCCTGGGGCTCCTACATCAACGGCAGCTTAAAAAATCTGATTGCCAAGGGTAAACGGCAGTCTAACCCGGCGGAATAGCGGCCCGCAGGTAACGCAGTGCCACTTTTCGTCGCAGCAAATCGAATAAAAATAGATGGAAGCAGGAAGATCATTCGAGGAGGAACAATGACCGTGACCGCCGCAACATCGGCCGACAATTTGACGTTGACCATCAATCAGGAAATGCGCGTCCGCGCGCCACTGGATATCACCTTTACCTCATTGCTCGAACAAATGGGCCCACACAACGAAACGCCGGAAGGGAACCCGCTGCCGATGAAGATCGAGCCTTGGCCTGGCGGCAGGTGGTACCGCGACCTCGGTGACAACAACGGACATTTCTGGGGAGTCGTGCAGGCCATCAAACGCCCCACGCTCCTGGAAATTCACGGTCCGCTGTTCATGTCCTTCGCAGCCATTTCCAATCTGCAATATCGCCTCGCCGAATCCAACGGTGTGACGCTCATCACTTTCCGCCACACCGTGCTCGGAGTCTTTCCCGACGAATTAAGGGAAAAGATGGGCGTCGGATGGAACTGGATTCTCGAGCGCACGCGCAAACGCGCCGAGTCTCCGCGCTTCCAATAAGGCAGACGCCGTCGCCTTTGCAGTTGCAGTTGTAGTGGCGCACTTCAGTGCGCCATCGGTCTCTCGGCAAGCCGCGATAGCTATGTTCCGTCATCGCGGCGGAAATGGCCGGGGGCCAAGCAAGAGAGAAGGGAAGCAGAAAAGTTAGGCTCAAAACAGCTTGTGCAAAAAAACCAATACCGAATAGGAGAAAAGAAAATGTCAACGAAGCCAACGTTCGAGCAAGCTCAGCTTCACCTTCAGGTTTTTGAAGAGCGCCGCGAAGCCCGCCTCCGTGAGGCGCGCCAGTGGTTCTTCAAGAACTTTTTCGCTGACACCATGGAGCAAGCTATGAAGATCGCTCCCATGGGAACGGAAACGGGCGCATCTTTCATGATGGTGGTCAGCTATTGGGAGCAAGCCTGCGCGCTCCTCAATTACGGCCTCCTCCACGAAGATCTGTTCTTCGAAACCAGCGGCGAATTTTTCGGCGTCTGGGAACGCGTTAAGCCCACGATGGCGGAAGGCCGCAAGCGATTCTCCAATCCGCTGTTCCTCACGAACGTCGAGAAAGCTGCGCACCGCTTCGAAGCGTGGTCCGAAGCCCGCACGCCTGGTGCCATCGCCGCCATGCGCCAGATGGGCGAGAAGATGCGCGAGCAGTTTGCATCCGCAGCCAGGGCTTAAGCATCGCCTGACCTGCCGTCAGGGCAGAGCAGCCGCAAAAGGCAGGAAGTTATGTGTCCAGCATGCCTCGCAGCAGCAGCAATGATCGCCGGCGCCGCCGTCTCCAGTACGGGAGTGGCGGCGCTCGCGGTCAAAAAGCTGTGGAACAGGAATTCCGCTGACAACAACGCTGTAAGAAATCAAGGAAAGGAGAATGGCAATGGCAAGTAGCGCTAAAGCAGTACCACAACATCGGAAAGTCGTATCGCAAGCCGAGTGGCTTGCCGCTCGCAAAGAGCTTCTACAGAAAGAAAAGCAGCTCACGCGCCTGAAGGACGCGATCAGCGCCGAACGGCGCAAACTTCCTTGGGTAAAGGTCGAAAAGAATTATGTGTTCGACGGGCCGCACGGGAAAGTCTCGCTCGCGGATCTTTTCGAGGGCAAAAGCCAGCTCATCATCTATCACTTCATGTTCGGCCCTGACTGGCAGGAGGGCTGCCCAAGTTGCTCCTTCAGCATGGACCACACCGACGCGACGCTGCCGCATCTCGCGCAGCGTGACGTATCCTTCGCCGCGATTTCACGCGCGCCGTACCCGAAGATCGACGCCTTCAAGAAACGCATGGGCTGGCGCTTCAATTGGGTTTCCTCAAACGCCAACGATTTCAATCGCGACTATCACGTGGCCTTCACCAAAGAAGAAATTGCCTCCGGCAAAGTGGATTACAACTACGCCCGTGGCCCGTTTCCCAGCGAAGAAGCTCCGGGAACCAGCGTCTTCTACAAGGACGAAAACGGCAACATCTTCCACACCTATTCCGCGTATGCCCGTGGCGGCGAGTCGGCCATGAACACCTACAACTACCTCGACTTGGTCCCCAAGGGCCGCGATGAAGACTCACTGTCTTTCTCGATGGCATGGGTGCGCCACCACGATCGTTACGAAACTGGCCGGCTGGCGGACCCAGACAGGCCGTATTGGCCGAAGGAAGCAACGGAATCGGCATAACAACGGACATAAACGGTCAGCGTCAAGTTCACGAAAAGGCCCGCTCGAAAGGGCGAGCCTTTTCTTTTCCGAGCCGCAATTTTAGGAACGAAGCCTCTACGGGAAGGGGTACTCAATCAGGCGGGGCTGGCCTTACCGGCGGCTTTTTCGGCCGTGAGCTTCCAGCAATCTCGCGCGATCGCCCAATCTTCCTGCGCGCGGATCACCAGCACGCGCACGCCCGATTCGCGAGTGGAGATATCGTGATCGTGCACCAAAGCTTCCGCATTCTTCGCCGGATCAAGCCCCAGCTTCTGATATCCAAAACTAGCGCACGCTGCGGCTCGCACTTCGGCCGAGTTTTCGCCGATCCCGGCGCTGAAGATCAACGCGTCCATCCCGCCCAGCACCGCAATCATCGCTCCAATTCCGGACCGCAGCCGGTGTACGAAAATATCAAACGCCAATTTCGCGCGCGCATCGCCCGCCTTCATGGACGCGACGATCTCGCGCATATCTCCCGACGTCCCGGAAATCCCCAGCAGCCCCGATTTTTTATTCAGCAACTCATCCAGCTGCTCGCCCGTAAAATGTCCCTGCCGCATCAGGTAAGTCAAAATCCCCGGATCCACGGACCCCGACCGCGTCCCCATCATCAATCCTTCCAGCGGTGTGAATCCCATCGTCGTGTCCACGCTGTGGCCATCCTGAATCGCCGCGAGCGAACAACCGTTCCCCAGGTGGCAAGTCACCAGTTTCAACGAATGCAAATCCTTGCCGAGCATTTGCGCCGCGCGCCCCGCGCAATATTCATGATTGATCCCATGAAAGCCGTAACGCCGAATCCCTTTCTCTAACCACTCGTAAGGACCGGGGTAGACGAACGCTGGCTCAGGCAATTGGCTGTGAAAGCCAGTGTCAAACACTGCGACTTGCCGCACATGCCCCAGCCGCTTCTCAACAATCTCCATCCCCTCGAGCTCCGCGCGATTGTGCAGCGGTGCAAACGCGGACATTCGGCCGATCGCCGCTTTCACCTCGGCAGTTATCACGGTGGGCTGCTGAAAATCCTTCCCTCCATTCACCACGCGATGGCCCACCACATTAATTTCGGATGCCGCCGCCAACACGCTCGCTTTCCCGCTCCACAAACTCTCGAGCAACGAATCGAGGAATTTCTCGCGCGAGGCAACCGGCTTCTGCTCCTTCAGCTTTCCGCCGCCGGCAGTTTCAATCGTCACTTCGGCGCGATCGCCGTTCCATTCCGCCTTGGCCTGCCACACCGGCTCCGGCGGATGTTCCGGCAGCGCATCCCCGACATCGTAGAGACAGCTCTTCTGACTGCTCGAGCCCGAGTTCAAGACCAGAATTTTCATTTTCGGAGGTTAGTACGGCCACTTCCAATCACGGATTTCCGGCATATCGTCGCCGTACTCGCGAATGTACTGCTTGTGCTCCACCAGTTTATCGCGCACGAACTGTTTGAAATGCGCATTGATGGGTTGCAAGCGCGCCACGCGATCCACGGCATCCCCCGCCAGGTCGAGCCGGTCCAACCCGTTCAACACGGTCATGTCGAACGGCGTCGTGGTCGTGCCTTCTTCCTTGTAGCCGTGGACGTGGAAGTTACTGTGATTTTCCCGCCGGTAGGTGAGCCGGTGAATCAGCGAAGGGTAGCCGTGATACGCAAATATCACGGGCTTGTCGGTCGTGAACATCGAATCGAATTCGCTGTCGGGCAGCCCGTGCGGATGCTCAGACTTCGTTTGCAGCGTCATCAGGTCCACCACATTCACCACGCGAATCTTGATGTCCGGGAAATGTTGTCGCAGCAAGTCCACCGCCGCGAGAGTCTCCAGGGTTGGAATGTCTCCCGCGCAAGCCATCACCACGTCCGGCGGCACGCCCTGGTCCGTGCAGGCCCATTCCCAGATTCCAATTCCCGCCGTGCAATGTGCCACCGCCGATTTCATGTCCAGATACTGCAGCGCCGGCTGCTTCCCCGCGACAATCACATTCACGTAATTGCGGCTCCGCAGACAATGATCCGCCACGGAAAGCAAAGTATTCGCGTCAGGAGGCAAATACACGCGCACCACATCAGCTTTTTTATTCACCACGTGGTCAATGAAACCAGGATCCTGATGCGTGAATCCGTTATGGTCCTGCCGCCACACGTGCGACGTCAGCAAATAATTCAACGACGCAATCGGCCGCCGCCACGGAATATCGCGCGTCACTTTCAACCACTTCGCGTGCTGGTTGAACATTGAATCCACGATGTGAATGAACGCCTCGTAGCACGAAAAGAATCCGTGACGACCGGTCAGCAAGTATCCCTCCAGCCAGCCCTGGCACATGTGCTCACTGAGCACTTCCATCACTCGCCCGGTCGTCGAAAGATGCTCGTCGGTGGCGACCAGCGGCTCCATGAAAACCTTGTCGGTCACTTCATACAACGCATCCAGCCGGTTCGAAGCGGTCTCGTCGGGACCCCACACGCGGAAATTCTTCGAGACGGCGTTCGCGCTCATCACGTCGCGCAGCAATGTCCCCAACACGCGCGTGGCCTCCGCGATGGACGTGCCGGGCTTGTCCACCGGCACCGCGTAATCGCAAAAATTCGGCATCGCCAGGTCGCGCAGCAGCAAGCCGCCGTTCGCGTTCGGATTCGCGCCCATCCGGCGCTCGCCTTTCGGCGCAAGTTCCGCCAATTCCGCGATCAGTTTCCCGTTCTCGTCGAACAGCTCTTCGGGCTTATAGCTTCTCATCCAGTCTTCCAAAATTTTCAAATGCCCAGGCTTCGTCGCGAAATCCGTAACAGGCACCTGGTGCGCGCGCCAAGTTCCTTCCACGGGCTTTCCGTCCACTACTTTCGGGCCCGTCCATCCCTTCGGCGTCCGCATAATAATCATCGGCCATGTGGGCATGCCCGACGATTTGCCACTGCGCGCCGCGTTCTGAATCGCGCGAATTTCCTCAACCACCGTATCCAGCAGGTGCGCCATCCGCTGGTGCATCGCTTCCGGCTCGTGCCCTTCGATGAAATAAGGCTTGTAGCCGCAGCCGGTGAAAAGCCGCGTCAATTCCTCGTCGGTCATTCGCCCCGGCACAGTCGGATTCGCAATCTTGTATCCGTTCAAATGTAAGATCGGCAGCACCGCACCATCGCGCGCCGGATTCAAAAACTTATTCGCGTGCCAGCTTCCGGCCAAGGGACCAGTTTCCGATTCGCCGTCTCCCACCACGCAGCAAACCAAAAGATCGGGGTTATCGAAAGCCGCTCCATACGCATGCACGATCGAATAACCCAACTCGCCGCCTTCATGAATGGATCCCGGCGTCTCCGGCGCCACATGGCTCGGAATCCCACCCGGAAAAGAAAATTGCTTGAACAACCGGTGTAGCCCTTCTTCCGTCTGTGGGATGTGCGGATAAAGCTCGCTGTAAGTCCCTTCCAGAAACGTGTTCGCCACCAGGCCGGGGCCCCCGTGGCCCGGTCCCGCTACATAAATCACGTTCAAATCAAGCTTCTTGATCATGCGATTGAAATGCAGGTAGATGAAATTCAAACCCGGTGTCGTGCCCCAATGACCCAGCAGCCGCGGCTTGATATCCGCCAGCTTCAGCGGTTCGCGCAGCAGGGGATTGTGCAGCAGATAAATTTGCCCCACGGAAAGATAATTCGCCGCGCGCCAGTACGCGTGCATCTTGCGCAGTTCTTCGGACGAAAGCGTTTTGGGGATTTCAGAAGGAGTTGCGGATCCTGCGGACATTGGAGATGCCATCTTGGTATCCTCCGGGCGCGGGAGCGCCCTCTGCACTGCCGAAGTTCCCCGGGGAACGCCATTGTAACTCACTCATCTCGATTATTCAGTGAACCTCCGAAAAAACGAGTCGCTGCGAATTCCGGGCGCCGCCAATCGTGCCGTTTTGTGCGCCAACTCCCCTGAAATCTCTCGGGCCAAGCGCAAAAATAGCTTATGATGCTCCTCGCACATGGAAGCCCCCAGACCAGCGCCTCCAACCAATACAATCAGCTCAACTCAAAGTTCCACAGCAGGGAAATCAACACGTTTTGCAATGGCGGTAGTCACCGCCCTGTTCTTCATGTGGGGCTTCGCCACCGTTTTGAACGACATTCTCGTACCGCACCTGAAAAGCATCTTCGACCTCAATTACACCGAGGTCATGCTTGTTCAGTTCGCGTTCTTTTCCGCCTACTTTATTTTTTCCATTCCGTCGGCAAAATTGATTGACTCGATCGGTTACAAGCGCACGATGGTCGTCGGCCTGTTAACGATGGGCGTGGGCGCACTTTTATTCATCCCAGCCGCCAGCGTTCCATCCTATCCGCTGTTCCTTACCGCCCTGATGGTTCTCGCCGCCGGAATCACGGCCTTGCAGGTAGCAGCCAATCCCTACGTCGCGGTACTCGGTCCGCCCGAAACGGCTTCCAGCCGTCTGAATCTCACCCAAGCCTTCAATTCGCTCGGAACAACCATCGGTCCCTACCTCGGCGGCCTTTTTATCCTAAGCACAGCGCCGCAAAGTATGGACGCCGTGCGGAAGTTGGGCGCAGCGGCATTGCAGTCCTATCGAGTGCAACAGGCCTCCTCGGTAAAACTCCCTTACTTGTTCATTGGCCTGCTGCTCATCGTACTCGCCGGCGCAATCGCAATGGCCAATCTCCCAGCGATTCCCGAAGCCGAGCGCCACTCGTCCAAGATCGCCGCAAAAAGCGTCTTAAAATATCGCCATCTCGTCCTCGGTGCGGTCGCCATTTTCGTTTACGTAGGCGCGGAAGTTTCCATCGGCAGCTTTCTGGTAAATTATTTCAGCCAGCCCGATATAGGCAACATCAACGAGCAAACCGCCGCGCGTTTCGTTTCTTTCTACTGGGGTGGCGCGATGATCGGCCGGTTTCTCGGCGCAGCGATCCTTCGCCGAGTCCGAACCGACAAGTTGCTTGCCATCGCCGCATTCGTCGCCTGCATTTTAGTTTGCGTCTCCATGATGACTTTTGGTCATGTCGCCATGTGGACGATTATCCTGGTGGGCTTTTTCAACTCAATCATGTTCCCGAGCATCTTCACGCTCGGAATCGCCAAGCTCGGCCCGCTCACAGGTGACGGTTCTGGAATTCTGGTGATGGCCATCGTTGGTGGAGCGATTCTTCCGGTCGCGCAAGGCTGGCTCGCCGATCACCTCGGCATCCATCACGCCTTCATTCTTCCCGTCCTATGCTACCTGTACATCGCCTACTACGCTTTGCGCGGTTCCAGGCCCACCGCGCCCGCATAGCGTTATCTTTTGGACTCTAATCAGTTTCTGGAAGGTGAGAAGGGGAAGGTGCGGGGGCACCTTCCCCTCTTGGGGGAACATACGCGGCCTTGGATTGGCGGGTTACGTCTGCGGGATGCAACCAACGACGGGCTTCAAGCTCTTCGCATGAGTCCGCTCACCAGAGCGACCAGGAAGAGCACCAAAAAGACGAAAAACAAAATTTTCGCGATACCTGCGGCAGCCACCGCGATTCCACCGAATCCCAGCACCGCCGCGATCAGCGCGATGATGAAAAATGCCAGTGCCCACTGAAGCATTGCGTTGTCCCCTTTCGAATCCGTGGCTGAAATTCGGAGCCGTGCGGTTCTGTCATCTTTCTTACGCCTCCCGCGCTAACCCCTTCAATACACTCAGTTGTGTATTTTTCCGGGCTAGCCGGCTGGACCGTACTCCTAGTCCCGCTCCTCAAAAACGCTTGCCCAGACGCCATTTCCGCATTGTCATGGCTTCCCGGCGCTGCCGCCAAATCGCCGCAAGCGCCTAACTTCGCGCCATCGCGCCAAAACCTCTTGTATAATTCGAACGCTGGGCAGGGCCGTGGGCGCTAGCATCCGCTAGCGAAAATCTCTATTTCGGTAGGAGCGAGAGACACTATGAAGACGCTTCGTATTCTCATAGCGGACGATCATGACCTCATGCGGCGGGGCGTCAAAACCTTGCTTCAGGCGCATGCCGGTTGGGAGATCTGCGGAGAGGCGCATACGGGCAGGGAAGCCGTCGCCCAGGCCGAAGAGCTGAAACCGGACATCGTGATCCTCGATATCAGCATGCCGGACCTGAACGGCGTCGAAGCCGCGCGCCGAATACGCAAGGCATCCCCCGCCACCGAAGTCCTGATACTCTCGGTCCACTACTCCGATCAGCTCATCCGCGAAATTCTGGAAGCCGGCGTCCGCGGTTACATCGTGAAATCCGATTCCGACCGCGACCTGATCATCGCCGTCGAAACCCTCGCCAGCCACAAGCCGTTCTTCACCCCGCGCGCCACGGAAATCATCATGAGCAATTTCAGTTCGGGCGGTTCGATTCGCCGCGAACTCCCCGAATCGTTGCGCGACCGTCTCACCTCACGTGAGCGCGAAATCGTCCAGCTCCTCGCCGAAGGCAAGAGCAGCAAGGAAGTCGCCTCCTCGCTGAACATCAGCGTAAAAACCGCCGAAACTCATCGCGCCAATATCATGCGCAAATTGCAACTCCACACGGTAAGCGAACTAGTCCGCTACGCCGTCCGCAACCAGATCATCGAAGCGTAAGAAAACCGCACGCAGCGCGTGCCTGCGCGTAAGTCTCAAACGAAACCGCACTCCATTTACGCGGTACGAATGGTTTCTCTGCGTCCGGCGTTTACCCCGACCTAGTCGGGGCGTCTCTGCGGTGGATAAGTCGCTGATTTTCCACAGGCCTAGTCGTCCTGGGTCCAGCCCGAAAACCCTACAGCAACTTCCGTTTCCCGGTAACGATTTGACCTGATGGTCCGTCTACTTTCTGTTTGGCACCATACGCCTCGGCACCATACAAACCGCAACTTCGGCCCTGATTAAGTGTTTCTCATAACGCAACGGAAAGGCGTTCCAATGCACTCAGGATCATGGTTCGAACAAGCCAGCAAGCTTCAAATCCCGGCGAATCGCGCGGACGAAATCCCCGATGCACCCACCGTGCTCGTCGCCGCTCTCGATTGGCAAGTCCGCAGCGGCCTCTCCGCGGTGCTGCCGTCGTTCGCGATCAATACCGAATGGGTCTCCAGCGTCGCTGAAACAACAAGAGTCCTCGACACAAAGGATGTCTCCGCGTGCCTCTGCGGATATTGGCTCGAAGATGGAACGTTCAAAGATCTCGCTCGCCACATCCGCCGCTCGACCGCAAAAATTCCGGTAATCGCCGTCTCCGCGCCGGCCTGTCGCAATGAATACCGCGACTACCTGGCAGCCATGAACATCGGCGCCTTCGAATTTCTCTGCCATCCGTACCAGAGGATCGACCTCGAACGCGTCCTGCGCCAGGCAATAACCGCCCACGCACGCCAAAATTGGCACCGCCGCTCGCAGGAAAACAGTCTTCCCACCGCATCCTAGGGACCGCACATGAATTTCCGGCGCGCCTCACTTCGACGCGCCACCATTGTCATGCAAGATCACAACGTCCGATTCCGTGTGCGAGCGCAAAATTCCCAGTTTCTTCCCATCGGGCGAGTATTCATAATTCTGGATTGCGTCGGAAGTGAAATTCGTCACGGCGTGCCCGGCCGATCCGTCTAACGGCTGAAGCCACAGGTTTTCCGCTCCATTGGCGCGAATCATATAAACCAGCGCCTTATCGTCCGGCGCAAAGTGGAATACTGCGACGAAGGGGCGCTCGGCGTTTAGCACCCGCATTTGCGGCCCCGTTGCCGCCGTCAAGTCCAATAGTCCGATCTTCAAATTGCCGGATTGGCTGCTGTTGACCATCCCAAGCGCTAGATACCTTCCGCCACGCGAAACCGCCATTCCAGGACCTACCGGGGCCATTCCGGCGACGCTCGACCCCGGAATGATCTCCGCCTTTCCACCCTCCACCGGGACTTGCATAAAATGCCGGTTAATTAGATCGCTGTAGTAAACCCACTGGCTGTCCGCGGAGCAATTCGGTCCAACCTCCGCCGCACCGAACGAGAGCTGCTTTACGTTGGCGCCGTCGGCGTCCATCCTCCAGATGTTGACTTTGCTGCTGTCCGGCGCCCCGGTTCCCGCGAACACGATATAGCGTCCCAACGGACAAGCTCTCGGCCGGAATATTTGCTGCGCCGAGCCATGGGAGAGCACTACTCTATTGCTGCCGTCGAGCGAAACTCGCTCCAGCCGGCCGTCGAAATATATTTCGTCGTCCCCGGCCCATCCAAAAAAGTGTGAGTCTCTGCTCTGGGCCGCCGCGGGCGGCGGTGGAGCTCCCGTGAAGCCTGTTGCAGGCATTACATACAGCGTTCGTGTCGTCCTCTGCTGCACTGCCGCCAAACTCCTCCCGTCCGCGGAGAGAGTCAGCGTCTGGTAGCTGTTGGTGTCCTTGGTGACCGGCGTAAATCCTCCCTGCGGGTAGGCGATGAATCCAATTTGCAACCGCGGCGGAGGCGGACTCACGTGCGGCCCGTAAGCCGTGAAAAGTCCGCGGCCATTCGCGGCCCACAGTATTTCGTTGATGTCGCGATCACTCCATCGCACCAGCGGCTGGAACTTCGCGAAGGCCACGTCTGCCATTTGAATCGCGCTGAGCGCGCCGAATCGATAGGCGTAACCGAGTGCGATGCGCTTGCCATCCGGCGACCACGCCAGCAAACTTGGGAAATCGGCCATCGCTCCGCTGTAATCGACCTGCGCCTCCGTCCCGTCGACGTTCACAGTGAGGATCTGGAATTTCGCCGCATCCGGTGCGTTGGCTCGCAGAAACACAAAACGCTGGCCGTCCGGCGAAAAGCTGATTCCAGAATCGATGTGTCGAACGACCGGCTGCGGAGCCCCGCCCAGCACCGGCGCGCGGAATAGGTCGAAGCCCGATTGGAAAAGGTCGAAACCCGAGTTGATGCGCTGCGTCTCCTTTCTAAAATAGATGTAATTCCCGTCGGGAGAAAAAGTGAGGTTTTCGTAGATGGCATCCGCCGGGCTCAGAACCCGTGTGTCGCTGTTTGTGGGAATATTGCGTAACCACACGCTTTGCTTGCCCTGGTCCTCCTGAACGGTCAGGAGATACTTACCGTCAGGCGAGATGGCGCCCGCCACCGATTTCCCGTTGTTTGTCACCTGCGTGATGCTGAAGTCCTGGAAGGGGACTTCATCCCCGCGGCTGATAAGCGAGTAAATCCCATAGCTTGCCGCTGCCACGAGTGCCAGGATCACCACGCTTCCGGCGACCAGCTTGCCTTTATGTTGTTTCGCGACGTCCACCACCGCGGAGCTGCTGGATCCTTGAGCCGCTATCGAGCCACTCGTCGCAGCGGAAGCACTTGCGCCGGCTTGCAAACTGCCACCGCCGCGGGATTCGAGCGATCCGACGCTCGGCCGCGACGCTCCCGACTCGTTATCCCGCTTCAGCCGCTGCAACTCCGCCCGCGCGTCGGAAGCATGCTGATAGCGCAAGTCGCGATCTTTCTCGAGGGCGCGATGAATAATTTCCTCAAGCTTTGCGGGAAGCGCCGGATTCAAGCGCGTCGGAGGAATCGGCGCTTTGTGCAGGATGCCGTCGAAAATTGCCGCGGAAGTGCTGCCCGCATACGGCAGCGCGCCGGTCGCCATCTCATAAAGCACCGCGCCAAACGAAAACAGATCCGACCGCGCGTCGAGCTCCTCACCCATCGCCTGCTCCGGCGACATATACATCACCGTGCCGACCGCGCTCCCCGGACTGCTCAAAACCTCGTCAGCGGTAACGCTCGGTAATGCCGACGCGGTGGCTCCCGGCGCAATGCGGCGCGGCGAAAGCATCTTGGCCAGCCCGAAATCCAGAACCTTCGTGTTTCCGCCGCGCACGCAGAAAATGTTGGCGGGCTTGATGTCCCGGTGGATGATGCCCTTGGCGTGCGCGGCATCCAGCGCGCTGGCGATCTGAATCGCCGTGTCGAGCAGTTCGTCCAGAGCCAGCGGCCCGCGGGCGATGCGATGCTTCAGCGTTTCGCCCTCGAGAAATTCCATCACCAGGAAAAGATTGCCCTGGTCCTCGCCGATCTCGTGAATGATGCAAATGTTCGGATGGTTCAGCGCGCTGGCTGCGCGCGCTTCGCGCCGGAATCGCTCGACGGCCTGCGCATCCTGAGCGGTTTCTGCGGGCAGGAATTTTAGCGCCACCATTCGTCCCAGCTTGATGTCCTCGGCCTTGTAAACCACACCCATCCCGCCGCCGCCTAATTTTTCAACAATGCGATAGTGCGAGATGGTCTGGCCGATCATTGCCTGCGAGTCACTCTTGGCGTCGCATGTTAGGTTGCGTCCGCCGGCAAGTCAACGTGCCTCTCCGCGCTGTATTCAAGAAATTGCCCGCATGGTACCGATACGCGATCCCCGCACTAGTCGTTGACACCCGTTGCGCGAATCTGCTACTTTCGTTCTGTTCTTGATAGAGGAGCGGAAGCCACCATTAGCTGGGCCGTTTTTCCGAGTTGCTTCGGAGGCCATGCGAAAGGGGCGCAGCAATTCATTCCGCCGAAGTCGTCGCTCAAGCTAACTTTGCGGCGATTGGGGGGCCAGGCTAATACCTGCCCACTGTCATCCGTTGAAGAACGGGTGGAGCGCTATTAGGAAGCAAAGGCATCCGGGTAATTTCCTCGCCGCCTTTCTTTCTCCCTCCATTCCTTTTTCACCTCGAAGAACCAAGAACGCGGCATAAAGCCGTCAATTCACGCGGGCATCGGCGGAATAATGCATCTGTTCGAGCTAACGCGCGCCCTGGTGGACATCGAGTCCATCACCAATCACGAAGAGGCCGTCGGCTCCTTCGTCTTTGAGATTCTCTCGGGCCTCGCTCTGCCCACCGGCGGCCACGTCGAACGCTGCGGCGTCGAACCCCATCGTTTCAATGTGCTCGCAATTTGGGGCACTCCTATCGTCACGCTGTCCACGCACATGGACACCGTCCCGCCATTCTTCCTTTCCAAAGAAGACGACGAATTCATCTGGGGCCGCGGTTCCGCCGACGCCAAAGGCATCATCGCCTCCATGATCGGCACCGCCGAACGACTTCTCGCGGGCGGCACGCAAAATTTCGGCCTGCTCTTCGTCGTCGGCGAAGAACGCAACAGCGCCGGCGCATTCGCTGCCGCGCGCGATCCGCGCGGTTCGCGTTTCCTGATCAACGGCGAGCCTACCGAAAACAAGCTCGCCATCGCCGCCAAAGGCATCCTGCGTTACGAAGTCGAAACCACCGGCCGCCTCGCGCACTCCGCGTACCCCGAGCTAGGCGAATCGGCGATTGACAAGCTTCTCGACGTCCTCCAGGACATCCGCAAAATTCCGCTGCCGCAAGACGAACTCCTCGGCCGCAGCACTCTGAACATCGGCGTGATCGCAGGTGGCCACGCCCCCAACGTAATCGCCGATTCCGCCCGCGCCGAAATCGCCATCCGCCTGGTGGATGACGGCGACGCCACGCGCGAGGCGGTTCAACAAGCCGTCGCTGGCCGCGCCGCTGCCCGCGAACTAGTCACAATACTGCCAATGCGCTTTGGCTCGTTCGATGGCCTGGCCTCGACGATCGTCGCCTACACCACCGATATCCCCGCGTTCGCCGATGCCTGGGGCCAGCCGTATCTGCTCGGACCCGGCAGCATTCACGTGGCCCACACGCTCGAAGAACGCGTCGCCAAAAGAGAACTCATTACAGCCGTAGAAATTTACGAAAGGATGGTAAAGCAGCTTCTCGCTGCTTCGTAAAACATGAGCGCAACTCTCGTCAGCTCCAACGCTGCCATTCTGAACGCCGAGCGCCCACGCACGAAGCGCGGCGCGCACACGCACAAGAATCTCGCGATAGTAGGCTACGGAAAGATGGGCCGCCTGATCGAACAACTCGCGCCCGAATACGGCTTCGCCGTGCAGCTGCGCCTCGATAGCGCAAGCAATAGCGCTGCATCCGCAATCACGCCTGAGAATTTCCGCGATGTAGACGTCGCCGTCGAATTTTCGAATGCCGGGGCGGCAGCGCCCAATATCGAACGCCTCGCCTCACTCGGGGTCAACACCGTAGTCGGCACAACGGGCTGGACCGAACACCTCGATCAAGCCAAATCCGCCGTAGAAGACGGCGGGGCCGGACTAGTCTGCAGCCCCAACTATTCGATCGGCGTGAATGTCTTCCTGCAACTCGCTTCCGAAGCCTCCCGCCGCATCGCCCGCTATCACGAATACGGCGCCTGGGCCTGGGAAATCCATCACGCCGCGAAAAAAGACGCGCCCAGCGGCACGCTCCTCAAAGTCGTCAACGAAATGAAAGCCGCCGATCCGCGCCGCGAAATTTCCGTCAGCTCCAACCGCGCCGGCGCTCATCCCGGCACGCACGAAGTCGGCTTCGATTCCGCGGCGGACACCATCACCATCCGCCACACAGCCCGCAGCCGCGAAGGCTTCGCCCGCGGCGCGTTAACGGCAGCCCAGTGGGTAATCGGCAAACACGGCTGGTTCGAATTTCGCGACGTTCTGTTCGACCACTGAAATTTGTTGTTCTCTTACGCACCAAGCCTTGAAGGAGGCCACATGTTCACTGGATGCGGTACAGCCCTAGTAACTCCGTTTCAGCACGATTTCTCGCTCGACGAAGACGCTCTCCGCCGTTTAGTCCGCCGCCAAATCGCGGCAGGAATAGATTTCCTAGTTCCGTGCGGGACCACCGGCGAAAACCCCACGCTAACTCGCGAAGAGCACTTGCGCGTGGTTGAAATCACGCTCGAAGAAGCCGCAGGTGAGACTCCCGTGCTAGCCGGCGCCGGCGGTTACAACACCGCGGAAGTAATCGCGCTCGCCAGAGAACTCGAATCCATGCGCGTCTCCGGCATCCTATCCGTCACTCCGTATTACAACAAGCCCACGCAGGAGGGCCTTTACCAACATTACAAAGCAATCGCTGCAGCCACCTCGCTTCCGATTGTCGTCTACAGCGTGCAAGGCCGCACCGGCGTCAACGTTGAACCCGCCACGCTAAGACGTCTCGCCGAAATTGAAAACATCATCGGCGTAAAAGAAGCCTCCGGCAACATCAGCCAGATCGCCTCGGTGATCGCGCAAACGCCAAAGACCTTCGCAGTCCTCTCCGGCGACGATGCCATCGCTCTCCCGGTAATCGCGTTAGGCGGCCGCGGCGTAATATCCGTCGTCGCCAATGAGATTCCCGCGGAGATGACGTGCCTCGTGCAAGCCTGCCTCGCCGGCGATTTCGCCCAAGCTCGCGAGCTGCAACAGCAATATCTCCCGCTGATGGAGATGAATTTCATCGAAACCAATCCCGGCCCGGTGAAAGCGGCCATGGCCGCCATGGGCCTCCTCGAACCAGTTTGGCGCTTGCCTCTGGTCGCTCCCAAGCAGGAAAATATCCAGCGAATCGAGCGTACGCTCGAAAACCTGGGCCTCCTCGGGAGAGTGCATGCTGCAAGAGCAAATTGAGCAGCTTTTCGCGCAAACGCCGGAAACCTATTCGCAGTTGGATTTCACGCACTTTCAATCGTTCAAAGATGCTTTGAACGCGGGCCAAGTACGCGCCGCCGAGCCGGACACCTCGCAGCCCACGGGCTGGCGCTTCAACGCCTGGGTGAAAAAAGGCATCTTGCTCGGCTTTCGCATGGGCGCCATCGTGGACATGTCCATTGACCGCACCAAGCAGCCTTTTTTCGACAAGGTCACCTATCCCGTCAAGCGCATCACCAAGGAATCCGGCGTGCGCATTCCGCCCGGCGGCTCCAGCATCCGCGACGGCTGCTTCGTCGGCACCGGCGTCACCTGCATGCCGCCCACATTCGTCAACGTGGGCGCCTATGTGGACAACGAGACCATGATTGATTCTCACGCTCTTGTCGGAAGTTGCGCGCAAATCGGCAAGCGCTGCCACATTTCCGCCGCCGCGCAAATCGGCGGCGTGCTTGAACCCGTCGGCGCAATGCCGGTGATAATTGAGGACGAAGTTCTCGTCGGCGGGAATTGCGGCGTCTACGAAGGCACAATCGTAAAACAAGGCGCGGTGCTGGCTACCGGCACGATCCTCAACCAGTCCACTCCGGTCTACGACATCGTCCGCGGCGAAATCTACAGGGCCGGCGAAAATCAGCCACTAATGATTCCGGAGAAAGCCGTAGTCGTGCCCGGCTCTCGCCCCGTCAGCAGCGGCAAGGGCAAAGATTGGGGCCTGTCGCTCTATGCTCCCGTCATCGTAAAATATCGCGACGCAAAAACCGATTTGCGCGCGCAACTCGAAGACGTATTTCGTTAGGAGCGACCCCCGCACTTGACTCAAAATTCGCACTCTGCTGCAAAGCCGATAGATCCCACAGAATACACGGCACACTTCACTTTTCGTCACGGCGTCGTCAACTGCGAAAAAGTTCCGCTGCCTGAAATAGCTGCACGCATCGGCACGCCCGTCTACGTCTACAGCAGCGCCAGCATCCTCGATGCGTATCGTCGCTTCGATCGCGCCTTTCGCGGCATCCCGCACTCCGTCTGCTACGCCGTAAAAGCCAATTCCAATCTCTCCGTGTTGCGCCTGCTCGCGCGCGCCGGCAGCCGCTTTGACATCGTTTCCGGCGGAGAACTCCACCGCCTACGCAAAATCGGAGTTCCAGCCCGACGTGTCGTCTTTTCGGGCGTTGGCAAAACCAAAGAAGAAATCCGCGACGCGCTGAAAGCCGGGATTCTGCTTTTTAACGTTGAATCGGAACCGGAACTCGACACGCTCGCGGAAGAAGCCTCGCGTCTCAGCCGCCGCGCCTCCGCCGCCCTGCGCGTAAATCCCGACGTGCAGGCCGGCGGACATCGCCACATCGCCACCGGGCGTCACCACCACAAATTCGGCATTGATTGGGACGACGCCCAGCGCCTCTACCTCGATCGTTCGCGCGCCAAATCCATTTCCTGGCAGGGAATCAGCGTGCACATCGGCTCACAGGTCCTCGGCCTCGGTCCGTATCGCCGCGCCGTCAAGCGCGTGTCATCCTTCGTGAAATCGCTGGCCGCCACAGGCGTGAAGCTTTCCTACCTGGATATCGGCGGCGGCGTGGGCGTGCGTTACACGAAGGAAAATCCGTTCGACATCAACGACTACGCGCAGGCCATCGCCCCGCACGTTCGTCCGTTAGGCTGCCACTTGTTGCTTGAACCGGGCCGCGCCATCGTCGGCCCCGCAGGAGTGCTCCTAACCCGCGTCCTTTACATCAAACGTAATCGTGGAAAGTTCTTCATCGTGGTGGACGCGGCCATGAACGATTTCATCCGCCCCGCGCTCTATGACGCTATCCATCCGATCACGCCCGTGACCCGCAATCGAGGCCACCTCGTGAAGGCCGATATCGTCGGTCCCGTCTGCGAAACCGGCGATTGCTTCCTCCACGATTGGCCAATCGAAATGCCCGAACCGGGCGATGTTCTAGCGCTATGGGGCGCCGGCGCTTATGGCTTCGCGCAATCTTCAAACTACAATTCGCGCCCCCGCGCCGCCGAAGTCCTAGTAACCAAAAATCAGTTCCGCACAATCCGCCGCCGCGAATCCGCAAACGATTTATCCCGCGGCGAATAATTGCCGTCCTATCGGAAGGGCGGGGCTTCAGCCCCGCCATAAGCCACCTAAAGCGCCGCGGGCTTTAGCTCCTGAAGCCGGGATTTTTGATCCGGTCGAACATCACTCCCCGCGCACCGCCGCAGCCGTCGTCATCGCATCCGCCCCAGGCGTCCCCGCCAGCGCCGTAAAAAAATTAATACTCACCGTCGCCAATTCCGACGCCGGAAACCGCGCCGCATACCGCTCATCCGCCTGCAAGCCCGCCTCCCGCGCACACTCCAAAAATATCGGCAGCTCCACCAAATATTGATCGGAAAATCCGTGCGTCCCGTCGTAAGCCACCACCGGCGTTTTCGATAAATTCGCGGCAGCCAATTCCGGCGGCAATGTATGCAGCTCAAGTACCAACAATCCAAAGCGCCCGACATAAGGCGCCCACCGCCGCAAATAACGCACCAAATTTTCTTCCAATTCGTCCGCCGGAATTTCCTCACCCAAATACGCGAACGCCCCAGTGGATTTTCCCTCGCGGGTCCCACGCGCGTAATTTGCCGGCGGCGAATAAGGCCGGTTGTGATCCAGAAACGACCGCACGTGCAAAAGATCGTGAATGTCCAAACCAAGCGCCTCGAGGTCGCTGCCCAATTGCGCTGGACGATTGATATCTCCGTGAATTACGTGGCAAGTGGGCAGATTCGCTCTTCGCATGTTCTGCTTGGCTACGCGCCGCGCCACTTTGTTGAAGTCCGCGCCCACCAAAATCAAAGGATGCTTGTCCAACACGTTTCCGCGCGCCGTCCGCGTCTTCACCACCTCGTACAAATGTTGCAAAAAAGTCCCATCGCCACAGCCCATATCGCAAATTCCCTGCGGCTGCCGCGCAATCGGCCGGTTGAAAATCTCGATGATGATCTCATCCACTTTTTTGAAATAAGTCGTATGCGCCCCGCCGCTGCCCCAAACATTCATTCCGCGATTCACCAGCAACTCGACGCCATTCTCATCCACTCGCGCGAACCGCGCGTTTCCAAAAAGCAGCGTGCTCAGCACATTAAACATCGGCAAGTAAGAAACCGTCACGCCATAGGAAGTCGCAATCTGCGCCGCATACGCTCCTCGCGAAGTCAGCTGCACCACTTCGCCTTCCCACGCAACCCAGCCCTGCGTCTCCAGAAGATCGAACAGAAGATTGAGGCTCGCTTGATTCCCCGGCAGCTCGCGCCAATCCACCGGCCCTTGCCCCAATCGCGCCAGCACTCCGCCGCGTGCCAGCGCCACCATCGCCGGCCCGACCAACATTCCATCCAGATGCCCGCGAATCTGTCTGCGAACTTTGTTCCCCAGCTCGTCGCCACTCAAACCCGAGTCGCCGATCCAGCGTTCCTTCGCCTGCTGCACCAGGGCGCGCAACGAAGGCAAAACCGGAAAATCCGTTTTGCCAAATAGGAAATCTTCCAGGAAGAGCGCCTTCGGAATAAATGAAGTGACTTCGCCGTAAAGTTCAGGGGCGAGCCGTGCCACAATCATTCCTTCAGGTGTCAGCGCGTATCGCGTTTCTCCGACGTCGCTATTGTTGCCGATGCCGCCGCTCGCTCCTCGCCGCTGCTGCAACCATCCGCAAGAGGTCAAGAAGCGCAGCGCCACGCGCAAGTATCCGCGGTTCGCGTGAGTTGGCTCGGCGACGTCCCCGAGCGTCAACCACGACGACGGCGCCGCGAAAAGCCGAAAGACGCCGCGGCCCGCCAGCGCCGCAACCGTTGGCGCCAGCACAATTCCCGCCAGGTGCGTGAAAACCGCCGCGCGAACCGCTGCTTTTTCGTCTTCTACCACCGCTACCTCAGTCGCAAACTCGCAGCCAACGACTCCAAAGCCAGCCGGGAAAATCTACTCACGCCCCTCGAAAAGGTTTCGTCCTTCCACCAAAGCTCGCATCTTGCGATCCACCACACTGCGTTGCAGCATCCAGAATCCGCAATCCGGATGAACGTAGTGCAGCCGCTCCTCGCCAATCGTCTTCGCGATCAATTCAATCCGCGACGCGATCAGCTCCGCTGACTCCACCTCGTTATCCTTAATATCAATCACGCCGATGCCCAATCCAATCGTCGGATCCAGATCACTAAAGACGGACAGTTCCTCGTAGCCTCGCCGCGCAAATTCCAAAACCAAATGATCGGCGTGCAAGGAATTGAGGAAGGGAATTAAGTCGCGCCAGAACCCGCGCAGCATCGGCTGTCCGCCATAATTGCCGAAACAAATGTGCACGGCCTTCTCATTTAGCACGCCGTCCAGCACGCGATTGATCGCTTCCGCCGCCCACGGCGCATCCTGCGGAAATCCGACGATGCTCGCCTCGTCCAGCTGCACCGTCTCCGCTTCAATCAGCTCCAGCTGCCGCCGCAAAACTTCCGCAATGTCCATCGCCAGATCAGCCGTGCTCTTGTAAAAACAATCCGTCAAGAGTCGCGCCAACATGTGCGGGCCCGTGCAAGTGAATTTCATCGGCGACTTCGTCAGCGTCCGCGAAAAATCGTAGTCCCGCGGCAGATTCAAAGTCCCTTCGCGAATCCGCTCCACCACCATCCCCGCCGTCAGCAGACGAAACCCCGAAGCCCGGTCCGCGCGAAAGCGGTCGAAATCCGAAAGCGAAAAATTCTTCCGAATCCCTTCCATCTGCGAAACGAAATAATCCACCATCCCGTTCGTCTCCGGGTGGCTGGGATCAAAGCGCATCAATTCGCCGTCCGAAATCAAATCCAAGCCGGCGAGTTCTTGCGTCTTCAATACCGCCATCACCGCATCGCGCAATACCAGCCGCGAAGTGTTTCCCACCAGCCACGAGGGAACGGGATAACTCCCCACCACGGTCGTCTTGATTCGCGGAGCCACAGGTTCTCCTTTCACCCCCGGGCGGTGTCACCAATCGCAATTTTCCTGATGATACCCGAACCAGCCGCGCGCAGCGCGCCCGCCGCAAGAAAACGGGCGAACATCGCCCACCAATCTTGCCGCCCCGTCACACGGATGTATACTGACCGCGGAAACCGAAACGTCGCGCCGCGCAGGCACGACTCGATCTGCTCGCGCAATTGTGGTATTCGACCGGAACAGCGCGTAGCGTCAGGGCACTGCGCGAGGGTTTGGGCAAAAAATGAAAAGACGTGTCCTTCCGAAGACGACGTCAGCCCGAGGAATCTGCTTTTTCCTCGGCTTTAGCGTCAGCGCAAAACGAAACGCGCGATACGGAGGTCCACATGCCAATCGTTGACGCCAGCAGCAGCCTCGCGGCTGTCATTCAGGAATACGGACGCCCCGACATCCACATCGGCGCCAGCGAAGACGAATCCCCGTACGTGCCCTTCAAAGAAAACGTCTTCATTCGCCATCTCGCCTTCGACGTCCGCACCAATTCCTTCGCCAATATTCTCTGGGTGAAAAAAGGCGGCATGCTCGGCCGCCATCGCCATCGCGGACCCATCTCCGCCTGCACCCTAGAAGGCAGTTGGCGCTATCTCGAATACGACTGGGTCGCGCGCCCCGGCAGTTACGTCCGCGAAAATCCCGGCGTAATCCACACGCTCGTTTCCGACGATCCCAACGGCATGAAAACAATTTTCTTCCTGAACGGTTCGCTCGAATTTTACGACGACAGCGACGCGCTGCTAGAAACGCTAGACGTCTTCTGGTTCATAGATCACTATCTAAGCTACTGCCGCGCCAAAAATCTAAAGATCAACGAAAAACTCTGGATCTGAAGCCTGAGCGGATTCGCATTTAGTATCGCAGTTGGCGTTGCATTTGTAGCCGCCGCCTTTAGGCGGGCAGCGATTGAAAAAGACGCCGAGGAGTTGAGGCGGAGCAATAGGGCTGATCTCAAGCGCACGCTCGGCGCAGCGCCGGTTTTGAATTTGTAGCGGCGCACTTTAGTGCGCCATCTGTGTCACGGCGCAAATCGATGGCAGTCCAAAGACCGCCGCGAGGCCCACGCAATCCGGGAGGCAACCGCACATGTCCACACCATACCGCGCCGACCACGTCGGCAGCTTCTTGCGCCCGCCTGAATTACTCGAAGCCCGCAAATCCGCCGCCAACAACGGCGCTCAACTCCACGCCATCGAAGACCGCCAAATCGATCGCGTCCTCGCGAAGCAAAAGGATCTCGGCTTCGAAATTTTCACCGACGGCGAATTCCGCCGCCGCAATTTCATGAGTGACTTCACCGACGCCGTCGCAGGCTTCGATTTAGGCGACGCCGTAAACCGCGCCTGGAAAGCCGGCCAGGCAAGAGACGCGCCAGTCAGCAGCGTCACCGGCGTCGTCACCGAAAAACTCCGCGCCAAAGAACCGCTAACCGGCCGCGAACTATCGTTCTTAAGAACTCACAGCCCTGGCGCCATCAAAATGACGCTCCCCAGCGCCACCCAATTTCCAGCCATCTCCTTCAAACGCGGCATCACCGACAAAGTTTACAAAGATCATTCCGAACTGCTGTGGGATATCGTCGCCATCATGAAATTGGAGCTCGCGAGGCTTTCGGCCGAAGGTGTGAAGTACATTCAGATTGACGCCCCGCGCTACAGCTACTTCATGGACTCGAAATGGCGCGACTGGATTCGCACCGAAATGAAAATCGAGCCGGACGCGCTCCTCGACGAATCCATTCGCGCCGATAACGCCTGCTTCGAATCCGCCCGCGGCCCCGGAGTCACTCTCGCCATGCATCTCTGCCGCGGCAATAATCGCAGCCACTGGTACGCCGAAGGCGGCTACGACGCCATCGCCGAAAAACTTTTCACCACCATGGCGGTAGATCGCTTCCTGCTCGAATACGACGACGAACGCTCCGGCACCTTCGAGCCACTGCGCCTAGTCCCGCGCAATAAAACCGTAGTGCTCGGTCTGATCAGCTCGAAAAAAGCCCAGCTGGAAAACGCGGACGACATCGCGCGCCGCATTGACGAAGCCGCGCGGTATTTCCCGAAAGAAAATCTAGCCCTAAGCCCCCAATGCGGCTTCGCCTCCACCATGGAAGGCAATCTCCTAACCGAAGACGAACAATGGGCCAAGCTCCACCTAGTAGCAGAAGTAGCCCGCCGCGTCTGGAGTTAAAGGCCCATTTTTGAAGCTTCAAATATTCTTGCCGGGCCGCTGGGTGACTAGGACTTTGTAGCGGCGCACTTTAGTGCGCCATCGACGTTGCTGCAACGATCCATGGCGGTCTGAACAGCTAGCGGACAAAAGGAAGGCGGTGTCATCCCGAGCGCAGCGAGGGAATTGCTTTTCTCGCCAATACTGGCAAGTGGGGAACTAGTTTCCTCCGCGCACTCTGCGCTGACTCGGTGTCCTCTGCGTTAAATCTGTTGACTTGGCGCTTGCGGCGCGCCTGGCGGAACAAACGAAGCACATATTCTCCGTGTCCTCTCCCTTTACTCTGTGTTCTCTGTGTTAAATCTTTTGACTTCTTTCACAGCAGCAAAATGTCAGCGTCTCTCGCCCTCACATCCCGCAATCAAAAAAAACAGTCTCGCCCTCCCCCTGCATCACCACATTCCACTCCAGCACTCCCGCCTTCCCCGGCACCGCCCCCGCAATCAAAGTCCCACGCCGCGCAGGCTCAACTAAACTCAATACAAAATCCGCGTCATTCCTCGCCTCATTCGGAAAATAAATCCGCGCAACCAATCTCTTCAATAATCCCCGCATAAAAACCGAAACCGCCAAATGCGGCGCCTGCATCTTCCCATCCGGCCCCGGCACCGCCCCAGGCTTGATAGTAGTAAAAGAAAATCTCCCGGCATCGTCCGTCGGCACGCGTCCATAACCCGAAAATCCCGCCTCAATCGGCTTATCCTGCAAATCCTCCGGATGCGCATATTTCCCAAACGAATTCGCCTGCCAAATTTCGATCACAGCATCTGGAATAGGAACGCCATCACCATCCACCACGCGCCCCTCGATCGTCACGCGCTCGCCCGACACACCCGGCCCAGCCAATTCCGACCGGTTCATCCGCGTCAAACCAATCGTGAAGAACGGTCCCACTGTCTGCGATGTAGTCGCGCGCAAAGTCATTTCACTTTTCCATCGGAGTAGCTTCGCGCCCGCTCAAAATCACATCGAACCGGTAACCCAAAGCTTGCGCCGGAATCGTCGTTTCCCAATCAAACTCCGAAATCAGCCGCCGCCTCGCCGCCTCATCCGCCGTGCAATTGAACACCGGGTCGGAAGCGAGCAAAGGATCGCCCGGAAAATACATCTGCGTCACCAAACGCGTCGCGAACGCCGGACCAAAAAGCGAAAAATGAATGTGCGCCGGACGCCACGCATTGTGATGATTGCCCCAAGGATATTCTCCCGGCCGAATCGTCACAAACCGGTAGCGGCCTTCGTCATCGGTCATCGCGTGGCCTTCGCCGGTAAAATTCGGATCGAGCGGCGCGTTGTGCTGATCGTTCGTGTGCAAATATCGCCCCGCCGCATTCGCCTGCCAGATTTCCACGAGCGTGTTTCGCACCGGCCGCCCATCTTCGTCCATCACGCGCCCGCTAACGATGATCCGCGCGCCAAGCGGTTCGCTCCGCCCCTGCCGCGTCAGGTCGCAAGCTTTCACGTCCACAAACTCCGGCCCAAACGTCGGCCCCGTAATCTCCGAAAGCGTGTGCGGCAAATAAATCAGCGGCTTCGTCGGCGCGCGCTTCACCGACGACAAATACGGTGGATGCAAATGGTTCGGCTGCGTTCCTGGCAAAGGCCGCCGGTAAGCCAAGAAACCAGCCATGCTTTTGCTAGCCATGCTCTCGAACCCTCAATTCCCGCCAAATCACCGCGAACAAAACAATTATATGCCGCCGACCCGCAAATCTATGTCTCCGCCGCCGCACTCGTCAAGGCCGATTATCGAAACTGCGTGCGCCTATCGCCCAATTCGTGTATCCTGCCCAGCGCTCCGATTTCTTACAGGGAGATTTCAATGCCTCGCGCCACTTCGCGCATAGCACCAGACGAAACTTCTCATGCCGCCGTCGTCCCGCCCAAGCCTTCCGCGGCCGCCGCGCCGCCTCCGCCCACTCCTTCCGCGCAAATTGACGCGCTCACCGGCGACCCCGATTTCATGACGTCGCTCGCCCGCGGCCTCGCCGTCATCCAAGCCTTCTCGCAAAAAAAGCGCCAACTCACCATTTCGCAAGTAAGTGCCAAGACTGGATTCTCGCGCGCCGCCGTCCGCCGCTGTCTTTACACTCTCGCCAAACTCGGTTTCGCCGGCTCCGACGACAATCGCCACTTCTACCTCCGTCCGCGCGTCCTCGCTCTCGGCCATTCCTACATTTCTTCCATGCCGCTCGCCACCGCCGCCCAACCGGTCCTCGAACATTTCAGCCGCCTCCTGCACGAATCTTGCTCCATCGCTACTCTCGACGGCCTCGACATCGTCTACGTAGCCCGCGCCAACGTCACGCGCATCATGGCCATTGATCTCGGCGTCGGCAGCCGCCTCCCCGCGTTCTGCACCTCGATGGGCCGCGTCCTTCTCGCGCATCTTCCCCCCGACGAACTCGAATCTTTCCTAGCCCGCATCCAGTTCACGCGCTACACCGAGCGCACCATCGTCACCGCCGACAAGCTACGGCCGGTTCTGCGCCTCGTCCTGCGCAATGGTTACGCAATCGTGGACCAGGAACTCGAGCTGGGCCTGCGCTCCATGGCCGTCCCGATCCAGAATCCCAGCGGCAAGGTAGTAGCCGCGGTAAACGTCGGCGCCCACGCCCAGCGCGTCTCCAATCAGGACATGCTAAATAAATTCCTGCCGCACCTGCAAGCCGCGGCGCAAGAACTGTCCATGCTATTGAGGTAGGGGCGCGGCATGCCGCGCCCGCAGCTGAAACAAACGGCAGGATGGAAACGCGTCTTGCGGGCCAGTTTGCCGTTGAATTTTGCAGCCGTGTTCGCCCCATTGCGCCACCAACCATAAATGGACCACTCCCGACGCTACGAAAATTCTCTAGTCGCCATCCTCTTCCTCACCTGGGGCACGGTCTTCCTCGACCGCATGTCCCAACTCTACCTCGCGCCCTACATCATCCCCGAATTTCATCTCACTCACGAACAAGTCGGCATGCTGGCCTCGGTCCTCGCCATCACCTGGGCCGTCTCCACTCTTCTTTTCGGCGCGATCTCAGACCGCATCGGCCGCCGGCCCATCCTCATTCCCGCTGTCTTCGCATTCTCGATTCTGTCCTGGCTATCCGGCATCGCGCACAGCTTCCATCAACTCTTGCTGATACGCGCCCTCATGGGCCTCGCCGAGGGCCCTTGCTGGTCCATCATGACCGCGCTAATCGAGGAATCCTCCACGCCCACGCGCCGCGGACGCAACATCGGCATCGTCGTCAGCGCCGGAGCTCTCGTCGGCCTCGCGGTAGCTCCCGTCTTGACCACGCAAATCGCCGCACGCTTCGGCTGGCGCTGGGCATTTTTCGTGGCGGGAGCGCCGGGAATTCTGATGGGCCTGCTGATATGGAAATTCGTCAAGGAACCGAAACACGACGCCACCGGCGGGGGGGTACCGCAACAAGAAACGCATCACCGCGTGAGCTTGAAAGACTATTTTTCGATTCTTCGCTATCGCAATATCTGGCTCTGCTGCATCGGCGCCGCAGGATTCATCTCCTGGCTCTTCCTCTCGAACGTCTTCGCGCCTCTGTACATCACCGAAGTCGCGCATCAAGCGCCGACGACCGCCGGCTTTCTTCTCGGTGCCACAGGGCTCGGCAGTTTCATCCTGGGTTTTCTTTTGCCATCTCTCTCCGATCGCCTCGGACGCAAACCCGTCCTACTAGCGATGGCCGCAATGTCGGCATTAGTGCCGCTGGTGCTGCTCATCCCGCCGCTCTATGCCTACCCGTGGTTCCTAGCCGCCATCCTGCTCCTAACCAACGCAGGTCAAGGCATGCCCACTCTAGTAATGGTTCTGATTCCCACCGAAAGCGTCCCGCCGCAATTCGCAGCAACCTCGATCGGCCTGGCCACACTCGTCGGCGAAATCGTGGGTGCCACGATCGCCCCCACCCTAGGCGGCGCCCTGGCCGAAAGTCACGGCCTGGGCATCACACTCCTGATGGCCGCCGGCGGCACAGGCATCGTCTTCCTGGCCGCCCTCTTCCTGAAAGAAACCGCCCGCATCAAATCAGGAAATATCCATCTACAGAGTCAGCCTGCGAAGCTGATGTAGCGCGTCGAAAAAAAAGCAGCGCCGGAGGCGCGACAGAAGTTAGCCCAGCCCGTAAGGGCTGGGTACGGCCACCAAGGATCTGCGAGCGCCGTAGGTGCGACACCTTTTTGGCAAGACGTAGCTGGCTGGAAAGCTCCGGTATTGACATTCACGCACTGCCCCACCTCACCTGTCATAACGCGCCCGATGCCTCTTGCCCCACGTCGACATCAATTCCAAAATCGGCTTCAAACTCTCGCCATGCCGCGTCAACGAATACTCGACGCGCGGCGGGACCTGCGCATAAACACGCCGCCGGATAATCTCGTCGCGCTCCAGCTCCCGCAATTGCTGCGTCAACATTTTCTTAGTCACTCCCGGAATGCGCCGCTGCAATTCGCCGAACCGATGCACGCGCGCCTGCAGATAAAATAAAATCAAAGGCTTCCATTTTCCGCCGATGATGTCTCCCGTACGCTTGACGGGGCAATCAAATTCGTCCATGACCGCAGCCTCCCACAGATACCAGGTTACAAAAAGGTGCCTACTACCAAAAAAGACACTTTAAACTAGAATTCTCCCGCCGGCTACGAAGCTCTCATCAGCACGACCGATCCGGAAGGGCGGGACTTCAGTCCCGCCGTCAGCATGGCCCAAAAAGGAAGGGGCTTCAGCCCCTGAAGCCATGTTTTCACGACGCACGCGCGTGAGAGGCGTCTCGACCAAGCGAAACTCAAAGATAACTTGCATATCCGCTCTGGAGGAACACCATGTCCACCAAAAAACCCGTAATCATCTACGGCGCCAATGGCTTTTCCGGCCGCCTCGTCGCCGAATTCCTCCGCGAATTCAACGTCCCCTTCATCGCCGCGGGCCGCACCCGCTCCAAAATCGAACAAGTGATGAGCATGGTCCCCGGCATCGAATCCGCCGATTACGAAGTCGCCGAAGTCGGCGGCTCGGTGGACGAGCTCGCCGAACTCTTCACCGGTGCAAGAGTCGTCTGCAACATGGCCGGCCCCTTCATCTACAACGGCCCGCGCGTCATCGAAGCCAGCCTCAAAGCCGGGTGCCATTACCTCGACATCGGCGGCGAACAAGCCTGGATCCGCACCGTCGCCGAACAGTGGGGCG
This sequence comes from uncultured Acidobacteriota bacterium, assembly GCA_963828865.1. Classification (GTDB taxonomy): domain Bacteria; phylum Acidobacteriota; class Terriglobia; order Acidiferrales; family UBA7541; genus Palsa-295. The sequence continues at coordinate 115,421 of CAWHGI010000010.1, read as the reverse complement.
AAAAATTCGCCCGCGAAAATTTGCTCGCCGCGCCAGCGACCGCCTTCATGTCCGTGCCCAGCGCGATCGCCGCCCACATTTGCATTGAGGAGGGCGATATAGACACTCTCGAAATCCTCACGATGTTCAAAGGCGTCCCCACCTTCGGCTCGACGCAAACAATTTTCGCCGCGATCCAGACCGACGCCTACTACCTCGAACAAAATCAGTACAAGCAATGGCCCCGCGCGACCGCCTACGATGTCGTCGTCCCCGGCCTGATCCAAACCCAACTCGCGTTAACCTGGGGCGGCTTCCCGCACCCCGTCTGGTTCAAGGACCATCCGCAAGTCGCCAACGTCCGCTCGCTAGGCGGCATCTTGAATCGCGAAGTGATGCAAAACGTCCTGGCCACCGAAAAACATTTCGAAGAAAACATCCGCCCGCTGCCGAAAGAAGAGCGCGAAAAAAAGCTAGCCGAAATGGCCAATTCGGTCCAGGCCGGCACTCCGCCCCGCGAAAATCCACGCGAGCAACGCACGATTGACGTCGTCCTGGGCCGCGGCACCACCGACTATGCCCAATGCGTCCTCTTCGGCACCTGCTGCTATCGCCAAACCGGCCTGCTCCAGGCCTACGCAGCCCACAGCTTGATTCACACTCCGCCGCGCAAAACCGGTTTCCAATCAGCCTGCGCAGCCTTCGGCCACCGCGAGCTCCTAAAAGTCCTGGAAAGCCACGGCCTAACGAAAGCAAGGATCAGCTAGAACTCGGTGCTTCGCGTTACGCGGACGTCGTGACTAAAGATTCAGCACGAATGCTGAATCGCACATTGGCCGCTCAAGATCTTGGCTGCAATCCAGACTTCGCGATAACTTAGCGCCGTAGGCGCGGCAGAAGTTAGCCCAGCGCGTGAGCGCTGGGAACAGTCGACAAAAAGAACCGAGCGCCGTAAGTGCGACACATGCTACGAACGCAATGTTTGGCCAAAAATCGCGCCTATGCGCCACAAAATCACCACCACCGTATCCCTAACCCATGCGCGCCATAGACTATTTCGATAAACAATCCGAAATCACGCCCCACCGCATCGCCCTAATTGACGGCGAAAAAAGCCACACATACAAAGGCCTCCGCCACGCTAGCCAAGAAATCGCCCGCGCCATGCACGCCGCCGGCCTCCGCGGCGAAGAACCCGTCGCCATCTACTCCACGAACGACGCCCGCGTCCTCTTCTGCATGCTCGGCCTCCTCCGCGCCGGAGGCGTCTGGGTCCCCATCAACTACCGCAACGCCGCCGACGCCAACGTCGAATATCTCAACTACGTCCGCACGAAATGGCTTTTCTACCACAGCACGTTTCGCGATCACGCCAAAGAACTAAAACAACGCGTCCCCACGCTGCGCCACCTGATCTGCATAGACGCGCCCGACAACGAAAATCCCTCGCTCGAAGAATTCATGCAACAAGGCGCCGCAACAGACGACCACGACACATCCGACGCCCACGGCAATCCCGATCGCTTAGTCGGCCTCGTCCCCACCGGCGGCACCACCGGTCCAGCCAAAGGCGTCCGCGTCACCACCCTCTCCTGGGGCACCATGACCGAAATGGCCTCGCACTACTGGCGCGGCGACACCGAAAATCCCGTCTGCCTAAGCGTCGCGCCGCTCTCGCACGCCGCAGGAGTCGTCGCCTTCGCCATGTTCACCATCGGCGCGACAAACATAATCATGCCGGGTTTCGACGCGCTGCAAGTCCTGCAAAATATCGAACGCTTCCGCGTCACGCACTTATTTCTTCCGCCCACTGCCTTCTACGGCCTGCTCGCGCATCCCGACGTCCGCAAATTCGATTATTCCAGCCTGCGCGTGTTTCTTCTCGCGGCCTCGCCCGTCTCGCCCGATAAACTCAAGCAAGGCGTCGAAATTTTCGGCCCCTCCATGTGTCAATCCTACGGACAGACCGAAGCACCCATGCTCCTCACTTTCCTCGACCAAACAACGCTAGCAGCCGCGGCAGCCGGAGATCATCCCGAACGCCTCAAAAGCTGCGGCAAACCCACCAGCGCCGTTCGTCTCGCCATCATGGACGATCAAGGCCGCCTCCTTCCTCCCGGAGAAACCGGCGAAATCGTAGCCCGCGGCTCGCTAGTCACCGCCGGCTATTACGAATTGCCCGAAGCCACTGCCGAAATTCGCGCACACAACTGGCACCACACCGGCGACGTCGGCTACCGCGATGAAGACGGCTTTTTTTATATCGTGGATCGCAAGAAGGACATGATCATCTCCGGCGGCTTCAACGTCTATTCCGCCGAAGTCGAAGCTGCCATCATGGCGCTGCCGCAAGTTCACGAATGTGCAGTAATTGGCGTTCCCGACGCCAAATGGGGGGAAGCAGTAAAAGCTCTAGTAGTCATGCGCGAGGGCCAATCGCTAACAGAACGCGAAATCCTAGACCACTGCAAAACAAAACTAGGCGGAGTCAAATCCCCAAAATCCGTAGCGTTCGTCCAAGAAATCGCCAAAACCCCCGCCGGTAAAGTAGACCGCAAGCTTCTGCGCAAACCGTATTGGTCCAACACCGACCGCGCCGTCCACTAACTCACCGCCGCCCAGCCTCGCCTCCCGCGCCCTTACTCTCCTCCAAACTCTGATTCGCCCGGAAAATCACATAAGCCCGAATCGCCGCCGCATCCCCCCGCGAAATCTCCTTCGCAAACGAAACCATCCCATTCGGCTTCAGCAATCCTCCCAACACAATCTGAAACCACTGGTCATTCGCCAAAGTGCTCGAATAACGCAAATCCGGCAACACTCCGCCGCTAACCGCCACATCCCCATGGCACGTCGAACAATACCGCTGATAAAGCCCCTCGCCGCGATGCACGGTCCCCGCATTCGCTGTCGAACGAGGAGGATTCAAAACCTCCGCCTCGACCTCCGGCAACGGCGGCAACACGCCCCTGCCTCCCAGCTTGAACACAATCATCCGGCTAACATTCCGCACCCGCGCCGCCTTCAAAGCAATCTCGCCAGCAGCCAAAGGAAACACGCCGCCCCATCCAGCCAAAATCGCCACGTACTGTTCGCCGCGGTCCGTGTAAGTCACCGGCCCGGCAATCGCGCCCGTCTGTATTGGAAATGACCAAACCGTCGTCCCCTTGTCCGCCAGATACGCTTCAAAATTTCCGCGCGCAGTCCCTTCAAAAATCAAATTGCCCGCCGTCGTCAGGACTCCACCGTTCCACGCCTCCGGCCTCGCGATGTCCCACACCTGTTTCTGCTGCACCGGATCCCAAGCTACCAATCGTCCCGTCACGCTGCCAATAATCGCTTTTTTGATTTTTGGATCTTGCGGCATGCCCGCAGCAACAAAGTCCACGCCGTTGTTGAACCCGAAAGGTCTCATCTTGAAATCCGCGTCCGATTCGTAGGGGAATCCCACATCCTGAATCGGAATATAAACGAGGCCCGTCAACGGACTGTAAGCCATCGGCTGCCAGCTATGCGCGCCCAGCGGCCCCGGAATCACGATCTCGGGCTTGCCTCCGGGATACCTCGCAAGAGCCGTTTCGATTGGCCGCCCCGTTTTCATATCCACGCCGCTGGCCCAAGTAATATGCGTGTAAGGCTTCGCGGAAATCAGCTCCCCGGTTGCGCGATCGATCACATAAAAAATTCCGTTCTTCGGCGCGTGCAGTAGCACTTTCCGCGCGCGGCCGTCAATCGTGAGATCGGCCAGCACAATGTCCTCATCCGAATCGTAGTCCCAAGCCTCATCCGGATTTTCCTGGTAATGCCACACGTATTCGCCCGTCTCCGGCTTCAGCGCCACAATCGAACAAGTGAAAAGATTGTCGCCGCCGTGCGGGCTGCGAATTCGCGGATTCCAAGGCCCGCCGTTGCCCACTCCGATGTAAAGAAGATCCAACTCCGGATCGTAGGCCATCGCATTCCACACCGTTCCGCCGCCGCCGTATTTCCACCATTCACCCGACCAGGTCTTCGCCGCTTTCGCGAGCACAGGATTCTCGAACGGCTTCGCAGGATCGCCCGGCACAGTATAAAAACGCCAAGCCATCTCGCCCGTCTCCGCCTCATAGGCAGAAACGTACCCGCGCACTCCCATTTCCGCTCCGCCGTTCCCGATGATCACCTTGCCTTTCACCACGCGCGGTGCCCCAGTAATCGTGTAACGAAACCTGCGATCAATCGTCAGCGTTTGCCAAGCCGGGTAACCCGTCACCGCATCCAGCGCGATCAATCGTCCATCCAGCGTCCCGAAAAAAACTTTTCCGCCCCACACCGCCACTCCGCGGTTCACCACATCGCAGCAAGCGTTCACCGCCCATTCAGGCGGCACCTTCGGATCGTAGGACCACAGCACCGCGCCAGTCGCCGCGTCCAACGCAAAAACTTTGCTCCACGCTGTCGTAAAATACATCACGCCATCCACGACAATCGGCGTGGCCTCCTGCCCGCGCCGCGTGTCCAGATCGTAGAACCACGCCAGTCCCAACCCGCCGATGTTCTTGTCGTTGATCTGTTTCAACGGACTAAATCGCTGCTCGCTGTAAGTCCGCCCGTACGTCATCCAGTTTCCCGGCTCCTCATCCGCGTGAATAATTCGCGCCCCATCCACCGCCTTCGCCGCGCGCCCCACACCCCGCCCATCATTCGCCGCGCGCGATTCACGCCGTCCGCAGCCGGCGGCAACGGCCGCGCAAATAATCGTCGCGATCAAAAATTTGTTTCGCGTCATCACTCTCCCGAATCACGCACTCGCAAGCACCCGCGCGCAGTCTCGTATCGCGTTGCACAAACGAAGTCAAGAGGCCGCGTGACCGCGGAACATCGCGCTGTGACCGATATTCGCACGTCCGCTCGATTAAAGTCTTGACAAAGTACCAGCCCAGCCTTAAACATTCTGCCCATAACGCGTGTGGATGCGGACGATTCAGCCTTCAAATTAATGTCCGCCAAGGGGTGAGCCATGAGCGCACGTTTCGCGCGTCTCGCGGTCCTGTCAGTTGCATTAATCTTATCCTTCGCCGGCTCAGCCTTCGGACAAATCACAGGAGCGCAGTTGAGCGGCTCCGTCCGCGATGAAAGCGGCGCCGCGGTGAAAGGCGCTACCCTCACGCTGCAGGAAACTTCCACCGACGCGAAGTACTACGCCACCTCCAATGACTCCGGATTCTATGCCATTCCGAACCTGCCTCCGGGCCAGTACGATCTCACCGTCACATTTCAAGGCTTCGCTACCCACATACACAAAGGCATCGTCCTCACGGTAGGCCAAACCGCCACGGTTGATGTCGTCCTGAAAGTCGCGACGCAAACTGAGCAAGTCACCGTCACCACCGAAGTTCCGGAGATCGAACCCACCAAGACTGAGATCAGCCAGGTCATCAACTCCCAGCAGATTCAGGATCTGCCCATCAGCGGCCGTCAGTTCACCGATTTTGCCCTGCTAACGGCCGGCGTCGCCACCGGCCGCACCAGCTTGCAATCCACCATCACCGAATTTGAAACCACGCGCATCTCTTTCGCCGGCATGCGCGACCTCAGCAACATGGTCACCGTGGACGGCGCGGACAACATCAACACCGCCACCGGCTCGCAGCGCTCTACTCCTCCGCAGGAATCGGTTCAGGAATTTCGCGTGGTCAATAACGCGTTCGGCGCGGAATACGGCCGGGCCCTCGGCGGCATCGTCAACATCGTCACCAAATCCGGCACCAACGAATTGCACGGCTCGATCTACGACTACCTGCAGAACAATGCCACCGACGCGCGCTCCCTGCTCCAGCCCGCGCCAGACCAGTACGTCCTGCGCCAGAATCAATTCGGCGCCGCGGCCGGCGGCCCCATCAAGAAGGACAAAATATTTTTCTTCACCAATTACGAAGGCCAGCGCCGCGCCGAATCGCCCACCTATCCCGGCGTGCTGTATCAAAATATAGGTTTGGTAGACGACGCCAAGGCCGCTCTAGGAATCGCCCCCGAAGGTTGCACCACGGCCTTGGCGACCTGCACCTCGTCGCCTCTCCAATATCTAAATTCTGTTTTGAAGACCAAGGACAACGACTACGGCATCGCCAAAATTGATTACCAGATAAATCCCAACAATCACCTCAGCGTGCGCTACAACATCGAAGATGGTCGCGACCTCAACCAACTCGTCGGCAGCACTCTCGATGGCGGCGGCATCGGCGCACCCAGCAGCGGCCACGATCTGTTCCTGCGCGATCAATCCCTCGTCGGCAGCGTCGCTACCACGCTGAAGCCCGACCTGGTCAACAGCTTCCTCGCGCAATACGCCCGCCGCCACTACAACTTCCCGGGCGTCACTGGCCAGCCCAACCTGGACATCCCCAACACTCTGCTGTTCGGCCACAACTTTGGCGTTCTCGATGCCATTTACGAAAGTCGCGCTCAGCTCACCGACTCGCTGGCCTGGGTCAAAGGAAATCACGTCGCTAAATTCGGCGTGGATTACAACCACGTCAACAATTTCGTGATTTGGCCCGGATTCACTCCCATGCGCATCGTCATGCCGGGCCTGAATTGCCTGGTGGACTTTGCCAACTTCGTGAATCCCACTGCGGGCATCGCTTCCAATCCCGCCGACGGGCCGTGCCCGACTGCCACCGCTCCCTTTTTCCCAACGCAGCCCGGTGCTCCGTTCGGTCCGAACAATAACGACCAGCCCTTGAACGGCGTCCCGATCGTTTTCTGGGGCGCCCCGGTAGGAACGGTGCCCAATCCGCCCAGCGGACAGCTTCCCACTCCGCCGCCGATTCCCACCGACTGGAAGAACGCCTATCTGCCGAGCGAAACGGTGAATTTTTCAGAAACTCTGAACCACTCCTACTACGGTTTTTACGCCCAAGATCAGTGGCGTCTGAACCCCACCCTCACGATCAATTACGGCCTACGCTATGACTTTGAGACCGGCCTCTCCAAGCAGATCAACCCGCACTACAATGGCGTCCAGCCTCGCGTTGGTCTCGCTTGGTCGCCAGACAGCAAAACCGTCGTGCGCACCGGATTCGGCATATTCGACGACCGCTACAACCTTTCGTTCCTCTTTATCACCCAGCCGCAGCGCCCCGTGATCATTCCCGGCGAAACGTTGCCCGGGATTCGCCAGGGCGCCAACACCGCAACGTGGGTCTTGAACCAATTCACACCAGGTCCGCTGGGATTTCCATCTAGCGCCGCGGCAACCTTAGTCACCACCGGCCAGGTGCCTGACCAATACATTACCGGTCCTTGCCCGCCGTCCTGCACCGCAGGCGCTGGCATGGTCCAACACGACAGCAAAATCCCTTACTCCGAGCAAGCCAACCTCGAAATAGACCGCCAGCTTACCAACGGGCTTACCGTCAGCGCAGGCTATCTCTGGGTTGCCGCGCACCATCTGGTTCGCGCCGAAAATCTCAACGTCTGTCCTCCATTCGGCGCTGCCGCCGGCACCACCGTTCCCAGCGTCACTCCCGGCACTCCGGACTGTCCGCCGGCGGAAGCTCCTCCTGCGGGTTGGCCCGCGGGAAAGGCCTTCTTCTACAACGGACTCAATCCCGGTGGCTCGCCGGCCTATTCCAACGCCGGCCTGCTCTATTACACGGACAACTCCGGCAATTCCGTTTACAACGGCCTTACTCTGCAAGTCACCGAACGATTCCAGAAGATTTTCACGCTGAATGCGAACTATACCTTCTCGCACACGCTCGACGACGGCACCTTCACCACGTTCGTCAGCACGCCCCAGGATCTCTACGATCGCAGCCTGGAGCGCGCCAATTCCAATCAGGATGTCCGTCATCGCTTTATCGCCAACTTCAGCGTGGAAGGGCCGAAAGACAGCTTCTTGCGCAATTTCACTTTCAGCAACATCGTGACGCTGCAGAGCCCCCGCCCCTTCACCTTGTTCGTCGGCTTTGACGCCAACGGCGACACCAACCCCGTCACTGACCGCGTCGGTCTTTCCGGACGCAACACCTACTACGGCGATGATCTCTATTCCTGGGATCTGCGCGTGGCTCGCTATTTCGCCTTCAGGGAGCGCTACCGCGTTGACCTGATGGTGGACGCCTTCAATGCACTCAACCGTCCCAACGTGGACGAAGTCACCTCCGTCTACGGCGCCGCTGTCTTCTGCGGCCCCACCCCCAAGCGCTACAAAGACTCCGCCACCATCGCGACCCAGGAAGCGGTTGCCGCCTTCGACGCTGGCACCGGTCCACCCACCTGCCCGCTGAACCTCGGACCCGTCCCGGCGCCTCCGGTGCCCAATGGTGGCTTCGGCACGCCCAGGACCATGCTCAATCCGCGCCAGTTCCAATTCGCGGCCAAGTTCTCGTTCTAGGCTTTTTAGGGGGTCGGAGCTTTAGCTCCGACATAATGCTCCCTCTATCGTCAGGGGCTTTAGCCCGTGAGGTAACATCTCGAAGTTTTTCCGTAACAAGCGCAACGGCTGTCATCCCGAGCGCCGCGAGGGATCTGCTTTTCGCGACCGTGAGCTTCTGACATAAGGTGATGGGCATAAATTCGTTCGCTGCGACCCCGGGGCGCTCGGGCCACACAAAGGGCAATAGTTTTTTCTTAACCTGATGTTTCCTCAGGAGAACTCTTTTGTCCATCGTCAGCGTCTCTCCTTCCGCCGCCAGACGTGCTATAAGCCATGACGAACGTCTAAGAATTCTCGACTCGCACTCTGCCTGAGGCCATCTTGTGGACCGTGGACATTGACGTAGGCGGCACTCTAACCGACGCCCTCTTCACCGAAGACGACAAGATGTTCTGCGTGAAAGTGGACACCACTCCCCACGACCTGACCGTCTGCCTCTTCGATTGCCTCGGGCAAGCCGCAGGAAAACTCGGCTTTCCCGGCTCCACCGAATTCCTCGAACACGTCGAGCTAATTCGTTGGTCCACCACCATCACCTCCAACGTCCTAGCCGAATCGCGCGGCCCCCGCGTAGGCCTGCTAGTCACCAAAGGCCATGAAAATAATCTCTACGCCTCGAACTCACACCACGGCGTCCTGAATCGCCTCGTCTTTGCGCAAGACGTCATCGGCGTAAATCACTCCTCCGACGATACCGACATCATGAACGCGGCCCGCAAACTCCTCGAAAGCGGAGTCCGTCGCATCTGCGTCAGCCTGCAAGGCGCGCATCAGGATCCCCGCCGCGAAATTGCCATCAAGCGCATCATTGACCAGCAATATCCCGATCATTTTCTCGGTTCCGTCCCAGTCCTCGCCGGAAGCGACATCTCGAAATCCTCCGACGACGCAACGCGCACCTACTCAGCGCTCATCAATACCTATACGCATGGCGCGCTCGCCGCCACGCTCTTCAAAGCCGAAGACGAACTGCGCGAAACTTCTGGCTTCATCGGTACTTTCCTTGTCAGCCATATCAATGGCGGCGTAGCAGGCGTCGCAAAAACCAAGGCGATCGATACCATCGAGTCCGGCCCCATCCTCGGCATTCACGCCAGCGCCTATCTCGCGAAAGCCTATGGCCTCGACAATGTCGTCGCCATGGATATCGGCGGCACAACCGCAAAAATCAGCATCCTCCGTGATGGCGAGCCGGTCTATCGCAAGCCCTCCGATTTCTTCGGCATCCCGGTAGCGATCTCGCTCCCCGACCTGCGCTCGATCGCGCTCGGCGGCGGCAGCGTAGTCAAACCTCTCCTCGCCTCTCATCCTCCTGCCGTCCAACTCGGTCCCGAAAGCATGGGCTCCTATCCCGGTCCCGCCTGCTACGGTCTCGGCGGCGATCAATCCACTCTCACCGACGCGTTCGTCACTGCCGGACTAATCAATCCCGATTATTTTCTAGGTGGCACAAAAACAATTGATCCAGATCTCGCGCGCAAAGCCATCAGCGATTGCGTCGCCGCGCCTCTGCGGGTGTCCACAGAAGAAGCCTGCCGCATCATTCTCGCCCGCGCCTTCGAATCGGTAGCAGCACTGATCGCCGCAGCCGGAAAAGAATTGCGCCAAGACCTCTCGAAGTCGGTTCTCTTCGCCTACGGCGGCAACGGCAGCCTCTTCGCCTGCGGCGTAGCTGAAATCGCCGGCCTAGACCGCGTGCAACTCTTCTCCCTCGGCCCCGTCTTCAGCGCCTTCGGCTCCTCCGTCTCGGATATCCTCCACGTCTACGAAAGCTCGCTAGCCGGCATTCCCGTGAGTCACGAAGGCGTAGCACGCATCCGCCAAATAATCGAAGACCTGAAAGCAGAAGGTGTGAAAGACCTAAAGGGCGAAGGCATCAAGCCCGACAACATAAAATACGCAGTGGAAATCGAAGTCTCAGAAAAGGAAGGCCCGTCATTCGCCGTCACGTGCTCCGCGGAATCCTTCAGTGACGAAAGGTCGCTGCAAGCCGCAATAGCTGGCGCCGCCCAGTCATCGGGAATCAACCAGGGCGCGGATTTCTCGCTCGACCTGCTTCGCGTCTCCGTCAAAAAATCCATGCCGAAACCCAAACTGATCGAGCGCCGCCTGCAAGCGAAAGACTCTGCCCACGCCTGGAAGGGAACTCGCAAGATCCTCCGGGGCAGCACCACCACAGGCGAAGCCAAAATTTACGACTGGGATCAACTCCAACCAGGCAATCAACTCGAAGGCCCCGCCATCCTCGAAGACGCCAACACCACCTACTTCGTCCCAGAAAACTGGATCCTACAAATGGACAAATTCAACAACGCCGCGCTTACGCGCCAAGCCAAAAAAATATGATCAAGCAAAAAGTAAATAATGGGTCCGTAGGGGCGCTGCTTGCTGCGCCCCAGCTTGCCACGATCTCAAATGTACGATTCCTGAAAGGTTCGCCGCTCGCGCAAAAAAGGACACGTCAATGACCACCCAACAAAACAACCGCCTCCGCATCACCGAATACCTGGACCTAGACCTCGCCACCGACCAATGGCTCTGCAACCGTTGCAACCACCCACTAGGCCCAGCCCGCGAAAATTACAAAAAAGGCTGCCTCGTCCACGATCGCGACCCGCGCGAAATCCACCCGCCTCTCGTCACCGGCGCGTACAATTTCTCTCCCGACCCGCTCTGGGTGCGCATCGTCGAGTTCTATTGCCCCGGCTGCGGCACCCAAATCGAAACCGAATACTTACCACCCGGCCATCCAGTCACTGACGACATCGAAATTGACGTAGACCGCCTCAAAGAACGCCTGCGCCAGGGTGAATTCACAATTCGCAATCAGCGTCTAGAGGCCACCGAATGAATTCCATAGATATAGACGTCGGCGGGACCTTCACCGACCTCGTTCTCAACTACAACGGGAAATCGCTGATCCGCAAATCTCCCACCACGCCCTACGATCTCTCCGTCTGCTTCACGCGCGTGATCGAAGAAGGCGCCGGCGCGCTCGGCCTGAAGATTGACGAGCTCCTCCCCGCCATTGACATGATCCGCTACTCCACCACCATCGCCCTCAATCGCCTCATCGAGAAAAAAGGTCCGTGCCTCGGCCTCATCACCACCGAAGGCCATGAAGATGTCGTCCTCATCGGCCGCGGCGCCCAATGGATTGACGGCACTCGCGTCGCCGAACGCCGCAATCTCTCGGTGCAAAAGAAACCGGACCCGCTGATTCCGCGCGACATGATCGTCGGCGTAAAAGAACGTGTAGACTCCCGCGGCAAAATCATCCGCCCGCTCGATGAAAATGACGTCCGCGAAAAAGTCCGCTACCTCACCAGCCGCGGCGCCCGCGGATTCGTAGTCGCGCTCCTCTGGGGTTTCCTGAATCCTGCCAACGAACGCCGCGTAAAAGAAATCATCCGCGACGAATACAAGGAATTTCACATCGGCTACTTGCCGGTAGTTCTCGCCGGTCAAGTCGTCGGCAAGCTCGGCGAATACGAAAGAACTCTCGCCGCCATCCTCGACGCCTATCTCCAGCGCTCCATGCAAATCGAACTTTCCGCCATGTGGGACAAGCTCCGCGAAAAAGGCTACTCGAAGCCCTTATTGATGATTCAAAGCTCCGGCGGCATCGCCGAAGTATTCCGCACCGCCGCCAGCCGCACCTTCAACAGCGGTCCCGTCTCCGGCCTCATGGGCGCGCATCACGTCGCCAAATCTCTCGGCTATCAAAACGTCGTCATGACTGACATGGGTGGCACCAGCTTCGACGTCGGCCTCGTCGTCAAAGACAGCGTCCGCAGCTACGATTTCCGCCCCATCATTGACCGCTGGATGGTCGGCATCACCATGATCAAAACTCTTTCCATCGGCGCGGGCGGCGGCTCCATCGCTTACATCAATAAACTCCTGGAAAATCGCGTGCAAGTCGGCCCGCGCAGCGCCGGCTCGATCCCCGGTCCCGCCTGCTTCAATCTCGGCGGCACCGAACCCACAGTCACCGACGCCGATGTCGTCCTCGGCTACCTCAACCCGCAATTTTATTTTGGCGGGAAAATGCGCCTCGATAAGAATCGCGCCATCCAGTCCGTCCGCGAAAAAATCGCCAAGCCCCTCGGCCTCGGCGCCGAAGAAGCCGCCGTCATCATCCGCAAAATCGTCAACGGCAATATGGCTTCGGCGATCATGAAAGAAGTTCACCTTCGCGGACACAGCCCCGAAGATTTCATCCTCTTCGTCGGCGGCGGCGCCGGCCCCACGCACGCCGAAGGTTTCAAAGCCGATATCCCCAAAGCCGTCACGTTCGCGTTCTCGCCAGTCTTCTGCGCGTTCGGCTCTTCCACCATGGACATCATGCACGTCTACGAAGCCTCCAAAAAACTCACGCTCATGGAACCGCGCACCCAGCAACTCTCGAACGAATTCGTCACCTTCAACGAAACCGTCGCGCAACTCGTCGAACAAGCCCGCCGCGATCTCACCGGCGACGGCCTGAATCTCGCCGACGCCTCCTTCGTGCTGGAACTCGACATGCTCTACGGCGGCCAATTCCACGTAAAACGCACGCTCTCGCCCCTGCTCGCAATTCACAACCAGCAAGACGTCCGCACCATCTGCGACGCCTTCAATAAAGAATTCAGCGAAGCTTTCAGCCCCTTCGTAGTAAATCCCGAAGGCGGAATCTTCATCGAGAGCTTCATCCTCAAAGCGATCGTGCCCACAAAAAAGGTAGAGCTGCCGAAATTGACCCTCGAAGGCCACGATCCCACCGCCGCCCGCAAAGGCGAGCGCCCAGTCTACTGGCCCACAGAAAAAGATTTTCGTGATACGCCAATCTTCTCCTACGAATCCCTACGTCCCGGCAACATAGTAGAAGGCCCAGCAGTAGTAGAAGGCGAATACACCACCCTAGTAGTGCCGCCCACAATGCACTTCACGATTGACGGCCGCGGCCTAGGCATCCTGGAAAATAAGTAAGCGCAAAAAGAGGAAAATCATGCCCATCCCAACTCTCGCCGAAAAATTAGCCTGGCTCAAACCCTCCCCGGTCACGCCCTACGAAAAAGACTGCGCCGCCAAAGTCCTTCAAGGCGACTACGAAATCGGCGTCCAAGTCACCAACGACATCCTCGACGAAGCGATGGAAGTTTTCATCCGCTCCTCGCGCAGCTATTTCGGCGTCTCCGGCGATTCCATGGTCGCGCTCTTCACCGCCGGCGGCGATCTCATCAACGCTTCCTGCGGCACCTACCTCCACGCCATCATTCAACCCATCGTCATTAAATTCATCCTGAAGTATTACGAAAAAAATCCCGGCATCCGCGATGGCGACATCTGGTACACCAACGACGCGCTCTACGGCGGCATCCACAATCCCGACCAGGTCGCGCTCATGCCCGTGTTCCACAAAGGCCAGCTGCTAGCCTGGGCTTCCGCCGCGCTGCACACCACCGAAACCGGCGCCATCGAACCCGGCGGCATGCCCGTCAGCGCCAAATCCCGCTTCGAAGAAGGCCTGAATCTCCCGCCCATCAAAATCGGGGAAAATTTCGAAATCCGCAACGACTTCCTCGAGTTTTACTCCGTCTACGGCCTGCGCGCTCCCGCCATGTTTATCTCCGACCTCCGCGCCCGTTGCACCACCGCCGATCGCGTGCGCGTCCGCGTGCTCGAACTTGTCGCAAAACGCGGCCCAGAATTCGTCGTCGGCCTCATGCGCAAAATGTGCGAGACCGCCGAAGCCGGCGCGCTGAAAAAAATCAAAGCCCTCCCCGACGGAAAATTCCGCGCCGTAGTTTTCAACGACGCCATCGGCTGGACGCCCGCCCTAGTCCGCGCCTGCTACTTGACACTCACGAAAAGCGGCTCGCGCATCACTTTCAATTTCGACGGCACCTCGCCCGAAAATCCCTCCTCTTACAACGTCCATCCGCAAGCCGTCGTCGGCCACATCGCCAATTTCATGTATGAATACATCTTCCACGACCTGCCCATCTCCAGCTCCACCTTCGCGCCCATAGATTTCGAATTTCCCGAAGGCATCATTCTCAATCCCGACAAAATGGCTGCCACCAGTTGCTGCGTCTTCATCGGCATGCAAGCCCGCTGCGCCACGCACAACGCTTTCGCCAAAATGATTTTTTCGAATGCCGGACTCTGGAGCCAGGTTGCCGCGGCGCCCGGCAGCCAGCACACGTCGCAAATCTGCGCCGGTCACTCGCAGTGGAACCTCGCCGTCTCCGACGTCCTCTCGTTCTCGCTCAATACGCAGGGCCAGGGCGGCCGTTCGGCACAAGATGGCATGGACGCCTACGGTTTCGCCTGGTGCGCCTTTGGCCGCGCTCCCGATTCCGAGCAGGTCGAAAGCGAACTCCCCGTCACCGTCACCCTCTCGCAGCACTGGAAAGATTCCAGCGGTCCCGGACTCCATCGCGGCGGCTCCGGCGGCGTGCAGCAATGGATGATTCACAAAGTTCCCGAGCTCGTTTCCATGTGCATGGGCAATGGCAGCAAAGTTCCGCTAGGCCAGCCGCTCTTCGGCGGCTACGCGTCTTCGCCCATTCCCGGCATCAGCATTCGCAAAGCGGATCTGCTCAAGCAAATGTCCGAGGCCAATCCGCACTTGACCATGGACCACCGCGCCATCATCGAAGGCCATTCCATCCAGGGCGATTGGACGATGGAGCTGATCGCGCGCACTCCAAAAGTCTACGACGAGGGCGATCTCCTCTTTGGCTTCAGCGGCGGCGGCCCCGGCTACGGCGACCCGCTAGAACGCGATCCCGCAGAAATCCTCGAAGACCTCAAAAAGAAAATAATCTCTGACTGGACCGCGCAAAACATCTACCGCATAGCCTATGACCCCGCGCGCCGCAAGTTAGATCCCGAAAAAACCAAGCAGCTAAGAGACGAAGAACGCCAAGCCAGAAAAGCTCGCGGAAAACCGTTCGACGATTTCCAAAAAGAATGGACCAAAAAGTCCCCACCCAAAGAAATCCTGCAATATTACGGTACCTGGCCAGACGCCAAACCCACAGGCCCAATCTTCCGGCCATAAACGATGAATCAGCGTCTCACTCCGCGCGACGCGCTGAAGGACCTTCTGCAGGGCATTTTGCCGACGCGTCCGCTGTTTCTTCCGATCGTCTTTGGCCTGGGCGCAAAAATCGAAAACACCCCGCTCCCCGCCTATCTCACGAATCCCACAAAAATCACCAACTCCCAACGCCAAATCCGCACCCGCCTCCGCTCCGACGGCGTCTCCTGCTATTTCGACCCCAACCTGGAAGCCGAAGCCCTAGGCGCCACAATCGAATGGCCCACAAGCGAAGAACCACCGACGCAACACTGGCCGAACAATCCGAAAAAAGGCGAACTCCCGAACAATCTCCGCGCCCCCGAAGAAGCAGCCAAACATCCACGCGTGAAAGTAGCGATAGAAGTAATCCAGCGCCTGAAATCCCTACTCCGCGACGAACCCCTCCTGCAAGCCGGCGTCTCCGGCCCATTCACACTAGCCGCCCAGCTAACGCAACAAACCAAAAGGGATCCAATCAGTCGCGACGATCTCCCAGACGCCGCCATCGAACTAGCCGCCGCCACAATCACCCAAATCGTTACCAAACTAGCAGAAGCCGGCGCCCACATAATCTTCGTCCGCGAAGAAATTCTCCCAGACCTAACGCCGCAAACCGCCGAAGCCTGGTCCGCCACTCTAGCCCCAGCAATCAATATCATTCGCTTCTACCAAGCCCTTCCAGTCCTGCAAATCACCAACCACCAAGCCTTCGCAGGAAATAGCGCCGCAATCTTTCAGCAGGCCTGGGACTGCGTCCTCTGCCCAACCCTTACCGCGCCCGAAGACCTCACAATCCGGTCCGCGGCAGCGCAAAGCTCCGCGCCAATAGGTATCGCCCTACCAACCGCAGCATTCCAATCGGACGAACCCGCCGCAGCAAACTTCCGCCAATCGCTTCATACTATAATTAACAACGTGCACCCGACGCTCATCACCACGGCCCAAGACGTCCCAGCAAAAACCGACATCAAGCAACTCCAGAAGCTCTGGGAGGAAATCCATCGCTGAAGAAAGGTTCGTTCGACATCCGTGCTCACGCCGACCGTTTTGGATATTGAGATTTTGACCGAAGAGTTTCTGAAGACGAGCATCGGCCCCTGGCAAAAGGTAAAGGGCGAGTCGTAGATATGAATGTTTCTGCACGCTGTCCAGTGTTCGGCAATCAACCAGCGCCATAGGCGCGGCAGAAGTTAGCCCAGCGCGTAAGCGCTGGGCACCTGTTCGACAGTGAATCGAGCGCCGTAGGTGCGACACGCCGTGCGTTCGACTAAGGCGCGCAACACAAAAATCGCAAAATGACTCGCCAACTCCAACCCCCCCACCGCGTCCGCCCCGTCCGCCTCCGCACGACGGGCGCCACGCTCGAAACCCGCCCCGACGGCACTCTCTACGTCCGCCCAGAAGAACCGCTAGGCCCCTACCCAAATGTCCTGACCGACCGCCTGACCCACTGGGCCAAAACCATGCCGCAAAAAATCTGCGTAGCTCAACGCCAACCCAGCGGCGAATGGCGCACCAAAACCTACGCGCAAGTCGAAAACGCCGTACACCACATCGCCCAAGCTCTCCTCGATCGCAAACTCACAAAGGAAAATCCGGTAGCCATCCTCTCCGAAAACGATATCGAACATTTCCTCCTGATGCTTGCCGGCCAGCACGCAGGCATCCCCACAGCCCACCTCTCGCCAGTTTATTCTCTGGTCTCGCGCGATTTCGGCAAACTCCGCCACACGATGAACCTGCTAACGCCCGGCCTGGTCTTCGTCTCCGACGGGGAACGCTACAATCGCGCCATCGAATCCGTCGTCAACCCACAAACTGAACTAGTCACCACAAATAAGCCGCCGCCCAACAGAAAATCCACGCCGTTCGCCGAACTAGCCGCCACAAACCCCACGCCCGCCGTCGCAAAAGCCCACGCAAAAATCCAACCCGACGACGTAGCAAAAATTCTCTTCACCTCCGGAAGCACCGGCATGCCCAAAGGCGTAATCAATACCCACCGCATGCTCTGCTGCAATCAACAAATGATCGCGCAAGTCTTCGGCTTCCTCCAGGACGAGCCTCCCACCCTCCTTGACTGGCTCCCCTGGAATCACACTTTCGGCGGAAATCACAACATTGGCATCGCTCTTTACAACGGCGGCAGCTATTACGTTGACGCCGGCAAGCCCGGCCCCGCCTTCATCGGCGAAACGATCCGCAATCTCCGCGAAATTTCTCCCACGGTCTATTTCAACGTCCCCAAAGGCTACGAAGACCTTCTTCCCGCCCTCCGCGCCGAACCCCAGCTCCGCGAAAATTTCTTCCGCCACCTCCGTCTCTTGTTTTACGCCGGGGCCGGTCTCTCGCAACCCGTCTGGGACGCCTATCGCTCCCTCGCGCTCGAAACCTGCGGCGAACGCATCATCATGGTTACCGGCCTTGGCTCCACGGAAACCGCACCCATGGCCATTCAAACGACTTGGGAAACCGATCGCGCCGGCGTGATCGGCATCCCCATTCCCGGCGTCGAAGCCAAACTCGTCCCGCAAGGTAGTAAACTGGAAGTTCGCGTCCGCGGCCCGAACATCACGCCGGGCTATTGGCGCCAACCGGAGCTAACAGAAAAAGTTTTCGATGACGAGGGTTTCTATAGCTTCGGCGACTCCCTGCGCTTCGTGGATCCGCACGACGTCAATAAAGGATTCGTATTCGATGGACGCTTCTCGGAAGATTTCAAACTCGCCAGCGGCACCTGGGTCAGTGTCGGCCCCCTGCGCTCGCGCATTCTCGCGGATTTCGCGCCGTACGTTCGTGATGCCGTCATCACCGGCCATGACCGCGACGAGGTCGGCATGATCATCTTCGCCGATGCCGACGTCTGCCGTGGCCTCTGCGCGCCAAGCGCCGAAAATGACGGGCCTGCAGCCACATCTGAAATCCTGCGTCACCCGGCCGTCCGCGCGCATCTCCAATCGTTGCTCGAAAAATGTGCCGCCGGCTGCACAGGCAGCTCGAACCGCGTCGTTCGCGCGATTCTGGCCGAAGAGCCACCATCGCTCGACGCCGGAGAAATCACGGACAAAGGCTCGCTCAATCAGCGCGCTGTCCTCGATCGCCGCGCCGCGATCGTCGAAGAACTTTACGCGCCGCGATCATCTCCGCGCATTTTCAAAATCAAGGAGAAGTAACGAATGCCCACCACCACACCAGGCGGTTTTTTCATCAACTACGACGACATCTGGCTCCTCGACGGCGTCCGCACTCCCTTCGCCGATTACAACGGTGTCCTCGGCATGGTTTCGCCGATTGACCTCGGCATCAAAGCCGCCCGCGCCGTTTTCGAACGCTCCAAAATCTCGCCCACGGACGTTGACTCCGTAATCGCCGGCAGCGTCGCCCAGGCCAGCTTCGATGCCTATATGCTCCCGCGTCACATCGGCCTTTACTCCGGCATTCCCACCGATCGCCCCGCGCACCTCGTGCAACGCGTCTGCGGCACCGGAATGGAAGCCATCAGCCAGGCTGCCGATGCCATCACCCTGAAAAAAATAAATCTCGCGCTCTGCGTCGGCGCCGAATCCATGAGCCGCAATCCCATCGCAGCTTTCACCCATCGCAGCGGCTTCCGCATGGGCCAGGTCGAATTCAAGGATTTCCTGTGGGAAGCGCTGCTCGATCCCGCGCCGGGCCTAACCATGGGCGACACTGCCGAAAACGTAGCGCGCGAATACAAAATCACCCGCGAAGAAGTGGACCGCTTCGCCGAACTAAGTTTCAACCGGGCCCTCGCCGCGCAAAAAGCCTGTTTCCTTTCCGGCGAAATTGTTCCAGTCGTTTCCGAAACATTCGAACTACAAGGTTACAAAGCGCGCGGCATCGAAATCCCCAAGAAAGTCGAAAGCCTCGCCGCCGATACACACGTCCGCCCGTCGCCCTACGAAGTCCTAGCCAAAATCCGTCCCGCCTTCGGCGGTGTGCAAACCGGCGGCAATAGTTCCGCCATCGTGGACGGCGCCGCCGCCGCGCTAGTCGGCTCGGGCACCTACGCAAAATCACGCGGGGTTCAACCGCTCGCTCGCGTAGTCGCAGCCGCCACCGTCGGCGTCCCACCGGAAGTCATGGCCATCGCTCCCGCTCCCGCTATCCGCAAACTTCTCGACGGCGCAGGCCTCACTCTTGATCAAATTGATCGCTTCGAAATCAACGAAGCCTTCGGTGCGCAAGTCATCGGCGTCGAACGCGAACTAGGCCTCGATCGCAATAAACTCAACGTCAACGGCGGCGCCATAGCCATCGGCCATCCGCTAGCCGCCACCGGCGTCCGCCTCTCCGTAACAGTCTCGCGCGAACTCCGCCGCTCCAATCTCCGCTACGGCATAGCAAGCGCCTGCATAGGCGGCGGCCAAGGCATAGCCCTGCTACTAGAAAACCCGAATTGAACGCGATCGCTCAAAACAGCCGGCAGTGATGGTTTTCTCTGTGCCCACTGCGTCCCTGCAGTAAATGTGCTTGTGGTTGAGTTTCGCGACCTCCTCCTCACCCCACGATGAACGAGGATGTCATCCCGAGCGGAGCGAGGGATCTGCTTTTCGCCACAAACTCACAAACTCACAGAAAATCCCAGAAAACCGTCGCCTCCGCGGTCGCAGTCCCACATCTTTCTCCGTGCCTCTGTGTCTCCGTGGCAAAAATTAGGAGATATCCCTTGCCACCCACCCAACATTCCAAGTATAAGATTGCGTTGGAGATAAGCCCTCGGCGCGGCCAAGCCACTCGCGCCGTCGCGCTAATCTACTTGCGGGTAAACGTTTGCTAGGGTAAAAGGATAATATGTCCATGAAGACAGGCGGCTTCCAGTCGCTTCTAATCTTGACCATTGCTTTCACCACAGGATCGATACTTATGGGCCACTCGTCTCACGTTCAAGCCGCCAGTCCAAACCAAGCGGCCGAAAAGCAGGCCACGCCTATCTCTATCGGAGGGGAACCCGTGGTCACTCTCGACCGCCCGTTGCCGGCCAATCCCACGAAACCGCAATTCATCCAAGCCACGATTCTGCCCGGCAACGGCATGAATCTCCTGCAACTGAAAGCTTTCCTGCCGGGGAAGGGCAAGATTGACGTCCTCACCACCATGCCCCTGCCCGACGCCAAGAAATATCTCGAGACCGACAACGATTCTTTCGGCAACAACAGCTTCAAACTCGGCGGCGCGATTCTTCTCCCGTACCCCAACCGCATCCGCGGCACGCTCTCAAAAGACGGCATGACGCTCGAAACCACCATAGACGGTCAGCAAGTCACGCTCCCTGCGAACTGGAAAGGCAAAAATCCCGGCGCCGAAGTGCACGCCATGCACGGCCTGATCTTTTCCTCCGACTTTAAAGACGTGAAGCATGAAAACGGCCCTAAGGAATCCACCGTCTCCGCCGTTCTTCACGCCGGAAATTTTGGCGGCCACTGGCTTTCCGACACTGACGTCTACGTGCAAATGACTCTGAAAAACGACGCCATTGATATCGTCGTCACCACCAAAAATGTCGGCAAAGAGCCTCTGCCCATGGCCATCGGCGCTCATCCCTACTTCGAATTTCCCAGCGGCGACCGCACCCAGGCCCGCCTCCACGTTCCCGCCGAAAAGCGCGCTCTCGTAGATAATTATGACAACGTCTTTCCGACCGGCCAGATCGAGTCCGTCAAAGGCACGCCCTACGATTTCACCGCAGCCGACGGCAAGCCGCTCGGCTCCATGTTTCTCGACGATTGCTTCACCGACTTGCAGCGCGACCCCGAAGGCAGGGTGGTCGTCAACGTCACCGACCCCGCCGCCAATTACGGCGTTCACATCATGGGCCTTTCGCCGGACATCAACGCAATTCAAGTTTACGCGCCGCCCGACAAAGACTTCGTCGCCGTCGAGCCGCAATTCAATTTGGGCGACCCCTTTAACAAAAAGGTCTGGGGCGACACGGACACCGGCATGGTCACAGTAGAACCCGGCAAGTCCGTCTCCTGGCACGTCCGTCTGGAGCTATTTACCCCAGGAAAGTAGCGCCAGCGCCTGCGCTGAGCGGAGCGAATGTGTCCCGCCGGCTCTTAAGTTTTGCACTTGAATTTGCATTTGTAGCGGCGCACTTTAGTGCGCCATCCGTGTCGGGGCACCATCGATGAATTCAGCAACCGCTCCGCAGATGCGCAACCTTTTCTCAAATCGCTCATCTGATGCCCAAATGATCGAGGCGCGGCCATGAGCATCCACGAAGTAGCCAGGCGCGCGAAAGTTTCCATCGCCACCGTCTCGCGCACCATCAACGGTGTCCCCACCGTCGCGCCCCACCTCTCCCGCCGCGTCTGGAAAGTCGTCGAAGAACTCGGCTACTACCCCAACACGCAAGCCCGCGGCCTGGTCTCCGGCCGCAGCAAAATTTTCGGCCTGATCATTTCCGAAATCACCAATCCTTTCTTCCCGGAAATCGTCCAGGGCTTCGAGGACATCGCCGTCCAGCACAATTACGAAATCCTCACCAGCACCACGGTTCACGATCCCAAACGCATGGCCCTCTCGGTCCGCCGCATGATCGAACGCCGCGTGGACGGCGTGGCCATCGTCACCTTCGGCATGGAAGAAGCGCTCTTCGACGACCTCAAATCCCGCAAAGTTCCTCTCGTTTTCATTGACGTCGGCCCCTCGCTCCCGCGCATCAGCAATATCCGCATTGATTATCTCCACGGCATTCGCCAGGCCGTTCAACACCTCGCCGCGCTTCGTCACGAGCGCATCGCCTTCGTTTCCGGCCCTCTCTCCCTCAAATCCGCGATGGCCCGCCAGCAAGCCTTCGTGCACTCGATGGAAGAAATCGGCCTGCGCATTTTTCCCAATTACTTGATCGAAGGGAATCACACCATCGAAGGCGGCATGGCCGCGATGCACAGCATCCTCGCGCTCTCCAAACGTCCCACCGCCGTGATGTGCTCGAACGACATGACCGCCATCGGCGCGCTCCGCGAAAGTTACCAGCAAGGCGTGCACGTCCCCAAAGATCTCTCGGTCGTCGGCTTTGACGATATCCGCCTCGCCCAGTTCGTCATCCCTCCGCTCACGACCGTAAAAATGTCGCAGACCGAAATCGCGCGCCTCGCCTTCAACGCGCTCCTAGCCGACGTCCAACGCACCACCGCAGCCCCCAACGGCACCGAGTACCAGCTCCGCACACATTTGGTTCTGCGCGATTCCACCGCCATGGCACCCGCCGCCGCGCGCAGCGCAACTGCCGGCGCGGATCAACCTGCCTCGAAACTTGCAACTCCGCGCCGCAAGCGCCCACACCAAACCGAAGCAGAATCGAATTGACGCTCATCCCTGTCTTCGGTAAAGTTCCCAAGTCCAAAGAAAACGCTTACTCGAAAAGTGCCCCCAGGCGGCGCGCCCATCACCGAGACACGTTCGCCACACGGGTTTTGACTTTGTAGCAGCGCACTTCAGTGCGCCATGTGCAGTCGTGCAACGACGTGAAGCTGCCCGAGAATCTTTGTAGGTCGTAGCTTCAGCTACGACATAAACTGACCAAGCTCGCTGCGGCTTTAGCCGCTGAAGTACCGGCTCGCGAGTGTAGTCTGTGCCGGCGGAAGGCGGAGCGTCAGCGCCGACGGAAGGGCGGGGCTTCAGCCCCGCCGCAAGCCGTGCCTTTTCCCTTGGGGCTTTAGCCCCTGAAGCCACGATTCTGGAACAGCAAAATAACCAGGAGCCCGATATGTCCGTAGTAGCCGGCGTAGACTTCGGAACTCTCAACGTTCGCGTCTCCATCGTAGACAGCGAAAAAGGCATTCTTGCCTCCGCCACCGCCGAATATCCCCTCCATCGCAAACGCGAAGATCCCGAATTCGCCATGCAATCCCACGAAGACCACATGCGCGCCTTGGCCTGCGCCACCAAACAAGCCCTGCAAAACGCCGGCATCTCCGGCAACGAAATCGCGGCCATCGCGCTAGACACCACCGGCTCCTCCGTCATCCCCGTAGCCGCAGGAATGGTTCCGCTCGACGAATACTATCTGTGGTGCGATCACCGCGCCAAATCCGAAGCCGCAGAAATCACCGAAATGGCCCATCGCGAAAATCTCGAAGCCATCCGCTGGTGCGGCGGCGTCTACTCCTCCGAATGGGGCTTCTCAAAGCTGCTCCACTGGCTGCGCCGCAATCCCGAAAAACGCGCGCAGCTAGCCAGCGCCTTCGAACACTGCGACATGGTCGCCGCCACTCTCTGCGGCATCACAGATCCCGCCAAAGTAAAGCGCAGCATCTGCGCCATGGGCCACAAATGGCTCTGGCATCCCGCGCTAGGCGGTTTGCCTTCCGAAGGATTCCTCGTAAAAGTTGACCCGCTGCTAGCCGGCGTCCGCCAGAAATTGCAAGGCAGCTACGAAACTTCCGACAAAATTGCCGGCACTCTCTCTCCCGCATGGGCCGAAAAATTAGGCCTGCGCGCCGGAATTCCCATTCCCGTCGGCGCCTTCGACGCCCACTGGGACGCCATCGGCGCAGGCGCGCTAGAAAAAGACGTCGTCAATGTAGTCGGCACCTCCACCTGCATCATCGGCATCTCCAGCCAATCGCAATCAGTCCCCGGCCTCTGCGGAGTAGTGCAGGGAAGCGTGCACCCTGCCTACACCGGCGTCGAAGCCGGCCTCTCCGCCACAGGTGACATCTTCAACGCGATCGCGCAACGCGCGAGCACCACCGTCTCCGCGCTAAGCGAAGGCCTCGAGAACTACAAAGCCGGCCAAACCGGCCTCCTGCGCATGACCTGGGACAATGGCGATCGCACAGTCCTCGTAAATCCGAATCTGCGCGGCATCACGCTTGGCTGGAATCTCCAGCACACCGCGCAAGATGAATTATTTGCCGCGATCGAAGGCACCGCGTTCCACACCCGCGTAATCCTCGATCGCATGGCGGAAAATGGCGTCGTAATCGAACGAGTAATCAACGGCGGAGGCATCCCGCAATCCAACGCCCCACTGAATCAAATCTACGCCAACGTCCTGAAGCGCCCCGTGCTAGTCCCCAGCAAAAAAGTAACCAGCCTAGGCTCCGCAATTTTTGCGTTCCTAGCAGCCGGCACCTTCAAAACAATCGAAGAAGCCCAAAAAAAAATCTGCCCTCCGCACAACATCTACAATCCGCAACCGCAAGCCAGCAAAGTCTACGACCAAATCTACGACCTCTACCGCCGCATCTATTTCGACTTCGGCCAACCCAAACCGAGCAATCGCTTCGGCGATGTCCTCCCGACCCTAATGAAACTAGCCAACCACTAAACCCCAATTCTCCGTGCCCTCAAGTTTTTCTGAATCGCCCTACAGGGCGATTCACCCTGAGAACCGGCAGTGCCGGTTCGAAGGGCGTACTCCCTGTTAAATCGTTCGCGGTTCTCTGCGTCCCGCGTTTACCCCGACGCGTCGGGGCGCCTCTGCGGTAAAAGCTTCTGCCGTCTCCGTGCCCTCCGCTTTTCTGAATCGCCCCACAGGGCGATTCACCCTGAGAACCGGCAGCGCCGGTTCGAAGGGCGTTCTCTGTGTTAAATCTTTAATCTCCCCAGCACCAGAACTTGCCGTTGACAAAACCGCAACAACCCAAGTAGCTTTATTCGAGTAATCGTTTACTCAAAACTTCCCCGCCATCTATAGTAGAATACGGATTCGCCCATGACTCTCAACCACCTCCGCGAACAAGTCCTGGAGGCCAACCTCGAACTCGTCCGCCGCGGCCTCGTTCTCTTCACTTTCGGCAACGCCAGCGGCATTTCTCGCGAAGACGGCCTGGTGGTCATCAAACCCAGCGGCGTCCCCTACGACGAACTTCGCCCTGAAAATATGGTCGTCACCGACCTCGAAGGCGTCACCGTCGGAAGCACGCTCCGCGCGTCGTCCGATCTCCCCACGCACCTCGAACTCTACAAAGCCTTCCCGAATATCGGCGGCGTAGCCCACACTCATTCCGAATTTGCGGTTGCCTGGGCCCAGGCTGGCCGCGCCATCCCGTGTTTCGGCACCACGCACGCGGACACCTTCCATGGACCGGTGCCCGTAACCGAAGACCTGCAGTCCCACGAAATCGCGACGGAATACGAAAAGAATACTGGTGCTGTCATCCTTCGCGCCTTCGAGCACGTAGATCCCGATAGCATTCCCGGAGTGCTCGTGCGCAGCCACGGCCCATTCGCCTGGGGACCGGACCCAGCCGCCGCCGCCCACAACGCCGTAATCCTGGAAGCAGTAGCGCGCATGGCCTACTACACCGCAGCGCTGAATCACGAAGCCGAATCGATTTCGCCGTGCCTCCACGACAAACATTTCCTGCGCAAACACGGCAAGGCAAGTTATTACGGGCAAGCAGCAAAGAAATGAGTCCAAGAATTTCAGATTGTGCTTTTGTAGCGGCGCACTTCAGTGCGCCATCTCGCAAACGGCAAGAATGAGAACACTCGGCGATGTTCGATGAGCGTCGCCATCTGAACGCATTCGGCGTGCCGTCAAAAATTTAGTGCGATATTCCAACGCGCACTGAAGAATTCACCGGAGCTCTGACGCAATGGAAAAAAAGAAAATCACTCTGGCCCTGATCGTGGGAAACCGCGGCTTCTTTCCAGGCCATCTCGCCGAAACCGGCCGCGCCGAAATGCTCCAGGTGCTGCAGCAGTCCGACGTGGATGTCGTCGTCCTCGACGAAAAAGAAAGCAATCACGGCGCGATCGAATCTTACGAAGAGGCCATGCGCTGCGCCGCCCACTTTCGCGCTAATAGCGACCGCATAGACGGCGTAATCATCACGCTCCCGAATTTCGGTGACGAACGGGCCATCGCCGACACTCTCCGCCTCTCGCGTCTCAAAGCCCCGGTGTTAGTTCAGGCCACGCCGGACACGCCCAGCAAAATGGGCATTGCCTTCCGCCGCGATAGCTTCTGCGGAAAAATGTCCGCCTGCAATAATCTCCGGCAGTACGGCATCCAGTACTCGCTCACGACGAATCACACCGTAACTCCCAATTCCGATCAGTTCAAAAAAGATCTGGCATGGTTCACCGGCGTCTGCCGCGTCTATCGCGGCTTGCAAAATCTCCGCATCGGCAGCATCGGCGCTCGGCCCACCGCCTTCAACACCGTGCGTTACAGCGAAAAACTCCTCGAGCACGCCGGCATCTCCGTCGAAACTCTCGATCTCTCCGAAGTTCTAGGCCGCATCGACCGCATGAAGGACAACGATGACGCCGCCCAGGCCAAACTCCAGGCCATCGAAAAATACGTCACCACAAGCGGCGTCCCCAAGCCCGCACTCCTCAAAATGGCCAAGCTCGGCGCCGTAATCGATCACTGGATGAAAGCCACGCACGTCACCATCAGCGCCGTACAGTGCTGGACGTCGATCGAAGAAAATCTCGGGGTGGTCCCCTGCACGGTTATGAGCATGATGAGCAACGAGCTATTGCCCAGCGCCTGCGAAGTGGACGTCTGCGGCACCCTCAGCATGTACGCGCTAGCTCTAGCCTCAGAAACTCCCAGCGCGCTGCTCGATTGGAACAACAATTACGGCGACGACCCCAATAAAGCCGTCTGCTTCCACTGCAGCAATCTACCCAAGCATTTCTTCGCCGATGTGCGCATGGACTTCCAGGAAATCATCGCCGGCACGGTCGGCAAAGACAACACGTTCGGCACCGTCGTAGGCCGCGTCAAACCCTCGCCCATGAGCTTCGCTCGCTTTTCCACCGACGATCTCCACGGCAAAATCCGCGCCTACGTGGGCGAAGGCCGCTTCACAAGCGATCCCCTAGAAACGTTCGGCGGCGCCGGAGTAGTAGAAATCCCCCACATGCAAAAGCTCCTCCGTTACATCTGCGAAAACGGCTTCGAACATCACGTAGCCGCAAACCTCTCCCAAGTCTCCGCAATACTCCACGAAGTCACAACAAACTACCTAGGCTGGGAAACCTACTGGCACGGAAGAGAACAGTAAACGCAGAAATCGACCCACCCACTTCCAACCAAAAATAGCGGGATGTCATCCCGAGCGCAGCGAAGGATCTGCTTTTCGTAGCGCGTAACGCGGAACGCCAATCCCCGCCGATCGCCCAATCCTCGATCGCAACGCGACGACTACTACCACCCTACTGCTGCTGCGGCTGCTGCGCCCTCTCCATAATCGCCGCCGCTTCCGGATGCGCCGCCTTCAATTCACTCAATTGCTCGTGCCCCTCATCGTCCAACGCCGGACGCACCCGCACATCCACCGACAATCTTTGCCCCGCGTGTCCCTTATAAACTCCGCGCACCGGCGCCACATCGCCATAATCCCGGCCATACGCCACGCGCACGTGCCGCAATCCCACCGGCCCTCCGAGCGTCGGATCAAACGCCATCCACCCCGACGCCGAAAAATAAACTTCGGCCCACGCGTGCGTTGCCTGCCCGCCAATCACTTCCTCCTGCTCCTGCCGTTCTCCCGGCAACGCCGTTTTTCCCGGCACCAGATATCCTGAAACGTAACGCGCGGGCACGCCGCGCATCCGCACCACGCCCAGCAACAAATGCGCGAAGTCCTGGCAAACTCCCGCACGCAGCGCCAAAGGATCTTCGATCGAAGAGTGAACGTGCGTCGCTCCCTTCACATACTGAAATTCCTCGTGGATTAGGTTCGACGCCGCGCTCACAAATCCAACCACCGTCCCTCCGCTTAGCTGTTCCGCCTTCTGCTTGATCTCGCCCAGCCCCGCCAAATGCGGCACGTATCCGCTCGGTGCCACGAAATCAAAATACTCTTCGCTGATTTCCTCGCGATGCAAATCGAAAGCGCTCAGCGTCATCAAGTCCGCGCCCACCGGCGCAGCCTCGTGCGTCAGCACCACCGCCTCGGTTTCCACAAGCAATCGCCGGTGCTCCGGCAAAATGCTGAATTGATGCACCCAGTTGCCCGTTCCATCGCGGTGCGCCGTCACGCGCGAATTCGGCGTAGTCACCAGCCGGAACGAAATGCAGCTTTGCCGCTCGTCCTGGATCGGACGTAGCCGCACCTCGTTGTAGCTCTCCGACACCGGCCCGTCGTAATGAAATTCCGTCGTATGCCGCAGATGAAAGCGATTCATGCGACCACCGCATAATAAAAATATGTCCGCGCGATATCCTCGCCAATCGCCCCGCACATCCGCAAAAGCTCGTTCAGATAACCATGTAATCCTTCCTTAAAAATCTCGTCAACCTTGTCGTAACGCAATCGCTCCAGCACCTTGCCCGTCAGCCGTTCCGCTTCGTTCGCGTACGAACCTGCCACGGTGTGGCTAACCGCCCGCAACCCCGCCTGCACTTCGCCAATGCTGAACCGAATCGAACGCGGATGCAGCGGGTGCAAAATCATCATCTCCGCCACTTTTTGCGGCTCGATCGCCGAATGATACTGCCGGTGATACGCCTCGTAAGCTCCCACCGATTTCAGCACCGCCATCCATTGATGGTTGTCCTGCGTCCCGATCATCGGCGGCGACTCTAAAAGATTGTGATACTGCACGTCCACCAGCCGCGCCGTCATCTCCGCGCGCTCCAGCGACCATCCCACGCGCAGAAATTCCCATCCCTCGTCATGAGGCAGCGTCGCGTCCGTCACTCCATGAAACCGGTGCGCTCCGAATTTGATCTTGTCGCAGAAACGGTGCGGCCCCGCCGCGATCTCCTCCTCCGGATTAAACCGGCTCGCCGCGAAATACAATCCATTAATGTCCTCCCACATCTCCCGCGAAATCCGGTCGCGAATCGTCCGCGCGTTTTCCCGCGCCTTGGCCACGCACTGCACGATCGAACTGGGATTTTCCGGATGAAACGCCAGAAACTCGAACACGTTCTCCGCGTTTGCCTCGCTGTAGAGTTGCCGGAAGCGATGCTCCTCCCCCGCCATCACGATCAAAGGATCCCAACGCAACCGGTAAGGCTGGTGCGATTGCTCCAGAATCATGTGGTAATTCACGTCCAGCAAACGCGCGGTATCCTCCGCCCGCTCGATGTAGCGCGCCAACCAAAAGAGCGACTCCGCGATCCGCGACAGCATCCTATTTTTCCCCGCAGAGAACCCAGGTGTCCTTGCTCCCGCCGCCCTGCGACGAATTCACCACCAGCGATCCGCGCTGCAGTGCCACCCGCGTCAATCCTCCCGGCACGATCGTCACCTTCTCTCCGTCGTACAAACAATAAGGACGCAAATCCACGTGCCGTCCCTCCACGGTTTCCCGCTCGGTATCGTAAGACGGCACGCGCGAAAGCGGCACCACCGGCTGCGCAATATAATTTCGGCAATCCGCCTGAATCCGCCTGCGGAAATCCTGAATTCGTCCAACCTCCGCCGCCGGACCGATCAACATTCCATATCCGCCGGATTCGCCCACCGCCTTCACCACCAATTCCGGCAAATGCTCCAGCACGAAACTCAAATCTTCCGGCCGCGAACAAAGGTATGTATCCACGCTCCGCAAAATCGGCTCTTCGCCCAGGTAATATCGAATGAAAGTCGGCACGTACGCGTAGATCGCCTTGTCGTCCGCCACTCCGTTTCCCACCGCATTCGCGAGCGCCACATTCCCCGCGCGATACGCTCCCATCAATCCCGGCACCGCCAGCAAAGAATCCGGCCGGAAGGTCAGCGAATCCAGAAACTCATCGTCCACGCGCCGGTAAATCACGTCCACGCGCTTCAAACCGTAGATCGTCTTCATGTAGACGATCCCGCCGTCCACAATCAGGTCGCGCCCCTCCACCAACTCGACCCCCATCTGCTGCGCCAGAAAACTATGCTCGAAATAAGCGCTGTTGTGGATTCCCGGCGTCAACAGCACGATCTGCGCGTCATTCTCTCCGCGCGGCGAAAGGCTCCGCAAAATCTTGCACAATTCCGCCGGATAGTGATTCACCGGCAGCACTTCGTAATCCTGAAACGCATCTGGAAAAGTCCGCGTCATCACAAGCCGGTTTTCCAGCACGTACGAAATCCCGCTCGGCGTCCGTACGTTATCTTCCAGAACGCAAAATTCGCCCGTCTTCGAATCCCGCACCAGATCAATCCCGCAAATGTGCGTGTAAATCCCGCGCGGCACTTCCACGCCGATCATCTCCCGGCAAAAATGCGAAGACGAATACACCAGCGATCGCGGAATCTGCTTGTCCTTGAAAATGCACTGCTTTCCGTACACGTCGCGCAAAAACAAATTCAGCGCCACCACCCGCTGCGTCAATCCGCGGTCAATGCGCTGCCATTCCGAATTTGGCAAAATGCGGGGAATCAAATCGAAGGGAAGTAATCGTTCCGTTCCTTGACCGTCGTTATAAACCGTGAACGTAATTCCTTGCAGCAAAAACGAAAGATCCGCCAGCTTGCGCCGCTCCTC
Organism: uncultured Acidobacteriota bacterium; assembly: GCA_963828865.1. Classification (GTDB taxonomy): domain Bacteria; phylum Acidobacteriota; class Terriglobia; order Acidiferrales; family UBA7541; genus Palsa-295. The sequence goes on along the minus strand of CAWHGI010000010.1, from coordinate 84,543 downwards.
AAATTGCCCCGGCGCCATCAACGCCAATTTTTCAAATAACTTGCTGTAGTGCGGCCGCGCGATCCCGTGGCAGTCGAACATCTCATCGTAAAAACCGCCCGGATCGTACCCCTCGAATAAACCTCGCCGCAGCGTGCGCGCCGTGCTGGCAGACATGCCGGAACTCTATCAGTCCGCCTCCGCCGCTCCCCCACTAAAAGATTCTATCGGCGTCATAAACATTTCTATCCCCACGCTAACACTTATGCATTCCATCAGCTTTCTGAATTGTACTGTTGGCCCCTCCGTCGGTTATCTATTAACATGCGCTCTTCTCCGCCGAAGCTCGAAGTAGGCCACGATGCCTGCGGTGTAGGCTTCATCGCGCAACTCGGCAGCCAAGGCTCCCGCGATGTCGTCGAGCGCGCCCTCATCGCTCTCGCGCGCCTCTCTCATCGTGGCGGAGTCGACGCCGACGGCCTCAGCGGCGATGGCGCCGGCCTGCTCATCCCCATCCCGAAAGATTTCATTCGCCAGCGCGCCCGCGAACTGAACATCAACCTCCCGGAAAGCTTCGGCCTAGGGATGGTGTTTATTCCTCCGGGCCAAGAACTCCCCGCTTGTTCGGCCATCGAATCTGCCGCGGCGCACTCTGGCCTGCGCTGTCTCGGCTGGCGCGTCGTGCCCACCTCTCCCGCTCTTCTCGGCCCCTCCGCACTCGGCTCGATGCCCGTAATCCGCCAATGCTTTTTCGAATCCGAAGATCCCTGCGCGGATCTCGAACGCCAGCTTTACCTCATGCGCAAACGCGTCGAATCTCGCGCGATCCCTGGCCTCTACTTCTGCTCGCTCTCTTCTCGCGTCCTCGTCTATAAAGGTCTCCTCACTCCGCTGCAGCTTCGCGCGTTCTATTCCGATCTCGCCGCGCCCGATTTCACAGCGCCCTTCGCGATTTTTCACCAGCGCTATTCAACGAACACCAGTCCCTCCTGGCAGCTCGCGCAGCCCTTCCGCTACGTCGCGCACAACGGCGAAATCAATACCATCAGCGCCAATCGCCGCTGGACCAGCGCGCGCGAAAGCACCATCCGCCGCGAATTCGGCGCCGACAATAGCTTCCGCGTCCTCGAAGAAGGCGTCAGCGATTCCGCCAGTTTCGACAACGTCCTAGAAGTTTTCCTGCGCCAGAATTACAACGTCGCCGCCGCGATGCTGCGCATGGTTCCTCCTGCCTGGGAATCCGATTCGCGCACTTTCGTCAAGCTGCGCAGCTACCTCGAAAAAGCCGCCCGCCGCCAGGAACCTTGGGACGGTCCCGCCGCGCTCGTTTTCAGCGATGGCCAGATGGTCGGTGCAAAACTCGACCGCAACGGGCTCCGCCCGATGCGTTACGTCCTCACCAGCGACGGCCTGCTCGTCGTCGGCTCCGAAGTCGGCCTCGCCGATCTGCGCGATAAACAAATCATCGAACGCAATCGCCTAGGCCCCGGCGAAATCTTGCTCGTGGATTCTCTCGCGGGCGCAATTTTCCGCAACAACAACGAAGTCGCCGAGCTACTCGGCCCCGATGGTCTGCGCGACGGCCTCCCGCATCGGCTGATCCATCGCGTCAACGATGGGGCTGCCACGCTCCCGCCGTCGCAAGATGCAGTGACGCACCTCGCACCCACTTCAACCGTGCCGCCCGCTTCCGAAATCGAGCCGCAAAAATTAGCCGCGGCCATGGGCTGGACCGAAGACCAATATCGCCTCCTCTTCCAGCCTCTCGGCCGGGAAGGGAAGGAAGCCATCTGGAGCATGGGCGACGACGCGCCTCCCGCGTTCCTTTCGTCCGTCCGCCGCGGGCTCTGGGATTACTGCAAGCAGCGCTTCGCCCAAGTCACCAATCCGCCGATCGATCCGTTGCGCGAAGTCCACGTAATGTCGCTCAACGTCTACCTCGAAGCAAAAATCACCGCCGAATCTCCCGTCCTCGACGCAGGACAAATGGCGATCCTCGAAAACGAAGACGAGGCCACGACGCTCTGGACCGCAGCCGCCAGCCCCCGCCTGGTCCCGCGCAAAGTGGGTCCGGCAGTTCAACGAATTGATTTCACCTTCGACGCCGCAAATGGTGTCTCAGCAGCCGAAGCCGCGTTCGATCGCATCCGCGACGATATCGCCGCCGCGGTCAAAAAAAATCCGTCGCTGATCGTGCTCTCCGATCGCGGCACCAGCGAAAATCGCGCCGCGCTTCCGGCCCTGCTAGCGCTTTCCGCCGCCTGGAAAGAAATGGTCCGCGTCGGCGCGCACAATACTCCCCTCGTCGTCGAATCCGGCCAAGTGATCGAAACTCATCACATCGCGCTGCTCATTGCTGCCGGAGCCAGCGCCGTTTACCCCTATCTAGCGATGGAGCTCTCCGAAAATCTGAAATCCGGCGGCGCCGCCAAGTATCGCATCGCCGTCGAAGCCGGCCTGCGCAAAGTCCTCGCGCGCATGGGCATCTCCACCGTCGCCAGCTATCGCAATAGCCATCTCTTCGAAACCGTCGGCCTCGACGACCAACTCTGCGCCGAATTTTTCGAAGACGCTTCTTCCAGCATCGGCGGCAAAAGCCTGCAAAATATTCTGAACGACGCCATCGCAGCCCACGCGCGCGCATTCGCAGCCGCCACGCCCGCCACTGCCATGCAGGACGCGGGCCTCTACCGTTTCCGCCACGCCGGAGAACGCCACAACACCTCGCCCGATCTCGTCCGCCGTATGCACAGCTACATCAAATCGCCCACGCCCGAAAATTACGCATCGTTCGTCGAGCTGGCCGACACCCGCGAGCCCGTCGCCATCCGCGACCATCTCGATTTCGCATCAGCAAAACCAATCCCGCTCGACGAAGTCGAGCCGGCCTCCGCCATCCTCAGTCGTTTCAGCGCGCAGGCCATGTCTCTCGGCGCGCTAAGCCCCGAAGCGCATCGCACTCTAGCCATCGCCATGAATCGCCTAGGCGCGCGCAGCAACACCGGCGAAGGCGGCGAAGATCCCAGCCTCTATCGCTTCGACCCCGAAGCTGCCAATCGCGTCAAACAAGTCGCGTCCGCCCGCTTCGGCGTCACCGCCGAATATCTCTGCCGCGCCGACGAACTCGAAATCAAAATGGCGCAAGGTTCCAAACCCGGCGAAGGCGGCCAGCTTCCAGCAATAAAAGTAAACGCCTACATCGCGCGCCTGCGCCACGCCGTCCCCGGCATGTCGCTGATTTCTCCGCCGCCGCATCACGACATCTACAGCATCGAAGATCTCGCGCAATTAATCTACGACCTCCGCGCCGTAAATCCCGCCGCGAGAATCGGCGTAAAGCTAGTCTCCGGCGCAGGTGTCGGAATCATCGCCGCAGGCGTAGCCAAAGCCGGCGCCGACGTCATCACCATCGCCGGTTTCGACGGCGGCACCGGCGCCTCGCCGCTCACCTCGATCAAAAATACCGGCCTGCCCTGGGAAATCGGCCTCCGCGACGCACACGCCGCGCTCCTCCGCGCTGGATTCCGCGATCGCGTCCGCCTCCGCACCGACGGCGGCTTCAAATTCGGTCGCGACGTCCTCATCGCCGCGCTTCTTGGCGCCGACGAATTCGGCTTCGGCACCGCCACTCTTCTCGCCATCGGCTGCGTCATGGCGCGCCAATGCCACCTAAACACTTGCCCTGTCGGCATCGCCACGCAGGACGAAAAGCTCCGCGCGCGTTTCGCCGGCAATCCCGAAATGGTGATGTCCTATTTCCACGGGGTGGCAGAGGAAGTTCGTGAACGCATGGCCGCGCTCGGTGTTCGTTCACTCAGCGCGATCATCGGCAACGCTTCAAAATTGCGCCCGCGCAATGAATGGGCCGAACGCTCGCTCGGCCCGCTGCTCAAGCCCATCAAAGCCGTGGCCGCACAACTTCATCCGAGTCGTCCCGCGGTCACTGCGCCCATCGAAATTGACCTGCCCGAAAGCGCGCTGGACATTCGCCGCAAACTCGTCGGCGGCGTGGATCGCCACAAGCCCGCGCCGCTCCAGCAATTTCTGCCCATTTGCAACGCCGACCGCAGCGTCGGCGCCCACCTCAGCGGCTACATTCTGCGCCGCACCAATTTCGACGGCCTGGCCGGAAAATCCGTCCAATGCGAATTTCGCGGCTCCGCCGGACAAAGCTTCGGCGCGTTCCTAATCCCGGGCCTCCGCTTCAAACTTTTCGGCGACGCCAACGACTACGTCGGCAAAAGCCTAAGCGGCGGCACCATAGCAATCAGCGCCGGGGCCCAAGCCGCCCAGCGCGGCGACGTCCTCGCAGGCAACACGGTGCTCTACGGCGCAACAAGCGGAAAGCTTTTCATCGCCGGACGCGTCGGCGAACGCTTCGCCGTAAGAAATAGCGGCGCCCTCGCCGTTGTCGAAGGCGTAGGACACCACGGCTGCGAATACATGACCGCCGGCGTAGTCATCATCCTCGGCCCAGCAGGAATGAACCTGGGCTCCGGCATGACCGGCGGCCTAACCTACATTCTGCGCGACGCGCTACACGACGAAAACTACAATCACGAATTCGTAAGACCAGCTGAAATCGGCGAATCACCAGAAAAAGAAGAAGCGTATGCGCGAGAATTCACTGCAGAGGGTCAGACAAGGGAATCTGTACAAGGCAACGAAGACGAATGGCTGCGCCACATTCTCCGCGAACACTTTCACCTAACCAACAGCCCCCGCGCCCGCCGCCTGCTGGAATCCGCGTTGCCTCTGCCCCTAGTCCGCCTCCAACCAGTCCATCTCCCCTGCACCATCGCCGAAACCTGGACCCCATTCCTGCAACGCCGCGAAGCCCCGGAATCGCAATCCCCAAGCGAACAACTCCGCGTCACCAACGCCCTGCCACTAGAAGCCATAAGCCAAACCGGCGAATCCGCCTGCTGATTACAGTCCGCGAGCAAGATCCTCGAGTCACCCACGCCGAATCGCACCCGCCCCGCGAGGAGGAAACCGCACCCGGCATCACGTGGAGTGCGGCGGCGCGCCGCCGCTTTCTCCTCGGCGAGGCGCGCCTCGCCGCCGGTGTAACCAACGCCGCAACCTTTTGAATCCGCCCCAACCCCGCACATCCACCAGTACACATTAGGCACGACCCATCCTTTCAATAAGTTAGAATACAGAGTAGTTCCACGACTAGTAAATAATCGAGAAATGTGTTAACGTGAGTCGAGGCAGTTTTCCGACTTGCAAAGAGGGCAGTATGCAGACTGAATCCACGACAATCGAACAGGAAGCCAAGCCAAGACAAGAGGGAAAAACCCGCCTTCGTGGAACTGCGCACCGATGTTACAAGCCATGAAACATGCTCCAACGCAATGTTACATCCCCAGGAAACATGCCCAACTCAATCGCCAACCCCGCCGATTAGAAATCACTCTATCCCGTACAAAACAATCACTCGCGACTCAATTCAATCGCCAATTTTCCGCCACTTTCTCCAAATCGCAAAACACGCCCAATCCACCCACCAATTTTCTAGCCACTAATCACTCGTCACTAACCACTGCCTTTTTCACCACGCGCCGCATTTCTAATCGTCACACCCCGCGATTAGAAAGCGCTATATCTCGTAGAAAACAAACACTCGCCACACGTTCTGATCGTCATTCTTTACGGGTTTCCGCAAGCCACCAACGCCGAATCGCAGACGCAGATCGCCCGCCGCAAGTCGCCAGCAACATCGTTTCTAATCGACAATGGCAGATATTAGAAAACGCCGTAAACCTCTCAAAACAAATGATCGCACCCCGTTCTAATCGACACAAAAATGCGTTATTTGCATCCCGGATGGGGTCGCGGGACGCGTTTATTGCGTCCCGAATTGGCCACGGGAGACGAATCACACGCCACAATTCGGGCCCTTTGTGTTCCGCATGCTTTCGCGCGACACCAATCACCGCGGTTTGCGCATCCGTCAAACCAATGCGAGAATACCCACATGCAAAAAACACTAAATAAAACGGCGTGCGCCTTAACCTTTGCCCTGGCGGCAGTGCTGACCCTGGCTGGCACCACTGCAGCCCAAGACACTCCCGCGTCGAATTCACAACAGACCCCGGCTGCCACGCAACCGGCTCCGCCGAAATCTTCTTCCGCCTCCACTTCCAAGACCCAGAGCACCACGAAGACCGGGACCGCGACTCACCACACCCCGGCGAAAACCGCTGCCCCGCTTGTCCTCACCACCGATAAACAAAAAGCCAGCTACGCCATCGGCATGAATGTCGGCTCCAGCATCCGCCGCCAATCCGTGGACGTAGATCCGGACATCCTCGCACGCGGACTGAAGGACTCGCTCGCCGGCGGCAAGACGCTGCTTACCGATGATGAAGCGAAAGCCGCGCTAACCGCGCTGCAGGCCGAAGCGCGCAAGGCGCAAGAGGAAAAGATGCAAGTCGCTGCCGAAGCCAATAAGAAGGAAGGCGATGCGTTCCTCGCCGAGAACAAAGCGAAACCAGGCGTCGTCACCCTGCCCAGCGGTTTGCAGTACAGAGTCATCACCGAAGGCGCAGGCCCCAAGCCCGCCGCCGACGATTCCGTCGTTTGCAACTACCGCGGCACGCTGCTGAATGGCAGCGAATTCGATAGTTCCTACAAGCACGGACAACCCATCGAAATTCCGGTCGGCCGCGTGATCAAAGGCTGGTCCGAAGCTTTGCAATTAATGCCGGTAGGCTCGAAGTGGCAGCTTTTCATCCCGCCGGATTTGGCCTATGGGAACCGCGGCGCTGGCAACGACATCGGCCCGAACGCCACGATCGTATTCGAAGTAGACCTGCTTTCGATCAAGCCCCAGGTAAAACCAGGCGCCACGCCAATCCCGGCCACGCCTACTACCCCGCAAAATTGATCATTCGTCGCGCCTGATGCCCGGAGCCTAAAGCTTTTGACGCCTTGCAGTTAGAGGCTCCGGGCGATTCGCGCCTTTCACCTGTCCCCACGTACAGTATACTTCGCCCGCCACGTTCCACATTCGTCAGCGTTTAGCACTTTGGCACACTCCGCGTACATTCCGGTTGAGTCGGCTGCCCATGCCATTTAAGTTACCCCTAGGCACCGTAGCAGTAACTGGAATGCAACTACAAAACTAGGCCTTGGGTGGTGTTATGGCTGTTCTAGGTGACTCCGCCGCGACGCGTCTGCGTCGCAGTGCGAATGTTGTCTCGCGAGTTGTCGCCGACGAAGCGATTGTGGTCCCGATTCGTCGCGGCGTCGCCGATCTCAATTCCATTTACACCTTCAACGAATCCGGCACGCTGCTTTGGTCGCTCATCGAGAAGGGTCTGGAACCCGCCCAGTTGGTGACTCATCTTCAATCACACTACAGCTTGTCCCGCGAGCAGGCAACCGCGGACGCCGAAGCATTCCTGAAGGAGCTAAGCACGGAAGGATTAGTCGAGCCTGCCTGAACCGGCACGCGAACGTCCAGCTTAGGCGGCTGGATACTTGGGATGATCGAAGCTACCTATAGTGCATTCAGTCTGGGCGTGCATCAGCGCACGTCCGGCAAACGCGTACCGATGGAAGTGTCCATCGAAGTCACCCGCCGTTGTCCGCTCGAATGCCGCCACTGCTACAACAATCTTCCGATGTCTGACAAGGTCGCTCGCCAGTCGGAACTCTCGCTCGAGGAATACCGCCGGCTGCTCGACGAACTCGCCACCGAAGGTTGCCTCTGGATCCTTTTCACCGGCGGCGAGATTTTCGCCCGCGCGGATTTCCTCGATATCTACGCGTACGCCAAATCAAAGGGCTTCCTGATCACGCTTTTCACGAACGGCACGATGGTTACCGAGCGCGTCGCTGATTTCCTGGTGGAATACCCGCCCTTCGCCGTCGAGATCACTCTCTACGGCGCGACCCGCGAGACCTATGAATCGCTCACGCAAATACCAGGTTCGTACGACCGCTGCATGCGCGGCATTCGTCTGCTTCAGGAACGTAATCTGCCGCTGAAATTGAAGACCGTGCCGACGACTGTGAATCGCCATGAAGTTTACGAAATGCAGCGGATGGCGGAGGAAGATTTTGGCGTGGATTTCAAGTTCGATCCGCTGGTGAATCCGCGGATTGATTGCTCGCAAAGCCCGGTGGAGGTGCGGCTCACGTCCGAAGACGCGGTTGCACTCGACCTGCACGAGCCGCGCCGGCGGAATGAATATCTGAAACTCATGGACCGCGATATGGCGCTGCCGGCGGACGTCTTCAAGTCCGACAACGTGTACGTCTGCGGCGGCGGACTTACGTCTTGCGCGATTGATCCTTACGGCGAAATCAGCATTTGCGTGCTCTCGCACCAGGAAAGCTACAGTTGGCGCTCGGGAAACTTCCACGCAGGCTGGGATGGCTTTCTCGCGCGCGTGCGTAACAAAAAGAAAACGCGCCAGAGCAAGTGCGACGCCTGCCGGATCAAGACGCTGTGCGGCATGTGCGCGGCGAACGGCGAACTGGAGAAGGGCGACGCCGAATCACCCGTCGAGTTCTTGTGCGAAGTGGCGCACTTGCGTGCGATGGCGCTCGGCATTGCAGTGCCGGCGCACGGCGATTGCGAATGCTGCGCAGGCGGCGTCGCGCACACGAAATTGCAGCGCTCGGCTGAACGCATTCGCAATGGCGAGGTAGACGTCGGCTCCTGGACGCCGATGCAGCCCGCGTCCATGTTGCCGATTTTGCAGCAAAGTTCCAGCTGCGGCAGCGGTTGTGGCTCCTGCGGAGCGCACCGATGAGCGGCGAATCATCCATGAGCGATCCGAAACCAGAACGCAAGCCCTACGAGGCTCCCAAAGTCGTGCGCGTCAGCTTGCGCCCCGACGAGGCCGTGCTCGGCCACTGCAAGACGCCCTCGTCCGCCGGACCTGCGGCTCCCGGCTGCGCCGTCGCAGTTGGCGGGTGCATGGCCTTTGGATCATGACACCGCGACCATGAATGTCCGACCGAGTTCCGAAACTCGTTGCGCCCCCGGCGCGGCGTCGCGCCTTGCGGTGCGCATCGGCGGTATTTCGCTGGGAGTGACGTCGGCTGCGGATGGTCCGGTGTTACTGGCAGACGAGCAGTTGAAGGAATTCCTCTTTAACGACGGAACGTGCGACCTGGAGTTCGAAGCTGGCTTTGCCGCCGGGTTTGATTCAACTCCCGGCGACTTGGTGTTTGATTCCGGCGGGCTGTGGAAGCTGTTCCGAAATTCCGAGGGCTACTGCTTTCGCTTCACGTCGAAATCCATCGGCCCGCTGCCGTACAAGCAAGCCACGGTGACACCGGATTTCAAGACGGGGCGGATCGAGTTGTCGCGAGAATATTTCGCCGCCGATCAGCCGCTGAACCCGTTGGAGTATCCGCTGGACGAGCTTCTGTGGATTCACCGCCTGGCTATGGGCCAGGGCGTGGAAGTTCATGGCTGCGGAGTGATCGCGCCGGACGGGCGAGGCATGTTGCTTACAGGGCATTCGGGAGCGGGGAAGAGCACTTCGGCGCGGTTGTGGTCGGAGCACCAAGCGTCTCGCGTGTTGAGCGACGACCGCATCATTTTGCGCCAGGAAAACGGCCGCATACAGATGTATGGCACGCCGTGGCACGGTGACGCCGGCGTCGCCGAGGCGGCGCATTCTCCGTTGGACGCGATTTTTGTACTGCGGCACGGGAAAGCGAACGAGCTACGGCCACTTGGCGTGGCGGAGAGCACCGCGGAATTGTTCGCACGCAGTTTCGTGCCGCACCACTCGCCCGACGGGCTTTCGGCGGTTCTGAAATTTTTTCAAGCAGTGACGGCGAGCGTGCCGTGCTTCGGCTTTTCGTTCGTTCCGGATTTCACCGCGGTGGAGGCGGTTTGCCGTGCGGGAGCCTAAGACGCCGGGGAGGAGCAACTCCCAACAATTTGCGCTGGTGTGCGCGGCGACGCTGCAGCGCGGACTGACGATGCGTTTTCAGGCGTGCGGGCAGAGCATGCAGCCCAACGTGCGGCACGGAGACCTCGTAGAAGTGGCGCCGATTTCCGCGGGTGAACCAGAGCGCGGAGACATCGTGCTGGCGCGCAATCGCGCGGGCTTCCGGTTGCATCGCATGATTGGCCGCGATGCGGAGACGGGCAAGATTGTGACTCGTGGCGACGCTGGACAACAAAATGACGACCCGCCGGAAATAGTGCTGGGAAAAGTCATCTCGATCGAACGTAAGCAGCGCAGGATTTCGCTGGAAACGCCGGGAACCAAGATCTGGCACGCCGTTCGCGCGCAAACGCGGCGCGCAGCGCTAGCCGTGGCGCATCGCGCGCCGCGCGCGCGATTTATTGCCGCACCGTTTGTATTCCTCATCCTGGCTTTGTTCTTGTACGCCGCGCCGGCAGCCGCGCAGGCCGACTTGCAGACGACGGTGGACACGGCAGCGGCACCGACCACGATTCCTGCCGGTGGCCAGATCACTTACACGATCACGGTGATCAATAACGGCCCGAACGCCGCCACCACGCCTTCGGTCACCGACACGACTCCTGCGAATACCACGTTTGTCTCGATGGCGATGACGGGCGGAACGGGCACCTGGAACTGCACGAATCCGGCCGTAGGCGCTACGGGACTGACGACCTGCACCCGCGCCACAAACATGAACAGCACCCGTACGGCGACGTTTACCTACGTGGTGCAAATTAATCCGGGAACCGCTCCGGGCACGACCATCACGAATTCGGCGAGCATCAACTCAACAACCACCGATCCCAATCCCGCCAACAACACGCTCGCTTCGAATGTGGTCACGGTGGCCGCCCCGCCCGATCTTTCCGTCACCGAGAGTGCAGCGCCGAATCCCGTGGCCACCGGCGCAAACATCACCTACACGGAAACGGTAACGAACAACAGCGCGACGATTGCCGCCTTCGGCGCGACTCTGACGCAAAACACACCGCCGAACACTCTTTTTGAGTCAGTGACTCCTCCGGCAGGCTGGACTTGCGGCACGACTCCGGCGGTTGGGGCAACGGGCGCGATCGTCTGCACTGCGAACGGAAGTTTCGCCGCCAACACGTCCGTAATGTTCACGGTTGTCGTCCAGGTAAGGCCGGAAGCAGTAGGCGGATCAACGATCACAAACTCGGTGACCGTCAGCGAAACGGGAACTGATCCGAACCCCGGGAACAACACCGCAACGGCCTCGGTACAGGTTACAGGCGCTGATCTCTCGATGACGCAAGTTGCTTCGGCGTCAGCTGTGTCGGCCGGTGGAACCATCACGTACACAGAAGCGGTGACGAATAACGGCCCGAACGCCGCCGTGGGTGCGGTGCTCTACCAGCAGACTCCGCCAAACACGACTTTTTCTTCGATCACGCCGCCAACCGGATGGACGTGCGGGACGGTCCCGGCGGTCGGCGCGACCGGCCAAGTGATTTGCACGGACGGCGCGAATCTGAACAGCGGCACGACGACCACAAATTTCACGCTTGTAGTGACGGTGAATGCGGCTACGGCGGCGGGCACGACGATCGCCAACTCCGCGGACGTGACTTCGCAAACGACCGATCCTGTCGCTTCGAATAACGCCACCTCGACGTCTGTGCTGGTCGAGGTGACCGGGGAATCCGATTTGGCCGTCACCATGACGGCGGCGCCGACGCCGGTGTTCATCTCCTCGGCGGTGACGTATACGATCCAGGTGACAAATCTCGGTCTGGCGTCGGCTGGGGGTGTGGTGCTGAAGGATACTCTGCCCGCGACGCTAACAAACGCTTCGGCGACGACAACCGCGGGTACCTGTGGCGCGCCGACGGGCGGTGCGATTTCGTGCAACCTCGGCACGGTTGCTTATCCCCTGGGAACGCCGATAACGGTAACGGTGACGGGTACGAGTCCAGCGACCGCCACGACGATGACGAATGTCGCGGCCGTTTCGACCACCGGAACGGATCCAGTCACTGGCAACAATTCCGTGACGGTGGTGACGGTGGCACAGCCGCTGGTTTGCGCCACGCCGGGCAAGGATGGAGCGGGCGGGACAATCACGGGCATCGTGAACGCATACTATCCGCCTGCGAGTACCGGCACAGTTGCGGCGGGTGCGACTTCCGTCGTATTAGGCGCCGCCGCGACCAACGGTGCGCAGACCGCAATAGCAAGCGGGGATCTCCTGCTGATTATCCAAATGCAAGGGGCCCAGATAAATTCGAAGAACACGAGCTCCTACGGCAGCGGATTTCCCGGTGATCCGTCTGGAGCCACCAGCCTCGGTAATTCCGGCGAATTTGAATTTGTGACCGCGACGAGCGCCGTGCCGGTTGGCGGTGGAACGCTAAGCTTCACGGGCACAGGAGTGGGCAGCGGATTATTGAACAGCTACACGAGCGCAGCCGCGTCGAGCACGAGCGTTCCGCCACAAGGCATACAAACGTTTCAAATAATTCGCGTGCCGCAGTACACGTCCGCGACCCTGAGTTCGGGGCTCACTGCGCTGGCCTGGAATGGAGCGACCGGCGGCGTGTTGGCTCTGGACGTTGCGTCGCAGTTGACGCTGGGCGGCACCGTCGCTACGGATGGGCTCGGGTTTCGGGGCGGCGGCGGAATGGACATCATCGGTTCAACCACTGGCGCGAACACGGATACGATGACGCTTGCGCCGGCGACTTTGCCCGCGCTGCCTCCGGCCGCCAATAGCGGCGCGAATGCATCGAAGGGTGAAGGCATCGCCGGCACACCGCACTGGATTGCGCCACCGCTTAGCACGATCGTCCACACGACAACCGCGACGAGCACCGCGCAGACATACGCCGAGGGACTGCCGCTCGGCAGCTTCGCGCGCGGCGCGCCTGGAAATGCGGGAGGTGGCGCGACGGATGCCAACCCTGCCGCAAATAACCAGAATGACGGTGGTGGTGGCGGCGCCAACGGCGGCGCGGGAGGCCAAGGTGGATACGCCTGGAACAGCGCCGGTATCGCTGGAGGTTTCGGCGGCGCGCTATTTCCGGCGACCACCAGCGCGATCGTAATGGGCGGCGGAGGTGGAGCGGGCACCAGCAACGACGGCGCCTACTGGGATCCCGGCACGGATACAGGCAACGCCGATTGCGGCGCCAGCTGCACCGGCATCTACAGCAGCGGAGCCGCTGGAGGCGGCATTGTGATCGTGCGCACCGGCTCGGTGGTTGGGACGGGCACGATCACTGCAAATGGGCAGACTTCGCTCGATCAGGAAAATGACGGCACCGGCGGCGGCGGCGCGGGCGGCACGATTCTTCTGCTTGCAAACAGCGGCGCACTCGGCGGAGTGACCGTGAGCGCCGCGGGCGGCGATGGCGGGAACACGTGGCCAGAACAAACTCCTGGAACGCCATTTCCGGGCAATCGTCACGGGCCTGGAGGCGGTGGCGGCGGTGGAGTCCTTTTCACTTCCGCAGTGCCGGGAAGCGTGAATGTAAGCGGCGGCTTACCCGGCACGTCCACGTTGGCAAACGATCCCTACGGCGCAACGATCGGACAATCCGGCGTCGCCACAAGCGGATTTTCCATCACCGAGACGCCCGGAACGCAATCGGGCGCGTATTGCGCGGGCGCTGATTTAGCGGTGACGAACGCCGGTAGTCCGAATCCAGTGATTCCTGGAAACAACATTACTTACACGCAGACTGTAACCAATAACGGTCCGCTGGATGCCATCAACGCAGATTTCAGCGAAGCAGTCCCCGGCAATACGACGTTTCAATCGCTCGCGGTCGCGGCGGGATGGGTTTGCACCACGCCCGCCGTTGGAGGCACTGGAAATATCAGCTGCACGAATCCGGATGTTGCGAATGGAGCGATGGGGACGTTCACGCTGGTTGTGACCGTGCTTCCGGGCACAGTTAGCGGCACGCAAATCACGGATACCGATGCGGTGACTTCCGGATCGAGCGACCCGAACCTGGCGAATAACACGGCGACGGTGGTGACGCTGGTGGCTGCGGCGAACACGGCGAACATCGTGGTCACCAATTCCGCCTCGCCGAATCCCGTGCAGGCCGGCAACAACATCACCTATACCATTACTGTGACGAACGACGGGCCTGCCGCGGCGACGACGGTAACGTTTAACGACGCGATTCCCACGAACACGACATTCGTTTCGTTCTTGCAGACCGGAACCGCGTGGAGTTGTCCAAGCCCCGGCGCGGGCGGGAAAGTGACTTGCACGATCGCCACGCTGGGTGCCGGCGCGACGTCAACTTTCACGCTGGTCGTGAATGTGGGGTCTGGCACGGCGTCGGGCACGATTATTTCTGACACCGCGAGCACTTCCACCGCGACACCGGATTCGAATCCTTCGAGCAACACGGCGACGGCGAACGTCACGGTGGCGGGAGCTGGACAATACGATCTGAGCGTGACCAAAACCGGAGCGCCGAACCCGGTTACTCCCGGAAACAACATCACCTACACGCTGAAATTCGCGAACAACGGACCGAACTCCGCGAGCAACGTGGTCTACACAGATACGGTGCCGGCGAATACCACCTTCGTTTCGCTGACGCAGCCTGCTGGGGTGACTTGTCCGACGCTTCCCGCAGTCGGCGGCACCGGTGCGATCAGTTGTTGTCCGGGAACCGGCGGTGTTTGCTCGGGCGCATCGGTTCCGTCCGGTGCCAACGCGCAGCTTTCGCTGGTGGTGAAAGTAAATTCCGGCACGGCGTCGGGTACGACTATCACAAACACGGCGACGATAGCCCCCACAACGAATGACGTGAACCTGACGAATAATACGTCCACGGCCACGACGATTGTGGCCTCGCCGTCGTCGGCGGACGTCGCGATCGTGAAGACCGCTTCGCCCGAGCCCGTGGATCAGGGAGCGACGCTCACGTACACGCTGCAAGTGACGAACAATGGACCCGCGGTGGCGCAAGGAGTTTCGGTTTCTGATCCTTTGCCGAGCGCTGTGTCGTTTGTTTCGGTTTCTACTACGCAAGGTACTTGCAGCCAGAGCGGCGGCACGGTCAGCTGCAATTTGGGATCGCTGAGCGTAGGTGCTCTCGCGATCATCACGATCGATACGACGGCGGTCACGTTCAGTTCGTCATCGCTGGTAGCCAACACGGCCACTGTGGCTGCGACGACCAGCGATCCGAATCTTGCGAACAACATCTCATCCACGGTCTCTACAATTCAAGCGCCTACTGCGGTGCAGCTGGCTTCTTTCCAGGCGCACGCGATGACTGGTGGCGGAGTATTGCTGGAATGGCGCACGCGGGAAGAGATTCGCAATCTCGGATTCCATATTTACCGCCAGGACGCACAGGGACAGCATCGCCTGGATCCTTCGTTGATCGCGGGTGGCGCGCTTTTCTTGCGCGGCGCGCAGCCGGCGCATACGGCGAAGACGTATCAGTGGGTTGATCCCGATGGCGGGCCGGGGTCGTGTTACGTGTTGGAAGACGTGGATCTCGGTGGCGCGCGGACCACGCATGGACCGGTGAGTGCTGATTCGACAATTTCAGCGACGGGGCCCATCGCTCAAGCTGTGCTGCTGAACCACCTGACCAAATCGCTGGCGGCCTCCCCAAACTCAGCGGCTACGCCGTGGCGGCCTGTTGGGCCGGTTCCGTCCGTGCCGCTGCCGAGACCCGTGCCGCCGCTGGGACCGCACAATCCTGCGACTCCGGCCGAAGTGACGAGCGCGTATCTTGACGGGCTCGCGGCTGCGAAGATTTCCGTGAACGCCGAAGGGTGGTATGAGGTCACGCGCGCGCAGTTGCTTGCCGCGGGATTTGACTTCGGCGGCGATCCTCGAATGCTGCAGCTCTTCGCTGAAGGCGTCGAGCAGCCGATCGCGATTATCGAGAAGCGTTCAGGGCCATTTATTGCCGCCGATTCCATCGAATTCTACGGAACGGGGATTGATACGCCGTTCTCTGGTACGCGCGTTTATTGGCTGATCCACGGATCACAATTTGGAAAGCGGATTCCGGTATCGGGGCTGCAGGGTTCGGGCGCGTCAGGTGTACAGAGCTTCTTGTCGTCGGTCACGCTCGAACAGCGGACTACCTATTTTGCGGCGCTGCTCAACGGGCCCGACGCGGATAATTTCTTCGGCGCATTGGTCAGCACGGAAGCTGTGGACCAGGACCTTGTCGCCACTCATTACGATGCGACATCGAACGTGGTGGGACAGCTGTCGGTTACGTTGCAGGGCGTGACTACGGGGCAGCCGCACAGCGTGAGCGTTGCGCTGAATGGCTCAGCGGTGGGCGTGCTGAATTTCAACGGCCAGGAAAATTATACGAGCACGTTCCCGGTAGAGCAGGGCATGGTTCACGAGGGAACGAACACCGTTACGCTGACGGCTTTGAATGGTGAGAACGATACGAGCCTGGTGCAATCTATCACGCTGCAATATCCGCACACCTATACCGCGGATTCCGACTGGCTACAGGCTACGGCTTCAGGCGGCGAGAATTTGAAAGTTAGCGGCTTCGCGAACTCGCAGATTCAGGTGTACGACGTCACGGACCCGCTGAATATCGTTCAGCTGGCTGGGTCCGTGAATCTGGATAACTCAGCGTGGGACATCACCGTCACCGTGCCGAGTTCCACGGGCGGAGCGCAGCACACGTTGCTGGCGTTTTCCGCGGACCAGATATCGTCGCCGTCGGCGATCAGTTACCACCCGGCCAGCACTTTGCTCGAGCAACAGCAGGGCGCGGAATCCATCATCATCACGCATCCTGATTTTGTGGCGAGCGCGGCGCCGTTGGTTAGCTTGCGCAAATCGCAGCGCCAGGATGTGGCTCTTGTCACCGTGGACCAGCTTTTCGACGCCTTCAATTACGGCGAGCGCAGTCCCTTTGCTCTGCGCGCGTATCTCTATTTCGCGGCGACTGAGTGGCGGGAAAAGCCGCAGTCGGTGTTGTTGTTGGGCGACGCTTCTTTCGATCCGCGCGGCTATCTCGGGCTCGGCGATTTCGATTTCGTGCCTACGCGGATTATTGAAACTGCGGCGTTCAAAACCGCTTCCGATGATTGGTTGACGGATTTCCAGGAGACCGGTTTCGCGACGATAGCCACGGGCCGCATTCCGGCGCGCACTTCCGACGAAGCGGCGCTGGTGGTCTCCAAAGTCGTGAATTACGAGCAGGGCGGGGCTGCGGGGACTTGGACGCATCAAGCTCTCGTGGTCGCAGACCAGAACGTCGGCGTGGATTTCTCGAATGAAGCGCAGCTGGCGAATGCACTTTTGCCGCCTTCGCTGGTGACTACCACGATTCTGGCGGATGGGCAGGCTCCGAACGTGGTTTCGCAACAAATCTTGGATGCCGTCAACAATGGCGTTTTGTTGGTCAACTACACGGGACACGGTGCCGAGGAGCAGTGGTCGTTTGCCGACCTCTTCGACGATACGTCCGCTGCGGCGTTGACGAACGGCGGGCGGCTGCCGGTCTTCTTGCTCATGGATTGCTTGAATGGATTCTTCCACGACGTGTACGCGACGAGCCTGTCGACGTCGCTGCTGATGGCTCCTAACGGCGGTGCGGTGGCCGTGTGGGCGTCCTCGGGGTTCACGACGGCGTTGCCACAGGCGACGATGGACCAGGCGCTCTTGCGCAATTTGGCCGCGAATCCCTCGCAGCCGTTGGGCCAGGCGATTTTGACGGCGAAGTCGAACATAACGGATCCCGACGTGCGGCGTACATGGATTCTCTTTGGCGATCCGGCGATGGTTGTCGCGTTCCCGAATACATCCGGCGCGCACCGCGCTCATTAGCCAGCGCTAGTCGCGCGGCATCGCAGCGCTCGCAAGCTTCGTTTGTTCAATGCCGCCTCTACAAAACCGCGCCAATACTTCAACTCTAGAAATGGGGAGAGTAATTCGCGCGCGTCCGGCATACAATCTGGCCAGACGAACTTATGGCGGACTTCGCAAAACGCGCTGCCGCAGCCGTATTTGCTCTTTTGGTAGTCGTGTACGCCTGTGACTACGGCTTGCTGCGATTCAAGATGGGCCGAAACAACGGAGTTGATGCGTTAGGTACAGTTACGTCTTACTACGGCACGACGCTGAAAAACGGCAAACAGGAAATTTTCACGGACCAGCCACTGACGGAAACTTGCGTTCACTCGCTCTTCCCGCACGCAGGCATGCGTCCCTGTTGGTACGCCAGCCGAAATACCGTCAAGCCGATTGGATAAGTACGTGGCAGTGGCGACTGCTCGCGCTGCAAGCTCAGCGGCGGCGTTTGCGGGCGCGCCGGATGGGCGTTTCGGCGTTTGCTGCAGTTTGTAGCAGCTGGAATAGAGCTTGTGCGTCGCGCGTGAGTGGACGATGGCGCGGGTAAATCACGTCCAGGTTGCGGCGCAACGGCTCGACGTTATCAATCTCGATCGCGACTAGCTTGCCCTGATGCAGTTCCTTCGTGACGGCAATCTGTGGGAGGAAGCTCAGGCCCAGTTTGCGCTCCACCATTCGCTTGGCCGCCTCGATCGTCTCCACCTCCAAAACCGTGTTCGGCAGTTGCCCCGCCCGGCGAAATAATCCCTGGCTCAACGTCCAGTCGCTTGACCCGCGATCGAAAAAGATCAGTGGCATGGACTCGACGTCTTCCAATCGTACGCGGCGTCTGCGTGCACAGACGTGATTGGGATGGCCGACGAGAATCAGAGGATCGTCGCGCAGTGTCATCGTCTCCACTTCCGGGTGATTCAGAGAGCGGGCGATACCAATCTCCGCCTCGCCGTCCAGGACCATCTTGAGCACCTGCAGAGAGGTGCCCGAGCGCAGGCTAACCATTACCTTCGGATTAGCCACCTGGTAGTCCTTAATCACATCCGGCAAAAAGTAGGTGCAAATGGAGAGCGCGGCGGCGATGCGAAGCGCGCTGCCGACGGAAGGTTGCAGTTCATGAATGGCC
Source organism: uncultured Acidobacteriota bacterium (assembly GCA_963828865.1). Lineage (GTDB taxonomy): Bacteria > Acidobacteriota > Terriglobia > Acidiferrales > UBA7541 > Palsa-295. The sequence continues at coordinate 65,660 of CAWHGI010000010.1, read as the reverse complement.
TGGCGCGCGCGAGCCACGTCGCGCAGAAGTTGCTCGGCGTGAGGGCGCAGGGCTTTTCCCGCCGGCGAGACAGAGAGGCCGCCGCGCACGCGGGAGAATAATTTGACGCCCAGCGAATCTTCCAGGGCGCGCACACGCGCGCTCACGGCTGGCTGGCTTACGCGCAGAGCTGCAGCTGCGCGGTGAAAACCGCCGTAGGTGACGACGGCAAGGAAAGTTTCGATCTGGTCAATTTCCATGACGCATTTTTCCGGTGCGGTGTGCGCGTCGCGCGCGGAACCCGGCGGCCGGGCGCGAGTACTACCAGTCCTACCGGAAATACCGTAGTCTCAACTAGCACCGCCCGATAACAGTAATCTATCAAGATGATAATGACAATCAGTTTGACTGATTAAGTGTTCTGCCCCACACTCGCTCCAACAGCCCACGAATGCGGCGGGCTCCGACCCGATTCCCAGAACGAAATCTCTACGACAGGCGAGGTCAAGAGAATGAGCAACAATAACGGCAATCATAATCATAGAAATCTCGAGCATTCCTGGAAGACCGACCTGAGGTGGGAAGGCGTCACGCGGCCTTACTCCACGAAAGATGTAGAGCAGTTGCGCGGTTCCGTGCACATTGAACACACATTGGCGCGAATGGGCGCCGAACGCTTGTGGCAGTTGCTGCAGGACGATCTGTACGTTCCGGCGCTGGGCGCTCTGACAGGGAATCAAGCGGTGCAGCAGGTTGCGGCCGGGCTGAAGGCGATTTACATGAGCGGTTGGCAAGTGGCGGCGGACGCGAATGACGCTGGCCAAATGTACCCGGATCAGAGCTTGTATCCGGCGGACAGCGTTCCGAATGTGGTGCGCAAGATTAATCAGGCGTTGGCCCGTGCGGACCAAATTCATCATGCAGAGGGTAAGAACGGCATTCACTGGTTCGCGCCGATCATTGCGGACGCCGAGGCTGGATTTGGCGGCAACCTGAACGCTTTTGAATTGATGAAGGCGATGATCGAAGCGGGCGCGGCGTGCGTGCACTTCGAGGATCAATTGTCATCGGCAAAAAAGTGCGGGCACCTGGGCGGTAAGGTGCTGGTGTCCACCACCGAAGCGATCCAGAAACTCGTTGCGGCACGGCTGGCCGCCGATGTGATGGGCGTGCCGACGCTGATCATGGCGCGTACGGATGCCGATAGCGCTCATTTGCTCACTAGCGATATTGACCCTCGCGATCAGAAGTTCCTGACCGGCGAACGCACCAGCGAAGGATTCTTCAAGATACGTGGCGGCCTGGATTCGGCTATCGCGCGTGGTTTGGCATACGCCCCTTACTGCGATTTGCTGTGGTGCGAAACTTCGAAGCCGGATTTGGGGGAAGCGTGCAGGTTTGCGGAAGCGATTCATGCGAAATATCCGAACAAGATGCTGGCTTACAACTGCTCGCCTTCGTTCAATTGGAAGAAGAATCTGGACGACTCGACGATTGCGAAGTTCCAGGGCGAGCTGGCGAAGATGAGTTACAAGTTCCAGTTCATCACTTTGGCGGGCTTCCATGCGTTGAATCTGGCGATGTATGAACTGGCGCGTAACTACAAGGACGCGGGCATGACGGCTTACTGCCGCTTGCAGGAAAAGGAATTCGCGAGCGAGAAGCGGTTTGGTTATGACGCGGTGAAGCACCAACGGTTTGTCGGCACCGGTTATTTCGACACCGTGCAACAGGTGATTACCGGCGGGGCGGCTTCGACTACTGCTTTGGCAGGATCTACGGAGACGGCGCAATTTCATGAGGCGAAGAAAGTCTATGAGTCGCGATTTGAGGCTAAGGAGATGCGCCAGGCTGCTTCGGCGGATTGATTTGCGTAGTTCTAAGTTAGATCAAAAGATTTAACACAGAGGGCACGGAGTAACGGCGGAGTTCACGGGGACATCCAGGGCACTTCGCGACTTCACGGACGGATTCACAGGGGCAGACGAGAGGGGCGAACTCATTGAGTTCGCCCCTTTTTCTTTGATCAGGATGCTTCTTAGCGGCGAATTTCCATTGCCATCGTACCGCGTCATCGCACCGATGGCGCACTGAAGTGCGCCGCTACAAAAGCAACTGCAACTCCGTCTCTCAATCGGCGTGAACCTTTTCTGCGCGGCCGACGATTTCCTGGATGTTCAGTCCCAGTCCTTTGGCGACGCCCTCACCGTACGCGGGATCGGCCTTGTAGAAATGCTGGATCTGAAGTTCCTGGATGCGCCTAGGAACTGCGCCTAGGCTGCCTACGATGTTGCTGATGAGGCGGTCTTTGGCGTCCTTGGGCATCAGACGGAACAGATTTCCTGGCTGCGAGTAGTAATCAGAATCGAGACGGTGGTTGTGACGGTCCACTGTGCCGGCAACTTCCTCGGGACGCTCGCGGAATTTCGGATCCTCGGTCGCTCCATTGAAGCTGTTCGGCTCGTAGTTCGGCTGCGCGCCGTAGTTTCCGTCGAAGCGCATCGCGCCGTCGCGATTGTACGTGTGGAAAGGGCACTGCGGTTTGTTCACCGGAAGGGAATCGTAATTGACTCCGAGGCGGTAGCGGTGCGCGTCGGGATAAGAAATCAGACGGGCTTGCAACATCTTGTCCGGTGAAAAGCCCATACCGGGGACGACATTGCGCGGCTCGAAAGCAGCCTGCTCGACTTCGGCGAAATAATTCTCGGGATTGCGATCGAGGACCAGCTCGCCGACTTCGTGCAGCGGGTAATCCTTGTGCGGCCACACCTTGGTGAGGTCGAACGGATTGATATGGTAAGTGTCGGCATCTTTTTCCGGCATGATTTGAACGGAGACACGCCACTTCGGGAAATCGCCCTTGGCGATCGCATCGAAAAGATCACGTTGCGCGTAGTCGGGGTCAATGCCGCGCTGCGCGCTGGCAGCCTCACCGGTGAAATTCTTGATGCCCTGCTTGGTTTTGAAATGCCATTTCACGTAGAAGAGTTCGTTCTTGGCGTTGATCAGGCTGAAGGTGTGGCTGCTGAAACCGTCCATGTGGCGATAGCCGTCGGGCGTACCACGATCGGAGAAAAGAATCGTGACCTGGTGCAGCGATTCCGGCGAGAGCGACCAGAAATCCCACATCATGGTGGGTGACTTCAAGTTGGTTTGCGGATCGCGTTTCTGCGTGTGAATGAAATCGCCGAACTTCAACGGATCGCGAATGAAGAACACGGGCGTGTTGTTGCCGGTCATATCCCAATTGCCTTCTTCGGTGTAGAACTTCAGAGCAAAGCCGCGCGGGTCGCGCTCGGTATCGGCTGAACCTTTTTCGCCGCCGACAGTGGAGAAGCGAATGAAGGTCGGTGTCTTCTTTCCTACAGCGGAAAATAATTTCGCGGTGGTGTATTTGGTGATCTCCGCGCTGGTGCAGACGAAATGCCCGTGGGCGCCGGAGCCTTTGGCATGGACGACGCGTTCGGGGATGCGCTCGCGGTTGAAATGGGCCATTTTTTCGAAAAGCAGAAAATCTTCAAAGACGACGGGGCCGCGCGGGCCGACCGTCAGCGAATTCTGGTTGTCTCCCACCGGACGTCCGGCGTCCGTCGTCATTACCTCATTCTTCGGTTTTTTCTCGTCCATGCCTGTCTCCTTGGGGGGCGATACAGCTGCCCGAACGGAAAGGGTAGCCCGCGGTATGGCATAGGAGAAATACTTTATTCGTCTCTGACCGATAGGTAGAATCTATTAGAGCGACGTGTAAGTCACGCCGTGGGAGACTGAAAAGCATGGAAGTGCATCAACTGAGATATTTTTGCGCGGTGGCCAAAACGGGAAACTTCACGCGCGCGGCCGCGCAGGAGCATGTAGCGCAGCCTTCGCTTTCGCAGCAGATACAGAAAATCGAGCAGGAATTAGGGGCGAAGCTATTTGATCGGCTGGGGCGCGGCGTGCGGCTGACTGCTTTTGGGCAGGCTTTTTTGCCGCGGGCGCAAGCGATCTTGCGTGAACTGGGCGAAGCAACTTCGGAAATACAGCAGATGGCGGGATCGGAATCAGGGACGATCGTGTTTGGTTCTATCCCGACCATCGCGCCGTATTTTCTCCCGCGGCGAGTTTCGCGCTTCCTGAAGCAATTTCCGCAGGTGCGTTTGGAAATGGTGGAGGAGATCACACCGGTGCTGCTGGCGCGTTTGCAGGAAGGCACGATGGATATGGCGCTGGTGGCTTTGCCGATTCCGGGGGCGGAATTTGTGTGCAAGGAAATTATGAAGGAGCGGATGTACCTGGTGGTGCCCAAGGAGCACCGGCTGGCGCGGGAGAAATCCACGCCTTTGAAGGAGGCGGAGGCGGATCCGTTTTTATTATTGAAGGAAGGGCACTGTTTCCGCGAGTCGGTGGTGTCCGCGTGCCAGCGGTCGCGCACGAAATTGAACGTGGTATTCGAAACGGGGCAATTTTCTTCGATTTTGGCGATGGTTTCGGCGGGAATGGGGATTTCGGTCGTGCCGGAAATGGCGGTGGAACCGGTGAAGGGTTGCCGGTTTGTTCCGTTGGCGGATGATGCGGCTTACCGGCGGATTGGAGTGATCTGGATGCGGAATCATTTTCAGACGCGGGCCGAGGTGGAATTGCTGGACTATTTGAATGACGCTGGGAATGCCGCGGCAGTCCGGACCTGAATCGGCTGCTGCGCGCTTATTCAGACGCGCGATGCCGCCACAATTTTCGCGGTGGTGATGGCTTGCCCGACGTGGCGCTGGGTGTGGTCGGCGATGTGGACGAGCAATCCGGCAACGGTCGTGGGCAGATGCTTCTTGCCTACAGTGCGCGGCTCGTCCAGGCGGGCAGGATCAATTTGCGCGATGCGACTCGCGGCTGCGGCGAGACTAGCTTCCAGTTCTGCGAAAACCTCGGGCCCATTGGCGTTCGGCGCGAGTTCGCTTTTGAGCGCGGCGAGTTGATCTTCGTTGAGATCGTTTCCTTCGGCGTAAGTCAGCAGGCGATCCACGCTGCGCGCGATGTGGCGGATGTGGAAGGCTACCGGCGCAATTCCCGCGGGCTGGGCATTCAGCTCGGTTTCGCTTAAGCCGGCGCACCAGCGCGTCAGGTCTTCCTTGGCGAGTTCGAGGGCGTGCAGGACGCCTCTGGGCATCGCGGGAATTTCGGTCGACGTGCCGCGAAGCCAGGGCTCGGGTTGCGTGGATTCATTCATGGTTTGGGTCTCCATGTTTTACGCTACCTGAAAAACGGCGCTGGTCAAACGGTGGCGTCGGACCCCGACGATCGATCGAATGCTGTTGGAATACGGGATCAGAAAATTTCACGTAAACCGGCCAGTTAAGGGACCTTCCCGGCCGGGGCGTTCTCGGTGGCGGGCTTTGACTGTGCGGGTTTTGCGTCGGCACGCTTTTCCTCCGGAGCTTTGGCGTCGGATGATTTGCCGCCTTCTCCTGCGGCATCGGAGCCGGCTGGAGCCGAGGGTGCGCCGACTGGTTTTTCCAGATACTGAACGATAAGCGAGACGCGGCGGTTGGCAGGATCGAGTGGAGCGTCAGGCTTACGAAGGCGCTGGTCGGCGAAGCCACGAACCTGGCTTACTTGCGATTCCCCCAGGCCATTTTCCTGCATCATTCTGCGAGCGGCATTGGCGCGATCGGCGGAAAGCTCCCAATTGGTGTAGTTGCTGTTTGCGGAATAGGGCTTGGCGTCCGTGTGGCCCTCGATCGCGATTTTATTGGGAAGTTTCCCCAGCTCCTTCGCGAGCAGCATCAGCAGGCCCTCGCCGTCGGAGTTCAGCTTCGCGCTGCCGGGATCGTAGAAAGTGCCGCTGGCGGATTCGGTAAGCTCGATGCGCAGGCCTTCGTGGTGACGGTCATATCAATGTGATTTTTCAGCTTGTCGAAGTTGGGGACTTCGCGCACGGCCTTCTGCAATTCCTCCTTCAGTTGCGCCATGTTGTCTTTGCTGACGATAAAGTTTTCGCCCGAGCCGACCATATCGCTACCAACTTTTTTCGCGGTCCCGGTGGGGTCCTTGAAGTAGCCGCCAACGGCTTCCTGCACCTGTTTACTGCTATTGAGCAGCCAGAGGACGATGAAAAGCGCCATCATCGCGGTTACGAAATCGGCGTAGGCTACTTTCCACGCGCCGCCGTGGTGGCCGCCGTGTCCGCCTTTTTTCTTGATGACGATGATGGGAGGCTTGGTGCTCACGAGTAAGTGGCCGGCGCGTTGCCAATGTTAAGCAGCTGCCGGAGCGTCGGCTTTATCCTTAATGAATTTTTCGGCGTCTTGAAAGCTGGGACGCACGTGCCCGGGAATCGCGCGGCGTCCGATTTCCACGGCCATACTTGGCGCGGTGCCTTTCATGAAGGCGACGATCATGACGCGGAGAAATTGATAATAGGCGTGCTCGTCGTCAACGCCTTTCGCCATGCTGGCGGCGACCGGACCGACGAGGCCGTAACACATCAAAATTCCTAAAAAGGTGCCGACCAGGGCGGCGGCAACTTTCTTGCCGATTTCTTCGGGCGGCCCGCCGAGGGAGCCCATGGTGATGACCACGCCAAGGACGGCCGCAACGATGCCGAGTCCGGGCAGGGAATCGGCGACGGTGGAAAGAGCTCCAATCGGCAGCGCGGCTTCGTGATGGTGAACGTCCATGTCGTTCTCGATCATCTGGTCGGCGTCAAAGGGCTCGATGCCGCCGCTGGACGCCATGCGAATGGAATCGCAAACGAATGCGAGCGCGTGGTGGTCCTTCAGGAACTTCGGATACTTCGAAAAAATAGGGCTTTGTTCCGGATTATCGCTGTCTGTTTCGAGGGCCATCAACCCGTCGCGCCGCGCGCGGCCGAAAAGCTCGAACATCATTTTCAGCGACTCCAGGTATCTCTGCTTGCTGTATTTCGAGCCGCCAAATGCGCCGGTAAGTCCGGAGATGGTTTTCTTCAGGATGTGCAGGGGATTTGCGATGAGCATGGTTCCGAGCGCGGCGCCGCCGATCGTCACCAGTTCGGCGGGCTGGAGGAGCACCCGTAGATTGCCGTGTTCCATCAGGAACCCGCCAACCACCGCGCCGAATACCACCACGATTCCGATAATTATGAACATCGAATGCCGGTCCTCCCGCGAATTCCGCTAATCGGCGATCTTCACTCCGTTGCCGCCGGCCGCCAGCAGCTCGTCCAGCGATTTCTCGGCGCGCTCCAAGAGAGATTCCTCGGTATCGCCCGTGCGCGCGGACGTTCCGCCAAAGGACGCAGTAAGCGATACGTGATCGCCCCACCACTTGAATTTCGTGTTGTGCACCATGCGCAGCAAGCGGTCGGCTACATTTTTGACTTCCGCCGCGCTACATTCCGCCAGCACGGTCAGCAAGCGGTTTTCCGCGTGGAGCCCGAGGAAATCCGTGGGGCGAATGCTACTCTCGATGGTGAGCGCGGCCGTGCGCTGGATAGCCGCGAGAGCGGAGGTACCGTACTTCGCCCGGAAATTTGCAAGGCTGTCAACCTCCACGCATAGAATGCTGAAGGGCACGCGATGCTCTGAGAACGTCGTCAGGTTTTCGCGCAGATGCGTCTCCACAAACGAGCGGGTGAGAACTCCGGTGGCTTCGTCAATGCAGCCATAATTCTTGAGCTTATTGTGGCGACGCTCCGCATAGGTGACGCGATGATCATCGTCAAAGCTTTCTACGACGCCGATGATGGCGCCGTCGCGATTGCGAATGGGCATCGAGCGGACGTGCAGCGCCACCTGGTGACCGCCTTTGTGCCGCAATGTAAGCTCGCTTACTGCCGGTCGCCCGTCGCGCAGCACGCTGGCCAGCGCACCGCCAAATTCGCAGACTCCATCCTGGCCTTCCTGTTCTTGTGGCGCGAAGAAATCCCGGCAAAAATGTCCAAGTACGTCCTGGCGCAGGTACCCGGTAATTCGTTCCGCTCCTTCGTTCCAAAACTGAATTTTTTCGTTGCGATCCACCAGATAGACACCGTTCTGCATGCACTCGAGAACAGTGCGATAGATCTCCGGGTCGTTAAACAAGGACATGCGAGGGCTCCACTAGGAATCATCGGTCAAAAGCAGGGCGAGTTTAGGCGCGGAAGCGCGGCAGTTTCGTGGGGTGAAGCGCAGATGGGCCGCCCGTTGACGCAGGCTGAGTTTGCCGCAGAATCTGGAGTTCACGCGGCTGTAACAATCCGCTCATAATATAGTTCGTTTTCTAAACATCATCCGGTGAAGCACTTGCCGGGCTGTCAGGAGAGACGACTCGATGGAGAAGCGGAATTTCTTGTTTGTGTCACTTACGGGGCTGATCAGTGATATTGCGTGGCAGGTCTCGAAGGAAGGCCACGAAGTCCGCTACTTCATTGGCGACAAGAAGGAACGTGACATCGCGGATGGATTCGTCGCCAAGTGCAAAGACTGGGAGAAGGATTCGGATTGGGCCGACATTTTGATTTTTGACGACACGCTTGGCCAGGGCGAGAAGGCGCAAGCTCTACGCGCGGCCGGCAAGAAAGTGATTGGCGGGACGCCCTATTCGGATCGTCTGGAGGATGACCGCTCGTTCGGCCAGGAAGAGCTGAAAAAGGCGGGAGTGAACATCATTCCTTATTTTGAATTCGAGAATTTCGACGATGCGATTGACCACGTGACGCAAAATCCCGGCCGCTACGTGATCAAGCCGAGCGGCGAGGCGCAGAACGTGAAGCGGCGGCTTTTCGTGGGTGAGGAAGACGATGGGCAAGACGTGATTTACATGCTGGAGGCGTACAAGAAAGCTCTTTCCGACGAAATCAAGGTGTTTCAATTGCAGCGGCGCGTGACCGGAGTGGAAGTCGCTGTGGGCGCGTTCTTTAACGGCAAGAATTTCGTTTACCCCATTAATATCAATTTCGAGCACAAGAAACTTTTCCCCGGCGAGAACGGACCTCCGACGGGTGAGATGGGCACGACGATGTTCTGGAGCGAGCCCAATAATTTGTTCAATCAGACGCTGCTCAAGATGGAGAAGAAGCTGGCGGACGAAGGATACGTCGGATACATAGATTTGAACTGCATCGTGAACCACCACGGCATTTATCCGCTGGAATTCACTTCGCGGTTCGGCTATCCCACCATCAGTATTCAGCAAGCCGGGATGACTACACCCATCGGGCAATTCTTCTGGGATTTGGCGAACGGAAACGATCCGAAGTTGAAGGTGCGCAGCGGCTTTCAGATTGGGGTGCGCATTGTGGTGCCACCATTCCCATTCGATGACGATGAAACGTTCGACTCGTTTTCGAAGAACGCGGTGATCGTGTTCAAGAAGCCTCCGACGGACGAAATGCACATCGAAGATGTGAAGCAAGTAAATGGCCAGTGGCTCGTGGCCGGCACGTCCGGCGTGATTCTGGTGGTCGTAGGCCTGGGACAGACGATGAAACAGGCTCAGACGCAGGTCTATTCGCGCATTAAAAACGTGCTGATTCCCAACATGTATTACCGCACGGACATCGGCGACCGCTGGGTGGAAGACAGCGACCGCCTGCACACCTGGGGATATTTGCGATAGATTAAAACCCGGACATTCTTGTCAATCTGGGCACCGTGCGTTAGAGTACGCGCTTTCTTATTGTCGGCGGATAGCGCATGCCCGTAGTGGTGGAAGGCGAGAAACTGAAGATATTGATTCGGCGCGCAGCGATTCAGAAGCGCGTGCGCGAGGTGGCGCACCAGATCACCAAGGATTTCGCTGGGCAGCGCGTGCATCTGGTGGGCGTGCTGAAGGGCGCCTGCATCTTTCTTTCGGACCTGGTGCGCGAAATCAATCTGAACACGTCCATTGATTTCATCGCTGTGTCCAGCTACGGCAAGAACAAGGAAAGTTCCGGGCAAGTGCGCCTGATCAAGGATCTTGATAGCAGCATCGAGGGGCTGAACGTCATAGTGGTGGAAGATATTCTCGATACCGGAATCACGCTTACATACTTGCTACGGGTGCTTGAGCAGCGCAAACCTAAAACTTTGCGAATCGCGGCGCTGCTGGATAAGCCTTCGCGTAGAATCAAGGATGTGAAAGCGGATTACGTCGGTTTCAAAATTCCCAACGATTTCGTGGTGGGCTATGGTCTGGATTACGCCGAGCGTTACCGCAATCTGAAGGACGTCTGCGTTCTTACGCTTCCCACCGATTAACCATGGCACTTACTGCATCCGAAATCGCGAGATTGATTGACCACACGTTGCTGAAGCCTGAAGCGACGCGCGACGAAATCCGCAAACTTTGCGAAGAAGCGCTGAAATATGGGTTCGCCTCGGTCTGCGTGAATCCCTGGAACGTGCCGCAAGCTTCGGAATTGCTGCGGGGAGGCGCGGTGAAAGTTTGCACCGTGGTTGGATTTCCCTTGGGCGCTACGCTGCCGGAGGTGAAGGCTTTTGAGGCACAAGAATCATTGAAGCAGGGCGCGCAGGAAATAGATATGGTGATCAATATCGGGGCGCTGAAGTCCGGGCTGCTCGATGCTGTCGCGGGGGATATTCGCGGCGTGGTGGAGACGGCTCACCGCGGCGGCGGAATCTGCAAGGTGATTCTGGAAACGGCGTTACTGACGCGGGAAGAAAAAGTGCAAGGCTCACTCGCGGCCAAAAATGCCGGCGCGGATTTCGTGAAGACTTCCACGGGATTCAGTTCCGCGGGCGCCACGCCTGAAGACGTGCGCCTGATCCGCGAGACGGTCGGCGCGGGCACAGGGATCAAGGCCGCGGGCGGCGTGCGCACGCTCGAGGACTTACTGAAAATGGTGGAAGCTGGCGCCACGCGAATCGGCGCGAGCGCCGGAGTGAAAATTGTCGAGCAGGCGCGATCTGGAACGGCTTCGGCAAGTTTGGCGGCGCCTGACAGCGGAAAGTATTGACGAGCCAAATAATTACGGATGCCCGCCGCGAGGCCTTCTTTCCTGCCTGCTATAATGAATTGACTAGGCGCGTGCTGCGCGTCGGTGTTCGCGCATTCGGCGTGGGCGCGCGTGCCAGCACTTCCTCGGTGGGGGCTGGGGCGCTGCACTTTTACTCACATGGACGCGGCAAAACTCAATTCGAAATTTGAAGTTCCGGCGGAGACGCTCGCGACCCTGGCGGAAATCAGCCAGGAGATCAATGCGTCACTGAACCTGGATGAAGTGCTGCCCAATGCTGCGTCGCTGATCAAGCGCTTGATTGATTACGAAGTGTTCGCCGTGCTGCTGCCGGAAGAAGGCACGGACCAGATGTATTTCCGGTTTGCGATAGGGCATCGGCAAGAAGTGGTGGATCACTGGCGAATCCCGATGGGCGAGGGAATTATCGGCGTGGCTGCAGCCACGGGGCAGGCGATTCGCGTGGGCGATGTGCGCGCGGATTCGCGTTACCTCAACGCGCTGGACGGCGTGCGATCGGAATTGGCGGTGCCGCTGATCGTGCGCGGGCGCGTGATCGGCGTGATGGATATCGAAAGCAGCCAGCTGGATTACTTCACGCCCGATCAGCAAAACATTTTGACGCTGGTGGCGTCGCGCATCGGTACCGCGATCGAAAATGCCAAGCTTTACGAGCACGAACGCAATCAGGCCGAGACACTATTGCTGCTGAACGAGGTGAGCCGCGAAGCGAATTCGACGCTGTCAGTCGAAGAGGTGTTGCGACGCGCGGCGGAACTTACCAAGCGGCTGATCAACTACCAGATCTTCAGCATTTTGCTGTACGACGAGACGGAGAATGTCTTTCGCCATCGCGTCACAGTGAAATTCGGGCAGCGCGTGCAGGAAAAGCACGCGGTGCCGGCGCACGAAGGCGTCGTGGGAGCGGCGGCGACGTTGAAGCGTCCCGTCGTGGTGCCCGATGTGGGGCTCGATCCACGCTACTTGATGATCAATCCCGAGACTCGCTCGGAGCTGGCCGTGCCCATGCTAAATAAGGATCGCGTGATTGGGGTGATGGACCTCGAAAGCCCGCAGCTCAACTATTTCACGCCGGACCACGTGCAGGTACTTTCGATCCTGGCGGCGCATCTGGCGGTTTCCATCGAGAACGCGCGTTTGTACGAGCAGGTGGCGCGAGACGAAACGCGCATGGAGCGCGATCTGAGCGCTGCTCGCCGGATTCAGGGCGCGCTGCTGCCGCGTTTGCCTGGGCCGGAATTTGGGCTGGAGATCGCGGCGCGGGTGGTTTCTTCGCGCGAACTAAGCGGCGACCTTTACGATTTTCTGCGTTATGGGCCACAGGAATTGGGCGTGGCCATGGGTGACGTGAGCGGCAAAGGCAGCGCCGCGGCTCTGTATGGGGCCGTCGCGATTGGCACGCTGCGCAGCCTGGGGCCGCAGAAGCATCGGCCGGCGGAAATGCTGCGAGCAATCAATGGATTTCTTGGCGAGCGGCGCATCGAAGGGCGTTTCATGACTTTATGTTTCGCGACCTGGCATCGGGGGCGGCACAAATTGCGCGTGGCGAACGCCGGGCAAGAGGAGCCGTTTCTTTATCACGCGGGGCGTTGCGAGCAGATTCCACTGGCCGGGTTCCCCTTGGGAATGTTTGAAGATGCGACCTACGACCAGCGCAGCTACATTCTGGACGCGGGCGACGTGGTCGTGTTTCACTCCGACGGAATCGGAGACACGCAGAATTCGATTCTGGAATTTTTCGGGCATGCGCGACTGGCGCAGATTATCGCGGCCACGCATCAGCTTACTGCGGATGGGATTGCGGACCACATTCTCGAGGAAGTGGATGCATTTTCCGGTGGGAAGCATCCGTTTGATGATCGGACGCTGGTGGTGTTGAAAGTAAAATGACCGCGCGAGAAAGGGCAGAATTCCAATTCCGAGGGCCAATGTGCCCCTCGAAAGCTGCTCTGTATGGTCTCAGCAAAAAGCAGATCCCTCGCTGCGCTCGGGATGACATTTACCTTACTTTTGGCGCAAACTCTCGAGGATCTAGCTGTAACACCGATGGCGGTCTGAAGACCGCCGCTACAAAATCGTTGCTCGCCTGTCGGTCTAGCTTGGGTTTGTGGGGGCACGGGCCTCTTTTGCCGATTCGGATGCAGGAAATCGATTATGGAATCGTTGAACATCTTTGGTTGGTCCACGAAAGTCATGTGGCCGCTCTTCGGCAAGATCACGATTTCCGAGCCTGCGATTTTTTCGTGCATTTCCTGCGAGAGCGACGGGTCGCACTCGTCGTGATCTCCGGCGATAATCAGCGTCGGGACGTGGATGGTATGCAGTTGATCTACGTATTCCACGGATTTTAGATTACCGTCAATCACGAACTCGCCGTCGGAGCCCCACATTTCGCGGTACAGATCCCAGGCTGTGTTGCCCGCGGCGATCGGATCGTAATTCGGGTCCGGATGATTCTGGTAGAGGTACGGAAAATATCCCTCGCCCCAGGCCGCGATCATATAATCATCCGTGTAGCGATTCTTCTGATAGTCCTTGCCGTGGCCGAAGAGGCCTTCTTTTTCCTCGCGGTCAATGCGGTCGCGCAGTTCCGTCGGCATCTTTTCTTTCATCTTCACGAACACCTGGTTCATTTGCGACGTGCTTGGAAAAGTGCTGCACAAAATCAAATGCGTAAGGTTGTTTTGATATTTCAGCGCGTAGGCTTGCGCCAGGACGCCGCCGTAGGAATGTCCGAGCAGTATGATTTTCCCGAGCACTAAGCCCTGTCGGACGGCTTCCACGTCTTCGACCATGTTTTCGACCGTGTAGCCGGCCGGATCGTCGAGTTTCTGCGAACGGCCGGAGCCGCGCTCGTCAATGAAGATCAAGCGATTGTGGCGCGCGAGCGGCAGCAGGTAGGGCAGGAAATAATCGTGCGACGCCCCGGGCCCGCCGTGCACGATGACGATCGGAGCGCCGCGGCCGACGGTCATGTAGTAAATCAAGACGCCGCGAGCGTCAATGAAGCCCTGTTGGATCTGGTAATCCGCAACTCTTGCGATCGGCTTCGGGGTTTCGGTGGGCGCTTGAGTTTCCTGCGTGTCTTGCGCGCCAGGCGCTGCGACAGGCTCGGTTGGCGTCGCGGCCGCCTGCGCTCGCACCAACGGAGCGGCGAACGCGCACACCAAGATCGTTAATCCAAGACGAAAATGTGATTTCATCGGAGTCTCCTCGATTCTTGCTTGCCGGATTGCTGTTACCGCTCTCCCCAGCGCAGTTTGCTGCGAAGAATTTCGTAATAGGTTTTACGCGGCGGACGGACTACTTCCACCTTCGTCGCCGCCTTGGTGATGACCACGCGGTCCTGCGGCTGAAGCTGAAAACCGATCTGCCCGTCGATCGTGAGAAACACGGGCTCGCCGGTGGCCGGAAAACGCACTTCCACGCGCGCGGTGTCTGGAATCACCAGCGGGCGATTGGTGAGCATGTGCGGGCAGATTGGCGTAATCACGAAGGCGTCTATATCGGGATGGATGATCGGCCCGCCGGCGGCCAGTGAGTAAGCCGTCGAACCCGTGGGCGTCGCGATGATCAGCCCGTCCGCGCGATAACGGCCCACGTGGTGCCCGTCCACGTGCACATCGAGATCGAGCATGCGCGCGAGCGCGGCTTTGTTCGCAACTGCGTCATTCAGGGCGGTCACGCGCTCGGCGGGCTTGTTGCTGTGGATGATTTCCGCTTCCAGCATCATGCGTTCGCTGGTGTCGTGCTCACCGGCGAGAATCGTTTCGAGCACGGGGTAAAGCTCGTCGAGCGTCACGCTGGTGAGGAATCCGAGACCGCCGAGGTTCACGGCGAGGATCGGGATGTTGCGGCCAGCCAGCGCGCGGGCTGCGGCCAACAGCGTGCCGTCGCCGCCGAGGACAATCAGTAAGTCAACCTTGGCCACCAGCTCTTCGCGCGGCAGAGCAGGGCCGTTCGCGCCGACCATGGCGCGGGTTTGCTCGTCAATAAAAACGCCAATTTTGCGTTCTTGCAGCCAGCGCCGGAGTCCCGGGACGACGGCGGAGACCATTTCGGGGATCGGTTTGCAGATAATGCCGGCGGCGCGAATCATTGTTGGAGGCAGAATTCTACTCTAGACCTGCGCGCGGGCGTGGAGAAAAAACTCCTGATTGCCTTCGGTGCCTGGGACGCGGCTTGGACTGATTCCCAGTAGCTCCAGCGAGCAAGCTGCCGCGGCCGATTGGACGCGATCTATGGCTTTCTGGTGCAGCGCGGCATCGCGGACGATGCCGCCTTTGCCGATTTCGCCTTTTTCGAGCTCAAATTGCGGCTTGATGAGTATCAGGAAGTCGGCGCCGGGCGCGGCTACCGGCACGACAGCCGGCAACACTTTGGCGACGGAGATAAATGAAACGTCCATGGTAATCACGGCAGGCGCCTCCGGTAAATCTTCGGCGCGCAGATAGCGCGCATTGCGCTCGATGGACGTCACGCGGGTGTCCTGGCGCAATTTCCAGTCGAGTTGGTCTGCCGAGACATCCACGGCAAAAACTCGCAACGCTCCGTTTTGCAGCAGGCAATCGGTGAAGCCCCCGGTGGAGCTGCCAACATCAAGGCAAATTTTGTTTCGCGGCGAGATTTGAAAATCTTCGAGCGCGCCTTCCAGTTTCAGGCCGCCGCGGCTGACGTAGGGAAGCGCCTCGCCAATTATTTCAATGCGCGCGTCGGCGGCAATTTGCGTCCCGGGCTTCTCCATTTTTTGGCCGTTCACCAGAACGTTGCCTGCTAGCAGGATGGCTTGAGCGCGCTCGCGGGAGGGAGCCAGGCCGCGCTCGACGATGGCGACATCCAGCCGAGTCTTTCCTGGCTTGCGGTTCTGGCGGCGGGCTTCCGGGCTGGCGTCGGGTGTGCGCTTCGCTTTCATGCGTTTAGCGGCTCAGTACGTTCACTGCAAAAGCTTTAACACAGAGTGCACAGAGGAACTGCAGAGGGCACGGAGACTTCGCGCTGAACCACATGGTAATCGAGTCTGTGCTTACGATCGCCGTGCTACCAGGAATTGGGCTAGTTGGCGCATGCGGATGCCGCGCTCTCCGTAAAAATCGAGTTCTTTCAGCGCCTTGGCTTCCAGATCTGCGGCGATGTCGCGCGAAACTTCCAGGCCATGCAGCGCGGGATACGTGGCTTTCTTTTGCGCCTGGTCTTTGCCCGCCGTTTTACCCAGCGCCGCCGAAGATTCCTCGACGTCCAGAATATCGTCCACCACTTGAAACGCCCAGCCGATGTTTTCGCCGAAGTTCAGCAATCGAGTGACGTCGGCGCGTTCCGCCCCGGCGGCGATCGCGCCTGCGACGATAGCAGCGCGAATCAGCGCGGCGGTTTTCGAACGATGAATGTATTCGAGCATCGCCTTGTCCGACGGCTTACCTTCGGCTTCCAGATCGGCCACCTGCCCGCCGATCATTCCGCGATCCGTGCCGGCAGCTTCCGCGACCATCGCAAGAATCGTCAGGCGCCGCTGCGGGTCAACAGGTGCCATCGCCAGCGTCTGAAAAGCCAGAGTCAGCAAAGCGTCGCCCGCCAAAATGGCAATCGCCTCGCCAAAGACTTTGTGATTGGTGGGTTTGCCGCGGCGAAGATCGTCATTATCCAGTGCGGGAAGATCATCGTGAATCAGCGAGTAGGTATGGATGAATTCGAGCGCGCAGCCGACATGCACTGGCCCAGTCTGGTCCGCGGAAAACATTCGCGCGGCTTCCATGCACAGGATGGGGCGGATGCGCTTGCCACCGGCGAAAACGCTGTAGCGCATGGCGCGATGGATGGATGTGGGGAGCGCGTGCTCGGGAGGCAACAATTCCTGCAGAGCTGCTTCTACGGCGGTGCGGTCTTGTTCGAAAAAGTCGGGGACGGTCATTAGTGTCGTTAAGTTTCCCGGGTTCCGATTTAGCTGCGATACATAAACCGCACAACGGCACTAACCATTTTCGTCTCCCGGCTCAAACGGCTCGGCTACAATTTTCCCGTCCGCCTTTTTCAACAGGATTTCGACCCGGCCTTCCGCTTCTTCGAGCTGTTTCTGGCACTCGCGCGAAAGCTTGACGCCTTCCTCGAAGAGCTTCATGGCTTCGTCTAAGGACAGATCCGCGCTCTCCAGACGCTTCACCACTTCTTCGAGACGGGTGAGAGATTTTTCAAAGTCTCCCTTTTTGGGAGGTTCCGCTGGAACATGTGCCTTGTTCGGTGCTGGACTCATTCTGCCTCAATTCATGTTGAATGCATGCGCTGGTCGCGCGCATCGCTAGAATTTTTACGCTGATTCGCGTCCGCTAAGCCTAGGCGTGTCCGAATTCTATCGCGATGACCCTATTGCAGCAATGCCGCGCTGCTGGATATGTTGCTACGAGCAGGGAGCAGCGTCAGCGTGTGCGCGCGGACCCGCGTTTCGGCACCTTCGCTGAACGGGGCGACGATTCCGCGCCCCGCGAACCACGCGAGGAACTGGTCACGGTAGTGAGGGCTGCCGTATTGCCCGGATTCGCCGGTGGGGACTTCCATCAGCGACTGGTCAAAATTTGAAAGGTCGGCGACGAAGCGCATCGCGGGGCCGTGGCCCACGCCCATTGCGCCGACGGTGTCCACGGTTCCGCTTTGCGCGTACGGTCCAATGCTCAGGAAACCATGCAGGGGACCCGAGCGGCCGAGCGGATGGATCATATTGAGCGGGTGAAGGCGTCCCCAGGTCCACCTGGTCTCGTCGCTGCTGCCGGTATGCTTTGCGAGCGCGGCGACGGCTTCGTCGGCGCTAGCCGTCAGCAATTCGTCATAGCTCGCAAAACTGCTCGGCAACCACGCGGCGGGACGCTCGCGCAGCACGTTTTCCAGAAACACTTTGTCGCGCCACCAGACGTCGTTGTAGACGCTCTGCGGCTCCCAAAGCTCGTACTTTGTGATTTCATCGCCGAGGTATGGCGCGAGGAGGTGGCGAAAGAGCGCGTGGCGCGTATATTCCACAAACGACGTTTCGACTGAATCTGCTGTGGCGCGGGCGTCCCAACCTTGCAATTTCGCGATGAGATGCTGCGTGCGTGGATCGTGCGGCGGTTTTGCATTCGCAGCCTTGACGAGCGTACCGGCGAGAAAGCGATTCGGCAGGCTCACGATGTCATTCTGAATCGCGTTGCAATCAGCGGGGGTCAATCCGGTGCGATTCAACAAGAGCTCGTAGAGACGAGCGGTGCGATAAGGCCCCGCTTGCCGGTCCGTCAAATAGTATTTGTATCCGGGACCGACTGTGCGGGCATTCGCGGTCGCCATGATGCCCTCTGGAGGGTTCAACACGCGGGGCAGTTCTTCGAACGGAATGTAGCCGTTCCATTCGAAGTCGTCGGTGTCGCCGCGGACCGGAAGCGCGCCATTGCCATTGGCGCGAATCGGAATGCGCGCTGGAATTGTGAAACCGATGTTGCCGTCAACGTCGGCATAAATTGTATTTTGTCCTGGCCCGGCGATGTGGCGAGTGGTCTCGATGAAGTCATGCCAATTCTGAGCTTTCCCCAGTAGCGGAAAACCGAAATCGAGCCCGCCGGGTTCGAGCGCGGTCCAACGCAGCGCGTAAGCGCGGCCACCTTGTTCCGGAGGGTCGCGATGCACGATCGGTCCGTGACGCGTGACAATCACATCGAGACTTACGTCGGGTTTCGCGCGCACGTGGATGGTTTCGTGGCGCACTTCGGCGGTGAGCAGCTTTCCATTCGCACGATAGAGCAATGGATTCGCCGGGTCGAATGACTCGACGTACAAATCCTCGACGTCCACGTTGCTGTTCGTGAATCCCCAGGCGATGCGGTTGTTGTGGCCGATGATTACAAGCGGTGCGCCGGGCAGCGCAAAGCCTTGGACGTTCAAACCCGGTGCACTCAAGTGAATCACGTACCATAACGCGGGAACGGAAAGCTGCAAATGCGTGTCATTTGCGAGCAGCGGCTTGCCGGATGCAGTGTGCGCGCCGCTTACTACGAAATTATTGCTGCCAATGATTTGGCGCGTTTGCTCGTCGAACTGGGCGAGGAAGTCACGGGCGGCATCCCATTCGGCGGGAGCGAACGGCGGGTCGTCGCCGGCCGCGCGCACGCCGGGCGCAGGAACGTCAGCACTGTTCCGCGGATCAGGTTGTGAGGCCGGGGAAGCTGCGGCCCAGATGAAATGATCGAGCGGCGAATCCTCGACGAATAAACCGCGGGCGCGATCCGGACCCACCTTCGCCAGAATCCATTGGCGGTTGAGCTTTTCCTGCCACGTGGAAGTCAGCGTCCGATACATATACAGGCTGATTAAATAAGTGTCGGCGGGGGTCCAGGCACGAGGGCGGTATCCTAGGGCGACAAACTCGAGCGGAGGCTTTTTTGCGCGCTGCGCGATGTTTTCGTTCACGCCTCGTGCGTAGGCGTCGAGCATGCCTCGAATTTCCGGCGACGCGTCGGCGGCGGCGCGCTCGGCAGCTTGCCTCATGCCTAAAGTTCGGCTGTCTTCATCGAATTTCAGCGCGAGGGCGCCGAAAATCTCCGAGAGGTCGCCAGCGGCTGCCCTGCGTAGCAAGTCCATTTGCCAGAGGCGGTCCTGAGCCATTACGAAACCCTGCGCCGTAACGGCGTCCTGGATCGAGCTCGCGCGAATCCAGGGACGCGCCCATTGGTCGCGGTCAATGGTGACAGGCTGCGTGAGGCCGGCAATCGCTATGTTGCCGTCCAACTGGGGCAGGGAACGGCGAACAATCCACCAGCCGAGAAACAAGGCCACGCCGACGAGCAGCAGGAGTCCGGCGAAAAGTATGCGTAAAATGCGCGACGCGCGATTCGTCATGATCTATTTGTTTGCCAAGGCAGCCGCGCAGTGTAGCCCACGCGAATCGCTCCCGCAACGCCCTTCGCCGGAAAAGCAGAGAGTCGCGCTGGCAATTTCGAGGTTTGCGCGCTCGGAGAGCGAGTGTCGCAGTCTTGCCCTGCGCCAGCAAAAGACGCAAAATCCGCTTATGGCTCACGAATTCAGCACGTCCTACATACGCGACGCCGAGAAGATCTTTCACTATTACAAGCACCTCGCCGAACGCGCCATCGCGCAAGTGCCTGATGAAGCGCTCACACGCTGCCCTGATGCGGAATCGAACTCGATCGCGCTTATTGTGAAACACATGGCGGGGAATATGCGTTCCCGGTGGATTGATTTCCTCCTCAGCGACGGCGAGAAGCCGAATCGCCACCGCGATACGGAATTTGAAGCGCCGCCGCTTACGCGCGAGGAACTGCTGGCCATGTGGGACGACGGTTGGAAGTGCGTTTTCGACGCTATCGCGCCGCTCGACGATGTCGACCTGGGACGCACGGTGATGATTCGCAACGAGCCGCACTCGGTGATGCAGGCGATTCAGCGGCAAATTGCGCATTACTCCTACCACATCGGCCAGATTGTGTTTGTGGCCAAGCACTGCGCCGGAGAGCGTTGGACGTCTCTGAGCATCCCGCGAGGACAGTCCTCCGAGTTCGCCGCGCGTGTCCGTGAAGGAGCGGCGCCCAAAGCCTAGTGTGCGCGACTTCTTGCTGCGCGTGTCTGGAATCCGCAACGTTCGCGGCCATAGCACCAGGCGTTTATGGTTCTCTCCCGTTGCGCCGCGCCTCTTGTTAGAATCAGCAGTGATGTGTTCTTTAGCCCTCCTTCCATCGCGATGGGCCTCGTGCGAGATGATTGAGTTCTGCGCGGAGGCACGCAATCGTGCTTCCGGCGAGGATTTTGCGCGATGATCGCGTTGCAACTCTTCGCGGTGCTGGCGCTTGTCGGGATCAACGCGTTTTTTTCCGCCGCGGAATTTTCGCTCGTCGCCATACGTCAGTCGCGCGTTCGGCAGCTGGTGGAAAAGGGCGATGCGCGTGCGAAAATCGTCGAGCTGCTGCTCACCGATCTCAGTCGCGTCGTATCCGGTGTGCAAGTGGGCATCACTTTGGCGAGCCTTTCGCTCGGGTATTTGGGCGAAGTGACGCTCGCCGGTATTTTGAGCCCGCTGGTGCGGGAAATTTCACGCCCGTGGGCTGCGTTGATCGCGCACGGCGCCGCGCTGGTGATCGCGTTCGGGCTGCTAACCGTGCTGCAGGTCGTACTCGGGGAGTTGGTTCCCAAGAGCCTCAGCCTGGCGCGCGCCGAAAGAGTCGCGTTGCTCGTTGCGCGTCCGTTCCATTGGTTTGTGCAGACTTTCCGGTGGGCGATTGATTTGCTGGACCACTTCGCGGAAACAATCGTCCGCGCGCTCGGCGTGCTTTCCCCGCATAACCACACGCTGGTGCGTTCGACGGAAGAATTGCAGGTGATGATCCAGCAGGCGCGCGACCGCGGCTTGCTGCCCGCCGCCGAAGTAAAATTCATTCAAGCGGCAATGGAGCTGGGTCAGATTCAGGCGCGCGAAGTGATGGTGCCGCGACCGGATGTGCACGCGCTGCCCGCGCGCGCGAGCCTGGAAGATGTGATGACCATGTTCGCCACCACCCAGCGCTCGCGCATTCCCGTATACGAAGGCACGCTTGATCACATTCTCGGATTCGTCCATATCAAGGACATGATTTGGGTGCTGCTCGATCGCGCTCGGCGCGCGGAAGAGAACCAGCCGCTGCAAGAATTCAATCTGCGAGCGGTGTTGCGCGACGCGCTGATTGTGCCGGAAACGAAACCTGTGAGTGAGTTGCTGCTGGAATTTCGCGCACGGCGCACCGGTTTGGCCATGATCGTGGACGAATTCGGCAGCATTCTGGGACTCGCGACGCTGGAAGACATCCTCGAGCAAATGGTCGGCGAGATTCATGATGAGTTTGACGTGGTCGAGCGGCCGCTTACTTTGCCTGATGGGGGAATGATTTTCGACGCGGCCATTAAAATGCGCGAGCTGGAAGCGCGCTACAACATCGTGCTTCCCGAGGACCCGTCGTACGAAACCGTCGGCGGATTTGTGCTCAATCGTCTCGGCTTCATTCCGCGCGGCGGAGAGAGCTTCGAAACTGACGGCTATCGGTTCACGGTGATGGAAATGGATCATCGTCGCGTGTCACGGCTGAAAATCAAGCCGCTGCGGACGGCGAGCGCGCCGGCGTCTGCGCCGCCAGCCGCGACTGCGATCGCCGAGGCATCTCCGTCGCTGCCAGCCGCTCGCCCGACGGATGATTCGCCCCAGCCCGAATCGGCAGTTGCGGAGGGCGCGGCAGCTGAACTCAAGAAATCGGAAGGCCGCGGTCCCGTGCGATGTGCTGCGCGCCGATCGTCGTCCGCGGGATCCTCGTCGAAATGATCCGCTACATTTCACTGCGGCTGCTTTTTGCGCTGCCCGCGCTGTGGCTGATCGTCACCATGGTTTTTCTGCTGGCGCATATCGTTCCGGGCGACCCGGTTGCACAAATGCTGGGCGAAGGCGCGCGCGCCGATGATTTGCAACAGTTGCGCCACACGCTGGGACTCGATATGCCGATTCCGGTGCAATACGAGCGCTACCTGAAGGGCGTGCTGCACGGGAACCTTGGCGAGTCGTTTCGTTTTCAACAGCCGGTGACAAAGGTGATCCTCGAACACTATCCCGCGACGTTGGAATTGGCGGCGGTGGCGCTGGGGGTGTGCATATTGATTGGAATTCCGGCGGGCGTGCTGGCTGCGCACAAGCGCGGCGAGAAAACCGACCACGCGGTGGGGGTGCTCACGCTTTTCGGTCTTTCGTTGCCCAATTTCGCGCTGGGTCCCGTGCTGATGCTGGTTTTTTCGGTGATATTGGGCTGGCTTCCGGTGGCCGGCCGCGGCGGAGCTTCGCACTTGGTTCTTCCCGCGTTTACGTTAGGCGCGGCGCTTGCCGCGATCCTCACGCGCATGGTGCGCACGTCGGTGATCGAGGAGCTTTCAGCCGATTATGTGCGCACGGCGCGTGCGAAGGGCGTTTCGGAGTCGGGAGTGCTGTTTCGTCACGCGCTGCGCAATGCGCTGATTCCGATACTCACGATTCTCGGCCTGCAGTTCGGCGCGCTGCTTGCGGGAACGATTGTCACCGAGACGATTTTTTCCTGGCCGGGAATCGGGCACCTCACAGTGCAAGCGATCACGGCGCGAGATTATCCGCTGCTGCAGGGTTGCATTTTGCTGATCGCGGTTTCGTACGTCTTCGTGAACCTGCTCACTGACTTGGTGTACGCGGTGGTGGATCCCAGGGTGCGCTTCGAATGAAGATCCTCATTCAGGAGATTGTGCGCGAACTCCGGGAATTTCTGCGCCGCAGCACACTGGGCCGCTGGGGATTTGGCCTCACGCTGCTGTTGCTGATCGTGGCACTGGCGGCGCCGTGGCTTGCGCCGTACGATCCGGTGGCGCAAAATTTGCCGGCGCGCTTGGTGGCGCCGAGCGCCGCGCACTGGATGGGCACCGACGAACTGGGCCGCGACATCCTGTCACGCATCATTTTCGGCACGCGCGTTTCGATGCTGGTGAGCGTGAGCGTCGTCTTCGGCGCGGGAATCATCGGTCTGACGGTCGGCGCGGTGGCTGGATACTTCGGTGGATGGTTCGACAACCTGATCAACATCGTGCTGATCAATGCGTTTCTCTCGTTCCCGGGAATTTTGCTTGCCATCGCGTTTGCTGCGTTCCTCGGGCCCGGACTCGACAAGGTGATTCTCGCGCTCGTCGTTACCGGCTGGGCCGGCTATGCACGCTTGGCACGCGCGCAAGTGTTACAAGCCAAGGAAATGGAGTATGTGCTGGCCGCACGCTCGCTCGGCGCGTCACACACGCGCATTCTGATTCGGCATTTGCTGCCAAATATCGTGCAGCCGTTGCTGGTGCAAGCGACCATCGCCATGGCCGGGGCTATTCTGGCGGAATCCACTTTGAGCTTTTTGGGTGTGGGAGTTCTGGCGCCCATGCCCAGCTGGGGCGCGATGTTGAACGACGCGCGGGGGCACCTCTTCGATGCTCCGCACCTGGTGATCTTCCCGGCGCTGGCGGTGATGACTGGTGTGCTGGCGTTCAATCTTCTAGGCGACGCGCTACGCGACTGGATGGATCCGCGCATGCGCTT
The DNA here is from genome assembly GCA_963828865.1 of uncultured Acidobacteriota bacterium. GTDB lineage: Bacteria > Acidobacteriota > Terriglobia > Acidiferrales > UBA7541 > Palsa-295. The sequence continues at coordinate 41,688 of CAWHGI010000010.1, read as the reverse complement.
GTATCTAATCGTCACGTCACTCGCTCGATGAGACATACGATGCTTCGACGAACGACAATCGGCATGAGAACTCGTGTAGAATGCGAGTTCTTCTGGATCACAACCTAAAGACCAACTCGGCGCGCGAGTGCGTGCAGGCGTGATTCGACGCAACCCGTGCGGAATCTCTTCGTTTGAATTGGGCGAGGAGCAAAAAAGGGAGTGCACATGGATACAGGCAGCGCGCTCTTAGTTCTAGTGGGTATCCTCTGCTTCATCGTTTTGGCCATGATCTTGGGCTCATTTTTTACAGTGGAGACGGCACAGGTCGCTATAGTGCAGCGACTTGGAAAATTCGCGCGAGTTGCCGGACCGGGGCTGAATTGGAAGACTCCATTTATAGAGACCGTCGTCAAGCGCATGAGCATGAAGGTCCAGCAATTCGACGTTCAGGTCGAAACCAAGACGCAAGACAACGTATTCGTGCAGATTCCCGTCTCGATCCAATACAAAGTGATTCCAGACTCGGTGGAAGCGGCTTTCTACAAATTGTCTGACCCAGTGAAACAGATTGAGTCAATGGTTTACAACGTCGTGCTGGGCCACGTGCCGAAAATGAAGCTGGACGATACATTTTTGAATCAAGCCGACATCGCTGGCGACCTGCGGGATAGTCTCGACGCATCCATGAAAGAATACGGCTACTCGATTGTGAAGGTGCTGATTTCAGACATCGTTCCCGATCAGAAGGTTAAGGCCGCGATGAACGATATCAACGCCGCGCAGCGCGAGCGGGAAGCAACCGTGTCCCGGGCGGAGACGAACAAGCTGTTGCTGGTGAAGCAGGCGGAGGCTGAAGCCGAATCGAAGCGGCTGCAAGGCGAAGGCATCGCCAATCAGCGCAAGGCAATCATCGCGGGTTTGAAAGATTCCGTCGAGGATTTTGCGAAGACCGTTCCGGGTTCGACGCCGCAGGACGTGATGCAGTTGGTTCTAATGACGCAGTATTTCGATACGTTGAAAGAAATCGCGGCCAACGATCACACGAACACCCTCTTGATTCCGCACACGCCAAACACGCTCACCGATCTGTTCAGCCAGATCCGCACCGCAATCGTCACAGGTGTGGAGATGACCAAGCACCCAGCGGTTTCTCCAACGGCGCCGTCGGCAACGCCACAGTGAAAATTCGCGCAGGGCAATCAGGCGGGAGTGATTTCCACGGTAACTTCGGCGCCTCGCGCAATACCTAGTGCTCGGGCAGCACTGCCTTTGTTCACGCACAGCTCCAGATATCCGCCCGAACCGATGATTGCAAACGGCTCGCCCGGTGTTCCCAGCGCAAACGTCGGCAACAGCTTCTTGATCTCCGCATTGCCGGCGCGAATCGTGAATTTCGCATCCGGCGCCACCAGAGCCGGCGCGTCCTCGGGCCGCAGGTTCGTGATCAAATTGCCAAAGTGATCGAGCTTCAGCACCACGCACTTGATCGCGTTTCCGTTTGTCTTCGGCTTGGGAATGCTGAAGCGCACAAAATCTTCGATGGCCTCGCCAAAGCTCGCCGTCTGCCAATTTTTCGAGAGCCACGCCGCTACGGGCGCAAAAATGTCGCGGCCGTGAAAAGTGTTGCTCACCGGGTGTCGAAAATAATGCTCCGAAGTGACGTGCCAGGCGTACAGCGCTTCGGATTGGTCGTACACGGCGGAAAGCACGCCGTTATCGGGTGCCACAAAGTAGTGCTGATCGCCGGCCACCAGAATCGGCCGCCGTTGCGTCCCTACCCCCGGGTCTACCACTACCACGTGAATTGTTTTCGGCGGAAAGAAGCGGTAGGACTGGCTCACCGTTAGCGCGCCATCTAGAATGTCGTGCGCGATCACGCTGTGCGTGATGTCCACTATATTTACTTCGGGATTGATACCTAGAATTACGCCCTTGAGCACGCCCACCAGGTGATCGCTGGTCCCATAATCTGTCGTCAACGTAATGATTGGCCGTCCCAAGTCTTGCTCCTATGATTGCCGCAGGGCGATCATCGTGACGCTTCACGCCGCGCCCTTCGACGCTAACGGACACTCACGGTACTGTCAAGACAGCATGCGCCTTACAGTAACTCACGACCAGAGCCATCGCGAATGCCCCGCTTGCCGGCGTCAAGCTCACGTGCGCCGGTTTGCGACGGCAAATTGAGGGGCGTCGAACCAACTTGGCGGGGGCGCTTAGGAGGAGAAAACTCAGTGAAAGCGGCTGTGGCGAGGACGGCGCGCCGGCTGGGATTTCACTGACGGCTACTACTCCAAGTGGTAATTTGGTGGGAAATAGCGATACAACCTGTGGCAAAAAACCGCGCCGGCTTTCTCTCTACTGCTTTTGGCTCTTGCGCCGCAGAAGGGTCATGCCACCCAAGCCAAGAAGTCCCGCGCTCAACAAAACCAAAACGCCCGGTTCCGGCACGGTAGTATCCTTATCGCATTTCTTTGGCTGGTTATCGCTGCTCTTACAACCTTGCGCGCTGGGATCCGCATGTGTGGTCAAAGGTGCGAGCAGAGCGAAGCCCAGAACCGTCGCGAGCGCTACATTTTTCATGGGCACTATCTCCTGGAGGCTGAGCTCCACGGGCACAATAGTGCACGAGCAAGTACGAGACCAAAGCGATGACCCAGCACTCTTGTGCAAACGTGAAGATTCCAAACAAGATTGCTCCGATGTGTTGTTATGGTCGTGGCACCGAGATGACAAGACCTTGCACAATTGGGGCGATAATCTTCCTCAGGTGACCTACCAAAGACCGAGGTGCGCCGTACCGAACTCAGGAATCGCGATTTCCGCACGTTCCGTCCGGCCTGTTCTCTGAGCCGGCCACTTCTTGACCGCCCTTGTTGCGAAGGCTATTCTGAATCACCAGCGTTCACCACCATGCGCATCTATCTTGATTACAACGCGACGACGCCTGTGGACCGCGAGGTCCTCGAGGCCATGCTGCCGTATTTCAGCGGCAATTTCGGCAATGCTAGCTCGATTCACTCGGCAGGACAGCGCGGCCGATCTGCCGTGGATGCCGCGCGCGAATCGGTGTCCGCGTTGCTCGGCGCCAAGGCGTCGGAAATTGTGTTCAGCTGCGGCGGCACCGAAGCGGACAATCTGGCGCTTTTCGGGATCGTGACTCGCGGCGCGGAACCTCGCAAGCATATGATCACGACGGCGGTCGAGCATCACGCCGTCCTGAACTCTGCGCAGGCGCTCGAAAAGCAGGGCGTGGACGTGACCTACGTTCCAGTCGGGTGCACAGGTATCGTTGACCCCGAAGACGTTCGCGAAGCCATCCGTCCAGAAACGGCGCTCATCAGCGTGATGCTAGCGAACAACGAAATCGGCACGATTCAGCCGATTGCGGAGATTGGCCGCATCGCCGCGGAAAACGACATTTACTTTCATTGCGACGCGGTGCAGGCGGCCGGCAAGTTGCCGCTGGACGTGACTCGGCTTGGCGTGGATTTGCTTTCGATTTCAGCGCACAAAATTTATGGACCGAAGGGCGTCGGCGCGTTGTACGTCCGTACCGGCACGGAACTCCAGCCGATCTTCTACGGCGGGCATCACGAACGCGATCGCCGCCCGGGCACGGAGAACGTTCCGGGGATTGTCGGCATGGGCAAAGCGGCGGAGCTGGCGGTCAAGAATTTGGCGACGGACGCGGCGCGTTTGGCGCCTCTGCGCGACAAATTCGAGACGGCTTTGCTGTCGCTGCCGGGCGTACGACTGAACGGCGACGCGCATCATCGCGTGCCAAACACCTGCAATCTTTCTTTCGACGCAGCAGGCGGGGAAGCGCTAGTAATCGCGCTCGACCTGCAGGGAATTGACTGTTCCACCGGCGCAGCGTGTTCCTCCGGCGCGGTGGAACCTTCCCACGTGCTCACTGCAATTGGCCTTTCGCCCGACCAGGCGCGTTCTAGTTTGCGCTTCAGTCTGGGGCGTCCTACGACTGCGGAAGAGATTGATCGGGCCATCGAAATCATTCCCGCGGTCGTCGAGCGCTTACGCTCTCTTTCGCCCCTGAGCGTGCACGCGGCGACATAACCCTCTCGTCTCATCGGACGTTTTGCTCGGATTCAGTTATAATTGTGGTTTCTCCCGACGATATGTCTGCAACTGTACAACTCGAACCCGCGATTCGCGTCTCAAATGCCACGCCAGCGGCTAACACCGTCGCTGTCGCCATGAGCGGCGGTGTGGATAGCTCTACCGTCGCGGCGATCTTGCACGAACGCGCGCAGATAATCGTCGGGCTCACGATGCAGCTGTGGAATCAGCGGCGCCTGCCGCAATTGCAGAACGCCGGCGGCCCGGCGCAGCACCGTTGCTGCTCGCACGACGATGTCTACGACGCGCGCCGCGTCGCCGAGCATCTGGGCATTCCTTTTTACGTGGTGAATTTCGAGCGCGAGTTCGAATTGAACGTGATTAAGCCGTTCGTGAACGATTATCTCGAGGGCCGCACGCCGATTCCTTGCACCATGTGTAATAACCACGTGAAGTTCGATCAGTTGCTAGTGACCGCGCGCCAGATTGGCGCAGAGCGCATCGCCACCGGCCACTATGCGCGCGTACGCCACAATGCGGAAACGGGCTGCTACGAATTGCTGCGGGCTGTGGATGAATCGAAGGACCAGAGCTATTTTCTTTTCGGACTTACGCAGGAACAGCTCGCGCGCACGGATTTTCCGCTGGGCGAACTTTCCAAGCACGAAGTGCGCGAAATCGCACGCCGCTTGCAGGTTCCGGTGGCGGAAAAGCCGGAAAGCCAGGAAATTTGCTTTGTCCCTTCTGGCAATTACGTAAAGTTTATCGAGGGATATTTGCAGGAGCAGGGAAGCGAATTGCCGGACGATTCCGGCGACATCGTTTCGACGTCCGGCGAAGTGCTTGGCCGGCACAACGGGCTGCGTCATTACACTGTGGGACAGCGCCGCGGACTGGGAATCGCAGGCGGGCGGCCGATGTATGTTGTCGCCTTGGACCGCGCGCAAAACCGGCTGGTGGTTGGCGAGGATCAGGAACTGCGCAGCACTGTCTGCCAGGTCCGCGATGTGAATTGGATTCCGTACGTGTGCCCGGACACGCCCGTCGAGGCGATGGTCCGCATTCGCAATCGCCACGAACCCGCGGCGGCGGAAGTCACGCCGCTCGATGCCACGACCGCGCGCGTCACCTTCCGCGAACCGCAGCGCGCCATCACTCCCGGCCAAGCCGCCGTATTCTATTCAGGCGAAAAAGTCCTCGGCGGCGGCTGGATCCGCTGACCGCTGCAAGATTCCTCAGATACATTTGCTCCTACTGTTGCGGGCCGAAGTAGCGGTAATGTCCGGTGATCTTCCAACTAAAGAGCACGTCTTCCATTTTAGGACCCTGCCCGATATTGTGGACGATCATGAACCGCCCGCTTTGCGGTGACTTGCGGTCCACAAGGATTCCGATGTGCGGAACGCCTCCGCCTAGATCCCACGTCACCAAATCGCCCGGTAAATAATCTTCGCTGCGACTCGTGATTCGCAGGCTCTCGCCCTTGCGGCTGAAGAAGACCATCAGGTTTGGCACTCGCCGATGGTCAATATTGGAATCCGGGCTGGTCGAGAGCCAACGCCGCTCGCGCGGATAAGCTCCGAAATTTTGCAGCATGTCCTCGTGGACTTCTTTTTGCAAATCTACTCCCACGGCTCGATACGCGCGGATGACCACATCGGTGCAGACACCCGTGTCCGGCGGAACGTCGCCGCCGGGATACGGTATATGCACGTAAGCTGAATCGTATCGTACGGTGTGGCGCGTCTGTTCAATCGCGGCTGCGGTCAGGCCCTGCAGAAATTCCTGGCGGGAATGCGACGCGGCGGGTACTGCTTGGGTTGCGACTAAAGAAAATTGGAGAATGACGAAAACGAGAGTCAATGGCCCGGCCCAGTGCGAGACAAATCGTGGCATGGACGCAATTCTAGGTCATTTCGGTCAAAGCAGGGAAGGAGTACCGAGCGCGATGTCGCCGGGAAGGCAATCGCGCTCAGATGAACAATTCTTCGTCTTCTTCGGCGGCGGCATCGGACTCGGGTCGGCGCTCCTGCTGATTGCGCAGGATATCCAGGCCGACTTTGATGCCCTTCATCACGGCGGAGGCTTGGCGGATGGGTCCCCAAAGAGTGTTGCGAAATTTACTGCCGGCTTCGTCCACGACTTCCAGCGCGCCCGTGAGAATTTGATCCGCGCGAATCACCTGGATGCGCAGGCGTTCGATGGTTTCGGTGAAGATGCGATCCATCTTCTGGGCTTGGCCGCGTGCGAGGCGAGTGATTTCGGCGGCATCGCCCATGACGCTGGAGAGGCGTCCCTCGGAATCTTCCAGAATGCGGTTAATGCGCGTGAGGATGGGGTCCACGCGGCCTTGCAGGTCATTCGCGATCCGGGTAAATTCCCGCAGGGACGTTTTCATCTGCAAATACATCCCAACGAGGATCGCCATCTGTACCACGATGGCGATCGCCGCGATGATGATGAAAGCTTCTACCCAGCCGGACATGAAACTCCTCGCAGTGGCTCAGGAAGCTTTGGATTCCCTCTTGTAGGTGTCTTTTCCAGCTTCGACGGCCGTGGACAGCGCGTCTTTCTGGCGCGACATGATCTCTTTGCTGCGCTCGATCAGGTCTTCGGCGCGTTCGCGAAGCTCGCGAGCCTTCTTCTGCGCATAATCACGCCCTTCGTCCGCCTTGCCCGACAAATAGTCGCGCGTCTCGTCGCCTGATTTCGGTGCGAAAAGAATCCCAACCAGTGCGCCAATACCCAAGCCCACTAGAAAAAAGCTGACCTTCGAACCCGCATTATTTTCAGCCATTATGCACCTCCGAGGTTGACAGTAGCATACGCTTCCGGAGCGAGGCAAGCAAAGCGGAAGAACTCACTGTTTTCGCTTTGTCTTTTAAGCTGTAGAGGGGAGTAAGGGTAAACACTTAGGTGCTGGGCGATTGCTGGATGTTCGTGCCGCCGCCGCTATGCAGCGCTTCAAATACTCGTTGGGCTTGCGCGCGCGGCACCTCCGCCGCGAGATCGTCCACGCTGAGGTTCTGCAATTGCGTGACGCTGCCGAAGCGGCGCAGCAGTTTCTGCGCGGTGCGCGGTCCGACGCCGGGAATCTCGGTGAGCGACGTGCGCAGGCGCCGCTTGGACCGGCGCTGGCGGTGGAAGGTGACGGCGAAGCGGTGCGTCTCGTCGCGAATCTGCTGGATCAAATGCAGCACGGGCGAATGATGGTCCAGCACGACCGGCTCGTCTTCGCGGCCCAAGATATAGAGAATTTCTTCCTTCTTGGCGATGCTGGCCATCGGTTGGTTGATGATCGCCAGCTTTTCCAGCGCTTTCGCTGCGGCGTGCAATTGCCCGATGCCGCCGTCAATCAGGATCAGGCTTGGCATGGGCTTGTTTTCCTGCTGCAGGCGGTGGTAACGACGCTCCACCGCTTCCTGCACGCTGGCAAAGTCGTCGCGCAGAATTCCCGCGGACTTTTCGCTGCCTTCCGGCATGGCCTCTCCGCGAATGATGAATTTACGATAATCCGATTTTTTCATGCGGCCGGCTTCCCACACCACCATCGAAGCGACCGTGTCCGAACCCTGAATGTGCGAGATATCGAAACATTCGATGCGCTTAGGTGGTTCCGGTAGCCCCAGCGCGGCTTCCAAAGCATCAACAATCGCCGCGGAGCTCGGTTTCAAAACGCGAAATCGTTGGATGAAGGAATGTTTGGCGTTCTTTTCAACCAATTCGAGGAATGCGTGCTTCTGACCGCGCTGCGGATTCAGAATTTCCACGCGATGCCCGGCCTTCTCGCTCAAGACCTCCTCAATCAATGAGCAATCCTCGAAACCCATCGGCGTGTGGATGTAACGCGGCAAATATGCGGCGTCGAGGTACAGCTGCTTGATGAGCGACGGCAAAAATTCCTCGGGATTGAATTCGTCCATGTCTTCCCAATAGAAATCGCGGCGATCAACGACGCGCCCGCCGCGCAAATGGAATAAATTCACGGCTACTTGCGGCGGCTCGGCGTACCAGGCGAGCACGTCGGTGTCGTCTCCGGATGCCGCGGCAATTTTCTGGCGCTCTTCCATCTCTGCCAGGGTGCGGAGCAGGTCGCGATAGCCCGCCGCTTCTTCGTAATGCTCGGATTCCGACGCCTGTTTCATCCGTTCTTCCAGGCTATGCGCCAGGTCGTTGCGGCGGCCCTCGAGAAATAGCCGCACATCGCGCGCCGCTTCCGCATAGCGTTCGTCGGCAACAAGCCCGGCCACGCACGGACCCAGGCACCTGTGAATGTAATATTGCAGACAAGGCCGCGGGTGCGAGCGCGTCAGATCCACGGTGCACGACGGGACCAGAAAATGCTTGTGGACCAGGTTCACCAGTTGGTAGGCGAGGCGCGCCGGAAAGTAGGGTCCAAAATAAATCGAGCCGTCTTTTCTTAGCCGGCGGGTGACGTAGACTCGCGGATATTTTTCGTACGCCGTATACTGGATGTACGGGTAGGTTTTGTCGTCGCGGAGCAGGACGTTGAATTTCGGTTTATGCTGCTTGATGAGATTATTTTCGAGAGCCAGCGCTTCTTTGGGATTGTCAACGACGATGTAGTCAACGTCCGCGATCTCGCGCACCAGCGAACCGGTCTTGGCGTCCTGCCAACGAGATTCTAGAAAATACGAGCGGACCCGGCCGCGCAGCGAATTCGCTTTGCCCACGTAGAGAATCGTGCCGCCGGCATCCTGGAACAGGTACACCCCGGGCTGCGTGGGAAGTTGCGCGACTTTTTCTCGGAGTTCCATGTAGGCGAGTTACAATATTCGGGCGTGCTACAGCGCTTCAGATAGACGCGCAAGCACGCGTGCAACTTTCATAATAGCAAACGCAATCTAAGCGTAGCGAGGACGACGGATGCGCGGAAAGGCTCCAAAATTTGCGCTGCTGATTCTGCCGCTGGCGGCGCTGCTAGCGGTTCCAATCTGCTACGCGCAGCAAGGCCAGCCTTCGCAGACTCAACCTCCACCGCCTGCCACGCCCTCGCAACCCCAACAACAAGAGCAGCCTCAGCAACAACCCGCCAAGCCCGAGCCACCAACTACAACCCCGAGCCCGAACCAGGGCGAATCAGACCAGGAGTCCTCGTCAAAAAAGGTGTTGCCTCCCGATAACGAATCGGCGAAGAAAGAGAAAGCGCACACCGCGAAAGCGGGCGTCCTACCTCCCGAAGACGATCCGGCCTGGGATCCTTTTCACGCGGAGCAGGATATAGAGGTCGGCACCTTCTACATGCACAAAGGCGATATGGACGCCGCGATTTCTCGCTTTGAAGACGCTATCAAGCTGCGCGCCAATTTTGCGAAGCCGCGTCTGCTGCTTGCCGAAGCGTACGAAAAGAAGGGCGACAAGACCGAAGCTGTCCACTACTACCAGGAATATCTGAAGGTCTTGCCGAACGCGCCCGACGCCAAGAGAATCCAGAAGAAAATCGAAAAGCTCTCCAGCGAAGAGTAACGGCGGGCGGCGGTTAGCGAACGGGAACCCGATCGAGGAATTTCATGGCGCGATTGTAATCCGCGAACTTCTTTTCTTCCTTGCGAAACGCTGGTCCGTGCGATTCGCGCCGGCAGCGCGCGAAACGCATGGGATGCTTCACGTGCAGCATTTCGTGATACATCACGTAAGCCACCACAAATTCCGGCACGTTTTCGCGATCGAGCTGGCGGTTGATCACAATCTGCTGTAACGCCGGATCAAAACAACCCAGCAAGCTGCTCCACACGCGCTTGCTCCAGCTCAGTCGCGGCTTTCCGAGTGCGCCGCTGAAATAACGCGCGTTCAGGCGGTCGAATAATTCGTCAAGGTTGTGATGCGCGCCGGCCGGCCGGTGTTCCATGCGCCGCGCGCGACGTTGGCGGAGAGCGTGCAATCGGCGTCGCGTGGACCCGGCGTACGAGAATTCGCGGTAGGCCTGGAGCAATTCCTTGGGGGGCTTCCGCCGGTACAAACGCCCTAGCAAAATCGCCGCCGTCGCTTCCACGACCGGATGTGGTGCATCATCCAACGCGTCGGACAGCCGCACGTACGCGGTGTCTTCGCGCAGTCGAATGGTGTGCGTCAAATCCGTGTACGGATGGTATTCCACGACGAAATGCGGCGGACGACCTTCGCAGCCGAGGCGTGTGTAAATCCTCTGAAAAAGGCGCTCGCCGCCCGGCACCAGGTTTCTCGCGCGGCCGCGCTTCATGAAGGCTTTCTCCGCACGGGTACGGGCGTCAATTCCTTGGAGGCTGCATTCGCGTCGGAGACAGCGTCTTTCGTTCCTTCGATCGCGTCTCCAAGGGTGTCTTTGTAAGTATCGAGTTCCGGGCCGCCCTGATCGATCTTTTGCAGAATTGCCAGGAATTCCTTGCCCTTGGATTCGATCAATTTCAATTGTCCGCGAATATCAATCTGTTTGTCTCGCGCCACCTCGATCTGATCGGCGGCGTCATCCATGCAGCCGACATAATCGTTCAAAAGGCCGTTCAAAATCTCTGCACGCCGACCTTCTGGCCTGGTACGCGTCAATTCGTATTGAAATTTCTTCAGGCGGTCGTCGGCGAACGAAATATAAAGCTTGATGCGTTCGGGTGGCGTGACCGCGTCGCGAATCTTGTCCGCCTCCGCGTCGGTCAGGTAGTCCTTCTGCGGATCTTGGGGTGATCTGGTGCGCGCTGCTGCCAGCGAAGCCGTCAGCAGCGTGCAAAGGATCGCGAAAATCACAGGACGGAAAAGCATAAGCAACTCCTAAGTCTTCGGTTTAGCGGGCGTCGTAGCGCTATCCGAGTTCTTCGGGAAAAGCTGGTGAATGAGCTGGCGATCGAGTTTCTCCAAGTCGTCGCGCACTTCCTGAAAGGGCTTTTGGTCGTCGCCCGCCAGTCCCGTCAAGATATCGTTCAGGCGGCGCACCGACTCACGCACGGAAATCTGCAATTGCCGGTAACCGTCGGGATGTTTCTCGGCGTCGCGCTTCATCGCGTCCAACGCCTCTTGCGCGGTGTGGGCTTCGTCGCGCACTTTCTCAACGATTGCAGCCGCGTCGCCAAGATTTCCTGCGGCAACCTGATTTTGAACTTCGCTGAACTCCGCGTCCGCCAGCCGCGGAACCAATTTTGCCTTATGCACCGGGTTCGTCTCGCTTTGGAAATGCGCCCGCAACTCCGCCACGCGGTCTTGCGTCACGACCGAATTTGCTGCGACGACGATCATTAAGACCGCCCAGCCAACGCCGCATTTTGCGAACAATGTACTACCTCTTCTTGTTCTGGAGCTCGCGAGTCAGTGTTCGCGCGCGCGCAGTCGCCTCGAAGTACATGTCGCTGTTCTCATCTTTATTCAACTGCAGAAATTTCTGATACGCCTCGAGCGCCGGAGCTGGCTGCCCCAGTTTATCGTAACAAGTGGCGCGAATGAACCAGCTTCCCAGCGGCAATGTTTCGCGTTGCGCAAGAATATCCAGCCCGTGCAAAGCCGCGACATAATTCTTGCTTAGATATTCTGCCGTCACCAGATCGCCGAGCACGTCGTTCGCGCCCGGATTCATTTTGATGGCGACGACCAGCTCGTTCACTGCATTCGGGTAATCTTTTTTCTCGAGGTACACGTGACCGAGTTGCGCGGCAAGGTCCGGATCATTCGGCGCGAGCGAGATGGCCTTGGTCAATGCCGGTACCGCGTGGTCGTAGTCTTTCTTGCGAAAATAAATCAGTGCGCGCAACCGCAACGCGCGCAGCGATTCGGGCCCCGCGGCAGCGGCGCGGTCAAGTTCGGCCAGCGCATCGTCGTCTTTACCCGCATCCGCCAGCAGGGAAGCGTGCTCCAGCCGCATCGCCGCGTCGTTCGGATGCGCTTCCAATTCCGCGCCCAGTTCCGTCGCCGCAGCATCCATTTTTTTCTCCGCGAGCAACGCCTGCAGCAATCCCTTGTGCGCGTCGTTTGCTGCTTGGCCGCTTGGTTGCAACGCAATCGCCTCGCGAAAGGCCGCCTCGGCATCCGCTGCTTTGCCAGTTCTTAGCAGCGCAAATCCCAGCGAATTGCGGACGTCCACGCTTTTGATATCCAGCTTGGAGGCGGCTTCATATTGTTCGATGGCCAAGTCGTCCTTTTTGGCTGCTTCCAGCGCGACGCCCAGCAGCCATTTCGTGCGCGCGTCTTCGGGCATCAACTCCGCCGCGCGTTGCAAGGGAGCAATAGCGGCGGCGGGATCGGTGGGGATTAGCGTCAATCCGAGATTCTGGTATGCGGAGGCCATTTTGGGATCAAGCGAGATTGCTTTTTCGTATTCCGCCTTCGCGTCCGCAGGCCGTTGCGACGCCGTGTACGCATAGCCGAGATCGTAATGGACGAGAGCGTCGTCCGGCTTCTTCGCCAGGTAGGCTTGATACTTTTGCGCAGCAGTCGCATAGTCCTGGTGGTTCACCGCATCCTGGGCGTCCGCCAGCAGGCGATTCAATTCCGCTGCGGCGGGATCTTCCCTGATAATTTTCTTGGAAGTGCCGACGGTTTGCGCTGCTGCGAAGCGATTTGCGCCGAGGAAGGCGCTCAGAAGGATAAGAGCAAGCGTGCTGGAAGCGCGTTTCATTCCGTCGGAGGATTCGGCGGAGGCACGACGGTCTTGGCCTCGGCTGAGTGATTTCCGTGATTTGTCCCGTTGTACGAATTCAGTACTTTTGCCAGAAATTTTCCGGTGTGCGATTGCGGATTGCGCGCCACCTGCTCGGGAGTTCCCGCGGCCACCACGCGCCCGCCCGCTTCGCCGCCTTCGGGACCCAGATCAATCATCCAATCCGCCGATTTGATCACGTCCAGATTGTGTTCGATGATCAGCACGGAGGCGCCGCCCTCAATCAATTTTCGGAAAGCCGTCAGCAGCTTCTGTATATCATCGAAATGCAGGCCGGTGGTGGGCTCGTCGAAGATATAAAGAATGCCATTGTTATCCTGCCGGGTAAGATGCGCGGCCAGTTTCAGACGTTGCGCTTCGCCGCCGGAGAGCGTGGTGCCGGATTGCCCGAGGCGCAGGTAACCCAGTCCGACTTCTTCCAACACGTGCAGCTTCGAAGTAACTTTGGGATGCGCCGCGAAAAATGCCAGCGCTTCGCGCACCGTCATTTGCAGCACGTCGTGAATGTTCTTTTCCTTGTAGGTCACGTCCAGCACGCCGCTCTTGTAACGCGTACCGCGGCACTCCTCGCACACCAGTTCCACGTCGGCCAGAAAACGCATCTCGACGGTGACGGTTCCGTCCCCCTGGCAAGCCTCGCAGCGTCCTCCCGGAATATTGAACGAAAAATGTCCCGCTGTGAATCCGCGCTTTTTCGCTTCGGGCGTGGACGCAAAAACTTCGCGAATCGGATCGAACGCCTTCAAATACGTCGCGGGATTCGAGCGCGGCGTCCGCCCGATCGGCGATTGATCGACCATTTCCACCGCGGCCAGCGCCGTGTCGCCTTCGATTCGGTCACAACATTCGCGCCAATTGCCGCCGGTGCGCCGCGCTTGTAGCGCTTTGTACAAGACGTCGTAGACCAGCGTGGATTTGCCCGAGCCTGACACACCGGTGACCGCGACGAGCAGTCCCAGCGGGATCATCACATCCACGCCCCTCAGATTGTGGCTGTGCGCGCCGAAGATCTTCAGGAATTTTCCTTGCGGCTTGCGGCGTCGCGCCGGAATCGCAATACGCAGTTCGCCGCGCAGGTATCGCCCGGTTAGCGAATGTTGATCCTTCAGCATCGCGTCGCGCGTGCCGGCAAAGATCAGTTTGCCGCCGTGCTCGCCGGCGCCAGGACCGAGATCCAGCGCGTAATCGGCTGCCATGATCGTGTCCGGATCGTGCTCCACCACCAGCAGCGTATTGCCCAAATCGCGCAACCCTTTCAAAATTTCGATCAGGCGATGCGTATCGCGCGGATGCAGGCCGATCGACGGCTCGTCCAGCACGTAGAGCGCGCCCACCAGATGCGAGCCGAGCGAGGTGGCCAGTTGAATCCGCTGCGCTTCACCGCCGGAAAGCGTGGAGGTCAGCCGGTTGAGCGTCAGATAATCGAGGCCGACATCATCGAGGAAGCGCAGCCGCTGCTGGATTTCTTCCAGCACTTTCTCAACGATGGTGGCTTCCGATTCCGTCAGTTGCAGCGCGCTGAAAAACGGCCGCGCTTCCTTCACCGTCATCTGGCAGACTTCGGTGATCGAGCGTCCCGCGATTTTCACCGCGCGCGCTTCGGCGCGCAAGCGCGTTCCGCCGCAATCCGGGCACGTGGCGTAGCCTCGGTAGCGGCTTAGGAAAACGCGAACGTGCAATTTGTATTTCTTGCGCTCGAGCCAGCCGAAAAATCCTTTTACTCCGGGATAGTCTTCCTTTTTGTCGCCATCGAGAATGGCCGCGCGCTGCGCAGACGTCAGCTCGCGGAACGGAACATCTACCGGAATTCCTTTGGTGCGCGCGTAGCGCCGCATGTCCATTGCCAGTTGGCGATAACGCGGCTTGGTCCACGGCTCGATCGCGCCATCGGCAAGTGTCTTGCTTTTGTCCGGAACCACGCGATCGAGATCGAAATCCACCGTGTTGCCGAATCCCTGGCAGCGCGGGCACGCGCCGTAGGGATTATTGAACGAAAAAAGCCGTGGCTCCGGTTCCTGATACGTTGCGCCGCACTTCTTGCATTCGAAGCGCTCGTTGAAAACCATCCGCTCGGGCGCCGCGTCCGGCGTATCCGGCACGAATTCCAGAATGGCTTCACCGCGGCCTTCGCGGTAGCAGATCTCGATGGAATCCATCAGCCGCGAACGCACTTCGAGCGAAAGCGCCAGGCGATCCACCAGCACGTAAACCGGCTTGGTGAAATCCACATCCAGCAATTCTTCCGGCGTGGAAAATTCGAAGACCCGACCGGCCTGATAGATGCGATTGAATCCGCGTTTGCGCAGGCTGATGAGTGCTTCGCGCACCGCATCTGCTGCCGGCTTCACAGGCTTGCGCACGTGCGGCGCTTGCGGAGCGTTGGTAGCGGCGTCCGGCGTCAATTTCAATTCATACAGCACGTAAAAACGGCGACCCGCCGGCAGAGCCAGCACCCGAGACGCGATTTCGTCCAGCGTGTCTTTGCGGACTTCCTCGCCGCAGCTCAGACAAAATGTGCGGCCGATGCGCGCGTAGAGCAGCCGCAAATAATCGTAAATTTCGGTGGCTGTCGCAACGGTCGAGCGCGGATTGCGCGTGGAATTTTTCTGCCGAATTGAAATTGCGGGAGCAATCCCGGTGATTTCGTCCACGTCGGGCTTTTCGATGCGCTCGAGGAACTGCCGCGCGTAGGCCGAGAGCGATTCGATGTAGCGGCGTTGCCCCTCTGCATAAAGAGTGTCGAAAGCGAGGCTGGATTTGCCCGAACCCGAGACGCCGCTGATCACAGTGATCGCGTTGTGCGGGATCACGAAATCAATATTCTTCAGATTGTGTACCCGTGCACCCCGGACGCGAATCTCCTCGATATCCGCCGGCACAGGCTTAGCAGGGCGCCTCGCCAGCGGGGCAGGTTCGCCAGAGTCAGGAGGGAGCTTCCCTATGGGTTCCGTTGCCATGTGTATAAACAAAAAATTATACGCCCGACTGCAAGCGGCGGCAAATTGAGCGCGGCGGAGGGCAGTTCGCCCCTGCGAAGCAGATGCCCTCGCCGTGATCTACGGAACTGACTTCAGCGCGGTAGCGTCTCTATCACTGTGGTATTTTCAATAAGAACTTGTCGCCCGGAGAACAGTTGGGATACGTGAAAGTGCTCGCAATCCCGATGGCGATCCTGTTGATCCTGACGCCGGCGGAACCATGTACCTGGGCGCGAGGCTACTTCTATCAAGTTACTTGCCTCCGCGGCAGGGTCGTCGGAGCGAAGCTGGGACCTTTGCAGTACGCCGGGTGGCTTAGACGTTCGTTCGACAGAAAGCACGCGGAATTGTCACTATATTCTTACCGAGCACCGCTCAAGGCGCTAGCCGATATGCCACTCGTAAAGAAGACGGAAGCCGACGACGCCGGCAATTTCGACTTTGGTTCGTTGAACGACGGTCATTACACGCTGGTCGTGGACGACCCGAAATGGGCGAGTTCCAGCTGGTTTGATGTCGAAATTAAGAAGCTGCCGCGGCAGACGGATTTCGTGATCGTGGACGTATCGCCGAACTTTCCAGATTGCAAAGGCGGTCACGAACTCATTATTAAATCAAAGTAATGCTCGGTCTCTGCGATTTGGTCCCGTTACACCTCATCGATCGCGTATGCACCGTGTCTGCTATAGTGCGTTGATGCGCTTCGTACTGGCGTTTCTGCTGCTGGCGAGCCCGGCCTTCAGCCAAACTTCCCTCCAGCGGCAGATTCAGGGCATCGCCTCCGACGCACGCGGCAAAGTTTCGGTCGCATGCTCGCTGCCGGGCACGACATTGAACTGTGACCTGAACCCTCACGCGCATCCGCCCATGCAATCGGTCTTCAAACTGCCGCTCGCGCTCGCTGCGCTACATCTAGTCGAAGAAGGAAAATTCTCGCTCGATCAGCCCATCCGCTTTCTTCCTTCCGACCGCATTCTTCCGCACACCTACAGCCCGCTGCAGGATAAGTATCCCGAAGGGAATGTGGACGTACCGTTGCGTGAACTTCTCAGCGCGGCGGTCTCTCTAAGTGATAACTTCGCCGCGGACGTCGCGTTGCGCATCGTCGGTGGGCCTGCTGTCGTGGACAACTACATCAAGTCAATTGGCGTGACAGGTTTTCACTTGGAAGACGGCGAAGATGGGCTTGCTCGCGACGTGACGGTGCAATATCGCAACTGGTTCGAACCTGCCGCGGCGGTCGAATTCTTGCGGCGCGTCAGCGACAACTCGCCGCTCACGCCGGAGCACACGCAACTGCTATTGCAGTGGATGGCGGAAGCGAGTACCGGTGTGCACCGCATTAAGGGCGATTTGCCCGCCGGTACGATTGTGATGCACAAGACCGGCAGCTCGGGGACGAAGAACGGCGTCACTTTCGCGACCAATGACATCGGCCTGATCACCCTGCCGGACGGTCGGCGCTTGGCCATCGCGATTTTCGTGACCGATTCCACTGCCGATGAAGCCACTCGCGACGGGGTCATCGCTCGCATTGCGAAAGCAGCCTACGATCAAGCCATGCAAGACAAGAAGTGAACCGAAGCGTTGGCCCGCACGGATTTACGGCACGTTAACTCGCGCGCCGCACACGCTAGAGCCCAGTCTACGCGCTGCATTGTGCAATGGTGGCGGCCTGAAGGCCGCCGCTACGACACCGCCCTTGCCATGGAATCGTTTCACCACCCTTGTGGAGTACAATCCGACCGCTGCAGCAATGTTGAATCGGGCGGGAGGCGTCCGTGGGGCAGGGCAGTGCGCGATTTGAACGCGTCATTTGGATCGTGCTCGATAGCGTTGGCATTGGCGAGTTGCCGGACGCCGCCGATTACGGCGATGTTGGCCGCGACACGCTTGGCCATATCGCGCGCTCACGGCCGCTGCGCGTGCCTAATCTTGTCCGCCTCGGAATCGCCAATATCAAACCTCTCGATCACCTGGCCGCCGCTGCCAAGCCCGTGGGAAATTTCGGAAAGGGCGCGACGCGCTCTCCAGGAAAGGATACCACCGCCGGCCACTGGGAAATGGCTGGCGTCTGGCTCGAGCAAGCTTTTCCGGTGTATCCGCACGGATTCCCGCCAGCGCTGATCGCGGAATTTGAACGCCAGATCGGCCGGCGCACGCTCGCGAATAAGCCCGCGTCCGGCACCGAGATTCTGAAAGAACTTGGCGAAGAACACGTTCGTACGGGATTTCCGATTGTCTACACTTCCGGCGACAGCGTTTTCCAAATCGCCGCGCACGAAGACGTGATTCCTGTGCCGGAGCTATACCGCATGTGCGAAATCGCGCGGAAATTGCTGGACGGCCCCAACCGCGTGGGACGCGTGATCGCGCGTCCGTTCACTGGCGCGCCGGGAAATTTCAAGCGCACCGAGCGGCGCCACGATTACGCTGTCGAACCGCCTCGCCCGATGCTGCTGGATGTCTTGGCGGACCTAAAAGTTCCGGTCTTCGGCGTTGGCAAGATTCACGACATCTATAACGGCCGCGGAGTGAATGATTACGTCACCACGCAAAACAATTCCGATGGAATGAACAAGCTGACCGAAGCGCTCGCAAAGCGCCCAAGGGGGTTGATCTTCGCGAACCTCGTGGATTTTGACATGCTCTACGGACACAGAAAGGACGTCGAAGGTTTCGCGCGGTCCCTCGAGGAATTTGACGAATTGCTCGGGCCGTTCTTGGATGCCCTCGCGCCCGCGGATTTGTTGCTGATCACCGCCGACCACGGCTGCGATCCGGATCCAGTGAACCCGACGACGGATCACTCCCGCGAGTACGTGCCGATCCTCGCTTACAGCAAGGGAGCGCGGGGCGGCGTGAATTTAGGCACGCGCGAGACGCTTGCGGACATGGGCCAGACAGTAGCGGAGAATTTCGGCGGGAAAATACCTCATGGCAGCAGCTTCCTCGGATCAATCTAACCGAAAAGCCTATCAGTCGGCCGCGGATGCTCTCTGCGCGTAATAGCCGGTGCGTGTTCGAAGGGTCAGCTTGCCGCGGCCCTTTGGCGGAATCAAATCCACTTTGACGCTGCGGAACGTTCCGTCCTTCGCGGTATTGGTGGGATAGTAGCCGAGCGTATATTGATTGCGGATATCGCGCGCCACCTGCACGCACACCGGATCCACATCCGCGAGGTTGTCTGGAAAGAAAGCCAGTCCTCCGGTAGCTTCCGCGAGCGTGGTTAACTCCTTCTTCGACTTCCGGATCATCTTCTTATTGTTCTTGCGGTCGTCGTCGCTGAAAACTCCGATGGCGTAAATCACGGCGTTGGATTCCACGGCGGCTTTGACTGTGTAGGGAAAATCCTTGCGGCTGGCATCATCATCGCCATCGGTGATCACCAGCAGCACCCGCTTGTCCTTGTGCCCCTTCTTCAAATGGTCCAGCGAGCCGATGATCGCGTCATACAGCGCGGTGCTACCGCGCGTGTCAATGCGCTCGAGGGCGTCGTGCAATTCCTGGGGATTGCTGGTGAAATCCTCGTCCAGGTCCAAATAATATTCGTCGTTGAAGTTGACGACGAAAACTTCGTCCGCGGCGTTGCTGGTGCGCACGAAAGAAAGCGCCGCGGCATTCACTTGCGGGCGTTTTTCCCTCATGCTGCCGCTGTTGTCAATCACCAGACCCATGGTTACGGGAATATCTTCCTTGGAGAAGACCGAAATTTTTTGCTCCACTTTGTCTTCGAACACGCGGAAATTGTCTGCTGCCAATCCCGGGACGAACTGTCCCTTCTCATCCACCACGGTGGCGTGCAGTACCACCAAATCCACGGTGGACGTGAGCCGATGTTGCTGATCAATCTGCGCATTCTGCTGTCCGGCGGCGCTCGGTGGAGGCGGCGGAGGCGGAGGAGTAGGGAAGGGATTCTGCGCGCGAGCGAGCGGACTCACGATCGTCGCGAGCAGCAGCGTCAGAAAAATGTTCAGGAAATAATGCCTAGTGGCCGGGTGCGTAATACCCGGTCTTGGCGTATACGGTAAGGGGCGGCAGCCCCTTGGGTGGCCGCAGCTTGACTTTGATTTTCCGCCACTTTCCGTCGTGAGTGTGATTGCTCGGTCTGTATCCGACCACATATTGATTGCGCAACTCCATGCTGATTTTGGTGGCGATGTCCGGCAAGTCGTTGAGGCTGCCCACCACAAAGGTGCGGCCGCCCGTCATCTGCGTCAGATCGGACAACAAAGCCGGGCCCAATTGTTCTTCGGTAGTCGGGCCGCCGCCCGGTTCGTACAGCCCAATGGCATAAATCTGGACGTCCGCTTCCCGCGCGTACCTGCGAATGTCCGTCTCGGTGTACCGGCTATGATTATCGCCTCCATCCGATATGATGAGCAACGCCTTCTTTGTGTTGTGTGCTCCCTTCATCTCGCTCAGGCCCAGATAAATTCCATCAAGCAGCGCCGTTTCTCCGTGCGCCGCTGTAAACATCAGATGATTCTGCAATTCTTCGACGCTCGCGGTGAAGTTATTCGCGAGCTCCGCGCGGTCGTTGAAATTCACCAGAAAAAATTCATCCTGTGGATTCGCGGTGCGGAAAAATTGCACCGCTGCGAGGCGCGACTTCTCGATTTTGTCGGACATGCTTCCGCTCATATCGAAAATCACGCCGATGGAGATCGGTACGTCTTCGCTCGAGAAGCGCACAATTTCCTGCTCGCTGTTGTCTTCGAATACGCGGAAATTTTCTTGCTCGAGTCCGGTGACCAATCTTCCATACGGGTCCGTCACTGAGATGTTTACCAGCGCGATATCCGTTTCGGCTTTGAGGTATTTGCCCTTCTCGATTTTTTGCGGATTCTCGACGCGGGTGGGACCTTCAACTTGCGCCCAGGCAGGAGAAGCGATCAGAACTGCAGCAGAAAAAAGCAGAAACGCGCAAACTCGCAGCGGCGCTGTCGGTGTTACCGGCTGCGGTGCGCGGTGTCTCAACTTGGCCCCCACCTACCGCGTGACCCGTCCAGCGCCGGGCTTGCTTGACGTGTCCCTTGGCAGGGATTCTACCACCCGCCCGATGCAAAGCAAGCGCGACATTGTCAAATCTCCGTCCCGGAGCAATACCGGGTCGTGCCCGTGTTAAGATTTCCCGGTTGGCGAAAGGTTAGCGACCCGGATGGCGAATCCCGAAACCCCGAACGTGCTGGTGGTTATTCCCGCGCGCCACGCCTCCAGCCGATTTCCCGGCAAGCCGCTGGCGCTGATCGCCGGGAAGCCCATGATTCAGCACGTTGTGGAGAGGGTTCGGATCGCCAAACTGCCTTCGCGGATCGTGGTGGCCACCGAGGACCAGAGGATCAAGGAGGCGGTCGAAAAGTTTGGTGCTGAAGCCGTTCTTACGCGTCACGACCACCGTACTGGTACTGACCGCATTGCCGAGGTCGCGGCACATCTAGCGGCTGACATCTATATCAACGTGCAGGGGGATGAACCGCTCATCAATCCCGGCACGGTGGATGCTGTCGCCGCCGCCATGGCCGAAGACGAATCCATTCAGCTGGCCACGCCATGCTCCGCGATCACGCAACAAAAAGAGATCATGGATCCGAACGTCGTGAAAGTTGTCCAGGATTTCGACGGCAACGCTTTATATTTCTCGCGCGCGCCCATTCCGTGGGTGCGCGACACGGGCGCGAAAGTTGCGGCAAGCCATCGCAAACACATCGGCCTTTACGGGTGTCGCCGCGACGTGCTGCTGGAATATCCCACGTTGCCACCCGGTGAACTGGAGCGCATCGAACAGCTCGAGCAATTGCGCTGGCTCGAAAACGGTTTTCGCATTCACATGGTTGAAACGGAATACGATGCAATAAGTGTGGATGTTCCGGCGGACGTCGAGCGAGTGGAAAAGCTGCTGAGCGCCGGCGCAAAATCCTGACACTCCACGCGGCTGGCAATCTTGGTTTTTGGCTTTCTCTGGGAACTCCGCCGCATTTTTAAAGCATCCGTCCAAAATCCCCAATGCGTAAACCTGTGTCGCCACTTCGTTAGAAGAAAAAATAATTTTCGCGATTTGAAATCGTGGTTTGACACTCGCGTGATTTCTCTTCATAATGTTTTGTACGCAGATTCTCCGGGAGGAAGTCGAGGGACCTTGCGGACCGCCCCAAAATATATTTTTGTGACGGGTGGCGTGGTTTCTTCTCTCGGAAAAGGCGTAGCAGCGGCTTCGATGGGCTGTTTGCTCGAAAGCCGCGGCCTTCGCGTCACCCTCCAGAAGTGCGATCCCTACTTGAACGTTGATCCCGGCACCATGTCTCCGTATCAACACGGAGAAGTGTTCGTCACTGATGACGGCGCCGAAACGGATCTCGACCTCGGCCACTACGAGCGCTTCACTTCCGCGCACCTGACGCGCGACCACAACTGGACCACTGGTCGCTTCTACGAGTCCATCATCACCAAAGAGCGCCGTGGTGACTATCTCGGCAAAACCGTTCAGGTAATTCCGCATGTTACCGACGAAATCAAATCCGCATTTCGCAAAGTAGCCGAGGGAGTTGACGTTGTGCTCGTCGAAATCGGCGGCACGGTCGGCGACATCGAATCTTTGCCATTTTTGGAAGCTATTCGCCAGATGCGCCTGGAGCTTGGTCCGGAAAACGTCACCTTCGTGCATCTCACGCTGGTGCCCTTCATTCCTACAGCCGGCGAATTGAAAACGAAGCCCACTCAGCACAGCGTCAAGGAATTGCTCAGCATTGGAATTCAGCCGGACGTCTTGATCTGCCGCAGCGATCGCCAACTTGGCGCCGACCTAAAAGCCAAAATCGCGCTGTTCTGCAACGTGGCCGAGGCTTGCGTCATTTCCGCGCCGGACGTGAGCAATATTTACGAGGTACCCATGACGCTCGCCGCCGAAGGTCTCGATGAACAAATCTTGCGGCTGCTCCGGCTGGAAGCGCCGCCGCGCGACCTGAGCCGCTGGCTCGCGATGCTGGAAACGCTCGAGCATCCTGCCGGGGAAGTGCGTATCGGCGTCGTCGGCAAGTACGTTCAACTCGAAGACGCGTACAAAAGCTTGCGCGAAGCGCTCGGGCACGGCGGC
This sequence comes from uncultured Acidobacteriota bacterium, assembly GCA_963828865.1. Classification (GTDB taxonomy): domain Bacteria; phylum Acidobacteriota; class Terriglobia; order Acidiferrales; family UBA7541; genus Palsa-295. The sequence continues at coordinate 18,917 of CAWHGI010000010.1, read as the reverse complement.
CTCGCGAATCGCCAGCGCGTGGTGATCGAATGGATCGAAGCGGAAGACATTGATTCCCCGGCAACCGCGGAGCGCCTGCTGCGTCACGTAGACGGGATCTTAGTTCCAGGAGGATTCGGGAAGCGTGGCATTGCGGGGATGGTTCACGCGATTACCTATGCGCGCGAGAAAAAAATCCCATTTTTTGGCATTTGCCTGGGGATGCAGTGCGCCACAATCGAGTACGCTCGTCAGGTTTCGCACATCGAACGCGCCGATAGCACCGAGTTCGATCCTTCCACTCCCAATCGCGTCATCTACAAACTGCGAGAACTGCTCGGCGTGGACGAAATGGGAGGCACGATGCGCCTTGGCGCGTGGCCCTGTAAGCTCGAGCCCGGCTCGTTCGCGCACAAAGCCTACGGGCAACTGGAAATTTCCGAGCGCCATCGCCACCGCTACGAATTCAATTGCGAATACGAAGACACGCTGACGCGCGCCGGTTTCCGCATCACGGGCCGCACACCGGACGGCGTGTACGTCGAAATTGTGGAAGCTCCCGACCACCCGTGGTTCGTCGGCTGCCAGTTCCATCCCGAATTCAAATCCAAGCCGCTGGCGCCGCACCCGCTCTTCGCCGCGTTCATTCGCGCCAGCGCCGAAAATCGCCACCGCCGCCAGGGCATTTCGGCAGAATCGCGCGTGGCCGCCGCCGATCCCGCCACCGATTAATTTTCTGTGTGCTCGGAATTTCTCTGTGCCCTCTGCGTCTCTGCGGGAATCTTCATTTCTCGTCTCACTTCAAAGTTGAAAACAATTACAAACCCGCATAGTCTGTTGCCTCGCGCTACCGGCGCAACGACATAGATGAAATCACCGCGAACTTTCTCGGCCGGAAATATCCGCTTTGGCGGCGATGCGCCCCTGTTTCTGATCGCCGGGCCCTGCGTGATCGAGAGTGAAGCGCACGCGATGCGCATGGCCGAGCGCCTGGGCGAAATAACGTCCGAACTCGGCATCCCCTACATCTTCAAAGCTTCGTACGACAAGGCCAATCGCTCGTCGCTCAATTCTTTCCGTGGGCCGTTACTGGAGGAAGGCCTGCGCATTCTCGCTGAAATAAAAAAATGCACTGGCTTACCGATTCTGACGGACGTTCACGACATTTCGCAGGTCGGCCCCGCCGCAGAGGTTTGCGATATCCTGCAAATACCGGCGTTCCTTTGCCGCCAAACCGATCTGCTGCTTGCAGCGGGGCGCACCGGGCGCGTCGTCAACGTAAAAAAAGGCCAGTTCCTCTCGCCCTGGGAAATCGGCAATGCCGCCGAGAAAATCGCCAGCACCGGCAACGAAAAAATTATCCTCACCGAACGCGGCAGCTCCTTCGGCTATCAAAATCTCGTCGTGGACATGCGCTCGTTTCCTATCATGCGCACATTCGGCTATCCCATTGTTTTTGACGTGACTCATTCTGTGCAATTGCCCGGTGGAGCGGGGAAGTCCAGCGGCGGCCAACCGGAATTCATTGAGCCGCTCGCACGTGCTGGAGCGGCGGTTGGCGTGAACGGCATGTTTCTCGAGGTCCACGACAATCCTTCCGAAGCGCTTTCGGATGGCGCCAACGCGCTGCCACTCGAACAATTTCGGCCGCTGCTTGAAAAGATCCTGCGCCTCTCGGCCCTCGCGCGCGGATGGGACGCTCGATGAGCCTCACCACCGCCAAACGAGTCCTGCGCATCGAATCCGAAGCAATCGCGGGATTGATTGCGCGTCTCGACGAGCGTTTCGAAAAAGCTGTCGAGCTTCTCTATGACTGTAAAGGCCGCGTTGTCGTCACCGGACTCGGCAAATCCGGGCTGATCGGCCGCAAGACTGCCGCCACTTTTGCGAGCATCGGCACTCCATCGCTTTTTTTGCACGCGTCCGAAGCGCTGCACGGTGACCTCGGCATGTTGACCGGCGACGACGTGCTCGTCGCGATTTCGTCGAGCGGCGAAACGCAAGAACTGATCGAGCTCGTGGAATCGGTGAAGCGTCTCGGCGTTCAACTCATCGCGCTCACCGCGAATCCGCGCTCGACGCTCGCCAGTGCGAGCAATATCGTTCTCGATATCGCCGTGAAAGAAGAAGCGTGCTCGCTGAATCTCGCGCCCACCGCGTCAACGGCAGCGGCCATGGCCATGGGCGACGCGCTCGCGATTTCATTGCTCGAACGCCGCGGCTTCAAAGAAGAAGACTTCGCCGCGCTGCATCCTGGCGGACGCCTCGGCAAAAAGTTACGCCGTGTCGAATCGTTGATGCATGCGGGCGATGCCGCTCCGCGTGTCCTGCCTACCACAAAAATGCCGGACGTGATTTACGAGATGAGCCGCAAGGGCTTGGGGCTCGCGGCTGTCACCGCTGCCGATGGAACGCTCCTCGGCATCATCACCGATGGCGACCTGCGTCGCATGATGCAAAGGCGTTCCGAAAACGTGTTGGATCTTACGGCAGGCGATTGCATGACGAAAAATCCCGCCACGCTCCCACGCACGGAGCTGGCTGCCAGCGCTCTGCGCCTGATGGAAGAGAAGAAAATCACTTCGGTACTGATCGTGGATGCCGACGGCAAGCTCGAAGGCGTGCTGCACGTTCACGATTTGTGGACGCTGCAATTGTTCTAGAATATTCGCGATGAAGGAATTCGAAAGATGGCCATACGCGAAATAAAATTCCCGGCGCCCGTCCTGCGCCGCGCCAAACCCATCAAAGTCCTGCTGATGGACGTGGATGGCACCATGACGCCCGGCTACGTCTGCTTGCAAACTTTCCCCGATGGCAGCGTCGCCGAAATGAAAATGTTCCACGCGCACGATGGGGCTGGCATCAAACTCGCCAGCATCATGGGCATCCGCACCGGCCTCATCACCGGGCGCGATTCACCGGCGACGGCGCGACGCGCGCGCGAATCGTCCATGGAATTCGTGATTCAGGGAATGCCGAAGAAACTCGAATCGTACAAGGCGATCCTCACGCGCGCTGGTGTGACCGATGAAGAAGTCGCATATGTAGGCGATGACCTACCAGACCTACCGATTTTGCAAAGGGTCGGTCTGGGAGTAGCCGTCGCGAATGCGGTGGTGGAAGTAAAACGCGCCGCGCACTACATAACGGTCGCAAAGGGAGGCGAGGGCGCCATTCGCGAAGTCGTCGAGCTGATTCTGAAAGCACAGGGGCGCTGGAAGAAGGCTATCCCGCAAGCGCTCGCCTAAACTTCCAGCAAATGTCGCGCCAAGCAACGATTGTCATCCGAGCGCAGCGAGGCCTGCCTGCCGCAGGCAGGGACCCGCGTTTCGGCTCTATTCTTTTTGCCGTTCCTTCCGCATCTGATCGAAAATATCCGAAGCCCACTTCGGCGGATCCGGCCCCTTGTCAGGCTCGGGCTTCAGCCCCATCGCTATTTTCCATCGCTCCATCCACAACACTCCGGTGCCCACCCACAAATCAGGCGTCGCATAGGCGGGATCCGTCATCGCTTCCTGCAGCGAAACGAATCTGTATCCGCGCTGTTCCAGCTTCGTCAAAAGCGCGTCCAGGCATTCCGTGTTCAGCGCATTGTCGTGAATCAGCAATACCTGGGGAATCTGCCGGCTAAACAGTTTTGCAGACTCGCCCTCGGCATAATTGAAGACCGTATCCACATATTCCAGATATTCTCTCTTTGCCTTCGCCGCGAGCTTTTTGTCTTTCGTTTCGTTCGCGTGCGCCAATGCGTCGTTGAAAACGTAGTCCGCATCCTCAATCGTCACGGGCGCGATGATGTAACCACGCGCCTTCAAAAATGCGTCGAACGCGTTCTTCGCATCCAACGACAGTCCCGTGTCCAGATACGGGTGCCGGAAGTACAGCTCTTTCTCTCCCATGGCTTTCAGCAAAGCCCCGGTCACTACTTCACCGCGGATCGTTTCGTCTTCGTACTCCTGCAGCGGCGTGGTGCTGAAGTCCGCGTGCGAATAGGTGTGATTGCCGAGGAAGAGTCCGTCATCGAGCCACATTTGCAGCAACGCAGCGCGCGCGTCGCGTTCGCCCTGCACCTGTAGTTTGCGTTCATTGACGAACCCAATCGCCCAAGCGTGGTGCGCTTTCAAAACGCCCGGAATCCCATGATTGATCTTCTGCAATTCCTTCAAATCGCCGTAAGCAAAGTCGTTCCCCGGCAATGCGCCCGGCAGATCATCTACGGTAATCGCCACTTCTCGCCGCGCGCTCTCCTGCGCATTGGAAGGATGCGCCGCTGGCAGACGCCGAGCGCCGAAGGCATTCCACGCGAAGCTCGTGCATAAAAGTGCGCCCACTGCACACAACGGCCATCCGTGCTTTTCTGTCATTGGAAAATCCTTGTCTGAAGAGAATTCAGTGCACTGATTCGCGCAATACGAACGGCGCCAGAGCTATTCATTCTTTGCTGCCGCAAGCACTGCCTCGGCATTAAAGGCACCTTCCGGTGTGTCCTCGTGCTTGAAGTAGACAAAAACATCGCCGTTTCGAGCGAGGCTTTGCACCCTTTGCGCGGCGGACTCGGCAGAATAGCTTCCTTTCCTCAGCCGCAAATAGGAAAAGTCAGCGGTCTCGACGTTTGGTGTAACGAGGTCTTCGCTCTCCGCGTGGCATAGGGCAACTCCGGCCTTGCGCAGCGCCGCGTAGACTTCCTCCACAAACCACGATTCATGCCGGAATTCGAATGCCGCGCGCAATCCTCGCGGCAACCCAGTCAGAAAATCGCGCAGCCTCGCCACATCACACTTGAAATTGGGAGGCAATTGAAACAGCACCGGTCCAAGCTTTTTCGCCTTGCGCAATGGTTCCAGCGAATCCAGAAAAGTCTCGGTAGTCGCGGCCGCGTCTCGTAACCGCTTGATGTGCGTGATCGCCTGCGGCGCCTTCATTGCGAACCGGAATTCCTTCGGCGTTGCATCTGCCCAGCGTTGCAGAAGGTCTGCGCTGGGGATTCTTCGAAATGTGTAGTTCACTTCCACGGAATTCAGGCGGCTTGCATAGTGGTTCAAAAAGCGCGCGGCGCTCAGTTTCGCTGGATAAAAATGCGGTTTCCAGCTCGCGTAAGCCCAACCCGACGTCCCTGCATAGATATTGCCCATAACCCGTCCATTCTAATCGTTCATGCAAGCGATTACTAAGTGGCTCACGACGTGGCGTGTTAACGGCGTCTGATAGCACGTGGTATAAGAGAAACTCCAAGACGCTGGAGCGTCGCTGTCGCGCGCAGGCTGTGACCCAGAAGCATCCCGGCAATGCCGGTCGTCACATAATCTCGAGCAAGGAGCAGCATTCATGTCCAAGGTTATCGTGCGCTGTTTCTCAATTTCGCTCGATGGCTACGGTGCCGGCCCGAATCAGGATCTTGCAAATCCGATCGGCGTTGGCGGCAAAGCGCTGCACGAATGGATGTTCGGCACTCGCAGCTTTCGCCAGATGCTCGGCCAGGAAGGCGGCGCCGCGGGCGTTGACGATGATTTCGTCGCGCGTGGCTTCGAAAATGTTGGCGCCTGGATCATTGGCCGAAATATGTTCGGACCTATCCGCGGTCCGTGGCCCAACAACGATTGGAAGGGATGGTGGGGCGATAATCCTCCCTACCACACGCCGGTGTTCGTGCTTACCACTCACCCGCGCGCGTCGCTCGAAATGCAGGGCGGCACCACTTTTCACTTTGTCACCGACGCCATTCAATACGCGCTGAACCGCGCCACGGAAGCCGCAAAAGGCAAGGAGATCCGCGTCGGCGGCGGCGTCGAGACAATCCGCCAATATCTGCGCGCCGGATTGATCGAGGAAATGCACCTCGCCATGTCGCCGATCTTCCTCGGGGCAGGAGAGTCCCTTTTTGAACGTCTCGACTTGGCGAAGCTTGGGTATCAATGTTCCAAACACGTCTACACGCCCTACGCGATGCACTTCATCATTACCAAACGCGCGTAGCGAAGGCCGTGGACTTATGGTTTCCGAAAATAACGAAAAGGCAGGTATGCCACAAACAGTCGGTTTTACTGGAGCGGGCGACGGGAATCGAACCCGTGTCCGAAGCTTGGGAAGCTTCTATACTGCCATTGTACGACGCCCGCTCACGGCTGCTGCGGCGATTATACATAAGTGGGGGACCACGAGAAAAGAGTTGCCCACCCGCCGGGTGATTAGCTGCTGCCGCGCGCCTGCCCTACACGCATCGGATAGAATTCGAACGTATTCAAACCTGACTTTATTGACGGGTCTTCTGCCAAATATTTTTGGACCTCTGCCGCGTCAGCCATTTCGAGCACAGCCATGCCATAGGCTCCTTCCGGAGCCAGCACCGGGCCGTAGATCAGCACCGAGCCCTGCTTGAAAGCCTCGCGGACGTACTGCACGTGCTGCTGCATCACGGCTCGCTCCTCGGCGGTCATATCCTGCGCAAACGTCGGTCGCGGCGGGATCAATTTCATGAAGAAATGCTGCTTGCTCATCGGACCTCCTGATGCGTGCGGTGCAAGCCTTTGTGCCGCGAAATAATAGCGCAAGTGCGCCTAAGCTTTCTGTAAGGAAATCGCGCGCCTTGCCGATGATTAGAATGTGATGGGCGGCTGACTATCCGTATGGCGATGAATCTCCGAGCTTTCCGAGGCTCCTTACCTTGGCATTGAAGATGCTCCGCACGATCAACATGTCTGACCTGCCAGTGCGCGAACTCCGTGCGCGGAATGTTTCCTTCGACTGCCTCCCAGGGAGCCAGCGGCGTGGCTAACCGTTCGATCATCGTAACAGGCTCGAAGGGTGGCGTCGGCACCACCACCGTGGCGCTGAATCTGGCCGTGCATATGGCCCAGCTCACAAAAAAGCGGGTCGGCCTGATCGAATTCGCGCGGCCCTTTGGACAAATCTCGCTCATGCTGGACTTCGACCCGCGCTTCACGCTGCTTGATGCGCTGGAGCGCGTACATCGTCTGGATGCTCCATTGCTGGCGAGCCTGGTGACGCGGCACAAAACTGGTGTCGAAATCCTGGCAGGCCCGTTGCACGCAGCGCTGCGCGCCGATCAGCGGCAACTCGTAACACTGGAAGCGCTGCTGCGCATTCTGGCGCTGGCTCGCGATGTCTTCGACCTGCTCATCGTTGATCTTGGTTTTGTGAATGCCGCGGAATGGGCCCGCGTGCTGCAAACTGCCGACACGCTTTTGTTAGTCGCTGAGCCCAGCGCCCTTGCCCTGGGCATGCTCGAACGTTATCTGAAGGCGGTTGATTCGGCGGGCCTCGATCGCGGCCATTTCCAGATCATCGTCAATCGCTGGCGCCAGAACGATGACGAGCCAGTCGCAAAATCCGAAAAGCACCTGAATCAAAGCTTCTTTGCACGCCTCCCCAACGATTTTCGCCAAGTCAGCGAAGCCGTAACCCTCGGCATTCCGCTAACGACCGGCTCAAACAATCCTCTTGTAGCCCGCTATCGCGATCTGGCCGCCAGACTCATAAACGCACCCGTGCGCGAAACGGAATCGCGCAGCGATTCTCCCGTCGCGGTGGGCCAAAAGTAGCAACTCACAATCCTGCGTGGCCTCTCTGCGAACTCTGCGTCCGGTCGCCGTTGCCTTTCTCTGTGCCCTCCGTTTCACCTCCGTGTCTTGTCTGTTAAATCTTTTGACTTGCCTCGTTATGTGCTGGTCACGTATCCGTGGCCTCTCGGTTACTGCCTTCATCGTCCCGAGCCTCCGTGTTAGAGTGACGAGGCTTAGACTCGTGTAAACGAACGGGAGGCGAAGTGGCGTATCGAGACTTGCGAGACTTCCTGAGGAAGCTGGAAAAAAATGACGAGCTTCGCCGCGTCTCAGTCGAAGTGGATCCGGTCCTGGAAATCACGGAAATCTCCGACCGCGCCGTAAAGGCCGGAGGCCCTGCGCTCCTCTTCGAACGTCCCAAAGGCTCGCGCGTTCCGGCCATCACGAATCTAGTCGGCACCGAGCGCCGCATGTGCATGGCTCTGGAAGTTGACTCCCTTGAAGACGTCGCGGCGCGCGTGCACTCCTTTATTGACATGCAGTCTCCGCAAGGTCTCTTCGAAAAAGTAAAAATGCTGCCCAAGCTGGCGGAGATTGGCTCGTTTTTTCCGAAAGTGGTCCGCAGCGGCGATTGCCAAGACGTAGTCCGCACCAAGGACTTCTCGCTCGATTATTTCCCAATCCTGAAATGCTGGCCGCAGGACGGCGGGCGTTACATCACTTGGCCGATGGTGATTACCAAGAATCCGGAAAATGGCAAACGTAATGTGGGCTGCTACCGCATGCAGGTCTTCGACGAGCGCACCACCGGCATGCACTGGCAAACGCAGAAACACGGTGCGGATCATTACCGCAGCAGCCGCACAAAAAATCCCAGCGGTAAGTTGGAAGTCGCCGTAGCTATTGGCGCGGACCCAGCCACGGCGCTCGCGGGGATCTTGCCCGTCCCGCCGGACATGGACGAGTTCCTCTTTTCCGGTTTCTTGCGCAAGGATCCGGTCGAGCTGGTCGTCTGCAAGACGGTGGACCTGGAAGTCCCGGCGAACGCCGAAATCGTTTTGGAAGGTTACGTGGAAATTGGTGAGATGCGCACCGAGGGCCCATTCGGCGATCACACCGGCTTCTATTCGCTCGAAGGACAGTATCCCGTATTCCACGTGCAGTGCATCACGCACAAAAAAGACCCGCTGTACTTGACCACCATCGTCGGTCCGCCTCCGCAAGAGGACTATTTCATGGGCCACGCCATCGAGCGCATTTTTATGCCGGTGATGAAAATGCAGTATCCGGAAATTGTGGACGTCGCCATGCCCGCCGAGGGCATCTTCCAGAATTTAATGATCGTCTCGATTCGCAAAAGCTACCCGGGCCAAGCGCGAAAAATCATGAACGCGATCTGGTCGCTCGGCCAAGCGATGTTCACCAAAGTCGTCGTGGTCGTGGACCACGATGTGGACCTGCACAACGCCCGCGAGATCGTTTGGAAAGCTCTCTGCGCCATCGATCCCGAACGCGACATTCAATTTGTTTTGGGTCCCGTGGACACTCTCGACCACGCCGCGCGCCGCCAAGACTTCGGTTCAAAGATGGGAGTGGACGCCACACGCAAGTGGCCGGAAGAAGGATTCGCTGGTCGCTGGCCCGACGAAATAAGAATGAATAGCGAAACAAAAAAGCGCGTGGACACAATATGGCAACAGCTGCGAATCACCCCTCCGAACAAAAAGTAAACGCAAAGCGAACGCACGTTTCTTCGCCTTTTTGGGCCTTTCCCGCAATATCTGAGTAGTTTGCAGCCCCTCGCACCTGTCCTTTTACCCTGTCCTTTTCGCCTACCTGTACGTTGGTACCGTGTTTTACCAATAGCACACCAGCGGAACACGTTGCTTGACACTCCGTGCTGCGGATGTAATAAACGGACAAAGAGGAAAGGTACCGGACGTAGCAGTACTAACGGGGCCTCTCCGAGATTAGCCGCCTTTACGGGGTGGACGGCGAAGCAGCAAGCGGGGCGGGGGATTTTTCCAAAGAAATTTTCAGGCACCAGACGAAGCCGTGTCCGTCCTGCGAAGCGGGGCGGAGCAAGGAGTGAGGGGCCGCGCGATGTTCAATCTGGGGAAAACGAAATCCTTAATCGGCCTGGACATCGGCTCGAGTTCCGTGAAGGCGGTCGAGCTGAAGAAGACCAAAGCGGGCTACGAGCTGGTGAGTTACGGTATTGAGACCTTGGCGCAGGACACGGTGGTGGATGGAGCGATCATGGATGCTCCCTCCGTCGCCGAAAAAATCGTCTCCATCTTTGATAACCAGAAAATAAAGGCCAAGGACGTGGCCACTTCAGTTTCCGGACACTCCGTGATCGTCAAGCGCGTCAGTATGCCGCTGATGAGCGAAGAAGAGCTTTTCGACCGGGTGCAGGCCGAAGCCAGCCAGCACATCCCGTTCGACATCGCCGACGTAAACCTGAGCCATCAATTGCTGGAAGCTACCGAAAATCAAATGGACGTACTGCTGGTGGCCGTCAAGAAAGACAAAATTCTGAATCACACCAACGTTCTGGCCCAGGCTGGCAAATCTCCGGTGGTCGTGGACATTGACGCCTTCGCTCTGCAGAACTCCTTCGAGGTCAATTACGAACCCGATCCCTCGCAGGTCGTGGCTTTGTTGAATGTGGGCGCCAGCGTCATGAACATCAACATCGTCCGCGGCTGGACCCCGCTGTTTACGCGCGACGTTTCCGTGGGTGGTAACCAGTACACGGACGCGTTGCAAAAGGAACTGGACCTGAGCTTCGAAGATGCCGAAAAGCTAAAGATGGGCGGCACTTTGGCGGGCGTCAACGAAGAGCAACGGACCGCGATTCTGCGCTCGGTCTCGGACATCTTGATTCTGGAAATTCAAAAGACGTTCGATTTCTTCCGCGCGACGGCCAGCGGTGAAAATATCCGCCGCATCTACGTCGCCGGCGGAACGGCTCGCGTTCCCGGCCTGCTTGACTTGTTGAAGGAAGAGTTCGCCATGCCGGTCGAAGAGCTATACCCGTTCCGGAAGATTGCAATCAATCCTGGGCGTCACGATGAAAGCCAGATCCGTGAGTTGGCGCCGCGCCTGGCAATCGCTGTGGGCCTGGCGCTTAGGAGTTTTGACACCCCATGATCCGCATTAACCTATTGGGCCAGGCCCGTCCGAAAGCTACCAAGCAAGCCGTGCCGCTGGAAGCTACGCTGCAGATTTTGCTGGGTATCGCAGCGCTGCTCATCGCCGTCGTGGTTCTCTGGGTAACCTACGCTTCGCAAAAGCGCGATCTGGATACCACCAACGCGCGAATCGCTTCGTTGAAAGCCGAAAAGACCAGCCTGCAGCAGGTGAAGCAGGAAGTGGATCAGTTCGAAGCGCAGAAGAGGGCTCTGCAGACGCGCATTGACGTGATCGAAGAACTCCAAAAGAACCGTTCCGGCGCGCAGGAATTGCTTCAGATGGTCGCCAACACGGTTGTGAGAGTGGACGAACTGTGGCTCACTTCGCTCGATCGCAAAGGCAACACTCTGGAGATCGCGGGCGAGGCCGGCAGCATCAATGCCGTGGCGAATTTCATCACCCAGCTGAAGCGCTCCGGGTACTTCGACCAGATCGAGATCAAAGAAGCGAAAGAGGATGACGTTGCGAAAGCAGTGACGACGTACGGCTTCACCATGTCCGCCGCCATCGCGCCGCAAGCGTCTCAGCCGACGCAGCCCCAGGCTAAGCCCGCCGCCAGCGCTGCTGCGTCCCCGCAGCCCGCGCCCAAGGGGAGGAGTTAGCGATGGCAACCGCTTTCAGAGATTGGCCCTGGCCGCTGCAGGCCCTGTTTTTCCTAGGACTTTCCGTGGTCCTGATCGCCGCGGGTTTCTATGTTCCGGGTTCTCCCGTCGCCAGCGTTCGCAACGAATTGGAGCAGGCCCAGCAGCAGGAGAAGCCTCTTGAGGCCGAAGTCGCCAGCCTGCGTGTCTACAAGCAGCGTCGCGCCGAATTGCAGTCGGAGATGGATGCGCTCTCCAAGCAACTCGCGACCCTGCAAACCATCGTTCCCGAAGACAAGCAAGTAGATCAGTTCATTATCATGATTCAAAGCGCGGCCGCCAGCTCCGGAGTTGCCGTCCGCAGTCTGAAGGCGTTGCCGATCGGCCAGAAACCGTTCTACTTCGAGATGCCCTTTGAAGTGCAAGCGGACGGCCCGTACTTCTCGGTTCTGGATTTCTTCTCAAAGCTCGGCAGACTGTCCCGGATCATTAACGTTGGTGATTTGAAGTTGAGCGGCATTGCCACGAAGAACGGTCCGGCCAGCAACTTCCGCATGGTGGCGGGAACTTCGGTCACCGGCACGATGACCATCACGACTTTCTTTTCCAAGACGGCAGAAGCCCCGGCAGCCCCTGCAACCAAGCCGGGAGCTCCGCCGGTGAAGCGATAGGGCGAATACGATGAGACTGGCTAGGACATCCATGACTTTCTTCACCGCTCTGGCATTGTCTTGCTGTCTGGTCCCTGGCGCTTGGGCGCAATCCAAGCCTGCGGCCAAGGCCCGCCACAAAGCCAAAGCAGCGCCCGCGGCCGCTCCAGCGGCAGCGCCCGGCGCAGACGCGGCGAAATCAGGGAAGGCTGAAATTTCCGAAGTTGGCAAGCGCGATCCGTTCGTCCCTCTGGTGAGCGAGCACAAGACCGGCGGGCCGGTGTTGCCTCCGGGCAAGGCTGGCCTCGTCGTCGCGACTGTGCACGTGGACGGCACCGTGAGCGCGCCCAACGGCATGCTCGCCGTGGTTTCCAATCCTGACCAGCGTGTTTATTTCCTTCGAGAAGGAGACCGTCTGTACGACGGCGATGTGGAAAAGATCGGCCTGGACGGTGTGACGTTCAAGGAAAACTCTAAAGATGCTTTCGGGAAGCCTGTCGAACGCATTGTTACGAAGCGAATCTACCCGAGTGCAGGAGAGCAGCAATGAGGATTATGCGGAGGGCGTGGGGCCTGACTGCGTTGCTTGCGGCAGCCCTGATTCTGACGAATGGAGCACTCTCGGCCAGTGATGCGCCGGTGGTGCACGTAAAAGCGGTGGTGAAAGACGGCGCCGTCACCCTGGATGCTCAGGCCAACGGCCCGTTCGAGTACACCACCTATCGCCCCAGCGAGAGCCTCTTCGTGCTCGACCTGACTGGCGTCTCGGCGGGTGATTCGGCGGGCGCGCGCATCGTGCCTTCGGAGCTCGTGAAGAGCTACCGGCTCACGACCTACGCGGCCGGCCAAAAGCCCGTGGTGCGCCTGGAAATCCTGGTTCGGCCCGGCGTGCAGCCCCGCCTGGAGCGCAATGGCAATCAGGAACTCACGCTCTTTGTTTCCGCCAATGGCAATGCTGACGTTTCCGCCGAGCCGGTCGTCCCCGCGCCCACGCTCAAGCGGTCCTCGGCGTCGGTGAAGACGATCTCCACCAAATCTTCGGAAACCACCGCGCCGGCTGCGAAGATCGAAGCGATCGAACAGGTGAATCTGGCGCAGAACGGCGAACAGACCGAAGTGAATGTGGTCGGCAGCGACAAGCTGACCTATCACGTTCTTCGCCTGCACAATCCCGACCGCATCGTCCTCGATTTCGCAGGTGCGCATCTGAAGACCTCGGCAAAGAATATTGCGAGCAACCTTGACCCCGTGAAGGAAATCCGCCTGGCTCAGTTCACCCCGGAAGTTTCGCGCGTGGTGATTGACCTTCGACAGCCAGCGCATTTCGACATCAATTCGACGGGCAATGCCGTCACCGTGGCATTTTCCGCGGCTGCTCCCAGCGGCGCGGTGAAGTCCACGCCCGCGGCGGCTCCGCAGCCTGCGGATGTCACCACGACGAAGGCCGATGTACCGGCCGCGGCGCCGAGCAACGTTCCAGCGCCAGCCGCCGTGCTTCCCGCGGCGTTGACGCAGACGTCTGCTGCGCTCGCGGCACCCGCTCCAGTGGAAGCGCCTGCCGCGCAGCCAGTAACGGCCGCAGCGGTGGCCCCGGCGAAATCAGCCAACGTGGGTTATACCGAAACCAGCCAGCCCACGATCAGCACGCCGTCAGCGAATCCGGCGGCTTCAGGTGCACAAGCTCCGACGCCCGCGCCGGCCGGTAAATACTCCGGTGAACCGATCTCCGTTAATTTGAAAGACGTAGATCTCCGCGACTTCTTCCGCTTGATTCACGAAATCAGCGGCTTGAACGTTGTGGTGGACCCCGCCGTCAAGGGCACTCTGACGATCGTGCTCGACGATGTACCGTGGGATCAGGCTTTGGACATCGTGCTCAAGAACAACGATCTCGATAAGCAGCTCGATGGCAACGTGCTGCGCATCGCCACCAAGGAAACCTTAAAAAAGGAAGCCGACCAGAATCGCGAGTTGGCCAAGGCGCAAGCGGAAGCCGCTGACGTCGTCACCACCACCCGCGTGCTCAGCTACGCCAAAGCCGCGGACCTGGTGCCCACGATGAAGAAGTTCCTTTCCTCGCGCGGCGACATTTTGGCGGACAGCCGTTCCAACACTCTGATCATCCGCGACATCCCGGCCGTTCTGCCGGTTATGGACAACCTTCTCCGCCAGCTCGATCGCAAATCGCAGCAGGTGGAAATCGAAGCCCGCGTCGTGGAAGCCAATCGATCTTTCTCCCGCGAAATCGGCACGGAGCTCGCCGCCGCATTTGGACCTCAAGGCGGCAGCACGGTGGGAGGCGCGACGGCCGTCGGCACCAGCCCGGTCATTCATACGCCGGCCCCGCCATTTTGCGTGGGCAGCAGCTGCACCTCGACGAGCTCTACCACCCCGACCAGCGGGTCACTGCCTTTGCTGACTAACCTGGGAGCGACGGTGCCCACCAGCGGCTTTAGCTACATCTTCCAGAACAGCAGGGTTGCCCTCGACGAAATTATCACGGCGGCTGAAGAGCGCGGCGTCGGCAAGCTGATATCCAAGCCGAAAGTCGTCACCCAGAATAACCAGAAGGCGATTGTGAAGCAGGGAACCAAGATTCCCGTGCAAACCGTCGTCAACAACACAGTTTCCGTACAGTTCGTGGACGCCGTTCTCGAGCTCGATGTCACCCCGCAGATCACCGCGGAAGGCACCATCTACATGGATGTGGACGTCAAGAACGACCAGATTGACCCGTCCATACCGCGCGTGCAGGGTATTCCGGCCATTGACACCCAGGAAGCCAATTCCAAAGTGCTCGTTGCGGATGGCGGCACGGTGGTCATTGGCGGCGTCATCGTCACCCAGCAGCGCACGGACATCCAGCAAGTTCCTCTACTGGGCAGCCTCCCGGTGGTCGGCAATCTCTTCCGCCACACCACGGTCAGCTCCACGGCTCAGGAGCTTCTGTTCTTCCTCACCCCGCGCATTTTGCCGGGATAGTTGTAGCAGGGAAGAAAGGGGTTCTGAATCGGGACGTGGCTCAGAAATCTGTTGAGTTGAATTCAGGCCGGAGTCGAGTCGATCGGCTCCGGCTTTCTCTTTCTCAGCAGCGCGCGGACGCTCTCCTCCTCACTCATCTGCCCAATATCCGCTATCTCTGCGGATTCAGCGGAAGTTCTGCCATTCTGCTCGTCGAATCCTCGCGCGCTACGCTGTTCACCGACAGCCGCTACACTCTGCAAGCCCGAGAAGAAATACATGATGCCGCGCTATCCATCGTCCGCCACGGTTTGCTCCGTGGCGTGGGCGAAGCTCTGAAACGCCTCCGCGGCCACGCGCGCATCGGCTTCTCACCCGCTCAGTTGACCGTCGCGCAGAAAGACGCCCTGCAATCCCTCGCGGGAGCCCGCGTGCGCTGGGTTCCGGTACCCGGTGAGGTCGAGCGGCTGCGTGCCATAAAGGACGTAGGAGAGCTGGCCCTGATGCGCGAGGCAGCCCTTTTGATCAGCGAAGTCTGGACGGCGGCCCTCCGTCACGTGCGGCCGGGCGTCTCCGAACTGGCGGTTGCCGCCGAATTGGAACGGGCCATGAAGCTGCGCGGGGCGAGCGGCCCTTCGTTCGAAACCATCGTGGCTTCCGGTCCGCGATCAGCCTGGCCGCACGCCCAGCCTACGCCCAAACTGCTCAAGAAAAACGAGTTGGTCGTCCTTGACCAGGGTGCTATACTGCGCGGCTACTGCAGCGATATGACTCGAACCGTTTTCCTGGGACGTGCTGCAGGCAGGGTACGCGGGCTCTACAGTGCCGTTTTGGAGGCCCAACAAGCCGCCAAGGGGGCCATTCGGCCGGGTATTAAGGCCGGCGACGTGGACTCTGCGGCACGCAAAGTCCTGCGGCGTCATGGCTGCGTCCGTTATTTCACCCACAGCACAGGGCATGGGCTGGGAATCGAAGTGCATGAAATGCCGCGTCTGGGCATGAATGAAGAGACCTTGCTGGAAGAGGGTATGGTCATTACCGTCGAGCCTGGTGTATACATCGAGGAGCTCGGCGGCATTCGCATCGAGGACGACGTGGTGGTGACGGCGCATGGCGCCCAGGATCTGACCAGCGCTTCCCGGGAATTTCTAGAACTTTAAATGGCGAAAAAGGCGAATTCAGAATCACAGCCCGGCTCCCGCGCGGGCAGCGTGGACTTTCCGGAAGTGGAACGCATCCTCGCTTTCATGCAACAGCATGGACTCGAGGAATTCGAATACGAGCGCGAAGGCTTCCGCGTCCGTCTCAAAAAGCCGTCGGGGCCCGTGACTGCTGGACACGCGCCGTTGCCGGCTCCCGAAATTGTAGTCGCGTCGGCCGCGCACGCGAGCCGCGCGGCTGCTCCGGCGCAAGCAGCTGCTCCGGCGCGCGAACCCGACGCCGCGCACTCCGAAGATCTCCATATCGTGAAGTCGCCGATCGTCGGCACCTTCTACACTTCGGCGAGTCCCGGCTCTGAACCATTCGTCGCCATCGGCGCGAAAGTCGAATCCGGCCAGGTGCTGTGCATTATCGAAGCCATGAAATTAATGAACGAGATTGAATCGGATGTCGCGGGGGAAGTCGTTCGTATTTTTGTGGAGAACGGTCATCCGGTGGAATACGGCGAAGCGCTTTTCGGTATTCGCCCGCACCGGAAGAAATAGCCGGCGATAGGGTAGGGGCACGGCATGCCGTGCCCGTCGTTAGCATTGGTGGGCTGTCTATCGTCTACCGCGCCCAATTTTGAATTGTACGTCGCAGCGGGGAAGTTGGTTTTTCTTCGAGGGAAATGTTCCGAAAAATTCTGATAGCTAATCGCGGCGAAATCGCCCTCCGCATTCTTTCCGCTTGCCGGGAACTGGGCGTCAAGACCGTCGCCGTGTACTCCGAAGCCGACCGCAACTCCTTGCACGTTCGCTTTGCCGATGAAGCCATCTGCATCGGCCCGCCGCGCAGCAGCGAAAGTTACCTGAACATCCCGCAGGTCATCAGCGCCGCGGAAATCGCTAACGTGGACGCGATTCATCCCGGTTACGGCTTCCTCTCTGAGAACGCGAATTTCGCTGAAGTCTGCGAAGCGTCGCACATCACTTTCATCGGCCCGGCACCCGACGCCATCCGCCTGATGGGCGAAAAAGACAAAGCCCGCGAAGCTATGAAAGAAGCCGGGCTGCCTATTATTCCGGGTAGCCCCGGCGTCGTCGCCGACGAAGAAAGCGCCAAGAAAATCGCCGCGGAAATCGGCTACCCGGTGATGATCAAAGCTGCCGAGGGCGGCGGTGGCCGCGGCATGCGCATCGTGCGCCACAGCCGCGAACTCATTTCCCTGTATCAGACCGCGCGCACCGAAGCCGAACAGGCCTTCGGCAGCCCCAACGTCTACATGGAAAAGCTCATCGAGCATCCTCGGCACATCGAATTTCAGGTCCTCGGCGATAAGCACGGCAACGTGATCCATCTCGGCGAACGGGAATGTTCTCTGCAACGCCGCCACCAGAAAGTTCTCGAGGAATCTCCTTCGCTCGTCGTGGACGCGGCCACCCGCAAGCGCATCGGCAAGCAAGTGGTGGACGCGCTAAAGAAACTCGGCTATTCCAGCGCCGGCACGGTGGAGTTCCTGCGCGAGGAATCCGGCCAGCTCTATTTCATCGAAATGAACGCGCGCATTCAGGTCGAGCATCCTGTCACCGAGATGGTCACTGGCGTGGACTTGGTGAAGTCGCAAATCCGCGTCGCCGCCGGCGAGAAGATCACGGACATTCTCGCGCCTATCGAATTCCGCGGCCACGCCATCGAATGTCGCATCAACGCTGAAGATCCCGAAACGTTTACGCCTTCCGCCGGACGCATCACCGCTTTCCGCGTTCCGGGCGGCCCGGGCATTCGCGTGGATACCGCGAGCTACGCCGACGGCGTGATTCCGCCGTATTACGATTCGCTGATCGCGAAACTCATTGCGCACGGAGACAATCGCGCCGAAGCCATCGCGCGCATGAATCGGGCTCTCGACGGTTTTGTCGTCGAAGGCATCCAAACCACCATCCCGCTGCACAAAAAAATTCTGGCCGATCCAGATTTCATCGCCGGAAAATTCGACACGCATTTTCTCGATCGTCCGGCTGCCGTCGCAGCCAACAAATAGACCGCGGAGGCACGGTTGTTCCCGGCCCTGTACGCGATACTCGACGCCACTCCCGGCCTCCCGCCCGAGTCCACGCTCTCTTTCGCTGAAAAACTTGCCGCCGCAGGTGTCGAGCTGATTCAATTACGCGGCAAGAATCTCTCGGCGCGCCGGTTCCACGAATTGTCCGCCGCCTTAATCAGCCGCTCCGCTCAACATCCCGTTCGCGTCATCATCAACGATCGCCCGGATATCGCCGCCATCGCCGACGCACACGGCGTGCACGTCGGCCAGGAAGACCTGCCGATCGCGGATGCTCGCAAAATCTGTCCGCCGCCGCGATGGGTGGGGGTTTCGACACACAACCTCGAGCAATTGCACGCCGCGGACCTCACTTCGGCGGATTATATTGCTGTGGGGCCTATCTTTCCGACCGTCACCAAAGAGAACCCCGACCCAGTCGTCGGGCTCGACTTTCTCCGCGCGGCCCGGAAAATAACGGGGAAACCCCTTGTGGCAATCGGCGGCATCACAGTACAGTCCGCCAGCGAAGTTTTTAAGGCCGGAGCAGACTCAGTAGCCGTAATCAGCGATCTGGCCACTGCGCCAGACCCGGCCCAACGTGCGCGAGAGTACTTGACGATCGCGAAACAAGTCATTGCGACGCGAAGCACCAACGCGAAGTAGCAAGTCGCGACGGGCAAAGCGCTGAAGATCTTAGCGAGATGTAGCGCAAGGCAAGCGTCATCTGGGAGTGCGGAAGCTTGCTTCCGCTTGTTGCAAGGCGAGGCTTGCCTCGCCGCTGTAAGTAGCAGCACCAAGTAGAGTCTCAAAGTAAGTTTTCGTTCAAGCGCTCGAAAGA
>CAWHGI010000009.1:0-261155 GCA_963828865.1 uncultured Acidobacteriota bacterium | reverse complement strand
GGTTTCTTGGCGGAACAAGCTCAAACGATCGGCGGCATCGCAACAGCAACAAAACAGCCGGAGCTAGTCAAAGGCCTCGGCCTGTTCGATTCCACCATGATCGTCTGCGGCTCGATGATCGGTTCCGGCATCTTCATCGTCTCCGCCGATATCGCTCACCAAGTCCAAAGTCCCGGTCTGCTGCTCGCTGTCTGGATCGTCGCCGGAGTAATGACCGTAATCGGCGCGCTCAGCTACGGCGAGCTCGCCGCGGCCATGCCACACGCCGGCGGTCAGTACGTCTACCTGCGCGAATCGCTCGGCCCGCTCTGGGGCTTCCTCTACGGCTGGACCATGCTGCTCGTCATCCAGACGGCTACCATCGCCGCCGTCGCCATCGCCTTCGCAAAATTTACGGCCGTGATGGTCCCGTGGTTTTCCGCCAGCCAATGGATTTGGAAACTCGGCACCGTAGGGCCATGGCAATTTTGGTTCGGCTCGCTCGGCCCCTACAATGTTGGCCTGAACCGCCAGAATCTTCTCGCCATCGCCTCCATCGTCCTGCTCACTTGGATCAACACCCGCGGCCTGCGCATCGGAAAAATCGTGCAAAACATTTTTACCGTCGCGAAAGTTGGTTCGCTCGTGGCGCTCGCAGGAGTCGGCTGTTGGTTTTCCACTGCCGTCGCGCGGCAAGTAAACTTCACTGATTTCTGGCGTAATGCCGGTTTGTGGGCGATGCATCCATATCCCGCGGATCATCCCACGTGGACGATCGGCACTATCACGCTGGTCGCCGTCGCGTTGGTAGGCGCGCTTTTTTCCGCCGATGCCTGGAACAACATCACCTTCACCGCCGCGGAAGTGAAAAATCCAAGCCGCAATCTGCCACTTTCGCTCGCGCTCGGCGCCGGCACCGTGATCATCCTCTACGTTCTCGCGAACGTGGCGTACCTGCGCGTGCTTCCCATCTCCGGCGATCCACACGGTGCAACGGCTCTCGCTCGCGGCATCGAATTCGCCGCTGACGGCCGCGTCGGCACAGCCGTAGCCGAAGTAATCTTCGGTCCTGCCGGCGCAATCGTTATGGCGATCGCCATCCTGGTCTCGGGCTTCGGCTGCAACAATGGCCTGATTCTCTCCGGCGCGCGCATTTACTACGCCATGTCCAAGGACCGCCTCTTTTTCAAATCGGTCGGCAAAGTAAACAAGTATCACGCCCCTGGAGCCGCGCTCGTCGTCCAGTGCATTTGGGCCGCGATCCTGTGCCTCTCCGGCACCTACAGCCAATTGCTCGATTTCCTCATTTTTGCCGTCCTGATTTTTTACATCCTCACGCTCAGCGGTCTTTTCATCCTGCGCTGGAAGCGCCCGGACATGGAGCGTCCCTACAAGGCCTTCGGTTACCCGTTTCTTCCAGCGCTCTATCTGGTGATGGCGGTATTCATCGAAATTCAGCTCTTGCGTTATAAGCCACAGTACACTTGGCCCGGCTTGATCATAGTGTTGCTGGGCGTTCCGGTTTATTTGCTCTGGAAACAAGTTGGGAAGTCGCACAACGAGCAGGTGTCGTAGGGGCACGGAATGCCGTGCCCGACGCTCCATACACCGCTGGGACGGTTCTCGAAACGTGCGTGCTTCACTGGCGCCCTGAATTTGATTTTGCAGCGGCGCACTTCAGTGCGCCAAGGCTGTCGCGGCAATATCGCGACTGTGCTATTTTCTTCGGTCCGTGCGGGGGCGCGCTGATACCGTGCATTTGAAATATTTTGCTCTTATCCGTGTTCATCAGTGTTCATCTGTGGTGATGTTGACTTAGAATCGCGCGCGTCAACTTGAAGGAGAACATCGCGAATGAGCAATCCGCTGTTCAAGAAGAAGCCCATGGAGGTCCTGCTGCGCGAAGCGGCGGACACCGGCGAGCACACCCTGAAGCGTACCCTCGGACCGCTCTCGCTCACCGCGCTCGGTGTCGGGGCGGTGATCGGCGCGGGCATCTTTGTGATGACAGGACTGGGAGCCACTTACGCCGGTCCCGCGCTCACCATATCCTTCATCGTCTCAGGCTTCGGATGTGTGCTGGCGGGATTGTGCTACGCGGAGTTCGCCGCGATGATTCCGCTGGCGGGCAGCGCCTACACCTACGCCTACGCCGCGCTGGGCGAATTGCTCGCCTGGATCATTGGATGGGATCTGACTCTGGAATACGCCATGGGCGCCAGCACTGTTTCCTCCGGCTGGTCAAACCATTTCGTCGAGTTGCTTCAGATTTTTCACCTGAAGATGCCGCTGTGGCTCGCCTACGACCACTGGACCGCGCTCGCGACCGCAGAAAACGTGCTTGCGCGCGCTCAGGTCCACGCCGCCAACCCCTCTCTCAGCATCACCAGTAAAGCGTTTTCCGATCTCGTCCATGCGCTTACCGACGCGCCGTCGGCAGACCTGCTCCGGCAAGCGCACGACCTGGTGGCCGCGCCGCGCATTTTCGGTTTCGATTTTGGCTTTAACCTGCCGGCCTTCGTGATTGCGTTGATCATCACTGCGGTCCTGGTCATCGGCATCAAAGAAAGTGCCAACTTCAACGCCACGATCGTGGTCATCAAGGTCGGCGTGGTCCTGTTCGTAATCCTCCTGGGTCTAAAGTATGTGGACAGCACCAATATCGGGCACAGCTGGGCCGAATTCGCGCCGATGGGCGTCGGCGGCATATGGAAAGCCGCCGCGTACATATTCTTCGCCTACATCGGATTCGACGCCGTTTCCACCACCGCGCAGGAAGCCAAGAATCCGCAGCGCGACTTGCCCATCGGCATCATCGCCTCGCTGGTTGCCTGCACCATTCTTTACATTCTCGTTGCTTTCGTGCTCACCGGCATGGTGCCCTGGAGGTCCATCAACATAGAGGCGCCGCTGGCAGTTGCCTTTCTCGATCACGGCCTGAACACGGCCTCCACCGTAATCACCGCAGGCGCACTCGCCGGACTCACCAGCGTGATGCTGGTGATGTTGCTAGGCCAGACCCGCGTGCTTTACTCCATGGCCAATGACGGTCTGCTGCCGCGCAAGTTTTTCGCCGCGATCCATCCCAAGTTTCGCACGCCTTACAAGACCACGATTCTGGTCGGCCTGCTCGCGGCGATCGTTGGCAGCATAACGCCGATTGACCAGCTCGGCAAAATGGTCAATATCGGCACGCTGCTAGCTTTCGTGATCGTGTGCATGGCCGTGATCGTTCTGCGCTACACCAATCCCAATCAGCCGCGTCCGTTCCGTACGCCGCTCGTGCCGCTGATCCCCGCGCTCGGTGTGGCCATCAACGTCTACATGATGGTCAACCTCGGCTGGGTGAATTGGGCGCGCCTCATCATTTGGCTGTTAATCGGCCTGGTAGTCTATTTCGCCTACAGCCGGCACCACAGTCGCGTCCAGCAGATGGACCGTGGCACGCGATAGCAGTGGCGGTTAGCGGGCGCTTAGCCTGCCGCGCTGGTGCGCCGTCATCCTGTTTACCCTGATGCCGGGAAGGGAGCGCCGCGAAGCCTGCCTGCGGCAGGCGGGGATCTCTTTTTGCCTTCTTCCCGCCGCAGCCCATACCTTCCATATCCGCCGCGCGTCGGCTATTCTTCTAACGGCTGAGACTAATTTTCGTGAACCGACTTTCTCCTCGCCGGTTATTTGTCTTCTTGCGGCACATCACGCCGCTGGATCGCGTCGCGCTCACAGTAATTCTTCTTTACGTTGCCCTGCGCGTCGTCGCCGCATTTCGTGAACCTCTACCATTCACCGGGTTTCTTGGATTCCTCTGTTTCCTCGCTGCTGTTTACCTTCTGGTCCGGCTCATCCCGTGGTTCCGCACGAAATTCATGTGGACGCTGCGCAACCGCCTCATCGTTGCCTACGTTTTCATCGCGGTCGTCCCGGTCATTTTGTTGCTCTGCATGGCAGGCCTCGCTGCCTACGGTCTCTATCTGCAGCTCGGTGCTCACCTGTTCCACGAAGACCTGCAGTCACGCATCAGCACGATTTCAGCCGATGCCGACGCCCTCGCCGGCGCCGTCGAGCAGGAAGCCGCGCAAGGCGCTTCGCCTAACAGCGAAGCCATCCTCGCGCGTCCTGGAATCGCCAATTTGATCGAAGCCGCCCGCCGCGAATGGCCCGATCTACGCGTTTTCCCCAATCGCGGCGAGCGCCTGGTGCAAGCCGGAGATGGCCACGAATTCGCAGGTCTGGTCGAGTTCGAAGGAAAAATCTGGGTTGCCGCTGCCGTCGAAAAAACCGGCGCCGCCGGGCCCTTCTATCTCGTCGTTGGCACTCCGCTCAATCCCACGTTTCTCGACACCCTGCGCTCGGACATCGGCCCCATCCAAATCATTCCGCTGCGTCCGACGGACCAACAAACTCCCGCGGGCGCCTCGCTTAGCTTCAACGGCAAAGTTTTCGTTCCTGGCGAACAAATCGCCAGTCGCCATCGCACGCTCGGTCCACCGTCGAACTGGTTTGACGTGCGCATTGGCGGCGTCTCGACAATTGATCTGGCGCACATCGGCCAGCAAACCGGCAACGCGCCGGATGCCGTCCTCGCAACGTTCGCCATGCGCGCTTCCGCCCTCAATCGCCGTTTGTTCACTTCGGTAGGTGAGATTGGACCACTGCTCGAATTAGCCCTCATCGCCGCTGGCGTAATTTTCCTGGCTCTGGAAGTCGCCGCTCTGATCACCGGTATCGTGCTCACTCGCACCATCACTCGCGCCGTCGACGATCTCTACGAAGCCACTCTGCACGTCCGCCGCGGCGATTTCACCCAGCGTATTCACGTGCACCAACGCGATCAACTCGGCGCTCTCGGCGAATCGTTCAACGAAATGACCAGCTCGATCTCCGAGCTGATCGTAGAGCAAAGCAAGCGTCAGAAGCTCGAAAACGAAATCGCCATTGCCCGCGAAGTGCAGTCGCAGCTCTTTCCGCAGGTTTTGCCCGCGCTGCCGGGCCTCGAACTTGCCGCGATCTGCCGCCCCGCGCGCGTCGTCAGCGGCGACTACTACGATTTCATTCGCACCAGCCAGGACTGCGTGGGCATCGCGCTCGCGGACATCAGCGGGAAGGGAATTTTCGCCGCGCTGCTGATGGCCAGCTTGCAAGCCGCGTTGCGTAGCCAGGCGTCACTCGACGGCAAGTGCGGCACCGCGGAACTCGTTGCGCGCCTGAACCGCCACGTCTTCCGCAACACATCCGACGACCGCTACGCGACCTTCTTTTACGCCGACTTCGACGTCTCCACCAGGATGCTTACCTACACCAATGCCGGCCACCTCGCCCCATTTTTTGTTTCCGGCGATAAAGTGCTGGAACTCAGCGAAGGCGGCACGGTGATCGGAATGTTCGAGGATTGTCCCTACACGCAAGGCAGCATCAAAGTCGAGCAGGGAAGCCTGCTGGTCGCATTCAGCGACGGATTAACCGAGCCAGAAAACGTCTACGGAGAGGAATTCGGCATGCAGCGCCTGAAAGAAGAAATTCTGCGCCAGCGCAGCATGCCGCCGCAGCGCATAGCAGAAAATCTGATAGCTGCCGCCGAACAATGGGCCGGCACGCCCGAACAAGCCGACGACATCACAGTAGTAATCGCCCGCATGGGCTGATCAAAGCAGCGGCGGCATCCCGCCGGCTCTCTTCTTCAGTCGCTCGGTCGCTAAAAATGCGCAATCGCCGCAGAATTGCGAAGGGCCTACTCCAAATCTGGGAGTGCGGCGGCTCGCCGCCGTCCCAAGTAGTCCTCAGCGCAGAACGAGCCAGGCGAGGCTTGCCTCGCCCAAGTAAGTTTCCAGGTTCGGGGGCCTATCGAACTCCCCCACTCACCAAGAGCTGCTCGCCAGTAAGATACCTCGACTCGTCCGATGCCAAAAACACTGCAATCGGCGCAATGTCTCCAACCTTCCCGATGCGTCCGAGCGGCGCCATCGCGACAAAAGCCTTGTCGAAATCGGATCCAATGAACCCGCCGGTCTGCGTGCCTTCCGTCTCGACGATCCCAGGATTGATCGTATTCACACGAATCTTCTTCGGTCCCAGTTCCCGCGCCAGAACGCCCGTAACGGCATCGAGCGCCCCTTTGCTCGCCGTGTAAACCACTGAGTTAGGAGGCGTCAAGCGGCTCACCGCAGACCCAATATTGATGATGCTTCCGCCGTTGCTCATGTGCTTCACAGCCGCCTGCGTCGTCAGAATCGCCCCCAGCACGTTAATGTTGAACATCTTGTGAAAATTTTCCTCGGTCACAGCTTCGAGTGGAGCAAATTCGTACACTCCTGAATTGTTCACCAGAATATCGAGACGTCCATAATTCTCGATCGCCGCTTCAACGATCCCCTTCACGTCCGCGGCCTTTGACACATCTCCACCCACCGCGACAGCCTTACCGCCCGCCGCGGTAATCGCAGCAACCACTTTTTCCGCGCCCGCCTTGCTGGACGCATAATTCACAACCACCGACGCGCCTTCCGCGGCCAGCGCCTGCGCGATTCCCGCTCCAATGCCTTTCGACGCTCCCGTAACAACCGCAACTTGTCCTGTAAGCCTACCCATGTCTATTCTCCTCGTCCTGAAATGATTTCGAAAAGTGAAACGATTGCCGTGATAAGCCGAATTGATAATCCAAGTGGATCCGCGACGACAGCCAAATCCAGCCCCAATCTTGGATGCGTGCGGCTGGCTTTCGATTCCACGCGCTTGACACTCGCACGCGCGCCGCCGTATCGTGTCATTCGACCACGGTCGGAAATCCACTTTTCCATCTCGCCGAAAGATTTCCGATTCGGGAGGTGTGCAATGCCATTTGACCTGTTGACGTTTCGCTTAGTGGAAAAACCGGTGACCCGCGAAGAAGGCCTGCGCATCCTGGAGCGCGATCAATACCGCTGCCAGTATTGCGGTCTGGACGGCCTCGCCAGCTTCGAAAACGCTTTGGCCATGTCTGTTGATTTCGTCATTCCCCGCGCTCGAAAAGGCAAGAAGGACGACCGCAACCTCGTAGCCTGCTGTCGCTCCTGCAACATGTTGAAGGGGCGCCGCGTCTACCGCAACATGGAAGAAGCCAAGAGCTACGTGCTGGCGCAACGCGAGAAACTCCGCAAGGCCTGGGAAGCCAGGACCAACGCGCCCGCGAAGGCTGCGAAGACGACAAAGCAGTCTGCAACTCCACCGGAGACGTCCAAGGTTGCTGCAGCCTCGGTAATCGGCCGCTCGCCGCTATCTATTCGCAATGGATGATTGGGTGGTTCTCCGCGGCCGCGCACGTTGCTGTGGCCAATCGCGCAAACCCGACCGTCGCGGCTGCGCTACGGTTTTGTCGACTTGCCCAGCGGCACTTCGTAAAACATCAAGGTCTTCTTGGTGGGAATTACCACGACGTCCGGCACGTACAGCACTGAAGTATCCGCGAGCGACGGATCGTGGCTCACATCAAAATAAAGAAATCCGTGCAGCGATCCCATCGGAGCCACCGTATCGGAATCCAAAGTTAGCGGCCGCAAAATCTCCGCAAACTTTTCGGTTTTCTTGTCGTTACTCGGCAGCGGAATTCCCGCGATCCGTCGCGGTTGCGACGGTGCCGCGCCGCCCGGATGCGCGATCATCCCAGCCACATCTTCGGGGGAGAGCCAATCAATGTCCTGATGGCTCCCATTTCGCAAATGCACTTCCAGTTGAACCGTATTGAGGTTCACCTGGATCGGATGGTCCGTCGCGTTTTGCAGAAAGACTTCAACCGGCAGAACTCCTACATCCAACGGATTCGCTTTGCCAAATTTGTCCTTGCTGCGCTGCTTATCGGTCCAAGGATCGGCCATGATCGTCAATCCGTCATGATTATCGTGTGGCAGCGACGCCGTCGGGTCCGGCGCAGCCTGCTGCGTTTTGCTTGCAGCAGGCTTATTCTGCGCGCGCAAACCGGCTACGGCTGCGCCAGCGCAAACGAGAGACACCAAAACGGCGGCGAGAAAAAGCGCATTCACAGACGATGACGACCGAGACACTGAGGAAGGGCGGGGCTTCAGCCCCGCCGAAACTGCGAGGGGAAAAGGGGCTTTAGCCCCTGAAGCCATGTTTTTCAATGATTCACGGACATTCGTGAGCTGAAGTCTTCTCATCTCCCTGTGCGATGCCTCGGCGCGGCCGGAAGTTGTGCGCGTTTCATGCAGGGTGCCACTATAATACTGGGTTTGCGAGAGGCAAAGCGCCTTTCGGAGCGCGCGCGAACCTACCGAATGTATTTCTTTTATCGCATCCTGACGGCCGCTGGAATGTTCGTCCTCGCGCCCTATTTTGCCCTCCGCGGATGGCGCGCCGGAGAGCCCGCGCGCGCACTTCGTGAACGCCTCGGGAGCCTGCCTCCTGAAATCGCCGCCCGGGCCTCGGCCAGCGTTCGCGTGACGAACTCCAGCTCGACCGATACCGGCCCAGGGCCAATCTGGATTCACGCTGTTTCGGTCGGCGAGGTCCTCGCCGCGAAACCCCTGATCGAAGGCCTGCAACACCGCTTTCCCGGTCGCGCCATCTTCGTCTCCACCACCACCGAAACCGGCCAGCGTCTCGCGCGCGAACGCCTGCAATCCGCCGATGGCATTTTCTACTTTCCGCTCGATTGGGTCGTGCCAGTCCGTCGTGCGTTGCGCGCCATCCGTCCCGCGCTCGTCATCATCATGGAAACCGAAATCTGGCCGAATTTTCTACGTGAAGCCAATCGCGCTGGCGTCGCGGTAGTCTTCGCCAACGCGCGCATCTCCGAAAAATCCTTCGCGCGTTTCCAACGCTGGGAATTTCTCGTCGGCGCATTTTTCGCACGCACCATGCGCGACGCGCATCTCTTTCTCGCGCAAACTCCCGAAGACTCTGCCCGCCTCCTCGCCATGGGCGCCGATGAAGACCGCATCGAAGTCACCGGCAACCTGAAATATGACGCCGAACCGCCCGCCATCGGCCGTTTCGGCGCTTGGCTCGACGAACAAATTCGCCGCCAGGAACGCTGGCCGGTGCTTGTCGCCGGCAGCATCGTCGCCGGTGAAGAAGACGCTGTTCTCGCGGCCTACGATCTCGTCCAGCGCCAGTGGCGCCACACGCTCCTGATCCTCGCGCCGCGCAAGCCCGCGCAATTCGATGCCACTTCCGAAATTGTCACAGCCGGCGGCTGGAAAGTTGTGCGCCGCAGCCAACTCGATTCCACCGCATCCCTCGACGACGATACCGACGTCCTGCTCCTCGATTCCATCGGCGAACTCGCCGGCCTCTATTCGCTCGCGGACGCCACATTCGTCGGCGGTTCGCTCGCCCCCGCCGGCGGCCACAACATTCTCGAACCCGCCTGGTTCGCGCGCCCGCCGGTCTTCGGCGCCTCCATGGAAAATTTCCGCGAAATGGCGGATCAATTCCTCGACGCGCACGCCGGCGTCCAAGTCACCTCGGGCCAGGGCCTCGGCAAAGTCTGGATACAGCTGATCCAGGACGACAAAATGCGCGAGCGCATGGGCAAATCCGCCCGCGCCATCTCCGAACGCAATCGCGGAGCCACCGAACGCTCACTCGATCGCATCGCCGGCATCCTCAATGAATCCGCCAAGGGAAACGCCGCGTGACCCTCGCTGAATTCGTTTTCGCGCCGCTTTCCCTCATTTACGGCGCAGTCACGCATCTTCGCGCTCGAGCGTATAGGAAGGGAATTCTCAAGCCGCGCCGTCTCGACGGGACAGTAATCAGCGTCGGCAATCTCACGGTTGGCGGAACCGGTAAGACGCCGATGGTTATGTGGATTGTCGAGCGCCTCGCTTCCGAAGGGAAGAGCGTCGGCATCCTCACGCGCGGATATCGCGGCCGTGCGAGCGGATCACACGAAAGCGCCGACGCAGCGTCAAGTGTCTCTACCAGTGACGAAGTCCGTATGCTGCAATCGCGCCTCGGCGAAGGCGCAGCTTTCGGAGTCGGCCCCGACCGCTACTCGAATGGCGCACAACTCGCCAGACGTGGCGTGACTTGTTTCGTCCTCGATGATGGCTTCCAGCACCTGCAACTGGCGCGCGACGTGGATATCGTCCTGATTGACGCGACCAATCCCTTCGGCGGCGGCCGCCTGCTTCCCGCGGGACGACTCCGAGAGCCACGCTCCGCGCTAGCCCGCGCAGACATCGTCGTCATCACTCGCAGCAATCACGCCCCGGCAGTCGAAGCCGCCGTCCGCCGCGAAACCGACGCCTCAATTTATTACGCTCGCCCCAAGCTCGAAGCAATCCGCAGCTTCTCGGACGGCCAGCTCGCAGGAAACGTAGCCCCGAACGCGCTAGGCAAACTCTTCGCCTTCTGCGCTATCGGCAATCCGCAAGCCTTCGTTGCCGACCTTCGTGCATGGGGTCTCGAGATCGCCGGCCACAAATTTTTTCCCGATCATCACCGCTTCACCGATGGAGACGACGAAGAAATCCTGCGTGAAGCAAAAGCCGCTGAAGCCGCGGGGCTGATCTGCACCGAAAAAGACTTGTACAATCTGCACGCCATCCATTACGGCAAAATGCCAATATTCTTCTGCGCGATTTCGATGCACATAGACCGCGAAGACGAATTCTGGAACGAGGTTCTAGCAGTTGCCAAGTCACGAGCCGACGCATCTCAGTTAAAATTGCAGATGACGAAATAAATGACTCCCGAGCGGTGTGATTGCTGATGCGATAACCATATGATACTTTTCGCCACGGTCATCGTGGAGTGCGGCGGCGTGCCGCCGCTGTCTGAAGTCGAGTCCTCGCTGGAATATTCAGCGCGAAGCTAGCCTCGCGCGCAGGTTTGCTGCAGTACCGAATGTCAGCTAGGCGCGAAACGGAGATTGATTGGCACCGATCAAATCGAAAAACGGCAAATCGCAGCACAAGCGTCAAAGCGCAGCATCGCCGACTGCATCCGACTCCACCGTTGACCTCACCCGACTCCTCGACCTGGTCGCCGCCTTCCCCCGCCAAACCATCGGCGTAGTAGGCGACTTCGTCCTCGACGAATTCGTCTCCGGCGAAATCTCGCGCGTCTCGCGCGAAGCCCCCGTCCTCATCCTCCGCCATCGCAAAAGCGAAAGTTACCCCGGCGGCGCAGCCAACGCTGTGAACAATCTCGCCGAATTAGGCGCGCGCGTTCTGCCAGTTGGCGTGGTCGGCGACGACGAAGGTGGCCGCAAACTCCTCGATCACTTCCGCCGCAAACGCATCAACGTCTCCGGCATCCTCCGCGCCCGCGATTGGTCAACCACCACCAAGACGCGCTATCTGGCCGGCTGGACGCACACGACGGAGCAACAAGTCCTCCGCGTGGATCGTGAACCGCAGGCCAACCTTTCCCCAAAAATTGCGGCAGCCATCTTCCGAAAAGCCCGCCAGATTGCCACTCGCGCCGACGCCATCCTCGTCTCCGACTACGGTTTTGGCGCAGCCTCTCCCGCGCTAGCAAAATCTATTAAAGCCAAACGCCTGCTGCTCGATTCCCGCTACCGCCTGCTCGAATATCGCGACGTAGGCGTTACCGCAGCGACGCCCAACGAGCCCGAAGTCGAAGCCGCCTACCAAGCCCGCGTCGGCACGGATACCGCAAAGCTGGATGAACTAGGCCAGCGCGCTCTGCACGATCTAAGCCTCGAAGCGCTGCTAGTAACACGCGGCAAGGACGGCATGGCCGTCTTCGAACGCAATCGTCCGCCGCGGCACATTCCGATCTACGGATCAGACGCGCCCGTAGACGTGACTGGCGCAGGCGACACAGTGATTGCTGTTTTCACTCTCGCGCTAGCCGCGGGCGCGACGTATCTCGAAGCCGCGCATCTCGCAAACTACGCCGGTGGCATCGTCGTGATGAAACGCCGCACCGCCACTGTCACTCGCGCCGAGCTCGAAGCCGCCCTGCGCCAGGACGCCACGGCCCCGCGCTAGCACGCATGGACACCCGCGAAAAAATTGTTTCCCGCGATGGACTTCACACGATTCTCGAAGAGCACCGCCGCGCCGGGCGCAAAATTGTCTTTGCCAATGGTGTTTTCGACCTTCTGCATGTGGGCCACGTCCGCTATCTGGAAGCCGCGCGCGCCGAAGGCGATCTCCTCGTAGTCGGAATCAACTCCGATTCCAGCACACGGAAACTGAAGGGCGACGGCCGGCCCATCCTCACCGAACGTGCGCGTGCCGCGCTCGTCGCTGCGCTTCGCGCCGTGGATTACGTCGTCATCTTCGACGAACTCGATGTAAATTCGCTGCTCCGCGAACTTCAACCAGACGTCCACGCCAAAGGCACTGATTACACCGCCGACACAGTGCCCGAACGCGAGCTCGCGAAAATGCTCGGCATTCGAGTAGCCATCGTCGGCGATCCCAAACAACATTCCACGCGTGATCTCCTCGCGCGCCTGCGCCACGAAAAAAATGCCTGACCAAGCGCCCAACCAAATCACTGACCAGCGCTTCCTTCTGGTCCGCCTTGGCTCGCTCGGCGACGTGATCCACGCCCTGCCCGCCGCCTCCGCACTGCGTGACACGTTCCCCGCAGCGCGCATTGACTGGGCCATTGATCCCAAGTGGCAGCGTCTGCTCGAAGGCAATCCCGACCTGAACGAAATAATTCCAGTAGACCGCAAAAGCGCCGCCGGAATTGCCGCCACCGTCACTAAACTACGCGCCGCGCAATACACCTGCGCCATAGATTTTCAGGCGCTCTATAAGTCGGCGCTTCTCGCGTTCTCCTCCGGAGCCCCGCGCCGCGTCGGTTTTCAGAGCAGCTACGCCCGCGAGGCCCTCGCCTCGCTCCTTTATACCGAGGAATTGAACCCGCACGGGCCGCACAAAGTGGACCACAATCTAACTCTCGCCGAAGCTGCCGGCGCGCACCTTACTACTCCACGGTTTCCGTTGCAGGTCCGCCCCGAGGATGAATCGTGCGTCGCTGAGGAACTCGCGCGCCACAACATCAGCGATTTTTACGTTCTGAATCCCGGCGGAGGCTGGCGCTCGAAATGTTGGCCTCCCGAGCGCTACGGCGAATTGCATCGCGGCCTCGCGGAACAGCACGGGTGGCGCGCCATCGTCAGTTTCGGCCCGGGAGAGGAAAATTTGGCGCGAGACGTTGTATGCACCGCAGGCATTCAGGCCGCTGTCGCAATCCCGCTCGATCTCGGACCCCTTATGGCCCTGATGCGCCGCGCGAAATTCGTAATCTCAGCGGATACCGGCCCGTTGCATCTCGCCGCCGCGCTCGGCGCCCCGACCATCGGCCTCTTCGGTCCCACGGATCCCGCGCGCAACGGCGCCTACGGCGACGCCAGCATCAGCATCCGCAACCCGCGCAATAGTGAAACGACTTATCGCCGCGGAACGTCCTACTCTTCTGCCATGCTTTCGATTACAGTCGAGCAGGTAATGGAGGCCGTCGCGCGCTTGAAAGGGATTCGCGTTTGAACGAAGCCGTCGCGGTTCAACCAAGAAAATTCTGGATGCGCTGGCGCGTCCGCACCGGTTATCCGGTCGCCATTCTCTATCTGCTGCTCGCCACACCTACGGCTGATTGGATAGCCTTGGGCGGCGGGATAGCTGGCCTCGGCCTCATCATTCGCGGCATCGCCGCCGGACACTTGCGCAAAGACAGGGAACTCGCCACCACCGGCCCCTACGCGCGCACGCGCAATCCGCTCTATCTCGGAAGCCTATTCCTCGCGATCGGCTTTGCCATCGCCGGACATTCCTGGTGGGCAGCCAGCCTGGTGCTCGTTTATTTCGCGGTTTTTTATTACGCGGTCATGCGCAATGAAGAAGGCGATCTTCGCGCGCGTTTCGGCGTCATCTACGATCAATACGCCGCTCGCGTTCCGCTCTTCCTTCCGAATTTTTTCGATTCGGGCCACGTGTCGCCCACGGACGTCGCTCCAGAACAAGGCTTCTCCTGGTCCCTATACCGCCGCAACCGCGAATACAAAGCCCTGATCGGCACTATCGCAGCACTGGCGGTCGTCTGGCTGCGCATGTGGCTACGCCAACATTATGGCTACTAGGCATTTGTAGCGGCGGTCTTCAGACCGCCATCGTTGGCGCAGCAACACCGATGGCGCACTAAGGTGCGCCGCTACAACGCTAGGCCCCGACCCTCCAGAGGCAGCCTTAAAGCAGGCGCGTTCGACTTTGCTCTTCGTGGGATTTCTAACGCGGAATCACAATCACTGAGGCGTGTGATTACTGTAGTCTATAAACCGCGTGCATCACGCGCTGAAATTGCGGCCGGTAAATCAAATCAAACGCGCGTTCCTTGCCGGGAAACATTTCCAGCGCAACCTTCCGCGTTTCCGCTATCATTTGCGCGGCGTCTTCCGGAGGCAAATCCCCGGTGGAAATCGTCTCCAGCGTGATATGGACCAGAATGCGCAGCCGCCGAATCCGGCGGCTTTCTTCATCGATTTCGTCCTGCGTGGGCCGAGCCAATGAGAAGTCGCTCATAGATGGCTGTGCGTTGCCGCAAAACAAGTATGGACTGGAGCGTTGATGCGCGCAATAGTACCTGCGAAGAGGCCGGAGGCACTCGTCAATGACTGAGGAATATTCCAACCAGCGCGTCGTAGTCGCGCACACTGCCGAGAGCGCCACCGAAGCCATGGTGATCCGCAGCCTGCTCGAAAGTGCTGGCATTGAGACGGCAGACGAGCTTTCCACCGACCCCTTTCCCATCCCGGAGAACCCCGAGGAGCCTCATAACCTCGAAATTCGCGTCCTGGAATCCCAAGCCGACGAAGCCCGCAAAGTAATCGCCGAATATCTAGCAGGCAACGCAGCTGTCACTGAAGACGGCGACGACGCCGACGATTCAACCAATTAAGTTTCCGCTCCGCAGTTGACTTTGTAGCGGCGCACTTTAGTGCGCCATCGGTGTCATGCCACGGAGCAACGCGGGGACCAGCAGCGATGTTGCGGCGACAACGCCGCCGCTACCGCGGATGCTCTTCCGCGAACGTGTGCACCACCAAACCATGCCCATCCGTAATCGCTGTCACCGCCCCGTCGTGATCCGTCCGCAAAAATCGCACCCCCGCCGCCGCATAACGCTCCACCACCGCATCCACCGGATGCCCGAACTGATTGCCTTCACCCACAGAAACAACCGCCACCTTCGGCGCTACTGCTCCCACAAACGCATCGGTCGAAGAGGTCCTGCTCCCGTGATGCGGCACCTTCAAAAAATCAGCCGCCAGCGGCGCCTGCTCATCCACCAATTCATTTTCGACGTGCTTCTCAATATCCCCAGGCAACAGAAAACTCTCCCCGCCATCCTGAATCCGCATCACTAGCGAATCGTCGTTCGACGCCTTCGAAACTGCTGAAATATCCGCCGGCCACAGTACCTTGCCCTTCACGCCGTCCCAATCGAACTGGCGTCCCTGTGTTTCCTCAACGATCGGAATCCTTCGCGCCCGCGCCTCCGCCAACAAATTCAAAAACGCGCTGGTTTCCTCGTCGCGCCCAACCCACAATTCGCCCACCTTGAAATTTGCGATTACGCTGTGCAAACCGTCCAGATGATCGTGATGCGCATGCGTCAGTGCCACTACGTCCAGCCGCTTGATTCCGCGCGACCACAAATAGGACGACACGACTTCCTCTCCAATATCCGGTCCAGACCGCGCACCGTTAAACCACTCCGACCCGGTCAGGCCGCCGCCATCCACGAGCATCGTGCGCCCGTCCGGGAAGGCCACAAAAATCGAATCGCCCTGGCCCACGTCCAGCACGGTCACTTCGAAATTTCCGCGCACCAGTCGCGGCGCAAACGGATAAGTCGCCACCAGCACGGCAAGCGTCAGCAGCGCGGCGGCCGCGATCCACTCCCCAAAATTTCGAGACGCGACTGGTTGCAAGCGTATCGCCCGATCTCGCCGCCTCTCCGCAATCATCCGCGCCGCAACAGCTAGTCCAACAAACGCCGTGAAGAACGCAATCACCAGCCATACGGGCGGCCCGGGAATCCGATAACTAAGCCGCGGCCATCCGGCAAACCAGTCCACAGTTGTAAGCAGTAAGCCAGTACAGAAACTCAGCGCCTTAGCGAGCAGCATCGCCAAGCGTGCCCACAAGAATGTCGCCAGCAGCGTCACGAATCCCAGCGGCACAATGATTCCCGTCAACAGCACGGCGGGAATATTGCTCATCGGTCCCGCCAAACTCACGCGATGAAAATCCTCCGCGAGCAGAGGCAGCATGCCCCACTGAATCACCGCGGAAAGCAGCACAATTTCCCACAACCGCAGTCCGGCGCGAATCGGCAGAACCAGGAGCGCTCCACATCGCGAAGCCAGCCGCCCTGGCGCGCGAGCCGCAAGCCATTGAATCGCTGCGCGCAGTTCAATGCGAAATTGCGCGACCTTCGGCGCATGTGCCATGTCCCGCGTCACATCGCCGAGATGATTAAGTCCCGCCCGGTAAGGCGCGCTGGTTCGTTCCATCCAGGGCAACGCCAGCCCCGCGATCACTCCAGCCGCCAAGAACGAAAGCTGGAAACTCGAATCCACGAGAGATGAAGGCCTCCAAATCAAAATCGCGAGGGCGGCCACCGCAATCGTCTGCAGCAAATCCACGCGCCGGAAAAGCGGCCGCGCGCACAAATAAAGTGCCGCCACCAACGCCGCGCGCAATATCGGCGGACGGTCCTGTACGATTCCCACGTAACCAATCAACGCGATCACGGTCAAAAAGCCGATGGCGCTCACCGGCAACCGCAAGCGCTTTCCAATCCAAAACAGAAAAATCACCAGCGCGCCTACGTGCAGTCCCGCCACAACCAGCACGTGATACGCCGCGGTTTTCTGAAAGGCGAGGACCACGCTCGAATCCACAAAGCTGCGATCGCCCAGCAGCATCGCGCGCAAAATCGCGCCGCGTTCGGGATGTTCCGCAAAGAGGGAATCAATGCGCGCCAAAAGCGTTCCGCGAGCCCGTGCCAGACGTTGCGAAAACGTCGGGGGAGGCCGATCCACTAGCTGCAGCAGCGCGCCGCTGCGCAGCGAGCCGATCAAGTCTATCTTCTGCCGCGCCAGAAATCCGCGCACGTCGAACGCGCCCGGATCCAGAAAATCCCGCGGGGGCCGCGCTTTCACCAATGCTTCCACGCGATCCCCCGCCCGCAATCCCTCCGGAGGCCGCGCCGCGCGTTCGTTCGAATAAAAATTCACGCGCAAACCGCCGCTGACTGGTATCTCCACGCCGGCCGACTCCACCTCCTCCAGATCAATTTCAAACCGCTCGCCCCATGGCAGCGCCAAAGGGTCCTCACGCAGACATCCCCGCCATCGCAAGGGCACCGAAGTGTCAATCTTGTCCGGAGCGATCAATCGTGTGATGTGATTGGAGGGAATCCCTGCGGTTTCTACGCAGCGAGCCAGCCCACCCAGCGCCAGCCAGGCAGCCAGCGCGCAAACCCAAGCGAAGGTAACAAAGTGACGCCGAGCGAATCCGGCGCCGGACAAAGCAGCCAGCGTTGCGCCGAGCACAATCGCGACCACCGCCGCGACCACCCACAACCTGACCGACCCAGGCCATCGCTCCGTAATTCCGATGCCCGCCGCAAACGCCGCCAGCATCCACAACGCAGGTAATTTCATCCATCCTGCTATCGAGCCAACGCGTGTGTCTTTTGTAGAGGTCACTCCCACGCGGCAAGCAAGAGCGAACCGCGCCGCCCAGACTAATCTGGGAGTGCGGGAGCTTGCTCCCGCCGCAGCTCAGCGAGGCTTGCCTCGCGCAACTCACCCAGATCGCGGGAGGAACCTCCGCCATATCGCGACAAGCGTCAAGACCCTAGCGCCGCCGCAGTCGCACTACCGATTCCATATGAAACGTCTGAGGGAACAAATCAAATAAGTGTATTTCTGTGCAATCGTACCCGCCCTTGATGAAGAAGGCAAGGTCGCGCGCCAAGGTAGGAGGTTCGCAGGAAACATAAGTAATCCGCGCCGGACCAATCTTTGCAATCCGCTGGATCGGCTCAGGCGTCACGCCGGCCCGCGGCGGATCGAGCACCACCAATTCAGGCCGCTCTTTAGTGCGCTCGACAAACCTCTCAACCTCCGCGGTTCGCACTTCAATCGTTCCGCGCCCGCGCACATTCGTCTCCAAATCGCGCGTCGCCGCTGGATTCGATTCCACCGAAATCACCCGCTCGAATCGCGCCGCCAAAGGAACTGAAAATAATCCGACGCCGGCGAAAAGATCCATCGCCAAGCGCCCGCCCTCGTCGCGCTCCACGACTTCGCGTGCCAACTCGTCCACCAAAAACCGGTTCACCTGGAAAAATGAAAAATGGCCGACGCGATACGCAATTCCGCCCGCTTCATAATCCAAAAATCCCGGACCAAACAATTCCATCCGGTCGTGACTCGGATCATGAAACAGCAAGCTCGCAATCTCCGGCACCACGCGCCGAAAAGTCTCCGCGTGTTCCGCCGCCCGGGAAGGGAATCCCGCGAAAGTCGCGGCAAGCAGCAGTTTGCTGTCGGAGGCATCCACGAACGCCTCAATTTCCCGCAAACCGCGCGGCAAAGCCCCAGCCGCCAGCGACTCGCGCAGCGCGAGCAGCGTCTTCAGCAGCAAAGGCGAAATAATCGAACAGTCTTCCACAGCGCAAAGCGCCGTCGAATTCGCGCGAAAATATCCGATTCCAAGCCTGTCCGATCCGTCCGCCGCGCCAGTCGCCTCGTCACCGGCCCCGCTCTCCAGCGGACGCACCTTCCACTGCGCGCGGTTGCGATATCCCCACGGCGAAGAAGACGCATGAGTCACGATCTCGCCGGCCCATTCAATCTTCCCCAGACGCCGCAAAGTCTCGCGCAAAATCTCGCTCTTGTAACGCAGTTGCGCATCGTAAGGAATGTGCTGGTAATCGCAGCCTCCGCAAACCCCAAAATGGGGACACCGCGCGGCGATGCGTTCCGGTGAAACCTGCAAAATCTGCTCTACGCGTCCGCGCACAAATTTCTTCTTCTGCTCAACGGCAGCAACCGCCGCGCGCTCGCCGGGCAGCACGAACGGCACAAATATAGTAGCTCCCTCGTGGTGCGCCAACCCCTCTCCGCCGTAAATCAATTTTTCGATTGTGACGTCCATAAGTTGCGATTGCCCATCCTTTGGTTCCCCAACACTTCATGCTTTGCGGAAAATGCACGCGCGTGTTATCCCGACCGCAGGAAGGCCTGCCTGCCGCAGGCAGGGATCTGCTTTTCGCTCGGCCTACGAAGGAAAACGCTCAAATCTTTGGCGTCACGGCCACCTACGTCAAATAAAACAAACTCAACCTCGGCACCTCAAAATGCTCGAACAACCGCTTCTGTGTGTACTGCCGCTCCAATTGCGCCAATTGTTCCGCCGACATCTTGCGCCGGTAAGGCGCCAGCGACCGATCCATCTCGCGCCGAACAGCGAGCAACGCCTCCTCATCCGCGTCAGCCGCAAGTGCCGCAGAAAGTTTTTCCTCCAGCACAGTCATCCGCCGTTCCAGATCCTCCAAATCCAAAGCCCCCGGCGCATCCAAAAGCGGCAAAGCCTCCTCCAACCTCCGCGCAGTATCCTCAAATCTCACAGCCAGACCCTCCGCAGCCGTTCCAGCAAGCGCGCCACCTGCCACATCCGCAACCCCGCCTACGCCGCCGCGCAGTTTCCCCGCAGCCGCACGCAAGCGCTTCGCATTGCGCTCCAAATATTTCCGCAACTCATCGCGCGAAAATGGCTCCGCCGCAGCCCGCGATGAGCGCACTTCCGGCCCGGACCCGGCAGCCGCCTCCGCGGCTTCCGCCGCCGCGTCCAGCACAGCATCCACGCAATAAGCCAAACTCTTCAATTGACGCCCGCCCGCCGCGCGCCGCGACCGCCCCCAACTTTCAAACGCGCGATCAATCCCCTTAAGCACCGCTTCGATCGGCACCCCCGCCTTCTGCCAAGTCTCCAGAATCGCCCAATCCAAAGGCGACACGAGCAGATGCGCCCCGCGCTTCCGCCAGAAATACTCCTCAATCTCAGTAAAATAATTAAAGTAGTTAAACGATTCCATGACTGGCAGGACGCAACCCGTTGGCACAAACCCTATGGAGTGCGGCGGCGCGCCGCCGCTTTTCTTCCGCGAGGCAAGCCTCGCGGACGGTGTACGACCCGCCACGCATTTTCACACCGCCGCAGATTCGAATTGCCTTGCCCGTGTAGCGGCCGGTCTGGCACAGCCAGACCGCGCATCGATCCGGCGATCTCGCTGTCCAACCGTCCGCGTCATTTCACCCGCGCCGCCGGCATCTTCTTCTGCGCGCCATCCTGATTCCGCTCCCAAATAATCCGCAATCCTTCCAAAGTCAAAAATTCATCCACCGTCTCAATATGCCGCGAAGCCCCGCCAATCAACGACGCCTGCCCGCCCGTCGCCACCACCTTCGTCTTCGCCCCCATCACTTTTTTCATGCGCTCCAGAATCCCGTCCACCATATCCGTGTACCCGTAAAACATCCCAGCCTGCATGGACGCCGCTGTATTCGTTCCGATAATTTTCCCCGGGTCCTTGATTTCAACGCGAAATAGCCGCGCCGCCCGCGCAAAAAGCGCGTCCGCCGAAATCCCGATTCCCGGCGCCAGCACTCCCCCCAAATATTCTCCGCGCGCGGACACCGCATCAAAATTAATCGCCGTCCCAAAATCCACGATGATGCACGGCCCGCCGTATTTCTCAAACGCTGCCACGCTGTTCACAATCCGGTCCGCGCCCACTTCCTGCGGATTGTCGTACTGCACCGGCATCCCGGTTTTAATTCCCGGCTCGACAAAAAGCGCTTTCGTCTCGAAATATCGCTCGGCCATTCCGGCGAGGCGCGAATTCAGTTGCGGCACCACGGAACTGATAATCACTCCGCCGATTTCGCGCGGCTCCAGATTCGCTAGCGTAAACAAATCCCGCGTCAGAATCCCGTACTCATCAATTGTCTGGTCGCGCGCGGTAGACAGCCGCCAATTCGCCACCAATTCCTTGCCGCGAAAAACTCCCAGCACCGTATTAGTGTTACCCACGTCCAGCGTCAACAGCATCAACTCGCCTCCGCCACGTCGCCCGAAAGCACCGGCTCGATTCCGCCGCCGTCATCTCGCATCACGCGCAGCACGCCGCTCGGCTCCAGGCCCGCCGTCGTGCCGGTAAAAACCTCCGTCGCCGTCGTAATCTGCACGCGCTTCCCCTGGAAATAACTGGACACCTCGGCAAACCGCCGCAAAATCGGCGCCCCGCCTTCCGCGAGAAACTGATTGTAGTAGCGGTCCAGGCTGCGCAGCAATCGTATCAGCACTTCCAGCCGCGAATGCACCTTCCCCGTTTCCATCCGCAGCGACGTCGCAATCTCCGCCAATTCCGCCGGCATCTTCGATTGATTCATGTTGATCCCGATGCCCACTACCGCGTAGTGCATGCGATCCGGCTCCGCGTGCATCTCCGTCAGAATCCCCGAAAATTTCCGCCCGCCCACGAGCAAATCATTCGGCCAGCGAATGTCCGGCGCGGCGTCCAATTCTTCCGCCACCGCGTCGCGGGCCGCCAAACCCGCCACCAAAGTCAGCAGGGGAGCGTGCGCTGGCGCAATTCGCGGGCGCAGCAAAACCGTGCAATGGATTCCCGCGGATTTCTCGGAAAGCCATTTGCGCCCCGCGCGCCCGCGCCCCGCCGTCTGCTCTTCAGCCAACACGACGGCCCCGTGGGGCTCGCCCAGTTCGCCCAGATTCATCGCCACGGTATTCGTCGAATCCGTCTTGAAAAAATGATAGATCCGCCGCGCGAAAGCCGTCCCCGCCAGGCGATGGCTCAAAAGCTGTGGCGCCAAAATGTCCGGCGGCCGTTCGATGTGGTAACCGGTTGCGGTGTGCCCCTTGACGCGCACTCCCAACTCGCGCAATTTCTGTACCCAGCGCCAAACCTGCTGCCGCGAGACGCCGATCTCCTTCGCAATCTGCGCCCCGCTGATCACAATCGTCGAATTTTCCGCCAGCAAAGTCAGCAGCGCGTCAATCCGCCGGTCCGTGCTCCCAGGCAATACAGCCATGCGTCGAGTAGCCATGCGAATTGCAAAGCATACGCGACCGCAACGAAGCGAACAAGCCGAGCGCCTTTTCTGGGAGTGCGGGAGCTTGCTCCCGCTTGTTACGAGGCGAGGCTTGCCTCGCCGCTTTACTGCGTGCCGATACTTGACGTAGGAGGGCGGCGCAAGCCGCCGCACTCCCAGCACCTGCGAACGTCCCTTTGACATTGAGAAGGAAGGTCGGTCGAAGGCCGTAGGAACTGCTTTCGCGGCTTATTCCAGTTGCTTCAGTCGTTCAACTAACTTCTGATGTTCGACCTCGCGCCCCGCCAGCGTAGCCTTCAAATCCTCCACAATCTTCGCCGGAGCCTTGCTCAAGAAGGTCTCATCCGCCAGCCGCGCCTTCTTCGACTCGATGTCCTTCGCCAATCGTTCACTTTCCTTCCGCAAACGCGCGACCTCGGCATCCTTGTCCACGGCGTCCCCATAAGCGATCCGCAAGTCGTAATTCGCGGTCGAACGCACGGCCGCACCCTCGGGATCCAGCCTTTGCGACGAAATCCGTAAGCTCGCCAGATTCGCCAACCGAACAATCGGCTCGAGATTTGATTCAACGAGATGACGAATGTAAAACGACGTCGCGGAGAAATCCGCCGCCACCCTTTTCTTCGGATCCACTTTCATTTCAGCGCGAATATTGCGTGCCGCAATCACAATCTCCTGAATTAAACTCATGCCACCTATGGAGCCGTAATCAATAGATTCCTCCCGTCCTTCCGGAAACCGCTCCAGCGCGATAGATCGCGCCCCCGCGCGCTGCGGCAAACGGTGCCAAAGCTCTTCCGTCAAAAACGGCATCACCGGATGCAGCAGCCGCAGCGCCGCCTCCAGCACCGCAAAAATATTCCGCCACGCGGCCAGCGCGATCTCGCGATCCGTCGAAGCCAGCTGCGGCTTCAGCCACTCGATATACCAATCGCAGAAATCGCCCCAAAAGAACTGGTAGATCGTCTGGCAAGCCTCGTGAAAACGAAATTCATCCAGCGCCTTGTTCGCCTCACCCGCCACCGCCGAAAGCCGCGAAAATATCCAACGGTGTGCCAGCTCGCCCTCGCCTTTCACCGCATACGGCGCGGCAGCGCGCACCTCCGGCGCAGCTAATTCCTCCAAAGTGAAACCAGCCGCAGCCTCTGCCTTCTCCAAGTTCACAAACAAAAACCGCGCCGCGTTCCAAATCTTATTCGCGAACGATCGAGCCCCCAGAATGCGGTCCTCGGCCAGCGCAATATCCGTTCCAGGCGCAGACATGCTCGCCAGCATGTAACGCAGCGCGTCGGTCCCGTACTGCTGCGTCAATTGCAAAGGGTCCACGCCCGTGCCCTTGGTCTTGGACATCTTCGCGCCTTCCGCCGTGCGCACCAGCGAATGCAAATAAAGCCGTCGGAAGGGAATTCGCTGCGCTTCGGTCGCGCCGGGAGCCAGATGCAATCCCATCATGATCATCCGCGCGTCCCAGAAAAATAAAATGTCGTATCCGCTGATCAACAAACTCGTCGGATAAAAAGTCCGCAGATCTTCCGTATCGTCCGGCCAGCCCAAAGTCGAAAATGGCCACAAGGCCGAGCTGAACCACGTATCCAGCACATCCTTATCCTGCGTCAATTTCGCGCCGCCGCATTTAGGACACGAAGTCGGCACGCCCGCCGCCCGCGCATGCCCATCAACAATCGAAACGCTCGAATCCGTAGCCGGCACCATCTCCTTGCAATCCGCGCAATGCCATATCGGAATGCGATGCCCCCACCAAAGCTGCCGCGAAATGCACCAGTCGCGAATATTCTCGAGCCACTGCAGCAAAATCGTCCGCTGGTTGTCCGGCACCACTTCAATCTCGGCCTTCGGTCCGAACTCGCCGGTCACCGCCTTGCGCGCCTCCTCCGCCAGAGGCTTCATCTTCATGAACCACTGCGTCGAAATCCGCGGTTCCACAATCGCCTTGCAACGGTCGCATGTCCCCACGGAATGCGTGTGCTCCGAGATGTGATCCATCAGTCCCAATTCTTCCAAATCGGCAATCACCCGTGCCCGCGCCACAAACCGTTCCAGCCCCGCATACTTCCCGGCGGCTTCGTTCATATGCGCGTCGTCGGTCATCACATCAATCTCGGCGAGCCCGTGCCGCTTGCCCACTTCGAAATCGTTCGGATCGTGCGCCGGAGTGATTTTCACCACTCCAGTGCCGAACTCGCGGTCCACGTACGCGTCCGCAATAATCGGAATCTCGCGATTCATCAGCGGCAGCAAAACTTTCTTGCCCACCAGATGCCGGTAACGCTCGTCCTCCGGATGCACCGCCACCGCGGTATCGCCCAACATCGTCTCCGGACGCGTCGTCGCCACCACCAGATACTCCTGCGGCGAACCCGCCACCGGGTAGCGAATGAACCACAAATTCCCGGTGCGTTCGTTGTGCACCACTTCCAGATCGCTGATGGCCGTCTGGCAGCGAGGACACCAGTTGACCATGTAGCGCCCG
Source organism: uncultured Acidobacteriota bacterium (assembly GCA_963828865.1). Lineage (GTDB taxonomy): Bacteria > Acidobacteriota > Terriglobia > Acidiferrales > UBA7541 > Palsa-295. The sequence goes on along the minus strand of CAWHGI010000009.1, from coordinate 236,559 downwards.
CGATAGATCAATCCCTCGCGATACAGCCGCAAAAAAGCTTCCAGCACCGCGCGATAAAGCCCTGGCTCCAGCGTGAATCGCTCGCGCGTCCAATCGCACGAAGCGCCCAGGCGGATCATCTGCTGCTTGATCACGCCGCCGCTCTCGGCTTTCCATTTCCAAACGCGCCGCTCGAATTCCCCGCGACCTAATTCCTTCCGCTGGATGCCTTCCTTCGCCAGCATGCGCTCTACCACGAACTGCGTCGCAATCCCGGCGTGATCCATCCCTGGCAGCCACAAAGTGCGCTCCCCGCGCATGCGATGCCAGCGCACGACCATATCAATCAGCGTATGCTCCAGCATGTGCCCGATGTGGATGGACCCGGTCACGTTCGGCGGCGGCAAAACAATCGAAAAACGCGGCTGCTGGTCGCCCGGCACGTTCGGGTCGCCGGAATTCTCCGCGCGAAATAATTTCTCCTCGTACCAGGCCTTCGCCCAGCGCTCCTCGATCTCCTGCGGCTCGTAAGCCTTCGGTATTTCTCGCGGCATGGTTCCTTTACAATCGTGAATTTCAGTCAGAAGTGAATCAATCAATATAAGGGGCAACGAAGCGGGGCGTCAATTGAATGGGACGCGAGGCGATCAAGTCAGATTAATGGCGGTAGCCGATTTCAGGTCGTTGCTGAAGTGTGTTTCATTAGTTGGGACATCTGACGCTGTCGACGCCATAGGGCAAAACTGCAGCCCACGCTAGTGAAGCCGATACCTATGACGGTCGCGTAGAAAAAGGGAAAGGAGCCGTTCTCGCGCTGGCCGTCCCGCTCATAGGACAAGTGCCACCGTTCTTTTTTTAAGCGCGTGCCAACTGGCATGCTTCTCGGCAGAGTGGCATCGGTCGGTCCAGAGACATAAGCGAACTCGTGACCATCGGGGGCGCGCAGAGTGTACTCAGTTGCGTACCGGGGACCTCGATTGCGCGGTATGTCTCGACTGGACACTATGACCCCATCCACTTCGGTATTGAGAAAGATGAAGAAAGTCTGTAATCCGAAGGCCCAGAGCATCCAGAGACCCCAAATCAGCAGGACTTGAGGGTGCACTTTCTCGGCGTTCACGTGAAAGCCTCGGAGGCGAGTATCCAGATAACTGCGATCGCAGCCTTACTTCTCTTTCTTATGCAGCTCGTTCTGAATCAAATTCTCAACCAGCGGTTTGACGCCTTGCGTTAGAAGCTCGTGCAGCTGCGGCTGCAATTTCTTCGAGAACTTTTCGTACCACTTCGTCCACGGTGCCCGAACTCGTGGCGCGCGTACCCTGTTCGGATGCTTCCAGTGGGGCACTCGGCGGTGGCGGCATCAAAAACGGAATGTCCGACAGCGCCTCACGATTCGGCGGCGGCAAAGTCGGAATCCTCTCGAAGTATTCCTTCAAAGCGGGCGGCGGTGCGGGGTCACCGAATAGGGAACTCGACTCGCCGGCAACCACCGGTTCGTTCACAGCCGCTTCGTGATTCCAGTAATCATCGCTGGGCGTCGGCAAGAAGGGTTGCTCCGGCGGCGCGCTCTGCGCATGAATTTCTTCCTCGCGAAAAGTAGGCAGCGGCTCCGCCGCAACCGGCGCCGCGAAATAGTCCTCAGGCTCGTGATGCTCTTCGCGCGTCAGCCAAGGTTCGAGAGCCTTGTGCTCTCCCGCCGAGTCGCCGTTGCGCCCGGCATCGGGAGGCGCCGCCGCCATTATTTCCGGTGCAAAATCTGCCGCAGCAGTCGTCACCGGCTCCGGCTCGGCCGGCAATGATTCCTCGAAACGCGCGGCTTCGACCACCGGCTCTTCGACAGGCGCTTCCTCGGGCTCGGAGGGAATCGCAGCCGCAGGAGTGAATGTCGTCTCAGTCGTCGAGACAAAATCAGCCGCCGGCTCTTCCTCGCCCCGCTCGTTCCCGCCGTTGTCCATCACCGCTTCATGAATATCCCTGTGCGCATCATCGGAAAAATGATAGGACGATCCGCCCAATCCGGATTCGCCGAACTTGCTCTCGCCAAATTTGCGCGGCGCCTCTTCAGTTTCCACTTCAGCGCTAGTGTAGGACGTCGCCACCACTTCCTCGGCCTGCATCTGGGCAGGTTCGGATTCGGGTACGATCGCCGGAGCTTCCGGCTGTGCCTCGGCGTGTACCTCGGGCGCGTACTCCACACGCGCAGGAACCTCAACTGGCGGTTCCGGCTCGGCCACAGGTGCCGAAGCTTCCGCGCGCGGCGCTTCCACGTGCTGTTCAGCAGGCGGCTCTGCGATCTTGTTCATCCAATGGTCGCCCGCTTCCTCGGAATGCGAAGGCGACATCATGTCCATCCAGCCGCGCATTCGCGATACGAAACTCGGACGCGATGCCGGCTCCTCCGTTTCCTCATGTTTCGCGACGGGCTCTGGAGCCTTGGCCTTCGTTTCGGGCTCCGCAAAAAAAGTGTCCGCGACCGGCTGGGGTGTCGGCGCAGTTTTAGTTTGAGCTATCTCAGCCTTGGAAGACTTCACGACAACGGCTGGTTCTTCACGCGCAGCGAAAGACGCAGGCGCTTCTACCTTCGCTTCGACTACGGCGGGCGGCTCAATCGCTTTCGTTTCCGCAGCCTCGTCAACAACAGGCGCGTAAGAAGCTGGAGCAGCGGGCGTAACCGGCGCCGTCGCGCTTCCCTTGGTCGCCAGGCTTGCCGCAGGCGTAACTGCCGCCTCAATCTCAGACGTATCTTCCACGCGCACGCGCTTAGGCGGTACATCCTTCTCGGAAGGGAAGGTAATCGGCTCGAAATTTCGCCCGTACGAATAAACCGGATCGGCCGCTACGTTTTCCGGGACTTCAAAATCCGCCGCGTTCCGCCGCCAATCGTGCGCAGTCTCAGTATCCTCAGTCTCATCTTCGTCGTCATCCGGGACAACCGACTGCGTCTTGGGGCCAGAAGCAACCTTCGGAGCTTTTTCGTTCTTCGGAGGCGCTTTCGGCGCCGCAGCTTCCTTGGTCTTTTTCTTCGCGCGCGGCTCGTCCTCGGCTTCCTCTTCCTCGTCCAAATCCATCGCCCGCACGCCCTTGCCAAACCCGTAAATCACCGCAGCTTCCTCGGGCGTCGGTTCGGGGAAATCAGGCAGCGGCTTGGGTTCTGCCATCGCGGGGTTTTCTAGCGCAGCCGGAGGCAGCGTGGTCTCCACCACGGCCACCACTTCCTTCGCCTTCGCCAGCTCAGCAGCCACGCGCGGATTCTTTTCCAGCGCGGACATCACCATCGCAATCAGCGGATCCGGCGGCACAAACGGCTTCTTCAGCACGCCATCCGCGCCCACCCGCCGCGCTTCCTTCTCATCCAGCGGATCAAACGCGCCCACCAGCAAAATCACTGGCACATGCGCGAATCTCGTGTCCTTTTTGACGAACTCGCACACCTCATACCCGTTGCGCACCGGCATGAATACATCCGCCAGCACCAAGTCGGGATTAGCGTCCGGCATCCGGCGCACCGCGGCCTCGCCATTGCCTACCGCAATGACCTCCACGCCGCGTTCCTGGAACGCCAGCGTGACCATTTTTTGGATGTTGGTATTGTCGTCCGCGACCAGAATTCTGGGCACTGTATTCCCCTGGCGGCGCGCCCAAGCTCAGACACGCCTACCCCTTGGATACAGCTATTGCAGCACCCTGGGCGAACGAGGTCAACAAACTCGAAGTACAGGAGTGCTAGAGTTGTTAGCAGGCAGTTAACAGGTTCGGCACCGCTTCAATTCCAGGGAATCAGCTTCTTCAAACCCTTCTTTTTCTTGCTGGTGGATTCCTGGCTGGAGTCGTTGGGAGCGGCCTGCGCAGGCTGTTCGGCTTGCTGTGTGGAACCGCTGGGCGTCGCGCTGCTGCTTCCGGAAGTGCCGTTCGTGCCGGACGAACTCGAAGAGGACGGTGACGAGTCCGCAGGTGTCGCCGGCGGCGCAGCGGCAGAGTTTCCGTCCGTCGCAGGGGGCGCCGTAGCCGCAGCTGCGGGCGCATCTCCGCCGCTAGATGGCTGCGGTGTGGCAACCGGCACGTTCGGATCTGAGGGAGCAGCGCTCGCCGCTGGCGCCGCATCCGTCTTCGGCGCAGGGCTCTCTTCTCCCGGCGTGATAATTTGCACGCCTACGCCCGTCTGCGCGTCGCCCGAGCCTGTCGGCACGGTCGTCGCGTCCACCGGCGTCACCGCATCGCTGCTACTGCCCGCAGAATTCGCGCTCGATCCGCCTCCGGCCGCACCGCCCGTCACCGTGAACGAAGGCCCTTGCGCTCCCGGCCGCAGTATATCCGTCGCGGAAATCACATCGGTCGGAGGATTCATCTGCGGTGTTCCGCTATGCGCCGCATCCGACACATCTGGGTTGCCCTTCAGCATTCCGAGCGGCAGCTTTACCACAACGCTCTGGTGATGTTGCCTCTCATACAGCTGCTGCTTCTGCATCCGCACCACGGCGTCCGGATCGGCCGAAGGAACCGGCTTCCCCATCGCCTTCAGTCGCTCTTTCGAATCTGGCGCGAATTTTGAAAGTGGATAATCCCGCACGATCTTCGCGTAGCACTTCGCGGCCAAATCCCCCCAATGGTTCTTGTCGTCCTCGTTCTTGGAAACTTGCTTGGCCCGCCCGTAAATATCCCCTAACATCCACAGCGCCTCGTCATTCTGGCTGTAGAGCGGATAGCGGTCGGTCAATTCCACCAGGCGCGCGGCCGAAGCGCGATAATCGAATTTCCGGTAGTAAAAATACGCAACCTTGTAATCTCCGTCCGCCAGCACTTCCTGCACGTCGCGCAGATACTGCTCGGCCTTCGGCGCCAGCGGGCTTTGCGGATATTTCAGCAGAAACGCTTGAAACGCATCCTCCGCCGCTTCGCCTTGCGTTTTGTCGCGGTCGGCTTTCTCCATCATGTGATAGTGCGCCATCCCGATCTGCATCTGCGCGTACGAGGCTTCATCCAGGAACGGAAAGAAGGTCTGGAAATCGTTGTATTCCTGGATAGACTGCGTCAGATTCGCCGTACCACCTTCTTTGTAATACGAATCCGCCACGGCGAGTTTTGCTTTCGCGAGGTACTCGCTGTCGGGATACGTGTTGATTAGCGTCTGCAGCGCTAGGCGTCCTTCGGTGTAGCGCCCGCCCTTCAAATCCCGCTGGGCGCGATCGTACAGAATTTTGTCGGGCTCGGCGGAGGCGTCCGGGTCCACGGTTGCCGGCGCCGCGGCATGATGCTTCTTGCTCTTTTTGGTTGGGAGCGGCGGAGTACTGTCTTCCTTCTTTGCTTCCTTATCCGCCGCGGTCTTCGACGGAGGCGGCGCATTCTCGCCGCTGCCGCCCGTCTGCGGAGTCGGCACCTGCGCGCTCGCGCGCGGGCTTAGCACCAGAAGAAGGGAAAGTACCGCCAGGGTAGGGAACAGAACGCGAAGAATTGCCAAACGGTTTACCGGACTTCCTGCCATTTCGTTATTCAAATCGAACCTCTCCTGAGTGGTTTATGCTTTCTGGCTCAGGGCTTGGGTCGCGAGCTTTTTCAACTGGCGCGTGGCCGCCGCTGGATCGGCCGTATGGAATATGGACGTCCCTGCCACGAATGTGTTGGCTCCGGCCTGCGCCAGTTCGGCCGTGTTTCCGAGATCCACTCCCCCATCCACCTCGATCCGGAAGCCCGCATTATACCGCGCCCGCATCTGGTTCAACTGGCGAATTTTCTCGTACGTATTGGCGATGAATTTCTGACCGCCGAATCCCGGATTCACCGTCATCACTAGCACCGTATCCACCTTATCGAGCACTTCGCTGAGCATCATCACTGGCGTCGCCGGGTTGATCGCCGCTCCCGCTTCCGCGCCGTGCTCCCGGATCATCGCCAGCGCCCGGTCCAGGTGCACCGTAGCCTCTTCGTGGACCAACACCCGGTTGGCTCCCGCGCGTATGAAGTCCTCGATGTACCTTTCGGGCTGGTCAATCATCAGATGCGTTTCCAGGGTCATTTTGGTTGCCTTGCGCAGAGACTCCACCACGGGAATTCCCAGCGAAATGTTCGGCACAAAATGCCCGTCCATCACGTCCACATGGATCAAATCGGCCCCGGCCTCTTCCACCAGACGCACCTGCTCACCCAACCGCGCAAAATCCGCCGCCAGAATCGAAGGCGCAATCTCAATTCGTGCGTAACTCATGTCAATGCGCTGAATTCTAGCATAGCCATCCACGCCACGGTGGGATCGCCCCTTGCCCGAATAGCCCGTAACTCGCCAGTCGGTCACTTTCCACCCACACCACGGACCGGCAGTTACACCGATGTCATGATATAAACTGTCTCTCGATTTTGTCGCCCTACGCTCTCGCAAACATCATGCGCCCAGTCATCCAAGTCTCCGGTGTCCGCAAAACCTACGGCTCCACGGTAGCCGTGGACGAAGTGTCCTTCGACGTCCACGATGGCGAAATCTTCGGCCTGATCGGGCCCAACGGCGCCGGAAAAACCACCACAATGGAATGCATCGAAGGCCTGCGCAAGCCCGACCGCGGCGAAATCTCGGTCCTCGGCCTGAATCCCTTCCGTGAAGTTTACAAATTGCAGGAACGCATCGGCGTGCAGCTCCAGCAAGCGCAGCTCCAGAAACGCATCAAAGTTTGGGAGGCCGTAGACCTCTGGGCGTCGCTTTATCGCAAGAAGACCGTAGACGCGAATCATTTACTCGAACAGCTGGGCCTCGCCGAAAAGCGCAACGCCTGGTTCATGACGCTCTCCGGCGGCCAAAAACAGCGCCTGTTCATCGCGCTCGCGCTGATCAACGATCCCGAGGTGGTCTTTCTCGACGAATTGACCACCGGCCTCGACCCGCAATCGCGCCGCGCCATCTGGGAACTGGTCCGCGGCATCCGCGCGCGCGGTAAGACGGTTTTCCTGACCACGCACCTGATGGAGGAAGCGGAGCGCCTCTGTGATCGAGTGGCGATCATCGAGCACGGACGCGTCATAGACATTGACGCCCCGCAAAACCTCGTTAACCGTCACTGCCCGGAGCGCTCGGTGGTTTTAGCCACCGACGACCCGCACGCGGCCGAGCGCTTTCGCGCAATCCCGCGCGTCGAAACTGTCTCCAGCAACGGATCGCACCTCACGATTCGCGGGCGTGGCGACGATCTCGTCACCGCAGTGATTCATTGCTTGTCGGAGAATCGTATACGCGTCACCGATTTCCGTACGATTCTCCCCAATCTGGAAGACGTTTTTATCAAACTGACAGGTCATTCGACTCGCGACTAGGCGGAACACACATGCTGCGTGGACTCTGGAAATTGACCTGGCTCGAACTGAAAATTTTCCTCCGTGAACCGCTCGGTGCCATCGGAACGATCGGCATTCCCGTCCTGGTTTTCGTCATCGTTGGCCGAATGCTCGGCCCCAGGGGCGCGTCTACCGCTCTTCCGGCCAACTCCTTTATCGGCGTGGGCCTGCCGGTCCTCGCCGCGCTGCTTATCTCCATCAGCACCGTGCTGTCCCTGGTCACCATCATCTCGATTTACCGCGAAGGAGGCATTCTCAAACGCCTCCGCGCCACCCCGCTGCGTCCTCAGACGATCCTCACTGCCCACGTGCTCGTGAAGCTGCTGCTCACCGCTGCAACTTTGCTTCTGATGGTGCTAGCGGGCAAGCGGTATTACCCGATCGGCATTCACGCTCCGCTCTTCTCGTTTACGATCGCGCTGCTGATAAGCACTTGCAGCATTATGTCTATTGGCTTTCTCATCGCCAGCATCGTGCCCACGGCGCGATTTGCGCAGCCGATCGGCGGTCTCATCATGTATCCGATGCTCGGCTTCTGCGGACTCTTCACTCCGATTGCGGCGTTTCCGCCGGCGCTCCACGCCTTCGCGCTGATGGTTCCGTTGACCTACGCCGTTTCGCTGCTCGGAGGGATTTGGCAGGGTGACGCGTGGACGCCGCACTTAGGCGACCTAGCCGCACTAGCTCTCGTATTCGCGATTTGCACGGCGCTGTCGGCGAAAGTGTTTCGGTGGGAGTAGCGCGGATTTGTCAGTGTGAACTCCCACGCAACGTGGCGAACGGAATACCCAAGATAAGAAGCAGCAGGTGTAGTACCATCGCGTCACAAAAGCCTCTCGGCGCAACGCCAAAATTAAATGGCCGCTTACTCCGATTCGGCGCTTCGGCGCACCGCTGTCGCAACCAAGCGTGGCGGCCTCCTTGATCGTAATTTCTACTTCGCGATGTCCTTGCTGATTCCTGCGGTGGTGGCCTTCGGCTTCAGCTTCACGATACGCGATAACCTGCTTCATCCCGCTATTCCGCGGCCACGAATCCTCTATCTTCATGCGGCGGTCTTTTCCGGATGGCTGGTGTTCTTCTTGGTGCAGTCCATTCTGGTGCGGACGCGCCACGTGCCTTGGCATCGCAAAATCGGCTGGTTTGGAGCGGGTATGGGTGCGTTGATGCCTGTGCTCGGCGTCGCGACCGCCATCGTCATGACGCGCTTTGATATCGCGCACCTGCATTTCGATGTCACCGAAGCGGAGTCTTTCCTGTTGATCCCGCTCTTTGACATGCTCTGCTTCACCAGCACGCTTGCGCTGGCAATTTATTGGCGCACAAAACCGGAGTTCCATCGCCGCCTGATTTTAATCGCAACCTGTGCGCTCACCGCCGCGGCCTTTTCGCGCTTTCCCGAGCGGTTGCTTCCCAATGCCTACTTCTATTCTGGTGTAGATTTCCTGATTCTTCTCGGCGTTGGCCGCGACATGATCGTCAACCGGCGTGTCCATCAAGTCTACTTGTACACTCTACCCGCGCTCATCGCTGGCCAAACGATCGTGACTCACACGGTCCACCACAACCTGCCCTACTGGACCAGCATCGCGCAGGCAATTATTCGCTAAAGTGCAGCGTCCGGCGTAGGTGACAATCTCGGCGAGAAACAACGAGTACGAGGCCATTTTGGACGCATGAAACGAAGGCGAAGGCGTGGCGCTGACGCCCGAGCCTGCCGCTCGGACGCCAGCACCTTGTGAATGGTTCTACTTAGCGCACTTGGCCGGGTTGTTTTCGCAAGCCTTCGCCTGGTCAAGCAACGCTTGCCCCTCAACGATGATGTTCTCCGCCACTTTCTCGTTGATGGGCGTTCCGCCGAACTCGGCTCCCTCGAGCATCGCCTTGATCTGCGCGGCCAACCCGTCGCGTTCCAGGGTCCACTGCGAGATCGTGTTCTCAAGGTTGTTGTAGACCACGTCACCCGTTGAAGTGCTCGTGATCGCATAGGTCGAAACCGCCAGGGTGCTTTTCGACAGCTCCCCGAATGGCGCATCAATCTTCTTGTAGATTTGCCCAAGCGCCAGCAGCGTGTCCGAATGTGCCTTCAGGCTCTGCGGCAGGACGCTGGGATCGAGCAATTCCACAATGGTCCGGCCATCATGCTGATAATCATCGGTGAGGCCGAGCAGCGTCATCATCGTCGGCCGCAGGTCTACGTGGTCGGTGAAGAAATCTTCGGGATAGGTGACCCCCAGATTCTTCACGCCGGGACCGGCGATAGCGATAAACGTCCGCGCGATCTGCCGCTGGATGTCGCCGTGATTCCACGCGAAGCCAGTGCCCACGACGGGCGTGGTGCTGCCCGACGTCTCGAAGAAGAAGTTGGGGTTGCCGAAGAAGGTGAACGTCGGTTCGCGGTTGGGATCTGCGACGGTGTTCATATGCAGGAGCTGCATCGCCACTGGATCCACGATCGCTCCCTGCAGGTCCGGCCCCAAACCAGTGCCGAGCAAGCTCTCGCTCAGTCCGGTGTGTGGGTTCACAGCGCTTAAGCCAGCCATGGTCTGCTCGAGCGTGCGCACCGTGCTGCTGTTGTATAGCGGCTGTCCATTCACGTAGGTCGTAGCCGCATCGTCGAAGTGGATCGCATACGGCGTCGGGTCGCCGGCGGCTGCCGTAAGGCCCGCCAGATTGATGTCCAATTCGCCGACGCCGTTCGTTCCGTACGTGCACGGCACGTCTGCTACCACGCTTCCGTCGCGCTCGATTTTTGCGCCGTCGCAATTCGCCGGGCTTGGTGCGCCGCCCACAAAGTGGTCGCCTTCGTCCGGAGTGAAAATAAAGAGCGTGTTGCTCTGATCGATTCCGGCTTCCTTCAGGTGCAAGAAGAACGTCCCGAAAGCCGCATTGTAATCCGCCAACTGATCCACGTAAGGAGCCTCGCCCGGTCCAAACGTGCCTTCGGTCGTCGTGGTCTCCTCGTGATTGTCATGCGCATCCGCAATGTAGGCGTAGATGACGGGAATGCCTTTCTTTAGCATGGCCTCGATCACCGCGAGCGATTGCGCAGGCACCGGGTCGAAGTCCAATTGGTTGAACCCGGTGAGCGGAACGCCGTGATAATCCACGATGCTCCCCGTCGCGCTTCCGGTCAGCGCGGGATTGATGTACTTCAGCCCAAAGAGCGCCTGATAACCGGAGTAGCCGCCCGGTTCGTCCGGCAGCACGTCATCCACGCCCACCACGCCCAACGTTGGATTGGACTGGCAGAGCGGGTCGCCCAGGGCGCAGTGAATGGACACGCCAATGAAATCATTGTTCTGATTGGTGCTGCTCTCCATCCCCTGCGGAGACGTCGGGCCGCCGAACACCTTGTATACGTCGAACGGCGCGCGTTCCAGCACGATGTTCGCCGTCGAGAAAGCTCCAACCGTGCATCCCGCGCGCGTGAACGGAACCCACGGCGCGGACACATTCTGTCCCCCAGGAGTCGTCAGCGCGAAGGTGTTGTCGTCGGTGCCGGAATTAATGTCAGACACCTTGTCGGTCCAGTAGAAGAACGACGAAGGAAACAGCGCGTTGTCGCCGGAACTGGTCGGCGAGAACACGCCGAAGCTGTTCGCGATGAAAATCCCGGTATCGTCGGAATACAGCCCGATCTGCGTCGTCAGGATGTCGTTGGCCGTGTGCGAAATCAGCACGGTATGGTCGCCCGCATCCAGCGTGCCGTGCTGCTCGATGAAATTCAGCAGGTTTGGCATTTGTTCCAGATCGGATGGCACGTTTGGATTGTCACGAGTAAAGTGCACATTATCGAATTCAACGTAAACCACATGCTTGATTTTTCCCGATGGGGAATTCAGTTGGCACTGCGCAAACGCAGACCCGGCCATTCCGGTCGCTAGTAACGCCCAAGCAATCGAGGACGTAACCGCGCGACGCAACAATTTCGTTTGAAACATTGCTCACACCTCCAGATTTTATGTCTAGGACCGCGGACCGCGACGCGCGGACTCGTGGGTGTAAAGGTAGTACGCGCCTCACGTGTCGCCGCAGCGAACGCCCGGTTAAAATTTCGTGTCAGCTGAATGAGTGCGCGTCAAAACCGCTCAACGGTAGGGAATCATATGAAGAACCGTGTCATTCCATTTCGGTACGCCGATAATACTTGGCGGTCGGCGGGCCCAGCAGGAAATATCCGATCGCGACCAGCAGCACCAGGTGAGGTAAACCGTCCGCCCATGAATTGAGTGCGCCCACCACCACGTGAGCCGCCACCCACGCCAGCGCCAGCCAGCGAGCCCATCGCGCGCCCTTCAGCAGGAACACTCCGGCCAGGATGCCGATCGCTTCGAACAGCAAAATCACCACCATCCAGCGATCGAGCGCAGCCGTAGACAGGTGATAAACCGCGGCGAAGGTCCCGACAGCGATAAAGAACCACCCCAGCAGCGTAACTTCAAACGGACGCTTCATTGGCTTGGAATTACACAAGCCTATCGCAAAAATGCGAAGCCCGGAAGTGCCCTTGTCCCAACCGGGAATCTTTGAAAGTCGTGGCCTTCACAATTCCGCGCCCACAAACGAAAAGCCCCGGCGCTGAACAGCCGGGGCTTTTTGTTTTGCACAGCCAGTCACTTCAGGTTAGTTGCTATTCACTCGGTTCCCGCGACTTCGCGAGATCCGCTACCTACCCTCATCAAAGTTAAATTGCACGGCCGGCAGAACCTGCGTGTGCTCCTTCTGCACGGCTTGCAACGCGTTCGGATCCAAGCCCAGCGCCTCCAGAATCGTCGGAGCAATCTGCAACGTTTCCACGGGACTGGTGACGGTGTTGCGGGCAAAACCTGGATTTGACAGCAGCAGCATCACGTTCACGTCGTCGTGCGCGAAGCCGCCGTGCTCGGCCAGCTTTTTGCCGCTGCCCGAGTAGGTAACACCGATGTTCGGCGTGGTCAGAATATCCGGCGTGCGCGGATCACCGTTCGGAGGCAGTCCCGGCGCGTTGAAAAGCTGCGTAATCGCCGGCCCCGAGAAAATCTCGCCGATGCCGGCAATATTGGCCGTCGCCGGAGATTGCGTCTCGAGCATGGTCACCGCGGTCTCTGTGGTGCATTGGCTGCTCAGCCAGACCAAAGAGACGTCATCTTCCGTCGGTCCAATGCCGCTCGAATTGGCCGGCGATTCAGACAACGGCAAGCAGTTCTCCAGGATGGTGGCCGGAGACGTCGTCACCGGATCATTCGCTGTGGTTGATATGCCCAGGTACCGGGAAGAATCAATGGGGCTCTGGCCATGCTTGGCAGAGATGATGATCAAGGTCGAGTCGAGAAGACCGCGAGCCTTGAGCCTCGCCACCATCTTACCGATCGAAGCGTCCGCGAATTGGATTTCGCTTAGCAACGCGGCGGTCGGGGTGCCTTGCGCGTCCTGATAACCGCCGGTTACTGAAGTCGATTTTTCGATCAGCTTCTGTCCAACGCTGACCACCTGAAAATTCATTCCAAATAGCGTTGGCGTGGGAGCAGATGCCGAACCGTTGTGCGTCTTGCCGTTGATCTCGTTCAAAATCGCATTCACCTTCAGCGTGTCGTAGCACTGGATGTTCTGGAAACTGTCCGTCCACGCATTCGAAGTGGTCGCCGTGCCTGGATCCGGCAGCGGATTGCATCCCGGCACTCCGGGCAGATTCACTGGAATCGAATTGATATCCGGCGAATAGTAATCGTCCACGTTGTTGCCTTTTCCAGGCCCGGAAACCGCGGAGTAAGAAGGATGCTTGTCGGACCAGGCCGTATAGCCACCCGCCGCGTGCACCACTCCAAAAATTGTGTTCGTCCTCACGAAGTTCCACGGATAGACCGGAGCGCAGCCGTTTGCCGGGTCGCGGACTAACCTGTCTGCATCAATCGAAGCGATCCCGCCGTCTCCCGTAGCGGCTCCGCCGTTCAACTTCGTCTGATCAATGTCAATGCCCTCATCGTATTCCGTGGTCGTGCCGGGAAATACGCCAGGCGTACAATTACCAGCGGCCACTCCGTTGCCCGTCGTCACCTTCGGAGGTGCCAGAGAGCGATCATAGGCCACGTCGTAAAACGCGCCCACGGTGCGCGGAGATCCGCCGGTCACCAGCGCCATCAAACCCGGAAACGAGTCGGACGGTTTCGAAGTAGCTGTGTCCAGATAGTTCACGCCCGTCTCCCCCAGTTCCGCGAGATTCGGGCAGTACGGTGCACCATTGTTTGCTCCGCTGATCCCCTTCGAACAATTAATGAAGTCCAGAGCATGCATGCCGTCAATGCTGATCAGCAGCACGTGACGAATTTTCCCGTGCCCGTCACGATCCTGCGTGCGCGCGATTGGAACCATCATTGCTGCCAGCAACAAAGCGCCGGCCACCGCTACGACCCATCTCTTGCGTGTACTCATGACTAGGACTCCTCCTGGGTAGAATTGAAATTGGCACCACACTACTAAGACATCCCCATCTAGGCTTTGCCTTTACTGCCTTGCAGCGGATGCGCAGCGCCTCCAGCCCGGAAATTTTCTTGCACACCCGTAGCCCCGCCGCGCAAGCCGGCTAACGCCGGAGCCTCGCTGTATTCGCCTGGGAGCGATTGGAAGTACTTTGCGGCCTCGGGCTTCGCGGCCCGATTGACCAGCTGCAGGGTTGTGCGTGTCGTCGTTCTAGCGGAATCCCAGTCTCGGTCTTAGCGCAAGCGCCGACTCCGATTGGGATCTCCGTCGCGTTTCAATGTATCCGCAAACATCACAGATGCCGCCGAGAGTGCGCCAGGAATTACGCGACTCAGATTGCCGACCGTCCTATTGTCGAACTGAAGTAGTTTCGGAGCGATCCAGCGAACTGATGCGAGCGAAAACCAGGCTGAGGCGAAAACCATACCGGATGCTTCGAAGTGAAAGGTAAATGCTGTGTGACACCCAGGCAAAAAAATAGCGACTAATGTTCGACGCCCGTCAGTTCAGTTTTTTGGGAGTCTGTGTCACAGCCAAGGAAACTCCGTAGGTCGCCGCTTCAGTGGGGACAGAAATCCGAAAAATCAATGCGGCTTCGGAGCCTATATGAGAAAAGGAGAATCTTTGTAGGTCATCGCTTCAGCGACGACATAAATCTCGCGGACTCGGTGCGGCTTTTAGCCGCTGAAGTACAAGCTTTGCAGTTCTCGCACAGACTCTTCAGCCACCGATGTACCAGCCGCAAATCCAAAAATATCTCGATGTCTCCGTGCCCTCAAAGCAGTTTCTCTGTGGACTCTATGTTAGTCAGTTGCTTTTCCGTGCGTTACTCCGCAAGCTGCAACTGAATATTCGTGCTGGCATCCACCTGCGCGCCTCGCGGCGGCGTCTGCCCCACGACGGTTCCGTGCAATCCGCCAGGCAAAGGAGCAAACGTCAGCTTCGCCACCTTCAACCCCGTCCCGCTGAATCGCGCTTCCGCTTCGCTCAAAGAAAGCCCAATCAGTTCCGGCATCACGTACGACGACGGCCGCGCTCCCAGCGAGACCAGCAAATCCACATGAGGGCTGGTCACATGCGAAGTCCCCGGCATCGGATCCTGCTGCAACACCGCTCCGCTGTCGTATCCCGGCAGATATAAACTCGAAATTTCTCCCACCTGCATTCCGCCCCGCAGCAATTCAATGCGCGCAGCCCGCACGCTACGATCCGTGAGCACGGGAATCGTCGCTTGCTGCGGCCCCAGACTGATCAGCACGTGCGCCGACTGTCCGACCTTAACTTTCATCCCCGGCGGCGGCGTCTGCCGTATCACCGTATCCACCGCCAGGGGATTGTAAATCCGGTCTTCCACGTTGATTCCCAATCCGCGTCCCTGCAACATCTGCTGCGCCTCGATAGCTTTCTTGCCCACCACATCCGGCATCGTGACTTCGCGCCCCTGAATCGCAAAACGCATCGCCGTAAGCGCGCTCAAAAACGCCACCGACAACAGAACAAACGCAAGCAAAGCCAATCGAAAAATCCACTCCAATCGTTCCCGAAAAGTCATAGTTTTTCCCGAAAGCTAGCGTCGTCCGAATTATATTCCGTCTCCGGCGTTTCTCCGTGCTCTCCGCCTTTTCTCCGTGCCCTCTGTGTCAAATCCGTCGCCTCAAGGTTTTCTCCGCGTCCTCAGCGTCTCTCAGGTGGTAATTTGTTTTTGCAGTTTGCAGAAGGTCGGCCGCTAGTCCCGCACAAATCCCGCCGCAAAAAATCCATCCGAATGCCATTCCCCAGACAAAGTCCGAAAGTAACCCGCCGCGTCAAACAAAGTACGCGCATCCACGCCAGCAACCAACTTCCCATCCAAAGCGCCCATCAAATCGCCCACCGGCACCAGGCGCACACCCGGCACCAACCGCAAAACTTCCTCCGCCACCAACTCATTCTCCTCCGCCTCCAAAGAACAAGTCGAATAAACCAATCGCCCACCCGGATCCAAACGTTCCAACCCCGATTTCACAAGCGAAACCTGCAAAGCGTGAAAGTCCGCCAACGCCTCTGCCTTCAATCTCCAACGAATCTCCGGATGCCGCCCCAAAGTCCCAGTCCCCGAGCAAGGTGCATCAACAAGAATCCGATCAAACATCATCCCAAAGGGCAATGGCCGCGAAGCGTCCAATTCCACCAACCGCACCGCATCCAATCCCAATCGCGCGAACTGCTCCCGCATTCCACGCAGCCGATGCTCATGAAGATCCGCCGCCACCACAAGCCCAGCAGCACCAGCCGCCCGCGCCACAGCCGCCGTCTTCCCCCCCGGCGCCGCGCACATATCCAAAACGCGCTCACCCGCGCGCACACCAAGCAAAAGCGGCACGACTTGCGAAGCCTCATCCTGAATCGAAATCAGTCCGTCGCGAAACGCCGCCGTCCGCGTAACACTCCCGCCGCTCACTGCGAAGGCGTTCCGCAAGATTTTTCCAGGCTCGACGCGCAACCCACCGGCCCGCAACCCATCGAAAATTTCTTCCCGCCGCGCCAAATCTTGCAAAGCACAACTCAACCGCGGCGCTCGGTTATTAGCCTCTACCAATCCCACCGCACGCGCTTCGCCAAATCGCTCCACCCAACGCTCCACCAACCACGTGGGATGCGAATGCAAAATGCCCAGTCGCTCCGCCCCGGAAATTTCGGCCGGCAAAAATTCCGCAGCATCGGTCCGTGCCTCGCCAGCAGCCCGCCGCAAAACCGCATTCACCAAAGTCGCCGCAGAAGTCTTCCGCGCCCGCTTCACCAATTCCACTGACTCGTTCACCGCCGCCCGCGCTGGCACCCGCTCCAAAAATCTCAGCTGATACAAACCCATCCGCAAGGCCAAAGCCACCGCCAAATCCAGCTTCGCCACCGGCTTCTTTAATTGTCGCTCGAGCAAAAAATCCAAAAGTCGCCGCCACCGCAAAACTCCTAACACCAACTCGGTCGCCAGCCCTGCATCCTCAGCCTTCACACCGGCGCCCAATTCCGCATGCAACAAATCGCTAGCGTAAGCGCCCTCCTCCTCGACGCGCCGCAAAACCTCAAACGCAATCTTCCGCGCCACACTAATCGCCATAAATCTCGCTCACACAAACATCCAGAAGTGCGCCACGGAGGCACAGCGACGCAGAGAAGAACGCGCTAGTTGTCATGTGTCAGGCCACAGCCTTACGATTTGCGGAAAAAGTAAAGCGACTGTCATCCCGAGCGCAACGAGGCCTGCCGCAGGCAGGGATCTGCTTTTAGTTCTCCCAACCGCGAGGGCGACTCTCTGTGTTTCGGTGGCTCTGTGGCAGATGTCGCCGTCACGAACCAAATCTTTCCCCCTCCGCAATCCGCGCACCATTAACAAACTCGCGCGCCTCGACTCGCTTCCGGCCCTCCACCTGTACAAATTCCACCTGCAAAGTGCTCCCGTCGCCACAAGCCACAACCATCTCGCCGCCAGAAACACGTATCGTGCCGGGCTCCCCAGTAATTCCGCCCGCCGCTGGCCTCCCCCAAATCGCGCACGACTTCCCGCGAAACACAGTAAATGCCCCTGGCCACGGCTGAAACCCGCGCATCCGGTTGTAAATCACGCGAGCCGGCAGAGACCAGTCAATGCGGCCATCCTCCTTCTTCAAAGGCGGCGCAAACGTAGCCTGCGCCGAGTCCTGCGCCACAGGCGTGATCGAACCATCAGCCAGCCCGCGCAGCGTATCCACGATCAACGGCCCACCAGCCTCTGCCATCCGCGCATACAATTGCGGCGCGGTCTCGTCCGCACCGATCGCGGTCTCCCAGCGCAAAAGCATCGGCCCCGTATCCAGCCCCGCATCAATACTCATAGTCGTCAAACCCGTCCGCGTCTCGCCGTTCGCAATCGCCCAATGAATCGGCGCAGCCCCGCGATATTTCGGCAAAAGCGATCCGTGCAAATTGATCCAACCCAGCCGCGGCATCGCAATCAATCGCGCGGGAATAATTTGTCCGTAAGCAATGATCACCACCACGTCCGGCGCCACGCGCGCGAAATACTCGTACGCCTCGTCGCTGCGGATTTTCTGCGGCTGGTAAACGGGAATCCCCGCAGCAAGAGCCTCTGCCTTCACCGGCGAAAAAGAAATCTCGCCGCCCCGCCCGCGCGGACGGTCCGGCTGCGTCACTACTCCCTCGATTTTGGATTCAGGACGCGCAATCAATTCGCGCAAGGCAGGAACTGCAAACGCCGGAGTGCCGCAGAAAATAATCCTCAGCGGCGGCACGAATCGCCTACCACTCGCCGGCTTTTTTCATCTTGCGGATCTTCCGCCGGATCATGTCGCGCTTCAGCATGCTCAGGTGCGTAATGAAAAGCACTCCGTTCAAATGATCGATCTCGTGGCAAAACGCGCGCGCCAGCAACCCCTCGCCCTTGCGCTCGAATTCGTTGCCTTGCGCATCCTGCCCGCGCACCGTCACGTACAGCGGCCTCTCGACGTACCCGCGAAACCCCGGAATCGAAAGGCAGCCCTCTTCCTCCCGCTGCGTCCCGTCCGCATAAGTAATTTCCGGATTCGCCAGCACGATCTTCGCCTCGGGGATTTTGCCGTTCGAAACGTCAATCACGGTTATGCGCATGCCCACGCCGATCTGCGGCGCAGCCAATCCCACTCCCGCCGCCGCGTACATGGACTCAAACATGTCCGCCACAAGCTTCTGCAAATCCTCGTCGAACTTCTCGACGCGCTTCGTAGGCGTCTCCAATACCGGATCGCCATATTTCACTATCGGATGAATCATCGTCAGCAGTTTCCTGTTTTGACCACTCACTAATCACGTTTCACTAAAACTGATCCAGCTGCGCCGCATACCCCTCGAAATTCCGCCGCATCTCCCCCAGCGAATCCCCGCCAAACTTTTCTACAAACGCCGCCGCCAATTCATACGCCACCATCGCCTCGCCCGCCACTCCACCCGCCGGCACCACGCACACATCCGACCGCTCGTACGCCGCCTTCACCGCTTCTTTCGTCTTCAAATCCGCCGTCAGCAAGGGCCGCCGTAAAGTCGAAATCGGTTTCAGATGCCCGCGAACCACCACGTCGCTCCCGTTCGTGATCCCTCCCTCAAGTCCGCCCGCGCGATTCGAACAGCGCGCAAATCTTTTCCGCGCATTGTCATAACGAATCTCGTCCTGCACTTCCGACCCATAACTCGCGGCATTCGCGATCGCCGTCCCAAACTCCACGGCCTTCACTGCCTGAATAGACATCACTGCCCGCGCGATCCGCGCATCGAGCTTCTCATCCCACTGCGCGTGGCTTCCCAGCCCTGGAGGAATCTCGTGTGCCACCACTTCAAAAACCCCGCCCACCGAATCGCCCGCACGCAGCACGTGATCCACTTCCGCCTTCATCTGCGCTTCCGTCGCCGCGTCCACGCAACGCAACGGCGATTCCAAATTCTCGCACGCGCTGGTGATTTCGTCCCAGGTAGCCTCGCGCTCCATCTTCACGTGGCCCACCGCAATCGTATGGCTCAGCACCGCCGCGCCAAATTCGCGTAAAAGCAATTTCGCGAACGCACCCGCCGCCACGCGCGCCGCCGTCTCACGAGCGGAAGCGCGTTCCAGCACGTATCGCGCATCGTGAAAATTGAATTTCAGCGCCCCGGCCAGATCCGCGTGCCCCGGACGCGGCGCCGTCAGTGGGCGCTGGTTGCCCGCCGCATCGCTGGCACCTTCGACGCCCTCGGTGTCTTCCACCGCGGCTTCCACCGGCAGCGCCTTCTCCCAATTTTTCCAGTCGCGGTTCTCGATGCGCACGGCGATCGGCGCCCCGATCGTCTTCCCGTGACGCACGCCCGCCAGAATATCCGCCGCATCCTTCTCGATGCGCTGGCGCGCGCCGCGCCCGTAACCCAGTTGCCGCCGATGCAGTTCGCGCTGAATAAATTCCAGATCCACCGGCATCCCCGCCGGCAGCCCGGAAATCCAGGCGATCAGCGCCTGCCCGTGTGACTCCCCCGCTGTAACGAATCGCAGCATGTAGTAGCCGAGCCCAACAAGCAGGCGCGAATGCAAGATTCTACCGGACCCCCGCACCCGCGTAAACACTTTGCAAAGAAATGACACTGACAACGCAGGCAGTGCCGGAGCCTGTATTCAGCGAAGCGAACGTGTCTCGCTGGCTCGTCGCAGTTGACGTTGTAGGGGCCACCTTTAGGTGGGCGCCTTTGAAGTGCCTTTGTGGCCTAGGTAGTCTTGAGATGTTTCTTGTTCGGTTGTTTGCGGACGACTGTCCAATATTCTTCGCGCGCGTCATCGTCTATCGAGGTCGGGCGCGGCCCGTAGAGTCCGTCTGCGCCGTTCTTCTTTGGGCCAGAAATCCAGTATTGGTCACCGCTGTCCACGTCGAAGTAATTAGCTTTGAACCCTGAACCTTTGAGGCTCTGGAACGTTTTGCCCTTGTAATAGAGACTCTTGCCCGTTTTCGAAAACATAACGCGTCCGATGCGAGCCGGACCCATTACGCCGTGTTGGCCCGGTGGCTGCGCCGATTTATTCTCGATATACATAATGCGAGGCGGGATCATGCGCCAATTGTAACGCATGGTTCGAAATTGGAATAACACCACAAGCATGTCCGCTTGACGCGACGCGGCTCAGCCGTTACGCTGCCAATGACTCGGCGCAGCCGCGCCTCACCGCGACGCGCCGTGTCGCTCAAAATGGCCGACGCCAGTCCTACCTCATCGCTCCCTTCGATTCTCGCTGATGCATTGAAGGGCCAAGTCGCGGCCGTTCAGGACTACTTCTTACTCTCGCTCCAGGCGCTGAAATACATCCCCAGTCCGCCGCACTATTGGATGGACACGCTCGAGCAAATGGACATCGTCGGCGTCGGCTCGCTTCCCATCATTATTCTTGCCAGCCTGTCCATCGGTGGCGTGATGGTCTTGCAGACCGCCGCGCAGTTCCAGCGCTTCGGGGAAACAGCCCTCACCGGCGACGCGGTGGCACTCGCACTCGTCCGCGAACTCGGCCCCGCGGTCACCGCATTGCTCGTCGCCGGCCGCAACGCTTCCGGCATGGCCTCCGAGCTTGGCTCGATGGTCGTTACCGAACAAGTGGATGCCATGCGCGCCCTCGGCACCGATCCGATTCGCAAACTGATGATGCCGCGCGTCATCGCCACTGTATTAATGGTCCCGCTGCTCACCGCGGTCTTCGATTTTGTCGGCCTCTGCGGCGGATTCGTCGTCGCGTACTCGACGCTGCGCCTCGGCGCCGTGCAATTCTGGACGCGCGCCATCCACTCGCTCGCCATGGGCGACGTAGTCCAAGGCATGGCCAAACCGCTCGTCTTCGGCCTCATTATTGCCACAGTCGGCTGTTACCGCGGCCTGCGCGTTCGCGGCGGCACCCAAGGCGTTGGCCGCGCAACAACGAGCGCAGTAGTAATCGCCTCCGTCTGGGTCCTCGTAGTTGACTTCTTCCTCTCTCGGCTCCTGCTATACATGTTCAACCTCTAGAGCAGCAAGTTTAGCCACGTTGTCATCCCGAGCGGAGCGACGGACCTCTCTTCGACTTGAATCTAGCAAGTGCCACAATCCGCGCTCTAACACCGCGTCTCCGTGTCCTCTCTTTTTTGCCGTTCTCGGCATCCTCTGTGTTAATGCCTCTGACTTGCTTCTCAACGCGCCCAAAGCGAACTCCCACCCCGAATCCCTCAGTTTCCATCTATAATTCCACGCATGACGCGCGACGTTCCGCCGCTCGACTCCTCGTCGAATCTCGCAAGCGCGTTGCGGCCGCCACCTCCCCGTGGAGACGCCCAGCAACATGTACAGATCGTCCCCGGCGAGCCGCTAATCTCCTTTCGTGACGTCCACCTCAGCTTCGATGAAGGAGACGTCCTCCGCGGCATCTCCTTCGACGTCGCGCCCGGCGAAACCAAAGTTCTCCTCGGTGAAACCGGCACCGGCAAAACCATCATCATGCGGCTCGCTGCTGGCCTGATTCATCCCGACGCCGGCCAAGTCCTCGTCATGGGCCACGACATCAGCGAAATGCCTGAAGAGGAACTCCTGAATTTTCGCCGCCAGATCGGTTTCGTCTTTCAGGAAGGAGCGCTCTTCGATTCGCTCACCGTCGCGGACAACGTTTCCTTCCGTCTGCGCGAAGAAGCCATGGACGAAGCCGAAATTGATCAGCGCGTGCGCGAAGCCCTCCGCTTCGTCGAACTCGAGCAAGCCATCGAAAAATTTCCCGCCGAACTTTCCGGCGGAATGCGCCGCCGCGTTTCCATTGCCCGCGCGTTGGTAGATCGTCCCCCTGTCGTTCTGTACGATTCGCCCACGGCCGGCCTCGATCCAGTCACGTCGCAAACCATCATCACGCTGATCCTGCGCGGCCGCGACTTGCAGGACGTAACTTCTCTTCTCGCCACGCATCGCGTGCAAGACGCCTTCGGCCTGGCCAATTTTCGCTTCGACAAGAACACCGGCCACGTTGTCTCCCTGCTGGACAAAAGCAACGGCAATGGCGCCGTTCCCGCCGCCGCAGACAAACGCATACGCGATGCCAACGCCAACCCGGCCTCGCCCCGGTCTTTGGCCGCTCGCGAAAAGGCGGCGGATGCGATCGGCGACGGCAATCCCGCGCGCCCCACCAACGTGTTAGTCCTGCGAGAAGGCAAAATTTACTGGGAAGGCGCGGCCGACGAGCTGCTGCGCACCAAAGACGAGTACCTTAAAAAGTTCCTGGCGTCAGCGGAATGATCTCCGCATCTGAAAACTGAATTCCGGAATCTGCAATTTGCAATCGGCAATTTCTCAGGAGGCAAGGTCATGGCGCAACGCAAGCAGCTAAGCTGGACAGAACTGCGGGTAGGTCTCTTCGTGCTCGCGGGCCTGTTTATTCTGGCGGTGGCGATCTTTTACATCACCGGCGCGGGAATTATCGGCCCGAAATACCGCCTCTACACATACCTCCCCGAAGTTGAAGGCGTCACCTCCGGAGCACCCGTGCGCCTCGACGGCGTCTCCATCGGCAACGTCGAGCAGATCGGCTTGAACCCGCGTCCTACCGATCGCACGCAAAGCATCCAACTCGTCCTGCGCATTGACAAAAAATTCCAGAAGGACGTCCGCACGGACTCGACCGCCAGCCTCGTCACCGAAGGTCTGCTCGGCGACCGCTACGTCACCATCAAGCGCGGCCTCACCGGCACGCCGCTGCCGCCTAATAGCACGATCCCCGGCGCGCCCGCCGTGGCCATGACGGAGATGGTTTCGCGCGGCACCGCGCTGCTCGATACCTTGAACGTCGTTTCCAATGACCTGAAGGGCATCGCCGATCAGGTTCAGAATGGCCAGGGCACCGTCGGCAAACTCATCAAAGATCCCGCGCTCTACAACAATCTCAATGCCACCGTCGCGCGGCTTAATGACGTCGCCTCCAACATCCAGCAGGGGAAGGGCACTGCCGGAAAATTGATTGTGTCCGACGAGCTCTACAATAAGGTCAACACGACCGTGGACAACGTCAATGACGTCCTCGGCGCCGTGAAAGACCAGAAGGGCACCGCCGGAAAATTGATCTACGATCCGGCCGTTTACAACAGCGCTAAATCCTTCCTGGACAATGGCAACGGCGTGCTCGCCGACGTCCGCGCCGGCAAAGGCTCGCTCGGCAAACTGGCCACCGACGACGCGCTCTACAACAACATGCGCGACGCCTCGGCGCAGGTGAAAGAAGCCACGGCCAAACTCAATTCCAACCAGGGGACTGCTGGGAAATTCTTCAGCGACCCAGCGCTTTATGACAACCTGACCGGAATGAGCGGAGATCTGCGTTTGCTGATCGCTGACTTCCGCAAAGACCCCAGAAAGTTCCTGCACGTGAAACTGGCCGTTTTCTAGGCGCCGCAAACGCGTTTTTGTGCCGATTAGAACGGGGTGCGATCGTTTGTTTTGAGAGGTTTACGTTGATTTCTAATATCTGCCATTGTCGATTAGAAACGTTTTTGCTGGCTGCTTGCGGCGGGCGATTCGTGGCTGCGATTCGGCATTGGTGGCTTGCGGAAACCTGCAAAAAGTGACGATTAGAACGCGCCTGACTCGTGATCTGTGAATCGTGATTCGTGATTGTGGAAGTGGCACTTTGTTGGCGATTGATTTGAAGCGTGGGTGTTTGTTTTGTGTGAGATATAGTGAATTCTAATCGCCGGGGTTGGCGATTGATTTTGCGCGGTGATCGGCGGTCATTGTCGGTTAGAGCGGGGATGTAACATTGTAGCTGAGATGTTACATGAGGTTTTGGGGCGGCGGGACGCCGAGTCGGGCTAGAGGTGAGGCGGGTGGGGCGGAATTTTCCGACAGATTTCCCTGATGATTGGAGTGGGCGGCCCGTCGCCGGTGTAGCGGTTCTCATGATGCGTCCTCAGTGGGTCGGAAAAGTGGCCCGGATTTATTTTATCACATTTACCTAGTAATTACTAGACCTAAGCTGATAGGCCGTGTGTCATGCGGACGCTTCCGGGCGCGGGAGCAGCAAGTCAAAGGCTCGCGGTAACGGCACCGCGAAAGGAATGGCGCTGCGCGCCGCCTTTTTCCCGGCGCTTACGCGCCGGGCTAGGTTTGTGCCGCGCCTGACGGCGCTGGTGCGATGACGAGATTTAGATTGTGTGCGGAGGCAGGACGGCCACCGCGCCTGACACGTCCCACAAGCCTGGCGTGCGGCAGCGGCGACGCGGAAATCAGCTGCCTGTACCTCGAAGGGCGGGAAAGTCACCGCTCCTTCGTTCGCAATTTCCGCGTCGCTGCGTTCACGCTTCGACTTGTGGTCCGTGGACTCATGCCGGATAGGCCGACTCCTCCTCGTCCAGCACGAGTTCGATCTCGCTGGCGTTTTTATTCTCGCCGCCCTCATCGTCGGTTGGCGCAACGAAACCGGTCTGTCGCGGCGTGCGCGGCGTCAAGGGCCAGGCGATCTTCTGCATCTCCACCAGCGTGTGGCTGGTCATGCTGACGTACCGCGAGCATTCCCGGACGGCGAAAGTCACCTGCCGCTCCGGGTAGGTGGCTTGGCACACCACCAGCAATTCGGTTTCGCGGAAGCCGCGAACGATGTGCGCCTGCGTGCAGCTCTCGCACAAGGACGGCCCCTGCACCGGCGTTCCGCCTTTCACCTTCACGCTCATAAGCTTTATCCGATCTAAGAAGCGGCGTTTGGCCGCCTCGGAATGCGCGCCGGTAGTGGCTAGCGCGGAATGAAATTGCTCGCCGGGCAGGGCATTGCCCGCAGACAAATACACACGTCCATCGTTGAGTTTCTGGGCTAAGGGCTGTGATCGAGGGAATCGTTACGAGGAGGGACTAAAGCCCATTCGGCCACAATCCCAGCCCGGCGCCACCGCCGTTAGCCACAAAGTCGAATTGCAGGTATGTATCAGCATTCCGAATGTTCTCCAGCATCGCCAATGTAAGCCACCAAGCAAACCCAATCAACCCAAATCCCGCAAATGGCAAGATTCCTACATCAAATGGTCGCAGCCCACACCCGAACGGCAAAAACGCGTGAGCTTCTGACAGGCAGGCGACTTGTCATTGCGCCAAGAATCTGTCTTTATTAAACGGAAGTCGTAGTGTATTCAATGACAACGTAGATGATAGAGACGCTAAGTTGCGCGGAGGTCATCCGCATTCATCAATGTCTTGAGTCCCACTTTGAGGAGGTTGGCGACCCAATCGTCCCGCGCGGCCTTAAAAGTGTCGACTTGCTGGCCTCCGCAGTATCGCGCCAGAACACATCCTTTGGCGCAATCCTCAAATATCCTGAGGCTCGCGACAATGCTGCGACGCTCCTATACGGGCTTTGCATGGATCACGCATTCCACAACGGCAACAAACGGACGGCGCTGGTCTCGTCGCTCGTTCACCTCGACCGAAACGGCTACTTGCCGCAGCACGTCGGTCACCAAGAGTTCTACAACATGATCGTAAGCTTAGCGGACCATAGGCTTACCAGTGGAGTCTCTGCTCCACGAGGAGGGCGCAACCGCCTAACCTCGAACCAGCACGCAACGCGATTGCCTTACGAAGAGGAGGTCAAAGCCGTGGGGGAGTGGCTACGACGACGGACCCGTCCAATCTCAAAACACGAGCATCCTGTGTCCTTTCGAGAACTGAGAAGAATTCTGTCGCGATTTAACATCACGCTAGGTGATCCGAGAGGCAATTTTGTGGACGTGTACAGATCAGAGGAGTGGACAGAAACGGGCTTTTGGGGACTAGGTAAACCGAAACGCAGGGTGCGTCAAGCGAAGGTGACACAGGTTTCATACTCGGGTGAAGGCGAGCTCGTTTCGGTAAACACCATAAAAATGATTCGCAAACACTGCTACCTCCTCGCGGAGAATGGCGTAGACTCGCGCGCGTTCTATGACTTCGAAGCGACGGTCGATTACTTCTTGAATCAATACCGGACGCTCCTGAAGCGGCTCGCAAACGCTTGATCCCACATCTTCGAAACCAGACAGGTGAGTTATCTTCGTTGCCATCGAGCAACTGCCGATTCGATGCTCATTAACGAAGCTGCGGACGACTTAATTAGTACTTGTAGAAGAATAGCTTTTCTAAAACCTTTTTTCTGAGTTGCCAAGACTCTAATTCCTCCTCGCCTACAACAAATCGGCACTCACGGTCTTTATTGAGAGTAACTCGCGCCGTAACGAGAACCTTGCCAGCGGCATCCTCAATGACAATCTCATTGCCTCTTTTATCGAAACTGACTCCGCCATGCAGGTTATTTCCCTCAACGATCACAGAAAAATTCCACTCGTTATTGGGTACGTATCGAAACGAATAATGAGCCGTCTCGGACATTAGACTTCGGCGAGTTTCAACGTCGCCCTTGACCGCTTGCCGCAAAGATTCAAACGCCACACTTAACGAACACTTCGACAACTCCTGTACCCAATTAAAATCATCCATCTTTTTTCTCCCCGAGGTCTAGCAATTGGACTCCATTTTCGGTCGAATCTGTAATAACTGTACCTGGTTGGGGAGTTGTTCTGGCGCGTATAACTTGAATCAATTCCTGAGTTTCTGAGATTGCTCTCTTGAATGCCTGCGCGGCCGGCTTTTGACTCTTCGCGTAGATCGCATCAAGGCGGTTCAGGTCACCATCCTCTACCTTGTAGAAATTCCCCAGCTTGGGACCAATCGAAATAAAATCAGTGGCCTTTCCAACCCCCGGAGCAGATTCGGCACGCTTCTTGGCGGAATATGCAATCAAAATGGCCTCGTTCAAGAGCTTACCGGGCCAATACCCCGCAACCATGAACTGAGATTCCGCGTGGCTTTTTCCTACACCTATGGCTGCAAATCCTACGTTCGTGCGAGTTGATAATTTATCTCCCTCTGCGACGTATATTTTCACGTAGGTACCTTTTTTGCCGCCTACGAGTAGCGGGCCATCGTTATCCACCCCCAAGAAAATAATTTCAA
Organism: uncultured Acidobacteriota bacterium; assembly: GCA_963828865.1. GTDB lineage: Bacteria > Acidobacteriota > Terriglobia > Acidiferrales > UBA7541 > Palsa-295. The sequence continues at coordinate 209,310 of CAWHGI010000009.1, read as the reverse complement.
GGAGACCGTTCTTTTCTTCCGCGAATTGATATTCAGTCAATTCGTTCGCAAGGCGGGTGTTCAAATCCGCATTCCAGCTTGCCTGCCCCTGTAGGAACGATTAAAAATCCAAGCCTACCGGATGGAGAATTTCTGCTTCGGCGCTTGCTCTTCGCATCTCCCGATAGTTCTTGCAGTAGAGGTCAGCAACCTCTTTCACATTGACCCAATCATCCGGCGCTGCGATGATTCGGCCCCTTATTTCGTTATCCACTTTCCTGAGTATTTCGGTTTGTACGGACGTGTCTCCGGCAATCAAGGCCGCTATGGAATGTGAAAACGGCCATATTTTTGATTGCTCTGTCTCGAATACAGTATCGCCCGCTGTTAACATCCTGTCAGACAACCCGATCAGCGTACCTTTCTCCGCAATCGCTGCAATGCAAACGGTCATGGCTCCTCGCTTTGCCATAAGCCGCTTTTTTTGAGGTAAATAGTTGTCGCGGCTTAGGGGTTAACATGCGTCCCCTTTACGGGAGCATACGCCGCAACCGTCTTTTGTGAAGTATCTGATCTTGTAATCTTATTCGGGCCGGCAAATTTCTCCTGCAGTGGTCCACGGCGGTGATGGTTACCACGCGCGACGCAGCAACACGGTGCTGGCCCAGGCGTGAGGCGAAGGCAAAGTCGAAGTCGAAGAATACAGCCAGGAGTGGCTGTGCCACCCCGGCGCGCCAATGGCGCTTGACGGAACGTTCTGATGTCGAAATGAGGCGGCGGGTGGCGCAACCCTCCGCGGCGATTAGAATCATTTGCAATGGGTGCGCGGTTTCCGGCTCACGTCGAAGAACGGAGGCGAGGGCAGGGCAACGGCAACTGCAAAAACAAGAGCACAGCCAAGAGTGGCTGTGCCACAACTGCCCCGGGGATTTGCGTTCGGCGGATGGGCTACGCTTTGGGCTCGGGCTTCAGCAGGGCACCCGCTTTGTTTCGGCATTGGAACCTTGCTTCAGGCACGATTGGCGCAGCGGGGGTGGCACAGCCACTCTTGGCTGTGCTCTTGGTGTTGATTCTCCTGCCCGAACAACGACGAGCTGCGGCATTGGCACCACGAATCCGCAAGAAAAGCGCTACTTCCCATTCCGATTGGCGCTCGACCAAAGCCAGTCCGAAGCTTTCGCAACCATGCCAGCGGCAACCGGGTTTCTTTCGATGTACTCGCGGATTCGTGCGAATTCTGCCAGGCTCCGGCACCAATGATCGTAGGACTCGTCTTGCCAGAAATGTTGTGCGCTGCGTTGCAAAATCTTGTTGGCGGCGCGTGCCGTCACTCCCTTCAGGCTATTCGTCAGCCGGCGGACCTCTACATTAGGCGTCAGGAGTACGTGTACGTGATTCGACATCACGACGTAAGAATGCAATGAGTAGTGGTGGAGTCCGCGATCTCCATGCACGAGTTTTTGAACCACGCATGCTGCAACGCGAGCGTCTTTGAGCCACAAAGGGCCTGCCTCTGCGCGATCCAATAATTCATCCGCGCGACGAAATTCTTCACCTGCGGAAAATTTCTTGATTTCACGGAGGCGACTGAAAAAGCTGGCTGGTAGCGAGCCATAGAGGCGCCAGGTCAGGAAAATCGGCGGCCCTTCTGGTAACCAATGCGGCAAATTTCTTCTGTAGCTGTCCACTCTGGAGAATGGTTAACACGCGATACGTGGCGGCACAATCCGCAACGATACGTACGTAACGCTCATTCAAGAATCAAAATCGAAGAGCACAGCCAAGAGTGGCTGTGCCACACCTGTGGCGCCAATCGTGCTTGCCGGAGGGTCACTCTTAATACTGGTGGGCTCGCGGGGGCGCGTTGACGCATCGCTGCTACTTGGTTTCTGGCGGCGGGGTGGTGCGGACCCACCAGACTAGGCCGCTGTAGTCTGAGAAGCAGACATGGTTGCCTGAGGCTTCCAGGACGCCTTTGGTGTGGTCGAAGAACTCGGTTTTGGCTATCAGGTTTGCGGAGACGGCTTCGTCCCAGGGTTCGTAGCGCGATTCTTCGGTGGTTTCGGATTTCAGGACTTTTTCGACTTGCTTGCGGACTTCTTCTTTGTCTACTTTTTCGTGGGCATCGCCGTAGCGGCGGACGCGGAGGGTTTCGATGGGGGCGCCGATCAGGTCTTCGATGGCGACTGGGTCGTCGAAGTTGCGGTAGCCGTCGCGGGGCGGGGCGAAAGCGCTGCAGGTTTTGCCGAAAGGCTCGGGGGATTCGATTGAATCTTTTGCGGGCGGCGGGGTCTTGTCCAGATCGAGGATTACTTTTGGGTCTTTCGTTTTGCTTTGCGAGTAGCCGACGCGCGCGATTGGGACCGTGAGCGCGGCCAGCGCCAGCATCGCGTAAATTCCTCGCCGCCAGTTGCGCAGCATGCCGTCCTCCCACCAATTACTACTCACCAATCACAAATTACGCGGTCTCGCCCGACGACTTTTCTTGCGCGATTTCGTGGACTCGGCGCAAGTCTAGCTTGCCTGTACCTAGATGCGGCAACTCATCTATGTGGAAGAACTGGTTGGGGCGCGGGGTCCAGAGGTTTGGCAGGTCGGACTTGGCTAGCTTTTCTACGACCGGCTTCAGCGCTTCCGGTTCGAGCGTGTGCAGGACTACGAGGCGCTCGCCTTTCTTGCCGTCGGGGACGCCGGTTACTACGAATTGTCTTTCGGCGGAGTCGGCTAGTTCTTGCAGCTTCTCTTCGATTTTTATGTGCGGGACCATTTCGCCTGCAATTTTGCTGAAGCGGCTTAGGCGATCGGTGATGGTTAGGAAGCCGTCTTCGTCTTGGGCGGCGATATCGCCGGTGACGTACCAGCCGTCTTGGAGGACTTCGGCTGTTTTCTCGGGCTTGCTTAGATAGCCTTTCATCACGTTGGGGCCGCGGACTAGCATCAGGCCGGGAGTATTTACCGCCAGCGGCTCGCGCGTTTCGGGATCCACGATTCGGACGCTTACGCCGGGGAGGGGATGGCCGATGCGTCCGCGCTTGGCGCCGATCTGACGAAAGCCTGGGGCGCGGAAGTCGCGCGTGTTTACTGCTACTACCGGCGAACATTCTGTGGCGCCGTAGCCTTCCAGCGGGCGGATGCCGAAGCGATCTTCGAAGGCTAGCGCTAGCGGCTCGGGCAGCTTTTCGGCGCCTACTACTACGTATTGCAGGCTGCCGAAATCTTCGGGTGAGCAGCGGCGCGTGTAGGCTTGCAGGAACGTGGGAGTGGCTAGGAGGAAAGTGACGCGATAGTCGCGGACTAGTTCGCTGACGGCTACCAGATCTAGCGGGCTGGGATGGAATGCGACTCCGATGCCCATCACTGCGGGAAGCCAGAGCGTGACGGTGAAGCCGAAGGAGTGGAAGAACGGGAGGACGCCTAGCAGGACGTCTCCTTTGGCTAGCATGAAGGTTTGGCCCATCTGGTCAATGTTGGACATGATGTTGTAATGCGTGAGCATTACGCCTTTGGGTTCGCCGGTGCTGCCGCTGGAGAAGATTATGGTGGCTAGATCGTCTAGGGATTGTGTTTTTCTTTGGGCGTTGAGCGTGCGTTCGAGGAGTTTGCTTGGCAGAAACCAGAAGAGTAATGCGGTCATGCGTTCTAGGAAACGCGGGGCGGCTGCGGCTTCTTCTAGCAGGATGGTTTTGCCGGGGACTTGCAGCGGGATTTTTTCTAGCAGGAGCTTCGTGGTGATGACTGTCTCGATTTTGCATTGCTCGGCGCAGGAGGCGAGTGTTTCGTTGGAGGCGGTGTAATTCAGATTTACAGGGATTTTTCCGCTGAGCGAGACGGCGAAATTTACCAGCGCGCCGGGAACTGAGGGCGGCAGGAGGATGCCGACCATTTCCTGGTTTTTCCAGGTTTCGCGGAGGCGTCGGGCTAGAAAGATGGCGCTGAGTAACGCGTTGCCCCAGCTCATGCGCGGGCGGCGTTTATCACCCATCGCGAAACGAAACGGATAATGATGCGCGGTCCGTATCAGAGAGCGCGGCAGAGTGTACATGCGGTTCTTGTGGTGGCGATACGCTTCGCTCTGGAGTTCCTGCACCGCTTCGCGGACTTCGAAGGCTGTGGCCGTCGGCGGCATGGGCTTGCCGAAGCTTACCGTGACCGGGTAGGGAATTTTGCGCGGCATTTTCCAGATGAAGCGGCCGCGTTCGTAGCTGAAGATGCTGCCCCAGACGCCGTCGAGATTTACGGGGACGATGGGCGCGTCTACATTTTTCATAATGCGTTCCAGGCCGCGGCGGAAGGGGAGTAATTGGCCGATGCGCGTGATTTGGCCTTCGGCGAAAATGCAGACGATTTCGCCGTTGCGGATGGCGTCGCTGGCTTCGCGGAGGGAATGGATCATGTCGCGTGGGCGGAGCTGCGAGGAGATTGGGATCGCGCGGATCATTTTCGCGAAGGGCTTGATGTAGGGTTGGTCGTAGATGTCTTTGAAGATGAGGAAGCGGATGGGGCGGTCGGTGGAGGCGATCAGGAGTAGGGCGTCTACCAGCGACATGTGATTGGCCACGAAGAGCGCGCCGCCATTTTCGGGAATATTTTCGCGACCTTCGACGCGGATGCGGTAGACGGAGTGCGTCGCCATCCAGAGGACCAGGCGCAGCAGAGAGTCGGGGAGCAGGTAGATCGAGTAGCCGGTCATGACGGCGGTGAGGATGGCACCGTCGAGGAAGATCGCGGCGGCTGATTGGTGGAAGCGCGCGGAGAAGATGTTGTAGGCGCCGGCTGCTACGAAGATGCCGACGAAGGACCAGAAATTCGCGGCGGCGATTACGCCTCCTTTCTGGTCGGGGCGCGGGCGGTGTTGGATGAGGGCATTCAGCGGGACGGCGAAGAAGCCGCCGAAGAATCCGAGGAGGCTGAGGTCGGGGATGCGCAGGTGCACTAGCTGTGCGAAGAATGCGGCTGCGCGCTCGAGGACGGGCGAGCCGATGTGCGCGGTCGTTGTTACGAGCCAGTGCGAGAGAGCCGCGCTGGGGGCGTCGAAATAAAGGAGCGCGCCGAAGATGGTCATGCCGAGCGCGCCTAGCGGGATCAAACCGTATTCGATTTTGCCGCCGGAGAGATAGCCTGCGGCTACGCTGCCGATTCCGATGCCGATGCCAACGGCGGCTTGTAGATAGCTAATGTGGGTTTCGTCCACGCGCAGGACGTCGTGGCCGTAGATGATGATGGTGAATTGCAACAGCGCGGCCAGGAAAAACAGATAGGTATTGCCCATTACCGCCCAGGCGAGCGTGCGATCGGCGAGGATGGTTTTCATCTGCTTGCCCAAATCGCCGATTGGGTTCCATTGCAATTTCTTGGATGGGTCTGCCGCGGGCACATGCGTGATGCCGAAACTTGTTGCGAGGCCCAGCAGAGTGCAGCCCAGCAGGATGAAACCGGCGATCTGTTCACGGCCGTGGTAGCGCTCGGCTAAAGCGCCGGCGGCCATCACCGCGGTGATGCTGCCAAGAAAAGTTCCCAATTCGATGATTCCGTTGGCCCAGGAGAGTTTGCGTTCCGGCACCAACTCCGGCAGCAGGCCGTATTTCGAGGGTCCGAAAAGCGCGGATTGCGAGCTGATCAGAAATACCGCGGCACATTCCAGCGGCAAATTTTGCAGCCAAAGGCCGAGAATCGTCACGGCCATTACAAAAATTTCCATCAGCTTGGTGCCGATCACCACGCTGCGTTTGCTGTAGCGATCGGCCAGATTGCCGCCGGCCATCGAGAAGAAAATAAACGGCAGAGCAAACAGCGCGCCGACGATGAGAATCAGGTTTTCCCGGGTGTCTTTCGGGAAATTCATGGCGACGATTATGTAAATCACCAGGAACTTGATGGCGTTGTCGTTGAAGGCATTCTGGAATTGGGTGACGATCAGGCTCCAGAAGCCCACTTGCCAGCCGGTTTTTGCGGCGGTGTGCGGCAGGGTGGGAGTGGCTTGTTCGCTCATTTGAATCGCGCGGCGAGAGTGGCGTACCGTAGGCGCGCGGCGCTGAAGTCAGGCACGCGGCCAGTCTATCGGTAGCGCTGGCGACTGGCAAGAAGGAGACGGAAGCGCTGCGGACGAGGGAACGAATATGACAACGGAATGGCCAAATGATATGCCCGTGACGCAGATTCGCTTTGCGCGCCCGACGGACAAGCTGGACGAAGTCGTGCAATTCTACACTGCGGGGCTTGGACTGAAAATTGTCGGGTCGTTTCAGGATCACGACGGCTATTCAGGTTACATGCTCGGCCTGCCTGGGCGCGACCTGCACTTGGAGTTCACTCAACACGCGGACGGGAGTCCGTGCCCGGCGCCGAGCCGCGACAATTTGCTCGTCCTTTACATGCCCGATGGTGACGCGGTCCGCAAAGCGGTCAACCGCCTCGGCCTGCGCGGATACGAACCTGTGCCGCCGGAGAACTCGTATTGGGCCGAAAAGGGCGTCACGTTCGAAGACCCGGATGGTTGGCGAGTTGTGCTGATGAATACGGCCGGCATTTGAACTGCCGATCAGGTGTCCGACTGCACGACGCTCTCTTCCCACAAACGGTCACCAAACTGAAATTTCCCGCCATATCTATCGCATAACCCGCTGTGAAAGCGGTACTTGTCGCGGTGATTCCCTGGCAGGCAACTTGCGGACTCTGCTCGAAGAGGAGGTGTGCCGATGAACAGGGACTGGACAAGTTTGCGGCGAGGAATCAGGGCAACGTGTTTGGTGGGAGTTTCCGTTTACTTGCTGGGAGCGGGAGTCGCGAGCACGACCGCGTACACTCCGAGCGCCAACCGTGATGTGAATTATGGCTTCGTGACCACTGGCGACAGCCTAATGGCGCCAGCGAACGCTCCTTCACCTGCGCCCGAGCTCACCAAGGATGAAACCTTCACGAATCAGACCGACGTTCGAGACTACTTTTTCACTTTGGATGATTCCACGCAGCTGGTGCATCTGAACATCGCGGCGGAAGTGAAACACGGCCGGGTTCGCTGGGAACTGATTGATCCGACGGGAGCCACGCGTACAGAAATCAGGACCACCGAGCGAGCCAGCATGGACACGACGAATATTCAGGCGATCAAGGGCGAATGGCACTTGCGGATGACGCTGGAAGATGCGACGGGAAATTACCACGTGCATTGGGTTCGGTAGAGCAGGATTGCGAGTCGGATTGCTAACGCTGGGTGTGCGGAGGTATGGCGATGGAAAATGTGTGGCGGAATTTGCGGCATGCGGTCCGTCTATTGGCGAAGAGTCCGGGATTCACCGCCGTCGCGGTGCTGACACTGGCGCTGGGAATCGGCGCGAACGCGGCGATTTTTTCGGTCGTCTACACGGCGTTGCTGCGGCCGCTGCCTTATTACCAGCCGGAGCGCTTGATTACCCTTGGGGAAGGGCGTACGCAGACCCGGGACACCGAGGCGGTGAACCGAAATAGCTCCTACCCGGATTTCGTGGATTGGCAGAAGACGGCGAAGAGCTTCGAATCTTTGACGGCTTTCAGCTTCGACACGTTTACTTTGGCGGGGAACGGGGAGCCCAAGGCGGTTTTTGCGACGCAGGTGATGCCGAACTTTTTTTCCACGCTGGGCGTGAAGCCAGCTCTGGGGCGTGCGTTTGTGGATGGTGAGAACGTCGGCGACGGCCCGCACGTGGTGATGCTGACCTACGGCTACTGGCGCAGCGATTTCGGGGGCGATCCGAAGGCGATTGGGCGCACCGTCACGCTGGACAACAAACCGGCGACGATTGTGGGAGTGCTGCCGCGCGATTTTCAATTTGCGCCGTCAAACGGTTTTCCGCTGTGGGTGCCGATGCACCCAACGCAAGACCTCTTGACGCGCAGAAACCTGCGCTGGCTGAACGTGTTTGCGCGGCTGACGCCGGGAGTGAGCGCGGCGCAGGCACACGCGGAGATGGACGGAATCACGGCGCAACTGGCGCGCGAATATCCACAGCAGGACGGATCCGTATTCGTGAACATCGAGACGCTGCGGCACAGAATCGTGGGACAGGTGCAGCCATTGCTGCTGGTAATTTTCGGTGCGGTGGGATTCGTTTTGCTGATTGCTTGCGCGAACGTGGCGAACCTGATGATGACGCGCGCGGCGGCGCGGCGAAAGGAGTTTGCGATTCGCACGGCGCTGGGTGCGAGCCGGGGACAGCTGGTGGCGCAACTGCTGACGGAAAGCATTTTGCTGGCGGCCTTGGGCGCGGCCGTGGGATTCGCGGCGGCGGGGTGGGGCGTGAGTGCGCTGATCGCCGCCATTCCGCAGCCGGTGCTGAGTTCGCTGCCGAATCTGCGTGAGGCGGGGACCGATTTGCCGGTTCTGGCATTTTTGTGCGGCGTGACGCTGCTGACCGCGATTCTTTTTGGACTGGCGCCGGCGCTGGCGGTGCCGCAAAGCAGAGTGAGCGACGCGTTGAAGGATGAATCGCGGGGCGGGACCAGCACGGCGAATACACGGTTGCGCAACGTGGTGGTGACGGCGGAGATTGCGGTGTCGCTGGTGCTGCTGGTTGGCGCGGGGTTGATGTTGCAGAGTCTGCGCGCGCTGCTGCACCAGGATCCGGGTTTTTCGATACGCAATTTGCTGGTTTTTTCGGTGAACCTGCCGGACAGCTCGTATCCGAGCGACAAGAATTATCCGGGGGATAGTCCGGCCGCGCGGTTGTTCGAACATCAGTTCAGCGAAAAATTGCGCAATACGCCCGGCGTGCAAGACGTTGGAGTGACCAGTGCTTTGCCGATTGGCGGAAGCGGCGGCTCGATCCGGTTTCTGGTGCAGGGCCGTCCAACGGCGACAGGGCAGGAAGATGAGTGCGACATCATCACCGCAACTTCAGGATATTTTTCTACTTTGCACGTGCCGCTGATTTCGGGGCGATTCTTTTCCGCAACGGACACCTTGGAAGCACCGTGGGTGATGATGGTCAATCGCGCGTTCGTGAAGCAGTTCTTCCCGAACGAAGAGGCGGTGGGAAAGCGGGTGCGGTTTACGTTTGACGCCAGGGAACCGTATCGCGAGATCGTGGGAGTGGTGGGAAATATTGCGCAGGATGATTTGGCGGGACCGCCTACGCCGATTATTTACGTCGCGAATGAGCAGGGGCCTTCGACATTTCTGACGTATATGGTGCGGACCGCGGGAGATCCGGCGGCGTTTGTAGGCTCGGCGCAGGCGGCGTTGCATGAACTGGATCCGCAGCTTCCTTTGATTCAGGCGCAGACGATGGAGCACTTCACGAATCAGACGCCGGCGGTATTTTTGCGGCGCTATCCGTCGTACGTGATTGGAAGCTTTGCGGGGTTGGCGCTGATTCTGGCGATGATTGGATTGTATGGGTTGATTTCATTTACGGTGGCGCAGCGCACGCGGGAGATTGGGATTCGCGTGGCGTTGGGAGCGCAGCCGCGGGATATTTTGGAGTTGGTGATGCGGCAGGGGATTGGGGCGGTGGTGGTGGGCGTGGCGGTGGGCGTGGTGGCTGCTTTGGCTTTGACGCGATTGATGACTAGTTTGCTTTTTGGGGTTAAGCCTACTGATGCGCTGACTTTTTTGAGCGTGGCGGTGATTTTGACTTGCGTGGCTTTGGCGGCTAGCTATATTCCGGCGCGGCGGGCGATGCGGACGGATCCGCTGGTGGCTTTGCGGCACGAATAACCTTTTCGGGTTTCGCGCGTATAACAACACGTACGACGCTGCGAGGAGGGGTGCGTGAACTCGAGTGCCGCAGGGTTGTCGCCAAAGGATTCCAGCGATTTTATGGTGATTATGCGGGCTGGATTAACCTGCGGGGTGATGGACATCACTGCGGCGGTGGTCGTTTACGGGCTGGTTTACGGAGTTCGTCCCATCCAGCTACTGCAGGGCATCGCTAGCGGATTGTTGGGGCAACAGGCGTATCGCGGGGAACCGCGACAGCGTTGATGGGTTTGTGGCTGCATTTCATCATTGCGTTTTCGGTGGCCGCAGCCTACTTCGTGCAGAGCCAGAAGATACCGTTCTTGCTGGGGGCACGCTGAGTTCTCAGGCGTTTTATACGGCGTGGCGGTCTACTTCGTTATGCAACAGATCGTGGCGTTGTCCGCTACGCAGAAGCATCCGTTTTCGGTGAAGTTGATGTTAATCGGCGTCGTCATCCACATTATTTGCGTCGGGCTTCCGATTGCCCTGGTGGTGCGCAAGTATTCGAGCTGATCGTAAGCAGTCATGGGCGCGCGTGCCGATGAATCTGCCGAAGTTCTACGGAACTGTATGGAACGTCTAGCAAAACCGAAGAGCACAGCCAAGAGTGGCTGTGCCACACCTAGGCCAGTACGCGGAGCGGGGATTTTGCCGCTGTTGCTGGCGGAGGGACTGTTACTTCGGGGAGCGGGGTTTCGCGCTTTTGGTATTTTGTGGTGATGTAATCGTCTACTAGTTTTTGGAAGGCGGCGGAGAGTTCTTCGTAGGTGCCTTCCAGCGTGTTGAAGTGTTTGCCGTCAATGTAGACTGGGCAGCGGGGGGCTTCGCCCGTGCCTGGCAGGCTGATGCCGATGTTGGCGGCTTTGGATTCGCCGGGGCCGTTGACGATGCAGCCCATTACTGCGAGCTTCATTTCTTCTACACCTTCGTAGTGACGCTTCCATTCGGGCATTTTGTCGCGGATGTATCCCTGGATGCTTTCGGCTAATTCTTGAAATGTGGTGCTGGTGGTGCGTCCGCAGCCGGGGCAGGCGGTGACGCTGGGGGCGAAGGTGCGCAGACCGAGGGATTGCAGGAGTTCGCAGGCGGCGTAGACTTCGTCGCGGCGATCGCCGCCGGGGCGCGGCGTGAGCGAGACGCGGATCGTGTCGCCGATGCCTTCATTCAGCAAAATGCCCATCGAAGCGGAGGACCACACGAGGCCTTTCGCGCCCATACCGGCTTCGGTTAGGCCTAGGTGTAGCGGCTGATCGGTCTTGGCGGCTAGGTCGCGATAAATTTCGATTAGATCGTGCGGGCGAGAAACTTTGCAGGAAATGATGATTTGGTCTTTGCGGAGGCCACATTCGAGAGCTAGTTCGGTGGATTGGAGTGCGGAGAGGACCATACATTCGTTGATGATTTCTTCGGACGTTTTGCCGAGATCTTTGTCGGTGTTTTCTTGCATCTTGCGCATGACCAGCTCTTGATTGAGCGAGCCGCCGTTTACGCCGATGCGCACGGGCTTGTTGTGATCGCGCGCTACTTTGCAGATGGTAGAGAACTGTTCGTCGCGACGCTGGCCGGCGCCAACGTTGCCGGGATTGATGCGGTATTTATCGAGCGCGATGGCGCAGCCGGGATATTTGGTTAGCAGGACGTGGCCGTTGTAATGGAAGTCGCCGATGATGGGGACGTCGCAGCCGTTGTCGAGGAGGCGTTTTTTGATTTCTGGGACGGCGGCGGCGGCTTCGGGGATGTTTACGGTGATGCGGACTAATTCTGAGCCGGCTTGGGCTAGTTCGAGGCATTGCTGGGCGGTGGAGGCGATGTCTACCGTGTCGGTGTTGGTCATGGACTGGACTACCACCGGGGCGCCGCCGCCTACCTGAATTTTGCCGACTTTCACACCTACGGTTTTGTGACGCGTCTTTGTCATTGCAGTTCTATTGTAGCGAATCTGCGGCTTGAGTGGGTAGCGGCGTGACGGCGGAGTTTACGGTTGAAAGTTGAAGGCGATTCCAGCAGAGACGCAGAGAAAACCTTCGCGCGCGGTCTTGGTCGGGTGCTGCTGCGAGCTAGAACTCCGGGCGGCGGCCGATGTTGCTGGGTTTGGCGTTGGCGCGGGATGGGGGCGGCGCGATGGTGGCCATTTTGCGAATCATGGCCAGGACCAGCTTTTTGTCGTCGTCGGAGAGCGTGGTGGAATATTTTTTGATGTCCGCTAGAAAGCGGATTTCTTCGTCGGAGAGTTCGCCTAGGACTTTGCGCGTCTCGCGATCGCCGGGGGTATCGCTGCCGGGGAAGAAATCGGCGAGCGAAATCTCCATGGCTTCGGCAATTTTCGCGAGAGTCTCGAGCGAGGGGACGGTGTGGCCGTTCTCGACGCGCGAAAGATAGCACCGGAGCAGGCCGGTGCGGCGCTCGATGTCGCCCTGAGATAGGCCGCGGTCGGCCCGGTAAGACTTGATGACTTCTCCAATGTTGACCTTCGGCTTTTCTTTGGGCATAGGTATCGTTCCTCTAACTGGGGCGTATCTTACGAGTTAACACCAAGGGCGCGCAAGAGTTTTTTCGCCGAATTGTTCCTGACAGGAACATTTTTCAATCCGCGCGATGGGGACTGCACGCATCAGCCTGCGGATTGCGGCACAGGAGCTTGGTGTACGGGCACTGCGCAGCGCTTTCCCGCGCGTTTGTTTTCGTATAACGCCACGTCCGCACGCTGCAAAAATTCCTGGGCGGTTTCGCCGGGTTTGTAGTCGGTCCAGCCTCGGGAGAACTGCAGCCGTATTTTGTCACCGGCGAAATCGAACTCGAGACCTTCCAGGCGGCCGAGAACGTGGCGAACTTCTTCCGAGCGGCACTCGGGAAGGATGGCCATGAATTCATCACCGCCGAGGCGGACTGCGAGGTCGGAACCGCGAATGGCGCGTTGCAAGCGGTCGGCAAAACCTTTCAGCAGGGTGTCACCGGCGGCGTGGCCGTGGTTGTCATTGATTTGTTTCAGGCCGTCCACGTCCACTAGCAGAACGGTGAGGGGGCGAGCGTGACGTTGCGCGCGGCTGATTTCTTGCGCGAGACGCTGCTCACCGGACCGCCGATTGTAGAGGCCGGTGAGTTGATCGAGGGCTGCGAGCTTATAAACTTCGGAGGCCAGCGATTCGACTTTGGCCAACGACTGGATCTGGTCGGCGACCTGATGATGCAGGCGCATGATTTGAGTTTGCTGATAGACGAGGTAGACGCTGAAGACCAGGACGAGACCGACGAGCGCGCGGACTGCTTGGTTCAAGAAAAAGGAGTAGGTGCCTTGGTCGTGATCGAGCATGGCGGGGAAGGCAAAAGATGCCACGCCGAGCGTAAGGAGCAGAACCACGGCGACCGTTGTGGACCACAGCCACCATTGGCGACGGTCGAGATGCTGGAGACGTTCGCGAATTTGCTCGGGCTCGAGGTTTGGGCCAGAAAGGTGCTCCGTCTGGGTATGCGGATCCGTTTTAGTCATAGAATTTCTGGCGTTAGTGCCTGTCCGAAGGATGCCAGACCGACTGCCGCCACTCTATACGTAAGTTTCGCGGGGTTTCCATCAGAGTAACGGCATTTTGACGTATTCCACGTATCACCTTAGGACATATCCGACCTTCGTTCGATAGCGGCCACCTCCGCATCACCCTTTGTTCGTTTATCTTCCGAGCTCCCCGCCAAAAAAGCCCTACGGGACGTTTTTCGCAAACAGTAGCGTCCTGCTTGTAATCCTGAGCAATTCGTTCCGCCGGTGTCCTGATTTTCGCCTCCTGTTTACCTTCGCGTAGCGCCTGCGGGCGCCCAAGAACCCACAAATCCAGGAGACCAAAATGAATCGGAAGATGATCGTGTCGTTGTTTCTCGTTGTCAACGCGATGGTTGCGTTGAGCCTCGCCCAGAATCATTCCCAGCAGCCCCGACTGACGTCCATCGTCGTTGATGACGGCACGCAGCCGCCGGTGCCTCCTCCAGGCGTGGCGGTATTAGTCGCCGATGGCACGCAGCCGGCTGTTCCACCACCGGGGCGAACTAACGTAACGCTTTTGGATGACGGCACGCAGCCACCGGTGCCGTCCCCAGGCTTGGCGGTCTTGATCGCGGATGGCACGCAGCCACCCGTGCCGCCGCCGGGGCGATTGCTAGGGATGGCTGCGGCTCGCACGGCCCTATAGCCGGTGTCGCAGTAATCGAAAAACGGTGCTAGATTAGCTGCACTTGCAGCGGATGGAAGAGAGCCTCCAGTGGCACGAAAGGGCCGGGACTAGTCGTCTAACGAATGAAGACGCGGACCGCCCATAGGAACGCCTACCGCGGAGAATAATGAGCGTGAAAAGGGGGGAGTTCGCGTGAAATCTCTCCCTTTTTCGTGGTACCATCCACTGCAGTTAACGAAATGCTAAGTTTACTTCTATGGCGCGCCGGCCTAGTGGTCGAGGTCTTGATATTGATTCGTGCGGTGCGCAGCAGGATGGTGACGAAGTTTCCATATTTCTACGCCTACATATTTAGCGTATGTTTCGTGTCATTGGGGCTGTATATCGGCTACGCGCTGTCGCACGGATTCTATAACCGCTGGTATTGGCCGACGCAATTCGCGACGCTGGTGGCGGGTTGTGGAATAGTCCTGGAGGTCGTGCGGCACGCGTTCGAGTTCTATCCGGGCGCCGAGCGCCTGGCGCGGCTGGCATGCCTGGGCGTATTCGGGGCAACTTTCTGCTACGTGGGATTGAAAGTCGTGACGAAGGCGGAGCTGACACCGTTGGCGGTGACGGTGGAACTGGAGCGTGATCTTCGGGTCATAGAGGTGCTGCTACTCGTTACGATTTTGACTATCGTGTTTTACTATGGCATCGCGCTTGGTAGAAACCTGGTGGGCTTAATCGTCGGCTTCGGGGCATACGTTGGGGTCAGCTTAATGACTTTAGCGATGCGCGCGTTCCTGGGGTACCGCTTCAACGCCGTTTGGGTCGGCTTGCAAAGCGGCGCCTACCTGCTTTCCCTGATGGTGTGGGCGGTCGCGCTTTGGTCTTATAGTCCGCAGCCGGTACGGGTGGATCGCACGCGTTTGGATGGCGATTACGAAGCGCTGGCGGGCGCGACGCGAGAGATCCTCAGTTCCTTGCGATCCTATTTTAAACGGACGGCTCGCTCGTGACGGCTCTGATCATCTACTTGCTGATCGGCGCGGGGCTTTTTGTCTTTTTGTTCGCGCTGGCGCGGCGGAAGGGCGCTCCCGTGGAGGGATGCGGTCAGGAATTTGTGGAGGCGCGGCACGCGTTGCGGACACTGCGATCAGGGCTGCTGCCAGCGGAGATAATTGAAAGGATTTTCGGCCGCGGCGACCTTGAATATGTGACAGCGGAGACTGCGCCGGAAATCCACAGGTTGTTCCTGGCAGAACGAAAAAGGATTTCGCTAATGTGGGCCGGCCGCTTGCGGCTGGAGATTCGCAATCTGATGCACTTCCACCTCGGGTATTCCCGGTTTCAAGCCAAGATGAGTCTTAGTACGGAATTGCGGCTTGCTTTCGACTTCTTGGTGCTCGTGCTCGCTTGCCGCGCGCTGCAGCTCGTTTTGTTGGCCCGGGGCCCATACGGCGCTCCGGCCATGGTAGGAGTTGCCGCAGGGGCGGCGGCCCGCGTGTGCAGAGTTTCCGAAAAATCACTGGCCTTCCTGAACCCACTGGCGATCGAAAATCTTGCGAGCGACAGCGCGAGCGGGGGAACCGCGATTTAGTGATGAATATTCCGGCCAAAGGCAAAGATGTGCAGGCGGCGATTCAAGATTTGCGGCGTCGCACGCTGGCGCAGATGCCGGTGGCGCTGGAACGGCTGATCTATCTATCGTCCACGCGCGACTACAACACGGGTTATTACCATCACGACGGACTGGCGCTGCGATTTTCAGAGGAAGCCGCGTGCGAGGCGCTGGCGGATTGCCATCGCGAGGCGTTTCGCGAACTCATGGCGGCCTCACTGCAGGAGTTAGTTCATCAATTGAAGCGCTACGCGGAGCGCTCGCATGCATCCATGAGCGATTTCATCGCCGCCTGGAGAGATTTAGAGCCCTACCGAGTGGCCATTCCAGCGGGCACGGACTCGCTGGCAAGCGAACTTCTCTTTTCAAACCTCAAAATTGCGCTGGCTATTTTGGAGACGCGGCTGATGACGCCGTGGCCGGCGAAACCAAGCGCATCGCCACGCCCGTCACTTGTCCGATGATTTCGGCTTCGTCGGGGTAGACGAATTGCCGGATCGCGGAACCCGAGAGCGGGTGGGGAATCAGCGTTAGCTGTGAAGCACTTAGCTCTACCCACGAACAGGCATAGCTATCGCGCAGTTCGACGAAGTAGATCGGGCGATCGAACTCGGTTCGCCATTCCCTGCAATGCACCCGGTTCACACGCCCGTCAATCTGGACGAGAGAGCCCGGGCGCAGCAACGGGGACATGAAGAAGTCATCGGTCCCGATGTAGCCGTATTGGCAGTGGCGTACGTCAAGCATCTGCAGCAAAGACAGCGGCACCTCGCCCCACATTTCCACCATACGCGAAATCAGGTTGGTTTTCTCGAGCGTGAAGCCGCGATCGAAGCGAACCGGGAAGGTCACAGGCTTATCCGCGTCAGGTGATTCCATTGCGGCCAAATGGGTGTTTTGGAGCGGAGTGGAAAGCTGATAGCGGATGGTGTCGGCTAGCGAGATGCCAAAGAGGCTAAGGAGCTGGGTGAACTTGATTCGATAGATCACGCTGAGACTGAACAACTTGTAGATGCTGGGGACAGAGTTTTTATTTTCGAGCTGGGTTAGCCAGGCGTTCGAGATGCAAAACTCTTCGTTTTCGGATTCGACAGCTATCTTTCTGCTGAGTTCCTCAACCTCTCGCGTGGTGACGCCGAGCCGGTTGCGGATCTCGCGAAGCTGATCTCCTGGCCGAAAAGCTGACTGCATGCGCGCGCCTTGCTTCCTTACGTACGAGTCTGCAGGGGACGGAGACCGTCCACCTGCTTAATCAATTGGTTATTCCAGATTACAGCAGTCCCCGGGAAATAGCACACCCGGAGCCCAGGATTGGAGTCTTCGGAGATAGAAAATACAGGCGAAATCGAGAAAATGCAAAAGTTTGCTTTCAATCGGAAGCAATAAGACTGATTGGAACAATTTTCTGCAGTTTGTACAACGGCTACTGAGATGCTTAACATAGGCTGGATTATGAAGGACTGCCGGAGTGTTACGCTCGCGTGGGTACGCTAAGGAGCAGAAGAGCCTGGTGTGACGGAGCACTTTTCATTGAGATTAGCGCGTGGGCAGAAATACGGAAGGCGGCGGTAAGGCTACGCCGTTACTCATTAGTATCCGCCCGAAATGCGGGAGGTTTCGGGAGCGGATTCCCTAAATGAAACTGCGGGCGAAGATCCGGGGATGGTTCACTATTTCGCGTCAGTCGCCTGCAGAAACCTAGCGACGTTCTGGCGATTGTGCGAACCTGAACGCGCCTGCAGCCCGGTCTGGAGCGAAAGCCATGGGTGGATCGTCCGGCACACCTTTAAATCCCGGGGGGACTTTTCGGGAGCACCGCGAGGTGCCGCGGTACACCCTGATTGCGAGCATCGAATTGCGCGAGCCGCTGACGGACACGCGGATCGCGGGCCGGATTTCTGAAATCAGCCGGAAGGGTTGTTACGTGGACGTGCTGATCACTTTGCCGCAGGGCACGCTGCTGGATGTGCGCATCTCGCGCGATCAGGGCACGTTCGCATCGAAAGCCAAAATTGTGTATGTGCACGAAGGGATGGGGATGGGGGTCGCGTTTCTGGACGTCGCTCCCGAACAGTTGAAGATCCTGGATTCCTGGCTCGCAGAGATTTCCTCGTAGTGGATGGCATCACCTGGGCTGTCGAAGATGCGGCGAAAGTGCGCCCGCGCGCCGATTTTAGAATCTTGCCGGGCTTGCGGTAAGATACGTGTAAGCAGATTTAATGGGAGGAACTCGGTGGGTTTTAGCGCGAGTACGCGGCAGTTGGGAAACGTGACAGTGGTGGATGTACGCGGCCGGTTTACCTTGATTGAGGGGCAGGCTGTGCATGAATTGTTGATGGATCTTTTCGAGGACGGCCGCAAGCGGGTTTTATTAAACTTCCGGGACGTTTCTTATTTGGATAGCTCGGGGATCGGCCAGCTAATCCGGGGATTGTATTCGGCGCGAAAAAACAATGCCGAGCTGCACGCTGTGGATTTGAGCCCGCGCGCGCGGGAGATATTGCACATGACCAACCTGCATACCGTCTTCACGGATTTTCCGGATGAACAGACGGCGCTCCGCACGATTGCTGCGCAGTAAGTATGAGTTAGAGAGAAAAGCAGATCCCTCGCTGCGCTCGGGATGACATCCGGTTGCCTTTTTCTGCGAGCGGTGAGGCCGCTTTAATACGGCTCGTTTGTGTCGTAGCTAAAGCTACGGACTACAAAGATACCCGCGTTGTCACGCAATACACACAGGCACTGATGGCCGCGGTGGCGGCGCTACTTCTGAATCACGCCGCAGGCGATTCTTGCGCCGGAATTTCCGCTGGGGTCGGTCTTGTAGTCGTCCATATTGGCGTGGATCACGATCGAAGTGCCGCCCGGTTGGAATAGCGAAGTGGGGCCTTCACCCAAAGTGACATTTGTATCGAGCATCGAAGCGGTGGCGTGGCCGTCGGCATTCACTTCGATATTGGGTAAGTCGCCGTTGTGCGGGCCTTGCGGATTATCTTTGCCATGCTTTTTGCCGGCCGGATTGAAGTGCGGTCCTGCGCTCTTGAAGTCCGGCCCTTCGCATTTGCCGACTGTGTGAATGTGAATTCCGTGGACGCCTGGGGGAAGCTCCGCTACATCAATATCAATGCGCACGCCGCCTTCGGAAGGCGCGAATGCTGCAGTGCCGATTTTTTGTCCGGAGGCGTTGACGATGTCGGCATGCGCGGATTGCGCGAGCTGGGCGCGCTTTTGCTGCTCGGATGTTTTGGAGTCGACTGGCGTGTTGGATTGTGCTTTGGCGGGTCGCGCGGCAGGGCATGCGAAAAATACGAGTGCGGCGGCGAAAACGGCGGGCGGCTTCATGGAGTACCTCGCATAGGGCTGGGCGCTGGGCGCCAGTCATAGTTATAGATGCGGGGCGCATGGAAAAGCAACCGCGAAGAGCGCGCAGGGATGGTAGACGCCGCGCGCGGATCGCGCTGGTTTAGCGCGCAGCCGCGGTGACTGGGGCGATCGGATGCAGGTAGCCGGCTGGCAGCGCGGTTAGATGCGCTGACTTGCGCGCGGAGCAGCCTGCTACGTTGGGCGAATGGTCAACTATTGCGCGGAAGCCGGTGGTTTCCTTGATGCGCGTGCGGACGCCGTCAATCGTGGCGGGAATTGGTTGGTGCGGTTTATTTTTCAGGACGAAGATGCCGATGGCGGGTTCGCCGGGGCTGTCTAAGCTGGCGCCGACGCCGACTCCCTGGACGGCGGGGTCGGTCATTAGCTCGGCGACGTGCTTTTCTTTAACCTGACGCGCATTTTCGATGGCGCTTGTGGGGATTGCGGTGGGTTGGGCGGCGGCTGATTCCGCTGCAAGCTGCGCGGCTTGTTGCTGGTTCAACGCGCCTTGCGCGGCGGGATTGCCGGTTTCGACGATTCTGGTGCGTACGCCGTCAATTTCGGGCGGGATGCTGGCGTGGGAAGTGCCCGGCGCGGCGAAGACCACGATGGCCGGCTCTTTCGGGGAATCGAGGCTCATTCCTGGGCTGTAGGCCGTCACGCCCTGGGTATTCAAAATTTGCGCCGCGTTGCGCGTGATTGCAGCATTGGCATTTTGCAGAGCGCTGCCGGTGGCTTTCGCGGATTGCGGGGTTACGGTGACGGAGCTCAGTCCGGGTAAGCTGCAACCCGCGACCGTGTGTTGCGTGGCTGTGCCGACAAAAGTAAATGTAGGTGCGCCGCTCGTGGTCGCCTTCAGCGCGGCCAACACATCCGCGACCGGGTTTCCGATCGAATCGTTTTCATCGCCTGCAAACATCAAGGCCACGGGTTGGGCGGTCGCCGCGTCTACTGCAAGCGAGCCGGAATCTCCGTTTCCGATGAAACTTTGTTCGTTGGACATATTATTGACGAGGACCGCGTCGGTGTACGTCACGTTAATATTCGTCGTCGAGCAGCCTTTGGTGTAGCTGACCAGCGCACTCATATCGATCAAATCCACTGCTGCGCAGGTTAGGCCCGTGGTGCGCCCGCTTTTCGCGAGCAGTTGTCCCACCGTGGCGGCCATGCCGGAGCCGGACACGGGAGGCGCGGGTTGTGGAACCTGCACACCGTTCACGGTGCTGAGCGCGCCTAACTCGAGAATATTGTCGTTGGGATCCACTTGACCGCTGGTGACGAGTCCGGTCGTTACATCCACGGGCGTCGCGGGGATCGGCTGCGTTTCAAGGCTGATGATGTCGGCGACGGTGGCGACGTTGATTGTGCCGGCGGTCTCACAGTTGGTTTCGATGATGCCGGGCTGGGTGACTTCTTGCCCCACAGTGGCGCCGTCGCTGAGGCCAAGGACGTGATTGTTGGAGAGGATGTACGTTTTTCCGCCACCGCTAACCAGCGAGCCGAGCGTGCCCCCCGTGCAGGTATTGGAACTCGTGCACAAGGAATTGGCATTGCCGCCCGACGATCCCAATTGTACAGGGACTGCGAGCGCCTGCTGGTTGAGGGAGTTGACGTTGAACTGGACCGAGGCGCCAGCGCTCGATTTCGCCTGCGAGATTGCGGTGATAGTAACAACTGCCGGATCTGTGCTGTTCTGGGTGGCAATGGTGGGCACAGTGTTCGGTGCAACGTACGTGCCGCTCGCGGAAATGGTGCCGCACGCGGACACGGTGGTGGCCGTGGCGGTGCAGCTGAGGCTCCAGGTGACGGCTTGATTCGACGTGCCGGTGACTGTCGCGCTGAATTGCACGGTCTGGAAGGTTTGGACGCTACTCGCGTTGGCGGAAATCGTAACGGTGACGGGAGTAGAGCTTCCGCCGCCTCCACAACCGATGAATGACAGTGCAGCGACGATTAGGACGGCCAACAGGCTTTTGTGTGTGGTCATAGGCTCTCCGAATCAAGAAAACTGTGAGATCAATGGCCCAGAGATCTTGCCGCGGTTGCGCGGCGCATGAAACATGTCTTGCGCCCACATCTGAGATTACCGTGCCTGGATTCTAGCCCGTTCAGAAGCGATTGAGTGTTAAAAGGTTTTTACTTGGCCTGTCTGTCCCCTAAGCAGATGCGCGGGTTGCGGAGCGGGTTTCCTGCGCGAATTGTAACTTTTTGTGCAGGCGTTGCGCGGCCTGACAACGTTGGCGAGGGTTGGATGCCCGACGCTTACGACCATTGCAGCCCAAGCAAGAACCGGCAGCCGCTCTCCAAAATTACACAGGAACACGGCCGTTTCGAGGCTTGTCGAAGCGCGTTTACGGGCTGGCAAGGTCCTCAAAACGCATGGCTTGCCGAATGCTGCCGATGCTGGCATTTGTCTTGCGTGCTTCGTGGGTGGCTACACGCAGAATGCATCAGCAGCTGGCATTGGAAGGTACGAGGTATAAAATTCGAGAGGCGAGGCCCTGAAAATGAACTCAGACCAACTGGAAGGGAAATGGAAACAAGTGAAAGGCGAAGTGCGCGAGAAGTGGGGTCAACTGACCGACGACGACATTCACGTGATCGCCGGAAGGCGGGATCAACTGATCGGCAGAATCCAGGAGCGCTATGGAATTGCCAAGGAAACTGCGACGCGTGAAGTTGATACGTTCCTGAAGAAACTTAATGCAGAGTCCGCTCGAGACATGGACTTCGATGAGCGGGTCGAGCGCGCCAAAACCCGGGGGGCGGGGCAGCCGTAGTCGCGGGAAATTGTTTCAAGCGACTCATTCCGAGCGCGGCACGAGGAATCTGCTCTGCTCCGTAAGTGGGATCAAATCAAAAGCAGATCCCTGCCTGCGGCAGGCAGGCCTCGCTGCGCTCGGGATGACACCACGCGCTTTCGCGAACACTCGTGTTGCGGTTCAAATTCCGCGAGTCGAGCGCCGGGCCAATGGAGAAAAGCCACGCCATCGACGGTTACTGCTCGTCGAGATATTCTTCGGGAACGTCGTTTTCTGGAACTTCGCGGGTTTTGACTTCACCCTGATCGGCGTCGGGAGCATTTTCGACGCCACTGACGATTCCGGCTTCGTAGTCCTGACCTTCTTCCGCCAGTTCTTCGACGCTTTCGGAATCCGCCACTTCGCGGCCCGACAGTCCCTGGACGTCACCAGATTGTCCGCCGGTATCGGGACCTAGGCCGCGGCTGCTGCGCGCAGAGATGGGGTTCGAGATTTCGTCAGCTGGGCGGCGCCGAATTTTCTTGCGGCGAGCGGGCTTCTTTTTGGGCGGCGCTTTCTTCTTCAGCGCGAGTTTTTTCTTGGGAGCAGCTTTCTTCGCGGACTTCTTCTTGCTCTTGCGAGCGGGTTTTTTCTTGGCCATGGCGAAAGTCTATCATCCGCACGTGGCGCGGACAACTTAAGGGAAGCTGAGGAGCTGATGCGCAGCTCCCTCCTTCTGGACATTTGGGCGCGGATGTGCATAACGCTCGCGAGATCGCGGAGGGAGGCTTCTCCTTTAGTGCGTGTGCGACGCGTTTTGCCCGCTCAGAATACGCCGAAGAAGAACGCTTGAAGATGCGATGTGCGCCAGCGGGCTAGGTCAGCAGACGTTGTGCTCGTGGTCCGCGCATACCTGCCGAGATTGCTAATCGCCGCGCTCCACCACTCGCCACATAAAATCCGTCACTGTCGCCAGATGCAATCCCGGTATTATCCTACCGATCTGGATGCCCGTGCCCGAAACCGCGCCAAACATCGGACCTGTTCCGCCCTTGCGTTCGCTTTCGGGCATGTTCGCGATCGCCAGCGTATTCGCTATCGTCGGCGGGTTTCTGGACGCCTATTCCTATCTGGCACGCGGCCACGTTTTCGCGAACGCGCAAACCGGCAACGTCGTTCTGTTCGGGGTACGCGCGGCCGCGGGAAACTGGACCTCGGCGTGGGAGACTCTGCCGTCCATCGTGGCATACATGTGCGGCGTGGCTGTCGCGCGTCTGCTAAGAGTCCGCCCGCAAAAACACACCTTCCGCGCTACGCTGATCTGCCAGGCTCTGGAACTGCTGGTCCTGCTGGTGCTTCTGTTTTTCGGCACGTTCGCGCCAGATTCATGGGCCGTGTCGCTGATCGCCTTTTCTGCAGCCCTGCAAAACACCAGCTTTTCCAACATCGGTCCATGGGAATTCAACAGCGCCATGACCACCAGCAACCTCCGCAACGCCGTATCCGGCTGGGTGCAACTTGCGATGGGAGAAAGAGACCCCAAACTTTGGGGAGAGGCTATCGTGGGCTCGGGGATTTTGCTGTGCTTTGTGGCCGGCGCGCTGCTGGGCGGTGTTTGCACGCTGCGCTTGCCGGAGTGCCCGTTGCTTCCTGTTGTGGTGTTGGCGGCTGCCGGGACGTTATTGACGATGCGTGAGCGCCAGCGGCGGCTCAAAGCTTTCGGGGTATAGTGGTTCATGCTTAACCGGCAGCGGGATTCTGGGCTCGAACGGATCGGCAATCGCATGGAACAATCGGCGAAGAAGGGTCCTGAGGCCAAAGGCACCAACGACGCTAAAGCCGCTAAAGCGAAATTTGATTGGAAGCTGCTGCCGGACGTTCTGGCGCTGATCAAGCCGCGGCGGACGATCATCGCGGTTGGTTTTGGGTTGATGGTGATCAACCGGTTGTCGGGATTGATTCTTCCGGCTTCAACGAAATACCTGCTCGACGACGTAATCCTTAAGAAGCAAACACACCTTTTGCCCATTATCGTGACCGCGGTGGTGACAGCGACGATCATTCAGGGGCTTACTTCCTATTCGCTCACGCAACTTCTCTCGAAATCTTCGTGGCGCATGATTTCGGAATTGCGCGAAAAGGTGCAGGCGCATATCGGGCGATTACCTGTGGCGTTCTACGACGCGAATAAAACCGGCGTGCTGATTTCGCGGATTATGAGCGACGTGGAAGGCGTGCGGAATCTGCTGGGCACGGGATTGATTGATTTTGCGGGAGCGATCATGACGGCTTTTTTTGCGCTGGCGTATTTGCTGAAGACTAGCGTGAGCATGACTGCCGTGGCGTTTACGGTGCTGGTGATTTTCGGATTGGGACTGAATCGCGCATTCAAGACGATTCGGCCGAAATTTCGCGCGCGGCCGAAGATCAATGCGGAAGTTACCGGACGGCTGACGGAATCCATTGGCGGCGTGCGGGTGGTGAAGGGTTACCACGCGGAGAAGCGCGAGGAAGAAGTGTTTTCGTCGGGCGTGCAGCGGCTCCTGCAAAACGTTTTGGAAACACTGACGGCAACTTCGTTGATGAGCCTTTCGGCGACGAGCTTGATGGGTTTGGTGAGCGCGGCGATCATGTTCATGGGGGCGCGCAATATTCTGGCGGGCACGATGACTCCTGGCGCTTTCTTTTCTTACACTTTCTTTTTGGGATTGCTGATCGCGCCGGTGTTTCAGATCGTCAGCATTGGGCCGCAAATCACCGAGGCGCTGGCGGGCTTGGAGCGCACGCGCGAAGTGCTGAACGAAAACCCTGAGGATGAAGCGCCGGAGCGTAAGGAAATCCTCGACCGTATTCGCGGCGAAGTGATTTTTGAGAACGTGAGTTTCTCGTATGACACGGGCAAGGAAGTCCTGCACGAGATCAGTTTCGAATCGCAGCCCGGCACCGTGACGGCGCTGGTGGGGCCTTCGGGAGCGGGAAAATCTACCGTGATCGGATTGATTGCGGCGTTTTATGTGCCGACGAGCGGGCGCGTGCTGGTGGATGGCGTGGATCTCGCGAAGGTGCGGCTGGATTCTTACCGGACGCAACTCGGCGTGGTATTACAGGAGACATTTCTATTCGACGGAACGATCCGCGAAAATGTGGCGTTTTCGCGCCCGAACGCTAGCGAGGAAGAGATTCTCGCAGCGTGCCGAATCGCGCGCGTGGATGAGTTTGCGGAATCGTTTGAGAACAAGTACGACACCGTGGTTGGCGAGCGCGGCGTGAAGCTTTCCGGCGGGCAAAGGCAGCGCGTTTCGATTGCGCGGGCGATTCTGGCGGATCCGCGGATTTTGATTCTTGATGAGGCGACTTCGAGCCTTGATTCCGAGTCGGAGGCGTTTATTCAGGAAGGATTGCGGTATCTGATGCGCGGCCGCACCACGTTTGTGATCGCGCACCGGTTATCCACGGTGCGGCGCGCGGACCAGATTCTGGTGCTCGAAGCGGGACGGATTGTCGAGCGCGGGACGCATGCGTCGCTCTACGCCGCGGGCGGACGCTACTTCGAGCTCTATACCAAGCAGCACGGATTGGAATCGAACCTCTTCCTGGCGCCGGGCGAAGGTAATGGCGAGCCCGCGGAAGTTGGGGATACGAACGGCACGGCGCCTGGCGCGGCGGCCGCGGATTCTGCCGCGCTGCCGGAAGCGATTCGCTTGATTCGGGGTGGCGGAGGCAGTTAAGACGATCCGTGCGGGGCTATTGAGTGTGCGGACAAACCGCCGGCTGTCATTCCGAAGGCGAATTTGGCCCGAGGAATCTGCTTTTCTAGTGCTTCCGGGAAAAGCAGATGCCTCGCTGCGCTCGGGATGACACTCGCTTCATTTTTCCGCAATATGTGGAGCGATCGCCGGACCACGGAAGACGCGGCGAACTTAAATTATTCCAGCCACTGCGGGTTCTGGATTGTTCCGTCGAAATTGTGGGCGGTCTTGTAGAGTTCGTGTTCGCCGCCTTGTGCGGCTTGTTCCGTTTTCGCTAGCAGCGCGGCCACTTGTTGCTCACTCAGAGGCTGGAAAGTGCGCGCCACCTGCAACGCTTGTTGCAGAACCGGCAGCGTGTCGCATCCGGTGATCACCACGCTCGTCGGCAGGTTCAGCGCGTATTGCAGGCACTCCACTGGCGTTACCGTCTTCGTTTGGAGGACCAGGCCGCTGCCCATCGGCTTCATTCCCAACACGCCGATATTGTGCGCGACGAGCACCGGCAGCACGAGTTTCCCGAAACTGTCGTAATGCGCGTCCAGTACGTTCAGCGGCATCTGCACGGTGTTGAACGTGAAATTGTGCGCGAAGGCGGTGCGCAACATTTTTAGATGGATTTCCGGACTTTTGTGTCCGGTGAAACCGATATGGCGGATCTTTCCTGCTTTTTTCGCGGCGAGTGCCGCCTCCATTCCGCCATTCGGGCCGAAGATGGCTTCGGGATCCGTCGGGCGGATCACTTCGTGAAATTGCAGCAGATCGATGTGGTCGGTTTGGAGCCGGCGGAGGGATTCGTCAATTTGTTTTGCGGCGCCGTCTTTCGTGTGGCTGTCAATTTTGGTCATCAGTAAGGCTTTTTGGCGGTAGCCGTCTTTTAGCGCTTTGCCCATGCGGATTTCGCTGTCGCCGCCGTTGTAGTCCCAGCAGTTGTCGAGGAAATTGATGCCTTGGTCGAGCGCGGCGCGGATGATGCGGATACTCTCCTGTTCGTCGGATTGCATTCCGATGTGATAACCGCCGAGGCCGATGCAGGAGACCTTTTCGCCGGTGTTGCCGAGAGTGCGGTAGGGGACGCCGTTCTTCTCGTCGACCACGCTCGTGGCGCTGCCAGCGTCGGCGCGTGCGTGCGTCACTAGGCGGCCGGCAATTGCGGTGCCGACGGTGGCTTCCAGAAAACGACGGCGGGTCAAACCGCCGCGCGGTTTGTTAATTCTATCCACTGGCTTTTTGGATTTCCGCATGAGGGCCTCCGTCACGGGTGGAGCGATTAGCGTTGCTAATGATTTTGGTATGAAGTTGCGTTGTGCGGGTCAGATGCCGCGCAGCTGTGATTTTCGTGGAGAAGGGAACCGGCCGTGGAGAAAACATGGTTTCCAGACATGGGCCTGAACGCGTGAAATAAGTTGGTGCTCGAGGAGGGAATTGAACCCACACGGCCTTGCGGCCACCGGATTTTGAGTCCGGCGCGTCTGCCAGTTCCGCCACTCGAGCACTGCAGGCTTGATGAGAGTAACACGCAGCGATGGTTCTTCTCAACCGCGCGCTCCGCAGGGGTTGCGCACGTTATTGCAACAAGAAGGTTCCAATGTTTCGTTCCTGCTTGCGCAATTCCCGGCTGTCCGTGCGGCGGGACGCCGGCGCTACGATTCCCTGCGGGAATGCGCTTGCGCGCTGAACTTTTGCGGTTCTACGATGGCGCGGAAGACTCGGCCGCGGCCTAGGATGTTTTCGCCGGAGCGCGCTTCTACTTCGAATACGAGAAAGCGGCCTTGATGTTTCACCAGGCGAGAAGTGGCACGGACAGTCGCGCCTTCGGGGACGGCTTTGAGGTGATCTACTTCGATGCGCGTGCCTACGGTGATTGCGCCGGGCGGCAAATCCGGCTTTACGGACTCGGCTGCGGCAATTTCCATCATGCCGATCATTGCGGGTGTGGAGAGGACTGGGGGCAGGCCCGGGTCCCAGGCAGCGATCGTCCACCCATGCGGCACGACGCGTTCGATTGCGCCTTCCAGGCCGATGCGTGGTTTGAGTTCCTGCGGAGCGCTGGCTATTGCGGCGGGTTTCTTGCGCTTCGTTGCAGCACGGCGTTTGGCTTTCTTCGCGGTACGCTTCATTGCGAGGGTTCGCGGCTGGCTGCGGAGGCCGAGGACCCGGCAGACGC
Organism: uncultured Acidobacteriota bacterium; assembly: GCA_963828865.1. Taxonomy (GTDB): domain Bacteria; phylum Acidobacteriota; class Terriglobia; order Acidiferrales; family UBA7541; genus Palsa-295. The sequence continues at coordinate 181,836 of CAWHGI010000009.1, read as the reverse complement.
CGCGGAGGCTGTGGCTTGCGAGCAGCGCAGCATGCGGGGATCGAGGAAACAGCGCGTGATTTCAGCGACGGTGATGCCTAGTTGATTCCAGAGGCGGCGTTTCAGGCTGCGGTAGTCCTGGGAGCCGCTGAAAACGTCGCGGATCAGGTCGCGAAATGCGGGCGAATAATTCAGCAATTGCACCATGCGCGTGGTGATGGCGCTGCCGAGAAAATTGCCGCGGAAAACTTTCTTTGCGATTTTTGCGGCAAATTCCAGGTCGGCGGAAAAAGCGGCGCGCAGCTGCTCGGGGTAAAGTTCCGGTTGGCCGGCGACGATCGCTTGTGCGAGCAAATCGCCGGAGCGCAGCGCGTAGTAAAGCCCTTCGCCGGTGATGGGGTCCACGGTGGCAGCGGCGTCGCCGGCCATGGCCCAATTGCGTCCCATGATTTTGCGGCTGCGGATCGTTTTGGCTTGCGGTGAGGGAAGCACATGGCTGTAGAACTGAGCGCCGCTCCTGGGGATGCGCTCTTCCTCGACGAACGCGTCGAGATGACCGCGCAGGACCTGGCTGGAGGTCTGGCCCATCTTCGCGCAAATTCCCACCGAAAGATGATCGGCGCGCGGGAAGGACCACAGATAGCCCTCGAATTGCTTCAGAAATTTCACTTTGATGATGTCTTCTTCGGTGGGAACGAAGTAGCCGAGAGTGACTTCGAGATCTTTCGAGCTGAGCGCAGTTGTTTCGGGCAACAGCTGGTTGCGCGCGCCGGCCGCCAGCACTATAAAATCGGACAAGCGTTGTTCGCCCGAAGCGGTTAGCCGCACGCGCTGGCCGTTGGTATTGACATTGGTCACGCGCGAGCAGACGGCGTGGCATCCGGCGGCGACGGCGCGATCGAGAAGCAGGCCGTTGAGCACTTTGCGCGCGTAAATCACGATTGGATGATTCATCTCAAATTGCGCGCGATGGCCGCTGCTGGAAATCAGTTCGGCTTTACGGACGATTTTTTTGGGTTGCGGAGAATCAAGCAGGAAGGGATAAGCTTCGATGGCCTTGTGCGTCAGTCCCCCGCCGCAGGGCTTCTCCCACGCCAAACGCTCGTCGTAAATCGTGACTTGAAAACCCGCGCTGGCCAGACGCTCTCCGCAGAGCGCACCGGCAGGACCGCCCCCGACGATGGCAATTTCTTTCATGTCCCCTGCTGTGGTCCGGTTCAGGTGAGTGGGAAGACCGTCGAAATGAACCAGGACGCGAGTATAGCACCAAATAATGCCGCGGAAGTGGCCGAGCCGGTGCGTACCCTTAACGCATCAGTAGCCAGGCGCTGGAGGACGGAAAAGAGCGCCAGATAGACAAAAAGGATGACGATCAGCACTTGCCCGCTGGCGAGCATGTAGTAGGCGAGCACGCAAGCGAGAAAGATTTCCAGGCGTAGGGAGAGGAAAATCGCGAATCGCGCGGCGCGCTTCTTGCCGTGGTGCGGCGGGCCCAGCACAACTTCTTCGGCGAACGCGAAAATCCATAAGACCGGCAGCAGCGCCGCAAAACGCAGCCAGCGTGGGGCGTTCAGCCAGGCGTCGTCGAGTTGCCAGTTGAGCCATGCGCCGATGGCCAGGAAAGTGGCGAAGCCGAGGATCGCGGCAGCGGCGAAGTGTCGCGGGTTGAATTTTGCGTACTCCATCGCGTAGCCAAAATTCAGAATCAGGAGCAGGATGCCGACGATCAGCAAGAGGGACGCGAGATAGGCACCGGAGTAGAGATGCAGGAAGTGCAGGGGAGTGCCGAGGTTCAGCAAGAGCACGCCGGCCATTGCGCAGGCGGCGCCTTCGACGAGGAGAAGCGTCACGGATGGTCGCGTGCCCGGCGATTCGATTTGTGGTGGCCCGGCGAAACGTGCGAGGAACGTTGCAGCGGCGGGAAACATCAGCAGTATGCCAAGCAGACCCAATATTGCGCCAGCGAGACGGCGGCGGCCGCTGTTGAACGTTTCATACGTGGCGAGATCGAGGTTCAGTGCGAGCGTGTTCGTGGCGATGCTGGGAAATAACGCGCGCATCGCCCACAGCTCGGATTGATGCGCGACGCGATGGTCCGTTAGCAGGCTAGTGTGATTGAGTAGGGGATCGTCTGCAGGTCGAAGGCGCGCTGCTGCGTGAAATCATCGCTCGCGGTGCGCGTGCCGCCCGCGGCGGCTGAAAGGCTCTGCGCGTTTTTTTTGAGTACATCCAGATCGGCATCGGCGCTGAACACCAGCAAATTCGCGGGCATCCGCTGCGGCAGCGTCATCGGCGCGGGCGAGAGCGCAATCGTTGCTGCCAGCGGATCGCGGTCGGCCATGCGTATGGCGATTGCAGCCGCCCATCGAATGGCCGAGCAACACCGTGTTCTTAGGCTCGATCGTGCCGCTGCGGATGAGCGATTCGACGGCGGCAGTCGCGCATTGCTCCGCGCGCGCGAAGGAGAAGGCGTCGTCGCTGTCGCCGTGACCGGGAAGATCAATCGTGTACGCGCGCAAGCCGTGGCCGGCGAAATCTTCAGCGAGATACAGCATCAAGCGGCGATTTGCGGAAAGGCCATGGAGGAGTATGACGCTGCCAGCCGGCTTTACATCGGGCGGCGGCTCAAGAATTGTCATTGGCGTGCGGCAACCGCCGGCGGTCAGCGTCGCTTCTTGCTTTGGAAGTTCGGCGGCGTGAATCCAGTGGACTCCCATTGCAAGTAGCAGCGGTCCCGCGAGCGCCAAAATGATTTCCCAACGCTTCATCGCGGGCTCCGCGGCGTTCGGAAGCGGCGTGGTAGAATAGTATGTTTTCGATTGGCCGCTGAAGCGGCCTTGAGAAGAGGCACTTGGCGATCGTCTCGCAATCTGAACTGATTCTCCAACGGAGCGAGTGGAAACGCAACGGGAAGAGCGTGGTGTGTGTGGCGGGGGCGTTTGATCTTCTTCATCCTGGGCACATTCGCCTACTCGAGCAGGCGCGCGGGCTGGGGGACATTCTCGTTGTTGGGCTGCAAAGCGATGCGAGCGTTCGATCGAACGCGCCGCATGGCGGCGTTGCGAACGAAGCTCGCGTGGGCCGGAGCGCTGCGACGCTGCCGATCACGCCCGCCGCCGAACGCGCCGAAATTCTCGCAGCGCTTGCGGCGGTTGATTACGTGGTGGAATTCGATGAGCCTACGTCGCGCGAGGTTTTTGCTCGGCTTGCGCCAGACTTCGTAGTGAAGGGCGGCGATGCCGGCTCCCAGGAAAGCGCCTTCCTTGACGACGAGGCCGTGCGAATTGCGGGGGGACGAGTGGTGCGCGTCGCTCTCGAACCCGGATATTCAACCTCCTTCTTGCTGGAACGCATCTCACAACTTCGCGCATGATTCTTCCCTTGGTCAGCGAGCTTCTCACGCGGGTGGCGCGTCGTCCCGTCGTCGAGGAAGCCTTCGAAGCGCTGCGGCGCACGGGCGGCGAAGTGCGCCTAGCGGGATTGACGGACCCGGCGAAGGCGCTGTTGGCGGCGCTGGCGTTTGCTGAATTGGGCCGGCCGACGGTGCTGTTGGTGGAAACGAACCAGCGAGCGGAGGCGATGCTCGAGCCGGTGCGGTATTTTTACCGAGCAGTGACGGGAAAGCCGGGGCGGCGCGTGGCGCATTTGCCGGCGCATGATGTGCTGCCGTACGAGAATCGTTCGCCGCACGGCGAAATATCGGAGGATCGCGCCGTGGCGCTGTGGCGGTTTGCGACCAGCGACGCCGATTTGTTGATCGTGCCGGTGCAGGCCGCGGTTTGGCGGATGCGCGATCGCGAATTTTATGCGCAGCTGGCGCGTACGATTGTGCGCGACGAATCCATCGCGCATGAGGATCTGCTCGAATTTCTATCGAGCGCCGGTTACGACAGGCAAGTCACTTGCGAAATGCCGGGGCAGTATGCGGTGCGTGGCGGGATTATTGATATTTACTCGCCGGAATCTTCGCAGCCCGTGCGTGTGGAACTTCTGGGTGACACCATTGAGTCCATTCGCGCCTTCGATCCGAATACGCAGCGTTCGACGAATCCGGTGGAACGCGCGGTCTTGATGCCTTTGACGGAGTTTCCGCGTCACGCGGAGGTGCTGGAACGCGCGCGGGTGCAGAGCGCTTCGGGGCGGGAGGATGATGCGGCACCTGTCGCATTTTATCCAGGCTGGGAATTCCGCGAAGCGCTGCGCGAGGATCGCAAGGCGACGTTGTTTGATTTGGCTGTTGAGCCGCTGATTATCGAGGATGAGCCGTCGTTGTTGGCGGCAGCCATCGAAAAGTATCGGGCGCAGCTGGCGGAGGCGTTCGATGAAGCGGAAGACCCATTGGCGGAGCCGCCCGACAAATTTATTTTTGACGACGAGGAGTGGAATTTGGCGCGGCAGATGGCGCCACGGTTTGGGATCGAGCATTTAAGCGTGGATGACGGTGCGGCTGGCGCGATTGATTTGCGGCGTGGCGAAGATGGCGGACTGAAGTCCGCCGCTACAAAAACTTTGCCGATCGCCTTGGGCGGTGCCTCGGAAGCGGCGGCCCCAGCTGCCGCGGCGGCACCGGCGCAAATCCGCACGCTGCAGACGCAGCCGACCACGCGTTATCACGGTAACGTTCCGGCGTTCATTGCGGAGGCTCGTTCGCGGATTGCGGCGCGGCGAAAATGTGATGGTTTCGGCGGCCAGCACCGGCGAACTTGAGCGATTTGCGGATATTTGTCACGAGTTCGAGTTGCCGTACCGCATGGGCGAGTTGGAAGAGAACGCGACCGTCGCGCGGCTGGCGGAAGAGGGAAGTACGGCGCCGGGTTCGGCGATGCTGCTGACGAAAGCGCCGCTTTCTGAAGGCGTGATTTTTCCCGAAGCGAAGGTGGTGCTGTACGGCAATGCCGATCTGTTTGAGACGCTTCCGCCTCCTTCGCAGCGTTCGCGTGCGCGGCCGAAGACCGCCAGTTTTTTCAGCGATTTCAGCGATCTGAAGCCGGGAGATTTCGTGGTGCACGTGGACCACGGGATTGGCCAGTTCGAGGGTTTGCGGCAGGTGGCGGTGGAAGGCGCGAACGGCGAATTCATGCTGCTGCGTTACGCGGGCGACGCGAAATTGTACGTCCCATTGGCGCGGCTGGACCTGATCCAGAAATATACGTCGCTGGGAGGGGTCGAGCCCCAGCTTGACCGGCTGGGTACGACGGTATGGGAAGCGCGCAAGACGCGCGTGAAGAAATCCGTCAGCGACATGGCGGAACAGCTTCTGGCGTTGTACGCGGAGCGGAAGATGGCGTCGGGGCACGCGTTTCCCGCGGACACCAACTGGACGCACGAGTTCGATGATGCTTTTGAGTTCGAGGAAACGACGGATCAGCAGCGCGCGATCGAAGACGTAAAGAAGGATATGGAATCGACTTTGCCGATGGACCGGCTGCTTTGCGGCGACGTGGGATATGGCAAGACGGAAGTGGCGATGCGCGCTGCATTCAAGGCGATTGCGGATTCAAAGCAAGTGGCGGTGCTGGCGCCGACTACCGTGCTGGCGTTTCAGCACTATCAGACGTTCAAGCGGCGGTTCGCGGCGTTTCCGGTGCGTGTGGAAATGATTAGCCGATTCCGCACTGAGAAGGAACAGAAGAAAGTTCTGGAAGAGCTGGAAGCGGGCAAAGTGGATATTTTGATTGGCACGCACCGGGTGCTGTCGAAGGACGTGAAGTTTCAAGATCTTGGGCTGCTGGTGGTGGACGAGGAGCAGCGCTTCGGCGTGGCGCACAAAGAGCGGCTGAAAGAAATGCGGAAGAATGTGGATGTGCTGACGATGTCCGCTACGCCGATTCCGCGGACGCTGCATATGTCGCTGGTGGGTTTGCGCGATATGAGCGTGATTGAGACGCCGCCCAAGGATCGCCTGGCGATTAATACGACTGTCGCGCCGTTCAGCGAGACTTTGGTGCAGCGCGTGATCGAAGAAGAGCTGGCGCGCGACGGGCAGGTATTTTTCGTGCATAACCGCGTGGAATCGATTGCGTCGCTGGCGTCCATGGTGAAGCGATTGGTGCCGAAGGCGCGGGTGGTGGTGGGGCACGGGCAGATGCGCGAAACCGAGCTCGAAAAAGTGATGCTGCAGTTTATTCGCAACGAGGCGGATGTGCTGGTTTCTACCACAATCATCGAGAATGGGTTGGACATCCCGCGCGCGAATACCATTGTGATCAATCGCGCCGATCGCATGGGGCTTTCGGAGCTGTATCAGCTGCGCGGGCGCGTGGGGCGTTCGAATCAGCGGGCGTATGCGTATTTGCTGGTGCCGCCGGATACGACGTTGACATCCATCGCGCGACAGCGGCTTGCGGCGCTGAAGGAGTTCAGCGATCTTGGCGCAGGATTTCGTATCGCGGCGCTCGATTTGGAATTGCGCGGGGCGGGAAATTTGCTGGGGCGCGAACAGCATGGACACATCGAGGCTGTCGGTTTCGACATGTACTGCCAGATGATGGAGCGGGCCGTCGCAGAGAGGAAAGGCGAATCGGTGGTTCCGGAGCGGCGCGCCACACTCAACCTTGGGCAGGAAATCCGCATCCCACCTGAATACATCGAGAGCGAGAACCTGCGTTTGCGGATATACAAGAGGATCGCCAGCGTGACGACCGATGCGGAGCGCGCGGAGGTTCGCAAGGAGCTTGAGGATCGGTTTGGGCCTCCGCCGCCGTCGGTGGAAAACTTGCTGGACTATGCGGTGCTGAAGGCGCTGGCGGAGAAGCTGCTCGTCGCCACGGTGGATCGCCGGGCTGACCAGGTGGCGATCAAATTCTATGACGATACGCCGTTAGGTCCCGAAAGGATCGTGAAGTTGATCCGCAAGCGCAAGGGAATGCGGATGGATCCGACGGGAGTGCTGTGGCTGGACTGGAAAGGCGAGCAGGGCGGGCCGATGGGCGCGACGAGAAACGTATTGCTCCAACTACAATCGTAGAGCTAAAATTCAGGACGAGTGGACCCCATGAAAAAGCAAAAATTGATAGCGACTCGTAATTTCTTCGCGGCGCTCGCCGTGGCGCTGCTGGTGATTCCTTCCGTGGCGCGTGCGCAGAGCAAGGCCGTCGTGGTGGAAGAGATCATCGCGCGCGTGAATAACGACGTTATCACCATGTCCGACTATCAAAAGGCCGACCAACAACTGCGCGAGGAAGTGGCGCACGACTGCACGGGCTGCCCGGCGGACAAGGTCCAGACCGAATACAGGGATCAGCAAAAGGACCTGCTGCGCGGCCTGATAGACCAATCACTGCTGGTGCAGCGCGCGAAGGATATGGGTATCAGCGTCGAGACGGATTTGATCAAGCGGCTGGACGAGGTTCGCAAGCAGAACGGTTTGAATAGCATGGAAGAGCTGGAGAAGGCCGTGGAAGGTTCGGGAATCGCCTGGGAAGATTACAAGACGCAGATTCGCAACGGGCTGCTTACCCAGGAAGTGATGCGCAAGGAAGTGGGTTCGCGCATCAATATCGGCAACGACGAAGTGAAAAAATACTATGACGAGCATCCGCAGGAATTCACGCGGCCCGAGCAGGTGGCACTCGCCGAAATTTTCCTGAGCACGGAAGGCAAGAGCCCGGAAGAAATTGCCGCGGTGCAGAAAAAGGCTGAAGACTTGCACAACCGCGTGACGAAGGGCGGCGAAGATTTTGGCGAAATCGCCAAGCGCTATTCCGAAGGGAGCACCGCGAAGGAGCAGTCGGGCGACCTCGGCACCTACCAGCGCGGGCAGCTATCGCCGCAATTGGAAGGCGTCGTTTTCAAGATGGATAGGGACCAGATCACCGACGTGATCCAAACCAAGACCGGGTTTGAAATCCTGAAGATCGAGAATCACTACCAGGCAGGATTGCAGCCGATGGATAAGGTCGAAAACGAAATCATGAACAAGCTGTATATGCAGAAGATGCAGCCGACCATGCGCGATTATCTCGCGCAATTGCGCCAAGAAAGCTACGTGATGGTGAAGCCCGGATACGTGGATAGCGCGGCGGTCCCCGGGGCCAGCGTGATTCAGGAAGTGCAGCCGACGCCGGACACGCCCAACAAGAAGAAGGAAAAGAAGAAGCTGCCGATGCCAAAAGTCAACGGGCAATGAAATCTCATTACGTTTCCGACCTGCAAGACGGGCAATCAGTCACAACTTTATTTTTGGTTTGCGAAAAGGGCGTGCGGACTTCGCAACGCACGGGCAAAGCCTGGCTGGAGCTGGCGTTGCGCGACCGCACTGGCTCGATTCCCGCGAAAATGTGGGAGAACTTCGAGGCGATTGCCAAGACGTTCGAGTGCGACGACGTGGTGCTGATTCGCGGCCGGGTGAAACTTTATAACGGCCAGAAGGAAGTGACGCTCGAGCAGATCGTGCCTTCCGCCGAACGGGACTACGATCTTGCGGATTTTCTGGCGCATACGAAATTCGACGTGGAAAAACTTTTTGGCGAGTTGCGCTCGGCGATCGCTGCAGTGAAGAATCCGTGGATCAAGCGGTTGCTGGAAGATGTGGTGAACGATCCGGCGATTGCGCCGAAGATGAAGCGCGCGCCGGCCGCGATGACCATGCATCACGCCTATATCGGCGGGTTGCTGGAGCACGTGGTGAGCCTGATCGGGCTCAGTCGCGGCGTCACGGCGCAGTATCCCGAGCTTGACGCGGATTTGCTGCTGGCCGGGATTGTGCTGCACGACATCGGCAAGATTGATGAGCTTAGCTACGCGCGCGGCACCGATTACACTACGCAGGGGCGTTTGCTGGGGCATATCACCATCGGAGCGGTGATGGTGCGCGAGAAAATCAAGGCGATTGCGGGTTTTCCGGAGCCGCTCGCCGTCTTGATCGAACATTTGATTTTGAGCCATCACGGGACTTACGAGTTCGGCTCGCCTTCGTTGCCGCAGACGCGCGAGGCTATCGCTTTGCATTTTTTGGATGATATGGATTCGAAAATGGCGGCGATGCGGGCGACGCTCGAGGGGACATCGGGCAGCGGGGCGTGGACCGATCGCAATCCCGCGCTGCGGCGGGCGCTCTTGCGGACAGAAAAATTTCTTGCTGGGGAGGATGCTGGTGTCGGTGCAGATTCCACGGTTGGGTTAGGGAAGCGTGAAGAGCCTTCGCGCAGTGGTGGGCGATGAACATCCTGGAATTTGCTGAGAGGCTGCAATGACGGACCCGAACTCACGTACTCCGTCGCCGCGCAGGGCGCTGCTGGATCTGGCGCCGCTTGAGCTCGACTGCATGAACACGCTGTGGCCGATGGGCGAAGGCACGGTGCGAGATATTCGTGACGGCCTCGCGCAACGGCGTCCGCGCGCTTACACGACGATCATGACGATCATGGACCGGCTTGCGCGCAAAGGAGTCGTCGAGCGCCGCAAGGTTGGCCGGGCTTATTTGTACCGGCCGAATTTGAGCGCCGAAGAGGCGCGCGCGACCGCTCTGAGCCAAGTGGTCGAGAATTTCTTTGGCGGTTCGACGGAGGCTTTGATTGCTCAGCTGGGGCGCGCGATGCCGGCGCGGCGCGCGCTGGCGGCTTCCGCCACGTCCGCAGGTTCGTCAACCGCCGCGGACCGCGAACGTGCCGCAGGCGGAATGATCGCTAAGGGCAAGGACGAGTTGCTGTCGTAGCGTGCTTTGTGAACGTTATGTTTCCCGCTGAACTGAAAATTCGGAATACGGTGATCCGGCCGGCGACGATCCTCGCTCCGATGGCGGGAGTTACGGATACGGTCTTTCGGCGCGTGATTCGCTCGCTGGGTGCTTGCGGCCTGATCATGACCGAATTCACCAGCGCCGAAGGCCTTACGCGCAATTCCGCGCGGACGCTGCATTATTTGTACTTCGACGATGACGAGCATCCCATCGCGGCGCAGATTTTTGGTTCCGTGCCGGAAGTGATGGCCTCTGCGGCGGCGTTGACCGAGGACCTCGGGTTCGACCAGGTGGACATCAACTTGGGCTGCCCGGTGAAGAAAGTGGTGAAGTGCGGCGGGTCGGGGTTGTTGCGCGATTTGGTGCATCTGGAAAAATTGCTGCGCGCCGTGCGGGGGGCGGTGAAGATTCCGCTGACGATCAAGATTCGTTCCGGATGGGATGAGAATAATATTGTAGCGGTGGATGTGGCGCGGATGGCGGAGCTGGTGGGGATTGAAGCGATTGCTGTGCATCCGCGGACACGCATGCAGGGGTATGCCGGCTCGGCTGATTGGGGCGTGATCCGCGCGGTGAAGCAAGCGGTGAAGATTCCGGTGATTGGCAATGGCGACGTGCGCACGCCGCAGGACGCGGTGCGCATGATTGAGGAAACGGGTTGCGACGCGGTGATGATTGGGCGAGCGGCTTCGTCGAATCCTTGGATTTTTCGGCAGATTGCGGATTATATTGCTACCGGGCGCTATGAGGAGCCCACGGAGGCGGACCGCTACCAACTGCTTTCAGGATATTTCCGTAGCTTGATCGCTGCGGAAATGCCGGATGCGATTGGGAAGATGAAGCAGTTTGCTAGCCTCTTTACTCACGGTGTGCGCAACGGGGCGGAGTTGCGGTTTGCGGTGCACCACTCGCACACTGGCGCGGAAATCCTCGACAAAGTGGATGCCTTCTTTTCGAACGCTACTGCTTCGGCGGATTAATTCTTCCTGCGTACGAAATCAAAGATTTAACACAGAGGGCACAGAGAAAGGCCAGAGAGGGCACTGAGAATCTTGCTTTGGCGCAAAAATCTCCGTGAACTCGACCGGTTTTCTCTCTGCACTCTGCGTTTCGGCTTTTGATTGTGGACGACGCATCAAAAAACAGCCGGCGAGACGCCTGCCTACCGGCAGGCAGGCCGGCGGTACGAAGGCTACTCTTCACGAGTGATGAGCAGCTGCTTGTAGGCTTCGCGGCGGGTGAGTCCTCGTTCGCGGGCTACCTGCTTCAGCGCGGCTTTGTTGTCTACGCCGCGTTCTTTCATTACTTCTGTCACTCGTCGCGCGAGGGGTATGGCCGCCTGCGCCGCATCGCCGGTCAGGTGTTGGGCTTCGCCATCGGCAGGACCGATCAGCAAGGTGATTTCGCCGCGTGGCGGCTTCTTGCGGACTGTTTCCAGCACTTCTTCCAGGTGCCCGCGTAGAAATTCTTCATACACTTTGGTCAATTCGCGCGCTACCACAGCCGGACGGTTGCCAAGGATTTCGAGCGCGTCTTCGAGCGTGTCAAGCAGCCGATGCGGCGCTTCGTAGAATGCCAAGGTGCGCGGTTCCGCAGTCAGCGCTCGCAAATGCTTGCGGCGCTCCGTGGGCCGCGACGGCAAAAAACCGATGAAAGTGAATTCGTCTATCGCCATTCCGGACGCGGCGAGGGCCGTTACAAAGGCAGATGCGCCGGGAAGCGGCACTACCTGAATTCCGTGCCGGAGGCAAAGGCTGACGAGCCGGTTGCCGGGATCGGAAATGGCAGGAGTGCCGGCGTCGGTGACCAGCGCGATCTTCGCGCCTTGCTCCAGCTCGATGATGATTTCCGCGGCGCGCGTGATCTCGTTGTGCTCGTGGTAGCTCACCATGCGCTTCTGTATATCGAAATGCGTGAGGAGCTTTACCGTCTGGCGCGTGTCTTCGCAGGCGATTGCGTCGCACTCTTTCAGGATTCGCAGGGCGCGCAGGGAAATGTCTTCCAGGTTGCCGATGGGAGTGGCGACCACGTAGAGGCAGCCGGCGGCAGCGTCAGTGGGCTTTGTTCTGGCCATGAAATCTCCACATCCAGCGCGCGGTCGCAGGCAGTCTAACACATCGCCGTTGCGCGATTCTGGAAGGTATCTTCACAGAGCACAAGCGGGCGGCGGGCGCGACGCGAATGCGTGTTTGGCCGCAAGCGTGTTACTATTTTTTGAGATGCTTGCGAAGGAGGCTTTCCGCTTTGCCGTTATACGAATATAAGTGTGAGAAATGCGGGAATCAATTTGAAAAAATCGAGAAACATTCGGCGCCTACGACGCAGAAATGTCCGAAATGCGGCGCTAAGGCGCAGCGGATGATTTCCGCGGCGGGGATACAATTCAAGGGTTCGGGATGGTATGTGACGGATTACAAGGGCAAAAGCGCCGGCGCTACTTCCGTGGAAGGGTCGAGCGACGGCGGCGCGGCGAAGGCGGGCGACAAGTCCGCGGATTCAAAGACTGCCGATTCGAAGGCTAGCGAATCGAAATCAAGCGAGTCGAAATCGAACGATTCGAAAACCTCCGGTGAAAAGGCTACCGCAAAGAAAAAGAAGTAGCGCGGGCAGATGCGAGAATGGAAGTGATGCGGGTTTCAACGCTTCAGCGAAATGCAGATCCCCGCCTGCGGCGGGCAGGCCTCGCTGCGCTCGGGATGACACGCGCTTCACTTTTGTGGCAGTTGTTTGGACCGCAAGCTGCCGACGAGCTTGCCCAAGATAGGCGGCACGGATCGTTATAGCTTCAGACTCTTCAAATACGTGCGAAACTCGTTGCCGAAATGCGGGTTTTGCAGCGCTAGTTCGACGGTAGCCATCAGGAATCCCATCTTGTTCCCCGCGTCGTGAGTTTTGCCGGGGTGAATGTGCGCCCACAATCCCTCTTTTGCTGCCAGGGCGCGCAGGCCGTCGGTGAGTTGAATTTCGCCGCCGGCACCGGGTTTTGTTTCGTCGAGGTAATCGAAAATCTCCGGCGGGAGGACGTAGCGGCCCGAAACGCCGAGATTGGAAGGCGCCTGCCCTGGCTTCGGTTTTTCAACCATGTCGTTCAGCTTCAGCACGCTTTCGCCCCAGCGCGGCAGATTACCCGGACTTGCGGCAATCACGCCGTAAAACTGCAGTTCCTTGGGTTCGACTTCCTGGACGGTGATGGCTCCCTTTCCGGTCTCTTCGTAAATTTCGATGAGAGCGCGCGTGGCGGGGACGGCGCTTTCCATGATGACGTCGCCCAGCAGAACCGCGAAAGGCTCATCACCGACAAGTTCACGGGCGGTCAGGACCGCATGGCCGAGTCCGAGGGCTTCGTTCTGGCGCGTGTAGCTGAAATGAATCCCGCCGCTGATTTCGCGGACCATTTGCGCTTGTTCGGGCTTGCCGCGATCTTCGAGAAAGTGCTCAAGCTCCGGAGCAAAATCAAAATGATCTTCGATGGCGCTTTTGCGCCGGCCGGTGACGAAAATCACATTTTCGATTCCGGATGCGATGCACTCTTCGACGGCGTATTGAATCAGCGGCTTGTCCACTACCGGGAGCATTTCCTTGGGCATCGCTTTGGTCGCGGGCAAAAAACGTGTTCCCAGACCGGCCACCGGCAGCACTGCTTTGCGAACGCGCTTCCTAGTTGGGTTCATAGTCCTCGTAGTCGGCAGTTTTCTTCGCCAGTGCGGGCGAAAAATGCCGTGCGATTTTTTATTTTACGCGCTTGAAGTCGTTCGGCTGTGGAAGCGACATCGTGGGCGTTCTTTAAGAGCAACGCGTCCGTCAACGCGCTGTCGCGGGCGAGCGGCCCGCAACCCTATGCTACCATAACCTTTGGAGGCTCCAAGCGCGCCGGAAGCGGGACATTTTCTTGAGCACATCTTCGTTATCTTCATCCAAAATCATCCTCGGCATTGAGTCTTCATGTGACGAGACGGCAGCAGCCGTGGTTTCGGGCGGCGAGCGCGTCCTCTTCGAGCATCGTGGCGTCGCAGGTCGCGATTCATCGTAAATATGGCGGCGTGGTGCCGGAGCTCGCTTCGCGCGAACATCTGCGGCAGATCGTGCCGGTGGTGCGCGAGGCGATCGAGCAGGCGGGAATCACTTTGCAGGATGTGGATGCTGTTGCGGTGACGCGCGGGCCTGGGTTGGTGGGTGCGCTGCTGGTGGGAATTACTTACGGCAAGGTTTTGGCGCAGGCGTTGGCGAAGCCGCTTATTGGGGTGAATCATTTGGAGGGGCACGTCCACTCGATTTTTCTTGAGGTTGCAGCCGCCGGCTCCCGGCTGCCGGAAATGCCGGCAGTGTGCTTGATTGTTTCCGGCGGGCATACCGTGATTTATTCCGTGAAGTCCGAAGCCCAGAATGGCGTGGCGCATTTTTCTTATGCGCGGATTGGCGGGACGCGCGATGACGCTGCGGGCGAAGCTTACGACAAGGTCGCTCGCTTGCTCGCGCTCGGATATCCCGGTGGGCCGGTGATGGACCAGCTTGCTGGGCACGGCGACGCTCGGGCGATTAAATTTGCTGAGCCGAAGATGCGCGGCAATATTTTTGATTTTAGTTTCAGCGGGATCAAGACGGCTGTGCTGTATCACTTGCGGCGTCATCCCGAACTGCAACCGGAGATTGATGCGCGCAAGGAGGCGCTGGCGCGCGGGGAACGCGGCGCGGAGGCTTTGTTGAAGCTATCGAGTGCCGCGACGCTGGATTTGGTGGCGAGTTTTCAGCGCGCCGTGGTGGATGATCTCGTCACTCGCACGATCTCCGCGGCGGAGCAAAACGGTGCGCGCTCGATTCTCGTGTCCGGAGGCGTCGCCGCAAACCGTGAGTTGCGCGCGACGTTTGAGGCCGAAGCCAAGCGCCACAATGTCGCAGTTTTTTTTCCCAGCCGAGCGCTTTCCACTGACAACGCCGCGATGATTGCTGCGGCAGGGTATCCGCGTTTCCTCGCAGGCCAGCACGAAGACACAACGCTCAACGCAGAGCCAAATCTGCCGCTGGCGTGAGCGGCGCGGCCGCGTCGGTTCCTGCCACCTATGTCGGATTTTCGCTGACTCGCCGCGTCCTTGAACTACTCCAAAGTATATTCAGGATAAACGCCAAGCAGCACGTCGCGAACCCGACCAATTCTAACAAGCTCGCCCACAAAGGCAGTGGAGTGTTTGCAGGCTGCGGCTCGTTTAGCACACGCCACCAGAAGTTCACCATTGTTGCGTGACCTAGAATCGCGAGCAGGTACGCGACGAGATGGATGATTGTTATCGGGATGCTCAGGGGACGCTGGGACTTCTTTTCGATGCCAAAGTACACGAGTCCAAAGCATGCGGACACCAGAGAGGCTGCCAAAGGGATAAGTCGAGGAATCGTGATCCAAAACGACGGGTTCAAATAGTCCTCGCCCGTCAATCCAGTCCCTATTTCGCTGCGATGGAATAGGACTGTTCCAACTAGGGCCAACACAATCGCTAGCACAAGAAATATTCTGCCCGCAAAATATCGTGAGTTCATATGCGCTTCGTCTTCGTTCCACTCATGCTAGACGATCCCCGGTAGCGTAATGCTAGATCAGCGCGGGTTCGTAGATGTAGGCCATGCCGTCACTGGTCATGGCGTAGGCTTTGGCGCCGTCCTGGGTCCAGCGCAGATCCACTATGCCTTCTGCGGGGTACTCGTCGAAAATTGTTTTACTGTTGAGGTCTACGAGAAACAGGCGGCCTTTGGCGGAATTTCTGAGCCAGGAACTGTAGCAGAGGCAGAGCGGGAGGTGCGGATGGCACGCGCACAGTTCGGCGCCGAAGGGCAGCGATTCGAAACACATGCTTTCGACGTCGAGTTGATAGGCTTGGCCGGCGGCGCAATAGACAATTTGTTTGCTCTCGGGCGTCCAGGCGAGATCGGTGATGTGTCCTTGGGCTTGAAAGACGTTCTGTTTGCGCAGCGTGGGGACGTCGGCCAGAACGATGGAATCGTCGGCCCAATCGCCGTGAATTTCGATTACCGCAGCGAGGGCTTTTTCGTCGGGACTGAAAAAGGTGGGGCCGTAGCCGCCGAAGGCGCCTTCTTCGCCGAATTCAGCTTCGTAGGTTTGGCGTTCGAAACCATCGGGGATGCCGATTTCGCTGGTGGGCGCGGCGGGGAAGGGAAATGCATCGCCGCTCGGGACCCACAGACGCAATGAGGCCTTCTTTCCGCCCGCCGAAGCCGCTGCGAAATAATTGCCTTGCTCCGACCACGCCAGTGTGCCGGGGAAATTGTTGAAGTCTCCAAAGGTGCCGAGCAGCATTTTTCCTTGCAGGTCGAAAATGTGCAGTGCGGGTTGCCAGGCGCCCCAGGCAGCGACCAACTGGCGCGCGGACGGAGACCAGGCAAACGCGGCGGGTAGCTCTTTTTCGGTGGCGGGATTCTCTCCGGGCAGTGAAAGCGCCAGCGTTACGCCGCTCGATTCGACGTCATACAGCACCACGCGTCGCGCTCCCGCGTGAGCGTTGGGCGAAATTGCCGCGACGGCGCCTGTCGAGGAAATCGCTAGTCGCGAGGTGTGCCCGGGAAAAACTTTCTTCACGAGCCAATTCGAATCGCGCGCAAGGTCGCGCAAACCGCGCACGACCAGGGCGGCGGAGCGTACGGCTAGACCCTGCGCGGCCGCCGGCACAATTTGTTGGCCTGGCGCGGTGCTCGCCGATTGCTGCGAAGATTCATCGTGAGTGTCTACGGGCATAAGTTCGTCACTCGCCAGACGGCTGACGTCCCGGCAACTGCGCGCCTGCACCGGACGCCGCGGGCTGTTCCAAGCGGCGCTTGGCCTGCGCGATCTGGTCATCCACCTTCGAGATCATTTCTTTAAGGACGTCGCGACCGTGACTTTTGGCTTCGTCCACGCGCACTTTCAGCTGATGCAAGTCCGAGCGCAGCAGTTCTTGCAGTTCGGCTTCGATTTCAGCAAGACGCCCGCGGGCCTGGCTGATGCGGCGAATCACGCGAATTAGTTCGGCGCCGGGGCCTTCGCCTTGCACTGCGTCGGGGCTCCAGGCGTATTCGGTGAAAATTTTGTTGAGCTTGGCTTCGTCGCCGCGCTCGTAGGCTTCGTTGGCCTCGGCCATCAATAGCTGGCGCTTGGCGCGGTCTTTGCGGTCGGAGGTGAGGTCCGGGTGGATGCGCTTGGCGACTTCGCGGTAGAGCTTCTTCATTTCTGGCGAAGCTTCAAAGGCGCGGGGAGTTGCGACGGCCTTTTCGCCGGCGGTGGATTTCGTTTCGTCGGCGCGAGCGCGAGCTTGCTGAGCGGCGCGTTGCGCGCGATCGTTCGCGGGCTGCTCTTTTGCTGACTGCTCGGCAATAGCAGCCTTTAGTTCGTCCAGCTCCGCGTAGCGCGAGCCGACGTAATGCAGGTACTGACGTTCAAATGCGCCCAGTTCCGCGCGCAGGTTGGCGGAGCGCAGCTCGCGGTCAGCTAGTTCGGTTTCGATCGCGGTTTGCTCTTCTCGTTTGCGGGCTAGTTCCTGCTCTTCGGGATTGAGTTGCGAGTTGAGATTTAGCGCGGCAACTCTGGAACGAGGCTTCGAGGCCGCTGGGTCGAGATTCGGCTCGGGAGCCCGACTAGCATCCGGCCGGTCGGCAGGGGTATCCGTCGCCTTCAGCGCCATGCGAATCGCCTCTGAGAGCTGCGCGAGCTTCTGCGCGGCGGTTCACGTCCCAGAGGCTAGTCGCCCTGAGATTCCCAAGCGCCGCGGCTTCGTTCGCTTCTTAAATTGTAAGATGCGGCACCCCCGCGCCCTTGAGTTCTGCACGCCGGGTTTCCAGAAGACGAAAACTGTCCGTTGGTACAGGCGGACGTCTGGTTACCGGCGACATGTTCACCCGCGAGAATGCGGCCAATTTGGACGCGCTGGCCTCCGGAAACCGGCAGGACTATCCTTTTCGCGCGCCTACTGTCTTCATAGAATTACAGGGCATTACACCAGGCTAAGGAGGAGCAAAGACCATGAGCGAAACGGCACAGCAATACATCCAGCGGATTTTGGGACATTTGGAAGGGCAACATCCGCTGAAAGTGCAAGCGTCGACCGCTAAGAAAATCGAAAAACTCATCAAGGGCGTTCCGGCGGCAAAGCTGCGCAAGCGGCCCGAGCCCGACAAATGGTCGGTGGCGGAGATTGTGGTGCACCTGGCGGATACCGAGATCGTCGGCGGCTATCGCATTCGCACGATTCTCGGCGCGCCGGGAACGCCTATTGCGGCATTCAATCAGGATGCCTGGGTCACGGCGGGGCACTACGGCAAGCGCGACGTGCACAAGTCCTTGGAACATTTCCGGACGATCCGGGAAGCGAATCTGGCGCTATTGAAGACGCTCACGCCCGAGCAGTGGAAGCATCACGGCATTCATTCGGAGCGAGGGGAAGAAACGGTGGAGCACATCGTGCGGATGTTTGGCGGGCACGACATCAATCACATGAAACAGATCGAAGCTATCGTGAAGCCAACGCGAGCAAACGCGCCGAAGAAGCGTTAGGGCGCAGCGCGTCTGGGAGTGCGGGGACGCGCCCCTGCACTCCATATGTTGTGGCGTCGCCGCGCGAGTTGGGCGGTTCGTTGGAATTCGTCACGGGTGAACAGCAGCGGATCGATGCGCACATTTGGCGCGCGCAAAAAAAAGGGCACGATCTTTGCGGATCGTGCCCGGCCAGAGAGTTACGAAGAAACTTACTCCGGAATTGGCGCTGTCTCCGGCATTTGCAGCTTGGCTTTGGCTAGCGCGCGGACGAGGTTGGCTTCGACAGCCGACTCGGAAGTGTTGCGCACCGTGGCCAGTTCGCTGACGAGCAAATACTTTGCCCGCTCCAGCATTTTCTTTTCGCGGAAGGAAAGCGGCTTGGTCCGGCTGAGCGCTACGAGGCCTTTCAGCACCGCGGCGACCTCCATCAGCGAGCCCGTACGCATCCGGTCCGAATTTTCCTTGAAGCGGTGTTTCCAATCGTGGTGGGAAGCGGAGCGGCCTTTTTCCAGGAACGAAATCACCGCGCCGGCTTGGGTATTTCGGATGATGGGACGCAGTCCAACACATTCCACGTTCGTCTGCGGCACCATCACTTTCAAACCGCTCGAAACAATCTTGAGCATGTAGAAGCGTTCCGATCGTCCATTCACGTACCCGTAACTAATCTGTTCGATGACCCCGACACCATGGTTCGGATACACGACTTTCTCGCCTAGCTTAAACTCCATAGACATGGACATAGGTGGAAATCCCCTCCCCGAAAAGCATATTGAAAGTTTAGGCACATGCGTCATAAACGTCAAGATAAATGGGTGGTTTGGGGGGCGGGCTCAGGGGCGAGAAACCGAATGTTTTCAGTAAGATTGGCCCCGAAATTGCCCTATACTTGTGCTTGTGTTGACCCTGTCCTTGGATACCTCTTCGCCTACCGGAAGCGTCGCCGTTCTGCGGGACCAAGTGCTGATTGGAGTTATTTCCACGCGCGGAGAGGAGAATTACTCTTCGCGGATGTTCCGACACTTGGAGTTTCTGCTCAGCGACTTATCCCTCAAGCTCGATCGGTTCGATCTATTTGCGGTTTCCGCGGGTCCTGGTTCGTTCACCGGGCTGCGCGTTGGGCTGACGGCCGCTAAGGGCTGGGCGGAAGTGTACAAGAAGCCCGTGGTCGGCGTTAGCGCTTTGGAGGCGGTAGCGATCCAGTCTGGCGCTGGTACTTCCACGGTGGTCCCGGTGCTCGATGCTCGGCGGGGGCAAGTCTATTTTGGCGTTTACCGGCGAACGGAAGCTGGCTTGAAGCTGGAGGGCGACGAATTCGTCGTTACTCCGGACGAATTTGCGGCCAAGCTTGGCGAGACCGCCAAAAATGGCGCGTTTACGATTGCCACGCCGGACGCGGAAGTGATTTCGATGCTCACTTCGCATTTCGCTGCGGGTTCGGCGGCGATCGAGACTGGCTCTAGCGTCCTTGCGCCTTTCATCGGACGAATTGGCTACGAGCGGGCGTTGCGCGGCGAAGTGACGGATGCGCTGGCGCTCGATGCCAACTACGTCCGGCGCACTGATGCGGAAATGCAATGGAAGGATCGCTAACGGCGGGATGATTCGAGCGCTGGAATCTCGTGACATTGATGCGGTGCTGGCGATTCAGTCTACGTGCCCGGAAATCGCGCAGTGGACGGTGTGGGATTATCACCGTGTCGCGCGGGGTGAAATGGCCGGCTGGGTGGCGGAAGAAGATCGCTTGCTCGCCGGATTCTTGGTCGCCCGCAAAGTTTCGAGCGATCTGGAGATTTTGAATTTTGCTGTCCGAGATGCTTACCGCCGGCGGGGAATTGGTGGAGAGATGCTGGGGTCGGCGCTGGAATGGGCGAAGTCGTTGCAAGTGACGCACGCGATTCTGGAGGTGCGGGCGTCAAATCTGGCGGCCTTGCGCTTTTACGAACGCTACAAGTTTGAGGTTGTGGGCCGCCGTCCTCGTTATTACAACGCGCCGATCGAAGATGCGCTGTTGCTGACCGCAACGCTCGCGTAACGCGGCGTTCGCGGAGTTGCCGCAGAAACCGGGCGCAGCGAGCAGCGCCCCTACCAAGAAAAGTCAACCGTGCAAACGCGGTACGCGAGGTTGCAATGCATCTGGAAGAAGCCAGCCTGCGATTATTAAATGACGCCCTGAAAGAAATGGACGAGGGATTCGCGTCGTTGCCGGCGATTTCAGCCGGCTTCGCGCCCGATCCGCGGCTGGCTGCAGTGATGAACGAAGTTGCCGTGAAGATGCAGGACAACTACCCGTACTTTCATCCGCTGTATGCAGGGCAGATGCTGAAGCCACCGCATCCGATCGCGCGCATGGCGTACGCGCTGGCTACCTGGATCAATCCGAATAATCACGCTCTCGACGGCGGGCGCGCCAGTTCCGCCATGGAAAAAGAGGCAGTCACGCAGATTGCGGAAATGTTCGGATGGAAGGAATTCCTTGGCCATCTTTGCGGCGGCGGGACGATGGCCAATCTTGAAGCCCTTTGGGTGGCCGGGCAGCTGCGGCCGGGCAAGAAGATCTTGGCGTCGGACCAGGCGCATTACACCCACCATCGCATTTCTTCTGTGCTGCAATTGCCGTTTGCCGACGTGCCTTCGGACGCACGCGGCCGCATGGACATGAAAGCCTTGGAAAAACTGCTCGCAGCGGGCGACGTGGGTTGCGTCGTCGCGACTGTGGGAACCACCGGAACAGGTTCCGTGGATCCGCTGCCAGAGATCCTGAAATCGCGTGAACGCTACGGATTTCGCGTGCACGTGGATTCTGCCTATGGCGGATATTTCACGCTGGCGTCCAATCTCGACGCCGAGACATGCGCCAGTTACGATTTGATCGGCCACACGGATTCCATCGTCATTGATCCGCACAAACACGGGTTGCAACCATACGGCTGCGGATGCGTATTGTTTAGCGATCCCAGCGTCGGAGCCATCTACAAACACGAATCGCCTTACACGTATTTCACTTCGTCCGATCTCCACCTCGGCGAAATCAGCCTGGAGTGTTCGCGTCCTGGCGCCTCGGCGGTGGCGCTGTGGGCGACGCAACGCTTGCTGCCGCTCGTTCGTAGCGGGGAATTCGCGAAGATGCTCGAAGCCGGCCGCAGCGCCGCCGTGCAGTTCTCCAAACGCCTTTCGGACGATGCCCGATGGCTCGTGCCATTCGCACCGGAACTCGATATCGTCGTCTGGGCCCCACGCGCGCGATCGGCGAGCGAAATTTCCGAGTTATCGCAACGTATCTTCGACGCCGCCGCGAAACAGAATCTGCATCTCGCGCTAATTCGCTTGCCTGTGAGATTTTTCGACTCGCACCAGGACGCATTCCATCGCGACAGCGAGACAATCGTGTGCCTGCGCTCCGTGCTCATGAAACCAGAGCATCTCAATTGGCTCGACCGC
Organism: uncultured Acidobacteriota bacterium; assembly: GCA_963828865.1. Taxonomy (GTDB): domain Bacteria; phylum Acidobacteriota; class Terriglobia; order Acidiferrales; family UBA7541; genus Palsa-295. Next base: position 160,225 of record CAWHGI010000009.1, on the reverse strand, counting down.
ATCTGGGGCATCCTTTTGCGTGTGGCAGACGAAGTCCTCGCTCGATAGTTCCCGCGCGGCTGGCGTTTCAGTTTGAAAGCGGACCAGTACATCTTGCCTATTGGCTTCCACAGCGCAATTGTGGTAGTTGTTACGATTATGTGAACGCCCGCAACAACCAGGAGGGAACGAATGCCGATTACGACGCACGATATCCGGCGAGCCCTGATGGAATCGAACCAGGAATACCGCAAGCTCTTCGAAGAACACTCCCGCTGTGAATCCCAGCTTCAGCAACTCGTCAAACAATCCTACTGGAACGTCGAAGACCTCGAAATGGAAGTATCGCTCAAAAAAATGAAGCTGCACCTGAAGGACATGATGGAACTGATTGTGGCCAGCTACCACAATCAAACGGTCCATCACTGACTCGTTTCGCTCTGAAGCCTCCAGTCGTCCGCAAACTTCTGTCGTACAATACCGGTGCACTCGCTTATCATTGAGCCGCAATCATTTGCGCAGCGGAAGCTTGCGCGCTGCGGGCGCTTTTGCGGAACAAGGAACCCACTCGCTTTATGATCAAGGACGCATACCGATTCGCGTTACCGCCGCTGATTGTGGGGGCGATTTGTTTTATTCCCGGCTGGAAGTGGCTCGGCGGGATTCTGATTTTTCTTGGGCTATTTATTTTTTATTTCTTTCGCGATCCGCAGCGCATCGTCCCCTCCGACGCAAGCTTGATCGTCTCTCCTGCGGACGGTCACGTGGTGGAAATCGTGGACGAGATGCTCGATTCTGTGGTCGGCCATCGCATCAGCATTTTTCTTTCGATCTGGGATGTGCACGTGCAGCGCGCGCCGGCGGCCGGACGCATCGCGGACGTCGTCTATCGCCCCGGACGGTTCTACGCCGCGTTGCGTTCCGCGGCATCACGCGAGAATGAACAGAATATTATTTACGTGCACACGCCGAGAGGCCCGTTGGTATTCAAACAAATCGCCGGAGCAATCGCGCGGCGCGTGATATGCTGGAAACGCGAAGGCGAAGAAGTGGCGCTGGGCGAACGAGTCGGACTGATCCGCTTCGGCTCGCGCGTGGACATCTGGCTGCCGCTCGATACGCAAGTGGTCGTCAAGCTCAGGCAGAAGGTCAAAGGCGGCGAAAGCGTACTGGCGAAATGGAATTCAACGGCATAGATCCCATCGGACACGAAGAAAGCCCACGCCGGCCTTTCCGCAATCATCGTCTCCGCCGCGGCGTTTATATCCTTCCCAGCGCGTTTACCGTTGCCAATATGCTTTGCGGGTACTACGCGATTCTCGCGACTCTCGACGGAAAAATCACCGATTTCGACAACGCGGCGATGGCTATAGGCTTGGCCTGGCTATTCGATTCGATGGATGGACGAATCGCGCGCTTGATGAAGACGGAAAGTGAATTTGGCAAGGAATTTGATTCGCTTGCGGACATCGTCAGCTTCGGCGTCGCGCCTGCGTTTCTAGCTTACGCCTGGGGGATTCGCGCCGCGGCTGCGGCGAATGCGCCGGAGGCGCTACACCTCACCCAACTCGGCTGGCTGATCGGCTTTATCTTTGTCGCTTGCTGCGCGTGGCGCTTGGCGCGCTTCAATATTCAGGGCATGGCGCCGGGAGGCAGCCGGTATTTCGCCGGCATGCCCACACCCGCAGCTGCCGGCATGATCGCCGCCACGGTTCATTATTCGCACGGGCACCCGCTGGAGGATGTACGAGTTTCGGTTTTGTGGCTGGCCCTGGTGGTGGTGCTCGGCGTTTTGATGTCCAGCACCATTCGCTATTTTAGTTTTAAAGATATACCCTTGACGCGCCGCCAGCCGTCGCTGGCGGTGGTTTTGTTGGCCCTTCTGGTTGGCGCGGTTGTTTATTTCTCCCATCAAACTCTGCTGCTGGTCACTGCCGGCTACACAATCCACGGGCCTATTATGCAGTTGGTGCGCACGGTGCGGCACCGGCTTGCTTCGCGGCCTGCCTAGACTATGCCCGCCGGGCACGAAGCAGCGAATCGCGTCGCCATCGTGGGTGCTTCTTCCTTGCGCGGCAAGGAATTGAAACTTGTTCTGGAAGAGCGTAATTTTCCCGCGGGCGATATTGTGCTGCTGGATGAGCCGGTGATGGCCGGGACGCTTACGGAAGTTGGCGGCGAGCCGGCTTTCATTCGAGCTTTGGATGAAGAGAGCTTCGAAGGGGCGCGCTTCGCGTTTTTTGCGGGCTCGCAGCAGGATGCCGAACAGAACTGGCAAGTCGCGCAACGCTCTGGCGCGACGGTGATTGATCTCACCGGCACACTTGCGGCGAGCGGCCAATCTACTTCATGGATTCCCGCGCTTGCGACGGTGCTGCTTCCGCGTCCTGGCGCTCACGCCGGGACGGGCGCAACGCCTTCGGACAGCGCTGCGCAATCAATTGCATACTCTTCGCCAGGTTCCGGCGTCATCGTCGCGTGCACCATTTCCGCCGCACTTTCGAAATTGTCGCCGCTGCGAACGGTAGAGCTGTTATTCCCTCCGGTTTCCGAGCGCGATCAGGCCGGCGTGGACGAACTCGAAAGCCAAACGGCCAACTTGCTGTCCTTCCGACCGATCGCGCAATCCGTGTTCGATGCGCAAGTCGCTTTCAACCTGCTCGCTGGATACGGCGAAGAATGCAAGCCGACTCTTGCCGAACTGCGCGCTTCGATCGCGCGCGACACGTCCGAATATCTCGCAGGCCGCGTCGCGGTGCCAGCTTTGCAATTGGTGCAAGCGCCGATATTTTATGGATATGCCGTCGCTGCCTACGCGGAATTTGCGTCGCCTCCACAGCGCGAGCAACTCGAAGCCGCTTTTGCGAGTCTAGGTGTAAGGGTCGGCGCGGTTGGGGATCCCGCGCCGAATAACGTGAGCGTAGCGGGCGAAAGCGAAATTCATATCGCACGTATCGAACCGGACCCCAGCGCTCCGGCGGGCATGTGGATTTGGGGCGTCGCCGATAATTTGCGTCTCGCGGCCGTGAACGCCGTGCGCATCGCGGAGGAATTGGTTGCGAAACCGCCTGTGCAGTAGGGGATTGCTCGCGCTGGTTGCGTTGGCCGCAGCATCGCTGGCGACTGGCTGTGGGTATCACGTGGCGGGGCGGGGAAGCGCGCTGCCTTCGCAGTGGAAGACGATCGCCGTTCCCGCGTTCAAGAACGATTCAACCCGGTACCGCATCGAGCAGCGCTTTACAGCTGCCGTCATCCGGCAATTCCTGCAGCGCACGAAATATCGCATCGTGCAGGATCCTGCTTCCGCCGATGCCGTTCTCCACGGCGAAGTGCTCTCCATCGAAACGAATCCGGTGTTGTTTAACGCGACCACCGGGCAGGTGACTACGATGCTGGTAACCGTGCACACGAAGGTCGAGCTCCTTGACAATCAATCGCAGAAAACGGCATACCAGAACAACGACATGGTCTTTCGCGACGAGTATCAGATTTCTTCCGACGTGCAGAGCTTTTTCGAAGAGCAGGATCCCGCGCTCGAGCGTATGTCTCGCGATTTCGCGGCGCAGCTGGTTTCCAATGTCACGGAGAATTTCTGATGCCGGAACTTTCGCCGGATAAATTGCTGGAACGGCTGGCGAAAGGCAAGCCGGTCCTGGCGATTGTTCTGGAAGGCACCGATCCTTATTTGCGTGATATGTGCCGCGGCAAAATCATAGATTCCTACGTGCCGGAACCGATGCGCGACTGGGCTCTCGGGCGCGTGACCGTGCGCGGCGGCGATTGGGGCGAATTGTTTCAGCGCGCGGAGACCATGCCGATGCTGGCGCCCTGCCAGGTGGTGCTCGTTGATGGCGCGGAGACCATTCAATCGCGCGCGAAAGATGGCGATGATAGCGGTGACGCGGACGACGGCGACGATCCGCGCAAAGATACGCTGAAGGCCCTTGCGGAATATCTCGCCAAGCCTGCGCCGTTCACCGTGATCGTATTTGAGGTGCCGAAACTCGATCACCGTCAGCGTCTCTACAAAGTGCTCGCGGAAAATGCGGTGATTGTGGAACTCACGCTAGGAAACGAGTCCGCCGCGGCCCTTGCCGAGCAGATGGCTGAGGAATTGGGCGCCGACATCGAACGTCCCGCCGCCAACTTGCTCGCGGAAATTGTGAATAGCGAGCCGGCGCGCATTCGCGTCGAAATGCAGAAGCTCGCTTCGTATGTGCAGGGGCGCGGTCGCATCACCTCCGCGGACGTGGAAGAGCTCGTCCCCAAGGCGCGCAAAAACACCGTATGGCAGCTCGCCGATATGTTGGCGACGCGCCGCCGCGGCGACGCGTTTGCATTTCTGGAGAATTTATTGCGTGAAGGGGAAGAACCGATTGGCCTGGTGGGCGTACTCGCGTGGATGTACCGCAAACTGATTGAAGCGCGCGATCTGTCGGCGGGCATGAACGGTTTTCAGGCGGCGCGGTCGCTGCAGATGCGTCCGGACGCCGCGGAAATGGCCGTGCGTAACGCGCATCGCATTCCGAAGAAGGATCTTCTCGCTGGGCTGTTGGCTTTGGCCGAAGCGGATAGCCAGCTGAAGTCCTCGAATCCGAATCCGCGCGCGCTGATGGAATTTCTGATCGCGCGGCTCACATCATCTGCATCTTCGGTGGCTGCTTCGTCCTGATCGCGCACCCATCTAAAGATTCGTTTGGACGCTGTAAGGCGCCGGCGAAATCACGCTTGCGCGCAATTTCGCGCGACGTATTGCGCAAAGCTCTAGGCAGACGCCCCCGCTGCGCCGTGCGGCCGCTCCGTGCCTTCCTTCTCGTAGAGCGTGTACAGGGCCTGGATGTATTCCGCTTCGATGCGCACGAGTTCCGCGAAAGTTTGCGTGGCGTCGCGGGTTCCATTCTTGTGCAGCGCGAAGGCCTCGTGCCGGCGCTCCGTGAATCTGTCTTCCAGTATTTGCCAGGCTTCTTCGTTCATTCCATCACCTCTCGTATGGATTACGTCCGGCGATTCTACACCAATAAAGAGTCTGTTGCGGTAGCGTGTATCGTTACGAGAATTTCTTTCGGTTCCGACGGAACCTAATTTTTCGACCCTCAACCCGGCTTGATTTCCGGCACCGCTTCGCTCGGTTTGAACAGAGCTTTCGGCGGCGCGCCTGTGGCCCGCGCGGCTTCGGCGGCGATCTTCTCCAGGGCCTTCTTTTCGAATCCCACCGAGCTCAGTTGGATTTTTCCGTCCGGCGCGATCAAAAAGATGGTTGGAACGTTGGTGATGCCGTACTGATTGGAAACTGGGTAGCCGTCCGCGTCAATCAGGGCAGGGAACTCGACGTCAAATTCCTTGAAAAAATCGCGCGTATCTCGCGCGTCATCCTGGGAAATACCAAATAGCGTGAATTTCGGACCTGCATAGGTTTCGTGCAGACGTTCGAGAAACGGCGCGGCGAATTGGCAGGTGGGGCAGCTCACTTTGAAAAACGCGGCGACCACGGGACCGTTTTTCAACGCGTCCGCCAGCGTCACGGTTGCACCGTTCATGTCTCGCAGCGAAATTGCCGGGGCTGTGGCGCCCGCCGGTAGAGCAGCCATTTTCTTCCCTCCCAGAACTTCACGTAAGCGCCGTTTCAGGCTCATAGGATACCCCTAAATATTTGGATGACGTGCCAGGCGAACGGACGCAACCATAAATTGCGCAACGCAACGCGGTGCTAACACGCGAAAGCATCAATGGATGTTGCGGGTCTTTTTGCCGACGTAATCCATCAGAAGGTACTGCCCCAGCGTGTAAGGAGTGGTGAAGTAGGCTTTGCCGCGGCAAAGTTCGGTGATTTTCTGTACGAAGTGCACGAGGCTGTAATCGCTGGAAAGCATAAAGGTATTGATCAAAATTCCCGCGCGCTTGCATTTCGCTACTTCTTCCATGGTCTGCGTGACGACCAGCGGGTCGAGACCAAAGGCGTTCTTGTAGATGCGTCCATCTTCGAGCGTCAACGCCGAAGGCTTGCCGTCGGTGATCATGACGATCTGGCGCATGTCTTTTTTCTGCCGCGAGAGAATCCGTTGCGCGAGACGCAATCCTTCACGAGTGTTCGTGTAGTACGGACCGACCTGCACGCGCGCGAGTTTGCCTAGCGGAATTTCCTCGGCGCTATCGTGGAACAGCACGCAATGCAGCGAATCGCCGGGATATTGCGTGCGAATCAGATGCGACAACGCCAGCGCCACGCGTTTGGCAGGTGTGAAGCGATCCTCGCCGTAAAGAATCATGCTGTGGCTGCAATCGAGCATCAGCACGGTGGCGCAGGAGCTTTGATATTCGCACTGATGCACCATCAGGTCGGGATAATCGAGCTCGATGGGAATCTGCGTGCCATTGCGCTGAACGGCGTTGAAGAGCGTTCCGCTGATGTCCATGTTCAGCGTGTCACCGAATTCGTAATGCTTCGACGTGCCGCCGGATTCAACGCCAGTGGCGAGATCGCGCGTGTCGTGCCGGCCGAAGCTGCTCTTGCCGAGCGAAGCGAGCAAATCCTTCAGCGTCTTGAATCCCAGAAAATCCAGCGCCTTGTCCGTGATCTCGAAGCGCGCTTCGATGTTCTGCTGCGCCCCGCCCACTTGTCCGCCGGGAGTCTGCGATGGCGGCGGTGTCACTTGCGCGGGCTGGTCCGGGCGCGAAATGAATCCTTCGTTTTCCATGCGCTGGACGATCTGATTCACGATGTCGCGCAATTCCTGGTTCTGCGCGAGATCGGGATTCTGCAGCATCTGCTCCATCAGCTCCGGCGGAAGCAGGTCGCCCTCTTGCAGCGCACGCAGGATGGCTTCGCGCAGCTCTTCCATCATCTGCTCCCGCGAGCGCTCCGAATCCATTTCGTAGATTCCGAACTGCGATTCGAAGCCGCTCTGCAGCAGAAAATCGGAAAGCCGGCTCATCAATTCCTGCAGATCAATATCATCCGCGGCGTTGGGAGCGTATTTTGAATACTTTGTATATTTCATGGGGTCCCTACAGCTCTATCTGGAGCTCTTCCCTCGAATCCCGTCAGTTGAACTGCCGGCGCGGCACGCGGCCCGATGGTTCGCGTGAATCACGCGGCTCGGGAGTCTTGCGCGCATCGGCGAAGTAACCGCGCTCTTCGCTGCGATTGATCCGCTTGTGCGCCCACAGTCCTTCGAGTATAAATTCCGCCGCGCTGGCCACGATTCCGGCATCATCTTTCTGGCTGACTTCCAGCACGCTCAAATTGTCGAAAAGGCCCTGAATTTTCTTCAACTGTGCCATCACTTCGGTACTCGACGCGTTCGCGGGAAGTTTCAATTCGCCGCCCAGTTCGAACCATTGAATCACCGGCTGCATATTCGCTCCGGTGAAATACTGGGTGTAGGTCTTTCCGATTGCGGCGCGGATCAGTTCGCGGGCGATATTCTCGGCGCCACGCAGTTCGCCTTCGTATTCCAGTTCGAACTTTCCGGTCATGGAGGGAATCGCGGCATAAATATCCGCGACGCGCGCTACCACGGCGGAATCGCGGCCGCGCACCGCGCGCTGTTCGGCACTGCTCAACACGTTTTCGAGCGCGCTGATCGGAAGCCGCTGGCTTACGCCGGAGCGCCGGTCCACTCGCTTGTCTTCGCGCGCTTGAAATGCAACTTCTTCCACGATTTCGCGGATGTACTGCGGCATTTCCACGCGCTTCTTGTTGTCGCGCTCGGTCCACGATTCTTGCGACGTAATGGACATGCCTTCCGCAACCGTCGCCGGATAATGCGTGCGAATTTCCGAGCCGATGCGGTCTTTGAGCGGGGTGATAATCTTTCCGCGCGCCGTGTAATCTTCCGGGTTGGCGGTGAAGACGAGTAAAACGTCCAGCGCCAGCCGTACCGGGTACCCCTTAATCTGCACGTCGCCTTCTTGCATGATGTTGAACAAGCCGACCTGAATTTTCCCGGCAAGATCCGGCAACTCGTTAATCGCAAAAATCCCACGATTGGCGCGGGGCAGCAGACCGTAGTGAATCGTCAATTCATCGGAGAGATTTTTTCCGCTGCGCGCAGCTTTGATGGGGTCCACGTCTCCAATCATGTCCGCAATCGTCACATCCGGCGTGGCGAGCTTTTCCACATATCGGTGATCGCGCGAGAGCCAAGCGATCGGCGTAGCATCGCCTTCCGCGGCAATGCGTTCGCGGCACGTGCGGCAAAGCGGCGCATACGGGTTATCGTGAATTTCGCAGCCTTCCACCACCGGGATTTGCTGGTCCATGAAGCCCACGAGGCCGCGTAGAATGCGCGATTTGGCCTGCCCGCGCAGCCCGAGCAGAATGAAATGATGCCGCGAGAGAATCGCGTTGATGATCTGCGGCAGCACGGTGTCGTCGTAGCCGTGCACGCCGGAGAAAAGCGCTTCGCCCTTCTCCATCTTGCACATCAGATTTTCACGCAATTCCTGGCGGACCGATCGGCGCGCGATTCTTTCTTCAGACCACTGACTGCGGCGAAGATCACCCAGGCTTTTCGGCAGTGAAGTCATGAGGGCCTCAGTTACACGGAAGAAGCAACGCTCGTTTCAAGCGTCTGCGCCCATTATAGAGGAACGGAGGCTGCGGGGATACTTTCGTTTGGATAGCTTGGATAGGCTAATTCAGGGTGTGGCCGTTGCCCGCGGCGCGGCGTCGCGTTTTCTGTTGCGGTTCAACGCGCGAGAGCAGGTCGTTCATCCACTGCATCAAAAAATCTTGGCGTTGCGGTTCGGAGCGGATTTCCAGCAGCGCCTGTTTTTCGTCGAGCTCGATCGGGAGCCGACCGGCCAACTGGTAGGAAAGCGGCCATAGAGGCTGTTTGCCGGTGGTCACCCACATCTGGCCGTGAATCAACGAGTGACATTCCTGGAAGAGCGCCAGAAGCCCGGCCTCTTCGCAGTCCTCGATGGATTCATGCAACGGCGCCGCGGGATCAGTGGGATATTCGACCATCGCTTCGTGATAATCCTTCTCTCGCAGCAGTTGCAATGCGCGGAACACGGCGCGCCCCTGCGTCAGAATATCCATCCGGCCGTCCGGATAGTCTTTGATCTTCCGCGTGATCGCAGCGGTGCAGCCGAGAGCAGCGACGCCTCTTTCGCTTACCAGAACGATTCCGAACTCACGATTTTCGCGCAGACAGTGGCCGATCATAACCTTATAGCGTTGCTCGAAAATGTGCAGAGGGAGATTGGCACCGGGGAAAAGCACGACGTTCAGGGGAAACAGCGGAATGCGGTTGGATTTCATAACTTTCAGCTACCACTCTTGCAGCTTATCTGAAACTAGTGCATCAATGCCAGCGCGGCTTGCATTTCATCTCGCGCGTGCATGTCTCCGGCTTTCTGAGCCACCAGAATACCATCCGAGAGCAGTTTGCGCGCTTGTTCCAGCTTTCCGACGCGGGACAGGTGTTGGCCGAATTGAAAGTAGCCCGCGACGTAGGCGGGATTGGCTTCAAGTAGCTTTTCGAAGTGGTCGGTGGCCGCGTCGTTGTCGCCGACTTTCATGCATTCCAGCGCCAGGCCGTAGCGCGCGAAAGCGTCGGCTGGTTTTTCGGCTACAAATTGTTCCAGAACTTCGCGTCGTGACTTCTGAGTTTGGGTCATAGGCTTGAAACGCGTATTATAGCGAGCTTGAGGTTGCGCGCCAAGCGCGCACGATTTGCATCTTACGCGGAGCTTGCTTCCACAGAATGCCAAAGAAAAAGAAAACGAGTGCGAAGGGTTCAGCGGCGCCAGCGTCGGCGTCCGTGACTGCATTGCCGGGTAAGCCGGTGAAGGCGTCTACTTCGGAGATCGTTGAGATCGTGCTGCCGAACGACGCGAATTTGCTGGGCAACATGCTGGGCGGGCGCGTGATGCATTTGATTGACATCGCCGGGGCGCTGGCGGCGAACCGCCATTCCAACAGCCACGTCGTCACCGCTTCGGTGGACTATCTCGATTTTCGCTTTCCGATTCGCGTGGGCGAGTGGATCGTGTTGAAGTCGAGCGTGAATCGCGTGTTCAACACTTCGATGGAAGTGGGCGTGAAGGTGTTTGCGGAGAATATTTTGACGGGGGAACGGCGGCACACGAGCACGGCGTACGTTACGTTCGTTGCGCTGGACGCGAATCACCAGCCGCACGCCGTCCCGCCGCTAATTTTGGAGACGGAGGATGAACGCCGGCGGTATCGCGAGGCAGGAGAACGCCGGCGCGTGCGGTTGCAAATGCGGCACAAGTTGCCGTTTTCGGATACGTAGGTGGTAAGTGGGGCGTGTGCCTCGCTGGTTTTTTGCAGTTGCGCTGCGAACAGCGCCGGAACTATCGCCGAATTACATACTATGGCGATCCACGAAATCAAAACCTAAGAGCCGGCGAGACGCCGGCGGTACAAATTGCGGGCGGTTCAACGCGCTTGCAAGTATTTGGTGACTGCTTGCGCTGTGTGGAAGCCGTTTTCGACGCACTTTCCGATGGCGGGTCCTTCCAGATAATTCCCGGCGAAAAATAGGCCCGGCGTCTGGCGCTCTGCGTCACGAATGGCTTCGACGATGTGTCCGTGGCCGAGATTGTATTGCGGCAACGCGCGCGTATATCCCCAGACGGCCGATACGATCGGGGGCCCCGTGATTCCCAGAATGCGGGCGTTTTCATCCCGCACGATTCGCGCGATTTCTTCCTCGGAGTGCTGCACGATTTCCATGTCGGTGGCGCCGCCGATAAAGCTCGTCATCGTGGCGGTGCCTTCTCTGGCGCGGTCCGGGAAAAGCGACGAATTCCAGACAGTGCCGAGCGTTCGGACTTTTTGGCCGCGGGGGACCAGAAAGCCGAAGCCGTCCAAAGGATCGCCGATCTGTTGCCGATGGTAATTCGCCGCGACCACCGCCACGGGAGCGTATGGAATACCGGACAGAACTTGCGCGACATGCGCAGACACGGAGCCGAGCAGCGCCCCGGCTGCGTAAGCCGGCGTGGCGAGCACTACAGCATCCACCACCGCGTGGCGCTCTTGGCCACGCTGTTGCGCGCGAAGCTCATACGAACTGCTATTCGCGCCGGAAATGCTCGCGCGCTGAATCTCCAGCACCGTCGTTCCTGTTTGCAGACGCTCGCCAAGCTTGCCGGCCATCGCAACCGGTAGAGTTGCCACTCCGCGGCGGAAGGAGCAAAGTGGTGGTGGTCCGCCGCCCTTGGCCTTCGGCGGACGCGACTTCATTGCGCCGCGCAACACGCTGCCGTATTCGCGTTCCCATTCATCCAGCGTTGGAAATGCAGCCTTCAGGCTCAGTTGTTCCGGGTCGCCGGCATACACTCCGGAAACGAATGGAGCTACGAGATATTCCAGAATTTCGTGGCCGAATTTGCGGCGGACGAAACTCGCTACAGTTTCGTCTTCGCTGGGCGGTTTGCTGCGCTTGAAAGCTTCCGTTGCGATTTTCCAGCGCGAGCCGGGAGCGAGCAGGGAAGAAGTGAGCAGAGCCTGCGGCGACATGGGGATTTTGCGGAGCCGGCCATGCAAATAAACGTAACGCGGCGCACGCGGATCGGCTTTTTGTAGCTCGCCTTCGATGCCGACTTCGCGAATCAGGTCGAGGAGCTCGTCCGTGCCTTGAAAACTCTGTGGGCCGGTCTCAAAGAGAGTGCCACCCTTTTCAACGGTGCCCATCAGGCCGCCGGGATGGTCGGACGCTTCCAGCAGCGCAACTTCTACACCTGATTGCTGCAACCGGTAGGCGCAGGCCAGTCCGGAAATTCCCGCGCCAATCACCGCTACTCGTGTGGGATTACTCATGTGCGCGTGCGGTCAGAGTGTCTTCGAGAAAAGTGGGCGCTTGTCCATTTGTTGTTCATGGAGGTAACGATCGAAGGTCATTGCGACGTTACGGATGAAGATGCGGCCGAGGGGAGTGACGCGAATCTCGGCGGCGTCGAGCGCAACCAGCCCTTCGTCGCGAGCTTCTTCCAGGCGCTGCAGCTCTGGCGCGAAATATTCGTCGAACGATATTCCGAATTGCTGTTCCACTTCGTGTTTGGGAATCACGGTGTGGCACAGCAGTCTGCCGATGACCGCGCGGCGGAGCACGTCATCCTGCGAAAGCCGGTAGCCGCGCATTGTGGCGATTCCGCGGGAGCCCACGGTTTCTTGATAGGCCGGAACTTCGCGGCGATTCTGCGCGTAGGCTTCGCCGATTGAGCTGATGGCGCTGACGCCCATGCCGTAGAGGTCGGCACCCGCTTTGGTGGTGTACCCCTGGAAATTACGATGGAGCGTGCGATTCTGCTGCGCGGTTGCCAGCTCGTCGCCGGGCCGTGCGAAATGATCCATGCCGATATAGAGGTAGCCGGCGTCCAGAAATCTTTCGAGGCCCGCGCGGAAAATGCGGAATTTTTCCATTCCTTCGGGCAGATACATTTGGAACGAGCCCTGCTGCTTTTTCAGCCAGGGGACATGCGCGTAGCTGAACATCGCCACGCGATCCGGCACGAGGGTCAGCGTGCGGTCAATCGTGTCCTTGAAACTCTCCGCGGTTTGGTGCGGCAGACCGTAGATTAAATCGACATTCAGGCTTTCGAAACCCAATTCGCGCGCGGCCACAATCAAGTCGCGCGTCAGTTCATAGGGTTGCACGCGATGAATTGTTTCCTGCACCTTCGGCTGGAAGTCCTGAATACCCATGCTCAGGCGGTTGAATCCCAGGCGCCGCAGAGTTTCGAGGTGCTCGCGATTTGTCACGCGCGGGTCAATTTCAATACCGATTTCGGCGTCGGGAGAAAACGAGAACCGCTCGCGCGTGTAGCCGAAGAGGTCTTCCATCTGCGCGGGAGTCAAATACGTGGGCGTGCCGCCGCCCCAATGAAATTGGATTACCGGGCGTTTTTTGGAAACGTGCCCGCCGACATGATCAATTTCGCGCTTCAGCGCGTCGAGGTAGGGGATTGCGACTTTCTTATCTTTTTGAATGGAGACGGAGCACGCGCAAAACAGGCAGAGGCTCTCGCAGAAGGGAATGTGCATGTAGAGAGAAAGCGGTGTCGCGGCGGCTTCCGCGCGCGCGTAGTAGGATTCGAGATCGTCGGGGCCGAAATCGTCTTTCCAGACCGGAGCCGTGGGATAGCTGGTGTAACGGGGACCGGGACGATTGTATTTTTCGAGCGTGGCGTCGGTGAGCTGGCCGATCTCGAATTTTTCAGTCGATTTCATCGTTGCATCTGCCATGCGTTGTTCTTTCAAGCGTGCCCGTTCAGCTAATCTCCGCTCGCGCCGGCACTCGCGCCGCTTTGCCTGCTTCCACAAACGCTTTCGCGTTGGACACAGGAGTCGTCGGCAAGATTCCGTGGCCCAAATTCAAAATATGGCCGAGGCCACCGGTCTGTTCGACGGCGGCCTGCGCCGCTTCACGAACTGCCGCCTCCGGACCGAGCAAGATTGCCGGGTCCACATTCCCTTGCAACGCGACCTTGCGGCCGAGGCTGCGGCGAGCCTCCGCCAGGTCCGTGCGCCAGTCCACGCTCACCACATCCGCGCCCGATTCCGCGAGACTCTCCAGCAGATGCGCGGAGCCTTTGGCGTAGAGGATCTTCGGCACGTTCGAATGCCCGACCAATTCGTACACCAACTTTGTCGCGGGCAACTCGAAGGCATCATACTCCGCTCGGGTCAGTTCGCCTGCCCAAGTATCGAAGAGTTGAATTACAGCCGCGCCCGCCGCGATCTGCGACTTTAGATATTTCGCGGTAGCCCGCGCGATGCGCTCCATCAGATCCCGCACAATCGCTGGTTCCGAGCGCAACATCTGCTTGGCGCGCGATATGTCTCCGCGCGTTTGCCCTTCGATCATGTAGCAAGCCAAAGTCCAGGGCGCTGCAGCGAAGCCGATCACCGGGACCTCCGGTCCAACCTCTTTGCAGATCGCGCGAATTGCATCCCCGACAAATCTCGTATCGCGTGCAGGGTCAAATTGGCGCAAGCGCCGCACCGCCGCCAAATCGCGCACCGGATTGGAGAGCACCGGCCCCGAATCCGGGACCGCGAGCGGCAATCCCATCGCTTCTGCCACAATTAAAATGTCCGAAAAGACGATGACGGCATCCACGTCCAGAATCCGAAACGGCTGCAGCGAAACCTCCGCCGCCACTTCGGGCGTCTTGCATATTTCTAAAAACGAATAGTTCTTCCGCACCGCCTGGTATTCCGGCAGATATCGCCCGGCTTGGCGCATGATCCATACCGGCACGCGCTCCACCGGCTCGAAGCGGCAGGCACGCAAGAACAAATCTTTCCGTTTCTCGGTGGAATTCATAGGTTCCAAGTCATGATAGCAGAAGGGGTTTGCACGCGCATGTCGGTCTGACCAGGCCAGCCAGGCACCGGATTCGCAACGCCTGCGCGGTTTGCGCATCAGAAGCGTTATAATTTACAGGTTATTCGGGGAGTTTCCGGTTTTCATGACACACTTTCTGGGCGACCTGAGCCTGGCGCTGTATGTGGCTAGCTTTTTTTGCTACGCCCGAAATCTGTATGTGCCCAACGTGTGGGTGAGCCGCCTGGCTTCGTTTCTTCTCGCGGCGGGAATTGGGGCGCAATACTGGGAGCTTTACCAGCGATCTCTCTCGCTGCACACGGTTCCCTACGACGATTTGTACGGCTCGATGTCGCTCTTCGCGTGGCTGCTCGGTCTTACATATTTGGGCCTGGAAGTATTCCACCGACAGCGGACCGTTGGCCCGTTCGTGACCCTGCTGCTGGTCTGCTGGCTCGTGCTGCTCGATCTTTTCACGCCGCGTTCTCTTCCCGCTGCTCCCTCGATCCCGCGTGGCGCGATGTTTGCTTTTCACGTGACGCTGAACACCTGGGCGTATGCGGCCTTCGCGCTTTCTTTCGTCCTGAGCGTGATCTATCTGGTGCAAGACTGGGTGTTGCGTTCGCGTCGTCTGGGCGCGCCATTTTGGCGATTTCCGGCGCTGGACGTTCTGGACCGCATGGCGCGCAGCAGCGTGTATATTGGGCTGATCGCGCTGGCGTTCGGTGTCGGCATGGGCCTTGCCTGGGAACACCGGCTGAGTGGGGGCTACCGGTTCGGCGATCCCAAAGTGATCATCACCATGGCGATCGTGGGGGTCTACATCGCGTATCTGCTACTTTCGCGCAATGCTGCTTGGCGCGGAGCGCGCGCGGCGCTGCTTTGCTCGTTTAATTTTTTGATGGTCCTTTTCAGCTACACGTTTGTGAATTTGTATCTCACTCGGTTCCACCGGTTCCTTTGATGACGACCACGACCGCCAACCCGAATCGCGCTGGCGCTGTGCGCATCCGCGTCGCCGTGATCGGATGCAACCATCGCACGGCGCCGGTGGAATTGCGCGAGCGCATCGTATTTTCCTCACAGCAGGCCCTGCAAGCCGCCGATGAATTGCGCGACCGCGGGATTCTGGAAGAAGCCGTCGTCATTTCCACCTGCAATCGCAGCGAACTCTACGGCGTCCCGGGCGATCTGGCGCCATCCGCCGCCGAGGCCATGGAAGAATACGTCGCTTCGTTTCATCGCATCCCGCGCGGCGAACTCACCGGCCGTTTTTACCACTGGAGTGGGCCGGACGCCGTGCGCCATCTTTTCCGCGTCGCAGCCAGCCTGGATTCTATGTTGTTAGGCGAGGCCGAAATCCTCGGGCAATTGCGCACCGCTTACAATCAGGCTCTCGATCACGGCGCCACGGGACCGGTGCTCAATCGCATGTTCCAGGGAGCGCTGGAAGTCGGCAAGCGCGTGCGCAGCGAAACGGAAGTGGGCGCGCGGCCGATGTCCGTCGCGCTCGCCGGTGTGAAGCTGGCGGAGCGCGTCTTCGGCAACCTCAAAGGACATTCCGCGCTGATTCTGGGCGCGGGCACGGTGGCCGAGCAAGTCGTTGAGCACATGCGCAATCGCGGGATTGGAAACTTGCGCGTGATCAATCGTTCTTTTGATCGTGCCGCGGAATTGGCGCACCGCTTTGGCGGCGAAGCGATGGCGTGGGAATCGCTCGAATCCGTGCTCGGCGCTCCGGACGTACTGGTGACGTCGGTGAGCGCCAGCGGTCCGGTGCTTACGCGAGAAATGCTGGAGCGGGCCATTGCCGCGCGGTCGGGGCGCCCGGTTTTCGTGGTGGATCTCGGGGTTCCGCGCAATGTCGCCGAGAACGCCTCGGGGCTTTACAACCTGTATCTCTACAACATTGACAACCTCGGCGAAATCGTCGAACAGAACAAAAAAGCGCGCGAATCCGAAATTCCGTGCGCGGAAGCGATCGTTGCCGAGCACATTGACAAATTCGAAGCGTGGCGCGGCGCGCTGGAAGCCGGGTCTATCGTCAACGACCTGCGCGATCAGTTTCACAAGCACCGCGAGCTGATCATTCGCGAAAAGCTCAAGGATATGGACGACGTCTCGCCGCAGGAACGCGAGCGGCTCGCGCACATCACCGAGGAGTTGATCGAGCGCCTACTCGAAGAGCCGCAGGAAAAACTGAAACACGGGCGGGGAATGCGCGGCCGCCTGGCGGGGCTCGAAGCGCTGCGCCATCTTTTCGGTTTGGACGAAGGCAAGAAGTGAAGCCGCTGCGAATCGGCACGCGCGGCAGCGCGCTGGCGCTGTGGCAAGCCAACCACTTTCGTGACGCGCTGCAGAGTTCTTGCGGGATCGCGGCTGAAATCGTGGTCATCAAAACTTCGGGCGATCAATTTGCCACTGCGCCGCCCGACCAGATTGGCGTCAAAGGCATTTTTACCAAAGAGCTCGAAGACGCTTTGCTCGATGGGCGCGCCGACCTTGCTGTTCACAGCATGAAGGACGTTCCGACTGAGTTGTCGGACGTTTGCCGCGTAGCGGTCGTATTCAAGCGCGAAGATCCGCGTGACGCGCTCGTTTCCCATCGCGGCGAGACGCTCGCAAAATTGCCGCGGGGGGCGCGCATCGGCACCAGCAGCCTGCGCCGTGCTTCGCAGTTGCGGCTATTCCGCCCTGATTTTCAAATCGCAGAGTTGCGCGGAAATGTGGACACGCGTCTGCGCAAGCTTGCTTCCGGCGAATATGATGCCATTGTGCTGGCGAAGGCTGGTATAGACCGACTCGGCCTGTCTTCACAGATCACGGAAGTGATTTCGCAGGAGATCGTCGTTCCCGCAGTGGGTCAAGGCGCACTTGGCGTCGAATTCTTCGCGCCGCGCGAGGACGAGTTTAGTTTTCTTGAGAAGCTAGTGGACAAAGACACGATGCGCGCCGTAAAGGCCGAGCGCGCGCTGCTTGCGGAACTTCAGGGAGGCTGCCGCTTACCGCTGGGCGCCTGGGCTCGATTCGACGAGAGTGGCAACTTGATTCTAGATGCGTGCGTACTTTCGTCTGACGGCGCCGAATCGCTGCGCCGGCGCGGCGAAAAAAAGTGCACATCTGCGACGGAAGCTGAATCGCTTGGGCGAGCTGTGGCCGAGGAGTTGCTTGCGGCCGGCGCCGATCGTCTTCTTCGTCTGGCAGGAAGGTCCGTTGGACAATCGCAATAAACCGCGTACGACCGGACCGCTTGCGGGCAAGCGGGTCGTCGTGACGCGCGCGCCAGAACAGGCGAGCGAGTTGATTCGTGCTCTGGAAGCGCTCGGCGCGACTGTGCTCTTGCTTCCGACGGTGGGCTTCGCGTCGGCGGAAGATCCGGCCGAGCTCGACGCTGCGTTCGCGCGACTCGCCGATTTCGACTGGATTCTTTTCACCAGCCAGAATGCGGTACGATTCTTCTGCAGTGGGTGGAGTGAATCCGGACGGGAACGGTCGGCACTGGGCTCTGTTCGTGGCCGCGTCGCGGCGGTCGGCGCTGCCACCGCGCGCGCTTTAGAATTGGAGGGGATGCGAGTGGATTACGTGGCACAAACTCAGACTGGAGAATCGCTAGGGGCCGAGTTGCGCGACTCCGTCCGAGGTCGGCGAGTTCTGCTGCCGCGCAGCGATCGCGTGGACGATCGCTTGCCGTCAGCGCTGCGCGAGGCAAGCGCCACTGTGCACGAAGTCACAGCGTATCGGACGCTGCGGCCGGAGACGCTCGATCCTGAAATCCTGGGTGGTTTGCGCCGCGCCGAAATTGCGGCCATTGTCTTCGCCAGCCCCTCGGCGTTTCACAACTTGGCCGGGTTCGTGCCGTCGGCGGAGTTGGCCGGGCTTTCGAACCAAGTTCAGTTCGCCGCAATTGGGTCCACCACGGCGCGCGCGTTGCGCGAAGCCGGCATCCGTGTTGCGATCGAATCGAACGAATCATCATCGGCCGGCTTGGCGGACGCCATCGCCAAGTATTATCAACGCGAGAGATCGACAGTGAGGCATGCATGACATTTCCGATTCATCGGCCGCGGCGTTTGCGCCGCAATGAAGCCCTGCGCGGCCTGGTCCGCGAAACGCGGCTCACCATCAGCGGCATGGTGTATCCGATGTTCGCGTGTCCGGGCAAAAACGTCCGCAAAGAAGTCAGCTCGATGCCTGGGATCTATCAGCAATCTCCGGATCAAATTGTGGAAGAGTGCCGCGAAGTCGCCGATCTCGGCATTCCCGGCGTGATTTTATTCGGCCTGCCGGAACAAAAAGATGAGCTCGCCACTGAATCGGCCTCGGCGCACGGGGCGGTGCAACGCTCGATTGAGGCGATTCGCAACGCGAAGCTCAATCTTCTGGTGATCACCGATGTCTGCCTCTGCGAATACACAAGCCACGGCCACTGCGGAGTGATTAGGGATGGCGAAGTGTTGAACGACCCGACCCTGGTGATCCTGGCCGACGCGGCGCTTTCGCACGCCCGCGCCGGTGCCGATATCGTTGCGCCTTCGGACATGATGGATGGACGCGTCGCGGCGATTCGGCAGCGGCTCGATGAAAACAGCTTCGAAGATGTTGCCATTCTTTCTTACGCAGCGAAGTATTGCTCGGCGTTTTACGGACCATTTCGCGAAGCCGCACAGTCCGCGCCGCAGTTCGGCGACCGTCGCAGCTACCAGATGGATCCGGCCAACGCGCGCGAAGCTCTGCGCGAGGTGGCGCTCGATATCGAAGAAGGCGCGGACATTATTATGGTGAAGCCTGCGCTGCCGTACCTGGACGTGATTCACCAGGTCCGCGAACAATTCGACATTCCGGTTGCGGCTTACAACGTCAGCGGCGAATATTCGATGGTAAAGGCCGCGGCGATCAATGGCTGGATTGACGAGAAGCGCGTGGCGCTGGAAATTTTGACGGGCATTCAACGAGCCGGCGCTGGAATGATCTTGACCTATCACGCCAAGGACGCGGCGCGCTGGTTGAAAGCCTGCTAACAGCGTGCCAACGGTGACAGAGGAAATATGGCGAGTGAGACAGTGAAGAGCGCGAAAGAAAAAGCAGGCGGCACTGGGCGCGACGCGCGCCCGCGCTCCACGGAAATCTTCGAGCGCGGCAAGAAAACTCTGGTCGGCGGCGTGGACAGCCCTGTGCGCGCTTTTCGCGCCGTTGGTGGGACGCCTCTGGTGATTGATCACGCGCTCGGCACGCATCTTTACGATGCGGACGGCCGCGAATATCTCGATTACGTCTGCTCGTGGGGCGCGCTGATTCTGGGCCACGCGCATCCCGATGTGGTTGCTGCCGTTTCGGAGCAGGCCGCGCGCGGGACGAGTTACGGTATGACGTCGCCGCTCGAAATCGAGCTCGGCGAAAAAATCACTCGCGCGATTCCTTCCGTCGAGATGGTTCGGTTTGTAAGCTCCGGGACCGAAGCAGCGATGTCCGCGGTTCGCCTGGCGCGCGCTTTTACCGAGCGCGACTTGGTAATCAAATTCGAAGGCTGCTACCACGGCCATTCCGATGGATTTCTTTCCGAAGCAGGTTCCGGCCTCGCCACACTAGGAATCGCGGCGTGTCCCGGCGTGCCCGACGCTTTCGCGCGCCTCACGCTGAACACGCCTTACAACGATCTTGTCGGAGTCGAAGCGTTGTTCCGCCAGCATCCGCAGAAAATCGCCGCGATCATCGTCGAACCAGTCGCGGCCAATATGGGAGTCGTCGCGCCGGCTGCCGGTTTTCTCGCAGGCCTCAGCGAAATCACGAAAGGCGAGGGTGCGCTCCTGATTTTCGACGAAGTAATCACTGGCTTCCGCATGGCTTATGGTGGCGCGCAGCAAGTCTACAAGATTGATCCCGACCTTACTGTGATGGGCAAAATTATCGGCGGCGGCTTGCCCGTCGCAGCTTACGGCGGCAAACGGCACATTATGGAACGCATCGCGCCGCTCGGCCCGGTCTACCAGGCTGGGACACTTTCCGGCAATCCGCTCGCGATGCGCGCGGGTCTCGCAACTCTGCCGAAACTCGAAGCGCCCGGTTTCTACGAAGCCGTGAACGCCAGAACCCAGCGCCTGGCGGAAGGGCTGCGCGCCGGTTTGAAAGAATCAGGCGTTGAAGGCATAGTGAATGTTGCAGGCTCGCTGCTGACGATTTTCTTCGCCCAGGGTCCCATCCGCAATTACGCCGACGCAAAAAAATCAGATACCGCTCGATTTGCAACGTTCTTCCAGGAAATGCTCGCGCGCGGAATCTTTCTGCCACCTTCGCAATATGAAGCGCTGTTCGTTTCGGCCGCGCACACGGACGCCGACATTGACCGTACGCTCACGGCCGCGAAAGAAAGCCTCCAAGCCGTCAAAGGCTGATAAGCCCGGCACCTACAATATCGCAACCAACCACGGTTCCCGGCGGCGCACCCTTGGGCTGTCAATTGCTCCGAGATTCGAGCGGGCGAACAGACTAAGAAGCGAAACTCCCGCGAACCCACGGCCCTAGCTTGTTCCAAATCAGGAACTTAGGAGTGGTAACAGCGGTACTAGTCGGAGGAAATGCTTTTCCTCTCGACGCCCTTGCACAGCCGCCGAAAACCGCACTTACGACCGGGCTCGTCAGCTAAGTGTTGGAATTTCAATGCGCGCCGCCCGCCGGTTCGATGGACCAGTCCGTGCTCTTTCTCCTGCGTTAGGCAAATACAGGAGACCCCTTCTCATGGTATTAGCCGTTGCAGCGCTATTGCTCCAGTTTCACGCCTTCCAGCCAATGGCGCCGACAATCAGTCGAATTCCCGAAGCCACTAACAGCGCTGTTTCAGGGGCTTCGCTGGCAGCCGCTGCATCCCCTTCCGCGCCGTCGTCAGCGCGCACCGACTACGTCACCTCGGCGGGAGATTTGTCCTCCGCGCGCTTGAATTTGACTGCGGTGCATTTTGACAGCGCCGATTCCAAGACGCGCATTCCTGGCACTCTCACCACTGTATCGCTCGACACCACGCCCGATGCGCAGTCGTTCTCCACCGTGCGCATACCGACGCCATCCGCGAAGGAATATGGCGTGAAGGAAGCGATGACGATGCCATCGCGCCGAGCTTGGCTCGCGCTTTCCATCGTGCAACATGGCGCGGCTGCTTTTGACGCCTATTCAACACGGCAAGCGGTGGGGCATGGCGCCGTGGAAGACGATCCGCTGATGCGCCCCTTTGCCAGTTCGCCGGCGATCTATGTGGCGACGCAAGTCGGCCCGGTGATTTTCGATCTGCTTGCGCGGCATATGCAGCGCAGCGAATATCCGATGGTGCGCCGTTTGTGGTGGATGCCGCAGAGCATGAGCGCGGGCCTCTCGATTTTCTCCGGTGTGCATAATTTGGGCGTGGCAGCGGCCAAGCCTTAAGGAAACACTCGAACCACGGTCGAGATCGAATTTGCGGTCTTTCTCTGGCGGGGAAGACTTCAGTAAGGGCAGCGGGTCTCTCCCCCGCTGCCCTTTTTTTGTGCTCGCGTAGAGCCACGCGATGATCTGACGGCAGAGTGAACTCAGCTACCCGCTGCGGAGCGCGCAGCTGAAGCGGTACCTGCGGCCATTTTCTTCTCGACCCACTCGGATGCATGGCGTGCCGCTTCCACCGCCCCGGACACTTCCGACTCGGGCCCTACCGAATCTGTGTTCGCAAAGACGATCCGTTCGAGCGGCTGATTCGCGGCGGGGATGACTTTGGTGAACGTCCCGGGAGTCGGCAGGAACATGGGGTGGCCGCGACGATACATGTGGATTTCGAGCGGCTGCGCGGCGGCGAATTCCGGCTGCAGTTTTTGAAAATCTCTTAAGACATTCTCGGCGATTTTCTGGCAGGTTTCTACGCGCAGAAGTTCTCTGCGCTGAACTTCCGATAGCGGAGTGTAGAAGGTGAGGATGTTGTTCTTCTGCAGGTATCCCGGTTGTGCGTGGAGCACCCAATCGGCCACGATAAAATCCGTGAACGTGTTGCCCGGGCACCAGGTGTCGTACGCGCGATTGTACAGAGGCTTATCGAAGATCATGTTGATGACGGGATAAGGGCAATAGCGATACGACAACATCGCTTCACGCTGCGAATCCGGTAGGGCCGGAATCAGCCGCGATGTAATGAATTTTGGCGTGGCCATCACAACGTATTTCGCGGCGATGGTGCGTAACTCGCCTTCGTGCACGTAAGTGACGCGCACCTCCGGCTGTTGCTGGTCCACCGCAACGATTGGTGCGTCACTGATCATTCGTTCGGCATATTTCGGCTGCAGCGTGCTGGCCAGTTGCCGCGAGAGCGCGCCGTTGCCTCCTGGCAGCGTCACGCGCGTGTCTTCATCAGCGGTGATGTATTGCAATTCGCCGGCGGCGACGTACGCCGAGGTGTTCTCCGGCTTGGCACCCCAGTTGGACGGGCCGTACGCGTCCCACCACTGCTTGATCTCCGGCGCATAACCCTTCAGATATTTGGAAAGCGGCTCGTTGTCCAGTTGCTGGACATTCTTATCTGGATCCAGCGCCAGCATTTCCGCGCGAAATTTCTTGAAGCTCTCGCGGACAGAGGCAGGGTAGGGAAGTTCGTCCAAGCCGCTGCGCCAGGTGTCCGGAACCCATCTGCCGGCGATGATCGAGGGATCCTTCGAATTGATCGGCAGAAGCGTCAGCCCGATTTCTCTGGCGAGTTGTTCGCTCGCCGTGCCTTTCTCGTCGAATGCGGAGCCGGTGGCGAACGCTTGGCCCTCGTACTCTTCAAGGTAGGCGTTACCGCCCCAGTGCGGCTCCTTTTCCAGCAGAAGGAAATCGTGCCCGCGCAGGAAATAGGCGGCGCTCAGTCCGCTTACGCCGCCGCCCACGATTACCACGTCGTAGCGCTTCGATACCGGCGGCTTGGCGAAGGTCTTGCCGTCGCGGACCTGGTGGCAGATTTCAAAATGCTCGCCGTCCACTTGAGGTTGCGCGCCGGATTCCGCGCCCAACAACGAAAGGTTGATCGGGCATCCCGCGGCGACCGAGCCGGCCACGATGAATTTCAGAAAATCTCTGCGGGATTCGGTCACAGGGTCTCTCCTTCGAGGGGAGCCCCAAGCAGCGCCACGCCGGAATCTTCCGTACGCTGCGCTCTGGTCCGCAACCGGTACCAGAGCAGAATCGTGCCGATGGAGAACAATAAGATCAGTGTTGAGATGGCATTGATCTCCGGAGTGATACCGCGGCGCAGGCGGGACCAGATCTCCAGCGGCAAAGTGTTGTCGCGCCCGATCAGAAAAAAGCTGACGGCGATTTCGTCGAGCGACAGAGTGAAAATCAACAGCCCCGCGGCGATTAGCGAGACGCGCAGGTTCGGGAGCGTGATCCGCCAGAACGTCTGCCACTGATTCGCGCCGAGGTCGAGCGACGCTTCTTCCTGCGCGCGCTCTAGTTTTTGCAAGCCTGCGAAAATCTCGGTTGTCGCCAAGGAAATCAGCGCTGTGCCGTGGCCGAGAGTTATCGTTACCAGGCTGAGCTTCATGCCCACGGCCACAAACAGCATTAACAACGAGAGCCCGGTAATGATGCCGGGAAGAATCAGCGGCAGCAGAACGAGCCGCCGGAAGAGCGCTTTCCCGGGAAAATTCGTGCGGTCGAGCGCCAGTGCGGCCGGCAAGCCCAGGCCCAGCGAGATGGCGACGGCTATTGCCGCGACGACCATGCTGTCGAGGACCGCGTCCCACAACGCGGCATCCGAGAAGAGCTGGCGATACCAATCGAGCGTCCAGCTGGCCGGTGGAAATCCCCCGACGCCCGAGCCGTTGAAGGAATAAACTACCAGCACGATGATCGGAAAGTAGAGAAATGCGTAGACCAGGAACGCGTATGTGCTTAACAGCGGAACACGGCGCGACTGGAGGCCGCCGCTCATGAAATCGTCAGCCTCTTTTCCAATCGTTCCGTGGCAAATAGCAGCGAAACCACCAGCAGCATCATGCAGAACGAAATTGCCGCCCCGAGCGGCCAGTTATAAGCAGCCCCGAAGAGACTAACTACGATATTCGAAATCATAATTCCACTCGGCCCGCCTACCAGCAGCGGCGCGAGAAAATCACCCAGCGTCAGAACGAACGCGAATGTGGCACCGGCAAGGAGACCCGGCAGCGACAAGGGCAAAATGACGCGACGAAACGTAGACCACGGCGAAGCGCCCAGATCGTGCGATGCCTCCACCAGATTGCGGGGAATGTGTTCGATCGAGGCGTAAATCGGGAGCAACGTAAACGGCGTGTAGATGTGAGTCAAAGTGATGATTACCGCGAACGGACTGTAGAGCAGGAACTCCAGCGGCCGGTGCGTGATGTGCAGATATTGCAGCAGTCCGTTCAGCACGCCATCGCTGCCTAAAATCGTCTTCCATGCGTAGCCGCGTACGAGGTAACTCGCCCACAACGGGATGATCACCAGTTGGTACAGCAAATCTTTGCGCTTGGCTGCGTGAAACGACAAATAGTATGCGAGCGGATACCCCAACAGGAGCGCGCAGAGCGTCACCGCGCCGGCGATGCGCATCGAACGAAAAAGCACTTCGAGGTATATGGGATTGCGTACCAGCTGCAGATAATTCTGGAAAGTCCAGGTGTGGACGATCACTTGCAGCGAGGACACCGACCAAAAGCTATAGCAAAAGAGAATCGCGTACGGGATCAAGAGAAAGACGGTAACCCACAGGAGCGGAGGAATCGTGATGGTGGCTTTGTAAGCGCGCGAGTACATGACTAGCCGCCATCTCCTGCGCGCACCGGCGTTGCATCGTCGGCATTGAATTCGAATTCGTACTCCCCCGAGAGAACTCCAGGGTTTGCCAGCCGTACGCGGATCAGCTTCGACAGGCCGCAATCAATTTCGACCAGGTCCATCGCGCCGCCGAACGATTGGTTGCGGACCCGCCCGCGAAACCGCGCGACGTTCCCGTCGGGCGAAGCTGCTATCGCGCCGCCCCGCACGAGGCGAATGCACTCAGGCCGCAGCGAATAAGTCGCCTTATCACTACCGCCACCGACGCGCCACGTGATCGAACCTGCCCGGGCGGTGCCGTCGCGGACTTCAGCACGCAGCAAGTTGGTCTGGCCGATGAATTCCGCCGCATATGCCGTGGCGGGCTCGCCGTAAATGGCGCGCGGCGGCGCGACTTGTTCCAGCAGTCCCGCGCGCAGCAGGGCCACGCGATCCGAAAGCGCCATCGCTTCTTCCTGGTCATGCGTGACAAAAATAAACGTGATCCCCACCTCGCGCTGGAGCGACTTCAACTCCACCTGCATTTGCCGGCGCAGATTCGCGTCGAGCGCCGAAAGCGGCTCATCCAGCAGCAGCACGCGCGGGCGATTCACCAATGCGCGAGCCAGCGCCACGCGCTGTTGCTGCCCGCCGCTGAGCCGCGAAGGAGCCGCCTGCGCGAATTCGCTCATTTTCACCATCGCCAGAGCTTGTGTGACGTGCTCGGGAATTTCGCTCTTGGGCGTGTTCTTGGCGCGCAGCCCGTACGCCACGTTTTCAAACACCGAAAGGTGCGGAAAGATTGCATAACTCTGGAAGACGGTATTCACCTGCCGGCGATGTGCTGGAATCCGGTCGAGTCGCTCGCCGCCCATCCAGATTTCGCCGCTGTCCAGCTCTTCAAATCCCGCAATGAGCCGAAGCAGCGTCGTTTTTCCCGAGCCGCTCTCGCCCAGAATCGTCAGAAATTCACCGGACGTGACCTCCAGGCTGATTCCGCGCAGCACGGGACGCTTTCCGTATCGCTTGATCGCTTGCCGAATAGACAGGAGGGATTCGTCAGCAGTGGAAGATGCCGCGGCGGCAGCGGTGGCATCGCGCGGAGCGATCACTGCGCGGCCTTCACTTCATTCCATATCTCGTTGTACTTTTCGCGGCGCGGCACTTGTTGCCAGAAATAAATGCGCTTCATGTAATCGTCCACGTCGTCCAGATGCAGCGATTTCTTCTGCTCGTCGGTCATTGAATCTGCCGCGCGTGGATTCGCCGGGTCGTAGCCTGTAACGTCGGTCACCATCTTCTGTGTTTTCGGTTCGATCATGTATTCCAGAAATTCCGTCGCGAGATCTTTGTGCTCGCTCGCGGACGTGATCATGAGATGGTCAATCCAGCCAGTCGTGTTTTCTTTCGGAATCGTTTCCGCGATCGGGAAACCGGCTCTACGCAGCTGGTTGGTCATTAACGGCCAGCCCATCGCTGCGACGACCTCGTGGTTCTCGAAAAGATTGGTCAATTCGCCGCCGGTGGACCAGAATTTCCGGATATTTGGTTTCAGTTCGAGCAATTTGTTGCGGACGTTTTCCAACTCTTCGTCGCTGAGGTTGTAGATGCGGTCCGGATCGGGCTTGTCGTAGCCGAGCACCTGCGCGGCCATATAAATCGTCGAAAGCTCGTCCCACGCGGAGATTTTCCCCTTCAACTTGGGATCCCAAAGCGCTGACCAGCTATCCGGCGCTTTCGGAAAATACGTTGTGTCGTAGAGCAGGGGATTCGGGCCCCAGGTGAACGGCACGCCGTAGACATTTCCGTTTACGCGTACCAAAGGCATCGAGCGTAGCCGCTCCGACAATTGCGAATACGACGGCAGTGTGGAAAGATCGAGCGGCGCGGCGAGGCCCGAAGCCGCAATCATCGTGGCGACGTCGCTGGAGGGAGAAATCACGTCGTAATTGCTCGCGCTTCCTCCGCGCAGTTTCGCCACAAGCTCGTCGCTCGAGCCCATGTAAGACGCACTGACCTTGCAGTGATGCGATTCCTCGAACGCTAGCACGTAAGAAGGATCTGCGTAGCCTTCCCACACCAGCAGGCTCAGCGTGGGCGTCTTCCTCGCGCATCCAGACGCGCCAATCGCCAGCGCGAGGGTAACAGTCGTCAGCAGCGATGGCCATCTCTCGCGCTTTACTTGCATCATTGTGTGACTCCCGAATCGCCGACAATCACGTTATCCGCAAACGTGCGCATCGTGGCTCGTGCTTCCTGCCATCAGCCGCAATCTTGAACGCATGTCAAAAAGTCGGAGGCGTGTTAATCCACAGGACCAACGTTTCAGTTTTCCCTGGATTCTTCCAATGATGCTCGTTGGTGCTCTCAAAGTAGAAGCTGTCGCCTTCGTCCAGCTGTTGGATCTCGCCGTTCGGCAGCGAAATCTCGAGCTTGCCTTTTAAGATGTAAAGAAACTCCTCGCCGTCGTGCGCATATGATTCACCGCTCCCTGCGGAAGGCGCGATGCGAAACAAATGCGGTTCCATGAGCGTGTTTCCCCACGCCAGCAATTCCATGCGCACGCCGGGGCCGGCGTCGAGCACCTTGCGCTCGGCGGGCTTCACGCGGCCGGGATTCGCGTCCGATGGATTAAACAGCGCCAGAATATTCATCCGGTAAAATCGTGCGAGTCGCCGCAAGGTCGCTACAGACGCCGTCATCTGCTCCCGTTCGAGCGCGCTGAGAAATCCCACGGAAACTCCCGCGGCGCGCGCCACTTGCGAAAGCGAATATCCTTTGCGCAAACGCATCCGCCGCAAGCGTGCTCCCAGGGGACTGGCCTTGGGCCGCTGGTTCGCGGAAGTAAGCACGCCCTCTTTTCGCAGC
This sequence comes from uncultured Acidobacteriota bacterium, assembly GCA_963828865.1. Classification (GTDB taxonomy): domain Bacteria; phylum Acidobacteriota; class Terriglobia; order Acidiferrales; family UBA7541; genus Palsa-295. The sequence continues at coordinate 132,308 of CAWHGI010000009.1, read as the reverse complement.
AGGTGCACGATCGCCGGAGCGTTCAATCCGCGCGCGCGGCGCAGAAATTGCGCGCGCTTCAGGATGCGCACATCGCTGTGCGTATACAGCCGATACTTGCTGGGCGTTCGTTGCGGTGAAACCAATCCCAAAGTCTCCCATGTCCGCAGAATGGAAGCCGAAACGCCGACCATTTGCGCGACGTCGCTGATGCGCAAGAATCCGTGCGAGGGCTCGCTCTTCGTAGAGCGTTTCCGCGTGTTCGGCAAATCAGTTTCCCCTTGACAACCTACGGGCCTTCTTCTAACGTTCGCGGATTATAGTAAGGTTTTTTCGCAGGCTGCAACCGAAAAACTTAAGCTGCGCGTGGGGGATGGGGCGGCAGCTTTTCCCAAAGGAGCGGCGATGAGGGGGATGGGACGGTTAGGGGTGTACCTATTGGTGTTTGTGGGCCTGTTTGGATGCGCTTCCGCCTGGGGACAGACCAACGGTGAAATTCGCGGCACTGTAAATGATCCATCCGGTGCGGTCGTACCGGGCGCGAACATTACTGCCACGCTAACCGGCACGGATACCACTCGCACCGTTACGTCCGACAAGGACGGCGGCTTCGACATTCCCGAACTCGCGGTAGGCAACTACGACCTCAGCGCCGACGCGCAAGGCTTCAAGAAGTTCGTTGCCAAGAATGTTGTCGTCTCGATCGGCCACGTTAATTTCATTACCGTCACGTTGCAGCTCGGCGCTGGAAATCAAACCGTGACAGTGGAAGCCAACGCCGTGCAGGTGGAGACCACCAGCACCCAGCTCGGCGGAGTTTTGACCGACCAATCCATCCGCGAGCTTCCGCTCAACACGCGCAACGCGTTCCAGCTTTTGCAGCTTCAGCCTGGCGTGCAGTCACAGCTTGGCGCGGACCTCTTTTACGGCAGCGATAACCCCGGGGTAGTCTCGGTCAATGGCGGGCGCGGGCGCTCCAACAACTATATGGTGAACGGCGGCGACTCCAACGATATCTTCGTGAATTCGCCCGGCGTCCAGCCTTCCCCTGATGCCATCGAGGAATTTCGCGTCATCACCAACACCTTTGACGCTGAGTACGGCCGCAACTCCGGCTCGGTCGTCAACGTCGTAACCAAGTCCGGCACGAACGAAATTCACGGCGACTTCTACGAATTCATTCGCAACAACGTTCTCAACACGGCGCAGCCAAATCCGACAGGCTCACTGCCTCCCATCAATCCCGACTATAAGCAGAATCAGTTCGGCGCCACCATCGGAGGGCCGATCAAGAAAGACAAAACGTTCATTTTCGGTTCCTACGAAGGCTTGCGCAACGTGCAAGGGGTCACGTCGAGTTCCGGGACGGTATTCTTGCCGACCGCGAATGAAACCGGTGGCGCATTCAATGAATGCGTAGACGGCTCAACCAGCTGCACGCCGTGTCCTCCCTCGACTGCTATGAACCCGCCCCCGTGCGCGACCGGCGCCTATCAATTCCAAGGCGCGTTAACGGACCAAAACTTTGCAAACGTGCTCCAGTCCAGAAACGGATGTACGGCGGCCATCGCCGCTAACGGCGGCGCGGCTCCGGTTCCGGGAACGTCGTGGAGCGCGATCTTTCCCAAGAACATCGTCCCCACGCAGTGCTTCGATCCAACTGCCGTCGCTTTATACAACAACTACGTGGCTCCTTACGGAACAGGGACAATTTTCCCCATATCGAATAATCATGAGCGCTCGGATCAGTTCACGATCCGACTCGACCACAAGATCACGAGCACCCAGCAATTTTCAGCCTACTACTATTTCAACGACGACGGTCTGACCAACGCTTACTCGAACTTCCAGGCTGCCGGCGCTACCGTTCCCGGCTTCGGCGCCCTTAACGCCACGCGCAACCAGCAAATCAATCTCTCCCATACCTGGACCTTAGGTTCGACCGCCGTCAACGAGTTCCGCTTCAATTACTACAGAGAAGGTCAGGAAAAGTTGAACCACCCGGTGAACATTTTGGCGAGTGTTCATGATGCCTGTGGATCCGCTGTTCCTGCTTCGAATTGCTTCGCTGACCCGGCCAACCCTTCCGGTGGAATCACCACCGATCTGCCCGGCCACGAAGGCGTTCCATTTATCGGAGTCAGCGGCGGATTTGCCATTGGCAACAACTCCGAAGGGGAGCTTCCGCAGGCAGGCAATACGTTCCAGTGGACGGACAATTACACGAAGACGACCGGACGACACACTTTGAAGTTCGGCGGCGAGATCAGACGCTCTCAATTTAACCAGTTCCTGTACTACAACATCAACGGCTTGTACAGTTTCGCTAACAGCGGCCCCGAAAACGAAGTTGCGTCAGACCCCGCCTACGCGGCGTATCCGAACTATTTCCTCGGAATCCCCACCACCTATTCGCAGGGCGCCGCGCAGGGCGAAAACGATCGTAACACTTCGGTCGCGCTCTTCGCCCAGGACAGTTTCAAGTTGAAGCCCAACCTGACCCTGAATTACGGCCTGCGTTGGGAGCTCAATACGCCGTTTTACGACACCGGCAATCGCCTGCAAACTTTCCGCCCCGGACAGATCACTACGCAATATCCATGCGACCTCAATCCGAACAACATCTCCAGCCAGGTTTTGATTGCCGCGTACGGCAGTACGGATTGCAGCCCCACAGGACCCGCTAACTCCGTTTTCCCCACGGGACTCGTCTTTCCCGGAGACAAGGGCGTCCCGCGTGGCTTGACCTCTACCTATTACAAAGCCTTCGCCCCGCGCATCGGCATCGCTTGGGCGCCCTCCTGGACAGAAGGCATCTTGGGCAAGATCGCGGGAGGTCCTGGAAAGCTGAGCATTCGCGCGGGCTTCGGAATCTTTTACAATCCGATCGAACAGTTAGTTCTGGAACAGTTCAGCGCGGAACCGCCTTTCGGCGGCAGCGCGGCGCTTTCGGACACCTTGTTCAACCTGCCCTTCGAGTATCAGTCCGGCGGAAATGCGCCAAATCCGTTTCAAGGCGTGATCAATCAGACGCCGAAGACTCCTTGCGCCTACGATCCATCCGGGCCGCCAGGATGCGTGGATTGGTCGTCGTTTCGTCCTGCGTTGCTCTTCGGCGAATTCCAGCCGCATTTGAAATCGCAGTATTCAGAACAATATAACCTCACCATCGAACGTCAGGTCACCAAGGACATACTCTTCCGCATCGGGTATGTGGGAACGCAATCTCACCACCTTCTCGCCTCTCACGACCTGGATTACGGAAACGCTGACTCCTGCCTGGAGATTGCCGCTATCGCCAACGCAAATCCCAATAACGTCCTATCTGCCAATGGTGGCTCGCCGACGTCGTGCAGTACTTTCAGTTCCGACTCGAGTTATTACATCGCGCCAGGTACGGTGATCCCGGCCTATGCACCTCCACAGCAGCCCTTTCCGGTAAAGTACACCTCTTGCACGGGGCTGGTCCTGCCGTACAACGCTGGAAGCGGCGGGACTTGTCTTCCTGCGAACTCAGTTGTGGGCGCGAACGGTGTGACCCTCGTGGGGCTCCGCCCTTATTCGTCGCCGCAATGCCAGCCTTTGAGCGCGAACGGCGTAGGCTGTCCGGCTGACGGCGTTCCGGTGTTCAGTAACATTTTCGCTGAGGACACCATCGCTAATTCGAACTACAACGCGTTGCAGGTCTCTGTGGAAAAGAGCTACTCGCATGGCTTGCTTTTCCAATTTTCCTACACATTCAGCAAAGCGATTGACCAGGGCGCATCTTTTGAGAACGAACTGAACCCGCTCAATTACAACGCCACGCGCGGTGTATCTCTGCTGGACGCCAAGCATCGCTTCGTCTTTAGTCCGGTGTGGGATATCCCGGTACCAAAGTTCGAAGGCTTCAAGGGCAAGGCCCTGAACGGCTGGGGCGCTTCCGCTATCATCGCGTGGCAAAGCGGATTCCCGATTCGCATCTTTGATCCTTATGACGACGAACTCCAAAGCAGTTATTTCTTTGAGGACGCCAACACCCCCGTCATTTCGGGCAAGCCCGAGTTCGTGAATCCGAAACAGAACGGCGGCTTCTACCTGCTCTCGAACAACATATCGGAGCCGAACCCCGGAACTTTCGGCAATATGCCTCACTCCTTGTGCTGCGGGCCGCCGCTCAACAACACGGATATGGTCATTTCGAAAAAGACGCCTATAAACGAGCGTTTCAACACGGAATTTCGCGCCGAGTTCTACAATGCGTGGAATCATACTCAATACGCCAATCCCGACGGCAACTATGGCAATTCCACGTTTGGCCAAATCTTGAATACCCGCGAAGGGCCGCGCGTCATGCAGTTCGCGCTAAAAGTGTTGTTCTAGACGTTGTATTAAGACAGCGAGCGAGGGTGTCCGGCACGGCGGACCCCTCGCTTTGTTGCGTTGAAACAAAGTGTAACGGGAAATCGCGGTCTGAGAGGAGAAGCCCGAAGCAAAGGTTGCTGCGCACTGAGATTGTGATCCGGCTGCACAGGGCTACTAATCGTTCGGCTGGGAGTTCAATGAAAATCGTCGTACTGGGTGCGGGATTGATGGGGCGCGCGGTGGTCTACGACCTCGGCATCGCCCGCGAAGTGAAGAGCATTGTCGTCGCGGATTTCGAGCGCGGGCGCGCTCATGAAGTCGCTGATAAATTCGGGCACGGCATCGCGCGCGCCGCGTTTGCCGACGTCCGCGACACCAAGCATCTCGCGAGACTGCTGCACGGCTGCCATGCGGTCGTGAATTGCACGCAATACAATTGGAATTTGGACGTGATGCGCGCTGCGCTCGCCGCTCGCGTGCATTATCTCGATCTCGGCGGCCTTTACCACATGACGCGCAAGCAGTTCGCGCTGGACCGCGATTTCCGGCGCATCGGCAAGCTGGCGATTCCGGGGATGGGCGGGGCGCCGGGCATCACCAACGTGATGGCTCGCGATCTGGCCGATTCGTTCGATCGCGTTGATTCGGTCAAAGTATTCAACGCGGGCGCCGACGAGCAGCGCTACGACAGTCCCATCGCCTACTCATTTTCGATTGCGACGATTCTCGACGAACTTACCATGCCGCCGATCCACTTCATGAACGGCCGCTACGTGAAAAAGGAAATGCTCAGCGAGCCGGAATTTGGGACATTTCCCGCGCCCATCGGAAAAATCGTCCTGCGCCATTCGATCCATTCCGAACTCGGTACGCTCGCCGAAAGCTTCCGCAAGAAGGGCGTGCGCGAGGTATTCTTTAAGATCAATTACGATCCAAAGCTGGTGAACCTGGTCAGAACCCTCGTGGACGCCGGATTCACGCAGCGCGAACCGATTCCCGTGAATGGCTCGGAAGTCGCTCCGCGCGCCATGCTGCTGGCCTTGATGCAGCAGAAAGCTCCCAGCAAGCCGCCGCTTGACGTCGAAGCGTTGCGCGTGGTGGTCGCCGGTCGGGCCGGAAAAAAACGCGTCGCGTCGGCTCTCGAAATGTGGGCGGACCACACCACGCGGCCGCAGCTTTCCGCCGTCGCGCGCGATACCGGTTTCCCGGCAGCGATTGCCGCGGTAATGCACGGCCGAGGTGAAATTCCGGGCGTCGGAGTGCAAGCGCCGGAGAATGTGGTGCCGCCGCGTCCATTTTTCACGGAACTGAAAAAACGCGGATTCACGTTCCGGCGTTGGAATTTGCAGGCGTAAGTTTCGAGCACTAAATCTCAGGGCCGTGCGTCGGCCACAGTACCAGCATTTGGAGGAAGTCATGCACGAAGGACTGGAACAGGAAATCAAAACCTACGAAAAGCGCACCCCGCGCTCCAAAGACGCTCACAAACGCGCTGAAGGTCGCTTGCCTCTCGGCGTAGCCAGCAATTATCGCGCCTATGATCCTTATCCACTTTTTGTCCGCGATGGCAAAGGCGGCCACATTCACGATATTGATGACAACGAGTACCTCGATTTCAATTTGTGCTTCGGCGCATTAATGGCGGGGCACTGCCATCCCGCGGTGATCAAAGCCGTCCAAGGAAAACTTGCTACCGGCACGATGTTTGGTATGCCTCACGATCTGGAATGGGAACTGGCCGAAGAAATCTGTAAGCGCTTCCCGGTCGAGATGGTCCGCTTCAGCAATAGCGGCACGGAATGCACCATGCACGCGGTGCGCCTCGCTCGCGCCGCCACCGGCCGCGATCGCATCATCAAAATGGAAGGCGGCTACCACGGGCTGCACGATTCAGTGCTCGTATCGCTGAAACCCAAGGCCAGCGAAATTGGCGATCCTAGCATGCCCACTCCCGTTCCCGGCGGCGCGGGCATTCCCAAAGGCACGCTACAAAACACTCTGATCGCGCAATTCAACGATATCTCCAGCGTCGAGCGCTTGTTCGCGAAATATCCCGGCGAGATTGCGGCGATCATCGTCGAACCGATCATGATGAACGTAGGCATTCTGATGCCGGACGAAGGTTATCACCAGGCACTCCTCGAAATCACCAAGAAGAACGGCGCGCTGCTTATCTTCGACGAGGTGAAAACGGGCGCGAAACTAGCCTACGGCGGCGCCTGCGAATATTTCGCCATCAAGCCGGACATTGTCTGTCTGGCAAAATCCATCGGCGGCGGTTTTTCGCTCGCGGCCTTCGCCTCTAGCCGGGAAGTGATGAGCCAGATTTCCGATCACAAGGTTTTCCACGGCGGCACTTACAACACCAATCCTGTCGCGATGGCGGCGGGCATCGCCACGTTCCGCGAAGTCCTGACTAAAGACGCCTACCAGCACGTCACGCACCTCAACAAAAAATTGCTCGACGGCTACAACAAGGAAATCTCGAAGAACGGCTTGCACGCTTACGTCGTCGGTGCCGGCTCCAACGGCTCGCTGATGTTCTTTGAGAAACCCATTCGCAATTACCGCGACTGGCTCAATGTGGATAGCGAACTCTGGCGGCACTATTGGTTTGCGATGGTGAATCGTGGCGTGATGGCCCAGCCGTATTGGTGGGACGAACAGTGGACCATCTCCGTCGCGCACACTGATGCGGATATTGATCGGCACATTGCGACGTTCGCCGAAATCGCGCCGGCTCTGGCGAAAGCGCAGAAAGAGCCGCACGTCGCCGTCAGTGCAGGGCACTGAGTTCTGTCGTCGAAGGCGTGCGAGCTTTTCTACAGACAGGCTCGCACGCTTTCGGCTCAAGTTTCGAAATCTGTGAGGAGTTTCCTTGCCCGATCCGATCGCGTCCGCCAGCGAAACAGTGCATCTGAAGCGTTCCCTGGGCCGCTGGGATTTGGTCGCGCTCTTCGTCGTCGCGGTATTCAATCTCAACGTAGTTCCCAGCATCGCCGCGAACGGCGGCGTCACGGTTTGGCTATGGCTCATTTCACTGCTTCTCTTTTTCTGGCCGCAGGGAATTGCGGTGATTGAGCTCGCACATCGTTATCCGGGCGAGGGCGGTGTGTACTTGTGGGCCAAGGAAGTATTTGGAGATTTTCACGGATTCCTTTCCGGCTGGTGCTATTGGACGAACAATATGATGTACGTCCCCACCGTCATGCTCTATTTCGTCGGTGTCTCCGTGTTCGTCCTCGGCCCCGGTCACCAGGCGCTGGCGGACAACCGCGCGTTTACGGTTATCGCCTCGCTGGGGCTGATGGCTCTGCTGGTAATTTTGAATATCGTGGGCCTCGGCGTGGGAAAGTGGATCAACAATCTCGGCGGCATCGGCACGGGAGTTGCCGCGGCAGTCCTGATCGGCCTTGGGTTGATGATGTACTTTCGCTTCGGAACCACGGTGACCGCCGCCGATTTTCGCATTCCGGCGAATCCCCGCTTTGTGCTCAATTCCTTCGGGGTGATCTGCTTTGGATTGGTCGGCCTGGAATTAGCATCCGTGATGGGCGATGAAATCAAGGACCCGCAAAAAACGCTCCCCGGCGCCGTCGCGTGGGGCGGCGTGCTTTCCGGCGTAATGTACATCGCGACGACACTTACTCTTCTGATTGCCGTCAGCAAAAATGAAATCAATGTGCTGCAGGGAATCGTACAAGCCGTTAGTCACATGGCCGCGCGCGTGAATGCGTTGTGGATCGTCGCGCCCTTCGCGCTGATGCTTAGCATGTCCATCGCGGGAATCGGCTCGGCATGGCTTGCCGGCTCCGCGCGCATTCCGTTCGTCGCCGGGCTCGATTCCTACATGCCGAGTTGGCTGGGAAAGACGCATCCGCGCTACGCCACACCCTACGCTGCGCTGATCGTGCAGGGAATCGTCTCTGGCTTGCTGGTGCTGATTAATTCCTTCGGCTCCGGCGTGCAGGAAACTTTCCAGCGCTTGCTGTCGCTCGCCGTGGTGCTGCAGTTGATTCCGTTCGTCTATATGTTCGGAGCACTGCTGCGAATTGCGGCAAGCCCGGCAGACGGCAAGGGACTCTATAGCAAGACGACTTTATATCTTGCAGGCGCCAGCGGATTGGTGACGACCATCCTGGGGATCGCGCTGGCGTTTTTCCCGGCGCAGCAAATCAGCTCGTTGCTGTCCTACGAAACGTGGATGATCGGCGGCACAGCATTTTTCATCGGACTCGCGGTATTCTTTTTTTATGTGTACGGCCGGCGCAAAGTGCCCCAGCCCGCCGCGAGCCGCATCTAAATTATCTGTTGCAGCAGGAGGGCCCGTGGCAAGCAAGGCCAAAGCAATTCACGCGAAAAGCGCCAAGCCGAAAGCTGCCGTCCGCAAATACAAAATGTTTATCAATGGTGAGTTCGTCGAAAGCCATCGCGGCGCGGTTTTTCCGGTATACGACCCGTCCACCGAAGAAATCATCGCGGAAGTTCCCGAAGCGGACGAAAAGGACGTTGATCGCGCAGTCGCAGCGGCGAAAACCGCATTTAATTCCGGGCCTTGGCCCCAGGCCACGGCCCAGGAACGCGGGCGCATCCTTTTCCGGCTGGCAGAAAGAATTCGCCGTGAAACTCCTTATCTGGCGGAGCTCGAAGCCCGCAATTCCGGCAAACCCATCGTGGAAGCTGAATATGACATGGCCGACGCCGCTACCTGCTTCGAATATTATGGCGGCATGGCCACGAAAGTCCTCGGCCACGTAAACCCTGTCCCTGATAATGCGTTGAGCCTCTCGTTGCGCGAACCGATCGGCGTGGCCGCCCAAATCATTCCCTGGAATTATCCGCTGCTGATGGCCGCCTGGAAGCTCGCGCCGGCAATAGCGGCAGGTTGCACGTGCATCCTGAAGCCTGCGGAGCAAACGCCGCTCACCGCGCTCGAATTTGCGGGCTATCTCGCGGATGCCGGCTTGCCTCCCGGAGTCGTCAACATCGTCACCGGCTTCGGCGAAAAGGCAGGCGCGCCTCTGGTGAAACATCCCGACGTCAACAAAGTCGCGTTCACCGGCAGCGGTACGGTAGGGAAGGCCATCGTGAAAATGGCCGCGGATTCGCTGAAGCGGGTCACGCTGGAGCTCGGCGGAAAATCGCCCAACATATTTTTCGCCGATGCCGATTTCGAATCGGCGATTGATGGCGCGCTCTTTGGCGTTTTCATCAATCAGGGAGAGGTCTGCTCCGCGGGCAGCCGCATCCTCGTGGAAAAATCCATCTACTCGAAATTCGTGGACGCTATGAGCGCGAAGGCTAAGACAATTCGTCTCGGCCCGCCGCTCGATCGCCAAACGAAAATGGGTCCGCTGGTCAGCAAAGAGCAATTCGATCGCGTCAGCGCCTATCAGGCGGTTGGCAAGAAAGAGGCCAAGCTCGCGACCGGCGGCGGTCGTCCTTCAGGTCTGCAGCGGGGCTACTACGTCGAGCCCACGATTTTCTATGACGTTGATAATTCCGCGCGCATCGCCCGCGAAGAAATCTTCGGCCCCGTCGCTACGGTGATTCCATTTGCCAATGAAGCCGACGCAATCCAGATTGCGAACGATACGCCTTACGGACTCGCCGCGGCCGTCTGGTCCCGCGACATTTTTAAGGCTTTTCGCGTGGTGAAAGCGCTGCGCGCGGGAATCGTCTGGGTCAATCACATGCAACCGACCTACGTTGAGGCTCCGTGGGGTGGCTACAAGCAATCAGGTTTCGGCCGCGAGCTAGGCCCTTGGGGAATTGAAGAGTATCTCGAGACCAAGCAGGTTCACATCAATCTCAACGAGCAGCCGATTGGGTGGTACTGATATGGCTACGATTCAACTGCGCACTGCAATCCCCGGCCCGAAGTCTCAGGAGCTCATGCGCCGTCGCCAGGCGGCAGTTGCGCGCGGTGTTGGGCACGCGACGCAGATTTTTGCAGCCCGCGCCGAAGGCGCCGTTCTGGAAGACGTGGACGGTAATCGTTTCCTCGATTTCGCGGGCGGCATCGGGGTCGTCAATGCCGGACATCGGGCGCCCCGCGTGGTCACCGCTATTCGCGAACAGCTCGACGCCTTCATTCACACCTGCTTCAGCGTGGCTCCGTACGAAAAATATATCGCTCTCGCCGAAAAACTGAATTCGCTCGTCCCCGGCACGTTCGCCAAAAAGACTATTCTCGTGAATAGTGGCGCAGAGGCGATTGAAAATTCCGTAAAAATTGCCCGCGCTTACACGCGCCGTCCCGCGATCATCTGCTTCGAAGACGCTTTTCATGGCCGGACGATGCTGACCATGTCGCTCACCAGCAAGACGCATCCCTACAAAGCTGGCTTTGAACCTTTCGCCACGGACATTTACCGGATTCCCTACGCCTACTGCTATCGCTGCTCGTATTCTTTGCAGTATCCCGCATGCAATGTTTTCTGTGCGCATCACCTGGAAGATACTTTCAAGCGCGTAGTCGCGGCAGAGGCCGTCGCGGCCGTAGTCGTAGAGCCCGTGCTTGGCGAAGGAGGCTTCGTTGCGCCGCCGCGCGAATTCTTCGCCATACTTCAGGACACGTGCAAACGCCACGGGATTCTTTTCATCGCTGACGAAGTGCAAAGCGGCTTCGGGCGCACCGGAACAATGTTCGCCTCCCAGCGTTACGGCATGATCCCGGACATCCTTGTGAGCGCCAAGTCCATCGCTGCGGGAATGCCGCTAGCGGCGGTTACCGGCCGCGCGGATGTTATGGACGCTGCTGGAGTCGGCGCGCTGGGCGGCACTTATGGCGGAAACCCACTGGCGTGTGCGGCCGCACTCGCGGCTATTGAGACGATTGAGCGCGAAAATCTTCCGGCCCGCGCGGAAAGCCTCGGACAACATTTTGAATCGCGAGCTCGTGAATGGCAGCAGCACTGGCCGCTCATCGGAGACGTTCGCGGACTAGGGGCCATGCGCGCGCTCGAACTCGTTCGTTCGCGCGATACGCGAGAGCCGGCCAAGGAAGAAACAGAAGAGGTCCTTCGCCATTGCCGCGAACGCGGCTTGATTCTCCTCTCGGCTGGCAGCTATGGCAACGTGCTGCGACTGCTCGTGCCGCTGGTCATTACGGACGAACAATTCGAGGAGGGCTTGGACGTGCTCGAAGCTTCGCTCGCGGCCGTCAGCGAATCGCCCGTCGAAGCCGCACCGCGCCACGCGTAGCCGCAACGCGACTCTCGAGAGCGGCCACGCCGTACGGGTTAGTTCTTGGCGGCCTTCGGAAAGAGCAGCGATGCAGCCGCGGTGATCGCCAAAATCCCCGCGATCACCGAAAGCGAAACCAGCGATGGAATCGGCAGCCACTCACTGAGGCTCATTTTCGCGCCAACGAACACCAGAATCGTCGCCAGGCCCTGATGCAGGAATCGGAACCGCGGCAAAATTCGCGCCAGTGCAAAGTACAACGCGCGCAAACCAAGAATCGCGAACACGTTCGACGAATACACGATGAAAGTATTCCGCGTGATCGCCAGTACTGCCGGCACCGAATCCACTGCAAAAATTATGTCCATGGCCTCCACGGCGACTAACGCTAGAAACAAAGGCGTGGCGTTCCATTTGCCCTCGCGCTTCACCAGAAAACGCCCGCCATCGTACTCATCAACCACTGGCATGATCCTCCGCGCAGACCGCACCAGCCAATTTCTTTCCGGCTGCATCTTGCGTTTCACGGGCAGGAACATCCGCAATCCAGTAAGCAACAAGAGCGCGCCAAAAACATATAAGACGGCATGGAATGTCTCCAGCAGTGCTACCCCCGCGAGCACAAAAGCAGCGCGCATCACCAAGGCGCCGAGCACTCCAAGAAATAGAACCCGGTGCTGCAGCTTCGCCGGAACCCGAAACGCCTCGAAAATCACCAGAAACACAAAAATATTGTCCACGCTGAGCGATTTTTCGACGAGGTAGCCGGTGAGGAATTCCAACCCGGCCTGTGGTCCCAGAGCAAAGCGGACCCAGAGGTTAAAAATCAGGGAAACCGATATCCACGCGGCGCTTTCGACGAGCGCTTCTTTGGCGCTGATCGTGTGCGGCTTGCGGTGAAATACGCCCAGGTCAACGATGAGGGCCGCGGTCATGGCGAACGCGAAAACCGTCCAGATGTGCAGTGGGGTTCCAAGCATTTAGTAGCCCGCGTGCAACGGGCCAACCAGTCTAACCGGCTAGTCCCCTCGAACGAAGCGGCTTATTGCACCGCGGCCCACTTAACTGTTGCAGGGTTTGCGGGGATGCCGGATAATTCCGCGTTGAATCGTTCCCGTTGTAAGGCCGTCCTGGCAGCTTTTCCGTGATCAATTGTCCTCACTGTAGCACGGTTAATCCCGACTTCGCGGAGTCCTGCTCACGCTGCGGTACTCCCATGCCCTTGGGAGAGTCTGAAACGATTCAGATGGTGGACGCCACCGTTATCGCTCCCGGGAGCGATTTCGGTCCGCGTTACCGAATCGACGCGCTTCTGGGCCAGGGCGGCATGGGCCGCGTTTACAAAGCCTACGACAAAGAACTCGACCGCACCGTCGCCATCAAAGTAGTGCGCGAAGGCGCGATCGGCCAAGCTGACGCGCTGAAGCGCTTCAAGCAGGAATTGGTTCTCGCCAGCAAGATCTCGCACAAGAATATCCTGCGCATCCACGACATGGGCGACGTGGGTGGCCTCCGCTTCATCTCCATGGCCTTCGTCGAGGGCCAGGATTTGCAGCACATCATCCACGACAATCCCAAGATGCCGATGGATCGGATCTTGAACTTCGCGCGGCAGATTGCCGAAGCGCTCGCAGCCGCCCACGCCGAAGGCGTCGTCCATCGCGACCTGAAGCCGCAAAACCTGCTGGTGGATAAGAATGACCAGATTTTCGTGTGCGATTTCGGCCTGGCGAAATCGTTCGAAGAGGGCGCGATTGGCATGACGCGCACCGGCGCTTTTCTCGGAACACCGCGCTATATGTCTCCCGAGCAAGTGGAGGGCAAGCCCGCCGACAATCGCGCCGATCTCTATTCCTACGGCCTCATTCTCTACGAAATGGTGACGGGAGATGTTCCGTTCACCGGCGAATCCACGCTGAAAGTGATGTACCAACGGATTCAGGAAAAACCCAAGAGTCCGAAACTCATCAAGCCCGATCTTCCGAATTGGCTAGTGCGCATTATCATGCGGTGCCTCGAACGCAATCCGGACGACCGCTATCAGAACGCCTACGAAATTCTCGCAGACTTGCAGGGATCGCTTTCCGGAGCCGGCAATTCGCGCGTCGGCATGTCGCGCATCGGCTCCGGTTCACAAAGCGTCGTCATTCAGATACCGGAATTCGCCAGCCGGCGCTGGGTGTGGGTTGTCGCGGGTGTGGTTGCATTGCTCGTGATTTTGTTCGCAATCCCGCCCATTCGCCACTTGATTCCGGGCTTTCACGTGGAAGAAACGGGTTCGGCGAAGTCTGGAATCCCGCCGTTGTCGAGCGGACGTTACGTCGCGGTTCTGCCACTCCAGGTGCTGGGAGACCAATCGCAACTGGGTTTTTTGGCGCAAGGAATTGAGGAAGCGCTTTCTGCGAAGCTTTTCCAGCTGAACGGCGTCCACGTTACGTCGTCGGACGCCGCAGCCAAGGTCGACCAAAAGCAGTCCTTGCAGAAAATCGCGCGCAACCTCGGCGCGAATATGCTGGTGCAAGGCATGATCCAGGGGAACGGCGACAAAATCCGAATCATCCTGAACCTGGAAAACGTGGCTGAAGGGAAGCGCGTTTGGAGCCAGCAATTTGACGGCGTCGCAGCCGACCTCTTCACGCTGGAAGACCAGATCTATAACCGCGTCGTATCAGCGATGGATGTTACGCCCACCACGGAAGAAACTGCCAAGGCGGAGGCCCGGCCGACGGATAACATCGCGGCTTACGATCTTTATCTGCGCGGCAGAAATTCCATGCGCGGCCACGAAGAAAAGAACGTTTCAACCGCGCTCGACTTTTTCAATCAGGCGTTGAAGCAAGACCCGCGATTCGCGCTGGCCTATACAGGCCTCGCCGACGCCAGTCTGCGAATGTATGACCTGAAGAAGGACAGTTTCTGGACCCAGAAGGCTCTTTCGGCAGCTCAGCAGGCCCAGCAGCTCAATGACAATCTCCCGGAAGTCCACTCCACGCTCGGCAGCGTTTACAGCGCCACGGGCAAATATGCCGAGGCAACCGCGGAGCTGCGGCGCGCGATCTCGCTGGCACCCAGCTCAGACGAAGCTTACCGCCGGCTGGGAAGCGTCTATGTGGCGAGCGGGCAAGGCAAGCAGGGCATCGAAGCGTTTCAGAAAGCGGTCGAGCTGAATCCCTATTTTTGGCAGAATCAAAACTTGCTCGGCGACGCCTACAACCGAACTGCGGATTATGCCCAGGCGCTGGAAGCGTTCAAACAGGTTACGGTCTTGGAACCAGATATAGATGCTGGATACGAGAATATGGGGAATGTGTACCTGACACAGGGTAAGTACGAGGAGAGCATCCCATACTTTCAGAAGGCGCTACAGATCGAGCCGTACTTTTCGACCTATTCGAATCTCGGTACTGCATACTTCTTCCTGAAACAGTACCCGAGCGCTATCGCTATGTTCGAGAAAGCGGTTGCGCTGAGCCCCAACGATACGACGATGGTCGTGAATTTGGCCGATGCGTACCGCTACGCCGGTCAGCAGGATAAAGCCCGCGACACCTACCAACAAGCAATTTCCGTGGGATTCAAAGGACTTCAGACGAATCCCAAAGATACCGAGATTATGGCGCAGGTTGCGCTCTCCTACGCGAAGATCGGTAACGCCGCGCAGGCACAGGAGTTTATAAAGAGAGCCCGGGCGGTGGAACCCAGCAACGTCAATTACATCTACGACGAAGCCGAGATTCAGGCGCTATCCGGAAAAGCCAGCGAAGCGCTGAAGTCACTACAAGAAGCTCTGGAGAAGCACTATCCCGCCGAATTTGCGGAGGGAGACCCGGAACTTGGGAGCATTCAGAAAGACCCCCGATTCAAAGAGCTGATGCGAAAGTATTCCAAGCAGCAGCCTTAGAACCGGACAGCCGCTTGCGCGGAGAGTTCCGGTAAAGCGCACGTCGACTCGTGATTTTGGTATCGCCAACATTCCAACTGCGGACCGCACTTCCTTCCGGGCCACGAGTGGCGTTTGAATGTCCGAGATAAACAAAAAAGGCGCCCGCTAGATCAGGGCGCCTTCAAAGTTTAAAGCCAGTCTCTCAGGAGTTTAGTCGGCCAACGCCGCACCTTGGCGCTTCTTACTGAACGCCAACAGCGCCAGCAATCCGCCGAACAGCAGGACGTAGGTATCCGGTTCCGGCGCGTTCAGAATCGCAGATGCACCGTCAGGGAAACCGATGCCTTGAACACTGAATTCTTGTCCCGGCATGATTTCCCCGGGGCACGTTCCCGGAGTGGGCTCATCGCCGTTTGACTCGCATTGGCCAGGTCCACCAGTGAAGAAATCCATCACAACAGTGTTACCGGTCTGGACCATGAAGCAGTTTACGAAGATGTCGGTAAAACAATTGTAGTAGTCTCCCACGACACCCTGAAATTCTAATGTGAAAAAGGTGATGGGTGCAGTGCCCCCGACATCAAAAACCGTTGAGGTGGTCAGGTCAACGGTGACCGCCCCACCTTGCACGATGCAGGTCGGGTCAGAGGAGGGATCGCAACCAGGATCCGAGGGGAACTTATTGATCACTACCGTCGGGTCGTTGCCCGAGTCCGCATGCGCGACCACCGCGCTACATCCGAGCAGAACCACTAACGCAAAAATCATGGCGAATTTCACTCACGCACCTCCGCGCAATTTCAGACGCCCGTTTACTAGCATTTCGGGTGCCAGAGTCCACTAACTTCTTCTCCCGTAAACCATGTATTTGTAGCGCCGTAAAAGCCGCATTCAGACTTGGCCATTCTCAATATGCAACACTTTGCACAAGTTCGTACCTCGGCTGTCTTTATTGCGCCGTCTGCCCCGGATCCTAAATCATTGCCATTCTGGCACTTGCCTGTCATTTCCGCGGCGCGCCACCGCCCGGCGGCACAGCTATCCCGGTGGCTTTCCGTGTAGAATCAGGCCGGCAAGGTCACCTTCACTTGAAGATCACGATAGCGCACGTTCGCCAAGCCGTACAGACCGCGTCTGCGGGCGTCCTCGCGATGTACTTTTCCAGGTATCTCGGGCTTCCCGAAGGGTATTGGGCGGCGATCACCGCAGTCATCGTGCTGCAAGCCAGTCTGGGCGCCGCACTCAAGGAGTCCTGGGTCCGCATCGCCGCCACCGCCATCGGCGCCGCGGTTGCAATTCCGGTAGTCACTTACTTTGGCAGAAGCCTCCTCATATTCGGAGCGGCCCTTTTCGCAACGGTGCTCGTGTGTTCCACGCTGCGCCTCAGGGCAGGATTGCGCGTCGGCGCCACCACCGTCGCGATCATCATGCTCATTCCACGGCCCGGAACTCCGTGGGAACCGGGCATTCACCGTTTTCTCGAAGTCTCGTTTGGCGTCGTCGTCGCCCTCGTGGTTTCCAAATTCGTCTGGCCCTCTCCCGCACTCGACGATCTCAGGAAGGGGCTCGCCGGCGTGTACTCACAGCTTCATTCATTGTGCGCAGCGCTCCTGCAACGCTACCGTGGTGAGCCTTACCCCGATATTGAAGCGTTGCGCACGGCGATAGCCCTCGCTCAACGTTGTAATGAAGACCTGCACGAGCAGGCAACTTACGAATTGGTGTTCGGGCGAAAAAATCCGAGGGTTCTTGCGGCCATGAACGAGCACGCCATCCGAATTGTTCGGAAAATGGACGCGCTGGATGTTGCTACCCAGCAATCGCCGGGACCGCAAGACAAACTGTACGCGCAACTCGAGCTGGAGCTTAACGCATTGGGCGCCGGCATCGCGGAATGCCTCACGCAAATCGCCGAAGGTCTCTCAAGCAAACGGTTTGCGGGAACCACGCTTGATCTTCATTGGGCCACACAGGCTCTCGAGGCCGAAGCCGCGAAGCTCCACGCCGACCCGGTCTTTGCGGAATCGCCCCTGCAGGCCACGCTTCAGTTGGATGCACTGTGTTTGGCGCTGCAGTCGCTGGCCGCCGAGCTTGCCGCAACGCAATCCACCGCTCGTGGAGCAACGCTGTAAAAAACTCGCAATTGGCGCGCGGCAATAGTTCAGAAATCGCGAATCGCAGAACCGTCGGCGTGCCCCAGGATTCAAAACTGGAACGGCGTTTCCCGAATTGGTCTTGCGCCACGCGCGAACTATTCGTCGCGAAACGTAAGTCGTTGTAAATACGCGCTCCGCCTTTCGCGATCATAGCGAGATTTGGGCACTCGGCTTGCATTAGCTACGGCGTGGGTCGCGTTCCAACACGATCCGCATCGTCCGGTACGTGGGGAGGAAGGGGCCCACTTGCAGGATGGTATGGGTCGTTCCCACCTGCCTCTGAGAGGGAAGCTGGATGGATGACCCCATGATTCGGTCTCGCCTAGGCTGAATCAACGGAACGCGGCCTTTGGGGCCCCCGATCCCAAGCGGGGGCCCTTCCTTTTTTTTGCTGGCCCTCAATTATTTTTGCTATCGGTTCGGATTCGCTCCCCGTGATACCTTCGCCGCCATGAATAACTCGCTTGTCTTAGCTCTCGCGTTTTGTATCGGCATCGTTGCGGGCTTGCGCTCCTTCACGGCGCCCGCTGTCGTCTGTTGGGCCGCCTATCTCGGCTGGCTCAATCTGCATGGTTCGCATCTCGCTTTTATGGGTAGCATCCTCGCTGTTGTAATTTTCACGATTTTTGGCCTCGCGGAACTCACTGCGGACAAATTGCCGAAGACGCCCAGCCGCACGACTCCCGTGCCTCTGACGTTTCGGGTCATTACCGGAGCGCTTTCCGGCGCCGCTCTAGGTATCGCGGGGAGTCAATCCGTCGCGTTCGCTGCGATACTTGGCGCGATCGGAGCCATCGCGGGGGCGTTCGGCGGGTATCAGGCGCGCCACAAACTGGTAACGAGCCTGCACGTGCGGGACTATGGAGTTGCCGTTCTGGAGGACCTTGTCGCGATCGGCGGCGGGCTGCTAATTGCTTCCCGGTTCTAATTTCCGCAGGACGGGAATGCGCGCCTTGCGCAGCACGTGTTCTACGGTGGAGTTCTGCAGGCGCGAAGCGTCGTAATCAATGTGCAGATAGTTGTTCTTTTCGTCGAGATGGAACCCGCGCAGCCCGTAGGTATTTGCAAATTCTCCCAGTGCGCGAAATTGTTCGGGCTTGAGCCGCTCTTGCAGTTCGTAGGTAACCGTCATTTGTGTCATGCGCGAGATTATAGCAGGTGTCGCGCGCCGCGCGTTCGCCCGGCTCGCTTAGATGTTCACATGACGCAGCCGAAGCGCGTTCGCGATCACGGAAACCGAGCTGAAAGTCATCGCTGCGCTCGCCAGAATCGGGCTCAGCAATAATCCAAACAGGGGATACAGTACGCCCGCCGCGATTGGCACCCCGACTGAATTGTAAGCAAACGCGAAGAACAAATTTTGCCGGATGTTTCGCATCGTCGCCCGGCTCAGCGTCCGCGCGCGCGCAACCCCGCGAAGATCGCCCTTCAGCAGGGTAATGCCCGCGCTTTCGATTGCCACGTCCGTGCCGGTCCCCATCGCGATTCCAACATTCGCTTGCGATAGCGCTGGCGCATCATTCACTCCGTCGCCCGCCATCGCCACCACGCGGCCTTCCGCCTGCAGTTTCCTTACCACCTCGGCTTTTTCCCCCGGCAGCACACCGGCAAACACCTTGTCAATTCCGAGTTTGCGTGCCACGACATCAGCGGTTGCCCGGCTGTCCCCTGTGAGCATCACCACTTTGATCCCGTCTTTGTGCAGTCGGTCGATTGCTTCGCGAGTAGTAGCCTTGATCGGGTCAGCCACGCCAATCAATCCAACCGCTTGCCGTCCCGTTGCAACGAACATCGCCGTCTCGCCCTCCGCCTCCATCTGCCGCGCCTTTTCCTCCAGCTGCGCCGTGGAGATGTGCAATTCCGCAAGCAGCGCGCGGTTTCCCAGAGCCGCCGCGATGCCATCCACGTCGCCCAAGACGCCTTTCCCTGTGCGCGATCGAAAATTCCTGGTTTCGCCCAGCGCAACTCCGCGCACGTTCGCGCCCGCCAGAATCGCGGCCGCCAGCGGATGTTCGCTGCCGCGCTCAAGCGACGCGGCAACACGCAAGACCTGCTCCTCGCTCCATCCCTGTGCGGCAACAAAATCCACAACGCGCGGTCGTCCCTCGGTCAGCGTTCCAGTCTTATCCACAACGACCATATCCACTTTTTCCAGAGTTTCCAGCGCTTCAGCATTCTTAACCAGGATCCCCGCTAGCGCCCCGCGGCCGGTCCCGACCATGATCGCCATCGGCGTCGCCAAACCCAGCGCGCAAGGGCAAGCGATAATCAGCACCGCGACGGCGTTGAGCAAAGCGTGCCCCATCTTCGGCTGCGGCCCGAACGCGGCCCACAGACTGAACGTCAGCACCGCGACCAGCACGACCGCTGGAACAAAATAGCCGGCAACGCGGTCCGCCAGCTTTTGCACCGGCGCCCGGCTACGCTGCGCCGCGCCCACCATCTGCACGATTTGCGCAAGCAACGTTTCGCTTCCCACGCGCTCGGCGCGCATCACAAAAGTTCCCGTCCCATTCACTGTGCCGCCAATCACTCGCGCGCCCGCGGTCTTTTCGACCGGAATAGGCTCGCCCGTCGTCAGCGACTCGTCCACCGCGCTTCCGCCATCGGTTACGATTCCGTCCACCGGCACCTTCTCGCCCGGCCTCACGCGCAGCGTATCCCCCGCCTGAATATGTTCGACCGGCACGTCAATCTCTGTCCCGTCGCCGCGCACCAGCCGCGCATTTTTCGGCGACAGTTGCAGCAGCGCGCGAATCGCCGCCGAAGTGCGGCTGCGGGCGCGCAGTTCCAGCACTTGCCCGAGTAGCACGAGAGTCGTAATCGCTGCCGCAGCTTCGAAATAAACTGGCACCTCGCCGTTCATTCCTCGAAATGTCGCCGGAAAGATCTGGGGGAAGAGAACTGCTACTACGCTGTACAGGAACGCCGTCCCCGTCCCCAGCGCAATCAGCGTGAACATATTCAAGCTGCGATTCACGAGCGAAGCCCAGCCACGCTGAAAAAACGGCCAGCCGCCCCACAACACCACCGGCGTCGCCAAGATGAATTCGATCCAGCCGACCGCGCGCATAGACAACAAATGTTGCAAGGGCTGCCCTGGAACAACATCAGACATTCCGAGTGCGATCACCGGAATTGTCAGCACTATGCTGATCCAGAACCGCCGCGTCATATCCACGAGTTCCGGATTTGCATCTTCCATTGCGGCCACTGTCCGCGGCTCGAGCGCCATTCTGCAAATCGGGCACGCTCCCGGTTCGCTTCGGACGATCTCCGGATGCATCGGACATGTGTATTCGACGCGTGTCGCGCCGACCGTCGGCAGCGACGCTTCCAGCGCCATTCCGCATTTCGGGCATGCTCCGGGCTGATCTTGGTGAACTTCCGGATCCATCGGGCAGGTGTAATCGTTGATCTGCGCTGCTGGTCGCGGCGGAGGCGATTCAAAAACTCGCAAATCTTTCGGCTCGGCAACCGGCTCGCGAACTGCCGTAGAAGAGGCGCCGGCGCCCGGTAGGCCAGCATGGCTCGACAAGGTTTTCATCGCGCCCAATTGCACCAGAGGCGCGCCCTGCGTCATCTTCGCAGCCGCGTTGTTATTCAGAAATTTGTCAGGCTCCGCGCGAAATTTATTCGCGCAGCCCGGGCAGCAAAAATAAAAGGTCTTCCCGGAGTGCTCCACGCGCGCCGCAGCGCGTTCGGGATCCACCGTCATTCCGCAAACTGGATCGCGTTCCACCGTTTCTCCTTTATTCTTAATTCCGGCGCGATTCACCGCGCGTGCGTGTATATCAATTTCATCAGCTCGTCGTAGGTCGCCTCGGCCTTCGCCGGATTGCCGCCGCGAATCGCCTCCGAGGCGCAATGCCGCAAGTGATTGCGCATCAGCCCACGCCCAACCGCGCGCAGCGCTTCCTGCACCGACGAAATCTGTACCATGATGTCCGGGCAGTAGCGGTCTTCCTCCACCATCCGAGCGAGGCCACGGACCTGCCCCTCGATCCGCTTCAATCTCGTCAAATTGGCCGATTTAATCTCGGGACTGACGCCCGCTGCCTTGCGCGCCAAGTCACGGTAGCGCCGGCGTCCCGCCGGCTTTCCGGTATTGTCGCTGCCAGTAATCTTCATAGTGCAGATACCCCCTGGGGGTATAATACACGCAAACAGGAAGAAATGTCAAAGAGTACCGGGCATCAGACGGAGGCAACGGCAACGCGACGCAGCGGCTCGCTCTTCAAAACCTGCAGGATTGCAATAAGGGGAAGATTTTGTAGGGGCGCACTTCAGTACGCCATGCTTTTCCAGGCCTCGCGCGCATCGCGTGGAAAGTCAGGCGATCACGAGTTACTTCGCGTCCAAAAGGGAATCAATGTAAGTGGTCATCTCCGACCCAGTCCACTCCTGCGGCCCCACGATTTTCCGGTCCACGCGGCCCTTGCGGTCAATCACATACGTGTCGGGATACATCGTCGTACCGTACATCAACGCAATCTGCTTCGACGGGTCGCGATAAGTGGGAAAATTAATCTGATAAGCCTTCAGAAATTGGTCGTAAGCCTCGGCATCATCATCTACGCTTACGCCCAGCACCATCCCTCCGCGTGGCGCAATTTGCCGCTGTAATTGGATCAGCGACGGCGCCTCATCCACGCAGGGGGGGCACCACGTCGCCCAGAAATTCAGCAGCACCACTTTGCCGCGCAAATCGGAAAGCTGCGCCGGCTTGCCGTCCAGCGTAAACGCGAAATTCTTGGCCGGCGTGCCGCGCATGCTCGCTTCGCCCTGCCGATAATCGGGATGCGCAAAAAGGAAAAGCAGGCCCACGATGAACGCGAGCACCAGGCCGGTATTCAGTTTCCGTATCAATCCTTTGTCCAAGCATCCTATAATAAAGGCATCCGCGAACCGAAAGCGAGCGGTTTACCAGCCCGTTCAGCAGCCGCTAGCCGGCTATCTAAAGCTCATCGCGTGAGAGGTCCGGGCATGAACGTCGCCACTAAGTCCGAAGCGAACGTCCAGCAAGCTGTCCCTTTTTTCCACGTCTCGAATATCGAACAATCCCTGCGATTCTACGTAGAGGGACTCGCCTTTCAGATGACCAACAAATGGATTGACGAAGGCAAGCTACGCTGGTGCTGGCTGGAACTTGGCGGCGCGGCTTTGATGCTGCAGGAATTCCGTAAGGAAGGTCACGATTCCTGGAAACCTGCGGTAAAAGTTGGCGAAGGCGTCTCAATTTGCTTTCAGTGTCGGGACGCTCTGGCCATCTATCGGGATGCCACCGCGCGCGGACTCGCGGCGCGGGAACCCTTCGTAGGCAACGCCATGTGGGTCGTATTACTGAGCGATCCAGACGGCTACAAAATTGAATTCGAGAGTTCCACGGATGTTCCGGAGGAAACCAAGCTCTCCGAATGGCAATCCTGACATCGCGAACCTCGCCTTCCCGCGCTAGACAACCCTATGGTCTCCGCTATCATTCCGGCACGCAACGAAGAATCGTCCATCGCGCGTGCCGTCGAGTCCGTGGCCGCGCAGCCTGAAGTCGCGGAAGTAATTGTCGTCAACGACCAATCCACCGACCGCACCGCCGAAGTCCTTGCTGAACTTGCAGCGCGCATTCCAAAGCTGAAAATCATCAATATCAACGCGCTGCCTCCCGGCTGGGTCGGCAAAAATTATGCCGTCGCGCAGGGCGCCGCCACGGCTCAAAGCGATTGGCTGCTTTTCACCGACGCCGACACCTACCATATGCCTGGGTCCACTCGCCGCGCGCTGAACGACGCCGTGGATCGCAACGCCGTCCTCGTCTCTTACTCCCCGGAACAGGAACTGGGTTCGTTCTGGGAGCGCGCCCTCATCCCCTTCGTCTACTGTCGGCTAAGCGCGAAATTTTCTTACGCGCAGATAAACGATCCAGGCCGACCCGAAGCCGCCGCCAATGGCCAATTCCTCATGGTCCTGCGCGACGCCTACGCCTTTGTCGGCGGGCACACTGCCGTCGCCGGCGAAATTCTGGAAGACGTCGCTCTCGCGCGCCGCATGAAGCAAGCGGGATATTCGATCTATTTCACGGCTCCCATGGGCATCGTGCGCACGCGCATGTACCGCACCTTCGGCGCCATGTGGCAGGGCTGGACGAAGAATCTCTACCCGCTCGTCGGCGGCAGTCCCATCACGCTTCTGATCGAATTGTCCGAAGTCCTGCCCTGGCTCGAAGCCTTCCTGCTGCTATTGATGTGGCCGATCGCCCTCCGAGTGCGAATCGACGCCGGCCGGTTTATCGCGGTTTTCCTGCTGGTCGCGCTCCTGGGACGCTCCCTGCGCTACGGGGCCGACCTTTACAAGAATCTCTATCCGTTTTATTTCATCAGATATTACGTTCCGGGCGTATGTCTATATACTGCGGCACTGATTGCCTCGTGGTGGAAAAACACACGCGGCGCGGTAGTCTGGAAGGAAAGAAGCTACCCGGCAAGAGTTCACTAGGAAACGAAAAAGGACGCGATGATCCGCATCACCCGCAAAATTGAATTCTCGGCCGCGCACTTTTACCATAACCCGAATTTTTCGGCGGCAGAGAATCGCCGCGTCTTCGGCAAATGCAACAACCCACATGGTCACGGCCATAATTACGCTCTAGAAGTGACCATTGCAGGCGAGCCCGACCCCGCCACCGGTATGGTTCTCGACCTGAAGGAACTGAAAGATATCCTCCAACGCGAGATTATGGACCGCATGGACCATCGCCACTTGAATTACGAAGTCCCCGAGCTCGCGGGCCAAATTCCCACCTGCGAAAATATCGCCGCCGTAATCTGGAATCTGCTCGAGCCAAAAATCTCGAGCGGCAAGCTCGACCGGATTCGCCTTTACGAGTCGCCCGACCTTTACGTGGATTGCACCGCCGCGTCCTCCAACGGCAATGGCGCCGGGAGCCGCAAGTGAATCTGTCGCTCACGCGCCGCTATCGTTTCTCCGCCTCGCATCGCCTGGACACTCCGCGCTTCAGCGAAGCCGAGAACCGCCGCGTCTATGGCAAATGCAACAGCCCGTACGGCCACGGCCACAATTACGCGTTGGAAGTCACCGTCAGCGGTCCCGTAAATTCTGAGACGGGCATGATCGCGAATCTCGCCGATCTCGACCCGTTCGTCGAAAGGGAAGTCATCGAGCCGTTCGATCATAAATATCTTAATGAAGACGTGGCGGCGTTCCAGTCCCTCGTGCCGACAACCGAGAACGTCTGCCGCGAAATCTTTCGTCGGCTGAAAAAATTCGACGCCGCACGCGTGGAACGAGTGCGCATCGAGGAAACCAGCAAGAACAGTTTTGAGATCGAGCGCGAATCCGAGCCGAACGAGGCCGTAAATATCGGGACGTAGGGCACGGCTTGCCGCGCCCGTCTTTGGCACGAATGCAATTATGAGTAGCAAATCAAATATGCCCGAAACATCTGAAATACTGGTCCCCGAAACCAGCCAGGGAAAGATCGCCGAACTGGTCCGCGAAATTCTGGTGCAACTCGGCGAAAATCCCGACCGCGAAGGCTTGCGCCGCACGCCCGAACGTTTTGAGAAAGCTCTGCGCTTCCTCACCAGCGGCTATCGTCAAGATCCTGAAAAATTGCTCAATGGCGCGATGTTCAGCGTCTGTTACGACGAAATGGTTGTGGTGAAGGACATCGAACTCTACAGTCTTTGCGAACATCACTTACTGCCGTTCTTCGGCAAGTGCCACATCGCGTACATTCCGGACAAGAAGGTTGTAGGGCTCAGCAAGATGGCGCGGCTCGTCAATATGTACGCGCGCCGTCTGCAGATTCAGGAGCGCCTCACCAGCCAGATCGCCACGGCCATTCAGGAAAAACTCAGCCCGCAAGGCGTTGGCGTCATCATCGAAGCGCGCCATCTCTGCATGGTGATGCGCGGCGTGGAAAAGCAAAATTCGACCACCACCACCAGCGCCATGCTTGGTGCATTTCGCGAAAATAAACAGACCCGTGATGAATTCCTGTCGCTCGTCAACTCGCCGAAACCGTAAAAATGAAATTGCCGACGGTGGTAGCCGCGCGCGGCAGTTCTTGGGTACGCTGATTGTTGCCCGGCATGTCCGCAAAGCGATTAGCGCGTAGTACGAAGCCGTCTCCGCCATAAACGCGCCGTACGAAATTCTGAATTCGCTGCTCTCAGCGAAAATCCGGATCGCCCCTACAGCCCGCCACTTGTGGAAAATCCCTTTGCGGTGGTATGGCTCTATGCTAGCATTTCAATGTCGAAGAAAAGACAAGAGCATAGAGCAGGGCACGACGTTTCAGGGAGGGGTCGAGTTGAGCGCAGCCAAAGCCGCATTGATCGAACAGTTCCGGGTTCACACCAAAGACACAGGTTCTCCGGAAGTGCAGATTGCTTTATTGAGCGAACGCATCAGCTACCTGACCACTCACCTTAAGTCCCACGCAAAGGATCACGCCTCGCGCCGCGGGTTGATTATGATGGTCAACAAGCGCCGGCGGCTGCTGGACTATCTGAACCGCCGCGACCCGGATCGGTACCGCGAGATTGTGGAACGACTCAGCTTGCGCAAGTAGCACGGATTTCCTGAATTCCTTTTCCGGCCGCGCGAGCCTTCTCCGTACAAAACACAGTTTGCAGGCGACATGCGGCCGCCAAAGATCGTGGCTATCGCCGCTGTCCGCGCAGGATCATTCATTCCCGCAGATTTCGCTCCGCTTTTTCTCTCCTGTCTCCCTTCGAAGCATTTCCCGAGAGTTTTCTCTCGTATCTGATCTACGCCCCGCGAACGGGGCCAAAAGGATGTGAAGTAATGTTTGAACAAGTCAGTTTGGAAGTTGGCGGCAGAACCCTCACTTTCGAGACGGGCAAGATGGCTCGTCAAGCGCACGGCGCCGTAGTGGCGCGTTATGGCGATACGGTGGTATTGGCCACCGCCTGCATGGATAGCAAGGCCGCCGAAAAAGATTTTGTGCCGCTCACTGTGGATTACCGCGAGTACACCTATTCCGCGGGAAAAATTCCCGGCGGATTCTTCAAGCGTGAAGGACGCCCTTCAGAAAAAGAAGTCCTCACCTCACGCTTAACTGATCGCCCGCTGCGTCCGCTCTTCCCGGAAGGCTGGTCCAACGAAACGCAGATCGTTTCCATGGTGCTTTCCGCCGATAGCGAAAATGATCCGGATGTGATCGGTGTCACCGCCGCGTCCGCTGCACTCTTTATCTCCAAGATTCCGTTTACCACACCGATCGCCGCGGTCCGCGTCGGAATGCTCGATGGCAAGCTCGTCGTCAACCCCACGGTTGCCGAGCAGAAAACCAGCACGCTCAACATCGTCGTCGCCGGTTCGGATGAAGCCATCGTCATGGTTGAATCCGGTGCGCTCGAAGTCTCCGAAGACGCCGTCGCCGACGCGCTGCTATTCGGCCACGCCGAAATCAAGAAGATCGTCGCTGCCATTCGGGAACTGCACGACAAAGTGAAGCCCGTGAAAGTCCCGGTCAACGCTCCTGCGTTCGACGAAGTTCTTTATAAGCAGCTCGAGCAGAAGTATGGCGAGAAACTTCGCGATGCCAGCGACACCGCCAAGTATCCCAAGACCGAAAGCTACGGCCGGATTGACGCCATCAAGTCCGAAATTATCGCGGCCATTCCTGAAGAAGACACCGAAAAGCGCAAACTAGCCACCCGCGCTTTCGAGCGTCTGCGCGAACGGATTTTCCGCGACGACATGCTCAACCGTCGGCGCCGTCCCGATGCCCGCGCCTTCGATCAGGTTCGCCAGATCGCCTGCGAGACAGGTGTTCTGCCGCGCGCTCACGGCTCAGCGCTCTTCACCCGTGGCGAAACGCAATCGCTTTCGACGTGCACGCTCGGCACCAAAGAAGACATGCAGCGCCAGGACTTGCTCTTCGAGCAGGACACCTTCAAGCGCTTCATGCTTCATTACAATTTCCCGCCGTTCTCCGTTGGCGAAGTGAAATTCCTGCGCGGCCCCGGCCGCCGCGAAATCGGCCACGGTGCTCTTGCCGAACGCGCTCTTGCGAACCTGCTTCCGCCGGACACCGACTTCCCGTACGCAGTGCGCTGCGTTTCGGACATTCTCGAATCGAACGGCTCGTCTTCGATGGCAACCGTTTGCGGTGGCTCACTCGCTCTGATGGACGCGGGCGTTCCGCTGAAAGCCGCGTGCGCCGGAATTGCGATGGGTCTCGTCGTCGAAGGCGATAAGTACGCCATCCTCACCGACATCGCCGGCGCCGAAGATCACTACGGCGATATGGACTTCAAAGTTGCCGGCACGCGGCAGGGAATTACTGCCCTGCAGATGGACATCAAAGTCTCCGGCGTCAGCATCGCCATGATGCGCGAAGCTCTCGCTCAGGCTCGCAAAGCGCGCCTGGAAATTCTGGACATCATGGACAAGACCCTCGCGACCGGACGCGCGGAAATTTCCACCTACGCTCCGCACCTCTTCATGCTGAATATTCCGACGGACAAGATCCGCGACCTGATCGGTCCGGGCGGCAAAAAAATCCGCGGCATTATCGAAGCGACCGGCGTGAAGATTGACGTGATGGACGACGGCAAGGTCCACGTCTTCGCTTCCAGCGGCAAATCCGCCGAAGAAGCTCTGAAGATGATTCGCGACGTAACCGCCACCGCCGAAATCGGGAAGACCTATCTCGGCACGGTCGTGCGCATCGCGGATTTCGGCGCCTTCGTCGAAATTTTCCCCGGCACCGACGGCCTGCTCCACATCAGCGAAATCGCCGAGGCTCGCATCAGAGCGGTCCGCGACGAACTGAAAGAGGGCGACCAGATTCTGGTAAAAGTCCTGGCGATAGAAGGCAACAAAATCCGCCTGAGCCGCAAAGCAGTCCTGCGCGACAAGCAAAAAGCCGCCACCACAACCGAAGCCGTCGGCTAACTCTATCGGGGGTAGCCGTTGTAGCGGCGTCCGCCGCGGCGGACGCCATTGGCATCGCGGCACCAACCGATGGCGGGCTAAAGGCCGCCGCTTTCGTAAGCGAGGCGTGCCTCGCGGACTCCGCCGAGCCTGGTATATTGCAGCGATAATCGACCGCAGTCGCGGCGCGAGATCCAAGGATCATGAAACAAAACATTTGGGAATTTCTGAGGAAAGCCGATGGAACCTATGCAGTGGTTCACAACGGCGAACTGCTGTCCGACTCGATCCCAGAGAAGTCGCGGGAAAACGAGTTTTGCGTACGGCTGGGGTTCTGCGGTGAGGAGTACAAGGAAATCGTGCGGCAACTTGCGGCATCCGGCAAATGCACATTCGTGCTTTGATGCAACTCGGCGCGCGCGGCCTCTGAACTAGCCAGCGGAAATATTAGCCTAATTGTGCCGCGCATCCTGCGGCGCATCGTGGTGAAACTTCACATCCACCGCCTCATACATCACCGGATGCTTCAAATTC
Source organism: uncultured Acidobacteriota bacterium (assembly GCA_963828865.1). Lineage (GTDB taxonomy): Bacteria > Acidobacteriota > Terriglobia > Acidiferrales > UBA7541 > Palsa-295. Next base: position 103,298 of record CAWHGI010000009.1, on the reverse strand, counting down.
CTCGCCTCAAACGCCGAAATCTTCGGCTCATGCACTAGCGTCAATCCAATATCATCCAAACCCTTCAACAAACAATCCCGCCGGAACGGATCAATCTCGAACGAATAGCTCAGCCCCTGCTCATCCGTCACCACTTGCTTTTCCAAATCCACGGTAACGCGATAGCCTTCCTGCCGTTCCGTTCGCGCAAAAATCTCATCCATCTGCTCGTTCGATAGAGTCACTGGCAAAATCCCGTTCTTGAAACAATTATTGTAAAAAATGTCCGCATAACTCGGCGCCAGAATCGCGTGGAACCCGTAATCCAGGATCGCCCACGGCGCGTGTTCCCGGCTCGACCCGCATCCGAAATTCGCCCGCGCCAGAATCACCGATGCGCCCTTATAACGCGGCGCGTTCAGCACAAACTCCGGATTCAGCTTTTCTCCGGACAAATAGCGCCAATCGTAAAAAAGAACGCGCCCGTAACCCTGCCGCGTCTGCAATTTCAAAAATTGTTTCGGCACCATCTGGTCGGTGTCCACGTTCACCCGGTCGAGCGGCGCCACCGATCCCGTATGCTTGATGAAAGGTTCCATCACTCGGCTCCGTCCACGTTATTCCATTTGCGGATGTCCACGAAATGGCCTTCTATTGCCGCCGCGGCCGCCATCACCGGACTCACGAGATGCGTCCGCCCGCCCTTGCCTTGCCGCCCTTCGAAATTGCGGTTCGACGTGCTCGCCGAACGTTCGCCGCTCAAAAGCACGTCATCATTCATCCCGATGCACATGCTGCAACCCGCATCGCGCCATTCGAATCCGGCTTCGCGGAAAACTTTGTCCAGCCCCTCGGACTCCGCCTCCGCCTTCACCACGCGCGATCCCGGAACCACCAGGGCCTGCTTCAGCGATTTCGCCACATGCTTTCCCGCAACTACTTTCGCCGCCGCGCGCAAATCTTCCAACCGCGAATTCGTGCACGATCCGATAAACACGCGGTCCAGCGGAATATCCTCCATCGCAGTCCCCGGTTTCAAATCCATGTAGACTAACGCCCGCGAAGCCGCCTCGCGATCCACCGGATCATTGAACGACGCCGGATCCGGCACGCGATCCGAAACCTGCGTCACCATGCCGGGATTCGTGCCCCAGGTAACCATCGGCGCCAAATCGCGCGACCTCAAAGTAATCGTCTCGTCGTATTTTGCGTCGCGATCCGTCGGCAACGTCTTCCAGAAATCCACCGCCTCCTGGAATTCCTTCCCGCGCGGCACAAACGGCCTTCCTTCCAGGTACGCGAAAGTAGTCTCATCCGGCGCCACCATCCCCGCCCGCGCACCGCCTTCGATAGACATATTGCACATTGTCATGCGCCCTTCCATCGAAAGTCCGCGCACGGCCTCGCCCGTATATTCGAAAACGTACCCAGTGCCGCCGGCTATTCCAATCTTGCCGATCACCGCTAGAATGATGTCCTTCGCGGTCACGCCCCGCGGCCGCTCGCCTTCGATATCCACCTTCGCCGTCTTCGATTTGAATTGCGTCAGGCACTGCGTCGCCAGCACATGCTCGATTTCGCTGGTGCCGATGCCAAACGCCAGCGCACCGAAAGCTCCGTGTGTCGAAGTGTGGCTGTCGCCGCAAACAATCGTCTGCCCCGGCTGGGTAATTCCCAGCTCCGGCCCGATGATATGCACGATCCCCTGGTTCTTGCTGTGCATGTCAAACAAATGCACGCCGGATTCTTCGCAGTTGCGCGTCAGCGCTTCGAATTGCCCGCGCGCGTCGGCATCCACCACCGGCAATAGTCGGTTCTTGGTCGAGACGGAGTGATCCATTACCGCAAACGTCAGTTCGGGGCGGCGCACTTTTCGCCCTGCCGCTTTCAGCCCGGCAAACGCCTGCGGGGAAGTGCCTTCGTGGATTAAATGTCGGTCAATGTAAATCAGGGAGGGTTGCCCGGGCTCTTCGCGTACCACGTGGGCATCCCAAATTTTCTCGTAAAGCGTGCGAGCGGCCATTCGTTTGGTTTCCTGCCTGTGGGGAACGTTGTCCCGGTCGTCGGATGAGAGCCGGAGTCATGCGTCCAGCCAAGTCCATTGTAACAATTCCGCAATCATCCGCCAATCCCGGCGAATGCGTGAGCTGAATCGGGAACGGTGCGGTCATTCGGAATCGGACGTCGGCACCTCGCGCGCAGTAACCACATACCTCTGCGGCGCGGAACCGATGTAATGGAAAGGATAACAAGTAATCAGCGTAAGCGTCCCTTCCTTCGAAGCGCTCAATACCGAATCATCATCCGGCTCGACGACGCGCGCGAACTCGACGCGATAGCTATAAGTCGCGGTCGGCGATTTGAAACTCACCAGATCGCCAGCCTTCAAATCGCCCAACCCCGAAAAATAAGTATCGCGATGTCCGGCTAAAACCGCGTTGCCAGGTTGCCCAGGCAACGCCGTCCCCGGCAGGTGTCCTACAGCCTTCCAAAGCGTCCCGGTCGAAACGCCTTCTTCCACAATCGCAGACGTGTCCAACCGGGGGATCTCAATCAATCCGAGCAGAACCTCACCCGGAGCTCTTAAACTCGTAGCTCGAATTCCGGAGCGGACATCCGCATGAGCGGCTGAATTTGCCCGTAACGACGCGAGAATCGCTTTCTCCCGCGCCTGATGAATCGCCGCGCCACCGTAAGCAATCGAACAAAAGCCCAAGCAGGCGAGCGCGACGACCCACAAGCAAACCTCGACCGCCCGCAGCGCAGTCTTCCGGGGATTTCTCCGCCAACGCGATTCTGCTTTGCGCAGAAGCTCGGACGTTCGCAGCGGCTCCCGGAGCCACCGCTCGGCGCGCGTGCGCCAAACACTGCAGGCATCCACTGCCTGCCGCTTCGACGGAACGTCGCGCGTGTACCAGGGCTGTTTGTACAGAAGTTGCTTACTCATTCAGGCTCTGCATTGAGCGTGCGGCAGCGCGGATTAGGACGCCCGCGCGATTCGCCGCAACACCACGATCCCCACCACTGCCAGCAATCCAATCAACCCAATCAAAGGCAGCGGGCTGGCCGTTTGCGGCAGCGGTTCGCTCTTCGCGGTGCTTGTGCTCGGAGCGCTCGCAGTATTCGCACTGCTCGCGGCCTGCGGATCCGATTCAGGCTGCGGGTCCTGCGCCGCCTGCGTCGCGGCATCCGGAGAACTTTGCGTTTGCGCCGCCGCGCTCCCGCCCTCACCCGGATTTACAGGCGCAGACCAGGAGCTGGCAGCCAACGGCAAGGAGCTCGGGTACGCGTCCGAAGTCCCTGTGGTCGGCACGCGCACGTGATTCGCCGCGCCAATCGCATCCGCGGTTTTCTGTGGGTATGCCAGCTGCTGCGCCATCGGATCGCCGTCGAAGAAAAACGCTTCCATTATTTGCGTCTGATTGTCCGTACTCTGGGGGTAGACCAAAAATGCCTGACCGTTCGACACCAGATTCGGATTCGGATACGCCAGCAAAGTCGTCACCAGCGAGGATTGATCCGAGTTGTAAACCTGCACGATGTTCCAGCCCGACTGCTCGCCCGATTGCCGGAAGACGTAGCTGCCTGCCGCCAGCGTCGTTCCCGGCAGCTGCGTCAAAACGCCAATGGTGAGTGTGGTTTTCTTCGCGGAGTCCTCGATGTGGCCGGTCGTCGCACCCATCCCGATTCCCGCCGTGCACAACGCTCCCAACAGCAACGCGCTCACTCTCCAATACGCTCTCATGTCGTCCTCCTCTAGGTCACACTCGCCGTCCGGCTGCAACCCCTCAGTGCAAGCCGAGCGGCCGAAACTCAATAGTGAAATCTTCCTGCACTTCAATCGGTTGCCCCTTGAGCAACGTCGGCTGATAGCGCCACTGCAGAATCGAATCCACCGCCGCCGTAATCAGCATCAGAGGTCCATTGATTGGCCGCACATCCCCTACGCGGCCGTCCTTGCCGATAATAGCGCGGACATGCACCGTTCCCCCCATGGCTTTTTGCGCGGCCTCCGCCGGGTAGAGCGGAGCGATTTTGGTGATGCGCTCGCCGATCTGTAGCTTCTCCAGTGCGTGACTCGATTCTGGTCCTGGCTCAGCCGGCACGAATACGTATTGGTGTGAATGGATCACCACCGCCGCCGTGTCGATAATTCTTTCCTCAGGCAGTTCGATCAGGCGCGGCACGTTTCCTGCGCCCGGCGCGACCACTGGGAAGTAAGATTCCGGCGGACCAGACGGCGTGGCGGCATGCGGAGCCGTCTCGGAGGGATGCGTGGTGCCAGCACTCGGCGCTCCCGCACGCGCAGGATTATTAGCAGCTGGTTTGGACGCCTCGAACGTCACAGCCGGGGTTGTCGGCTGGGCAGCTTCGTGAGCGGCGCTCGCGGCGGCGCGCTCTTTAGCGTATTCCTCAGCCGCCGCCGCACGCTCCTTCTCGAGTTGTGCTTCTCTCGCTGCTCGGGCCGACTCCGCCTCTCTCCGTTCCGCGTCGCGCTTGCTCGCCGCCGCCCTCGCGCTTGCCGTCGTCTTCGGGGCTGGAGCGGCGGCAGACGCTGCGTCCGCGTCATCGCGCACATCATTCGAGTCCGCTGCCGCCGCGCTCGGTCTCGGAGCATTCTCGTCCCTCGTGGAATTTTCGGCAGTGGGTGCTGCCGTGCTCGGCGCGGGCGCTGCGGGTGCAGCCTGCGCAGGCTCACCCAAGGTTGGCGCACCCGTGGCGGGGACAGTCGGCGCGGTTGGTGTTGCTGACGCGGACACTGGAGCATTCTGCCCGCTTGGTGCGGGGTTCGAGGTCACCGCTGGCGCGGTTCCGGTGTTCGGGTTGGCGGCGCCGCCGCTGCTCGTCACTGCGTTCTTTAGGTGGCTTAGCTCCGCAACGACTACGCCGCGTACAGCATCCACTTTCGGTCGAGCGCGCACTCCGTCTGGCCCCACCACAAATCCAAGCACGAAACATCCCGCCACGACCAGTATCGTTACCGCTGCGACGGACCACATGCTCCTCGATCGCCCGTCCTCCAGCGGTTCCGCTGCCGACGTTCCATACGTGGATCCGTAGCTACGACCGTAGCTCCCGCCAATAATCGGCTGCATCATCGGCGGCGGAGCATCCCACAATGATTGGATGGGCGTCCGCGGCACCGCGCCTGCGAACGTCGCGCGCGAAGTCTGCGGTTCCGGGGAGACGGGGCGCGCAACGTCTGGCACGGATTCCATCATCGGCGGCGGAGCGTCCCACAACGATTGCAGCGGCGTCCGCGGGTTGGCCGCGGGCGGAATGGCGTGCGCGACCCGCGGAGGCTCCGAAGTCTCGCGTTCAATCGTCGCTTCAGATTCCACCGCCGGCGCCGGCGGCGCCGCGGCCTGCGACTCCGCTATCGCGAAGTTCTCGTGCGAAGTTTCTTCACGCGGCGCATCGATCGTGCTCGCTGCGTAGCCAGCGAAGCGCTCGGCGATAGGTTGCGATTCCGCAGGCGCAGCAATCTCCGTCTCTCGCGTAACGGCTTCATGCGCTGCGGCGCTCGCGTTTTCCGAAGGAAACAATCGCTCGAACTCCGCACGCTGCGCTTCAGTCAATTCCCAAGCTCTCGGCCCCAAGCCCGAGAAGGCCAATAGCGGCGCCGCGTCCTTTTCAGAAACCGCGATGCTCCGCGCCACCGCAGCCGGAACACGCTCGCGATCGCGAGAAACAAAGGGTTCAGGAGTTGTTGGCGGGATTACTTCGCGTAGTTCCGCGCCAGCAGGATCTCGATTGGACTGCGCCGCGGGTTCAGCGCTCGCACTTTCGCTCGGCGGTGGCGTCGGCGTAGGTGGCGGCGTCAAGTTGACTTGCTTATTGCCTTCGCGCGAATTTTCCACCGGCCGCGCAGTCCGGCCGCCATTTTTGCGCGCCGGGGCCACCCACTTCCGTATCAGGTCGCGGCTCTCTTCGCGCAATTCCACAAACCGCACGCCCGCTTCCTTCTTCGATTCCGACGTCCACACGACCTCGCCTTGCGTTTCGATGGCGCCGCCGGCCTGCGGTATTTTGAAGCTCACTCGCGAAAAAAAGTTTTCGCGCAAGGGTTGTCCGGCGGTGACGTACATCCCCGTCTCGCTAATATTTGCTATGATTCCGCCGTTGTCTTCGCCGAGGGTTACGTAGGTGAGTGCCGAGGGGCTGTGGCGCACGCGCTGCCTGCGCTCTCCGCCACGAACTTCGGGAGGTCTGGTAAATTGCTCCGGAACGGGCTGCATTTCCAACTTCCCCTCCAACTTTGTCGCGCCCCGCTCTGGCTCCAGCCGCTGCGCACTTGCCGTCGTCGCGGGAATCTTTACGTTCCTACCGCAACGTAGTCTTGGCTGGGGATGAAGCCAAGCTCGTCAGCGCCGCGCGACACCCTGTGGAAAGAGTCTGCAAACACTGAACGCTCTCCACAAAACCCGCCGCTAGCTAAAAAGTTCTAATACACCAAGGCGCACAAAAGGGATCCCGAGGCTGGATGCGCTAGTTTACGCGCACCTGTCGTCTATGTTCAAGTACAGGAAAAACTGTATAAACCCTGCAAGCCATTACGGATGAACTAATTCCGGGGCCGGTCCGCCGCGCGCCGGTTTCAGTCATCACGTGATTCGTCGACCTTTGTGCACCACGACTGTGGAGCCTTCGGCGATAAACGCGGAGTCCGGTTTCCTCTGCAAGATCTCGCGAAATTCGGTCCCATACAAATTCGCCGCGTCGCCCTCAAACTCCGCGTCAGCCACCGTCCAAATCTGCCAGCGCTCGTGCGCCACGCGATATTCGACGCTGGCGCCGTCCCCCTGTGCCGAATATCCCCAGTAGTGCTCGGTAATAAAATTCTCCACGCTGTTCTCCGCAACGTAGCTCGGAGCGCCGCTCGCCGCAGCAGCCATGCGAAACCGCGCGCCGTCAAACATCCAGCGATACTCGGCTGAAATTGCCGGCTGGGTGCGAGCGATCCGGTGCTGCATTGGGCAGCTATCGTATTTTTCGCCGTACACCAGTCGCGCGAGCGCCGCGATCGCCAGCCGCGGCACCAGTTCGCGCACAAACACAACGCCTCGACGCACTTCCGCGCCCTCGCGCCGTCGCACGTAGAAACGCAAATTCACTTCGTCGAAATTGGTGTGGAAGGGAACTGCCAAGTAGCCCAGCAACTTGGTGCGTAGGAATCGGAAACCAACCTGACTTATGTAAGTTCGCCCTTCGAACGCGTCCAGCTCCACTCCGGCCGGAACGTAATCTCGCATCAAAGTCGGATCCACTTCATAATTCAACATCACCAGATCGCGCCATTCGGCCGTCAAGAATACGCCGCGATCGGAATCAATATCCAACGGTGAACCGCTGACCTCGGAATCGCGGGTTCTCGATTTCATCCACCACGGCGACCGCGAAATCCTCCGCGGAGATATGACTCTTGCCATTGCTGTCCACGATCAATTGATCCAGGTCCGTGCGGTAATGCCCGGTCCGCGTGCCCGGTTCGATCACGGCCGAAGGACTCACCGCCGTCCAGTCGAACCCCGCGAATCCCGCCTTGCGATACACATCCAAAGCCTCGGCATGAGCCTCCGCGAATCCTTTCCACGCGGCCGGGAAGTCCGGAGTGTTCATCAGCTGCATCCCCGGTCCCACTTCCAGGCTGCCCGCGCCGCTCACTGCAATCAATCGTATCGGTTCGACGCGTGTTAACGCTTCGATCAACGAGTGCGCCGCCTTCACCACCAGTTTCGGGTCGTTCTTGAGTCCCGGTCCGTACGCGCTCACCACTACGTCGTGATCCACGGCCGCGGCCGCGATGGTATCGGGCTGGAAAATATCACCCGTGCGGTAATCCAGATTCGCGCGCTGCTCGCCGGTGCGCGAGGTATCGCGCACCACGGCCGTCACGCTGTGTCCGCGCGAAAGCGCTTCGTGCAAAATTCGCTGCCCAATCATCCCGGTCGCGCCAATCAGCACGATGCTTTTCATCCGAGTTTTCCTCTGGCCGCTCGATCGCTTATTGCAACAGGCCGGCTTCCGCTTCTGCCACCGTCGCGTACGTGTCAAAGAGCGGCGCCACCCCGGTCAAATGCAGCACGTTATGCACGCGATGATTCAAACCTACCAGCGCCAATTTGCGCCCGGATTTGTGGCACGAGACGAAAGCCCGCACCAGCGAGCCCACCGCCATCGAGTCCACCAGCGGCACGTTCGTCATATCCACAATCACGCGCGGCGTAGCCGTGGCCGCCACGGCATCATTGAACGCTCCCGAAGACGACGAGGTGAACGGCCCCGCCAAGACGAGAATGCTTTGCCCTTCATTTTTGCTGGGTTGCGTCTCAACGCGGAACGCCTCGTGGGGCATGGCGCGCATTCTAGTCCCAATGCCCCAAGAGAAGCAACGAAGCCCGCGCTTAGCTGCCGGTGGGTACGATCCCGGCATTCTCCACCATCAGAATCACAGTCCGCTCCAACGCCCGCGTGCGGTGCAGCACGCCCTTCGGCACTACAAACCCCTGCCTTGGCGCAAGCTCCACGGTACGACCCTCCAGATCAATCAGGAACTTGCCCTCCACTACATAGAAAAATTCATCGTCGTCGTCGTGTTTGTGCCAGTGATATTCGCCCTCCACAACGCCCAGTCGAATCACCGACCCATTCACCTGGCACAAGGTTTGGTTGTACCACTTGAACTCGCACGCGTCCGCAAGCGCCTTCTCATCCACCACTTCCAGCGGCTTGTAAAACACATTCAAACGAGTCTCGTACGGAAACGCCTTCGTCTCACTCATAGAAAAGTCTCCCGGACCGCCCCGTGAAAAATTACCACATTCTCGCACCGCAACGACCCTCCTCACTGGTCAGTGGGCGGCGGTTCTCGCGGTCGCCCGCTCGGCGCTGTCGGCCGCCGCGACAAGCGCCTCCATCCGTGTTACAATATCGTTTCCGTTCTTCGAGTTCTTTGGCAGCTGATTGCCTCCCTGAGCGTGTTTGGCGCCCGGCAAGCCCACTTAATTCTGCAAACGCGAGGGGCATGCGAATTCGGCGGGGTACTTGCGTGTCTTTTTGCTTTAGCGCGCGTGGGACGCTCAGGAGAGAAATAGTATGAAGAACCTTTTTGTAGGCAATATGAGCTTTCAGACCACCGCCGCAGACCTTCGCGCGCTCTTCGAGCCGTTTGGCCAGCTCGCTCGCGTGCACGTTGCCACTGATCGCGAAACCGGCCGGGCTCGCGGATTCGGTTTCGTTGAAATGCAAAATGACGACGAAGCCGCTAAAGCCATCGCCGCTCTCGATGGCAAGGATTTCGGCGGACGCAATCTGAAAGTCAACGAAGCGCGGCCCAAGTCCGAATCCGGTGGCCCGCGCGGTCCCCGCAGCGGAAGCGGCGGTGGTGGCGGAGATCGTGGCGGCAATCGCGGAGGCGGGGGCGGCGGCCGTGGCAAGGAAAAATTTTCGCATGAGGATTATCGCGAGACTGCGCGCCAGCCGCGCGAGCCTCGCTGGTAACACCCGCATCCTCACATTTTTCTGGATGCGAAATCGTCGGCACTTAACCGGGGGATACAATGACGACCACATTCAAGAAGCGGCAGAAGGAAATGAAGCGCCAGGATAAAGCGCGCGCCAAAGCAGAACGTCGCGCTCAAAAGAAAACGGACGGCACTCCGGGCGACACCTCGCTCGACAACATCGCCTGGGATGAAGGCGTCGGCACTCCCAACAGCCTGCGCGTCCCGGAGTTCTTCGATGGTCCGGAGGACTCCTCGGAGCCCAAGGGCTAAAGTTTCAGCTGTGCCAGCCTCAATACGGATAAACGTCTCGGTCCGCGCGCGGCATATCCTGCCGCGCCGGTCCCTCTGACTCTTTTCATCACGCCCATCGTAATTATGTGAGCATCGCTGTGGCCCGTCGGTCTCTCTTCAGGTTCCATAGAGTGCTATACTCGTGGCTCGGCACATTCCGCGCGGTATCTAATTCCGCGATTCACCGGTCCCTTTGCAAAGGAGCACGAGGATGGGCATTGAATTCATCGAATTAGTCAGCTGGATGCGCCGCCGCAAAATTTTCGCCTCCCTCCTCGTAGCCTTCACGCTTGGCATCGGCATCCTGATCGGTACCTTGATATCTGGCCACGCGCAGGCCACGCGCGGACAAACCTCCACCAGTGGAGCTTCGCTTCTTGTCGTCCCTGATCCCGTCACACTCTCGACTTCGTTCTCCGGTATCTCGAAAAAGCTCGGCCCCGCAGTGGTCAATATCTCTACCACCCAGGTGATCGAGAAGCCCAAGGGCGAAGGCAAGAAGCCGAAGGACTTCGGAGATCCCTTTCAGGACTTCTTCGACCGTTTCTTCGATTCGCCGGACAATAGTCCTGACGCCGAACGCAGCCTAGGCTCCGGCGTGATCGTGGATAAAAAGGGGTTCATCCTCACCAACGATCACGTCATTGACCAGGCCACCAAAATCCAGGTCGCCCTCGATGGCGATCCCACGAAATACAACGGCCGCGTCATCGGCTTCGACAAGGAAACCGATCTCGCCGTAGTCAAGATCGACGCCGATCACGATCTTCCCATCGCCAAGCTCGGCAATTCCGACGGCGTGCAAGTCGGCGATTGGGTCCTCGCATTCGGCAGCCCCTTCGGCCTGAACTCCACCGTCACCGCCGGTATCATCAGCGCGAAAGACCGCTCCAACGTCGGCCATCAATTTCAGCGCTTCATCCAGACCGACGCGGCCATCAATCCCGGCAATTCCGGCGGCCCGCTTGTCAATATGGCGGGCGAAGTGATTGGCATCAACACCGCCATTTACACCGGCAGCCGCGGCTTCGAGGGCGTCGGCTTCGCGCTACCGTCCACCACCGTCATTCGCGTCTATAACGATCTCATCACCAAGGGCAAAGTAACGCGCGGTTCCATCGGCATTACTTTCCAGGAAGATCGCAGCAATAATCCGGTGCTACTGAAAGAGCTCGGCGCGCCCTACGGCATCGTCGTCGAAGCGATCGAACCCGGCAGCCCCGCCGAGAAAGTCGGCTTGCAGCCTGGCGACGTCATCACGGACATAAATGGCCAGCCTGTCCACACTGGCGCGGACTTGGTGAATCCGATCGCGGATACGCCCATCGGCGACTCCGTGAAAGTTCGCTACATTCGCAATAAGCAAACGAAGGACGCGTCGCTCGTCGTTGCCGATCGCTCCAAAATCTTCCCGCAGACCGCGCAAACTTCCGACGATCAGCCGGACCAGCAGGACAACCCCGGCCAGTTCGGCCTGCACGTCGAGGATTTGACCCCTGACCTCGCTCACAAGCTCGGCATGGGCAAGACCACCGGCGTAGTCGTCACGGAAGTCGAGCCGGCCACCTTCGCGGAAGATATTGACTTCGCCCGCGGCGACGTAATCGTCGAAATCAATCATGTCCCGGTCGCCAATATGACCGAATACAAAGCGCAAATGGCGAAGTTGCAACCCGGCGACGACGTGCTCTTCAAAGTGGCGCGCCGCGGCGACGCCGATCGCGTCTTAACGCTGTTCCTGGCCGGCGCGGTTCCAGCCGCGCAGTAGCGGGAGGGTGTTGATGTTGTAGCGGCGGCCTTCAGGCCGCCAGCCTTTGCTTTGCGAACGCAAAGGACGCTTAACCGCTCTCTTCAACGACGCGGCGCCGCGCCCTCCAACAAACGCGCCGCCAGTTTCTCGCATCCAACAACGGTCCAGGTTACCCGTTAAGCGCCGCGCGAAATGTCCCGGCTTGAGCCGGGCCGCAAAATCCTCATAATAGTGAGACTGTCCGGCGCGGCTGGCTTGAGGGGTTAAACGGGGAACAGATCGCGCAGCAGTGGGCGAAGTCGGAGAGCGATGATTCGGATTTCCATAAGAGCCATAAGAATCGCAACGCTTTTGGCGTTGGCATGCTCGTTGTCAACCGGCGTGTTAGCCGCCGCGGTCCGTCCGCAAGAATCGAGCACGACGGCGCACTCTTCGACAACCAAGAAGAAAAAATCCCACCGGCATCACAGTTCCCGGCGCGAATCCTTCCAAAAAGCTCCGACGCCCGAACGCATCTCCGAGATCCAAACCGCGCTCGCTCGCGGCGGCTACTACCAGAGTGAACCCAACGGCAAGTGGGACTCCAACACCATCTCCGCGCTGGAAAAATTTCAATCGGCCAACGGCATGAACGCCAGCGGCAAGCTCGACGCGCCCAGCCTGCAAAAACTGGGCCTGGGTTCGAGTACCGCAGGCGTGGACGCGCCCAAGCCGCCATCGCACACCAGCCCCGCGGCCGCCACCACAACATCCGGGTCCGCCGCTGCTGCCACCGCGGCCGCACCGGCGGCGAGTTCCGATCCGGCGCGAGCAACCGCCTCCAACGTCTCTGCCACTACGCCCGGGGACGCAAGCGCCGCAAATTCGCCGTCAGCTACCGCCAAACCTCCGCAACGCTAAGCATAACGGGAAGCTGCCTTTGTACCAGCGCACACAGTTTTCGCTCGCCCGCCGCGCTCAGATACACAACTGACCCGATTGTGTTCCAGGGAAAATATTCGCGCTCCCGCGAAGACCGTTTGCGCGAATCTGCGCTTTCGGCTAAAATAAGTGTTTCAGCAGTGACGCGCGAAGCGCCATGAGGCGCCTCTCGCGACCTGCGCTCGCTCGGCACCCGGATACCCTGAGGGAATGGCGGAAGAAAACGACAGATTTATCCTGACCTTCGACGCCGCCGACGAGTACCGCCCGGAAGCTCCTCCTCCCCCTGAAATTCCCGCGTGGAAAGACGGCAGCATTCGCATTGGCATCCATACCTCGATTGCGGGAGACATCTCCGGCTCGCTCGAAATTGCTCATGGCCTTGGCGCCAACGCCCTGCAAATCTTTTCCTGCAGCCCTCGAATGTGGGAGCGCGGTGGCGCCCGCATCGCCGAAGCCGAAGCCGCGCGCTTCCGCGCCCGCCGCAAGGAACTCGGCCTCGGCCCGCTGGTCATCCACGATAATTACCTGATCAATCTCGCGTCGCCAAACCCGGTTCTGCGTACCCGCTCCGTGCAAGCTTTTCACCAGGAACTCGTCCGCGCCATTGCCCTCGGCGCTGACTTTCTCGTTGCCCATCCCGGCAGCGGCCGCGAAAGCTCGCCCGCGGCCGCCGTCAGCGCCATCTCGCAAGGCCTGAAACAAGCCGCGCGCGGCCTGAAACTTGGCGACCTGAAAATCCTGCTGGAAAATACCGCGGGGCAGGGAACTTCCATCGGCTCGCGCTTCGAAGAGCTGCGCGCCATCCTTGACGCGACGCCCGATCTTCCCCTCGGCATTTGCATTGATACCGCGCATACTTTCGCGGCCGGATGGGATCTGCGCACCGCGGAAGGCCTCGACACCACGCTGCAGGCCATTGATCGCACGGTCGGCCTCGATCGCGTCTATGTCATCCACGTCAACGATTCGAAAACCCATCACGGTTCGCGCGTGGATCGTCACGAACATATCGGTAAGGGCAAAATCGGCCTCGAAGCCTTCGGCCGCATCCTGAACCACACGCTTCTGGCCGGTCGCGCGTTTATTCTCGAAACGCCGATTGATAAGCCAGGGGACGACCGCCGCAACGTCGCCGCTCTCTGGAAACTTCTCGGCCGCGAAGTAATCGCCACCGGCAACGGCATGAAGCCGCGTCCGAACCGGGCCAAATCCAAGCGCGCGAAAGCGTCGCGCACCACTCCCAAAGCGTCTAAAAGGAAAAGAAAATCGAAACCGAAATCACGCTCGCGAGGAAAGTGAACTTGGCCGATTCCGACCACAAGCACCCCGGCTACGACCCGGCGCAAATCGAGGCGAAGTGGCAAGCGGTGTGGGCGGAGCAGGGCGCATTCAACGCTGTGGACAACGACGCCTCTCGCCCCAAGTATTACATGTTAGAGATGCTGCCTTACCCTTCCGGCACCCTGCACATGGGCCACATGCGCAACTACACGATTGGCGACGCCGTCGCCCGCCACAAGCGGATGTGCGGATTCAACGTCCTGCACCCCATGGGTTTTGACGCGTTCGGCCTGCCCGCCGAAAACGCCGCGATTAAGAATCACACCGCTCCGCGCGTTTGGACCGAAGAGAACATCGCGGAATTTCGCCGCGTCCTGCGCCGTTTTGGATTCAGTCATGACTGGCGACGCGAGCTGGCGACCTGCGATCCGTCTTACTACCATTGGAACCAGTGGTTCTTCCTGCGCATGTTCGAGAAGCGCATTGCCTTCCGCAAGAAGAGCAAAGTGAATTGGTGTCCGGAATGCGGCACCGTTCTCGCCAACGAGCAGGTGATTGACGGCTACTGCTGGCGCCACGAAACCACTCTCGTCGAATCCAAAGAGCTCGAGCAGTGGTTTTTCCGTATCACCCAATATTCCGACGAGCTTCTTGACGATATGAAGCAGCTTGCAGCCGGCTGGCCCGAGCGCGTCCTTGCCATGCAGCGTAACTGGATCGGCAAGTCCCGCGGTACGCGCGTGAAATTTGCCGTCGCGCAAATGGAAGGCGTCGCACTAGAAGTCTTTACCACTCGCGTGGACACCATCTACGGCGCCTCGGCGATCGTAATTTCTCCGGGCCATCCCAAAGTCGAGGAACTGCTCGCCGGTGTTCCCGGCCGCGGTGCCATGGAAGCGCAACTAAAAGTCATGCGCCAGAAGAGCATGCGCGCCGCGGACATCGCCACCGCTGAGAAAGAAGGCTTCTTCACCGGTCGCTTTGCCGTCAATCCATTCTCCGGCGCGCACATTCCGATTTGGGTCGCGAATTTCGTCCTCGCCGAATATGGCACGGGTGCCGTAATGGCCGTTCCCGCTCACGATCAGCGCGACTACGAATTCGCCGAAAAATATCATCTGCCGGTAAAGATCGTCGTCCAACCGCTGAACGGCGCTCCTCTGCGCCTTGATCGCATGTCCGAGGCTTACACCGAATACGGCCGCCTCGTTGATTCCGGCCCCTACGCCGGCCTCACTACCGAACAGGCCATCGAAAAAATGACGGCCGATGCTGCCGCCAAGGATTTTGGCGTCGGTGAAACTACCTATCGCCTCAAGGACTGGGGCGTCTCGCGCCAGCGTTATTGGGGCACTCCGATTCCGATTGTCTACTGCGAAAAAGACGGCATCGTCGCAGTCCCCGATGATCAGCTGCCCGTGCGCCTGCCGGAAAACGTCACACTCACCGGAGAAGGGCAGTCGCCGCTAGCGAGTTCTCCCGAATTCGTCAACACCACGTGCCCGAAATGCGGTGGCCCGGCCCGCCGTGAGACGGACACGATGGACACTTTCGTGGACTCGTCCTGGTATTTCTATCGTTACACGGACCCGCACAACGACCACGCGCCCTTCGACAAAGAAAAAGTCCGCTATTGGTTTCCCATTGACCAGTATGTCGGCGGCATCGAACACGCCATCCTGCATCTGCTCTATTCCCGGTTTTTCTGCAAAGTGATGCGTGACCTCGGCCTCGTGAATCACAGCGAGCCCATCGCGCGCCTCTTCACGCAGGGCATGGTGCAGAAGGGCGGCGTCGCGATGTCCAAATCGCGCGGCAACGTCGTTGGCGCGATTGACATGGCCGATAAATACGGCTGCGATACCGCGCGCCTCTACATCCTTTTCGCCGCGCCTCCCGAAAAAGATCTCGAATGGAGCGAGGAAGCCATCGAAGGTGCCTCGCGCTTTCTGAACAAAGTCTATCGGCTGATCACGAAACACGCCGACCGCCTGCGCGGCATTCAGACCGATCTCACGCAAAAAACCGACCTGTCGACCGCGACGGCGAAGGAAAAGCTGCTCGTTCGCAAAGTCCATCAAACTCTCAAGCGCGTTACCAATGACTTCGAAGTGCGCTGGCACTTCAATTCTTCCGTCGCGCTGCTGATGGAACTCGTGAAGGACATCCAGGCGCAGGAGCCGCTCGACGCCGACATCAGCCCCATGATCCTGAAGCGCGTGCTCGAATCTCTGCTCCTGATGCTAGCGCCTATGGCTCCGCACATTTCCGAAGAGCTCTGGCAAATGCTGGGTCATACCCAGGGTCTGACGTACGAAAAATGGCCCACCTATCGCGAAGACCTGGCACGCGAAGAGCAATTCGAAGTGATCATCCAGATCAATGGCCGCCTGCGCGGCAAGATCCTGGTAGACGACGGCCTAAGCGAAGACGAAACCCGTGAGCGCGCACTGAAAGACCCGCGCATCGCGATCCTGCTAGACGGCAAGCAAGTGGTTAAGACCGTGGTCGTGCCGAAGAAGCTCGTAAATATTGTTCTAAGATGAGCCGACGCCGGACGATCGTCTCCGGCAAAAGTTTTGTAGCGGCGGTCTTTAGACCGCCATCGGTCGAAACCAAAACGCGGCCGCAACAATTGCCGATGGTGTTGCAGCGGCCGGCTTCGGGCGGGCCAGCGATTGAAAACAACTCGCGGCGCGTTTTTTAAGTTACGGACGGTGCCATCAATGACGACCACCGCATCAGCCGCACAAAAAGACGCCGGAGGCACCGTGAGCACCAAACACGGCATCGTAGTCCTGGATTTCGGCGGCCAATACACGCAACTAATCGCGCGCCGCATCCGCGAGGAGGAAGTCTTCTCGGCAATCCTCCCGTGCACTGCGAAGCTAGAAGATGTTCGCGCACTCGAACCCGTAGGCATCGTGCTCTCTGGTGGTCCCAGCTCGGTCTACGATAAAGACGCCCCGCACTGCGACACCGCAGTCCTCCAGCTCGGCGTCCCAGTCCTAGGAATCTGCTACGGCATGCAATGGCTCACGCATTCTCTCGGCGGCAAAGTCGGCCTCGCCAAACGCCGCGAATACGGCCCCGCGCAACTCGACATCGCGTGCGCTTCCAAGCTCTTCGCCGGCATCCCCAACCGCCTGAAAATCTGGAATAGCCATGGCGACCACGTCGTCGAAGTTCCGCCCGGTTTCGCCATCACCGGACGCACCGACAACGCCATCGGCTCCTTCGAACACGCCGAAAAGAAATACTACGGCGTCGAATTTCATCCCGAAGTGAATCACACCGATCGCGGCACCGAAATCCTGCACAATTTCGTTTTCGAGATCTGCGGCGCGAAGAAAAACTGGAACCGCGCCGGGTTCATCGCCGCCACTGTTGATTCCATCCGCGCGCAAGCCGAAGGCGCCCGCGCAATCTGTGCGCTTAGCGGAGGAGTGGATTCCGCGGTAGCCGCCGCGCTCGTCCATCGCGCGATCGGCGATCGCCTCACCAACGTGTTCGTGGATACCGGTCTGCTGCGCGCGCACGAATATGAAGAAACTCTCGAGCTTCTTCGTCAGCGCCTCGGCCTGAATGTCATCGGCGTGGACGCTTCCGAGCGCTTCCTCGGCAAACTCGCGGGCGTCACAGATCCAGAGCAAAAACGCAAAATCATCGGCAACGAATTCATCGCCGTCTTCGTGGAAGAGCAACGCAAACTACTCGCTGCCTCCGCCGGCCTGCCCGTGAAATTCCTAGTCCAAGGCACGCTCTATCCCGACGTAATCGAATCCGTCTCCGTAAAAGGCCCGTCCGCCGTCATAAAATCTCACCACAACGTCGGTGGCCTCCCGGCAGACATGCCCTTCGGCCTGATCGAGCCCCTTCGCGACCTGTTTAAGGACGAAGTACGCCAAATTGGTCGTGAATTGGGTCTTCCAGAAGAGATCCTGGTCAAGCATCCGTTCCCGGGGCCAGGCCTCGCCGTTCGCCTGTTAGGCGCAATCACTCGTGAGAAATTGGAGACGCTTCGCGGTGCCGATACCGTGGTGGTAGAAGAAATTCGTCGTGCAGGTCTTTACGAAAAAGTTTGGCAGGCTTTTGCGGTGCTATTGCCGGTGCAAAGCGTAGGGGTAATGGGCGACGGACGTACGTACGGATACACTGTCGTGGTCCGCGTTGTCGATTCGCAAGATGCGATGACTGCCGATTGGACCCGACTGCCCCGTGAAGTGCTCGAACGGATTTCGACGCGTGTCGTAAACGAGGTTCCCGGCGTGAACCGGGTCGTCTACGACATCAGTTCGAAACCCCCAAGCACCATTGAGTGGGAATAGCGCTAGCCCTAACCCGCCGAACGAACTCCCGGATGCGTCTTAGCGGTTAGCCATTTTCTGGGCCATGTACAAAAGCAACCGTCGGTCGCCTTCGTCAATGCGGCCCAGCAATCTGCGGAAACGGCCCAGGACTCGCGCTTCTTTTCCACGGCTTCCCCACGCGATATCATCGGCCGACTTCCGCTTGGGAAGGTTCGGCAGCACGGGTGGTTCTTCGCCGTCATAGAAAAGTTGGTACAGCGGCACTTCCATGGCGCGTGCCAACTTTTCTAGGGTCTCGATCGCCGGAACGGTGTGGCCGTTCTCGACGCGCGAGATGTAACAGCGCAGAAGCCCGGTGCGCTTCTCGATGTCGCCTTGGGAAAGTTTCTTGGTTTCACGTAGCAGACGGATGCGTTCTCCGATTATCATGGGCGGTATTGTCACATGGTACTCTGACTGCTGCAACAACAGATTTGTAATTGTGGGAAGCACCTCCACACTTCCCTGTAACCGGAAACCGATGCCTGACGTCCCAAAGGGTATGGCAGCCAGCGCTTCCGCCATTTCGCTCCCGGTCACCCGGCGCGAGAAGGGCGAAGAAGAAAGGCAACTGGTCCGCTTGGCCCAAAGCGGCGAGGAAGCTGCTTTTGAGGAGCTGATCCGGCGCCACCAGCAGCGTGTTTTTGGCTTGGTGAGCGGCATTTTGCGCCGCCGCGAAGATGTGGAAGATGTGGTGCAGCAGGTCTTCCTAAAGGTGTTTGTATCGCTGAAGCGCTTTGACCAGCGCGCGGCTTTTTCCACGTGGCTGTACAAGATTTCTGTTAATGAATGCTGGGACTATTTGCGTAAAAAGAAAGTTCGGCCGCTCGTTTACGAAGCCGACCTTTCCGAGGAGCAGGTCTCGCGATTGGACGGCGTCGTTTCCGCCGACCGGCCCCCGGCCAGCCCCATGGACCGCGCCGAGGCTCGCGACCTCCTTGAACGCATGATGGAGAAGCTGCCGGAGCAGGATCGCGCGCTCCTCGTGCTGAAGGAAGTGGAAGGGTTCTCGGTACAGGAATTAGCGGAAATTCTCGATCTCAACGTCAACACGGTAAAAGTGCGCCTGTTCCGAGCTCGCGCTCGCTTGATGGATGTTTACCGCCGGAGGCTCAAGGAAGCTCCTGAGCAGTCTTCGGAAGGTAAGAAGGGAAAGGACCAACGGTCATGAATGAAAACTATCGTTCCGTGGCGTGTCAAGAATATGAACCCGCCCTCGAAGATCATCTCAATGGTGATCTGGGCGGCCCCGAAGCCGCGGAACTCGCGCAGCATTTGAAAACCTGTTCCGGATGCCGCGCCGCTCTCGACGAAGCCGTGCTCAGCGCTCGTCTGCTTCGCGTCGCGGAGTCCACTGCTGATCCGGGTCCAGGCTTCAGCCACCTGGTAATGGCGCGCATCCGCGCCGAGCTTCGTCTCACGGAAGGCCGGAGCGCCTGGCAGGCGGTTGTTTCGTTGTCGTGGCGCTTCGCCGCGACAGCGGCGTTCGCGCTCGTGCTGCTGGTTACCTTTGACGTCTCGCATCACGATCAATTCCAACAGGACCAGTCGTTGGTGGCCAGTAACAAATTGCCGGAGCTGGTCCCAGAGCATTCGTCCGTGCCGGCCAGCGCGGATGACGTCTTGCTGATGATGGCGGAAACAAATCATGGAAAACAGTAAAACACGCGGCGAAGCGGCCATCCTGGTTCTGGTGGTCTTTATCCTCGGCGTTTTGCTCGGAGCGCTAGGGAACCATCTGTGGGGCGAGCGCGTCTGGGGCCGCACCTACCCTCCCGGCCCGCCTTCGCACACCGAAATCGTAAACAACCTCACGCGTGAGTTGCAGCTCACTCCCGAGCAGCAGCAGCAACTCAGCGCCATCGTGGATGACACCCGAACCAAAATCCGCGCGGCGTATGCCCCTGCCGACGCGCAGCGCGAACAATTGCGCCAGCAAGGCCGCGCGCGCATCCGCGCCATCCTGACCCCCGAACAATTGCCCAAGTTCGAAGCCTTCATGTCCCGCATAGACGAGCAACGCAAAAAAGAAGGGGACCAGCACCCGCCCCCTCATTAGCTCTCGCTATCGTCCGGTATCCAGCAGCGAAAAATGTGCGAGGTCGGAGTGTGTGCAAAGCGGCTGTAAAAGGAGCCAACGATGAAACAAGCGATCAGGGTCCTCTTGGTGGTCCTTTTTTTCGCGTCATCTTCCTGGGCGCAAACAAACATTCCACTTTCCCAACCAGAGGATGCGTGCGGACCCGCCAACGTTAACTTCAACGTAAAATTCGATTACCAAGGGCAGCACCTGCCCGCGTATGACTCCAGCAAGGCGCTGGTGTATTTCGTGCAGAATCAAAACGCTAACGTGATCAACCAAATCACCGCCCGGGTTGCAGTGGATGGAGCCTGGGTTGGCGCAAATCAAGGAAGTTCCTACTTCTTTCTCACGCTCGAACCGGGCGAACACCATCTGTGTGCCCGCTGGCAGTCCAAATTTGCACGCGCGCAGGTAATCTCACTTAATAGCTTGAACGCCGAAGCGGGGAAGACCTATTACTTTCGTATCCAAATCACCGGGGGAGATCGCGAAGCGTTCTCGTTCGATTTGCTGAAGGCCAATGCCGACGAAGCGCGGCTCCTCATCGAAAGATCGCCCTACAGCATTTCGCAGCCGAAAAAGTAATTGTGGACGAAAAGGAAGGGCGGGGCTTCAGCCCCGCCGTAGGGCTCTCGTTTTGTTGGCGAGCTTTAGCCCTTGAAGCCATCTCTAGGCTTTTTCCCGCACGCTGCTAGAAGGGAATATCCTCGTCCGAAATTTCCGGCCCAGCTCCGCTCGGCTCGTCATGCATCGGCGCACCTTCCACATCCGGATCCGCCGGACGATCTCCGCCAAAGCCGCCGCCACCGCCACTACTATGCGAAGCGCCCGCGCCTGATCCCGCCGCGGCTCCATCGGCCCGACCGCCCAGCATGCGGAAATTCGACGCCACAATTTCGAAGCTCGTCCGCTTCTGGCCTTCCTTGTCCTGCCACTCGCGCGATTGAATGCGGCCCTCGATAAACACCAGCGAGCCCTTCTTCAGATATTGCTGCGCTATTTCCGCCTGCTTACCCCACACCACGATCTTGTGCCACTCGGTGCGCTTCTGCCGCTCCCCGTTCTTATCCTTATACGTCTCGTCCGTTGCCACCGAAAAATTCGCTACCGCCTGCCCGCCGCCGGTGAAGCGCGTCTCCGGATCGCGTCCCAATCGGCCCACCAAAATCACCTTGTTCACTGACATGTGTACCTGCCTGTTCGCGAGATTGCCCTGAACCGCTGAGTATAACTGAACTAGCCTCTGGTATGGAAAAAAGCCGCGCCGCAGGTAGCGTCCTGAATTGACGTGTGGGCGGTTTCAATGCATAAAGGAGATCTCTGTGAGCGTAAAAGACAAATTGGGTTCAATTGGCCAGCCAGTGCCGGAGTTGCCGGTCGCTGATGTCGAACGCGCACAACAGCATTACCGAGATGCACTCGGCTTTGAGATCGGATGGCTTTACCCAGGCAAAGAAATTGGGTCCGTGTCACGCCCCGGTGCGACGATATTTTTTCGCAAGAGGAAGCCACCGTTCGAGCCTGCCGTGCACTGGGTGTACACCGAAGATATCGATGCGTCGTACCAGGAATTGAAGTCATTAGGGGCGAATATTGTGGATCCTCTGGAAAAAAAGCCTTGGGGACTACGGCAGTTCACCGTCGAGGATCTGGACGGGAATCTCTTCTATTTCCATCACGACTAACAAACGCGAGATAAGCAAGCGCCGAATTTCAATACGGCACACGCTCAGCGCCCGCCCCGAAATTCTGTTAGAATTCCTCCGCACAAACGGGAAAAACTCCGGAGGCACCCATGCCCCAAACTCAAAATCTCGCGAGTCACGCCAAACTCGTCCCCATGTTCCACTACTTCGTCCTACCGATGTTGGCAATCAATCTGGTCTCGTCAATCGCTCACGCCGTGCGCCATTTTTCCGTGAACTCGGTAATCGCAGCTCTCGTCGCCGCGGCCCTCCTTGTCCTCGCGTTCTATGCGCGTATTTTTGCGCTCACCGTGCAAGACCGCGTCATCCGCCTCGAGATGCAGCTGCGCCTTCAGAATGTGCTACCCGCCGATCTCCGCCCGCGCATCCCGGAATTCACGGTCGCTCAACTGGTCGCGCTACGCTTCGCCAGCGACGCTGAACTCCCCGATCTCGCGCGCAAAGTCCTCGCCGAGAAGCTCCAGGCGCGCAAGAACATCAAGCAATTAGTCCGCAATTGGCAACCGGATGATCTCCGCGCCTGATCGCGCAATCGCGCCGCACCAAATTTCCCAGGATTGCCTAGCTGGACTTTTTTCGAGGAACCTTCGCGCCCTTCTTGCGCGCTTCCGAAAGACCGATCGCGATCGCCTGCTTGCGGCTCGTGACTTTCCCGCCCTTGCCGCCTTTCCCCGAACGCAAGGTGCCGCGCTTCTCCCGGCGCATCGCGCTCTCCACGCTCTTGCCTGCCGCCTTGCCATACTTCCGCCTGGATCCTTTCCTAGCTGGCATCGCATCCTCCTTGAGTATCCAAACGCGCTCCGACGCGACGACTCTAGTCGCGCCCGACAAATAATTCCATACAGCATTCACCCGGGAGGACCGAATCGTACGAGGTAGCTGCGAATCCCTGCGTTGCAAGCATCTACGCGCAACCAGGCGAGTGGCTCTGGCGGAACTCTAGTGCGCCGTTGAGGCGCTAAACGAATCGCAGGAAGGAAACTTCCGTGAGGGGACGCTCCACAATCGCGCGTATGCCATCGCTACAAATGGGCCGCCGAATCGTTACCGCGTCGCAGGATGCGCGGTCGTAGAAACTCCCATCTCTTTCAACTTCGCCTGAGCCCGCCGCGCATCGTCGGTTCCGGGAAATCTCCGCGCCACCTCGCGCAGATCGCGAATTCCGCTGGCCTTGGCTCCCAAGGCGATTTCCGCAAAGCCCTTTTTCAGCAAAGAAGCCCCTTGCTTGTAACTCTGCGGATAATTCTCCAGCACCAGGTTGTACTGCGCGATGGCATCCTTGAACTCGCCCTGCTGATAAGCAATCTCGCCCAGATAAAATTGCGCGTTCGAGGCCAGATCGGTGGAAGGGAACTGCTTCACGTAGTCGCTGAATTCCTGCCGCGCCAAATCATAGTTTCCCGTCGTGAAATCGCGCAGTGCGTTCTGATACAAAGTGTCCGACGAAATCCCCGGCATCTGTCCCGGCGGATTTCCAGTCGCACCGCTGGGTGGAGCACTCCCGCTCGGAGCCGCTCCCGGAGCGCCATTCGCGCCGCCGGTTCCCGGAGCCGCCGAGCCGCCCGGCGCCGGCCCGATGCCGCCCGCCAGTCGGCCGTCAATGCTTTGCAACGTGCCTTGAATATCGTTCAGCTGCGTGGCGATTTTCCCCACGCGCGCCTGCACGTCCTGCAGATTGTCCGAAATTCCCTGGGTCTGCGAGGTCATGGCGTCAATTTTCGAGCTGCTATTGGCCGTTGCCTCTTGCACGTTCTTCTGCAGCGTGCCCATCTGCGCGCCCAATCCGTTCACCGAATCCAACGACTGCTGCACCAGCGTGCGCATCGAAGCGTTGTTCGCATCAATGGCGCTGCGCATGGCTTGCTGCCCCTGGAGCAATTGAGACACCTGCTCCTGCAGTTGGATAATCTCTCTGGAAACGGCGCCCGTGGGCCGCGGGCTTAGCATCGATCCGCCGATGGCGCCCACCAACACCGCCGCCGCAGCCAGCGCAACCGATCTTGTGCGCATAGGAGTACCTCCTAAGATGAGCATAGCGTAATTGAAAAAAGGATGGGCGCGGTTTACCCAAATTTCGCGGCTTTCCCGCGCCTCGGATTTGTAGGGGCGGGTCTAAGACCCACCCCTACGCTCCCGAGTGGGTACAATCCGTCTAACCCTTAGTGCGCCGCCACAAAGTGCGCGCGCCTGTTCTGCTGCCAGCACTCTTCGGTGTGCTCGGTGCAGAAGGGCCGCTCTTTGCCCCAGCTCACCGTATCCATACGGTCCGCGCCGATGCCGAGCGAGATCAGATAATTCTTGGCCGCCTGCGCCCGCCGCTCGCCCAACCCGATGTTGTATTCCGTCGAGCCGCGCTCGTCGCAATGGCCCTCGATCGTCACCCGCAACGTCGGATACGAACGCAAAAATTCCGCATCCTTCGTCAACGCATCCCGCGCGTCGGCGCGAATATCGGACTTGTTGAAGTCGAAGTAGGCGTCCTTCACGTTCTGCTCGAACAATTCGCTCATGTTCGGAGCCGTCGAAGGAGCTTCCGCCGGCGCACCCACCGTTACCCGCGCCGTGGCCGTAGCGCTTCCGCCCGGTCCGGTTGCGGTGATCGTGTAGGTGGTAGATTCGGTCGGGTTCACAGGCGTCGAACCTTGCAATGCCACTTTGCCCACGCCCGGCTCGATATCCGCATCCGTCGCATCCGTGGACGTCCACGTCAGCGTCACCGTGTCGCCGCTCTTCACCGTGCTCGGTGCCGCATTCAACGTCACCGTCGGCTGTGCCGCCGAAGGCGTCGGTGGCGCGCTCGTTGGCGGAGTCGTGGCCACCTGCTTTTTACATCCACCCACAAATACAAACACCGCCAGCGCGCCCAGCAAGAGCGTGAGCTTCCTACTACTGCTTACTTCCATGGATTGCCTCCTTCTTGGTTTCACGAGTCCCCCGGCGGCAGCAAGCCCATAATTGCCCCCGCCCGGTTTTTTCGTGTACATGGCCCGGTGCTCCATTCGCCGCATCAACCGGCGGTAAAAATCTATCGTTGTTGCGTTATTTCGGAGACCAGTTGGGCGATTCGTTCTGGCCTTCGTACGTCAATTCCCGCGGCGAGCTTCCATCGGCCAACATGGACCAGATCTGCCGCGTTCCAGTGCGCGTGGATTCGAAAACCAAGTGCCGCCCGTCCGGCGCCCAACTCGGACGTTCATTGCGCCCTGCATCCCGTGTCAATTCCACGAGTTGCCGGTTCACAATGTCCATAATATAGATATCGAAATTGCCGCTGGGTCGTCGCCAACTAAATGCCAGCAGTTGTCCATTTGGTGACCATGCCGGGTCCACCACGTAGCCCATGTCCGGCATGTCCAGCTTCTGCACGTCCGTTCCGTCGGCATTCGCCAGGTACAGCACCGGATCCCCGGCGCGATCGCTGACGAACACGATCTGTTTCCCCGTCTTTGGATTCCACGCCGGAGACGTGCTTACGCCCGCCGCGAACGTTATCCGCTTCAATCCCCCTCCGTTCATATCCGACACATAAATCTGCGGATCCCCACTGAGGCTGGACATAAACGCGATCTGCTGCCCGTCCGGCGAAAATGCCGGCGAACTGTTCGAGCCGCGATATCGCGGAAACGAAATCAAGCGGTCAGACACTGTCGAGTACATGCAAATCTGCGGCGACACCACTCCGCGGAACGGCACGTAGCACGTGAACGCAATCCGTGTGTCATCCGGGGACCAGCGCGGCGTCAGCGAAATGGATTTCAGGCGTGTCAATTGGTGCTGGTTCGAACCGTCGTAATCCATCTCCCAGAGTTCCTTGTTTCCGCTCTTGGTACTCACGTACACGATTTGCGTCTGCGCGATTCCCGGTGCTCCGCCGCTCAAAATCCCGACGATATCGTCTGCGAATTGGTGCGCCAGCTTTCGCGCTCCCGCATCCGTCGCTGGCCCTCGATAAATTTTCTGCAGCGCGATCGGGGCCTGGGGGTTGCGCACGTCGGACAAAAATCCCGCCGCCGCCAGATTCGCGCCGTCCGCCGTCAGGTTGCCGTACGCCAGCATGTACGCGTTCGCCGGCGCTGCGGACCAATCCGTGAATTTCACTTCGCTCGGCTGGCTCGGTATTCCCGGCGGATAAAAACTGGGACTGACCATCTCGAGAATTCCGCAATACTCCAGGTCCGCCCACAAAACATCGTGAAAGGTTTTTTCCAGAGCCGGCGGCGTAGCCTGCCGCACCGCAAAATCCGGCACTGCCAACCGCACCTTGCTGACGCCCAGCCCGGTCCCGGTCTTAAACCAATCCTGCGCCGCAGCCGGCCCCGCGCACAAAAGCGTTGCAACAAAACACATCGCGATAATTAAAAGTCCCTGCTTGAGTTTTGGATTCATGGTCTGTGTCTGATCTTTCTTATATGAGTTCGATTTGACGCCGTTGCAATTGTTCTTAGACTTCTCTGGGTCCTCGTGTTTTCCGGTCTCTGTGCACTCTGTGTTGAATCTTTTGCCCTCGCCGTTTACCTCTTAAAATCAAACCAAAACTCCACGCTAACCTTCGACCCCGAATAAGCCGCCGGCAACTGTTGCATCGGACTGGCATCCCGTATCGCTCGCACCGCCGACGAATCCACCGACGGGTTGCCGCTCGACTGCGTCACCTGAATATTCGTCACCGTCCCATTCCGCAAAATATCAAAAGTCGCCACCACCCGCGGCGCAAATTGAATGCTGGGATCCACCGTGGATTGCAGCCAGGCTCCACTCACCTTCCGTTGCACCGCTTCCACGTACCACGAAAACCGGTCCCCAAAATTTCCCGCCCCTGGCCCCGCAAATCCCATGCCCGCCTGCGTTGAGGTTCCCGAGCCCATCGCAAACGATGTGTACGGCACCGTCGGCGTTCCGCCTCCTCCGTACGGCACAGCGTTTGGCGGAGGCGGGGTCGGATTTTCCAGCACCTTCGAAGGGCGCGTCACGTACTTCGGCGGCTTTTTCTTTTCGAATTTTGGAATGGGCGTGGCATCCGGCGGTACCACCGGCTTCGGTTGCGGCTCAGCTTTATACAAACCTTTGGATTCATCCACCACGCGGCTCGGAGTCTCCACCGCAGGACGAGGCATCGGCACCGCCGGTAAACTTCCCACCACGCCCACGGTAATCGCGCCGCCCGGCCCGCCCCATCCTTCGCCCTGCTGCGAAAACATCGCCGAGCCGATAAACAACACCGCCAGCCCCGCGTGCATCACCAGAGAAATTGACAGCGGTCGTTTTAAATTGTCAGGTGCCGGGTTTGCGGCCAGGGAAGCCATTTCACTGAATCTGTGCGCGCTCGGTGAGCGGCTGGGTCACCACGCTGATGTTTTGAATGCCGGCCTGCCGCAGCGCATCCACCACGGTCGCCCAGCTTCCAAAGGGAACTGTCTCGTCGCAGCGCACGTACACGGCCTGGTGCTGCGGGTCCTTCATATGCGAGGTCAGTTGCGCTCCCAGGTCGTGAATGTTCACCGGCTTGTCGTTCAAATACACGCGCTGCGCCCGGTCAATCGTGATCACCATCCGCTGTTCAGTCAGCTCCTTCACCGTCTTGGTCTTGGGAACGTCCACTTCGATCCCGGACTGCAATATCGGCGCCGTGATCATGAAAATGATCAGTAGCACCAACACCACGTCAATAAACGGAACCATATTGATTTCCGATAGTGACGTCCCGGTTTCGCGCTGTATCTGCGGCATAGTCTCTTGTTAGCCCAATCCGTCGGGTGGAGCGGTTGTCATCCCGAGCGCAGCGAGGGATCTGCTCTTCTCGTACCGCCGGTCGCACTTTTCGTTCGGCAACTCCACTGCACCGTCGTACCCAGTTCTACTATCCACAACCCAGCGCCGGAGGCGCGGCAGAAGTTAGCCCAGCGCGTGAGGGCTGGGTAAGCATCCCCAAAAAACCGAGCGCCGTAGGTGCGACACTCTCACCGCAACAACACTCTCGCCTCAACGACAACCCACCGCACCCTACGCGCTATAAATCGTCTCAATCTTCGCCACAAATTCCGCCGCAAAACTATCCATCCGCGCCGCCACCACGCGAATCTTTCCCAAATAGAGGTTATACGCAACCACCGCCGGAATCGCCGCGAACAATCCCGCCGCCGTTGTGATCAACGCTTCCGCAATTCCCGGCGCCACCGCCCGCAAACTGGCCGCTCCCGCATCTCCCAATCCCGCAAACGCGTCCATTACGCCCCACACCGTCCCAAACAATCCGATAAACGGCGAAACCGAACCCGTCGTCGCCAGCCAGGACATCCACTTCTCCAGCCCGCGCACTTCTTCCGCTGCGGCCACCTGCATCTGTACTCCCACCGAGTTCGCGCTCTTCACGCGAGGAGGCGCCGCAACGGCCGTCGCTCCGCCCCCCATCCCCGGTGCGTTTGGACGTCGCTCCGGCATTCCCAACTGCGCTTCGAGCTCGCGATATCCCGCCTGGTATACATGCACGAGCGGACTCGCGCCCGCCCCCATCCGCAATGTCGCCGGATCAGGCAGTCCGCGCCCCGCGCGAAACATCTCCAGGAATTTTCTGGTTTGTCGGTCAATTGACCCAAGTCTCTGGGATTTTTGCAAGATGATAGCCCACGAAAAAACGGAGAGGACCAACAGGATGCAGAGTACTACGCGTGCCACCCAACCCGTTTGCGTGATCAGTGTCTCGAGCCGGCTGGTGAAAAGTAAAAGCGCCAGGACGGAAATTGGTTTCCCCCAGAAAAAAGTTTTGAAAAATGGCCCACAAACACCGTAGCACACGCAATCTACAAGGGTCAAACGAATCAATCACCTACATCATTCCCTTGATGCCGAAAAAGACACAACACTCCAGCCGATCCGCGCGTTCGCGCACCCAAATCTTTCACCGCAAAGAATAAGTCGCGGTGTCAAGCCCATGCGTTCGCGGCCCCCAGCGATCCTCTGCACAAAGCCTTTGAGAATTTCAAACCCGCTGCCGTAGACTTGTCCTGTGCAGTCGCAAAAAGCAGCAAGGAAGTGAAAGGAGGAAAGAATGCCGGAAAAAGAAAAAGGCCAAGTCGTAAAGCATGGCGACGTCACGCAGCGCGTCGGAGTCGAAGTCATTCGCGCCCGTGGCGTTGACGTTCCCAAACTCATAAAAATGCTAATCGCCAACGCTGCCGCGGAATTCGCTAGCACTTATTACTACTACACGATTCTGCGCATGCATCTTGCAGGGCACGAGGATTATAAAGAGATTTGCGAAGACGCCCGGCTCGAAGACCGCGCGCACTGGGAACTCATCGTCCCGCGCATCTACGAACTCGGCGGTGAACTCCCGAACGACTTAAAGGAATTTCACGATCAAGCCGGCTGCGTCGCGGCCAAGTTGCCCGACCCGCCCACCGTCGTCAACATTCTCACTCTGCTCCTCGAATCGGAACGCTGCGCCATCCGCAGTTGGATCGCCATCTGCGACATGACCTTCGGCAAGGATCCGCGCACGTACGACCTCGCCGCCCGCATTCTCAACGAGGAGATCGAGCACGAAGCTTGGTTCATCGAACTGCTAGCTCACGAGCGCGACGGCAAATCCGTCCCCTCCGGACATTTCCGCCGCGGCGAGCCAGGCCACGCGCCCTACAGCAAAAACGCCAGCTTCTATAACCCATGATCCCGGCCGCACGGTCTCAGCCGGCTTGAACCATCGGTTGTCGCAGTTGACTTTGTAGCGGCGGTCTTCAGACCGCCATTTGTCCTAACCGTGATCTCAACAGCGCATTCAAGATCGCCGCTACAAACCAGCAGCGCGCACTACGACCCAATGACTCCCGACCCAAACAGCTTCGAAGTTGTCCTCCGCCTGCCGAACAACGAAGAACGCAAAATCGAAGTCCGCGCCAACGAACACATCTGGGACGCCGCATTCAACGCCGGCACAACTCTCCCCGCCCTCTGCCACCAGGGCCGCTGCCTAACCTGCGCCGGCCGTCTCGAAAATAACGGCGCAGTAGATCAATCCGATTCCGTAAGCTACTACCCGCAAGACCGCGAAGCCGGCTTCGTCCTGCTCTGCACCGCAAAACCCCGCTCCCCGCTAAAGATTCGCACTCACCAGCAAACCGAAATGCGCGCCCACCGCCTACAGCAAGGCCTTCCCGCCCCGTATTCTTGATGCCCAAAACCTCTCTCTGCGCTTGATTGCTGACTTGGCAGGCAGCATGCAACGTGCTTCTCGCGCAGTCTCCCGTTTCCATCTCGCCACTAGCCACTCATCACTTGCCACTGCCTTTTTCACCGAAACAGCCGGCCCGCCAATCGCGAATCTGGCCGCTCGTGCTAAACTTCCGACCAGGCGATGAGCAAAACTTTCGACATCGGCATCGAATCCCTGGCTGGCAGTGCGACCCAGGCGCCCGCGGCGCCGACCGTCTCCCTCGGCCTCTTGCCGCTCCCACTCCGCGCGGCCCGTGAAACACCGGAAGAAAATACGCCTGCAAACCCAGGAGGGAAGTCCTACTTCATCGAAACATTCGGCTGCCAGATGAACGACCACGACAGCGAAAAAGTTTCCGGCGTCCTCCAGGGAAAAGGCTATCGCCTCGTCGCCACTCCCGCCCAAGCCGACCTCGTCCTCTACAACACCTGCAGCATCCGCGAAAAAGCCGCGCAAAAGGTTTTCGCTCGCCTCGGCGACTGGAAAACGATCTCGAACGGAAAAATCATCGGCGTCCTCGGATGCCTAGCCCAGCAGGAAGGCGAGGAAATTTTCGAACGCGCTCCCTGGGTCAGCCTGGTCTGCGGCTCCGCCAGTTATCGCAAGCTGCCCGAGCTGATCGCGCAACTCGAATCCGGCGGCCGCCGCGTCACCGGGCTCGATCTCGACACCGACGAGACCTTCGAAACCGAAATCACCCGCCGCGATAATCTTCTCCGCGCCTACATCACCATCATCGAAGGCTGCGACTATTCCTGCTCCTACTGCGTCGTCCCCCACACCCGCGGCCTCGAACGCAGCCGCGCCAGCGAAGCCGTTCTGTCCGAAGCTCACCGCCTCGCTGATGCCGGCTATACCGAAATTCAGCTTCTCGGCCAAACGGTAAATTCCTACCGCGATCCATCGCCGCGGCGTTGGATTTTCGTGGATCTCCTGCGCGCCGTCGCAGCCGTCCCGGGCATTCGCCGTGTCCGTTTCACTACTTCGCATCCCAACGATTTCCACCGCGAAATCGTCCAGGCCATTGACGAAGTTCCCGCCATCTGCGATCACGTCCACCTGCCGGTGCAATCTGGTTCCACGCGTGTGCTGCACGAAATGCGCCGCACCTACACCCGCGAAGAGTACCTCGAAAAAATCAGCTGGATTCTCGCCGCCCGCCGCCCCATCAGCATCACTTCGGACATCATCATCGGCTTCCCCGGCGAGACCGAAGAAGACTTCGCCGACACTCTGTCGCTCCTCGACGAGGCCCAGTTCGACGCAATTTTCTCGTTCAAATACTCGCCGCGCCCCAACACCAGCGCCATGCACATGCCCGACGCGGTTGGCGAAGAAGAGAAGTCCCGCCGCCTCGCCATCCTCAATGAACACCAGCGCCAAATTCAAATCGCCAACAACGAAAAGCTCGTCGGCGCCGTCTACGAAGTTCTGGTGGATGCCCGACATTCCGCCCGAAATCAATGGGCCGGACGCTCCTCCTGCAATCGCATGATAAATTTCACTTCGCCTCGCGAGAACATTCTGGGAGAATACGTGCAGGTTAAGATTTTGCGCGCCGGTCCCAATAGTTTAGTCGGCGAGCACGTCGTCTGAAGGCAGGGGGAGGCCACCATGGAACTCGAAGTGAAGATTCGAGGCTTGATGATGGACCCCGTCACCAACATGCCCGTCGTCGTCCTCAAGGAAACTACCGGCAGCGGCGTTCTGCCCATCTGGGTCGGCATCTACGAAGCCAACGCGATCGCCCTCGAAATCGAAAAGGTGCAAACGCCCCGGCCCATGACTCACGACCTGCTGAAAAACGTCCTCACCGGCCTGAACGTTCACGTCCAGCGCGTGGTCGTTTCCGATCTGAAAGACGATACCTTCTACGCCTTAATCTGGATGGAGCGCGATGGCCAGACCATGTCCATGGATTCGCGCCCCAGCGACGCGCTCGCCCTGGCCCTGCGCCTCGATTGCCCTATCTACGTCGAAGACGAAGTCCTGAAACACTCCCGCATGTCCACGGCTGTCAGCGAAAAAAGCTCCAGCGAAGACCTCCGCAAGTGGCTCGAAAATCTGAACGACGAGGATCTCGGCCGCTATAAGATGTAGCCGTGCGCCCCTCGCGCCAAATCCTTCTCTTGCTGTTGGCAGTTTTTCTCGTGCCGCAATTCGTTCTCGCGCAAATGCCCGACCGTCAGCAGGGAAGTTATCCGCCGGGCAGTGGTCCACCGTCTCAGACGCCCACCGAGCCCGAATCGCCACAGCCAACTCCAACTCCGGAGCGTCCCCGCGTGGTTTACATCACTGATTTTGAATTGGACTCGGTGGCGCTGTCGGCTGATTCGAATCAAGCCGCGAGTAGTGCGCAGCAAGCGACCGACTCGACGACGTCCGCCAGCAACTCGCCGCGAACGAACGCGTCCTCGATTCGGGCGCAGCGCATCGTCAAGCTGATGTCCGATGAATTAGCGAAGGATTTCAAGAAATCAGGCTACACCGCGAAATTCCTGCGACCGAGTGATCCGCGCCCGGACGACGGTTTTCTGATTACGGGCATATTCGCGCAGGTCGGACCGGACAATCGTCTTCGCCGCGCGGTGCTCGGCTCAAGCCAGGACGGCGAAGCGATGCAATTGTATGTCGCGGTCCAGGATTTCACACGTTTCACGCCGCCGCTCTACCAACCGGATCCCACCGAGACCAACGCAGCGAAGGACGGCGCCGCGATTCAGCTGAATCCCAACGCCGACCCCGCCAAATTCTCCGTGGAACCGGACCTCACGGACAAAACCGTCAAACAAACGGCGCAGCGCATCGCGACCGAACTCGCCAAACGCATCAACGCGGCCAAATCCGGATACGAGCCGTTGAACAAATACGCCAAGCCGTAATACGCGGGTAGACACTGCGCATTGCGGGAGCTTGCTCCCGACTGTTAAAAGGCGAGGCTCGCCTCGCCGCGCACTGCCTAAATCAGCGCCTTCGACATAATGATGAAGTAGCATTCCTGCTTCGTTGCTACCTCCACCGGAAACGGAGCCGTGCCCGTTTCCACATATCCCAACCCGCGATAAAACGGCGGCAACTCCCGCCGCAAGTTCACGATTTGTATATCCATAAACCGGCAACCCGCTCCCCGCGCCGCGTCCTCCACCTCGCAAATCAACCGCCGCCCCACCCCATTCCTTTGACGCGCAGGATCCACCGCCAGCAATCCGAAGTATGCCCTCTCACCCCGGAATTCCAGATACACGCAACCCAACAACCCACCGCTATCCTCAGCCAAGAGGAATTTGCCCTTTTCCATCATCTTGCGCAGGGTCTGGGCGTCAATTCGATCGCGTTCCACAAAGAAGCTCTCCGCGCGACGAAACGCCACATTCACCACTTGCGCGATCGCATCCACATCGCCCGCCACCGCCCGCCGAACTTGCAGTTCATCACCCATCAGCGTGTCCAGGGAATATAAATGTTCATTCCCGGCGCCGTCATCCCTAAACCGGCACCTGCGTCATATATCCTGCCAAAATCCCCCCAAATCCCGTCCCCACACCATTTTTCTCTTGCAGTCACCCGGCTCAAGTAGGTAGAGTGAGCCTACTTGTAGTAGGACTGGGGCCAAGGGCCGCCATATGTAGCCCTATGGTTGCCAAACGGGGAATCGCGAGGGGCACAGCTTGACTTGCGTCATCGCAGTTGCCAATCAAAAAGGCGGCGTTGGTAAAACTACCACCTCCATCAACCTCGCTGCCGCTCTCGCACTCAAGAAAAAAAAGACTCTCCTGATCGATCTCGACCCGCAATCCAACGCCACCATCGCTTTCTTCGATTCGGCCGACGTGCAAACCTCAATGTACGACGTCTTCGCCGACCATCCGGTGGAGTTGGCAAAAGTGATTCGTCCCACCAAGGACGAAAACCTTTTCGTCGCGCCAGGAAAACTCGCGCTGGCCCGCCTCGAACAGCAGCTAGCCGGCCAGTTCGACGCGCCCTATAAATTGAAAGACGCGCTCACTCCGATTCTCAAAGAATATGAATTCGTGATTTTCGATACGCCGCCTGCGCTCGGCATTCTCACCGTCAACGCGCTGGTAGCGTCCACGCATTTGCTCGTTCCGATTCAGGCCGCCTACTTCGCTATCGAAGGCACTGACGACCTGCTCGAAACTTACGCGCGCATCCGTTCGCGCCCGAATCCAGATCTGAAAGTCCTCGGCGTAGTCATCACGCTCTACGACAAGCGCACCAACATCTCACGCGACACGCACGAACAAATTCGCGCCGTCTTCGGCGACGCGCTTTTCAAAACACGCATCAGCAAGAACGTACGCCTCGAAGAAAGCCCCGCGTACAAAGAAACCGTATTCTCCTTCGCGCCCAAATCGTCTGGCGCAGAGGACTACAAGAAACTAGCCCAGGAGGTATTACAACGTGTCCAAGAGGATCGGGTTACCCGTCACTCTCAAGATGCGGCATGACGCGCATTATGTCGAAACGCTGACCAGTTTCAGCGGCGCGTCCGTCGGCCGCATGATTCCGACGGACAAAATCCGCCCGAATCCCGACCAGCCGCGCAAAGCGCTCGGCGATCTTCGCGAACTTACC
The DNA here is from genome assembly GCA_963828865.1 of uncultured Acidobacteriota bacterium. Taxonomy (GTDB): domain Bacteria; phylum Acidobacteriota; class Terriglobia; order Acidiferrales; family UBA7541; genus Palsa-295. Next base: position 68,624 of record CAWHGI010000009.1, on the reverse strand, counting down.
GATTCCATCCGCGAAAAAGGCGTCCTCGAACCGCTGCTCGTTCGCTTCATTCCGCGGGAAGACACCTACTACATCATTTCCGGCGAGCGCCGCTACCACGCCTCCAAAGCCGCCGGCCTGCACGAGCTCCCCTGCATCGAAAAAATCGCCGACGACGCCGAAACTCTCGAGCTGGGCCTGATCGAAAACCTGCAGCGCAAAGACCTGACGCCCTTCGAGGAAGCGGACGGCCTCCAACGCCTGGCCGATCATTTCGATTACACCCACGACGACATCGCCAAGAAAATCGGCCGCGCGCGTTCCAGCGTCACCGAAACCATGTCGCTGCACGTAATCCCCGACCAGGTGCGCAAAGCTTGCATCGAGCGCGGCGTCCTGACCAAGTCGCTGCTGCTCCAGGTCGCGCGCCAACCGAACGAACGAAAAATGACCGAGATGGTGGATCGCATCTCCCAAGGCGGCTTAACCCGCGACGAAGCCCGCCGCGCCCGCCAACAGGAAACCGAGTCCGCGCCCAGGCCGCAACCCTATCTCTTCGACTACCGCGCCGACGACGATTCCTTCCACGTCCGCGTCCAATTTCGCAAAAGCCAGGTGAGCCGCGAAGAACTAGCATCAGTCCTACGCAAAATCCTGCGCGAAATCGAATCCGGCTCCATCTCCTCATCCGCGGCCTGAAGTTTTTGTGGCACAGCCACTCTTGGCTGTGCTCTTTCTTTAGTTCGTCATCCTGAGCGCAGCGAAGGATCTCTCTTCGTCTTTTGTAGCCACTCACGCTGACTCATCAATCGTGAGCACTTCCTGCCGCAGCAGCCCACCTGCTATCCTAAATCTCGATGGATCTTTCCCCCACGCAACTAGCTACCCTAGAGCGTCTCCACCAATCCGGCTACGAAATCGTAGCCTTCCCCATGTACGCCAACTACGTCGGCATCCGCAAAGGCAACTATGCCGCCCTGCTAGCCCCAGCGGCCTCGCAAGCCTTCACCATCTACGGCACTCCTTCCTATCTAATCGGCTCCAACTTCACAGTCCGAGTAAATCAAAATGGCAAACACTACTTCGTCTGGAAAAAAGAAAAACTGGAAGCCACCCCCGCGCGCATAGCAGAACTGGACGCATTCTCCGCCGCTCTCACCGAAGCGCTTCTACCGCAAATCTAGCTGACCCCAAAAAGCGATTGTCATCCCGAGCGCAGCGAGGGATCTGCTTTGCTCTCAGCCGACCTATCGTCCAAATTGGCACGCAAAATGAAACTGAGAACATCAATCCCCTGAATCGTCCCACACCTCGAAGCGCATCTATTGCAATATACAAACTCATGGCTGACGAATCTTCCTCCGCGCTTCTCGAAACAGAAGCCGCCGTGATTCCGGCACCCGCTCCTGCGCGCATCAACCGCGCGCGCATGATCTTCTCCTTCTTCGCCACCAATTTCATCTGGGGCTCCACTTACCTCGGCGTCCATTACACCGTCACCAGCATTCCGCCTCTCTACGCCGCCGGCACGCGCCACCTCGTCGCGGGATCGTTCCTGCTTCTCCTCTGCCTCCGCAAAGGACTGCGCCCGACGTGGCCGCAGGTGCGCGCCGGCTTCATCGTCGGCGTTCTGTTCTTTTTCATCGGCCACGGCACTCTGCATTGGGGATTGGTCCGCGTGCCCACTGGCCTCGCCGCGCTTCTGATTGCCTCCGAGCCTATCTGGGTTTTCCTCCTCTCCGAGTGGGCCGCAAAAAAATGGCAAATGAACGGCGCTCTGGTCTCCGGCGTCGTCCTGGGACTTGCAGGCGTGGCCTTTCTGATGCAAGGCAGCGTCCTGCATGCAGGACCCGGCGTTCTACTGCGCGCCCTCGCGATATTGGCGGGCGCGTTTTCCTGGGCCGCCGGAATCGTTTACTTGCGCCGCTCACATCTTTCCGGCCATCCTCTGCTGCTTTCCGCGCTGTCGCTGCTCTCCGGAGCCGCGTTGCTCCTCACCACCGCCACCCTAACCGGCGAATATCGCGGCTTCGCGCTTGCCAACGTTTCCACCCGCTCCTGGTTCGCCCTCGCCTACATCATCGTCTTCGGCTCGGTGATCACTTTCTCCGCCTACGTCTGGCTGCTCGAGCATTTCTCGCCCACGCTGGTAGCCACGCACACCTACATCAATCCGATCGTCGCCGTACTTCTTGGCTGGCTCTTCGCGGGTGAAAAAATCACGCTCAACCTCGGCATCTCCGCCGCCATGGTCATCGGCGCCGTGATCCTCGTGAACCACGGCACCGCCCGCCTCAATCAAAAATCCCACGCCACCATAAAAGTCTGATCCGCGCGCGAAACTCGCGCCGCACCCGCTGCATCAAAATCATGTTCGTCGTACACCGTCTCGCTCGCAGTTGAATTCAAAACCCGTCCATCGCACACTATCAACATGCAAAAATACGACATCATCTGCGTAGGCGCCGGGCCCACCGGCCTCGCCTGCGCCATCGAAGCGAAATTCGAAGGCCTCACCTCGCTGGTCCTTGATAAAGGCTGTCTCTGCAACTCGCTCTTCCACTATCCGATCAACATGTCTTTCTTCACCACGCCCGAACGCATGGAAATCGGCGAGCTGCCCATGACCATCGCCAACGGCAAGCCCACGCGCGCCGAAGCCCTGAAATATTACCGCCGCGCCGTCGAACATTTCGAACTCGAAGTCCATCAGTACGAAAAAGTGGATCGCATCACCGGCCACGACGACGATTTCGTCGTCCACACCACCGATCGCCTCGGCCAGCCGCAGCAATACGGCGCGAAAAAAATCGTAATCGCCACCGGCTTTTACGACCAGCCGAACTATCTTTCGATCCCCGGCGAAAATCTCCCGCACGTCTCGCACTATTTCACCGAGCCGCACCCCTACTGGAATCAGGAAGTGGTGATCATCGGAGGAGGGAATTCCGCGGCCGAAGCTGCGCTCGATCTTTTCCGCTCCGGCGCGCACGTCACCATCGTCCATCGCGGCGCCGAAATGAATAAAGGCCTGAAATACTGGGTCAAACCCGACATCGAAAATCGCATCCGCGCCAGCGAAATCCGCGCGATGTTCAAAACCCAGGTCACCGCCATCGAGCCCACGCAAATCCGCGTAAAAAATGGTCGCAGCGAAGAAATCATTCCAGCAAACCAAGTCTTCGCGCTAACCGGCTACCATCCCGATTTCACGTTCCTAGAAAAGCAGGGCATCCATCTCGATCGCACCACCAAAAAGCCCGCGCTAGATCCCGAAACCCTAGAAAGCAACGTCCCAGGAATTTATCTAGCCGGAGTAGTAGTAGGCGGCCTGCAAACCTCCAAAATCTTCATAGAAAATGGCCGCTTCCACGGCCGCCAAATCATCGCCGCCATAGCCGGAAAAGGTAAGCTAACAGACCGCGAGCCAGTAGCCCCTCCCGGCGAATAATCCGTACGAGGGTTTTGTGGCACAGCCACTCTTGGCTGTGCTCTTTCTTTCGACTCTTCCGCCGCTCACTCCGCCCTCAACGCCTCCACCGGATCCACCCCAGCCGCACGCCGCGACGGCAAATAACAAGCCAAATAAGCCACCACGATCACGCCCAAAGTCATTCCCCCATAAGTAATCGGATCCACGGGACTCACTTTAAACAAAAGCGACGACATCAACCGCATCGCCGCAAACGCCCCCACCAACCCACACACCACGCCAATCCCAGTCAAAATCAATCCCTGCCGCACAAACATGTTCGTCACCGTCTGCCGCTGCGCCCCCAGCGCCATGCGTATCCCAATCTCCCGCGTCCGCTGCGAAACCGAATATGCAATCACGCCGTATATCCCCACGATCCCCAAAAGCAGCGCCATTCCTCCCGCCACTCCCAGCATCACCAAAGTAAACGAAGTCCGCGCCATGGACCGCGTGTAGAAATAACCAAGCGTGTGCACGTTCGCCAGCGGCACGTTCGGATCCACCGACCACACCGTCTCCCGCACCTCATTCAAAAACGCTTCCGACCCCGCCCGCGGGCTGCGAATCACAAACGCAATTCCGCGCCGCAGATTCTCCTTTTGTCCCTCGAATCGGTCCATCAACACGGGCCAATACACCGAAGTTGGCGCCGCTTCATCCACGCCGTTGTCGTGCACATCCGCGACAACTCCCACAATCTCGCGCCAATCATCCGTCGTGGCGACGCGTATGCGTTTGCCCAGCGCATTGCGCGCGTCATGCCAATATTCTTTCGCGAAATTTTCGGAAATCATCGCCACCGGAATTTTCTGGTAAGTGTCTTCCCATGTGATGTCGCGCCCCGCCACCAGAGGCGTGCCCATCGTCGCCAAAAACCCAGGCGAAACAAACTTGAATCGCCGTATCGGCGGCAACTCGCCCTCGGCATACCCATGGTCCTCGGCAAAAACGATATCGTTCGAGTTGTATCCATCCATCGGAATGGCGCTCGAAAAGCTCACCGCGGATACTCCTGGAATCTGCGCCAGCTTGTTTTGAATATCCTGCTCCGTGCGCACCAGCCGCTCGGCCTGCGTATCGGGAATCTCCGTCTCCGGAATATAGAAGCGGAAAGGTTTGCAACTGGTCGGGCCCCGTGAACCCAGGCGGCGTATGCACTAAAGCGCGAAACGTGCGAATCATCAGTCCCGATCCAATCAGCAGCACCAGCGCCAACGCTACCTGCACCACCACGAGGAAGTTGCGCGCGCGATGCTGCTGCCGGCTCTGGCTCAGCGTGCGTCCTCCCTCACGCAATCCCGTGTTCAAATGCGCGCCCGCATACTTGAAAACCGGAATCGCGCCAAAAAGTAAGCTGGAAAATAGAGCGATACCAAAGCGTGAAGACCAGCACCGGCACATCAATCCCGATTTCATGGATCCGCGGCAAGCCCATCGGCGCCATCGCCACCAGGATCCGCAGCGCCCCGTACGCCAATCGCCAACCCGAGCGCGCTGCCCAGCAGTCCGAGCACCACGCTTTCAAAGAGCAGATCCCCCGCAATTCGTTTCCATCCCGCGCCCAACGCCGCCGCGAATCGCCAGCTCCTGCCGCCGCCCTTCCACGCGCACCAGCAGCAGATTCGCCACGTTCGCGCAAGCAATCAACAGCACCATCGCGATGGATCCCATCAAAACCCACAACACCTTGCCCACGTCCCCCACCACGTCCTGCTTCAGCGGATGCAGGTTCGGCCCGAACCTCGCTTTCTCAAAGAGCGCCACGCTGAATCCGTCCGGCGCCGCAAACGTACGAGTCACGATCGGCAAGCATCCGCGCCACGTCGGCGCTCGCCTGCGCAATCGTCACGCCAGGTTTCATTCGCGCCAGCGCTTCATAACTGAAGTTTCCTAGCTTGATCTTGCTGCGATCCCACTTGAAGGGCACGATTAGCGAAGCATCCTCGTAATCGAGAAAATGAAATCCCTGCGGCAATACTCCAATGATCTCGCGCGGCTTTCCGTCCACGACGATCGAGCGGCCGATCACCGACGACGCGCCGCCGAATTTCTGGTGCCAGTATCCATACGAAAGCAGTACTGTATCGGGCGACCCCGGCGAATCGTCTTCCCGCGTAATCAGCCGACCCAGCACTGGCTTCACTCCCAGAATCGGCAAAGTCCCGTCTGTCACGTCGAGTCCCCGCACCTGCTCCGGCTCTCCCGCCCCCGTCACGCTGAGTGAGTCGCTGTCGTACGCCCCGATATCCTGAAAAGTGGTGTTTTGCTCGCGATCAATAAAATAAACCGACGGCGACATGTTCAGGTTCAACATCCCCACGCCCGGCGCCGTATGCCACACGCCAATCAACTGCTCAGGATGCGGATAAGGCAACGGCTTCAGCAGCACTCCCTCCAGCACGCTGAAGATCACGGTATTCGCGCCGACTCCAAAAGCCAAAGTGGCGAGCGTGATAAAAGTAAAAAGCGGCGCCCGACCCAAACGCCGCAACACCTGCCGAAGCTGATCGCCAAATGTACCCATATCCCAAACCCTCCCGGTCGCGTAGGTACCCCGTTATCGTCCGCGTGCCAGCTCGAACATCCTCGTACTAAGTAACTCCCGCACTCGCTCCGTAATTCCGCGCGTAGCCATAACGCTACATGCCGAGCCGCGTAACCCTCGCGGACGTCCCCCACAACTATCGACGCTGCGCTCGCAGCGTATGCGTACTCCGAAACCACGAACGCCCGCACGGCCCGGGACTGCATATCTGTACGCAATTGGCCGCAGAAATGTTTCCCGCGCCTGGGAACGCCAATCTCCTGATTGGCGCCCGCCATCACAACCACCAATTATCAATCCCTCCCGTTTGCCCGCCCCCCACAACTCTGCTAAAGTTGAATCTCGATGGCATCCATCCTCCAGGAAGTCGGCGAAACCTTCGTTACTCTCTACAAAGGCTTTAGCGTCACGTTTCGCACCATGTTCCGCAAGACCACCACCGAAAGCTTCCCGGACGTCCCTCCCAGCGTCCAACCCCGCTACCGGGGTATTCACGTCCTCCAACGTGACGAGAACGGCTACGAGAAGTGCGTTGGCTGCTTCCTCTGCGCGGCCGCCTGCCCAGCCAACTGCATTTACATTGAAGCCGCCGAGAATACCGCGGCCAATCGCATTTCCGCCGGCGAGCGTTACGCCAAGGTCTACAACATTGACTACTCCCGCTGCATCTTCTGCGGCTACTGCGTAGAAGCCTGCCCCACAGATGCTATAACTCACGGCCACAGCATCGAACTAGCCCCCTACGACATCAACGCTCTGATCTTCCGCAAAGAACAGCTCCTCGAACCGTGGCCTCCGCGCACTTCAGCCGCATCTTAATCACCCAAGAATTGCCTCTCGCGCCGTCTGGCGAAATTTCCCCGATCTTCAATCAGATCCTGACGCTCCTCCATTCGCGATAGTCGTGGATTGCCGGCATGGCGGCGGTGCGGGCTTGAGGAGTGACGTTTGCCGCTCGCGCGCAGGCAGGAGATCCCGCGCCGAAATTTGTGGCGTTCCCTCGGGACCGAAGTATCAAACCGACCGCGCGGCTCGAAGTGCACAGCGGACTTCTGTTCTGACCTTCCGCTCAGAAGCGCAGCGCTTCCGCCAGTGCGGTTTTCGTCGCGCATCCAGTGGCGGTTGGCTCGCGATGGCGTCTTGCCGCGTAATCTTGTATGCAAGCCGACAACGGCGGCGAGTTCCAGGAAGTCTGTCCCTCGTCCCGCACCGACAGCCAATACGTGCGCATCCCGCCCGCCGCTCACACCTATCAGAGCGACGTCGGAACCGCGCATCGCGTCGAAGAAGACGAGTTCTCTGGCCTGGAATCCTTCGCCAGCCACGGCGAGTTCCTGCCCAAAACCTACACCTATCAGCACTACTTGAACCCGGTGCGCCCGGACTCTCACAAACAGAATCTCAACCCGCGGCAAATCATCGAGCGGCTCGATCCTCGCGCACCTCTGGACCTTTGCTTGCCCCACCCACTTGCCTCGATTATTCCCTGGGCGGCCTAGGGGATACGCAATCCCTGGGCCTCCCGAGCGCGCGAAGAATTGGCACCGAGCCGCGTAACCTCAAGAGGCAAGCTCTGCGCTAATCGCGTGACGTCAACAGGCAGCCCTGCTAGCGTCGCGTGGCCTCAACAGGCAAGTTCCGGTCCAGTCGCGTCACTCAAGACGTCCTCCGGTGAGTCCCGCCGGCCCGCGAATGCCTTGAACCACGACCCGCCAGGCCGGCCAAACCACCGCGCTGTCCGAGATCCCCGCGTCACAACCCTATCGCCCAGCAACTCGCAAATGGCAGTCACCGCAGACTTCAACTGGTCACGTTTCCGGGAATAGTTACGCTATGTTTGGCTTGCGCGTGATTGATGCGCTGGGCAGGAATCGCGTTACGGCGGGAAATTAAGAGACATGACAAGCGTGACGATTGCTTGGAGCTGTGAATCATGAAGGACCAGCGAGGTGGAGGTTGTGGCTGCGGATGAAAGCGAATCGAACCGCAACCACGCGGGAAGAGAAAAATTACGAACTGTGCGAGTACAAATCTGCTGCGGGGCGATTGCGAGCTTGTGCGAAGAATAACCGGATCGCAATCGCGTGGTCGTATGGTCGTGTTTAGCGTCCATCGTGCTGGCTCGTCAGGTAAGGCGATGGGTCATCAAGTTGAAGGAGAGACGTGCCGGGTGCTGGAGGATGAATTCATGCGCTCACTGGGATCTTTCTGCGCAAATGGGCGGTTTATGCCGATGCATCCGAGCGATCCGATGAAGCGAGTCAGTCTCGTGAGGGGGAAAAGGCGGCCCATCCCTGTGAAAGTCGTGACGCGAGTGAGTCGAAAAGATCGCGCGGGTTACATCGTCATTGCAGCCAAAGACAATGGCGGGCCTTGCGTTGCTAGAAGTGCGACAGCGCTACGTTGCCGTAAACCAATGGTTTTTCTCGCGATGCGCGAGCGGGAGGGAACTGTCGCACAACACCGCAAGCGTTGCCGGCTGACGATTCATTGCGCGCCACGAGACGAGAAACATCTCCGCGGCGTTCGCCGAGCCCGGACCGGTGAATCCGTCGCGCCGATGGCAAGGACAGAACCTTGCGACACGCCGCGGTTTTCGATTCCTCGCGCACATTGGCGTGAGCCGGCGACTGCTCGAGAGCAGCCTGCGCTGCGAGCACCGCGGACGCGTCGGAATGATGCACTTCCGGAAAACGCAACATCGAGGTGCGATTCGCCGATTTGCGCCGGGTCTCCTTCGATCGCGTACCGCGATAGCGGAAGCGTCGCAAATCGCATGCGGTCGAGTGCTCCAGAATTTCGAGAGCGGCGCAGGCGTCCAGCGCAGTGGCAAGACCCGGTACGCTCTGCCTCGATTCGCGATCGAGCGGTGGCGCGTGAAATTCGCGCTTCGATTCGCCGAACAACCCCGCTTGTAGAAAAGTGTCACTTCCGCCAGTCAAGGAATCCCCGGAGTCGCGGCGCCGACGCGATTTCGTTTTGGCTCCCAACAACCGAGTGTGCTGCGGGTCGAAAACTTGTGCAGGCCCCTCGCGCGAAGCCCCGCGGGTCGAAGCGAGTGGCTCGATCGAGAGACCGTCGCCCTGCCCCCTACGGCCGTCAAGAACACAGCGCGCCATGCGAGCGGCGATTTCGGCTTCGACCCACTCATCGAAGACTTGGGAGAATTCCTTTCGAAGATTGGAGATCTGATTCAGTCGCGCAAGTTCGAAGGCTTCCAGGCAGTTTTCTGAAGACGTTACTAGGTATTCGAGCGGCAGCTGGGTGCTGCTCATGGAACCTCCCTGGATTGTGTCCGCTCCCGATTAGGGGAGAAAAGAAATCGTAAGGTAGAATTTAAGGTACGTGGCTCAATGGTACCGACGTCGCGGTACTTGAGGAAAGTGCAAAAGAACGCTGTGAATATGCGCGCGAGCGCGCATTGCACTCCAGAACTGACGTTGGGTCGCGCAACACCGCAAAACGGTGGCTGGCAAGCCAGGCATATAGCGTTACCTAACCCGGTACTCGCATTGTGACGACGCCCGAACTTAGGCTGAGCCGTACGTCTTGCTGGCGGAATTCGATGATGCAACCCGGAGGGACCATGATCGAAAAGCAGACGCTAGGCGCGCGGGAAGCGCGCACTGATGGACCGCACCGCACCGAAGAAATGCTCGAGCGCCGGCGACGAATCAACCGCGAAAGCATGCGCCGACGAAGAGCCGAACGTGCGCGGTCACTTCACGCCGAGAAGCGGTTCTCAACCGATAAGTCCGGAAAGATCGCACCTCTCGTTGCGGACGCGCAACGCCGAAACACCTTCCAAGACGCGCCGCTGCGCGATATGCCGAGCGCGCAAGTCGGTTGAGGAAGTGATCAGGCTTCTGCCGTCTGCCAGAACGCGGAGCGGGTTCGTTCAAGTTCGCATTCCGTACTGCGGGTGCTGCTGATTTCGAACTGTCGTCTGAATTGCGGTTGACTCATCGATAAAGCGCGCCACCAAGCCTGCATTAAGACGTGGCTCGGCGTCCGATTTGCTGATGCGTGAAAAAGACTACAACACGGGGCTGCGAGGCGTGCTGTTCGAAGCACAGCACCACGCGCGAATGGGAGCCGCCATTTGGCTCTACGGTTGGTTGGTCCTGCGGCAAACGCATCAGACCGGCACGACCGGATGGGTCCTGGGCGGCGCGCCGATCAGCTACCGTGAGATCGAGGAGGAAACCGGCTTCAACCGGAGAACCCTCGAACGCTGGATGCGTCTGCTGCGGAAACACGAATACATTAGCACTGCACTCCGCGCAGGGCGGCGTGATTGTACGGATTTTGAAAGCGAAGAAACACGGACGTGGCAGCGACGGCTCGCGACCGGTGCGCGATGCTGCGGAGGGTGTACGCAAGAGATGCGGGGCCCGGGCCGCAGAATTGCGTAGCAGATGCGGGGAAAATCCCGTCAGTTCGCAAGAGTTGCGATCGGGATAAGTAGTTCATCGGTAGTAAGAATAAAAGAAAGAATAGCGCAGAACGAAATCCACACGCCCTGTGGAAAACTCCCCTCCTCAACCACGAAGCAAGCCAACCGAATAGACAACTCGCGGCACCCTGCACACCAGGAAATTACCGACTGCGAGCGAGTCGCGTTTCGCCAACAATTCGAAAGGCTCCTGCAGAAAAACAACCAACCAATTTCAGTTCGCAACCAATCTCGATAACAATCCAGACCGACAACCCACCACGCCCCGCAGCTCACATCACAAAACCACAATCAAATTCAAAGGCCGTCCGCGCACAGCGGCAATCGGCCGCCCACGCAACAAGCAATTTCCCTGGGAGTTACGCAAGCGCATGCGTCTGCTTCGCGCCGAGCGCGATGAAGAGGTGCGCCGCGAACTCGCCGTGGGAACTGGTCCGGAGGTGCAACGCCCATGAAGACGCTCATGAAATTGCGCAAGGAAGTGAGTCATGGAGGTGTGATTCCGCGAGGCTGGCGGATGGCATGGTACGAACCGCGTCGCCGCATCGGCGTTTATTTTCCACCGCCAGTGCACTGGCTGGCGCGCGTGCTTCGTGAACTTCGGCATCGCGTGCGGGTGGCGCTTGCGTGCTCCCGGCATCGAGCTCGCAGAAGTGTTTCAAATGCAGCGAGCGCATCGCGAGCGCGAACACCTGGCCGAGGAGTACGCGCGCGGCTACATGGTCGGCTGGCGCGAGTGCTTTCAGACGTGCCTTTCGGCCGTAGAGGAAGAAATCGCGCGCGTGGACGAGCCCTGGGACGTCGGCTCGTTCTTGCCGGCGGCGCCGAAGCCTCCGCGCGAACAGAACTGAGCGCAGCCTTTTCGGCAGATGTGTACTCCAACGAAGTCGCAGGCACACGAACGGCGCGGATCAAAGACAAATCCGCCGCGGAGGAAGAATGAAAGCCAAAGAGATCTTCGACGCGTGCTACGGACGATATCGCAGTTTGCACGATTGGATGGAAGACACCACCGGCAAAGTACGTGCGATTGATCTGGAATCGCCGTCCTCCGGATACTCCTGGCGGCCGGCGCGCGGACGCGCCTGCGAATACGTTGCGGATTTCGAGCGCATCGGGCGCGATGCACTGCGCCGTCCGGAATGGAAGGGACGACTGAAGCTTTTCGAAATTTATTACCTGCATACGATGGAGTACAAGGAAGCGATCAAGCTGGTGGGTGTCTCCGACGGAACTTTCGATTATTGGGCGCAGGAGGTGAAACGAGCGACGGGCCGCGAGTTTTCGCGCTGCGGCTTATTTCCGCCGTCACGCTATTTTCATTCGTAGCCGCGGCAAGACAAAGCCCTGCGGCGCTCGGCTTCGCGGAAGCGAGCCAAACCTGATCTGTTGCGTCATCGTCGCCTCAGTTTATTCACAATATACTCTCCCAAAACCCATCCGAGAAAAGTGACCGGGTGAGCCAGCGCGAAGCCCACCGAATTGATTGCGCCGATCGCTTCATTGGCGGACTTTTCCATACTTTCGGGCTCTTCCTTCACCAAGACAGCCCGCGCGGTGGCGAGCTGCTTCTTCCAGTACAGCACCATATCCAATCCGCATTTTTCGCAGATGAGGGGCGTCTGCTGGTGGTGCCAGCACGTCGGACATTGGTAGAACATCGTGTGATGGCAGTGCACGCAAAACTGCACATCGTCGGAATTTTCTTGGCCGCATTCGGGACACTGCGCCATTGCCTACGATTTGTGGTGGCGTCCGACGAAAAGCTGGCGGATCAACGAAAGTCCGCCGGTGAAGGGAACGACAATCAGATTTTTCATAAACGCCGAGCGTTGCTCGAACTTGTCCTGAATCGCGTCGGCTTCCGGTTGCTTGGCCGCCACCACCGCGCCGATATATTTAATGAAGTCCACTCCGCATTTTTCGCATTTGCCGCCGGTGCGCTGTGAATGTCGGCACGCGGGGCACTCGAAGCGCATGGTGTTGTGGCATCGCTGGCAGAAACGCGCCACTTCGCGCACGGCTGCGCCACATTTCGGACACTTTACGGTTGGCTGCGGCGCGGCGGGCGTAGCGAACGAACCGGTGTTCGCGCTGGGCGAAGCGCGTTTTGGCGCGGACCCGTTCGCGCTGGCGCGCATCCGCCGGCCCGGCACCAGGCTTCGGGGGAATTGGATTATCAGGCACGACTCATTTTAGCGGGCGAGAGAACCCGATAGGACGCACCATGGGCGCGCGTGCGCTCGCGGCGTTACCCTGTACAGGGGTACAGGTTGGAATTGAGCACGATGTTAAGCGAGGCGGTAAGCACTCTGTTCTACGGCGCGTTTTTTATTGCGGAGGATTCGGCTCGGGGAAAATTATGCGCCTGAACTAGCTGTGCGCGTGCTTGCGCGACATGCGCAGCCACACCGGCTGCGGCGCTTTCGGTTTGGGCGGCATCGGCGGAATCATCGGAAGGACAAACGCAATCAGAAACACGCACGCTAACATTTTTGCGAAAGCGGCGGCCACAATCACAATTCCGGAGAACCCGAAGAGTCCAGACAGTATCGCCGCCGAAAGCAGCAGCAACGACCAGCGCTCCATTGCTTTTCGCATGGCGTCGCTCAGCGCAGGCGCCGGGCGCCGCGATTCGTAAGGATCGCGATGCCAACGAAAGCGGTGAAGAGTACTGCGGCAGCAGTAAAGGTGAGGCTTGCAATCAGCACAACGGACTCCCGTGGGGACATCCCCAGACACCGCGAAACGAATCACATCACCTAAAGCCAACGCTTGACCGCGCTGCATCGGCGGGCGCGGCCAGCGTCGCTACTTCTCTAACGGCCCAAAACCATCAACAGCATCAGCACCACCACCATCAGGCCTAAACCCATCATCGGGTTCTCGCTCAGTTCTTTACTCTTCGGCCACCTCGGCAAACTTCCCAGCAAAGCCACAATAAAAAGAAAAGCGAAAACGACGATCAACATGGCAATAACCCTCAGTTCCAAGGCGCATAAGACGAAATAGCTCAACTATGCTACTCAACCGAAGACGCTTAGAGCCATACGGTGAATCACGTAGTTTGGGTGGGTCTCTTTACGTAGGAGAAATATTGTAGGGTGAATTACCTAAGCTCTAAAGCAAGAGGGTCACCTTGCGAGTCCAACGTCGTGGTTTCATACAGCCAGTGCGCGACTGAATCTTAAGGCGCGGGATTGCGGTTTGCCGTGACCGCTGCAGCGCTTGCGGCGTTTGAATCTGGCGTGATGCGCTCCGGCGCGGTCAGCGTGGCGCGGATGAGTTGTTCCATTTCGTGTGAGACCTTCGGATCGCACTCGATTTCGATGTGCTGCTGCATCGCCAGCCGGTCCCACCACGGGTAGGCTTCTTCGCACGCTATCGGCTTCTTCCCGTACGACAAGCGAAAGTTTCCGATCACGTGCGTGCGCGTGGGATCCGCGGCGCGAATCGTGCTGCGCCCGTGCAGCAAGCCGTCGGTCTGATAGTAATTCACCGCCTCCGCGACGTTCGGCGGAATCACGGCGTCGTTTTCCCCGCGTTTCATCACGCTGTCCACCTGAATCGTCAACAACACCGGAATCCCATCGCGATCGAGCGCATCCGCAAGCGCCACGGTTTCCGATGCACCCCAGCTATGCCCGTAGATCACGATCCGCGCGTTGTGCTTTTCCGCCGCGGAAAGCTGGCCATCGTGATTGACGTCCAGCGCGCGCAGCACCGCCTGATGCGCTTCTTCTCCATCATGGTTTGCAAAGGTATTGATATACGCGCCGGAAGGAAAATCCTCGCGGATCCGCGCGGCGAGTTGCACTTCACTATGCGCGCCATCGTCGCCGCGAACGCGTCCGCCCACGAATCCAATCACTATGATTTTCGGCGAGGGCGACGCAGTTTTCGCAGCTTCGTCAGCTGCGGCGCCGCCTTCGCGCGGAGCGGCAGGCAACATGTACTTTGCGGCGGAAGCTTGGCCAAGAAAACAAATGGCCGCGAGGAACACCGAAAAAACAAAAAGCGAAGCTCGCATGCTCTTATGTGCGCGGAGAATTGCATCCTAGCACATCCGAGCACACCAAGACCGTTGGTTTTTCAAACGACCGAAATGGACCGCGAGCAATTGCCTTAGGCTTGCTGTTGCCGCTGCGCCACTTTCGCCATCGCGATTGTCAGCGAACCGCCGCGCGTTGTAGGGAAGAATCGAATTGCGGCGAAGACGCCCCGCGGACCAGCGAGTGTCAAACGAAATTGAATGCGGTTACAGTCAGTGTTCCTGCAGCCGCGGCGGGATTATTGCTGCGGAAAAAAATATTCGGCGCGCGTATGCGAATCGTTTTGCACATGCTGATTCGCCACGTTCAGCCAGCGAACTTCAAATATTGGCACGCACACCAGTTCGTCGCACGATGGACAGGTGAACTCCAGTGAATTCTCCTTCAGGTTGAAACGCTTCTTGTCCGGCTCGATCGTAGTCGCCAGCACATGCGCTTCGCATTCCGGGTTATCGCAAATCAAACACGGTTCCAACTTCGGCGCGACCATTGGTTTCACAGGCCCTCAGCTTTTTCGGCGGCACGGCGCCGGCCAAATGCGGCAGACGCCGCAACGCCCATCAGAAGATCTAGCAGTGAGGTTGCCACACCTCACCTCCGGAGCAATACAGGAATCCCCTGAGTTAGAAAAATATAATGTAACTGTCTCGCGTCATTCACAGTCCCGCTTCACCCGCCAACCTCCGCCCCGTCCAGGCTCAACTGTCTGTAGGGAATTAACTTCCGAAATACGCGGAAGACCCGATGGAGCAAATCCCACCATCCGATATCCTGCACCCAGCGAGGTAATCCATGCTGCGTACGATTCTCCTGATCGTCGTGATTCTGGCGTTGCTGGGAAGTCTTCCGATGTGGCCGTACAGCACGGGCTGGGGATATTACCCCAGCGGCGGGCTCGGTCTGCTCGTCATCATACTCATTGTCTTTATGCTGCTGGACCGGCGCGCCGTTTAGTGCGGCGCAAAGGAGGGTCATGAACACAGTCGTAGGAGTTTTTGCAGCGCGTTCGGCCGCGGAGCGCGCGTGCGCCGAGCTTGCGCCGCTCGGCATCGCTGAACATCGCGTCAATCTGCTCACTCCGCAGATGACGAATCGCGAACTTGCCGGGATTCCCGTCGTCGAAGCGGAGCAGCCCGGCATGGGCAAGGCGCTTGGAGCGGCCGTGGGAGGCGCCGTGGGGCTCGCCGGCGGAATGGGCATCGCAGATGTCGCGCTCACCAGTCTGATCGCTCCCGGGATTGGCCCGATCCTCGCGATCGGCGTCCTGGGAGGCGCTTTGCTCGGCGCTCTCGGCGCCGTCACGGGCGGCGCGATTGAAAATTACATGGCGCAGGGCTTGCCCGGAGACGAATTGGTCGTCTACGAAGATGCGCTCCGCCACGGGCGCTCCGTGGTCGTGGTAGTCCCCGAAAATGATGCGCAGGAGAAAATCGTCCGCGGCGTCTTCGAACGCGCCGGCGCCGAAACCCTCGACCGCGCGCGGGAAATGTGGTGGCTCGGCCTGCGCGACGTCGAGAAGGAGCAATATCAGGCGAGCGGCGAGAATTTTCAGGACGACGAGCGCTATTTCCGCGCCGGCTTCGAGGCCGCGCTGCATTCCAGAAATCGCGGCAAAGCTTACGAACAAGCGCACAAACAGCTCGGCGATGCCGAGCCGCGTCTGCACGAAAGCGGCCCCTTCCGCCGGGGCTACGATCGCGGTCGTGCGTATCTGCAGGCCCTCCATCACCCGGGAAGCTGAGATCGGTGGGAGATATCGGCCCGCGGGTCCTTCAACCCTGACTCAATATTCCCGTGCGAGCTGCCATTTAGCTCATGGCGCGCTACTACAGCATTCGTTTATGGCCGGGGCAAGCAGCCGAAGCCGACCGCTCACGCCCATATATCCGCCCGGTAACAGTGCGGAAGTTCCATAGACCGGCTTGCTGAGCTGTGGTATACTCGGCGCGAATAAACTTAAAGGATTCAGAGCTATAGCCTGCTAAGAGGTTCCTGGGAAATAGCGAAACCTTTCGCTAGGTTATTGCATCTAAGCACATTATGGCCAAAGAACAACTGAAGGGAAACGGACGTCTGGTGCCCACACGGCTTACCGGCGTCGAGTACAAAGTGAAGTACGGCATTGAACTCAGTGAGGAAGCTCGCGAACACGGCGGCGGTTGGGGAGCTGCGCGTGGCGGGCGCTGGACTCGTTGCTCCGTTCGTGCGGCGCATCATCACCCGATCCCGGATGGCAGCTATTTCCTGCACGCCGACGATGGCCGCGTTCACCAACTGAAGTCCGAAAACGGCCAGTGGCAGTACCTCGCAGTAATCTAAGACCACTGACCTCCGGTCATTGGTTCGGGAATCCTCTAAGATTCACACCCCGCTAGGGGTGTGCCCGCAAAATGGAAGGGGCGCGAGTTCAGCTCCGCCATCGGGCGGCTTCAGGCGGAGTTGGTGTCATCCCGAGCGAAGCGAGGCCCGCCTGCCGCGGGCAGGGATCTGCTTTTCGCTCCGGTAACAAAATCGTCGGCTCGTTCCCGCGCGCCATCCGCCAGCTAATCATTTGCTGCCCGTAAACTCCTTCGTCACCTTCCCACTGTCATCCAGGAACTGAATTACCGGATCACCCTGCGCATTCACCCGCAGCACCAACCGGTCTCGCCCCTGCTCGTCCTTAATCCGCAGTGACGCCGATTTATCCGCCGAGCGTCCCAGGTAAATCCGGTTCGCATCGCCCGTATGCGTCGCAAAAAATTTATCCCACTCCGCCTTCCGCTGGGCCTCCGGCAATTTGTCTATCCGGTCCTTGGCATCCAACGCTTCCTGAATCGGATAATCCCCGCGCTCGCCGACCCGGATCGCGGAAAACTTATCCTCGCCATCCTGCCCGGAATCAACCGAGAAAATCTGGTCCTGCTCGTACTGATCGAAGCTCAGGTGCGCGTGATTTTGAATGGTGCCGTCCTTCGCCTTCAATCCGGCCCAAATCAGTCCACCCATTTTCTGAACCTTCATCGTTCATAAAGAGCATTCCCGCGGCATCGCGACGGTCCGGCCGCGGATGTTCCTTGCCGCGCATGTACGCACCCGGGAATTCGGCGCGATCGGAAATGATCAATCGCGGCGTCCCGTCCGGCTCCGCGAAATTGATGCGATGCACCGTGATCTGATCAAAAGTCTGATTACGCGGCGCCGCGAATCCGCAAATCACCGTCACCGCGAAAACCACCGTAAGCACTCCCGAATAAATCGCCAAAAAACGCTGGCTGGCGAAAAAGTTCATAGCTTCCTCCTGAGCAAGCTGCCCGCCCGTTTTATACTCGAACCAACGCGACCGCAAGCCATCTCTCGTTGACACCGCTTGCAGGCGTAAGGTAGCTTGCTCCCGAACCTTGCGGCGTTCGCTGCACGATATTTCATCTTTTGCTGGGAGAGTTTGCGATGAAACCACTTCGCGCACTGCTTTGCCCCACGTTTCGGCCAATGCTTGCCCTCAGATCTGTTTGCTCCGTGGCGCTGCTGGGACTATCCGCTCTCGCGCCACCTGCCGCGCTGGCGCAAAGCGGTTCCTCGCAAGAGGCAAATAAGCCCGCGGAGGCCGTCGTTGCGCCCAACGAAAATCTCGTAGTCGAAGGCATACCGCCAATTTCCGCAGCACTCGCCGCCAACGCAGACCGCTACGCCAATTTTCGCTCCGCGTTTTTCACCAGTTGGCATCCCACGCGCCGCGAAATGTTGGTCTCCACGCGGTTCGCCGACACCTATCAGATTCACGAATTAAAAACTCCGGGCGGCGCGCGCACGCAATTGACCTTCTATCCCGATGACGTCCGCAGCGCGCAGTTCCCGCCGAAGGGCGGCGATTCTTTCGTCTTCAGCAAGGATATCGGCGGCGGCGAGTTCTACCAGCTTTATCGCTACGACCAGGCGAGCGGCGCGGTGACGCTGCTCACCGATGGAAAATCGCGCAATATCGGGGAGGTTTGGTCCAACGACGGAAAAATGATGGCGTATGGCTCGACGCGCCGTGATGGCAATGACGTGGACATCTGGCTCAGCAAACCCGCCGATCCCGCCGACCCGCACGGCAATCGCATGCTCGCGCAGATGACCGGCGGCGGATGGGACGTCCTCGATTGGTCTCCCGATGACAAGCAGCTTCTGCTGATGGAAGAAATTTCCGCGAACGAAACATATTTGTGGCTGATGGATGCAATCACAGGAGAGAAAACCCTGCTGACGCCTAAGGGCGGCGCGGGAAAAATCGCCTATGGCGGCGCAAAATTCAGCAAGGACGGGAAGGGAATTTACGTCACCACCGATAAAAATTCGGAGTTTCAGCGCCTCGCGTACGTGGATCTCGCCTCGAAGCAGCACACCTATCTCACCAGCCACATCCCCTGGGATGTGGAAGGCTTTGACATCACTCCGAATGGTTCGACGATCGCTTTCACCGTGAACGATGACGGCCTGAGCGTCCTGCACCTGCTCGACACGAAAACCGGAAAAGAAAAGTCCGCGCTGAAACTTCCCGCGGGCCTGGTTTTTGGCGTGCAATGGCACAAGAACGGGCGCGACCTCGCTTTCACTCTCGGTTCCTCGCGTTCGAGCTACGACGTCTATTCCCTGGACTTGACCACCGGAAAAGTGGAGCGCTGGACCACCAGCGAGACCGGCGGCTTGAATCCGGAATCGTTTTCCGAGGCGCACCTGATCCATTGGAAGACTTTCGACGGCAAGACCATCAGCGGATTTCTTTACCGGCCGCCGGCGAAGTTCACCGGCAAACGCCCGGTCATCGTGGATATTCACGGCGGACCGGAAGGGCAGTACCGCCCCGGCTTTCTGGGCCGCAACAATTACTTCGTCAATGAACTGGGTGTCGTGATGATTTTTCCCAACGTGCGTGGGTCCACCGGTTACGGCAAAACATTTCTGACGCTCGACAACGGATTCCTGCGCGAGGACTCGTACAAGGATATCAATTCGCTATTCGATTGGATCGCCCAGCAACCCGATCTCGATTCCAGCCGCGTCATGGTTACCGGCGGCAGCTACGGCGGATTCATGACTCTGGCCGTGGCTACCAACTACAACGACCGCATTCGCTGTTCGCTGGATGTGGTGGGCCCCTCGAACCTGGTGACGTTCCTCGAACACACCTCGGGTTACCGCCAGGACTTGCGCCGCGTGGAATATGGCGACGAGCGCGATCCCAAGATGCGCGCCTTCCTCGAGCGCATCGCCCCCGCCAATAACGCCGATAAAATCACCAAACCTATCTTCGTGGTGGCCGGCAAGAACGACCCGCGCGTGCCGTGGACCGAATCACGGCAGATGGTGGACATGGTGCGTAAGAATGGCACCCCGGTTTGGTTCCTGACGGCCAACGACGAAGGCCACGGCTTCGGCAAGAAGAAAAACGTGGACTATCAGTTCGACGCCACGATCCTGTTCATCCAGAAGTTTCTGCTCAATTGAATTCGCCCCATCGGCCACGCCGCGCATAAATTTCGGGAACTTTTTGCGCCCATACCCGGAATTAAATGTGCAGGGCGAACGAGAACATAACCGTCAGACACCTAACCATGATGGGAATCTCGCCAGCCCGAATTTGACAGGAGAGAGAGTTAACCCACATGAAAAAGACAGCCATAGCAATGCTACTCGCTTGTGTATTCGCCGCGCCGGCGGTGTTTGCACAAGATAACGACGCGGCCACGACAGCCGCGCCCAACGACCCAGGCCGCGCCGCGCATATGATTCAGCACCGCGTCAGCTACTTGACCACCGTGCTATCGCTCACTTCCGCGCAGCAGACGCAGGTGACCAACATTCTCACCAGCGCCGAAGCCAATCGCTCCACCATCCACACCAGCATGAAGACCGCGCATACCAACCTGCAGAACGCGATCCATTCCAATGACGCAGCCGCAATGGAAGCCGCAGCCAACAGCATCGGCACGTTGACCGCCCAGGAAACTCTGGCTCACGCCAAGACTGAAGCGGCGATCTATCAAGTGCTCACCGCGGACCAGCAAACCAAGATGGCGCAACTCGAAACCGAAGGTGGCCATCGCGGCGGCCCCGGTTTCGGCCCGCCTCCGGGACATTAGTCGTTTGCGCGACAATCGTCATCGCCGGATCCCTCGTCCGCTCCACAGCGGGCGAGGGACTTTGATTTCGCGCGTGTCCGCAATTGTGTCTATCCGCCCGACCGAGCTGCGTTCCTCCCGCCTCCGTAAAGAATGTAAAAAGCAAAATCGGCCAGCCGACCTATTTCCTCGGGCGGGCATCTCACTTATCCGAATCAGGGCGCGGCATTCACCAACATGTTCGACGGTTTCACTTCAGCTTCGCCGCAACGGGAACCAGGGTGCGTGTTTAGATTTTGCATACGTCAATCGTTCATTAGAAGTCGCAAGTAATTTGTCTGCGCTAAACTGAAATCTCAGCAGGCAGCAGTAACTTCAGCTTGGGTGCGGTGTGTCCAATTCGCGGGGTCCGGGGTAGCCAATGCGACTAAAACCAATTGCCATGTGTGGTTTATTTCTTGCCGTAATTTCCGTTTCGCTGATTTCGCAGCGCACGTCGGGACAATCAAGCTCCGCGCGCTCGTTGATCTCCGCGCCGGTGGATGAAAGCAAGCTCACGGTGCTGCGCGGCAATACCCATCCGCTCGCGCGCGCGCAATACGATCAAGGCCTCGCGCCCGCCAGCCTCCCGATGGACCGCATGCTGCTGGTATTGAAGAACAGTCCCGAACAGGTCGCTGCGCTGCAAACGCTGCTCGCGCAGCAAACCGATAAGACGTCGCCCAATTACCACAAGTGGCTGACGCCCCAGGAATTCGGCCAGCAATTCGGCGTTTCCGACGAAGACCTGCAAACCATCACCACGTGGCTAGAATCACGCGGCTTCCAATCCATCAAACCCTCCAACGGCCGCAACGTAATCGAATTTTCCGGCAACGCCGGCCAAGTCCAAGCCGCTTTCCACACTGCGATTCATTCCTACGTCATCAACGGCAAACAGCATTGGGCCAACGAAACCGATCCTTCGATCCCGCAAGCGCTGACGCCAGCCGTCGCAGGCGTCGCTTCGCTGCATAATTTCCCGAAGCACCGCATGAGTCACATCGTCGGAAACTTCCGCAAGACCGCGACAGGTACCGCCGAACCGCTTAGTCCGCTGCTTACGGGCAGCACCAACCAAGGGCCGTTTTACGCCGTCGCGCCCTACGACTTCGCGACAATTTATAATCTGCTCCCGGCGTGGAACGCGGGCATAACGGGCCAAGGCGTCACCATCGGCATCGTCAGCGACAGCAATATCAGCCTCACGGACATCGCGCAATTTCGCAGCCTGTTCGGCCTGCCCGCCAACACGCCGAACGTCATCGTTAACGGCACCAATCCAGGAATTCAGACGTGCGAGAGCGGCGGGGATGAATGCGAAGCTGTGATCGACGTGGAATGGTCTGGCTCCGTAGCCAAGAACGCCACCATTGATCTCGTGGTTTCCCCGACTACGAACACAAGCAATGGAATTGATCTCTCGGCGGAATACATCATTGACAAGCAACTTGCGCCGGTCCTCAGCGAAAGTTACGGCGATTGTGAATTCGCGCTCGGAAGCACCGAAAACACATTTCTGAATAATCTGTGGATGCAAGGCGCTGGCGAAGGCATCACGATCGTTGTTTCTACCGGCGACAGCGGCTCGCCGGGCTGCGATTACGCCAATCCCAACGTGACCGGCGAGCAGCCAGCGACGCAAGGCCTCGCTGTCAACGGCACCGGATCAACGCCGTACAACGTGGCCGTCGGCGGTACTGACTTCAACGAGTTCACGAATCCCTCGCAGTATTGGAATTCGAGCAACGCCAGCGGCACCCAAGCTTCCGCGAAGGGATATATCCCAGAAACCACCTGGAACGATTCCTGCACCAATGCCGTTTGGGGAACTCTGGGAGGCTACAGCACAAGCGCAGAAGCGAACTGTAACAACAGCCAGTTAGCAGACAACATCGTTCCAGTAGGTGGCAGCGGCGGCTTGAGCAGTTGCACGTCCTCAACGAACGGACAGATTAGTGGTTGTACGGGAGGCTACGCCAAACCCTCGTGGCAGACCGGAACCGGCGTCCCGTCCGACGGCAAGCGGGATATTCCAGACGTCTCACTCTTTGCGGGAGACGGATTCGCCGGAAGCTTTTACGCAGTATGCGAAGCGGATGAGGACAACGCGGGCGCCTGCTCCGTAAGCAACTTCGCCGGATACGGCGGAACCTCGGTTTCGACGCAAGCCTTCGCCGGCATCGTGGCGCTAATCAACCAAAAAGCGCAGCAGAGCCAGGGAAATCTCAACACCGTTTTGTATCCGCTCGCGGCGCAGCAGTCCGCGTCGAGCTGCAATTCCGCGAGTCCTGCGAGCACCTGCGTTTTCTACGACGTGACCGTCGGCACGAACAACGAGCCTTGCCTGAAGGGCACTCCGAATTGCACTGTCACGAATTCCGGCGACGCCAACGGCCTCCTTCCAGGTTATAACGCCGGCACCGGCTATGACGCAGCCACGGGTCTTGGGACCATCAACGCCGCCAACCTGATTAACAGCTTCGATTCCGCTTTTGCTCTCAGCTCCGCCGAACCGACAGTGCCAGTCGCCGCTCCCGGTGATTCCGGTACGATGAGCGCCACAATCACCGCGAGGAACGGCTTCAGCGGCACGGTCACCTTTGCCTGCTCGGGTCTGCCCAGCGGCGCCACCTGCAGCTTCAATCCGTCATCCGCAACTCTCAGCCCCACTGCCACCACCGCAGTAACAATGCTCACAGTCAACACCACAGCACCCAGCGCCGCAGCACCCGCACGCCGCGAGCCAGCCGCGCCCGGACCACTCAATCAAGCAGCCGCAGCATCGCTCCTAGCCATTTTCGCCCTAAGCATCCTCGCGCTGCGCGGCACAAGCACAACCAGCAAACGCCTGCGCTCCGGCGTATCCTTCGCCCTAGTAATCCTGGGTATGGCAGGCCTCATGCTAATGTCCAGCTGCGGCGGCACGAGTAACAACAGTGGAGGAGGCGGCGGCACCAGCGGCGGCACGCCCACAGGATCGACGACCGCAACAATCGTAGCCACTAGCGGCTCAGCGTCGAGCTCGCTGAATTTCACGCTGGACGTTCAATAAAGAAGAATTTTGCCGTCGCGGTAGGGGCGGGTTTAAGGCGCGAGGTGTGCGTCCCGGACGTTTCCGCGGGACCCGTCCGTACGACCCAACGAGTTCGCCAGCCTTTTCTGGGAATGTTGCGGCTTGCCGCCTGTTACAAGGCGAGGCTTGCCTCGCCGAAAGTCCGAAATCACCGCGCGCTATTTTGTGGGAGGCAGACAAACAATCGCGACGGAGCGGCGCGCCCCACGCCTCCCGTGACGCTTGCCTCGCGTGCCTTGATGCCCGCCAGCCAAATCACCCGCCAGCCAACTCCCGACCTAAAACCCAGCCCGCGCCATCAACTTCTGAAATCGCGGCTCCCCGCGCAACGGATCCAGCCGCGGGTCCACTTTCAGCCAACGCAATTCGCCGTCGCCGTGCGTCAAGCCTTCCTCCAGCGCATCCATGGCTTTATCTTTCTCGCCCAGCGCCGCAAAAGTTGCCGCCAGAAAACCAGGCCCTGCCTCGGCGACGTCAGGCCCTTTCATACGCCCATCAATCTCGGCGAGCACAGCCTGCGCATCGTCCCTGCGACCGAAAGTGGCGTAAGCGTGGCCCAGATAATCGAGGTATGCCACGGGGCGCCTGCCCGACAATTCAATCGTCTTCTGAAACTCCGCGATCGCCTTGGTCCCGTCCCCCTCGGCTTCTTCCGCCAACCCCAGCACCGCGTGCGCTACCATGAAATTTGGATATTGCTCCAGCACCGCCTGGCACTGCGCGGCGGCTCCCGCGAAATCGCGCGCAAAATAAGCCACGTAGCCGCCCGCCGTCGCAATGATCAAAGAGCGCGGATCCACTTGACGCGCTTCTTGAATCTGCGCCGCGGCTTCCTGGCTGCGGCCCATGGAAGCCAGATACAGCGCGTACCACTGGTGCGCCTGGGGATTATTGTCATCCAACTGGATGGCACGCTGAAATTCCCTCTGCGCCTCCGGGAATTGCGCTTCCCACATGAAGTAGACATAACCCAGTGAAGCGTGTCCCGCAGGCGATGAATCGCGGAGCTGCACCGCCTTCAGCGCCGCAGCCTTCGCCCCCGGAATACCGTCCTGGCTGGTCAGGTAGCCGTAGAAAATCAGTGTGTTGTAAGTATCGGCTAGTCCCGCGTAGGCCTGCGCGAAGCCGGGATCCTTGTCAATCGCGTCCTTGAACTCCCCGACCGCGCGCTTCATGCCTTCCCCGGAACGTGAATTCCAGTCGTAGCGTCCCTTCAAATAATCGCGATAAGCCTCCGGATCAATCGGCCGCGAATTTCTGCTCGCCAACGCCTCGCGCGCCTGTGGGGTCAAATTCACTTGCACTTCTCCGGCGATAGCCTGCGCCACTTCGCCTTCCAGTTTCACCAGGTCGCCGATCGAGCGGTCATACTCCGACGCCCAGATATGCGTTTGGTCGTCCGCGCGAATCAACTGCGCGGTCACCCGCAGTCCGTCGCCCGTTTTGCGGATGCTGCCCTCCAGAACGTAGTTCACACCCAGTTCGCGTGCGATTTGGTTCACCGGCTTCTCCGTGCCTTTGTACGACATTGCGGAGGTGCGTGCGATCACCCCGATCTTGTTCGAGTCCAGCTCACCCAGTTGCGTGATCAGCTCCTCGGTGAAGCCGTCGCTGACGTATTCTTCCGCCGGATCGCCCGTCAGATTTTCAAACGGCAGGACCGCGATCATCACCCGCGCTGGAATCGTCGCGCTGCGCATGCGACTTTGCCGCCACGCCAGGTATCCGCCCGCGGCGCAAACCAATACCAGCAGCGCGAGCATCGCCAGCCAGCCGCGCGAAAGCCGCGCATAAAAACCCCGCGCGTGCAGCGGCTCTTCGGCGAAATCCGCTTCGCGCGCTTCATCTCGCTCTGTTTCGTCCCCGGCGGATTCATCCGCTCCCTGCGGTCCCGCCGGAACCTGCCGGAACAGCACCATGGGCGGCGGCTCGTGCAGCCGCGCACGTTCCTCGCGGTCGCCGTTTTCCACCGGCGCCAAAAACCGGTACCCGCGCCGCGGCACCGTCTCGATGTAACGCGGACGCTCGGGATCGTCGT
Organism: uncultured Acidobacteriota bacterium; assembly: GCA_963828865.1. Taxonomy (GTDB): domain Bacteria; phylum Acidobacteriota; class Terriglobia; order Acidiferrales; family UBA7541; genus Palsa-295. Next base: position 42,881 of record CAWHGI010000009.1, on the reverse strand, counting down.
TTAGAGCCTCGCGCAGTTTGCTCACCGCGGTGTTCAATCCCGTTTCAAAATCCACAAACGTATCGTCCGGCCACAAGTGTTTCCGCAGCTCGTCGCGCGTGATCAAAACGCCGGGTTGCGCAGCAAGCGCCTGCAGCACCAGCAGCGGTTTTTCCTGCAGACGGATCTTCGAACCCTGTTTGCGCAGTTCTCCCGCGCGGGCATCCACTTCGTAGGGACCGAACTTTAGGTTGTGAGCCGGAGAGCCCGATGGCATTCGCGTCCTCGTTGAACGGATGCGCGGGGAAGCGGCATAGTACCACAACATCAAACTTCCCAGCCAGTATATCCATAGTGCAATAAGCTCTTTGGTTTGTGGCGCCTACTTCTTAAGATGTAGTTAAGAGTTAAACCAGCCTCCGTACATTGAATCGCTGTAACAATTCTCGCAAACTCCGCACAACTTACCCGAGGAGCCAGCAGCCGATGCACAATCAGCCGACTTTTTGCGGCGAAGCAGACTACGAGCGCTGGCTCAGCTCGGCTCTGGAAGCCGAACGCCGCCGCCTGCAAATGAAAGTGGCATCGTGCGCTCCACGGCTCTCGGCACCACCACACGAAAACGTCCAGGCAAACAGAGAAGGAGAGTCGGCATGGCGACGAACGGAGAATGGCCAATGAACGCGAATCGCATTCGCAAGACATTCAGGGAGCTCCTCCGGCGGGGCCCGTTGCTTGCCGCCTTGCTCGCCTCGGCACTCACCGTAACAATCGATTCGGCAAACCCATCGGTGCAAACCTACACCGATGCAGTCACAGTAATGTCCAACACAGTCCCAGCCCCCGCGCCAAGCCCCCTGCTGCTCCTGGCAGCAGCCCTCACCGCAATCGCCGCCCTCAGCGCGTTGCGCATCCGCACGACGTAGCGGGAACGGCAAAGGTTTTGTAGCGGCGCACTTCAGTGCGTCAGCCGTTGTTGTTTCAGTTGCAATTTTGTGCGCGTGGCAACCAGGTTTGACGGGAGAGGTAGGGCGGGGCATGCTGCGCCGCAATTCGCCACGATCCAAACAACGCCGAAAGCCCGCCTTTTCTGGGAGTGCGGCGGCTTGCCTCGCCGCTCACAGCGCAGCCGAGGAACAAACGAGCAAGCCGCCAAATACGCGGAGGCCGCACCCGGGTGCCCGCCTCAACCCGACCGGCGTTCGCGGCGATCAAGCCTCACCACACGTCGTAACAAGCGGCGGCAAGCCGCCGCACTCCCAGACGTCGCCGCCCCCAATTTCCTGCAGATTCGCGCGAGGCTTGCCCCGCGTGCAGTGATCATCGTGAATCGCTTGCTTAAGAGAAGTACGCGCAGGACGCGCGCTCAGGCTACGGCAGAGTCCCATGCCCCAAGTGCCCAGAACCAAACCGGGTCCCCGAAGCAGACGCTGACGGCGACCTCGCCGCCTCCGCGCCCTGCGGCTCAGGCGCAGCCGCAACCGGCGCTGCAAGGCCAGCATTCTTTCGCGCCAGCAACGCCCGGCCTTGCGCATGCAACTCCACCGTCATCGCCCAATCCTTCTTGAATTCCAACATCGTCTCGCGGCTATGCTTCGGGCTGTCCAACTCCGCTTCCACGCGCGCCAAAACAACCTGATAAGCAATCTGCGCATCGGAATCCGCCGCAAAAATATTGCTGGCGCTCAACCCCACACGTCCCGCCGGCTGCGAATCCGTCCAGATAATGCACAGTGCGCCGTCGGCGTCCATGGACAACTTGCCCGCCTCGCCCAGCCGCTTGAACACATGCTTCAAATATCCGCGGTTCGGAATCAATTCGTCGTGGATCGCCTGATCCACGATCTCGTTGAACTGGTCGCGATAATCCTTCCATTCATCCTTGCTGCCCACAATGGACTCGTCCGCGAGCCGTTGCTCCGCCTCCAGCTGCTGCACGCTCACCGTATACCCGTGCGGCGCATCACCACCGGCAGCGAGATCGTCATCGGCCCCGAGCGCCTCCGCCGATGGATGCGCCTCAAACTGATGTTCGGGATTGAAGCGCCCGGTGATCATGTACGAAGCCGTCACGATCGGCACGCTTTGCCAAGCAAGCACCGCCAGCGGTATCACCAGTTTCTTCGAATGATAAAGCTGCTCGGTGCCGCTGCGGCATTCGCTGCTGCGCTTGATCGTCCCCGGCACTTGCGAAAAATGCAGCACGCGCAAATCCAGCTCCGGATGCTCCTGTGCGTAGTGCGTGAAAGTTCGCGCCGCCGCTTTCGGGCTGGCCATGAAGAAATCGTTGATGTAATCCGGCTTCACCGAATGCGGATAATAAATATCCAGCACGCGCCGCGTGAAATCCGCGCAATTGTTCGTCATGCCGTTGAAGTGATTCACGTTCGGCAGGGAATTGAACTCCGCGATGAGCGCGCGATCCTGCTCCACCGTGGTCTTCACCACGAACATATACAAGCTGCGCTCCAGCGTTGCGGCCACCATTTCGCGCCACTCCGCGCTGTTGCTCTTCAGGCATTTTTCGCTGGTGCACATCTGCCCAAGATAATTCTCGCGGTAGCGCTCTTCGAGCAGCGCCTTGATCGCCTTCGAACTCACCAGCGGGCGATTGCTCGGATCTTCCACGCCATACAGATAAATACTCAACGGCACGATGTTCCATTCGTACGGCTGATCTTCGCCGAGCGTTGTGTAATTGCTCAGCACCGAACCTTGCTCGCCCGGCCGGCACAAACGCATTTTTACCGGCGAATCGTCCGGACAAATGTTTGAAAGATAGATGGCGCTGTGCCCCGAGCCGGTAATGCGCGCCACGCTTGTATCGAGCGATTCGTTCAACACCACGCCCGCATCCGCCGAAGCGCCCGGCGCCAACAGCAGGCATGCCGGAGCAAGCGCCAGCACGCAAATAATCAGAAAGCGCTGAATTCGAGCGCGCGAAGCGGCGCGCAGAAACAATGAATTGTGGAGTAAGCGCGCAGAAGTCTCCGCGCAATAATTCGGGGCGGCCCCTTCTGCCGGATGCACTTGCGTCCGTCCCAGCAAGTAGTTCCTCCAAATCGTGGTCTATAAAACTGGCGAAAACTACCCCAGGGCCAATGGCCTACCGGGCGGAGCCATGTATTTAGAACACCAAAAAGCGCCACAAGTTGCGCCGGCCGGCGGTTGTATCTATCGAAGAGTCAGCCGGTTACACACACGCAGCTCTCTGCGCACTTCGGGCACGCATCACGTCTTATTCCTAGCGGCGGCAACCGGAACGACTGGGGCAGAAGAACGAGGACCGGGAACGTTGCTTCGCGAAAAGTATGAAGCGAAGCCGCTACATACGAACCACGCAATTATACTATTTCCTGCCGCGGATCGCGACGGCCAATTTCTCCCTCGCGCTCAACCCTTCCGCGCTCTGTCGCGCTCACAACTTACAAGCCTATAGTATCAATCGGACCCCGCAATACACCTTTCACCCGATTCTTGCGCCGTATCAGAAATGCAAAATTGTGAACGTCGCGCAAGTCCGCGGAACGCTTTTTCGCCGCGGAACGCTCCCAGCGAGGGGGACGCGCTCGCAGCATGTCTGGTGTGCCATGCCTGCGGGAGGCGCGTTTGGCGGAGCATCGGCAACAAGACGAATTCGCCGCAGCCTGCAGTTTTCACGGTGTGCGGAAAAAGTGAAGCGGATGTCATCCCGAGCGCAGCGAGGCCAGCCTGCCGCAGGCAGGGATCTGCTTTTCGCTGAAACGTCGCGAACAAGCAGACGCCTCGGCAGAAGCGCCTTCGGAATGACAACGCGCCGCGTTTGACCGCAAGCCGTTCAATTAGCAGCAAGCGTTAAGACAAAATCTAAAATTCTCCGGAGGGTCCCATGCAACAACAAGCTTTGCGAGATCTATACATTGACGAACTCAGGGATATTTACAACGCGGAAACACAGTTGGTGAAGGCTCTGCCGAAAATGGCCAAGGCCGCCACTTCCGAAGAACTTCGTTCCGGCTTCGAAGAGCACCTCGAACAAACCCGCGGCCACGTCTCGCGCCTCGAACAAATATTCAAAGCGCTCGACGAAAAGCCCACCGGCAAAAAATGCGCAGGCATGGAAGGCCTGGTGAAAGAAGGCAGCGAAATGATCGGCGATGATTTCGAAGGGGAAGTGAAGGACGCGGGCCTCATCGGCGCCGCGCAGCGCGTCGAGCATTACGAAATCGCCGCCTACGGCACCGTCCGCGCCTTCGCCCAGCTCCTCAACGAACGCCAAGCCGTGGACCTGCTCACCGAAACGCTCGAAGAGGAAAAAGAAACCGACAAGAAGCTGACCCAACTAGCCGGCGAAATCAACGTAGAAGCCAACGAGCGCGGCCAAGCCTCCGAAGAAGAAGGCAACGGCGGCCGCCGCAAGAGCAAATCAGCACACGTCTAGCAAGCAGCAACCCGAAATGGTCGTCGAATCTCCGCAGGGGCGGGTCTAAGACGCGAAGTGTGCGTCCCGGAAGGTTCAGCGGGACCCGCCCCTACAACACCAGCAAGATCAAGCGAGTTCGCAAGAACCATATGGAGTGCGGCGGCTTGCTGCCGCCTGTGCAAGGCGAGGCAAGCCCCGCCGAAAGTAAAAGTCATCGCGAAGCGTCACGCGAAGCCAGCAACCAAGTAACAGCGTCGTCTCACGCGTTACCAGCAACCGCCGCCCCAAATGCAATCTCCCGCCGCGCCGCAGAACTCTCCGCCCCCGCCTCCAAAACGCGCATCACCAAAACGCCATACTCCGCCGGCGCCGGATTCACCGCCCCGCGCAAAATCGTCTCGCGCACCGCTTCGTAATATCCCGGATAATATCCCGGCAAAGTCGGCACAGCCGCGCTCGATTCCACATCTTCCTCGCGCGTGAGCAACACGCCATCGCGCGGATCCACTCCCCAATCCGCGCCCCCCGGACGCACGCCGCGCTTCAAAGCCTCCTCCTGCGTATCCATTCCGTATTTAATGTAACTCGCCGCCCGCCCATGCACGATAAATCGCGGCAAATCCCCGCGCACCAGCGAACTCGCATGCAAAATCACCCGCCCGCGCCCATAACGAAACGTCACATTAAAATAATCCACCGTCTGCGCGCCCTCGCGCTGCATCTCCAGGTCCGCGTGAATTCCTTCCGGCGCGCCGAAAAGCTGCAAAGCCTGATCCACTAGGTGCGGCCCTAGGTCATACCAAATCCCGCTGGCCGGCCCCGGCTGTTCGCGCCAACGTTTTCGCACCAAAGGCCGGTAACGGTCGTAATGCGATTCAAAATGCGTCACTTCGCCCAATCGCCCTTCCGAAATCAAGGCGCGCAAAGTAAGAAAATCCCCATCCCACCGCCGATTCTGAAACACAGCCAGCACGCGCCCCGATTTCTTCGCCAAAGCCGCCAATTCGGTAGCCTCGGCAACGGAAGTAGTAAACGGCTTATCCACGACTACGTGTTTCCCCGCCGCCAGCGCCCGCTGCGCCAGATCAAAATGCGAATCATTAGGCGTAGCCACCACAATCAAATCAATTTCCGGATGCGCGAAAGCATCAGCAGCAGTAACCAGCACACCAACGCCAGGCCAATCCTGCTTCACCACATCCGGCTTCGTCGAAACAATATGCGACAGCCGCAATCCACGAACGCTGGAAATCAGCGGCGTATGAAACACCTTAGCCGCCATCCCATACCCAATCACCGCAACATTCAGCAATTTCGATTCAGAAGAAAGTTGAGCAGGCGCCAAGCGATCCCCTCCGGAAGCCGAACGAGTTTTCCATCCCGGAAAGGGAAAAGCAAGTTGTCCGCACTGGCGAGGTCAAGCGAGTCCGCAAGAACAATATGGAGTGCGGCGGCGCGCCGCCGCTTTCGCAAGGCGAGGCAAGCCTCGCCGCAGCAGCCCGCACCACAATCTCAGCCGCCAACCACCAATCTGGGAGTGCGGAAGCTTGCTTCCCCTTGTACAAGGCGAGGCTTGCCTCGCCGGAAGCAAGCCTCATCCCCGCGTATCGTGCCAAGCGAGGCCCACCCGTCGCTCTATTCCACCACAAATTTCACAGCGCTAATCGCCGTCAAATCTCCAGGGCCTTCGCTAGCCTGCATCTCCAGCAAATATTCGCCCTTATCGAGCCTCTCCAACGGCAATTTGAACGCCACCGGAATCACCGGGCTCCCTTTCTGCACATAACTCGTCACGTCCACTGCCGAAGCTCCCACCAAAGGTTTCCCGCTCTTCGGATCCATCACCATATAAGTGAACTTCACCGTCGGCGGATTCGCCTCCGTCAATCGCGGCACATAGATCTGCGTGTACAACGCCGCCTTCTCCGATTTCTTGAAGCGGTTGCTCCCCGAAGGCGTGAACTCCAAATCCTTCACCACCAGCGGCGTGCGGTCAGCCAACAAGTCCGCATCCAACGCCCCGCCCAAATCCGCCACCGGCCCGAATTCATCGCTCAGCGCTACTCCGCTGAGGCTGAATTTCTTTCCATCATAAGGATCAATCGCCAAACCCGTCTGATAGCTGGCAAATTTCTGGCTGCCTCCGCTCAATACGACGCTCAAGCGATACTGCCCCGGCGCGATCAAAAACTGATTCTCGTAGTGCATCGGCGTCTTCAGGAATTTCTCCCAGTCGCCTTTTTCCATATCCAACGTAACTTCATCGCTAAACCGCGACGCCACCGTCCCATCCGGACGATAAGCAATCCCCAGCACGTTCAAGTCGGCGTGGTATTTTCCCTTCACCTTGTCGAATTCAATGGACGAAGGCGGCACGTCCATCGCCAGATGCACCTTCGCCTCGTTCGCCGCGGTGTAAAAGTACGGTGTCTCCAACGAACCCGGATTTGCAGCAGCTGCTGTCCCCGCCGCGCCACCCGCCGTGCCCGCTACCGATGCCCGAGTCTCTAGTTCCTTCTCGATCGGTTTTCCCTCCAGCGGATCAGCCGGCGCCGTGTTGCAGAATCCGCTGCGCGCCCGCACGTTCGTTCCGCCGCGCTCCACTTTCACCTTCAGCGTATGGCAGCTTCCGTCGGGAGAATTAGGAGGCGTATAGCCGAGCAAATAATATTCGCTCTGCTCCCGCGCGATTTTCTCGAGCCCCGGCAGCAAATCGTTCGTATTCAGAATCGGAAAACCACCCGTGCCGCTGGCCAGTGCATACATCACTTGCTGGTTGGTCGTCGAAGACGCCGGAAATTGCGGAACGATCTGCCGCGGCTGGTTGTAGTTCGGATTTCCGTAATAACCGGTGCCCGGATTCCCGGTGCGCGTGCCGCCGCCACCCGTCCCGCCGTGTCCGCCGCCCGAGCCGCCCGTCCCCCCGGTGCCGCCATGACCGCCACCCGTCCCGCCGCCTCCAGTACCACCCCCTCCCGTTCCACCTCCACCACCGCCATGTCCTCCGCCGCCACCACCGCCGCCATGCTGCGCGGCAAGCACTAGCGAAGCGCCTGCGCCCGGATGATACGCAGCGAGTTGCAATCCCGCGCCAACGGACGCCGAAGCATTCGCGGCACTCGCTGCACGCGGAGCGCCGCCGCGGCGAAGCTGCGTGATCGGCGCGACCAATCCGCGCACGTCCATCGGATACACCGCCACGTTCGCCTTGTTGCAAGCATCAATCGTCGCCGTCAATTCCGAATACCGCTCCGGACTCAGCTCGAAACCCGCCGTAAACAGAATCAAACTCTTCCTTCCCGGAATCGCCGCGAGGTTTTTCGCCAGTTGCCGGATCGAAAGCAGCAGGGTATACGCCCCGAAATCGCCTTCCGCATTGCCGCCCAAGCTCGCGAAGTTGCTTTGCGGCAATCCCATCGTCGGAGCGGAAGTGTTCGCCGCGCTCGCGTTGGTCGCGATATTCGAATTGGCGATTCCGGATACCGCTTGTTTCAACCGCGCCGCATCCGTAGTGAAATTCTGCACGATCTGCAGCGTGCCGCCGAAATTCATCACCGCCATCACCCGATCCGGCCCCGCGTAAGCGTCAATAAATTTTGCCGCCGCCGCGCGCGCCCGCGGCTGATCGCTCAGATCCATGGACGAATTATCGAAGAACACCACGATGTAGTGCCGTTGCGACTCGATCGGCCCATTCGGTGCCGCTCCAAATGAAAACGTATTGATGGCCTGCTCTTTGTCGTCTTCGTACAGGCGAAAATCTTTAGTCGTCAGGTCCTGGATGTAATTGCCTTTCTTGTCCGTCACCACCACGTCCACGCGCACCTCGCGCGTCACAGCCTTGATGGAAGGACCGGGAGGCGTTGACGCTTGCTGCGCAGCGGCAGACGATGTTTCCTGGGTAGCAGGAGCGGGAGCCGTCGTAGCCGCCGCAGGCGGAGTGGCAGCCGGCGGGGTTGCTTGCTGTTGCTGTTGCGCCCGCACAATCCCCGGCGACTCCAATATGTGCCAGCCAAGACCCACAGCGGCGAAAGCAAGCAGTAGAATCGGAACGATACGTACCACGCGGCGAATGATCATGTGTCACCTTCCCACAAGAAACGTAGCCAACCAACGTAGTCAAAATCCCAGCGTGCCAAGAAATCCCAACGTGCCCACAACGCGCTACGGAATCTCCAACACTCCATTACGCGCCGAAAGCTGCGCGGCCTTCGAATCGCGCACCACCAAACGCACCATATACCCGCCCGGCTTCACATCAAAATTCGTCTTCAGCGTCACGCCGGTCTGATCCAATCTCTCCAGCGTCGTATCTTTCAACCGCATCTCCAAAGTTTTCTGCTCGCCGGAAATAAAATTCCCATTGCGATCGAAAAGCCCCGCGACGATCGTCAAATCATCCCAATTCCGCCCCTCGGCCTTTTCAAAGTGCACCTTGGTCAAATCCACGTGCGCCAGCACCGAAAGCTTCGCGTTCATTTCATCCACTTTGTAATATTGCAGATGAAGCTGTATCGGGAATCCCTCCTGCTCTTCCTGAGAAAAAAGTGCGTCCTCGATGTCCTGCTTCGCCACTTCCTCCGGCGTCTGTCCGCGCTTGGGCGCAAAAAAACCGCGCCGCGCCTGCACCGTATATTTGTCCTTGGTCAACACTTTCACGCTCAAAGTATGAAATTTCCCGTCGTTCTTCAAATTATCCGGCACAATCGCCAGCAAATAGGAAACTTCCGGCTCCGCCGCCGTCGTGCGAAATCCCGCGTCCAGATCATTATTATTTCGAAAATAAAATCCGCCCGTGCTGTAGGCCAAATCGGAAAGCACCTCCGACTGCACGCGCTGCTCGTCCAGGCGATATTGCAACGACATCGAAGCAGTCTGGGCGTTCGCGCGCACCGGCACGTCCTGCGTGATGTCTCCCAGCGGGTCCACCGTATAAAGACCGCGCGCGTCGAGCGCATTGATAAAAACGTTCGAGTGCGTCGCCTTGTCTATCAGCTGCGACACTTCATACTCATACGTGGACGTCAGAAAACCCGGCGAAATCAGCACGATGCTGCGCTGCCCGGGCAACGCCGAAATGCGCCGCACCACTTCCTCCAGCCGTCGCACCGAATATTGCGTATTAATGTCGCCCGCTTGCAGCACCATCGGCACCGTGCTGGCCACCAGCGACGCTGCCTCCGCGGCTTGCGCTTGCGCGCTCGGCGCTCCCGCGGAGCAAGCCAGCGCATCCGCATTCGCGGCCACGGTCGCCTGCTGATCGTTTTTGTTCTGGATCAAATCGGCCTGGTAATACGTGATCTGCAGGCAGTCGTGCTCCGTCTTCGGGTCGTAGGCGCCGACGGGATTCGGAATCAGCGTCTTGATTGCCTGCCGGATTTTCTCGTGGTCGTCGGTGAAATCCACCTGGAAGCGCCCGGAAATATTGAATATCGCGAGCCGCTCGCTAGGCTTCACTTGCGTGTCGATAAATTTCAGCGCCGCAATCTTCGCGCGGCTCAAATCGCCCACGTCCAGATGTGAATCGTCAAAAAGCAGCGCAACGAATCGCGTCGGCAAAGCCAACTTGTCATCCGTCGCCTTTCCAGACGCCGCCGCGTCCGCAGACGCAGAACCCGATATCGCATACGACGTCGAATCCGGCGGCAAGGGAACCGCTTCGCCCCGCGCCACCTGGCTCGCCGCCGATGCCGGCGTCTCCACCGAAAAATGCGTGATGAATTGCACCTTCCCGTCCTGCTTCACCTGAAAATCTTCCTTGTGCAAATTTTCCACGGCGTGGCCGCTCGCGTCGTGCACCACCACGCGAATCGGCACCAAGTTGACGTGCGATTCCAAAGGAACCTGCGAAGTCCGCGTATTCATTTCCGGCGTGGAAGCAACCGAAGCGGCGGAGGTCACAGATGCAGGCGCAGCAGAAGAAGACTGGGCCGCGCTAGATGTCGCGCCCGATGCCGGTGCAGGGGATTGCGCACCGGAAGATTGACCCGCGGATGATTGCTGTGAGGATGTCGGCGTTGCGGTAGCTTGGCTCGCCGAGGGTTGCGCTGCCGGGGCCGGCGCTGCAGAAGCGAATCCAGGAGCGGTAGCAGCCGGTGCGGAAGCGCTCTGCCCGCCAGCCGTCTGCCCGAAACACGCCACAGCGCAAAACGCCATCGCGCAACTAAGCAGAACGACCCGTACAGCGGCCATCGCACCCGGCAAACGCCCAGCCGCAAGAGTCATAATCCGGCACCCCAACCGCGCCGCCTCGATGCGGAACCCGCGTGTCCCACACGATTACGCGTCAGTCAACGTACCCGAAGTCTACTCGTCCCCAGCAACCCCGTCAATCACGCGAGTCTCCGCCATGAGCGATCGAGCTGCGGCAACCTCGATCCGTGAAGTACAGCCCATCGGTGGCTCAAATCAATATGGAGTGCGGCGGCGCGCCGCCGCTTTTACAGCGTACGGCCTAGCGCGATCAAACCAGGCGAGGCACGCCTCGCCTAAGAGAAAGCGGGAGCACGCTCCCGCACTCCACGCAGATCTCGCAGCCCTTAGCGCCCTCGTTCGCGGCGGACGCCATCGTCGTTGCAGTCGAATTTTCTGGGAGTGCGGCGGCTTGCCGTCGCTTTTCCGGCGCGAAGCTCGCTTCGCGCGCAGTAAACGAACGCAGCGTCGGCTTGCTCCGCATCGGACTCACGAAGTTGCCCTGATAGCGCCGCACTTCAGTGCGCCATCGGCGTCGCCGCATCAAATGATGGCGGTCTAAAGACCGCCGCTACAACCCCGGGTTTTTCTTCCCGACGTTGCCAGAACGTTACCTAAATGGCCTGCGCGTGTGGCACTTTCAGCGTCTTCGCAAACTCGCTCAGTTCCTTGCCTCGCGCCTCGAGAGTGGCCCACTCCCCGAGGACGCACCCGCACTTCGGGCAAAGCATCAGGTAAACCAATTCGCCTTTCGTTTGCGCTCCAAAACCAAAATTCGGCGGCACCTTGCACGTCGCGCAAACAAATACCAGCGTTCCATTCCGCGCCTTCATTCCGGATAAATGATGTTCGATCACAACGCACCCCTACCGCTAGTCGTACCACCAGCTTCCAAGATGCGTCAAGCGCAACCAGTTCCGAAGAGAAACTCGCAAGCGCAGTGGGGTGCCCCACCCTTCGTTTTGGGAAGGGTGGGGAATTTGTGTCAGTACCGCAACCGTTGATCGCCTAAAAGCGTTCTACGGGAAGCTCACCACGGTCACCGGCGTATCCGGGTTCGCAATCGTTGACGACCCGCCCGTATTGTTGATCACGTTCGAGATGCCGCCCGACCCAGCCGTCGAAAGGAAAATCGTCAAGAGATCCTGCATGCTTCCCGCCGGCAACGTCGCTGGAACCTCAAACGCGTTCGCCGCAAAGATCTGCACGCCCTGGTTGAAGAAGCTGTAGCTCCCCATTCCAAATCCGTGAAAGCTGCTCACATGATTCGTCACCTTGAAAGCCGCCCAGCCATCCACGCCGGGAGCCTCCATCCAAGCCGACTGGCTCGGCGGGTCGTATGGCATCTCGTTCTGAAAGAAAATGTCCGTGCCGCCGTTCCCATTCCAGATCACCTCATACTTCTGATAGTGCTCGACGAAAAGCCCATACGCAGTCACGTTGTCGCCGTTCACCACGAGTCCCGTATCGCCCGTGTTGTCGGTCCAGCCGACGCCATTGCCGTGATCCGCACGCCACGCCCACACGTCATCGAGAATGGCGTCGTTGCTGTTGACCAACAAACTGACGGTGGCCTTTCCCGCCTCCGCTCCTCCGATGCGGAAGAACACATCCTGAATCGCCGACGGGTCAGCCGCCGCGCGATCATCAAAAAGAAACGAAAGCGGACTGCCAAACGAGAGCAGCACCGGAGAATTTTTCGGCCCCGCGTCGAAAATCATCCCCGAGAGCAAATCGCCCTTCGAACCCAGCACGATCATGGACGGATTTCCGTTTTGCGGGATCAAAGTAGGGAAGCCGATACCCAGCACCACAGTATCGGGATAAGGAACCACGATCGCGCTGTTCAGGTTATAAATCCCCGGCGTCAGAATAAGATTTTTGCCAAGAAGCAGCGCTAGATTGATTTTCGCTGCACTGTCCCCCGGCTGCGCAATGTAAAATTTCTCGAGCGGAATGGACGACCCCGGCGTCGCTCCGCCAGCCCACGTCGTCCCCGAAGAATTACGCTGCACCGCTGGCACGAACACGTTGTAGTTCCCACTCGAATCCACATACAGATACGGCTCCTCGCGCGTCACCGGGCTCGTTGCCAACGTAGTGTAAGGCCCGCTGCAAGGCGACACCTCAGGGAAGCACTGCGCCGGCGCGCCGATGACTCCCGAGAACACCTGGTTCCACACGCCGTTGGTCCAGCCGTCAATATTGCTGTTCCGTGTGATCCACTGTTGCTGCGTCGCGTTAATAATGGTGCCAGCGGTGAACGTCGAATCCGCGATGAACCCGCCACTCGCGTACCCCGGCCCGCTGCAATAATCAAAAAGGAAGAGGTTGCCGTTGATCTGCGCGCGCCGGATCGGCGCCGCCTGCGACACCGCCCAGAACTCAGCACTGGAAGTGCAAGCCGCAATCGTGGTCACGTTGATGGTCAAGTTCGAAAGCGACCGCCAGAAGTTGTCGGACGCGATGCAGTTGCCGGCCCCGAAGCACTGGTTCGTCACATTGATCGCGCCGTTGATCGTCACATCGCTCGGCGAAGCGCCCAACCCCGCCACGGTCGTGTAATAGCCCACCTGAAAAATGAGAGGATTCGTGCTAGATCCATACGTCCCCGGCTCAAAAAGCAATGCATACCGCTGCGTCCCAAACTGGTTAGAGATTTGTTCGGTTGCCACCGCGTCCACGGTCGCCTGAATCGCACTCAACGACATGCTGGGATCAAAAACGTAAACGTTAGGGCCGAAGTTTGGTGCGCCAGCCGCGGCCGTCAGCCCAATGATCGGCCCCACGGCAACGATGGCGAAAATCAACAACGCGACGTATACAAGAAATGCTCGCATATGTAAGTTTCCTCCTAGGAGCATCCCAACCGCGGATGCCTCATTTATACGCGCCGTAATACGCCTCGGCATTGCCCGTGTCAAAGACTTTTTCAGCGTCTTCAGAGGACCTGGGGTAACATTCAGGGATGCTTCGCCCTTCGTGTTGTCACAAGGGTGGAGAACTTGCGATGGAAGCTCAGTTCAAGCCGGGACAACTTGTCCGGGTAAACCTCGCGGGCATGCAGGTCGATAAGGTAACCTTCCACGCCGCCGTCACCGACGCAGTCGGCAATATAATCAAGCAAACTTCGCAGGACCCGCCGAAGTATCTCGTTCGGCTGCTCTTTTCGTTTCGCGGGATCAACGAGGTGGAAGTTCCCGCTGACCGGATCCACGCCGGATAGCGAGCAACGCGGGCGCACCGCGCGCCATTCCTACGCCGTTGCAGCTTTCGCTTTTGCCTCGGACTCTACCGTGTACACCAGCACCGCCTTCTTCCCGCCCTTCGCGACCGTGGCGCAAATCGAATTCAGATTCACGCCCTTCGCGGCGAGCTTATCCAGGCATTGCGCCAGAGCGCCGGGCTTGTTTTGCAGTTCATATCCTTCCGCGGTGGTTTCCCGGTACGTGAGCCCCACTTCGTCGAGCGCCTTCTTTGCGCGCCTCGGATCTTCGACCACAAGTTCCACTGCGCCGCTCGTCCCTTGCGCTGTTCCCAACAAAGCGAGGATATTTACCTTTGCATTCCCCAGCGTCTTGGCGATCGCCGCCACTGCCCCAGGGCGATTCTCAACTGTGATTGTGAACTGCTTCGTCTTGGCCATACCCGCACCTCCTATAGTAAGTGACAGGATTATACGCCTCGGGCCGGCAGGAAATCATTTTGTAACTGCATCTTAGCGGTTCATCTCCAGTGCATCTACAAATGACTCCCCATGCATTGCAGTTTTTTTGGCGCGGCGCGAAAGTGAGCGCAACTTCACAGCAGCTCAATTGCGGTTGCTGCCAAGCGAATGAGAAAAAAAAGGAGAAAGTCAATGACCAAGCAAATTCTCGCAGTTACTGCCGCGTTGCTTTTTACGGCTCTTGCACCCGTTCCGAGCCATGCTCAGCAACTCACGCAGGCCAAAGTTCCGTTCGCGTTCCAGGCCGGAAGCAAGATGATGCCGGCGGGCGAATATCAGATCCAGCGAGCGTCTACCGCCGCCACTACCACGCAGGTGATTCGAAGCACCGATTCGTCTGCTGCGACGTTCGTCTTGACGAATGCCGTGGATTCCAGCGACAAGAACACCAATGCCCGGCTGATCTTTCACTGCTACAACGATAAGCACGAGTGTTTCCTCTCCGAGATTTGGACCGGAAACGGCCAGGGATTGAAACTTATCGAGTCGCGTCGCGAAAAGGAACTATCCCGCGCCGCAGCGGAAAATGAACTGGCGGTGGTTTCTGTGCCGCTGACCGTCACTCCATAAGGACCCCAAGTGAGCAGAGTCCATTGCTTCTTGACTCGAACGGAGTTGACGAATCGGAACCAAACCTTCAACCGCAACACAAACGGGAGGCCGGCATAGTCCGACGGCCTTCCGTTTGCCCTTTGCAAGCCTTTATGATGGAAGGCCAAACATGAAACAAGATTTCTGGAAAGTAATCTCAGCTGACGGAAAAATCGTGAAGTATGGTTACAAAGAACTATCCGATGGCATCGCTGGCATATCGGCAAAAGGAAACGGAAGTTTTCTCATGATCCTGCAAAGAAGCATCCGAGCTCCGCTGACCAGAAAACAGGTGGAAGCCGTCTTTGAGCAATTCCTGCGCATGGATCACAGAAGAACATCGTCGCGGCAAGGGCTGGTTATGTAGCGGCGCACTTCAGTGCGCCATCCTTGGCCCGCCACAAAGCGATCGCCCGACCGCAACGCGAAGACCGGCGCAAACCAATATGGAGTGCGGCGGCGCGCCGCCGCCTTTCCGGCGCGAAGCTCGCTTCGCGTGCAGTAAACGCAAATTCCGCACGAAGAAAGCCAAACCAAGCCCGCCATCGCCAGCCAAGGCCGCGCCGGCCCCGACGCTACTTGATTCGCTTGATAGGAATATCCCGCCCGTCGGTGTGCAAGGTCATCACGGTGGCCCGGCCCTGTGCGTCCACCTCGAAGGTGTAATCGTCGTTTGCGGTTTCAGAAAAGAATTCGCGCGGCCCTGCGCCGAGCAGTTGCTGCACTGGCTCATCGTTTTCCTGCACGGCGAGGTGGTTGCCGCTGCGCGTAATCGTCAACACGATATTCGGAGGCAGGCCGTACCGCCCCACGTAGCCGGCAAGGACGCTCGGATCCAACACAATCACTTTGCGCTGCTTCAGCGGCGGCCGCGGCGGCAACTTGTCGTAGGGCGTGAATCCCTCCCATTCGATGGGCGTATATGGATTCTTGAGCAAACCCTCGAGCAAGTACTTGTAGATGCCCTCGCCATTCGAGCTGTTGGTCATGATCATCATGCCCATCTTCTTGTCCTCGAAACACACCGCGTAATTCCGCCAACCCTCGTCGTGTCCTTCCTTGAAAAACGCTTTCCCATATGGCGTCCAATAAAGCCCCCATGCCAGCCCATAACTCAAGCGAATCGTGTTGTTTTCGTCCGTCGTTTCGCTATCGAGAGTAGGGAACTCATGCTTCGAATAAATCTGGATCTGCCGACTAAGCATCAATTCGCGCGTCTTCGGCGATAGCAGGCCTTTCCCGCCGCCTGCCTTTCCTCGCAGCACCGCCTCCATAAACCTCGCAAAATCCGCCGGCGTCGTCTGCATAGACCCCGCCGCATCCGAG
This sequence comes from uncultured Acidobacteriota bacterium, assembly GCA_963828865.1. GTDB lineage: Bacteria > Acidobacteriota > Terriglobia > Acidiferrales > UBA7541 > Palsa-295. The sequence continues at coordinate 26,664 of CAWHGI010000009.1, read as the reverse complement.
GTCTTGCGCTTCTCTGGACCCAGCGAGCGGCCATACTCGTCATATCCGTTCGCGAAATCCGCATCGAACCGGCTCTGCCACATCATGCTTGTGCGCGTCATCCCCAGCGGCTCGAAAACTCGCTTCTGCATCAATTCCTCCAGCGGCTTCCCGGTGATCGTCTCCACCACCAGTTGCAGCAGGTCAATTCCTTCGCCAGAATACGCAAAACGCGCGCCCGGCTCGAAATTGATGTTCAGCTTGCGGTTCTCATTAGCCCACCGCCAGTTCGGAAAACCGCTGGAATGATCCAGCAGTATCCGTGCCGTGATCTTCTTGTAGCGGGTGTCGCCCGCCAGATCACTGTAGTTCGGATAATCCGGCAAAGGTTTCGGCAGGTATTCGTACACCGGCTTGTCAAGGTCCAGTTGTCCCTCTTGCACCAGCTGCATCACCATGTACGCAAACGCGACCTTGCTCCACGAAGCCGCCGTCATCACCGAATTCGCAGTGAGCGGCAAATTGCTGTCCTTGTCGCGCACTCCGTAAGTCTTCAGGTACGCCACTTTCCCGTCGTTGAAAATCGCAATCGCCGCCCCGGGAACCTCCGCCCCGTGCATGACGCGCGCGGTCTCAGCATCAATCTCCGCCGGCGTGATTGCGCTGCCGTCCAGCCGTTTCACTCCGATGTCCTGCTCACCCACCGCCAACGCGAAAATCGCAGCACCCATCCCACAAATCAGCAAAGCGCGCCTCATCGCTCTAGCCTCCTGCCATGAAGAAGTACGCAACCGCGCAAACAAATGTTCAAGGCCCGGCCTCATCCCCCTCATTTAATCGTATCTATCGTTTTACCCGTCGCGCTAGAATCCCCGGCGCACTGTTTTTCACGATCGGGGGAATAATCGACATGAATCGCAACCTGCAACCTGAAAACAATTCACACGCAAACGTAAACGGCAGTGACGATACGCCCACGGCGCAAACGCCGGCTCCTTGGACCCGCCGCAAATTCCTAACAAATTCCACAGGCCTCGCAATCGCTGGCGCCATCGGCGGACTCGCAACGCAGGTCCCCGCGTCCGCGCACGACGCCGCACACAAATCCTCCGCGCGTGTCACCTCCAGCGCCGTGTCGCCAGCGTCAACTCGCGCCGCCGCTCCCGCGAAACCCCGCCGCATAATCCTGGACACCGATCCCGGCATAGACGACATGATGGCGATTTTCCTAGCCTTGCGCTCTCCGGAACTGAAAGTCGAAGCCATCACGCCCGTTTGCGGCAACGTGCCGCTCGAATTCACTCTCGCGAACGCGCTGCGTCTAGTCGAAATCGCCGGTCGCCCCGATGTGCCGGTCGCCGCCGGCGCGAGCCATCCGTTGGTGCGACGCCTCGTCACCTCGGGCCACGTTCACGGCGCGAATGGCCTCGGCGGCGTGGATTTCGGAGCGGCAAAAGTAAAACCGGTGCGCGAGACCGCGCCCGAAATCATTCGTCGCATCGTCCGCGAAAATCCCGGTGAAATCACCATCGTAGCCGTCGGCCCGCTCACCAACGTCGCTCTCGCCCTGCGCAGCGATCCCGAACTCGCCGCGATGATTCCGCAGATCGCCATCATGGGCGGCTCGCTTTCCGGCGGCAATATCACTCCCGCCGCGGAATTTAATCTCTACGTGGATCCCGAAGCCGCGCGCATCGTCTTCGACGCGCAAATCCCCCTCACCATGGTCGGCCTGGACGTCACGCGCAAAGTCCTGCTCAGCGAAGCGCAAATCCGCCAGCTCGAATCCGCGAATAATCCAGTAAGCCAGGCGGCGGGCAAAGTGATGCGCGCCACTTACGAGCGCATGCAGAAGGGCGGGGAAGTGAGAGTCATAGCGATGCACGATCCACTGACAGTCGCGTCCCTGATCGATCCCGATGTGATCACCCTGCAGGATTACTACGTGGAAATTGAAACCGAAGGCGATTGGACCGCCGGACAAACGCTAGGCTACGATGGCCACGCCCCAGTCCGCAAATCCCCTCCCATGGAAACCAGCATGCCCGGCCCCGCAGCGCCCGAAGAGCCATTCAAGCCCAACGCAAAAGTAGCCGTAGGCGTGAACCCAGAAAAATTCTTCCACCTGCTCCTCCCGCGCCTAACCGGCACCGCCGCCTGAAACGCAGCAGCGCGATCGGCGCCCAGCACCATCTGGGAGTGCGGCGGCTTGCCGCCGCCTCTCTGGCGCGAAGCTCGCTTCGCGTGCAGTGAACCCGGCGCCTCGATTCGCGCTTGCCTAAACGCAATAACCTGTTGTTGAATGTTGCCGCGCTTCGCGGTCACGAAGCGACGGCCACGTACAAGGAATCCGCCATGCCTCTTGGGAAGCCACGCAAATTGAAGCTGCGCAGCCAGAAATTGCCGAAGGTCGGCACCATGACGGTGATCAAAGGCCCCGGAAACCTCTCCACCTTCGAACCGCCCGTCGAAGCCTCCGCCGAAAAGCCCAAGCATCCGCACGCCCGCTAAAGCACGAACGGCACCAGCCGCTGCGTGCGTCCCATGTATTCCTTGTAAGGTTCGCCGAGCGCCGCCACCAGCGCCGCCTCTTCCACATGAATGCGATACGCGTATCCAATCCCCACGCACGTCACGAGCGCGAGCAACCCCGCCCAATTTCCCAAAGTCAATCCGAACCCAATCACCGTAATCAGCGCGCCCGTATAAGAAGGATGCCGGACATACCGATACGGCCCCGCCTCGATCACCGTCTGTCCCGAATGCACATCCACCTGAAACGTAAAATAACGCCCCAGCACCCGCATCGCGTAATAGCGAAAGGCAATCCCCGCCCACATCAGCGCAATCCCCAAAAAGAAAATCGCGGTGCGCATCCACGGAATCGCCGCTTGCTGCAATCGAAAAACACACCAAAAATCGAGCCCAATTCCCAGCCAAATCATCGCCAGCAAAAAATAAAATGACCCACGGTCCCGCGCCCGTTTCGGATCGCCCGATCGCCGCGCTCTGCCAGTGACAAATTCGAAAAGCAGCCAGCAAACATACGACGCGATGAAAATCACGTCGTAAACGCGCGGCCCCACAAACGGCACCGGCAGCATCAGCACAGCTCCTACCCAATCAGTACGTCAAAGCGCGGAAATAATATCAGGAAAGAGAGGGCTGTCGCGGATGCCACCAACTCGAGCAAGTCCGCAAGATCAATATGGAGTGCGGGGGCGCGCCCCCGCTTTTCTTGGGGGAGGCAGGCCTCGCCCGCCTTACTGCTTGCGTGGCACAAATCGTAAAAGCGGCGGCTCGCCGCCGCACTCCACATAAATCGTGCCGCACGGAGAATCCTGCAAGTCCATGCTCGAACTTCGCCGTCGATACGCGTTCTCACTGCGCGCGAAGTTTCGGCCAGACCTTCAAACTATTCGTGTTTCTCGGAGATTGTGAAATCCACCACGGTAGGTTCGCCGGGCTTCACGGTCACTTTTTTCGCCCACGTCGCCGGCTGACTATACATCGGGCGCTTCACTTCCACCTGCGCGCCCACGTCCAACACTTTCGCCTCGGACTCCACCTGCCAGCCCTCATGCCACGCCACAATTTCGTATTCGCCCGGCGGCACATCAGACAGCTTGTAAGCCCCGTGCTCGTCCGTCACCGCATAATAAGGATGCTTCACTACCAGCACATTCGCGTTCATCCACACGTGCCCCGCGTTGCACTTCAATTCCACCACGCCGTTATGGTTCATCATCACCGGGATGAACTGGTTCTGGAAGGGAAACGGAATATTGTTGGTGGAGACGCCAAACATCTGCACCGTGTGCAGCACGGGATCGCTGCTTTCAATCCGCAGCGGCTTGCCCTGCGGCACGATCATGATGTGCGGCACATAGCGGCAAGTTTTCTGGTTCAGCGTTTCGCGCGCTTCGGGCAGATCCATCGCTTTGCCTTTGGTGATCCCGCGCAGATACACCACCGTATTCGCGACGCCGTTCCCGTCCGGATAGATCAGCAGGCGTTCCAGGTCGCGCGTCTTTTGCGACTCGGGATCGCAGATGTCCGGATTCTTCGTGATCGGAAGCTTCGGTATCTTCGGGATCGGCCCGGACCACTTCACGACGCCTGCGATTGCGCCGCCGTTCTCAACGTTGATGACGGTGTAATCGGATTGCGCCGCCGCGCGGCCCGCAAAAACCAGCGCGGACAGCGCGAAAATACAAACACCCATCGTAAATCGAAAAATCTTGTTCATCTTCGCTACCTCGCTCACCGAATCGCGCGGAAGCTGTCGTCCGGACCTCAGTCAAAGCAGCAGGCGCCTAAGTCCGCGTAGCACCGGAAGCGTTGCCTGCCGCAGCGCCCGACGCCCAGTCCCCAAGACGTGCTCCCGCATTCTTCCGGAATTTTCGAGCCGGACCTCGAACCCCGAGCCCCTGGAAAAAACGGCCCATTCGATGAAACACTTTAAGAATTGGTTGCCGAATTCGGGCCGCGCTTACCCCGGGGACCACCCCAATCCCCGGCCCCTGCGCACCCGAAATCTCAGATTACGCTTCCGTCAAGCGGCCGGCCTCGCTTAATTAAGTACGATTGCCCTATGAGTATATGAACGGGAGCGCGGGTATCGTGGTACGCGTTGTCGCCGCGACCGCCGATTTAAGTCCGTAGGAGTGCGGCGGCGCGCCCCCGCTTTTCTTGGGGGAGGCATGCCTCGCCCGCCTTACTGCAAGCGTCGCCAGGCGCAAAAGGGACGGCCACGAAAGTGCTCGTCATCGGTGTGCATCAGACGGATTGCAGGCGTTGTTTCGCGGGCTGGCCTGTAGCGTCGCGCAGTTTTTGCAGCAGGGAATCGCGCGAGAAGGGTTTTTGCAGTTGCGCGGCATCGGCGATGAAACCATCTTCGCCGTTGTGCTCAAGATAGCCGGACATATACACGATCTTGATCGCCGGATAAACGCGCTTGAGACGCTGCGCGAGTTCGGTGCCGCGCATGCGCGGCATCACCACGTCCGTCACCAGCACGTCAATCGCCCCGGATTCTTGCTCGGCCTTTTCCAGCGCGTCAAGCCCATCTTTCCCTTCGATCACCTTGTACCCGCTCGAGCGCAAAAATTCTCCGGCGAGTTCGCGGACGGCTTCTTCGTCTTCGGCGAGCAGCACCGTGCCTTTTGCGGGCGAATATTTCGCAGCGGGCTCGTGATCCGAGGGCAGTTGCACTGCCTCGCTGCTCTGCGGCAGAAAAATTTCAAAGCGCGTGCCCTGCTGCAGGCGTGCTATCCACCCAAATGTAACCGCCGCTCTGCTTCACCACGCCATACACGGTCGAAAGTCCCAGGCCGGTGCCCTTGCCGAGTTCCTTGGTCGTGAAAAACGGCTCGAAAATTTTGGCTCTGGTTTGCTCGTCCATGCCGCAACCGGAATCGGCGACGGTGAGCAGCACGTAGCGGCCAGGCAACGACGGGCGGATGGCTGCGCGCGTACTCGGCATCGAGCAAAATGTTGCGCGTGTTGATCGTGAGCTTGCCGCCCTTGGGCATGGCGTCGCGCGCGTTCACCGCGAGGTTCACCAATACTTGCTCGATCTGCGAAGGGTCGGCCTTCACGCGCGCAAGCGAGTCGCCGGGGCGAAACGTGTATTCAATCTCTTCGCCGATCAGCATCGGCAACATCTTATTCAGGTCCGCAATCAGCGCGTTCAAATCCAGCACGCGCGGCTGCAAAACCTGCATGCGGCTGAATGCGAGCAACTGGCGCGTCAGCGCGGTAGCGCGGTCCGCGGCCTTGCGCACCTGCGCGATGCTCGCTTGCGCCGGACTCAGCGTCCCGAGCTTCATTTCCAGCAAATCGCTGTGCCCTTTAATCACCGTAAGCAGATTGTTGAAATCGTGCGCGACGCCCCCCGCCAGCCGCCCCACCGCCTCCATCTTCTGCGATTGCCGCAACTGGTGTTCGAGCTGCTTGTTCTGCTCTTCGTTCGCTTGCAACGTGACGCGCATGCGATCGAACGCTGCAGTCACTTCGGAAACTTCGTCGCCGGTGCCGGGCCCGAGCGGGTAGTGGTAGTTCCCTTGTTCTAGAGCCCGCACACCTTGCACCAAATTATCGAGCGGATGCGTGATGGTGCGCGAGATCAGAAATACAAGAATCGCTCCGGCGAAAACCGCGCAGAAACCAAGAATCATGCAGCGTGTTGTTCAAACGCGTCAGAAAAGCCATCGCGTCATCCACCGGCTTCAGCACGGTAAGCGTGAGCTGTGGCGAAGCGCCGGGAGTGAGATTCACGGAGCTGGCGAAGAAAGTTTTGCCAGCGATTTGAATTTTTCCGCGCGCGGCCGGGCTGGCGAGCATGCTCCCGGCCATGGCGTCGGCGAGAGTCGAAAGAGAGCTCACCACCGGCTGATTGCCGTAGCGAAACGCGACCTGGCACAGCGCGATCCGCCCGACTTCGCTCGCCACGCCCGAATCAATTTCACGCCCCACCACGACGGTCCCCAGACGCAATTGCGAAGATGGCGCGCCCAAATGAATCGCGCGCGATGAAACTTGATATAGATGTCCCGCGCCGAACCACCAGCCGCCGCCGTCGCCGGGATCGGTTGCATTGGACATCATTTGCTGCGCGGCGGTGCGTGGAAAGCCGGGAGTCACCGTGTGCAGCGCGAGAATTTGGCCTTTCCAGTCGGCCAGCGCGAAAAGCTCCGCGTCGCCCGAGCGCCAGATTTCCTCGGATGCGTCCTGAATCTGGGAGGGATTTCCGTCGGCCATCAGTGCCTTGATGGCGGGAAGAGTCGCGAAGATTTCGGCGCTGCGATTCAGTTCGATCTGGCGTTCGGCGCGCAGATTTTGGAACGTAAGGACGGAGTTGCGCGTGTCCTGCTCGACCGATTTTTGTACTTGCTCTTCGGCGGCGTGACCCACGATCAGCAGGGTGGCCGAAGTAAGCCCCGCGATGATCGCAATCACGGAAAGCAGAAATTTCGTGCGCAAACGCAGCTTCGCGGACCACCGCAGCGGCCTCGAGTGCTCGCGAAGATAGCGCGGCAAATTCCGAACGCTCATGCGTATCCCAAGTGGCCGAGAAGATGTGGGCAAAGAGTAGCGAAGGGGAATGGGCGGTGGAATGGTCCAATGGTACTAAGGTATTTTCCCCCGCAAGCATCGGCGAAGGAGCGAAAATCACGTAAGTTCAATCAACCCTGCACAGTAGGGTGACCTACATTGCAGTTCTTGCACCGCCGCAGCCGCACGTTCCCGGATCTCTCGGCGCAGTCCGCAAACGCCGCGCGCCAATCGCGCTTCCGCGAATTCGATTTTCGCGAAACTCTCCAAGGCCCGGAACACGTCTCCGAATTCTTTAAAATCACGGTAGGCTCGCTCAAGCTCGATGCCATGGACTTCTGGCGCCTCAACAAAGACGGCCTCATTCAAGAAATGGCAGTCCTCTGGCGCACCCTGCCAGCCGTAGCAGCCGTACAGCAAAAGTTGCAACAAGCAAGCTGAAACAGCAGCCGCGTGCCGAGTCCCGCAGCAGCAAGTGCAACCCCCACAAAACCGAAGTCGGGTGCCCCGTCCTTCCCGCCCTTCGGGAAGAGTGGGGCTTTTCCGCCAATTCACGCACCCCGCAACTATTGACCAAACCAAACATCCTATGGTCTCTTTAACGCGCCGCCACGCCACTTCTCAAAGGAGCGCAAAGTGAAAATCGCCGCCACCATCTCCCGTTTCATTCTCGGCATCCTCTTCGGCGTCTTCGGTCTCAACGGCTTCCTGCACTTCCTCCCCAACGGCAACATGCCCACGCTAGCCACTCAATACGTCACCGTGCTAGCCGCCTCCCACTACACCATACCCATTTTCGCGGTCCAAATAGCCTGCGGAATCCTCTTCCTCATCAATCGCTACATCCCCCTGGCCCTAACCCTGATCGGCCCGGTAATCGTCAACATCCTCATCTTCCACATTCTGATGCTCCCCATCGGCATAGGCCCAGGCCTACTCTGCGCCATCTGCTGGTTCATCCTTTTCGCCAAACACTACCAAGCCTTCGCCGGCATCTTCCAAAGCAAATCGTGAACGCCGAGCAAACCCCCTCGCGCGTCCACGCCAGCAATCCTAAATGTATTTCGGGGTGCCCCATCCTTCCCGCACCACGGGAAGGGTGGGGCTTTTGCGAGAGTTCATCGTCAGCCGCGCACCAAGGAGGCCCCGGCTTTGTACCAGCGCACTTTTACCCGAAGTGACGCCGCGAAGCGTCAATGTGCCAGCTCTTGATTTTGCCTTTGCACGGGTCCGAGGTACTCGTCAACCGAAGCAACACTCTTGCAGAGCAGTCGTGGGAATAATTCAGTAAATCGTCATCAGATCATGCGCCCGCTTTGTGTCTCGCTGCATTGCGCTCCAACTCCTCGGCCAGGATCGGCACGCCCTTCGCGCATGCTTCCACGCCCATCGAAACGCAAATCTGCAGCACCGTCATGATTTCTTCCGGGGTCGCTCCCGCCTTCAGCGCGCCTTGGATGTGCCGGCGCGTGCCGGGCGCATACATGTGCGTGACCGATGCGTCGAAGGCGATGCTGATCAACTCCAGGAACCTTGGTGTGAAGAGGCCACTCTTGTAAACACTGGCTCCGAAGGCAAAGAATTCATCGGTCCAGAGCGGAGACAGCTCGTAGAACGGGTCCCACGCGGTGTTCCATTGGCCAATCGCGCGCATCGCATCGCAAGCGGGCGTCTCGGGTTTTGGACCACCCGCCGGCTTTACTCCTGCGGCCTTCATCTCTTCAAGAAGAATGGGTGCGCCCAAACTGCACGAATGCACGGCGAGTCCGACGCCACATTTGAGGACGAGCAGGATTTCATCGCGCGTCGCGCCCGCAGCGAGCGCGGCGCGAATCTGCCGGCGCGTACCCTCTTCGTCCAGAGTCGTGCAAGCGCAATTCAGCCCGAGGTAGATCAGCTCCACTTCCTTGCGCGGCAGCACACCACTGGTCCACGGGTTCGTTCCAACCCGCAGCAGCAGCTCCGCCCCTTTGGGATCCCATTCCTTAAGTTTGTCTAGAGACGAGCCCCAAGGATTCGTAACCTGGTCCTTCGCCGAGGCTTTCGTTGGTACAGCTTCCGTCGCCATTTTCTTTCCTCCCTGCTTCCTAGTCTCGTGTGTCGCGTCACGTTCGAGGAACAGTGGATTTCACTGCTATTGAGTTGGGCACGGGGCGCCAGCCGCAGCCCATTCCTGGAATGTTTGGACGAACTCCTCGTGGCTTATGGGAGGCGTCTGACGTCCGTCACCATTCGGGCGACTCCCGGGACGCCAAGCCCATAATACGAACGGATCGGTTGACACGTGATGCTCCAGCGCGTCCAAGTCCCGATTCCCGTTTTTCGATTTGTCCTTGAAAGTGGCGCAGAGTGCAGAACTGCTTAGCTCAACCCCTGGCGCAGACTCCCAAGCCATGCTTAGAGGCGCTATATGCCAGCCCGGAGCGCCCGGAATACCGGTGGCTGGGTTGTTTAAGCTTTCGTGGCATGACGTACAACGCAAGGTCGGCGACCCTTTATCATCCGGCCCTCGAGTTACACCATAAATGTGGGCATAGCGAGCATCGGTCTGGCGCGGGAAATCCGTCATTGTGTGGCAATTCAAACACCTCGGACTCGAGAGTACAGAGTAGATTTTGTCCCATTGGGGCGTCGGCCCACCCGTGATGATTCTCATATAGTCGGCAATCATGCGAAGGTCATCCCTGTCGAGCGGGCCGGGATATAGACGCGGCATGGGAGGCGGGACAGTTGCAAGGAACCGGCCTAGCGCATCGGGGTCTGCCAGCTCCGGATGGTTGACTAGAGACGGATACGTGCGACCCTGGCCCCCATCTCCGTGACAGGCACCGCAAACCAAAAAATACCTCTCGGCGCTCGCTCTAGCTCCGGTTGACTGCGGAGGGAGGCGATCCGCTGTCACAAGCTTTGGCGACTCACCCGCGTTCAAACTATATACTGATACCTTCAGTGCACCGCCCACGCCTGCAGGATTCAAGGTAACTCCGCCGACGGTGGCGGCGACATATTGCTTCCCGTCCAACGCATAGCTGATCAATCCGTTGTTGAGCGCTCCATTGACATCGATACGGTTCAGAACGGTTCCAGTTTTCGCGTCGAAAGCAAAGAGATTGCCACGGACATCACCGGCGAAAAGAAGGCCGCTCTTGGTAGGCACTAAGCCAGCCAACATCTGCGCGTCGGTCTGGTATTTCCAGAGTATCCGCCCGGATTCCCCGTCCAACGCCGTGATCTGGCCCTTGGGTTGCTTTTGGTAGCCTACGAATACAGCTCCACCGTAGCTGTAATTCATGGCTCCTTTTTCCGCCGCAGTCTCTCCTTGATTGGTGGCGGGAACAGGTTTCGGTTTAGCGTAAAAGGAACACCAATCGACCATGCCGACGTAAAGTGCGCCAATCTCCGGTTGATAGGCGGAGCCGTTAAATTGTGAGCCTCCGCCCAAGCCAGGACAGGTCAGCGTAAGCGTCTCTGGTAAAGGTCCGTTGTTGAGAATGGTCGTCCCAGCCGTGTGGAAGACAACGGCCTTCGTTTTCCGATTGATCCCGGTCACAAATCCGGTCTTATCGGCAACGGCAACCATATCTTTCCCGCTGCGCGAGCGATATAGGGTTGGCGGCGAACTCGTATCCCAGTCATGGTCATCTTTGGGCGTTATTTGGTGATACCAGTTCAGCTTTCCGGTGTCCGGGTTTAACGACACTACGGAATCGGTGTAAAGGTTTTCGCCAGGCCGTATGTCGGTATCAAAGTCGGGCGCTGGGTTGGCGACTGGAATAAACAATTCGTTGGTCGAAGGATCGAGCGAAAAAGATGTCCAAAACCCGCCGCCTCCCACTCCTCGTTTGATCTCACCACCCCAGGTTTTCTCAGTGTCGTCACTGTTCGGCGGTACAGTGTAGAAGCGCCAAATCTCCTTGCCGGTCTTGGCGTCAATGGCAAGCATGCGTCCGTGAATTCCCAAGTCACTGATAGAAATACCGATGAAGACTTTTCCCTTCCATGCGATGGGAGCGGCGACAAAGGACTCCCCGCTCTTAGGGTCAGCATATTGCTCGTCCCAAATGACGTTGCCTGTCTTGGCATCCAATGCCACCACGCGACCATCCACTGTGCCGCGAAAAATCGTTCCGTCCAGGTAAGCGGGACCACGATTGGAGATGTTTGCCGCCGGTCCGAACTTCAGAACAGTGCGCCAGCGCAGCGCGCAGGTTGTTGCGTCAATGGCGTACGTGGCTCGCATCGTGTCCACGTAGAGCGTGCGGTCCACCATCAGCAACCCGCTGCTGAACCACGCAGCCTCGTTGAGCCGAAACTCACAGGATTCCTTCAGCCCGCCGACGTTCTGCGGCGTAATCTGGTCCAAGTCCACGTACCGCTGGCTCGAGTAGTCCTTGTTGATGGTGATCCATTCCTGCGTTTCTTGCGCCCCAACCGAAGCGCCGAAGCTGAATGCCAGAACGACGGCCGTGAAACAGAAGCGTGCGAGACGGCAGAGTCGCGAATCCAAGTTCCCCCCTAATGGCTGTTGCGGAAAATTACAGCGCTTCCGCCGGTTGTATTTCGACTACGTCTGAACGCCCACATAGAGACCATCCGGGCGTGACTCAAGGGGAAATGTGCGGACGTTCATTCCCGAGCCTGGCTGTTGCTCCAAGGGGGTCACGTTGACCTTCATCCCATGCGAACGGCAAGTCACGACGTAGCCTTCGAGCTTGCCCGCAGCCAGCGATGACCCCTGGTGCGGGCAACTGTCGTCAATCGCGTACAGCTTCCCATCCACATTGAAAACAGCAATCGAGAAGCCCTCAACTTGAAAGGCTCGTGCCGCGCCAGGCGCTACGTCGTCAACTTCAGCGATTTTTACCCAGCTGGCCATTTAGTCATTCGCACCTGCGACCTTTATCGTCTCCACCTTCTCCTCCCACTCGCCTGCGTGGATGTGTCCGCATCCTCCCTGTGCGGCGGGGTGGAACCTGCCGTCGGTCTCATGCACCATGAATCCCATGTTGCCCGGCCGGCGGTTCGGCGGGAGACCCAGGTTGGCGAGTGTCTCTTCGGTGGATTTGTAGGTCACGCCGATTTTCAGCATCTGGCGCGCCTGTTCGGGGGTGGCAATCGCGCGTCCCAGCTCTTTGGCCATGCGGACGTGGCGCTCGATCATTTGGATTGTGTTCATGCGCTCGCCCTTCGTCGTGTTCCAAAGGTTGTCCTCGATGCCGGCGCGGGTGTGTTGGCCCAGTGCGATGCAGATCGCGGCGACCGGGTGGCTCAAACGCATCGTAGTCTGGTAGGTGAAAAATGAGCCATGTGGTGTGCGACGGATCAGCTCCATCAGGTCGAATGGGTTCGCGCCGCACACGCCACCGCCACCGATGCTAAAGAAGCCGTTCACCGGTCCCATGTAATAACCCTTGCGGATCAGCCGTTCGACGAGCTCAAGACTGTGGATATGGCCGAGAGCGAAGTAAGGCTGGATGCCGTGCAGAACCATCTGTTTGATATTCTCGAGGTAGAAATCTGGCGTCGAGTCAGCCACCAAATTCGCCATGGCATGGAGCATCGCCGGATTGGTGAAGCGCGTTCCCTCAAACGCATCATCAAGGGGATGTAGCGCCGTCAGATCATAGAGGGATGTTCCGCAAGCAACTGTCACCTGATCCGGCTTGGGATTGATTTCGGCCAGCTTATGGCGGGAGTCGTAGCTCTGGAATTTTGCCTCTTCACCCGGCTCCGGCGCAAAAGAGATGGACCCGCCGACCTGCAGGATCATCTTGGGCACCGCCTTGCGCAGGCGCGCAATTTGATCGCCGTATTCGTTCAATTTCTTGGAGATGTGGCCAGTCTTGGGATCGCGCACATGGATGTGCAAAAGCGTGGCGCCGGCGTTGTAACAATCCACCGCGATCTGGGTCTGCTCTTCCCATGTGACCGGAAGTCTCTGTTCCGGCGTGCAATCCTGCGGCAACCACATCGGTCCATAGGGAGCGGCCGTGATCATCAGGGGTGCCTGATTCTCAGGAAGCAGTGAGTCGTCTGTGAAATACATGGTTGTCCTCCTAGATTTGGCAAATTCTAGCTCTCGAGGGGCGCGGGAATTCCAAACGAGCGCCTACGGTGCGCAGCCCTTGCCGAGGGGCCATTGTCAGAAATGACTTGTACCGAACCGTTCCTACGGCAGGTATTGTCAAAAATGACAGGTTGCATTTCAAAACGGCGCGCAGTTACCCGCAAGGACCGACACTCCCACGGCCTACTCCGTAGAATCCAGATGGCGGGTGCCCGACGCGCCCTTTGACACTTACGAAACAGCATCGGCGATCAGAAAATGCAACGAGCCAATGAGAGGAATCTGTCCTGCGTTTCGCGCGACACGCAACCCCCGCGCGAGCCGGCACGCCTCTGCGCGCTCACACCGATTGGGGCGGGCGAGGCAAGCCTCGCCCGCGAAAAAGCGCACAACGCCGTTCGGCTACATGCCGGTTTCATCGGCTGAGGGGCCGTAGATTGCCGGGACCGGGACGTTGTTCAGGCGGAGGTACACGCCTAGTTGGGCGCGGTGGTGGATGGCGTGGTTCATCACCCAGGTGCGCAGGCAGGCGATGCGCGGCATGGCGATGATGGTTTCGCCGTTGTTGAGCAGGGACCAGGTTTTGTGCAGGTGCGCGTCGTTGGTTTTGGTCAGGGCGTGGCGCGCGGCGGCGACGTTTTTATCGAATTTTTCGAGCAGCGCTTTCGTCGTGGTGGGAGGTGGCGGCGGGGTAATCTGCACGCCATTTGGCGCCATGTCCAGCGCGTCCTGGTTGATGGTATACGAGGCCCACTCGGGGACGTCCGCCAGATGGTTCGCGAGCCAGCCCATCGTTCCGGATTTTTCGTGGGGCTTCCAGGAAAATTTGTCGGTGGGAACACGCTCCAGGGTCTTGCGGGTGTTGGCCATTTCCATATCGAACTCGGGGAGAAGTGCTTCGTTCAGTGCCATAGGTGCCTCCAGAAGGGGTGAAGTGGTGAAGCTCAGCGGCGGGAATCATAGGCGAACAAAAGGCGAAAGTCAAGAGGCGATCTTTGGCGCTCGACGTGGGTCAGTTTCCGATTAATGCGTAGAGCCCAGCCGTCCGCTTCTGCCTTCAGCCGCGAAGAATGGGAGCTCCAAACGGGGCGCCCGTGACTCCGCCATCCACCATCAGCTCGACTGCGTTGATGTACGAGGAGTCGTCCGACGCGAGGAACAGCACGGCTTTGGCAACGTCTTCGGCCTCACCCCAACGGCCCAGCGGAATGGCTGACGAGAAGAAGTCCGCCACCTTGGCGGACTCTTCTGCAGAAATCGAGGCGCGGGGCCCGCGCTTCCAGATGGGAGTCTTCGTCGCGCCGGGTGCGACGACATTCACGCGAATGTTGCGCGGTGCCAGGTCGGCGGCGATGGAACGCGCCATCGAGACCAGGCCGCCCTTCGTCGCTGCATAGGCCGCGACGCCGGGTTGGCCGAGATAGGTGTGCACGGAGCCATTAAAGATGATGCTGCCGTTGTCGTTCAGCAAAGGCGCCGCTGAATTCACCGTAAAGAAAGCGCCATTCAGGTTGGTGTGGATCACATTTTCAAAGACGGCCTCGTCCGTCGAGCCGGTAGGCGTGCGGCCGGAGATGCCGGCATTCGCGAAGACAATGTCGAGCTTGCCGAAATCTTTGGCCAGGGCGGCGAAGAGCTGCTTGCGATCTTCGGCAATGGTGACGTCAGCGCGGTAGCCGCGCGCGTTCGATCCAAGTTCGGCGATCGCTTCATCGAGCGTTTGCTGGTTACGACCGGTAATGGCGACCTGCGCGCCCTCCGCAACGAAAAGTCGCGCTGTGGCGAGACCGATGCCGCTGTTGCCGCCGGTGATAAGAGCCTTCTTGCCTGTGAGTTTCATAGCGCCTCCTGTTTGTAGGACCGGCATCGAATGTGATTACCATCGTAGATGGAAGGATACAAAAAATAAGGGCGAGATTAGCCGGAACACTGCCCTGACCAGGTTTCCACTGAGCGCAGCCTAACAGATGAAATCAAAGGCCAGAATGGCTTTCCCTTGCAATCGTGGTCGAATCAAGACCCATTGAATGCAGCGCGTTTATCAGGAGTTGATCAAGACAGGCGCCGGGTACTTATGTACTTCCGCGAGCCGGCGTGCGAGGCAGACAATTTCCCTCCTGTGGCCCATGCTGCGCTTATGGAATCCGGTCGCAACAAGCAGTCTTATGTGATCTGCGTGTTGTTCATGCGGATTTTCCTTTGCGAGCGACGGGTTCACTTTTGGCTTTCATCGACTTCACGAGATCGGCCGATGACGCTCCTTCGAGCGACAAACCATAGCCGACTTCCCGTACAATGCGCTCCTTCAACGGTTGAATAAAGTGGATGCGCGTGTTGCGGCGCGTCACTTCGGGAGCTTTCAGGTACAACTCGGCGAGTTCGCGCGCCCGGCTGAGCGCCTTGCCGGTCGGCACAACTTCGGCAACCACTCCCCATTCGTACGCGGTACGAACCGGGAGCGGCTGTGGATTCAGCAGGAACGCCTCCGCTCGCCCTGCGCCAGCGCGATAACTCCATGTAGTAAAGATACCGTCACCGGGCGCAACGCCCGCGGAGAAGTGCGCCACGTCCTGGAAGGTTGCGCCCTCTCCCGCCACAATTACACTGGCAAGCAGCGCGTAGTCTGAATGCACATGCGCGCGTCCCTCGATCGCTGCGATCACCGGCACGCGAATGTTGGCGATGTTTTCCAAAACCTGCACGCCTTCGTCGTGAACCTGGCTCCAAATGCCGGGATCCGAGGCGTCGCCAAAAGATGGCCAATCAACATTAGTAATGAACTGCCCGCCGGCGCCCGTCAGGATTACGATCTTGTTCGCGCGATCTTGCGAAATCCGGTAGAAGGCCTCGACAAATTCCGTGTGAGATTGCGCGGTCATGATGAACGGTCCGCCGTTGGTGTGGAATTCAGCAACCAGCACACCTTTGTCATCGCGTGTCAGTTTTAGGTTGTTATACGCAGAAAAGTAGTCATTCTGAACCGGCATTGTATTTTCCTCCCTGTGTTGCAATGACTGCGTTCGCCCGAATCTGATATTGCGAAGTCAGCACATAGCCCTCAGGTGGCTACGACGAAACCGCCTGCAGCGCGAATGACCTGACCGGTGATCCAGGCTGCTTACGATTCTACTGCGAAAACGTGCTCCGGGCGCCAGTGGCACCTGAGTTTGGGTTGCCGGAACCTTGAAATCCACATGTACGATTAGGGCGTTATCTCTAACGACGCCGACCGTTTCAAGAGATTTCATTCGTATTTTTTCTGCGTAGGAATACACCATTCCCACGGCACGCGAATCGCGTCTATGGGGCTGCGTTGTTTCACTTGTGTCACCCTAACTAGTTCGGACCGTTTCCGCTTCATCGATTCGGCGTTGCCCACCAAACATCTCTTCGGTCACGATCGACCATGATGTGTTATGCGAACTCCCTGTAGGGAGGCGGGTAGCCTAATCAATCAGACGGTGACTCTTCGCACCATAACGCCCTCCAGGCATTCCCGCACAGGCACCGCTTTTCTGCTGCATCTGTCCACGACGACAGAACTCTTGGTAATCAATCTGGTCCCGCAACATGATCCACAACCGAATCCCGAGTTTTCGTGCCGCGGCAACTCGGGCTTTCCCCAGACCCTTTTGAACTAATTTGCGCCGATAGAACCGACGTAGTTCCGGATCCCGGCGCACGGCATGTGCCGCCGCCTCACACCAGAGAAAGCGCAAAAGCGGATTGCCTTGCTTGCTCAAGCCTCCGAGCCGCTGTCGCCCGCCGCTGGAGTTTTCCCGGGGAATGATCCCGATATAGCTTGCCAGAGCCTTGCCGTCGCGAAACCGTTTCGGATCGCCCAGAAAGACATCGGTCGCTAGGGCCGTGATCGGTCCCACACCGGGATGAGTCATCAGCAGCCCGGCGGCGGGTCGCTGGCCTGCTTGCTCGAAGAACTTGCTGATTCAGTTGCTCGATCTCCGCTTCGAACCTGGCGTACATCGCTTGCAACTCACTGCGACGATGAGCGGTATGTGTTGCCAGCGGTAACGACGCGATCGCTTGCTGTCCGCTTTCGCTCCACAGCGAACTCCCTCGCCTTAAACCATTCGCCAGCGCGATCGCCTGCAGCGCGTTCTGTATCCGCGTCCGCAGGCGTACCCATTGGTGACGGTGTAAGAGCAACCCTCGCAGATCCAGCAGTTCCTTCGACGGTTGCCAGATCGATGGAAAACGGTTTTCTACCAGCAGCTTTAGAAGTAACTCAGCATCGCGCTGGTCATGTTTCTGTCGGCGCGGTTCGGCCGCTCGAATCGTCGCCGGATGCCCGACCTGACAGTCGATTCCCAGTTCTTCCATCAGGTGCACAAACCACTTCATCGACCCGGTCGCTTCGATGCCTACACGCACCGGACCGGGAAGCGTGGAATAAAACTCCCGCACGCTGTTGCCTTCGTGCCTGAGAGTCCGATTCACTGCTTCCCCTGTTTCGGTGTCCAACATCGCCAACGTCTGTTGGCGAGCGTGCAAATCACATCCTATAATCTGCATCTCGGCCTCCTTCGGTCCGAGCACTGTTGGGGTGAACACCGAACAGTTTACTCAGGCCGTTGCGAGGCCGACGTCGTTATCACATCAATCAGGACCTTGGCTCTAGTCGGTATCCCGATCGAGATTAGCTCCGAGCAGGGGAAAGCAAGGCGCCGCGAGTGGGGACAGGAAACAAATGAATTACGCGTTGGTTTCGTGGAGAGTGGCCTTCAATCCAGCTGTTGATTGGCTCCCACCGGCGTTGACTTGTATCTGGGGACAACCTAATATGCCCCACCACGAGCAGTTTCCCGCCAATGACCGGACAGACCATCTCGCACTACCGCATCATGGAAAAGCTCGGCGGCGGCGGCATGGGCGTGGTCTACAAGGCCGAGGACCTGGAGCTCGGCCGGTTCGTTGCAATCAAACTTCTTCCTGAATCGCTCTCCGAGGATTCCCAGGCGCTGGAGCGATTTCGACGCGAAGCGCGCGCCGCGTCGGCGCTGAACCATCCCAATATTTGCACCATTCACGAAATTTCCAGCCACGAAGGCCGGCCATTTCTCGTGATGGAATTCCTCGATGGCGCGACTCTGAAGCATGTGCTGCTCGAAAAGCCCCTGGAACTCGACGCTCTCCTTTCGCTCTCCATCGAATTTGCGGATGCGCTGGACACCGCGCACCTGCAAGGCATTATTCATCGCGATATAAAGCCCGCCAACCTGTTTGTGACGCGCCGAGGCCACGCGAAAATTCTGGACTTTGGATTGGCCAAGCTCACCACGAACTACGCGAGCCTCGAACCGCGAGGCGCCTCCCAAGTGACCCTCGGCGCGCCACCCGAACACCTCACCAGCCCGGGCATGACGCTCGGAACCGTCGCGTACATGTCCCCCGAGCAAGCGCTCGGCAAGGAATTGGACGCACGCACGGATCTGTTTTCCTTTGGCGCCGTGCTCTATGAAATGGCCACCAGGCAGCTTCCCTTCCGCGGCGATAGTTCCGCGGCCCTTTTTGATTCCATCTTGAACAAATCTCCAGTGGCTCCGGTGCGTCTCAACCCCGCCTTGCCGGCGCGGCTCGAGGAGATCATCAACAAACTGCTAGAGAAAGACCGCACCTTGCGTTACCAGCATGCCTCCGAGTTGCGCGCCGATTTGCAGAGATTCAAGCGCGATTTCGAATCCGGACGAAGCGCGCTCGCTGCCGCGCCGTCTTCCGCCGAGATAGCTTCTCAATCGGGCGCCAGTGCGGCCCAATCCGCCAGCGTGTCTCCAACAATTGATAACCGGTCGGCTGCCAATCAAACTCCCGCTTCCGCTTCCAGCGCGAGTACGGTCGCTGCAGTCGCTCGCCAGCACAAATTGGTAACTTTTCTCGTCGCGTTATTCGTTCTCGCTCTCGCCGCCGGCGCCACTTTCGCGATTTATGTCCTCGTTCATCCCACGCCCGTGCAGCCCTTCGAAAAATATGTCGTCTCCAGAGTCACGGACTCCGGCGACATTCAGAACACCGCGATTTCACCGGACGGCAAGTTCATACTCACGGTCGTCACTCAACAAGGGCAGCAAAGCCTCTGGCTGCGAAACCTTCCCACCGGCAGCGTTACTCAAGTCGTTGCACCGTCCGGCCGTACCTTTTCTTCTTTGGCATTTTCTCCCGATGGCAGCTACATCTATTACCGCCAGATTTCGGCGGAATCCTCGGGAGGTCTCGACTTGTACCGCGCCCCGCTGCTGGGCGGCACCCCGGCCATCGTGGCGAAGGACGTGGATAGCAACGCGACCTTTTCGCCCGCTGGCAAGCTCATCGCCTACGTCCGTGCCAACGACCCCGAGGTCGGCAAGTGGCGACTGCTGCAGGCCAATGCCGACGGCAGCGACGAGAAGGTTTTGCTGATTGCGGAAGGCTCGAATGATCCTGACTTTATAGGCTGGTCGCCGGACGACAAGCGGATCGCGATCGTGCAGGATAAGCCATCGCGTGGGGATTTTGGCAGCCAAATCACCATGTTCGATTTCTCCTCGCAACAGTCGAAACTCTTTCAGAGTTTCGATGACATCGAGATCTTGAGTTTTTTATGGGATCCCGATGGACGAAACATTTTCGTCATTTTCGCCGCGATCGGCGGCCAGCCCTTTACTGTGAACTCCCGCTTGGGAGTATTTTCTTATCCGGAAGCAAAATTCCGTATTCTCACGAACGATGTCGTGGATCATGACACCATCAGCATCACCGCTGACGGCAAGACGCTCGCTACATTGCAGGATCAGTCCGCGATGGAAGCAGACGTTCTAGATGGCTCAGGCAAGGGAGCTGCTACAGCAATTCCCGGAATTTCACCGCAGCAAGTTTTGGCTGGGATGGACTGGACTCCCGACGGCCATCTGCTTATTTCCGAGGGCGTCCGCCTGCTGCGATTAGCCCCGGATGCCAGCGACGTGACCACGCTCCTGAGCGATCCGAACGCATGGATGCGAGACGTCGCTTCGTGTGATAGCGGCCGCTCCATTTATGCTCTCTGGTTCCTTCATGACAGCTCGAAAGCAGTGAAAATCTGGCGCGCCAGCGCCGATGGTTCTGATGCAAAGCCTGTGACGCTGGTGGGGGATACAACTCTGTTCGGTTGCTCGCCCAATGGAAAGTGGATCTATGGCTACGATGCCTGGCGCAGCGACGATTTGATGCGCTATCCAACTTCTGGCGCAGCCCCGGAACTCGTGGCTTCCGTCTCGCTTCCGGGCGCGCTGCTGCAAGGCGCGACGCTTTCCGCGGACGGCGAGACCATCGCCGCATACTTCAGCCAGGTGGATCCAACCACGCGGATCTACAAAACCAAGATAGCTTTGTTCCACCTCGAAACGTCAGGCCAGCCGACCGTCCGTTACCTTGACTCCGACCCGCGTGCCAGCGTCAGCTATCACTCCATTCCGCCGATTCCGCACGACGCGCTGCACTTTACTGCCGACGGCAAGGCATTGGCGCTGCTCCTCGAAGAAAAAGGTGTGGACAATATTTGGATTCAACCTCTGGACGGCTCGCCGGGTCACACCCTGACGGATTTCAAATCGCAATTCATTTCTGATTTTCGCTGGTCGCGCGACGGTAAGAGGCTGGCAGTTCTGCGCCACAGCTATGCAGGGGACGTGGTCCTACTTTATGATTCGCGCCTGCCCGCGCGGTGAGTCTGGCTAAGTCCTGGTAAGTCGCGTTACCGGACAGGTGGCTTGGGGCGGATTTCACCTGTCCGATTTTGTGTTAATCAGGGCTTGGGTGCCGTGCGTGGCAGGAGATAAACCCGAAAGGCATCCGTAAAGATATTTGGTACGCACCGGTGCTTCGATGAGCGCCTTGGCGAATTAGGCTTGTTTCAAATGAGAGTGGATGCTGCTTTAACTTGGTCTTCGTCAGGCTTCGTGAAGCGCTTCGATGGGATCGATTTGGGTGGCGCGCCAGAGGGCACCCGAAGGTGAGTGTCTCTATGAATATTGGACACCAACTAGCCTCTAGTAGTTCCAATTATAGCAGCAGTGACTCTTGAGAGGTTGGGGAGAAGCGGTTCACCTAAGCTCCTCCGGGTCAAAGAGTTGCGGGCGAAGCGCCCATCTTTAGGTTTATACGTAGAGACCGGCATGGCTCGGACCAAGTTACCCCCAAGTTTCAATGCTGAGAAACGCATCGCAACCGTTGTACGCGCGGCAGGGGATTCCTTGCGCGCCAGAGTTAGCTCGTTTACGATTGCCGCGCGGAATTAGCACGCCGACACTGCTTGTCGCGAGCGGATCTCACCTTGCCGGCGAATGGCGCAGGCTCGGGTAAAACGACTTTGGAGCAAACTTTGCAGATATTACGACGCGATATATTGAAGTCCGGCGCGACGACCTTGGCGGCAGGTGCAGCATTACCCATTATCGTTGCCACTAAATCTAGCGAGGGAGCACCAAACTTCCCCGAGCTGCAAGACACCGGTCTACCTCCGGCTTTTAGTGTGCTCAAGCCCATCCGAGATCGCGTCCAGCCCATTACTCCTGGGGAGCGTAGGTCTCGCGTGGCGCGCGCGCAGGAGTTGATGACAAATGCCAAACCACAATTTTCGGCCCTCTTCGTTACGCCTGGCACCGCGCTCTTCTATTTCACGGGAATTCGCTGGTGGCCAAGCGAACGCATGCTCGCTCTTCTGATACCGCGCAGCGGCGATCCAGTTCTCATTTCACCTGCGTTCGAAGAAGGCCGCCTCCGCGAATTGCTGCCGTGGCCCATGGAGATACCAACCTGGCAGGAGGATGAAAGTCCGTATCGCACATGCGCGCAGTGGCTTTCGGATCATCAATTGCAAACCGGCCGGATCGGCGTCGAAGAAACTACGCGCTTTATGTTTTTCGACGGCTTGCGAAAAGCGAATCCGATTTCGGAATACGTCAGCGGCGATCCGATCACAATCGGTTGCCGCGCCCGCAAAAGCGAGCACGAACTCGCTCTGATGCGCCTCGCGTGTGCCGCCACATTTGATGTTTATAAAGCGGCTTTTGCATCGTTACACGAGGGCGTGACTCAAGAAACCGTCGCGGAATGGGTCTCAAAGGGATACAACAAAATGGGATTGGAAGGCGAGGCGGACGTGCTGTTCGGATCCGCTTCTTCGCTGGCACACGGATCGCTTGAAGAGCACCCGCTGCGCGAAGGCGACTCCGTACTGCTCGACGACGGCACGACAGTCGAAGGCTATCAATCTGACCTCCAGCGCATCACGGTTCTTGGCAAGCCATTGACAAGCTCCAACGCGCGTTCAAAATCGTTCGCAAGGCGCAGGATGCAGCCCTCGCCGCCGCAGTCGCCGGGAAGCCCTGCGGCTCCGTGGATGACGCGGCTCGGCGCGTGATTACTGATGCAGGATTTGGTCCGGGCTATAAATATTTCGGCCACCGCGTCGGCCATCGAATCGGCCTCGATATGCACGAGCCGCCATATTTGGTGGGCGGAAACCAAACGATACTTGCAGCCGGGATGACGTTTTCGGATGAGCCTGGAATTTACGTTGCGGGAGATTACGGCGTACGCTGCGAAGATGACATGGTCATATCTGCCGACGGGCCGGCGCAATTGCTGACGCCCGGCTTCCAGCCGTCGCTCGAAGTCCCGATCCAGTAGCGCGGCGTTTTACAGAGTCCTTTTTGGCAGCGCAGTATTCGACAATCCGCGCTTCAGACCCAAAATCTCTCTTCGCCCGATTCGCGCGAAATGAACCCGCCATGCCCGCCGTACCGCGGCGTGACAATCGTGATATAGCGATTGGACGTGAGATTCTCGGCGCGTAGCGTTTGAATCGGCACGATCGGATCATCCTGCGCGGAAATGATAATCGTGGGAACGCGAATCGCGTCCGCAACTCGCAGCGCGCTAGCCCGATAGTAATAGTCATCGGCGTCGCGATACCCGCAGAACTTTGCGGTGATCGCGTCGTCAAATTCACGCACCGTCCGAACGCCGTCGAGGCCATTCAACGGATACCGCTCCGGAAATAGCGCCGCCTTAAAGCGCGTGTGCTTTTTCAATGAACGAACGAAGTGCCGCTGATAAATAATATTTCTGGCGCTCGTTAAGCGCGTCCGCGCAAGCCGCGAGGTTGGCCGCCGGGCACACGGCAACTACTCCGCGCAACTCTGCCGGAGCGCTATCCGCCATCTCTCCGCCATTTTAAATACCAAATTGCCGCCCATCGAAAAGCCCACGGCAAAAATCTCCGGCAGCTTGTCACGCTCGATCAGTTCAGCGACGATCGCGCACATATCGCAACTCAATCCGGAATTGTACAGAGTGGGCGTCAATGATATGTTCCCCACAATTGCGCTGATTCACGCGAATGACATTAAATCCCTGACGAAACGCCTTCTCCGCGATGCCGCGATGTCGCCGGATTCGCTCGAGCCTTCGAGACCATGAAGCAAGGCAATCGTCGAGTGCCGGCGCGGCTTAGTCTGCCAATGGCACTTTGCGAGAACGCGTGTGCCTGGCTCAGTTTCAAATTCACGTGGTTCTGCGGCCAGCAAAAGGAAAGCTTCGCCGCCAAAAGGCGCCGGCCATCGTCATCAGATGTGGATTTCGAAGCAGGAACGCAGGTTGGAACTCTTTCACATTAAAAATTTACGCTACCGGCATCATTGGCGCAACCGAACGCTCGAGCCTTGGCTTGCTTTCCGCTTAGCGTGCCCGTAAGATGGTTGGTTACACGATGAAGATTTGCAGCAACATTTCATTATCCTAACGGCCCAGCCCTCGCGGCTGGGTTTTTGCGTTTCTGGGTCAACAGTCCCGCAATTTGGGTCGAAAGCCTCTCAAAGATGAGGAGACGATGATAGACGGCGCAATTCCAGAAGGTTTGACGTTTGATGACGTGCTGCTGCTGCCGGGAAAATCCTCGGTCCTTCCCACCGAAGTGAACACGCAGACGCAGCTGACGCGCAAAATCGCCATGAATATCCCGCTCGTTAGCGGCCGCGATGGATACCGTCACCGAATCGCGCCTGGCCATTGCCATTGCGCAGCAGGGCGGCCTCGGCTTTTGCATCGCAGCATGCCCATCGAGCGGCAGGCCGAGGAAGTGGATCGGGTGAAGCGCTCGGAGAGCGGAATGATTGTCGACCCGGTGACGATTTCGCCGGAACAGACAATTCCGGACGCGCTGGACATCATGAGCAAGCTACCGCGTCTCGGGCCTGCCCGTGACCGAGGCGCGAACTGGTCGGGCATTCTGACCAATCGCGACCTGCGCTTTGAAACCACTCGATCTGCCCGTCAAAACGTGATGACCAAGGAGAACCTGTCACCGTTGCCGTGGGCACGACGCTCGAAGAAGCCGAAGCGCCTTCTGCATCACCATCGTGTTGAGAAACTGCTGGTTGTCGACGATGACTTCAACCTCAAGGGCTTGATCACCGTCAAAGATATTCAGAAGAAACTCAAATATCCCAATGCGGCCAAAGACGAGCAGGGCCGGCTTCGCGTGGGCGCGGCATCGGCTCGACGGGAGATTTTCTGGAGCGCGCTCAGGAGCTCGCCAAGAAAAAAGTGGACGTGCTGGCCATCGATTCCGCGCACGGACATCAGGCGCGGGTGATGGATGCGGTCCGGACCTCAAGCGGGGCTTCCCGAAGTCCAACTGATCGCGGGAAACGTCGCCAACTTTCGAAGGCGCGTGCGACTTGATCGCGCTGGGCGTCGACGGGATCAAAGTCGGCATCGGGCCGGGTTCGATTTGTACGACTCGCGTAGTCAGCGGCGCGGGCGTCCCGCAGATCACGGCGATCGTCGAAGCGTCCGCGAGGCCGCGCAAGGCTCGGGCGTCCCGGTAATCGCGGACGGCGGAATCAAGTATCTCGGGCGACATCACCAAGGCGATCGCGGCCGGCGCGGACCGCGTGATGATCGGCGGACTGTTCGCGGGAACCGAAGAATCTCCCGGCGAAACCATTCTCTATCAGGGCCGCACATTCAAATCCTATCGCGGGATGGGCTCCTTGCGGCGATGGAGGCCGGTTCGCGACCGCTACTCGCAGGAAGCCGCGGAGCGCGGAAAATCTGTGCCGGAAGGCATCGAGGGCCGGGTGCCGTACAAAGGCGTGCAGGCCGAGTGGATCAGCTCGTTGGCGGATTGCGAGCGGCATGGGCTATTGCGGTGCGCGACGCTCGCGAACTGCAGGAGAGGGGCCGCTTCGTGCGCATCACGTCCGCCGGTTTGCGCGAGAGCCACGTGCATGATGTGATCATTACCCGGGAAGCTCCGAACTACCGGCTGGAATAGTGGAATATCGACTGGCAGATCTCGCGTGCCCCAGTTACGCCTCCGCGGACTACCGCGTGGATCACGGCTGATGTCCCCTCTTCGCCGCTGGGCGCCAGTTGTCATCTGGGCAGCAGTCATTTTTACATTCTCCACGAGTTGGTTCACCTCTGATAACACAGAATCGATTGCGAAGCCTCTTTCTGCACTGGCTCTTCCCGAGCCTGACTTCCCGACGCTATCGGTTTCATTCACCACATCATCCGAAAATGCGGACAACTGACCGAATATTTTATTTTTGGCTTGCTGGTGCTGCGCGCGATTCGAGCCGGCCGGCCAGGCATGCGCCTTGCGTGGGCGCTCGCGGCCATCGGTATCGTGGCGGCATATGCTTCTTCCGATGAGTACCACCAGTCGTTCGTACCGGGACGAGCCGCTTCCATTTACGATGTAATGTTGGATACTACCGGCGGTTCGCTTTCAAGTTGCTGCTGCGCTCTTCGCTTTCCGCCGCCACACCGAGCACGGGGATTCGAATCAACAAATTAAGGAGAAGGAATGAGTCGAATTTTTAAAGCATCTGGTGGCCGCGGTAGCGCTTGCTGGGTTCGCGTTGCGCGTCAGCGCAGTGGTTAGCGCTGCTGACGCCGCTCTCCGCTACGAATTGAAGTTTGAAGCGCCCAACACGCACCTGATGGACGTCACGATCCATGCGACTGGCCTCGACGGAAAATCGGCAGACTTCGCCATTCCGACTGGGCGCCGCTCCTATTCATTGAGAATTACTGGATGTATGTGCAAGGCTTCCACGCGACCGCGGCGGATGGCAGCGTTCTTGTCTGGCGCAAAACCGATGAGCAAACCTGGAGGATCGAGCTTGATCGCGCGACCTCAGTAAACGTGACGTACCAGCTCTCTACGGCGACACGCTTCGCCAACAATCACGCGCAGTACAATGAGAAGCTGGTTCATCGGCGGTCCGGCGATCTGGATGTATCTCGTCAACGGCAAGGAGCGCCCGATTGAGTTAACGATCGCAGTCCCCGAGCCGGATGGAAAGTCGCAACGGGGATGACGCCGACACGGACGAAGAGCCGTTTCGCCGCCGCTTTAGCTACGACTGGTTCGCGGACGCGCCGCTCAAAAATACCGATTTCACGGAGCAGACGTTCGACTTTGCAGGAACGGAAGTATCACGTGATTGACCACGACATCGAAGGCGGCAACAGCTTCACAAAATTCGCCCGGCGACGTGGAAAAAATAGTTCAA
>CAWHGI010000008.1:0-13252 GCA_963828865.1 uncultured Acidobacteriota bacterium | reverse complement strand
TCCACACCGACACGTTGAACGAAAGTGGTTTTGTCGAAAACACAATCGCAGCATTCAAAGGCAGAACCATTCACACGTTTCACACGGAGGGAGCCGGTGGCGGGCATGCCCCGGACATCATCAAAGTGTGCGGTGAGGCAAATGTCATCCCGTCTTCGACAAGCCCGACGCGGCCCTACACGGTGAATACGCTCGAAGAGGCTCTGGATATGGTCATGGTTACGCATCACCTTGACCGCCGCATCCCCGAGGATGTTGCCTTCGCGGAAAGCCGCATCCGCAAAGAAACGATCGCTGCCGAGGACATCCTGCACGATCTAGGCGCGCTCTCGATCATGTCGTCGGATAGTCAGGCCATGGGCCGCGTGGGAGAAGTGATCATCCGCACATGGCAGACCGGCGACAAAATGAAAAAGCAATTTGGGCGCCTAGCTGAGGAGAAAGGTGAAAATGACAATTTCCGAGCACGGCGCTATATTTCCAAGTACACGATCAATCCCGCCATAGCACAGGGCATTTCGGCTTATGTCGGCTCCATCGAAGTCGGAAAGCTTGCCGATCTCTGTATCTGGGATCCGGCCTTTTTCGGCGTGAAGCCCGCGATGGTTTTGAAAAGCGGCATGATCGCCGCCGCAATCATGGGAGACCCCAACGCTTCCATACCCAACCCGCAGCCGGAATACTATCGTCCAATGTTCGGCGCGTTTGGCCGCGCTATGACGGAAAGCTCGGTCACATTCGTCAGCCAAGCGCTGCTACGAAAGAGCGATGTGATCGGAGTCGCAAAGAAGCTTCTTCCCGTCTCCAACACGCGCAAAATAGGCAAGCGTTCCATGATATTGAATAGCGCCACGCCCCGCATGGAAGTCAACCCGGAAACGTATGAAGTGCGAGCGGACGGCCGTCTGCTTACTTGCGAACCCGCAAAAGTGCTGCCCATGGCACAACGTTATTTCTTGTACTGAGGATCACAATGCGCAGTGCCTTCATTCATCGTCCCGCCGGACATTGGCCGAACGAAAAAGCGGCAGGCACTCTGACGCTCGATTTTGATGCGCGCCACCGCCGACGAATTCGCCTGACTGCGGACCAGGGAGAAGATGTCCTTCTTGACCTGCCGAAAGCGGTTGCCATGGCCGATGGGGATGGCTTGCAATTGGAAGATGGGAGTTGGCTGAAGGTTCAGGCGGCAGCGGAGTCGATTGTGGAAGTCCGACACAAAGATCCCCATCAACTCGTGCGCCTTGCGTGGCATCTGGGAAACCGGCACCTGCCGACTGAAATTCGTGGCCATGTTCTTCGGATTCGGCCCGACCACGTGATCGAAGAGATGCTTCTTGGCTTTGGCGCGGAGCTCGTGAAGGTGGAGGCGCCCTTTCAACCCGAAGGCGGCGCGTACGGCGGCCACAATCACCAACACGGCGAGGGTGGACATCATCATGAGTAATGAACAGTACCGTTGCCCACCGCTGGCGCTATTGAGGCTCCAAAGCTGGCTCTCGCCGGCATTCCCTACTGGTGCTTACAGCTATTCCCATGGCGTCGAATGGGCTGTGGAAGCAGGACATATAAATGACCGCGCAAGTCTCGTTGACTGGCTGGAAGCGGACCTTCTCTATGGTTCGGGACGAAATGAGGCGATTTTCTTCGGCGAGGCCTGGCGCAGTGCCCGAGACAACGATTGCACGAAACTATTTGAAATAGCCCAACTGGCGGCCGCCTTTCGCGCGACAGCGGAATTTGTGCTTGAGTCATCGCAGCAAGCGTCAGCGTGCCGCACGACGCTGCGCCAAGTCTGGCCCGATCGGCTGCTGGATTCACTCTCGCAATTGCTCTCCGCGCACGATGTTCCGCCCGCGTTGGCCGTCATTCTCGGAGTCCGCTCGGCACGCGAAGACATTTCGATGAGTATGGCTTTGCCCGCCTTTCTGCAGAGTTATATCGCCAATTTGGTGACCGCCGGAGTGCGACTCATCCCGCTCGGTCAAACGGACGGGCAGCTTGCGATCGCCGCGCTTGAGCAAGCGGTGCTCGTCGCGAGTGCACAAGCCAGAAACGCAACGATGGACGATCTTGGGTCTGCCGCGTTCATGGTCGATCTCTCCTCCATGGCGCACGAGACGCAATATACGAGGTTATTTCGCTCATGACTTTTATCACAAACAACGAATCACCGAACCACCCTTTGCGCGTCGGGATCGGCGGCCCGGTTGGCTCAGGCAAGACCGCGCTGGTCGAGGCACTCTGCAAGCGGCTTCGGAACGACTATGACATCTACGTGATTACCAACGACATTTACACGAAGGAAGACCAGCTTATTCTCACACGCGCGCAAGCGCTGCCGGCAGAGCGCATCTTGGGCGTCGAGACAGGCGGCTGTCCTCACACGGCAATTCGTGAAGATGCTTCCATGAACCTCGCCGCCATTGACGACATGAACCGGAAATTCCCGCACGCGGAATTATGCTTCATCGAGTCGGGCGGCGATAATCTTGCCGCGACCTTCAGCCCCGAGCTGGCGGACTTGACGATCTATGTGATCGACGTCGCGGAAGGCGAGAAAATACCCCGCAAAGGCGGTCCCGGCATTACTCGCTCCGATCTTCTCATCATAAACAAGATAGATTTGGCTCCTTTTGTAGGTGCAAACCTCGAGGTGATGAAGGCGGACACGCTAAAAATGCGTGGGAAACGCCCTTTCGTTTTTACGAATTTGAGGAGCGGCGAAGGCGTGGATCAAATCGCAAGCTTTGTCATTGAGAACGGCGGACTGGCGAAGTCGGCTGCCTAGCCGAAGCACTCTGGCGAGAGCCCTCAGTGGGCCGAATCGTAGAACACTCGCTGCCTTTATCGCCCTCCTTTAACGATGCTTAAGACTCATTAGTATCCACTGACACGAAGCTGCCCACACCTCAAATTGGACACGCGTATGTCTTCTAAAACCAAGCTGCGAGCAAGTTCCAGATCGGGTGGTTACCTATATGATTCGTCATTCAGTCATGATTTGGATCGTGGTGTTTGCGTTGACTTCTGCCGCGGCGTAGAGTTCAAAAATGGGCCAGATTTCTGCAGCGGAATTTTGCTCGCTGCCGCTTCGCGCGCATACGCTGCTCGCCGACGTCCCGCTGCACGACGTGTGGGCGGTTGACCTACCCAGGCACCGCGGTGGCGTTACCCTTACTAAGGTTCTTCGGCGGGCAAATCAAGACGGAATCAACAAGCTTCCGCCAGTGGCGCGAGCGCTTTTCCGTCTTCGATTTCTTCTGGGACGCATTTTTCGGCTGGAGCACGAACCGAAAGATGCGTTGGCGACTTCGTTTGTAAGCCGCCTGACGGTGGAGGATCGCGCTCGTTCTTTGGTGGCGCCGGGAACGCCAGAAGGAATGTTCCGCGTTGTCTATCGCTTCGACAATGAACAGCTGCTTGAAATACAGAATCGAACCGTCCATGCTGCGGCTCTCAGTGCCCTTGTGGAAAGAGCCGATAGCTATCGATTCTACTTTGCGGTGTACGTGTGCAAGAGAACGTGGATTACGCCGTTCTACATGGGCTTAATCGATCCGTTCCGAAGATGGGTCATTTATCCTGCGTTGCTGGAAAACATTCGGACAAGCTGGGATCAGAATATCTGACATAAAGTCGCCGATTAATGAAGGCGGCTGGTGTACTTGTCTGCGAACTCTGGAGCACGGACTGTCAATTCGACTGGAGGCGTTCCGTCTCTCGTCAACCGGGAGGCGTGATTCGAAACGTGACGTCGCTGCTGCCCGGCGACTTTAGTGGCGCGTGTACTCGTCGAATATCTTGACGACAGGTAAGGCACAGGTAACTAGCCGAAAGATACCGCCCCAGGCAAGAAAAGGAGGAGTACGGCCAAACGCAGCTTCCGTCTTCATCCAAAACGCTGCGGTTGAAATCGCTCGCATGCTGCCCGATCCCGCGATGCGGGAAAACGTGCTGGGGAGCGCCAGAGATTTTCTCTTGCGCAGTTTCGGGCCTCAGTCATGAGGCCCGAGGAACAATCGCTGATACGCGTGCGACATGCTTCATAGTATCCCGCTTGAGAGCAGTCCTGCCCGGCGTAACGACGCAATCGCGATTGAGAAAGCCTTTCCAGTCGACCGATAAGAGTTGACAACCGTTGCCGCACCCGTTAGCGTTTTTCGCTCGTGGCGTTCGGACAGACCCCACGATGATCGTGCTTTGCGGGTCATGGGCCTGCAGATTTCCGAAAGCCAGACAACGGACAGGGTGTTGCACGCGTGACTTTGCAGGTTTCAAAATCCGTCTCAACGCGGAATGTCGGTTCGGAGCAAATCTGCTTTTATGACCACGGTGAGGGTCCCCCGCTCGTCCTGATTCACGGAATGTTTGGCGATTTTCTGGATTGGGAACCAGTGTTGGAACCTCTATCGCAGACGCACCGCGTCATTGCGCTGGATCTTCCAGGGTTCGGAATGTCGTCCAAGCCGCGCAGGGAATACACTGCGGATTTTTTTGTAGCTGTACTTCAGGAATTTTTCAGGCAATTGGCGCTGAACGAGATCGTTCTGATAGGAAACTCGTTTGGGGCGCAGATTGCGGTCCTCTACGCGCTGCGGCATTCGGAAATGGTGGCGAAGCTTGTTCTGGTGGATAGCGGAGGTTTCCGAGAAATCCCGCAAGAAGAGGCGTGGGCCATCGCATCACGTCTTGGCGCGCCGGTGATCGCCGGGCTTACGCCGGAGATCCACACGCTGCTGTTTGCTTCCGTGTTCGCGAACCCATCGGCGGCAAGCCAACTTTACCTGCAACGACAAAATCAGAAATTGCAGCGGCCCGACTATCCCGCGTACGCCGAATCCGTGGCATCCAGCATCCGCTTGTCGCTCTCGGCTTATCTGGTCGACCGCCTCCCGGAAATTAAATGTCCGACCCTTCTGATTTGGGGCGAGAAAGACTATGTACTGCCGGTCGCGCAAGCCCGGCAGGGTTTGGGGAAATTGCGACAAGGTCGATTGAAAATCATTCCGGATTGCGGCCACGCGCCTCAATTGGAATGCAGTGAAGCCTTTTTGGGCGCGCTTCGAGATTTTCTCAACTCGTGAAATCGTCCCGTCGCCATGGTAGGGCGCGGGCCGTCCCTTTGCTGCCTGTGACGGCTGCCGCGCTCGTCACCGGCACCCATTCGTAGTTCTGATACCGCCCATAAAGAATGTGTTGACATTTGGGCGCCCGCGATATAAAAAAACGAACGTTCGTCTTTGGTGTAAGGGGTGGCTTACGCCGAAACTCCGCCTGCAGGACGTGGAACGCAACCAGGTCAAGATTGAAGATGCCGCGCTGCGGGTGTTCACGCGCCTGGGCTTTCATGGCACCTCGGTCCGCGACATCGCCAAGGAAGCGCACGTTTCCATCGGCAATCTCTACAACTACTACCGCACCAAGGAAGAAATCTACGTCAGCGTAATCACCCGCTACGAAGGGCACATGGAAAAGCTGCGCCGCAAAGCGCTGGGCGATATCCAGAACGTTTTCGGGCAAGCCGAACTGCAGCGCATGGCGCACGTGATTCGCGAGATCGTCTACGACAATCCCGATTATTGGCGGCTGATGTACATAGACATCACCGAATTCGGCAATGCACATTTCGCCGGAACATTTCGTTCGCTCGCCAAGGGGATGAAGGCACGCATCGGCCCGCAGCTCGAAATTTCCACGCGCGCTGGCCATTGGAATTCCGCAATCGATCCGGCACTGGCATTCACCGCGATTTATTTGCAGGTGTTCACCTATTTCCTGGTGGAAAAGCTATTCGGCGGGAAACAGCACTTGGGCGTTTCGGACGATCGCGCCATCGAACAGCTGATCAGGATGGTGACAGAAGGATTGTGGCGCGACGGAAACAAAGGGAGACGAAATTCGCGGAAAGGGAGGGGCAAATGAAAGCACCCTGGACGTCCCGACTATTTGTGCTTTGCTGTCTGTTGGTTCTTGCGAACGGCGCACGGGCGCAATCGCCTACGACGGGCCAGATCTCCGGAGTGGTGAAGGATCCGAGCGGGGCGGTCGTCGCCGGAGCCAACATTACGCTCACGAATGCAGCGGGTGTGGATCGCGAAACTGCCACCGACGCTGACGGCCACTACGCCTTTCCCTTGTTGCCTCCCGGTATTTACAGCATTCACGTGGATGCCAAGGGGTTTCAATCGTATGTGCTGGATAGGATTGAAGTCCGGATCACCGAGTATTCCGAAGTCGATGCCGCGCTCAGCGTGGCAAGTGGCGCGCAATCGGTAACTGTCACAGCCGCCCCGCCACTGGTTCAAACCGATTCCGTGGACGCCGGGCGCGTCGTTGGGGAGCGGCAGCTGAGCGAACTGCCTCTTCCGACGCGCAACTACACGCAGATTCTTGGTCTGTCGCCCGGGGCGATGGAAAATCTGCCGAACAACACCGATCTTGGCCGCGGCGACTTGGATTTCTATGTGAACGGCCAGCGCGACACCAGCAACAACGTGGTGCTCGACGGCACGATCATCACCAGTCCGGGAACCAACTCCACTCCCAGCCTGGCCGTCCCGTCGCCGGACTCCTTGCAGGAGTTCATCGTGCAAACGTCGCTCTACGACGCCACGCAAGGCCGTAACACCGGCGGAAATCTGGCGGTCGTTACGAAGTCCGGGACCAACTCTTTCCACGGAAATGCGTTCGAATTTTTCCGCAATAGCGCGCTGAACGCGAACGACTATTTCCTGAAACAGTCAGGCGGGGCACGGCCGGAACTGAACAGCAATCAATTTGGCGGTACGTTCGGCGGACCGATCAAAAGAGACAAGAGTTTCTTTTTCATTTCCTACCAGGGAACGCGGCAACACAACGGCGCGTCGGCGAACAGTTTGACCACGCTGTTTATACCGCAAGGCCTCACGAACGACCGCAGCACCGCTACGCTGCAGAACTTCGCGCTCGTCAACTATGGAGTGACCACCATTGACCCCACGGCGCTCGCCCTGCTGCAGGCCACGCTGCCCAATGGGCAATTCGCCATCCCCAGCGCCGCACCGAACGGCACAGTTCTCAACGGCACGGTCGTCACTCCGTTGAGCGCGTTGTCCACCTTCTCCGAAGATCAGTTCAGCCTGTCGTTCGACCAGAACGTCACCTCGACAAATAAATTCTCAGCGAAGTTCTTCTTCTCGCAAGATCCCCAGTTTCAGGCGCTGTTCAGCTTTGTGGGAGCCGATCCGCTGCAAGCCCCAGGCTACGGCGGCCACATTACTTTCTCGAATCGCGTGCTGAGCCTGACGGACACGCAAACGATCGGCACGAACCTGATCAACGAAGCGCATTTCGGATTCAGCCGCATCAACGCGCCTTCGACGCCCCAGGAACCTTTCACGAACGCCCAGTTCGGCATTAACAATCCTCTGGCCGCCACATATCCGGGCATGGCCACGATCGAAGTGAACGGTTTGTTCAGTATCGGCTCGACTCCGCTGGGTGATCAGCGTTCCACCACCGAGAATTTTCAGGGCTCGGACACACTTTCGTGGACGCACGGAAAACATTTCGTCCGCTTCGGCGGCGACTTCATCCGCAACCACGTTGATTTCTTTTTCCACTCGTTTTCGCGCGGGGAAATTGACTTCAATGACTTCACGGACTTTCTGAACGGCACGATCGCTTTCGGACTGCTCGGCAACGGCATCCCGAATCGAAATATGCGCATTAACGATGCGGATGGATTCGTGCAGGACGATTGGCGGATCCTCCCGAACCTCACGATTAACGCGGGCTTTCGCGTCGGATTCGATGGCGGCATCAGCGACACGCAGGGAAGAATCGCGAATTTCCTGCCGAACGTGTTTGCGCAAAACACGCTTCCTTGTTTGGTTACGGCACCCTGTAATCCACCCAATGGTTTTGAGTTATTCAAGCCGGGCCAGACGCTGAATCCCAACGCGTGGAACGTGGCGCCGCGCATCGGCTTCGCGTGGAAGCCGCTAAATTCCGACAATTTTGTGGTACGCACCGGCTACGGAATTTATTACGACCGGTTCTCCACGCGTTTTGCGAACTTCCAGATCTTCAATTATCCGTACGACATCATCGGTCTGAGCCTTGGCTTGCTGCCGGGCTCATTTCAGAATCCCTTCCCCAATCTTGCCGGTGTGAGCTTTCCGGTGACGCCCGCCGTGATTCCCTTCGCCGGTCCCGTTCTATGCGAGCGGATTTCCCCTGCCGGGATTCAGCACGCCGATCAGCGGTCTCTACGCGGCGAAGAATTTGTCGGTGCCCTATACGCAGCAATACAACCTGGGCTTCCAGTGGGAGCCGCTCAAGAATTGGCTGCTGGACGCGGGCTACGTTGGGTCGAAAGGCACCAAGCTCATAAACGTTTACAATTTCAATCAGGGCGCTGCGGGAACTCCACCCTACAATCTCTCCGGTTTTTCAAACAACAAAGTGCTCAACGGTTTCGAAGAAGTGCAGACCAACACGAATTCCCATTACAACGCGCTGCAGGCCAGCCTCACGAAACACTTTTCCGCAGGCTTGCAGTTGTTGGCCTCCTATACCTATTCGAAATCCACCGACCAGGGCTCCGGAGGTTTTGAAAACGAACTGGGCGGTTATCCCGGCGATCAGCAGAATCCGGACGCGCAACTGGGGCTTTCGGATTTCAACCGCGCGCAACGTTTTGTGATCAGCGGCGTCTATCAGTTGCCCGCGTTCTATAAAGGAGACTCGCGGCTCGCGAAATCGGCCGCAAACGATTGGCAAATCGGAGGGATCGCCATTTTTCAGAGCGGCCTGCCCTTCTCGGTCGTTTGTGAATCCGGCTCGGCCCTGTACAATCGCGCCGATTACGTTCCCGGCGCGACGATTACAGTTCCCGGCGGCACTGAAAGCAAGCTGAACGACTATTTCAACGTCGCCGCATTCAGCAACACCTGCGCGAACGCGGCTCCCTATGGAACTTCCGGCAGAAACATCATCACCGGGCCCGGACAAAAGAACATTGACTTCAGCATCGTCAAATATTTCCCGGTGACGGAAACTGCCCGATTCGAGTTCCGCTCTGAATTCTTCAATCTCTTTAATTGGGTGAATTTTTCCAATCCGAACAATAACGTGCCGCTTCCCAATGTCGGCGCAATCAGCACGACCAGTTCCGGACCACGCATCATTCAATTTGCATTGAAGTTCAACTTCTAACCGGGAGCTGGGACACGAGAGCATGCGGCTCAAGGGCCAGACAGCACTTATCACCGGCGGGCTGAGCGGCCTCGGCCACGAGGCCGCACTGGTCTTTGCGCGCGAGGGTGCCAAGGTGGCCGTGTGTGATTTAGCGACGGACGGCGGTGAATTGGTGGCGGCCATCGCGGCGGAAGGAGCCGAGGGCTTCTACACCCACGCCGATGTTTCCGATTTTTCGCAGGTGGAGACGATGGTGGCGGCGGTGATGCGGAAATTCGGTCCCATAGACATTCTCATCAACAACGCTGGTATCACCCGCGATGCTACCTTGCTGAAGATGACGGAAGAACAGTGGAACCAGGTGATTGGCGTGAACCTCTCCGGTGTTTTTCACTGTACCAGGGCCGTCGCTCCGCAGATGGTCGAGCGCGGCCGCGGGAAAATCATCAATACATCCTCAATTGTCGGGACTTCCGGAAATTTTGGCCAGACCAACTACGCCGCCGCCAAGGCGGGTCTCATCGGCATGACCAAGACGTGGGCGCGCGAGTTGGGACCCAAAGGAATCACGGTCAACGCGGTGGCGCCCGGCTTCATCGCCACGGAAATGGTAAAAAAGATGCCGGAGAAAGTTTTGCAGAGCATGCGGGAACGCACGCCAATGCGACGGCTGGGCGAACCGCGCGACGTGGCCAACGCCTATTTGTTCCTCGCGTCGGCAGAATCGGACTTCATCAACGGCGCCGTCCTCGCGGTGGATGGAGGTTTGACGCTTTAGCGCGCTCGACCCGCGCCGAACGGACCCTTCACCATGGAGAGATACGCCACCATCACCGCCACCGGAAGTTACCTGCCGTCGATCGAAGTCAGTAACGAGACGCTGCGTGCCCAACTTGCACACGTTCCGGACTATGTGGATAAGATGGAAGCGGCGACCGGAATTCTGAAGCGCTGGTACGCGCCGGACGATTGGTCCACCTCAGATCTGGCGGTGCCCGCCGCGCGCGAAGCGCTCGAGCGCGCCGGCAAAACATCCGACGAGGTGGATTTGATTGTCCTCGGAACGGATTCACCGGATTTCATCACACCGGCTACGTCCGTCGTGGTCCAGGATAAATTGCAAGCGAAGAATGCCGGTACTTTCGACATCGGCTGCGCCTGTGCCTCTTTTCCCACCGGCCTGGCGGCCGCTGCGGGCTTGATCGCGACGAATGCATCCCTGCGCACGGTCCTGGTTATTGGCGCTTATATGATGCACCGGCTCGCCGACCCCATGGATCCGGGAATTTTTTTCTATGGCGACGGTGCGAGCGCGGCGGTGCTCACTCCCGCCGAAAAGCCTGGCTTCATTTCCTCGGCGATGCTGGCGGACGGCTCCTACAATCACTACTGGGGCATTTTTGCCGGCGGCACCGCCGAGCCCGCGAGCGACGCGGCACTGCGCGAAGGCCGCACAAAGGTGCAAATCGTCAAACGCTATCCGCCGGAGATTAACGAAGAAGGATGGCCGAGAGTAGTGCGGCAGCTCGCGCGCGACGGCGGTTTCAAACTGGAGGACGTAAGTCTTTTTATTTTTACGCAGGTTCGCAAACCGACGATTGAGCACGTAATGTCCGGGCTTGGTCTTCCCATGGAGCGCGCGCACACGATTATGGAAAATTGCGGCTATACGGGCTCGGCGTGCGTAGGTATGGCGCTCGACGACGCGATCGTGAAGGGAAAGCTTCGCCCGGACGGCCTGGTAGTAATGGTCGGTTCGGGGGTCGGTTACAATCAGGCCGGTGTAGCATTTCGCATGCCCTAGCGCGGCGTCAAAATCGAGAAATTGCCGGCCGCACGCGTTCCTCGAGGAGTTCATGATTCACGGCGATATCTTGGGTGAACGTTCCCGCCTCAGCCCCGATAAGACCGCCCTGATTTGCATCCCAACGCGCCATCAATTCACGTATGGCGAGCTTAATAAGCGCTCCATCCGCTGCGCGCGCATGCTTACAGAGCAGTGCGGGATTGCTCGCGGCGAGCGCGTGGCAATTCTGGCCAAGAATCGCGTGGAGTTCCTGGATGCATTTTTCGCCGCGGGGAAAACCGGGATCACTGTTGTTCCGCTGAATATGCGGCTCACCGCCGCGGAGCTCGCCACAATCCTGCGCGATAGCGGCGCGCGCTGTCTGATTTACGACCGGGAATTCGCGGGCACTGTCGAACAGCTGAAACGCGACGTCTCGATCCCTAGCTGGATAGCTCTCGACGAACCCCTCCCTTCCGGCGATTTGAATTACAACGATGGTGTTACTGCAGCTTCCGCGCAAGATTGGAAGCCCACTCGTTGCGATCCCGAAGACATCTATTGTCTGCTGTACACCAGCGGCACCACGGGCAAGCCCAAAGGCGTGCGGATTCCCCACCGGATGATCGCTTGGAATGGATACAACACAGCGGTCTGCTGGCAGTTGCGTGACACGGATATCAGCCCGATCTTTACGCCGATTTATCACGCCGGAGGGCTGGCGGCATTTCTGATCCCGATCTTCGCCGCTGGCGGTACAATCGTGCTCCATCGCAATTTCGACGTCCATGAAGTTCTGCGCGCCATCGAGCGCGAACGATGTACCGTCGCGCTCGGCGTCCCCACAATTTTCAAAATGCTGCTCGACGCTCCGGAGTTCTCGCAGGTAGACCTCAGTCACATTCGCTGGTTCATCAGCGGCGGCGCTCCGCTCCCGATCGATCTCATCGCCGAATATCAACGGCGCGGGCTCGTGTTGAAGCAGGGCTATGGTTTGACCGAAGTCGGGGTGAATTGCTTCGCGATGTCGTCGGAAGATGCGACGCGCAAGGCCGGATCGATCGGTCGGCCGCTGATGTTCACAGAGGCCCGCTTGAGAGACGCGAATGGCAATGACGCACCGCCCGGTGAAATCGGCGAATTGCTCCTGCGTGGTCCGCACACGTGCAAGGGATACTGGAATGATCCGGAAGCGACAGCCGCCGCACTGGACCCCGAGGGTTGGTTTCATACCGGAGATCTCGCCCGCTGCGACGAAGACGGTTTTTTCTACATCGTAGGCCGCTCGAAGGATATGTTCATCAGCGGCGGCGTGAACGTCTATCCCATCGAGGTGGAAGCTGAGCTGCTGAAGCACGAGGCCGTCCGCGACGCCGCCGTGATTGGCATCGTGCACGAGACTTGGGGCGAAGTGGGGGTTGCTTTCATTGTTTCCTCGCGCGAACCGGCGCCTACCCCCGATGAACTCACAGGTTTCCTTGCTCCACGGCTGGCAAAATACAAAATACCCCGGCAATTTGTGTTTGTCGAAAATCTTCCCCGCACGCCCTACGGCAAAGTTGCCAAGGCTGAATTGCGGGTTGCTTTTCAGCGATTACAGAACGCAAGCACGGGGGTTCGGTCTGATGGCTTTAGCTCTACATGAGGTCTCGACCGGGCTTCAAGCTGCGCCGGGGCATCCAGTAAAAAGGCATTCGACCACCATCGGCTCAGCCGCGAGCCGCACTCCAACTCTTTTTGATCCCGGTGATCCACGAGCTCCACGCCCGGATAGACTACGCACAGTGTGTCTCGAAAAGGTTAGTCACCGCCAGCGCGTTTCTCGGGAGTAATCCTCCGAAACTGGCCAAACCCGAGCTCAGTCAGCACATTGGTCTGTTGGCGCCATTCGAGAATTACTTCCGGTTTGCCTGTGACTCGGGAACTGCATGCGGCCTTGCCGTAGCGCAATCCGATTCAGTCGATAGGAAGATCAGGCTCGCGGATGCCAGATCATCAGGTACTTGAAGCCGGTTATCTCTTCCGGAGCCTTCTGCACCTTGATTTTGCCATTTTCGGATTCCAGTGCTGCGAATCGCCGGGGTGCGGTAAGAATCAGTTTCGTTCCAGGAATACACCGCGTAGCCGCTCCGGAGCAGCCTCGGCGGCGACGGAGTGTGAGTACTGAGCCGATCGCCAGTACGTGCAGCAACCGGCGGATGCAGTCTCCCTGAAACCCGCTCGCGCAGTGACGGAAGTCACCTGCAACATTGCGAACTTTCAAGACCGGTATAGAATGACGCC